>CAVVCQ010000005.1:0-546802 GCA_963746805.1 uncultured Actinomycetes bacterium | reverse complement strand
AACCAGGCGAACAGCGGTTCCAGCACCTCTGCCAGCACCGGAACCTCGGGCAAATCCCGAAACGTCACCACCATCATCGGTTCGGTATCCCGGTACCAGCGATACGTCTCCAGCAATCCGAATCGCAGGCGTTCTTCGGGATCGACGACCTGGCGCCAGGCGGTTGGGTCCGGAGGCTGGTGCCGCGCCAGGTAATGACCCGTGCAGGCGGTGAAGAGGGACCGTTCATCGGGGAAGTGCCGGTAGACCGTCGGGCGACCGACGCCGGCACGCTCCGCGATGGCGCTGATCGAGGTCTGGGCCGGACCCAGCTGCTCGTGCAACGCCACCGCGGCTTCGACGATGCGCTGCCGCGTTTCGTCCTGCCGCTCGGCCCGTTTCTTCAGTTGGTACGTCCGTCTGCTTGTTTTCATGTACACCATTGTAACGCCATATTGACAACGGCGCAAGCAGGGTGTAGAGTGGCCTCAGTTTCGCGTTACGATTGTGTACGCGAATAAGCGATCAGGAGAAAGGAACACGCGATGAACGCCGTGAACGTGAACGATCTCGAACTCCAGGAAGTCGCCTCGGCAATCGATCCGACCGTGCTGACGCGCTTCAACTTCCCGATCTACGCCGCGACCGGTGCCTCCAGCACCGCGGTCGTCTACTTCGAGGTCGAACCGGGCAAGCGCCTGGCCTCCCATCACGACGGCGCCGAAGAGGTGCTCTACATCGTGCAGGGTGAGGGCATCGCCAGCATCGGCGATGAATCCGGCCGGGTCCGCGCCGGCGATCTGGCGGTCATCCCGGCCTGGGTCCCGCACGGGGTCGAGAACACCGGCGACGTCACGCTGAAGGTGGTCGGGTTCTTCGGCAGCGCCACGCTGACGCACCTCTTTGCCGAACCGCTCTTCCCCGGAGACGGCGCACTCGCCATCTTCCACACGGTCGACGGCGAAGCGTCGTACGTCGCGAACAGCATGCAGCCGGCGGGCGTCGCCTGATTATCGGATGAGCAGATAAGACAACCAAATACATTCGTGGTGACAGTACGCGGGTATCATCCCGCTCGAACCGGGCAGCGGTTTTGCTGCCCGGTTCTCTGTTTTTGGGCACCCTGCAACGATTTCGCATGCGATCTGGTTCTCCCGACACGCCTTGCCGATGTGGAGAAGCTCTGCCACCCGGACTGGCTTAGCGGCATCCCACGCAACTGACGCGGGAACGGACAATGTTTAGTCGCCTTCGTTTGTACCTATGAAGTCACGTTGATGGATCGCCGGAGATGATTCGATCGGTCGCGTTCCGGGCTATACATCGCGGATCAGCACGACATCGAGATCACCGACCCGTGCGAAATGGTCGTCCGTCGTGACGAACAGGCGCAGTCCGTAGTTACGGGCCGTAGCAACTTGGACGGCATCGTGTGACTGCAAGAACGAGTCGATCATCACGTCGATGCTGTTGCGCCAGATGTTCCTGCGGAACGGTATCTCGATCACCTCGGCAAACGAGCTCAGCAGGCGCTCGAACTCCTGAATGCCGTACCGCATCCAGCGTTGCCGAACCATGAAATCGGTTTCCCATCGTTCCAGCCTGAATTGCCTGCGTATCTCCGGATCGAGGCGTTCCGACTTCGTCGCCAGTTTGCGAATAGCTTGCGAAAGCTCCAGTCGTACGATGGTGGAAAAGAAGACCCGACCTCCGTCCGCAGCGAGCCGCGCACACAAGTCCGCGCTCGATGTGTGGTTGGTGCTGCCGGCCACGATGGCGGCGACTATCACGCTGGTGTCGAGATAGATGTCAGAGGCGTACGTCGACGAGAGATCGTCGCTCATCTATCGCTGGGTTGGCGCGTTGTCGTCGTCTTCGCTGTCGTGACGGCCGATCAGGTCGAGCTCGTCGACGGGAGACGTGACGCGAATCGTCGGGACAAATTTGACTGAATCCTTCGCACCGCGCGTGTGGACATCGACTTCAGGATCATTGCGCAACTGTTCGAGAACAGTTTGATCGATACGATGTCGTTCAAGTATGGGCTTGTCATTCGGTGTGACGCTCATACAACCTCCTTTCGTTCCTCTTATAGCGGAACCGCCTGTCGCATGATATCGAGTCGAAAGGCCTCCACACTAGTCTACGTGTACCCGGATCGTCACGACCCATCGCCGCATTTGGCGCCTGACCTTCAAACGGATCACTTCGCAAGATGGATAACCGCCTGGCAGCGCCCACTTCAGTCCACCATCCGACATTGCAGCCGGCACGAGGACATGGCATGCCGTGTCCCTACCGGTCGCAATCCAGCGTGACAATACACCATGGAATGTTGTCTCAGTGGTGCGTTCAGAGTTCGTTGTCTTTTTGGAGGTGTGCGCAGGGATGACCCAACGCCCTGCCGGGGGGATTCTTCCTTCGTCAGAATGACGGGAAGGATGACCTCCGCGCCGACAATACCGCTGGTCAGTGTGCCGATGGATGGTTCAGCGGAGCTTGCGACTGTTCCCGTCCGTGCTCAGTGCTGGGAGCACTTCGTTGGCGTAGCCTGGTCAATTTATTGCCAGGCGAACCGGCAGACCGCGAACCTGAAGGTCAGCGCGAATCGAACCAGCCTCCGCCGGGACTCGAAAGTTCCCGTGCTGGGTCGAATTCTGGCTTTTGGCGAAGCGCTACGAAGCTTTCTTCGCCTTGGCGGCGGTTTCAGGTTTGCGGGCCTGCGCCCGCAGTGCATCGCGCCGCTCGTCGATTTCCTGCAAAACCTCGGGCAGCACCGGGCGGCCGCGGACCTGCCGGTTGGCGAGCGTCTTGTAGAGCACGCCCTGGCAGGTTGCCGCCGCGGCCTCGTCGCCCTTTTCGGCCAGCCAGCTGGTGAGCTGCTCCGCGTTCCGCCGGTAGGCGATGTGGCCGAGCGACTCGGCGGCGGCGTCCGGCCGTTCCGTCAGCGCCTGCGTGAGCAGCGCCGCGGCCGCATCCGGTTGACTCGATTCGACGTTGATCAGCAGCTTGTTCGGATCGTCACGGGCGCCGTGTCAGAGCTGCGACGAGAATAGGTCGGACGCATGTTCCAGCAACTTGGTCCGCCAGGGCCGCTTGCGCCATTCGGCATGCGTGATACGCCGCGCGCTGCGGAGGTCCGCCTCGAAAACGGCAGTCACGGCCTCGGCAAATTCGCGGTCGTAGACGTTCAGGTTTGCTTCGTCGTTCAGCCTGAACGAGCGATTGTCGAAGTTGGTCGACCCGACCGACACCATGAGCCGGTCCACGACCAGCATCTTGCAGTGGAACATCGTGGGCTGGTACTCGTAGATCTGCGCCCCCGCTTCGAGCAGCTCGCCCCAGCGGGCGCGCGATGCCTTGCGCACGATCTCGGTGTCGATGTGCTTGCCCGGCACGATGATCCGCACGTCGCACGCCGCGCTCCAGTGCGGCCCGCAACGCCTTGCGCGTCAGATCGTCCGGCACGAAATACGACGCTGACAGGTCGATGGTTCGCTCCGCCGCGGTGATCGACAGCAGGTACATCAGCAGCATGCTGTCGCCGCCGCCGGAAGGCGAGCTGGTGAACACCTGCGCGCGTGATCGGCCGGCGTCCTGCAGCGCCGGGAAGTACTCCTTGCCCTGCAGCACGACGCCGGTTGTCTTGATCCAGTTGTCGAGGAACGCAGCCTGCATCTGCGCGACGGCGGGCCCTTCGAGGCGATAGTGGGAATCGCGCCAGTGTCCCGGGCTGTCCGCATTCCCGTTCCAGTTGTCGGCGATGCCGACGCCGCCCGTGAAACCGACCTTGCCATCGACCACCAGCAGCTTGCGGTGGGTCCGGTTGTTCATCCGCCCGAGGTGGTACCAGTGCAGTGGATGGTATCGCTCGACGTGGACGCCCGCCGGAGGTCATGGTGTCCAGCAACGCGGGTTCCATCTTCTGGCTGCCGACCCAGTCGATCAGAACGTGGACATTGACGCCCGCGCGTGCCCGCTCCGCGAGAGCGTTCGGCAAACATGCCGGCCCACGTCTCCCGACCAGTAGATGTAGGTCTCGAAGTTGATGTTGTCGCGGGCCTCGTGCACCGCGGCCAGCATTTCCGGAAAGATCTGGATCGCCGTTCTCGAGATTGACGACGCGATTGCCGTCGATGACGGGAGGGCCGAGCAGGATCCCCAGTTCGCGAACGAACTGCGCGTCGTCGGCCCCGTACCGATGCTCGAGCCTGCGCTCGATCTGCTTCTCGCCGCCCGCAAGATTGAGCACGAGCAGCGTGGCCAGGCACGCGAACAAGGCTCCTGCAACCGCGGCCAGGATCATCGCGCCTGCGGGTCCACATGCAGCGACGCCGGGTTGCGCAACCAGTGTCAATTCTTCAGCGAGACTTCCGCCACCTTGGCCTCGTAGAGTTTCTTGGGATCGCGTCCGAGGAGCAGCTGCACACCCGCGACAAGGCTGTGTTCATTCAGCCAGATCTGGGCGCGCTCGGGATCGAAGCGCAGGAGTTGCAGCTTCGGGTCGTTCTTGCCATCTTCGTACCATGCCGCGACGAACGGATTCCACAGCAGGTCGACGGTCGAACGATCCTGGTCGGGCACGAGTTGTCCGTGCACACATGCGAACAGCTCATGCCCGCTGGAGACAAAACACGCCTGCGCGCGATGGCCCGCACCGAGCGCACGGACCAGCCCGGTATCTTTCGTGGTGAAGAACCACAAGGGTCCCTGGTCCTCGGAACCGGTGAGTTGCGCGGTCATCGGCTGGCTGTGGTCCTCGTCGACACCCCGCAACCCGAGCATGACGGTGGCGTCGGCCCGCAGGGCCTTCCAGAACTTCCGTTCGATTTCGACATCGTTCGATGCATCCTTGGCCATGGCGCGGTTCTCCGGCGCACCGGCACAGCGCACTTGCTGCCCTGACGTGCACCCGCCAGAGCCTCGCGCGCACAGTCCCGCGCGCCATTGGGAAAACGTCCGAAATGACGTGTCGGAAGATGGCAAGCCCCCGCACTGCCCTGATCATCCTCGACATGATCTCCGAGTTCAGGTTCCCGCTCGGGCTGGCGCTGGCGAAACCGGGCGATGCGCACCGCCCGGGAGATCGTGGCCATGAAACGGCGCGCGCGCCGTGCACGATGGCCGGTGATCTACGTGAACGACGCGCCGCCGGTATGGGAGTCCAATCCTGTCCGAGCACGTACGACGCTGCCTGGAGCCAGGACGCCCGGGGGCGCCGCATCGCCGAGCTGCTCGCGCCCGACCCGGTCGATTACTTCATCTTCAAACCCCGTCATTCGGCGTTCTACGACACGCCCCTCGACTCGCTGCTGACGAGGCTGCAGGTTCGCCGTCTGATCCTGACAGGGGTCACCGCCCATCAATGCGTGCTGTTCACCGCAATGGACGCTCACGTTCGCGGCTACCAGCTGCTCGTACCGGCGAGCAGCGTGACGGCGCCGCAAGCTGCCCAGGTCAGGCGTGCGCTCATCGTGCTCGCCGAGGCGATGGACGCAAAGATTCAATGACGTCAGCCCTGCAGCTGACCCTTGAACTGGACCGGGCCGATCCCGCGCCGATCGAGGAGGCGCTGACGATGCTCGGCGCAATGGCGGTGACACTCGAGGACGCGGCTGACGACCCGGTGCTCGAGCCGGCCCCGGGCGAGACACCGCTGTGGCCAACAGTCAGGCTGCGGGCGCTGTTCCCTCCCGACACCGATCCCCATGCGGTGTCGATCGCCCTTGCGGCGCTGGTATCCCCCGCGGCCTCGACCTTCGACCTGCTTCCGGATCGGGCATGGGAGCGCGAATGGCTGCGCGATTTCCGCCCGATGCGGTTTGGGCGCCGCCTCTGGGTCTGTCCCGACGAGCAGCCGGCCGGTGACCCGGCTGCAGTGCGCGTGGCACTGGACCCGGGCCTTGCCTTCGGAACCGGCACCCATCCGACCACCGCCGCTGTGCCTGGAATTTCTCGACAGCTGCGACCTGGCCGGATGCCGCGTGCTCGACTACGGTTGTGGCTCGGGCATTCTGGCCATCGCGGCGCTCAAGCTCGGCGCCGCGGAGGCGATCGCCTACGACATCGACCCCCAGGCCCTGCTCGCCACCCGCGAGAACGCCGAACGCAATGGGGTGGCGGGCCGCCTGCGCGTCGTCGCCGAGCACCCGGAGAGCCTGCCTCCTGCGAACTCCTGGTCGCCAATATCCTGGCGGGACCACTGGCCGAACTGGCCGGCCGGTTCGCGAAGCTTCTGCCAGCCGGCGGCCGCCTTGCCCTGAGCGGCCTCCTGGTCGAACAGATCGACCTGGTAACCGCTCCCTACCGGCCTTGGTTTATGATCGGCGCCACCGCGGTGCGCGACGGCTGGGCCCTGCTCAGCGGCAGCCGCGGACATATAAGCTGAACTCATGTACTCCCAGTGTCCCAATTGCTTGGCGCGCTTCCGCGTGACGGTTGCGACACTGCGCGCCGCACACGGGCGGGCCCGCTGTGGCCACTGCGGTCACAAGTTCGACATCCTGGAGCGACTGTCGGAGGAAAAGCCAGCCGGGATCGGAGCCTGCCCGGCCTGAGTCACCGGCGGCCGGCGCATCGATCGCGCCCACGTCTGACCGCGACCTCGTTGCCCGAGGCCGAGCCGGACCCTGCGAACGTCGGCGATGTCGACCTCAGCAACGTATCGGACGATATCAGCCCGGAGGACTACCACTTCTCCGCCGCGGACATCGAGAAGGTCTTCATCGATGCCCGCGACTGGCAGAAGCAGTACGGCGCGAGGTACACGCCACCATCGGCTGAAATGGCCGACTCCGTTGCGCCGGAAGCCTCGGAGCTCGAGGTCGACGAACCCGAGGGTGTCGAAGACATCACCCTGGAGGGTCTGAAGGTCGAGATCGAGAGCGACACCGGCGAGTCGACCCACCTCGAGGCCGAGTTCGACTACGAGGAGGATGACGAGGACGCAGCGGTGGTCGAGGATCTCGACAAGACGAGCCGCGTGCGAATGCCCAAGGACGTGCCGGACTCGGCGTACCCCGCGGAAGAGGCCGACCTGGACGAGGACTCGGAGACCCGCTTCTATCGCGCCCTGATCGAAGGCCGCGACCTCCCGCCAACCGAGTCCGGTGCAGCGGGCGTGGCTGCCGAGGCGCGCGGCCGGTTGCGAAGGTACAGGCCGGCGGGTCCGTCGAAGCGCCGATGCGTGCCGAACTGCGCTCGACGCCCGCACAACGCTGGAGCACGGCCCGGCGAGCGCGGGATCCCGGACGACGATCTGTCCGAACTCGACCTCACGCGGTCGACCCTGCCGGTGCCGCGATCCGGCAGGAAGTGGCTGGGCCTCGGCAGCCTGCTGCTCGGGCTGGTGCTCGGGGCGCAGGTCGTGCATCACTTCCGTCAGGACATCGTCCGCAATCCACAGGCAGGCGCGGCACTGCGCCAGGTATACGCGGTGCTGGGCCTGCCTTTGTCACCGGACTGGGATCTGGACGCATTCGAACTGCGTCAGTGGGGTCCGAACGAGGATGTGGCGCCCGGTGCAGCACTCACGGTACGTGCGAGCCTGACCAATCGGGCCGCGCACGCGCAGCCCTACCCGTTGCTGCGCCTCACATTCGAGGACCGGTTCGGCACGGCAGTGGCGCAACGCGACTTCATGCCGTCCGAGTATCTCAAGAGCGCGCCGCAGGCCGTCCGGCAACTGGCCGCCGGCGAGAGCACGGAGGCTGAGCTGTCGGTGGTGGCCCCGGGCGCCGATGCGGTCGGTTTCCGCCTCGATGCCTGCCTCCGCGAGGCGGCCGGGCAGATCCGCTGCGCCCACGGCGCAGGCTGAGCGATAGGATGCACATCGGGCCGTATCGCCTGGAAGGCCGCGTGCTGCTCGCGCCCATGGCGGGCGTCACTGATCTCCCCTACCGGCGTCTCTGCCGACGCATGGGCGCTGCACTCGCAGCTGGCGAGATGCTCTCCGCCGACCAGCGGCTGTGGGATACCGAGCTGTCGCGACGGCGGCGCGACCACACCGACGAGCCCGAACCCCGCGTTGTGCAGATCGCGGGCGGCGATCCGGCCGGCATGGCCGACGCGGCCCGCCGCAACGTGGACGCCGGCGCGCAGATCATCGACGTCAACATGGGCTGCCCGGCAAAGAAAGTCTGCAACCGGGACGCCGGCTCGGCATTGCTGCGCGACGAAGGGCTCGTGGCGCGCATTCTTGCGGCGGTGGTGGGCGTCCGTATCGGTGCCGGTGACGCTCAAGATACGCACCGGCTGGGATCAGGCGACACGCAACGCCGTCCACATTGCGCGCCTCGCCGAGAGCGAAGGCGTGGCGGCACTGGCGGTACATGGCCGCACGCGAGCCTGCCGCTTCGAGGGCGAGGCGGAGCACCACACGCTCGCCGAGATTCGGTCGCAGGTCAGCATTCCCTTGTTTGCCAACGGCGACATCGATACTCCGGAGAAAGCGTGGCAAGTGTTGCGCGCAAGTGGCGCTGACGGCGTGATGATCGGACGCGCGGCGCAGGGGCGGCCGTGGATCTTCCGAGAAATCGAGGCGCGGCTCGCCGGAAACGCACCGCCGCAGCCGCCGCGCGCCGCCGAAGTTGGTGCTATCATGCGCGCCCATTTGCGCGACCTGTACGCCTTTCACGGGGAGGCGGCCGGGGTCAGGATCGCGCGCAAACACATCGGATGGTATTGCCGGGACCGCGCGAATGCGCAGTCGTTTCGTCAATCGGTGATGCAGGCGGAGTCGGCGACGGTGCAGCTCGAACTGGTACGTGATCATTTCGAAGCGCTGGACCAGACCGAGTCGACGGCGGCCTGAATCGACGTGAAGCATCGAGGTCGGTGCGCATGACAACACGAAAGAAGACCAGGTCACGCCGCGACGCGGCCACGCACGGCGACGGTCAATCGCCGCGGCGTCCCGCTGCGCACCCACGCCGAGCGGGCGCTCGACAGCTACTTCGCGAGCCTCAACGGCCACCGGCCGGCGCGCCTCTACGACCTGGTGCTGCGCGAGGTCGAGGAACCGTTGTTCCGCACCGTCCTCGACTACGCCGAGGGCAACCAGAGCCAGGCCGCCGTGATCCTCGGAATCAACCGCGGCACGCTGCGCAAGAATTGCTGAAGGCTTCGGGATTTCGGCTGAAGCGTGACCGTCAACCGATCCGTCGCGCGCTGCTGTCGGTTTCCAGCAAGACCGGCCTCATCGAGCTGGCGCGTGCGCTGGCGAGCGCGGCGTGAGCTGCTTTCGACCGGCGGCACCGCGGCGCGCGCTCCGACGGCGTGGCGGTCCGGAAGCTTCGCGCGTCACCGGCTTCCCGGAAATCATGGACGGGCGCGTCAAGACGCTGCACCCGAAGATCCATGGCGGCCTGCTCGGCCGGCGCGGCACCGACGACGAGGTCATGGAGCAGCACGGCATCGAGCCCATCGACCTGCTGCGTCGTGAATCTCTATCCCTTCGCCGCGACCATTGCCAAGCCCGGCGTCAGCTTCGCGGAGGCCATCGAGAACATCGACGTCGGCGGGCCGGCGATGCTGCGCGGCGCGGCCAAGAACCACGCCGATGTCACCGTGGTGGTCGATCCGGCGACTACGGCACGTACTGGCCGAAATCGATGCGTGGCGGAGGCGCGGTGTCAGCCGACCGCGCGCGCGACTCGCCGCCAAGGCCTTCGCCCATACGGCGCCTACGACGCGCTGGTCGCCGACTGGCTTGCCGCGCGCAGGAACGCGGCTCGGCGATGACCTTCCCGCAGCTCCTGTCGCTGCAGTTCCGCGTGGCTCGACCTGCGCTACGGCGAGAACCCGCACCAGCAGGCGGCGTTCTACTCGCGGCGACGCCCAGGGCGGCGGCGCCGGGCGCAGCCTCGCACTGCAGGGCAAGGAACTGTCCTTCAACAACATCGCCGATGCCGACACCGCGCTGGAGTGCGTACGCCAGTTCGACAGCGCCGGCCTGCGTGATCGTCAAGCACGCCAATCCCTGCGGCGTCGCCGTCGCGGCGGATCTGCGCGATGCCTACGAAATGGCCTACCGCACCGACCCGACCTCCTCGTTCGGCGGCATCATCGCCTTCAATCGGCCGCTGGATGCCGACACCGCGGCGCTGATACTCGACCGCCAGTTCGTCGAGGTGCTCATCGTGCCGGCTGCTGAGCCGGACGCGCGCGAGGCCTGGCCGGCAAGCCCAATGTGCGGCTGCTGGTAACGGGCGGGCTGGCGGCGTCGAACAGCCGACGAGCTGCGCAGCGTCGGCGGCGGAGTGCTGGTCCAGGATCGCGGACACCGGCATGGTCGCCGGGAGCCTGAAATGCGTGACGAAGCGCGCACCGTCGCACGGCGAGCTGCGCGACCTGACCTTCGCCTGGCGCGTAGCCAAGTTCGTGAAGTCCAACGCGATCGTCTTTGCGCGCGACGAGGCGACCGTCGGCGTGGGCGCCGGCCAGATGAGCCGGGTCGATTACTGCCGCATCGGCGCCATCAAGGCCGAGGACGCCGGCCTCTCCGACCGACTCGGTCATGGCCTCCGATGCGTTCTTTCCCGTTCCGCGACGGCGTGGATGCTGCGGCGCTGACAGGGCGTGACCGCAGTGATCCAGCCCGGCGGATCCATCCGCGACGACGAAGTCATCGCCGCGGCAAACGAGCACGGACTGGCGATGGTGTTCACCGGCATTCGCCATTTCCGCCATTGAGCCTGCGTGTCCTGATCGTCGGCGGCGGCGGACGCGAGCATGCGCTGGCGTGGAAATGGCGCAGTCGCCGCGTGTCAGCGAAGTGCTGTGTCGCGCCCGGCAATGCCGGCACGGCGCGCGAGTCCAAGGTGCGCAACGTCGAGATCGCCGACGACGACGTAGCGGAGCTGGTCAGCTTCGCACGCGAAGAGCCGTCGACCTGACCATCGTCGGCCCTGAAGGCCCGCTGGTGGCCGGCATCGTCGATGTGTTCGCCGCCGCGGGACTGCCCTGTTTCGGGCCGGTGGCGGCCGCGGCCCAACTCGAGGGCTCGAAGGCCTTCAGCAAGGAATTCCTCGCGCGCCACGGCATTCCGACGGCTGGGTATCGCGCCTTCACCGCGCGGATTTCGACCGGGGCTGGGTGCGCGCGCAGCCTACGCCGATGGTCGTCAAGGCCAACGGACTGGCCGCAGGCAAGGGCGTGGTCATCTGCGAATCCGCCGACCACGCGGTCGCCACGGTCGCATGCTGGCCGGTCGGTTCGGCGCCGCCGGTGAACGCGTCATTTCGAGGAATTCCTCGAAGGCGAGGAAGCCAGCTTCATCGTGATGAGCGACGGCACGAATGTGCTTCCGATGGCTACCTGCCAGGACCACAAGCGACTGCGTGACGGCGACCTGGGCCCGAACACCGGCGGCATGGGTGCCTATTCGCCCGCCCCGGTGGTCACGCCGGAAGTCCATGAGCGGGTGATGCAGGAAGTGATCTGGCCGACGATCCGCGGACTGGCGGACGAGGGCATGCCCTTTGTCGGCTTCCTCTACGCGGGACTGATGATCGACTCGCGCGGCACGCCAAAAGTCATCGAGTTCAACTGCGCTTCGGCGATCCGGAGACGCAGCCGATCCTGGCGCGCCTGCGCTCGGACCTGACAGTGCTGTCGAGGCTGCGCTGCACAGCCGGCTCGCGCAGGCCGCCATCGAGTGGGATCCGCGCGCCGCGCTGGGCGTGGTGATGGCGGCACACGGCTATCCGGACACCGTGCACAAGGGTGATGTCGATCCAGGGGCTCGAGGTCGCGGCGCACTTGCCCGGCAAGCTGTTCCACGCCGGCACGTCGCGGCGGGGCGACGAAGTCGTCGTCAGTGGCGGGCGGGTGTTCTGTGCCGTCGGCCTCGGCGAGACCGTGCGCGCGGCGCAGGCGGACGCCTACGCGCTCGTGAGTTCGATCGGCTACACCGGCATGCAATTCCGGCGCGACATCGGCTTCCGGGCCATCGCGCGCGAGTGAACCTCGTCAGACAGATCCTACAGCGGCGCTGACGCGGAGCCCCGCTGCCATCACCCACGCGCTCCGGTGAGTGGATTTGAAGGATCGCGGCAAGAAAAACTCGCGCGACGGAACACGGGCTGAGGCATCGTGCGGCCTCGCAGCTCACCGCGCGAATGGCCTTTGCAGCCAGCATTCTGCCCCGCTCTTCGATCGTGGCAGCCGCCGGGAGCGCCCCGTCAGGAGTGGCGAACCATGTCCAGCGCGCCCGTCGACACAGGCAATCGCAGCTTTTCAGCTCCCGCCAGCAGCCACCCTCGCTCCGGGTCAGACGGTCGCCGGCGCACTTCCGCTCATCGCGGCGGCCCTGCTTCTCCCAGCGCTCATTCCCGCCCAGACACCTGCGACTCGATTCGAGTTCGCGATCGTCCCGGAGCAGGTCTTCGTCGCCGGCATCCCCGAGACCGTACAGCTCGGCATCAGACAGCCTCGACCCCGCCAATCGCTGGCCCGCCGGCGATCAGACGCGCGCGTCCGGCTGGATCTTCGCCGCTTCCCGACCCGGCTCGTCTCCGCGACGACGGGCGATCCCGTACCGAGCGTCGAATACAACAGTTCCACCGGGGAGTTGCGCTACGTGGGGCGATTCCAGGGCGACGTGATGGCGCGACTCGAGCGAACCGATGCACCGATCGCGAGCAACGTGTTCCGCATACGCGCGCTGGTTCCGAAGTTTGTCTATGGCGAGCAGGCCGCAGCGATCAATGCAACGCGCGGCTGGCAGGCGGAAGTCTGCGAGCCTCCGATGTCGTTTGTGGAATGCCGGCTGCAGTTCTCCGGCGGGAAAACGGATGCCGCGCCGCTCGTGGTCTTCGTGACGCCGGGCAGCTACCGGGGAGACTTCTGGATCAGCAGCGGCCGGCGCTTCGTGTATTTCCTCGGCGACCCCAACGAGTGGCCAACACTGAGCGGTGATTCGATCGCGATCTCGCGTTTCGAGCTGGCGCAGGTCCGCAACTTCAAGCTCGAGGCAACGCGTGTGCGCGTGGCCGCCAACCGCAAGGACGCACCGTCGACCTTGCTGTTGTCGAATCTCGATCAGTGCTGCGAGACGTCCAACAACTTCAATGGCATCGTGAACCCGAGCGGATTGACGTACTTTCCCTGGACGATCCGCATGTGGAACGTCACGAGCCGGGCCATGGGTTCGACCTGGAACACGTTTCACGCCGTCTATCTCGAGGGGCGCCCGCGCTCGGAGCTCGACATCAACAATATCCGCATTCTCGGCACACGCGCCTCGAGCGGAATAAAGACCACGATGCAGAACGTGTACATCCGTCACAGCCTGTTCTCGGTGTCCGAAAAGCCAGGCGACCCGTCGGCGGGCTTGCTGATGCATACGCCCGTCGACGTGCCGGCGCCATCGCGGCTGGTCGCGTACGGAAATCATTTCCTGCTGTATCGGGCCTCCACGGTGACCAACGACGTCGGGCGCGAGGGCATCCTGGCGGGGGCGATTTTTCTGCGACAGCGCCAGCCAGGCATGCTTGGCAGCGATATTCCGGCCTATCCGAATGTCTCCTGGTCGCCGCCGCAGACATCCCAGCTGACGATGAGTTCGCCCGGCGAGGGTTGGTCACCGGGCCCGGAGACGTTCGTGAACGACGCATTCTGGGCGGCGGTTCGCGCCAAGCCGGTCACCGATCGAACCCACCCGCTCACGTTCCGGCACTTCGTCGGCTACAACCTGTTCACCCAGCTGCCGGGCTCGCTGCCGGTGACCGCGGTTCGCGATGACGGCACGCATCCGGTCCAGGCGATCTACCAGTTTGGGCCGACCCGGGCCCTGCGCACGCACGAAATGTGGCTGGAGCGCAGCGTGACCTTCCTGACCGGCAACGAGTTCGAGGGATATTCGCCCGGACAGCGGCTGTACGACCTGGATTCGAGCGGCTTCATCAAGGAAGTCGAGGCGGGCGCCAAGTGGCCCCGAACCCACGCGGAGGAGTTCCCGCACGTCGTCGACCTCGGCGATCAGCTGCCCACCTGGTTTCCACTGTAACGGCGCGTCGTCGAACACGATTGCTCGCGGCGCCCCTGCCAGCCTGCCCTTCGCCGCCCGCGCTCTGACCGGATTCCGCCTGTTTGAATCCGGTGTGCCGGATAATGTGCCTGCAGTGGCTGTCAGCCACTGGCGCCCATATCCGTGGCAGGAGATTGCATGTTTCGTATCGTTGCCGCACTGCTCGCGCTCGCTGCACCCATTGCGCGGGCCGAGGTAACTGTATTGACGGCGGACAGCATCGTCACGATGAACCCCGTGCAGCCGACCGCCACCGCCATGGCCTGGGATGGCACCGGGCGGTTGGTGGCGGTGGGCAAAGAGAGATCGCTGCTGCAGCGCTTCCCGGAAGCCCGTCGCATCGAAGCCCGGGGCGTCACGATCGTGCCGGGCCTGATCGACGCGCACGGACATCTCATGAGCCTTGGTCATGCGCTGATGCGCGCCGACCTGGTCGGCGCCGCCACGAAGGAAGAGGCCATCGCGCGCCTGCGCGAATTCGAACGCAGCTTGCCGCCGGGCGCATGGCTCCTCGGACGTGGCTGGGACCAGAACGACTGGCCGGAGAAGGTCTACCCGACCGCGGCCGATCTCGATGTCGCGTTTTCCGGCCGGCCGGTGTGGCTCGAGCGCATCGACGGGCATGCCGGCTGGGCCAACAGCGCGGCCATGCGCGCCGTGAAGCGCGAACTGGGCGGCGAGCTGGCAGCCTGACGGTGGGCGGATCCTGCGTGAGAGCGGACGGCCCACGGGCATCTTCATCGATACGGCCGTGGCACTGGTGGACGCCGTGGTGCCACCGCCGGATGACGCCACGCGCGCAGAGGCACTAAAGCGCGCGCTCGCCTCGACCGCATCCGTAGGCCTCACGGGCGTACACGACATGGGCGCCTCGCTCGCCGACCTTGCGCTCTACCGTCAGTTTGCGGACGCCGGCAAGCTCACGCTGCGCGTGTCGGCCTATGCCGACGGCGACGGCAATGCTCTCGCGTCGCTCTGCACGTCGGGCCCGTACCGTCATCCGTCAGGCCGGCTGCGCATGACGGGAGTGAAGCTTTACGCCGACGGCGCGCTCGGCAGCCGCGGTGCCGCGCTCCTTGCCGACTACCACGACGAACCCGGCCAGCGCGGGCTGCTGGTGACGGAGCCCGCGGCACTGGAGTCGGCGATGGTCAAGGCGCGCGACTGCAACGTGCAGGTGGCGACCCACGCGATCGGCGACCGTGCCAACCGCATGGTGCTGGACGCCTACGGCCGCGTGATCGGACCCGCCGCTGCGCAGCGGGTGCGATGGCGGATCGAACACGCGCAGATCGTTTCGCTCGCCGACATTCCCCGGTTCGCGAAGCAGCACGTGATCGCGTCCATGCAGCCAGTGCACGCAACCTCCGACGGACCCTGGGTGGAGTCACGCGTGGGCGCGGAGGGACTCCCCGGCGCCTATGCCTGGCGGCGCTTCCTGGACAGCGGCGCGCGGCTCGCGTTCGGATCTGATTTCCCGGTGGAATCGCCCGATCCTCGACTCGGGCTTTACGCCGCGGTGACGCGTGAGGATCTCGCGGGCCAGCCGCCCGGCGGCTGGCTGCCCGACCAGAAGCTCACCGCTGCGGAAGCGCTGCGCGGATTCACGGCCGATGCCGCGTACGCCGGGTTCGCCGAGGGCGAGGTCGGGCGACTCGCGCCGGGTCTGCGTGCGGACTTCGTCGTGCTCGCCGATGACCCTCTTACCGTCAAGCCGCGCGCGATCCCCGACCTGCTCGTGCTGTCGACCTGGCTGGACGGTGCGCCGGTGTTCAGCCGGTAGTCCGCTCAGCCGAGTTTTCCGCCACGCCGCTCGCATCCGATCGAGCTACTGGGTTCAGGGATGCTCGGCCTCCGTAATAACTGGCGTCTGCCGCTCGCGGGCGATGAGGTACAAGCCCGCGGCGATCACGACTGCCCCGCCCGCCAGCGTGATCGCACTCGGCAGGACGTTCCACACGGCGAAGTCGAGTAACACGCCCCACAACAGCGCGGTGTATTCAAAGGGTGCGATCACCGATGCAGGCGCATTGGTGAACGCCCGGGTGATCAGGTGCTGGGCCGCTGCACCGCAAGCGCCCACACCGAGCACGAGGGGCATGTCGGCCATGTTCATCGACCGCCAGCCGGGCAGGGCCAGCAGCCCTGCGCCGAGGCTCAGCAGCAAGGTGAAATAGAGCACCAGGCTCTCGGTCGACTCGCTGCGCGACATCACGCGCAGCGCAATCGCGCTGCCGGCATAGCAGACGGCGGACAACAGTGCAGCGAGGCCACCGAGTGTCGCCCAGCCGGAGCCCGTGGGCCGGAGCATGACGAGCACGCCGACGAGTCCGACCGCGATCGCCACCCATTGCCCGATTGACACGCGCTCGCGCAGGAACGGCACGGACAGTGCCGCGATCAGCAGGGGCGCGCACATGAAAATCGCGTAGGTGTCGGCCAGCGACAATTGCTGTACGGCGTAGATGAACGTCCAGAGCATGATCACGCCGATCGCCGCGCGGCCCCCATGCCAGTGCCAGCGCGACGTACGGAGCTTTGACCAGCGGCCCGGATTGCGATCGGCAACAGCAGAAACGGAACCGCCGCGAGTCCGCGCAGCGCGGTGACCTGCATCGGCGGGTAGTGTTCCACCAGCAGCTTCATCATCGCGTCCATGACCGAGAAGAGCGACACCGCGCACAGCATCGCGGCAATCCCTCGGGCGCGGTGGTCGGGTAATGGGGACATTCCCTTCCCCCTTTCGCCCGTCAGCGCTTCATCGCGTCGAAGAATTCCGAGTTCGGCTTGGTGTCCCTCATCTTGTCGAGCAGGAACTCGATCGCCGCCAGCTCGTCCATCGGGTGCAGGAGCTTGCGCAGGATCCAGATCTTCTGCAGCTCGTCGGTCTGCGTGATGAGTTCCTCGCGGCGCGTGCCCGAGCGGTTGATGTTGATCGCCGGGTACACGCGCTTCTCGGCGATGCGGCGGTCGAGGTGCATCTCGCTGTTGCCGGTGCCCTTGAACTCCTCGTAGATCACGTCGTCCATGCGCGAGCCGGTGTCGATCAGCGCGGTCGCGAGGATGGTCAGCGAGCCGCCCTCCTCGATGTTGCGCGCGGCGCCGAAGAAGCGCTTCGGCCGCTGCAGCGCGTTCGCGTCGACGCCGCCGGTCAGCACCTTGCCGGAGCTCGGCACGACCGTGTTGTAGGCGCGCGCCAGGCGGGTGATCGAGTCGAGCAGGATCACCACGTCCCGCTTGTGCTCGACCAGGCGCTTGGCGTGCTCGATCACCATCTCGGCGACCTGCACGTGGCGGCTCGCCGGCTCGTCGAAGGTCGAGGACACGACCTCGCCGCGCACGGTGCGCTGCATCTCGGTCACTTCCTCGGGCCGCTCGTCGATCAGCAGGACGATCAGGTACACCTCGGGGTGGTTGGCCGTGATCGCCTTCGCGATGTTCTGCAGCATCATGGTCTTGCCGGCCTTCGGCGGCGAGACGATCAGGCCGCGCTGGCCCTTGCCGAGCGGGGCGATCAGGTCGATGATGCGCGCCGGTCAGGTCCTCGGTGCGATGCCGGTGCCGCGCTCGAGCTTGAGCCGCTTGCGTCGGGTACAGCGGCGTGAGGTTCTCGAACAGCACCTTGCTGCGTGCGCTTCGGGCGGCTCGACGTTGATCGGGTCGACCTTGAGCAGCGCGAAGTAGCGCTCGCCGTCCTTCGGCGGGCGGATCTGTGCCCGAGATGTGTCGCCGGTGCGCAGGTTGAAGCGGCGGATCTGCGTCGGGCTGATGTAGATGTCGTCCGGGCCGGCGAGGTAGCGAGCCTGTCCGCCGAGCGCAGGAAACCGAAGCCGTCCTGCAGGATCTCGAGCACGCCGTCGCCGTCGATGTCCTCGCCGTTGCGCGCGTGCGCCTTGAGCAGGGCGAAGATCACGTCCTGCTTGCGCGAGCGGGCCACGTTCTCGAGCCCGACCTGCTGGGCGACCTCGACCAGCTCCGGCGCGGGCTTGTGCTTGAGCTCCGTCAGGTTCATCGACTTGCGGCTGGCTTCGAGCTCCGGCCGGGCTGATGACGTCGAGCGTCGCTCGCCCTCCATGTAGTCGCCGGCGGCAGCTCGTCCTGCCGCGGTCCGCCGTTGCCGTCCGGGCCGCCGCGGCCGCGCTGCCTTCGGAGGCCGATTCCGGCCCTGGTTGCCTAGGTAACCCCTCACAGCTTGCCGTCCAGGAACGTCGACAGTTCGGCCTTGCGGACCGCGCCGATCTTCTGACCCTCGACCTTGCCGTCCTTGAACAGGATCAGGGTCGGGATGCCGCGGACGCTGAACTTCATCGGCGTCTTCGGGTTCTCGTCGATGTTGACCTTCGCGATCTTCACCTTGCCGGCGTACTCCGTCGCGATCTCGTCGAGGATCGGGGCGATCATCTTGCATGGGCCGCACCACTCCGCCCAGAAATCGAGCAGCACCGGCTGCGGCGACTTGAGGACCTGTTCTTCGAAATTTGCATCTGTGACGTGGGAACATCTGCTGGCTCACCAGTAACCTCCGCGGGCGTGAGGGTTGTTCCGGCCTTGGCAGGCGTGCGGTATGCGAGCTGGGTGCGACAGTTCCGGTGACTGCGCGTCCCGTGTAGGGCAAACTACCTAGATTCCCGGCGAAAAACCGTGCTTCTGCCTGTAGTCTGGGGTCCCGCCCGCCTGGCGAGGACCGGAACTGCGAGGCCCGGCTGGCCGGCGATCATGATGGCGGGGGCGGATCAATCCGCGTCGTCGGTATTTGACCCCGACTCGCGACAATTTGCAAGGGCATGGCGGTCACCGGATACCTGATGTCAGACGCGCATCTCACGGACGTTTCGTTCACCAATCTCCATCTTCCGGAATCGCTCGCGCGCGGCCTCGAGGACGCTGGCTTCGAGCGCTGCACTCCGATCCAGGCGAAGACGCTGCCGCGGGCACTCGTCGGCATGGACGTCGCGGGCCAGGCTCAGACCGGCACCGGCAAGACTGCTCGCGTTCCTGGTCACCATCATCAAGCCCTGCTGAGCAAGGCGGTCCCTGCCACGCGACGCAGAACGACCCGCGCGCGATCATCCTCGCGCCGACGCGCGAGCTCGCGGTGCAGATCCACAAGGACGCGCGAGTGCTCGGCAGTAGACCGGCCTGCGTTCGGACTGGCCTACGGCGGTGTCGATTACGAAAAGCAGCGGCCGAGCTGCGAAGCCGGCGGCGACGTGATCATCGGCACGCCCGGACGGATCATCGACTATCTACAAGCAGCACGTGTTCGACCTGCGCTCCGCGCAGGTCGTGGTCCTCGACGAGGCCGACCGCATGTTCGACCTCGGCTTCATCACGGACATCCGTTTCCTGCTGCGCAACATCCCGCGCCCGAGGAACGCCTGAGCCTGCTGTTCTCGGCGACCCCGAGCATCGCGTGCTGGAGCTCGCCTACGAGCACATGAACGAGCGCGAAGCTCGTTCGTCGAGACCGACAACATCACCGTCGATCGCGTGCGGCAGACCGTGTATTTCCCCGCCAACGAGGAAAAGCTGCCGCTGCTGATCGGGCTGATGCGCGCATGGACCCTTGCGCACCATGGTGTTCGTCAACACCAACGGCTGGTGCGAGAAGGTCGCGCGCGCGCTCGAGCGTGCGGTCTTCAGCGTCGACGTGCTGTCCGGCGACGTGCCGCAATCCAAGCGCGTGAGCTGCTCGCGAATTCAACCGCGGCGACCTGGAGATCCTGATCGGCACCGACGTCGCCTCACGCGGCCTGCACATCCCCGACGTCAGCCACGTGATCAACTACGACCTGCCGCAGGACGCCGAAGACTACGTGCACCGCATCGGCCGCACCGCGCGCCCCGGCGCCGAGGGCGATGCGATCAGCTTCGCGTGCGAGCAGTACGCGATCTCGCTGCCGGACATCGAGGGTACATCGGGCGCAACATCCCGGCCGCGAGGCGATGAGCGAGTCCTTGCTGGCCGACATCGTCGTGCCGCCGCGGATTCGTCGCCACTACGATGGTGGTGGCCCTGGCCCGCGGCGCGGCGGTCCGGGCGGCGGCCGGCGCAATGGCCCCGGTGGCGGCCCGCGGCGCGGCGGACCTCCTCCCCGGCACGGACGCAGAAGCGAGAACCGGCCGCCGAACCGGCCGCGGCCGCTCCGCCCCCCGCTCCGCCGCCAACGGCGTCTGACGCACCCGGCGGCGGCAATGAGCCGCGGGCCGAGGGCGCCCCGCGCAGGCGTCGGCGCCGCCGCCGCAGCGGTCCGCGCGCGGACGCCTGACGGGAGCCGACCCATTCGCGCAGAATCGTCGCGTTGCACGACGATCGCAGCGGCCCTGTTCCTGCTGGTGCTGCCAGTTGCGCGCGCGAGCCCGAGTACTTCCGCATCACCCCGCTGCGGCCGGTCGCAGCGCTGAAGGCCGAGGCGCAGCAAGCCGCGCCGCCGCAGGAGCCGGACCCGAAGCGCTCGCCGATCTGGTCGACCTGGCCACGCTCGATCCCTACGATACGGCTCGACATCCGTTATGCGACCGCGAGAACTTCCTCGGCGTGGCCCTCTACACGCAACCGCGCGCTTTCCTGCAGCGCCCTGCGGCGGAGAGCCTGCTGCGTGCGCACCGCGCCTTGCTGCGGCAGGGTTACGGGCTCCTGATCCACGATGCCTATCGACCGTGGTGGGTGACCAAGGTGTTCTGGGAGGCGACGCCGCCGGCACAGCGGGACTTCGTCGCCGACCCTACACAGGGTTCGCGTCACAACCGGGGCTGTGCCGTGGACTTGACCCTTTACGAGGTGCGTACCGGCGACGCGGTGCGCATGCCCGGCCTGTATGACGAGATGTCCGAACGCTCCTCCCCGGAATATCCGGGAGGCACGAGTCGCCAGCGCGCTTTACGTGACCTGTTGCGCGTGGCGATGGAAACCGCGGGCTTCGAGGTCCACGAATCCGAGTGGTGGCACTTCGATCTATGCGGACTGGCGCCAATACCCGATCATGAACGTGCACTTCGAGAACCTGCCCGCCCGATCGGGCGCGATGGCTTCGGAGAGCGGCTAGCCCACCCCTGCCAGCAGCTCGTCGAGCCGCTCGATTCCGAGGACACCGGGCACCGGTGCGCGCGGTGGCTGCGTCGAGTCGGGACGCAGCGCCTGGTACAGCCAGCGAACTCCGCCTCTCGTGCCGCGCAAAGCACCGCCGCGCTGTCGTCGACGAACAGCGTGGATGCCGGCTCGATGCTGTGACGGGCACGAGCCGGCCCCAGAACTCCGGCGATTCCTTGGCCGCGCCCAGGACGTGCGATGACACCATCTCGTCGAAGTGACTGCCAATCCCGGTACGCCCGTGCTTGACGGCCAGCGACTTCGGATGCGCATTGGTCGTCAGCAGGCGGCGCTTGCCAGCGTTGCGAGCCGATCAGAAACCCCTACCGCGCCAGGCAGGAAGCAGATGTGCTCTCGCATCTCGAGCTTCAGCGCCTCGATGTCGATTCCGGAGCTCCGTCGTCCAGTGATCGACGCAATACCACTCGAGGCGTCCGCGCCACGCGTCGATCCTGGGCAGCAGTTCCTCGAGCGCGGCAGCGGCTGTCTTGCCGTGCAATGCGCCATAACGCCGCGGCACGACCTCCAGCCAGAAATAGTTATCAAATCGCAGGTCGAGGACGGTGCCATCATCAGGAGGCGACCCGTCTCGATTGCGCTCCAGTCGGGCGCCTCCCGGCGCGCGACGAGTCGTTGTACGGGGGTATCCATCTGCAATCGCGTCCGGAGAAAGTCTCGTCGGGACCGCTATGATACGCACCCGTGTCCGCCGCCACTCCCGGGCGGACGATCGACCCACGGTAAACACCCTGGCCTGATTGTGGATTTCCATGACTGACACGCCCGCCCCCGCCGACCTGTTGCCCGGTGTACTGAAGCTCGTCGAGGAAGCGGCGGCCGCGATCATGGCGGTTTACGCCACCAGCCACGACGTGGAATACAAGGCCGACGACTCCCCGCTCACGCGTGCCGACCGGGCCGCGCATGACATCCTGTGCGCCGGGCTGCCCAGCTGACGCCCGAGATTCCCGTCCTGTCGGAAGAGTCCAGCGACGAGCACGCGCCGGAAGTGCGGCACCCGTGGTCGGATTTCTGGCTGATCGATCCGCTCGACGGCACCAAGGAGTTCATCAGTCGCAACGGTGAATTCACGGTCAATGTGGCGCTGATACGCGACCATCGACCGGTGCTCGGCGTGGTCGCCGCACCGGTCCTCAACCTCTCCTATTACGGCTTCGACGGTGGCGGTGCGTTCGTTGCCGAGGCAGGCGGTGCGACGCGGGGCATCGAGGTGCGCCGCCCGGCCGCTGATCCGCTCGTGATCGTTGGCAGCCGCTCGCATCGCGGCGATTCGCTCGAGAGCGTGCTTGCGCGGATCGGGCCGCACGAAATGCGACCGATGGGGAGTTCGCTCAAGTTCTGTCTCGTGGCCGAAGGAACCGCCGATTTCTACCCGCGCCTGGGTCCGACCTCGGAATGGGACACGGCCGCGGCGCAGGCCGTGGTCGAGGCTGCGGGCGGCGCGGTCACGACGCTCGACGGCAAGCCCCTGCGCTACAACGAGCGCGACACTCTCCTGAATCCGCATTTCCTCGTCTTCGGCGACGCCGCCCGTCATTGGCACAAGTTGTTCTGAGCAGTCGGCATGGAGCTGTCCTGGGGCCTCGCTGCTTCTGCTGCATCGCGTTCGCCGCTACTCGCGGCTTACTGGCACGACTCCCTCGGCACCCGCGAGCGGGCGAATGCCGCGGCCCGCGAAACCTGCACCGCGACCGGCGCCGCCCTGCTCGATGGCACGGTCGCATTCCGGGCCTCGCTGAAGGTCGCGCGAGGCCAGGGCGGGGGATTCGTCTTCGAACGCACCTATGTCTTCGATTACACGGTGGACGGCTACAACCGCCGGCAAGGCTTCATCGTGATGTTCGGCCCGCGCGTCGACAGCATCGGGCTCGAGTAGCCCCTTTTCGACGGCCGGGGGCTAAAACTACCCGCCCACAACCGGATCCCACGAACAGCGTCTGCGATGTCTGAACAGAAGGACAACGTCGATACCGAGACGTTCCAGCACCTGCAGCGGCTGCGGGGCCTGCGCATCGAACATCGCGACCTCGACGACGTGATCCACCGGCTGCAGCTCGATTTCTACGTCGACCAGGTCCAGTTGCGCCGGCTCAAGAAACGCAAGCTGCTGCTGAAGGACCAGATCGCACGCCTCGAGAGCCAGCTGATCCCCGACCTGAACGCGTGACCGGATGAAGACCCAGCTGCAGGCGGCCAACGACGCCCTCGCCTACCTGCAACAATCCGACAACCTGTTGCAGCTGGCCGTCATCATCGGCGCGGTGGTGCTCGGGTGGTGGGCAGCGGCGTACGCGCGCTCACGCATCACGGTCGCACCCGATCCCGAGAACCTGCCTGATCGTCTGCGCGAACTGCTGTTCATCGGGGCGCCACCGGCCCTGACACTGGTGGTGCTGGCGGCCGCGGATGGCCTGCTGCACGCGTCCGGTCTCAAGGCCAACATGGTCGATGTCGCGGTACAGCTCACCGCGCTGTTGCTGCTGATCCGGGTCATCATCTACGTGATGCGGGTGTCGCTCGGCACGCGCGCCCGGCTCAAGGGCTGGGGCGCTGCGATCACCGGCGTGATCTGGGTTTTCCTGGCACTGCACCTGCTCGGCTGGGGCGACGAAGTCATCCGCGTTCTCGACGGCATCGGCATGCAGGCCGGCAAGACGCGCATTTCGGTCTGGTCGATGCAGCAAGCTGCTGGTAACGGTCAGCGTGTTCGTGCTGCTGGCAGTGTGGGGGTCGCGCTGGCTGGAGAAGCGGCTGGTGACGATGCAGGGCATCGCACCGACATGCGGATCGGCATCGCGAAGTTCACGCAGCGGTCGACCGGAACCTGATGGAGCTGCTGATCATGATCCAGGCCGCGAAGCTCGCCTCGGCCAAGCGGATCACCGCGGTCATCCCGTGGTACCCGTACTCGCGCCAGGACAAGAAGTCGGCGCCCCGCGAGCCGATCACGGGCAAGCTGGTCGCGGACTTCCTCCGCACGGCCGGGGTCGACCGCGTGCTCACGATGGACCTCCACGCGGGCCAGGTCCAGGGCTTCTTCGACATCCCGGTCGACCACATGACCGCGCTGCCGCTCTTCGCGCAGCACTTCCGCGACCAGGGCCTGAGCGGGGAGGGCGTCGTCTCCGTCGCGCCGGACGCCGGTCGCGCGAAGATGGGCGTGAAGTTCGCGCAGATGGTCGAGGGCGACTTCGCGATCATGCACAAGACCCGGCCGGCGCACGACGTCGCGGCGATCTCCGAGGTGACCGGCCACGTCCGCGGCAAGCGCTGCCTCGTCGGCGACGACGTGATCATGACCGGCGGCACGATCATCTCCGGCGCGCGGGCGCTCAAGGAAGCCGGCGCGACCGAGGTGCACGTCTTCGCGACCCACGCGATCTTTGCCAAGGGCGCGCTCGACCGCTTCGCGGAGGCGGAGGAGGTCGACCGCCTGATCGTCACCGACACGGTCCCGATCGACCCGCGCGACCGCGCCGCGATCGAGAAGCTGACCGTGCTGCCGATCTCGGGCCTCCTCGCCGAGACGATCTGGAACGTCTTCTCGGACGAGTCGGTCTCGGCGATCTTCGCGGGCGAGAACCAACTCTTCTGACCCGGTTGCCCCGACGGGCGGAATCCGCGATAGTCGACCCGTGCCACACCATTGGACGAAGATCGGGGACCCGAGCAACGCGCAGCCGGGCGATGAGGTGTTCGAGGGCGACGGCGAGACGTTCGTTCTCGGAACGGCGGAGGACGGCGCCACCAAGCAGACGATCGCCAGCGCCTACAAGGTCAGCCCCGGTAGCGTCAAGTTCCCGCTGAAGAAAAAGTAACGGCCGCAGAATCCATCTCAGCTGCCGGCGCGGCGCTTGCACCGGGGCGACCGCGGTCGCATCATCCCTGGGGCCGCCATTCGGATACTGGGAGGAAGCGATGCCGCACCATTGGATCCGGGTCTCGACCGGAACGCCGCCTCGGCTGAGGGACCATTGCAGGAACCCCACCGACTTCGACCGCGAACTGAGGAGGATCGTCTCGGAGTGCGGCGGTGAGGCGGTGAACGTGTTCTTCGACGGCGACGCCAAAGCGGCGTACGTGCTCGTCGACGGCAACTACACCGGCTTCGACCTCGGCTGCCTCGACCGGGAACTGGCGGACCCGAAGTCGTGCCGCGTCGACCTCCTGACGGCCGACGAGAAGATCGAGTCGTCGGACGGCTCCGGGCAGAACTACGCGTCTGGGCCACCGGGCGAGGCGCCGTGACCGGGGCCGCGACACGCGGCCTTCCGACCGGCACCGTCACCTTGCTCTTCACCGACGTGGAGGGCTCGACCGAGCTGCTTCGCAGGCTCGGGGCCACGTACGGGATCGCGCTGGAGCTTCATCGAGACGTCCTCCGCGAGGCAGTCCGCCGGCACGGCGGCTCCGAGGTCGACACGCAGGGCGACGCCTTCTTCTTCGCCTTCCCGACGGCGACCGGCGCCGCCCGCGCCGCGGCCGACGCCCAGCGCGAGCTCGCCGCGCAATCGTGGCCGGACGACCAGCCCGTCCGCGTGCGCATGGGGGTCCACACCGGCGAGCCCGAGCAGCTCGGCAGCGGGTACGTCGGCCTGGACGTGCATCACGCCGCCCGCATCGCGGCCGTGGGCCACGGCGGCCAGGTCGTCCTGTCCCGCTCGACGCGCGACCTCCTCGGTGCAGACGTCGCGCTCGTCGACCTCGGCGACCACCGGCTCAAGGACATCGACGCGCCGATCCGGCTGTTCCAGCTCGGCGGCGAGGGGCTCGCGGCGGACTTCCCGCCGCTGCGGTCGCTGCATGCCTCGAACCTGCCTCGGCCGGCGACGAGGCTCGTCGACCGCGCAGAGGAGGCGGCAGCGCTGCAGGCGCTCCTCGCCGAGACGCGTCTGGTCACGCTCACCGGGCCCGGAGGCGTCGGCAAGACGCGGCTCGCGCTCGAGGTCGCGGCGGGCTCGCTCGACGACTTCGCCGGGGGTGCGTACTTCGTCGACCTGGCGCGGATCACCGACAGCGGCCTCGTCTCGGGAGCGATCGCCGCTGCGCTCGGCGTGGACGAGCGGCCCGGAGTCGATCGTCTCGAGCCGCTGGTAGAGCGGCTCGCCGGTGGGTCGCGGACGCTGCTCGTGATCGACAACGCCGAGCACGTGCTCGACGCCGCCCCGGCGATCGGGGAGCTGCTCGAGCGTGCCGCGCCTGTAACGATCCTCGCCACGAGCCGCGAGCCCTTGCGGCTTCGCGCGGAGCACGAGCTGCCGCTCGGGCCTCTCCCGATCGAGAGCGGCGTCGCGCTGTTCATGGAACGCGCCGAGGCCGTCCGTCCCGGCGAGGGCCTCGATCGCGCGGTCGTCGCCGCGGTCGTGGAACGGCTCGAGGGCCTGCCGCTCTCGATCGAGCTCGCGGCGCCGCGCGTCCGGGCACTGTCGCCGGACGTGTTGCTCGAGCGGCTCGAGACGCGGCTCGCCGTGCTCTCCGGCGGGTACGCCGACGCTCCCGAGCGGCACCGGGCGCTCCGCGCGACGCTCGACTGGAGCTACGACCTCCTCGGCGAGGACGATCGGAGGGCGTTCGCGTGGCTCGGGATCTTCGTCGGTGGTTTCCGGCTCGAAGCGGCTGCCGCGGTGCTCGGGCTGCCCGTGCTCGCTGCGGACGACCGGGTTGCGTCGCTCGTCGACAAGAGCCTCGTCGCGCCGCAGGGCGCGGGGTCGGCACCTCGCTACCTGATGCTCGAGACGATCCGCGAGTACGCGCTCGAGCAACTCGACGCCCGCGACGAGCTCGACGAGGCCGCGGCGCACCACGCGCTCCATTTCACCGAGCTGGCCGAGAGCTCCGAGCAGGCGCTCTTCGGCGACGACCGTGCCGCGTGGGTGCACTCGCTCTCGGACGACCACCCGAACTTTCGCGCCGCGCTCGAGTGGACGCTGGCGCGGTCGGATCCCGACACGGCGCTCCGGCTCGCCGGCGCGCTCTGGCGGTTCTGGCACGCCCACGGCGACCTCGGCGAAGGCCGAACGTGGCTCGAGCGGGCACTCGGCTGCCGGGGCAGCGACCCATCGGTCCATCGCGCCAAGGCGCTGGGAGGTGCGGTCGCACTCGCGGCCGTCTCCGGCGACGTCGCCGCGGCCCGGGCGCATGCAGCGGCGCGCGTCGAGCTCGCGTCCCGCCTCGACGACGACGGGCAGCTCGCGGGTGCGCTCACGAGCTTTGCCAACGTCCTGAGCGACGACGGCGCGCTCGAGGAGGCCGCCAGCCTCTACGCCGAGGCTGCGGTCGCCGCCGAGCGGGCCGGCGACGCTCGTGCCGCGGCAACGGTGATGACCAACCTGGCGTACCTCGCGCTCAGGCTCGGCGAGTGGGACCGAGCGGCCACCGAATCACGCCGGGCCGTCGAGCGGTCGCGCGCAGTCGGCGACGGGGTCGGCGTCGTGGTGGCGCTGGTGAACCTCGGCTTCGCCTCCCTGCACCGCGACCGCACCGACGACGCCGCATCGGCTTTCCAGGAGGCACTCGCGCTCCTGCGTGAGGTGGAGGACCGCGAGTCGATCGCATATTGCCTCGACGGGGTGGCCGCGGTCGCGCTCAGGCGCGGCGACGCCGAGACGGCGCTCCGACTGCTCAGCGCCGCCGCCAGCCTGCGCGAGGCGATCGGCGCGTCCCTGCCGCCGTTCGAGCGTGAGCTCCACGACGGCGCCCGTGAGGAGGCGCGCCGGAGCGCGGCCGAGCGCGCGCCCGCAGCCGAGGAAGCCGGTCGCGCCCTGGCCACGGACGAGGCGCTCGATCTGGCGGCGTCGCTCGCGGCTCCGCTGCCGTAGGCGGGCCTCCGCTACACTCGTCGGCCGTCATGGCCGGAGAGCGAATCACGATCGAGGTGCGCCCGCGGACCGAGTTCGGATCGGCCGCGTCGCGGCGCCTGCGGCGCGAGGGCTTCGTCCCCGGCGTGCTCTACGGCCGCAGCGAGCCGGCGTCGTTCGTGGTCGCCGAGCGCGAGCTGCGCCGCGTCCTCACGGGCGCCGGCGGGCTCCACGCGATCCTCGACATCGCGATCGACGGTGGGAGCACGCAGCCCGCGATCCTCAAGGACTACCAGCAGGATCCCGTCAAGGGGAAGCTGCTGCACATCGACCTCCAGGAGGTGCGCCTCGACGAGGCCATCACCGCTTCGGTCGTCGTCTCGCTCGTCGGCGCCGAGGACGCGCCCGGCGTCCGCGAGGGCGGCGTGCTCTCGCAGATCACGCGCGAGGTGAGCGTCTCCGCGCTGCCGCTCGAGGTGCCCGAGCACATCGACGTCGACGTCTCCGGGATGGAGATCGGCGGCACGCTCCGCCTCGCCGAGGTGCCGTCGGTCGAGGGCGTCACATTCCTCGACGACCCGGACGCGACGGTGATCGCGACGATCACCGCGCCGACCGTCGAGGTCGAGCCCGAGGTCGAGGAGGAAGAGGGCGTCGAGGGCGAGGCCGAGGGCGAGGCGCCCGAGGGTGCCGCCGACGAGGCTGCCGGCGGCGAGGACGCCGGCGAGTCCGGCGCGACCGAGGAGTAGCAGTGGCCCACCAGGCCGCGTCCTTCGGGCAACGCGACCGCGCAGGCCACTGATGCGCTTCCTGCGTCGGGGCGACTCCGCCTCGTCGCTCGACCTGCTCGTGGTCGGCCTCGGCAATCCCGGCCGCGAGTACGCGGCGCATCGGCACAACGCGGGCTCCATGGTGGTGGAGGAGCTCGCGCGTCGGGCGGGAGCGTCGTTCCGCTCCAAGTTCAACGGCCAGCTCGCCGATGCGCGCCTCGACGGTGCACGGGTCGCGCTGTTGAAGCCCGAGACGTACATGAACGAGTCGGGCCAGGCCGTCGGCGCCGCCGCGCGGTTCTACAAGGTCGATCCCGAGGCGGTGCTCGTCGTCCACGACGAGGGCGACTTCGACCTCGGCCGCCTGCAGCTTCGGGCGGGGGGCGGCCTCGCGGGACACAACGGCCTCCGCTCGATCGCGTCCCATCTGCAGACGCAGGACTTCCTCCGCCTCCGGATCGGCGTCGGCCGACCAGGGCGCGGCGACCCGCGCGACCTCGCCGACTACGTGCTCTCCGACTTCGAGCCGGAGGACGACGCCGAGGCGCTCGTCGCTCGAGCCGCGGACGCGGTGGAGTCGCTGCTGCGCGAGGGGCTCGACGAGAGCCAGCGGCGGTTCAACTAGCCCGCGCGAGATGAGGACGCACGATCGTCACGCACTCGACACGATCGCGTGCGTGATCGCCGCTTAGGCTCGTGCCCCACCCAGTGAGGGTGGGGGGAGTGGAGGTGGGTCGGCTCCGGCCGACGACCCGGCCCCGGATCCACATCCGGCGCACCCGAACAGCCCGAGGCCGCGGGCTAGACTGGTCGGCCGCGAGACCGCCCGGTCGCGCCTGCACCTGTGGACCGCCCGATTCTCCATTCGCTCGTCGAGGAGCTCCTCGGCTCCGAGCGCCTCCACGCCTATGTCGAGGCGCTGCCCGAGCGTGCGCGGATCTCCGAGCCGGCGCTCCCGCTCGTCCTGGCGGCGCTCCACGAGGCGCGCGGGGAGGAGACGGTCGTGCTCGTCCCGGACGACGGCGACGCGCGGGATCTGGCCGAGGCCGCCGGCTGGCTGCTCGGGCCGGAGCGCGTCGCGTTGCTGCCGAGCCGCGGGGTCCGGTGGGAGTCGGGGCTCGAGCCGCCGCCGCACCTCGTCGGCGAGCGGGCGCGGGCGCTCGACGTCCTCGCCGCGGGCGGGCTCGTCTTCGCGTCAGCGGCGTCGCTCGCGGAGGGGATGCCGCCCGCCGAGCAGCGCCCGCCGACGATCGTGCTCCGAACGGGCGTCGAGGTCGGCCTCGAGCAGCTGGCGGAGGAGCTCGCGCTCGCCGGCTACGAGCGGGTCGAGCGGGTCGACGATCGCGGCCAGTTCGCGGTCCGCGGCGGCCTCGTCGACGTCTTCCCGGCCACGGGGCGGGAGCCGCTGCGCATCGAGTTCTTCGGGGACGAGGTCGAGGCCGTACGCGCCTTCTCGCCGTTCACGCAGCGCGCCCTGCACGCCGTCGAGGAGGCTGCCGTGTACCCGGCCGCCGAGCGGCGGCTCGACCTCCGCGAGATCGAGCTCCCGGACGACGAGGAGGACGGCGCCGCGCCAACGGCCCCCGACGACCTCGTCCCGCCGCTCGACCGCCGGCCCGACTTCGTGTGGGAGCCGGACGAGGTCCGCGGCGTGTGGGAGGAGCTGGGAGCCGGGCTCGACCTCGACGGCGTCTCCGAGCTCGACCCGTTCCCGCGCGGGCAGCCGTTCGCGTTCGAGGCCGTCCGGCCCGCGATCGCCGCGCGTGGTCTGAGCGAGGCCGAGAACGAGCTCGCGGGCCTGGTCCGCGCGGGCCACCGCGTCGTGGTCGCGTTCGCGCACCGCGGGGACGCGTTGCGGACGCAGGGGATGCTGCGCAAGGTCGAGGCGCGGATCCTCGAGCCGGGCGACCGGTTCCCGGAGGACGCCGCGCTGCTCTTCGCCGTCGCGCCGGCGCGCCGCGGGTTCGTGTGGCGCGACCTCGGCCTCGTCCTGCTCCCGGACACCCAGGTCTTCCGCAAGCGAGCACCGCGTGGTGACGCGCGGCTGGGACGCGCGCTCCAGTCGTTCGCCGATCTCCGCGTCGGCGACTACGTCGTCCACGAGGACCACGGGATCGGAAAGCTGCTCGGCTACGAGACGCGCGAGGTCGCCGACGTCACGCGCGACTACCTCCTCCTCGCCTTCAGGGGCGAGGACCGGCTCTACGTCCCGCACGAGCAGCTCGGGAAGGTGTCGAAGTACATCGGCGCCGACGCGACCGCCCCCGCGCTGTCGAAGCTCGGCGGCAAGGCGTGGCAGACGCTCAAGAGCCGCGCGCGGGCCTCCGTGCGCGAGCTCGCCTCGGACCTGCTCGGCCTCTACGCGCAGCGCCAGCAGGCGCCGGGCCTCGAGTACGACCTCACCTCCGAGTGGTACGAGCAGCTCGAGGCCTCGTTCCCGTACCGCGAGACCGAGGACCAGCGGCGGGCGATCGAGGCCGTGGAGGAGGACCTCGAGACCCCGCGCCCGATGGACCGCCTCGTCTGCGGCGACGTCGGCTTCGGCAAGACCGAGGTCGCCGTTCGGGCGGCGTTCGCGGTCGCCCTCAACGGCCGCCAGGTGCTCGTGCTCGCGCCGACGACGATCCTCGCCGAGCAGCACTGGCACACCTTCCGCCAGCGGTACCGCGACTTCCCCGTCACGGTCGAGATGGTCTCCCGCTTCCGCCCGCCGAAGGAGACGAAGCAGGTGCTCGCCGGATTCGCCGAGGGGAAGGTCGACGTGCTCATCGGGACGCACCGCGTGCTCTCGCGCGACGTCGTGCCGAAGAACCTCGGGCTCGTCGTCGTCGACGAGGAGCAGCGGTTCGGCGTGGCGCAGAAGGAGCTCCTGAAGGCGCTGCGGCTCGAGGCCGACGTCCTCACGCTCACCGCCACGCCGATCCCGCGGACGCTGCACATGTCGCTCGCCGGGCTGCGCGACATCTCCGTCATCGAGACCCCGCCCGAGGGCCGGCGCCCGATCCGCACGACCGTCGGCGAGTACGACGAGGAGCTGATCCGGCAGGCGCTCGAGCGCGAGCACGAGCGGGGCGGCCAGTCCTTCTACCTCCACAACCGCGTCGAGACGATCGAGGAGGCGGGGGAGAAGATCCGGCAGCTGTGCCCGCAGCTCCGCGTCATCACTGCACACGGTCAGATGCGCGAGAAGGAGCTCGAGGACAAGATGCACGCGTTCCTGCGCGGCGACGCCGATGTCCTCGTCTCGACCACGATCATCGAGTCGGGCCTCGACATCCCGCAGGCGAACACGCTCGTCATCGAGCGCGCCGATACGCTCGGGCTCGCCCAGCTCTACCAGATCCGCGGCCGCGTCGGCCGCTCCGACAAGACCGCGTACGCGTACCTCCTCTACCCGGACGCGCACGAGCTGACCCCCGAGGCGCGCGCCCGGCTGTCGACGCTCGCCGACCACACCGAGCTCGGCGCCGGCTTCGCGATCGCGATGCGCGATCTCGAGATCCGCGGCGCGGGCGACCTGCTGGGCGCCGAGCAGTCGGGGCACGTGGCGGCCCTCGGGTTCGAGCTCTACGTCGAGATGCTCGCCGAGGCTGTCGCCGAGCTGTCGGGCCAGCGGCGCGCCGTCGCGCGGCCCGTGCGGGTCGACGCCCGGGTCGACGCTTACGTGCCGGCCGTGTACATCTCGTCCGAGGCGCTGCGGATCGACCTCCACCGCAGGCTCGCCCTCGCCGAGCACGAGGACGAGCTCCGCGAGCTGCATGCGGCGATCGAGGACCGCTACGGCCCGGTGCCCGAGCCCGTCGAGAACCTGTTCGCGATCCAGGAGGCGAAGCTCAAGGTCGCGCGGCTCGGCGCCGACTACCTCGTCTTCCGCGGCGGCCGGGCGACCGTCGGGCCGCTCGTGCTCGGCACCGAGGAGCTGCGCGCGATCCGCGGTCGCGTCCAGACCGCGGTCTACGTGACGACGAAGCGCGAGGTGACGTTAAGAGAAGACGAATTCAAGGGAGCGATCCGACTCGTCGATGCTATGATCGACGCTCGCCAAGCGGCCTGACCCACTGCGCCGCGCCGAAACTCCCTCTCATGACACGCCTCAAGCTCATCCTCGTTTCCCTGCTCGCGGCCCTCGCCCTCGTCGGCGCGGCCTGCGGCGGCGACTCCGAGGACGTGCCGGCGGACGCGATCGCCGTCGTCGACGGCAACACGATCGACAAGAGCGAGTTCGATGCGCTGATCGGCCAGGCGAAGAAGAGCTACACGCTGCAGAAGCGCGACTTTCCGAAGGTCGGCTCGCCCGAGTACAACACGCTGAAGAACCAGGCCGTGCAGTTCCTCGTGCAGCGCGAGCAGTTCGAGATCAAGGCCGACGAGCTCGAGGTCGAGGTCACCGACAAGCAGGTCGACGACCGGCTCGCACAGATCAAGAAGCAGTACTTCCAGGGCAGCGACAAGAAGTACCAGGAGCAGCTCAAGCAGCAGGGCCTCACCGAGGAGAGCGTGAAGCGCGACATCCGCGCACAGCTCGTCCAGGAGGGGATCTTCAAGAAGGTGACCGAGGACATCAAGGTCACCGACAAGGAGATCCAGGACTACTACACCAAGAACAAGGCGCAGTACGGGACGCCCGAGCAGCGGGAGGTCCGCCACATCCTCGTCCCCACGAAGAAGCAGGCGGACAGCATCTACCAGCAGCTGCAGGACGGCGGCAACTTCGCAGCGCTCGCGAAGAAGTTCTCCAAGGACCCGGCGTCCGCGTCGCAGGGCGGCAAGCTGACCATCGCGCGCGGCCAGACCGTCGCGCCGTTCGACCACACCGCGTTCCTCCTCAAGGAGGGTCAGGTCTCGCGACCGGTGAAGACGCAGTACGGCTTCCACATCATCGAGCCGATCGGCGAGATCAAGGCGGCCGAGACGACCGAGCTGAGCAAGGTCAAGCAGTCGATTCGGCAGCAGCTGCTGCAGACGAAGCGCAACGAGGCGATGACGACCTGGGTGGAGGACACGAAGAAGGACTTCGACGAGGACACGACCTACCAGGTCGGGTTCAAGCCTCCCGCGGCCGCGACGGCCACCGCCGGCACCACCACGTCCGCCGGCTGACGGGTTGGCCCGGCTCGGCGACGAGCTCGAGCGCCTGCAGGACCTGACCGAGCGGCTGCGCCGCGACTGTCCGTGGGACCGCGAGCAGACCGCGCGCACGATCGTGCCGCACACCGTCGAGGAGGCCTACGAGGTCGCGGACGCGGCGATCGCCGACGCGCCCGAGAAGCTCCTCGACGAGCTCGGCGACCTCCTCTTCCAGGTCTACTTCCTCGCGCAGCTCCTCGCCGAGCAGGGGCGCGGCGACCTGGCGGACGTGGCGCGGAACGTGCACGACAAGCTCGTCCGCCGCCATCCGCACGTCTTCGGCGAGGCCGAGGCGCGCACGGCCGGCCGTGTGAAGGAGAACTGGGAGCGGATCAAGACCGAGCAGGAGGGGCGCGAGGGCGTCTTCCACGACGTTCCCGAGGCGCTGCCCGCGCTGCTGCATGCGCGCAAGGTGCAGCGCCGCGCGGCGGCGGTCGGCTACGAGTGGGTCGACCTCGACGGGCCGCTCGAGAAGCTCGAGGAGGAGCTCGCCGAGCTGCGCGACGAGCTCGGGCGCGCGGGCGAGCCGGCCCCGGAGACCGAGCCCGACCAGCGCGTCTTCGACGAGGTGGGCGACGTCCTCTTCACGGTCGTCAACGTCGCACGGCGGCTGAACGTCGACCCCGAGCTCGCGCTCCGCGCCACGAGCGGCAGGTTCGTGCGGCGCGTCGAGCGCGCGCAGGAGCTGGCGGCCGAGGCCGGCGAGGAGTGGACGGCGCTCGGGCTCGAGGCCCAGGACCGGTGGTACGACCAGGCGAAGGAGGCGTTGCGTGGCAGCGATCCGTAGCGTGCACGGACGGCAGATCCTCGACTCGCGCGGGAACCCGACCGTCGAGGTCGAGGTCGAGCTCGAGAGCGGGGCACGCGGGCGGGCGGCCGTGCCGTCCGGCGCCTCGACCGGCGCCCACGAGGCGGTCGAGCTCCGCGACGGAGACCGCGCCGTCTACGGCGGCAAGGCCGTGACGAAGGCGGTCGCGAACGTCGAGGGCGAGCTCGCGGCTGCGCGTGCGTGGTCTCGACGCCGCCGACCAGGAGGCGGTCGACCGGCGCCTCGTCGAGCTCGACGGGACGCCGAACAAGGGCCGTCTGGGCGCGAACGCGATCCTCGGCGTCTCGCTCGCGACCGCGAAGGCCGCGGCCGCCGACGCGGGCGTCTCGCTGTTCCGCTGGATCGGTCGCGGCAGCCGCGACGCGAACGTCCTGCCGGTGCCGATGATGAACGTGATCAACGGCGGCGCTCACGCCGAGAACACGATCGACTTCCAGGAGTTCATGGTCGTGCCGGCCGGCGCCGACTCGTTCGCCGAGGGGCTCCGGATCGGCGCCGAGACGTTCCACTCGCTGAAGGCGCTCCTGCACGAGCGCGGGCTCGCGACCGCCGTCGGCGACGAGGGCGGCTTCGCGCCGGACCTCGCCACCGCCGAGGACGCCATCGCCGCGATCCTCGAGGCCGCCGACCGGGCCGGCCACGCCGACCGGGTCGCCATCGCGCTCGATCCCGCGTCGACCGAGTTCTTCGCGAGAGGGCGTCTACCGGGTCGAGGGGCGCGAGCTCGATGCCGCAGGGATGGTCTCGCTCTACGCGGGGCTCGCCGACCGCTTCCCGCTCGTGTCGGTCGAGGACGGGCTCGCCGAGGACGACTGGGACGGGTGGCGCGCGTTCACGGAGCAGGAGGGCGGGCGGCTCCAGCTCGTCGGTGACGACCTCTTCGTCACGAATCCCGATCGCCTCCGGCAGGGGATCGACGCCGGCGTCGGCAACGCGATCCTGCTGAAGGTGAACCAGATCGGGACGCTCACCGAGACGCTCGAGGCGATCGAGCTCGCCCGCGCGAACGGCTATGCGACCGTCATCTCGCACCGCTCGGGCGAGACCGAGGACACGACGATCGCCGACCTCGCGGTCGCGACGGGCGCAGGCCAGATCAAGACCGGGGCGCCCTCGCGGACCGACCGCGTGGCGAAGTACAACCAGCTGCTGCGGATCGAGGAGGAGCTCGGGGACGAGGCCCGCTATCCCGGGTGGGGCGTCTTCCCGCGCGCCGACCGCTAGCCTCACGCCATGGCCGCGACGGAGCCACGGCGGACGAAGATCCTCGCCACGATCGGCCCGGCCACGTCCGAGAAGGCGACGGTCGAGCGGCTGGTCGAGGCGGGGATGAACGCCGTCCGCCTCAACTTCTCGCACGGCTCGCACGACGACCACGCCACGGTCTTCCGGACCGTCCGCGAGGTCCAGAACGAAAGCGGCTGGCGGACGCTCGCGATCGTGGCCGACCTGCAGGGGCCGAAGCTCCGCGTGGGCGACCTCGACGCGCCGCTCGTGGTCGAGACCGGCGACGAGCTCGTCGTCGCGGGCGAGGACTCGGCCGTCGGCGACGACCTGCCCGTCGCTCCCTCGGTCATCGGCGACGTCCTCCAGGTGGGCCACGACGTGCTCATCGACGACGGGCTCGTGCGGCTGCGCGTCGAGTCGGTCGAGAATGGGCGTGCGCGCTGCACCGTCGTCGTCGGCGGCGTGATCGGGCCGCACAAGGGCGTGAACCTCCCGGGCGTGCCCGTGCCGATCCCGTCCCTCACGCGGAAGGACCTCGAGGACCTCGAGTTCGCGCTCGAGCTCGGCGTCGACTACGTCGCGCTCTCGTTCGTGCGCTCCGCCGCCGACGTGCGCGACCTCCGCCGCCTGCTCGAGGAGCGGGACGCGACGGCGCACGTGATCGCGAAGATCGAGAAGGCGGAGGCCGTCGACGCGCTCGACGACATCCTCGCCGAGACGCACGCGGTGATGGTCGCCCGCGGCGACCTCGGCGTCGAGATCGGCCCGGAGTCGGTGCCGCTGATCCAGAAGCGGATCATCGAGCGGTCGCTGCGGCTCGGCGTCCCGGTCATCACGGCGACGCAGATGCTCGAGTCGATGATCCACCAGGCCGAGCCCACCCGCGCCGAGGCGAGCGACGTCGCGAACGCGATCCTCGACGGCACGTCGGCGGTCATGCTCTCCGGCGAGACGGCCGTCGGCGAGTACCCGGTCGAGGCGGTTCAGGTGATGGACCGGATCGCGCGGGCGGTGGAGCCGCACCTCGACTACCGGCACCAGATGCCCGACGCTGCCGAGAACCCCGGCGTCGGTCGGGCCATGTCCAACGCGGCCTGCGACCTCGCCGAGGCGCTCGGGGCGCGCGCGATCATCGTCCCGACGTTCACCGGGAGGACGGCGTCGGCGGTCGCCCGCCTGCGGCCGCGGCGCCCGATTCTGGGACTGAGCCACCAGCGGCAATCCGTCCAGCACATGGCGCTCGAATGGGGAGTCACGCCCCTCGAGATGCCCGAGACGACGGACGTCGAGGATCTCTGGTCGCGCTCGGTGGACATCTCCCGCGCGAGCGGCATCGTCGCCGCGGGCGACCGGGTCGTGATCACGGCGGGGACGGCGGTGAACATGCCGGGCTCGACGAACGTGATCAAGGTGGATATTGCGTAGGGGAACCCATGGTTCCCCCACGAGCCCCCTCCTTCTGCCTGAGGGCTTCGAGTGGCCTGGGTGTGGCCTCTCGGGCGGATGAACCGCCCTTCGGCCGAGTGGCCGTCTCTCGTTGCAGTGGCCGGCACGGTGGTGTGGCCTGCGCGCGCGCACCTGCGGTGCGGGCGCTCCGGCCAGGAACCGGTTCTCATCGGCACTTGCGTGTCGTGACGGGCGGGATGCGCTGTGCCCCTGGACGGGGCACGCGGCGATCCCGCCCGTCCGATCGCTCCGGGACCCTCGAATACGGCTTGAAAGCGACTTAGTGACAGTCTGTTGCTTTGTCGCTTTCGGATCGGAAACGAAGCAGCGCTCTCCGTTCCTGGTGGCAGGAACCGCCGCCTCCGTGGGCGAAGTCTGCAGTCCCATGGCTCCGCCTGCCCGGACACGGTCGAAGAAGGCGCGCTCGCGGCGGCCGCCGCGGAGCGCGCTCCTGCGCCGCTGGCTCGCGCTCGGCGCGGTCGTCCTCTTCGGCTACCTCTACTGGCAGCCGCTGACGACCTACCTCGACCGGCGCGCCGAGGTGCAGCGCGCGGCGGCGACCGTGGCCTCGCTGCAGAAGGACGAGCAGGCGCTCGAGCGACAGCTCGCGCTGCAGCGGAGCGACGCCGTGCTCGTCCGCGAGGCGCGGCGGCTCGGGTTCGTCCGGCCAGGCGAGCGCCTGTACATCGTCAAGGGGATCTCGGAATGGCGTCGCGCACAGGCCACCCGGTCTAGCCTCCGGGACGATGGATGACCACGCCGTCGTCGCACGACAGCTCGGCCGCACGCCCCGCGCGTTCCGGAGGGTCGTCGTCCGCTGCCCCTTCGGCCGCCCTGCCGTCACCGAGCAGGACGCCTACGACGTCGACGGCCGGCCGTTCCCGACGACGTACTACCTGACCTGCCGCCACCTCGTCGCGGCCGTTTCGCGCCTCGAGGCCGGCCGCGGCGTCGAGCGCTGGAGCGAGGTCGTCGCACACGACCCCGGCCTCCGCGCCAGCCTCGACCGCGCCACCGAGGAGCAGCGCGCAGTCCGCCGGGCGCTCGCGGCGGGCCGGACCGGGAGCGACGGCGGCGCGTCGCTCGAGCTCGGGATCGGCGGCTCGCGCAACCCGCCGCAGCTCAAGTGCCTCCACGCGCACGTCGCCTTCGCGCTCGCGCGGCCCGGCTACGAGCTCGGCGAGCGGATCCTCGCCGAGCTCGAGGAGCCGTGGCCGGGGCGCTGCTGCAGCGACCAGGACGCCAGCTACCCTCCCGGCCCTTCGTGAGCACTGCCGCCGTCGAGACGACCCGCCGTGAGTGGGAGGAGAGCCGCGCCCGGCTCGAGGCCGCGGCCGCCGACCGGGACCAGTACCTCCGCCTCCTGGCGCAGGTCGACCTCGTCGTCGCCGAGCTGCGCAAGCGCGTGGGCCAGACCTTCACCCTCGCCGAGCTCGCGGACAGCTACGACGACGCCGACCGCTGGGCCCGGGCCTCGCTCGCCGAGGCGGGCGCGCCGCGCGGGTGGCCGACGACGCTCGCACTCGTGGTCGGCGCGGCCTTCCACCAGTACGCGCGCGGCGCGTCGGACTATCGCCCGTGAGCGGGCCGCTGCACTCGTCGCGCCGACGGTCGCGCCGCCGCGCCCGCTGGGTCCGGCCGCTCCTGCTCCTCCTCGCCGGGGCCGTGCTCTTCCTCCTCGGCATCGGCCTGGGACAGGCCCTCGAGGACCAGCCCACGCCGGGGACGAGGACGCAGGTGCGGACGCTCACGCCGCTGCCGCTCGCGCCGGCGCGCGAGACCGTCACGGTCACGGTCACGGGCTCGTAGAAGCGCCTCCCGTTCAGGAACTGCCAGCTTTGGGTAGATTCGAGGCAGGATGGCCTACCGAGACCCGACCGGTCCCAGGCGCCCCGTGGGGGAATCCGACTGGCTCACGCTGGGGCAGGCCGCCAAGTACCTCGGCGTCGCCCAGAGCACGATCCGCAAGTGGTCGGACCAGAAGAAGCTGCCGGCCTTCTACACGCCGGGCGGCCACCGGCGCTACCGCCGCTCCGACCTCGACGTCTTCCTCGAGCGCTCCGGGCCGGGAGGGGCGACCCGCGGCGGGCCGCTCGTCCTGATCGTCGACGACGACGCCGGCCTGCGTGGGTTCGTCCGCGCGAGCCTCGAGCTCGAGGGCTACACCGTCCGCGAGGCGGCGAACGCGGACGAGGGGCTGGCGGTGCTCGAGGAGGAGCCGCCCGACCTGATCCTGCTCGACGTGATGATGCCGCGCGTCGACGGGTGGGAGATGCTGCGCCGGGTGCAGGAGCGCCACGGCGTCGGCGCGATCCCGGTGCTGATGTTCAGCGGCAAGATCGACGAGAAGTCGGCGGCCGACGCGACCGAGCGCGGCGCGCAGGGCTTCATCGGCAAGCCGTTCGACCCGCAGCAGCTGATCGAGTCGGCGAAGCAGATGCTCGCCACGCGGGCCTGACGCCCCTCCTCGTCGGCGTCGACGACGACCTGCAGCGCTGGGTCGTCGAGCACCGCGTCGACGAGCTCGACGAGGTCTTCATCGGGCTCTCCTACGCGGGCGCGCTCGGCGCGGTCTGGCTCATCCTGGCCGCGTTCGTCACGTTCTGGCGTCGCGACCCGTGGCCCGCGCTCGAGACGCTCGTCAGCGTCGCGCTCGCGGACCTCGTCGCGACAGCGGTCAAGCTCCTCACCGACCGACCGCGGCCGTACGTCGCGCATCCCGAGCAGGATCCCCTCCGGCAGGCGACGCTCGACGTCTCGCTTCCGTCGGGACATGCGGCGACGAGCTTCGCGGCCGCCGTCGTGCTCGCGCGCTACGTACCGGCGCGGATCGCGCCGCTCCTCTTCGTGCTGGCGGCGCTGATCGCGTGGTCACGCGTGTACGTCGGCGTCCACTACCCGTCCGACATCGTCGCCGGCGCCGTCCTCGGCGTCGGCGTCGGGCTCATAGCTCCTCGGCTGCTTGCAGCAGCCCGGCGACGATCACGGCCAGTGCCGCCACGAGGCTGATCCAGATCCCGATCCCGCGGCCGTCGGCGGGGAGGAACCGGTCGGGGATGTCGATCACGCGGATGAGCACGAAGATCGTGGCGAGCGCGCCGAGCGCGATCGTGACGAGGCTCTCCGGGACGACCGAGAAGAGGTCCCAGCCCGCCTCGCGCACCGCGGTCAGCGCCAGCACGGCGAGGCCGATGAAGAAGACGAGGATGCCGAGCGTGCCGGTGTGCCAGCCGATGACGCTGAGCGTGATTCCGCCCTCGCCCGAGCCGACGTACCAGCCGGTGAAGGCCGAGATGGCGAGGACGAGCCCCGCGAGCCAGGTGAGCCGCTCGCCGAGCGTCCAGAAGCCGTCGTTGCGGGGGAGGGGCGCCACCGGCCGCTCCGGTTCGGGTTCGAAGTACGGATCGGACGGCGGAAATGGCTCCGGCGTTTGCACGCGCGCAGTATGGGCACACGAGCGGTCGGATGCCACCTGGACCGGGCATCCGGAAAGGGGTCGGAGGGATGATCGACGTGACGCGGCGGGACTCGCCCGAGGAGGGCGATGCCGTCGAGTTCTACGCGGCCGGCGACCGGGCGAAGGGCGAGTTCCGGTGCAGCGGGTGCGGCTACGGGGTCGCGATCGTGGCCACGTTGCCGAACTGCCCGATGTGCGGCGGCGAGGCGTGGGAGCGGGGTCCGTGGACGCCGTTCACCCGCGCGCAACCGTTCCCGTAGGGCCACGGCCGGGCGACCCGGACCCCGTCGCCCGACGCCTCAGAGGCCGAAGAGCCGCTCGACCTGATTCCAGATCGTGAGCACGAGCAGCGCCGAGAGCGCCGCCAGCAGGAGCAGCACCGAGATGAAGCGGAAGGCCGCGAGCCGCCGCTCCTGCGCGCGCTCGACACGCGCCCGGCGCTTCGCCCGCTCCAGCCGGTACGCGCGCCTGACGGCGGTGGGGTCGACCGGAGGCGGCGCCTCGCTCTGCTGCGTTCGCGCAGGCTGGGCCATCGGTCGCAGCATAGGCACTATGGAGCCCGCATGGAGACGGTGCAGCGTGATGCGCCCGCCGCGGCGGCGCCGCTCGAGGCGCTCGCGCGCATCGGGGCCGCGGTGGCGAACGGCGAGAGCCTCGGGCCCGTCCTCACGGAGCTGGCGGAGGCCGTCGCCGACGCGGTCGGGGCCACCCTCGTCGTGGTCCGTGCCGCCGACGGCGAGGGCCGCCTCGGCGCCCGTGGCGTCGCCGCCGCTTCGCGCGCGCTCGCTGCCGAGCTCGAGGGCTCCCGCCTTCCCTCGGGCGACGCGCCGGACGCGGAGCTCGAGGACGACGACGCGCCTCCCGCGGTGCGCGAGACGGCCAGGCGGATCGGCGCGGGCGCGGTCCTCGTCGTCCCCGTTCCGGCGACGTCGCGCGTCGTCGGGCTGCTCGAGGTGTACCGCGGCCGCACCGGGTTCGACGTCGGCGAGCGGACGCTGATCCGGGCCGCCGCCGCCCAGGCCGGCGTCGCGATCAGGGCGTTCGCCGGCGCCGGCGGCGGGGTCGGCGGGGATGGCCGCCTCGTCGAGGTGGCGGGCGACGCGCTCGCCGCCGGGCGCGACGACGAGCGGGCGGAGGGCGAGATCGTCCGGCTCGCGGCCGAGGCCTCCGGCGCGCTGGGCGCGACCCTCTGGCGGCGTCGGGACGACGGCGTCGAGTCCGCGACCTCGTTCGGCGCCGCCGACCCGGATGCGGGCGACGCGGAGCGCGAGGCGGCGTACGCGCTCGCCGGCCAGGCTGACGCAACCGGTGGGACACGGCTCACGCTGCCGCTCGGGCAGCCGCCCGCCGCGGCACTCCAGCTCCGCTTCGCCGAGCCGCCGACCGAGGCGGTGAGCCGCCGTCTCGGCGCGTTCGCCGCCCGCGCGGCGCATGCGCTCAAGGCCTCGGAGCACAGCAAGGCGGCCGCGCTCGAGCTCGAGCGCACGCGCGAGCTGCTCCTACTCGTGGCGCGCGCGCAGGCGGAGCTCTCGCTCTCGCATGCGCTCGAGACCACGCTCGACCGGATCGTCGAGCTGCTCGGTGCCGACCAGGTCGCGATCTACCTGCGCGAGGAGGGTCGGCTCGAGACGGCCGGCTCGCGCGGGTTGGCCGGGCCGCACCTGCAGGTGGCGGAACGCCTGCTCGAGCTCGCCCTCGGGCCGTATCGCGGTCGCGGTCTGCTCACGGTTGTCGACATGACCGGAGCGCGCGAGCTGATCGCGCACCGCTCGCGCATCGCCGAGGCAGGGATCGAGGCGGCGCTCGCCGTCCCCCTGGCGCTGCCCGACGAGGTAACCGGCCTGCTCGCCGTCTACCCGCCGCGCGACCGCTTCCCGAATGAGCACGAGCAGACGCTCGTGGCCGCGATCGCCGCACAGCTCGCCATCGCCGTGCAGAACGCGCGGCTGCACGAGCAGGCGATGGAGCTGGGCGCGGAGCTGGAGCAGGCGCTCGCCTCCGAGCGGAAGTCCGCGCGGGAGCGCAGCGCCCTGTACGAGATCTCCCGCTCCTTTGCGCAGAGCCTCTCGCTCCAGGAAACGCTCGACGCCGTTGCGCGCACCGTGGTCGAGCTGCTCGAGGTCGACGGCGCGGTCATCCGCATGCCGGACGCCCGTGGCGAGCTGCTGGTCCCGCGTGCGCTCCACGTTGCCGACGAGCGGGTCGGCGAGGCGCTGCGGACGATCCTCGGCCGCCCGCAGCGGATGGAGCGGATCCCGGCCTGGGGTGCCTTCCGCAGCGGCTCGCCGCTCGTGCTCGACCCGGCAATGGCCACGCGGCTCGGGCCGCCGCACGCGCTGCTCGTCCCGTTCCTGGAGAAGGGCTCGACCGCCGTGCTCCTCCCGATCGCGACCCCGTCGGAGCTTCTCGGCACCCTGAAGCTCCTCTCGCTCGATCCCGACCGGCCGATCACGAAGGAGACCATCGAGCTGGGCCTGTCGGTGGCCGCGCAGGCAGCGCTCGCGATCGACAACGCCCGCCTGTACCAGCACCAGAAGGAGTTCGCCGACACGATGCAGCGCTCGCTGCTGCCGCGGTCGCAGCCGGACCTCCCGGGGCTCGAGCTCGGCGCAATCTACGAGGCCTCGGCGGTGGTCGACGTCGGCGGCGACCTCTACGACTATCTCGAGCTCGACGACGGACGCCTCGCCGTCGTCCTCGGCGACGTGACCGGGCACGGGATCGACGCGGCCGCGGACATGGCCATGGCGAAGTTCGTCTTCCGCTCGCTCGCACGCGAGCATCCCGACCCCGGCGGCTTCCTCACGGCGGCGAACGAGGTCGTCTGCGGCGAGATCGCGCCGGGCAAGTTCATCACCATGCTCTTCCTCACGGTCGACCCGGCCTCGGGGGAGCTGAAGTGCGCCGGCGCCGGCCACCCGCGGCCGCGCCTCGTCCTCCCCGACGGCAGCGTCCAGGGGCTCGACGCGAGCGGCCTCGCGCTCGGGATCGAGCCCGGTCAGGCCTACGACGAGCTCGCCACGGTGCTCGACCGCGGCTCGCTCGTCGTCGTCTACACCGACGGCGTCGTCGAGGCGCGGCGCGACGGCGAGCTCTACGGCTCCGACCGCCTCGATGCCGTGCTCTCGGAGTACCGCGACCGGCCGGCCGAGCAGATCGCCCGCACGGTGATCGAGGACTGCCGCTCCTGGGCGCACGGCAAGCTGGCCGACGACTGCGCGCTCGTCGTCCTCAAGCGAACGTGACGCGGCAGCGTCGACTTTCGCTCCTCGTCTTCGGTGCGGGGACGGGGACGCTTGCGATGGAGATTTCCGCGTCGCGGCTGCTCGCGCCCTATTTCGGCTCCTCCACGATCGTGTGGGCGAACCTCATCGGGCTCGTCCTCCTCGCGCTCTCGCTCGGCTACTGGATCGGCGGCAAGGTGGCCGACCGGCGGCCGAGCCCGCGCCTGCTCGGGCAGCTCGTGGTCGCCTCGGGCCTGATCGTGGCGGCGATCCCGTTCATCACCGATCCGATCCTCGACGTCGCCTCGGAGGGGCTGGACGAGCTCTCCGCCGGCGCCGTGATCGGCTCGTTCTTCGCGACGCTGCTCCTGTTCGTGCCGCCGGTGTTCCTGCTGGGAATGGTGTCGCCGTTCGCGATCCGGCTCGCCGTCGACGACGTGACCACCGCAGGGCAGACGGCCGGGCGTCTCTACGCACTCTCGACCGCCGGCTCGCTCCTCGGGACGTTCCTGCCGGCACTTGTGCTGATTCCTCTGATCGGGACGCAGCGCACGATGCTCGCCTCGGCCGTCGTGCTCGTCGCTTCGGGCACGCTGCTGCTCGGCCGCCGCTGGCTGGTGCTCGCGGCGGCGGTCGTCCTCCTCCTCGCGATCCCGCCTGGCGCGATCCGCGGCGGTGAGGGGCTCGTGTTCGAGGACGAGTCGCGCTACCAGTTCGTCCGCGTGACGGAGAACGACGGCGTGCGGCGCCTCTACCTCAACGAGGGCGTGGCAGTGCACTCGGTCTGGCGCGACGAAACGGTGCTGACCGGCGGCGTGTGGGACACGTTCCTCACCGTGCCGCTGCTCCTCGAGCGGGAGCCGGCGCGGGCGGCGATCCTCGGCAACGCGGGCGGCACCGTCGCGCGGGCCTTCGGCACCTTCTACCCGGCGACCGAGGTCGACGGCGTCGAGATCGACCCTGTCGTCACGGACGTGGCCTTCCGCTGGTTCGGCCTCGCCGACAACCCTCGTGTCCACGCGTATGACGAGGACGCGCGGCCGTTCCTGCGCCGCACCGACGCGCGCTACGACCTGGTCTACGTCGACGCGTATCACCAGCCGTACGTGCCGTTCTACCTCGCGACGAAGGAGTTCTTCGAGCTCGTCCGCAGCCGCCTGCGGCCCGGCGGGCTCGTCGCGCTCAACGTCGCGACGGTGCCCGGCGACCGGCGGCTCGTCGAGGAGTTGTCGGGCACGCTCGCGACGGTCTTCCCCGAGGTGCGGATCTGGCCGGTCCTCGAGTTCAACAACATCGTGATCGGGCTCACGGCACCGTCCGACGACGTGCGCCGGGCACCGGACGAGCGCCTGGACGAGCTGGCGGCGCTGATGCGTTCTCAGCTCTCGGAGCCGGTGCGGCCGTCGTCGAAGCCGTGGACGGACGACCACGCGCCCGTCGAGTGGGTGACCGACCAGATGATCATCGAGTACGCGGTCGAGGGCGGCGACTTCGACGAGGCGCCGCTGCCGACCGCGCCCGGGTCGTGATCGAGGCGCTCCGCCAGGACGGGCGGCCGTGGCGCATCGGCCACCGTGGCGCCGCCGCGCTCGCGCCGGAGAACACGCTGGCGGCGCTCGAGCGCGCGGTCGCGGAGGGCGTGGACGTGATCGAGTTCGACGTCCTCGCGCTCGCGGACGGCACCCTCGTGCTCGCGCACTCCGACGACCTGCTCGAGCTCACGCACGGGAAGGCGCGCGGGCGCGTCGGCACGAGCGCTCTCCCCGAGCTGCGCGAGCTCGCGCCGGAGCTGCCGACGCTGGACGAGGCGCTCGCGTACCTCTCGGGCACGGACGTCGGGCTGCACGTCGACGTCAAGTGGATCGGCTACGAGCACGCGCTCGTGGACGCGCTGCGCCGGCACGGCGTCGTCGCCCGCTCGCTCGTCAGCTCCTTCTTCGCGCGGAGCCTCGTCGAGATGGGCACGGCCGAGCCCGGCTTGCGGCGCGCGTTCTCGTACCCGCTCGACCGCTACGGCGTGTCGCAGCGCAAGCCGCTCGCGCCCGCGGTGCTCGCGGCCCTCCTCGCCATGCGCGCGACGCTGCCGCGCCGCATCGGCGGTCTCCTCGATCGCGCCGGGGCGACGGTGGCGACGCTGCACTACCTCGTCGCGACCCGTGCGGTGATCGAGCGCTGCCACGCCCACGGGGCCGCCGTGTGGGCGTGGACGGTCGACGAGCCGCGCACCGTCACACGGCTCTCGGCTGCCGGCGTGGACGGGATCGTCTCGAACGATCCCCGCGTCCTTGCGGCTACGCTGACGGCGTGAGGCGCCTGGGTCTCGGCCTCGTGCTAGCGGTCTGCGCCCTCGCCGGGGCGCTGGCTGCCGTGCTCGCGGCCGGGGACGTCGCCGCAGCGATTGCCACCACCGGAACGGATACGACCGGGACGACCGCGACCACGACGACGCCGACGACCACGGTGCCGAGCGTGCTTGCCGACGGCGTCAGCGTCGGAGGCGTGGACGTGAGCGGGCTCGCGCCCGACGCGGCCTCGTCGATCGTCCGCACCGCGTTCGAGGCGCCGCTCGTCCTGACTGCCGCGGGAAAGACGCTGCAGCCTGCGCCCGCTGGCCTCGGCGCGATCGCCTACGTCCAGAACGCGGTCGCGCGGGCGCGGACGGCGCCACCCGGCACGGCCGTCCCGCTCACGGTCCGCGTCGACGGGCGGAAGGTTCGCGCCTACGTCGCGAAGGTGGCCAAGCGGCTCGACCGCGCGCCGCAGGACTCACGCGTCGTCCTGCGCCGGCTAGCCCCCTTCGTCTCGAAGGACGTCCCGGGCCGCGTGCTCGACCGCCCCGCGGCGACGGCCGCGATCGTGAGAGCGCTGCGCGACAACCAGCGCGCGCCGGTCGCGCTGCGCTTCAAGACGACGAGGTCGTCCGTCACGCGCGCGAGCTTCGGCCCCGTCGTGGTCATCCGCCGCGGCTCGAACGGGCTCTCGCTCTACAGCGGGATGCGCCTGAAGCGGGCATTCCGAGTCGCCACCGGCTCCTCCCAGTACCCGACGCCGCTCGGCCGCTTCCGCGTCATCTCGATGTGGAAGAACCCGTGGTGGTACCCGCCGGACTCCGACTGGGCCAAGGACGAGGTGCCGATCCCGCCCGGCCCGGGGAACCCGCTCGGAACGCGCTGGATGGGGATCTCCTCGCCCGGCGTCGGCATCCACGGAACGCCCGACCCCGCCTCCATCGGCTACTCCGTCTCGCACGGGTGCATCCGGATGGCGATCCCCGAGGCGGAGTGGCTGTTCACGCAGCTCCGCGTCGGCGCGACGGTGTTCATCGTCGGGGCATGACGCTCGACCGCCTGCGCCTCGTCGCCCAGATCTGCGCGGTCGGGCTCGTCGTCTCGCTGCTCGTGCTGCTCGTCTGGAAGGTCACGCGCGAGGAGCAGCGCGCCGGGATCGCGAAGGCGCTGTCGCTCGGCGAGCCGGTCGACGCGCCGCACTTCGAGCTGCCGCGGCTCGACCAGGAGGGCACGATGTCGCTCGCCTCGCTGCGGGGGAAACCGGCCGTGATCAACTTCTGGGCCTCGTGGTGCGCACCCTGCAAGGACGAGATCCCCGTGCTCGAGGAGACGTGGCGCGAGCACCGCGACGACGGCCTCGTCGTGCTCGGGATCGACTCCCAGGACTTCAAGGGCGACGCGCGCAAGTTCGCGCGCGAGACCGGGATCTCGTACCCGATCGTCCACGACGGGCCCGGGAACACGATGCGTGCGTACGACCTCACCGGCCTGCCCGAGACGTACTTCCTCGACCGGAACGGCAGGCTCGTCTGCGGGCACATCGTCGGCGGCATCCACGTGAACGACGACATCGAGGGGAAGTTCCGCGAATGCGTCGAGCAGGTCTTGCGCTCCTAGTCGTCCTCCTCGCCGCGGCGGCGGCGCTGCCCGCTGGCGCAGCGGGGCGGCCGACCGTCTCGGACCTCGAGGACGAGGTCGTCTGCCCGACATGCGGTACGACGCTCGACATGTCGACCGCGCCGATCGCCGACCGGATGCGCGCGTTCATCCGCGCCCGCATCGCCGCAGGCGACTCGAAGCAGGAGATCAAGGACGCGCTCGTCGCCCAGTTCGGGCCCGCCGTCCTCGCCGAGCCGCCCAAGCGCGGCTTCGACCTGCTCGCGTGGCTCTTGCCGCTCGCCGGCCTCCTCTCGGCCGCGGCGATCGTCGGCTACGCGACCTGGCGCTGGAGCAGGCGATCCGCCGAGGACGAGCCGCTCGATCCCGAGGACGAGCGGCGGCTCGACGACGCGCTCGCCCGCTTCGAGGGCTGATGGCCGGCCGGATCCCCATCGCCTACCTGGCGGGCGTGGTCTCGGTCGTCTTCCCGTGCGTCCTCCCGCTCGTGCCCGGCTACCTCTCGGCCGTGACAGCAGTCGAGGCCTCGCACCTCGGGACGCCGGGGACGGCGATGCGGGTCGTCCGCGGGACCCTGCCGTTCTTCGCCGGCTTCACGACCGTGTTCGTCCTCCTCGGCGTCGGCGCCGTCGCGATCGCGGAGCAGATCGGCATCCGCACGCAGGCCTGGGTCGCCGGGTTCATCCTCGTCGTCTTCGGGCTCTCGTTCATGGGGCTGCTGCCGCTGCCCAAGCGGCTCGTCGGCGCCGGGCTGCTGCAGCGGGCCCGAGGGAGCGGGTCGAGCGCGTTTCTCGGCGCCGCCTTCGCCCTCTGCGCGGCGCCGTGCATCGGCGGCGTGCTCGCGGGGATCCTCGTCCTCGCCGGTGACACGGGCGAGGTGTTCCGTGGGGCCGTGCTGCTCTTCTTCTACTCCGCGGGGATCGCGACCGCGTTCCTCCTCGCCGGGCTCGCGTTCACGCGCGCGATGGCGGCGTTCCGCTGGTTGCGCGACCGGTACGTCTACGTCCAGGCCGTCTGCGGCGCGTCGCTCGTCGCGCTCGGCCTCCTGCTGTTCTTCGACCGCTACTACTGGCTCCAGGTCTTCTTCAACCGCGCCCTCGACCGCGCCGGGATCGACTCGCTCTAACGCCGCAGCGCGGCGAGCATCGCCTCGTCTCGGGGCAGGCCGTCGTCGAGCCGCGCCCGGGCGTCCTCGACAGCGGCGAGGACGGGCTCGAGCTCGAGGCCGCGATGGCGCGGGGCGTAGGGCCCGAGCCGGCGCGCCGCCTTCTCCAGCTGGCGCTCACAGCCGATCCGCCGGCCGCGACCAGCCTGGTACCAGGCGACGGCGACGTGGACGAGCCCCTGGAAGAAATCGCGCTCGGCCGGGTCGGCGGCGCGCCAGGCGAGTTCGAGCTCCTCGTGCGCGCCGAACCACTCGCCGCTGCGAAGGAGCTCGAGTCCGGACTCGTATCGGGCCTCGACGCTCACGCGGCGATTTTGTACGCTCGCACACGTGGCGACGATCCTGCTGTGTGGGGTCGATCTCTTCTTCCGCGGCAAGCTCGAAGGGCTTCTGCCCGCGCACCGACTCGTGACCACGGACAGCGCCCACACGCCGGAGCTCGTGATCGCCGACATCGCGCGGATCGACCCCGACGAGGTGGCCGACGCCTATCCGGACATCCCCATCCTCGGCTTCACGAACCACACGGACACGAACGGGCTCCGCGCCGCGCACGCGGCCGGGTTCGACCAGGTGATCGTGAAATCCGCGCTCGTGGAGCGTGCCCGCGAGCTCGTCGACGAGCTCGTCGTCACCTGACGCGGCCCGCCGGACCGCCTCGCTAGAGTCCCTCGGCCGTGACGTACATCATCGCCGAGCCCTGCATCGACATCAAAGACCGCTCCTGCGTCGATGTCTGCCCGGTCGACTGCATCCACGAGGCCGGCCGGATCCTGGTCATCGACCCGGAGGAATGCATCGACTGCGGTGCGTGTGAGCCCGAGTGCCCGGTCGAGGCGATCTTCCCGGAGGACGCGCTGCCCGACAAGTGGGAGGCGTTCGTGCCAATCAACTACGCGTACGGCGAGGGGATGGACGTCGTGAACAAGCTCACTGACGAGTACGCGACCGAGCACAACGTCCAGAACCCTCCGCTGACGTAGCCCGTATCCGAGTCGCTACGGTCTCATCATGAAGCCGAAGACGCTCGACCACGTGGCGGTCTGGGTCGAGGACCGCGACGCCGTGGCCGCCGAGTGCGAGCGCCGCTACGGCATGCACGTCATCGACCGCAACGACAAGTTCACGCTCGTCGGCGTCGACGCGCGCCGCGGGAAGCTCACGCTGTTCGAGGCCGACGGACCGCGCGACCAGGGCGTGCTGAAGCACGTCGCGCTGCGGGCGTCGGCCGCGCAGGACTTCGAGGAGGTTGCGCCGGGGCTCGCCGTCGGCGTCGTCGAGGCGCCGACCGACCTCGACCACGACCTCGACCACGTCGCGCTGTACGCCGGCGACCCCGAGGCGACTGCCCGGGAGTGGGAGCGGCTCGGATTCGCCCCCGCGGAGGCGGGGCCGAGCGGCGCGCCGCGCGTGGAGGTGGCCGGGGCCTTCGTCGAGTTCCACGAGGGCGAGCCGACGGCGACCGACGAGCCGCTGCTGCACCACGTCGCCGTGCTCGTCGACTCGGCGGAGGAGCACCGCGACGAGGCGGAGCGCGTCGGCATCGAGGTGGACGACTTCGTGGACGCGCCGAACACGCTCGCGGTCTTCCTGCTCGGGCCCGACCGCGTGCGCGTCGAGTACGTCGAGCACAAGCCGACCTTCTCGCTCGTCTAACCGCGTGCTGGTCGTGGCCGGCGCCGGCATGGCCGGTCTCTCGGCCGCTGCGCGGGCGCGCGAGCTCGGGCTCGACGTCGTCGTCCACGAGAAGGGCGACCGCGCCGGGGGCTCGATGCTGCTCTCGTCGTGCGTCGTCTTCCGGCACCGGACGCTCGACGGGTTCCGCGAGGACTGCCCCGGCGGCGACCCGGCGCTGCAGCGCATCGTGGTGGAGGAGCTCGACGACGCGCTCGCGTGGCTCGAGTCGCTCGGCGCGCCGGTGCTGGCGAAGGAGACCGGCAACCCGCGCACGGTGGGGTGGCGGCTCGACCCGGCCGGCCTGACGGAGGCGCTCGTGCGTGCGGCCGGGGACGTGCGGCTCCGCTCGCCGTTCCCCGCGGGCGCGCGGCCGCTGCTCCTCGCGACGGGCGGCTTCGCGGGACGGCTCGCCCGAGAGCGCGGCCTCGGGCTGCGCGCGAACCCGTGGAGCGAGGGCGACGGGCTCGACGAGGGCGTCCGGCGTGGCGGCTCCGACACCCCCGGGATGGACGAGTTCTACGGCCGTGCGATGCCGGCGCCGCCGGCGCGCTGGGGCGAGCCGGACTTCGTACGCGCGTCGCAGCTGTACGGCCGCTTCGCCGAGGTCGTAGACGAGACGGGCGACCCGGTCTGGGACGGCGACGTGGCCTGGCACGAGAACGATCTCGTCCAGGCGCTGGCGCGGCGTCCGGGCGGGGTGGCCTGGTACCGCGTCCCGGCCGCGCAGCTCCACGCCCGCGTGCGCGAGCGGACGGTCGCGGACATGGTCGCCGAGGCCGAGCGGCTCGGCGGCGAGGTCGAGCGCGACGAGCGCGGCGTCCGCGTGAAGGTGCAGGCGGCGGTCACGCACACGATCGGCGGGCTCCGGATCGACGAGGACGCGCGGGTCGTCGGCGCCGACGGGCTCTGGGCCGCAGGTGCCGACGCCGGCGGGATCTTCACCGGTGGCTACGCGAGCGGCCTCGCGGCGGCGCTCGTCTTCGGCCGTCGCGCGGCGGAGTCGGTGGATAGGATCACGCGCCGATGAACGACGGCAGCCACCTCGTCTTCGTCTGGACGCCGAACGGCTACGTGCTCCAGGAGCGGCACGGCGAGCTCCCCGAGGTCGGGTCGCAGGTCGAGATCGACGGCCGGACGGTGCGAGTCTCGAAGATCGGTCCGTCGCCGTATCCCGGCGACCGTCGCGCCTGCGTCTACCTGCAGGGCTAGGAGCTCAGCGCCCGGCGGCGTACGGCGGGATGGTGAGGCGGACGGTGGTGCCGCCGTCGTCGCCCTGGTCGACGTCGATCGTCCCGTTGAGCGTCCGCGCGCGCTCCTGGAGGCTGTCGAAGATCGCGCGCCGCCGCTCGGCGCGCCCGTCGTCGCGGACGAGGATGACGAGGGAGCCGTCCGCTTCCGTGCCGACCGAGACGGCGATTCGCCTGGGGTCGCGCCGCACCGCCGCGTCGACCGACTCGCGGATGATCTGGTAGAGCGCCGCCTGCGCCTTCTCGGGCAAGGCGTCGATGCCGGCGACCTCGAGGTCGACCTGGATCCCGCGGTCGAGTCCGATCTGCTCGCCGAGTGCGCGGACGGCCGGCTCGAAGCCCTGGTCGCGGAGCACGACCGGCTCGAGGTTGAAGGACAGGTCACGCAGCGCGCCGATCGTCGCCCGGTGCCGTTCGAGCGCCGAGCCCATCACCGACCGGGCCTGGTCGAGGTCGCCGGCGTCGATCGAGTTGAGCGACGCGTCGAGCATCAGCCCGATCCCGGCCAGCGACTGCACGGACGTGTCGTGGAGGTAGAGCGCGAGCCGCCGGCGCTCCTCCTGCTCTGCCGTGATCAGCTGGTCGGAGAGGCGCGCCCGCTCCGCCTCGCGCACCTGCGCCTCGGCGCGGAGGCGCGCGTTCTCGTAGACGCGCCCGGCGAGGTCGGCGAGCAGCGCGGCCCGGGCGACGTCGACGCGTCCGACCTCGACCCCGCGCGCCAGCCGGAGCGCGGCGATCTCCTCGCCGCGGACGACGACCGGGACGATCACCGCGCGCTCGGCGGGCGCCGCGCCTGCCGGCGACCCGGGCGGGAGCAGCTCGGCCCGCGCGTCGAAGAGGTGCTCCGCCTCCATCCGGAGGTGCTCCAGGATCGACGCCGGCTCCATCTCCGCCGCGATCCCGCCGACGGACGCCACGAGCGCCTCGAGGAACTGCGCCTGCTCGTGGAGCTCGTACTCGGCCTCCTCGTGTCGCCGCCGCTCGACCTGCAGCAGGTGCAGGACGATGAGGACGCCTCCGAGCCCGGCGAGCCCGACGCCGACGAGCGCCGCCGCCGGGCTCCCGATCAGGAGCGCGATGAGCGAGCCCGCGACCGCGAGCGCGAACGCGCCCACGATGGCTCTCGAGCTAGTCGATGATCGAGTCTCGAAGCGCGATGGCGACCGCATGCGTCCGTGTGTCCGCTTCGAGCTTCGCGAGGATGTGCCGGACGTGGCTCTTCACCGTCTCCTGGGAGATGAAGAGCTTCTTCGCCACGTCCGCGTTGGACATCCCGTCGGCGAGCAGCTGGAGGATCTCGCGCTCGCGCGCCGTCAGCATCTCGTCGCGGCCCTTGCCCGTGAGGAAGGCCGGCATCAGCGCGGGGTCGACGTAGCCCTCGCCGTTCGCGACCTTCTCGATCGCGCGGAGCAGCGTCTGGTGCGGCGCCTCCTTGAGGATGTAGCCCTTCGCCCCCGACTCGAGCCCGCGCGAGAGGAGGGAACGCTCGGAGTACGCCGTGAAGATGAGCACGGCCGTCTCGGGCACCTTCTCGGTGATCGCCTTCGTCGCCTCGAGCCCGTCCATCCCGGGCATGCGGACGTCCATGATCACGACGTCGGGGCGCCGGCGCTCCGTCAGCGCGACGGCCGACTCGCCGTCCGAGGCCTCGCCGATCACGCGGATGTACGAGGCGCGCGACAGCGAGAGCCGCAGGCCCTCACGGACGACCTCGTGGTCGTCCACGATCAGGCACGTGATCTCGCGGGGGGTACCGTTCGCTTCCACGGCGTCGGAGGATCATACGCACCACTTCGGCGATTCCGGCACAAACGGTCAGATCGCGAGCTCGAGCTGGCGCTCCTCCGCCTCCCTCGGGGGCGCGAGGCGCACGCTCCGACGGTCGCGGATCCCGTGCTTCTCGCGCAGCTCGGCGACGAGCCGCCGCGGCGCCGCGGCCTCCTCCCCGCTGAGGTATGCGCGGCCGGCGTAGAGGCGCTCGTACCGCTCGCGCTCCTCGGGCCAGTCCCGCGCGAGGCAGGCGAGGAAGTGCTCGCGCGTCCCGGGTCGCAGGTAGAGGACGTTCGCCCAGAGCCCGACCGCGCCGGCCTCGCGCGCGGCGCGCACGACGTCCTCGACGAGCTCCGGCCGGTCCGAGATCCCGGGGAGGAGGGGCGCCATGCCCACGCTCGCGCGGACGCCGGCGTCGACGAGCGTGCGCAGCGCCCGCAGTCGTTGCCGTGGGTGGGCCGTCGACGGCTCTGTGCGGCGCCAGATCTCGTCGTCGAGCGTCGGGATCGAGAAGGTCACGGTCACGTCGGCGTGCCGGGCCGCGTCCTGCAGGACGTCGACGTCGCGGACGATCATCGGCCCGCGCGTGATGATCGAGAACGGGTTGCCGGCGTGTCCGAGCGCCTCGATGCAGCCGCGGGTCAGCCGGTAGCGGCCCTCCGCCGGCTGGTACGGGTCGGTGGCCGCGCCGATCGCGACGGGCTCGCGCTCCCACGAGGCCCGTGCGAGCTCGCGCCGCAGTACCTCGACGACGTTCGTCTTGACCCGGATCGACGTGCCGTAGCGGTCGTCCGCGGGCCGGTCGGCCCGCCGCTCGAAGGCGCGGACGTAGCAGAAGGTGCAGCGGTGGACGCAGCCCATGTACGGGTTCAGCGACCAGTCGAACGGCATCCCCTTGACGCGGTTGAGGGCGGAGCGGCACGGCTCTTCGCGATACTCGATCCGCATCCCCCGATGATAGAACATACGTTCGCTCTCACGTCGGACGTCCGACGCCTCACCTTCCCGCTCCCGACGCGGCCGGGGCACGTGCACGCGTACCTGCTGCGCGGCGACGACGGCTGGACGCTCGTCGACACCGGGCTGGCGCTGCCCGCCACGGCCGAGACCGTCCGGGCCGCGGCCGCCGAGCTGGATGCGCCGATCGTGCGCATCGTCGTCACGCACATGCATCCCGATCACCTCGGCGGGACGGAGCCCGCGGTGGAGGCCACCGGCGCGCGGGTGCTGCAGGGCGAGCTGGACTACGCGCAGACGGAGCACGTGTGGGGCAACCCCGACTGGCCGCACCGGATCTCGGCCTGGTTCCGCTCGCACGGCGTCCCCGCCGACGCGGCGGACGAGCTCATCGAGCAGGGCTCGGTCTACGCGCCGTTCATCCGCTTCCACCCGGGGCCCGAGCTGCTGCACGAGGGCGACGAGGTCGACGGCTGGCGCGTGCTCGCGATGCCGGGCCATGCCGACGGGCATCTGTGCCTCGTCCGCGACGGCGAGCTCGTGGGCGGCGACCACCTCCTCGACCGCATCTCGCCGACGGTCGGCCTGTGGCCCGACTCCCGCCCCGATCCGCTCGGCGACTACCTCGACTCGCTGGAGCGCACAGCCGACCTCGCGCCGCGGATCGTGTACCCCGGGCACGGCGAGCCGATCCGCGACCCGGAGGGACGAGCGCGGGAGCTCGTCGAGCATCACCGCGAGCGGCTCGACGCCGCCGAGGCCGCGCTCGGCGCGGACCCGCGGACGGGCTACGACGCGTCGTTCGACCTCTTCGGCGCGACGCTCTCCACCGGTGCACGCCGTTTCGCCGTGGCCGAGACGCTCTCCCACCTCGAGCGGCTGCGACGGGACGGGCGCGCGGAGCGGGTCGAGGACGACGGCGTTGTCCGCTGGTCCCGCTAGAGATCCGCTGGGTGGCAGCTACACTCCGACCGACTTTGGACGACGAGCTGCCTCCAAGTAGCCGCGCCCGGGCAGGCCGGGCGTGAGCGAAGTCCTCCGTATCCTCGCCGTGCTCGCCCTCGTACTGGGCAACGCGGTGTTCGTCGCGGCCGAGTACGCCCTCGTGACCGCGCGCCGGACGCGGCTCGAGGAGCAGGCCGAGGGCGGCAGCCGCTCCGCGCGGGTCGCGGTGTCGCTGATGGACGAGCCCGGCCGGTTCATCAGCACCGTCCAGGTCGGGATCACGCTCTTCGGGATCCTGCTCGGCGCCCTCGGCGAGCCGGTCGTCTCCAGCCTGCTCCCGGAGTCGGTGCCGCGCACGGTGTCGTTCGTGATCGCGTTCCTCGTCCTGACCTACCTCAGCGTCGTGCTCGGCGAGCTCGTCCCGAAGGCGCTCTCGCTCGCGAAGGCCGAGCGGATCGCGCTCGCGCTGGCGCCCCCGATCGACCTGCTCTCCCGGGTGGCGAAGCCGCTCGTCTGGCTGCTCGACCGCTCCGCGCGCCTCGTCACCGGCCTCTTCGGCGTCGAGCCGGCGCCCGCGGGGATGCACGTCTTCACGCGCGAGGACATCCGCCAGTCGATCGCGGCCGCCGAGGACGTCGGCGAGTTCCAGGAGGCGGAGGAGGAGATGCTCTACCGCGTCTTCAGCTTCGCGGGCAAGGAGGCAGACGAGGTGATGGTGCACCGCCCGGACGTGGTCGCGATCTCCGTCGACCTCCCGGCCGAGGAAGCGCTGCAGTCGCTCGTGGACTCGCCGTACACGCGGTACCCCGCCTACCGCGGCTCGCTCGACGAGATCGTCGGGATCCTCCACGTGCGCGACCTCTTCTCCGCGCTCAACGACCGCGGCATCGCGAACGTCGAGCTCGAGCAGCTCCTCCGGCCGCCGTACCGCATTCCGGAGACGAAGGACCTCGCCGCGCTGCTCGCCGACTTCCGCCGCGAGAAGCAGCACATGGCGATCGTGGTCGACGAGTACGGCGCGACGCAGGGGATCGTCACGCTCGAGGACCTGCTCGAGGAGATCGTCGGCGAGATCGAGGACGAGTACGACCTGCCCGACGAGTCGGTCGAGCACGTGGACGAGCGGACGATCCGCATCGACGGGCTCTTCCCGATCGACGACTTCAACGAGCAGTTCCGGACCGAGCTGCCGCAGGAGGACTACCACACGATCGCGGGCTTCGTCTTCGGCGAGCTCGGCCGGGCGCCGGTGGAGGGCGACGTCGTCGTCCACGAGGCCATCGAGTTCAGGGTGCTGGTGCTCGAGGGCTCGCGGATCGAGCGCCTCGAGGTCGTGTTCCCCGAGGAGCGCGACGAGCTCGGCAACGGCGTCGAGGCGGCGGAGCGCAGAGCCGCGGAGGGCTAGTGCCGACGGGGTCGTTCGCGCTCGGCGGCGAGCTCGAGGTACGACGCCTCGGCTACGGCGCGATGCGCCTGTGCGGGCCCGGGATCATCGGCTGGCCAGACGACCGGGAGAGCGCGCTCGCCGTGCTGCGGCGGGTCGTGGAGCTCGGCGTCACGCTGATCGACACGGCCGACGCGTACGGGCCGCACGTCAACGAGCTCCAGGTCGCCGAGGCGCTGCACCCCTACCCGCCCGGGCTCGTGATCGCGACGAAGGGCGGCCTGATCCACGAGCGCGCCGCGTCCTGGCCGCCGGACGGCCGCCCGGAGCACCTGCGAGAGGCGTGCGACGGCTCGCTCCGGCGGTTGCGGCTGGAGCGGATCGACCTCTACCAGCTGCACCGGCCCGACCCCGACGTGCCGTTCGAGGAGTCGGTCGGCACGCTGAAGGAGCTCCGCGACGAGGGGAAGATCCGCCACGTCGGCCTCTCGAACGTCTCGCGCGAGCAGCTCGAGCGGGCGCGGGCGATCGTGCCGATCGTGTCGGTGCAGAACCGCTACTCGGTCGCCGACCGCGCCTCGGAGGAGGTGCTCGAGCTGTGCGAGCGGGCCGGCATCGCGTTCCTCCCGTGGTTCCCGCTCGGCGCCGGTGCGCTGGCCGAGGCGGAAGGGCCGCTCGCGCGCGTCGCGAGCCGGCACGGCGCGACGCCGGCGCAGGTCGCGATCGCCTGGCTCCTGCACCGGTCGCCGGTGATCTGCCCGATCCCGGGGACGTCGTCGCTCGCACACCTCGAGGAGAACGTCGCGGCGGCCGAGCTCGCGCTCGACGACGAGGATCTCGCCGCGCTCGGCGGCGCCTAGCCCAGGACGACCGGCTCGATCGCGCGGCCGGCGATCCGCCAGGCCGCGACCTCGCCGGTGCGGAGGCTCAGGATCACGTACGGCCGCCCCTCCCAGAGCCCGATGTTCTCCACGTCCGTGCGCGACGGGCGCGGCGGCGAGGAGATATGGGAGTGGAAGACGCCGAGCTCGTAGCCCTCGTCCTCGAGGAACCAGATGTCCGGGTCGATCATCCCGAGCCTGAAGAAGTAGGGCGAGGGCTCCTCGTTGACGCCGGGCACGTAGCGCTCGGCGACCCCGTCGCGAAACGCGATCAGGCCGCAGGCCTCGTTCGGCTCCTCCACGCGCGCGTGGTCTGCGAGCTCGCGCCGGATGCGGTCCGGGATCACCACCAGACGGTTCGCTCCATCGACGCCTCGACGTCGTCGGCTGCCCAGAAGGGGGCGGAGAGGTACTTCCAGCCGCCGTCTGCGAGCACGCACACGACCACGCCCTCGTCGAGCTCGGCCGCGAGCTTCCGGGCGACGTGGACGACCGCCCCGGCGGACACGCCGGCGAAGATGCCCTCCGCGTCGAGCAGCGCCCGCAGGCCCTGCACCGACTCCACGTTCGAGACGAGCACCTTCCGGTCGAGCTTCGAGACGTCGAGGATCGGCGGCACGTAGCCGTCCTCGAGCGAGCGCAGGCCCATGACGGGATCGCCCGGCAGCGGCTCGGCCGCGGCGACCACGACGTCCGGGAAGCTCTCACGGAGCCGCGCGCCGGTGCCCATCAGCGTGCCGCCGGTGCCGAGTCCCGCGACGAGCACGTCGACGCGGTCGAGTGCCTCGGCGATCTCCGTCCCGGTGCCCTCGTAGTGCGCGCGCGGGTTCGCCTCGTTCCCGTACTGGAACGGCATGAAGAAGCGCGGGTCGCGCTCGGCGAGCTCGAGCGCGTGGCGGACGGCGCCGTTCGAGCCCTCCGCGCCGGGCGTGAAGACGAGCTCGGCACCGTAGAGGCGCAGCAGGCGCACGCGCTCCTCGGTCGCGTTCTCGGGCATCACGCACGTGAGTCGGTAGCCCTTGAGCTTCGCCACGAGCGCGAGCGAGATGCCCGTGTTCCCGCTCGTCGGCTCGAGCAGCGCGCGGCCGGGCTCGAGCTCGCCCGACGCCTCGGCGGCCTCGATCATCGTCTTCGCGACGCGGTCCTTGATCGAGCCGGTCGGGTTCTCGCCCTCGAGCTTCGCGTAGAGGCGGACGCCGTCCTTGGGCGCGAGTCGCGTCAGCTCGACGAGGGGGGTGCCGCCGACGAGGTCGAGCAGGGAGCCCGCGGTCTTCAGCACGTCCCGCCGGCCATGGCCGGAAGGAGGATCAGCGTGCTGCTCTCGCGCACGGGCGTGTCGAGGCCGTCGAGGGTCCGCATGTCCTCGCCGTCGACGTAGACGTTCACGTACTCGGCGACGCCGCCGTTCTCGAGGATCCGGGCGCCGAGCGCCGGATGCCGCTCGCCGAGGTCCTCCAGCACCGCGCGCACGGTGTCGCCCGAGACCTCGACCTGGCGCGCGCCGCCCGACTCGGTCCGGAGCGTCGGCGGGATGCGGACGACGCTCACGCCACCGTCCTCGGCTTGCCCGCGGCTTCCCGAGGCGTCGCTGGCGTCGTCGGGCCGGAGGTCACAGTACGACCGGGTACGGGGCCGGAGAGCGCGGCGGCGTCAGCGGCGCCAGGCGACGGCGCAGCCGGGCTCTGCCCGGCGGAGTCCGCCGCCGATCGGGGAGGCGCGGGGCCGGCGCAGAACTCCACGTAGTCGATGTACTCCGTGATCGTCGGGTGCTCGCCGCAGACCGGGCACTCCGGGTCCTTCCGCAGCGACACCTCGGTGAACTCGGTGCGGAGCGCGTCGAACAGCAGCAGCCGGCCCACGAGCGAGTCGCCCGTGCCGAGCGCGAGCTTCAGCGCCTCGTTCGCCTGCAGCGAGCCGACGATGCCGGGGAGCACGCCGAGGACGCCGCCCTCCGCGCACGACGGCGCGAGCTCCGGCGGCGGCGGCGTGGGGAAGAGGCAGCGGTAGCACGGCCCCTCGTGCGGCGCGAACACGGTCACCTGCCCGTCGAAGCGGTAGATCGAGCCGTGCACGACCGGGATCCCGTGCCAGACGGACGCGTCGTTGACGAGGTACCGCGTCGGAAAGTTGTCGGCGCCGTCGACGATCAGATCCCAGCCGTCGGCGAGGATCCGGTCGATGTTGTCCGAGGTGAGCCGCTCCTCGTAGGCGACGACCTCGACGTCCGGGTTCAGCGCCTCGATCGTCCGCTTGGCCGACTCGACCTTCGGGCGGCCGAGCGTGTCGGTCGAGTGGACGATCTGGCGCTGGAGGTTCGAGGCGTCGACGACGTCGGCGTCGACGATGCCGAGCCGGCCGACGCCCGCGGCCGCGAGGTAGAGCGACGCGGGCGAGCCGAGGCCGCCGGCGCCGATCAGCAGCACCTTCGCGTCGAGCAGCTTCTGCTGGCCCTCCTCGCCGACCTCCGGGATCAGGAGGTGGCGCGAGTACCGGCTGCGCTGGTCCGGGGAGAGCGTGCGCGGAAGCTGCGTCGGGAAGCCGTTCCGCTTCCAGTCGGTGTACCCGCCCGCGAGCGAGGCGACGTCCTCGTAGCCCAGCTCGGTGAGCGTCTTCGCGGCGAACGCCGAGCGGGCGCCCACGGCGCAGTAGGCGATGATCGTGCGCGACCGGTCCGGGACGAGGCTCTCCACGCGCGACTCGAGGTTGCCGCGCGGCACGTGGACCGCGCCGGGGATGTGCCCCTCGTCCCACTCGTCGAGCTCGCGCACGTCGAGGAAGAGCGGCGTGTCGGCGCGTGCGGCGGCGTCGACGGTCGAGACCTCTTCGATCTCGGCCTTGACCTGCTCCAGCAGCTCGCGGTAGCTCGGCATCGCTTTCCGAAAGATAGCGGGCCACGCGCTCGGCGCGTGGCTAGGGTGATCCGGTGAGTGCCCGGGGCCGGATGATCGCAGTCGTGGCCTCGCTCGCCGCGGCCGCCGCGGTGGTGGCGGTCGGCGGCACGCTCCTCCAGACCGACGGTCGGGCGACGCCTTCGAGCCCGCCGGCGAAGCCTGCGGGCCGTCCGCCGCTCCTGCTCGACCTCGGCGTCAGGACCGACCGCGAGGCGCGCGACCTGCGGCGGGGCGAGAGCCTCGTCGCCGACGGGCAGCGAGCGCAGGCCGCGGCGATCTTCGGGCGCTACCCGTCGACGGAGGGTCGCGTCGGCCTCGCCCTCGCGCGCTGGCCCGAGGGCTCGGTCGCCGCGCTCCGGCGCCTCGCCGCCGACCACCCGCGCAGCGCCCTCGTCAGGCTCAACCTCGGGTTCGCGCTGTTCTGGTCAGGGGCGCGAGAGCAGGCGGTCGAGCAGTGGCGTGAGGCGGAGCGGCTCGAGCCGGACACGCTCTCGGCGGTCCGCGCGGACGACCTGCTCCACCCGAACACGCCGCGTGGCCGGCCTGTGTTCGTGCCGGCGCAGCCATTCTCGGAGCGCATCGCGTCCCTGCCCGCCGACCGCCAGCTCACCGAGCTCGCCGCCGCTGCGGCCGACGGGGGCGCAGCGGAGAAGCTCCAGTACGGCGTCGTGCTGCAGCGGCTCGGCCGGCCGCTGTCGGCACGGCGCGCCTACGACCAGGCGGCCGCGCTCGCTCGGAACGACCCGGAAGCGCTCGTCGCCGCCGCGGTCGGGCGCTACGACAAGGACGATCCCGCCGCCGCGTTCTCGCGGCTCGGCCCGCTCGCACGGCGTTTCCCGGACGCGCCGACCGTCCGCTTCCACCTCGGCCTGCTCCTGCTCTGGACGGGCGCGATCGACGAGGCGAAGGAGCAGCTCGAGCGCGCCGCCGCGATCGATCCCTCGGATCCGCTCGCGAGGGAAGCAAAACGGTTCCTCACGCGTCTTGCAGACGCTGGGACCGAATGACACGAAGATAGGACGGACGGCCCATGGCGCTTCCGCCATCCGCGTGCGACAGTTCCCGCCCTGAACACATGTTGACGTTGTCACAAAGACACATACGCTGAGATAAGAGCCGATATCCGAGGGGGAGTCGGGATGGGAGCAGTGGCAACGCAGGTCACGGGGATCACCGACCTGCTGGAGACGGACGAGGCGAAGGTGCTGATCGAGACGGCGGAGCGCGCCGGCTCGCTGAGCGCCGAGGAGATCGCCGTCGGGTTGAACGACCTCGAGGTCGACGCGGGCACGGTCGACGACTTCTACCGCGCCCTCGAGGAGATGCACATCGACGTCGTCGGGCGCGACGCCGACGCCGACGAGAACGAGAGGCCGACCGCCGCCGTGCGCGAGGTCTCGACGGACGCGCTGCAGCTCTTCCTCAAGGACATCGGCAAGGTCGAGTTGCTGACGGCCGCGCAGGAGGTCGAGCTCGCGAAGCGGATCGAGCGCGGCGACATGGAGGCGAAGCGGCAGATGGTCGAGGCCAACCTGCGGCTCGTCGTGTCGATCGCGAAGCGCTACCGCAACCAGGGCCTGCCGTTCCTGGACCTGATCCAGGAGGGCACGATCGGTCTCGTCCGCGCCGCGGAGAAGTTCGACCACCGCAAGGGCTTCAAGTTCTCGACGTATGCGACGTGGTGGATCAGGCAGGCGGTCGCGCGCGCGCTCGCCGACAAGGCGCGCACGATCCGCATGCCCGTCCACGTGGTCGAGAAGCTCAACAAGATCGTCCGCGTCGACCGCGACCTGCGCGCGCGCCTCGGCCGCGAGCCCTCGTCGCACGAGATCGCCCGTGAGCTCGGGCTCTCCCCGGACGAGGTCGAGCACATCCGCCGGAACGCGCAGACGCCGGTCTCGCTCGAGAAGCCGGTCGGGGACGAGGAGGAGTCGGAGTTCGGGCACTTCCTCACCGACGAGAACCAGCCGCTGCCGGAGGAGGCCGCCGACGAGAGCATGCGCAAGGAGGCGCTGCGCAAGATCCTCGACTGCCTGTCCGTCCGCGAGCGACGCGTCCTCGAGATGCGCTACGGGCTCGACGGCGAGCACCCGCGCACGCTCGACGAGGTTGGGCGCACGTTCAACGTCACGCGCGAGCGGATCAGGCAGATCGAGAACCAGTGCCTGAAGAAGCTCAGGGCGATGGCCGGGTCGCACGCCCTGCGCGACGTCGCTTGACCGCTTGAGCCGCGCCTCGGCGGCGGCCACTAGACTGCGCGGCCGTGACCGAGGCGTGGCTACCCGAGCTCGCGGAGTGGATCCGCATCCCGTCGATCAGCGCCGACCCGGCGCACGCGGCCGACGTGCGCGCCGCCGGAGAGTGGCTGTGCGAGCGCGTCCGCGGGGCCGGCGGCACGGCCGAGATCGTCGACTGGGAGGGATCGCCGCTCGCGGTCGGCGAGATCCGGGCCTCGGCGGGGGCCGACGAGGCGCCGACCGTCCTCTGCTACGGGCATTTCGACGTCCAGCCGCCCGACCCGCTCGAGCTCTGGGAGAGCGAGCCGTTCGAGGCGACGATCCGGGGCGAGTGGCTCTACGGCCGCGGTGTCGCGGACGACAAGGGCCAGCTCTACCTGCTGCTGAAGGCGGCGGAGCAGCTCGCCGCCGAGGGCGCGCTCCCGGTCAACCTCCGCTTCGCCTGCGACGGCGAGGAGGAGACCGGCGGCCACTCGATCGTCGACTTCCTGGCGGCCGACGAGCGCGGCGCCGACGCGGCCGTGATCTTCGACAGCGACATGGTCGCCCGCGGCGTGCCGGCCTTCAACGTGGCCACGCGCGGGCTCTGCTACTTCCACCTGATCGTGCGCACCGGCGCGCGCGACCTCCACTCGGGCATGTACGGCGGGGCAGCGCTCAACGCGGTGCACGTGCTGACGGCGATCCTCGCCGCGGTCGCGCCGCGGGACGGCCGCTCGCCGGAGCCGCTGCGCGCGGGGATCGCGCCGCTGACCGACGAGGAGCGCGCCGAGCTGGTCGACGCTGCCACTGGGCGAGAACGAGCTCCGCGACCAGGGCGCGCGGCCGTCGGACCCGCGCGCGGCCGAGGAGTTCTACGTCCGCACCTGGGCCGACACGGCGCTCGACGTCAACGGGATCCAGGGTGGCTCGCCGGTGCTGCAGAAGACCGTGCTTCCGGTGGAGGCCCAGGCGAACGTCTCCATCCGCCTCGCCCCGGGCCAGAACCCGCAGGCGATCGCGACGGCCTTCGAAGAGCTCGTGCGCGAGGCGACGCCGGACGGCGCGGACGTCGAGCTCGAGCTCTGGTCGTGGAGCGAGCCGGGGCTGGTGCCGCCGGACGCGCCGGCGATCCAGCTCGCCCTCGACGCGTTCGAGCGCGCGCTCGGGACGCGGCCGCTGCTCATCCGCTCCGGCGGGACGCTGCCGATCGTGCCGGCGCTCGTCCACAACGGGATCCCGGTCGTCGTGACCGGCGTCGCGCTCCCGGACTCGAACATCCACTCGCCGAACGAGCGGATCCTCGTCGAGTACGTGCCGCTCGGCATCGCGGCCGCGCGGGAGCTCTTCCTCGGCTGGGCCGCGCTCTAGACCGCCGCGGGCGGCGCGACGTTGAGCCACTCGCGACCGTAGCGGCGCATCTCGCCGATGATCGGCAGCAGCGCCTCGCCCTTCGCCGTCAGCTCGTACTCGACGCGCGGCGGGGACTCGGCGTAGCTGTGCCGCTCGACGAGCCCCTCGTCCTCGAGCCAGCGGAGCCGCTCGGAGAGCGTACGCGGGCTGATGCCGGTGCACGAGTGCTCGAGCTCGGTGAAGCGGCGCGGGCCCTCGGAGAGGTCGTGCACGAGCAGCGCCGTCCACTTGCTTCCGATGATCTCGGCGCAGGCGGCGACGGAGCAGCAGCCCGACTGGTGGACGTCGCCCATGGTGCGCACGCGTCTGAGTGTACTCCTGGGACTCGTCTGGATCAGTCTCCGTAGACGTCGGCCCAGTCGACGAGCCGCCAGGACTGGTCGCCCGGCAGCGAGCCACGGGCGAACTCGATCGCGTCGGCGAAGGTCGGCCCGCCGCCGATCGCGCGGCAGCGTGTGCCGGAGTCGGAGGCGAACGTGACGTCGAGGACGACGGGGCTCCCCGCGTGTGCGCGCCGGCGTCGGAGGCCGAGGATGGGGTGAAGAGCGGGCATGACCGGATGGTGCACCGCCGCTGGCGCGCGCGCCGTGAGGCGCACCGGCGAGCCGCGGTACGGCTACCCGTCCCGTCTAGGCGCGGAAGGGCCCCGGCGTCGCATCGAGCTTCGGGATCGCGAACCGCGCGATCGTCCCGAAGTGCGGCGCCGGCTTGCAGCCCTGCGCGACGCCCGCGTCGCACGCGACGGAGAGGAAGATGAACGCGTCCTCGAGCGTGAAGCCCCATTCGTCGACGAGAAGCCGCGCAGCCTCCTCGGACACGAGCGCGAGCGCCTCGGGGAGCTCCTCGGCGGTGGCGTGCGCGACCCAGCTGTCGGCGAGCTCGGTCACCGGCCACGTCGCCTGCTTTCCCTTCAGGAGGTCGAAGCGCACGGTCACCTCCCCGGCGATCTCGACGCCGGTGAAGCAGATCTCGCCGTCGCCCATCGACGCGTGCATGTCGCCGACCGCGAACATCCCGCCCGGCTGGCGCACCGGGAAGTAGATCCGCGCGCCGGGGCCGTGCAGGTGGTTGTCGAGGTTCCCGCCGTGGACACCGGCGAGCCCGGTCGTCAGCTCCTCGCCGCCCGTGGCGACGCCGACGACGCCGACCATCGGCCGGGCCGGGAAGCGGACGCGCTCGTTCATCTCGATCCAGCCGTCCTGCACCTTGAAGAGCCGGGTGAGCGGTGCCTGCACCTTGTCGATCAGCTGCCCGTAGCCCGGAATCAGGGTCGCGACGCCCCACTCGATCGGCTCGACGGCCAGGAGCTCGACGACGAGCGAGTCGCCTGGCTCTGCGCCCCGCACCGAGACGGGGCCGGTGGCGCTGTTGACCCGGGCGAAGTCGATCTCGGTGACGAGGTCCTCCTCGGAGCGGATCTGCCCGCTGAAGCAGTCGTTCGTCTCGAAGCGGACGACGGCGCCGGGCTCGACCTCGAGCACCGGCTCGAGGTCCGGCCCGAACGCCCAGACGACCTGATCTCGCGGGACGACGTGGTCGACGTGCGGGAGCGTGGCGGTCATGCCGTTCCCTCCTCAGTCCCAGGGCGGAGCGCCGTGCACCCAGCGCCCACCGACCATTGTCGCGACCACGCGCACCTCGGGCAGCTCGGCGGGCTCGATCGCGAACGGGTCGCGGTCGAGCACGACGAGGTCGGCGAGGTACCCGGGCAGGAGCCGCCCGCGGCGCCGCTCGTCGCCGGCCAGCCACGGTGGGTTCACGCACGTGGCGGCGAACGCCTCCTCCACCGTGACCGCCTGCTCGGGGTGCCAGGCGGGCCGGTCGTCGAGGGTGCGGAGGACGCCAGCGACGATCCCGGCCAGCGGGTCGAGCTCCTCGATCGGCGCGTCGGAGCCGTTGCAGAGGAAGGCGCCGGCGTCGAGGAGCGTCCGCCACGCGTAGGCGCGGTGCGTCTCGCCCGCCCACGCACGCTCGGCGAGGTCCCGGTCGGATGGGGCGTGGCTGAACTGGCACGAGACGGCGACGCCGATCCGTGCGAACCGCTCGGCGTCGCCGGGGAGGAGGATCTGCGCGTGCTCGATCCGATGGCGGAGCCCAAGCGGCGCCCATTCGTCGCGCGTCGCCTCGAACGCGTCGAGCGCGTCGTGGTTGGCCTGGTCGCCGATCGCGTGCACGCCCACGGGGATCCGCGCGCGGATGCCGGCGCGGATGATCTCGACGAGCTCCTCGCGCGACGTGATGCGGACGCCGCGGCCGTCCGCCATCAGCGCCGTCCCCGAGCCGAGCGCGCCGTCCATGAACGCCTTCAGGTAGCCGAAGCGGAGCAGGTCGTCGCCGAAGCCGGACTCGACCGTCACCTCGCGGAGCCGGTCGGCGAGCTCGGCGGGGAGGGACTGCCAGACGCGGACCGTGAGGCCGGACTCGCGCCGCAGGCGCTGCCAGAGGCCGAGCGCGCCGATCCAGCCGTCCTTGTCGTGCACCGACGTCACGCCGCGCGCGGCGCAGAGCCGTAGCCCTTCGCGCATGGCGCTCACGTACTCGTCGTCGGAGATCTCGACGACCGCGTCGCGGAACTGCCAGGCCGATTCCTCCCGGAGCACGCCCGTCGGCTCACCGTTCCCGTCGAGCTCGACGACGCCGCCGGGGACGTCGAGTCGCAGGCCGTCGGCCTGCGCGAGGGCCGCCGAGTTGACCCAGAGCGAGTGCGAGTCGCGTGCGAGAAGGGCGGCGGGCGTGTCGCCGGTGACGGCGTCGAGCGCCTGTCGCGTCGGCTCGGTCGTGGGTGTCCAGTCTCCGGCCCGCCAGCCGCGGCCGCGCAGCCACCCGCCTGCCGGGACCGAGCCGGCGGCGGCGCGGATGCGGTCGAGCGCCTCCTCGAACGTCCGCGTGTCCTCGAGCTTCACCTCCCGCTGCGCGAGCGACCAGGTCGGGAAGTGGACGTGGGAGTCGGTGAAGCCGGGGACGACGCAGCGCCCGCCGAGGTCGACGACCTCCGGGCTCGCGAGCGCCGTCTCGTGGACGCCGACGCCCCCGACGATGCGCTCGCCGGCGATCGCGAGCGCACGCGCCGTCGGGAGCGACGCATCGAGCGTGCGGACGACGCCGTTCTCGAGGATCACCGTGCCAGACTCTACGGAGATGCGCCGTCTCACGGACGCGCTGCTCCTCGGCGCCGTGGCCCTCGTCGCCGGCGCCGCGATCGTCGACGCGCTCGAGCCCTCGCGGTCGCGGTCCGACCAGGTCGATGAGGCGGTCGCCGACCTGCGCGACGCGCACCTGCGCGGCAGGCTGGTCGTCGCCGCGCCGGACTGCAGCCGCCGCGAGCTGGAGCTCCCGTCCCTGCGCGCGCGGCCGCTCGGCGTGATCGCCTGCTCCGTGTACGGACGCCCGGGCTCGCTGGCCGTCTACCGGGGCGGTGTCGTCTGGTACGCGTTCGCCGGCGGGACGACGACGCTGCTGCGGCGGGAGCAGCTCGACGGCTACCTCGGCCGACGCTCGGAGGTGCTCCGCGCGGCGTGGCTCGGGAACGTGCGCTACGCGGCGGCCTACCGCATCGAAGGCAGGCCGGGCGAGACGCTCGCGCTGTTCGAGCGCTCGCGCCTCGTCCGCGTCGTCGCCCGCGCCCTGGACTTCGACGACGTCCGCTCGAGTCCCGCGCGGGAGATTCCTCGCGGCCCGGTCGGAGCGGGGCCTACGGCTGTACGACGCGCTCGGGCAGCGGCTCCCCGTTCCCGACGAGGTGCTCCGCGCCGGAGCGGTGGCCTGGTCCCCCGACGAGCGCTGGACGGTCGCGGCGGCCGACGACCACCTCGCCGTCTTCCGCACACGGTCGCGCGACGTCGCCGCGCGGATCCCCGTCGGCGGGATCGACGTGGACTGGACCGCTACCCGCCGGTGACCGGGCAGCGCCCGGCCCGGTACGCCGTGAAGTCGCGGTCGTTGAGGATCCAGCGCCAGGCCCCGTCCTCCGTGAGGAGGTGCCCGGTGCCGGTGAGGCGCTCGGGGTCGCCGCCGAGGCTGACGGTGATCCGATAGGTGACGGCGGTGCTGTCGCGCGTCCCGTCGTCGCCGGGGACCTGCCAGTCCTCCTCGCGCGTGCGCAGCACCTCGACGCCTTCGAAGCGTCCGGGGAACTCGGGCGCGTTGCGCTCGCAGGCGACGTAGCGCCGGCGCGCCACCACATTCTGGTGCGCGCCGTAGAGCGACTCCCACGCCGCGCCGTGCTCGCCGCGGTACAGCTGGCCGAACAGCGCCTCGAGGAACTCGACCGGCTGCTGGTCGGGTGTGCTGCTGCCGCCGCCGCAGCCCGACGCCGCGACTGCCGCCGCCGCGGCGAGGGCCATGAGGATGCGCACCGGCCCATTGTGACGCCGACATGCCGGTCACGTAGCCTCCGCTCAGCATGGAGTTCCATCGCGGCCGCCTGTTCGACCACATCCACCTGCGGACCCTCGACCTCGAGGCGAGCAAGCGGTTCTACGTCGCCGCCGCGGGCGCGCTCGGCATCCCGCTCTCGGCCGAGGGCGACGGCTGGTTCTCGATCGACGAGCTCTTCGTGAGCGACGACACCTCGCCGGGCGGCCCCGTGCACTTCGCGTTCCAGGCGCCCGACCGCGACTCGGTCGAGCGCTTTCACGAGGCGGTTCTCGCCGCGGGCGGCCGCGACAACGGCGGGCCCGGCGAGCGCGAGTATCACCCCGGCTACTACGCGGCGTACGCGATCGACCCCGACGGCAACAACGTCGAGGCCGTGTACCACGGAGCGTCGGAGCGCTCGTCGGCCTCCGTGGTCGTCCGCCCCACCTGAGCGCAACTTCCCCCGTGCGGGTGATGCAGACTCGCGGGCGCGATCCCATCCTCCGAGAGAATCGCCGGAGCGGCCACGGCCCGACTTGTGGAGTGGACGCCATGCGCGAGACCCTGGAACGGCACCTCGTTCAACGGGCGGCAAAGCTCGTCGAGGAGACCATCGACGAGCGCCGCGAGGAGCTTGCGGCCCGGCTGGCCGAGCTGGAGCAGCGCTCCCGCGAGCTCGCCGCCGTCGAGTCGAAACTGGCGCGGCTCGGGACGCGTCTCGACGCCGCCGGTGCGGCGGAGGGAACGTGGGCCGACCGCGTCGAGCACCTCGTGACCGAGCTGGAGGACGCGCGCGTCGGCGCCGAGCGCGAGCAGCAGGCGCGCCGCGCGGCGGAGCGCGACCTCCGCGAGGCGCTCCTCCGGGTCGAGGAGACGGAGGCGCTCTCGCGCCGTGCGGCGAAGCTCGACGGGCGCGAGGCCGCGCTCGAGCGCCGCGCGACGGAGCTCGAGGAGCGTATGGAGTCGGTTGCGAACGGCGACCTGGTGCGCGACCGCCTCGAGCAGGCGCCGGCACTCCTGCGGGAGCTCGACGTCAGGCAGCGCGAGCTCGAGGAGCGGGAGCGGCAGCTCGAGGTGGGCGAGCGCTTCGTCCTGCGCGAGCGGACGCGCCTGGAGGAGACCGCCGGCCGGGCGCGCGAGCTCGAGGAGCGGCTCCGCGAGCGCGAGACCGACCTCGGACGCCGCGACCAGTCCGCGACCGAGGCAGCCGCAGCATGGGAGGCCGAGGTCGAGCTCCGGAACCGGCAGCTCCGCCGCGCCGAGTCGAGCGTCGAGGAGCGCGAGCGGCGGATCACCGCCCGGGAGGACGCGCTCGCGCACTACGTCCGCGAGGCGCAGGCGAAGCTCGCGGGGTCCTGACGGGCCCTACGCCGCGGCGGACGCGTCGCGCGCGGGCTCGACCACGACGCACTTGCGCCACTCGTGCCGTGCGACGACGTAGCGCTCGCCGGGGCGGAGCGGCATCGCCACCTCGCTGCCCGCCTCGGGCAGCGCGCCACGGCCGGGGAGCAGCGCGAACATCCCGTCGTCGGTCGCGACGACGACGACGTACTCGGAGACTTCATCGGGTGCGTTCTGTGCCGCCTGGCTGCTGGCGGTGTGGGTCCTGCGGTAGCCGGTTGCGATGCCCCACTCCGTGCGGACGATGCCACCCTGCTGGTCGGCGAGGAAGTTCGCGAGCGCCGGGCCGGAGAGGACGCCGCGCTCGACGAGCACCGCGCCGATCTTGCGCCCGCTCGAGACCGATTCGACGAGGGCGTCCGCGAGCTGATCCTCCGTGAGGAACCCCTCCTCCACGAGGAGCTCGCCGAGCTTCCGCCGCGTGCCGTGGGCCGCATCCACGTCCCGCGTATCGGCCCGACCCCGTCCAAGCTGTAGCGCGTCCGAGGGATCTACAATCGCGCGCATGCCCTGGGACGAGCTGAGCGACGAGCAGCGTGAGATCCGGGAGCTCGTCCGCGAGCTCGCCCGCGAGCGCGTCGCGCCGCGTGCGGCCGAGATCGACGCCTCGCACGAGTTCCCGTGGGACGTCGTCGAGCTCTTCCGCGAGCACGAGATCTTCGGTCTGCTCTTCGACGAGGAGTGGGGTGGCACGGGCACCGGCACGCTCCTCGCGCTCGTCACGATCGAGGAGGTCTCGAAGGTGTGCGCCACCAGCGGCCTGCTGCTCGCAGTCCAGGAGCTCGGCTCGCTCGGGTTGAAGCTGGCCGGCACACAGGAGCAGCGCGAGCGCTACCTGCCGCGGCTCGCCTCGGGCGAGTGGCTCTGCGCGTACGCGCTGACCGAGGCCGGGTCGGGCTCCGACTCGGCGGCGATGCGGACGACCGCACGGCGCGACGGCGACGACTACGTCCTCAACGGCTCGAAGCGGTTCATCACGAACGCGGGGGTCGCGCAGCTCTACACCGTGTTCGCCAAGACCGATCCGGACGCCGGCCACGACGGCATCTCCGCGTTCGTCATGGAGGCCGACACGCCCGGCTTCGAGGTGACGCGGCTCGAGCCGAAGATGGGGATCAGCGGCTCGACCACCGGCGAGCTCGCCTTCGACGGGGCGCGCGTGCCGGCGGCGAACCTCCTCGGCGAGGAGGGCGAGGGATTCCGGATCGCGATGCGCATCCTCGACCGCTCGCGCCCCGGCGTCGCGGCGCAGGCGCTCGGCATCGCGCAGGGTGCGACGGACTACGCGCTCGAGTACGCGAAGACCCGCGAGACGATGGGCCGGCCGATCGCGCAGCACCAGCTCATCCAGGCCAAGCTCGCCGACATGGAGACCGAGTGCGAGGCGGCCCGCGGGCTCCTCTACCGCTTCGGGCGCATGGCCGACGACGGTGTGGACGGGCCCGAGCTGACGAAGGCGTCCGCGATGGCGAAGCTGAAGTGCGGCGACGTCGCGATGGCGGTCTCGACCGAGGCGGTGCAGATCCTCGGCGGCTACGGCTACATCCGGGAGTACCCCGTCGAGCGGTTCATGCGCGACGCGAAGATCACGCAGATCTACGAGGGGACGCAGGAGATCCAGCGGCTCGTGATCGCGCGCGAGATGCTGCGCGAGTCGCGCGCGTTCCTGCTCGCCGGCGTCGGCTGAGGCTCAGCTGCCGGCGCGCAGCGCGGCCTTGTGGGCCCGCTTCGCCGCCTGGTACTCGGCGAGCGCCTCGGGCGAGTCGACGTCGCCGAGCGTCCGGTGCTGGGGGAGGACGTCGTCGATCCCCTCGGGGCGGACGTTGAACCGCTTCGCGAGGATCGCGAGCGCGGTCCGCACCTTCATGTCGCCGAAGCCCGGCAGCCCGCGCAGGCGCCGCTCGAGGTCGGCGCCGTCGGCCGCCTCCGTCCACACGCGCTCCGCCCGGCCGCCGTACTCGGAGACGATCGTCCGGCACAGCTCCTGCACGCGCTTGGCCATCGAGCCGGGGAAGCGGTGGATCGCCGGCCGCTCGGCGAACACCCGCTCGAGCTCGGCCGGGTCCATCCCGGCGATGTCGGCGGCGTCGAACCGGCCGAGGCGGCGCTCGAGCTCGCGCGGCCCGGCGAACGCCTTTTGCACCGTCACCTGCTGGTCGAGCGCGAGCCCGACGAGGAGCGCGAGCGGGTCGCGGGCGAGGAGCGCGTTCGCCTCGTCGTCGTCGGTGAAGTAGAGGCGGTCGGTCGCGGTCGCCACGACGCCAGCCTACCCCCGGAATGACGCGGCGCGCCCGCGGAGGGCGGGCGCGCCGCGACTGGGCGAGATCAGGCGAGCGCCGCGCAGATATCCGTGACGTTGCCGTTCGTCTCGAACGAGTGAAACGCGAGTGTGGCCGGGTCGGCGACCACGTGGGTATTCCCCGTGACCAGGTACGTGCGACCGGTCGTCACGTCGCCGGGCCCCGCGTCGCCCGGGAACAGGAACCAGATGATCGGCCCGCTGGCCTGGATCAGGAGGTCGTCGCCCGCCTGGGTCAGGCGAACGGCCCCCGAGGCGTTGAGGGTGATCGACTTGCCGGTCGCGACGTTCGTGACCTGCGCCTCGAAGTAGCCGTTGAACGCCACCTTGCCGTTCGCGAAGACCGTCAGGTGCTGACGGTTCTCCGTCGGGACCGCGGAGACCGGGAACGGGCACACCAGCCCGGCGGGGAAGTCGAGCGGCCCCGCAGGGGCGGGCCCACGGTCGGGCTTGTCGGCGGCCGCACTGCCCGCCAGCGCCGCCGCCGCGAGGCCGGCGACGCAGATCGCAAGCGCCTGTCTCACCATACGAACTCCTTTCTCAAGCCGCAGAGGTGGCGAGTGTGTCATCCGTCACGAGCGCGGCGGAACTGGACGGGCGGCCAGGATGTGTGACCTCCGTCGAGACGGGAACGGACCCGCCATGGACGTCAAGAACCCAGTGGAGAAGACGACCGAGCTCGCGCTGGAGGCCGAACGCGGCCGCTCGGCGCGGACGCCCTGGCTCGCGCTCGGCGGCGTTGCGACCACGATCACCGTCGTGCTCGTGATCCTCGGCGCGATCGCCCTCACGGTCTACTGGCTCGCCTGATCCGACCGGCGCGGTAGCCCGCGGCCGCGGAGGTAGGCTCGACGCATGGCCTCCGCGCTCGACGTGTTCTCGTCGCGCACGCGCGCCTGGTTCGAGCGCGCCTTCGCCGGGCCGACCCCGGCGCAGGAGCTCGCCTGGCCGGCGATTGCGAGCGGCGAGCACGTCCTCGTCCAGGCGCCGACCGGGTCGGGCAAGACGCTCGCCGCGTTTCTCTGGGGGATCGACCGCCTCACCGAGGCGCCGGGCGAGGGCCTGCGCCTGCTCTACGTGTCGCCGCTGAAGGCGCTGAACTACGACATCGAGCGCAACCTCCGCGGGCCCCTCGCCGGGCTCGAATCGGAGCTCCGCGTCGCCGTCCGCACCGGCGACACGCCGCAGAAGGAACGGCGCGAGATGCTGCGGCACCCGCCGGACATCCTGATCACGACCCCCGAGTCGCTCTACCTCCTGCTCACCTCGCAGGGCCGCGAGATGCTCGCCCGGGTCGAGACGGTGATCGTGGACGAGGTGCACGCCGTCGCGGGGACGAAGCGCGGCGCCCACCTCGCGCTCTCGCTGGAGCGGCTCGAGCGGCTCGTGGCCGCGCCGATGCAGCGCATCGGTCTCTCCGCGACGCAACGCCCGCTCGAGGAGATCGGGCGCTTCGTGTCGGGCGCCCGGCCGATCCGGCTCGTCGACGCCGGGCTGCGAAAGGAGCTCGACCTCCGCGTCACCGTGCCGGTCGAGGACATGCGCGAGCCGGGCCACGGCCCCGTCGACGCGCTCCCCGGCACGGGCTCCGAGGGGAGCGCGAGCTCGATCTGGCCGTCGATCTACCCCGAGCTCCTCCGGCTCGTCGAGGAGCACCGCTCGACGATCGTGTTCGTCAACAACCGCCGCCTCGCCGAGCGGCTCGCATTGCGGCTCAACGAGCTCGCGGAGAAGGACGTCGCCCGCGCGCACCACGGCTCGCTCGCGCGGGAGCAGCGGGTCGAGATCGAGGAGTTGCTGAAGCTCGGCGAGATCCCGTGCCTCGTCGCGACCTCGAGCCTCGAGCTCGGGATCGACATGGGCGCGGTCGACCTCGTCGTCCAGGTCGAGAGCCCGAAGTCGGTCGCGCGCGGGCTGCAGCGGATCGGCCGCGCGGGCCACGAGCTCGGCGCGGTCTCGAAGGGGCGCATCTTCCCCAAGTTCCGCGGCGACCTGCTCGAGTCCGCCGTCGTCGCGCGGCTCATGCGCGAGGGCGCGATCGAGGAGACCGTGATCCCGCGGAATCCGCTGGACGTGCTCGCGCAGCAGGTCGTGGCGATCGCGGCCGAGGAGGAGATCGCCGTCGACGACCTCCACGAGCTCGTGCGCGGGGCATACCCGTTCGCGGATCTTTCGCGACAGCAGCTCGAGAACGTCCTCGACATGCTGGCCGGCCGCTACCCCTCCGACGAGTTCGCCGAGCTGCGGCCTCGGATCGTCTGGGACCGCACCGCCGGCCTCGTGCGCGGGCGGGAGGGCGTTCGCCGGCTGGCGGTCACGAACGCCGGCACGATCCCCGACCGGGGGCTCTTCGGCGTGCACCTCGTCGACGGCGGCGGCCGCGTCGGCGAGCTCGACGAGGAGATGGTCTACGAGGCGCGGGCGGGCCAGACGTTCATGCTCGGCGCCTCGACGTGGCGGATCGAGGAGATCACCCGCGACCGCGTCCTCGTCTCGCCCGGCTCCCGGCGTCCCCGGCGCGGTGCCGTTCTGGAAAGGCGAGGGCGTCGGCCGGCCGTACGAGCTCGGCGCTGCGATCGGGCGGGCATCGCGCGAGCTCGTCTCGCTCTCCGACGAGCGTGCCCGCGCGCGCCTCGCGGACGAGTACGCGCTCGACCCGCTCGCCGCGGGGAACCTGCTCACCTACCTGCGCGAGCAGCAGGAGGCGACGCGGGCGGTGCCGTCCGATCGCACGGTCGTGATCGAGCGGTTCCGCGACGAGATCGGCGACTGGCGGCTCTGCGTCCTGACGCCGTTCGGCGGCCGTGTCCATGCACCGTGGGCGATGGCGCTCCAGTCCCGGCTGCGCGAGTCGTCGGGCCTCGAGGTGCAGGCGCTGTGGTCGGACGACGGGATCGCGCTCCACTTCCCGGACGCGGACGCGCCGCCGCCGACCGAGGACGTCCTGGTCGAGCCGGAGGAGCTCGAGGAGCTGGTCGTCGCCGAGGTGGGGCAGACGGCCCTGTTCGGCTCCCGCTTCCGCGAGAACGCGTCGCGTGCGCTGCTCATCCCGCGGCGGCGTCCCGGCGAACGCACGCCGCTGTGGCAGCAGCGGCTGAAGGCGCAGTCGCTGCTGCAGGTGGCGCGGAAGTACGGCTCGTTCCCGATCATCCTCGAGACCTACCGCGAGTGCCTGCAGGACGTGTTCGACCTGCCCTCGCTGAAGGACGTGCTGCGCCGTCTGCGCACGCGGGAGCTCGACGTCGTCGACGTCGAGACCGCGAGCGCCTCGCCGTTCTCCTCCTCGCTCCTCTTCGATTACGTCGCGACGTACATGTACGAGGACGACACGCCGCCGGCCGAGCGCCGCGCGCAGGCGCTCTCCCTCGACCGCGACCTGCTGCGCGAGCTCCTCGGACAGGAGGAGCTGCGTGAGCTGATCGACGCTGCGGCGCTCGCCGAGGTCGAGGCACAGCTCGCCGGCGACCCGCGCAGCCCCGACGACCTCCACGATCTCCTGCGCCTGCGCGGAGAGCGGCTCGCCGGCGAGTACGACGAGCGGCTGGCCGAGCCGCTGCTGCGCGAGCGTCGCGTACTCCGCCTCCGGATCGGCGCCGCGGACGCGATCATCGCCGCCGAGGACGCGGCGCGGTACCGCGACGCCCTCGGCTTCATGCCGCCCGGCGGCCTGCCCGAGGCGTTCCTGGAGAGCAGCGAGCAGCCCCTGACCGCGATCGTGGCGCGCTTCGCCCGCGGGCGTGGCCCGTTCACGACCGCCGAGGCGAACGCGCGCTACGGCATCGACGTCGAGCCGGTGCTGCGTGAGCTCGAGCGCGAGGACCGCCTCGTCCGCGGCGAGCTCCGGCCCGGCGGCACCGAGCGCGAGTGGTGCGACCTCGAGGTCCTCCGCCGGCTCCGGCGCGCCTCGCTCGCCGCCCTGCGCAAGGAGGTCGAGCCGACCGAGCAGCGCGCGCTCGGGCGCTTCCTTCCGGCCTGGCACGGGATCGACCGCCGCGCCACCCTGCGCGAGGCGCTCGTCCCGCTGCAGGCGCTCGCGCTCCCGGTCTCGCTCTGGGAGACCGACGTGCTGCCGCGACGCGTGCCCGGTTACCGGCCGACCGACCTCGACGCGCTCTGCGCCTCGGGCGAGGTCGTGTGGGTCGGGGCCGGCCTCGATCGCGTCGCGCTCTTCTTCCGCGAGGACGCCACAGCCCTCGGCCGGCCGGCAGGCGCGCCCGCGCCCGAGGGCGAGGCGCACGACGCGATCCGGGCCGCGCTCGGGCGGAGCGCCGAGTTCTGGTACGACCTGCTCGCCCGGACGGAGCTCGACGCGGAGCTCGCGCTGCCGGCGCTGTGGGAGCTCGTCTGGGCGGGCGAGGTCACGAACGACGCGTGGACGCCGCTGCGCGCGGCGCGCCGCTACGGCGTGCCGCAGCCGGAACGCCGCCGCGGCCGTCGCTTCGACCGCCGTCGGGCGTCGGGGATCACCGCGACGCAGGGCCGCTGGTCCGTCGCCGACCGGCTGTTCGGAGTAAGTGGCTCAGAGCCACAAAGTCCGGATCGCCGCGCGCTCGCGGAGCTCCTGCTCGAGCGCCACGGGATCATCACCCGCGACTCCGTCAGGGCGGAGGGGATTCCGGGCGGCTACGGCGCGGTCTACGGCGAGCTGAAGGCGCTCGAGACGCTCGGCATCTGCCGCCGCGGCTACTTCGTCGAGGGGCTCGGCGGAGCGCAGTTCGCGCTTCCCGGCGCGGTCGAGCGGCTGCGCGAGCTCCGTCCGCGGGAGGACGAGGACGACCTCGAGGCGCTGGTGCTCGGCGCGTCGGATCCGGCGCAGCCCTACGGCGCCGCCTTGCCCTGGCCGAAGCGGGCCGGCGCCCGCGCCGCGCGCGTCGCCGGTGCACAGGTCGTGCTGCTCGGCGGCGAGCCGGCCCTCTTCGTCGACCGCGGGGGCAGATCGCTCGTCCCGCTCCGCGACCCCGACGAGGACTGGCTGCGGCCCGCGCTCGCCGCGCTCGTCGAGCACGTGAAGCGCGGCGGGGCGAAGCGCCTCGCGGTCGAGCGCTTCGACGGCGAGGCGGTGGCGGAGACCACGCTGATGCCGCTCCTCGTCGAGGCCGGCTTCGTGGCCGGGCCCCGTCGGGCCGTGCTCCGCCCGTAGGAGCAGGTTCCTCCCCGAATGGGGAAGATCGCGCACGAACTACGCGTCCTGTTTCCGAAAGCTATTGAACTGCGTCGCAAACGGTTCTAACCTCGATCAGTCCGCGCTTTGTGCCCAGGCGGACCGGCTGGGGGCCGTGCGGCAGGGAGTGGGGAGACGGGATGCGCAACGGAAGGCGGAGGAGCGGGCTGTTCGGGCTGGCGCGGCTTGCGCCCGTGATGGTCGGAGGGTTCGTGGCGGCGCTCATGATCGGCGGCGCTGCGACCGGGGCGTTGCTGACCTCATCGGAGGGCTCGGACACCGAGCCGCCATCGTCCATCTCTGAGTCGGCATCCGCCGGCGAAGGTGGCGCGGTCGCGCTCCTCGCTGCGGACCTGACGCTGGCGAAGACCGCTCCGCCGACCGTAGGGCCCGGCGGGACGATCCCGTACGTCATCACCGTCACGAACGGCGGCGACGAGGCGGCGACCAACGTCCAGGTGACCGACGAGCTGCCGGACGCCGCAGAGTTCGAGTCGCTCGACGATCCCGGTGAGTACTGCAGCCGCGAGGCGCAGTTCATCGACTGCACGATCCCGTCGCTCGAGGCCGGAACCTCGGCTGAGTGGACGATCAACACAACCGCGACCGAGATCAAGACGATCGAGAACACCGCGTTCCTGCAGCGACCCGACCAGGAGCCGCTGGCGGCAACGGCGTCGACGCAGGTGACGGTGGACCCGAGGATCAGCATCGTGAAGAGCGCGCCGGAGTCGGCGACGGTCGGCGAGGAGTTCCCGTACACGCTGCACGTCCACAACGGGGGCAACGTCAACCTGATCGACATGCGCGTCGTGGACGAGCTGCCCGACGGCGTCGAGTTCGTCGAGTTCGTGGGCGCTTCGGGCGACGCTTGCGACGAGGTGAGTGGCGTCGTCACGTGTCTTGGCGACTCACTGTCGCCCTGCGACCACCTACGAGCTCATATTCCGCGTGCGCGCCCTCTCGACCGGTCGAGGTCGTCAACAGCGCGTCGGTCACGGTGAAGCGCGACACCGGCGAGATCCTGCAGGACAGCGACTCCGCCACGACGATCGTCTCCGAAGAGGGAGCGGTCGTCGACCTCGCGCTGGACAAGAGCGCACCGGCGACCGCCGTCACGGGCGGGACCTTCACGTACACGCTCCGCGTCGACAACGACGGGGACACCGACGTCGACGGCGTCGAAGTCGAGGACGACCTTCCCGCCGGCGTCACGTTCGCGGGCTCGGACGACGAGTGCGGGTCGAGCGAGGGCATCGTCACGTGCGTCGTCGGCACGGTCTTCGCGGACGACTCCGAGACCGTCTCCTTCGACGTCACGGCGAGCACCACCGGCGCGAAGACCAACACGGCGACGGTCAACGCGTCCGGGGACGCCAACACCGAGAACGACAGCGACTCGGCGACGACGACCGTCTCCGACGCTCCGTCGGGCGAGAAGGTCCTGATCTTCGCGCCGACGAACTCGGCCGGGCTGCGCGCCGCCGCCGACAGCGCGGGCTACACCTACGACATCAAGAGCGCGACCGAGTGGGCGGCGATGACGACGGCGCAGTTCGCCTCGTACCGCGCGATCCTCATCGGCGACCCGTCCTGCGGCAGCCTGTCGACGATCACGGCGCCGATCGCGAACCGCTCCGTCTGGACGGCGGCGATCGACGGGAACGTGATCATCGACGGGACCGACCCGATCTTCCACGGACGGAACGACTTCACGAACGGGGCCGTCGGATTCGCCACGGCCGCGTCCGACCGCACGGGCGCCTACATCTCGCTCAGCTGCTACTACGACAGCGTCGCGCCGAATACCGCGGTGCAGCTGCTCGAGCCCTTCGGGGCCTTCACGGTCCAGGGAGTGGACTGCGCCAGCGCCGTGCACATCGTCGCCGAACACCCGGCCCTGTCGGGCGTCAACGACGCATACATGTCCAACTGGGGCTGCTCGGTGCACGAAGCGTTCCAGACCTGGCCCACCTCGTTCTCGGTGCTCGCGATCGCCAAGGACGTCGGTACCGCCTACACGGCGACCGACGGCACGGTCGGCACGCCCTACATCCTGGCCCGCGGCGAGGGCGCTGGTCGTGATCAGCAACGTCACCGTCACGACCGACACCGCGCCTGCCGCGACCGGGACGACCCGCATGGTCACCGCGACCGTGAGGGAGAGCGGAGCGCCTGTGGCCGGGAAGGTCGTCACGTTCCGCGTGATCGAGGGCCCGCACGTCACGACGACGGGAACGGCGACGACCGACGCGAACGGCGTCGCGACCTTCGCCTACACCGGCACGGGCACCGGTACCGACGCGATCGAGGCGTCGTACGTCGACTCCGCCGGCCTGACGCAGACGTCCAATCGGCTGTTCACGTCGTGGACGCCCGGCACGACGCCGCCCGCGCCGCCTTCCGGTGGCGGCGGCGGTGGTGGTGGCGGCGGTGGCGGTGGTGGCGGCGGCTCCGCCACCACGACGACCACGACCACGGCTCCGCCGCTCCCGCCCCTGCCGCCGCCCACGAACCCGCAGGAGCTGAACGCGCGGGTCGTGATGGGCCAGGTGCTCGTCAACGGCCAGCCGTTCACCGGCGCCTCGCTCAAGGTCGGCGACGTCGTCGACACCACGCGCGGGACGCTGGAGATCCGGAGCACGTCCGGCAACCTCCTCGTCTACGACGGCGCCTTCCGCTACACGCTCGACGGCACCGTCGCGCAGTTCGAGCTCGTCGGCGGCGACTTCTCGATCTGCCAGTCCGCGCGCCGCGCGGCCGGCCGTGCCGCGGACGAGCGGCCCGTCCGCCGGCTCTGGGGCAAGGGCACCGGCAGCTTCAAGACGAAGTCCCGGTACAGCTCGGCCACCGTGCGCGGCACGACGTGGCTGACCGAGGACCGCTGCGACGGCTCGCTGATCCAGTCGAACGAGGGCACGGTCGAGGTCTACGACTTCTCGCTGCGGCGGCTGCTCCTGGTCCCCGCGGGCAACCGCTACCTCGCGCAGGCTCCGCCCGCGCCGACGCCGGGGCGCTTCGTCGGCGACCCGACGGGCACCGTGCTCATCAACGGGCAGCCCGTCACGCAGGACACCCAGGTCCGGAACGGCGACACGGTCGACGTCCGGAACGGCCGGCTCCTGCTGCGGACGACGAGCGGCGCGGCGACCTTCTACAGCGGCCGGTTCACGGTCACGCAGGCGAACTCGCGCACCGCGTTCACGCTCCTGAGCCTCGCCGGCGGGAACTTCGCGACGGTCTGCGGCTCCGCGCGGAGCGTCTCCGCGGTCGACAAGGACAAGCCGAAGAAGACGAAGCGGAAGAAGAACTCGACGGTCGTCCGCTCGCTCTGGGGCGACGGCACCGGCAAGTTCCGCACGCAGGCCCGGTACAGCTCGGCGACGGTGCGCGGCACGGTCTGGCTCACCGCCGACCGGTGCGACGGCTCGCTCGTCCGCGTCGTCCGCGGCCGGGTCGAGGTCAGAGATCTCACGCAGCGCAAGACGGTGTTCGTCAACGGCGGCGGCGAGTACCTGGCGCCCGCGCCGGGGTAGGCTCTGTACAACCCGATGGAGGATCGCGGATGAAGCTCGGCATGGTTGGGCTCGGGCGGATGGGCGCGAACATGGTGCTGCGCCTCGAGCAGGACGGGCACCAGGTGGTCACGTACACGCGCTCCGGGCGCGGGAACGTGCAGTCGCTCGCCGAGCTCGTCGGCTCGCTCGAGGCGCCGCGGGTCGTGTGGCTGATGATCCCCGCGGGCGACGCGACCGAGGAGGCGCTCGCCGAGGTCCTCGACCTCGTCGAGTCCGGCGACGTGGTCGTGGACGGCGGCAACTCGAACTTCCGCGACACGAAGCGCCGCTTCGTCACCGCCGCGGAGCGGGGCGTCCACTACGTCGACGCCGGTGTCTCCGGCGGGATCTGGGGCCTGAAGGTCGGCTACTGCATCATGGTCGGCGGCGCGCCCGAGCCGGTCGCGCTCGTCGAGCCCGCCTTCAGGACGCTCGCTCCGGAGGATGGCTATGCCCACGTCGGCCCGTCGGGCGCCGGCCACTTCGCGAAGATGGTCCACAACGGGATCGAGTACGGCCTCATGCAGGCGTACGCGGAGGGGTTCGAGATCATGCGGCACTCCGAGTACGAATATGACCTGGCCGAGGTCGCGGGCATCTGGCGCTACGGCTCCGTCGTGCGCTCCTGGCTCCTCGAGCTCCTGGTCGAGGCGTTCCGGGAGCACGGCTCGGCCCTCGACGACATCGCGGGCTACGTCGAGGACTCGGGCGAGGGGCGCTGGACGATCGCCGAGGCGATCAACGAGAACGTGCCGGCGCCGGTGATCTCGGCGGCGCTGTACGCGCGCTTTGCCTCGCGCCGCGAGATCGACTACGCGGCGAAGGTCGCCGCGGCGCTGCGGAACCAGTTCGGTGGCCACGCGATCAAGGCCGTCGAGACCGCCGCCAGCTCGCCCGACCCGCGTTGAGGGGCCTCGCAGTGCACGTCGCCCTTGAGCACGGAGGTTTCGATGCCGATAGACGGGGCACCCGTAGCCCCTGCCCAGTCTCCGGAGTCGAGGTCCGAGATGTCGACCGTGCTCATGATGGGAATCGTCCTGATCGCCGCGAGCGTCGTCGTGCTCGTGTGGGCGTTCCCGACCCGCCGCTAGCCCCGACCTTCACCGCCGCGCCGTGAGGGCGACCGCGCTCGGCCGCTTCCTTTCGGGCCGCGGCGACCGTTCCGTTCCTGCCAGCCGCGCGCGCCTGCGCGTCGCGCTCTTCCTGGCCGTCGGGATGGCGATGACCGGCTTCGCGCTCGTCGCCTACGCGACGAACCTGATGCGCGGCTTCGAGAACGACAGCCTCGATGCGCGGTTCTCGATCCGCGGCCTGCAGCCCGCCCCCGACGACGTGATCGTCGTCGACATCGACGCGAAGACGTTCAACGACCTCAACACGCGCTGGGAGCGCTGGCCGCGCACGTACCACGCCAACGCCATCGACCGGCTGGTCGAAGCAGGGGCGCGTGGGATCGCCTACGACGTGCAGTTCACCGAGCCGAGCGGCAACCCGGACGACCCGAACGATCCGCGGAACCTCGAGGATGTCGCCCTGATCGAGGCGGTCGGCCGCGCGGGCTCCGTCGTCCTCGCCACCACGGAGGTCGACGAGGAGGGCCGCACGAACGTCTTCGGAGGCGAGGAGGTGCTGCGGCAGTACAACGCGCGCGCCGCCAACGCCGCGCTCCCGCCGGACCAGGGCGGCGTGATCCGGCGGATCCCGTTCGAGGTCGAAAAGCTCGAGACGTTCGCGGTGGCGGCGTCGGAGGCGGCGCTCGGCCACCAGCTGCAGCCGCCGAAGGGGGGCGACGCGTGGATCGACTTCCGCGGCCCGCCCGGGACGATCGACACGGTCTCGTTCGTCAACCTCGTGAACAAGACGCTCCCCGCCTCGGCCTTCCGCGGCAAGATCGTGATCGTCGGCTCGTCGGCACCGTCGCTCCACGACGTCCATCCGACACCGACGGCGCGTGACCAGCTCATGTCCGGGCCGGAGCTGCAGGCGAACGCGATCTGGACGGTCCTGCACGGCTACCCGCTGCAGTCGGTGCCCGAGTGGCTCGTGCTCACGCTGATCGTCGCGTTCGGCTTCCTCGCGCCGGTGGCCAGCCTCCGGCTGCGGTTCGTCATGACGATCCTGCTCGCGGCCACCGTCGGCGTCGCGTTCACGGTCGCAACGCAGGCCGCGTTCGAGCAGGGCTGGGTGCTCCCGTTCATCTACCCGCTCGCCGCGCTCCTGCTCTCGACGATCGGTGCCGTCGGGACGCACTACTCGATCGCCGCGTTCGAGCGGGAGCGCGTCCGCGACGTGTTCTCGCGCTTCGTCCCGGAGCAGGTCGTCAGCCAGGTGCTCGCCCGCACCGACCGAGACCTCCGACTCGGCGGCGAGGACGTCGTCGGCTCGCTGATGTTCACCGACCTCCGCGGGTTCACCAGCTTCTCGGAGAACATCGAGGCGAGCCAGGCGATCGACGTCGTCAACGTCTACCTCGAGGAGATGACCGAGGCGGTGCTCGGCAACGGCGGCACCCTCATCTCCTACGCCGGCGACGGGATCATGGCCGTGTTCGGCGCGCCGATCGAGCAGCCCGACCACGCCGACCGTGCGGTCGCGACGGCCAAGGAGATGATCGAGACCCGGCTCCCGCGCTTCAACGCGTACCTCCAGGAGCAGGGCCTCGGCGACGGCTTCCGGATGGGCATCGGCATCCACAGCGGCGCGTTCGTGGCCGGCAACGTCGGCTCCGAGCGGCGCCTGGAGTACACGATCATCGGCGACACCGTGAACGCCGCCTCCCGGATCGAGGGGCTGACGAAGGGCACGCGCCACATGTGCCTCTTCTCGGAGGCGACGAAGGTGTTGATGCAGAACCCGCCGGAGGACGACATCGTCTTCTACGAGGACCTCGCGATCCGCGGGCGCCAGAGGACGATCGCGCTCTTCTCGCTCGAGTCGATCTCCGATCCGGTCGACGCGCCTGCGGAGGTCCAGGTCGCGGTGAGGCGGCGCCCGCGGAGGCGACGCGCACGGACGAGGTGCCCGCGGAGGCGTCGCGCGCGGACGAGGCGCCCGCGGCGCCGCCCGGGATCGTCCCGCTCTAGGAGGGCCGGCGCTCGCCGGCGATGTCGGCGATCTCGAGCGGCGCGGTCGCGGCCCGCGCGTCCTTCCACGATCCGACCCACCACTCGGCGTGCGGCATGCCGCTCTCGAGGCAAAGCTTCTTGAAGGCCTCGACGTCGAAGGGCGCGCGGCGGAGGTCGGCCCGGAGGGTCCCGTCCTTCCACTCGATCAGCCCGTACTCGGACCACGGCGCGATCGTCACCGGCTGCGGCCACCAGCTCCAGAAGGCGAGGCCGATGCTGCCCGGGTTGACGAGCACGGAGCCGGGCAGCCGGCGGAAGAGCTGCACGTGCGAGTGCCCGCCGACGAGCACCTGTGCGCGCGCGGTGCCGAGCATCAGCGCGAGCTCCTCGTCGGGCGTGGTCGCGAAGATGAAGTCGTCGGGGCTCCGCGGCGAGCCGTGGAAGGCGAGCATCGAGATGCCCGGCTCGAGCTCGAGCGTCAGGGTCGGCACGAACGAGCGCATGAACTCGCGGTCGTGGTCGCGCAGGCTGCCGGTCCAGAAGGCGCCGATCTCGACGAGCATCCGGTCGATCTCGGTATGGGCCTTCGGCATCCCGTCGAGCATCGCGAGGTCCCAGTTCCCCATCACGACCGGGCAGCCGAGCTCCCGCAGCCGGTCGAGCGTCTCGCGCGGCTGCGGGCCGATGGCGACGTCGCCGAGGCAGACGATGCCGTCGACCCGCTCGTGGGAGAGCTCCGCGAGCACCGCGTCGAACGCCATCAGATTCCCGTGGATGTCAGAGATCAGCGCGATTCGCATCTCATCTTCCGCCGAGCGTCCGGTCGAGGTTGGTCGCGGCGCTGATCAGCGACAGGTGCGTGAACGCCTGCGGGAAGTTGCCGAGCAGCTCGCCGGTCGGCCCGATCTCCTCCGAGTAGAGCCCGAGGTGGTTCGCGTAGGTGAGCATCTTCTCGAAGGCGAGCCGCGCGTCGTCGACCCGTCCGGCGCGGGTGAGCGCCTCGACGTACCAGAACGTGCAGATCGAGAACGTGCCCTCGTCGCCGGTGAGCCCGTCCGGGGAGGCTTCGACGTTGTACCGGTAGACGAGGCTGTCGGAGACGAGCTCGCGGCCGATCACGTCGAGCGTCGAGAGCCACAGTGGATCGGTCGGTGCCACGAACTTCACGAGCGGCATGAGCAGCACGGACGCGTCCAGGACATCCGTGTCGTAGTGCTGGACGAACGCGCCGCGGTCGGCGTTCCACCCGCGGGTCATGATCTGCTCGTAGATCTCGTCGCGCGCCGCCATCCAGCGGTAGAGGTCGGCGGGGAGCCCTCGCTGCCGGGCGATGCGGACGGCGCGCTCGACGGCGACCCAGCACATGAGGCGCGAGTACGTGAAGTGCTGCCGCCCGCCTCGCGTCTCCCAGATGCCCTCGTCGGCCTGGTCCCAGTTGAGGCACACCCACTCGACGATCCGCGCGAGTTGCTCCCAGACGCCGTGGTGGATCGCCGAGCCGTACTTGTTGTAGAGGTAGACCGAGTCGATCAGCTCGCCGTAGATGTCGAGCTGCAGCTGATCGGCGGCGCCGTTGCCGACGCGCACGGGCAGCGAGCCGCGGTAGCCGCGCAGATGGGTCAGCTCCTCCTCGGGGAGCTCCGTCCGCCCGTCGATCCCGTACATGATCTGGAGCGGCCCGGCGCCCCGGCCGTCGGCCTCCCGGAACCGGTCGGTGAGCCAGTCCATGAACGACGCGGCCTCGTCGGTGAAGCCGAGCCGCAGCAAGGCGTAGAGCGAGAACGCCGCGTCGCGGATCCACGTGTAGCGGTAGTCCCAGTTCCGGGGGCCGCCGATCTGCTCCGGCAGGCTCGTCGTCGGCGCGGCCACGATCGCGCCCGTCGGGCGGTACGTGAGCAGCTTGAGGGTGAGCGCCGAGCGGTCGACCATCTCGCGCCAGCGGCCCGAGTAGCGCGACTGCCCCAGCCAGCGGCGCCAGTAGCCGACGGTGTCCTCGAACGCGCGGCGCGTCTCGTCCTCGGTGTAGACGCGCGGGCGGGCGCCCGACGTCGCCTGCTCGAGGACGAACGTGGCAGCGTCGCCCGCCTTCAGCGAGAAGTCGCCGCGGACTCCGGTGCCGCGGTTCTCGAGCGGCACGGACGTCGCGAGCGAGAGCGTGAGCTCCGGCGAGGCGAAGACGGCGCCGTGCTCGCCCACGTGCGTCTCGTGCTGGGCGCGGCCGTAGTCGAAGCGGGGCTCCACCTCGACGCGGAAGCGCAGCTCGCCCCGCACGCAGACGACCCGGCGGACGAGCCGCTGCGGCTCGTCGACCGCGCCGATCGGCATGAAGTCCTCGACCTCGCCCACGCCCATCGGCGTGAGGAAGCGCGTGATCAGGACGTTCGTGTCGGGGAAGTAGAGCTGCTTGACGGTGCCGATCGCGAGCGCCGGGGCGACCCGGAAGTAGCCGCCGCGCTCCGTGTCGAGGATCGCGCCGAAGACGCTCGGCGAGTCGAAGCGCGGGCAGCAGTACCAGTCGATCGTCCCGTCGGTGCCGACGAGCGCGACCGTCCGCAGGTCGCCGATGACGCCGTGCTCGGCGATGGGGAGGTACTCGCGCGAGGCCGAGAACGAGAGGTCCACCGCCCGGGTGAAGGTGGAGCGATCCTCGATCTTCGCCATGCACGCCCTCCGTTCGACCGGCCCGCGTCGCGCGCCGCGGGCCCGACCCGTCCTCGTTTCGTTAGCTCGGCGCGGGCGCGGTCGGCGTCTCGGGCGGTTGCGCACCCGCCTGCGAGACGGAGACGGCCGGCCGGACCGCCGAGAGAGGCCGTACCGGCTTCAGGTCGGCGACGCTGTGCACGGCCGAGAACTCGCGCGCCAGGCTCCCGCCGCTCGTCGCGCGGTCGTCGACCGTCGCGATCAGCGGCAGCGGCTGGTAGTCGGGCGCCACCGACCAGCCGACGCGGCGGAACTCGCCGCCGTTCTCGATCCACGAGAGCGAGATGAGCGGCAGCACGACGATCTTCGTCGCGATCGCCAGGGCCCAGCTGACCCAGTAGAGCGCGATCGGCCGCCAGTCGTCCCCTCCGAGGATCGTGTCCGGGGCACCGTACGGCGGCTTCCCGGGCTCCAGCAGCTTCACGAGGACGAACAGGATGACGAACTCGACCCAGGCGAGCACGAACGTCAGCAGCGGCGGCTGCCACTTGAGGACGTACGGGTAGACGAGCACGTCGAGCGCGACGCCCATCACGAGGTAGAGCCCGATCGTCACGATCCAGCCCGCGTTGTCGGTGACGAGCGAGAGGATCGTGCGCGAGGATCGCCGGGCCGATGAGGATGGCCACGCGCGTCTGGATGCGGCCGAGCGTGGTCGGGCACATCAGGCGAGCTGCTCCACGCGCCGGACCTGGCGGACCGCCTTCGAGGTCGCGCTCGCGAGCGAGAGCTGCATCGCGAGCTTCGAGTGGAAGCGCCGCGGCTTCGGCTTCTCGGCCTCGTAGCAGTCCGCGACGAACCGCCGGCCGACGTACTTCAGGCCCGCGATCGTGTCGCCGTGGGTCACGACGGAGTTGGAGTGGATCCCCATCACGCAGCAGCGCGAGTCGGGGCGGTCGAGCCCGGGGACGCCGCAGTTGGACTGGAGCCTGATGCGGCCGTTCTCGATCGGCACCTTGTAGAACTCGACCAGGCGGCGCAGGAGCGGGACGGTGAGCGCGGACTTGTTGAAGCCGGTGCCCGCGACGACGCCGGTGACGTCGAGGTGGCCGGGGTCCTCGCCGTGCTTGCTCGACATGTGGACGCGGAGCCCGAGCGGCCCGGCCTTCACCTCGTCGATCTCGCCGATGACCTGCTCGAAGCGGCCCTCCGTGCGGCCCCGCTTGATCCGCTCCTCCCAGCTGCGTCGCGTCGGTGTCGTGCCCTTGAGGATCCGGCCGAGGAACTCGACGCGCTCGTCGAAGCTGAGCGCCTGGAACGCGTCGATGCCGAGCGCCTCGAAGAAGCAGCGCGGCGTGTTGAGGTCCTGCTCGTCCGGCACCGGGTTGCGGATCAGGGAGATGCACCTTCGCGCCGACGTCGAGCGCGTTCGCCCACTCGTTCACCGACGCGATGCCCGCGCCGATGACGATGTAGCGGCCGCTCTCGTCGTACTGCTTCGGCGCGTAGGCCTGGACGATCCGGTCGGCGAGCACCGGGTCCTGGCGCGCCTTGGCGAGCACCGGCGGGAACGACAGCGGGCCGTGGCCGAGCGCGAGCATCACGTGCTTCGCGCGGCCGACGAAGTTCGCGTCCTCGTCGTAGAGGACGAAGTGCGGCTCGCTCCCGTTCATGTTCCCGCGCTGCATCCAGCCGACCTTCGCGGGGTAGCGGTTGTCGTTCCAGCCGAGCTTGTGCTGGACGATCTGGGCCTCGGCCATGATGTCCGGCACGCCCGGGTTGTACTTCCGGCGCGCGGAGCGGAGCAGCGGTGCCGGGCTCCGGCGCGACCACGCCTCGAGCTCCGCGAACGTCGGCCAGTCGGCCGGGAGGAAGTGCGACTCCGACTCGGAGCGGAGGACCGTCTGGCCGAGGTTGAACGCGAACTGCTGGTACGTCTCGACCGGGTTGTCGCTCGGCCCGTAGATCGTGATCTCCTGCGGCCGGAAGCCGAGGTAGACGGCGGTCGTGTAGACGATCAGCGAGCCGAAGCCGTCGCCGACGATCGCGATCGTCGAGTCCCGTGGCTGCGTCAGCGGCATCGCGCCGACCCTACTCGATCGGATCCGATCTTTCGATAGGGCGCGAGGCCGCCGGCTGACCGGCCGAGGACCAGCGGAACCGCGTCACGTCGTCGCGGGCCGCGAGCAGGCCGCCGCGCTTCCCGCGACGGACGAGCAGCACCGGCGCCGGGCGCGCCCTTGACGATCTCCGAGCGCAGCTCGCCGAGCCCTTCCTCGCGCCAGCGGTCGGAGAGGCCGACGACGAGCAGGCCGGCGTCTCTCGCCTTCCGGATCACGTCCGGGCCCGGGTTGACGAGCACCGGCTCGGCGACGATCCCGGTCAGCTGCTGCACGACGAGCGAGGCGTTCGCGAGCAGCCGGCTCGCGTCGCGCGTCGCCCTGCTCGACGTCGAACGACGCGCCCAGAGGCGGAGCGGGGCGTTTCGGGCGTGGGCGATCCACGCGCCGAGCTCGAGCGCCGCCCAGTCGTGCTCGGCGCCGCCGAACGGCACGTAGACAGGCTGGTCCGGCGTCGATCTCGAGCGCCCCGCGCTCGCGCTCGACGAGCACGGCGACGTCGCTCTCGGCGTCGGCGAGCACGCGGCCGACCTCGCCCTTCGGGACCCGTCGCCGAGCAGCGGCCGTCGCCCGTCGACGAGGACGACGTCGATGCGCTCGTCCCGTGCGAGCCGCACGAGGTCCTCGCCCGCGTCCGGGGTCGTGAACGCGATCACGCGCGTCGACAGGCCGTCCTCCGACGAGCGTCTCCCGCCGGCGCTGCAGGCTCGTCGGTCGCCGCGCCGGAGCTCGCGGTCGTCGGCGCCGAGCACCGTCGCGTAGCGCTGCGGCACGACGAGCCGGGCGAGGATGAGCTCGCGCGGCGGCTGCGAGCGTGCGAGCGGCGCCGGCGACCGAGAGCAGCGACGTCCATGTTCCGCGCGATCCTGCGGCGCGACGATGATCGAGTGGCGCGCGTCGACGAGCGAGTCGCCCGGCGCGACCTCGTGCAGCGCGCGCCTGGAGCTCCTCCTCCGCCGGCGCCGAGAGCCGGCCGTGCGGGTCGATCAGCCGCAGCGCCGGGCCGGCCATGAACGTCGTCACGAGCGCCATCACCACGAGCATCGTGAAGAGCGTCGGCGAGATCAGGCCGAGCTCGAGGCCGATGTTGAGCACGATCAGCTCGGTCAGGCCGCGCGTGTTCATGAGCGCGCCGACCGCCGCCGAGTCGCGCCAGCCGAACCCGCCGTAGCGGGCCGCCGCCATCGCGCCGACCCACTTGCCGACGACCGCGACGACGATCAGCCCGAGCGTGATCGAGCCACAGCTCGACGCGGTCGATCGCGCCGATCTCCGTCCGCAGGCCGGTGACGACGAAGAAGAGCGGCAGCAGGACGAACGTGACGAAGTCCTCGATCCGGCGCGTGACGTCCTCGGTGAGGCCCGCCGCGCCGGGGCATGATCAGGCCCATCACGAAGGCGCCGAAGATCGCCGCGACGCCGATCTGCTGGGCGACGAAGGCGGAGAGCAGGACGCCGACGAAGATCACGCCGAGCCAGATCGCGGGGCACGCGGCCGACCTCGTCGAAGGCGGTCGAGAGCCGCGCCGAGGAAGCGGCGGCCGATCGTGAGCATCGCGGCCGTGAAGACGCCGGTCCAGCCGACGATCACGAGCGCGTCGATCCCCGAGCCGGTGCCGGCGACGGCGGTCGCGAGCGCGAGCAGGCCCCACGCGGTCACGTCGTCGATCGCGGCGCCGGCCATCGACGAGCGCGCCGACCGGCCGTTTCAGCATCCGCTTCTCGATGAGGATCCGCGCGAGCACGGGGAACGCCGTGACGGACATCGAGACGCCCATGAAGAGCGCGAACGGCAGGTAGTCGACGTCCGGCGAGAGGAGGCTCGTAGACCGGGATCGCGGCGAGGAAGCCGAGGGCGAGCGGGAAGGCGACGCTCGTGTTCGAGATGAGGGCCGCCTGTCCGATCCGGTCCCGCAGGATCACCTTCGGGTCGAGCTCCATCCCGACGAGGAAGAGGTAGAAGGCGAGCCCGATCTGGGCGGCGGCGGCGATCAGCGGGACGATGTCCGGCGGGAAGAGGTAGTCCTTGACCTCGGGCGCGATCGCGCCGAGCAGCGTCGGCCCGAGCAGGATCCCGGCGAGCACCTCGCCCATGACCTGCGGCTGGCCGAGCCGCCCGAGCAGGAGCCCCATCACGCGCGCCGCGAGGATCACGGCCGCGATCGCCAGCATCAGGCGACCGAACGTCTCCTCGCCGGAGCGCTTCACCGGCGGCTTGGACGAGGCACCAGGCTCCGGCAGCTCGGAGGCCCAGGCGGCGGTGACCTGCTCGTCGCCGATCGTGCCGGTCGAGGCGGGCGCTCTCGCCGGCGCCCGAGACCGTCGCGTCGCGGCCTGCGTGGTGCCGTCGGCGCACGTGACGTCGCCGGTCAGCTCGTTGCCGTCGAGCCGGAGCTTCCCGTCGGTGCTGCCGCTCCCGTCGACGCTCGACGAACTCGCCCGACTGCGCGAGCTCGAACTCGCCGGCGAGGCACTGGCTGCCCTCGGCGGTGTAGATGGCCGCCGATCGCCGGCGCAGGCTCGCGATCGTTGCCGACCGAGATCGAGACCCGATCGCGACCACCAGGAAGGCGAGCACGACTCCGTAGCCGACGACGAGTCGGCCGAAGGACATCCCCTTCTTCTCGGTCGGCGCGGACGCCGCCGTTGACTCCACTCGCCCCTCCGCCTTCCGGTCGCCCCCCGGTCTGCCGGCCCGACGATACGACGCTTTGACCGCTCTGAGAAGGGGTTTGGTGACTTCTCGACCCAGGTCGTATGCTTGCCGGACGATGTGGAACCTGCCGGCCAAGGAGCTCGAGGTCCGGGCGACGTGATCGCCGGCCGTACCGCCTCGAGGCGCTCCTCGGCGAGGGTGGGATGGGGCTCGTGTTCAGCGCGGTGCGGGAGGCGACGGCGCACCGGTGGCGGTGAAGCTGCTGAAGGTCGACCTGCTCGCGGACGACGACCGTTCACGGCAGCGCTTCCGGCAGGAGGCGCGTGCCGCCGCGGAGGTGCGGCACCCGCACCTGCTCCCGATCCTCGACGCCGGCGAGGACGACGGACGCCACTACATCGCGGTCGCGTACGCGCCGGGCGGCTCGCTCGCGGACCGGCTCGAGGGCGGGCCGCTCGACCTCGACGAGGTCGTCCGGGTCGCGGCGGAGATCGCCTCCGGGCTCGACACGCTCAACGAGAACGGGCATCGTCCACCGCGACATCAAGTCCTCGAACGTCGTGTTCGACGAGGGCGGCGGCGCGCTGCTGATGGACTTCGGCCTGGCGAAGGGGCCGGCGTACACGCGTGCTGACGCGGCCCGGGCCAGGTGATGGGGACGCTCGACTATCTCGCGCCCGAGCTGATCAAGGGCGAGCCGGCGACGCCCGCGACCGACCTCTACGCGTTCGGCTGCATGGTCTTCGAGTGCGTGACGGGCGAGGTCCCGTTCGCCGACCGCGGCATCTTCCAGGTCGGGCTCGCGCACCTGCAGGACCCGCCGCCGCACCCGTCCGAGCGGCGCGCGGGCGTGCCGCGCGAGGTCGGCGATGCCGTCCTCACCGCGCTCGCGAAGGAACCCGACAAGCGGCCGGCCTCGGCGTCGGCCTACGCACGATCGATCACGGCGGCCTACGAAGGGAGCTCGGAGTGACGGCATTCATCGCACGCGACGGCGCGCTCGAGGGACGGCGGTTCGAGCTCGAGGGCGACCACATGATCGGCCGCGAGGGCGCGGACATCACCCTCGACGACGACCAGGTCTCGCGCCGCCACGCCCGGGTCAGCGTCGCCGGCGCGACGATCACGATCGAGGACCTCGGCTCGACGAACGGGACGTTCGTGAACGGCGCGAAGATCGAGGCCGCGACGACGCTCGCGCCCGGGGACACCGTTCGGATCGGCGCGACGACGTTCGCGCTCGAGGCGGAGGCCGAGGCGGAGCCGGAGCCTGAGCCCGCGATGCCGGAGCCCGCGGTGACGGTCGCCCGCGAGGCGGCGCCCGCGGCGCCGGCGCCCGAGCCCGCTCCCGCGCCTCCCGCCGCACCGGCTCCGGTGCTCGCCACGGGCGCCGTCGGCGCGCCGCGCGAGCCGTTCGGCGCCTACCTCGCGCCGGAGTCGGCGCACCACGGCGAGCGGCATCCAGAGCCGCCAGCGCCTGCCGATGCTCGTCACCTACGCGATCGTGCTCGCGGTCGCGGTCGCGCTGGTGATCTACTTCGCGTACGTCTAGGAGCTAGCGCACGCCGAAATAGATCATCACGACGATGATCACGAGCAGCGCGAGCGCGAACGGCGCGTGCCGCGCCTTCTTCTTCGTCCGCGAGTCGTGCAGCGCGAAGAGCTCTTCCTGGTGCGACTGGCTCGTGATCGAGGTCATCGGGCACGTAGTCGGGCCGCTGCTCCTCGATCGCGAAGCCCGGCACCCGGCGGATCGTCGTCCCGACCACCTCCGAGCGCTCGGGCTCGGACGGCAGCGGGCGCAGGCCGGCGAGGCTCTCGGGGATGGGCCGGACGGAGGTACCGCCCGCCTCGGCCTCCTCGGCGGTCTTGAGCTGCAGCACCGTCACGCCGACGAGAAGCTGCCCGTCGGGGAGCAGGTGCGCCGGCGAGTGGATCTCGTCGCCGTCGACGAACGTCCCGTTGACGGAGTCGAGGTCCTCGACGAGCACCTCGCCGTTCGCCGGCGTGAGCCTGACGTGGCGCCGCGAGATCAGCTCGTCCTGCAGGAGCGCGATGTCGGCTTCGGGGTCCCGGCCGAGCTCGACCGGGTGGGTGAGCGGGATGGTGCGTCCCGCCTCGGGGCCTTCGACGATCTCCAGCGCGTACGCCGCCATCCGTGTCCTCCCGCTCAGCTGCGATTTTCGATCCGGCGGCCTGCAAGTACCATAGTCGTGCCAGTCGTTGCAAGTCTGGTCTCGGGATGCGGCGCGCACGTCCCTCCGTGGGGCGGCGAGGAGGGAGAACGGCGTGGCCGGCGGCTTGGACGTCGGGAGTGAGATCGCGGGCTATCGCGTCACGGGAGTCCTCGGACGCGGCGGCATGGGCTTCGTCTACGAGGCGGAGCACCTCCTTCTCGGCCGGAAGGCCGCGATCAAGACGCTCGTGCCCGAGCTCGTCGAGGACCACGACTTCCGCGAGCGCTTCATCAACGAGTCACAGGTGGTGGCCGCGCTCGACCACCCGAACGTGATCCCGATCTACGACGCCGGCGACGCGGACGGGATCGTCTACATCGCGATGCGCTGCGTCACCGGCTCCGACCTCGCCGGGGTGCTCGAGCGGGACGAGGTGCTCCCGCCGGCACGCGCGCTGGGGATCCTCGAGCAGGTCGGCGGCGCCCTCGACGCGGCTCACGCGCACGACCTCGTGCACCGCGACGTGAAGCCCGCCAACGTCCTCATCGAGGCCGACGGCGAGCGCGTGTACCTCACCGACTTCGGGATCGCCAAGCAGGCGCGGTCGAAGGGCCTGACGCGCACCGGCTTCTTCGTCGGGACGCTCGACTACGCGGCGCCCGAGCAGATCCAGGGGCTCCCGGTCGGGCCGCCCGCGGACGTGTACGCCTTCGCGTGCCTCGCCTTCGAGTGCCTCACCGGGCGCAAGCCGTTCGACCGCGAGACCGACGTCGCGGTCATGCACGCGCACCTCCTCGACCCGCCGCCGAGCGTCGTCGCGCTGCGGCCCGAGCTCCCCGCCGAGGTCGACGACGTGTTCGCGATCGCCCTCGCGAAGGCGGAGGACGACCGCTCCGCGAGCTGTCGCGAGGTGGTCGAGATGCTGCGGGCCGCGCTCGGCGAGGGCTCCGGCCCGACCGAGGCGGGCGCCGCGGTGCCGAGCACCCGGCGCCGCCGTGTGCTCGAGCACAACCTCCCGGTGCAGGCGACGCCGATCGTCGGGCGCGACGCCGAGCTCGCCGCCGTGACGGAGCTTCTGCGCCGCGACGACGTCCGCCTCGTCACGCTCACCGGCCTCGGCGGCACGGGCAAGACGCGGCTCAGCGTGGCCGTCGCCGAGGCGCTCCTCGAGGAGCTCGGCCGCGCCTGGTTCGTCGACCTGGCGCCCGTGCGCGAGCCCCATCGCGTCGGCTCCGCGATCGCCCAGACGCTCGGTGTCGAGGAGGCGGGCGGCCGGTCGATCGCGGACGCGGTCGCAACGAGGATCGGCGCCGACCCGGCGCTGCTCGTCCTCGACAACTTCGAGCAGGTGCTGCCCGCGGCCGAGCTCGTCGGCGAGCTGCTCGCCCGGGTCGGGCCGCTGAAGGTGCTCGTGACGACGCAGCAGCCGCTCCACCTCCGCGAGGAGCGCGAGTACCCGGTGCCGCCGCTCGCGCTCCCCCCGGCCGGGCACGACGATCGCGACGCCCTCGCAGCCTCGGCCGCGGTTGCGCTCTTCGTCGACCGCGCGGTCGCCGTCCGCCCCGACTTCGAGCTGACCGACGAGAACGCCTCGGCCGTCGCCGCGATCTGCCGCCAACTGGACGGCCTGCCGCTCGCGATCGAGCTGGCGGCCGCACGCGTGAAGCTCCTCTCGCCGCAGGCGATCGTGTCGCGGCTCGAGTCGCGCCTCGACCTCCTCACCGGCGGCGCGCGCGACCTCCCCGAGCGCCAGCAGACGCTCCGCGCGGCGATCGACTGGAGCTACAACCTGCTCGAGCCGCGGGAGCAGGGGATGCTCGCCCGCCTCGGCGTCTTCCTCGGCGGCTGCACGCTCGAGTCGGCCGAGGCCGTCTGCGGCGCGCCCGACGGCATGGGCTTCGGCGAGGTGCTCGACAGCATCGCCTCGCTCGTCGACAAGAGCCTCGTCCGGCAGAGCGACGGCCTCGACGGCGAGGCGCGGTTCTCGCTGCTCGAGACCATCCGCGAGTACGCGCTCGGCCGGCTCCAGGAGCGGGGCGAGCTCGAGACCCTGCGCCGGCTCCACGCGGAGCGCTACCTCGCCCTCGCGGAGGCGGCGGAGCCCGAGCTCGTGCGCTCCGGCCAGCGGGTCTGGCTCGAGCGCCTCGACGAGGAGAACGGCAACCTCCGCGCCGCGCTCGCGTGGTCGATGGAGCTCGGCGAGATCGAGACGGGCCTCCGCATCGCCGGCGCGCTCGTGCGCTTCTGGAGCACGCGTGGGCTGATGGCCGAGGGCCGGGCCTGGCTGACGCAGGCGCTCTCGCGCGCCGAGGGCGTGCCCGAGCGGGTGCGCGCCAAGGCGGAGTTCGCCGCCGGGTACGCGGCGCTCGGCGTCGGCGACTTCCAGGCCGCGAAGGAGAACTTCGAGCGGAGCCTGACCCTGGCCCGGGAGACGGACGACAAGGGCGCGGAGGCGGCGGCCCTCGCTCAGATCGGCTGGCTCGTGATGGCGGCCGGCAGCCACGACCGCGCCCATGCGCTCGTCGAGAGGAGCCTCGAGCTCTCGATCGAGCTCGGCGACAAGCTGACCGCGTCCGGCGCGACCAACACGCTCGCGGAGATGGCGTCCGCGACCGGCGACTACGAGCAGGCGGTCGCGCTGCTCGAGCAGGGGCTCGGCCTCCGCCGCGAGCTCGGCGACAAGCGGCTGATCGCGAACTCGCTGCTCTCCCTCGGCCGCACCGAGCTGGCACGGGGCGACCAGGAGCGCGCGCTCTACCGGCTCACGGAGGGGCTCGCGCTCGCACGTGAGGTCAAGGACACGTGGTCGATCGGCGTCGCCGCGTCGACGCTCGCCTCGGTGCGCCTGACGGAGAACGACCCGGACGCGGCCGCCTCGCTGTTCGGCGAGGGACTCGCGATCGCCCGCGACCGCGGCGACCGCCGGCTCGCCTCGGAGTGCCTCCAGGGGACGGCGTTCGTCGCCTCCGCGCGCGGCGACCACGAGCGCGCCGCGAGGCTGCTCGGCGCCGCCGATGCCATGCTCGAGTCGATCGGCGCGCGGCGGACGCCGATCGAGATCGCGATCCGCGAGCGGTTCGAGCCCGGCGTCCGCGGCGGCCTCGGCGAGGACCGGTACCGGACCGCGACCCGCGAAGGCTCCGACCTCTCGCTCGAGGACGTGCTCCCGCTCGCGATCGGCGCCGACGCGGCCGGCGAGCCGCCGCCCCCGCCGCTCGCGCGCTCGACGGTGCTCGCGCCGACGCCCGACCGGACTAGCTGATCACGGCGCGGCCGGCGCGGGCGCGGAGCCCCTCGGGCTCGAGCACCTCCACCTTGCCGCGGCGCAGCGCGATCGTCCCGCGCCGCTCCTCCTCCCGCAGCACCCGGTTCACGGTCGCGCGCGAGGTCCCGGCGAGGCCGGCGACGTCCTCCTGCGTGAGCGGGATCACCGACGCCGGGCCGCCGTTGCCGTAGAGCGAGGCGAGGTCGCAGATGCGGCGCAGGACCCGGATCTCGGCCGGCAGGAACAGGGTCTCGACGAGGCGCTCGTTCACGCGGCGGACCCGGTCGGCGAGGATCGCGATGAGCACGTCATTGACTCCGGGGTGCTCGTGCCGGAGGCGCTTCAGGTCGTCGGCGTGCACCGAGTACGTCTCCGCCGGCTCGAGCGCGATGACGGTGGCCGAGCGCCGCGTGTCGCTCGAGACGAGCGCGATCTCGCCGAACGCCTCGCCCGGCGTCAGCACGGCGAGCGTCGCCGTGTCGCCGAGCTGCGTGGAGATCCGGACGGCGAAGCGCCCCTTGGCGATCAGGTGCAGCGTGTCGCCCGGATCGCCGCGGTGGAAGACCACCTCGTGCCGGTCGAAGGTGCGGCGGCGGGCGGCGGCCACGAGGCGGCTGAGCTCTTCCCGAGGAAGTCCGGAGAAGAGACCGAAATCCACGCATTCGATCCTACTCCCGGCGTCGCACGGGCGAATGTGACGGCGCTGACAGACCGTGTGTGACGTCCGCGAACGACACTGCCGGAGCCCTCACCTACTGTGAGCGCGCCAGAGTCCATCGGAAGGTCGTCAAGCCGCATGAATGTCTCGATACTGCTGTTGGGCGTGGTGCTGATCCTGGGGTCGCTGCTGGCCGCCACGTACGCCTTGTTCCGCTGAATCACCCACCCACCCCCCGCCGGCGGCCCTGATGCGGCTCAGGGCCGCATGACGGGCGTCGTCTCCGTCGCCCGCGTGCGCGCGCCCGGCCGCGGCAGCCGCCGGAGCGCGACGCCGAGCCCTTCCGTGAACGTCGGGAACTGCGCGATCGTGTCGGCGAGGACGTCGAGCGGCACGCGGGCGCGGATGGCGAGCACGGCCACGTGGATCCACTCGGAGGCGAGCGGCGCCACCGCCCACGCGCCGAGGAGCACCTGCTCGTCGACGTCGACGACGACGCCCAGCTCCCCGCGCGGGTCGCGCTCGTAGGTGAAGGCGCGCGAGACGGACGAGCGGAGCTCGATCGTGGCCGCCGCGACGTTGCGTCCCTCGTCGCGCGCCTGCGCCTCCGTGATCCCGACCGACGCGACCTCCGGGTCGGTGAAGAGGACGCGGGGCACGGCGCGCAGGTCGGCGTGCGCCGGCTCGCCGAGGAGGTCCGCGCAGGCGATCCGGGCCTGGTACTTGGCCACGTGCGTGAACATCGCGAGACCCGTGACGTCGCCGACGGCCCAGACCCCGTCGGCGGCGCGGCAGCGCTCGTCGACGACGATTCCCCGCGGGCCCGGCTCGATCCCGACGGTCTCGAGCCCGTAGCCCTCGGTGCGCGGCCGTCGGCCGGTCGCGACGGCGAGACGCTCGCCCGCGACCTCGGCGCCGTCGTCGAGGATCACCACGCGCTCGTCACCGCGGGCCTCGACGGCGGTCGCGCGCCGCCCGAGCACGAGCTCGATCCCGTCCTCGCGCAGCGCCGCCTCGAGCAGCGACGACACGTGCGGCTCCTCGCGGTTCGCGATCCGGTCCGGCCCCTGCACGATCGTCACGCCGACGCCGAAGCGCGCCAGGAACTGCCCGAGCTCGACCGCGACGACGCCGCCGCCGACGAACACGACGCTGCGCGGCAGCTCCGACAGTGCCGTCACCTCGCGGTTCGTCCAGTAGCCCGCTTCGGCGAGGCCCGGGATCGGCGGGATCACGGCGTCGGCGCCGGTCGCGACGAGGATCGCGTCCGTCTCCAGCACGCGGTCGCCGACCACCACCCGGCCCGGCCCGTCGAGCCGCCCGTCGCCCTTCACCACGGTCGCGCCCTGCTCGCGGTAGCGGTCGGCGGCCGTCGTGTCGTCGTGGTAGGAGACCATCCAGTCGCGGTACTCCGCGAGCGCTGGGAAGTCGAGCTCGACCGGCTTCGTCCCCGCCGTCCGCGAGCTGACGCCGCGGAGCTCCGGCGGGTGGAGGAGCGTCTTCGACGGGATGCAGCCCCAGTTCGTGCACTCGCCGCCGATCAGCTCCCGCTCGACGAGCGCGACGCGCTTCTCCGCCTTGAGCATCGCGTTGACGGCCACCTCCCCGGCGGGCCCGCCGCCGAGGACGACGAGATCGAACCGCTCGCTCATGCCGCGCCGTCGTCGGGGACGTGCCAGCGCCGCGGTCGCAGCAGCTCGTCGGCGGCGGCCGGGCCCCACGAGCCCGGCTCGTACTCGTGCACCGGGCCGGGCGCGCGCAGCACCGGCGCCGACACCTCCCACAGCCGCTCGATCCCGTCCGCGCGGGTGAACAGGGTGCGGTCGCCGAGCATCGCGTCGTGGATGAGCCGCTCGTAGGCCTCCAGCTGCTTCGAGGTCGCGAACGACTCCTCGTAGCGGAAGACGAACCGCGCCGTCCCGAGCTCCATCGTCGCGCCGGGCACCTTGGCGAGGAAGCCTGCCGTGATCGATCCCGGGCTCGCCGAGGTCGAACGAGAGCATGTTCGGCTCCCGCGGCCCCAGGCCGGGGAAGAGGGAGCGCGGCGGCTCGCGGAAGACGACGGTCAGCGTGCGCCGCCCTGCGCGCAGGCACTTGCCCGTGCGCAGGTAGAAGGGCACGTCCGCCCAGCGCCAGTTGTCGATGAACGCCTCGAGCGCGACGAACGTCTCGGTCTGCGAGTCCGCGGCCACGCCGTCCTCGTCGAGGTAGCCGGCGTAGCGGCCGCGCACGACCCGGGCCGGGTCGAGCGGCCGCAGCGACTCGAACACCTTCACCTTCTCGTCGACGAGCGGCTTGGCCGCGAGCGACACCGGCGGCTCCATCGCCGCGAAGCCGAGCACCTGGAACAGATGCGTGACGACCATGTCGCGGAACGCGCCCGTGGCGTCGTAGAAGGCGGCGCGCGTGCCGATCGAGAGCGTCTCCGGCACGTCGAGCTGGACGTGGTCGACGTGGTCGCGGTTCCAGATCGGCTCGAAGAGCCCGTTCGCGAACCGCAGCGCGAGCACGTTCTGCACGGCCTCCTTGCCGAGGAAGTGGTCGATGCGGAAGACCTGCTCCTCGGGGAAGACGTCGTGCACGACGGCGTTCAGCGCGCGGGCCGACTCGAGGTCGGTCCCGAACGGCTTCTCCATGATCACGCGCGCTCCGTCGCCGAGGCCCGGCGGCGCCGAGCGTCTCGACGATCCCGGCCATCGCCTGCGGCGGCACGGAGAGGTAGTGCAGGCGACGCACCTCGCCGCCGATCGCGTCCTCGGCGCGCTTCGTCGCGGCGGCGAGCTCGTCGCCGGCACCGACGTCCGAGGCGGCGTAGGCGAGGTTCGCCGCGAACTCGTCCCAGCGCGCGCCGGGCTCGAGGCGGCCGAACTCCTCCGTCGCCTGCCGCGCGAGGGCGCGGAACTCGTCGTCGCCGAGCGGGCGCCTCGAGGTGCCGATGATCCGGTACCGGCGCGGGAGCAGGCCGGCCTCGAAGAGGTGGTAGAGGCCGGGGAGGAGCTTCCGCTTCGCGAGGTCGCCGGTCGCGCCGAAGAGGACGATCACGTGGTCGTCGGGCCGCGCGCCCTCGATCCGGAGCGCCGGCATGGTGCGCGTGACGACCGTCATCCGCCGCCGCCGCGGAGACGCCGGTAGCGCCGGATCAGCGCGTTCGTCGAGCTGTCGTGCGCCAGGCCCGTGTCGTCCGGCGCCTCGAGCTCGCCGACGATCCGCTGGGCCAGCACCTTCCCGAGCTCGACGCCCCACTGGTCGAACGAGTTCACGCTCCACACCGTCCCCTGCGTGAAGACGCTGTGCTCGTAGAGCGCGACGAGCGTCCCGAGCGCCGCCGGCGTGAGCCGCTCGAGGAGGAGCGTGTTCGTGGGCCGGTTGCCGTCGAACGTGCGGTGCGGGACGAGCGCCTCGTCGACGCCCTCGGCGCGCAGCTCGTCGCCCGTCTTCCCGAACGCGAGCGCCTCGGCCTGCGCGAAGACGTTCGCCATGAGCAGGTCGTGGTGCCGGCCGAGCGGGTTCAGCGTCTGCGTGAACCCGATCAGGTCGCACGGGATCAGCAGCGTCCCCTGGTGGATCAGCTGGTAGAAGGAGTGCTGGCCGTTCGTCCCGGGCTCGCCCCAGAAGACGGGGCTCGTGGCGTAGTCGACGCGGCGGCCGTCGAGCGTCGTCGACTTCCCGTTCGACTCCATCGTCAGCTGCTGGAGGTAGGCCGGGAAGCGCTCGAGGTACTGGTCGTACGGCATCACGCCGATCGTCTGGGCGCCGAAGAAGTCCGCGTACCAGACGACGAGCAGGCCCATCAGCGCCGGCAGGTTCCGCTCGAGCGGCGTCGTCCGGAAGTGCTCGTCCATCGCGTGGAAGCCGGCGAGCAGCTCGCGGAACGCGTCGGGCCCGATCGCGAGCATCGTCGAGAGCCCGATCGAGCTGTCCATCGAGTAGCGGCCGCCGACCCAGTCCCAGAACGCGAACATGTTCGCGGTGTCGATGCCGAAGCGCGGCGACCTCGTCGGCGGTCGTCGACACCGCGACGAAGTGCTTCGCCACCGCCGCCTCGTCGCCGAGCCGCGCCAGCGCCCAGTCCCGTGCCGTCCGCGCGTTCGTCATCGTCTCGAGCGTCGTGAACGTCTTCGAGGCGACGATGAAGAGCGTCTCCTCGGGATCGAGGTCGAGCGTCTTCTCCGCGAAGTCGGTGCCGTCGACGTTCGAGACGAAGCGGAACGTGAGGTCGCGCTGCGCGTAGTGGCGCAGCGCGCGGTCGGCCATCACGGGGCCGAGGTCGGAGCCGCCGATGCCGATGTTGACGACGTTCCGGATCGGCCTCCCGGTGTGGCCCCGCCACTCGCCGGAGCGCACCCGCTCGGAGAATGCGCTCATCCGGTCGAGGACCTCGTGCACGTCCCTGACGACGTCGCGCCCGTCGACGAGCAGCGACCGCTCGCGCGGCATCCGCAGCGCCACGTGCAGGACGGGTCGATCCTCCGTGACGTTGATGCGCTCGCCGCGGAACATCGCCTCGATCCGGCCCGGGAGCCCCGACTCCTCGGCGAGCGCGACCAGCAGCCGCAGCGTCTCGTCGACGACCCGGTTCTTCGAGAGGTCGAGGAAGACGCCCGCGCCCTCACGGGTCAGGCGCTCGCCGCGCTCCGGGTCGTCCGCGAAGAGCTGCCGGAGGTGGAGCTGCCCGACCTCCCGGTGGTGGCGCGCCAGCTCCTGCCACGCCGCCCGCTCCCGCAACGGTGTCACGCGCTGCATCTTGGCGGGTCGCGGGCCGGGTTTCCACGGCGGCGTGTCGACGTGACAGCATCCGCCCCGTGTCCGACGGGGAGAAGCGCCTGGCGGCGGAGGCCGCGGCGGAGCTGGTGGAGGACGGGATGCGGGTCGGGCTCGGCACCGGCTCGACCGTCGCGTTCCTGCTCCCGGCGATCGCGCGGCGCGGCCTCGACCTTCGCTGCGTCGCGACGTCGCCGGCGACCGAGCGGGCGGCGAGGGAGCTCGGGCTCGGCGTCGAGCCGTTCGACGCGCTCGACCGGCTCGACCTCGCGATCGACGGCGCCGACCAGATCGCGCCGGACGGCTGGCTGGTGAAGGGCGGCGGCGCCGCGCACACGCGCGAGAAGGTGGTCGCGGCCGCGGCGGATCGCTTCGTCGTGATCGCGTCCGCCGAGAAGGTGGTCGACCGGATCGGCCCGCCCGTCCCGCTCGAGCTGCTCCGCTTCGGGCTCACGGCCACGCTGCGCGCGCTCGGCCCGGTCGAGCTCCGCGACGTGCCGCCCAGCCCGGACGGCGGCGTCATCGCCGACTGGCGCGGCGAGGTCGACGACCCGGAGGAGCTCGCGGCGCGGCTCGCGGCCGTCCCGGGCGTGGTCGAGCACGGGCTCTTCCCGTCGGCGCTCGTGGCGACGATCCTCGTCGGCCGGGGCGACGCGGTCGAGCGGCTGCGCTAGCCCTAACGCGCGAGGCGTCCGAGGACTGCGCCGAACAAGGCGTGCCGCCACGTCGCCTGCGCGAACGCGCGCGGATCCGTGGCGAGCGAGCGCGACTCGACGACGGCGATCAGCGGCCACAGCGCGACGTGCTCGACGAGCGCCATCCCCAGCGCGAGGCGCCGCGGCTCGACGTCGAGGCGGCGCCGCACCTCCTCGAAGGCGACGCCGAAGGCCGCGCCGTTCGCCACGTGGACGGCGAAGCCGACCCGGGGGCCGCGGCCGACGAGGCGGCCGAGGAGGCGGATGTCGGAGTAGTCGACGCCGAACACGCGACGGTCGAGCGGTTCCTGCAGCGCCCACACGGCTGCCGCGGCCGCCCCTGCCCCGGCGGCGCGAAGGCGGTTCATTCCCCCAGGGCCCGGAGCGTCGCCACGGCGCGCCGGAGGTCGCCGTTCACGTAGACGGCACCGACCGCGGCCGCGCGTTGCCTCGTCACGCCGGCGCCGCCGAGGACGAGCGCCGACCGCTCGGGCATTCGCACGCCCGCCAGCGCCGGCGCGAGGTCGTCCACGCGCTCCGCCGCCGCCGCGCTGAGGCAGACGACCCGCGCGTCGATCGTCCGGGCGAAGTCGAGCGCGTCCTCGAGCGGCGTGTCCGCGCCGAGGTACGCCACCTGCCAGCCGTCGGCCCGGAGGAGGACGGCCAGCATCAGCAGCCCGAGCTCGTGCCGCTCGCCCGGCGCGCACGCGAGCACGGCGACCCCGCGGACGCCGCCGCGCGCGTCGGCGAGCAGGCGCTCGAGGCGGGCGCGGATCGCGGCCGTGACGAGGTGCTCCTGCGCGACGGAGAGCCGCTCCTCTGCCCAGCCCTGCCCCACGTCCTGGAGCACCGGATGCACGACCTCGACGAGCGTCTCCTCGAGGTCGAGGAGCGTGAACGCGTGATCGAGGAGCCGGCCGATCCGCTCGCCGTCGGCGTCCGCCGACCGCTTCGAGGATCGCGGCGCGGAGCTCCGCGGGTGAGCCCGGCGCGTCGCCTTCCCCGAGCAGGGCCGCCGCCTCGCCGATCCGCCACCCCTCGGCGAGCCGCGCCCGCAGCCACTCCACGCGAGCCACGTCCGACTCGTCGTAGCGGCGCTGCCCGCCGGCCGTCCGTCTCGGCCGGGGCACGCCGTACCGCTGCTCCCACTTGCGCAGCGTGTCGGGCGCGACCCCCGTTCGCTTCGCGAGCGCCGCGATGTTGAGCCCACGCGCGGTCTCCGGCGCAGACATCCTGGACAGAAGCATGACACACGCTACGCTCGCGGCGTGCCCGAGGGCGATTCGCTCCATCGCGCGGCGCGGCGGCTGCAGCCGCTCGTGGGAGAGATCGTCGAGATCGAGACGCCTCACCCGCAGGCCCAGGTGACGCGCGTCGCGGAGCGCCTCGGCCCGCGCCGCCGGCTCGAGTCGGTCGAGGCGGTCGGGAAGAACCTGCTGCTCCGGTTCGAGGGCGGGCTCGTCGTCCGGAGCCACCTGCGGATGAACGGGCGCTGGTACGTGCAGCCGGTGGAGAAGCCCGTGCTCGGGCGGCCGTGGCTCGTGCTCCGCGGTGAGCGCATGCAGGCGCTGCAGTTCAACGGGCCCGTGCTGCGGGTCGACGACGACGTCGCGCGGCGGCTCGGGCCGGACGTGCTCGCGGCCGAGCCGGACGTCGAGGCGATGCTCGCGCGCCTGCGCGGCGCCGATCCCGCGCTCCCGCTGGGCGAGGCGCTGCAGAACCAACGGCTCGTCTCGGGGATCGGGAACATGTGGATGGCCGAGGCGCTCTGGGAGGCGCGCCTCTCGCCGTGGCTGCGCGTCGGCGAGGCGACGGACGAGCAGTTGCGCGCGGCGCTCGAGGCGGCGGTGCGGCTGCATGCGCGGCTCGCTCGAGGGCCGTCGCGGCGGCCGTCGCGTCTACCGCCGGGCCGGGCGACCGTGCCCGCGGTGCGGCGATGCGATCCGCTCGCGCGGCCAGGGCGACGCGAATCGAACCGCGTACTGGTGCCCCGGCTGCCAGGCCGGGGGAGGAGCGGAGCCGCCCGGGGAGTAAGGGGAGGCGTGGCCTTCCGCGCGCCGCATCTCTACGACTCGCTCCGGCGCTTCTGCCTCGGAGCATTCTCCGTGCTCTCGCGCGACCTCGACGAGGGCGCCGAGCTGCCGTTCGCCTTCGAGGCGCACGAGTCGGACGGACGGCCGGCGCTGTACGAGTACCGCCCGCTCGCGCGCGGGTTCGTCGAGGCGCGGGCCGACCGGCTCGTCCGCCGCGAGGACGCGCTGATGGCGCTGGACGACCTCCGCGCCGAGCCCGCCGCGGCGATCTTCGCGCGTGCGCACGCGCCCGGGGAGTCCGACGACGACCGCGCACTCGTGTACTCGGTGCTCATGCCGTTGCTCGTGAAGGTGGCAGAGGCGTCGGGCTGTTTCGACTGGGACGACGACGCGTTCGACCGGGCCTATGCCGAGTTCGAGCAGGCGCTCTTCGGCGACCGGCACGGCTACGTCGCGGTCGCGCCGCTCGTCGGCCTGTCGGCGGCCGCCACGATCGAGCTGGGGGAGGGGCTGCGCGTGCGCCGCGCCGCGACGAACGAGCTCTCCGCCCACTGGCCCGAGGCGAACGGGCTGCTGCCGCCGGCGTTCGGCCGCGAAGCCGACCGCCTCTGCGTGCTCGAGCTCGAGCGTCCGCTCGAGGGAGCCGGCGCCGAGCCGCCCGACGCGCCCGGCGAGCTCGCGGACGCCGTCTCGGCGATCCGCCTCGCGACCTCCGGCGCCGTCGCCGCGGGGCCGGTGCTCTTCGAGCGCCTCGATTGGCGGCCGTACGGGGTCCGGCCCGTCGTCCCGATCGCCGGCACGCAGCCGAGCGGTGACCCGACGCGTCTCGACGCCTTCCGCGGCCGCCTCGCCGCCGACCTGGTCGGACGGCTCTCCCTCGCGGACGAGGACCTCGAGCTCGGCGAGGCGCTCGACCGCTGGGAGCTCGCGCTCTTCCAGGCGGAGCCGTTCCGCTCCGAGTCGCTGCGGGAGTCGCTCGTCGCGCTGCTCGGCGGGACGGACGGGCTCTGGGCCGCCTCGGTCCGCTGTGCCCTCCTGCTCGGCGAGACGCCCCGCGAACGCGCCGACCTGCTCGCGGGGTTGAACGCGGTCGCGGGCGGCGAGCCCGCGGGCGCCTCCGTCGTGGACGCGATCCGGCGTTCGCTCGTCGAGGCGCTCGTCCACGGCGACCGTCCGCGGCTCGTGGAGGCGCTCGACGAGGCGCTCCTCGGCCTCCGGCCGCGCCCCACCGGCTACTTCGCGCGGCTTGCGTCGGTCGGGCCGTCGGGCGCGTCGGTCGCGGCCTGACGTCAACGCCTCGAGCGACGATTCCGTCACAGAGCTGACACGTTTCGCGGTGTCTCCGTCGCCTACAGTGGCAACATGGACGAGGCAGAGGCGGTGCTGGAGCGGCTCAGCCGCATCGAGGCGCTCGAGCGCTCCGGAGCTGCGGCACCCGAGCTCCTCGAAGAGTTGCGGCACCTCGTCCGCGAGGCGGAGGCGTGGAGCGCGCTCGAGGGCGACGCGCGGACCGAGCTCGCGGTCGACCGCTGCCGCACCGCGCTCGGAAGTGGGGTCGCCATGAGCAGGTAGCGTCGTGGGCGTGTCGACGCCGGCCTCCGGATTCCGCGCCGGCGCGCGCGCCGTCCTGCCGCTGACGATCGCCGTCCTCGCGTTCGGGCTCTCGTACGGGGTCCTCGCGCGCGCCGCGGGGATGGGGTCGATCGCGCCCGTGGTCATGTCCGCCACCACGTTCGCGGGATCGGCCCAGTTCGCGGTTGCGTCCGTGCTGGAGGCCTCGGGCGGAGTCGCGGCGGCCGTCGCGGCCGGACTTCTCCTCAACGCGCGCTATGCGCCGATGTCGGTCGTCGCCGCGCCCGCGTTCCGGGGCTCGTGGCTCCGGCGCCTGCTGACGTCGCAATTGATCGTGGACGAGTCCTGGGCGCTCGCCGCACGCCGGGGGAGGCCGTTCGACGTCTCCTTCATGCTCGGAGCGGGAGCGGTCCTGTACCCGACCTGGATCGGCTCCACCGTGATCGGCGTCCTCGCCGGCGACCTGGTCGGCGACCCGGCCCGGCTCGGGCTCGACGCGGCCTTCCCGGCGCTCTTCCTGGCGTTGCTCGTGCCGATGCTGCGGTCGCGCCAGGCCGTCGCCGCCGCGCTGCTCGGAGGCCTGATCGCGCTCGTGCTGATCCCGTTCGCCGCCCCCGGCGTGCCGATCATCGCCGCCGCCCTCGCCTGCCTGGTCGGGCTGCGCCGATGAGCGACGTCTGGACCGCCGTCCTGCTCGTCGGCGCCGGCACGATCGTGCTGAAGGCGTCGGGACCCGTCGTGCTCGGCGGCCGGGCGGTGCCGGAGACGATCGCACGTGTCCTGGACGCGCTCGCCCCGGCCGTCCTCGCGGCACTCGTCGTGACGCAACTGGTCGCGGGCGACCGTGAGCTCGTCTTCGACGAGCGCCTCGGGGGCATCGCCGCGGCCGGGGTCGCGATCGCGCTCAGAGCGCCGATCCTCGTCACCGTCGTGGTCGCGGCCGTGGTCACGGCGCTCCTCCGCCTCGTCCTCTAGGGTCGTACCGTGACGGGTCACGGGAACGCCGCGTGAGAACGGCGGAGGAGTCGGCTACCGTGACCCGAATGAGGACGGCCTATGGCCTTCTCCCGTCTGTTGCCGCGCCCGAACGCGCGCGCGAAGAATGCGAAAGGAGTCACCACGGCTAGGGTCATCGCGCTCGCGAACCAGAAGGGCGGCGTCGCGAAGACCACGACGACGCTCAACCTCGCCGTCGCCCTGAAGGAGAAGGGCAAGCGCGTCCTCATCATCGACCTGGATCCGCAGGGCAACCTGACGATGAGCCAGGGGATGAACCCGGACGAGATCTCGAAGTCGATGTTCGACGTGCTCGTCCACCGCATCCCCATCCAGGACGTGATCGTCGCGGCCGAGGTCGACATCGCGGTGTCGTCGATCGACCTCGCCGGCGCCGAGCTCGCGCTGTCGGGGATGATCGGCCGCGAGCGCGCGCTCGAGAAGGCGCTCGCCCCGGTGAAGGACGGCTACGACTTCGTCCTCATGGACACGCCGCCGTCGCTCGGCCTGCTGACGATCAACGCGTTCGTCGCGGCCGACGGCATCATCGTCCCGGTGCAGTGCGAGTACCTCTCGCTCCGCGGGCTCGTCCAGCTGCAGAACACGCTGGAGATGATCCGCGAGAACCTGAACCCGGGCGTCGAGATCCAGGGGATCCTCCCGACGATGTACGACCGCCGCACGCTGCACTCGCGCGAGGCGGTCGAGATCCTCCAGGAGAACTTCGGCGGCCTCGTCTTCAACACGAGGATCCGCAAGACCGTGCGCTACGCCGAGGCGCCCGTGAAGGGCCAGTCGGTGCTGGCGTACGACCCGTCGAGCGAGGCAGCGGCGATGTACCGCGACCTGGCAAAGGAGGTGCTCAATGGCGCGAAAGCGCGCGAGCATGCGTGAGGGCCCGCTCGCGGAGCTCTTCCGGAAGACCGAAGCCGCCCAGCGGCAGGCCGAGCCTGGCGAGGAGCCCACGCCGCCGCCGGAGTCGACCGAGCCGTCCGAGGCGACGGTCGAGCACGTCCCGACCTTCGAGGACGTCGGCATCGACGAGCCGGCGCCGCCGATCCACGAGCCCGGGCCTCCGGCTCCCGATCCGCCGAAGCCCGACCCGACCCCGTCGCCGTTGCCCGAGCCGGCTCCGCCCGCGCCGCCGCCCACGCCCGAGCCGCCGCCGGCCGCCCGCTACTACGAGCCGGTGCCGCTCCCCGAGCCCGCGGGCCAGCTCTACCGCGCGCCGCGCGGAGAGGCCGCGTCCTACCTGGCCGTGATCCGCGTCGTCGGCGTCGGCGGCGCCGGCCTGAACGCGATCAACCGCATGGTCGACGCCGGCGTCTCGCAGGTCGAGTTCGTCGCGGTCAACACCGACCTCCAGCAGCTTCAGACGAGCGACGCGCCGGTGAAGATCCACATCGGGCGCGACCTCACGCGCGGCCTCGGCTCGGGCGCCGACCCGGAGGTCGGCCGCCGTGCCGCCGAGGAGTCCGTCGACCAGATCAAGCAGGCCTTGCGCGGCTCCGACATGGTGTTCGTCACCGCCGGCGAGGGCGGCGGCACCGGCTCCGGCGCCGCGCCCGTCGTCGCGCGCGTGGCACGCGAGGTCGGAGCGCTCGCCGTCGGCATCGTCACCACGCCGTTCCGGTTCGAGGGGACGCGTCGCCGTGAGGCCGCCGAGGCGGGTGTCGAGGCGCTGCGCGCGTCGTGCGACACCGTCATCGTGATCCCGAACGACCGCCTCCTCGAGGTGCTCGACCGGTCGACGTCGATGCTCGACGCCTTCCGCGTCGCCGACGACGTCCTGCGCCAGGGCGTCCAGGGCATCTGCGACCTGATCACGATGCCCGGCCTGATCAACCTCGACTTCGCCGACGTCCGCACGGTCATGAAGGACGCCGGCTCCGCCCTCATGGGCATCGGCTTCTCCTCCGGCGGCGAGGGGCGTGCGCGAGAGGCCGCCGAGCGCGCGCTCCGTTCGCCGCTGATCGACACGGAGATCGTCGGCGCGCGGGGAATCCTGCTCTCGATCGCCGGCGGCGACGACCTGAGCCTGATCGAGGTCAACGATGCCGCCGAGGTCGTCCGCGGCGCCTCGACCGACGACACGAACATCATCTTCGGAGCCACGATCGACGAGCGGCTCACCGGCCAGGTGTGGGTGACGGTCGTCGCCACGGGCCTGGGCGGCCGCGGTCGGCCGGCGCGCAGACCCGCCTTCGCCGCGCCGTCGGAGACGTCGCACGACGAGGACGTGCTCGAGCCGCCGAGCTTCCTCCGGAGCTGACGCGGCCTACGCGAACGCGACGAGCGCCAGCATTCCGGCGAAGGCGATCCCCGCGCCCGTGCCGGCGTAGCGCAGCGCCGGCACACGCACCTCGGGCCGCGCCACGACGAGCAGGCCGAGCGCGCCGGCGCCGATGCTGACGACCGACTCGAGCGCGTGGAAGGCGAGGCCGACGGCCAGCGCCTGCTCGAAGCCGACACCGATCAGCGAGAGCGCGACGACGACGGCGCCGCTCGACACGCCGACGTTCCCGGGCGTCGAGGGGACGGCGGCGGCGAGACAGAGCGCCGGGATCATCACGAGCCCGGCCTCGATCGGGCCGGAGACGCCGAGCGAGGCCGCAACGGCGACGGCGCCGAGCACGCGGAGCAGGTTCGCCGCCGTCACCCAGCCGGCGAGCGAGACGGCGGCGCGCGGCGCCTGGGCCAGCGCGCGGAAGGCGTCGAGGATGTGCGCGACGCGGGCGTGGGGCGTCCAGCGGCGGCTCCACCAGGCGAGCCCGACCGCGCCGACGGCCGCGCCCACGAGCAGGAGCACCGGCCACAGCGGGAACGCGCCGAGCGCGGCGGCGGCCACCACGAGCGCCGCCATCGAGGGCGCACGCGCGAAGCCGATCGCGGCCGCGATCCCGGTCGCCGTGAGCACGCGGTCGCGTTCGGGCAGCGTGCGCGAGAAGAGGCCGATCCGCACCGCGCCGCCGGTTCCTGCGGGCGCGATGGCGTTCACGAGCGAGCCGATCGCATAGCGCGCCGAGGCGTTCGTCGCCGTGACCTCGCCGCCGACCGTGCCGACCCCGGCACACCACGCGCGCGCCGTGGCGACGATCACGGCCAGGAAGCACGCGACCGCGACCGCGAGCCAGCGTCCGTCCGCGGCCGCGATGTCGCCGATCGCCTCGGCCACGCGGTCCCGGACGAGGAGCGGCAGCAGCCCCAGCAGCACGAGCGCGCCCCCTGCGGCGAGGAGGGCGCGGCGATCGAACTGGCGGATGAAAGGCATCACTACGGAAACGTTCGACCCCGGAGCGCGGATTCGACGGGAGTTCCCCACCTATCGACACTTCCGACTCGAAGCTGAAACAGAGTGCCCGAAGGTCTTTAGGCTCGCGTTATGAGGGGCGCGATCGCCGCCGGGCACCCTCTGACCGCGCAGGCCGGAGCCGACGTGCTCGAGGCCGGTGGGAACGCCGTCGACGCCGCGATCGCCGCGAGCGCGGCCTCGTGGGTCGCCGAGAGCCCGCTCACGGGCCCGGGTGGCGGCGGCTTCCTCCTCGTCCATCGCGCGCGCGAACAGAGGACGACGCTATACGACTTCTTCACCGCCGTCCCGGGCGGCCGCGCGACGGCGCCGATGGACGAGATCGTCGTCGACTTCTCCGGCAGCTCGACGCAGGAGTTCCGCATCGGCCACGCCTCGGTCGCCGTACCCGGCGTGGTGCCGGGCCTGGAGGCCGCGCACCGGACGCACGGCTCGCTCCCGTGGCGCGAGCTGTTCGCGCCCGCGATCGCGCTCGCCAGGGACGGGCTCGTGATGGCGCGCGGGCAGGCGTACCTGCACGAGATCCTCGACCCGATCCTGCGCCTCACGCCCGAGTCGCGGCGCCTGTTCGAGCGCGGCGGCGGCCCGCTCCGCGAGGGCGACCGCTTCGCGCTCCCGGACCTCGCCGACACGATGGAGCGCCTCGCCGAGCGCGGGGCGGAGGAGCTGCGCACCGGCGACCTCGCCCGCGCCCTCGCGCAGGAGGTGCAGGCGGGCGGCGGCGCCGTCACCGAGGACGACCTCGCACGCTTCCGGCCGATCCGGCGGCGACCCGTGACGGCGCCGTTCCGCGGCTACGAGTTCCGCTCGAACCCGCCGCCGTCCGCCGGCGGCGTCCTCCTCACCTACGGCCTGCGGCTGCTCGACCGCGGCGACCTCGGCGAGCCGGGCAGCGCCGACGCGATCTGCCGTCTCGTCGAGGTGATGCGCGAGCAGACACGCGTGCGCGACCGGCGCTTCGCGCGCGACCTGCACCGCGGCGGCCTCGCCCGGCGGCTCTCGGGGCAGGACGCGCTCGAAGCGGCCTGGGCGCGCCTCCAGGCCGGGTCGGCCACGCCCCGCGAGGCCCTGCTCCCCGGCGGGACGACCCACATCTCGGTCGTCGACGCCGACGGGAACGCCGCCTCGCTGTCCGTCTCGACCGGGTCCGGGTCCGGCGTCGTCGTCGCGGGCACGGGGATCCAGCTCAACAACATGCTCGGCGAGTTCGAGCCCGAGGCGACGCTGCGCCCGGGGATGCGGATGACGAGCGGGATGTCGCCGTCGGTCGCGCTGGCGGACGGCGAGGTCCGCCTCGTCCTCGGCAGCGCGGGGTCGGCGCGGCTGCGGAACGCGGTCTTCCAGGGCGCCGTGAACGCGCTCGGGCACGGGCTCGGCGTGGAGGAGGCGATCGGCTGCCCGCGGGTGCACGTCGAGGGCGAGCTCGTCCACGTCGAGGGCGGCCACGACCCGGCCGTGCTCGACGCGCTTCCGTACGAGCTCGTCCGCTGGCGCGAGCAGAACCTCTACTTCGGCGGCGTCTCGGCCGTGGAGCGCCGGCCCGACGGCTCGCTCGCCGCCGCCGGCGACCCGCGGCGCGGCGGCCACGGGATCGTGGTCGAGTGAGGATCCGCGCGGCCGAGCCGCGGGACGCGGACGCGCTCGTCCGACTCGGAGAGGAGGTGGGCGCCGAGCCCGGCGGCTGGCTGATCACGAGCGGCACGTGGCGCAGCGCGGCCGAGGAGCGGCGCTACCTCAAGGCCATCCGCCGCTACCCACACGCGGCCGTCTACGTGGCCGAGGACGATCTGGGCCACGTCGTCGGCCGCCTCTCCCTGGCGCGCGACCAGCACCCGTCGAGCGCGCACGTCGCCGACCTCGGGCTGATGGTCGCGCGCACGCACCGCCGGCAGGGCATCGGCCGCGCGCTCATGGAGCAGGCCGTGCGGTGGGCACGCTCGGCCGGCGTGCGCAAGCTCGAGCTGCACGTCTTCCCCCACAACGAGCCGGCGATCGCGCTCTACGAGTCGATGGGGTTCGAGCGCGAGGGCTACCGGAAAGGGCACTACCGACGGGACGACGGCTACCAGGACGCGATCCTGATGGCCCTGGAGATTCAGGAAGGAGCAACGGATGCCTGAGATCACCTCCTACGAGACCGGCAAGCCGTGCTGGGCGGACGTCACGAGTCCCCGACGTCGACGCCGCGCGCGGCGTTCTACTCGGCGCTCTTCGGCTGGACCGCCGACAAGGCGCCCCAGCCCGAGGCGGGCGGCTACACGATGTTCTCGAAGGACGGCAAGTACGTCGCCGCCGCGAGCGCCGCCGATGCCCGGCACGGAGGGGATCCCGCCGCACTGGACCGTCTACCTCGCGAGCGACGACGCCGACGCGACCGCCGGCAAGATCCGCGACGCGGGCGGCCAGGTGATGATGGACCCGTTCGACGTCTTCGACTCGGGCCGGATGACGATCGCCGTCGACCCGACGGGCGCGGCCTTCGGCGTCTGGCAGGCGGGCACGCACATCGGCGCGCAGCTCCGCCGGGAGCCGGGGACGATGAACTGGGCCGAGTGCCAGACGAAGGACCCGGCCGCGGCGCGCGCGTTCTACGAGCAGGTCTACGGCTACGAGGTCGAGGAGGCGCAGATGGGCGGCCCCGACCCGTACATCCTGCTGAAGCTCGGCGGCGAGCCGGCCGCGGGCCTGATCAAGATCGGCGCCGACTGGGGCGACGTCCCGAGCAACTGGTCGGTCGTGTTCGAGGTCGACGACACCGACGCGGCGGTCGCGAAGGTGCAGGAGCTCGGCGGCCGCGCGCTGATGGAGCCGATGGACCTCCCCGAGGTCGGCCGCTTCGCCGTCGTCGCCGATCCCTGGGGGGCGCCCTTCCAGGTCATCAAGTAGCTAGCTCGCGCGCCGCAGGTGCCCGAGCTCCTCCTCGAGCTCGGCCAGCGCCGCCCGCAGGATCGTGATTCGCTCCAGCACGGGGGCGAGGTGCGGGTCGTCGAGGTCGGGCTCGGGGATCCCGCGCGCCTTCCGCCGCTCGATCTCGCGCGCCTCCTCGAGCGAGTTGAGCACGATCCCGATCAGGACGTTGAGGACGACGAACGCCGCGACGAGGATGAAGCTGACGAAGTAGATCCACGACCACGGGTACACGTCCATCCCGCGCTCCATGTAGATCGGGAAGTTCTCGAGCGTGAGCATCACGAACAGCGTGAGCATCGCGCGCCCGATGTTCCCCCAGTCTTCGGGGATCTCCTCGCCGAAGAGCTGCCAGCCGACCATCCCGTAGACGAAGATGACGAGGGTCGTCAGCCCGGCGATCGAGGCCAGCGGCGGCAGCGACCGCAGCACGCCTGTGAGCAGCACGCGGACGTCCGGGAGCAGGCGGACGACGCGGACGATCCGCGCGAGCCGCGCGAGCCGGAGGAGCGTCGAGGACTGCGAGAGCCCGGGGACGAAGGCGACGCCGATGACGACGAAGTCGAAGATGTTCCAGCCGCTCCTGAAGAAGTCCCGCGGCCGCGGCCAGTAGGACGCGATCCGGAGCGTGAGCTCGACGACGAAGATCGCGAGGAAGATCGCGTCGAGCATCGCGAGCGTGTCGCCCCACCGGTCCTCGATGCCGTCGTAGGTCTGGAGGCCGAGCACGACGGCGTTCGCGACGATGACCGCGAGGATGAACCCGACGAAGCCGTTCGAGTCGACGAGCCGGCGGAGCACGGGCGGATCGTATGGAGCGGCGCGGCCGACCTCAGCCGAGCAGCCGCCGGTGGAGGCCCTGCGGCTCGGTGTGCGGCGACGTCCGCGAGCTCCGCTCGGTGTTGCGCGCAGCCGAGAGAGCTTCATCCGCCGGCCGGCGTGCCGCTTTCGGCGCCGTAGTGGCGCGCAGTCGGCCCATCTCGCGGATCGTTGACGAGCCCCTCGAGTGCCGGCGATCTCATGGTGAAGGTCACAACGACTGTGTCCAGGGACGGTCTTTCAGTCGGCCTCCACGAAGCGCTGGTCACCGAAGGGCTGGCGAACGCTCTTGCGTCCCTCGATGACGCTCGGGTTGTCACGGCAATCGATGAGCTCGACGCCGGGTCCGCAGCTGATCGAATCGCACGTCACATCGCGCCGATCATCCGAAACGCGATCGAGGCCAGTGGTGAGGAGCGGCGTTCCGACCGTGCTCTCGTCATTGCTGATGCTGTGCTCGCGGCGCTGGCAGACCTCCAGTCGGACGTTCTCCATGAGAGGCTCTCGAGGCCCTGCGCGCGTGCTTCGAGCCGTACAGGCTCGTCTGCCCGACGGGACGCCGAAGCAGATCGAGACGCCACTGACGCCTCTGCTCGACACGACCGTGCTTACGAACGCACCTGGGGAACCTGCGGTCGGACACGAGCTTCGCGCCGAGATCGCATCTGCGGACTCAATCGACGTCGTGATGGCGTTCATCCGTTGGACCGGTGTTCGGTACCTCATCGAGCCGATTCGTCGCCATTGCGCCGCGGCAAGCGGATTCGGATCTTGACGACGACATACACCGGGAGCACGGAACTAGAGGCTCTCGACGCCTTCGGCGACGCCGGCGCCGAGATCAAGGTCTCGTATGACACGACCCAAACGCCGCCTTCACGCGAAGGCGTGGGTCTTCCTGCGCGACACCGGGTACTCGACGGCATATCTCGGGTCATCCAACCTGACCCACAGCGCGCAGCTGACCGGTGTCGAGTGGAACGTACGCCTATCCGGGAAGCTCAATCCGGACGCACTCGCGAGATGGTCGCCGTCTTCGAGACGTACTGGGCTGGTAGTGCGTTCGTTCCGTTCGATGCCGAAGAGTTCGCGACGCGCACGGCGTCGACGGCCGCACCGCTGCCGCTCCTGAGCCCGATCGAGATCGAACTTCGCCCGTTTCAGGAGCAGTTGCGTCGAGCAACTCGTGCTCGCACGCGACCAGGGGCACCATCGGAACCTTCTCGTCGCTGCGACCGGAACGGGGAAGACCGTGATGGCCGCCGTCGATTACGCGCGCCTTCGTAGACAGCTCCCTCGATCACGATTGCTCTTCATCGCCCATCGAAAGGAGATCCTCGAGCAGAGCCAGCGGACGTACCAACATGCGTTGCGCGATCCCTCATTCGGCGAACTCTGGGTCGGAGGTGCACGGCCGAGGCGGTTCGACCACGTCTTCGCATCTGTTCAGGCGCTCGACGCGAACGGCTTGCGGCACTAGCTCCAGATCATTTTGACGTCGTAGTCGTCGACGAGTTCCATCACGCCCCGGCTCCGAGCTACGAACGCATCCTTCGCTATCTCGAGCCGCGCGAGCTTCTCGGCCTGACCGCTACCCCTGAGCGCGCCGATGGGATGGACGTCTTGGCGCACTTCGACGGTCGCATTGCCGCCGAGCTGCGGCTGTGGGATGCGATCGACCAGCAGTTCTTGGCGCCGTTCGCCTACTACGGCGTACACGACGGCCTCGATCTCTCTGCAGGTTCCGTGGCGACGCGGTCGCGGCTACGACGTCGACGCTCGACGGCAGTGATGACAGCGGATCATGTCTGGGCGCGCCGCGTCATCGAGAAGGTCCAGCAGTACGTCCGGACCCTCGGACAGATGCGCGCGCTCGGCTTCTGTGCCAGCGTTGCGCACGCACAGTTCATGGCCATCAGGTTCCGTGACGCCGGGATCTCGGCAGTCGCCATTTCCAGCCAGACGGATTCAGCCGAGCGGCAGGCGGCGCTCGATGGTCTACGAGATGGCGCCGTTCAGGTCGTCTTCTCAGTGGACATCTTCAACGAGGGTGTCGATGTACGCGACGTCGACACACTCCTGCTTCTCCGGCCGACGGACAGTCCGACTCTGTACATCCAGCAACTCGGCCGTGGCCTCCGAAAGGCCGACGGCAAGGTGTGCACGGTCCTCGACTTCGTCGCGAATCATCGACGCGAGTTCCGCTTCGATCGTCGCTTTCGCGCGCTCATCGGTGGTAGCCGCCGAGACGTCGAGCGGCAGGTCGCCTTGACTTCCCGTTCCTCCCGCCGGTTGCCACCTCGAACTCGAACCAATCGCGCAGGACATCGTCCTCCGCAGCCTGCGAGAGGCGCTCCCGAGCGACTGGCGCAGCCGTCGCGACGAACTCGTCGCTCTCGGTGATGTCGACTTGCGGACGTACCTCGAAGAGACAGGACTCGAGCTCGAGGATCTCTACACGAGCGGTCGCAGTTGGTCTGCGCTGCGCCGTGCCGCAGGACTCCGAACCGAGGCCGAAGGCTCACGCGAGGACTCACTTCTGCGGGCAGTCGGCCGGCTGTTGCACATCGACGACGTCGAGCGTCTTGATGGATACTCATCTCTCTTCGGGACGAGCGCGCCTCCCGGGCTGGAGGAAGCGCCGGAGAGGAGCCGGCGGCTCATGCGGATGGCGACTGCATCGCTCGGCGCGGCTCCTTCGGGGACGTCCGTCGAGGTTGCTCTAGATCGTCTGTGGGAGCACCCCCAAGTCCTTGACGAGCTCCGCGAGGTGTTAGCGATTCTTCGCGATCGCGTCGCGCGGCGGACGGCGGCACTCGAGTTCTCGAACATCCCATTGCAAGTTCACGCTCGGTACACCCGAACGGAGATTCTCGCTGCGTTCGGAATCGGAGAGGGTGCCGGAGTACCCGAGTGGCGGGAGGGCGTTCGGTGGGACGAGGCATCCCGCTCGGACATCTTTGCGTTCACGCTCGACAAGAGTGCCGGTGGCTTCTCGCCGACGACCCGCTACCGCGACTACGCGATGAGTCCATGGCTCATCCATTGGGAGAGCCAGTCTGCGACGTCGTCCCAAAGCGCGACAGGTCAGCGCTACATCCACCATGGCGAGCTTGGGACGAATGTCTTCCTGTTCGCGCGCTTGACCACGCGCGACCGGGCGTTTTGGTTCCTTGGCCCGGCGACGTACGTCCGACACGAGGGCGAACGCCCGGTGGCATTCGTCTGGAGGCTCAAGCACCACCTGCCGCCGGACCTCTTCACGGCATTTGCCGCTGCTGCCGCCTAGATCTCGGCTGAACGGCTTTAGCGCGAGTGGCTGACGCCGCGGCTCCGGCGCGACAATGAAGCAATGCAGCTCCGCGACGGCCGCCTCGCCTTCTCGCCCTCCGACCTCTCGGCGCCACCTCGCGTGCCCGCACCTGACCACGCTGCAGCTCGCCGTCGCGCGCGGGGAGTTCGCCAAGCCGTACCGGGTCAACCCGCACGCCGACCTGATCCGCCGCAAGGGCGACGAGCACGAGGCCGCCTACCTCGCCTCGCTCGGCGACGGCGTCGTCCGCGATCGACACGCCCTGGGACACGGCTGGGACGAGGCCGCCGCCGCCACCGAGGCAGGCGATGCGCGACGGGGCGCCGACGTCGATCTACCAGGCCACCTTCGTCGACGGCGGCTGGCGCGGGCTCGCCGACTTCGTCGAGCGGCAGCCGGACGGCGGCTACGAGGTCGTCGACACGAAGCTCGCGCGGCACGCGCGGCCGGCGCACGTGCTCCAGCTCTGCTTCTACACCGAGCAGATCGCGCGCATCCAGGGGCGCATGCCGGCGCGCGATGCACGTCGTCAACGGGCTCGGCGAGCGCGAGACGTTCCGGCCGGACGACTTCCTCGCCTACTACCGGCGCGTGCGCGCAGCGCTTCCTCGACGTCGATCGACGGCGGCGCGCCCACCTACCCGTACCCGGTCGAGCACTGCGGGCTCTGCGACTTCCTCCCCCGCTGCAAGCGAGCGCTGGGAGCACGACGACCACCTGACGCTCGTCGCCGGCATCTCGCGCCTCCAGGTCGAGCGGCTCACCGCCGGCGGCATCACGACGCTCGAGGCGCTCGGCGACGACGCCCGGCACGAGCCGCGTCACGAAGATCTCGCCGCCGACCGTTCGAGAAGCTCCGCCACCAGGCCGAGCTCCAGCTCCACCGCCGCCGCGACGGGCGAGCACCGGGTCGAGCTGCTCCCGCTCGAGCCCGACCGCGGCTTCGCGCTCCTCCCGGAGCCGTGCCCGGGCGACATCTGGCTCGACCTCGAGGGCCACCCGTGGTTCGAGCCGGCGCGCGGGCTCGAGTACCTCTTCGGCTGGGTCGAGCTCGACGAGGCCGGCGAGCCGCAGCTACCGCTGCCTCTGGGCGCACGATCGCGACGCGAGGAGCGCCGGCGTTCGAGCAGCTCGTCGACGCGATCGTCGAGCGCCGCCGCCGCTTCCCGGGCATGCACGTCTACCACTACGCGCCGTACGAGCGCACCGCGCTCAGCCGCCTGATGGGCGAGCACGGCACGCGCGAGGACGAGATCGACGACCTGCTCCGCGGCGAGGTGCTCGTCGACCTCTACCGCGTCACGCGGCAGGCGCTGCGCGCGTCGGTCGCCGAGCTACTCGATCAAGGACGGTCGAGGAGCTGTACGGGTTCGAGCGCACCGCCGACGTCTCGGGCGGCAGCGAGTCGGTCGTCGCCTTCGAGGAGTGGCTCGACGACGGGCGACGACGCGCTGCTCGAGGGCGATCCGCGCCTACAACGAGGAGGACTGCGTCTCGCTCTTCGAGCTGCACCGCTGGCTGCTCGAGCAGCGGCCGCCAGACCTCGCGTGGCGCGCGCCGCCGGAGCAGCGCGAGGCGAAGGAGGAGACGACGGAGCGGCTCGAGGAGCGCGAGCGCGTGCGCGACGTCTGCTCGCTGGCGCGAGGAGGGCGAGCCGCGCTGGCTGCTCGCCGCAGCTGCTCGAGTACCACCGGCGCGAGGCGCGGCCGCAGTGGTGGGAGTACTTCCACCACCTCGGGCTCGACGAGGAGGAGCTGCTCGACGACAGCGACACGATCGGCGGCCTCGAGCTCGTCGGCGAGCCGGTGCCGGACAAGCAGTCGCTCGTCTACACGTTCTCGTTCCCCGCGCAGGAGCACAAGATCGGGCGCGAGGGCGTCGATCCGGCGACGGAGAAGAGCTACGGCGATCGCGGTCGACGACGAGCGGGGCGCTCGTCACGCTCTGGCGTGGCGAAGGGGCGCGCGGACGAGCCGCTGCCGCGGGCGCTGATCCCGCCGCAGCCGCTCCCGACGTGGGAGCAGCGCGACGCGGTGCTCCGCTTCGCGAAGGACCAGGGCGCCTCTCCCGCCGTCGTCGACCTGGTCGCTCGAGCGGCGCCGCCGCGTGCGCGGCTCGACGGCACGCTCGCCGAGGCGGCGCTCAGCCTCGACGGGAGCTACCTCTTCGTGCAGGGCCCGCCCGGATCGGGGAAGACCTGGAACGGCGCGCGGATGGCGATCGCGCTGATGCGGGCCGGGCGCCGCGTCGGGGATCACGGCGCTCAGCCACAAGGCGATCCACAAGTTCCTCGAGGACGTCGAGCGACGCGGCCGACGAAGCCGGCTTCGCCTTCCGCGGCCGGAAGAAGGCAGTCCGGCGAGGACAGCGCGCTTCGCGGGCCGGGCTTCGTCGACAGCACGACGGACAACGCCGACGATGCTCGACGACGGAGCTGCAGCTGCTCGCCGGCACGTCGTTCCTGTTCGCGCGCGAGGACATGGCCGGAAGCGTCGACACGCTGTTCGTCGACGAGGGCGGTCAGTTCGCGCTCGCCGACGCGGTCGCGGTCGGCGGCGCCGCGCGGAACCTCGTCCTGCTCGGCGACCCGAACCAGCTGTCGCAGGTCTCGCAGGGGGCGCACCCGCCCGGCGCGAACGCGTCCGTGCTCGGCGCACCTGCTCGGCGAGGACGAGACCGTGCAGCCGGGGATGGGCCTCTTCCTCGAGCAGACGTGGCGGATGCGGCCCGAGGTGAACGACTTCATCTCCGAGACGTTCTACGAGGGGCGGCTCGAGCCGGCGCCGGTCACGTCGACGCGCTCGCTCGCGGTCGGGAACGGGATCCGCTTCCTCCCGGTCGAGCACACGGGACACCGCACCGCGTCGCCGGAGGAGGCGGCGGTCGTGCGCGACGAGATCGAGCGGCTGCTCGGCACGGCGTACGTCGACGAGCGCGGCGAGCGCGTCCTCGAGCCGGACGACGTCGATCGTCGTCGCGCCCTACAACGCGCACGTCCGCTGCCTCCGCGAGCAAGTCCCGGACGCGAACATCCGCATCGGCACCGTCGACAAGTTCCAGGGCCAGCAGGCGGCGGTCGTCTTCTACTCGATGGCGAGCTCGAGCGCGGAGGACGTCCCGCGCGGGCTCGACTTCCTCTTCTCGCGCAACCGGCTGAACGTCGCGATCTCGCGGGCGAAGTGCCTCGCGTACCTCGTCGCGAGCCCGCGGCTGCTGGACGCGAGCTGCCGCACGGTCGAGCAGATGCGGCTCGCGAATGCTGTCTGTGCGTGCGTCGAGGCTGCGTCGGAGGGCGATCCACCGACCGCGATCAACGCGTCGCGGCTCGACGCGGGCGACTAGTCGACGGGTTCGTCGACGGCGGGTTCGCCGACTGCACCATCGGCGTGGGGAGAAGTCCCCGCCGCCTCTTCTGCCGCGGCGAGCTTCCGCGCTTCCTTCTTCTCCGCCTTGCGAGCGCGCTTCTCCGCGAGCTCGCGCTCGCGGGCCATCTTCATGAAACTCGTGCGATTCTTCGAACTCGACGCCATACGGCTCCTCTCATTCCGTGTCGCAATAGCCTAGGCGTGAGGTGTTACGAAAGTGGGTGCGCGCCGGACCTTACGCGGCGCCGGCGCTCTCGGCCGGGAAGAACCGCGCCAGCCGCCACTCGCCCGGCGTCGGGATCGACGACCAGGCGTCGTAGAGCGCGTCGCTCACCGTCGTGCCGCGGCCGACGGTGCTCCAGGTCCTGCTCTTCGTCCTGAACTCCGTCAGCAGCGCGATGGACGACTGCCGGCGCTTCGGGCGGCGCTCGGACAGCGGGACGGGCGGCCAGTGATCGATTGGAATCGTGTACTGCATGCGAGCAGGATCTACCGCCCGCGCGCGCCGCGCAGTCGCGCCACCCGGCCAATGCGCGGTACGGCTCGCCGCCCCCCGGTCCCTCGCGCATCCTGTAGCCCGTGCGGGCCGACCTGCCGACCGGAACCGTGACGTTCCTCGTCACCGACGTCGAGGGCTCGACGCGGCTCCTCTACGAGCTCGGGCCGGAGCGGTACGCCGACGCGCTCGCCGCGCACCGCAGGGTGGTGCGCTCGGCCGCTGCCGCGCGAGGCGGCGTCGAGGTCGACACGCAGGGGGACGCGTTCCTCCTCGCGTTCCCGATCGCGTCGGAGGCGCTCGCCGCCGCGACCGCGATCACCGACGGGCTCGCGCCCGGGACCGTCATCGTCCGCATCGGACTGCACACCGGCACGCCGCTCGTCACGGACGAGGGCTACGTGGGGGAGGACGTCCACGTCGCCGCGCGCGTCGCTGCCGCCGGCCACGGCGGGCAGGTCCTCCTGTCCGGGGCGACCGCCGCCCTCGTCGCCGAGCCGCTCCTCGAGCTCGGCGAGCACCGTCTGAAGGACATCTCGGAGCCGGTCGCGCTCTTCCAGCTGGGGGACGGCTCCTTCCCGCCGCTCCAGACGCTCGCGAGCTCGAACCTCCCCCGGCCGGCGAGCTCCTTCGTCGGCAGGGAGCAGGAGCTCGAGGCGGTGCTCGCGCGGATCGCCGGCGGTGCGCGGCTCCTCACGTTGACCGGCCCCGGCGGCTCCGGGAAGACCCGCCTGGCGCTCGAGGCCGCGGCCGCGCTCGTCCCCGACTTCCGCGCCGGCGCCGTCTGGGTCGACCTCGCCTCGCTCCGGGACCCTGCGCTCGTCGGCGAGACGATCGCCCGAGCCGTGGGCGCCCGCGACGGCCTCGCCGCGCACATCGGCGAGCGCGAGCTCCTGCTCCTCGTCGACAACTTCGAGCAGGTCGTCGCGGCAGCGCCCGAGCTGTCCGCGCTCGTCGCCGCGTGCCCGAACCTCACCGTCCTCGTCACGAGCCGCGAGCGTCTGCGCGTCGACGGCGAGGTCGAGTTCCCGGTCCCGCCGCTCGCCGGCACCGAGGCGGTGGCGCTGTTCTGCGAGCGGGCGCAGCTCGACCCGTCCGACGAGATCGCCGAGCTCTGTCGGCGGCTCGACTCGCTCCCGCTCGCCGTCGAGCTGGCGGCCGCGCGCGCGACGGCGCTCTCGCCCGCGCAGATCCTCGACCGGCTCGGGTCGGGGCTCGACCTGCTCCGCGGCGGCCGCGACGCCGATCCCCGCCAGGCGACGCTGCGGGCCACGATCGCGTGGAGCCACGACCTGCTCTCCGACGGCGAGCGGCGGCTCTTCCGCCGGCTCTCCGTCTTCGCCGGCGGGTGCACGCTGGAGGCGGCCGAGCAGGTCGTGGACGCCGACCTCGACACGCTGCAGTCGCTCGTCGACAAGAGCCTCCTTCGCTTCTCGAGCGAGCGCTACTGGATGCTCGAGACGATTCGCGAGTTCGCGGCGGACGAGCTCGACCCGCAGGAGGGCGAGGACCTGCGGGGCCGGCACCGCGCCTTCGTCGTCGCCCTCGCCGAGGCGAGCGCCCCCTCGCTCCACACCGCGGACGAGGCCGCGGTGTCCGCCCGCCTCGACGCCGACTACGCGAACGTGCGCGCAGCCGTCGCGGACGCGTTTGCGCGGCGGGAGCCGGACGACGCGGCGCGGATCCTCGGCGCGCTCTATCCGTTCCTCATCTCGCACGGCCACCTGGGCGAGGTGCTCGGCTGGGTCGAGACCGCGCTGGCCGAGCGCGAGCGGCTCTCGGATCGCGGCCTCGCCGAGACGCTCGTCGCCGGCGGCGAGCTTGCGCGGTTCGCAGGTCGGCTCGAGCGGGCGATCGAGCTGAAGGAGGAGCTGGCGGCGCTGCCGGACGACCTCGCGCTCGGCGTGCGGCGGCCCAATCTGAAGGCGGCGACGCTTGCCGACCTGTGCGAGATCGCGCTCGACCAGGCCGACCTCGTGCGTGCGCGCGTGTACGCGGAGGCGAGCGCCGCGGCGGGCGGCGGCGCGCGGGCCGACCTGTGCTTCGCGGAGCTCGCGCTCCGTTACGGGGACCTGGCCGGGGCGGAGTCGAAGGGCCTCGCGGCGCTCGCCGGCCTGGAGGAGGGGTCGTTCAACCACGCGTGCGCCCTCGAGCTGCTCGGCGAGGCGGCCCGCCGCGCCGGCGACGCCGGGCAGGCCGGCGAGCGCTTCGCCGAAGCGCTCAGGGAGTTCGCCGCGATCGGCGACGGCGGCGGCGTCGCCGACTGCCTCGACGGTCTCGCCCGACTGGCCGTCGGCGTCGACCCCGATCGCGCGGGCCGCCTCCACGGCGCCGCCGAGCGGATCCGGGAGGCCCGAGGGCGCCGGCCGGTCCGGCGCGACGTCCCCTTCCCCGAGGTTCCCGACCTGGGCGGCGACTTGACCTTCGACGAGGCCGTCGCCTATGCCCTGTCTGCGACCGCAGAGGCAGGAGACCGCTAGCGTTTCGGCGAACCAGGCTCGTACGTCGCTGCCGAAGGGGGTGCGATCGGTGACGTTCGGCAATCCGGCCGCGCAGCGCGCGGCGAGGCGAAGTGGAGCACTGGCGGGGCTGGGCCTCCTCTGGTTCACCCTGCTCGTGTCGCTCGGGCTGATCTGGCTCGCGCTCGGCGCGGTCGTCGCGACCGTCGTCGGCATCGGCGTGCTCCTCGGCGCCACCTGGCATCCGCACGTCGACCTGCGCCGCCGCCGGAAGGCGCTCGGGCGGCGCGTGAAAGCCGTCGACGAGGCGATCGGACGCAAGCTCATGGCCGGCGGCGCCCGCACCCGCGCCGCGACCGGGACCTCGGCCTCCTGGACGCGCCGCGTGAGGGCCGTCGATGAGGCGATCGGGCGCGCGCTGATGGCCGGCGGCGCCCGCACACGCGCCGCGACCCGGACCTCGGCCTCCTGGACGCGCCGCGCAGGCGCTCGGGCCGGCGCCGCGGCGAAGTCGGCGTCGTCAGCCACCGCGAGTGCTGCCGCTGCCGGCACGAAAGTCGCCTCAGCCAAGACCGTCAGCGGCGCCTCCGCCGCACGGGAGTGGGCCCAAAGCCATCCGCTCCCGAAGTCCGAGTCGCCGGTTCCGTCGCTTCGCGGGGCGACCACGTACGCCGTCTCCCGCGTCCCCGCGATCGAACTCCCGCGTCGCCGCCCCCGCGCACAGGGTCACAAGCTCGCGCACGAGAGCGTCGTCGCCCGTCGCGAGGGTCGCGTCGACGACGCGATCACGCTCGGCCGCGAGGCGGTGGACGCCTTCCGCGAGTCGGACGACCGCCGCGGCGAGGCACTCGCGCTCAACACCCTCGCCCTCGCGCTCGCGCAGGACCACCGCTACGCGGAGGCCGTCGACGCGCTCGACGGCGCGATCACACTCCTCGGCGAGCTCGGCGACCGCCACCGCGAGGGGACGGTGCTGGTCAACCTCGGCACCCTGCACCGGCAGGCCGGCGGCGTCGAGTCGGCCCGCTTCTGCTGGCGCAAGGCGCTCGAGCGGCTCGACCCGGCTTCGCCCGAGTCGCACGAGACCGAGCGCCTGCTCCGCGCCTCATAGCCGCGCGACCGCGGCGACCGCCTCCTCGAGCTCGGCGTACACACCGGCCGACGACGTAGACGGCCCACGGATGCGCGGGCCGGCCGCCGGTGTACGCGACCACCGGCGTGCCCGAGGCGTGCGCGTACCAGGCCTCCATCGCCGTGCCCTCGTCCGCCTCCGTGAACGCGGCGAGGACGACGTCGCACGAGTCGATGTCCGCCAGGTCGCCCGAGACGATCTCCGCCTCGTGCCCCTCCGTGCGCCCGCGGAAGTCGCGCCGCATCGGGTCGACCGGCTCGCACGAGGCGGCCTCGAGGAGCGCCGATGCGCGCCGCCGGTACTCGTCGGCGAACGGCGGCCCGGCCAGGTAGACGCGTTTCCCGGTCATCTACAGTCCCGGCGTGGGATCCAACCAGCAGACGCCGGAGTTCGTCGCGCTGGGCCACGCCGGCAGCGACGCGTACGCCGGGCTCGAGACCTTCCCCAATCCGGGCGTCGCGCGGGTCGAGATGACGAGCGACGAGCTCACCGCGGTGTGCCCGATCACGGGCCAGCCGGACTTCTACGTCGCGCGGATCGAGTACCGGCCGGGCCCGCTCTGCCTCGAGTCGAAGTCGCTGAAGCTGTACCTCGCCCAGTTCCGCGAGCAGGGAGCGTTCTGCGAGGCGCTGGCCGTGACGATCCGGGACGACGTCGCCGCCGCGCTCGAGCTCGAGCACGCCGCGGTCGAGGTCACGCTCACGCAGAAGCCGCGGGGCGGGATCACGATCGCCGCCTCGACCTGACGGCGACTCAGGCGCGCAGCCGGCGAAGCCGCCGACGAACAACCATCACGGGCGAACTTCTTTGAAGTAGACAACGATGTCACTGCCCGTGTAACCGAGGGTGAGGACGTACGAACGACCCATCAATTCGGGGATCGTCACATTCCTCCAACCCGGGATCGCGTCGAGGGCCGCCGCACCAGGTTCGCCTTCAATCGCGCTGGTCTGGCAGTCGGCGTCGACGAAGCTCTGGACCTGAAAGACATCGCTCGGCAACTTCCTGGCTGTGAGCACGCCAACCGTCTGATTGTCGTCGATGAATCGGAGACTGAACGGCTCCGTCTTTGACTCGACCGCACCCGCCACAGTCAACTCGTGCGCCCCTTGCGGGACATCGACGACGCGCGCCTGCGGCAGGTCGGGACAATCGAGCTCGAGTCCTGTTCCCGCTGTGGAACCCCCGCTCCCACCTTCGCCGTCGAGGGACCCGCCGTCATCCCCTCCTCCGATCACGCCGTTGCCCCCGATCGCGATTGCCGCGATGCCCACGACGATGAGCGGCAGGCCTGCGCCAATCGAGCTGACTTCGGCGCCCTGCCACCCGATCTTCCCGCCCGGGCGGTCGGGGAACAGCAACAGGATGAAGGCGCCGAGAACGACGATCGCGACGCCGACGATCGACGAGGATGGTCACGCGCCGAGTCTGCGATCCAACGCGCGCGCAGTCAATCAGCGAACACCCGAGCGTCGCCGGGACATGTCGCCAGTCCTCAGATTCGGCGGCCAAAGACTGCGGAACCGTCGGCCGGGGTCATGCTCACGCAGAAGCCGCGCGGGCGGGATCGACGATCGCCGCGTCGACCTAAGGCGCCCGCAGCTCGTCCGACAGCTGCCGGTACTCCATCGCCGCGACGAGATCACGTGGCCGGCCTGCAGCCAGCTTCATCGCGATCAGGTGGTCGAGCGACGCGACGCGTGCTCGGTGCTGGCCGATCGAGAACTCGATCGCATCCGCGCGGAGCTGCTCGTACGGGGGCGCACCAGCCGGGTCACCGAGGATGTCGAACGAGCCGAACCGCGTAGCGAAGGTGAAGTTCGCTCCCCGCGAGAGCGTGTCCGCGTCGAGCCCGAACGGCAGGTCGGCTGGGACGTTCTTCCCGCGAAGGTGTGCTCCCACGTCTCGCAGCACCTCGGCGAGACGCTCGAGGTTGTCCCGATCACGCGCGTACGCGACGTCCAGATCCTGCGTTCCGATCGCAGACCCGTGAACGCCGCCGGCGACCCCACCGATCACGACGAAGTCGACGCCGCCGCGACTGAGCGCCGCAAGCAGCGGGACGGGATCGAACTCAGGCTCGGGCTGCATCACGGATGCGACGGACGCCGTTCGACCAGGTCGCCTGATTCTGGATCCGCTGCTCGGGCGTCACGGCCAGCGTCGCCTCGAACAGCGTGCGGTCGTGCCCGTAGTCGATCGGCTCCGCGTCGAGCCGTAGCTCCTCGCCCATGAGATCGAGGAGCCGGGCGAGCGTCTCGACGCTCGGCGAGACGAGGCCGCGCTCGATGCGTGAGATCGCCGCCTGCGACGTTCGCGCCCGGGCGGCGAGCTGCCGCTGCGTCAGTCCGTGACGCCGGCGCACCTCACGCAGGAGCGTTGCCGCCTCCATACGTCTGAAAAGATATCAGTCGATCAGCCGACCGCCGCGGCTGCCTCCTTGAGGTACTGGTGCACGAAGGCGATGGCCATGCTGCCCTCGCCGACCGCCGCCGCGACGCGCTTGACCGGGCCGTAGCGGACGTCGCCGCACGCGAAGATCCCCGGGACGCTCGTCTCCAGCAGGAACGGGTCGCGCTCCAGCTCCCAGCGGCCGGCCTCGCGCACGTCGGCGCCCGTCAGCACGTAGCCGCCGCGGTCGAGCGCGATCTCCGGCGGCAGCCACGATGTCTCGGCGTCGGCGCCGATCAGGATGAAGAGGCCGCCGGACTCGAGCCGGGTCGTCCCTCCGCTCGCCGCGTCGCGGACGTCGATCGCCTCGAGGGACTCATCGCCGTGCGCCGCGACCACCTCGGTGCGCGGCAGGACGCGGACGTTCGACCGCGTCGCGAGCTGGTCGACGAGGTAGCGGGACATGCTCCGCTCGAGCCCGTCGCCGCGGCAGAGGATCGTGACGCTGCTCGCGTGCGTGGCGAAGAACATCGCCGCCTGGCCGGCCGAGTTCCCGGCGCCGACGACGTGGACGTCCAGCCCGTGCGTGGCCGGCGCCTCGCTGCGTGAGGCGCCGTACGAGACGCCCTTGCCGAAGAGCCGGTCGCAGCCGTCGATGTCCAGGCGCCGCCAGGTGACGCCCGAGGCGAGGATGATCGTCTGCGCCCGCAGGACGTCGCCGCCGTCGAAATGCACCTCGCGGGTCGCCGGGTCGATCCGCTCGATCGTCCGGGTCACGAGGATCTCGGCGCCGAGCCGGCGGGCCTGCTGCAGCGCGCGGCTCGCGAGCTCGTCGCCGGACACGCCCGAGGGGAAGCCGAGGTAGTTCTCGATGCGGGACGACGAACCGGCCTGGCCGCCGGGCGCCTCCCGCTCGACCACGAGCGTCCGCAGCCCCTCCGAGGCGCCGTAGACGGCAGCGGCGAGGCCGGCAGGCCCGGCGCCGACGACGACCGTGTCGTACTCCGCCGCGGCGGGCTCGGTACCGAGGCCGAGCAGCTCGGCCACGCGCCGCAGCTTCGGCCGGGCCACCGTCCTGCCGTCGACGAGCCGGACGACCGGGAGGTCGGCGTCGCGCGGGAGCGTCCCGCCCCAGCGCTCGGCCGCGTCCGGCGCCTCCGGCTGCACCCAGGTGAACGTGACCTGGTTGCGGTCGAGGAAGTGCCGCAGCTCGGCGCAGTCGGCGTCCCAGCGATGCCCGACGACCGTGGCGCGGGGCGGGGGCGGCGCAGCGGCGATGCCCTGGAGGCCCCGGGCGCCGCTCATCCGGTTGCTCGCGAGCCGGCCGACCTCGAGGGCGATCTCCGGCGCCACGGCGGCGACGGCGTGGTAGTCCTGCGGCTCGAGCCGCAGCACGCGCGACGCCTCGGCCGCGCGGAAGCCGACCGGGAACACCGTCCCGAGCACGATCGGCACCTCGCCGAACACGTCGCCCGGACGGCGCTCGCCGATGACGCGCTCGATCCCGTCGACGAGCTTGACCACCTCGATCCGCCCCTCGAGGACAGCGAAGAGCGCCCGCTCGCCTCCCTCGGGCGCGGCGAACTCGCCCGACACGAGGCTGATGTCCGCGGCCGCGCGCGCCAGCCGCTCGCGGTCGTCGGGGCCGAGCTCGGCGAAGACCGCGACCGCGCCGACCTCGTCCGCCGTGATCACGCGGCAACGCTACCGCGCGGGCGTGATCAGTTCAGGGCCTGCTCGATACGGTCGAGCGCGTCCTCGACCTCGCGGAGCGCCTGCTCGAGCTCGTCGCGCGTCTCGCCCTCTGCGTCCTCGAGCGCGTCCTGCAGCTGGTCGCGCTCCTCCTCGAGCCGGTCTCGCGCACCTTCGAGATCCGCGTCGTCGCGGGCGTCGTCGAGCGCCTGCTCGGCGTCGTCCACCGCGGACGAGGCCTCGTCGCGGGCCTGCGCCGCCGCGTCGGCGACGGTCTCACGCAGGGCGTCGGTGTCGTCGGTGCCGCAGCCGGCGAGCAGCGCGAGCGCGGCGCAGCCGAGGAGAACGAGGCGCCTCATGCCTCCCGGCTTGCCGCGCGGCGGCGACGCCAACCGCCGCCGCCGCGCCGCTCGCACTAGGCCTTCGTCTTCGTCGTCGGCTGGCCGCTCTCGACCTCGCCGCGCCAGGCGCCGTCCTCGACGCCGCGCATCTCGAGGAGCTCCTTGAAGCGCTCGAGGTCGCCGCGGATGCGCCGGCGGTCGAGCCCGGCCGCGGAGCCGACCTTCTCGAGCGGCCCCTCCGGCCGGTACGTCAGCGCCAGCCGGATCTTCGTCCGGTGCTCGGCGGCCTTGTCGAACCAGACGGTGCCGCGGGTCTCGCGGCCGTCGAGGCTCTCCCACACGATCTTCGTGTCGGGCACCTGCTCGAGGATCTTCGCCTCCCACTCCGCGCGGCGGCCGCCGATCGAGGCGGCCCAGCGGAGGCGCGTGTCGTCGAGCTGCTGGACGTGGTCGACGCCCTCCATGAAGAGCGGGAAGTCCTCGAACTGCGTCCACTGGTTGTACGCCGTCGAGACGGGCACGCCGACCTCGATCTCCTCCTCGATCGTCGCCAGGTCGGTGCCGCCGCCCGTGCCGTTGCTGGAGAAGCGGTGGCGGAGGACGGGCACGGCGGCGATCGCCGCGCCGGTGCCGCCGACCACGATCAGCGTGTTGCGCAGCCGGTGCGACTGCTTCTTCCGGCGGACGCGCTTCTGCGCCTTGTCGAGCGCCTCGCGCATGTCGCGCAGGTGCCGCTGCAGCTCGTCGTCGGTGCTGAGGCGAGCGACCGTGGCGGCCATGCCCGTGGCCGGGAGCGCCCGCCGGCGGGCAGCGTCGGCGTGCTCCAGCGCGGCCATCACGCGGTGCCGGAACTTCTTGTCGTCGGCCATGCGCCCCGCGAACGGGACGACCGCCGTGGCGGCCTCGACCACCTGGTCGCGCGTGTTCTTCCGTCGTCTCAACATCGGTTCCCCTTTCCTCGAAAGCCGTTCCGCGCCCGTGGCAGCGGAGTCGCGTCGCCGCGACCTGACCTCAGTCCTCTCCCCGGCTCTCCGGAGTCCAAACAGGGGTACCGCCGAACGCCTCGTAGGCGCGCCGGAGCACGACCGCGACGTCCTCGCCGGCCGCGTCGACGCCGCTCGCGCCGAGCCGGCCGAGTACCGCGCCGACGGGCAGCGGGCGGAGCGGGACCGGGGCCGGGACGGGGCCCGCGCGCCACGCCTCGTCGGGGACGAGCGTCGGGACGGGGCGCTCCTCGGGCTCCGCGGCGTCCAGGCCGCGCCAGCGCAGCAGCACGCCGGGGTCGTCGTCGATCTGCATCGCGGCGGCGTAGGCGACGGCCGCCACGTGGGCGCAGCCGCCGCCCCCGTCGCACGTGCACACACGCGTGATCTGGTTCGCGCGCGGGAGGAGGGGCTCGTCCCAGTCGATCTCCATCAGGTGCATGAGGTGCACGGACTGCTCGCGGCCCTCGACCCCTGCCTCGAGCCGGTGGTTCCCGCGCGCGAACCGCGCGATCGCGGTCCAGACGCGCGGCGGGACGGGCTCGGCCCCGAGCGCCACGACACAGCCCCCGACCCGGGCCTCCAGCTCGCCGTCGGCGACGTGGAGCTCCTCGACCTCGGCGGCGAGCCGCCGGCCGTGCTCCGCCTCGCGCGAGCCCTCGTCGCCGACGACCGTGCTCGCGAAGAGGCGCGCCCACGATCCGTGGCCGATCCTGCGCGCGTCGTCGCTCACGCCGCCTCCTCCTCCGGGTCGAGCAGGTCCGGCGCGAGCGCGACCGCGGCGCGGATCTGGCCGAGGTCGAGCTCGCCGAGCCAGTCCTCGCTCGCGCCGGCGATGACCTTCTCCGCGAGCTCGCGCTTCGACTCGAGCAGCCGGTCGATCCGCTCCTCGAGCGTGCCGGAGCTGATCAGGCTGTGCACCCACACGTGCTTGCGCTGGCCGAAGCGGTAGGCACGGTCGGTCGCCTGCTGCTCCACGGCCGGGTTCCACCAGCGGTCGAAGTGGAAGACGTGGTTCGCGGCCGGGAGGTTCAGGCCGCGGCCGCCGGCGCGGATCGAGATCACGAGCACCGTCGGGCCGTCGGGCGACGCGAACGCGCGCAGCACTTCCTCGCGCTGCGCGGCGCGAAGCCGCCCGTGGAAGAAGCCGACGCGGCGGCCGAGCCGTTCCTCGAGGTGCGGGACGAGCCGCTCGAAGCCCGGGTACTGCGTGAACACGAGCGCCTTGTCGCCTTCCGGCATCGCGTGGAGCAGCTCGACGAGTCGCTCGAGCTTCCCGGAGCGGCCCTCGAGCGGCATCCCGGTCGGCGCCACCATCTCCGGGTGGTTGCAGACCTGCTTCAGCTGGCCGAGCATCGCCAGCACCGCACCGCGCCGGCCGAAGCGGTCCTCGTGCGCCTCGATCCGCGGCATCCAGCGGTCGACGACCGCGCGGTAGAGGCTCGCCTGCTCGCGCGTGAGCCGGCAGTAGGCCTTGTCGATCGTGATCGGCGGCAGCTCCAGCTCGACCTCGGGCGAGTCCTTCGCGCGCCGGAGGACGAACGGCTGGACGATCGCCCGCAGCCGCTCGAGCGCGCGCTCGTCGCCCCATGCCTCGATCGGCCGCGCGAACGTCCGCTCGAACCACTGCTGCGAGCCGAGCAGGCCGGGGTTGACGGCGTCCATGATCGCCCAGAGCTCGCTGAGGCGGTTCTCGATCGGCGTCCCGGTCATCGCCATTCGGTGCCGTGCGCGCAGCTTCCGCAGCGCCCGCGCCCGCTTCGTCTGCGGGTTCTTCACGTCCTGGGCCTCGTCGAGGATCAGGCGGTGCCAGTCGATCGCGGCGAGGTCGGCTGCGTCGCGCGCGACGAGGTCGTACGAGGTGACGACCACGTCCGAGGCAAGCGCCGCGCGCGCTAACGCCTCGCCGCGGAGCCGCTGCGTCCCGTGGTGGAGGTGCACCCGAAGTGACGGCGCGAACCGCTCGATCTCGGCTCCCCACTGCTTGAGCACGCTCATCGGCGCGACCACGAGCGTGGGGCCGGGCGTCGCGCCGTCCTCGCGCTCCGAGGTGAGCATCGCGATCGCCTGCACCGTCTTCCCCAGGCCCATGTCGTCGGCGAGGATCGCGCCGATTCCGTGGTCGCCGAGCAGCCGCAGCCAGCCGTGGCCGCGCTCCTGGAACGGGAAGAGGTCGAACCGCATCGCCGCCGGGGTGGGGAGGGGGCGGAAGCGGCGGTCGCGCTCGCCGGCGAGCAGCTCCTGCAGCGCCGGGTCGAGCTCGACTTCGCCCAGCTCGAGCCCGAGCTCCTCGGTCTCGAGGCCGGAGACGGCGCGGACGAGGTCGACGATCCCGGCCTCGCCGCGGCGGCGCTCGAGGAAGCGGAGCGCGCGCTCGACCTCGGACTGCCGCACCGCGTGCCAGCGGCCGCCGACCCGGACGAACGGCTCCTTCTGGCGGGCGAGGTCGCGGAGCTCCTCCTCGGTGAGCGTCTCGTCCCCGACGGCGAGCTTCCAGTCGAAGCGGGCGATCGCCTCCGTCGAGAGGAGCCCGGACGAGGGCCTGCTCGTGGCGGTGAGGTTGAGGCGGACGCGCTTCGGAGCGCGAACCCACTCGCCGGGCAGCAGGACGGGAACGCCGCGCTCGCCGAGCTCCGGCATCGTCTCGCGCAGGAACGGGCCGACCTGGTCCGGCGCGATCAGGGCCTCGGCGGCGTCGCCGCGGAACTCGAGCCCGCGCTCGCCGAGGAGCGGCTCGAGCGTCGTCAGCTGCCGCGCCAGGTCGCGGCGCGCGTCGCTCGCGCGCAGGAACGAGAAGACCTCGTCGCCGCCCTCCTCGAGCAGCGACGCGGGCAGGCTCACGGTCGGGTCGTCGGCCGCATGGAGCCAGAGCTGGACGACGAGGTCCGGCGGGCGCTCGTCGAGCCGCAGGCCGAGCCGCCACGACGCCTCGGAGCGCCGCGAGAGCCCGTCGTTGATCCACCCCGAGAGGCGGCGCGCGAGCGCGGGGTAGCCGGCGCTCGGCGGCAGCGCGGGCTCGTCGGCGGTGAGGCCCTCGAGGAAACGCTCGACCGCGGTCGGACGGCCGCGCGGGCGAACGAGGCGGACGCGCGCGGCACGCAGCCGGTTGCGGGCGATCCGGTCGACGAGGACGGGGTAGAGGTCGTGGACGGTCTCCTCGCGGTCGCCGCCGAACGCGTCCGCGGCCGCCGGCGGGAGCGCGGCGGCGAGCTGCGTGAGCTGCGCCGTGACGGAAGCGTCGAGCGTCGCGCCCCAGAACGCGTTCCACGTCCCGTCGTCCTCGTCGAGGTACGGGTGGACGAGCCCTTCGGCGACGGAGCGGTGCGCGAGCTCGGCGACCGCGAAGGCGACGCGGGCCGAGCCGCCGGGCTCGAGCGCCGGCGGCGCGGCGGCGAGGCGGAGCAGCTCCCGGTGGTCGACCCGGCGCGCCTCGACGTGCCGACCGAGCACCCGGGCCTCGGTCGGGACGCCGGCGCGGAGGTCGCCGGCGGACAAGGAGCCGTCGCCCGCGCGCACGAGCGCGAGCGCGGTCGCGTCCTGCAGCCAGAGCAGCTCGAAGGTCCCGGGCGTGGACATGAACCTTCCAGAGTAGGCGCGCCGGGCGCCGGACCGTCGGGAAGTTTCAGGAGGCCCCGGTCGTCTATACCTACGACGAAGCGCTGACCGCGGGGCCAACGACTCCTACGGTCAGGACCCGAGGCCGGTGCTTCCTCTCTCCCCTGGGTCCGTGGAGGGCGTCCAAGGCGCTCTCCTCGGCCCGCGCGCTGCCCGCATCGGGCCCGCGTCAGTGGTCGTCAGATCGGCCTGCGAGAATGCCCCTCCCGATGGGCCAGGCGTCGTTCGTCCACCTCCACGTCCACTCCGAGTTCTCGATCCTCGACGGGGCGTGCCGCATCCCGCACCTCGCCGCGCGGGCGGCGGAGCTGGAGATGCCGGCGGTCGCGCTCACCGACCACGGCTCGCTCGCCGGCGCGGTGCAGCTCGTCAAGGAAGCGGGCAAGCAGGGCGTGAAGCCGCTGATCGGCTGCGAGGTCTACGTCGCCGACGACCGGCGCTCGCAGCAGAAGGGCTACGCCCACCTGACCCTCCTGGCCGAGTCCAACGAGGGCTACGCGAACCTGATCAAGCTCTCGTCGCTCGGCTACCTCGAGGGCTACTACTACAAGCCGCGCATCGACTGGGAGCTGCTCGAGCGTCACGCGAAGGGCCTCGTCGCGCTCTCCGGCTGCCTCTCCGGCCGCGTCTGCAAGGCGCTCGAGGAGAACCGGCCGCTCGACGCCGAGGCCGACCTCGACCGCCTCGTGCAGACGATCGGCCGCGACAACGTCTACGTCGAGCTCCAGAACGCGCACCTCGACGTCCAGCAGCGGATCAACCCGCTCCTGCTCGAGCTCGCGGCCAGGACGAAGCTGCCCGTGGTCGCGACCGGCGACGTCCACTACCTCAACGCCTCCGACGCCGCCTCGCACGAGGCGCTGCTCTGCATCCAGTCGGGCGACTCGCTGAAGAACCCGAACCACTGGCGCTTCGATACGAACGAGTTCTACTTCAAGACCCCGGAGGAGATGGCGCTCGACTTCCCCGGCCAGGAGGAGGCGATGCGCCGCACGCTCGAGGTCGCCGAGCGCTGCACCGTCGAGATCGAGCTCGGGCGGATCCTGCTCCCGACCTTCCCGACGCCCGACGACCGCGACGCCTTCGAGTACCTCGTCGAGCTCTGCGAGAAGGGGCTCGCGCGGCGCTACGAGACGGTCACGCCCGAGCTCCAGGACCGCCTCCGCTTCGAGCTGAAGACGATCCGCGAGATGGGCTTCGCCGACTACTTCCTGATCGTCCAGGACTTCGTCGGCTTCGCGAAGCGAAACGGCGTCGGCGTCGGCCCGGGCCGCGGCTCGGCGGCCGGCTCGATCGCCGCCTACTCGCTCGGGATCACCGACCTCGACCCGATCCGCTACGGGCTCCTCTTCGAGCGCTTCCTCAACCCCGGGCGCAAGTCGATGCCCGACATCGACATCGACTTCGCCGTCGAGGGCCGCGAGCGTGTCATCAACTACGTGGCCGAGAAGTACGGCCGCGACCGGGTCGCGCAGATCATCACCTTCGGGACGATGGCCGCCCGCGCCGCGGTGCGCGACGCCGGGCGCGTCCTCGAGATCCCGTACGGCGTCGTCGACAAGATCGCGAAGCTGATCCCGGAAGGGCCGGGGCAGACGCTCGACGAGTGCCTCAAGCCCGGCGGGGAGCTGAAGACGGCCTACGAGGCCGACCCGGTCGCGAAGGAGATCGTCGACCTGGCGAAGCCGCTCGAGGGCCTCGTGCGCCAGGACTCGATCCACGCCGCCGGCGTCGTGATCGGCGCCGAGCCGCTGATGAACCTGATCCCGCTGCAGCAGAAGGGCGGCGACCAGGAGGTCGTGACCCAGTTCGGGATGAACGACGTCGAGGCGCTCGGCCTCCTGAAGATGGACTTCCTCGGGCTGCGGAACCTCGACGTGATCGACACCGCGGTCGGGCTCGTCGGCGGCGGGCTCGACATCTCGACGATCCCGATGGACGACCGCAGGACGTACGAGATGCTCGCGCGCGGCGAGGCGATCGGCGTCTTCCAGTTCGAGTCGTCGGGGATGCGCGAGGCGCTGCGCCAGGTGAAGCCGACCGAGTTCGAGGACCTGATCGCGCTCGTCGCCCTCTACCGGCCGGGGCCGATGGCGTACATCCCGGTGTACGCGCGGCGCAAGCACGGCCAGGAGGCGGTCACCTACCTCGACCCGCGCCTGAAGCCGCTGACGCAGGACTCGTACGGGATCTGCATCTACCAGGAGCAGTACATGCAGATCGCCAAGGAGATCGCCGGGTTCTCGCCCGCCGAGGCCGACGACCTGCGCAAGGCGATCGGCAAGAAGATCCACGCGCTGATGGCGTCCCTCAAGGACAAGTTCCTCGAGGGCTGCGCCCAGAACGGCGTCACCCCGGCGGTCGCGACCCAGCTCTGGAAGGACATGGAGCAGGCGCAGGACTACTCCTTCAACAAGTCCCACGCCGCCTGCTACGCGCTGATCGCCTACCACACCGCCTGGCTCAAGGCGAACCACCCGTGCGAGTACATGGCCGCGCTGATCTCGTCCGTGATGAACACGAAGGACAAGGTCCCGTACTACGTCAACGCCTGCGACGAGATCGGGATCGAGGTGCTGCCGCCGGACGTGAACTCGTCGCAGATCGACTTCGCCGTCGTCGAGGGGAAGATCCGCTTCGGCCTCAACGCGGTGAAGGGCGTGGGCGAGGCCGCGGCGCGGGGGATGATCGCGGCCCGGGACGAGGGCGGCCCGTTCGGCTCGATCTGGGACTTCACCGAGCGCGTCGACCCGCAGTGCTCCAACAAGCGCGTGCTCGAAGCGCTCGTCAAGTGCGGCGCGCTCGACTCCACCGGCGCCTCGCGGCAGGGGATGCTCGCCGTGCTCGAGCAGGCGCTCGCGTTCGGGAACAAGCAGCAGGCCGACCGGCTCGCCGGCCAGAGCTCGATCTTCGACCTCGGCGACCCCGTCGAGGAGGAGTCGGCGCCACGGCACCATCCGGCCGTCCCGTCGGGCGAGTTCGACAAGAACGAGCTGCTGCGGATGGAGAAGGAGGTGCTCGGCCTCTACGTCTCCGAGCACCCGCTCCACGCCATCCGCGACCAACTGCGCCGCAAGACCGACGCGACGATGAACGAGCTCGAGCGGCGGCGCGACGGCGAGTGGGTCACCGTCGGCGGGATCGTCTCGGCCGTGAAGCAGCTGACGACGAAGAAGGGCGAGCCGATGGTCTTCCTCCGGCTCGACGACGTCACCGGCAGCGCCGAGGTGGTCGTGTTCAACTCCGTCTACGCCGCGTCACGGCACCTGTGCGTGACCGACCAGATCCTCGTGATCAAGGGCCGCGTCGACCACAAGCAGGAGGGCGAGACGAAGCTGCTCGCCCAGGAGCTGACGCCGTTCGACCTCGTCCCGGAGAAGCGGGAGGTGCGGCTGCGGGTGGACGCGAGCAAGGCGCCGGCGGGGGTCGTCCGCGAGCTCAAGGCGCTGCTCCAGGACTTCCCGGGCGACGCGCCGGTGTTCGTCGACATGGACACGAGGATGGGGAGGAAGAGCCTCGAGTTCGGGCCGAAGTTCCGGGTGGCGCCGAGCTCGGACTTCCTCGCCGAGGTGAAGCACCTCCTCGGCGAGGCGGCCGTGCTGCAGTGATCGGCCTGGCGAACCTGACGGTTCGCTTCCTCCTCGAGCTCCTGTTGCTGGCCGCGCTCGCGTGGTGGGGCTTCACGCTCGATGCGCCGATCCTCGTGCGGATCCTCGCCGGCCTTGCCGCGGCGGCGGGCGCGGCGGCGGTGTGGGGGCTGTGGATCGCGCCGCGTGCCCGGAGCCGGCTGCGGGACCCGCTCCGCTTCGGGGTCGAGACGGTCCTGTGGATCGCGGGCGCGGGCGCGGTGGCGGCGGTCGCCGGCACGGCGTGGGGCGTCGGCTTCCTCGTGCTCGCGCTCGTGACGGCGGCGCTCGCGCGCGTGTGGCCGGAGCCGGGCGCGCCGCCCTAGTACGGCTTCCCGCACCGCCGAGACGCCTGGTCGCACCATCGCGCCCGGAGAGCGGTCGCCGCGATCCTGGGGCCATGGACTGGGTGCTCGACTCGCTCGACGCGCTCGCCGGCTCGCCCTGGGCCTACGCGCTGATCCTCGCGGTCGCGGCCGTCGACGCCTTCCTCCCGGTCGTTCCGAGCGAGGCCACGGTGGTCACGGCCGGCGTGTTCGCCGCGGTCGGTGACCTCAGCCTCGCGCTCGTGATCGCGGCCGGGGCGAGCGGCGCCCTGACCGGCGACACGGCCTCGTACGCCGGCGGCCGGCTGCTCAGTGGGCGCATCGGGCCGTGGCTCGAGCGGACGCCGAACGGCAGCGGCGCACCGACCGGGCGCGGCGCCTGCTCGACCGGCGCGGCGCCTTCGTCGTCCTCGGCGCCCGCTTCGTCCCCGGCGGGCGCACCGCCGTGACGCTGACCGCCGGCGCGATCCGCTTCCGCTTCCTCCGCTTCGGCGTCTACGCGGTCGTCGCGGCGACGCTCTGGGCGACGTACGCCGGCCTGGTGGGCTACCTCGGCGGCCGCGCCTTCGCGGAGCAGCCGCTCGTCGCCGTCGGCGCCGCGCTGGGCGGCGTCGCGTTCGTCGCGCTCCTCGTGGAGGGCGTGCGGCGGCTCCGCGTCTCGCCCTGCCACGCCTGCTAGCCGGGTCCGGGAACCGGCCGCCGCGAGGCGGTGTAGAAGAGGCACGGTGGAGGGCCGCCCACCTGACGAAGAGCTCGTCGAGCGCGCACAGAGAGGCGATGCCGACGCCTACCGCAGCCTGATGGACACGTACCAGGGGATCTCGTTTCGTGTGGCCTACGTCGTCGCCGGCGACGCGGCCGATGCCGAGGACGCGGTCGCCGACGGCTTCTCCAAGGCCTGGCTGGCGCTGCCGCGCTTCCGCCCCGGCGCGCCGTTCCGGCCCTGGCTGCTCGAGATCGTCGCGAACGAGGCGCGCAACCGCCGCCGCTCGTCCGGCCGGCGCGCGCGACTCGCGCTGCGGAGCGCGGCCCAGCTCCGCCCGGGGGACGCGGCCCCGTCCCCCGAGGCGGCCGTCCTCGGCGCCGAGGGCCGGGAGCGCCTGCTCGCGGCCGTGAACGAGCTGCGCGAGGAGGAGCGTCTCGTCGTCGCGTGCCGCTACTTCCTCGACCTCTCCGAGGCCGAGACGGCCGCCGCGCTCGGGCTGCGGCCGGGGACGGTGAAGTCGCGGCTGTCGCGCGCGCTCGCACGGCTGCGCACGAGCCTGGAGGAGGTGCCGGCGTGATCGACGTGGAGCGCGCCCTGCGCGGACTCGAGCTCGAGTTCCCGCCGACGCCCGACATCGTCGGCCGGGTCGTCCTGCCCGAGCGGTCGCGCCGCCGCTTCAGCCGGCCGCTCGCGCTCGTATTCGCCGTGGCGGCGCTGGCACTGGCGGTCGCGCTCGCCGTCCCGCCCGCCCGCTCGGCGCTGCTGCGCGTGTTCGGCCTCGAGAGCGCGACGATCGAGCGCGTCGTCGGCGATCCGGCGCGCGACCAGGCGACGAGCCGGCCGCTCGGCCGCGAGGTCTCGCTCGACGAGGCGAAGCGGCGTGCCGGCTTCACCGTCCTGGTGCCGCAGGAGGACGGCTGGGACGTCCTCTTCGACGGGCGCTTCCGCGGCGGCGCGGTCACGTTCGGCCGCGACGACCGGCGACTCTGGCTCACCGAGCTCGTCGGCGAGGGGACGCCGTACGTCGAGAAGAGCATCGGCCAGGGGACGAGCGTCACCTACGCCGAGGTGCGCGGGAGCCCCGGCTACTGGCTCGAGGGCGACCGGCACCGCGTGATCTTCCGCGACGACGGCGGCCGGGTGCTCGAGAGCCGCGCCGCGGGGAACGTCCTGCTCTGGGAGGAGGGCCCCGTCCTGCTCCGCCTCGAGGGCGCCCGTTCGCTCGCCGAGGCGCGGCGGATCGCGGGAACGCTCCGGGCCGAGCCGGTGTAGAACAGGCATCCGACTCGAGGAGGACCGATGCTCAGGCTCACCATCGTCGCGGCCGTTGCGTCGCTCGTCGTCGCCGGAACCGCCTCGGCCGGCGGCTGGGCGACGGCAGGGGTCTCGCCCGCGCCGCCCGACGACCCCAGCGGCGGCTCGACGTGGAACACCGACATCACGATCAAGCAGCACGGCGTCACGCCGGTCGACGGCATCTCGCCGGCCGTGATCCTGCGCAACACGGCCACCGGCGAGGAGCAGAAGTTCGCGGCCACGCCGACCGACACGCCCGGGACGTACGCGGCGGAGGTCGTGTTCCCGGACTCGGGCCGCTGGGCCGTGCAGGTGTACGACGGGTTCACGGCGTACGACAACGCGACCCGGCACAACTTCGGCGTGGTCGCGCTCGACGGCCCTGCCACGCCTGCTGCGGGCGACTTCCCGCTCGGCTGGACGCTCGCCGGCGTCGGAGCGGCGATCGCCGCGATCGTCGCGCTCGTGCTCTTCCTGCGCCGCCGCACGACCGCGCCGGCGCCCGCGCCGAGTGCGTAGTTCTCTCAACGCTCCGTAAAGGTTCTTTTAATTCGGCGGATCACCCGGTAAGGGGTGATCCGCCGACGTCGTTCAACCGAATGAGAGGACAGACGTCCTAAGAAGGGGACGAGGAGAGACGAGATGGCAGCGGCTGAACTGACACAGGAGATCACCGAAGGCGACCGGGTCCAGGCCTGGCGGCAGGAAGAGCTCGAGCGCGCCGGCTACCCGCCGGAGCTGGCCAGGGAGCTCGCCGGGCGCTTCGACGTCGACCTGCACACCGCCGTCGCGCTCGTCCGCGACCAGGGCTGCGCGCACGACATCGCCGCGCGGATCCTCCTCTAGACCGGCGCTCATTCGTAGCGAAGCGCGTCCACGACGCTCACGGCTGCGGCGCGGCGGGCGAGCGGGGCTGCGATCGCGGCCACGATCGCGACCGTGAGCGGGGCGAGCAGGACGAGCCACCACCAGACGGGATAGGCGAACTCGTCGGTGCCGCCCGTCGCGCCGACGGCCCAGCGGAAGAGGCCGAGTCCGAGCGGGATCCCGATCACGACCGCGCCCGCGGCGAGCGCGACCTGCGAGGCGAGGAAGCTCGCCGCGACCTCGCGCGGCGTCAGGCCGACCGCCTTCAGCAGCCCGAGGTCGCGCACGCGCTCGCGCAAGCTCAGCAGCACCGTCGCGAGCAGGTTCACGAGCCCGACGAAGAGCAGCACGGCGTTGAGGCCGTAGACCACCGGCCGCAGCGTCGCCTCCTCGGCGGCGTCGTCGTTCACGGGATCGGCCAGCTCGCCCGGGGCGTGGTTGCTCTGCACGTCGAAGCTCGCCTCCATCCCGAGCGTCGCCGTCGCCGACGCGACGGTCAGCGCCAGCGCCAGCATCGTCAGGGACGTCCGGCCGGGGCGGAGGAACGCGTCCCGCAGCCCGAGCGCGAGCGGGAGGGGCAGCGAGAGCGGCGCCAGGCGCGACCGGCGCGCACCGCCGGGCCCGGGGCCTGCGAGCAGCGACGCGGTCGTGCGCCGGCCGGCCCGCAGGCTGGGGACGGCGGCGCAGACCGTCACCGTCGCGAGCACGATCGCGAGCACCCGCAGCGCCGAGGAGAGGTCGAACGGCGGCACCTCCGAGGCGTTCAGCAGCGCGGCGGAGCGCGAGACGAAGAGGGGCGTCGCGAGCGTCCCGAGCAGGATCCCGAGCACCACGCCCAGAAATCCGAGCGCGACCTGTTCCACGAGGAAGACGCGCGCGACCTGGCCCGGCGTCAGCCCGGCCGCCTTCAGCAGCCCGATCTCCCGGGTCTGCGCGAGCACGCGGCCGCCGATCAGCGTGGCGAGCACGAACCCGCCCGCGAGCAGGAGCAGCACGCCGAAGATGTCGAGCACGATCCGCACGGCCTCGAGGACTGCGCGCGCCTCGTCGCGCTCATCCACCCAGTTCTCCACGCCGGTCCGCGGCTCGATCTCGCGGACGCCGTCCGCGAAGGCCGGGACGGACAGGGGGTCGTCCAGCCGGACGCCGAGGAGGTGGGCCCACCGGGATCGGTCGGGCTGGACGAGCGCGAGCGTCGCGGTCGACGCGAACGCCTGACCCGGCTGGCTCGTGGGGTACGGCTCCGACTTGGGCACGATCACCACGCCGGTGACGCGGAGACGCGTGCCGGGGGTCGCGATCGTGTCGCCGGGATGGAAGCCGAGGAAGCGCGCGAAGCTCCGCTCGAGCGCCACCTCCCCGGGCGCCGACGGCCACCGACCCTCGTCCACGAGCGGACGGCTCACGGGCGGGGGCTCCGAGCCCGGCGTCCCCAGCAGCGTCAGGCTGTACCGGTCGCCGTCGCGGCGGAACTCCGACTGGACGTGCGCGATGTCGCCGGTCGATGCAATGACGCCGGGGAGCCGCTCGATCGCCGCGACGTCGAGGTCGCCCGGCGGCGCGAGCACCGTCGCGTGCGCGCCGTTCGTCGCCTCGAACGTCCGCTCCCACGAGCGGTCGGCGACGCGGTCGATGCCGAGCGCGATCGTGAGCGCCGACGCGGCGGCCGCGACGACGAGCACGGTCAGTGTCGCCTGCGTGGCCCGGCGGCGGAGGCCGGAGAACGCGAGCCGGAGGAAGACGCGCGTCATCTCACACCTCCAGCCGCAGCAGCTGCGAGACGAGGGCCGCCGGCGCCTGCCGGTCCTCGAGCCGGGTCTCGTCGACGACGAGCCCGTCGCGCATCGCGAGCACGCGGTCGGCCGAGGCCGCGACGCGGGCGTCGTGGGTGACGAGGACGAGCGTCTGTCCCTCGGCCTTCAGCTCGCGCAGCAGCCCGAGCACCTCGGTGGCGCTCGCGCTGTCGAGGTTGCCCGTCGGCTCGTCGGCGAGCAGCACGGCGGGGCGGTTGACGAGCGCCCGCGCGATCGCGACGCGCTGTTGCTGCCCGCCCGAGAGGCGCGACGGGAGCGTGTCGGCCCGCGCCGAGACGCCGAGGCGCTCGAGCAGCTCCTCGCGCCGGCGGCGCGCCTCGGCGGGGGAGGCACCGACGAGCCGCGCGGGCAGCTCGACGTTCTCCGCGACCGTCAGCGTCCCGACGAGGTTGAAGAACTGGAACACGAAGCCGAGCTGGCGCCGGCGCAGCACCGCCCACGCGGCCTCGGAAAGCGACTCGACGCGCCGCCCGTCGAGCTCGATCGAGCCGGCCGTGGGGCGGTCGAGCCCGCCGAGCAGGTGCAGCAGCGTCGACTTGCCGCAGCCGCTGGGTCCCATCACTGCCACGAACTCGTTCGCGGCGACCTCCAGGTCGACGCCGCGCAGCGCGAGCACGTCGATCCCGTCGCCGGAGTACGTCTTCGCCAGGCCCTGGGCCTGGAGCACGGTCGCCATCAGCCTTCCTCCTCGATCAGTCGCCGTTCGCAGAGGTCGAGCCACTTGAGGTCGGCCTCCAGGTGGAGCGCCGCGCCCTCCGCGAGGAGCGAGGCGACGCCGTTGCCGTCGGGTCCGAGCGCTGCCAGGTCGCGCAGCGCCTGCAGGTACTCGTGCCGCTGGCGCTCGATCAGCCGCCGCGGGTCGGCCACGCCGGCGTCACGGGCGAGCACGAGCTTCAGGAAGAACTCGTCGCGCAGGCGGGGGCCGGGCGTCGGCGCTGCCACCCACTCGTCGAGCGCGGCGCGGCCGGCGTCGGTGAGCGCGTAGACCCGCTTCTGCCGGCTGTCCTCGGGCACGTCCTCGCCGACCACCAGCCCGTCGCGCTCGAGCCGCGCGAGCGTGGTGTAGACCTGACCCGCGTTCATCGGCGGGAGCGCCGAGCCGAACCGCTGCTCGAGCGCCTGCCGCAGCTCGTAGCCGTGGGCGGGCCGCGCTGCGAGGAGTGCGAGGAACGCCGAGCGCATGTAGATACTCGTTATACATACTCGTTATCTATCGGTCAAGCGCTGTGCAGGGGAGCCGGCGTCTCGGCAGAATCCGACCGCCGTGAGCGCCCTCCTCGCGTCCATCCCCTCGCCGTCCGGCGGCGAGCTCGAGCTCGGCCCGATCTCGGTCCACGCCTACGGGCTGATGCTCCTGCTCGCGATCGCGGCCTGCATCTGGCTGACCGGCGTGCGCTGGGTTCGGCGCGGCGGCGACTGGGACCTCGTCTTCCGCGTCGCGGTCTGGGGCGTCGCCGCGGGGATCGTCGGCGCGCGGCTCTACCACGTCATCACCTCGTGGAACGAGGTGCCCGACGAGTGGTGGGGCGTCTTCGCGGTGTGGAAGGGCGGCCTCGGCGTCTGGGGCGGGATCGGCCTCGGCGTGATCGTCGGCGCGATCGTCGTGCACCGCTCCGGCGAGAGCGTCACGCGCTTCATGGACGCGGTCGCGCCCGGGCTCCTCCTCGCGCAGGCGATCGGCCGCTGGGGCAACTGGTGGAACCAGGAGCTCTTCGGCAAGCCGACCGACCGGCCCTGGGGGCTCGAGATCGACCCGATCAACCGGCCGGCGCAGTACCTCGACAGCCCCACCTTCCACCCGACCTTCCTCTACGAGTCGCTCTGGAGCCTGCTCGGCGTCGGCGTGCTCCTGCTCGTCGACCGCCTCTGGCGCGTCCGGCCGCCGGCGCTCTTCGCGCTCTACGTCGCGTGGTACACGGCCGGGCGGTTCGTGATCGAGCAGTACCGCGTCGATCCTGCGCACGAGCTCGGGCCGTGGCGGCTGAACGCGTGGGTGTCGCTGGTGATCTTCGTGCTCGCGGTCGCGGTCTTCCTCTGGGTGCAGTGGCTCGGCCCGCGCCGCCGCCGCGGACAGGACGCGCCGAAGCCGCCGCCGCGGATGGCCGTGCCGAAGGGCCGCGTCCGAAGCGGAAGCTAGGTTCCCGCGCGATGGTCGTGCGCGAGCTCGAGCTGGATCTCGATGCCTTCGAAGGGCCGTTCGACCTGCTCCTGACGCTCGTGCTGAAGGAGGAGCTCGACCTGGCCGAGGTGGACGTGGCCGGGATCGTCGTCGCGTTCGTCGAGCGCCTGCTCGAGCGCGACGCGCTCGACCTCGACGCCTGCGGCGAGTTCCTCGTCCTCATCGCGGCGCTGCTCGAGCTGAAGGCACGTGCGCTCTTCCCCGACGAGGAGGCGGAGCTGGCCGAGCTCGAGCCCGAGGAGGCCGCCGAGGAGCTGGCGCGCCGCCTCGCCGAGTACCGGCGCATGAAGGAGGCCTCGGCCTGGCTCGCCGAGCGGCTCGAGCACGAGCGCGACCGCTTCTTCCGGCTCGGGCCGGCGCCGCTCGCGCCGCAGCCGGAGCGGCGGCTGGCCCCGCAGCAGGCCGAGTCGCTCGCGGCGGTGCTGCGGCTGCTGGCCGTGCCGCCGGCCGCACCGTCCCTGTCGCACATGGGACTCCGCTTCCCGCCGGTGGGGCAGTTCGTCGAGCGCTTCCGGGCGGTGCTGCGCCGCCGGCGGCGCCTCGACTTCGAGCAGGAGGTCGCGGGCCTGTCCCGGGTGGAGCAGGCGGTCGCGTTCCTGGCGCTGCTCGAGCTGCGGAAGAGCGGCGAGGTCGCGCTCGAGCAGGCCGCGCCCTTCGCCCCGATCAGGATTCTCCGTACCGACGTCGAAGGGAGAGAGTCACCGTGGATCGCCCGCTCCGCCTGATCTCGTCCAACCCCGTCGACCAGCTCGCCCGCACGGTCGAGGCGCTGCTCGTCGTCGCCTCGCAACCACTGTCGGTGGAGGAGCTCGCGGCGGCGACGGAGGACGACGCTGAGCGCGTCGAGACCGCGCTCGGCCTGCTCGGCGAGCGCTACCGCGAGGGGCGCAGCGGGATCGTGCTCGAGCACGTCGCCGGCGGCTGGGCGTTCCGGGCCTCCCGCGTGGCGGCGGACGCGTGCGCGCGGCTGGTCGAGCGGCCGGTGCAGAAGGGGCTCTCGCAGGCGGCGCTCGAGACGCTCGCGATCGTCGCGTACCTCGGCCCGTGCTCGCGGCCGGACATCGCGCGGGTCCGCGGCGTGGCCGCCGACTCGGCCGTCGCCGGGCTCGTGGAGCGGGGGCTGATCGCAGAGTCGGGCCGGGACGGCGAGGCCGGCGGCGCGGTGCGGTACCGGACGACGCCGCTCTTCGAGCGTGTCTTCGGGCTCGCGAGCCTCGCCGAGCTGCCGCGGCTCGACGACCTCGGCGCCGACGCGGACGCGATCCGCGAGCGGCTCACGGCGATCGCGGAACAGCGCTCGGCGTAGCAGCGGCCACGGCCTGAAGGGGCGTGGCTCGGTCTCAGAGACCGGTCATGGCCGCAGGCGCCAATTCGTGCCTCGCAACACCGTATGCCCGCGTGGCCGTCACGCCTGATTCGGACCTGACCCGTCTCTGAGACCAGGACACGGCCACAATGGCCGCGTGCGGCTCAACGCCTTCCTCGCGCGCTCCGGTGTCGCCTCCCGCCGCAAGGCCGACGAGCTGATCAAGGCCGGCCGGGTCACGGTCAACGGGAAGCCGGGCGAGCTCAACACCGACGTCGGGCGCCACGATCGGGTCGCGGTGGACGGCGAGCCCGTCGCGCGTCAGGAGCTCGCGTACATCCTCCTGCACAAGCCCGCCGGCGTCGTCACCACCGCGAGCGACCCGCAGGGACGGCGTACCGTCGTCGACCTCGTCGACCACCCGGTCCGCGTCGTCCCCGTCGGCCGCCTCGACGCGGATTCGACCGGAGCGATCCTCCTCACCAACGACGGCCAGCTCGCCCACCGGATCGCCCACCCGCGGTACGGGATCGAGAAGGTCTACATCGCCACGGTCGAAGGCGACCCGGACGAGGAGACGATCCGCCGCCTCCGCGAAGGCGTCGACCTCGAGGACGGGCGCACCGCGCCGGCCAAGGCGAAGCGGTTCGCCGAGGGCCGCGTCGAGCTCGTCCTCCACGAGGGCCGGAACCGCCAGGTGCGCCGCATGCTCGAGGCCGTCGGCCACCCCGTGCGCAAGCTGCACCGGCCGCGGCTCGCCGGGCTCGACCTCGACGGGCTCGCTCCCGGCCAGTGGCGCGAGCTGAAGGGACACGAGGTCGCGGCCCTCCGAGCCGCCACGGCGAAGGCCGAGCGGCGCGTGCGTTGACGCCTTTTGGGCCGTGCAGGAGAGTGATGGCCTGCCGCCGAACAAGGAGCGTCCATGGAGCAACACCGCCGCGCTACGTCCGCGACCGACCTCGCCGAGCTCGTCCGGGGCGACCCGGAGCTCCAGGAGGAGGTCAAGAAGGATCCCGTGGAGGCGCTGGAGCGCCTCTCGCGGCCCCTCGAGCACGACCTCTGGATCTACCGCATCGTCGTGGGCACGCTCTCGTTCTCGATCCTCGCCGTCATCATCGCGAGCACGGTGATCGTCCTCACGCAGGACGCGGACGTCCCGGACGTCCTCGTCGCGATCGGCACGGGCGCGATCGGCGCGCTCGCCGGCCTGCTCGCGCCGGTGCCGAGCCGCTAACGGGCGAAGCCCATCCGGTCGTACATCGCGGCGAGCGTCGGCGCCGACGCCTCCCGCGCCTTGTCCGCGCCCTTCGCGAGCAGCGACCGCAGCTCGGCCGGGTCGTCCCGGAGCTCCCGGTACCGGGTCTGGATCGGCACGAGCAGCTCGACGACCGCCTCGGCCACGTCCGACTTGAACGTCCCGTAGCCCTCGCCGTCGTACCGCGCCTCGATCGCCTCGGGCGAGTCGCCGGTCGCGACGGAGAGGATGTCGATGAGGTTCGTCACGCCCGGCTTGTCCGATCCGCGCCGCACCTCGCGGCCCGAGTCCGTCACCGCCGTCTTGAACTTCCGCCGGATCACGTCGGCGTCGTCGAGCATCCGCACGACGCCCTGCGCCTCGGGCGGCGAGCTCGTCGACATCTTCGCCGTCGGCTCCTGCAGGTCCATGATCCGCGCGCCGACCTCGGGGTAGATCCCGTCCGGGAACGGTGAACGTCTCGCCGAAGCGCGCGTTGAAGCGCTCGGCCACGTCGCGCGAGAGCTCGAGGTGCTGGCGCTGGTCGTCGCCGATCGGGACGTGGGTCGTCTGGTAGAGGAGGATGTCGCCGGCCATCAGCACCGGGTACGTGAACAGGCCGGCCGAGACGAACTCCTTGCCCTCGCCCTTGTCCTTGAACTGCGTCATCCGGCCCAGCTGGCCGTAGCTCGTCACCGCCGACAGCAGCCACGCGGCCTCGGGGTGCGCCGTGACGTGGCTCTGCGCGAAGACCGTCGAGCGGTCGGGGTCGAGCCCGGTCGCGATCAGCATCGCGAACAGGTCGAGCGTCGTCTCCCGCAGCTCCTCCGGCGAGTAGTCGACGGTGATCGAGTGCAGGTCGACGATGCAGAAGAACGCCTCGTCGGACTGCTCCTGCGTGGCCGCGTACTGGCGGAAGCCGCCGGCGTAGTTGCCGAGCGTCTTCGCGCCCGTGGGCTGGATGCCGCTGAAGATCCGCATCGCGGACTGAGTGTAGAAGCGGCACCTACACTCACGTGATGGCGACGAGCACCTGGTCTCCCGCGTCGTGGCGCGGCTTTCCCGCCGAGCACCAGCCCGCCTGGCCGGACGAGGAGCGGGCCGAGGCGGCGCGGGCGCAGCTCAAGGAGATGCCGCCGCTCGTCTTCGCCGGGGAGGCGCGCTCGCTCCAGAGCGCGCTCGCAGAGGTCGCGGCGGGCCGCGCGTTCCTGCTCCAGGCGGGCGACTGCGCCGAGTCGTTCCACGACATGAGCGCGGTCTCGATCCGCGAGAAGCTGAAGATCATGCTGCAGATGAGCGCCGTGCTGATCTACGGCTCGACGCTCCCGGTGGTGAAGGTCGGCAGGATCGCCGGGCAGTTCGCGAAGCCGCGCTCGTCGCCGACCGAGAACGGGCTGCCGTCCTTCTTCGGGCACATGGTGAACGGGGAGGAGCCGACGCCCGAGGCGCGCACGCCCGACCCCGAGCGGATGGTGCGCGCCTACCACCAGTCGACGGCCACGCTGAACCTCCTCCGGGCCTTCACGAAGGGGGGCTTCGCCGACCTGACGCAGGTGCACGCGTGGAACAAGGACTTCGTCGCCAGCTCGCCCGCGGGGCGCCGCTACGAGCGGCTCGCCGACGAGATCGAGCGCGCGCTCCGCTTCATGGCCGCGATCGGTGTCGACCCGGCCGAGTCGCAGTCGCTCCACCACGTCGACGTCTGGACGAGCCACGAGGGCCTCGTGCTCGACTACGAGGAGGGGCTGACGCGGCGCGACTCGCTCACGGGCGACTGGTACGACTGCTCGGCGCACATGCTCTGGATCGGCGAGCGGACGCGGCAGCCGGACGGCGCGCACGTGGAGTTCTTCGCCGGCGTGCACAACCCGCTCGGCGTGAAGCTCGGGCCGACGGCGACGCCCGACGACGTGCTCGAGCTCTGCGAGCGGCTGAACCCGGAGCGGGACCCGGGCCGCCTCACCTTCATCGCGCGGATGGGCCGCGGCCGCGTCGCCGAGGCGCTGCCGCCGCTGCTGCGCGCGGTCCGCGACGCCGACCACCCGGTCGTGTGGGCGTGCGACCCGATGCACGGCAACGGCGTCCGCACCGCCGCCGGGGTGAAGACGCGCGACTTCGACACGATCCTCGGCGAGGTCGAGGAGTTCGTCGGCGCGTGCCGGCGCGAGGACGTGTGGCCGGGCGGCGTCCACATCGAGTTCACCGGCGAGGACGTGACCGAGTGCCTCGGCGGCTCCGAGGCCGTGCTCGAGGAGCATCTCGATGCGCGCTACGTCTCGCTCTGCGACCCGCGCCTCAACGCCCGGCAGTCGCTCGACCTCGCGTTCCGGCTCGCGGAGCTGATGCGCGAGCACCCGTCGCAGGACGCATGAGCGGCCGCATCGCGGTCGTCGGGACGGGCCTCATGGGCGCGTCGGTCGGGCTCGGCGCGCGGGCGGCGGACGCCGAGGTGCGCGGCTGGGACTCGGATCCCGGGAACCTCGCGGCCGCCGCCGAGCGTGGCGCGGTCGAGGCGGCCTCGTCGCTCGAGGAGGCGCTCGACGGCGTGGAGCTCGCGGTCGTGGCGGTGCCCGTCGTGACGCTCCCGGCGCAGGTCGAGGCGGTGCTCGCCGCCACCTCCGACGGCACGACCGTGACCGACCTCGGCTCGACGAAGGCGTGGTCGGCGGGCCTCGGCGACCGCTTCGTCGGCGGCCACCCGGTGTGCGGGCGCGAGGCCCGCGGCCCGGCGGCGGCGACCGCGGAGATGTTCCACGGCGCGACCTGGTTCCTCACGCCGACGGCGGCCACCGATCCACAGCGCTACCGCACCCTCCACGGCTTCGTCACCTCGCTCGGGGCCGTGCCCGTCGCGATCGACCCCGAGGCGCACGACCGGCTCGTGGCGCTCACGAGCCACCTCCCGCACGCGCTCGCGAACCTGCTCCTCAACCAGGCGGGCACGAGCCGCGTGGAGGGGCACGAGCCGCTCGCGTCGGCGGGCGGCTCGCTGCGGGACATGACCCGCGTGGCCGGCGCCAACCCCCGGATCTGGGTCGACATCTTCCTCGACAATGCCGGCCCTCTCCGCGAGGCGCTCGCCGACCACCGGCGGCGGGTCGAGCAGGTCGAGGCCGCGCTCGAGAAGCGCGACGCGGGCTTCCTCGCGCGCTGGATCGCCGAGGCGGCGGGGAACCGGCGCCGCATGCTCGCCGACGCCTTCGACGAGCCGGGCGAGCTCCAGCGGATCGACGTGCACGTCCCCGACCGGCCGGGTGTGCTCGCCGGGATCACGCAGGCGCTCGGCGCGGAGCGGATCAACATCGAGGACTTCGAGCTGCGCCACCTCTCGCCCGAGCGCGGCGGGACGCTGACCCTGCTCGTGAGCGGCCGCGAGCAGGCGGAACGCGCCGCCGCGGAGCTCGAGGCACAGGGGTACTCGGCCGCCGTCTCGCGCATCCTGGACGAGTGAAGGTCGAGCCGGCAGCCGCCCTCACCGGCCACGTCCGCGTGCCCGGCGACAAGTCGATCTCGCACCGGGCGCTCCTCGTCGGCGCGCTCTGCGACGGCGACGTGCACGTCGAGGGCTGGGGCCGTTCCGCCGACACGGAGTCGACGCTCGCCGCCGTCCGCGCGCTCGGCGTCGAGGTCGAGGAGGAAGGGGAGACGACGCTCGTCGTCCGCGGCGCGGGCCTCCGCGGGCTCCGCGCGCCCGACGACCCGCTCGACTGCGGCAACGCGGGGACGCTGATGCGGCTCCTGCCCGGAGTCCTGGCCGGACAGGAAGGCCGATTCGAGCTCGTCGGCGACGAGTCCCTGTCGCGGCGGCCGATGGAGCGGATCGCCGAGCCGCTGCGCCGCATGGGTGTCTCCGTCGAGACGCAGGACGGCCTCCCGCCGGTCGTGCTCGCGGGCGGGGAGGTGCACGCGATCGACTACGCGCTTCCGGTCGCGAGCGCGCAGGTGAAGTCAGCGGTGCTGCTCGCCGGGCTCTTCGGCGACGGGCGCACGACCGTGGTCGAGCCGCGGCCGACGCGCGACCACACCGAGCTGATGCTCGAGGCGGCCGGCGCCCGGGTCGTGCGACGGGCCTCGTCCGCGTCGGTCGACCCCGCCGAGCGGCTGCGGCTCGAGCAGATCGACGTCCCGGGTGATTTCTCGTCGGCCGCGCCGCTGCTCGTCGCCGCCGCGCTCGTCCCCGGCTCCGACCTCACCCTCCACGGCGTCGGCCTCAATCCGCGCCGCACCGGCCTGCTCGACGTGCTCCAGCGCATGGGCGCTCGCATCGCCGTCTACAACCGCCACCGCGCCGGGAACGAGCCGGTCGGCGACGTCGAGATCCGCGCTGCCCCGCTCGTGGCCACGACCGTGACCGCCGAGGAGGTGCCGCTGCTCGTGGACGAGCTCCCGCTCGTCGCGCTCGCGATGGCCCACGCCCGCGGCGACAGCCGGGTCGAGGGCGCGGAGGAGCTGCGCGTGAAGGAGAGCGACCGCGTGGCGGCGACGGCGGCGGCGCTGCACGCGATCGGGACCCGGATCGAGGCGCGGGAGGACGGCTGGCGCATCCGCGGCGTCCCGGCGCGCCCGCGCGGCGGTCACGTTCTCGCCGAGGGCGACCACCGGATCGCGATGCTCGGCGCCGTCGCCGGGCTCTCGAGCCGCGAGGGCGTCGAGGTCGAGGGCGCCGAAACCGTCGCTATAAGCTTCCCGGGCTTCTTCGAGCTCCTCGGGCAGCTCACGGTCGCCGACACCTCATGGAAGGAAGACGTCCTCTGACGACCACGCGCAGGCGCAGGGCGTGATCATCGCCATCGACGGCCCCGCCGGGGCGGGCAAGAGCACCGTCGCGCGGCGGCTCGCCGAGCGGCTCGGCTTCCGCTACCTCGACACGGGCGCGATGTACCGGGCCCTGACCTGGCTCGCGCTCGAGCGCGGCGCGGACCTCGAGGACACCGACGCGCTCGTGGCGCTCGCGGAGGCGCACCCGGTCGGGTTCGCCGGGCTGCGCGTGTTCGTGGACGACGTCGAGGTGACCCGCGCGATCCGCGAGCCGCGCGTCGACCGGGCCGTCCCCGTCGTCGCGCGCCAGCAGCCGGTGCGCGAGGTGATGCGCGAGCGCCAGCGCGAGCTCGCGGCGCACGGAGACGCCGTGATCGAGGGGCGGGACATCGGCCGTGTCGTCGTCCCGCACGCCGAGGTGAAGGTCTACCTCGTCGCCGACCAGCGCGAGCGCGCCCGTCGCCGGATCGCGGAGCATCCCGGGCTGGCCGACGCCGAGGCGCTCGCCACCGACCTGCGCCTGCGCGACGAGAGCGACGCGCAGCAGATGGAGCCCGCGGACGATGCGCAGGAGCTCGACACCACCGACCTCTCGATCGACGAGGTGGTGACGCGGATCGAGGCGCTCGCGCGTGAGCGCGCGACGGCGTGAAGGACGTCGACCGTGTCTGGGCTGTCGGGCGGCACACGATCCAGCCGCTGACGCAGTTCTTCGCACGCCTCCGGGTATACGGGAAGGAGCGCGTCCCGCTCGACGGCGGCGTCGTCCTGGCGTTCAACCACGTGCACTGGATCGACCCGCCCGCGGCAGGCGCCGCCTCGCCGCGCACCGTGTACTTCATGGCGAAGCAGGAGATCCACCGTGTCCCGGGCCTGGGCCAGCTGATCCGGTCGTTCGGGACGTTCTCGGTGCGGCGCGGCGAGAGCGACCGCGAGGCCGTCCGGCTCATGCGCGAGGTCATCGAGGAGGGCAAGGCGCTGGGCCTCTTCGTCGAGGGCACGCGGCAGCGGCAGGCCTACCCCGGCGAGGTGCTGCCGGGCGCGGCGATGGCAGCGCTCCAGGGGGACGTGCCGGTCGTGTGCGGCGCGATCTACGGCGCGTACGGCTGGCGGCCCTTCCGGCCCGTTTCCGTGGCATGGGGTGAGCCGATGCGGTTCGACGGGCTGCCGAAGGGCGGGCGCGGCTACCGCGAGGCGTCACACGAGATCCAGGCAGAGATCAGGAAGCTGTGGGAATGGCTCGGCGAGATCCACGCAGACGGACGACCCTCGACGGCGACACCGCCGGCGTGAGCGGGCCGAGGCTGAGCCCGCCGCCCGAGCTCCTGGGCGCGGGTGGCGATCGTGGGCTTCCCCAACGTCGGCAAGTCGACCCTCGTCAATCGCCTGACGGCGACGCGGACGGCGGTCGTCCACGAGACGCCCGGCGTCACGCGCGATCGCAAGGAGCTCGTCTGCGAGTGGGGGCGCTCGCGCTTCGTCCTCGTCGACACGGGTGGGATCGACGTGGCCGACGCCTCGGCGATCACCCGTCGGATCGCCGAGCAGGCCCGCGCCGCGGTCGAGGAGGCGGATCTCGTGCTCTTCCTCGTCGACGCGAGGCAAGGGATCACGCCCGGCGACGAGGAGATCGCCGACCTGCTCCGCCGCTCGCGGAAGCCGGTGCTGCTCGTCGCGAACAAGATCGACGACCCGGCGCGCGACGAGGTGATCCACGTGTTCCACCGGCTCGGGCTCGGCGACCCGTTCGCGATCTCGAGCCTCCACGGGCACGGCACCGGCGACCTGCTCGACGAGGTCGTCGTGCGGCTGCGGGGGCTCGCGCCCGAGCGGCCGCCGGAGGTGGAGGACGCCGCCGTCCGCGTCGCCATCCTCGGCCGCCCCAACGTCGGCAAGTCGTCGCTCCTGAACCGGCTGCTCGGCGAGGAGCGCGTGATCGTCTCCGAGGTGCCCGGCACCACGCGCGACGCCATCGACACGGTGCTGCGCCGGGACGAGACGACCTTCGTCCTCGTCGACACGGCCGGGATGCGCCGCAAGCGCAAGCACCGGCAGGGGATCGAGTACTGGTCGGAGCTCCGGACGCTCGAGGCGGCCGAGCGTGCGGACGTGTCGCTCGTGCTCGTCGCCGCCCCGGAGGGGATCACCGAGGGCGACCTCGCCGTGGCCGACGTGGCGCGGAAGGCGCAATGCTCGACCATCGTCGTCCTGTCCAAATGGGACGTGACCGAGCACCGGCTCGAGGAGCTGAAGCCGCAGCTCGACCGGCGCCTGCGCCAGCGCCCGCCCGTGATCGCCGTCTCGGCGAGCACCGGCCGCGGCATCGACCGCCTGCTCGACCTGATCCAGGCCCAGTTCGCCAAGCACACCGCGCGGATCGGCACGGGCGAGCTGAACCGCTTCCTGAAGGAGCTGCGCGAGTCGCGCCGCGCACCGAGCAAGGGCGGGCGTTCGCTCAACCTCCTCTACGGCGCCCAGGTGCAGACGCGGCCGCCGCGGTTCCGCTTCCACGTCAACGACCCCGGCCTCGTCACGCGCGACTACGGCTACTGGGTCGAGAACCAGCTGCGCGCGCGCTTCGGGCTCGAGGGCGTTCCGGTGTCGATCGACTTCGTGCGGCGATGAAGGCCGTGGTTGTCGGCTGTGGTTCGTGGGGCACGGCGTTCGCCTGGCTGCTGCACGACCGGGGCCACGAGGTCGTGCTCGCCTGCCGCGACGCGGAGCAGGCGCGCGCGATCGGCGAGACCGGCCGCAACCCGCGCTACTCCACGACCGCCGACCTCCGCGGCATCGGCGCCACCCCCGTCGCGGAGGCGCCGTACGACGACGCGGACGTGGTCGTCGTCTCCGTCCCCAGCCGCGTCTTCCACGAGGTCGTCGAGGCGATCCCCGGCGAGGCGCCGATCCTGAGCCTGACGAAGGGGCTCGACCCGACCACCGGGGCCCGGCTGTCGGAGGCCGTCCACGGCCGCGGCTACGCCCTCCTGTCGGGCCCGACCATGGCCGAGGAGGTCATCGCGGGGCTGCCCACGGCCGGCGTGATCGCCTGCGAGGACGGGGCGCTCGGGCTCGAGCTGCAGCACGCGATCAACTCGCCGACCTTCCGGCTCTACCTCAACGACGACCTGCTCGGCGTCGAGCTGTGCGCGGCGGCGAAGAACGTGATCGCGCTCGCGGCCGGCGGCGTCGACGGGCTCGAGCTCGGCGACAACGCGAAGGCGGCGCTCATCACGCGCGGGCTCGCCGAGATGCGGCGGCTCGGCGAGGCCGCCGGGGCCGATTCGGACACGTTCGCCGGGCATGGCCGGGATGGGCGACCTCATCGTCACCTGCTGGCACCCGAGCGGCCGCAACCGCCGCGCCGGCGAGCTGATCGCCCGCGGCGCCACGCCCGCAGAGGCCGAGGCGGAGATCGGCCAGGTCGTCGAGGGCCTGACCACGGCGCCGGTGCTGCAGCAGCTCTCGCGCCGCCTCGGTGCCGAGCTCCCGATCACGGACGGCGTCTGCGCGGTGCTCGGCGGCGTTACCCTGACGGAACTGGTCTCAAGCTTGATGCGACGCGAGCCGACGGAGGAGTAGATGACACTGCGGACACGAACTGGACGGATCGGCCTGCTCGCGGGCGCCGTGAGCGCGCTCGCGCTGCTCGCGGGCTGCGGCGGCGAGAACGCGTCCGCCGGGGCCGAGAACGCCTCCACGATCGCGCCCGCCTCGACGCAGCTCTTCGCGACGGTCGACGCGGACACGGGCTCCGACCAGTGGCAGCAGCTCCAGGACTTGCTCGACCGCTTCCCCGGCCGCGACCAACTTGTCGAGAAGCTCCAGCAGTCGCTCGCCGACGAGGGCGTGACCAGGGAGGAGATCGACGACGCGTTCGGCCCGACCGTGGACTTCGCGGCGCTGGACCTCTCCGGCGACGACGGCGTCGGCGTCGGCCTCACGCAGACCGACGATCGGGCCGCGCTCGAGGCGCTGCTCGCCAAGAGCGACGAGGAGCTCGTGGTCGAGGAGCTCGAGGGCGGCTGGTTCGCGTTCAGCGACGACAGCGCCTCGATCGCCGCGTTCGAGACGGCCGCGGCGAAGGGGACGCTCGCCGAGGACGCGCAGTTCTCCGACGCGATGGACGAGCTGCCCGAGCAGGCGCTCGCGAAGCTCTACGTCAACGGCACGGGGCTTTCGGACGAGCTCGAGGCCTTCGGCAGCTCCGTGGGCCAGGCCGGGGGCACGCTCGTCGCGATGAGTGCGGCGGTCGTCGCCGCGGACGACGGCGCCAGCGTCCGGTTCTGGGCGAAGACCGACGGCGGCACGGAGCCGCCCGACGTCGGCGAGCTGGTCGGGGACGTCCCGAGCGACGCGATCGCGTTCGTCGACCTCGGCCTCGGCCAGAGCGAGGCGCAGATCCGGGAGGCGCTCCAGGGCGCGCTGGGTGCCGACGAGGCGCTCGACGCGTTCGAGCAGCAGCTCGGCGTCTCGCTCGAGGACGTCACCGCGCTGCTCCGCGACGAGGTGCTCCTCTACGTGCGCCCCGGGCTGCTGATCCCGGAGGTCACGCTCGTCGCCAAGACCGACGCCGCGCAGGGGCGCGAGACCGTCGACGCGCTGCTGAAGGCCGTCGCCGGCCTCACCGGCGGACAGACGCGCACGACGCAGGTCGGCGATCTCGAGGCGACGGAGGCCGTGCTCGGGCCGGTGTCGCTCTACGCGACCGCGTACGACGGCCGGGTCGTGGTCAGCACCTCGAAGCAGGGAATCGAGGACGCGCGCGACGACGGCGACCGCCTCGTCGACGAGGACGGCTACAAGGACGTGCTCGACGCGGCCGGGGTCGGCGACGACGAGGACGTCTTCGTCTACGTCGACATGGACGAGGCCTACGCGCTCGCGGAGCGGGTGGCGCAGCTCGCAGACCAGCCCCTGCCGCCCGACGCGCGCGAGAACCTCGAGCCGCTTCGCGCCGTGGTCGTCTCCGGCGAGCTGAGCCAGGACGAGTCGCGCGGCGGCCTTTTCCTGGCCCTGGACTAGACCCACGATGGGCCCCCCGTGCCGCTAGCCTAGGGCGCCATGGCTGCCCGCGACTTCCTCTTCACCTCCGAGTCCGTGACCGAGGGTCACCCGGACAAGATCGCCGACCAGATCTCGGACACCGTCCTCGACGCCGTCCTCGCCGGTGATCCGAACGGCCGCGTCGCCTGCGAGACGCTCGTCACCACGGGCCTCGTCGTCGTCGCCGGCGAGATCTCCACCGAGATCTACGTCGACATCCCGCGGCTCGTCCGCCAGAAGATCTCCGAGATCGGCTACACCCGCGCGAAGTACGGCTTCGACGCGGAGACCTGCGGCGTGATCACGGCGCTCGACGAGCAGTCGCCGGACATCGCGCAGGGCGTGGACGAGTCGTTCGAGGTGCAGCACGGCGACGCCGACCCGCTCGACCGCGTCGGCGCCGGCGACCAGGGGCTGATGTTCGGCTACGCGACACGGGAGACGGACGAGCTGATGCCGCTCCCGATCATGCTCGCGCACCGGCTCGCGAAGCGCCTCTCCGAGGTGCGCAAGGCCGAGGTGCTCCCGTACCTGCGCCCCGACGGGAAGACGCAGGTGACGGTGCGCTACGAGGTGGACGAGCGCGGGATCCAGCGGCCGGTCGAGATCGAGCGCATCCTCATCTCGACGCAGCACCGCGACGGCCTCGACGCCGAGTCCCTGATCAAGCCGGACCTCATCGAGCACGTCCTCCGCCCGATCCTGCCGCACGACCTCTACGACGAGCGCCGGATCGAGCACGACCGCGACTTCTTCTACGTCAACCCGACGGGCAAGTTCGTGATCGGCGGCCCGATGGGCGACACCGGCGTGACCGGCCGGAAGATCATCGTCGACTCCTACGGCGGCTCGGCCCCGCACGGCGGCGGCGCGTTCTCCGGCAAGGACCCGACGAAGGTCGACCGCTCCGCGGCGTACGCGGCCCGCTACGTGGCGAAGAACGTCGTCGCGGCCGGGCTCGCGGAGCGGTGCCAGCTCCAGGTCGCCTACGCGATCGGCGTCGCGCACCCGATGTCGGTACTCGTGGACACGTTCGGCACCGAGGCGATCCCGGTGGCCCGGATCGAGGAGCTCGTCAGCGAGCACTTCGACCTCCGTCCGGCGGCGATCCTGCGCGACCTCGACCTGCGCCGGCCGATCTACGCCAAGACGGCCGCGTACGGGCACTTCGGCCGCGAGGACCGGGACTTCACCTGGGAGCGGACGGACAAGGCCGACGCGCTCCGTGAGGCCGCCGGCCTCGCCGCGACGATCGAAGCGTAGAGTCGACGCGCGAGCGGGGATGACCCCCGCCGTGCAGACGCAAGCGCCTCCACCGGCGCCGCCCGCGCCGCCGCCCCGGCAGCCTCGCGACATCCCGTGGGGGCTGATCACCTTCGCCGCCTTCGTGCTCGTGCTGGTGTTCGTGCCGGGGTGGCTGACCGGCCTGCTGCCGGGGATCCCGAACCCGTTCGAGGAGGAGACGGTCGACCGCAGCGGGCCGGCCGTGCTGAAGTCGATCCGCGGCCTCGAGGAGCTGCACTCGGCCACCGGGCACTTCGAGGTGGTCGTCGACCTGGAGCAGGACACGGCGCTCCCGGCCGCGGTCCTCGGCGAGCGGACGCTCTTCGTCGGCGTCGGCGACGTGGACGCCGTGATCGACCTCGCGCAGCTCGACGAGGGCGCGGTGCAGGTCTCGGACGACCGCCGCCGCGCGGTGATCCGCCTGCCGCAGCCGCGCCTCGACGACGTCGCGCTCGACCTCGACTCGAGCTACGTCTACGACCGGCGCGAGGGCGTCCTCAACGAGATCGGCGGCCTCTTCGGGAGCAACGAGACGGGCGAGCGCGAGGTGTTCCTCGCGGGCCAGCGGAAGATCGAGGCCGCGGCCGAGGGGTCGCCGGAGCTGAAGCGGGCGGCGCGGGAGAACGCACGGCGGACGCTCACGGCGCTGCTGACGTCGCTCGGGTTCGAGACCGTCGACGTCCGCTACGCGCCGGTCGAGCCCTAGGACGACGCTGCAGGCCGGACGAAGAGGCCCGCGGCGGCCTTGTCGCCGACCGCGCGCTCTTCGCCGTCGACGCGGAGCGTGATCTGCCCCGCCGATGGCGTCGACGACGCGATCTCGACCTCGGTGCCCGGCGCCAGGCCCTGGTCGTAGAACCAGTGCAGGAGCTCGCCGTCGTGCTCCGCCAGGCGGACGATCGTGGCGCGCGTCCCGGCCTCGAGGTCGGCGAGGGGCGCCAGCTCGCGATTCTCGGCCTGCTCCATGGCCGTGTCGACGGGCCAGCCGTGTGGGCACCGGTCCGGGTGCCCGAGCCGCTCGTCGATCCGCTCGACCATGTCGTCGGTGAGCGCGTCGCCGAGCTCGTCCGCGTGGACGTGCGACTCGGCGGCCGTGTAGCCCATGAAGTCCGTCAGCATCCGCTCGATCAGCCGGTGCTTGCGGACGACGCGCTCGGCGCGCTCCCGGCCGGAGGCTGTGAGGATCGCCTCCTTGTGCTCCCCGCGCTCGATCAGCCCTTCGGCCTCGAGGCGTTTCAGCATCTCGCCGGCCGACGCGCGCGAGACGCCGAGCATCTCCGCCACGCGTGCGGCGAGCGTCGGCGTGCCGCCGGTGTGCGGGCGGTACTCGCCGATCGGGAAGGCGAGGAAGTAGATCGTCTCGAGGTACTCGTCGATCGAGTGGCCGTGCGGTGGCATCGGTCGCACTCTACCCGGCGGTTGGCAGCCCCCCGACGGCTCCCTCGGCCCGGCGGACAGCGGCCTCCAGCTCCGCCGCCGACGCCCGCCGCTCGACGATCGCGGCGACCTCGTTCAGCGTCGTCTCGGCCTCGCGCGTCCCGTCGGGGTCGAGTACGAGGAGGTCGTCGCGCGCCTCGGCGAACGCGTCCTGCATCCGCTCGGCGGTTGCGGCCGCGCCCTCGTACTCCGATGCCGCCTCGGCGCCCTGCGGGTACTCGATCGTGAGCTGCTCGAGCGCGGCGAGCACCTCGGCCGTGTGCTCGCGCGTCGGCTCGAGCGCGTCCTCGAGCGACGGCTCGGCACCGGCGCGCCCGAGGGCGAAGCCGAGTACGAACGCGAGCACGAGCACGACCGCCGCGACGGCCAGGGGCCATAACCGGCGCCTGCCGGGCTCCCGGTAGAGCGACATCAGCGGGCGAGCAGCGCCACGGCCGGGCCGTGGCGCTCGGCGAGCACCTTCTCGGCCGCGGCGACGACGTCCTCGGCCCGACGGGCGTCCGAGAGGTCGAGGATCCGCGAGCCGCAGACGACGACCACGCGCGGGAGCATCGTGGCGACGCCGAGGTGCAGCGAGCCGGCGTCGAGCTCGTGCCGGAGCCGCTCGACGAAGTCGGCGCCGTCGCCCACCAGGACCCGCCGCGTGTGCTCGGCGACCGGGACGGCGCCGGAGAGGTCGACCACGGCCGCGCGGCCGGAGCCGTTCTCGGAGTAGACGCGGTAGAAGCACGTGTCGGCGACGAGCTCGAGCGCGTCCGCCTCCATGTGGAGCGCGAGCGCCGCCGCGTCGACGAGCGCCTCCTCCGGCGCCGGCGTGCGCATCGCGGGGCCGGTCTCGAGCGCGACGGCACCCGTGGCCACGGCGCGGAAGACGTGGTGCTCGGCGTCGTAGGACGTCTCGACGACCACGGTCGCCGGCGCCGCGCCTGCGTCCACGCAGGCTCGTTCCGCCTCGTCGGCGAGCGCAAGGCCGCCGGGCTCCTCGTCGCTCACGTGACGCGCGACCTCGACGCGCACGAGCGAGAGCGCCGCGCCGATCGAGGAGAGGACGTGGGGATGCTCCGGACGGAGCCACGGCCGTCCGAGCATGCGCGCGATCTCCGGGACGAGCGCCTCGCCCGCGCCGCCGAGGGCGACGATCGGGACGTCTCGGCCGAGCTCGTGCTGCTTCGCGGCCTCGGCGACCGCGTCGGCGATACGTCGTGCGGCGCCCGCGAGGACCCGGCCGGCGGCCTCCTCGACCTCGCACCGCAGCACGCGCCCGAGCGCGGCGAACGCGGCGAGCGCCGCGTCGCGGTTCCCCGCGGGGTACGCGTCGTCGTCCACGCCCCCGAGCGCGTTCGCGGCGCACGTCGCGGTGAGCGCGAACGTGCCGCCCACGCCGCGGACGACCGCGTAGGCCTCGGGGTCGCCGGCGCGCGGCGCCACGAGCTCGACGGTCGCGCCCTCGAGCTCCTCCACCGACGCGAAGCAGGCGTAGCGCAGGCCGGCGACGTGCGCGCTCCGCGGCCCGACCTCGGCGAGCTTGCGGCCCTTGAGCCGCGCCATGCTCCCTCCGGCGGCGCCGACGACCCAGCTGTCGATCGCGCGGATGCACGTCGGCCGGCCCATCACGCGGAGCGTCCGCAGCACCGGCCGCCCGCGCTTGATCACCGAGACGTTGGTGCTCGTGCCGCCGCACTCGACCACGATCCCGTCGTGGATCCCGAGCTGGTGCAGCGCCGCCGCGACACCGGCCGCCGGCCCGGAGCCGACCGTGAACGACGGACGCCGCCGGAACTCGTCGGCGCTCATCGCGCCGCCGTCGCCGCGGAGGACGAGCAGCGGCACGTCGAGGCCGGCGCGCTCGAGCGTCCCGGCGACGAGGCTCGCCGTGCGCTCGACGACGGGAAGGATGCTCGCGTTGATCGCGGCACTCACCGTCCGCGTCTCGAGGCCGTAGGTCCCCGTCAGCTCGTGCCCGGCGCAGACGGGCAGGCCGAGCGCGTTCGCGCGCGCCGCCACGTTCGTCTCGTGCTCCGGGTCGTCGACCGAGAAGGCGCCGCTGACCGCGACCGCCGCGCACCCGTCCTGGACGAGGCGGAGGAGCGCCGCGTCGAGTGCCTCTTCGTCCAGCCCGCGCGTGGCGTCGAGCACCTCGTGCGAGGTCTCCAGCGTCCGGCCGGGGGCGAGGGCGATGCTGCCGGTCCGCGTCCGCTTGCGGACGAGCCGGAGCTCGGGCCCGCTGCCGAGGCCGATCACCCCGACCCGGCCCACGTCTCCCTCGAGCAGGGCGTTCATCGCCTGCGTCGTCGAGAAGGCGACGAGCTCGATCCGGTGCCGGTCGCCGTCGAGCCCGGCGAGTAGCTGCTCGAGCGCGGCCGCGACTCCTGCGGCAACGCCGTCCTCGGCGTCGTGCGAGGTCGGGACGGCTGCGTGCGCGACGAGCTCGAGGCCGGCCGCGTCGACCGCGACGGCCTTCGTGAAGGTGCCGCCGACGTCGACGCCGATCCGGAGCCCGCCGCTCATGCGCGCGCGGCCTCCGCGGCCCGCCGTCGGAGCGGCTGCCAGAGGAACATCCAGGTCGCGCCCGCCGCGTAGACGGCGAGGAGCACGAGCTGGACGCCGATGCTCTCGCGCGTGGGGTGGATCCCGGTCAGCTCGGCCAGGAAGATCGGGAGCCGCGCCCAGCCGCCGTCGATCGGCGTCACCGGCAGCCAGTCGCCCTCCTGCAGTGAGCGCACGGCATTGCCGGCGAAGGCGACCGAGAGCAGCAGGAGCATGGTCGCGCCGCCGAGCAGCAGCTGCTTCACCGGCAGCCGCTTGCCGAGCTTCAGCATCGACCAGCCCACCGCCGCGAGGGCGAGCGCCGCCGCCGCGATCCCGAGCAGCACCCACTCGAGCAGCCCCGCCGCGAAGATCGTGAGTGCCTGGTAGAAGAGCACGGTCTCGAAGCCCTCGCGATAGACGGCCGTGAACCCGAGCCCGGCGAACGCGAGCGAGCTCCCCGCCGCGATCGCGCTCGCGACCCGGGCTCGCATGAACTCGACCCGCCGCCGCTGCTCCAGCTGCGCCACGAGCCAGAACGTCACCACGAAGAGCACGGCGACCGCGACGACGGCGGTCACCCCTTCGAGCAGCTCGCGCTGCAGCGGCGCGATGTCGATGACGAGCGTCGCCAGCACCCACGTGATCGCGCTCGCGATCACCGCCGCCAGGACGCCCAGGCCGAGCGGGCGCCGGTAGCCGCTGGCGCGGCCGGCCTGGAGCGAGCCGAGCAGGATCGCGACGAGCAGCACCGCCTCGACGCCCTCGCGGAAGAGGATGCTGAAGGAGAAGAGGAAGGCGATGAGCGGCGCCGCGAACCCCGGGTCGGCGAGCACCCGGTCGACCTTTCGCAGCCCGAGGTTGATCTCGTCCTGCAGCTCCTCGAGCTCCGAGATCGGGGCGCCGTCGCGGATCCCGTTGCGGAGCGCGGCGAACGTGAACTCGAGATCGAGGACGAGGTTCGGGTCGCGGAGGCGCAGCGGCACCTCCGCGAGCTCGAAATGGTCGAGGTACGCCTCGCGCGCGAGGTCGTAGCCCCGCTCGCGGTCGCCGGCACGGGCCGCCTCCACCGCCTGCTCGACGAGCGTGCGCGCACCCGCGATCTGCTCGCGCGTCTCGGCGAACTGCTCGTCGTCCGCCGCCGCGGTCGCCGGGGCGGCGACGGCGACGAGCGCGACGAGCAGCAGCAGGAGGCGGAGGCGCCGCATCCGATCAGCCCCCCTGCAGCAGCCTCTGCGCCTGGTCGAGGTCGGTCTTCGTCTCGTCGATCAGCTGCTCGACGTCGGCCACCGACGCGCCGTTCTTCATCTCGTCGCGGATCTCGGTGGAGATCCGGTGCTCGAGCTCCTCCATGAACTCGTGGTCCTCCTCGCCGAGCGGGCCCTCGACCTTCTCGAAGTGCTCGAGGTAGGCGTCGCCGGTCGTCTCCTCCGCGGTCTCGGCGTCGCCGACGCGGTACTGCGTCGAGCGCCTCGTCCAGGAGCTGCTTGATCTGGTCGATCTCCTGCACCGCGGCTGCGGGGGTGGCGCTCTCCTCAGCCTCGGCCTCGTCGTCTCCGCCACAGCCGGCGACGACGAGCAGGCCGGTCAGAGCGGCCAGCAGGAGTACGGTGCGCAGCGTTCGCTTCATCGACTCCTCCGTCATTGTTGTAAGGCGCACCTTACAAGCCTCGCGAGGGCCATGTGACGGACGTGGATGGTGGACCTTACACGGCCTGAGCAGGCATTTGGTGGCCCGATCCGGTGCCCGTGCTAGGACTGCTCGCGTGACCGCCGTCGGCATCCTCCATCCGGGCGCGATGGGCGCCGCCGTCGGGGCCCTGCTCGACGACGGCTGGTGGGTGCCCGAGGGGCGGAGCGCCGAGACGGCGGAGCGGGCCCGCGAGGCAGGCCTGCGGGAGGCGTCGCTGCCACGAGCTGCTCGAGCGCTGCGCCGTCGTGCTCTCGATCTGCCCGCCGCACGCGGCGCTGGACGTCGCCCGCGCCGCGGCCGGCTTCCGCGGGCTCTACTGCGACGCGAACGCGGTCTCGCCGGCGACGGCGCTCGACGTGGCGCGGATCGTCGAGGACGGCGGGGCGACGTTCGTCGACGGCGGGATCGTCGGCGGCCCGCCGCGCGAGGCGGGGACGCGGCTCTACCTCAGCGGCCGCGAGGCGCCCGCGGTCGCGGCGCTGTTCGCCGGGACGCTGCTCGAGCCGGTCGTGCTCGGCGTGGAGCCCGGCACCGCCTCGGCCCTGAAGATGTGTTACGCGGGCTGGAGCAAGGCCTCGGCCGCGCTGCTGCTCGCGATCGCGGCGGCGGCGGAGCGGCTCGGCGTCGCCGACGCGCTGCGCGCCGAGTGGGAGCACTCGATCCCGGAGCTGCCCGACGAGCTCGCGCGCGCGAACCGCGCCGCCGACGCGAAGGGCTGGCGCTGGATCGGCGAGATGCGCGAGATCGCGGCCACGCTCCGCTCGGTGGACGAGCCGGACGGCTTCCACGAGGCCGCGGCGCAGGTCTTCGAGCGCAGGTGAGGTACGCCTCGGTCTACCCGCTGCTGACGACGCGGGCGCTGGCACGGCCGTTCACGTACGCCGTCGGCGCGGACGTCGAACGCGGCGCGGTCCTGCAGGTGCGATTCGGCGGCGCGCGGCAGGCGCGGTGTCGTGGTCGACCTCGCCGACGAGCCGCCCGCCGGGATCGACGCCGCCGAGGCGGAGCGCGTGGTCGAGTCGCTGCCGGAGCCGCTCGTCGACCTCGCGCTCTGGCTCGCGGACTACTACGGCTCCACGCCCGGCCGCGCGCTGGCGCTCGTGGCGCCGCCGGGCCGCGTCCGCAAGGTGGGCGAGCGGGCCGTGCCCGCGCTGCGCGAGGGCCTCGAGGGCGAGGCCGAGCCGGAGCGGCTCTCCGAGGCGCAGACGGCCGCGGTGGCGCGGATCGTGGCGGCGATGGACGCGGGCCGCGGCGGGCCGTTCCTCCTCCACGGCGCCACCGGCTCGGGGAAGACCGAGGTGTACCTCCAGGCCTGCGCGGCGGCGCTCGAGCGCGGGCTCGGGGCGATCGTGCTCGTGCCGGAGATCGCGCTCACGCCGCAGGCGGTCGGCCGCTTCCGGGCGCGGTTCGGCGACCGGATCGCGATCCTCCACTCGGCCCTCACCGAGGCCGAGCGGCGGGACGAGCGCGAGCGGATCCTCGCCGGCGACGCGCGCGTGGTCATCGGCGCGCGGTCGGCGGTCTTCGCACCCGTGCGCGGCCTCGGTCTCCTCGTCGTCGACGAGGAGCACGACGCGTCGTACAAGCAGGACGGCGACCCGCGCTACGACGCGCGCACGGTCGCGGCGAAGCGGTCGGCGCTGGAGGGCGCCGTCGCGGTCTACGGCACGGCCACGCCGCGGCCGGAGAGCTGGGCTCGGCTCGAGCGGATCGAGCTCGGCGGCCGGCTTGCGGGCGCGCTGCCGCCCGTGCAGGTCGTCGACCTCCGGCGCGAGGCCGGCTACCCGCTGTCCGCGCCCCTGCTCGAGGCACTCGGCCGGATCGGCGACGACGGCGGCAAGGCGATCCTGCTCCTCAACCGGCGCGGGCTCGCCCCGGCGCTCCACTGCCGCGCTTGCGGGCTCACGATCCGTTGCCCGAACTGCGACGTCGCGCTCGTCCTCCACGGTGACGGGCGGCTCCACTGCCACCACTGCGGGCACGCGGAGGAGGGGACGGAGACCTGCCCGGCCTGCGGCTCGCCGGAGCTCGCGCGGATCGGCGCCGGCACGCAGCGGCTGGAGCGGGAGCTCGAGGCCCGCCTCCCCGAGCTCCAGCGCTTTCGCCTCGACGCCGACGCGGTCGCGAAGCCGGGCGCGGTCGCCGAGGTGCTGGGCGCCTTCGCGGCGTCGGACCGGGCCGTCCTCGTCGGGACGCAGATGGTCGCGAAGGGGCACCACTTCGCCGGGGTCGCGCTCGCCGCGGTCGTCGACGCCGACACCGGCCTCGGGATGCCGGACTTCCGTGCCGAGGAGCGCACCTTCCAGCTGCTGACCCAGCTCGCCGGGCGCAGCGGCCGCGACGCTCCCGGCCGCGTGCTCGTCCAGACCTTCCAGCCCGACGCGCGGGCGATCCGCTTCGCCGCGCGCCACGACGTCGCGGGCTTCCTCGAGGGCGAGCTGGAGCGCCGCCGCGCGCTCGGCTACCCGCCGTTCCGCCACCTCGTGCGGATCCTCGTCTCAGGGCCTGAGCCGGATCCGCCCATGCGCGCGCTGCTCGAGCTCAAGGCCGGGCTGGGCGACGCGGAGCTGCTCGGCCCGGCGCCCGTGCTGCGCCTCCGCGGTCGCTGGCGGGCGCAGCTCGTGGCGAAGACGGACGCGCCCCGGACGCTGGCCGGACGCGCCGGACGGCTGCTCGCCGCCGCGGCCCCGGCGATGCGCCGCGCGGGCCTTACCGCGGTCGTCGACGTCGACCCGCAGAGCCTCTGACAGAGCGGGATACACTCGCGCCCGTGGCGAACGAGGCCGGTCAGGTCAGGACGGAGGAGCTCGACGGGCAGCGCGAGGCGCGCCGCCGGACCGCGCTCGCCCAGATCCGCCAGTACGGCGACCCGGTGCTGCGGATGCGCGCCCGCGAGGTCGAGCAGTTCGACGACGACCTGGTCCGGCTCGCCGAGCGGATGACGCGGCTGATGCGGGAGGCGAACGGCGTCGGCCTGGCGGCCAACCAGGTCGGCGTGCTGCAGCGGCTCGTCGTGATCCAGCCGGGAGCGGACGAGGAGCCCGTCGCGCTCGTGAACCCGGAGCTGGTCGAGCAGGACGGCGCCGCCGAGACCGACGACGAGGGCTGCCTCTCGCTCCAGGGCGTGCTCGTGCCGGTCGAGCGCTCGTCGCGCGTCGTCGTCGCGGCGAAGGACCCGCAGGGCGGAGACGTCCGGCTCGAGCTCGACGACCTGGCCGCGCGCGTCGTCCAGCACGAGCTCGACCACCTCGACGGCGTGCTGATCATCGACCGCACCGGCGACGCCGCACGCCGCGAGGCGCTGTCGGTCCTCCGCCCCCGCATCGTGCTGAGTTAGTGGCTCTGAGCCACTAACTCCTCGGTACGGTCCCTCCGTGCGCATCGGCGTCGCGGCAACGGCGCCGCTCGGAGCGGACGTGCTCGAGCGGCTCGCGCAGACGGAGGACGTCGCGTTCCTCCTCACGCGCCCGGACGCGCCGAGAGGGCGCGGGCGCCGCGTCGGGCCGCCGCCGGCGAAGGAGGTCGCGGAGCGGCTCGGGATCCCGGTGCTCCAGCTGGAGCAGCTCGCCGACGCGGAGCTGCCGGAGGCGGACGCGATCGTCGTCTCCGCGTACGGGCTGCTCATTCCGGAGTCGCTGCTCGAGCGGACGCTGTGGCTGAACGTGCACCCGTCGCTGCTGCCGCGCTGGCGCGGCGCCGCGCCGGTCGAGCGCGCGATCATGGCCGGCGACGCCGAGACGGGCGTGACGATCCACGAGACCGTGAAGGCGCTCGACGCCGGGCCGATCGCGGTGCAGCGCGCGTTCCCGATCGGAGCCGAGGACGACGCGGGCGCCGTCTTTGCCCGCGCCGGCGAGCTCGCCGCGGAGCTCCTCCGGGAGGTGCTGCCGTCGCCGCGGTTCGAGCCGCAGCCGGAGGACGGCGTCACCTATGCCGAGAAGATCGGGCCGGACGACCGGCGGCTCGACCTCGCCGACCCCGAGCAGGCGGCGCGGACGGTGCGGGCCCTCTCGCCGCACATCGGCGCGCGGGCCGAGCTCCAGGGCCGCGGCGTCACGATCTGGCGTGCGCACGTCGAGGACGGGGCGTTCGTCCCCGACGAGGTGCAGCCGGACGGCCGCCGGCGTATGGGCTACGACGAGTTCCTCCGCGGCCTCCGCTAGTCCCTGCCGAGCCCGCGCGCGAGCGCCCGGACGAGCTCTCCGTCCGGCGTGTCGCCGCTGAGCTCCCAGAACATGATCCCGCCGAGCCCCGTGGTGCGGGCCAGCACCGCCTTCGCCGTCAGCACCCACGGGTCGTCCAGCGTCCAGAAGATCCCGGTCGCCGGGTTGTAGAGCCACGAGGCTCCGGCACGGACGTCGTTGTAGCGCGTGTAGCCCGCGCCGACGAGCGCCTTCACCGCCTCGTAGTCCTCGGCCCCGGCCTCCCAGGTTCCCGGCGCCGGGCCCGACGCCGGCTGGTAGAGGCCGTTGCCCGCCGAGCCGACCCCCGCCCACCCGCGCGAGTAGAACGGCACGCCGGCCACGAGCTTCCGCGCCGGGGCGCCACGCGTCAGGTACGCGACGATGGTGTCGAGGACGGAGAAGCGGGGCCTCGCCGGGTCGAGCGGCGACGAGAACAGGTTCGACTGGTGGTTCGTCACCGGCTCCCACGCGCCGTGCAGGTCGTAGCCCTGGACGGTGGCGAAGTCGAGCGACCGGAAGACCTTCGCGACCTCGAAGCCCGCGTCGATCTTCGCCGGCGCCGCCGGGAGGAACGCCGTCAGCAGGTACTCGCGTCCCTTCGTGCGGCCGTAGGCGTCGAGCTGGCGCCGGAACTCCGCCGCCAGCCTCGTGAAGTTCTGCTTGTCCTCGGGACGGATGTGATTCCCGACGTTCCCTTCCGAGCCGGGCCACTCCCAGTCCAGGTCGAACCCGTCGAACACGCCCGCGGCCGATCCGGGCCCGCCGGCGTCGTTCGCGGGCGGGAGGTTTCCCGCGAGGAAGACGTCGATGCACGACTCCACGAGCCGCTGTCGCGTCGTCGCCGTCAGCGCCGCGTCGGAGAAATACCTCGACCAAGTCCAGCCGCCGAGGGAGAGCAGCACCTTCAGGCCCGGGTGCATCGCCTTGAGGGCCCGCAGCTGCTGGAAGTTGCCGCGGAGCGGCTCGCCCCAGACGACCGGGACGCCGTCGACCGAGGTCGTCGCGTCCCAGGTGACGCCGTAGTCGGCCCACGGGTCGCCGCTCTGGCAGACGACGTCGCCGCTCGCGTCCGGCGCGACATTCCCGAACGCGTAGTTGATGACGGAGAGGCGGTCGGCCGAGCCGCTCGTCTCCACGTGCTTGACGGTGTAGCCCCGGCCGTAGAGCCCCCACTGGATGTAGTACCCGACGAGCTCGTGGCCTCGTGCGCGCTCGTCGCTCCGCGCGCTCGCCGAACTTCCCGCCGCAGCGGCGACGACCATCACGAGCAGGCCGACGAGGGCAATCCTCGTTCTCAGCATCGTGATCCTCCTTCGCTTGTCGTCCGCGGTGCGTTCCTATCACGTCCCGGGGCGGGGCGAATCGGCATCCTCGCGGCGTGACGATCTCGCCCGCCCGCCGCGCCGCCTACGAGGTGCTCCTGCGCGTCTTCGAGCACGACGCCTTCGCCGACCGGGCGCTCGCGACCGCCGCCGCGGGCCTCGAGGAGCGCGAGCGCGCGCTGGCGCAGCGACTGGCCTACGGGGCGGTCCAGCGCGTGCGGGCGATCGACCACGCGATCGAGACGCTCGGCGGCCGCCGCGTCGCGAAGCTCGACCCGCCCGTCCGGGCCGCCCTTCGGCTCGGCACGTACCAGCTCGGCTGGCTCGACGGCGTCGCCCGCTACGCCGCGGTGAACGAATCCGTCGAGCTCGTCCGCCGTGCCCGCCTGGAGCGGGCCGTCCCGTTCGCGAACGCCGTCCTGCGCCGGGTCGCCGACGGGATCCGGCCGTTGCTCGAGGCGCTCCCGGACGGGCCGCTGAAGGAGTCGTACCCGGACTGGATCTGGGACGTCTGGCGCCGCGACCTCGGCGAGGAGGAGGCGCTCGCGCTCATGCGGGCGCAGAACGAGCCGCTCCCGACCGTCGTCCGGCTCGTCCGCGGCGCGGCACCGGGCGAGCCGGATCCGGACGTGCCCGGCGCATTCCACGTGCCGCGCGTGGACGAGACGGCACTCGCGGAGGGCCGGATCTGGCCGCAGAGCGCGGCCTCGCAGCTCGTCGGGCTCGCGGTCGGCGCGCAGGACGGCGAGCGGACGCTCGACCTCTGCGCGGCGCCGGGTGGCAAGGCGACGATGCTCGCGGGCGAGGTCGTCGCGGTCGAGCTCCATCCCGGCCGGGCACGCCAGCTGCGGGAGAACGTGGCGAGGCTCGGCGTCGCCGACCGGGTTACGGTCGTGGAGGCGGACGGGCTCGCGCTGCCGGAGGAGCTCGACGGCTTCGACCGCGCGCTCGTCGACGCCCCCTGCTCGGGGATCGGCGTGCTCGCGGGCCGCCCCGACCTGCGCTGGCGCGCCGAGCCGCTGCCCGAGCTCCAGCTCGAGCTCGTCCGGGCGGCGGCGGCGCGCGTCCGTCCCGGGGGCGCCGTCCTGTACTCGGTCTGCGCGGTCAACGCCGACGAGAACGAGGCGGTCGTCGACGCGTCCGGCCTCGAGGTCGACCCGAGCCTCGCCGACGAGTGGCCGCGGTTCCGCCATCCGACCCGGCCCGGGTTCCTGCTGACGCTGCCGCACCGCCACCGCACCTCGGGGTTCTTCGTCGCGCGGCTCCGCGTGCCGTGACCGACGTCCTCGACGCGTGCGTGCGGCAATGGGCGCTCTCGCTCGAGGGCCGGCTCCACGGCGAGACCGGGGCGTCCGTGTTCGCGGCCCGGCGCGACGACGGGACTCCAGTCGTGCTCAAGCTCCCTGACCTCGACGACCGGGAGGCAGAGCACGAGGCCGACGCGCTCGCGTGCTGGGACGGCGACGGCGCCGTCCGCGTCCTGGAGCACGACCGCGAGCGCCGGGCGCTGCTCCTCGAGCGACTCGTCCCCGGCACGAGCGCGTGGGCCGTGGACGAGGACGAGGCGACGCACGCGGTGGCAAGCGTGCTCCGCCGGCATCGGGACCGAGCCTCCGCGCGGGCATCCGTTCCGGCCGCTGGCGGACGCCGCACGCGAGTGGGCCGAGGACTTCCCCGAGGTGCGGTCCGCGGTCGAGGAGCTCCTCGCCGACCCGACCCCGCAGGTGCTCCTGCACCAGGACCTCCACGGCGGCAACGTGCTCCGGCACGGCCGCGACTGGGTCGCGATCGACCCGAAGCCGCTCGTCGGCGATCCGGCCTTCGACGTGGCCTCGCTCGTCCGCGACCGGCGGCCTATCCGAGACACGCGAGTGCTCGAGCGGCGCCTCGACGTCCTCGCCGACGAGCTCGGCCACGACCGCGAGCGGATGCGTCTCTGGTCGTGGGTGCACGCAGTCGCGTGGGGCTGGCCGGACGAGGCACGCCTGATCCGGGGCTAGCATCCGCACATGGCCTGGCGCGACTGGGTGCGGACGGTCGAGGTGCAGCCGTCCCTCTACGCGGCCGACTTCGCGCGCCTCGGCGAGCAGATCGACGAGCTCCTCGACGCCGGCGTGCGCGTGTTCCACTACGACGTCGGCGACGGCCACTTCGTCGAGCCGATCACGATCGGACCGATCGTCCTCGAGTCGATCGCGGAGCGGATCCACGCCGGTGGCGGCGCCATCGACGTGCACCTGATGGTCGACAACCCGGAGCGCCACGTCCCGCAGGTCGCGCGGGCGGGCGGCGACTCCGTCACGTTCCACGTCGAGGTCACGGACGAGCCGGCGGCGCTGATCGCGCTCGCGCGGGAGCACGGCCTCGGCGCCGGCGTCGCCTTCAAGCCGCAGACCGAGGTCGCCCGCGCCGCCGCGGCGGCCGAGGAGGCCGACCTCTGCCTCTGCATGTCGATCAACCCGGGCTACTCGGGGCAGCAGTTCATGCCGGAGGCGCTGCCGCGGATCCGCGAGCTCCGCGCGCTCCTGCCGCCGGAGGTGCTCGTCCAGGTCGACGGCGGGATCGGCGCAGGGAACGTCCGCGAGGTCCGGGACGCCGGGGCGGCGCTGCTCGTGGCGGGCAGCGCCGTCTTCGCGCACGGGGACCTGCAGGCGGCCTACCGGGGACTCGTCCAGGCGCTCCGGTGAGCCTCGAGCGGGCGCTCGAGCTCGCGGCTGCGGCGCCGGGGAGGGCCTACCCGAACCCGACGGTCGGCGCGGTCGTTGTCGCGGACGGCGCGATCGTCGGCGAGGGAGTCACCGAGGAATACGGCGGCCGCCACGGCGAGGTCGTCGCGCTCGACGAGGCCGGCGACCAGGCCCGCGGCGCCACGCTCTACCTGACGATGGAGCCGTGCACCCACCACGGGCGCACGCCGCCGTGCGTCGACCGCGTGCTCGCGGCCGGCATTGCGCGGGTCGTCGCAGGGTCGCTCGATCCGAACCCGGAGGCCGGCGGCGGGCTGGAGCGCTTACGTGAGGCGGGGGTCGAGGTCGAGCACACGGACTCGCCCGAGGCCCGGCGGCAGAACGAGGCGTGGCGCACCTGGGTCGCGCTCGGCCGGCCGCTCGTCACCTACAAGGCGGCGACGACGCTCGACGGCCGCGTCACGGTGCCCGGCTCGCGCTGGGTGACCGGGGAGGAGAGCCGCCGCCGCGTTCACGAGCTGCGCGCCGTTTCGGACGCCGTCGCAGTCGGCATGGGCACCTTTCGCGCCGACGCGCCGCGGCTCGACGCCCGCGACGTCCCGGTGACGCGCCCGCCGCGCCGCCTCGTCTTCGGGCACGGCCCGCTGCCGCCCGACTCGGAGCTCGAGCTCGTGACCGGCCCGCTCGACGAGGCGCTCGCGCGCCTGGGCGGGGAGGGCGTGCAGTCGCTCCTGCTCGAGGGCGGCCCGACGCTCGCGACCGCGTTCCTCCGCGCCGGCCTCGTCGACCGGCTCCTCCTCTTCGTGGCGCCGACGCTCTCGGGGTCCGGGCCGCGCTGGGTCGGCGAGCTCCCGCACGGCCTGGAGCTCCGCGACGTGTGGACCGAGCGCCTCGGCGCCGACCTGCTCGTCGGAGCCTCCCTGCGCGAGGGCTAGGCTCACCCATGTTCACCGGCATCGTCCAGGCCCTCGGCCGCGTGCGGTCGTTCGAGGACGGCCGCCTGGTCGTCGAGCGCGGCCCCGTCGACGCTGCGATCGGCGACTCGGTCGCGGTCAACGGCGTCTGCCTCACGGTCGTCGAGCGCGGGGAGGAGACGCTCGCCTTCGACGTCGTCCCGGAGACGGTCTCGCGCACGCGCCCGTTCGGCGACGCCGTCAACCTCGAGCCCCCGCTGCGGGCGGGCGACCCGTTCGGCGGCCACGTCGTGCAGGGGCACGTCGACGGCGTCGGCCGCGTCCGCGACGTGGACGACGAGGGGATCTGGGTCGACCCGCCGACGGCGCTGCTCCGCTACGTCGTCGAGAAGGGCTCGATCGCCGTCGACGGCGTCTCGCTCACGATCGCGGAGCTCGACGAGGCCGGCTTCCGGATCGCGCTGATCCCGCACACCCGCGCGGTGACGACGCTCGGGGCGCTCGCCCCGGGCGACGCTGTCAACCTCGAGGTCGACGTCCTCGCCAAGTACGTCGAGCGGCTGGTGCAAACCCGCTGAGTACGATGAGCCGCGTGACCACGGAGACCCGCGTCTTCGCGCCGATCGAGGACGCGATCGAGGACATTCGCCAGGGGAAGTTCGTGGTCGTCGTCGACGACGAGGACCGCGAGAACGAGGGCGACCTCACGATCGCCGCGCAGTTCGCGACGCCCGAGGCGGTCAACTTCATGGCGACGCACGGCCGCGGGCTGATCTGCCTCTGCCTCACGGAGGAGCGCTGCGACGAGCTCGGCCTGCCGCCGATGGCCGAGCACAACGAGGCCCCGCTCCAGACGGCCTTCACCGTCACGATCGAGGCGCGTGAGGGCGTGACGACGGGCATCTCGGCGCACGACCGCTCGCGCACGATCCAGGTCGCGATCGATCCGTCCAAGGGGGCGCACGACCTCGTCCGGCCGGGACACGTGTTCCCGCTCCGCGCCAAGCGCGGCGGCGTGCTCGAGCGCATCGGGCAGACCGAGGCGGCGGTCGACCTGGCGCGGCTCGCAGGGCTGCAGCCGGCGGGCGTCGTCTGCGAGATCATGAACCCGGACGGGACGATGGCCCGCGTCCGGACCTCGTCCCGTACTGCCGCGAGCACGGGATCCGGCTCGATCTCCGTCGCCGACCTCGTCGAGTACCGGCGCCGCCACGAGAAGCTCGTCGAGCGCGTGGTCGCGACGCGGCTCCCGACGATGCACGGCGACTTCACCGCGGTCGCGTTCCGCGAGCACCTGACCGGCAAGCACCACGTCGCGCTCGTCCGCGGCGACGTCGACGGTGCCGAGGACGTGCTCGTCCGCGTCCACTCCGAGTGCCTCACCGGCGACGTCTTCCACTCGCTGCGCTGCGACTGCGGCGAGCAGCTCGAGCACGGCGATGGCCCGCATCGCCGCCGAGGACCGCGGCGTCCTCCTCTACATGGCGCAGGAGGGGCGCGGGATCGGCCTGCTCGAGAAGCTGAAGGCGTACGAGCTGCAGGAGCAGGGCCTCGACACGGTCGAGGCGAACCTCGCGCTCGGCTTCCCGGCCGACGCGCGCGACTACGGCATCGGCAACCAGATCCTCGCCGACCTCGGGCTGACCACGATCCGCGTCCTCACGAACAACCCGCGCAAGCTGACCGGGATCGAGGGCTTCGGCCTCACCGTCGTCGAGCAGGTGCCGCTCGAGGTCGCGCCGAACGCCGAGAACGTGCGCTATCTGGCCGCCAAGCGTGCGAAGCTCGGCCACCGGCTGCACCACCAGGACCTGAAGGATCTGACGTTCGAGGCGGAGGAGGACGACGCGTGACGGAGCGGCTCGAGGAGCACCCGTTCCTCGGCGACGAGGAGCCGATCGTCGGCGACGGCGTGCCGCTGCACGCGGCGGAGCACGCGCCGGGCGAGCTCGCGGTCCCCGACGGCGTCACCGTGATCGAGGGCTCGGCCGACGGCGGGCAGCGGCGCCCGGTGGCGATCGTCGTCGCGCGCTTCAACGGCGAGTTCACCTCCCGGATGCTCGACCGGGCCGTCGAGGAGCTCGCGGAGCTCGGGCGTGCCGGCGCCGCTCGTGACCGTGATGCCCGTACCGGGCGCGTTCGAGCTGCCGCTCGCGGCGATGGCGCTCGCGAAGACGCGCCGGTTCGCCTGCGTCGTCGCCCTCGGCTGCGTCATCCGCGGCGAGACCGCGCACTTCGAGTACGTCTCCGGCGAGGCGGCGAGCGGGCTCCAGCTCGCGGGGCTCGAGACCGGCGTCCCCGTCGCGTTCGGCCTCCTCACCGTGGACAACGCCGAGCAGGCGCGAGGCCCGGATCGAGCGGGCCGCGGACGCGGTGCGGACGGCGCTCGAGATGGCCGACGCGTTCACGCGGCTCCGCGCGGCTGCCTCGCGGGTAGCGGCTACACTGCCGCCCGCCATGGCCAAGGTCTGCGCGATCTGCGGGAAGAAGCCCGGCTTCGGGAACAACCGCAGCCACTCGATGGTCGCCACGCGGCGGCGGTTCGACCCGAACCTCCAGCGCGTGCGCGTCCTGCTCGGCGGGAAGGCCCAGCGGGCCTACGTCTGCACGCGCTGCCTCAAGGCCGGCAAGGTCGAGAAGGCCGTCTGACGCGCTCGGCCGGCTCCGGCTCCCGCCGGGCAGAGCCCGGCTCCACCGGAGCCTCGTGTCGCTGAGCGCCCTCCAGTCGGGAGCCCGTGCTTTCGCACTGTGCTCCCTCCCTCCGGACGCTCAGCGACACGCCGAGCACGTCAGACGAACCCGCGGCCTGTGACCAGGGCGAGGGCCGCTCTCGGGAGCCTCGTCTTTCTCGTCGTCGCGCCGGGCGTCGTCGCGGGTCTCGTCCCGTGGTTGCTGACGGCCTGGGACACGGCCGAACCCGCGCCGTGGCTGCCGCTCCGAGTCGTGGGCGCGCTCCTCCTCGCGGCCGGAGTCGTCGTCCTGCTGCAGGCGTTCGCGCGCTTCGTCACCGAGGGGATCGGGACGCCGGCGCCGGTCGCCCCGACCGAGCGCCTCGTCGTCGGCGGGCTCTACCGCTACGTCAGGAACCCGATGTACCTCGCCGTCGCCGCCACGATCGTCGGCCAGGCGCTGCTGCTCGGCCGCTGGATCCTCCTCGCCTACGCGGCCGTCTTCGGCGTCGCCGTCGTCTCCTTCGTCCACTGGTACGAGGAGCCGACGCTGCGCCAGACGTACGGCGCGGAGTACGACGCGTACCGCCGCGCCGTGCCCGGCTGGTGGCCGCGTCGCACGCCCTGGCGACCCGGCGACGCCTGACCTCGCAACCGCGAGCCGCCGAATCGGGTCAAATACCACCGTGGAGGCCGCCGAGGCGTTCTCGTCACCGCTGGGCACGATCACGATCTCGCAACGAGGTGGTCGCCCAGATCGTGGCCCGCACCGCCGCGGAGTCGTACGGCGTCGTCGCGATGGCGCCGCGCGCCGCCATCGGCAAGCTGCTCCCCGAGCGCCCGACCCGCGGCATCGCCGTCAAGGGGACGCCCGAGGGCCTGCGCATCGACCTGCACGTGGTCGTCGAGTACGGCCTCAACCTCGCGGAGGTCGGGACGACGATCCGCTCGCGCGTCGCGTACGAGGTCACGCGCCTCACCGGGTTGCGGGTGGCCGCCGTCGAGGTGCACATCGACGACGTGAGGCGCTCGCAGTGAGCGAGCTCGACACCGTCCGGCGCCTCGCGGGCGGCGCGCTCGCGTCGCTCGAGGCGAACCGGCGCCGCATCGACGACCTCAACGTCTATCCCGTGCCGGACGGGGACACCGGGACGAACCTGACGCTGACGTGCGCGGCGTCGTCGACGCGCTCGAGCACGGCACGCGACGGCGACCGCGCGACGCTGGCGCACGACCTCACGCGGGCGGCGCTGATGTCGGCGCGCGGGAACTCGGGCGTGATCCTGCAGCCAGATCGTCCGCGGCGCCGCCGAGGTGCTCGCCGACCCGGGCGCGGTCGACTCCCGCCTCGCCGCGCGCGCGTTCCGCGGCGCGAGCGACGCCGCCTACCGGGCGGTGCGCAAACCGGTCGAGGGGACGATGCTGACGGTGATCCGCAGCCTCGCCGAGGCGGCCGAGCGGAGGGCGCACCCCGAGCTCGGCGTGGACGAGCTGCTGCCGGAGCTCGTCGCCCAGGGCGAGGAGACGCTGGCGCGCACGCCCGAGCTGCTCGACGTCCTGCGCGAGGCGGGCGTGGTCGACGCGGGCGGCGCCGGCCTCGTCGAGCTCCTGCGCGGGATCACCGCCGCCGTGCGCGGGGAGCCGCTCCCGGACGGCGCCCGTCGAGGCGCGAGCTCAGCGTCGACGCCGTCCACCAGGAGCTGTCGGAGTTCCGCTACTGCACGGTCTTCGTCGTCGAGGGCGAGCGCGCTCGACGCCGACGGCCTCGAGCAGCGAGCTGGAGCGGCTCGGCGACTCGCTCCTCGTCGTCGGCGACGAGACCGCGCTCAAGGTGCACGTCCACACCGACGACCCCGGCGCGGCGCTCTCGCTCGGCGTGCGCCAGGGCACGATCGACCGGATCGAGATCGCGAACATGCACGCGCAGACGGTCGCGCGCGAGGAGCGGCTGACCGAGGACTCGCGCGCCGCCGGACGACGGCAAGGCGACGGAGGTCGTCGCCGTCGTCGCGGGCGAGGGCAACCGGCGCCTGTTCGCGAGCCTCGGGGCGGGCCGGATCATCGAGGGCGGCCAGACGATGAACCCGTCCACGCAGGACATCCTCGACGCGATCGAGTCGGCGCCCGCGCCCGAGGTCGTCGTCCTCCCGAACAACTCGAACGTCGTCATGTCGGCCGAGCAGGCGGCGCGGCTCGCGTCGAAGCCGGTCCGCGTCGTGCGTACCGAGTCGATCCCGGCGGGCCTCGCCGCGCTCGTCGTCTACGACTCGGGCCGCTCGGCGGAGGCGAACGTGGCGGAGATGCACGAGGCGCTCGAGGCGCTCGCGACCGGGGCCGTCACGGTCGCCTCGCGCGATGCCGAGGTCGACGGCGTCGCCGTCCGGGAGGGCGAGTTCCTCGGGCTCGTCGACGACCGGGCCGTCGCCGCCGGCGGGAGCTTCGACGAGGTCGCGCGCGCGGTGCTCGGGCTGCTCCTGGCGGAGCCGCGCGACGTGCTCACGCTCCTCACCGGCGCCGAGGCCCCGGGCCTGAACGGCCTCCGCGCCTGGGTCGGCGAGCAGCATCCCGGGCCTCGAGGTCGAGGTCCAGGACGGGGGCCAGCCGCATTACCCCCTGCTCATCTCCGCCGAGTAGGGTGCGCCGGTGACGCCGCCGATCCGGATCCTCCTCGTCGAGGACAACGAGGTCTTCCGGGAGACGCTCGAGCTGCTGCTCGGGACTGCGCTCCGACGTCGAGGTCGTCGCGTCGATCGGCGACGGGTCGCAGGCCGTGGCCGCGTGCCGCGAGCACCGGCCCGACGTCGTGCTGATGGACTACCGGCTGCCGGGCCTCGACGGCGTGCGCGCGACCGCGGCGCGTGCGCGAGGCGTGCCCCGAGGTCGCGGTCGTCTGCCTCACCGCCTCGATCGCGGCGAGCGAGGGCGACGCGCTGCTCGAGGCGGGCGCGGTGCGCTGCCTCTCGAAGAACCAGGAGCTCGACGCCATCGTCGCCGCGATCCACGAGGCCGCCGGGCGGCACGAGGCGGCGGTCTGATGGAGCTGACGGCGCAGAACACGGCGCTCGTCCTCGACTCGACCGCCGACTTCCCGGAGGCGCCGGCAGCGCTTCGCGAACGTCGCGCGTCGTCCCGCTCTACGTCCGCTTCGGCGCGGACAGCTTCCGCGACTACGTCGAGCTCGGCCCGGAGGAGTTCTACGCGCGCCTCCGCACCGCCGAGGAGCTGCCGACGACCTCGCAGCCGACGCCGCAGGACTTCCTGGACGTCTACGAGGAGCTCGCCGGCTTCGAGCGGATCGTCTCGCTGCAGATCTCGAGCAAGCTCTCGGGCACGTTCGCGAGCGCCCAGCTCGCCGCCGAGCAGCTCGAGGGCGACCGCGTGCGCGTGCTCGACTCGCGCACGGCCTCGGCGGCGATCGCGATGCTCGCGCTCGCGGTGCAGCGCCGGCTCGAGCGCGGCACGACCGACGAGGAGATCGAGGCGCTCGTCGCGAGCTACGCCGACCGCGCAGGGCTGCTCTTCACCGTCGACACGCTCGAGTTCCTCGCGCGCGGCGGGCGCATCGGCAAGGCGCGCGCGATGGCCGGCCAGCTGCTCAACATCAAGCCGATCCTCGCGATCCGCGACGGCGAGGTGGAGCCGATCAAGCGCGTCCGCGGCAACCAGAAGGCGTTCATGGAGTTCGTCAGCCAGTTCCGCGAGCACGGCGCGGACGAGCCCGGCCTGCGGGTCGGGATCGCGCACGCCGACGCCCCGGACCGCGCGCAGGCGCTCGTCGAGATGGTGCAGCGCGAGCGGCCGCAGGCACAGGTCGAGATCGTGACCACCCTGGGCGCCGTCGTCGGCACGCACGCCGGCCCCGGGACGGTCGGCTTCTTCTGGTTTGAGCGCTACGCCGCTCCGAGCGCCGGCCCTAGGCAGTCGCCGCAATCCTCGCGTCGTACCGGTCGCGTCTGAGCACCGGCGCCGGCGGCTGTGTCGCCGACCTAGTGACAGTCTGTTGCTTTGTCGCTTTCGGCTCGGATTTCAGCCGCGGGCGAGCGCGAAGGTGAGGTCGGTCGCGAACGCGACGCCGGCGCGCGGGAACGGACGCGCGAGCGGCTCGCAGTCGTAGCCGCCGCGGCCGCCCTCCCAGGCCGGGAAGATCCCGCCGAGCGCGACGTAGCGCCCGTCGGCGAGGCGGCCGGTCGTCTCCCAGCGCCGCACGTCGGGGCTCGCCGGGCTGCCGCCCTTGCAGTCCCAGACGACGCCGTCGATCGAGGCCGTGTCGCGGTGGAACGCGGGACGTCCGGCCGCGGCCGTATACGCCCAATCGTCGAGGTCGCCGCCGACGCTCACGTCGAGGCAGGCCGTCGTGGCGCACCCGCCCTCGGCGCCGGTCGTCCCGTTGCCGCGATCGAAGCGCAGGCGCGACCGCTCGCTGTCGGCGCACTGGCCCGTGTCGGAGATCGGCCCCTCGAGGCCGCCGCCGCCGACGTAGATGCACGCGAGCGAGCCGTCGCGCCGGAACGTGGCCATCCGCGTGAAGCCGCCGCCGACGGCGTGCGCGACGAACTTCGGCTCCTTGACGAACGCGAGCGCGCGCGTATGGCCGCAGCGCCCGGCCGGGCACAGCGGCACCACGTCGACGTGGACGCGGACGACCGAAGGCTCGACGCGGTAGCGGTAGTTCAGCTGCAGCAGCCCGCGCGGGAAGGTGAAGCCGTCGCTGAGGCGGACGACGACGCCGAACTCGATCGCGTCGCCGACGCGGAGCGGCGGCTCGACGAGGCCGGAGGAGGAGACGCCGAAGCCGCGGTTCCGGGCGGCGCAGATCCGGCCGCTGATCTCCCACGCGTTCCGCCCGGTGAACCGCAACTTCCCGGGCGTCCCGCGCGCGTGATGCCAGCCGAACGCGCCGAGCCCGCCGAACTCGGGGTCGTTGAGCGTGCCGGGGCGCCGGAGGTCGTCGACGAGGACGGTGCCGTCGGTCGCGACGAAGCGGGAGACGTAGCCGGGGCCCACGGTGCGCCGGGAGGTGGCGAGGCAGCGCGTCCGCACCGTCCACGTGCCGTCCGCGTTCGTCACTGCGATCGCGTCCGGGCCGACCGAGATCCGGACCGTGGGCTCGTCGCCCCCGGCCGTGACGGCGAGGGTGAGCGACAGGATGGAGAGGACGACGAGGGCCGCGCGCACCTCGCCGTACGATCGTCAGCGAGGTGCCGTCCGCCCATCCCCCTAACGTGCAGTTCTTCCTGCACTCATGGCGACAATGACGCGCGGTCCGACGGGGTTCGCGAGCGTGGACCCGCCCGCGGCGTGGCCGCCGACGAGGAGCGCGCCGCGGCCGGCCCGGCTCGAGCGGGGCGTGGAGACGCTGCCCGGGATCGGTCAGGCGCTCGCGCGGCGCCTCGCGCGCCTCGGCCTGCGCACGGTCGGCGACCTGCTGCAGCACCGGCCGCACCGCTACGAGGAGGCGGCGCCGGAGCGCCCGATCCGCGACCTGTTCGGCGAGGAGGAGGTCGCGATCGCCGGCACCGTCGTGCGCGCCTCGAGCCGGCGGACGGCGCGGCGCCTGACCGTCCAGAACGTCCGCGTCCGTGACGACAGTGGCGAGATCGACGCGGTCTGGTTCAACCAGCCCTGGGTCGCCGACCGCCTGACGCCCGGGACGGAGGTTCGCCTGCGCGGCTCGCTCTCGCGCCGCGGCGGCTTCGCGGTGAAGACCTACGACGTCGGCGACGCCCGCGCCACGGCCGACTACGCGCCGGTCTACCCGGCCACGGAGGACGTGACCCCGCAGCGGCTGCGAGGGCTCGTCGAGGCCGCGCTCGCGGACGTCGACGCGCTCGCGGACCCGCTCCCGGCCGTGCTCCGCGAGGACGAGAGCCTGCCGCTGCGCCGCGACGCCATGGTCGCGCTCCACCGGCCGCGCGACCTCGACGAGGCCGAGGCGGGGCGCCGGCGCCTCGCCTTCGACGAGCTGCTCGTGCTCCAGCTCGCGATCGCCCGTCGCGCCCGCGAGCGCGAGGCCGCGATCGCGCCGCCGCTCGGCGAGCCGGGCGAGCTGATCCGGCGCTACCGCGAGGCGCTGCCCTTCACACTCACGCCCGAGCAGGAGACGGCCGTCCGCGAGGTCGACGCCGATCTCGCGCGCACCGTGCCGATGCAGCGGCTGCTGCAGGGCGACGTCGGCTCGGGGAAGACCGTCGTCGCGCTCTACGCCCTCCTCCGCGCGGTCGAGCACGGCCGCCAGGGGGCGCTGATGGCGCCGACGGAGACGCTCGCGGAGCAGCACTTCCTCACGATCGAGGGCCTCTGCGCCGAGCTCGGCGTCCGCGTCGTGCTGCTGACGAGCGCGCTGCGGGCGAAGGAGCACGCGGCCGCGCGCGCCGCGCTCGCGAGCGGCGAGGCGCAGCTCGCGGTCGGCACGCACGCACTCATCCAGGAGCAGGTCGAGTTCGCCGACCTCGCCGTCGCCGTCGTCGACGAGCAGCACCGCTTCGGCGTCGAGCAGCGGGCCGCCCTGGTCGAGGGCCGCGCGCCGCACGTGCTGCACATGACCGCGACGCCGATCCCGCGCACCCTCGCGCTCACGGTCTACGGCGACCTGCGCGTCTCCGAGATCGCGCGCCCGCCCGCGAACCGGCGTCCGATCGTCACCGGCTGGATCCCCGAGGCGCGGGCCTCGGAGGCGTACACGCGCCTGCGCCGTCTGCTGGAGGAAGGACGCCAGGCGTACGTCGTGTGCCCGCTCATCGAGGAGTCGGAGACGTCGCGCGCCCGCGCCGCCGAGCAGGAGGCGGAGCAGCTGCAGGGCGGCGAGCTGCGCGGCTTCCGCGTCGGCTGCCTCCACGGCCGCCTCAGGCCGGCCGACCGCCGCGAGCTCATGCGCGCGTTCAAGGCCCGCGAGCTCGACGTCCTCGTCGCGACGACCGTGATCGAGGTCGGCGTCGACGTCCCCAACGCGACGGTGATGATCGTCCAGGAGGCCGACCGCTTCGGGCTCGCGCAGCTGCACCAGCTCCGCGGGCGCGTCGGGCGCGGCGCCGAGCAGTCGTACTGCCTGCTCGTCTCGCGGCCGCCGGACGAGCTGACCGAGAGCGCGCAGGCGCGGCTCAAGGCGCTGGTCGACACGACGGACGGCTTCGAGCTGGCCGAGAAGGACCTCGAGCTGCGCGGCACGGGCCAGCTCGCCGGGGCGCGGCAGTCGGGACTCTCCGACCTCCGCTTCGCGAGCGTGACCCGCGACCGGGCGCTGCTCGACGAGGCGCGCGCCGCCGCGCAGGGGCTCGCCGACGAGGGCGTGCTCGCGGACGACGTCGACGCGCTGCTCGCGGGCGCTGACCTGCTCGGCGCCTCGTAGGCGGGGTTCGGTCGGCCGCACCTCACGCGGCCGGATCGCCGAACGGCGCGGCTGCCCCGCCGTCGGCACCCTCGACGGATGGACGGAATCGCCCTTCGCCCCCTGCGCTCCGGCGAGCGCGAGACGGTGCTCGAGGTCTTCCACGGCCTCTCCGACCGCTCGCGCCGCCTCCGCTTCCTCGGAGCCAAGCCGCGCCTGCCCGAGCGCGACCTCGACGTGCTCGTCGACGTCGGCTGCTGCGGGCACGAGGCCGTGACGGCGTTCGACGTCGCCGGCGGCCGCGCGATCGGCCTGGCGCGGTTCGTCCGCGACGGCGACGCGCCCGAGGCGGAGATCGCCTTCGAGGTCGTCGACGAGTGGCAGGGGCGCGGCGTGGGCCGGCGCCTCGTCGCGGAGCTCGCCCGGCTCGCGCACGAGCAGGGGATCCTTCGCCTCCGGGCCGTGGTCGACCGCTCCAACCAGCCGGCGCTCGCGCTCGTCCGCGGGCTCGGCGACCTGGTCGCGCAGCGCCCGACGGGCCGGCGATCGAGCTGGTCGTCCGCCTCCCGTAGCCCGCGCCAGAATGCGCCGGTGCGGATCATCGCCGGCACACGCAAGGGGCACCGGATCCAGGCGCCGAAGGGCACCGACACGCGCCCGACGGGCGACCGCGTCCGCGAGGCCGCCTTCAACCTGATCGGCCCGGTCGACGGTGCCGAGGTGCTCGACCTGTTCGCCGGCTCGGGTGCGATGGGCCTCGAGGCGCTCTCGCGGGGCGCCGCCCGCGTCACCTTCGTCGAGTCCGACCGGGCCGCCTGCCGCGCGATCGACGCGAACCTCGAGAAGCTCCGCCTGACCGGCGCCCGCGTCGTGCAGCAGGACGCGGCCCGCGCGCTCGCCCTCGAGGCCCAGGCCGGACGGCGCTACGCCCTCGTGCTCGTCGACCCGCCCTACGCCGCGCTCGCGGCCGTCCTGCCGGCGCTCGACCGCCACCTGCCGACGCTGCTCACGCCCGACGGCCTCGCCGTCGTCGAGAGCTCGTCCCGCGAGGAGCCCGAGCTGCCGTCGCTCGCGAAGCGCACCTCGCGACGCTACGGCGCCGCACGCCTTACGCTCTTCGAGCCGTGATCACCGCCATCTGCCCCGGCTCGTACGACCCGGTCACGTTCGGCCACGTCGACGTGATCGGCCGCGCGGCCTCGATCTTCGACCGCGTCGTCGTCGGCGTCGTCGGCGCGCCGCAGCACAAGACGCCGATGTTCTCGCTCGAGGAGCGCGTCGGGTTCCTGCGCGAGGCGCTCGAGGACCTCGACAACGTGGAGGTGGACGTCTTCTCGGAGCTCGTCGTCGACTTCGCGCGCCGCTGGCAGGCGAAGGCGATCGTGAAGGGCCTGCGCGTGATCTCGGACTTCGAGTGGGAGTTCCAGATGAACCAGCTCAACCGCACGCTCGCGCCGGAGATCGAGACCGTGTACGTGATGGCGAGTCCGCAGGTGAGCTTCGTCTCGTCGAGCGGGGTGAAGGAGATCGCGGCGTTCGGCGGCGACGTCTCGGCCCTCGTCCCCGCGACGGTGGCCGAGCGGTTCAAGGTGCTCTTCCCGGACGGCCGTCCCGGGACGCCCGAGCGCCCGACGGAGTAGGCGCCTCCGCGTGGAGGACACCGCGCGCCTCACGCGAACACCTCCTCGTTACACTCCTCTGAGCCATGGACGTCCTCGTTCTCATCGACAAGCTCGACGACCTCGTGCACAACGCGAAGGCCGTGCCGCTCACCGACCAGGTGCGGATCGACCGCGAGGAGATCTACGACATCCTCGACCAGATGCGCGCGACGATCCCGGAGGAGATCAAGCAGGCCCGCTGGATCGTCAAGGAGCGGCAGGAGATGCTCGCCGAGGCGAAGCGCGAGACCGACCGGCTCGTCAACGAGGCGCGCGAGCAGGCCGTGCGCGAGGCCTCGCAGACCGAGATCGTGAAGATCGCCGAGCGCCAGGCGCAGGAGATCGTCGACGAGGCCCGGCGGCAGGCACGCGAGACCCGGCTCGAGATGGAGGACTGGGCGGACGGCATCCTCTCGACGCTCGAGGTCAACCTCGACAAGTTCCTCCAGGCCGTGAAGCGCGGCCGCGAGCGCCTGCAGGAGCGCTCGCAGGAGAGCGTCGTCGCCGGTGTCGGGCCGATCGTCGAGGACGACGGCGGCGGGTACTAGGCCGAGCGGCCCGGCGCTCCGCCTCCCCGACGATCGTTCACTGCTGGTGCCGGGCGCCGCCGCGGCGCTCGCGGTCGCCGGGCTCGGGCTCGCAGACGGGGGGATCGCGCCGCCCGCGTGGGGCTGGGCCGGGCTCGGGCTCGCGGCGGTCGCGGTCGCGGCGCTCGCGTTCCGGCTCCGCATTCGCCTGAGCCGCCTCGAGCTCGCCTTCCTCGCGGCGCTCGGGCTCGTCGCCGCGTGGGCGGCGCTGTCGGCGGCCTGGTCACTCAGCCTCCCGAGCTCGATCCTCGAGTCGCAGCGCCTGCTCGTGTACGCGGCCGCCGCAGCGGCCTTCCTGCTCGCCGGACGGCGCGCCGCCGCCGGGCCGCTGCTCGTCGGCACCCTCGCGGGGATCCTCGTCGTCGCCGCCGCGAACCTGCTCCTGCGCGACGACGACGCCGTGAGCGCGGCGGGAGCGGCACGTCCCCTGGCCGACGAGCACGCGCTCGCGATCCTCCTCGTCCTCGGTCTCGCGATCGCGCTCGGGCTCGGGCTCGCAACGGTGCGACCGTCCGCCCGCATCGGGGCTGCGGCGGCTGCGGGGTTCCTCCTCGTCCCGCTCGTCACGCTCGGGAGCCGCGGCGCGTGGCTCGCGCTCGTCGCAGGGCTCGCCGCGGCGGGTGCGCTCCGGTTCGCCCGGTCCCCGCTCGCGTACCCGGTCGCGGTCGCACTCGGACTCGTCGTCGCGATCGTCGCCGGCGTCCGCTTCGATCCGGAGCGCGAGGAGCTCTGGCGCGTCGCGTCGGAGGAGGCGCGGTCGGAGCCGCTCGTGGGCACCGGCGCCGGCACGTATCCCCGCGTCTGGCTCCACCAGCGGAGCGACGCCGTGCAGGCGGACGACGCGCACAACGTCTACCTCGAGACGCTGGAGGAGGTGGGCCCATTCGGCCTGGCGCTGCTCGCGGCCGCGCTCGCGGTGCCCGTCGCGGCCGCCGCCTCGATCCGGCACGAGCCGCTCGCCCCCGCAGCGGCGTCGGCCTACGCGGCCTTCCTCGTCCACGCCGGCATCGACCGGGACTGGGCCGTCCCGGCCGTGGTCGTCGCGGCGCTGGCCGCCGCTGCCGCGCTGCTCCTGCTCGCGCGCCCGCGTGCGCCTGCGGCGATCGTCGGCCCGCGCCTGCGGCTCGCGCTCGTCCTCGGAACCACCGCCGTCGGGCTGGCCGCGCTCGTCGGCCTGGTCGGGAACACCGCCGTCGCCCAGGCGGAGGACGCCGCTGCCGAAGGGTCGTGGATCGACGCAGAGACGCGCGCCCGCCACGCCGCCTGGCTCGCGCCGTGGTCGGCAGTGGCGCTGCGGCTGCGCGGCGAGGCCCAGTACGCCCGCGGCGACGTCGAGGCCGCCCGCGCGAGCCTGCGCCGGGCGGTCGCCCGGGACCCGAGCGATCCGGAGCTCTGGCTCGCGCTCGCGAACAGCCTTCGCGGCAATGCGCGCGCCCGCGCCCTCGCGCAGGCGCTCCGGCTCAACCCCCTCGGGATCGCACCGGGGTAGCCCGGGGCCCCCCTCGGAGGAGGCCCCGAGCACGCCTACGGTCTCAGCGGCCGATCCCGACCTGCACGAGGCGCCGGGACGACACCCCGGCGAGCAGGTCCTCGCCGGCCTTCCGCGCACGGACGAAGAACTGCACGCTGTAGCCCGGCCGCAGCAGCTGGCGGAAGTCCCTCTCGGTGCGGACCGTGAAGACGATCGTGCCGGTGTCGCCGGTCACCCGTTCCGCCGGCGTGGTGGTCACGATCGGCGTCGAGCGGATGAACACGAGCGCGCCGCTCACCGGCCGCCGCGAGCTCGTCTCGAGCACGCGGACGCGGATGGAGAAGGCCCGCGTATTGCTGTACGAGAGGCGGCGCGGCGTGAACTGCACCGACTGAATCAGCAGCCGGTTCGGCGGCGTCACGTTCTCGATCGGGACGGGGCCGGTGCCGCGCGTGACGGCCGCGGTCGCGGCCGAGGTCGCGGTCGACGTGCCCACCGTGTTCCGACCCGTCACCGCAACGCGCAGCGTCGAGCCGACGTCGGCGGCCTGGACGGTGTACGTCTGGGCGGTGGCGCCGGCGATCGCGACGCACGAGGCGCCCGACGCGTTGCAGCGTTGCCACTGGTACGTGAACGTGATCGGCGCGTCGCCCGTCCAGGTGCCGTTGCTCGCCGTGAGCGCCTGGCCGCTCTGCGGCGTGGTGTCCGAGATCGTCGGCAGGGCCGTGTTCGTCGGTCCGTACTGGGCCTGCGCGGCCGTGACCGGCGACGGCAGATATCCGACCACGGCGGCCGTCGCGAGCGCGACGAGCGCCGCGAGCAGCACCGTCCCGGCCGTCTTTCTCGGATGCGCGCGAACTGCGTGCGTGGCGTGAGTCATCGGAGCCCCCCTCGGGTCGCGTGTCCGTGGCCGGATGCCCGTTCGATCGCCGGACGATGCGCTGCTCACAGAAGCCTTACAGCGCTACGCTGGGCCGCGTGACGAGCTTCAGCCTCCGTCGGCTCAGGCTCCGCTCCGGGGAGCAGTTCCGCGACCGCGTCGAGATCGAGCTCGAGCCCTTCGAGTTCGGCGGCCAGCGGTACCTGCCGGTCCCCGAGCGCGTGCCCGCCGAGCTGACCGTGACCCAGGCCTCGACCGGAACCGTGTTCGATCTGCGCTTCTCCGCGCGGCTCCACGGCCCCTGCATGCGCTGCCTCGCGGACGCCGTCATCGACCGTGACGTCTCCGCGCGCGAGTACCAGGCGACGAAGCCGGACAGCGAGGACCTCGCGTCCCCCTACGTCCGGGACGACCAGCTGGACCTGTCCGCCTGGGCGCGCGACGCGCTCGCGCTGGGGCTGCCGACGCAGATCCTGTGCCGGCCCGACTGCGCCGGCCTCTGCCCGGTCTGCGGCAAGGACCTCAACGTCGAGCCGCACGAGCACGAGGAGGAGCGCACCGACGAGCGCTGGGCCGCGCTCGAGGCGCTCAAGGACCGGCTCTAGACCGCGGCGAGCACGGCGTCGTGGAGGACGCCGTTCGTCGTCACGAGGCCGGGGCCGACGAGCGCCGGGCGGCCGTCGACGGCGGTGACGCGGCCGCCCGCCTCCTCCACGATCGGGACGAGGGCGGCGATGTCCCAGGGCCTGAGCGAGTGCTCGATCGCGGCGTCGACGGCCCCTTCCGCGACGAGCACGTGCGCCCACGCGTCCGAGTACGCCTGCGGGTGCCAGGCCCGCTGCAGCAGGGGCTCGATCCGCGCGCGGCTGCTGGCGGCGAAGGAGACGACCGCGTCCTCGATCGTGCCGACCGCCGAGACGCGGATCGGCTCCCCGTTCGCGAACGCCCCGTCGCCCAGGCGCGCCCACCAGCGGCGCCGGAGCGCAGGTGCGGAGGCCACGCCGACCTCGACGCGTCCGCCGACCTCGAGCCCGATCAGCGTGAACCAGGCGGGGATCCCGCGCGAGTAGTTCCGCGTCCCGTCGATCGGGTCGACGATCCAGCGGCGGCCCGAGGGAGTTTGTGGCTCTGAGCCACTAGCTCCTTCCTCCTCGCCGAGGATCGCATCGTCCGGCCGCGCTTCGGCGAGCCGTTCCCGGATCGCGCGCTCGACCGCCTCGTCCGCCTCGGTGACGGGCGTGCGGTCGGGCTTCGTGCGCACGGCGAGGTCGAGCGCGCGGAAGCGCGGCAGCGCGATTCCGTCCGCGAGGTCCGCGAGCTCGAGCGCGAGGGCGAGGTCGGCGTCCACGGCCGCTATCCTCCCTGACGGCGCCCCGGCGCCCTCCCATGACGAACTGATCGAGCACAGCCGACCCTCGCCGCGCCCCCGACCGGAGGCGCGGTCCCCTCTCGATCAGGAGGTTCCCGCATGCGAGTCCAGCTCGCCGGCGTCGCCAGACACCACGGCGCCCGCACCGTCCTCACCGACGTCACGCTGACGATCGGCGCCGAGCAGCGCGTCGGCCTCGTCGGCCCGAACGGCGTGGGCAAGTCGACGCTGCTCCGGCTCGCAGCGGGGCTCGAGGCGCCCGACGCGGGGACGGTGACGCGCGCGCCGGCGACACTCTCCGTCGGGTACCTGCCGCAGGAGCCGGACGCGCAGCCGGGCGAGACGATGCGCGGCTACCTCGCGCGGCGCACCGGGATCGCGGACGCGGAGCGGGCGCTCGCCGACGGCGCTGCCGCCCTCGCGTCGGATCCGGCCGCCGGCGAGCCGTACGCGCTCGGCGCTCGAGCGGTTCCTCGCGCTCGGCGGCGGCGACCTCGACGCGCGCGCGGGCGCCGTCTGCGCCGAGCTCGGCCTCGACGTCGAGCTCGACCGGCCGACCACCCAGCTCTCCGGCGGGCAGGCGGCCCGGCTCGCGCTCGCGGCGATCCTGCTCTCCCGCTTCGACGTGCTGCTGCTCGACGAGCCGACGAACGACCTCGACTTCGACGGCCTCGACCGGCTCGAGCGCTTCCTGCTGCGGCGCGAGGGCGGCCTCGTCGTCGTCTCGCACGATCGCGCGCTCCTCGACCGGGTCGTGACGAGGATCGTCGAGGTCGATCCGTGGACGCACGGGATCCGGGAGTGGGCCGGCGGCTGGAGCGAGTACGCGGAGCGGCGCGCGCTCGAGCGCCGGCGCGCAGTACGAGCGCTTCGCCGATGCACAGGAGCGGCGCCGGCACGTCGAGGCGCTGCTCCAGGCGCGCTCGAGCGAGGCGCGCGCCCACGGCGACTCGATGGGCAGGCGCACGGGCGGCGCCGACCGTCGCGGCACGCACGCGCTGATGACCAAGGTGCGTCAGGCCGAGCGCGCGCTCGAGCGCGTCGACGAGGTCGAGAAGCCGTTCGAGCCGTGGGAGCTGCGGCTGACGCTGCGCGCCGGGGAGCGCGGCGGCGACCGCCTCGCCGCGCTGCAGGGCGCCGTCGCGGAGCGCGGGTCGTTTCGGCTGGGCCCCGTCGACGTCGACCTCGCGCCCGGCGACCGCGTCGCCGTCACCGGCCGCAACGGCTCGGGGAAGTCGACGTTGCTCGCGATGCTCCTCGGCGAGCTCCCGCTCGTGGCGGGCGCCCGGAGCATCGGGCGCCGGACGACGATCGGCGTCCTCGACCAGGCGCGGCGCTCCTACGCGGGCGAGGAGCCCCTGCTGGCGACGTTCGGGGAGCGGACCGGGCTCGTGCCCGTGGAGGCGCGGACGCTGCTCGCGAAGTTCGGCCTCGGCGCCGACGACGTGACGCGGCCCGCGGCCGGCCTCTCCCCGGGCGAGCGGACCCGCGCGCACCTCGCCGAGCTCCAGGCGCGCGGCGTGAACCTCCTCGTGCTCGACGAGCCGACGAACCACCTCGACCTCGAGGCGGTCGAGCAGCTCGAGGCGGCGCTCGCGGGCTACGACGGTGCGCTCGTCGTCGTCTCGCACGACCGGCGCTTTCTCGAGGCCGTGGCGCCAACTGTCGAGATTCCGCTTTAGCTACACTCCCGCGCGGCCATGGCCGTCCCCAAGCAGAAGACGAGCAAGTCGCGCCGCGACAAGCGCCGCGCGCAGCACTCGATCGAGGCGCCGCGCCCGAACGTCTGCCCGAACTGCGGGCAGCCGAAGCGGCCGCACCGACTCTGCCCGACCTGCGGCACCTACAAGGGCCGCGAGGTCGAGCCGCTCCGCATCCAGGCTCCGTAGTGGGACGCATCGCGGTCGACGCCTTGGGCGGCGACCGCGCGCCCGAGGAGGTCGTCGCGGGCGCGGTCGAAGCCGCCGGCGAGGGGATCGACGTCGTGCTCGTCGGGCCGGCGGGCCTCGACACGCACGGGCTCGAGCTCGTAGAGGCGACCGAGGAGGTCGCGATGGACGAGAAGCCCGCCGAGGCCGTCCGCGCGAAGCCCGACAGCTCGCTCGTCGTCGCGAACAGGCTCGTCGCCGACGGGCGCGCAGCCGCGGTCCTCTCCGCCGGCAACACCGGCGCGATGCTCGCGGCCGGACTCCTCCACGTGCGGCGGCTGCCCGGCGTGATGCGGCCCGCGATCGCCGTCGTCCTGCCCTCGCGACGCGGCCCCAGCGTCCTCCTCGACTCCGGCGCGAACGCCGACGCGCGCCCCGAGCACCTGCTCCAGTTCGCCTACATGGGCGCGATCTTCGCGGAGGAGGTGCTCGACCTCCCGCGCCCGTCCGTGCGGCTGCTCTCGATCGGCGAGGAGCCGGAGAAGGGGAACCAGCTCACGCTCGAGGCCCACGAGCTGCTCGCCGCGAGCGACCTCAACTTCGAGGGCAACACCGAGTCGCGGGAGCTGCTCGAGGGCGCCGCGGACGTCGTCGTCACCGACGGCTTCACCGGCAACGTCTCGCTGAAGCTGCTCGAGGGGACGATCCGCACGCTGCTCGACGCGCTGCGCGAGGAGATCGCCTCGTCCTCGCGCGGGAAGGTCGGCGGGCTGCTCATCCGGCCCGCCGCGCGGTCGCTGCGGAACCGCCTCGACCCGGACACCTACGGGGGCGCGTACCTGCTCGGCCTGCGCGGCCTCTCGGTGATCGCGCACGGCAACTCGTCGCGCCGCGCGATCGCGAATGCGATCCGGCTGGCGGCGCGCGGGGTGGAGCACGACGTGGTCGATCGGCTGTCCGCGCGGCTCCCGCAACGGGCCGCAGACCCCCGTGTATGATCGCCCGGATTTTCCGGGAATCGAACGAATAGAGGTGAGATGGCCGCGTCGCGTGAGGAGATCTACGAGCGCGTGAAGGAGGTCCTGAGCGAGCAGCTCGGGGTGGAGGAAGGCGAGATCAACGACGAGGCGAACTTCCAGGAGGATCTCGACGCCGACTCCCTCGACCTCGTCGAGCTGATCATGGAGCTCGAGGATCAGTTCGGGATCAAGATCTCGGACGAGGACGCGCAGAAGATCCAGACCGTCGGCCAGGCCGTCGACTACGTCCACGGGCACCAGTAGGGGTCGCGGCGGGCCCGGCGAGCTCGGGCGGCTGATCGACGAGCTGCCGCCGGAGCGCGCCGAGCCCGTCTTCACGCACTCGTCCTGGGCTCCCGACCGCGCCTCGTCGTACGAGCGGCTGGAGTTCCTGGGGGACAGCGTGCTGGAGCTCGCCATCGCGCGGGCCCTGTACGAGCGCTACCCGGACTTCAGCGAGGGTCGGCTCGCGAAGGTGCGCTCGCACGTCGTCTCGCGCGCGAGCTGCGCGGTCGTCGCGCGCGACCTGGAGCTCGACAAGAAGCTCCGCGCGATCTCGGCCACGGGCCTCCCGACGGAGGAGCTCGAGCGGCTCTCGCACAACCGCAACGTCCTCGCCGCGATCCTCGAGGCGGCGCTCGCGGCGCTCTTCCTCGAGCACGGGTTCGAGGCCGTCGAGTCGGCCGTCGTGGAGGCGTTCGACCCGCGGATCGAGTACGCGCTCACGAGCCACGTCGACCACAAGACGGAGCTGCAGGAGGCGCTCGCCCGCACCGGCCGCGCCGTCGTCTACACCGTGATCGAGGTCGAGGGGCCGCCGCACGACCGTCGTTTCACCTGCGCCGCCGTCGTCGCCGACGAGGAGGTCGGCCGCGGCAGCGGGCGCTCGAAGAAGGCCGCCGAGCAGGAGGCGGCGCGCGAGGCGCTGGCGCACCTCGAGCTCGAGCGCGTCGAGTGAGGCCGGGGGCGCTTCGACCCCGCCTTCGCGATTCCTCCATCCGCAGGCAGCGTTAGCCTCCGGCTCCGGTGCACCTCTCCGCGATCAAGATCCGCGGCTTCAAGTCGTTCCCGGACCCTGTCGAGATCCGGTTCGAGCACGGCGTCGGCGTGATCGTCGGCCCGAACGGCTCGGGCAAGTCGAACGTCGCGGACGCGATCGTCTGGGCCGCCGGGTCGCTCGCCCCGCACGAGCTGCGGGCCGAGAAGCCCGACGACGTCCTCTTCGCGGGCTCGGCCACGCGGCCGGCGGCGGATCACGCGCAGGTCGAGCTCCTCTTCGACAACAGCGATGGGGACGGGCCGGTCGACTACGCCGAGCTCTCGATCGCGCGGCGCCTGCAGCGCGGCGGCGAGGGGCAGTACCTCGTGAACGGGGCGCACGTGCGCCGGATCGACCTCGTCGAGCTGCTCGCCGACCTCGGCCTCGGCGGCGCGATGCACTCGATCATCGGCCAGGGCAAGGTCGAGGAGATCCTCGGCGCGAGCGCGGAGCGGCGCCGCGAGCTGCTGGAGGAGGCGGCGGGGCTCGGCCGCTTCAAGCGCCGGCGGCATCGCGCCGAGCTCAAGCTCGCGCGGGTCGCGATCCAGGTGGAGCGCGCGCGGGACATCGAGGACGAGGTGCGGAAGCGGCTGCGGCCGCTCGCGCTCCAGGCCACGGCGGCCGAGCGCGCGGAGAAGCTCGGGGTAGAGATCGCGCAACTGCGGGCGCGCGTCGCGGAGCTCGACCTCGCCGCGGCCGACACCCGGCTCGAGGAGGGCGAGGAGCGGAAGGCTGCGGCCCTCGCGGCGCGGCGTCGGACGGAGGCCCGGCTCGAGGACGTGCTCGCGCAGCGGCAGCAGGCGGAGGAGGAGCTGGCGGACTCGGCCGGTGGGCGCGAGACGGCGACGTCGGCGCTCTACCGGCTCCGCAGCGCCGGCGAGCGGGTCGGGATGCGCCGCGAAGCGGCGGACGTGCTCGCTCAGTCGCTCCGGGCCGAGCTCGGGGACACGGAGGCGGAGGACGCGGGCCCGTCGCCGGAGCTGTTGCGGCTCGAGCGCGAGGCCGCGAAGGCGGCGGGCGCGTCCGGGGCCGCAGCGGCGGAGCGGGAGCGGGCCGTCCGCGAGGCCGCGGTCGCGCAGTCCCGGGTCGCGGCGGTCGACCGCCGGCTGCGCGCCGAGGCCGACGAGCGGCTCGCCGCGGTGCTCGCGGAGCGGACGGCGGCCGAGGAGTCGGCGCGGGTCGCTGGGGCGGCGCGCGAACGGGCGGCAGACGCGCTCCTGCGGCTGCGCGGCGCGGTCGAGCGGCTTGGGGTACGACGCGAGTCGGCTGCGGCGCTCCTGGAGGTCGTCCGGGCCGAGCTCGCGGAGGCCGAGTCGTGGTCGGGGCCTGATCCGGCCGAGCTCGAGCGCGAGGCGCGCGAGCGGTCGGCGGCGGCACGCGCGGCGCGCGTCGAGGCCGACGGGCTCGCCGCGCAGGCCGAGGCGGCGCGGGAGCGGCTGACGGCGCTGGAGCGCTCGCTCGCGGAGCGCGAGGGGCTGCCGCCGGCGGCGCGGGCGCTCGCGGAGGACGGGGAGCGGCTCGCCATCGGCCTCGTGGACGTCGAGCCGGGGCAGGAGCGCGCCGTCGCGGCGGCGCTCGGCTGGCGGGCGGCGGCGCTCGTGGCCGACGATCCGATCGCGGGGCTCGAGCTGCTCGAGCGTGCGCGCGCAGCCGGGCTCGGCGCCGTGTCGGTGCTCGTCGGGACGCGCGCCGAGGAGGTCGTGCGGCGAGACGCGTGTCGTGCCGCGCGAGGAGCTGCTCGGCTCCGACGGCCCGGCCGTGACCCCCGAGGGCCACGGCTACGACCCGGAGCGCGGCGAGCTCTGGTTCGCCGGCGAGACCGCGGAGGCGGTGCTGCTCGAGCTCGACGCGCGCCGGAAGGCGCTCGCGGCGGAGGCAACGCGCCTGGCCGAGGCTGCGTCCGACGCCGCCGGGACCGCCGCGACTCGCGAGGCCGAGGCCGCGAAGGCCGAGGAGGCGTTCGCCCCGTTCGCGCATCTCGCGGGCCGGAGGCGGCCGGACGCCGCGTACCTGGGCCGGATCGTCGACGCGGCCGCGCGGACGGCGGGGGCGCTCGATGCCTCGTCGACGAGGCTCGAGGAGCCGCTCGCCGCTGCGGTCGCGCGTGCGCGGCAGGAGGGCGAGGGCCTTGCCGACGACCTTCGCCGCATCGCGGCCGCGGAAGGCGAAGCCCGTCGCGTCGCCGGCGAGGCGGGCGAGCGCGTCGCCGCGGTCGAGCTCCGGCTCGCCCGGCTCGGCGTCGAGGCGGTGCAGACGGCGATCGACGTGGACGAGGACGCGACGGCGCTGCGGACGACGGCCGACCGGCTCGCAGCCGTGGCCGACGACGCGGTCGGACGCGCGGCCCAGGCCGCGGCGAAGGCCCGCACGGCGCAGGACGCGCTCGCGGCGGCGAGCCCGTCGCGACGCCGGCGCGACGCCGTGCTGCTGCGCCGGGCGCTCGCGGCTGTCGAGCGGCTCGAGACCGCCCTCGCCGTGGGCACCGAGCTCGCGAGCCGTGGCGAGGCGCCGCTGCGTGCGCGCGTCGACGCGGGCTCGCTCCGGGCGTCGGAGCTCGCCGCGCGGCTGCGCGAGCTCGGCGCGCAGGAGGCCGAGCTTCGGCGCGAGGCCGCCGAGGCGGGAGAGCGTGCCGCGGCCGTGGACGTCGAGCTCGCGCGGATCGGCGCCGACGCCGACGACGCCCGCCGTCGCCTCGACGAGGCCGGCGCGGACCCGTCCGAGGGCGACGATCGCGGCGAGCTGTCGGAGCGCGTCGAGCGGCTCGAGCGGCGTCGCTTCCAGCTCGGCCAGGTGAACCCGCTCGCCAAGGAGGAGTACGAGGCGGAGAAGGCGCGCCTCGAGGAGCTCGCGACGCAGCGCGCCGACCTCGAGGCCTCGCTCGAGGAGCTCGAGACGCTGCGCGCCGAGCTGACCGACACGGTCGAGCGGCGCTTCGCGGAGACCTTCGCGTCGGTGGCGGCGAACTTCGAGGACGTGGCCGCCACGCTGTTCCCGGGCGGCACGGGCCGGCTCCGCCTGACCGAGGCCGACGAGGAGGGAGAGACCGCCGGGATCGAGATCGAGCTCCGGCCGGCCGGCAAGAGGATCACGCGGCTCTCGCTCCTCTCCGGCGGCGAGAAGTCGCTCGGCGCGATCTCGTTCCTGTTCGCGCTCTTCCTCGCGCGGCCGTGCCCCTTCTACCTCCTCGACGAGGTCGAGGCGGCTCTCGACGACACGAACATCGGCCGCTTCGTCGAGCTCCTCCGCCGCTACGCGGAGCAGGCGCAGTTCGTCGTCATCACGCACCAGAAGCGGACGATGGAAGCGGCGGACGTGCTCTACGGCGTGACCATGGGCGGTGACGGCGTGTCGCAGATCGTCTCGCGGCGCCTGCCGCAGGTGCAGGAGGTCGCGGTCGCCGGTTAGTCGAACGCGTGCTGCGCGGAGAGTCGCTTCGGCGCCTTGAGCAGCCACGCGTCGATCAGCCGCTCGCGCACCTCGTCCTCGTCGGCGTGCTCGAGCCAGACGAGCAGGTACGCCGGCGAGGCCTCGAAGTGCGGTGTGAGGCGGTAGACCTCCGGGTTCGAGTCGACGATCAGCGGCCGCTCCTCGCGGTCGCACCGCGCCCACATCGCGCCCTCGTGGCGGCTCAGCCCGGCGAACGTCTTGCCGCGCACGGCAAACGACGACCGGCCCCACGACGTCCCCTCCTCGACCTCCGGCAGCGCCAGCGCGAGCGCCCGCACCTCGTCCCAGCTGACCATGTCCTGAGGCTAACGTTCGCCGCCGTGCCGCGGACGTGGGGAGAGTTGCTGGGCGACGACCCGGCCGGGACGGACGAGACGCCCGAGGAGCAGCAGGGCTTCATCGGCCGGTTGCGCGACTCGCTCGGCCGCTCCCGGCGGGCGTTGACCGAGCAGATCGCGGTCGCGGCCTTCGACCCGGAGGACGACGCGGCCTGGGAGCGGCTGGAGGAGGCGCTCATCACCGCCGACGTCGGCGTCCCGGCCACGGCCGAGCTGGTGCAGCGGCTGGAGGCGCGCGGCGAGCTCGGCGACCTCGGCGAGGCGCTGGCGGAGGAGATCGCCGCGATGCTCGGCGAGCCCGCGACCCTGAACGTGTCCCCGTCGCCGACCGTGATCCTCGTCGTCGGGGTCAACGGTACGGGCAAGACGACGACGATCGGCAAGCTCGCCTCCAAGCTCCGCGAGCACGGGCTGAGCGTCATCCTCGGCGCCGCCGACACCTTCCGCGCCGCCGCGGAGGAGCAGCTCGAGATCTGGGCGAAGCGCGCCGAGGCGGACTTCGTCGGCTCCGTGCGCGGGGCGGATCCAGCTGCAGTCGCCTTCGACGCGGTCGAGGCCGCGCAGGCGCGGGGGCGGGACGTGGTCATCGTCGACACGGCCGGACGCCTCCATACGCAGGCGAACCTGATGGAGGAGCTCGCCAAGGTACGCCGCGTGATCGCCGGGAAGCTCGACGGCGCCCCGCACGAGACGCTGCTCGTCGTCGACGCGACCACGGGCCAGAACGGGCTGCAGCAGGCGCGGCTCTTCGGCGAGGCGGTCGAGGTCACGGGCGTGGCGCTCACGAAGCTGGACGGCTCGGCCAAGGGCGGGATCGCGGTCGCGATCGCCCACGAGCTGGGCCTGCCGGTGAAGCTCGTCGGCGTGGGGGAGAGTCTCGACGACCTGCGTCCGTTCGACCCGGACGACTTCGCGCGGGCGCTCGTCTCTGGTTGAGGCGCAGGGGCATCGCCCCGCGTCGGCACCCGTTCCCGGGGCGCACCGGCAGGCCGTCGTGAGCGGATCCTCGCACGGAGCGACCCGAGCCCACCGCCGGTGGACGAACCGTCACCCTCTCGGCACAGAAGTCACGTCCGCCCGGGCCGATAACCGGGGACAGTCCCTGATTCCTCCGCTCCGGCCTGCGAGGATGCGCCTGTGTTGCTCGAGGTCGTCGAGGGCGACATCGCCGCGCTCGAGGTCGACGCGGTCGCGAACGCCGCGAACGACCACCTGTGGATGGGCGCCGGCGTCGCCGGGGCCCTGAAGCGCGCCGGCGGCGAGGAGATCGAGCGCGAGGCCGTCGCGCTCGGGCCGATCCCGCTCGGCAGCGCCGTCGCCACCGGCGCCGGCCGCCTCCCGGCCCGCTGGGTGCTCCACGGCGCCGTGATGGGCCAGGACCTCCGCACCGACGCCGACCTCGTCCGCCGCACGACCGCGAGCTGCCTCCGCCTCGCGGACGAGCTCGGCGCCCGCTCGCTCGCGCTTCCCGCCTTCGGCACGGGCGTCGGCGGCTTCCCGCTCGGCGACTGCGCCCGGATCATGGTCGAGGAGGCACGAGCCCACGAGCCGCGCACGCTCGACCGCGTCGTCTTCGCCGTCTTCGGCGACGAGGCCGCCCGCGCCTTCGCCGCCGCGCTCCACTAGAACGGCACGTCTCTACACTTCCCCGGATGTTCGACGCCCTCGGCGACCGGCTGCAGCATGCTCTCGGCGATCTCCGTGGCAAGGGGAAGCTCGACGAGGAGGCGATCTCGCGCGCGATGCGCGAGATCCGGCTCGCGCTGCTCGAGGCCGACGTCAACCTGAAGGTCGTCAAGCAGTTCGTCGACCAGGTCAAGGAGCGCGCGCTCGGTCAGGACGTGACGAAGAGCCTCACGCCGGGCCAGCAGGTCGTGAAGATCGTCCACGAGGAGCTGACCCAGCTCATGGGCGCCGGCAGCTCGAAGCTCGCGTTCGCAGGCCGGCCGCCGACGGTGATCCTCCTCGCCGGCCTCCAGGGCTCGGGCAAGACGACCGCCTCGGCGAAGCTGGCGCTGCTCCTCCGCAAGGAGGGCAAGCAGCCGGCGCTCGTCGCCGCCGACCTCCAGCGCCCGGCCGCGATCGACCAGCTCGAGCAGCTCGGCCGCCAGATCCAGGTCCCGGTCTACCGCGAGGAGACGAAGGACCCTGTCGTCGCTGCGCGGAAGGGCCTGCAGCGCGCGCAGTCCGACGGCCGCGACGTCGTCATCGTCGACACCGCCGGCCGCCTCTCGATCGACGAGGCGCTGATGGAGGAGCTGGCGGCGGTGCGCAAGGAGACAAAGCCGCACAACGTGCTCCTCGTCCTCGACTCGATGACCGGCCAGGAGGCCGTGAACGTGGCCGAGGCCTTCCAGGAGCGGATCGACTTCGACGGCGTCGTCCTGACGAAGCTCGACGGCGATGCGCGCGGCGGCGCGGCGCTCTCCGTCAAGGCCGTCACCGGCAAGCCCGTCAAGCTCGCGTCGGTCGGCGAGAAGCTCGACCAGCTGGAGTGGTTCCACCCCGACCGGATGGCCTCGCGGATCCTCGGCATGGGCGACGTGCTCACGCTGATCGAGAAGGCCGAGGCAGCGGTCGAGGAGGACGAGCAGGCGGCGATGGAGGAGCGCATCCGCCGCGGCCAGTTCACCTTCGACGACTTCCTCGCCGCCCAGAAGATGCTCAAGAAGATGGGCCCGATCCAGAGCGTGATGAAGATGATCCCGGGGCTGGGGAACCAGCTGAAGGACGTCGACATCGACGAGGGGCAGATGAAGCGCGTCGAGGCGATCGTGCTCTCGATGACGCCGAAGGAGCGGCGCATGCCGCACCTGATCAACGGGTCGCGGCGCAAGCGCATCGCGGCGGGCTCGGGCACGAACATTCAGCAGGTGAACCAGCTGCTGACCGCGCGCAAGCAGATGGAGAAGATGATGAAGCAGATGGGCAAGGGCAAGATGCCGTCCTTGCCGGAACTCACCAAGGCAGGACGGAGGTAAGCACCGAGTGGCAGTGAAGCTGAGGCTCACGCGGGTGGGCTCGAAGAAGAACCCGATCTACCGCGTCGTCGCCGCCGACTCGCGCAGCCCGCGCGACGGCAAGTTCATCGAGATCGTGGGGCGTTACAACCCCCAGACCGAGCCGTCGACGATCGAGCTCGACGAGGACAAGGTCAAGGACTGGCTCGCGAAGGGCGCGCAGCCCACCGAGCCGGTCGAGCGGCTGTTGAAGATCAAGGGCATCCGCTAGCGGTGTCGGAGCGCCTCGTCGAGGAGCTCGCGCGGCGCCTCGTCGACGACCCGGCCCGGGTCCGCGTGGAGCGCGGCGAGCGCGACGGCGTGACCGTGCTCCGCCTCCACGTCGCCCCCGACGACGTCGGCAAGGTGATCGGGCGCCAGGGCCGGATCGCGCGAGCCCTGCGCACGCTCGTCCGTGCCAGCGCCGCCCGGACGCACGAGCGCGTGCACCTCGACATCGCCGACGAGTGACCGAGACCGTCCGGGTCGGCCGCGTCGGCCGGCCGCACGGCATCGCCGGCGCCTTCGTCGTCGAGGAGCCGAGCGACGACCCGGCGCGCTTCGCCGTCGGCGCGCGGCTGCTCGCGGGCGGCGAGGAGGTCGAGGTGGTCGAGTCCCGCCGCGTCGGTGGCGGCCGGCTCGCGATCAGGCTCGACCGCAGCGTCCCGCGCGGGACCGCGCTCGAGCTGCCCCGCGACGAGCTCCCGGAGCCGGAGGAGGACGCCTACTACGTCTTCCAGCTCGTCGGCCTCCGCGTCGAGGAGGAGGGCGGCCGCGACCTCGGAACGGTCAGGGACGTGATCGGCGCGCCCGCGAACGACGTGCTCGAGCTGGACAGCGGCCTGCTGCTGCCGCTCGTCGGCGCCTGCGTCCTCGACGTCGACCTGCCGGCCGGACGGATCCTCGTCGCACCCGGCTACGCTGACTCCCCGGATGCGTAACCCCATCGACCGTCTGACCGCGGGCCTCCCGCACCCCGCCCGCGTGGCGATCGACTGGATCGTGACCCTGGCCGTCGCCGTCGGGATCGTCCTCGCCGTCAAGGCGTGGGTCGTGAACCCGTACCGGATCCCGACCTCGTCGATGGAGCCGACGCTGCACTGCGCGGCCCCCGCCGAGGGCTGCCTCGCGAGCTCGTCCGACCGCGTGCTCGCCAACCGCTTCATCTTCCGCTTCCGCGACCCGGATCGGGGCGAGGTGGTCGTGTTCGAGACGCCGCCCGCGGCACAGCGGCTCTGCAACGCGAGCGGGACGTTCGTGAAGCGGATCGTCGGCCTGCCCGGCGAGACGATCGAGGACCGCGACGGCTTCCTCTACGCCAACGGGAAGCGGCTGGACGAGTCCTACGCCCACGACCGCGATGCGACGCACTCGGGCAAGCGCTGGGCGCTGCACGACGACCAGTACCTGATGGTCGGCGACAACCGCGCGAACTCCTGCGACTCCCGGGTCTGGGGGCCGGTCTCGCGCGACAACCTGATCGGGCCGGTCTTCGCCACGTACTGGCCGCCGAACCGCATCTCGCTGGGCTCCTAACCTGCGCGCGTGCAGCTCGACGTCTTCACGCTGATCCCGCACGCATTCGCGTGGATGACGGAGCAGCGGCCCCTCGCCGCCGTGCTCGGGACGGAGCTCGACCTGCGGCTGTTCTCCTATCGCGACACGACCCCGCTCCGGGCGGGGCAGGTCGACGACGAGCCCTACGGCGGCGGCGCCGGGATGGTGCTGCGCGTCGACGTCGTCGCGGCCGCCCTCGACGCCGTCTACGGCGGCCGCCCGGATCACCGCGTCGTCGCGCTCACGCCGCAGGGACGGCCGCTCGACCAGCCGCTCGTCGAGGAGCTCGCGGCCGAGGAGCGGCTGACGCTGCTCTCGTCGCGCTTCGAGGGCTTCGACGAGCGGATCGTGGAGCATCTCGCGACGGATGCGGTCTCGATCGGGCCGTACGTGCTGTCCGGCGGCGAGCTGCCGGCGATGGTGCTCGTCGACGCCGTGGTGCGACGGCTCCCGGGCGCGCTCACCGAGGGCTCAGGCGAGCACGAGAGCTTCTCCGCCGAGCTCGAGGGCGGGCTCGAGTACCCGCACTACACGCGGCCGGCCGAGTTCCGCGGCTGGTCGGTCCCGGACGTCCTCGTCTCGGGCGATCACGCGCGCATCGCCGCGTGGCGGCTGGAGCAGAGCCGCGCGCGCACCGAGCGGGCGGGCACGTAGTGCGCAATCCCGTCGACCGCCTGGCCGCGAGGCTGCCGACCCCGTGGCGGGTCGCCGTCGACTGGATCGTCACGGTCGCCGCCGCGGTCGGGCTCGTCCTTGCGCTGAAGGCGTGGGTCCTCAACCCGTATCGGATCCCGTCCTCCTCGATGGAGCCGACGCTGCACTGCTCGAGCGAGAGCGGCTGCGAGGGCGGGCGCTTCTCCGACCGCGTGCTCGCGAACCGGCTCGTCTACCGCGTCCAGGAGCCCGAGCGCGGCGACATCGTCGTGTTCGAGCCGCCGCCGCGCGTCCAGGTCGAGTGCCCCGGCGGCGGGAGCAGCGTGTTCGTCAAGCGCCTCGTCGCCCTGCCCGGGGAGACGTGGCGGATGGAGGACGGCGTCGTCTACATCGACGGCAAGCGGCTGGTCGAGCCGTACATCGAGCCTTCGCGCCGCGGCCACGACATCGCCCAGCCCCAGAAGGTGCCGCCCGGCCGCTACATCATGCTCGGCGACAACCGCCAGAGCTCCTGCGACTCGCGGGCGTGGGGCTCGGTTCCGCGGAAGAACCTCATCGGCAAGGTGATCGCAACGTACTGGCCGCCGCAGCGGATCACGCTCCACTGAGAGCGCTTGGCGCCCTCGCGCCCCCTCCGGCGTTTCGCTACCATCCCGCCTCGGCCGTTCCGCGGCCCTCCTCCCATGAGCAAGGTCATCGAGCAACTCGAGCGCCGCCAGCTGCGGTCGGTCCCCCAGTTCAAGGCCGGGGACACCGTGCGCGTGCACTTCCAGGTGATCGAGGGCCAGCGGCGCCGTGTGCAGGTGTTCGAGGGGATCGTGATCAAGCGTCAGGGCGCCGGCATGCGCGAGACCTTCACGGTGCGCAAGCAGTCCTTCGGCGTCGGCGTCGAGCGGACGTTCCCGCTCCACTCGCCGAAGATCGAGCGCATCGAGGTCGCGTCGGTCGGCGACGTCAACCGCGCGAAGCTCTACTACCTGCGCGAGAAGGTCGGGAAGAAGGCGCGCGTCCGCGAGAAGCAGATGACGCCGGCCGACCGCCAGCGGCTCGCGGCGAACAACGCCTCGGCGACGGGTGAGCTCAGGTTCAGCGAGGACGCGGAGCCCGAGGTCACGGACGAGGCCGTCGCGACCGACGAGGTCGAGGCCCCCGTCGAGGAGACCCCGGCCGCGGAGGCCGAGGCGCCGGCCGAGGAGCCGGAGGCCGAGGGCGCTGCGGACGAGCCCGAGGCGGCGGACGAGGCCGACGAGCCGGTCGCCGACTCCGAGCCGGTCGCGGCCGAGACCAAGAACTAGCTCGCTCCGCAGCCTTGCGGTCCCGCGGCGGCGTGCGATCCTGCCGTCCGTGAGAGCGTGGTCGCTTCGCTACGCCGTGGTGGCGGCGATGCTGGTGTCGGTGGTCGCCGTCGCCTCCGCGTCCAGCCGGCCGCTCGACGCGCCGCCCTCCGGCGTGCGCGTGCCCGTCATCGTCGTGCTGCGGACGCCGGACGATTCGCTCCCGGGCTCGGCCGACGCGCTCGTGCGGACGCTCCGGCAGCGGGCGGCGACGTCGCAGCGAGGCGTCGTCGACCTGCTCCGCGAGGCCCGGGTCCCGTTCCGGCGGTTCTGGATCACCGACGCCGTCGCGCTACGCGCCGACCGCGACCTGATCGCGCGCCTCGCGCGGCGGCCGGACGTCGCCGCGGTCGTCACCGACCGCGCGTCGCAAACGGCGGTGCCGCGGGCCACCCGCGCGACCGCGCGGGCGCAGGAGGTGGGGTGGGGGGTCGAGAAGATCGGCGCGCCGGCGGTCTGGGCGCAGGGCGCGAGGGGCCAGGGGATCGTCGTCGGCGTCGCCGACACCGGGATGCAGTGGGACCACCCGGCGCTGCGGAGCCACTACCGCGGCACCTCCGGCACGGGCGTCTCGCACGCCTACAACTGGCACGACGCCCTCCACGGCGACATCGACGGCGACGGCGGCAGCCCGTGCGGCTTCGACGCGTCGGCGCCCTGCGACGACAACGGCCACGGCACGTTCGTCACCGGGATCGCGGCCGGCGGCGAGGGGGAGAACGTCATCGGCGTCGCCCCCGAGGCGCGCTGGATCGGCTGCCGCAACATGGACGACGGCATCGGCCGGCCGAGCACGTACCTCGAGTGCCTGCAGTTCTTCCTCGCACCCACCGATGCGGCCGGCGCGAACCCGGACCCGGCGCGGCGGCCGGACATCGTCTCGAACTCGTACGTGTGCCCGCCCGAGGAAGGCTGCGCCGTGGCCGCGCTCGGCCCGGCGATCGAGGCGATGCGCGCGGCCGGGATCTTCATGGCGGTCGCGGCCGGCAACGACGGGCCGTCCTGCTCGTCGATCCGCTACCCGCCGGCGATCTACGATTCGGTCTTCACCGTCGGCGGGACCGAGTTCGGCGACACGATCCGCCCGACGAGCAGCCGTGGGCCGGTCACGGCCGACGGGAGCGGGCGTGCGAAGCCGGACATCGTGGCGCCCGGCACAGCGATCCGCTCCGCGTACCCGCGCGACTCCTACCGCGCCCTCAGCGGCACCTCGGCCGCGGCGCCGCACGTCGCGGGCGCGGTCGCGCTCCTGTGGTCGGCGTATCCGTGGCTCCGTCGCGACGTGGAGCGGACGGAGCAGCTGCTGCGGGCGAGCGCGACGCGGCTGACGACGACCCAGGGCTGCGGAGGCGACTCGGCGACGGCCGTCCCGAACAACACCTTCGGCGCGGGCCGCGTCCAGGTCGCCGCCGCGTTCGACCGCGCCCGCACCGAGGGCCCGACCGCGCCCGACCGCGTCGCGCCCGTCCTGGGGAGCGTCCGTGTCCAGCCGCGTGTCGCTCGGGCCCGCGCACCGAGGGCGCTGCGGTTCGGCCTCTCGGAGGGCGGACGCGTCACGATCGTCGTCGAGGGCAGGGTCCGCGGCCGGTTCGTGGCACGGGGTCGCCCGTTCCCGGTGGCGGCGAGGCGCGGCGCGAACACGGTGCCGCTGCGTGCGCGTGTGAGCGGTCTGGCGCCCGGGACGTACCGCGTCGCAGTGACGCCGCGGGACGCCGCCGGCAACATCGGGCGGGCCGTTCGTGCCGGCTTCGTCGTGCGTTCGTGACGAATCCGTGCCGGTTCCCGAAGCGCGCCGGAGCCGGCGCTATCCTCGCGCGGTGGCACCGACGCGCACCGGGCAGCGCCTCCTCCGCTTCGACCGGCGCCTCGGCGCCCGCTTCGTCGCCGGCGTCGACGAGGCCGGCCGCGGGCCGCTCGCCGGGCCGCTCGTCGTCGCGGGCGTGCTCCTCGACTACGGCACGCTGCGCGACCATCGCGTCCGCCCGCTCGCCTTCCTGAACGATTCGAAGCAGTGCCCGCCCGAGCGCCGCGAGGAGCTCTTCCACGCCGTGCTCTCCTGCGCGGAGAAGGTCGTCGTCCGCGTGATCCCGGCGGGCGCGATCGACCGTAACGGCCTGCACCGCTCCAACCTCGAGGGGATGCGCGCGTGCCTCCGCGAGCTGACACCGCCGGCCGAGGTCTGCCTCGTCGACGGTTTCCGCCTCGGGCCGGCCGCACCCGCCCACACCGCGGTCGTCGACGGCGACGAGAAGAGCGCCGCCATCGCCGCCGCCTCGATCGTCGCCAAGGTCACCCGCGACCGTTACATGTGGCGCGCCGACGCGCTCTACCCGCACTACGGCTTCTCCTCGCACGTCGGCTACATCACCCCGGCGCACTCGGCCGTCGTCCGGGAACGGGGCCCGTCGGAGATCCACCGCCGCAGCTTCAACGCGCTCTGCTATGCCGAGGCGCGGGACTGAGGCCGAGCGCCGCGCCGCCAACCACTACCGCCTCCGCGGCTATCGCGTCCTCGACCGCAACGTCTGGCTCGGGGGCTACGAGCTCGACCTCGTCGTCCGCCGCGGACGCCGCCTCGTCTTCGCCGAGGTGAAGGAGAAGACCGGCACCGGGTTCGGCGACCCGCTCGAGATGGTCGACGCCGAGAAGCAGCGCCGCGTCGCGCTCGCGGCCGAGACGTGGCTCGCCCGCCGGCCGGCCCTCGCGGAGCTCGACGTCCGGCTCGAGGCGGTCTCGGTGCGGCCCGACGGCGTCCGGCGGGTGCCGTTCGACTAGCTACGATTCGGAGCGCCGGAAGGCACTATCCCCGAACGGGTGCGCTCGTCAGAACGGCCACTGTGGCCCGGGCGCGCAGGCCTTGATGGAGGGCGGGAGAAACTTCCGGCTGAATCCCGACACGTTCAGCCGGAAAGGAACACCGACACCCCATGTCGATCACGCGTACCAGCTTCGCCACGCGCACGAGAACGTGGCTCCTCATCGCCGGGCTCTCGGCCCTGCTGGTGGGCATCGGCGCCCTCATCGGAGGGACCGCCGGCGTCATCCTCTTCGCGGGGATCGCCGTCGTCTTCAACTTCGCCATGTACTGGTTCTCGGCCTCGCTCGCGCTCAAGACGAGCCGGGCACGGCCGGTGGACGAGCCCGAGGCGCCGCAGCTCTACGCCATGGTGCGTGAGCTGGCGGCCAAGGCCGGCGTGCCGATGCCGCGGCTCTACCTGATCCCGTCCGAGCAGCCCAACGCCTTCGCCACCGGCCGCAACCCGAAGAACTCTGCGATCGCGGTCACCGAGGGCCTGCTGCACCACCTCCCGTCCGAGCAGGTGCGGGGCGTGCTCGCGCACGAGCTGGCGCACATCTCGAATCGCGACGTCCTCGTGCAGACGATCGCCGCGATGATCGGCGCCGCGATCGCGGCCATCGCCAACATCCTCCAGTTCTCGATGCTGTTCGGCGGCAACGACGACGAGAGCCCGCTCGGGTTCGTCGGCGCCATCGCGGCGATCATCTTCGCGCCGATTGCGGCGGTGATCCTGCAGCTCGCCGTGTCGCGGCAGCGGGAGTACCTGGCGGACGCGACGGCGGCCACGTACATCGGCGAGGGCGAGCCGCTCGCCCGCGCGCTCGAGACGCTCAAGCGCGGTACCGAGGCGATCCCGATGCAGGTGAACCCCGCCACCGAGGCGCTGTACATCGCCAACCCGCTCGCGGCCTTCAAGGGCCGCGGGTTCACGGGGCTCTTCTCGACGCATCCGCCGATGGAGGAGCGCATCCGCCGCCTCCGCGCGCTCGACGCCGCCAGCGGCGTCCACTACGGCTAGCCATCGCTAGGAGTCGCGGCCCCGCCGTCGAAGCGGTGGGGGCCGTGGCCCCGACGCAGGACGCCCTCTACGCGGACCTCGACCTCGCGCTGTCCTGGTCCGAGGCGGAGCTCCCGCAGCGCGAGCGGACGAAGCATGTTCACGCGCTCCATCCATACCTCGGCAAGTTCATCCCGCAGCTCGTCGAGGTGCTGCTCGAGCGCTACGTCCCGCGCGGCGGGCACGTCCTCGACCCCTTCGGCGGCTCCGGGACGACGCTCGTCCAGGCGCTCGAGAGCGGGCGGGACGCGACCGGCTCGGACATCGCGGCCTTCAACGTCCTGCTCGCCCGGGTCAAGACGGCGGAGTACAACCTCTTCTCGCTCGAGCGCGACGTGCGCGACGCGCTCCGGGAACTGCCCGAGGCGCCGTCCGTGCCGTCGTCGCCGTTCGTCCGCCGCTGGTACGCGTCACGGGCGGCGAGGGAGCTGCTCGCGTTCCGGAGCCTGGTCGACGCCGCCGAGCACGCCGACGCGCTCCGCGTGATCCTCGCCCGGGCCGCGCGCTCGGCCCGGCGGACGACACACTTCGACCTCGACTTCCCACGCGCCCCGCAGCACGGCCCGTACTGGTGCCACAAGCACAAGCGGGAGTGCCGGCCGGTGGAGCGCGCGTCGCATTTCCTCACGCGCTACGGGCTCGACACGGTCGCGCGGATCAAGGCCTTCGCGCGTCTCCGTGCGCGCGGCCGCACCGCGACCGTCCTGCACGGGGACGCGCGCGAGCTCGACTACGGCCGCCGCTTCGACGGCGTCGTCACCTCGCCGCCGTACCCCGGGTTGATCGACTACCACGAGCAGCACCGCTACGCGTACGAGCTGCTCGGGCTCCCCGACCTCGGCGAGCTCGAGCTCGGCCGCGGCTCGTCGAAGGCGGCGCTGGCGGCGTACGTGGACGGGATCGCGGCCGTGCTCGCGAACGCGCGCGAGCACCTGCGGCCCGGCGCGGCCGTGTGCGTGGTCGTCGCCGACCGCCGCGACCTCTTCCCCGAGATCCTCGACCGCGCAGGGCTCCGGCTCGAGGAGCGCCTCCGTCGGCACGTCAACCGCCGCACCGGCCGGCGCGCGGGCGAGTTCTTCGAGGACGTGCTCGTCGCCCGCGCCTAGGGGCGCTAGAGCAGGCCGAGCCGGTCGAGGGCGAGGTAGCCGGGCCCGACGTCGGTGCAGCGCCCGCCGCGCAGGTGCTCGCGGAACTCGTCCAGGCGCACGAGCACGACCCCGAGCTGCGCGTCCTCGGCCGTCGGCTCCGCGACGCGCTCGCAGCCTGTCGCGGCGAAGACGTGCCGGATCCGGGTCGAGTAGGCGCAGTCGACCATCGACCCGAGCGCGGTGATCTCGCCGCGGTGGCCGGTCTCCTCGAGCAGCTCACGTGCCGCAGCGGCCGCCGGCTCCTCGCCCTCGTCGACGAGCCCGCCCGGGAGCTCCAGCAGCTCCTCCTCGACGCCGGGGCGGAACTCGCGCACGAGCACGACGCGCCGTTCGGGCGTGAGCGCGACGACGACAGCCGTCGGCCCCTCGTCCTTGATCTCGAACACGCGCTCGCTCCCGTCCGGCAGGCGGTACCGCCGCGCGAGCAGGCGCCGGTAGCCGTCGTATGCGACCCGTTCGTCGACGCGCTTCCACGCCACGCGGCGGAGGCTACGCGACGAGCTGCCAGACGTCGCCGCGGATGAGCGGGATCTCCGTCCCGTCCGCGAGCAGGCCGTCGACGGCCACTTCGGGGCCGCCGACCATGAAGTCCGTGTGCAGCCGCGACTGGTTGATCCCGCGCGCCAGCTGCTCGTGCGGCGCGAGCGCCTCCGCCTCCTCGTCCACGGCCCCGGCGGACTGGCCGTAGGCGATGTGGCACGTCGCGTTCTCGTCGTAGAGCGTGTGGAAGAAGGTGAGGCCGGTGCGGCCGACGCGCGAGCTTCCGTCGACGAGCGCGAGCTCCCCCAGGCGGCGCGCGCCGTCGTCGGCTTCGAGCTCGCGCGCCACGACCTCGAAGCCGCGGTCGGCGGACGCGTCGACGACGACGCCGCGCTCGAAGCGCAGGGCGAGACCCTCGACCACGACGCCGCCGAGGACCAGCGGCCGTGTCGAGCGGACTGTGCCCTCGGTCCGGTCGCGGTGCGGCGTCGTGAGCACCTCCTCGGTGGGGAGGTTCGCGACGAAGCGGCGGCCGTCGGTCGTCTCGTTCAGCCCGTGCGCCCAGCGCGAGTGCGCGCCGAGGCCGACCGTGAGCTCCGTGCCCGGGCCGCGGAGCCGCACGGCGTCGAGGCCGAGCTCGGCGAGCGCCTGCGTCCGCGCCTCGAGCATCGCCACGTGCGCCTGCCAGGCGGCGACGGGATCGGCCTCGTCGAGACGGACGGCGTGCGCGACCGCCTCCCACAGGCGCGCGACATCAGGCTCGCCGAGCACGGTCCGCGCCCATCCCTCCGTCGGGACGCAGACCACCGTCCACGAGACGGTGCCGCCGAGCAGCGTGTGCATGCGCGCCGTGAGGAGCTCGGGGTCGCGCGCGATGGCGACGCGTGCCGGGTCGAGGTCGTCGTAGGCGTGCGGATGCGGGTCGCCGCCGACCTGCACCATGGCGGCGCCGAGCTCCCCGGCGCGCGTGATGCGCTCGACGAGCCACGGCGGCGTGTAGTCGAGCGCGTCGTGTGGTGCGTGGGCGATCCGCGCGGCGCGGACGGGCTTGTCCTCGTAGTGGACGTCGACGTGGCGGGCGCCGGCGCGGTACCCGGCCTCGGCGAGCGCGCGGGCGAACGGCGCATGTTCGACGGCGCAGTCGACGAAGAGGTCCCGTCCTTCGCGGAGGTCGAGGCCGACCCGCACGACGAGCTCCGCGTATCGCTCGAGGTAATTCATATCGGGTTGTCTATCACACGCTTCCGGCACGAATTCGGCACAGAGACGTGCGGGGTGCGACCGTACCGTCGGCAGGGTGCTCGCGCGCGCGGTCACCCACGCCGTCGTCGGCCTCGACGCCCGTCGCGTCGAGGTGGAGGCCCACGTCCGCGGCAGCGTCCCCGCCCTCTCGATCGTCGGCCTTGCCGACCGCGCCTGCCAGGAGGCGAAGGAGCGCGTGCGCAGCGGGATCGCGTCGGCCGAGCGGCACTGGCCCGGCGGCCGGATCACTGTCAACCTCGCGCCGGCGAGCCTGCGCAAGGAGGGGTCCGGCTTCGACCTCCCCATCGCGCTCGCGATTCTCGCGGCATCCGGGCAGGTGTCGAGCGACCTGCTCGCCCTGCACGCGTCGTTGGGTGAGCTCTCGCTCGACGGCCGCATCCGGCCCGTCGGCGGCGCGCTGGCCGTGGCGGAAGGCGCGCGGCGCTCGGGCCTCGGACGCATGCTCTGCGCGGAGCAGTCGGCGGCGGAGGTCGCGCTCGCGGGCGTCGAGCCGGTGCCGGTACGCCATCTGGCGGAGGCCGCAGGGTACCTCGCGGGCGAGGTCGAGCTGCCGGCGTGGGAGCCGGGCGACGAGGAGGCATCGCCGCCGGAGCCGTTCGGCGCCGGACCTCACCGACGTGCGCGGGCAGGAGCGGGCGCGGCGGGCGCTCGAGCTCGCGGCCGCGGGCGGCCACAACCTGCTCCTCGCCGGGCCGCCGGGAACCGGGAAGACGATGCTCGCCCGGCGTCTTCCCGGGATCCTGCCGCCGCTCGCCGACGGCGAGGTGCTCGAGGTGACGCGGATCCACTCGGTCGCGGGGCTGCTCTCGGCCGACCGTCCCGTCGTCTTCGCGCGGCCGTTCCGCGCGCCGCACCACAGTGCCTCGACCGCCGCGATCGTCGGCGGCGGGCCCGGGCCGCGGCCGGGCGAGGCGAGCCTCGCGCACCACGGCGTGCTCCTTCTCGACGAGCTCCCGGAGTTCCAGCGTCCGGCGCTCGAGGCCCTCCGGCAGCCGCTCGAGGACGGCTTCGTCAGCGTCGCCCGCGTCGGCGGTCGGGCGCTCTTCCCCGCGCGGTTCCAGCTCGTGGGAACGATGAACCTGTGTCCCTGCGGCGGCCGCGGCGACCGCGGCGGCGGCTGCACCTGCTCGCCGCAGCGCCTCGCCGCGTTCCGCGACAAGCTCTCGCGCGCGCTGCTCGACCGCTTCGACCTCGTCGTCGTCGTCCCGCGGGCGCGCGCCGTGGAGCTGGCCGCCGGGCCTGCCGAAGCGTCCGTGCCCGTTCGGGCCAGGGTGGGGGAGGCGCGCGAGCGCCTGGACGGGACGCCGCTCCGGCGGACGCGCGAGGCCGACGCGCTGCTCGACCGCGCCGTGGAGCGCCTGCCGCTCTCCGGGCGCGGGCGGGCCCGCGTGGCGCGGGTCGCGCGGACGGTGGCGGCGCTCGCGGCCGCCGAGTCCGTCCTGCCCGAGCACGTGGCCGAGGCGCTGTCGTACCGCTCGCCACGCGAGTTGGAGGGACCATGAGCGACCTCGCGGCAGCCGTGCTCGCGTCCGAGGCGCCCCGCCCCCGCGGGCTGGCGGCGTTCGCCGCACGGTTCGACGAGCGCGCGTTCCGGGCCAGGCTCGAGGCCCGTGGGCTCCGCTTCGTGGCCCGCTCGTCGGAGGCGTTCCCGCCCCTCCTGCGGGCGATCCACGACCCGCCGCCGGGGCTGTTCCTGCGCGGCGACGCGACGGCTGACGTGCTCGCGCGGCCGGCGGTCGCCGTGGTCGGAGCCCGCGCGTGCAGCGGCTACGGCGCCGAGGTCGCACGACGGCTCGGTCGTGAGCTCGCGGCCGCGGGCCTCGTCGTCGTAAGCGGCCTCGCTCGCGGGATCGACGCCCGGGCCCACGAGGGCGCGCTCGAGGCGGACGGGCTCACGGTCGCCGTCCTCGGGTGCGGGGTCGACCGCGACTATCCGGCGGCGAACCGCACGCTCGCAGGACGGATCGGCGAACGGGGTCTGATCGTGTCGGAGTACGCACCGGGCGTCGAGCCGGCGCCGTGGCGCTTCCCGGCGCGCAACCGGATCGTCGCGGGGCTCGCGGTCGCGACGGTCGTGGTCGAGGCTCGCGAACGGAGCGGTGCCCTCATCACCGCGGACTTCGCGATGGAGGAAGGTCGCGACGTGTTCGCGGTTCCGGGAGAGATCACGAGCACGCTCTCGGACGGCACGAACGCCCTGCTCCGCGCCGGCGCGACACCGCTCTGCGCCGTCGCCGACGTCCTCGAGACGCTCGGGCTCGAGGCGGCGGCCTCGGCCTCGGCGGACGATCCGCTCCTCGACCTGCTCCCGGCGACGGCGGACGAGCTCGCGCGGGCGACGGGACGGGACGCGGCGCAGCTCGCCGCGCGGCTGGTCGAGCTCGAGCTCGAGGGCGCGGTGACGGCCGCGGACGGCATCTACCGGAAGGGGGTGTGACTAGGATCGCCGCGTGAGCTCCTACTGGCTCCTCGAGCCGCACGAGCCGCTCCCCGTGCGTCCGCGCGGGGGCACCGTCGACGTCGCGATCGTCGGCGGGGGCGTCACCGGTCTCGCCTGCGCGGTCGCGCTCGCCCGCGGAGGGCGCAGCGTGCGCGTGCACGAAGCGCGCGAGGTCGCGTCCGGCGCGAGCGGCCGCAACGGCGGCTTCGCCCTTCGCGGGGGCGCGATGGCCTACGACGTCGCGCGCGAGTGGATGGGTGCCGGGGCCGCGCGGTCGTACTGGCGCTGGACCGAGGACGCGCTCGCGCGCATGCTCGAGCTCGGCGGCGACGCGTTCGAGCCGGTCGGCAGCCTGCGCCTGGCCGCGGACGAGGACGAGCGCGACGAGATCCGGCGCGAGTACGACGCACTCGTCGAGGACGGGTTCGCGGCCGAGTGGCGGGACGAGCTCCCCGGGCAGATCGGGGAGCGGTTCCCGGCTGCCATCTTCCACCCCGGCGACGCCGCGCTGCAGCCGGCGCGGTGGGTGCGGCAGCTGGCCGTCTTCGCCGCGGAGGCCGGCGTGGACGTCCGCGAGCACGACCGGGTGGCGTCGCTGGACGAGCTCGACGCCGACCGCGTCGTCGTCGCGACGGACGGCTATCCGAGCGGGCTCCTGGGCGAGCTCGAGGGCTCGATCATCCCGACGCGGGGCCAGATGCTCGCGACCGAGCCGCTCGCCGAGCGCGTCTTCGGGTGCCCGCACTACGGCCGCCACGGCTTCGACTACTGGCAGCAGACGCCCGACGGCCGCGTCCTCGCCGGAGGCTTCCGCGACTACGCCCTCGACACCGAGTTCACGGCCGACGAGACGACCACCGCGCCGATCCAGGAGGCGCTCGAGCGGTTCGTCGCAGACGTCGTCGGGCGCCCGGTGGCGGTCGAACATCGCTGGGCCGGCACCTTCGGGCTCGTGCTCGACTTCCTTCCGGTCGTCGGCCCGCATCCGCATGACGACCGCGTCTGGATCGCCGGCGGCTACTCCGGGCACGGCAACGTGCTCGGCTTCGCCTGCGGCGAGGCGGCCGGTCGGGCGCTGCTCGGGGAGGACGAGCCGATGCTGGAGCAGTTCCGGCCCGACCGCCTGCTCGCCGCGGCCGCATGACGGTCGAGCGGCGCGTCGTCCCGGGGCTCTTCCCGCCGCCGGACTACGCGCACGTCGCGGTCGCGGACGGACGCCTCGTGCTCACCGCCGGCGGCGTGCCGCTCGACGCCGACGGCTCGCTCGTCGGCCCGGGCGACTACGGCGAGCAGACGCGACGCGTGATCGCGAACCTGCTCGAGGCGCTCACCGCCGGGGGCGCGACCCCCGACGACGTCGCGAAGACCACGGTCTACGTCGTCACGCCGGACGGCCGCGGCCCGCTCGCGGAGGTCTGGGAGGTCGTCCGCCGCTCGCCGCTCGCCGGCGCGCCGAGCACGCTCCTCGGCGTCGCCACCCTCGGCTACGAGGGCCAGCTCGTCGAGATCGAGGCGATCGCGGTCGTCGCCTGATCAGGGCTCGAAGCGCGGGACGTCGAGCTCGTCCAGCCGCTCGAGCGCGGCGAGCGCGATCGCGAGGTCCTGGATCGCGAGCCCTGTCGAGTCGAAGAGCGTGATCTCGCCGTCCGAGCGCCGCCCCTCGTCGCTGCCCGCGAGCACGTCGCCGAGCATGGTCACCTCGTCGCGCCCGACCGCTCCGGCCGAGACCGCCGCCGCGAGCTCGCCGCCGTGGCTCGCCTGCTCCCAGTCGTCGCAGAAGAGCCGTGCGCGCGCCAGCTCGCCGACCGCGACCTCCGCCTTGCCCGGGCCGTCCGCGCCCATGAGCGACACGTGCTGCCCAGCCCGCAGGGCGCCGTCCCCGTAGAGCACGGCCTTTCCGGGCGTCACGGTGATGACGACGTCCGCGGCGAGCGCCTCCTCTCGCGACACGACCCGTCCTCCGACGCGCGCCGCGACGGCACGAGCGCGCTCCTCCTCGAGGTCCCACAGCAGCGGCTCGCGTCCGGAGGCGGCGAGCATCCGCGCTGACGCCTCGCCGTTGACGCCCACGCCGACGACCGCCCACGTCGACGCATCCGGACGCGCCAGCGCCTCCGCCGCGACCACAGCCGCGGCCCCGGTCCGCAGCGCGGTCACGGCCCCGGCATCGAACACGGCCTCCGGCATCCCCGTCTCGGCATCGGACAGCACCACGAGCCCGGTCACGGTCGGCAGGCCCCGCGACGGGTTCCCGGGGAACGAGGTCACCCACTTCAGCAGTGCATGGCCGCCGCCGAGCGCCGGCATCGCGCGGAAGTCGCCCGCCGGGTAGTTCGTCACGTAGAGCTTCGGCTGCATCGTCCACTCCCCGCGAGCGAAGCGGACGAAGGCGTCGCGCACGGCCGCGAGCGCACGCTCCGGCGGCACCGCGCGCTCGACGTCGCGGCCGGAGACGAGCGGGATCCCGGTCATACCGACTTCAGCGCCGCGCCGATCTGCTCGAGCGCGCCCTTGGCGTCCGCGAACAGCATCACGGTCTTCGGGTCGTAGAACAGCGGGTTGTCGATGCCGGCGAACCCGGGGCTCATCGACCGCTTCACGACCACGACCGCGCCGGCCTTGTCGACGTCGAGGATGGGCATGCCGTAGATCGGGCTGCCGGTGTCGGAGCGGGCGGAGGGGTTGACGACGTCGTTGGCGCCGAGGATCACCGCCACGTCGGTCTGCGGGAACTCCGGGTTGATCTGCTCCATCTCCACGAGCTCGTCGTACGGGACGTTCGCCTCCGCGAGGAGCACGTTCATGTGCCCCGGCATGCGCCCGGCGACGGGGTGGATCGCGTACTTCACGTCGACGCCGCGTTCCTGCAGCTGGTCGGCGAGGGCGCGGACGTCGTGCTGCGCCTGCGCCACCGCGAGGCCGTAGCCCGGGACGAAGACGACGCGGCGCGCGTACGCGAGCATCACCGCGACGTCCTCGGCCGTGGTGGCTCGGGCTGTGCGCCCGTCCTGCGCGCCCGCAGTCGCCGTGGTCGCCTGCACCTGGCCGAAGGCGCCGAAGAGGACGTTCGCGAGCGACCGGTTCATCGCCCGCCCCATGAGGATCGTGAGCAGCGTGCCGGAGGCTCCGACGAGCGCGCCGCTGACGATGAGGACGTTCTCGTGCAGCACGAACCCGGTCGCGGCCGCGGCGAGGCCGGTGAACGCGTTCAGGAGCGAGATGACGACCGGCATGTCGGCACCACCGATCGGCAGCACGAACAGCACCCCGAACACCGCCGCCGCGCCGATCATGGCCCAGATCACCCAGCCCTGCTCCGTCCCGGCGACGATCGAGACCGCCAGGGCGAGGGCGACCAGCACCACGAGCGCGTTGACGACCTGCTGGCCCGGGTACGTGATCGGCCGTCCGCTGAGGAGCTCCTGCAGCTTCGCGAACGCCACGAGCGAGCCGGCGAACGAGATCGCGCCGATCAACCCGGAGAAGGCGACCGACACCGCCTCCTCGCCCTCGAGGCCGCCGCCGAGCGCATCGAACTCCGCGAGCGCGATGAGCGCCGCCGCGCCGCCGCCGACGCCGTTGAACAGCGCCACCATCTGCGGCATCGCGGTCATCTTCACGCTGCGCGCGCCGACGACGCCGACAGCCCCGCCGATCGCCATCGCCACGCCGATCCCGAGGTAGTTCTCGAGTCCCTCCTGCGCGAGCGTGACGACGATCGCGATCAGCATCCCGGCCGCGCCGACGAGGTTCCCCAGCCGGGCGCGGCTCGGGGAGGAGAGGAACCGCAGCGCGACGATGAAGCACACCATCGCGACGAGGTAGAGCAGGCTGCTAGCGGTCTCGCCCACCCGGGCCCCGGCGCTTGAACATCTCGAGCATGCGGTCCGTGACGACGAACCCGCCGACCACGTTCGCCGCGCCGAGGGCCACCGCGATCAGCCCGATGACCCTTGTGAGGGTGTCCGCGCCGGGGCTCCCGGCGACGAGGATCGCGCCGACGATGACGATGCCGTGGATCGCGTTCGTCCCCGACATGAGCGGCGTGTGCAGCAGCGTCGGCACCTTGGAGATCACCTCGAAGCCGAGGAAGATCGCGAGGACGAGGATGGTGATCTCGGTGACGAGCTCGACGCTCACGCGGCGACCTCCTTCGGGCGGACGACGCAGGCGCCGGCGGTGATCTCGTCGTCGAAGTCGAGCACGAGCTCACCCTCGGGCGCGAGGTGCTGCAACAGCGCCTGGACGTTCCGCGAGAGCAGTCGCGACGCGTCCGCGGGCATCGTCGCCGGGAGGTTCGTGAGGCCGACGATCGTGACGCCGTGCGCCTCCGCGACCTCGCCGGGCCGCGTCAGCTCGCAGTTGCCGCCGGCCTCCGCGGCGAGGTCGACGATCACGGAGCCGGGGCGCATCCGCTCGACCGCCGAGGCCGGGACGAGGCGCGGCGCTGGGCGGCCGGGAACGAGCGCGGTCGTGATCACGACGTCGAAGTCGGGCAGCCGCTCCTCCAGCGCCGTCTGCTGCCGGGCCTGCTCCTCGGCCGACAGCTCGCGCGCGTAGCCGCCCTCGGTCTCCTCGCCGACGACGCCGAGGTCGAGGAAGGTCGCGCCGAGGCTCTCGACCTGCTCGCGCACGACCGGGCGCACGTCGAAGCCGGAGACGAGCGCGCCGAGGCGCCGCGCGGTGGCGATCGCCTGCAGCCCGGCGACACCGGCGCCGAGGACGAGCACCCTCGCGGGCGGGACGGTGCCGGCGGCCGTCGTCAGCATCGGGAAGAACCGCGGCAGCCGCTCGGCCGCGAGCAGGACGGCCTTGTAGCCGCCGACCGTGCTCTGCGACGAGAGCGCGTCCATCGACTGGGCGCGCGTTGTGCGCGGGATCGACTCGAGCGCGAATGCCGTCACGCCGCTCGCCCGCAGCTCCTCGAGGCCCTCCGGGTCGTCGAGCGGGCGGAGGAACCCGATCAGGACGAGGCCGTCGCGCAGCCTGTCGGCGGCGGGTCGGCGGACGGCGGCGACCACGTCGGCGCTCCAGGGGTCGCCGATCGTCGCGCCCACGTCTGCGTAAGCCGAGTCCGAGTGCGACGCGGCGGCTCCGGCGCCGGCCTCGACGACGACGTCGATGCCTGCTGCCACGAGCCGCTTCACCGTGTCCGGAACGAGCGCCACGCGGCGCTCGTCCGCCGCTGTCTCTCGTGGGACCCCGACGTTCATGCCGCGCGCACTCTAGTGCGGTCGACTCCGGCCGTGCCCGCGCTTGGAGGGATGCGGCCCCGCCCCGCGAAGACCGCGCCGGGCATGCTCGTCGAGCTCTCTGCGGCAGTCGAATCGCGCGACCCCTCCACGCGCGGTCACGCGGCGCGCGTCACCGCCCTCGCGGATGCGGTCGCCCGTCGGCTCGGCTGGCACGAGGAGCGGATCGCGACGCTGCGCATCGGCGGCACGCTGCACGACGTCGGGAAGGTCGCGGTGCCGATCGGCGTGCTCCTGAAGCGCGGGCCGCTGACCGACGCCGAGCGGGAGCAGATCCGCGTGCATCCCGCCGCCGGGGCCCGCGTGGTGGCGTCGATCGAGGCGGCGCGGCGCGCGGTCCCGCTCGTGCTCCACCACCACGAGCGCTGGGACGGCGGCGGCTACCCGCAAGGACTGCGCGGCGAGGAGATCCCCGAGGAGGCGCGGCTGCTCGCGCTCGCCGACGCCTACGACGCGATGACGACCAACCGACCGTACCGACGAGCGGTCCCGTCCGCGCTCGCGCTCGCGGAGCTCGAGCGGTGCGCGGGGACGCAGTTCGACCCGTCGCTGACGCGCCTCTTCGTCGAGGTCTGGGGCGCCGCGACCGTCCGCGCCGCGGTCTAGTAGGAGGGCTTGAAATACGCCGGTCTCAGCGACCGGTCGTGGCCGCTTCGGACGCGTGCTGCCGCGCGAGCGCCGCGCGGGTCATGCGCACCACGAAATCCGACTTGGCGTCGGTGTACGCCTCGCGGTCGAACTCGTGCCGCCCCGCCAGCTCGCGCTTCAGCGCCTCGTACTCCGCCGCCAGGGAGGGGTCCTCGCGCAGCGCGTCCCGGAATGCCAGCCGCGCCGCGAAGGTCGGGTGGTCGACCGGGACGAGGATGAGGTGGTGCGTTCGCCGCTCGGGCGACGGCTTGCAGAACCAGTGGAAGACCTCCGGCCGGTACGGCGCCCACACGTAGCCAAGGGCCTCCGCCGCGGATCGTGCGGGCAGCGACTGCTCGAGCCCCTCCACGCCGACCATCACGTCCACGATCGGCTTCGCCGCGAGGCCCGGCACCGCGGTCGAGCCGATGTGGTGGACGCCGCCGACGATCCACGGCGCCAGCGCCGTCCTCCAGCACCCGCTTCTCCGCCTCGAACCGTGCCGGCCAGGCCGGGTCGTAGGGGACGATCCTGACGGGCTCGGTTACAGGGTCGCCCATACCTCGAGCTTCGCCTTCACGCGTCGGATGACCTCGTCCGTGTACTCGCTCGTCGAGGCATGGCCGCCGAGATCCGCGGTGCGGATCCCCTGCGCGACCGCCTCGAGCGCCGACTCGCGGATCGCCCGCCCCGCCTGCTGCGAGTCGCCGTCCCCGTGCGAGAGCAGCGCCGCCCCGGCGAGGATCATCGCCATCGGGTTCGCGACGTTCTTGCCCTCGAGCGCCGGAGCCGTCCCGTGCGCCGCCTCGGCCATGACCGCGTCAGGCACGTAGTCCTCGTCGAACGCGATCAGCAGCGACTCCGAGCCGGCGATCGAGCCGAAGAGCGGCAGGACGAGGTCGGAGAGGATGTCCCCGTCGCGGTTCAGGGACGGGATCACGAGGGGATCGCCCGACGAGCCGACGAGCAGCGCGAACGTCGCGTCGATCAGCTGCGGCTCGTACGGCACGCCCGGGTGGCGCTCGGCGGCCGCGTCCATCTCCTCCTTCAAGAGCCCCTCGTACGTCGGCGAGACCGTGTACTTCGGCCCGCCGAAGACCTTGGCGCCGGTCCGCGCGGCATGGCGGAACGCGTACTCCGCGACCGCGTGGCAGATGCGCCGCTCGATCCGCTCCGTCCGGAACGCGATCTCGTCCTCGCCGGAGCCCTCGCGCCATTCCTCCGCGCCGTACGCGTCCCCGACGGCCATGCGCACCACCGAGATCGGCGCGTGCACCCCGCCGAACGGGACGACGCCCGGAATGCGCCGACCGGTGCGGACGATGACCTTGCCGCCGATCTCCTCCCGCAGGATCCGGTTGGGCGAGCCGACGTCGCCGCGACCCTCGGGCGTCACCGTCGCGGCCTTCAGGCCGAGCCCGTGCTCGCGGATCGCAGCGGCCGCCTCGTAGACCGTGCCGTTGTCGCTCTCCCGCCGGGCCTCGAGCGAGAGGTCGAAGCGGGGGAACGCGAGGTCGAGCCCGGTCACGTCGGGCGCGAGGACGCGGAGCGACTCCTCGAGCAGCTCCTGCCCGGTCTGGTCCCCCTCGAGGACGACAATCGTGCGCGCGTCCATCCGCTGCCGATTCTGCCGATTAAGAGTGCGCGGTGGTGGCTATATCGGCGTCCATGCCGAGGACGGGGGGTTGGCGCCGGCGCGGCCGCAAGGGCGCGTTCCGGTACGAGGACTCGCGGGGGAAGCGGATCACCGACCCCGCGAAGGTCGCGCGGATCGAGGCGCTCGTGATCCCGCCGGCCTGGCGCGACGTCTGGATCTCCCCGCGCGCGAACGCGAAGCTGCAGGCGGTCGGCGTCGACGCCGCCGGGCGTCGCCAGTACCTGTACCACCCGGAGTACCGCGCCCGGCAGGAGCACGCCAAGTACGACCGGCTCGTCCTCTTCGCCGAGCGGCTGCCCGCGTTGCGCGATGCGATGGCCGGGCACATGGAGCAGGACCTGCTCGACCGCGAGCACGTCAGCGCGGTCGCGCTCCGGCTCGTCGACCTCGGCTGGCTCCGCGTCGGCGGGGAGCGCTATGCGAAGGAGTCCCGCACCTATGGGGTGACGACGCTGCAGAAGCGGCACGTCACGGTCCGCGGCAAGCGCGTGAGGCTCTGCTTCCGCGGCAAGCACGGCGTGCAGGTGCGCACGACCGTCGTCGACGAGGAGCTCGCGGAGTCGGTTCGCGCGCTGCTCCGACTCGAGGGCGGCGGGCGCCTGTTCCGGTACGAGTGGGAGGGCGACCTCTACAACCTCACCGGCAAGCGCCTCAACGACTACGTGGGCATCTACCTCGGCGAGGAGTTCACGGCGAAGGACTTCCGCACGTGGGGCGGGACGCTCGCGGCGGCGATCGCCCTCGCGGAGGCCGACCCGGCCGAGACCGAGGCGCAGGCGAAGAAGATCGTCGCAGCGGTGATGCGTCGCGTCGGAGAGCGGCTCGGCAATACACCGGCCGTTGCGCGTGCGTCCTACGTCAGCCCGGCCGTCGTCGAGCAGTATCTCGACGGGACCACCATCGACGACTTTCGCCCGCGGCATTTGCGCGTCGTCGGGGCGCGAGATATCGGACTCAGCCGGGAGGAACAGGCGCTGCTGAGCCTGCTGCGATCGTGGCGGATCAAACGCTCGCGCCTTGCCGCGTAGATTCCCCCTCGGACCTGCGCTATGGTTGCGTCCCGCAATCGGGAATCGAAGGAGGAATCCTTGGCTCGTAAGACCGTGCTCGTGTCGGACCTCTCCGGCAAGGAGATTTCCGAAGGAAAGGGCGCCACCATTCGGATCACCTTTCACGACGCGCGCAAGGGCGTCCGTGAGCTCGACGTGACGGACGACGAGGCGGAGGAGCTCGGCGGCAAGGGTCGCGCGGTCGCCCGCCGCGGGCGGCGTCCGAAGAGCGCCAGCCAGGGCTAGACGGGGACGGGCTTCGGCCCGTCTCGGTTTTTCCCGCACGTTCCCGAATTCCGGCCGGGAGCCGTCGGGACCCGGCTCTACGATGGATCGGTGACGCTGACGCTCCTCGTCGGGCCGGCCAACGCCGGGAAGGTCGAGCTGCTGCTCGACCGTTACCTCGAGTCGCTCGACGACGAGCCGTGGCTGATCGTGCCGAACGCGTCGGACGTCGTCGTCCGCGAGCGCGAGCTGCTGGCGAAGCGGCCGGCGCTCCTCGGCGGCACGATCGGCACCTTCGACGACCTCTTCCGGCGCCTGGCGCCGCCTCAGCGGACGGCGACGGACGCGCAGCAGGGCTTCGTCCTCCGCCGCGCGGTCGCGAAGGCGCGGCTGAACGGCCTCTCGACGTCGGCCCGCTCGGGCGGGTTCCCCGACGCGCTCCGCGAGGTGGTGCGCGAGCTCGAGGGCGGCCTGATCGAGCCCCGGCGCGCTCGAGGGCGATCTCGCCGCGCTGTACGCCGCCTACCGGGCGGAGCTCGAGGAGCTCGGCCTGGTCGACCGCGAGCTCGCGCGAGCCGCTGCCGTCCGCCGGCTGACGACGGACTTCGAGGCGTGGCGCGGCGAGCCCGTCTTCGCCTACGGCTTCGAGGATCTGACCGCCGCCGAGTGGAGCCTGCTGGAGGCGCTTGCAGGGCGCGCCGCGGTGACGGTCTCGCTCCCGTACGAGCCCGGCCGGGTCGCGTTCGCCGCGCTGCGGACGACGGCGGACGATCTCGGCGGCCTCGCCGACCGGATCGAGGAGCTCCCGCCGCGGTACGCCGAGATCGCGCACCCGGCGATCGCCCACCTGGAGCGGCGGCTGTTCGAGGACGATCCTTCCGACGCGCCGCCGCTCGAGGGTGCCGTCCGCTTCTTCGAGGGCGCGGGCGTCCGCGGTGCGCTCGAGCTCGTCGCCGAGGACGTGCTCGAGCTCGTGCGCGGGGGCACGGCGCCGGAGCAGATCGCGATCGTCTGCCCGGCGCTCGAGCGCTGGCGCGCGCCGCTCGAGACGGCCTTCTCGACCCTCGGGATCCCGTATGCGCTGGAGACGCGCCTCCGCCTGCCGCAGACCCCCTACGGCGCGGCGCTGCTCGCCCTGCTCCGCTACGCGTGGCTCGACGGCGAGCGTGACCCCCTCTTCGCGTATCTCCGCTCGCCGTACTCGGGCCTCCAGCGCGCGAACGTGGACTTCCTCGAGGGCCGGCTCCGCGGCCGCGCGATCGCCGCCGCCGAGCGGGTCGAGGCCGAGCTGGAGGCCCTGCGCGGTGCGAGCGTGCCGGCGGTCGAGGCGCTCCGCGGCCGGCCGCGAGCCCGTGGGAGCGGTGCGCGCGCTCGCGGAGGCGATGCTCGGCGCCGCCTTCGGGACCGAGGCGCCGCCGGTCGGCGAGGGCTCGCGCGGCGACCTGCGCGCCTTCGAGGCGGTGCGCAGCCTGCTCGACGAGCTCGACGCCTGGGCCGGGCTCGCGGGCGGAATCTCGCGCGAGGACGTCGTCGCGGCGCTCGAGCGGGCGACGGTGCGTGGGGCGTCCGCCGGCGAGCCGGGTCGCGTCGCGGTCACCGACCTCTCTCGCGTCCGCACCCGCCGTCTCGACGCGGTCTACGTCCTCGGCCTCGAGGAAGGGAGCCTGCCGCGGCGTCGCGACGGCTCGCCGTTCCTCGACGACGACGCGCGGCGGGCGCTCGGCGGCCGGCTCCTCCGTGCCGACCAGGCGAGCCGCGACCGCTACCTCTTCTACACGGCGTGTACACGTCCATCGCGGCGGCTGACGCTCGTCCGCGAGGCCGCGACCGACGAGGGCAGCCCGCGCGAGCCGAGCCCGTTCTGGGAGGAGGTCACGGCGCTCTTCCCGGCGGAGGACGTGGCGCGCTGGACGCGCCGCCGTGCGCTCTCGGCGCTGACGTGGCCGCTCGAGGCGGCGCCGAGTGACCGTGAGCGGCTCCGAGCGCTCGCGCTGCTGGCCGCCGAGCCGGCCAACGGCGACGAGGCCCGCAGCCTCGCGCGGGCCAACGGCTGGGAGCGGCGCCTCGACCGCGCGCTCAGGGCGTTCGACCGCCGCACGCGCCTCCGGCACCCGCTCGTCCTGCGCCAGTTCGCCGACCGGGCGACCTTCAACGTGACCGAGCTCGAGCGCTTCGCCGACTGCTCCTCGGCCTGGCTCTTCGACCGCGTCGTCGACCCGCGCGACATCGACGGCGAGGTCGACGCGAAGCTCCGCGGCTCGGTCGCGCACACGACGCTGCACCGCTTCTTCGCCGGCCTGCCGAAGGAGGTCGGCAGCGACCGCGTCGTCCCGGAGCGGCTCGACGATGCCCTCGCGTTCCTGCGCCGGTGCCTCGAGCAGGCGATCGAGGGCCAGCGGATCGAGATGACGCCGATGGAGCGCCGCGAGCTCACCGAGGGGCTGTGGCGCGACCTCGAGGCGTCGATCCGGGACGAGGCCGCGTCGGACTCGCCGCTCGTGCCGCGCCGCTTCGAGGTCTCGTTCGGCTCCGACCGCTCGCCGCAGGAGCTCCAGCGCGGCCTCGAGCTGGGGGACGGGCTCGTGCTCTCGGGGAAGATCGACCGGATCGACGTCGACCCGTTCTCGGCGCGGGGGATCGTCCAGGACTACAAGGCCGGCAAGGGCGCACACTCGGCGCAGCAGATCGAGCAGGAGCAGCGGCTCCAGATCCCGCTGTACATGCTCGTCCTGCGCGACCTGGTCGGGATCGAGCCGATCGGCGGCGTCTACCGGCCGCTCGCGGGCGACCGCAAGCCGCGCGGGCTCCTGCGCGCAGGCGAGGCGCCGTCCGGCTACGCGCGGAACGACTACGTCGACGAGGACGAGTTCTGGGCGCAGGTGGAGCGGTCGCGCGCGACGGCGCTCGAGCTCGCGCAGCGGATCCGCGGCGGCGACGTGCGGCACGATCCGAAGGGCGAGGGCTGCCCGGCGTGGTGCGACCTCTGGACGATGTGCCGGGTGCGGCGGGCCTGATGGCGCGCGTCCCGAACCCCGAGCAGCAGTCGGCGATCGACGCGCGCGGCCGCGTCTTCCTCTCCGCCGGCGCGGGCACGGGGAAGACGAGCGTGCTCGTCGAGCGCTTCGTCCGCGCCGTCTGCGACGAGGGGCTCGACATCGGCTCGATCCTCGTGATCACGTACACGAAGCGCGCGGCCGGCGAGCTGCGTGCCCGCATCCGCGACGCGCTGCGCGAACGCGGGCGGCACGACCTCGCGCGCGAGCTCGACGGCGCCTGGATCTCCACCATCCACGGCTTCTGCAACCGCCTGCTGAAGGCGTCGCCCTTCGCCGTGGGCCTCGACCCGCGCTTCCGCGAGCTCGACGAGACGCAGTCGCGCGTGCTCGCCGCGGAGGCGTTCGACGAGGCGCTCGAGCGGTTCTGCCACGGTGAGGACGCCGCGCGGCTGCGGCTGCTCGCGACCTACCGCGTCGACGGGCTGCGGCGGATGCTCACGGGCGTCTACGAGACGCTGCGCGCCGCCGGGCGCCCGCTCGTGCTCGAGCTCGGCGAGCGGCCCGTGCTCGGCGAGGCCGTGGCGGAGCTCCGCGACGCGGCGCGGTGCCTCGCCGACGAGACGCTCGCGACCGAGGCGCAGCGCCTGAACGCTGCGACGCTGCTCGAGGCGATCGAGGGCGACCCTCCGCCCGAGCGGCTGCTCGACCTCGGCGCCCACCGCACGTCGGGCGACCGCGCGGTCACGTTCGAGCGGGCCCGCAAGGCCGTCGAGCAGGCGGCGCTGGACGAGCTGGCGGCGGCAGACCGCGAGCTCCTCCAGGAGCTGCTCGACACGTTCGCGGACGCGTACGCCGAGGCGAAGCGGCGCGAGTCGGCCCTCGACTTCGAGGACCTCCAGCTCTTCGCGCGCGACCTCCTCCGCGACCACGACGCCGTCCGCGAGCGCGAGCAGCTCCGGTTCCGCGCCGTGATGGTGGACGAGTTCCAGGACACGAACCGGCTCCAGTGCGAGCTCGTCGACCTGATCACCGGGCCGGGGACGGAGGTCTTCACGGTCGGCGACGAGTTCCAGTCGATCTACGGCTTCCGCCACGCCGACGTCGCCGTCTTCCGCGCGCGCCGCGACGAGGCCGGCGGGGGCCTCGCCCTCGTCCGGAACTACCGCTCGCGGCCCGAGGTGCTCGCAGCGGTGAACGAGCTCTTCGGCGGCGAGTTCGGCGGCGACTTCCAGCCGCTGCACGCGTCCGGCGAGTTCCCCGACCCCGTCTTCGGGCACCCGGTGGAGCTGCTCGTCACCGACAAGGCCTCGTACGCCGGCTCCGGCACGCACTGGCGCACCGGCGAGGCCCGCGCGATCGCCCGCCGCGTGCGCGAGCTGGTGGACTCCGGGGCGGCGGCGCCCGGCGAGATCGTCGTCCTGTTCGCCGCCGGCACCGACGCGGAGCGGTACGAGGAGGAGCTCCGCCGCGTCGGCCTGCCGACCTACCGCGCCACCGGACGCGGCTACTTCGGCCAGCAGCAGGTGGTCGACCTGCTCCTGTACCTGCGGCTCCTGCACAACCGCTACGACGACGTGGCGCTCGCTTCGGTGCTCGCGTCGCCGTTCGTCGGGGTCTCGAACGACGCGCTCGTCCTCATCCGCCGCGCCGCCTCGCGCCGGCCGCTCTTCAGCGGGATCGAGCGCGAGGTGCCGGAGACGCTCGCGGACGAAGACGCCCGGCTCGTCCGTGCCTTCCTGCAGCGGTACGAGCGCCTCGTCCAGGCGATGCCGCGGCTCTCGCTCGAGCGCCTGTGCGAGCGCGTCCTCGCCGAGCACGACTACGACCTGGCCGTCCTCGCCCAGTGGGACGGGCGCCGCCGCTACGCGAACCTGCGCAAGCTCGGGCGGCTCGCACGCTCGTACGAGGAGCTCCGCGGGCCGGACGTGGCCGGGTTCGTCCGCTTCGTGCAGGAGCAGGAGGCCGTCGGCGCGGCGCAGCTCGAGGCGGTCGCCGAGGAGGAGGGCGCGGACGCGATCCGGCTGCTGACGATCCACGCGGCGAAGGGGCTCGAGTTCAAGGTCGTGGTCGTCGCCGACGCGGGTCGCGACAGGGCGCCGCCCGGCTCCGACGAGATCCTTGCGCTCTCGGACGGCCGCTTCGGCTTCCGCGTCGCCGACCCCGTGACGAGCCGCCGCAAGGGCGCCTTCGACTACGACGAGGTGCGCGAGGCGCGGCGGCAGGAGGAGGCCGCAGAGCGATTGCGCCTCTACTACGTCGCGATGACGCGGGCGGTGGACCGGCTCATCGTCTCGGGCGCGATCGACCCGGCCTCGACCGCCGACGCATCGACGCCGATCGGCTGGGTGCTCGGCCGGCTCGACTGCGCGGAGGAGCTGGAAGCCTCGGTCGAGGCGCCGGTCGAGCTCGCGCGCGGCGACGCGCGCCTGCTCCTGCGCGCGGACCGCTTTCGGCCCGTGCCGGACGCCCCCGCGGCGGAGCCCGGCCCTGAGGAGCAGCTGTCCCTGTTCGCGGAAGGAGGCGCCGCCGAGCCGCTGCCGCCGGCCCCGATCCTGCCGGCGCTCGAGACGATCCCGGCGCCGCCGCTGCACCGCCTCCGCCGGCTCTCGTTCACCGGCCTCTCGACCTTCGAGCAGTGCTCCTACAAGTACTACGCGCGCTACGTGGCGGGGATGCGGGAGCGCCGGCCGGCCGCGGCGGCGGGTGGGATGCGCATGGCGGCGACCGATCTGGGCTCGATCGTGCACGAGCTGCTGGAGCGCGACGACGCGGCTCTGCCCGCCGGCGTCACGCCCGAGGATGCGGAGCGGATCACCGGGCTCGTCCAGGCGTGGCACGAGTCGGAGCTCGGAGCCCGCGTCGCGGCGCTCGCGGACGTCGAGCGCGAGGCGCACTTCACCTTCGAGCACGACGGCGTCCTCGTCCACGGCTTCATCGATCTGCTGCACCGGCGGGACGGTCGCGCGCTCGTCGTCGACTACAAGACGAACGCGCTCGGCGAGCTCGCGCCCGCAGAGGTGGTCGAGCACGAGTATCGGCTCCAGCGCCTCGTCTACGCCCTCGCGTGCTTCCGCGACGGCGCCGAGGAGGTCGAGGTCGTGTACGCGTTCCTCGAGCGGCCCGAGGCGCCGGTGGCGGCGACGTTCCGCCGCGAGGACGTGCCGCGGCTCGAGGCCGAGCTCACGGCGGCGATCGAGGCGATCCACGCGGGTGAGTTCCGGCCGCAGCCGTCCGAGTTCGCCTGCAGCACGTGCCCCGCGCTCGACCTCGTCTGCGCCGGGCCGCGGCTTCGCGACGGCGGCGGCTCGCCGCGCGCGCTCGTGGCCGCGCGATAGCGTCCGCGCCGTGCGGGTCGCGGCGCTCTACGACGTCCACGGGAACCTGCCGGCCCTCGAGGCGGTCCTGGCCGAGGTCGCGCGCGAGGCTGTCGACGCGATCGTCTGCGGCGGGGACGTGTGCGCCGGGCCGCTGCCGCAGGAGTGCCTCGACACGCTACGCACGCTCGACGCCGTATTCGTCCGCGGCAACGGCGACCGGGCGCTGGCGAAGTGGCCGACGGCCCGGCTCGCCGACGACGATCGTGCGTTCCTCGCCGGGCTGCCGCTCACGGCCACGCTCGACGTGGACGGGCTCGGGCCGACGCTCTTCTGCCATGCCACGCCGCGAACCGACGAGGAGATCGTCACCCGCCTGACGCCCGACGACGAGCTCGCTGCCGCGCTCGACGGGATCGACGAGCGCGTCGTCGTCGCCGGCCACGTGCACGTCCAGCTCGACCGGGCCGTGGGCAACCGGCGGTTCGTCAACGCCGGCAGCGTCGGCATGCCCTACGAGGGACGCCGCGGCGCGTTCTGGGCGCTGCTCGGCCCCGAGGTGGAGCTCCGGTGCACGAGCTACGACGTCGAGGCCGCGGTCGAGCAGCTCCTCGCAACGGGCTACCCCGATGCCGAGCAGTACGCGGGCTGGCTGCTCGAGCCGGAGGACCCGGCGGAGGTGTCGGCGTACTTCGAGGGCCTACGGGGCTAGCCCGGTGCGGGTCGCGGCGCTCTACGACGTCCACGGGAACCTGCCCGCGCTCGACGCCGTGCTCGACGAGGTGCGGGCGGCGGAGGTCGACGCGGTCGTCTCCGGCGGCGACGTCGTCTGGGGCCCGCTGCCCGGGGAGACCCTGCACCGGATCGAGGAGGCGGCGACGCACTTCGTCCGCGGCAACGCCGACCGGCACGTCGCGGAGGAGGAGGGCTCCGAGCCGACCCGCTGGTGCGCCGAGCGCCTGACGCAGGACGAGCGCGGCCGGCTCGGCGCCTGGCCCGGGAGCGTCGAGCTCGACGTCGACGGGATCGGGCGTGTCCTCTTCTGCCACGCCTCGCCCGACGACGACGAGGCCGGCTTCACCGAGGCGACGTCCGAGCAGATCGCGGCGCCGCTGCTCGCGGGCGTCGAGGCGGACCTCGTCGTCTGCGGGCACACGCATGCGCAGTTCGACCTGCGGTTCGGCGGCGTGCGCGTCGTCAACGCGGGGAGCGTCGGGATGCCTGCCGAGGGCCGGCGCGGCGCGTTCTGGGCGCTGCTGGGGCCGGAGGTCGAGCTGCGGTGCACCGACTACGACGTCGACGCCGCACTGCCGCTCCTGCTCGAGTCGGGGTTCCCGGTCGCGCAGCGGCTCTTCTCCGTCTCGCTCGCCGAGCCGCTCCCGAAGTCGGTCCGGATCGAGTGGTACGAGTCGCAGCGCGCGTGAGGAGCTACGTCCACGAGGCCCGGAGGCGCGTCGGCCCGAAGCGCGACCGCATCCGGCCCGTGATCGAGCGCCTCGCGGCCGAGCACCAGGACGCGACGATCGCGCTCCGCTTCGCGACGCCGCTCGAGCTCCTGATCTCCGTGATGCTCTCGGCGCAGACGACTGACGTGAACGTGAACCGCGTCACCGAGCGCCTGTTCCGTGAGTTCCGCCGCCCGGAGGACTACCTGGCGGTGCCGCAGGAGGAGCTCGAGCGGCACATCTACGCGACGGGCTACTTCCGGCAGAAGGCCCGCTCGATCCAGAGCACCGCGCGCGTCCTCCTCGAGGAGTTCGACGGCGAGGTGCCGACGCGGCTCGACGACCTCGTCCGCCTGCCCGGGGTCGGTCGCAAGACCGCGAACGTCGTCGCCGCCGAGCTCGGCCACGCGCAGGGGATCGTCGTCGACACGCACGTTCGCCGCCTGTCGCAGCGCCTCGGCTTCACGCGCAAGGAGGATCCGGAGAAGATCGAGCGCGACCTCATCCGGCTCGTGCCGCGGGCGGACTGGGCCCGGTTCCCGCACCTGCTCATCTGGCACGGCCGGCGCGTGTGCGACGCCCGCAGGCCTCGTTGCGAGGACTGCGTCGTGGCGGATCTGTGCCCGTCGAGCCGCGTCTGAGCCCGCGGGTTGAGATCCGCGCGCGGCCGTGGGACGATCGGCCTGCCGCCGTCGTACCCAGGAGGGGTCATGAGGATCCGTCGCGTCCTGCTCCCTGCCGTCGCGTCCGCGCTCGCGCTCGCGGCCGCATCGTCCGCCGCCGCCGAGCCCGCGCGCGTCGGTTTTCCCTCGTCGATCGCCTCGACCGGGGACTCGATCACCCGGGCCTTCAACACGTGCTCGTTCCCGTACGTCGACTGCCCGTCGAACTCGTGGTCGACCGGCTCGAGCGCGACCGTGAACGGCCACTACCGACGCATCCTCGCCGCGAGCCCGGCGATCTCCGGTCGCGCCTTCAACGATGCCGTGACCGGTGCGGACATGGCCGACTTCAACAGCCAGGCGCAGCGCGCGGTGGCGCAGGGTGCGCAGTACGTGACCGTCATGCTCGGCGCGAACGACGCGTGCGCCTCCTCCGAGGCGGCGATGACGCCGACGGCGACGTTCCGCGCCCAGTTCGCGGCCGGCATGCAGACGCTCTCGGCCGGCCTTCCGGCCGCCTCGATCTTCGTCGCGAGCGTGCCGGACCTGCGGCAGCTCTGGGCGGTCTGGCGGGACAGCTTCGGGGCGCGAGCGGTCTGGGCGCTCGCCGGGATCTGCCAGTCGATGCTCGCCAACGCCGGCTCGAACTCGACCACCGACAGCGCTCGCCGCGAGCGCGTCCGGCAGCGCGTGATCGAGTACAACACCGCGCTGCGCGAGGTCTGCGCCGCGTACGTCCACTGCCGTTCCGACGGCGGCGTCGTGTTCAACACGGCTTTCGTCCGCAGCGACGTCACCACGCGCGACTACTTCCACCCGTCGCTCTCGGGCCAGGCCAAGCTCGCGGCGCTCACGTGGGCGGCGACGTTCGACTTCACCGATGCCTCCGCGCCGGTGTCGGCGTCGACGGCCGCGCCTACCACCGGCGGCACGGCCGTGACGCTCGCGGCGAGCGACGACCGCGGCGTGTCGGGGATCGAGTACCGCCTCGGCTCCGGCTCGTGGACACGCTACGCGGGTACGACGCTCGTCCCGACGGGACAGACGCTCACGTGGCGCGCCGTCGACGTGAACGGCAACACCGAGGCGACGCAGAGCCTGGTCGGCTAGGAGGGCTTGGCGGAATGCCGTTCGTCGACGGCGTGCGCTGCGCGTTCTGCGGCAAGGACGCAGGGAGCGCCGATAGCAGCGCTATCGGTGCGACCGAGGACGCCGTCCGCAGGACGAGCAGCGTGTGCCGGCGGCACAACGCGTATTTCGCCAAGTCCTCCTAGGCCGCGCGCGAGCTGTTCGCCAGCTCCGCGCGGAGCGCGCGGTGCGCGGCCACGAGGGCACGACGGTTGCGCTCGAGCGCGGAGGGCGGGACGCCCTCGGCCCGGAGCGCGCGCCGCTCGGCGTGCAGGCGCACGACTCGATCCGCTCTCGTGTGCATCGGCCCCATCCTCGACACCCGCCAACTGGACGTCAGTGCGGCTGTCCGACTTCCCTGGTGCGGTTATCCGCCCCCGAGCGTCAGCCGAGCACGGAGTAGCCGTAGCGTGCGCCGACGAGCTCGCCGCGCTCGAAGCGGCCCGGGTCGAGCAGGCCGAGGTCGAAGCTCGACGGGGCGCCCTCGAGAACCAGCTCGGCGACGCTCTGCCCGACCGCGGGCGCGAGCTTGAACCCGTGGCCCGAGAACCCGGCCGCGACCACGACGCGCTCCGTCCCCGGTACGCGGCCGATCGCGGGCTCCCAGTCCGGCGTGACGTCGTAGACGCCGGAGAAGCCGCCGCGGAAGTGGCCTTGCTCGGCCCCGCGGAGGCGCTTCACGAGGCTCGCGTGGTAGGCGCGGACGGTCTCGCGCTCCGCTCCTTCCGGCACCTCGTCGGGGTCGACGGCCTGCTTGCCGTGCCGCGGGTCGAGCGACCCGACCTCGAGGAAGCCGTCCCCGTCGCCGCGGAAGTACAGCTGCGCCGCCGAGAAGTCCGCCACGGTCGGCGGCGGCCCGCCGAAGCCCTCCGGGAGCCGGAATCGCGCCACCTCGGCCCTCGCCGGCGTGACCGGGAGGTCGTAGCCGAGCGGCGCGAGCAGGGGCGCCGTCCACGGGCCCGCGGCGACGACGACCGTCCCTGCGGCGACGTCGCCCCCGTCGGTCGAGACGCCGCCGTCGCGGACGGCCGTCACGCGCACGCCCTCTGCCAGACGCGCGCCTGACCGCTCGGCGGCGAACGCGAACCCGGCCGTGACGCGGAACGGGTCGCAGTGCCCGGCGCCGGGCTCGTAGCACCAGACGAGATCCTCCGCGATCACGCGCCCGTCGAGCTCGGCGACCGTCACGTGGTCGACGAGGTGGGTCTCGACGCCCTCCGCCTGACCGACGGCGACGTTGCCGGCGAGCATCTCTCGGTCGCGCGGGTCGACGCCGAACAGCATCCCGCTGCGCGTGAAGCCGGCGGACGACCCGACGATCTCGGCGAACGCGCGGAAGACCCGCAGGCCGTGGGCCGCCATGCGCACGAGCAACGGCTGCGTGTAGTGGAGCCGGACGATCGCGGTCGAGTGCCGCGTGGGGCCCGAGCAGACGACGTCGCGCTCGAGCAGGAGCACGTCGCCGGCGCCGCGCGAAGCGAGGTGGAACGCGATCGAGGCGCCCATGACGCCACCGCCCACGACCACGACGTCGGCCGTGCCCGGCAGCGGCTCGGTCACCGTGGCGCGATCGCGACGAGGAGGCCGCCGTCCTCGTCGTAGGCGGGGAAGAAGTCCGCCCGTATCCGCTTCTCGCTGCCGGCGCGGGTGCGCAGCTCGAGCTCCTCCCCGAGCCGCCGCACGCCCCATTCGAGCGCGATCGCGGCGGGGTTCCTGCCGTCCTCGAACCCGTTCAGGCCCAGCGCGGCCGTGAGGTCCCGCCCGATGAGGTCGAGGTCGCGGTACCCCGTCAGCTCGAAGACGCCGCGGCCGATCGCGAGGATCCGGGACTCGCTGTCGCAGACGACGAAGCCGGTCGCCGGCCCCGGGTAGTAGTCCTCCTTGAGCTCGAAGAGGAAGCCGAAGCCGCACGTCTCGCACGCGACGGCCTGGTCGAGCAGGCCCATGCGGCCGTCGTCGTCGACGGACCGGCGCTTGCAGTTCGGGCAGATGAAGATCGGCATCGGCGGTGCTAGATCCAGCGTAGCCGTCTGAAGGCGGCCAGCTGGAGCACCGTCACGACGACGATCACGCCCCAGGAATAGAGGTAGCCGAGCTTCCAGTCGAGCTCGGGCATGTGCGCGAAGTTCTGCCCGTAGACGCCGACCCAGAAGGTCGGGAAGAGGAGCAGCGACGCGGTCACGGTCAGCCGCTTCACGACCTCGTTCTGCTCCGTGGCGATCTTGGCTTGCTGGTGGTCCCGCATCGCCGCGATCAGGTCTCGCGAGAACTCGAGGTGCTCGGAGGCGCGCAGGACCCGGTCGTACACGTCGGTGAAGTGGAAGCGCGTGCCGCCGGGCACGGTCACGCGCCCGTCGACGATCTTCCGGATGGCGTCGCGCGTCGGACCGAGCGTGCGCCTGATGGTGAGGACGTCCCGTCGTAGCTCCGCGATTCGCATCCGGACCTGGTTCGCGGGCCGGTCGTCGATGCCGTCCTCGAGCTCCTCGATCTCGTCGTCGAGGTCGTCGAGCATCGCGAGGAATCCCTCGGCGACGCGGTCGGCGATCACGTAGACGACGTCCAGCGGTGTCGGGTCAGGGCCGAGCGTGTCGCGCGCGCCTGCGGGGTCGAACGCGTGGCCTCCCTCCGGCGTCTTCCGGATGGTGACGACGACGTCGGGCGTGGCGACCGTGTCGACCTCCTGCAGGAAGAGCGCGTCCCGATCCCGGACGACGACCGGCACGACGAGGGTCGTGACGATCACGTCGCCGAGGTCGACGACCGATGGCCGGACCCGGTCGGTCGGCGGTGCCCCGAGCTGCGCGAGGGTCGCCTCACCCAGCGGCGCAGGGAGCGCGTCGCGCACCGTTGCGACGTCCGGATCCAGCAGGTCGACCCAGCGTGCCACGTCGCGAGGCTAGCGCCCGCGTCGGTCGGTTCTAGCCGACGGCCTCGACCTCGGGCCGCGGCGCGGTCAGCGCGGCGTGGAGGTGCCCCTCCTCCGCGGCGAGGAACCGCTCCGCGTCGAGCGCGGCCTGGCAGCCCGAGCCGGCGGCGGTGATCGCCTGCCGGTAGACGTGGTCCTGCACGTCGCCGGCGGCGAAGACGCCCGGCACGTTCGTCTCGGTCGACTTCCCGCGCGTGATCAGGTAGCCCGCCTCGTCGTGGTCGAGGGCGTCGAGGAACAGCTGCGTGTTCGGGTCGTGGCCGATCGCGACGAAGAGGCCGTCCGCCTCGACGTCGAGCGTCTCGGCCGTCTCGAGGTTGCGCAGGTGGACGCCGCCCATCTTCCCGTCGTCGCCGGAGAGGACCTCCTCGACAACGTACGGCGTCAGGAACTCGATCTTCTCGTGGCTCTGCGCGCGGTCGACCATGATCGGCGACGCTCGGAAGTCGTCGCGCCGGTGCACGATCGTCACCTTCGACGCAAACTTCGTCAGGAACAGCGCCTCCTCCATCGCGGAGTCGCCGCCGCCGACGACCACGACCTCCCTGTCGCGGTAGAACGCCGCGTCGCAGGTCGCGCAGTAGGTCACCCCGCGGCCGTGCAGCGCGCGCTCGGACTCGAGCCCGAGCTGGCGCGCGCTCGCGCCGGTAGCGACGACGACGCTGCGGGCGAGGTACTCCTCGTCGCCCACGTAGACCCGGAACGGCCGCTCCGACAGGTCGACGCGGGTCACGTCGTCCGTCAGGAACTCGGTGCCGAACCGCTCCGCCTGCCGGCGGAAGTCCTGCATCATCTCCGGGCCGAGCACGCCGTCGGCGTACCCGGGATAGTTCTCCACGTCGCTCGTGATCATCAGCTGGCCGCCCCACTGGAAACCCTCGATCACGAGAGGGCGCAGATTCGAGCGCGCGGCGTACAGCGCCGCCGTATACCCGGCGGGACCGCCACCGATGATGATCACGTCACGAACGTCCGTCACTTGTCCTCCTCGTCTCTCCTTTCCCTGTAGTAAACGAAACCGACCGGTCGGATCATCCCCGGCCAGGCGTAACAACCCGACCCTGCGGAGAAGGAGGCTCCATGGCGAACATCGTCAACTGGGACACGCTCCGGGAGCTCGCCGGCGTCCGTGCCGTGCGGGGCTGGGCGATCAGCCTGTACCTGGGCCTCGACCCACGCGTGGCGCCGACGGCGCCCGACGTGGCGGCCCGCGTGAACGCGCTCCTCGCCCACGGCGAGCACAAGCTCCAGGCGCGCCGCGACGAGCTCACGCACGAGGCGAGGAAGGGCGTCCAGGCCGATCTCGAGCGGATCGGGCGCTGGTTCGCGGAGGACTTCGACCGCTCCGGCACGGCGGGGGTGGCCGTGTTCGCGTGCGCGCCGGACGGCCTGTTCCGGACGCTCGCGCTCGCCGCGCCCGTCGAGGACGCGATCCGCCTCGACCGCGAGCTGATGCTGGCGCCGCTCGTCGGGCTCGTCGGCAAGGGCGACGGGCCGCTCGTCGCGGTCGTGAACCGCGAGCGCGGCGACGTCTACCGGCTCGAGGACGGCGGCTTCGTCCAGGTTGCAGACCTGAACGAGGAACAGGGCGGTCTCCGCCGGAGCGACCAGGGCGGCTGGTCGCAGGCGAACTTCCAGCGCTGGTTCGACGAGGTCGCCGAGAAGCACGTGAAGGACGTCGCCGAGGAGCTGAACCGGCGCGTGCGTGCGCGGCGGGTGCCCGTGGTCGTCGTCGGGCCGGAGGAGATCCGGAGCGAGTTCGTCGACGCGCTCTCGCAGGAGACGCGGACGGCGCTGCTCGGCTGGGCGGCCACCGAGGCGCATGCAACGCCGGCGCAGGTGTTGAGCGCGATTTCGCCGTTGCTCGAGGAGGCGGAATCAGCGGAGGAGGCGGAGCTGCTCGAGCGCTGGCGCGGCCTCGCCGCCCGCGGGGAGCGCGCGACGGCCGGCTGGGCCGACACGCTCGAGGCGCTCTCGGACGGGCGCGTCGAGGTGCTGCTCGTCGCGGAGGGCGCGAACCGGACGGTGTGGCAATGCGCAGCGTGTGGCCGCGTGGCCTCGGTTTCGGGCGAGTGCCCGCTGGACGGGCGCGCGATGGACGACCGCGAGAACGGCGTCGACGTCGCGCTGCACCGGGCGCTCTCACACGGCAGCCGCGTCGCGGTCGTCCGGCACCACGACGACCTCGGCCCGGCCGAGGGCATCGGCGCGCTGCTGCGCTACTAGCTAGGCCGCGTCGACCGCGATCGGGAGCTGGGCCGGCGGCACCGGCTCGGTGACCTGCTCGTACTCGGCCGCGCGCTCGAGCTTCCCCTCGAACCGGTCGAGGCGCTTGTCCGCCTCACCGAACTTCGACTGCGCCCGGCCGAGGTGCGTGCCGACGAGATCGAAGTCCTCCTTGAAGCGGCCGAAGTCCTTCTGGAGCTGGGCCACGTAGGCCATCACCTCGTGCGCGTGCTGCTCGATCTGCAGGCCCTTGAGCCCGAGCGCGATCACCTGCAGCTGGACGTAGAGCGTGGTCGGCGAGACGGGGAAGACGCGCTTGTCGTGCGCATACTGGAGGAGCGCGCCGGTCTTCCCGCACACGAGCTCGTAGTAGACGCCCTCGGCCGGGAGGTACATGAGCGCGAAGTCGTAGGTGCCCTCGTCGGGCCGGATGTACTTCGTGGCGATCGCGTCGACGTGCGTCTTCAGGTCGCGCGCGAAGGCGCGCTCCGAGAGCACGCGCCCGTCGTCGTCCTCCGCCTCGACCATCCGCTCCCAGTTGTCGAGCGGGAACTTCGCGTCGACCGGGATGAGGCGCTCCACCTTCACGACCGCGTCGACCCGCTCGCCGCCGCTGAAGCCGTACTGCAGCTCGAACGCCTCGGCGGGGAGCCGGTCGCGGAGGAGGTTCGCGAGCAGGAGCTCTCCGAACCCGCCGCGGGCCTTCGGCGGCCGCAGCGCCTGCTCGAGCTTGCCGAACGCCTTCGCCTGCTCGAGCACCTGCGCGGTCGACTCGTCGACCTTGGCCAAGCGCTCGTGGATCGCCTCGCTCGTCTTCGACGCGTTCTCGAGCCGTCGGTCGACCTTCGTGTCGAGCTCTCCGAGCCGGCGATCCATCGTCTCGACGATCGCCTGCAGGCGCCGGTCGACGTCCGCGTTCCGCTCGCCGAGCTGCGCGCCGCTCTCGTGCCGGAGCGCGCCGAGCTCGACCCGGATCGTGCGCGCGAGCCACACCGCCCCGATTCCGGCGACGGCAAGGACGACCGCGATGACGGCGAGGGCGACCATGGGTCGACGAACGCTAGAGACGGCGTCGGACGGAGCCCTCGGACCACAAAAAGTGCCGGCTCCGACGAACCTTGCGGCCCGTCGAATCCGGCTCGGGCAACCTACGTGCGATCGGCCTCGGACGTCAAGCGGCCGGAGGAGAAAAAGCCGCATCGTGCGACCTTTTCCGTCGTGCCCCTTGGCTCGGCTACTCTCTCCCGCCGATGCCCGACAAGCCCCAGACGCCGAAGCCGCCGCGCCCCGTCCAGGCGCCGAAGCAGCGCGCGACGCCGCGCACGCCGGACGAGCAGCGCACCTGGCGGACGATGCTGATCATCGGCGGCCTCGGCTTCCTCGGCCTGGTGGCGGCCCTCGCCTTCGTCTTCTTCGGCCGCGGCGGCGGCGAGGAGGCGCTCGCGAGCGCCGGGTGCACGATCCAGACCTTCCCCGGGCAGGGCCAGGACCACGTCGAGCAGCTGCCGGACGGCTTCGAGTACAACTCGAGCCCGCCGACGACGGGCCCGCACAACCCGGTGCCGGCGCCGTTCGACTTCTACGAGGAGCCCGTCGACCCGCTGCGCCTCGTGCACAACCAGGAGCACGGCGGCGTCGTGCTGCACTACGGCAACGTCGGCGCGGCCCAGCTCGAGGAGATCCGCGAGTGGTGGCGCGACGACCCGAACGGGATCGTCGTCAGCCCGCTTCCGTCCCTCGGCACCGGCATCGCCCTCACTGCCTGGAACGCCGATCTCGCCGGGGCGGGCCAGGAGGCGACCGACCAGCGCGGCATCCTCGCCAAGTGCCCGCGGTTCGACGCCTCCGCGGCGACGGCCTTCGTCGACGAGTACGGCTTCCGGGGCCCCGAGCGGTTCGACCGCTCGATGCTCACACCGGGCAGCTAGTCCAGTCCTTCCGATGCCGGGGGAGGGAGTCGAACCCTCACGGCTCGAGAGCCGCCCGATTTTAAGTCGGGTGCGTCTGACCATTTCCGCCACCCCGGCGCGGCCTCGATGGTAGCCCTCTCGCCCCCGGGCCTCACTACACTCAGCGCGTGACCGACGTCGGCCACGCTCCCGTCGAGCAGCGGCTCGAATGGGATACACCGCTCTTCCGGACGGCGCAGGCGCAGTTGGAGCAGGCGCTGCCCTACGCGGCCATCTCCGATCACGTCGCCGAGCGGCTGCGCTACCCGGAGCGGGCGATCATGGTCTCCGTCCCGGTGCACCTGGACGACGGGACGCTGCGGGTGTTCCCCGGCTACCGCGTGCAGCACTCGACGGTGCTGGGCCCGACGAAGGGCGGCATCCGCTACGACCCGGGGGTCGACCTCGGCGAGTGCGCCGCGCTCGCGGTCTGGATGACGTGGAAGTGCGCGCTGCTGCGGCTCCCGTACGGCGGCGCCAAGGGCGGCGTCCGCTGCAACGCCCGCGAGCTGTCGCTGGGAGAGCTCGAGCGGCTGACGCGGCGGTTCACGTCGGAACTCCTCCCGATGATCGGCCCGCAGGCCGACATCCCGGCGCCGGACATGGCCACGAACGAGCAGACGATGGCGTGGCTGATGGACACGTACTCGATGCAGAAGGGCCACGCGGTGCCCGAGGTCGTGACCGGGAAGCCGATCTCGGTCGGCGGCTCCGTCTTCCGCCACGAGGCGACGGGGGCCGGCGTCGTGATGGTGACCGAGCGTGCGTGCCAGCGGCTCGGGCTGCCGCTCGCCGAGCAGCGGTGCGTCGTCCAGGGCTTCGGGAACGTCGGCGGGATCGCCGCGCAGGAGCTGTGCGACCGCGGCGCCTCGGTCGTGGCCGTGTCGGACGTCTCGGGCGGCGTCCACGACGAGCGCGGGCTCGACCTCACGGCCCTCCACGCCTGGATCGCCGACCACGGCTCGCTCGACGGCTACCCGGACGCGGACCACGTCTCGAACGCGGAGCTGCTCGAGCTGCCGTGCGACATCCTCGTCCTCGCCGCGCGCGAGGACCAGATCACCGAGGAGAACGCCGACCGCGTCCACGCCCGCCTGATCACCGAGGGGGCGAACGGGCCGACCTCGGTCGAGGCCGATGCAATCCTGCGCGAGCGCGGCATCCCGGTGCTCCCGGACGTGCTCGCGAATGCCGGCGGCGTGACGGTGTCGTACTTCGAGTGGGTGCAGGATCTCGGCCGTCTCTTCTGGGGCCGCGACGAGATTCGTGCGAAGCTGGCCGAGAAGATGGACGACGCGTTCGACCGGGTCTGGAGCCTCTCGACGGGTGAGGGGATGAGCCTCCGCGAGGCGGCGCTCGTCTCCGGCATCCGCGAGGTGGCGGCTGCCCTCGAGGCGCGGGGCATCTATCCATGACGGCCACGCCCGAGACGCACGAGCACGTCCGCGAGGCGATGGTGCGCGAGCCGCTCTCGCTCGAGGCCGACGCGACCGCGCAGGAGGCGGGAGAGGCCCTGTCGCCGGCGGACGTGCGCGCGGTCTTCGTCGTCGATGCCGGCCGGCTCGTCGGGGTGGTCACGCGGAAGACGCTCGTCCGCGAGGTCGTCGCCGCCGGCCGCGACCCTCGAGAGACCCGCATGCGCGACATCGCCGAGCCGCCGCTCTTCACGATCGACGCCGAGCTCGCGGTCGAAGAGGCGTTCCGGATGCTCGAGGAGCACGACCTCGAGCGTGTGCCCGTGACCGAGGACGGGCGCCTCGTCGGCGTCCTCTCGCGCAGCGTGCTCGGCCGCCGACTCGCCTACGACGAGGACGTCGAGCCGCCCGAGGCATGACCTGGCGCGCTGCCCGCGGAAGCCGTAGGGTCAGCGCGTGGAGAGGGAGAGGCTCCGCCGCGGCGGGTTCGCCGTGCTCTGCGTGCTGGCCGCGGCGGCGAGCGCGCTCGGCATGGTCCGGATCCTCGCACCCGACGGCGCCGTCGCCCGCGGGGGCTCCTCGTGCGCGCCGCCGGCCAACACGTTCGCTGCCGTGCGTGACCGGTTCGTGGCGACGGCCGTGCTCCGCGTCGAGACGGTCTGCTCCTACGACCTCGTGACGCGGGAGTTCCGCCAGGGCCTCACCCGCGAGGCCTGGGCCGGCGGGACGATCCCGGTGATCCCGTTCCACACGAAGCTCCCGGGGCAGACGCGGGTCGAGACGCTGCCACGGGACGCCGACGCGGGCCGGCGCGCGAGCCTCGTCCTGCTCTCGTCGCCGGACATCGGCGACTACGCGTTCGAGGTCGTGCTCGTCCGCCGTGCGGGCCGCTGGCTGGTCGACTACTGGAACGCGGCGCCGCCCGCCGCGGGGCTCGCCCGGGCCTCCTAGAAACCCCAACCGCAGTGTCGGGCTAGCCGTACTGCGCAGCCATGTCCGGGGCGACTAGCCTCGATCCATGGCGTCCTGGCTAGCAACAGGTGAAGGCGCCCGGAGGCGCATCGCCCTCAGCCCTGGCAGGCAGCTCGGCCGCCGCGAGCGCGGCGCCGTCGAGCAGGTCCCGACGGCTCGCCTCGACGCCGTCGACGCCGACGTGCCGGAGCACTTCCGCGACGATCGCGACGCCCGCCACGATCACGGGCCCGCGACCGGGCGCGACGCCGGGAACGCGGCCACGCTCCTCGACGGGCAGCGCCACGAGTCGCGCGAGCTGGGCCTCGACGGCGCTCAGCGGGACGACGCTGCCGTCGACGGTCTCGGCCTCCGCGCTCTGCAGACCGAGGTGGAGGGCCGCGAGCGTCGCGACCGTGCCGGCGACACCGACGACCGTGTCGGCCCGCGCGGCCACCTCGTCGGGCACGCGCTCGGCGAGCACGGCCGCAACGGCGCGCCGCAGGCCGCCGACGTCGTCGCCGAAGCGCTCCGTGAGCCGGACGCAGCCGAGCTCGAGACTGACGCCGAAGCCGTCGCCCGCCTCCACGAGCTCCGTCGAGCCACCGCCCACGTCGAGGACGAGCACGCCGCCGCGGAGCTCGCGCCCGACGGAGACGCCCCGGACCGTGAGCGCGGCTTCCTCGTCGCCGCTCAGGAGGAGCGTCTCGAAGCCGTAGCTCCACTCGATTTCGCCGAGGAAGGCCTCGCCGTTGTCGGCCTCACGGACGGAGCTCGTGCCGACGGCGAGCACGCGCTCGGCGCCGAGCCCTTCGGCAACGCGCCGGTAGCCGGCGAGGACGTTCCGGACACGGGCCATCGGCACGGGGAGGAGGCGCCGCCGCTCGTCGACGCCCTCGCCGAGGCGCGTCAACTCGAGGCGTCGCGCGATCTCCTCGACGCGAGCGCCGTCGACGTCGGCGACGAGCAGCCGGGTCGCGTTGGTGCCGAGATCGACGGCCGCGACGCGGGTCACTTGCGCGGGACGACGCCCGTGAACCAGTTCACCGTCTCGCGGGCGTCGGCGAGCGCCGCGGTCAGCACGGCGAGCTGGGCCTGGCTGCGGGCGAGCCTGGCCACCGACGCGGAGACGCGGTCAGCGCGCTCGCCGAGCGCCTCGGCCTTCGGGCCGAGGACCTCGACCTTCGCGTTCATGGCGGCCGTCGCCTCGCCGACGGCGGTCGAGAAGGACCGGAGCCCGCGCCACGCGGCGAGCCCCCGGACCACGAGGAACGCGACCGAGCCGGCCACGGCGAGGAACGACACGATCAATGCGAGCCAGACCCAGGTCACGGGGCAGATGCTAGCCGTGCGCGGCGCGATCGCCCGCCGCCGCCACGGCCTCGGGCAGATCGGGATCGTGCTCGTCGCCGTCGCCGCGTACGAGGCGTTCCGCATGGCGATCACGCCCGACTGGGACGCGGCGCTGCACAACGCCGGCCGGATCTGGGAGCTGGAGCAGGCGCTCTACGTCAACGTCGAGGCGCCGCTCCAGCGCGCGTTCCTCGCGATCCCCGACGCGGTCGAGGCGCTCAACGTCTTCTACTTCGTCGGCCACTTCCTGCTCACCGGGCTGTTCTTCGTCTGGCTCTATCGCCGCAGCGACCGGGCCTTCGCCTCGTTCCGCAACGGCTTCTTCGTCGCGACCTCGATCGCCCTCATCGTCCACTGGCAGTTCCCGACCGCACCGCCGCGGCTCGCCGGCGTGGGGCTGGTCGACACGCTGCGGGCCGTCTCCGGCATCGACATCGGCTCCCGCTCGAGCGAGGCGCTCTCGAACCCGGTGTTCGCGGTACCGTCGCTGCACGCCGGGTACGCGGCGGCCGTCGGTGTCGGTCTCGTCCTCTACTCGAGCCGCCCGTGGGTGCGAGCCCTCGGCGTCGTCTACCCGCTGCTCGTCGTCCTGACGATCGTCGTCACCGGCAACCACTTCCTCTTCGACGCGGTCGCCGGCCTGCTCGTGATGGCCCTCGGATTCGGCCTGGCTGCGCTGGTTTCACGCCTCTGGGTGCGCGACGACGGTGCTATACTCGAGCCAGCGACGCGGGGTGGAGCAGTCAGGTAGCTCGCCGGGCTCATAACCCGGAGGTCGCGGGTTCAAATCCCGCCCCCGCTACTCGAAAAGCCTGCATCGTGCAGGCTTTTCTCGTTCGAGGGGCGACGCGACGGGCGCCTTCGTGCGTCTCGCGATTCCGCGTCGCCAGGACGATGGAGCGCCGCGTGGAGTGGAGCGTCGGCCTGGTCGTCGGCCGGCACAACTCGTTCGCCTCGGCTGCTCCCCTCAGATGGCCGGCCAGGCCTCCAGCGAGGCGTCGAGCATCGACTGCATCGCCGTCGGATCGGCGTCGACCGGCTCGCCCGATCTCCCGGCGCTTCGCCGTCTTCCTCGTCGTCGCCGCACGCATGAGCGGCCGTGCGACCCGCGCCTCCGACTCCCGCGGGCAGGTCCTCGACGGTCGCGGTGTGACGCGCCGCCCCAAGTGGATACCGGTGATGGCCTCCCTCAGCGGGGAGGCCATCACCTCGTTGCGTTTGCGGTCAGGCGGTCGAGCGCCCTACGGAGCCTCGTCCCACGCGGGCGGCGCGGTGACGGCCGCGAACGCGTCGACGATGCCGTAGCCGTAGAAGCCGTTGAAGTTGAGGTCGCCCTCGCAGAGCGCATTGAACTCCGCAGGCCGGCCCTCGTTCGCGTAGCTGAAAAGCGGCGGGTTGGGGCATGCGTGCTCCGCCGCCGAGCGGAGGAGCAGGCTCTCGACCTTCGTCGGCTCCAGTCGAACGCCCGGATGTGCCGGATCGTGCTTCCCGAAGCGGCTGACGATCAGCGCGGCCACGCCGACGGCGTGCGGCGAGGCCATCGACGTGCCCTGGAGGTACTGGTAGTAGCCGCAGACACCGGCGGCGTTGCAGTCCTTGACCGTGCCCGCCGCGACGCCCGCCGGCGTCACGTTGCCCGCCGCGTCGACCCGGTTCAACTGCCGCAGCCGCTTCAGGGGGTAGGTGGACAGGACCTGGTTCGCGTTCACGCGGTGCTGCGGCGTGCCGAAGAAGTCCCGGAAGTACCCGCCCGGCGCGGACACGGAGATCTGCTCGATCCCGTAGTTGGAGTAGTCGGCCTTGGCAGTCGACGGGCCGAGCGCCGAGACGCCGATCACGTGCGGCCCCTCGACCGGGAGATCGACGCAGGTTGCGTTGTCGATCGGGCGAGGGTACGTCGTGCCGGGCGGATAGTCGGGGCTCGTGAAGTCGGTCCGCGGGTGCCCGAGGTCCTCATGGTTGTTGCCGAGCGACCCGACAAGCGTGACCCGGTGGTCGTGGGCGTAGTTCAGCGCCCGGTTGACCGCTGCGATGATGGCGCGCTGCTCGGCCTGGGCCGCCGGGCGAGTCGGCCGGGTTGGCCGTGCAGTTGTACAGCCACGGATCGATGTAGAACGACATGTTGACGACGTCGATCCCGACGTCGCGCGGCGTACGTCAGCGCGTTGACGACCGGCTCGAGGAACAGGAAGCCGGAGTCCTGGCCGCCCTTGAGCTGGACGAGCGTCACGTTGGGGGCGACCCCCGCGACGCCGAGCCCGTTCGCGGCCGCGGCGACGATGCCCGCGACGTGCGTTCCATGGCCGCTGTCGTCTTGACCGACCGGGTCGAGACAGCTCGCGACCTCACACGGCCCGTCGATGTCCGGCTTGTCGGGCGCGAAGTTGCGGGACAGCGCGAGATCGAGGTTCGGAGCGAGGTCCGGATGGGTGGCGTCGATGCCGCTGTCGAGGATCCCGATGGTGACGGCGCGGCTGCCGCGCTGCCTCGCGTGGGCCTCGCCGGCGCGGACCATGGCCATGTTCCATTGCAGGCTGGCCAGCGGTTCGGCGCCGGCCGTTGCGGCGGCCGTGCCGTTTCCACCGGCTGCCGCCAGGGCGCCCTCTTCCTCGACCGCGTCGCGAGTCACGCCGGCGTCGGGGAGGTGCCCGATGGCCCGGTCGGTGGCCGCGCCGATCAGCTCCGGCGCGTCGATCGCGGCCTGCGCGAAGTCGCTCGTCGCCGTGACCGAGAACAGGCCGACGTCGTCGTTGTGGGAGACGATCGTCCCGCCGGCCCGCGTGATCGCCGCCGCGGCGGCATTCGCGCTGACGCCGTCCTCCGCGACGACCGAGTACTGGATCTGCTCGCCGGCGGATCTTGCCGACGCGCTCGTGACCACGAAGGCCGTGACGGCCAGGGCCACCAACCCGACGAAGACGGCTGCGCTCATCCGCCCTGTCGACATAGGAACCTCCCTCTCCGAGGTTGCGAGGAATGCACGCTGCAACCTACGGCGTGAGGCTCCGTTCTTCCAGCCCCATGGAGAAGGCCTCGCCCGCGCCGCCGTGGCGGTCGCGGGCGAGGCGCGCTCGCTCTAGGACGCGTCAGCGAGCGAGGTCGTCCACACGCTGCGACCGTAGGTCGCCGCGTAGAGCGTCTCGCTGCCGGCGGGCAGGTCGATGTCGTTGATCGGCACGAGCGGCAAGGTGTCTCCGACCTTGATCCACGTCTTGCCGAGGTTGGTCGTGCGCCAGACGCCGACGTCCGTGGCGATGAAGAGCCACTTCGGCTTCGCCGGGTGGCGGATCACGTCGTTGATGGGCGCCTGCGGGATCTTCTTCCCGACGATGTCCACCCACGTGTTGCCGCCGTCGCTGGTCATCACGAGGTGCGGGTAGCCGTCACCCGAGCGCCAGCCCGAGAAGCTCGCCCAGGCGACCTTCGCGTTGTCCGGGTCGACCGTGATGCGCGTGACCCACCGGCCCGGGAAGACGGGGCTCTCGAGCTTCTGCCACGTCACCTCTGCGGCCGGCGCCATCGCGTTGCGGCTGACCCACATGAGGCCGCTGTCGGTGCCGGCGTACACGAGGTTCGGATCGGCCGTCGTCGTGCCCAGCGCCGTGATCGTGCCGAAGCCGGGGGCCCGGGGCTCGGTGCCCTCGGTGAGGTCCGAGCTGATCTGCGTCCACACGCGCGGCAGCACGGCGGGCTCGGTGTCCATCCGGTACACGTTCTCACTGGCGCCGAACACGAACTTCGGGTCCGCGGCGAACTCGAGCGGAGCGACCCAGTTCTTGCGCGCGCCCGGGATCGTCATGCCGAAGCCGTTGGCGGGAGCGCCCGGCTGGAAGCCGCGGCAGCCGCCGTTCTGCGAGCAGCCGTAGAACTTGCGGTCGTTCGTCGGATCGATCCGGTTCATCATCCCGTCGCCGCCGACGAAGTTGAACCAGTCGCCGTTGACGGTGTTGTCGCTGGCCCAGGACCTGAGCGAGCCGTTGTCCTGCGAGCCCGCGTTCACGCGCGAGTTGTCCTGGACGGAGACGTCCATGGCGTAGAACTGCGTCACGGGCAGGCGTGGCGTCTTCGTCCACGTCCCGCGGGCCTGGCCGTTCACCAGCGACCAGTAGAAGCCGCCGTCGTTGCCGAGGAAGACCTTGGTCGGCGTGAACGGGTCCCACTCGAGGCCGTGCTGGTCCGCGTGGACCGCGTTGGACGTCGTCCAGGTCGCACCGCCGTTGAGGCTCTCGGCGAGGTTGACGCCCGCGACGAAGACGTGCTGCGGGTTGACCGGGTCGACGTAGACCCGGCCGAACCACCAGGCGAAGCCGCCGCTGATGTTCTGCAGCGTGCCGCCCGTGGTCGCCCCGACCGCCGTCCACGTGAGTCCGGCGTCGGCGCTCGTGAAGAAGCCGTTGAAGTTGCCGCGCGCCGTGCTCGAGATCAGGTACGCGCGGTTGGGATCGGTGTCGCTGAAGTCGACGCCCATCCGGCCCACGAGGTTGTCCGGCGTCTGCAGCGCCGGGTTCGTCTCGCTCTGCGGGAGCGGGGCGTTGTGGACCTTCGTCCACGTATGACCCGCGTCGGTCGAGCGGTAGACGTAGGAGTGCGGCCCGTAGATCCGCGACTTCTCGTCACGGATCTTGTCCCACGTCGTCGCGAGCATGACGTCGGGGTTGGACTTGTTGATCGTCACGTCGATCGCGCCGGTGGCGGTGCTGTCGGGGACGATCACGCGAGTCCATGTGGCGCCGCCGTCCTCGGTCAGGAACAGGCCACGCGAGGGCTCGGTGTCGTGCAGCGCACCCATGACGGCGACGAAGACCCGGTCGTCGTCGCGCGGGTCGATGACGATCTGGCCGATCGTGTCGCCGTCCTCGAGGCCCATGTTGGTCCACGTCGCGCCGTCGTCGGTCGACTTGTAGATGCCCTTGCCGTAGTAGGCCGAGCCGCCGCCGTGGTCCGGCTCGCCCGAGCCGGCCCAGACGACGCCCTGCGAGTCGACGGCGACCGCACCCATCGACTGCGGCAGGTAGTGGTTCCACGCGGTGCTGAACGTCGCGCCGCCGTCGGTCGACCGCCAGAGCCCGCCGCTGCCGGTGGCGATGTAGACGACGTCCTGCGTGGTGGGGTCGGCGGCGATATCACGGATGCGGCCGCCGATGTTGCTCGGGCCGAGCTCGGTCCACACCTGATCCGTCGCCGGCGAGCCCTTGCTCGCCTGGCCCGCTGATTTCGACTGCGCAATCGCCTCGTTGACGGCGGCGTCGGGAATGGAGCCGTCGGGGTTCGCCCGCTGCATGTACATCCATTCCTCGGCGCCGTCCGGCTCGGGCATGGCCACCGGCAGGACGGCCGCTCCCTGCTTCGTTCCGCCGCTATCGGTGACGAATGCGGCTGTCACCACGAGCGTGACGGCCGCCGCTGCGGCGACGATCGCGGCAAAGTGCCTCCTGTGCATCGGTTCGCGTCTCCCCTCTCAGGCGCCTTCGCGCCTCTCCCTTGAGGCCGATTGCGACTTCGGCGCGCCCGCCTCAGTCGGGCGCACCGCCACGCCGCGGGAGCGTACACGGGAAGTATTGGATCGCCAAATCGCTACGACAAGCGCGTGATATCACGCTGTTGGCCGCTATCTGCCGTGCTGGACCGTCCGCACGCCGATCGCACACGCGCCGGCGATGAGCACGAGGCCGATCAGCACGAGTCCGGGCGCGTCGTCCGCCCCTCCGAACAGGGCCGCGGCGACCCCGAGTGCGGCGATGCCGATCGCGGTGCCGAGGCCTCCCGCCCTCCGCACCGCCAGCTCGATCGCGACGCCGATGACGGTCAGCAGGACGGCGAGGGCGATGAAGTCCGCCAGGCTCCAGACGACGTCGTCGGTGAACTGCATCGCGATCAGCGGCAGCGACGTGACGATCGCCACGCCGATTGCGACGCGAACGACGGATCGCCGGAGCGCCTTGCCCATCGTCATCGTTTCCTCCTGGTTCGAGGGACGGGCCAGCTTCGCCTGGCGTCCGCGCCACGCGACGTCGGCGACGAGGCCACGGACCATCCGGGACGCGATACCGGCCGCGATCCGCCGGTCGCCGGCTCCGCCGGCGCGGTCGTGCGCAATGTGGTCGTGGACGTCGGCGTCGATCTCGTCGAGGCGGCGCCGGGCGACCGACGTGGGCAGATCCCGTGTGTAGAAGCGCACCCAGCGCGCCACCAGCCCGGCCATGCGCTCGGGGCTCATGCAGGCCCCGAGGCGACGCGAGACAGTGGTGCCACGACTTCGGCGCGGGCGCGTTCGGCCACGCGCGCCCCCTCGCCCGTCAGCTCGTACAGCCGCCGGCGCGGTCGTCCCTCGGCCGCAGCCGCGTCCTCCCAGCGGGAGGTGAGCAGGCCGAACTCCTCGAGCCGGCCGAGTGCCTTGTACAGGGTCCCGTGCGCGGTCAGGGAGCGCGATCCGCGCTGTTCCCGCATGGTGTGGGCGAGACCGAAGCCGTGAAAGGTGGAATGTCCGGCACGCTGCCGCGCCAGCGCAACCTCGAGGATCTCGTCCTCGAGCGGCAGCAGGGTTCCAGGCTTCCGCCGCGACATCGACCCAAGAATAGGAAGATATCTTCTCATTGTCAAAAGGAGGAGGCGACGTGGGCAACGTGGTCATCGACATGAGCATGTCGTTGGACGGCTACATCGCAGCGCCCAACGACAATCCGGAGCAGGGGCTGGGCGAGGACGGGATGCGGCTCCACAACTGGGCGTTCGACGATCCCTCGGTGTTCGAGCAGTTCTACAGAGACCTCACGGAGCAGACGGGCGCCGTGATCATGGGCCGCCGCTCGTACGACAACTCGATCGAGGCGTGGGGCGGCAAGGGCCCGCTGGGCGACGTCCCGTGCTTCGTCGTCACGCATGGGCCGCTCCCGAGCGCGGACCCGGTCTTCAGGTTCGTCACCGACGGCATCGAGAGCGCCCTCGCGCAGGCCCAGGAGGCCGCCGGCGACAAGCGCATCGGGCTGATGGGCGCGAACATCGACCAGCAGTTCCTGGCCGCGGGGCTCGTGGACGAGATGCGGATCCACGTGGTCGACGTCCTGCTCGGCGGAGGCCGGCGGCTGTTCGACGAGCTGCCCCAGCGGATCGAGCTGGAGCAGACGGGGCAGAGCCAGACCGGCGGCGTGACGCACCTCGAGTACCGGGTCGTGCGGTAGCGCTCCCGGTACCGTCCACTCGGTGGGCAGCGTCTCGACCTCGAACGGGGAGCGGCCGGGTGCGGTCGCAGGCGGCGAGGCGAGCCTCGAGCGCCTGCTGGAGAGCCTCGGGCCTCACGTCCTCCAGGTCGTCGCCGACCCGCACGGGCTCGACGTCGCGGTCGGCGACCCCGTCATCTACGACTCGACCGAGCGGTCGACCATCGCCGCGGGCGCGATCGTGCTCGCCGTCGGCGTGCGACCCGCGACGGCCGAGAGCGACCGGATGCTGACCGCCGCAGCAGACGCCGGCGCGGCGGCCGTCGTCTTCAAGACGCAGGAGGAGCTCGCCGAGCTGTCCCGCGCGGCGGCATCGCACGGCGTCGCGTTGCTCTCCGTGCCGGAGGAGATGACCTGGACGCAGCTCCACGCCTTCCTCGTCAACGCCGTGCGCTTCTCGGCGGAGCCGGCGGTCGGCGGCATCGCGGGCGTGCCCCTCGGCGATCTGTTCGCGCTCTCGAATGCGATCGCGGGCATCGTCGGCGGCGCGGTGACGATCGAGGACCCGAGTCGGCGCGTGCTCGCCTATTCGACCCTCGACCAGCCGATCGACGCGGCCAGGCGGCGCACGATCCTCGGCCGCCAGGTCCCGGACTCGCCGGGCATGCGCGCGCTCTACCGCCGCGTCTTCGCGGGCACCGGCGTCATGACCGCCGACACCCCGGCACTGCGCGCCATGCTCGAGGGGCACCTGGCCGACACGGACGACCTGAAGCCGCGCTCCGCGATTGCGATCCGCGCCGGCAGCCAGGCGATCGGCTCGATCTGGGCGATCCACGACGAGGACCGGCTCGACGAGGAGTCCGAGCGCGCGCTCGTGGAGGCTGCGCGCATCGCCGCGCCGCACGTGATCCAGGCCCGAGCCGCGCGGGACGTCGAACGGCGGATGCGGGCCGAGATGCTCCTGGCCGTGCTCGACGGCCGCGGCTCGGCGGATGAGACGGCGGGACGGCTCGGCTTCTCCGCGTCCGCGCCGCTGTCGGTGCTGGCGTTCGAGCTCGTCGGCGGCGAGGAGGCGCTCGACGACCTGCACCGCGAGCGGCTCGTCGACCTCGTGGTGGTCCATTGCGAGGCCTCCTTCCGCCACACAGCGGCCGTCGCGCTGGGCCAGACCGTCTACGCGCTCCTCCAGGACGAAGGCGAGCTCGATCGGCGGCGGGTCACGGGGCTGGCGCAGCGAATCGGCACGCACGCGGAGGAGCGGCTCGGCACGCCGCTGCTCGCGGCCGTCGGCTCCACGGTGGAGAGCGTCCGCGAGGTCGCCCGCGCGCGACGGGAGGCCGAGCGTGTCCTCGGCGTGCTGCGGGTCGACGCGCGCGGGCGCACCGTCGCCGCGATCGAGGACGTGCAGAGCGAGGTGGTGCTGCTCGAGCTGCGCGAGCTGAGCGCCGACCATCCGGGGCTCGCGCGCGGCAAGCTCGAGCGCGTCCTCGCCCACGACGCGGAGCACGGCAGCGGGTACGCGGCCACGCTGCGCGCCTACCTCGACGCGTTCGGAGACGTGTCCAAGGCGGCGGGCCGGATCTCCGTCCATCCGAACACGTTCCGCTACCGGATGCGCCGCCTCGTCGAGTTGTTCGAGCTCGATCTCGACAACCCGGAGGAACGCCTGGTGGTCGAGCTGCAGCTTCGCCTGCTCGGCGCAGACGACGCTAGGCCGGCCTGACCGTCTCGACCGAGACGGTGAAGCGCTCGAGCTGGTCGGGCAGCGGCGAGACGCCGAGGCCCGGGCCGGTCGGGACGCTGAGGCGCCCGTCGCGCAGCACGAAGGGCTCGGTCACGTCCGCCTCGTAGTAGCGGCTCGAGGCAGACGTGTCGCCCGGCAGGGTGAAGCCCGGGAGCGCGGCGAGCGCCACGTTGGCGGCACGGCCGAGCCCCGTCTCGAGCATCCCCCCGCACCACACCGGGACAGCGTGCTCGGCGCAGACGTTGTGGACGCGCCGCGCCTCGAGGTAGCCGCCGACGCGCCCGGCCTTGACGTTCACGATGCTGCAGGCGCCGAGGGCGATCGCGTCCGCCGCGACTCGCGCCGAGGTGATCGACTCGTCGAGGCAGATCGGCGTCCGCACGGCCTTCGCGAGCTCTGCGTGGCCGAGCAGGTCCTCCTCGGGAAGCGGCTGCTCGATGAGGAGCAGGTCGAACTCGTCGAGCGCCGCGAGCCGGTGCGCGTCCTCGCGCGAGTACGCCGCGTTCGCGTCGACCTGGAGCGGGACGTCGCCGAAGCGCTCGCGGACGGCGCGCACCGGCGCGACGTCCGTGCCGGGCTCGATCTTCAGCTTGATGCGCCGGTAGCCCTCGTCGAGGTGGCGCTCGACCGTGCGCAGGAGGTCGGCGACGTCGTCGTAGATCCCGACCGAGACGCCGCAGTCGACCTCGGCCCGCACGGCGCCGAGGAACTCGCCGAGCGGCGTGCCGCTCGCCCGCAGCTCGGCATCGAGGATCGCCATCTCCACCGCCGCCTTCGCCATCGGATGGCCGCGCACGGGGCGCAGGATCGTCGCGACGTCGTCCGCCTCGACGTTGCCGCGGGCGAACAGACGGGGGAGCAGATGCGCGCGGGTGACGTCCTGCGCACCGTCGGTGTACTCGGACGAGAAGTACGGCCCGGCGAACGCGACGCACTCGCCCCAGCCCTCGGCGGCGGAGGTCACGACGTGGACAAGGAGGACGTCCTTGTGGCGCTCGGTCCCCAGGGACGTCCGGAAGGGGGCCACCAGCGGCAGGCGCAGGCGGCGCAGGTCCACCGACTCGATCCTCATCGGGTCAGGACGAGCCAGCCGCTCCGCGTGATCTCCTCGGCCCGGTAGCCGTCGGCGAGTGCGTGGCCGACGGTCCTGCGGACCGCGTGACGCCACGCGTGCGCGCAGTCCGGCCGCTCCGCCCGGATCCGGACGATGTCCTCCGGGATCCAGGCGAGCAGGGTCCCGTTGGGCTCGTACGCGCCGTCGACCGCCGGCTCGCCGTCGGCGCCCTCCCGGAGGACGACGCCGCCCTCGCCAAGCGCCGGCTCCCGGAGGTCTCCCTCCGCGGCGCGGATCGCGCGCTCGGAGGCGAGGTCCCAGCGCATGAGCACGCGGTCGCTCTCCTCGCCGGCGTTGAGCCGGTCGCGCAACGGGCCGTAGAAGTCGTCGTGGTAGGCGACGATCGAGGCGCCGAGCTTGACGAGGTTGAAGAACACGTTTCCGCGCACGAGCGGGTCGGCGGTCCACTCGATCGTGGGCACGTCGTGGGCGAGCGCCCAGCTGCGCTGGAACTGCTTCAGCGCGAACCCGACCGAGCGGCTCCGGTGCGCGGGGGCGACGCCCGTGATGTGCGAATGGAGGTGGAGCTCGGACTCGCCGAGCCCGAGGAACCCGAACGAGACGCCGACGAGCTCGCCGTCGCCGTAGGCCCCGGCGACGAAGCCGCCGGCGTGGGCGAGCGCGCGGAGCAGGCTCGTCGGGGCCTTCGGCTCGCCGTCGTCCCAGATGCGCTCGATCAGCTCCGCGCACGCCTCGAGCTCGGGGAGCGTGACGAGCGGTCGGACGACCACGCCGGCACGCTCGGCGGCACGCTCGGCGGCCGCCGCCGCGTGCTCTCGCACCTCGGGCGGAACCTGCGGGCGGGCGAGCGCCGTCCGGGCCATGCGCCGATCGTTCCACGCCGATTCCGCGGCGGCATGGTCGATCCACACAAGCTCCGCGGGCGTGCTTTGGCTTGGACTCCGAACCGGCCGCGCGGCGAACGTCGAGAATCGGAGCGGCGATGAAAACCACGCACGCGCTCGTCGACGGCCTCCGCGTCCGCACGCCGGCGATGGTCGACGCGCTCCGCGAACTCGTCGAGGCCGAGTCGCCGACCTCGTCGCCTGCGGCCTGCGCGACTTGCGCGGACGTGGCGGACGGGCTCGCGCTCGAGCTGCTCGGCGCCCGTGCCGAGCGCGTGGCCGCGGACGGGCGCGTGCACCTGCGCTGGCGCTTCGGGACGGCGCCGCGCGTCCTCCTCGTCGGCCACCTGGACACGGTGTGGCCGACGGGGACGCTCGCCCGCTGGCCGTTCGCCGTGGACGGCGGCACGGCCACGGGCCCGGGGGTGTTCGACATGAAGGCCGGGGTCGTCCAGCTGCTCCATGCGCTGGCCGCGCTCGGCGTGCCCGAGGGCGTGGCGGTGCTGCTGACCACCGACGAGGAGATCGGCTCTCCCACGTCGCGGGCCCTGATCGAGGAGACCGTCGCGGGGATCCAGGCTGCACTCGTGCTCGAGCCCAGCGCCCATGGAGCGTTGAAGACGGCGCGGAAGGGCGTCTCCGTCTTCCACGTCGCGGTGACCGGTCGGGCGGCGCATGCGGGACTCGACCCCGAGCGCGGCGTGAACGCCGCGGTCGAGCTGGCGCACCAGCTGCTGGCGATCGCGGCGCTCGCGCGGCCCGAGCTGGGGACGACGGTGACGCCGAGCCTCGTCGCCGGCGGCACCGCCGTGAACACGGTCGCGGCCCAGGCCTCCGCGCACGTCGACGTGCGCACGCGCACGCGCGACGAGGCCGAGCGGCTCGACGCCGCGTTCGCCGCGCTCCGCCCGGTACTGCCCGGGGCGGCGCTCGCCGTGGAGCGGACGCTGGACGTCCCGCCCCTCGAGCGCAGGTCGTCCGTGGAGCTGTTCGCGCGCGCGCAGCGGCTCGCGCTCGAGCTCGGGCTGCCGGCGCTCGCCGAGGCCGAGGTCGGAGGCGGCTCCGACGGGAGCGTGATCGCCGCGCTCGGCGTCCCGACCCTCGACGGCCTCGGCGCGGTCGGCGACCACGCCCACGGCGAAGGCGAGTTCGTGCGGGTCGATGCGATGGCCGAGCGTGCGGCGCTCGTCGCCGCGCTCGTCGCCGACCTCCTCGGCTGAGGTTTGTCGCGCCCCACGACTCCTGCCGCTCGCTTTGGGGGACGTGGACGAAGCACGTGCCGGGTCGCGGCTGCGAGGCTCCGCGCACCCGCCCGACGCGAGGAGGAGGCCCCCTGACCCGCCGCCTGCGGATCGACGACCTGACGGCGCTCGCCGTCCCCGAGCAGCCGGCGCTGTCCCCGGACGGCGGCCGCTGCGCGTACGTGCTCCGCACCGTCGACGCGGAGGGCGACCGCAACGTCCGCGCGCTCTGGTCGGCCTCGCGGGCTGAGTCGCCGCGCCGCCTCACCCACGGCCCGGCGGACTCGTCGCCCGCGTGGTCGCCGGACGGGTCGCGGATCGCGTTCCTGCGCGCACAGGACGGGCCGCCGCAGGTGTGGCTGCTGCCCGCCGACGGCGGTGAGGCGGAGCAGTTGACGACGCTGCCGCTCGGCGCCGGCGCGCCGGTCTGGCGCCCCGACGGCACCGCGATCGCGTTCGCCGCGCCCGTCGACCGCGACGCCGCGCCCGGTGAGGACGAAACGGCCCGCGAGCGCCGGTCCCACGCGCCGATCGTCGCCGACCGGCTCGACTACCAGGCCGACGGCGCCGGCTTCCTGCGCGGGCTGCGCAAGCACCTGCACGTCGTCGACCTCGAGTCGAAGGACTGCCGCCGGCTGACCGACGGCGACTGGCACGCCGGCGACCCGGCGTGGTCGCCGGACGGGACGCGGCTGGCGTTCGCAGCCGCGACGGCGCCGGACGCCGATCTCGCCTTCCGCGCGCCGGTCTACGTCGTCGACGCGGCGGAGGGGTCGCGACCGGAGCCGGTCGGGCTCGAGGACGGCGTCGGCGGGGCGATCGCATGGACGCCGGACGGGACGGCGCTCGTCGTCGCCGGGAACCTCGACAGCCCGATCGGCCACACGCGCCTGCTGCGGCTGCCGCTCCACGGCGGCGAGCCGGTCGACCTGGCCGCCGCCCTCGACCGCAACGTGATGCCCGGCGCGCCCGCATATCCGGGCGGCTCACCGCAGCTCGCCGGCGACGGCCGCACGGTGATCTTCTGCGTCCGCGACCGCGGGTGCACGCACCTGTACTCGGTGCCGCTCGACGGCGGGGATCCGAGCCCGGTCGTGACGGGCGCAGCCCGCGTCGTCGGCGGCCTGTCCGTCGCGGGCGAAGCGGTGGCCATCGGGCTCGCCACCGCGAGCTCTCACGGCGAGATCGTCCTCGTCGACCTCGCCACGGGCGACGAGACGGTCCTCACCGACCACGGCGCCGCTCTCGCGGACGTCGAGCGCTTCCCACGCGAGGAGCGCGAGTTCACGATCTCCGACGGCACCGTCGTCCACGGCTGGCTCGTCCGCGACCCGGACGCGCCCGGGCCGCAGCCACTCCTGCTGGACGTCCACGGCGGGCCGCACAACGCGTGGAACGCCGCGGCCGACGAGATCCACCTCTACCACGAGGGCCTCGCCGCGCGGGGCTGGGCCGTGCTCCTGCTCAACCCGCGCGGGAGCGACGGCTACGGCGAGGACTTCTTCGAGGCGGTGCTCGCGGGCTGGGGCGTGGCGGACGCGAAGGACTTCCTCGAGCCGCTCGACCGGCTCGTCGAGGAGGGGATCGCCGACCCCGGCCGGCTGGCGGTGACCGGCTACAGCTACGGCGGGTACATGACCTGCTACCTCACGAGCCGGGACGACCGCTTCGCCGCGGCCGTGGCCGGCGGCGTGGTCTCCGACGTCACGAGCATGGCCGGGACGGGCGACCTCGGCCACCTGCTCGGGACGCTCGAGCTCGGGGCGACGCCGTGGGAGGCACGCGACCGGTACGAGGCGATGTCGCCGCTCGCGCGCGTCGAGCACGTCTCGCACGCCGACGCTCGTCTACCACGGCGCGGTGGATTTCCGCTGCCCGGTCGGCCAGGCGCAGCAGTGGTACGCGGCGCTCCGCGGACGCGGTGTGCCGACGCGGCTCGTCCTCTACCCCGAGGCGTCCCACCTCTTCGTCCTCGACGGGCGGCCTTCGCACCGCATCGACTTCAATAGGAGGATCATGAACTGGATCGAGCAGCACGCAGCAGGCGACGGCCCGACCCTCGACGCCGACCACTGGCAGGCGCGCCTCGGCGAGCTGGCCGCGAAGCACAAGGTGCCCGGCGCGACGCTCGGCATCCTCCGCCTCCGCCCCGACGGGGAGGACGAGGTGGTCGCCGCGGCCCACGGGCTCCTGAACAAGGAGACGGGCGTCGACACGACTCCCGACTCGGTCTTCCAGATCGGCTCGATGACGAAGGTCTGGACGGCCACCGTGGCGATGCAGCTGGTGGACGAGGGGAAGCTGGACCTCGACGCGCCGCTCGTCGACGTCCTGCCGGAGCTCGAGCTCGCCGACGCGGACGTGACCCAGCAGGTGACGATGCGGCACCTGCTCTCGCACACGAGCGGGATCGACGGCGACATCTTCACCGACACCGGGCGCGGCGACGACTGCCTGGAGAAGTACGCGGCCGGGCTGGGCGAGGCGGCGCAGAACCACCCGCTCGGCGCCACCTGGTCCTACTGCAACTCGGGCTTCTCGCTCGCCGGACGCGTGATCGAGAAGCTCACGGGCGGGACCTGGGACGCCGCGATCCACGAACGGCTGATCGCGCCGCTCGGCCTCGGCCACACGGGGACGCTGCCGGAGGAGGCGCTGCTGCATCGCGCCGCCGTCGGCCACCTCAAGGTCGAAGGCGAGCAGGTGCGGGCGCCGACCGCGTGGGGCCTGCCGCGCTCGGCCGGCCCGGCCGGGCTCATCAACTCGACCGTGGAGGACGTGCTCGCGTTCGCGCGGATGCACCTGACCGACGGCGTGGCCGCGGACGGCACCCGGATCCTGAGCGAGGAGAGCGCCACGGCGATGCGGGCGAAGGAGGCCGACCTGCCGGACAAGTACACCCTCGGCGACTCGTGGGGGATCGGCTGGATCCGTTTCGACTGGGACGGTCGGCGGCTCGTCGGGCACGACGGCAACACGATCGGGCAGGCCGCGTTCCTGCGCGTGCTCCCGGACGCCGGGCTCGCCGTGACGCTGCTCACGAACGGCGGCAACACGCGCGACCTCTACGAGGACCTCTACCGCGAGATCTTCGCCGAGCTCGCCGGCATCGACATGCCCCGGCCGCTGGAGCCGCCCGCGGAGCCCGTCTCGGTCGACATCACGCCGCACCTCGGCACGTACGAGCGCACGAGCGTGAAGATCGAGGTCCTGAACGGCGACGGCGGGCCGAAGCTGCGCGCGACGATCACGGGCCCGCTGGCCGAGCTGATCCCGGACCCGGTGCAGGAGTACCCGCTCGTGGCGATCTCGCAGGACCTGTACGTCACGCGCGATCCCGACGGCGGGGAGACGTGGGCGCCGGTGACGTTCTACTCGCTGCCGACGGGCGAGCGCTACCAGCACTTCGGCGTGCGGGCCACACCGAAGGTCGCCTGATCGGGGGTGGCGATCGTCGCGTGCCACGAACGGCGCCCGGGCGGGTTGTCCGAGCGCACGATGCCCCCTGCCCGCGTCCGCGGGCAGGATGGCCCGGTGGTGCCCTGTTCCGAGGCGACGACCCGGAGGTTTTGAGATGCGCAGGCTCTGTGGTGTGACGATCGCGGCGGCCGCGTCGGTCGCGATCCTGGCTGGTTCGTCGTCCGAAGGCCGCGCCGCGCCGGACCAGGCCGTGGCGCCTGCGGCTCCGGCGGCGTCGGGGACGCTGACGATGGCGATCGCGACCGATCCCGGCAACCTCGACCCGCACCTGACGCTCCTCGGAGCGGCGCGGACGGTCGGGTCGTTCACGTACGACACGCTCGTCAACGTCACCGGGCCCGGCCGCCTGGCGGGGAACCTGGCGCGGTCGTGGCGGGTCGTGTCGCCGAAGCGGGTCGAGTTCACGCTGCGGCGGGGCATGACGTGCTCGGACGGCAGCGCGATGACGGCCTCGGTCGTGAAGCGGAACCTCGACTTCGTCGTCAACCCGGCGAACAAGTCGCCGTACCTCGGCGTCGCCGTGCCCGTCGGGGCGACGACGGCGGCGAACAACGGCACCGGCCGGGTCGTCGTGACGACGAGCACGCCGAACCCGTTCATGATCCACGGGCTGGCGCTCGTGCAGATGGTGTGTGCGCGCGGCCTCCAGAACCGCTCGCTGCTCGACCGCGGCGCGGTCGGGAGCGGGCCGTACCGACTCGTCGAGTCGGTGTCCGGCGACCACTACACCTTCCAGGTCCGCAACGGCTACCGCTGGGGCCCGAACGGGGCCACCACGGTCGCGCGACGCCTGCCGGCCCGCGTGATCCTCCGCGTCGTCTCGAACGAGAGCACCGCCGCGAACCTCCTGCTCACGAGGGGGCTCAACGTGGCCACGATCCTCGGCGCCGAGCGCGCCCGGCTCAACGGCCGCGGCTACTTCCGGCGCACGACGATCGCCTTCCCGACCGAGCTCTTCTTCAACCAGCGGCAAGGCAAGCCCGGCGCGGACGCGAACGTCCGGCGGGCGATCGTCCAGGCGGTCAACCTGCGGCAGTGGGGAACGGTCATCACCTCGGGCCGCGGCGTGCGCGTCACGCAGCTGACGCGGCAGGACGTCACCCCCTGCCCCGGCAACACCGTGTCCGGCACCGTGCCCGCGTACAACCCGGGCGCCGCCCGCTCGGTGCTGAACGGCAGGGGGATGCGGCTCCGGATCATCTACCCGACCGATGCCGGCATCGCGACGATCAACTCGGCCATGGAGCTCATGCAGCAGCAGCTCTCGGCCGCGGGCGTCAGCGTCACGCTGGCCGGGATGAGCACCGCCGCGCTTCAGGGCGCGATCTTCGGCGCGGGTGACTGGGACGTGGTCGTGATCGGGATCGGCGTCACCAGCCCGGCGCAGCTCACGCCGTTCCTCAACGGCCCGACGCCGCCCAACGGGACGAACTTCTCCGCGATCGACAACCTCGCGTACCGCACCTCCGTCGCGCGGGCGAACCGCCGGGTCGGGCGCGTGGGCTGCCGGTTCTGGCTGGACGGCGAGCGGGCGCTGATGCGGCAGGCCGACATCGTCCCGACGTCCGCCCTCACCGCGGTGATCTACGGCAACGGCGCCTCGTTCGCGCTCTCCGCCGCAGGCGTGATTCCGACGAGCCTGAGGCTGACGCGTTGACGTGACGGACGCACCGGCCCCCGGCCTGCCGCGGCGGCGATGGTGGGCGGACCACACACGGTCCGCCTACCTCGTCCGGCGCACGGCCAGGCTCGTCGTGTCCATGGTCCTGCTGCTCACGGCGACGTTCTTCATGATCCACCTGGTGCCGGGCGACCCCGTCCGCGCGGCACTCGGCCCGGCCGCCCCGGCCGACCTCGTCGCGCAGCGGCGGGCCGACCTCGGGCTCGACGACCCCTTGACGACGCAGTTCGCGACCTATGTCCGCGACGTCCTCCACGGCGACCTCGGGACGTCGCTCTTCACGGGTGAGGAGATCACCGACGTGATCCAGTCGCGGCTGCCCTCGACGCTGCAGCTGGCCGGGCTCGCGTTTCTCGTCGCCATCCTCGTCGCGATCCCGCTCGGGGTGATCATGGCTGCATTGACGCACGGCGGCCGGCACCGCTCGGGCGAGCTCGCGTTCACGGCGACGGCCGGCCTGTTCGCGTCGATCCCCGCGTTCCTGCTCGGCGTGGGGCTCGTCTGGATCTTCGCCGTGAGCCTCGAGTGGCTGCCGGTGGCCGGCCGCGGCGGCCCGTCGTCGTACGTCCTGCCGGTGGCGGCGCTCGCGATCGCACCCGCGGCTGCGCTCGCCCGCATCTTCAGGGTCGAGGGGCTGCGCGTCCTCGACCAGGACTACATGCGGACCGCGCGCGGCAAGCGCCTGCCCCGGCGACACGTGTACCTGCGCCATGCGCTGCCCAACACGCTGACGGCGACCCTGACGATCGCGGGACTGCTCCTCGGGGGCCTGATCGCGGGGACGGTGCTCGTCGAGCAGATCTTCGCGTGGCCCGGGCTCGGCACCACGCTCGTCCAGTCGGTCACGCAGAAGGACTACCCGGCGGTGCAGGGACTCGCGCTGCTCTTCGGGACGTTCGTCCTCCTCATCAACTTCGCCGTCGACCTCGTGCTCGGCGCGATCGACCCCCGCTCGACGATCCTCGACCGGTGAGGTCGAGTTCCATGGGACGCTGGGGCCAGGTCCTCCGCACCCCGGTCGGGCTCGTCGCCGTGCTCGGCGTCGGCGCGGTCGTCACCCTCGCCGTGCTCGGGCCCGTGCTCTGGGCGGACGACGCGGCGCGGTTCGACTTCACGGCGGTGTCCCAGGGCGCGAGCCGCGAACATCCGCTCGGGACGGACGCGCTCGGCCGCGACATCCTCCACCGCGTCCTCGTCGCGGCGCGGCTGTCGATCGTGCTGGCGCTCGTCGCGACCGCGATCGGGGCGACGCTGGGGATCACGCTCGGGGCGCTGTCGACGCTCGTCGGGGACCGGCTCGGGAGAGCGCTGACGGCGTTCATCAACCTGACGATCGCGTTCCCGGCGTTGCTCGTCGCGATCTTCGTCGCCGCGATCGTCGGCGTCGGCGCGCGCGGAGCGGTGCTCGGCATCGGCGTAGCGGTCGCGCCGTACTTCGCACGCCTGATGCAGACGCTGTCGGCGTCGGTGATCGGATCGGACTACGTCGCCGCGGCGCGTGTCCTCGGCGTCGGACGCACGCGGCTGTTCCTCCGCCACGTGCTGCCGAACGTCGCCGAGCCGCTCCTGCTCACGACCACGCTCGCGGTGGGCGAGGCGCTGCTCGCGCTCGCCGGGCTCAGCTTCCTCGGCCTCGCCGTGCAGCCGCCGGACTACGACTGGGGACGGATGCTGGGCGAGGGCCTCGGCAGCATCTTCGTCACGCCCGTGGTGGCGCTCGGGCCGGCCGTCGCGATCATCCTCGCCGCGCTCTCGTTCACGCTGCTCGGCGAGACGCTCGCCAAGGTCGCCGCGGGGCAGTCCACCGCGCGCTGGCGGCGCGAGGCCGGGGACGCGCCGGCCGTGCTGCCGACCGGCCCGCCGCCGGTGGACGCGTCCGCGGAGGACGTGCTCGCGATCGAGGGGCTCACCGTCTCGTTCCCCGGCGGCTCCGTCCCGGTGCGGGACGTGTCGCTGCACGCGCGGGCGGGGGAGATCGTCGGGGTCGTCGGCGAGTCGGGCTCCGGCAAGACGCTCACGGCGATGGCGATCGCCGACCTGCTGCCGCCGACCGCGCGGATGGCGGCGGCGCGGTACGAGCTCTGCGGCCGCGATCCGCGCGAGCTCTCGGACGCCGAGCGAAGGAGGCTGTTCGGGCGGTCGCTCGCAATCGTCTACCAGGATCCGATGTCGTCGCTGAACCCGGCCCTGCGCGTCGGCCGGCAGCTGTCCGAGGTGGCGGAGGTCCACGATGGGCTCCCGCGCGCGCAGGCGAAGCAGCGAAGCATCGACCGCCTGCGCTCCGTGCGGATCGCCGGCGCCGAGGGGCGCGTGCGCCAGTATCCGCACGAGTTCTCCGGCGGCATGCGCCAGCGCGCGGTCATCGCGATGGGGCTGATGATCGACCCGCGCCTCACGATCGCGGACGAGCCGACGACGGCACTCGACGTCACGGTGCAGCAGCAGATCCTGCGGCTGCTCCGGCAGGTGACCGAGTCCCGCGACGCCGCCGCGCTCTTCATCTCCCACGACGTCGCCGTCGTCTCGCAGCTCTGCAGCCGCGTGGTCGTCATGTACGCGGGCCGGATCGTCGAGGAGCTCGACGTCCGGCGCCTCGTCGACGCGCCCGCCCACCCGTACACCGCGGCGCTCATCGCGTCCGTCCCGACGATGGAGTCGGACCGCTCGCAGCCGCTCGCCACCATCCCGGGGCGGGCTCCGGGCCCGTTCGACCGCTCGCCCGGCTGCCCCTTCGCGACGCGGTGCCCGATCGCGACCGACCGCTGCCGCGTGGAGCGCCCGCCCCTCGACCCGCTCGGGCCCGGCCACCGCGTCGCGTGCTGGTATCCGCTCACGAGCGACGAGTCCCGCGCCCGCGCCGAGGTCGCCGCCCAGCGGCAGGACGTGCTCGCGTGACCGCGCTCGAGGCTCGCGGCGTCACCGTCCGCTTCGGACACGGACAGCAGCGGCTGACGGCGGTCGACCGGGCAGATCTCGTCGTGCCCGAGCGGACGACGGTCGGCCTCGTCGGCGAGTCGGGCTCGGGCAAGTCGACGCTCGCCCGCTCGCTCGTGGGGCTCGTCCCGCTCGCCGAGGGCGAGGTGCGCCTCGACGACGAGCCGGTGCGCGTCGCGCGGAACGGCCGCGTGACCGACCGCCGCCGCCGCGTGCAGGTGATCTTCCAGGACCCGTTCTCGTCGCTGAGCCCGCGGATGACCGTCGGCGCGATGCTCTCCGAGGCGCTGACCGTCCGGGGCGGCTACGGGCGCGGCGCCCGCAGCGCTGCCGTCCGCGAGTACCTCGACCTCGTCCACCTCGACGCCGACCTCGCGGGCCAGCTCCCGAGCCGCCTCTCCGGCGGCCAGCGGCAGCGCGTCGCGATCGCGCGGGCACTCGCGCGCGGGCCGGAGGTGCTGATCGCGGACGAGATCACCTCGTCGCTCGACGTGTCCGTCCAGAGCGCCGTGCTGAACCTCATGCGCGACCTGCAGCAGCGGCTCGGCCACTCGATGGTGTTCGTCTCGCACAACCTCGCGACCGTCCGCTACGTGAGCGACGTGCTCGCGGTGATGTACCTCGGGCGCATCGTCGAGGTCGGGCCGACGGACGCCGTCGTCTCGGACCCGCAGCACCCCTATACGCGCACGCTGCTCGACGCCGTGCCCCGGCTTGGGCAGCCGAGCCTGGGCGAGGAGGGCGTGCTCGAAGGGGACGCCCCCGACCCGCGGCACCCGCCGTCCGGCTGCCACTTCCACCCGCGCTGCCCGGTCGGGCCGCTGGTCGACCCGGCGAGACAAGTCTGCTTCGACCGGGACCCGTACGAGGGCGCCGCCGCCCGGCCCCATCACGCCGCCTGTCACTTCGCCCAGGAGGAAGCCCATGTCGCTCGCGATCGATAGCCCGACGCTCCAGGAACGGCTCGACGACCTGCGCGAGGAGCACAACGTGCCGGGCGCGTCCGTCGCGATCCTCCGCGACGGCGCCGTCGTCGCCGCCTCCTCCGGAACGCTCAACCTCGACACCGGCGTCGAGGCGACGACCGACTCGCTGTTCCAGATCGGCTCGATCACGAAGGTCTGGACGGCGACGGTGGTCATGCAGCTCGTCGAGGAGGGGCGGGTCGAGCTGGACGTGCCGGTGCGCACCTACCTCCCGGAGTTTCGCGTCGCGGACGAGGACGTCTCGGCGTCGGTCACGGTCCAGCACCTGCTCACGCACACGAGCGGGATCGACGGCGACCACTTCGCCGACACCGGTCGCGGCGACGACGCGCTCGCCGCCTACGTCGAGAGCTGCGCCGCGGTGACGCAGGTGCACCCGCTCGGAGCGACGATGTCGTACTGCAACACGGGATACTCGATCCTCGGCCGCATCGTCGAGGTCGTCACCGACGCGGTCTGGGACGAGGCGATCCGGACCCGGCTCGCCGAGCCGCTCGAGCTCGCCCACACGGCGACGCTCGCCGAGGACGTGCTGCGCTTCCGCGCCGCGATCGGGCACATCGAGCCGCCCGGCCACGAGCGCCGCACCGCGCCCATGTGGGGACTGCCGCGCTCCGCCGGGCCTGCCGGCGGGATCTGCTCGACCGCGAGCGACCTGCTCGGGTTCGCTGCGCTCCATCTCGGGGGAACGAGCCCGAGCGGCGAGCGCCTCCTTGGCGACGACTCCCTCGCGGCGATGCGGGAGCCGCTCGCCGTGGTGCCGAGCGGGATCGGGCCGTTTCCCCCGCGCTGGGGCCTCGGGTGGTCGCTCAACGAGTGGAGCGGGCGGCAGGTGGTCGGGCACGACGGCGGGACGATCGGGCAGTCCGCGTTCCTGCGCGTCGTCCCGGAGGTCGGCGTCGCGGTCGCGCTGCTCACGAACGGGGGCCAGCCGATCGCGCTCTTCCGCGAGCTCTGCGGCCCGCTCCTGGCCGACGCGGCAGGCGTCGAGTTGCCCGCCGAGGTCGTGCCGCTCGCCGAGCAGCCGCCCGTCGACCCGGCGCCGTACGTCGGCACCTACGCGCGCGCGGGCGCCTCGATCGAGGTCGTGGCCCGCGACGGCGGGATCGTCGCCGTGCAGACCGTGACGGGGCTCGGGTCGGAGCTGACGCCGGAGCCGTTCGAGCTGCCGCTGCTCGTGCTCGACCCGGACGAGGGCTTCTTCCTGACGCAGCACCCGTTGGCGCCGGGGCTGTGGCTGCCCGTCCGATTCGTCACGCTGTCGGACGGCAGCCGCTGCCTCCACCTCGGAGGGCGTGCGACGCCGAAGGTGTAAATAGCCGACATGAGAGCGGTCGTCCACGACCGGTACGGGCCGCCGGAGGTGCTGCGCGTCGACGAGGTCGAGCGGCCCGTGCCGACGGAGGACGAGGTGCTCGTCGCGGTGCACGCCGCGACGGTCACCCGTACGGACGTGATGCGGATGCGCAGCGTCGAGTACGCGTTCGCGCGCGTCTTCACCGGCATTCGCCGGCCGCGGCGGACGAGCGCCGGGACGGAGTTCGCGGGCCTCGTCGAGCAGGCGGGGCCGGCCGTGACGGAGCTCAGCGCCGGCGATGAGGTCTTCGGCGCCGCGGACGGAGCGAACGCGGAGTACGTCACGGTGCGCGCGAGCGGCGTGGTCGCGCGCAAGCCGGCGGCGCTGACGTTCGAGGAGGCGGCGGCCGTGCCCGACGGCTCGCTGCTCGCGCTCAGCTGCCTGCAGCCGCTCGCGCCGCTGGAGGGACAGCGCGTGCTCGTCTACGGCGCCGCAGGCTCCATCGGCACGGCGGCGGTGCAGCTGCTCGCGCACCACTTCGGTGCCGAGGTCACGGCCGTCTGCGACACGAAGGACATCGAGGTCGTGCGCGCGCTCGGCGCGCAGGTGGTGATCGATCGGCTCGACGAGGACTTCACGGCGCGCGGCGAGACCTGGAACGTGATCTTCGACACCGTCGGCAAGCACTCGTTCCGCCGCTGCCGCCGCTCGCTCGAAGCCCGGCGGGACGTACCTGACGATGGACCTCGGCTTCCTCTACCACGTGCCGCTCCTCTCGCTCGTCACCCGGATCGTCGGGAGCCGGCGTGCGAAGCTCGGGATCGGCCGCTACCGGAAGGAGGACCTCGCCCTCGTCGGCGAGCTCGTCGAGGCCGGGACGTACCGCCCGGTGATCGACCGGACGTACGCGCTGGACGAGATCGTCGAGGCGGCGCGGTACGTCGAGACCGGCCAGAAGACGGGCAACGTCGTGCTCCGCGTCCGGGCCGGCTAGGACAGCCCGGAGATCGCGTCTCCGATCAGCTTCGCGCCGATCACGAGCAGCAGCACGGCCATGATCACCGCGTTGTTCGCCGCCAGCCAGGTCTTGAGGCGGTCGAGCAGCTCGGCGGAGCGCCCGCCCATCGAGACGTCGATGACGACCGGCGCGGCGACTCCGATCGACGCGACGATCGTGAAGACGACGAGCGCGACGGCCTGCTCGCCGGCCGGGATCCCGGTCTGCGCGATCGCAGCCATGCCGGCGGTGATCAGGAGCAGGTTCTTCGGGTTGAGCGCCGAGAGCAGGACGCCCGCTCCGCCCGCCTTGGGCGGCGTGAACGCGTCGACCGCGCCCATCCACTTCGGCGTCGGCGGCTCCTCGCCGCCGTGCGGCCGCCCGCGCCACTGACGCAGCGCCAGGAACAGCAGGCCGGCGCCGAGCAGGAGCTTCAGCCAGCTCACCCAGTCGGCCGGCTGGCCGTCGTCGTGCGCACCGGCGCCGCTCGCGACGACCAGCAGGATCGCCCCGGCGCCGGCGACGCCCACGACCCAGCCGGCGAGGAACGCGAGCCCGTTCGCGCGCCCGCGCGAGGACAGGAGCATGAGGACGACCGCCACGATCGGAAGCGGGCTGATCGCCACGCCGACTGCGCTCGGCAACAGCTCCCCGATCGCCTTACCCATCCCCGCCTCCTCTCGTCAGCGCGTCGACGGCATCCTGCACGGTCGCGAAGCGCCGCAGGGCGACCTCGCCCTCGCCGAGCCGGACGAGGTCGCGCACCTCGCCGATGTCCCGCGCGAGCACGAGCTCGACGCCGTCGCGCCGGAGGTCGTCCGCGAGCCGGACGAGCATCGCGACCGCGGTCACGTCGATCGTCGGCACGGTCGCCGCGTCGAGGACGACCGCTTTCGTGTCGCCCGTCGCGTGCGAGCGGATCACGTCGCGGACGAGGTCCGCGTTCGCGAAGAAGAGTGGGCTCTCGACCCGCAGAACGGCGACGCCCGGCGCCTGCTCGTTCTCCGGGTGCCGCTCGACGTCCGTCCACTGGCCCTCGGCGCCGGGGACCTTGCCGAGCACGGCGACGTGCGGGCGCGACGCGCGGTAGAGCAGGAGGAGCAGCGATACGGCGATGCCGATGAACAGGCCGGGCAGGGTGTCGAACACGAGGACGCCGAGCAGCGCCGCGAGCGCGGCGACGAAGTCGGGCCTCGTCGCGACCGCGAGGGCGCGGCCCGCGCCACGCGTGTGGAACCGGTAGAGACGGACGAGCGCGCGGACGTCGACGAGCTCGATCAGCGCGGCGATCACCACCGCCGCCAGCGTCGCCTCCGGCAGCTCCTCGAAGAGCCCGGTGAGGAACAGCAGCGTCACGACCGTGAGGGCGGCGACGACGAGACCGGAGAGCTGCGACCGCGCGCCCGCGGAGGCGTTCACGGCCGTCTTCGAGAGACTGCCGTTGACCACCATCCCGCTCGAGAGGCCCGCGCCCAGGTTCGCGGCGCCGAGCCCGAGCAGCTCGCGGTTCACGTCGATCTCGTCGTGCTCCCTCGCGGCGTACGTCTTCGCCGCGCCGAGGCCCTCCGCGAAGCCGATGAGCATCACGCCGATCGCCGCGGGGGCGATGTCGAGGAAGTCCGAGAGGCCGACGTCCGGCAGGCCGAACGAGGGCAGCCCGCTGTCGATCTGCCCGACGATCGCCACGCCGTGCGCGTCCAGGTCGAAGAGCTGGACGGCCATGATCCCGAGCAGCACCGCGACGAGCGAGCCCGGGACGACCGGCGCACGCTCCTTGAGCACGACGACGAGGACGAGCGAGACGAGGCCGACGAGGAGCGTGAGGCCGCTCGTGCCGCCGAGCTCGCCGAGGAGCCCCCACAGCTGCTCGAAGAAGTCGCCCTCGTCCTTCTCGACGCCGAGGAGCTTCGGGATCTGGCCGACGATGATCGTGAGCGCGAGGCCGATGATGAAGCCCTTCAGCACCGGCTCGGAGATGAAGCTCGCCAGGAATCCGAGGCGGAGCACGGCGGCGACGGTCGCGGCGATCCCCACGGCGAGCCCGAGCGTGATCGTCAGCTGCAGGAACTCGTCGGCGCCGGCCGCGAGCTCGCCGACCGCGGCCGCCGAGAGCGCCGCCGTCGCCGCCATCGGCCCGGTGACGAGCTGGCGGGAGCTCCCGAAGGCGGCGTAGAGGAGGAGCGCGCCCGGTGCCGCGTAGAGCCCGACCACGGGCGAGACGCCAGCGATCGTCGCGTACGCGAGCGCCTCGGGCACGAGCACCGCCCAGACGGTGAGTCCCGCGATGAGGTCGCCGCGGAGCCAGTGCCTGTCGTAGACGAGGAGCCAGCGGAACACGGGAGACGCGGACTCGTAGACTCGGCTCCGCCGTGCGCCTCGTCCCGAGCTGGGTCACCGGATACCGGCGAGCGTGGCTCGTGCCGGACGTCCTGGCCGGGGTGATCGTCTGGAGCGTCGTCACGCCGCAGGCGGTCGCGTACGCGCAGATCGCCGGCCTGCCGCCGTCCGCCGGGCTCGCGGCGGCGCCGGGCGCGCTGCTCGCCTACGCGCTGCTCGGGACGTCGCGCACGCTCGTCGTCAGCGCGACGACGGCGACCTCGGCGCTGTCCGCGGCCGCGGTCGGGCCGCTCGCCGACGGCGACGGCGTGCGCTTCGCCGCGCTCTCGGCCGCGCTCGCGGTCGTGACGGCGGTCGTGCTCGTCGGCGGCGGGCCTGCTGCGGCTCGGCGGCGTGATGGACCTCGTCTCGAAGCCGGTCATGACCGGGTTCCTCTTCGGCCTCGGCCTCACGGTCGCGGCCGGGCAGCTCTCGAAGCTGCTTCGGCGTCGAGTCGGGGAGCGGGGACTTCTTCGAGCTGCTCGCGCGACCTCCTCGGCGACCTCGCGGGACGTCGACGGGTGGACCCTCGCCGTCGGCCTCGCGAGCGTCGGCGGCGCTGATCGCGCTGAGCCGGTTCGCGCCGAGGCTGCCGGGGACGCTCATCGTCCTCGCCGGCTCGATCGCCGTCTCGTGCGCTCCTCGACCTCCAGGCCCACGGCGTGGACGTCGTCGGCGACCTGCCGTCCGCGCTCCCCGATCCGTCGCTCCCGGACGTGGCCTGGCGCGATCTCGTCGACCTCCTGCCGGCCGCGCTCGGCGTGATGATCGTGAGCGCCGAGGCGATCGGCGTCGCCCGCTCGCTCGCGAGTGCCGACGCGCTACGCCGTGAACGTGAACCGCGACCTCGTCGCGTTCGGCGGGTCGAACCTGCTCGCCGGGCTCTCGTCCGGGTTCGTCCAGTCCGGCGGGGCGAGCCAGACGATGGCCGCGCAGCGCGCGGGCGGGCGGACGCCGTTCACCTCGCTCGTCGCCGCGGCGCTGATCCTCCTGACGGGCGCCTTCCTCGCCTTCCTCTTCGAGGATCTCCCGCAGGCGACGCTGGGCGCGATCGTCGTCGTCGCCATCGCCGGGTTCTTCCGGGTCGACGAGCTCCGGCGCTTCGCCCGCCTCCGCACGAGCGCGCTGGTACTCGCGCTCGTCGCCCTCGTCGGCGTGCTCGTCTTCGGCGTGCTCCCGGGGCTGCTGCTCGCGGCCGGGATCTCCCTCGGCCTCGTGGTCCAGCGGCTCAGCCGCCCGCCGGTCGGGCACGCTCGCGCGCGAAGCGCGAAGCGGTGCTGTGGGCCAACGCCGTCCGCCACCCGACTGGGCCGGCCCGACCGGCGCTGCTCGTCGCCGCGGTTGAGGGGCCGCTGTTCTACGCCAACTCGGTCGTCGTGAAGGATCGGCTGGTCGAGCTCGGCCCGTGCCGAGCCGCGGCCACGTGTGCTCGTGCTCGATCTCGCCGGCATCCACGAGCTCGACGTCGAGACCCTGGACATGCTCGCCGAGCTCCGGGACGACGCTCGCGGCCGACGGCGTCGAGCTCCGGCTCGCGCGGCGTGCACGTCCGGACGCTCGAGCTCCTCCGCCGGCGAGGCCTCGTCCCGGGGCTGCGGGTCGACCAGACGATCGACGAAGCCCTTTCGTCGAGCGAATGACTAGGCTGGCGGCCAGCCGCCGTACCCGAGCCGGGAGGACCTCGAAATGGCCAAGCCGTTCACGGGCAGGATCGCGCTCGACATCCGCGACTCGACGCCGGACTGGGACGCGTTCCTCCCGGACAAGGCGCCGGAGGGCGCGCCGAACGTCCTCGTCGTCCTCTACGACGACACCGGCTGCGCGGCCTGGTCGCCGTACGGCGGGCGGATCGAGATGCCGACGATGGACCGCCTCGCCGAGAACGGCCTCACCTACAGCCAGTGGCACACGACCGCGCTCTGCTCGCCGACGCGGTCGGTCTTCCTCACCGGCCGCAACCACCACCAGAACGGCTTCGCGACGATCTCCGAGACCTCGACCGGCTTCCCGGGCTACAACTCGCACATCCCGCGCGAGTGCGCATCGATGGCGACGGTGCTGCGCAACGCCGGCTGGAGCACCTTCTGGGTCGGCAAGAACCACAACACGCCGGTCGACGCGTGGACGATGGGGTCGTCGAAGAAGGACTGGCCGCTCGGCCTCGGCTACGACCGCTTCTACGGCTTCCTCGGCGGCGAGACGAACCAGTGGTATCCCGACCTCGCCGAGGACAACCACTACGTCGACCAGCCGTACGAGCCCGAGGACGGTTACCACCTGTCGAAGGACCTCGCCGACAAGGCGCTCGAGTTCATCCGCGACATCGAAGCAGTCCGAGCCGGACAAGCCGTGGTACCTCTGGTTCTGCCCCGGCGCGAACCATGCGCCGCACCACGCGCCCCAGGAGTACATCGACAAGTACAAGGGCGTCTTCGACGACGGCTACGAGGCCTACCGCGAGTGGGTGCTCCCGCGGATGATCGAGAAGGGGATCCTCCCCGAGGGCACGGAGCTCACGCCGATCAACCCGATGACCGCGGGGCACGTTCAGCGAGGGCGACTCGATGCGGCCGTGGGACACGCTCTCCGACGAGGAGAAAGGGCTCTTCTGCCGGATGGCCGAGGTCTACGCCGGCTTCTCGGAGTACACCGACGCCCAGGTCGGCCGGATCGTCGACTACCTCGAGGAATCCGGCCAGCTCGACAACACGATCATCCTCTACTGCGCCGACAACGGCGCCTCCGGCGAGGGGAGCCCGAACGGCTCGGTCAACGAGAACAAGTTCTTCAACGCCTGGCCGGACACGATCGAGGACAACCTCGCCGAGCTCGACGAGCTCGGCAGCCCGGCGACCTACAACCACTACCCGACCGGCTGGGCGGTGGCGTTCTCGACGCCATACCGGATGTTCAAGCGTTACAGCTACCAGGGCGGCCTCTGCGACCCGCTCGTGATCCACTGGCCGGCCGGGATCGAGGCGAAGGGGGAGGTCCGGCAGCAGTACCACCACGTGACCGACGTCGTCCCGACGATCCTCGACTGCTGCGGCGTCGAGATGCCGGACGTCGTCGACGGGTACGAGCAGACCCCGCTCCCGGGCGTGTCGATGCGCTACTCGTTCGACGCCGCCGACGCGCCGACGCAGAAGGAGACGCAGTACTACGAGATGCTCGGCACCCGCGGCATCTGGCACCAGGGCTGGAAGGCCGTCGCCGAGCACGGGCCGGTGCCGCTCAACCTCGGGAAGTTCGACGAGGACCGCTGGCAGCTCTTCCACACGCGACGAGGACCGCGCGGAGGCGCACGACCTCGCCGAGCAGCACCCGGAGAAGCTCGAGGAGCTCAAGGCGTTGTGGCTCGAGGAGGCCGAGCGCTACGACGTCCTGCCGCTCAACGACCTCGGCATCTTCGAGTTCCGGTCGCTCGAGTACGCCATCGCCGTCCCCGAGAGCGGCCAGTACACGTACTACCCGGGCACGGCCGATGATCCCGGAGGCGTCGGCGGCGAGGTCACGACCAACGCGTCGCACAAGATCCTCGCCGAGGTCGAGTTCACGCGGGACTCGGAAGGCGTGATCGTCGCGCAGGGCTCGCGCTTCGGCGGGTACTCGCTCTTCGTCAAGGACGGAACGCTGACCTACGTCTACAACTTCCTCGGCATTCCGCCGGAGCAGAAGGTCGTCGCCGACGCGCCGACGTCCGGCACGCACGTCGTCGGGGTCGAGTTCACGAAGGAGCGCGTCGGCGAGCACCACGAGCCGCACGGGCCGCTCAAGCTCCACCTCGACGACGAGGTCGTCGCCGAGGTCGAGATCCGAGGCGATCGCCTCGCGGTACAGCCTCTGCGGCGAGGGCCTCTGCATCGGCTACGACGGCGGCGACGCGGTCTCTCGCGAGTACAAACCGACGTTCCCGTTCACGGGCGGCAGGATCGTCAAGGTCGTGTTCGACGTGGCGGACGACGCCTACGTCGACGTCGAGCGCGAGCTGGCCGCCGCGCTCGCGCGTGACTGAGGTGGCGAGCCCGCCGCTGCGACACGGCGCGAGGGGATGACGTGGATCCCCGGCGGCACGTTCGCGATGGGCTCCGAGGACTTCTACCCGGAGGAGCGTCCCGTGCACCGCGTCGCCGTGGACGGCTTCTGGCTGGACGAGCACCCGGTGACCGCGGCCGAGTTCCGCCGCTTCGTCCGCGAGACGAAGTACGTCACGGTGGCCGAGCGGCCGCTCGACCCGGATCAGTACCCGGACGCGGATCCCGAGCTGCTCGTGCCGGGGTCGCTGGTCTTCCGCCGGTCGGCGGGCCCGGTCGACCTCTCGGACCATCGCAACTGGTGGGAGTACGTCCCGGGCGCGTCCTGGCGACGGCCCGGCGGCAAGGGCACCACCATCAACGGTCGCGACCACCATCCGGTCGTCCAGGTCGTCGCCGAGGACGCCGAGGCCTACGCCGCGTGGGCCGGCAAGGAGCTCCCGACCGAGGCCGAGTGGGAGTACGCGGCCCGCGGCGGGCTCGAGGGCGCCGTCTTCGCCTGGGGCGACGAGCACTTCCCGGCAGGGGCGGGCGATGGCGAACTCGTGGCAGGGCGAGTTCCCGTGGCAGAACCTGAACGTCGACGGCTTCGAGGGCACCTCGCCGGTCGGCAGCTTCCCACCGAACGGCTACGGCCTCTTCGACATGACCGGGAACGTGTGGGAGTGGACGTCCGACTGGTTCACGCCGCGGCACTCCGACGAGGTCGAGAGCCTCTGTTGCGTCCCGCGCAACCCGCGCGTCGCCACTCCGGACGGCTCGGGCGGCGAGCCGATCCCCCGCCGGGTGATCAAGGGCGGCTCGCACCTCTGCGCGCCGAACTACTGCCTCCGCTACCGACCCGCGGCGCGTCAGGCGCAGGCCATCGACTCGTCCACGGCGCACCTCGGGTTCCGCTGCGTCGTCCGCACACCGGCGGCGTGACCGCGGAGCCCCTTCCCTCCTGGAACGACACGCCCACTCGGCGTGCGATCGTCGAGTTCGTCGGTGGTCCCGCGCAGCAGCTGCCGGCGGAGGAGCGTGTGGCCGTGTTCGACAACGACGGCACGCTCTGGTGCGAGCAGCCGATGCCGATCGAGCTCGGCTTCGTCCTCGAGCGCCTGGCCGCGATGGCCGAGGACGACGCCTCGCTGCGCGAGCGCCAGCCGTGGCAGGCGGCGCACGACCGCGACGTCGCCTGGCTGAGCGGCGCGATGACGAAGCACTACGCCGGCGACGACAGCGACGTGCAGGTACTGATCGCCGGGATCCTGCAGGCGTTCGCGGGGACGGACGTCGAGGCGTACGCCGAGGCGGCGGCCGCCTTCCTCGACCGGACACGGCATCCGACGCTCGGCCGCAGGCTCCGCGACTGCGCGTACGTGCCGATGGTCGAGCTCCTCCGCTTCCTCGAGGCCAACGGCTTCACGACGTACATCGCATCCGGCGGCGACCGAGACTTCATGCGGCCCGTGACGCACGAGCTGTACGGGATCCCGCCCGAGCGCGTGATCGGCAGCTCGAACGCGCTGCGGTACACGGAGGACGAGCACGGCGGCGCAGTCGCGTACCTGGCCGAGCCGGATGTCTTCGACGACGGGCCGACGAAGCCGGTGCGGATCTGGAGCCGCATCGGACGGCGGCCGATCGTCGCCGTCGGCAACTCGAACGGCGACATCCCGATGCTGCGCTACGCGGGCGGCGCCGGCCGCCCGGCGCTGCGCCTGCTCGTGGCGCACGACGACGCGGAGCGCGAGTTCGCGTACACGGCGGGCGCCGAGCGGGCGCTCGAGGTCGCGGCCGCGGACGGCTGGATCGTCGCCAGCGTGAAGGACGACTGGGCCGCGGTCTTCGCCGACTAGCCGGCGAAGGCGACGATCACGATCGTTGCCAGGGCCAGGACGACGCCGGCCGCGGTCAGCGCGAGCATGACGCGCTCCGGCACGGGCGCCCACTCGCCGCGGGCGAGCGCGCGCTCGACCTGGATCCGGCGCCGGTGCCCGTAGGCGATGAAGCCGAGCCCGACCACGGCGTAGCCGGTGCCCAGGAGCTCGTACGGCCACGCCGTGGCCCCGGTCAGCTCGGGTACGAGCCGCCCGGCCGCTACGGCGACCGCGAGCGATGCGAGTCCCGTCCGCCACCAGGCGAGGTAGGTGCGCTCGTTCGCGAGCCAGGTGCGGCGGGTCGCGTCCTCGGTCACCCGCGACCGGGGGCTACGACTCGCCCGGCGTGCCGCGCGCCTCGGCTTCGCGGACGCGCCGGGCCATCGCCTCGAGGAAGGCCCACACCACCTCGGGATGGTTCTCGATGAGCGGGCGGAAGCTCCACACGGGCAGCTGGTAGGCGCGCACGTCGGAATCCGCCGTCACGGTCGCGCTGCGCGCGGACTTGTCGATCAGCGCCATTTCGCCGAGGGCGTCGCCAGGCCCGAGCCGGCCGACCTCCTCGCCGTGGACGGTGACCGTCGCCCCTCCCGTATCGATGACGAGGAACGTCCGGCCGGGCTCGCCCTCCTCGGTGATCGTCTCTCCCGCGGCGTACGTCCGCGTCGTGAAGTCGTCGGCCAGCCGCTCGAGAAAGGCGTCGTCCGCGTTCGCGAAGAGCGGCACTCCGCGCAGGAGATCGAGGCTGGGACCGGCCACGGCCCGATCCTAGCCCCTCACCGGCTCTGGCAGCGTCTCGAACGTCAGGGGCTCCCGGCTGCCGCCCGCTCGGGCATGTCCGACCGGTACGGTGGCGCGGGACGGGCCTCCGAACGAGGGGTTCTCTTGGTAGTCGATACGCCCCCGCTCCGCCGACGCATCGCGCGGTTGGGCTGGCTCAGCATCGCGCTCTCCGGGCTGGCGCTCGGCCTCCTCGCGCTGGTGGCCTGGATCGCGCTCCGGGCGAACCCGACGGACCTCGTCGGCTACCTCCCGCTCGGGACGAACGACAACGTCCCGACGCTCTCGCTCCTCCTGGCGGCCGGCGCGGCCGGGGCGGCGTTCTTCGTCGGGCACGCCGCGTTGCAGGCGGCCGCTTCGATGAGGATCCTCGCGCGCGACCGGCGGATCCCGCCTCCGCTCTCGCCCGAGCTACGGCGGCTGCGGAGCATCCTCCTCACGCCGCTGGGCCCGGCGGCGGTCAGGCTCGCGAGTGAACCCGAAGTCCCGCACGGAAGGCTGGAGGACGTCGGTGCCGAGCCGCTGCGCCTCACCGTGCTCGTGCCGGCGCACAACGAGAGCCTGACCATCGGCGCGGCGCTCGCGTCGCTGTGGGGCCAGACGAGGCCGCCGGACGCGGTCGTGGTGGTGGCCGACAACTGCACCGACGACACCGCCGAACTGGCGCGGGAACGCGGCGCGGAGGTCTTCACCACGGTCGGGAACCAGGAGAAGAAGGCAGGCGCCCTCAACCAGGCACTGGCCGCGATGTTCCCCGACATCGACGCGCGGGACGTCGTGATGGTGATGGATGCCGACTCCATCGTCGTCCCGGAGTTCCTCGAGACCGCCATGGGGCGCCTCGAAGCCGACCCAGACCTGATCGCCGTCGGCGGCGTGTTCTACGGCGAGGAAGGCGGCGGCCTGGTCGACCAGTTGCAGCGGAACGAGTACACGCGCTACCAGCGGACGATCGCGCGCCGGAAGGGCAAGGTCTTCGTGCTCACGGGCACCTCGTCGCTGTTTCGCGCGTACGCGCTGAAGGCGGTCGCCGACTCCCGCGGCACGCTCATTCCCGGCGACCGCGGCCGCGTGTACGACACGCTGGCGATGACCGAGGACAACGAGATGACCCTCGCGCTGAGGACCCTCGGCGCGAAGATGGTCTCTCCGATGCAGTGTCGGGTCGTCACCGAGGTGATGCCGACCTGGCGCGCGCTCTGGCGCCAGCGGATGCGGTGGCAGCGCGGCGCCCTCGAGAACGTCGGGGCATACGGCGTCACCCGTGCCACGATCCGGTACTGGCTGCAGCAGGCCGGCATCGGCTACGGGACGATCGCGCTCAACTCGTACCTCCTGCTGCTGCTGATCACGCTGCTCGCGGCCGACGGTTTCCGCTTCCTGTCGTTCTGGATCGGCATCGGCACGATCTTCGTGGTCGAGCGCCTCGTGACGGTGTGGGCCGCCGGCTGGCGGGGACGGGCGATCGCCGCTCCGCTCTTCATCGAGATCGCGTACGACCTCGTGCTCCAGGCCGTCTACGTGAAGTCGCTCGTCGACATGGCAACGGGCCGCACGGCCGGCTGGAACTACGTCCCACGCGAGGCGGTCCGCCCGGAGGCGGCGCAGCCATGACCGCCCTGGCGGGGTTCCTGCTTCCCTCGGACGTGCTGACGACGGGGTGGGTCCACGCCCTCGCCGCGTTCGTCGCGGTCAACACACTGATCTATGCCATCCTGAGCCTGGCGAAGCTGATCCCGCGGCGCCGCGCCTGAGCCGACGGCCGCGCTCGCCGTCAGGCGGCGGTAGGACAACGTCGACCAGTACGAGCAGTACGCGTTCGACGAGAGCCGCGTTCGACGCGGCCCGCCGGACGTCCGGCGGGCCGCGTCGCTACGGTCCACGCTCGTGAGCGAGCCACGTGAGGGCGGCTGCGCCTGCGGCGCGATTCGCTACCGGCTGACGTCCGAGCCGCTCTTCGTCCATTGCTGCCACTGCCGCAACTGCCAGCGGCAGACCGGCAGCGCATTCGTCATCAACGTGCTGATCGAGGCCGACCGGGTTGAGGTCACCGCCGGCGCCCCGCGGCCCGTCGAGGCGCCGCGGGACGACGGCAGCGTGCAGCGGATCCATCGCTGCCCCGAGTGCCAGATCGCCGTCTTCAGCGAGTACGGCCGCCCCGAGGTCCTGTTCGTGCGGGCCGGGACGCTGGACGACCCCGACTCGGTCGAGCCGGACGTCCACATCTACACGCGCTCCAAGGTGCCCTGGGTCGTGCTCCCCGACGCGGTGCCGGCGTTCGAGGCCTACTACGACACGAGGGCGCTGTGGCCCGCAGCCAGCTACGAGCGGGTGAAGGCGGCCCTGGCGGCTGCGGGCTCGAGCTAGGCGGGGCGCCGCGGTCACCCCTTCCCGCAGAACGTGAGCGTGCCGATCGGCCCGACCGGGGTGGTGCCGAGATTGGTGACGCGGTACGTCCAGCCGGCCGCTCCGGTTGCCGGCTCCGAGGAGTGCTGGATGCCCAGCGGCTGGTCGAAGGTACCGCCGAGGATCACGTCGCCCGTCGGACACGGGACTGTCACGATGCGGCTCACGCCCGGCGTGACGACGCCCAGTGCCGTCGGGATGATGTCCCACGGCGTGTTCGCGGTTCCGTCCTTCCCCGGCGGGCCCTGCGCTCCGGGGTCGCCATTCTCGCCCGTGTCACCCTTCGGACCGGGCACACCCTGCGGGCCGGCCTGGTTCCAGGCGATTGCGTCCTCGCTCGGCCGGCACTCGTCGTCCGCGGAGACGAGGCGCAGCTGCCCATTCTCGCTCTTGAAGCAGCCGTGGATGACGCCGTCCGAGCCGACGATCGACTGGAGGGTCGTCGCGGCCGCGGCCGCGGTCGCGCCCACGAGGATCGCCGCGGTCACGGCGACCCCGCCCCTGGAGAGTCTTCCCTTCATCGTTCCTCCTCTGCCTCTCATGCGATGTCGGCCCGGCGCGGGATCGCGTCGAGCAGCTCGCCGGGCACAGCGTCACCGCACCGACGGACCCCGCCCCACGGCGTCAGGTCCTCTCGACGGTGGTCCGGCGCGCCGTCTTCCGTCGCGCCCGCCAGTCGCCCGGAAGAAAACGCCGCCTCCCGCCGTCGCGATGACAGATGTCACACACGGGAGGTACCGACATGGTCGCCAGGACGTCATCCCTCGCACTCGTCGCCGGGCTCGCCGCCGCAGCCGCGCTCGCGCTCACCGCGTGGGCCGCCGCCGACGCGCGCGCCGCCTCGTCGTCGTCGTCGTTCACTGCGTCGCGCTTCTCGATCACGATCGACGGCTACGAGGTCGCATCGTTCTCGCAGCTCGACGAGGCCGCGCCCGGCAAGCTCGTGCTCCGGGGCGGGTCGACCAGGAGCATGGGGATCTTCGCGTGGCACCAGACCGTCGTCGAGGGGCAGATCGCCGCCGCCAAGAAGGACGCCACCCTCGTGATGTACGACGCCGGTGGGCGCCCCGTCGCCCGCTACCACCTCGAGAACGCGTGGCCGTCGAAGATCGAGATCGGCGCGCTCAAGGCGGACTCGAACGAGGTGGCCATCGAAGGGATCACCCTCTGCCACGAGGGCTTCGAGATCCAGTAATTGCGGCGAGCGTTGGGGGGCCGGCGGCCCGGCCCCCCACGCATCGGTGTCGCTAGGCCGCGAGGTCGAGCACCGGCTCGGCGGCCGGCACGGTCTCGAGCTCGTCGCGACGGATGAGCGTCAGCGCCGCGCCGATCCCGATGGCGGCGATGATCGCCCCGGCGAGGAAGGCGGCGGTGAAGCCGTCCACCAGCGCGACCGGCGTTGCCGTGCCGGTCGCGACGGCATCGGAGGTCGCCGACGTGGCGATCGTCGACAGCGCGGCGATGCCCAGCGCGCCGCCGATCTGCTGCGACGTGTTCAGCAGGCCGGACGCGAGCCCCGCCTCCGCCGGCTGGATGCCGGCCAGCGCGGCGATCGAGATCGGCACGAACGAGAACCCGAGCCCGAGGCCGATCAGGAGGAACCCGGGCAGGAGGTCATCGACGTACGAGCCGCCCACGGAGACCTGCGTGAAGTACACGAGCCCCGCCGTGAGGGCCGTCATCCCGGTGACGAGCACCGGCTTCACGCCGACCCGCGTGACGAGCTGGGCCGCCACCGTCGACCAGATGATCGCCGTGCCCGCAACCGCGAGGTAAGCCAGGCCCGTGCGCATCGGCGAGAACCCGAGCACCTGCTGCATGTAGAGCGTGAGCATCAGGAACATCGAGAAGCTCGCCGTCCCGAGGATGACGCCGGCGACGTTCGCGCCGGTCACGGTCCGGACCTTGAGGATCCCGAAGCGCATGAGCGGCTCGGGGTGCCGGAGCTCCCACGCGACGAAGCCGGCGAGCATCGCGGCTGCGACCCCGAAGAGGGCGATCGTCGAGCCGGCGAGCCAGCCCTCCCGGCCCGCCTCCGTCATCGCGTAGACGAGCAGCGAGAGGCCGCCGGTCACGAGCACGGCGCCCGGGACGTCGTACGAGCTGACATGAGCGTCACGGCTCTCGTTGAGGAGGAGCGGGGCCAGGATGAATCCGGCCACGCCGACCGGGACGTTCACGAAGAAGATCCACTCCCAGCTCAGGAGATCGGTCAGCACCCCGCCGAGGAGGACGCCCGCGACGGCGCCGAAGGCCCCGACCGCACCCCAGACGCCGAGCGCGATGTTCCGCTCGCGCCCCTCGACGAACGTGACCATCAGGATCGAGAGCGCGGCCGGCGTGATGATCGCCGCGCCGAGCCCCTGGAACGCGCGCGCCCCGATCAGCGACGCCTCCGACCAGGCGAGCCCGGCCAGGAGCGACGAGACCGTGAACACGATCACGCCGGCGAGGAAGATCCGCCGCCGGCCGAGGAGGTCGGCGGCCCGCCCGCCCAGCAGCAGGAAGCCGCCGAAGACGAGCGCATACGCGCTGATCACCCATTGCAGGTTCTCCTGCGAGAACCCGAGGTCGACCTGGATCGAGGGCAGCGCGACGTTCACGATCGCGATGTCCAGGACGACCATGAACTGGACCGTCGCGAGGAGGGCCAGGGCCAGCCACTTGCGTCGTTCGGAAGACACCATCGGGTCGTAGTCCTTTCGCTTGCTCAGAGAAGACTTCGAACCTAGCAGTAGTAACTTGCTTATCGCAAGGGGGGTCTTTCTACTAGCAAGTGGGTGCGCTACACTCGCCCTCGTGAAGCGCTACGACCAGTACTGCCCGGTCGCGCACGCCCTCGGGCTCGTGGGCGAGCGGTGGTCGCTCCTGGTCGTGCTCGAGCTCTTGCACGGGCCGAAGCGCTACACCGACCTGGCCGACGCGCTTCCGGGGATCGGGACGAACATCCTCGCCTCGCGGTTGCGAGAGCTCGAGGCCGGCGGCGTCGTGGCCAAGCGCGTCCTGCCGCCGCCCGCGGCCTCGCGCGTCTACGAGCTGACCGAGTACGGGCGCGCGCTGAAGCCTGCCGTCCGCGAGCTGGCGCTCTGGGGCGCCCGCTCGCTCGGACCGCCCACGGACGACGACGCGCTCTTCCCCGGCTGGCTCGCGAACGCCGTCGACACGGTGCTTGCGCCGGTCGCGCCGCCCGGGAGCTTCGAGTTCCGCATCGGCGACGAGGTCGCGTCGCTCGTGGACGGCGAGGCTGCCCCCGGCCCGACCGACGACCCGGACGTGGTGGTCGAGGGCGATGCCGTGGGCGTCTACACCCTGTTCGTCGACCGGACCACCGATGCCGTCACGGTCGAGGGCGACCGCGAGCTGCTCGAGCGCCTGCTCGAGGCGGCGCCCAGGCCGCTTGAGCCCTCCGTCTAGACCTGCTCGCGGAGCGCGTCGAGCGCCTCGCCCGGCAGCGGGAACCAGCGGATCCGCTCGAACGCCGGCGTCAGCGTCGGGTCGCGCACCTGCTCGTCCGGCGGGCTCGCCTCGAGCTCCGCGAAGAGCCGCCGGGCCTCGTCGAGGTAGCCGGCGAGCGCGCTCTCCGGCTCGGTCGCGCGCGGGCCGTGGAACTCGAGCGCTCCCGAGGCGAACGAGACGTCGTGGAGCGTCAGGGGCGGCCGCGGGCGCCCGCTCTCGTGGTGCCACTGCCCGGAGTACGGGTCGAAGCGGTAGAGCGGCAGGAGCTTCCAGCCGTGGTCGGCGACGAGGTGCACGGCCTCGAGCAGGTACTCGAAGACCGGCTCGCTCGTGAAGTAGTTGACGTTGAGCCGGACGAACGAGAGCTTCGCGCCCAGGTGGCCGAGCGAGACCTCCGCGTTCATGTCTTCCGACCAGGCGTCTTCGATCGGGTACATCCGGTGGATGTAGGGGCCGGCGCAGAAGCAGCCGGCACGCGCCTGGATGCCGAACAGGTCGTTGAGGACGGCGGCGACGAAGTGCGAGTGCAGCAGGCGACCGCGGTGCCGGACGCCGAGCGAGACGATCGCGAGCCGGTCGAGCTCTGGGTTGCCGAGGATCCTGAGGTTCGGGTTCCCGCCCCAGGAGTCGAGGGCGCGGCGGACGAAGTCGTCCTCGCGCCGCCGGATCTCGTCCGTTCCCACCGCCTCCTTGAGCGCGAACACGAGTCCGGCGCGGATCGAGTCGACGATCGCGGGCGTGCCGCCGTCCTCACGGATCTCCGGGTCCGGGTGGTACGAGTGGCCGTGCGCGCTGACGAAGGTGATCGTCCCGCCGGCGGGCACGGCCGGAACGCGGTTGCCGAAGAACGCGCGCTTCGCGACGAGGATGCCGGGCGTGCCGGGGCCGCCGACGAACTTGTGCGGCGAAAGGAAGACGGCGTCCTTGTAGGCCAGGTGGCCGTCGGGGACGTCGGGCGACCGGGTTCATCTCGATCGGGAGGTACGGCCCGGCGGACGCGTAGTCCCAGCAGGACAGGGCGCCGTGGCGGTGCAGCAGGATCGCGACCCGCTCGACGTCGGTGATGATCCCGGTCACGTTCGACGCCGCGGAGAAGCTTCCGATCTTCGGACCGGGCGGTCCGCGTATCGGCGGAGCTCCTCCTCGAGGTGGGCGAGGTCGACGCGGCCGTCGGCGTCCTCGCGGATCGTGACCACGTCGGCGATCGACTCGCGCCACGGCAGCTCGTTCGAATGGTGCTCGTACGGGCCGACGAAGACGACCGGGCGCCGCTCCTCGGGGATGGCGCGGCCGAGCTGGAGCTCGTCCTCGAGCGCCGACGGGATGCGCAGGCCGAGGACGTGCACGAGCTTGTCGATCGCGCCGGTCGCGCCCGAGCCGCAGAAGAGCACGACGTCCTCGTCCGAGCCGCCGACCGCGTGGTGCACGATGCGCCGCGCGTCCTCGCGCAGCCGCGTCGTCTGCAGCCCCGTCGCCGACGACTCCGTGTGCGTGTTCGCGTACAGCGGCAGCACCTCGTCGCGGATGAAGTCCTCGACGAACGTGAGCGCGCGGCCGGAGGCGGTGTAGTCGGCGTAGACGAGCCGCCGGGGGCCGAACGGGCCGTCGAGCATCACGTCCTCGCCGATCACCGACGCGCGGATCCGCTCGATCAGGCGTTCCCGGCTCGGGTCCGCGACCTGGTCGGCGGGCCGCGGCCAGTCCGCGCCGATCCGGACACGGCGCGCGTCGGTCGCGTGCAACGCCGCGATCAGCGCCCGGTTCACCGCCTGCAGCAGCGCGAGCCCGCCCTGCGAGCGGCCGTCGAGCCGGTCGCCGACCACGGCGCCGTCGAGCTCGAGCACGACCGTCGGCTCGAGCGCGATGCAGGTCGCCGTCCGCGGCCCGCCGTCGACGAGTGACAGCTCGCCGAGCATGCGGCCGGGGCCGACGGTGGCGAGGCGGAAGCGGCGGTCGCCCCGCTCGCGCGTGATCTCGACCGCGCCGCGGAGGACGACGAACGCCGAGTCGGCGGTCGCGCCCTCGACGAAGACCGTCGCGCCGGCGTCGAGGCGCCACGTCGGGGCCGAGCGGACGAGCTCCTCGAGCTCCTGCTCGTCGAAGCCCCGGAACGCGGCGAGCGCGTGCAGGAACGGCAGCTCGTCGAGTGCGGGCGCGCCCGGCGTCGCCTGCGGGCCGACCGTCGCGGCCGAGGGGACGATGCCGTCGCCGGCGGCTCGGACGCGCGCCGCGAGGAGGTGCGACAGCCGGCGCAGCACGGCGACGGCGAGCGCCTCGCCGTCGGCGCGGAGCAGCTCGAAGTCGCGGATCTCGAGAAAGAAGCCCTCCACCGGCTCGAGTGCGGTGGCCGTTGCGGTGTGGGTCGCCGGCCCGTTGAGCGCGAGCTCGCCGAGCGTCTCGCCCGCGCGCACGACCGCCGCGACCGGCTCGCCGACGCCGGCCGAGCCCGAGCCGAGCAGGAGGAGCCGCTCGACCGGGGCGCCGGCGCGGAACAGTGTCTCCATTCCGGCAGCGGAGAAGGGGCGCAGCAGGTCCGCGAGCGCCCGAGCCTGCTCCTCGTCGAGATCGCCGAAGAGCCGACTGGCGCGGGCGGCGGCGAGCGTGCCGGCGGCAGCCTCCATGGCTCGATGGTAGGTGCTGGCCGGAGCGGCGCCAAGGACGGCGCTCCGCGGCGGATCTAGGATCAACACCGTGGCCGATCCGCTCCTCGACAAGGACGCGCTCGACCAGGCGCTGCAACTCGTCGCCGAGGAGGCCACGCGGTATCTCGCGCAGCTCGACGAGGCGCCGGTACGGCCGCCGGCCGCGGAGCCGGGCGGTCCCGTAGGGGTCTCGCTGCCGGACGAGGGCTCCGGCTCGCTGGCGGCCGTGCGCGAGCTGATCGAGGCCGCCTCCGAGGGCGCGACGCGCTCGGCCGGGCCGCGGTTCTTCCACTTCGTGATGGGCGGCGGGACGCCCGCCGCGCTCGCCGCCGACTGGTGGACGAGCGCGATCGACCAGATCGCGTTCAACTGGGTGAGCTCGCCCTTCGCGATGCGGCTCGAGCAGGTCGCGGTGGCCTGGCTGCAGGAGCTGTTCGGGCTCCCGCCCGCGTGGAGCGGCGCCTTCACGAGCGGCGCCACGTCCGCGAACTTCACCGGGCTCGCGGTCGCACGCCGCTGGTGGGGGCTGCAGCACGGCGTGGACGTCGAGGAGGAGGGGCTCGCGGGCCTGCCGCCCGTACCCGTGCTCGGCAGCAGCTTCGTGCACGCGAGCGCGCTGAAGGCGCTCGCGATGCTGGGCATCGGGCGCCGGCAGGTGCGGACGTTCGTCGACGACAAGAGCGGCCGGCTCGACCTCGACGCGCTCGAGGCCGCGTTGCGCGACTTGGAGGGTGCGCCGGCGATCCTCGTCGCGACAGCGGGCGACGTGAACACGGGGCTGTTCGACCCGATCGACGCCATGGCGGATCTCGCCGGGGAGCACGGCGCGTGGCTCCACGTCGACGGCGCCTTCGGCCTGTTCGCGGCGGTTTCGCCGTCGACGCGGGATCTCGTCCGCGGCGTCGAGCGGGCGCACTCGGTCGTCGTCGACGGTCACAAGTGGTTGAACGTCCCGTACGACTCCGGAGCGGTATTCGTCCACGACCCGTCGCTCCACGAGGGCGCCTTCGCCGCGGCGGCGGCCTACCTCGGCAGCGAGAGCGCCGACCGGCCGGTCTTCAGCAGCCTCTCGCCCGAGATGTCGCGCCGCGCGCGGGCGCTCACCGTCTGGGCGACCCTGCGGGCGTACGGGCGCGACGGCTACCGCGCGATGGTCGAGCGCCACGTCGACGCTTGCGCGGCGGCTGGCGGCGCAGGTGGACGCCGACCCGGAGCTCGAGCGGCTCGCCGACGTCCCGCTGAACGTCGTCTGCTTCCGCTACCGCCCGGCCGGCGTCGCCGAGGCCGACCTCGACGAGCTGAACCGGCGCCTGGGCCAGGCGGTTCTCGACGACGGCCGCGTCTACTTCGGCACCACGGTGCAGGCCGGCAAGGTCGCGTTCCGGCCTGCGATCGTGAACTGGCGCACCGGGCCGGACGACGTCGACCTGATCGTCCCGACGATCCGCGAGCTCGGCGCGGCACTCGCCGCGTAGGCCGATGCACACGGCGCGCGACGTCGTCGGCAGGGACGAGGAGCGCGACGCCCTCGACGCCGTCCTCGACCGCCGCGTGCCTGGCAGCGGGCCTGCCGGGGTCGCGCTCGAGGGCGAGGCGGGGATCGGGAAGTCCACGCTCTGGCGCGAGGCCGTCGACCTGGCCCGCGCCCGGGGGCTGCGCGTCCTCACCGCGCGGCCCGTCGAGTCGGAGCGGACGCTGGCGCATGCCGGCCTCGGCGACCTGTTCGACGACGTCCTCGACGACGTGCTGCCGGCCCTGCCGCCGCCGCGGCGCCGCGCGCTCGAGGTGGCGCTGCTCCTGGAGGAGGCGGGGAGCCGGCCGGTCGACCCGCTTGGCGCTCGGGGTCGCCGTCCGCAGCGCGCTCGAGCTGCTCGCCGCGGAGGACGGCCTGGTCGTCGCGGTCGACGACCTGCAGTGGCTCGACGCCTCGTCCGCGGCCGCGCTCGGGTTCGCGCTGCGGCGCCTCGGCGACGACGTGCTCGTCGTCTGGACGCGGCGGCTCGGCGAGGACGACGGACGGACCGCCGTCGAGGAGGCGCTCGGCCCGGACCGGATCGAGCGGGTCTGCGTCGGGCCGCTGAGCGTCGGCGCGATCCACCGCATCCTCAGCGTCGAGCTCGGGCGGCCGGTCCCGCGCCCGACGCTCCTCCGGCTGCACGAGGCCTCGGGCGGGAACCCGCTGTACGCCCTCGAGCTCGCGCGGGCGCTCGGCGACGGGGACGCGATGCGCGACCCGACGCAGCCGTTGCCCGTGCCCGCGCGGCTGGAGGAGCTCGTCTCGGCGAGGCTCGATGCCTTCACCGGCGCCACGCGCGAGGCGCTCGTGCTCGTCTCGGCGGAATCGCGGCTGACACCGGCGCAGCTCGCCGAGGCCGGGGTCGACGACGGCGCGCTCACACCGGCGCTCGAGGAGCGCGTGCTCGAGCTGGGGGAGGGGACGGTCCGCTTCGCGCACCCGCTGCTCGCGTCGGTGCTGTACCAGGGCCTGAGCGCGGACGAACGCCGCGAGGCGCACGCGCGGCTCGCCGGTCTCGTCGACGACCCGCTTGCACAAGCCCGCCACCACGCGCTGTCGGCCGACGCCGTCGGACGCCGGGCTTGCCGCGACGCTCGAGGGTGCGGCGGGCGCGGCGGCCGCGCAGGGCGCGCCGATCGTCGCCGCCGAGCTCGGCGAGCACGCGCTCCGCCTGACGCCGCCGGACGACGCCGCGGACGTCGCGCGACGCACGGCCGCGGCGGGGCGGGCGCACCTCGCGGCGGGCGAGGCCGAGCGTGCGCGCGCGCTCGCCGCCGACCTGCTCGCCAACGCGGCGCCCGGGCCCGAGCGGGCCGAGGCGCTCGTCCTCGCGGCCGATGTCGAGATCGACGAGCTCCAGAAGATGGTGCTGCTGTTGCGCGAGGCGCTGCTCGAACCGGGGACGCCGCCGGCGCTCCGTGCGTCGATCCACCAGCGCCTCGGCCTGCTCGTGCGGTTCTCCGACGGTCTCGCGGCCGCCGAGGAGCACGCCCGCGCGGCCGTCGAGCTCGCCGAGAGCGCCGGGGACACGGCCGTCCGGGCGGCCGCGCTCGGCAGCCTCGCGCTCATCCGCTTCAACGCCGGCGAGCCGGGCGCGCTCGCGCTCGCCGAGCAGGCGCATGCGCTCGCCGCCGGCGACCCGCAGGCGTCGGCCGATACCGCGTTCGCGCTCGGGCATGTCCTCGTCTGGTCGCGCGAGCTCGAGCGCGCCCGCGCGCTGTTCGAAGCGGAGCTCGCCGGGTGGAGCGACCGCGACGAGCGCCTCGCCGCGGGCGCGCTCTGGTACCTCGCGATCGCCGAGCTGTTGGCAGGCCGCCTCGTGCTTGCGGGCGAGTACGCCGAGCGGGGGCGGGAGCTCAGTCACCTGTACTGGCGCGAGGAAGACGAGACCCCGCAGGACCTGTACCCGCTCATGCTCGTCGCCGTCCACCGGGGCGACCTCGACCGTGCGCGCGAGCTGACCGACGTGATGTCCGCGCGCGCGGAGCGGCACGCGGCGACGATCCGCGCGGCGGTCGCGATGCCGGGCGTGGTCGACTTCTGGAGCGGCGACGCGGCCACCGCCGTGGAGCGGTTCGCGGAGGCCGAGCGGATCGCCGACGCGGCCGACGGAGCCGAGCCGACCATGAACTGGTGGCGCGCGGAGCAGGTCGAGGCGCTGCTCGAGCTCGGTCGCGTCGACGACGCCGTCGAGCGCCTCGACGCGTGGGAGGCGGACGCCCGCCGCGTCGAGCGGGAGTGGGTGCTCGCGCACGTCACGCGGTGCCGGGGCCTCGTCGCGGCGGCGCAGGGCGACGTCGACGGCGCCGTTGACGCTCCTCGCAGAGGCGGTCGAGAGACACGAGGCCGCGGACGACCCCTTCGGCCGCGCGAGGGCGCTGCTCGCGCTCGGCGTGCCAGGCGCCGCAACCGGCAGAAGCGTCCCTCGCGCGACGCGATCGAGGCGGCGCGCGCCGGCTTCGCGGAGATGGGCGCCGCGCGCTGGGCCGAGCGGGCGCAGGACGAGCTGGGGCGGATCGGCGGCAGGACGCGGGTCGAGGGCCTGACGCCGGCGGAGCGGCGCGTCGCCGACCTCGTCGCGGCGGGCCGGACGAACGCGGAGGTCGCTGCGACGCTCTTCCTCGCCGAGCGGACGGTTGCGAGCCACCTGACGCACGTCTACGCGAAGCTCGGCGTCCGCTCCCGCACGGAGCTCGCGCGCAAGCTTCGCTAGCCGCAAAGTTCCGACGTTCTGACGTTTTCGACGATTCGGCCCGGCCGTAGCGTCGACGGCATGCCGAGCTACCTGGTCGAGACGTTCCTCGCGCGCTGCCACTCCGCGGAGCTGGCGGCTCTCGAGGCTCGCGCCCGCTCGGCCGCCGAGGAGCTGACGCGGGACGGAACCCGCGTGAGCTTCGGAGGCGTCATCCACGTTCCCGAGGACGAGACCTGCTTCTTCGTGTTCGACGCTCCGTCGAGTCGGGAGGCCGCACTCGTTGCGCGGCTGGCCGCGCTCGACCCCGTCCGGCTCGTCGAGGCAGTCACGTCCAGTGAGGAGAAGACACGATGAAACGCATCATCCCGGCCGCTGCTCCTCGCGGCCTCCGCGGCGCTACTCGCACCCGGGCTCGCGCGGGCCGACGCGGTCACGCAGTGGAACGCGACTGCGACGAGCGCGTTGTTCGCCCCGCCGACGCAGGGGCCGCAGCTGTCGGTGCCGCACCTGGCGATGGTCCACGGCGCGGTCTACGACGCCGTCAACGCGATCGACGGCGGGCCACCAGGGGTACCTGCTCACCCCACGTCTGGCGGGCCCGTTCGACTCGAAGGAGGCCGCCACGGCCGCGGCGGCGTACCGCGTTCTCCTGACGATCGTGCCCGGGCAGAAGCCGCTGCTCGACGCGCAGCTCGCGGTCTCGCTCGGCGCCGTCCCGGACGGCGTCGCGAAGACCCGCGGGATCGCCGTCGGCGAGGCCGCCGCGGCGGCCATGATCGCCGCGAGGACGGCCGACGGCCGCTTCGGGTCGCCGGGCTTCCCGCTCGGGACGCCGGGGCCGGGGGTGTGGGAGCCGGTGCTGCCGAGCTTCGTCAACGACCCGGCCGCGTGGCTGCGCAACGTGAAGCCGTTCCTGATCGAGAGCTCCTCGCAGTTCCGCTCCGCGGGCCCGGACCCGCTTTCGAGCATCCGGTACGCCCGGGACTTCAACGAGGTGAAGACCTACGGCTCGGCCGCGATGGACTCGCCCCGCTCCGCCGACCAGACGCACGCGGCGCGCTACTGGGCGGAAAACCCGCCCGGCACCTGGAGCCGTGTGTTCCGCACGCTCTCGGCGCAGCAGGGGCTGTCGCTCGTCGACAACGCCAGGCTCTACGCGATGCTCTACCTGACGGCGGCCGACGCGCTCATCGGCGTGTGGGACGACAAGGCGCACTACGGCTTCTGGCGGCCGATCACGGCGATCCAGCGGGCGGACACGGACGGCAACGAGCACACGCAGAAGGACGCGGGCTGGCTGCCGTTGATCGCGACGCCGCCGTATCCGGAGCACCCGTCGGGACACGCCGGCCTCAGCGGGTCGATCGTGGCCACGCTGCAGGACTTCTTCGGCACCGACAGGATCGGGTGGACGGACACGAACGTCGCGGGTCTGACGCGGAGCTTCGACAGCTTCTCGGAGGCGATCGACGAGGTCGTCGACGCGCGGGTCTGGTCCGGGATCCACTTCCGCAACGCCGACGAGCAGGGCGCGAAGATCGGCCGGCAGGTCGCGAAGTGGCGCGACCACCACTACTTCAAGGCTGTCCGCCCCGCGAACGGCTGACGACGGCACGGGCGGGCCGCGGCGACGCGGCCCGCCCGTCCGCACCTTGAACCGCGGCGACGAACCGATCAGACTCCGCCCTGCGCCCGGCTGCTCGACTTCACACAACTGCGGAGTGCCGTGGGGGGCGGTGGAAGGGAGTCCTCATGCGCAGGCTGATGGCGCCGGCGGTGGTAGCCCTCGGTGCACTGGTCGTCGTCGCGGTCGCGGCGGCGGGCAAGCCGTCGCATTCGGTGATGGAGATCGACGACGTGTTCACGATTCCCGCGGCGCCGGAAGGGCCGTGTGCGTTCGAGATCCAGGGCCACGCGACGGGACAGATACGGACGACGGAGTTCTCGGACGCCGCCGGGAACCTGACCAGGGTGATCTCCGCGTTCCCGCGGGCGCGAGTCACCTTCAGTGCGAACGGGAAGTCGATCTCGACCGTCACCCCCAGCGTCGAGCACATCACGTTCAATCCGGACGGGTCGACGACGGTGACGATCACAGGCCTCTCGGGGCACCTGATCACGGGCGGCGGCCCGCCTGTCGCGGCAGACGTGGGCCGGGTCGTGTTCTTCTTCAGCGACCCGGACGACGAGGAGCCCGACGTGGTCTTCCAGGCCGGGCAGTTCAACGACGGGCCGTTCCCACAGCTCTGCGACGTGCTGGCGCCGTAGACGCGGTCAAGAGCGGGTGGCCGCACACCGCGGCCGCCCGCCGCCTCGTGCCGGAGCGTGCGCGTGCGTGAGCCGCGGATGAGCGCGGCGTGAGCGCAGCCGCGCAGGGTTGCCTCATGACCCGGATCCTGCTCGCCCTCGCTGCGACGCTCGCCGTCGCACCGGCTGCGTCGGCCGTACCGGCTGCACCACCGGCGAACGACAATCGCGCCGACGCCGAGGTGCTCCCGGTCTTCCCGGCGACCGCGTCGGGGACGACCGCCGAGGCGACCGTCGAGCGCCTCGACCCGCAGGTGTCCGACTGCGGCCGGATCGACGGGACCGTCTGGTACCGGATCGAGTCGGCCCCGGACGGTCGGATCGTCGTCTCCGTGCAGGCGGCCGCCGAGCTGGCCCCGGTCGTCCGGGTGTACCGTCGCGGCGGGTCGGCCATCAGCGAGCTCGACTGCGGGACTGCGGCGGCCGGCGGTCGTGTCGTCACCTCGTTCGAGACAGTCCGCGGCGCCGGGTACTTCATCCTCGTCGGGCGCCGGCCGGGAGCGGGCGACGGCGCGTTTCAGCTGCAAGCGGACCTCTTCCTGCCGCCCGAGAACGACCGGAGTTCAGGCGCGGCACCCCTGGGGCCGCTGCCGACCTCCGTGGAGAGCTCCACACTCGGGGCGACCGGTGACGCGTCGGATCGCGGCTCGTGCGGGCTCGCGGGCGGGACCGTCTGGTATCGCGTCACGGGGGCCGACCGCCGAGTCGTGCTGCGCCTCCGCGCGGTCGGGGAGCTCGACGCCGCCGTCGCCGTGTTCGAGCGTGTGCGGTCGCAGCTCGAGCGCGTCACGTGCGCGCCCACGAACCGAACCGGCGACGCGGTTGTCGCCTTCGACGCGGTGCGCGGCCGCACCTACCTCATCGTCGTCGGGCAACGACGCGGTTCGGATCCCGGGTCGTTCACCCTGTCGGCGGTCGCGGCGGAAGCGCCCGAGGCGCTCGTCGGCCGGCGGATGCCGGCAGCCGGCGCGAGTTCGTCGGTCCACGGCCTCACCGACGTGAACGACGTGTGGGCGCGAACGCTGCGGGAGGGCACGACCTACCTGATCGCGTTTTCCTCTCGCGACTGCGCCACGGTCGCGCTGCGGGCACCGGGCGTCCGCAGGCGCTCGGCGTCGCCGCTGTTGCGGCTGCGCTGCGACGGCTTCGTGGCGTACACGCCCGGGCCGGATCGCAGCGGCCGGTACACGCTGGAAGTGGTCGCCGCCGCGGCGCAGCGGCTGCAGCCCTACCGCTTGCGTGTCGTCCCCGCGGGCGTCGACGACCTTGGCGTCGGCGTTCCGCTGGCGAACGGCACCACCACCCGCGGACGCCTTGCTCCACGAGGCGGCGACCTCGTCGACCTGTACCACTTCGACGTCGACAGGACGAGCGACGTCACGCTCGCACTCCGGAGCAACGCCGAGTTCCAACTCGTCCTGCTTCGCGACACGGGCGGGCGCCTCAGCGACGGTCCGCTCCGGATCCGTCGCCGACTCGAGTCCGGCCGCTACGTCGTTGCGGTGCGGGGCACGGTCGGTTCGCCGGTGGGGTCGTACGCGCTGTCCCTGCTCGTCCGCGACGTCACGAGCACCTCGATCGACGTCGCAGACGGGCCGGTCGCGCTCGGAACCGCGCTGACGCTGACCCCGCTCGTTTCGCCCACGGCCGCGTCGGGGCTCGTGACGCTCGAGATCGAGCGCTTCGATCCGCTCAGCGGCTGGCACTTCCATCGCCTGCTTCGCCTTCGCGTCGGTGAGTCGACGTCCTGGCGGCCGATCGCCGAAGGACGATGGCGCCTCCGCGCGACGTTCCACGGCGCCCCACGCTCGAGCCCCAGCAGGAGCGCGTACGAGCACGTGCTCGTGATGTCGCGGTGACTAGCGTCCTGCCTGTGCCGCGACGTGCCCGAGCTTGTCCGGGTTGAGGATCGAGCGGACGGCGACGACGACCCCGTCGGCGATCTCGAGCCCGGCGACCCAGCGCGCCCGGCCGTCCGGGTCGGAGAAGACGAGGCCCGGCTGGCCGTTGACGAGTGCCCGGCGATGGGAGATCCCGCGCTCGCGCGCCTGGCGGCCCCAGCCGATCAGCGCCTTCGCCACGCGCTCCGCGCCGACGAGCGGCACCGGCATCGCGGGCGCCTTGCCGCCGCCGTCGCCGAACACGGTCGCGTCCGGCGCGAGCAGCTCGACGAGCGCGTCGACGTCGCCGTCCTCCCACGCCGCCACGAACCGGTGCGCGACCTCCTCGCGCTCCTCGCGCGAGACGTCGAAGCGGCGCCTGCCCTCCTCGACGTGCCGGTGCGCGCGGGCGAGGATCTGGCGGCAGTTCTCCGGGCTCTTGCCGACGATCCGGGCGAGCTCGTCGTACGGGTAGTCGAAGACCTCGCGCAGGAGGAAGACCGCGCGCTCGACGGGCGAGAGCTTCTCGAGCAGGTGCAGGAACTGGAGCGAGAGCGAGTCGGCCGTCTCGGCGTGCCGCACCGCCTCGTCCTCGACCAGCGGCTCGGGCAGCCACTCGCCCGGGTACACCTCGCGCCGCGCGCGCGCCGAGCGCAGCTCGTCGATCGCGAGCCGCGTCGTCACGGTCGCGAGGTAGGCCTTCGGCGACTCGGCCTCGACGTCGGCGGCGTGGTAGCGCAGGAACGCCTCCTGCACGACGTCCTCGGCCTCCGCGACCGAGCCGAGCATGCGGTAGGCGATCGCGAAGAGGTACGGACGCAGCTCCTCCAGGCTCTCCATCTCGCTCAGGAGACGGGATAGCAGGTCTCGCCGTGACGCCGTCACGGGTGCCGTCGCTCCCTCGTCTCCTGATCGAGCGAACGAAAGGAGCCCACGATGCGTGTTCTCGTCGTCGGGGCCGGCGGAGCGATCGGCGCCCGCCTCGTCCCGCAGCTCGTGGCGCGCGGCCACGAGGTCGTCGCCACCTCCCGCTCGGAGGAGAAAGCCGGCCGGCTGCGCACCCTCGGCGCGGAGCCCGTCGTCCTCGACCTGCTCGATCGCGTCGCGGTGCTGCAGGCCGTCGGCGCCGCCCGGCCGGACGCGCTCGTCCACGAGGCCACGGCGCTCGCCGGGATGGGCGACATGAAGCACTTCGACCGCACCTTCGCGGCCACGAACCGCCTGCGCACGGAGGGCACGGACAACCTCCTGGCCGCGGTGCGCGCCGCCGGCGGCGGCCACGTCGTGGCGCAGAGCTACGCCGGCTGGCCCTATGCCCGGGACGGCGGGCCCGTCAAGACCGAGGAGGATCCGCTCGACCCGGCGCCGGTGCCGGCGATGCGCGAGACGCTCGCCGCGATCCGCCACCTCGAGGACGCCGTCCTCGCGGCGGGCGGGACCGTGCTCCGGTACGGAGGCCTCTACGGCTCGCCGGACGACGTCCAGCTCGAGCCGGTGCGGAAGCGGCGGTTCCCGATCGTCGGCGACGGCACCGGCGTCTGGTCGTTCGTCCACCTCGACGACGCGGCCGCGGCCACGGTGCTCGCGGTCGAGCAGGGCACGCCGGGCCTCTTCAACGTGGTCGACGACGAGCCCGCGCCCGTCGCGGACTGGCTGCCCGCGCTCGCGGCGTCGATCGGCGCGCCGCCGCCCCGACGGGTGCCGCGTTGGCTCGCGCGCCTCGCGGCCGGGGAGTCGGGCGTCGCGCTGATGACGGACGTGCGGGGCGCCTCGAACGCGAAGGCGAAGCGCGAGCTCGGCTGGACGCTTCGGCACCCGAGCTGGCGGCAGGGGTTCCGCGACTCGTACGCGGCCGCAGCTAGCCCCCGCTGATCGCGGTGATCACGTCGACGCGCGAGCGCGCCTCGAGCGCGGTGTCGAGCCCGGCGCGCTCGCGGTCGACGTAGACGTGGATGTGGCGCCGGAGCGCAGGCCCCGGCTCGACGAGGCGGTCGCGGAAGCCGGGCCAGCGCTCCTCGACCCGGTCGAGCGCCTCGTCGACCGTGGTCGCGTCCACGTCGAGGAGGCGCGGCAGGCCGGGGAAGAGCGGGGGGAGCGTCCCGGGGAGGTGGAGCTCGGCCATCAGTCCACGATCGCGACCTCGACGGACGCGATCCCGGGGAGGTAGCTCGCGATCTCCGTCCAGGTGTCGCCCTCGTCCGCGCTCGCGAACAGCTGACCGGTGCTCGTCCCGAAGTAGAGGCCCGGCCGGTCGTACGTGTCGATCGCCATCCCCTCGCGCAGCACGCCGACGTGCGCGTCCTCCTGCGGCAGGCCGTCGGCGAGCCGCTGCCAGCTCGAGCCGGCGTCGCGCGTGCGCCACACAGCCGCCTTGCCGTCCGGCATGCAGCGGGCGTGCCCGGGGTCGAGGGGAATGACGTAGAACGTGTCACGGTCGTGCGGGTGCACCGCGGCAGCGAAGCCGAACTCGGTGGGGAGGCCTTCGGTGATCTCTGTCCACGACTGGCCAGCGTCGTCGCTGCGGTGCATGCCGACGTGGTTCTGCTGGTAGAGCCGGTCGCTGTCGGTCGGCGACATCACGAGCTTGTGCACGCAGAAGCCGACCTCCTCGTGGTCCAGCGGCCAGTCGGCGCGGAGGCCGCGGTTGCGCGGCGTCCACGTGGCGGCGTCGTCCGTCGTCTCGAAGATCCCGACGCCCTGCACGATCGCCCAGTAGCGGGTCGGGTCGTCCGGGTGCGGCAGGATCGCCGGCACGCCGAGGTGGCCCGGCGGCTGGTTGGCGGGGTCGTTCCAGCCCTCGCTGCCCGGCTGGCCCTCGAGGTTTGTGAGGAGCGACCACGTGACCCCGCCGTCACGGCTCTCGAACACGCCGGGGTTCTCGGCGCCGGCGAAGAGGCGCCCGTGTGCAGCGGTGAGGCCCGACACCTTCGAGAGCTTCAGGTCGCCGTTCTCGTAGGACAGGCCCTCGCTCGACTGCTCCCACGTCTCGCCCAGGTCGGGGCTGCGCCAGACGCTCGAGCCGTGCCACTCGCTCGCCGCGGCGGCGAAGACCGTGCCCGAGTCGGCGTCGCGGATCACGTGGTAGATCGGCCAGCCCTCGCAGAAGGGGCCGCGCAGCGTCCAGTCGCGGCGGGCCTCGTCGCTTTCCAGCAGGAAGCACCCTTTCCGGGTCCCGACCATCAGAACGGTCTTCGACATGCGTCACCTCCGGATGTGACTGTGGTTGGAGTCTCCACGTATCAGACGCCCCGCGCGGGCGGAAGTCATCGGTGCGACGAACGGCGGGCGGTGGAATCGACAGCCTTGACGCCGCCACGCGAACGGGGCAGTGTCGCGGCGGGGTGGTCGGCGTCCGGATCACCGTGGGGCGGTTCTCGCTCGCAATCGGGGCCGAGGAAGGCACCCGCGCGGCGCCTGCGCCGACACCCGAGCGTCGCTCGCGCAGCCAGCTGGCCGAGGCGCGGAGCGCTCCGAGCAGCACTGCGCGCGCGGCGCAGACGCTCGAGACGGCCGGCGCGGAGCTCGAGTCGACGATCGCGGCGGTCGAGCACGCCGACGAGCTCGTCTCGATGCTCGCCAAGGGGGTCACGCTCGATCCGAAGCTGTTGGAGCAGCAGATCGGCCGCCTGCTCGACCTGGTCGACCGCGCCGACCGGGAGGGACGGCTCGACGACGAGCTGCGGCTCGCGCGGTCGCTCGTCGCGCTCCTTGCGCTCGTGCCGCGGTGGCTGGCGCTGCTCGAGATGCTCGAGCGGCTCGCCGCGACCGCGGCGTCCGTGGGCGACGCGGTCGCGGAGGGCTGGGCTCGACACGAGCTCGGGACGCTCGCGCTCGCGGCTGACGACGCGGAGGCCGCGACGGCGGAGCTCGAGCGAGCGCTGCGGCTGCGACGGGATGCGGGGGACGTCGACGGGGCGGAGGTCACGGGCCACAACCTCGAGCTCGTCCCGCTCGCCGCGGAAGGCGCGGAGCGGGAGCGCATCCGGATCCGTCGCCGGCGCCTGCTCCTCGCCGTGGCAGTACTCGCGGCCGCCGTCCTGCTCGGTATCGGCGCAGCCGCGGTGCTCGCCGACGATCCGCCCGCCGAGGACGAGGCCACCACGACGGCCGAGACGACCACCGAGGAGACGACGGGCGGGACGACCGAGGCCGCCGACACCGAGGCCCCGTCCGTCAGCGTCAGCGTGCCGGCCGAGCAGGTGCGCGGCTCGATCCAGGTCAGCGCGGAGGCGAGCGACCCGAGCGGCGTCACGAGCGTCGCCTTCTCCGCGACCGGCCCGGGCGGCTCCGTCGACCTGGGCGAGGACACGGACGCCCCGTTCGTCGCGACGTGGGACACGACCACCGTGCCCGACGGGGAGTACGAGGTCGTCGCCACCGCGACCGACGGCGCCGGCAACGAGGGCGAGTCCGACCCGGCGACGGTGCTCGTGGACAACACCCCGCCGACGGTGACGCTCGCGACGCCGGAGCCGGTCGACGGCGGCTACCGGCTGAACGCCGTGGCAGAGGACGGCGGCTCGGGCGTCGCGTCCGTCCGCTTCGAGGTCGCCGAGGGCTCGGGGACTCCCGACTGGCAGGAGCTCATGGCGGTCGACGAGGCGAGCGACGGTTCGCGCTACGCGACGACGTTCGAGACCGCGGGGCGGCCGGACGGGACGTACCTCGTCCGCGCGGTCGCGGTCGACGCCGTCGGCAACGAGACAGTCTCGAACGTCCAGCAGATCGCGGTCTCGAGCGTCGACTAGCCCGTGGCCAGGGACTTCCGCCCAACGCGCGTCCGGCGGCTGCTGAACGGGCTCGTGCGGCCGCTCGCGCGGCTCGGGCTGGCGCCGCACGTGTACGTGTTGACCGTGCCGGGCCGGAAGACGGGGGAGCCGCACTCGACGCCGGTGCGGCTGATCGAGAACGGCGAGCGCTGGCTCGTCGCGCCCTACGGCGAGGTGGGGTGGGTGTGGAACGCGCGCGCGGCAGGCACCGTCACGCTCGGGCGGCGCGGACGCTCCGAGACGCTCGCGATCGAGGAGGTCGGCCCGGACGAGGCTGCGCCGGTCCTGCGCGAGTACGTCCGGAAGGTGCCGGTCGTGCGCCCGTACTTCGAGGCCGGGCGCGACGCGCCGCTCGAAGCCTTTGCAGCGGAGGCGGCCCGGCACCCCGTGTTCCGGCTCGGCTCCTGAGAAATCCGATCGGCTATCGGCTGCCGTAGTCCTGGCGAGAGCTTCTTCGCCCCGAACGGAGGTCGCCATGCGCCGCGTCCCTGTCCTCGTCGCCGCCCTCCTCATCGCCGCCGTCGTCGCCCTGCCCGCCCCGGCGCGGGCTCCGGCGCCGCCCACCGCCGACGTGCACTCGCTCGGCCTGATGGCCCCCGATGCGCGCTCCATCCGCGTGCAGGTGCTCGCCTCGTGCGGCGAGCGCGCGACGGTCGTCCAGGCCGTCGTCACCGTCTCACAGCCGAGCGGATCGGGTCGCGCGCCCATCCCGCTCACCTGCGCGGGCTTCGTGCAGGTGTTCAACATCGTCGTCCCGGTCGAGAGCGGCGTCTTCAGCCTCGGCACCGCCGACGTGACGGCGACGGTCGTCTCCACGCGCGGGAAGGCGCTGTCCGCGAGCGACACCGAGGTCGTCTCCATCGATCCGGGCGTCACCGTCGAGCTCGGCGACTCGGCCCGGCTCGAGGCCGGTGGCGCTTCGGTCGTGCTGGACGTGACCGTCGCCTGCCCCGCCGGCACCACGGGCGTCCCGTCGCGCGTCGGCGTGTTCCAGGTGCTGACGAGCGGCTCCGGCCCGTACCTGCCGGTCTGCGACGGGCAGCCCCACACGTTCGCCGTCACCGTCACCGCGACGCAGGGCGCCTACGTGGCGGGGGTCGCCCAGGCGCTCACGTTCGCCGACATCCTCTGGGAAGGGAGGTCGTTCTCCGGCGTCGACGACGACGGAGCGCTCGAGCTGGTGCCCTGAGCGCTAGGCGGCGACGGCTTCGTCGCGGTACGCGTTCGGGTGGTGGAACGCCTCGAGCGCCTCCGCGTTCGGCACCTGGGTCGAAAAGGCGTCACCGGTGCGCGTGTCGTTGTACCGCACGAGCACCTGGTCGTTCGCCTCGTCCCAGAGCAGCCGGACGACGATGCCGTCTTCGCTTCGCTGTGCCAGTTCCTTGTGCATTGGCGAGACCATTTCAACTAGACGGGCGGATGCCAGTGTCTGCTTCCCGAGTTCACACCACCGGTTCGTCCCCGCTCGGCGTTCGGTTCGCCGCACTCCGCGGATCGGCAAAAACCCCGACGCCGCGCCCGTCGCGCCGGACGAGGCTCCGGGCGGATCGAAAGTGAGCGAAGGGAGACGCCATGAGAGCCGTAGTCGCCTACGAGTCGTGGTTCGGGAACACGGGTGCGCTCGCGGAGGCCGTCGCCGACGAGCTGCGCGTCGACCACGACGTGACGCTTGTCTCGGTGGACGAGCTGCCGCCGTCGCTCGACGGCGTCGAACTCGTCGTCGTCGGCGCGCCGACGCATGTGCACGGGCTCTCGTCGAAGTACTCGCGGCGGGCCGCGCTCGAGCAGAAGGGCGAGGAGCGGGAGCCCGGGCCTGGTGCGCGCGGCTGGCTCGCCGCGCTGCCGCCGGGCGAGGGGCGCCGGGCGGCCGCGTTCGACACGCGGATCGACAAGCCGGTCGTCCTCGTCGGCTCGGCCGGACGAACGCTGGCGCGACGGCTTTCGCGGAAGGGCTTCGAGCTCGCCGCGCCGGCGGAGAGCTTCTTCGTGCGCGACTCCGAGGGGCCGCTGGAGGACGGCGAGGTCGAGCGGGCCCGCGCGTGGGCGCGCCGGGTTTCGGCCGCCTAGGCGCCGAACCAGTCGCGCAGCGTCGGGCGTGCGCCGAGAGCGGAGAAGTCGCCCCGCACAAGCGCGTCCTCGGCGGCCGTCGCGAAGGCACTCACCGCCACCCAGGCGAGCGCACCGCCGACACTGACCCGCTGCGCTCCGGCCTCCGCCGCCTCGGCGAAGGTCAGCCCGGGATGCGCGAGCACGTTCACCGGACGCGAGACCGACGCGCAGACGCGACGGATCTCGTCGACGGTGCGCAGGCCCGGGGCGTAGAGGACGTCAGCGCCCGCCTCCTCGTACGCCTGCAGGCGCCGGATCGTGTCGTCGAGGTCCGGGTTGCCGCGGATGTGATTCTCGGCCCGTGCGGTGAGCACGAGGTCGACGCCCCGCGCTGCCTCGACGGCGGCGGCGACGCGCTCGACCGCGTGCGGGAGCTCGTAGAGGTGCCCGTCCGGGTCCCAGTCCTCGATCGAGCCGCCGACGGCGCCCGCTTCGGCGACGCGCCGGACCGCCTCGGCCGCCTGCTCCGGGGCCGCGCCGTACCCGTGCTCGAGGTCGACGGAGACCGGGAGGGACGTCGCGGCCACGAGCGCCGACGTGTGGAGGACGACCTCGTCGAGCGTCGCGCCGCCGTCGAGCCGGCCGAGGGTGTAGGCGAAGCCGGAGCTCGTCGTCGCGAGCGCGCGGGCGCCGAGCGCCTCGAGCACGCGCGCCGAGCCCGCGTCCCACGGATTCGGGATGAGGAACGGCTCGTCCTCGTGGAGCGCACGGAAGGCGGCGGCGCGGTCGGCGCGGCTAGGCGTCGTGGACACGGAGCACTACCTTGCCGTGCTTGCCGGACGCTGCCACGCGCGCGAAGGCGGCACGAGCGTCCGCGAGCGGGAACACGGAGTCGAGCTGCGGCCGCAGCGCCCCGGCGTCGGCGAGCACGGCGAGCTCAAGGAGCTGCGCGCGGTTCGGCTCGACGACGAAGTAGGTCGCGCCGGGCGCCTCCTCGGCGACCGACACCACGCGCGGGCCCGCCGAGCGGGCAAGGACGTCACCGCCGACCGTGTCGAAGACGAGGTCGGCGCCCGCGACTGCCGCCTCGACGTCCGTAACCGAGCGGTCGGTCGCGACCACGTCCGCGCCGCAATGCCGGGCGAGCTGGACGGCGAGGTGGCCGACGCCGCCGCCCGCGCCGTGGATCACCACACGTTCGCCGGCCTCTAGTCCGCCGTGGTCGAAGAGACCCTGCCACGCGCTCAGCGCGGCGAGGGGGAGAGCCGCTGCCTCGAGGTGGTCGAGCGTCCTCGGCTTCGGCGCGAGGGCGGCGGTCGGGACGACGGCGTACTCGGCCGCCGCGCCGTCGCGGTCGAAGGGCATCAGCGCGAAGACCTCGTCGCCGGCCGCGACGCCGTCCACGTTCGGGGCGACAGCCTCGACCACGCCCGAGAGCTCGTACGACGGCGTGGCCGGGAGCCGGTCGACGGGCCACTCCAGCTCGCCGCGCGTGAGCGCCGCGGCGTGGACCCGGACGAGCGCCTCGCCTCGTTCCGGCGCGGGGACGTCGATCTCCTCGAGCACGAGCCCGTCGATCCCCGTCGGTGCGACCAGACGCAGTGCGAGCAGAGCCTCTCCCTTCGGCGTCGAGAGTGACAAAGCAACAGTCTGTCACTAGGTCGCTTTCGAACGGGGTTACGGCGCTGCTCCCCAAGACCGGACGAAGCCCCGCGGTCGTTTCCCGAACCGAAAGCAACAAAGCAACAGACTGTCACTAGGTCGCTTGCGGACCGTGTTGCTCGCGTCAGTCGTCCTGCTCGCCGTGCTCCGTCTCGGAGCCCACGACGCCGAACTGCTCGTCGAGCTGGACGTCGACTTGCGAGCCGTCGTCGAGAGTCACCTCGACCTCGTAGCGGCTCTCCTCGTCGCCGACCTCCGTGCCGGTGACCTTCCCCCCGCCGGTGTGGGCGAGCGCCGCCGCCGACGCCTTCTGGAGCGCGGCTCCGGTGATCGGCGTTTCGGAGGCGTCGTCGTCCCCGCCGGCCGCGATCGCGACCCCGCCGCCGATCGCGGCGGCTGCGACGACGACGGCGGTGGCGATAGCGAGCCTGCGTGTCGTGAAGCGTCGCATGTGTCCTCCCTGGTCTCGCGTGCCTTCGTTCCCGTTCTTCTAGCTCGCACGCATGAAACGGCGATGAGACCGCGGCTACGCGGGCTTCCGGGCGGTGAGGCTCGCGTACGCGATGTGGCCGAAGAACACGCCCTCGTCGGAGCGGCGCCGGGCCTCGGCCGCGAGCGCGTCGGCCGTGGCGCGCGAGATCCGGCCTGCGTCGGCGAGGATCGCCGCGCCACGCTCGGCCAGCGTCACCATGTACCCGCCGGACGCAGGCGCCTCGACGTAGCTGTGGCCGCGCAGCCGCTCGACCTCGAAGCCGGTAGCGGCGGCGAGGCGCGGCAGGGAGCGCACGAGGTACGGGTCGTGGACGAGGAAGTCGACGACGGCGTCCGCGCACGCCTGCAGCGGGTCGAACGGGCCGGTCGACATCGTCGTCGTCGCGTAGTCGCCGTCGAAGACCGCCAGCCGTCCGCTCCGGCCGGAGCACCCGCCACGCCTCGGCGAGTGCGCGGTCCGGTTCGGGGATGTGACAGAGGGTCGTGTGGAAGACGACGACGTCCAGCGACGCGTCCTCGAGCGGGAGCGCGCGCCCGTCGCCCTCGACATACGAGACGCCGCCGCCGAGCTCCCGCGCTCGCGCGAGCAGCACCGGCGACGGGTCGACGCCGACCACCTCCGCGACGCCCGCGCGCGAGGCGAGGTCGCGGGCGACGGCGCCGGTGCCGCAGCCGACCTCCGCGACGCGGGCACCGTCCAACGCGAGGTCGGCGAGGTATGCGTCGCGCAGCTCCCGCTGCTGCGGATCAGCGGCGCGCAGCTCGAGGATGTCGGCGAGCTGCTCGACGACGGCCGGATCGGCCTCGGTGATCGTCGCGTAGACGTCGGGCACGTCCGTCGACGAGGGTCGCGACCGTCGCGACGGTGTCAAGGTTCATCGTTCCGTAAGCCCCGCGAGAGCACTGCGCAAGACGCGGCGGGAACCCTCCGCACGACTCCGACGAAGGAGGGGATTCCCCACATGTTCCGTCTCGCAACAGTGCTCGCCGTCGCCGCGCTCGCGACGGCCGGCTCGGCGCTCGCCGGCTCCGGCGGCGTGACCGGGCCGGCGTTCTACGTCGACGGCACGCTCTACCGGACGGTCAACACGCCGACCGACCTGTCCAGCACGGGCGCGCCGGCGCACAGCTTCGACACGATCTACATGCTCGCCGGCCAGCCGTTCAACGTGGCCACGGCGGCGCCCGGCGACGGCGACTACAACGGCGGCCGCTGGATGGTGCACGAGATCGCCTACAACACCAGCTGGGCCGCGACGGTGGCGGCGCACGACGCGAACGACAGCGGCGACCTCGACAGCGAGGCCGAGGTGCTGGCCGCGCTGGCCGATGCCGGCCCCGGCGGGGCGACCGACGCCGGCGTCGTCAAGCAGTTCGTCTGCCCGGTGATCAAGCTCAAGTAACGCGGCCACTGGAGCGGGGCGTCGTGATTTCAGGGTTCTGTAACCCGGGCGACGCCCCGCATCACGGACAATGCCGAGGTGCCGACGGTGCTTGTCGTCGATGACGAGTCGGTCGTCCGCGAGGTCGTCGTCAAGTACCTGCGCCGGGAGGGCTATCGCACCCTCGAGGCCGGGGACGGCGACGCGGCGGTCGCGCTTGTCGAGCAGGAGCATCCGGACCTCGTCGTCCTCGACCTGATGCTGCCCGGCACCGACGGCCTGACCGTCTGCCGCCGGATCCGCGAATGGTCGGAGCTGCCCGTGATCATGCTCACGGCCCGCGCCGAGGAGGCCGACCGCATCGTCGGGCTCGAGCTCGGCGCGGACGACTACGTGACGAAGCCGTTCTCCCCGCGCGAGCTCGCCGCGCGGGTGAAGACCGTGCTCCGGCGAGCCAGCGTGCCGCAGCCGCGCAACACCCACCTCGTGTTCGGAGGCCTCGAACTCGACGCCGGCACCCGGGAAGTGACGAAGGGCGGCGAGCCGCTGCGCCTGACGGCGAAGGAGTTCGACCTGCTGTTCTTCCTCGCGAGCAACCCGCGGCAGGTGTTCTCGCGCGACCAGCTGATGGACCGGGTCTGGGGGTACGAGGCCGCGGTCGACACGGGCACCGTCACCGTCCACATGCGCCGCCTGCGCGCGAAGATCGAGGACGACCCGTCCGTTCCCCGGCTCCTGGAGACGGTCTGGGGCGTGGGCTACCGGTTCAGCCCGTGATCGGCCTCGCCGTCGTCGTCGCGCTGGCTACGCTCGTCGTCGGAAGCGTCCTCGCGCTCGCGCTGCGCCTGCTCCCGAGCGTCCGGACGCAGCTCGCGGGTCTGGCGCTCCTCGCGGTGACCCTGCCGCTCGCGGTCGTCTTCCTCTCCGGCTGGGTCATGTTCCACATGGGGGACGACGTGAAGATCCTCGCCGTCGCGGCCGCGTCCGCGTCGGTCGCGGTCGGCGCCTCGCTCCTCCTGGCGGCCTCGATCGCGGCCCGGATCCGGCGCCTCCGCGACGCCTCGCGCGCGGTCGCGGCGGGTGACCTCTCCGTACGGGCCGACGAGCGCGGGCCGCGCGAGCTCGCCGAGCTCGCCCGCTCGTTCAACACCATGGCGAGCGAACTCGAGCGGCTCTTCGACGCCCGGCGCGAGCTCGTCACGTGGGCGAGCCACGACCTGCGGACGCCGATCGGATCACTGCGGGCGATGCTCGAGGCGATCGAGGACGGGCTCGCCGAGCCGGAGGAGTACCTGCCCGCGATCGGCGCGCAGGTCCGCACGCTCTCGACGCGGGTCGACGACCTCTTCGAGCTCGCCTGGATCGACGCGGGCGCGCTGACGCTCGAGCTGCGCGAGGCGGAGCTGCAGAGCCTCGTCGACGACTGCGTCCGTACGATCGCGCCGGAGGCGGCGCGGAAGGGCGTCCGGCTCGAGACGCGCGTCGCGCCGGCGCGTGCGCAGTGCGCGCCGGAGAAGATCGAGCGCGTCCTCCTCAACCTCGTCGCGAACGCGCTCCGCCATACCCCGTCCGACGGCGCCGTCGCAGTCGTGGTCGAGCGCGGCGGCGCGGATGTGCGCGTCTCGGTCGAGGACAGCGGGGAGGGGCTCGAGCCGGGGGCGGAGGGGCGGATGTTCGACCGCTTCTGGCGCGGCGACCGCGCGCGTTCGGGCGACGGCGCCGGGCTCGGGCTCGCGATCGCCCGCGGGCTCGTCGAGGCGCACGGCGGCAGGATCTGGGCGGAACGCCGGGCCGAGGGTGGGGCGCGGGTCTCCTTCACCCTCCCTGCCGTGTAGACGGACACCTAGAGTGTCGGCGTGACCACCGCGACGCCGGTCGAAGTCCAGCTCGAGCAGTACCGCTCCGAGCTCACCGGGTACTGCTACCGGATGCTCGGCTCCTCGTTCGAGGCCGAGGACGCCGTGCAGGACACCTTCATCCGCGCCTGGCGCGGCTTCGACCGCTTCGAGGGCCGCGCCGCGCTTCGCTCCTGGCTGTACCGGATCGCCACGAACGTGTGCCTCGACATGCTCGACGGCCGGAAGCGCCGTGCGCGGCCGATGGATCTCGGGCCGGCGCGCGAGCCGGTGGTCGAGAACCTCAACACGCTGCCCGAGGTGACGTGGCTCGAGCCGATCCCCGACGCGCTCGTCGTCCCCGCCGACGGCGACCCGGCCGAGGTCCTGCAGGCGCGCGAGACGGTGCGGCTCGCCTTCGTCGCCGCGCTCCAGCACCTGCCGCCGCGCCAGCGGGCCGTGCTCATCCTCTGCGAGGTGCTCCGCTGGAAGGCGTCGGAGGTGGCGGAGCTGCTCGAGACGAGCGTCGCCTCGGTGAACAGCGCGCTGCAGCGGGCGCGGGCGACGCTGGAGGCGAGCGAGGTCTCGGCGGAGGGGCCGGTCTCGCTGGATGCGGCCGACGCCGACCTCCTCGCGCGCTACGTGGAGGCGTTCGAGAACTACGACATGGATGCGCTCACCTCGCTGATCGCCGAGGACGCGACGCAGTCGATGCCGCCGTTCGACCTCTGGCTGAGCGGCCGCGACGACATCCTCACCTGGTGGGTCGGGCCCGGGAACGGCTGCCGTGGCTCGCGGGTGATCCCGACCGTGGCGGCGAACGGCGCGCCGGCGTTCGGCCAGTACAAGCCGAGCGATGACGGCGGCTACGAGCCGTGGGCGCTGCAGGTGCTCGAGATCGAGGACGGCAAGGTCGTCGAGCTCACGTTCTTCCTCGACACGGAGCGCGTCTTCCCGCTGTTCGGGCTCCCGCTCGAGTACCCCGGGTAGCGATGCAGAACCGGTCGATGCCGCGGGCCGCGGTGATCCCGGTGCTGGCGTACGACGACGTGGGCGAGGCGGTCGACTGGCTCTGCGCGGCGTTCGGCTTTCGTGAGCGCTGGCGGGCCGGGAGCCATCGCGCCCAGCTCGCGGTCGGCGACGGCGCCGTGGCGGTGACGGAGCGCGGGGCGGGGAGTGATGCGGCATCCGTCCTCGTCCGCGTCCACGACCTCGAGGCGCACGCCGGGCGCGCCGAGAGCCACGGCGCACGGATCGTGGCGCCGCCGCAGGAGTTCCCGTACGGCGAGCGGCAGTACACGGCGCAGGACCCGGGCGGCCACAGCTGGACGTTCTCGGAGTCCGTCGCCGACGTGGCGCCGGAGGACTGGGGCGGAGCCTCGGGCGACCTCGGCCGCGGCTCGTGGGCCCAGGAGGTGATCGGCGACGACTCGGGCGCGAGCGTGTCGGTGATCGTCGTCGACGCGGCGCCCGGCGAGGGGCCGGCGCTGCACCGGCACCCCTACGAGGAGATCTTCGTCGTCCTCGAGGGCGTGGCGACGTTCACGGTCGGCGACGAGCAGCGCGTGTTCCGGGCCGGCGACATCGCGGTCGCGCCGGGCGGCGTCGCGCATGGCTTCGTCAACTCCGGCGAGACGCGCCTGGTGCAGGTGGACGTCCACCTGCACCCGCGCTTCCGGACGGAGTGGCTCGACTAGCGCGCCGCCGCCGGCTCTGCGGTCTCCTCGGTCAGCTGCCGCATCAAGCCCGCGACGTTCGTCAGGCACCAGTAGGCGACGAAGCGGCCGCCCTCGACGCGGAAGATCTCCGCGCACTCGGTGGCGACGTGCCGGCCGGTCGGCTCGAGGCCCTTGTACTCGCCGTCGTGCGTGCCCGTCAGCGTCGAGCGCAGGAACACCTTGTCGCCCTCGCCGATCAGCTCGTCGAGGCTGACGTGCATGTCGGGGAACGCGTTGAAGTACGAGAAGCACCCGCGCCGGACGCCCTCGACCATCCGCTCGTCTGCGAAGAACTCCTCCACGGCGTCGAGGTCGCGCCCGTTGATCACGCGCTCGTAGTAGGAGCGGACGACGGCCTTGCTCTCGTCGGACATTCGACTTCCTCCTTCGACTCGGATGACGTGCCGACTCTGACCGCCGGCGCGTCCCCCCGGTAGGGGCGAATCCCCTATTCGGCACCCCCGTGCCTCGCCGCGTACCCCGCGGCCTCCGCCCGCGAGCGGAGGTCGAGCTTCCGCAGGATGCGGCCCACGTGGTGCTCGGCCGTCTTCGGGCTGATGAAGAGGCGGCGACCCAGCTCCGCGTTCGACAGGCCCTCCCCGAGCAGGCGGAGCACCTCCTGCTCGCGCTTCGTCAGCACGTCGACGCCTCTCGGCCCCGACCTGCTCTTCGCGCCGAGCGACCGGAGCAGGGCCGAGGCGTCGGCGGCGGCGCGATCGGCGCCCAGCGACTCGAGCTCGCGATGCGCGCGCCGGGCGACGTCGATCGAGAGCTCCGGCTCGGTCGCCGCCAGCGCACGCGCGAGCTCGAGTCGTGCGCGCGCGGCGTCGAGTGGCAGCCCGACCCGCCGGTAGAGCTCTGCGGCGCGTCCGAAGGCGGGGGCTGCGTCGTCCTCGCCGCGGGCCGCGGAAACGCGGCCCCGCGCGACGTCGGCGGCGGCCTCGGAGCGTCCGCCCGGGACGGCGACTGACGAGAGCGCGGTCGCTGCCGCTGCCGCGGAGGCGGTGTCCCCGAGCGCCACGCGGGCCTCGACGAGCAGCGAGAGGAACGGCACGCCGACGAGGCTGTCGCGGCCGAGCTCGTCGAGCCGCTGCTCGAGCACGGCCGCGGCGGCCGCGGGCTCCCCGCGCGCGAGCCGGAGCGCCGCCGCCGCCTCGACCGTCTCCGGCGCGCCGTCGAGGCCGCGCAGGAGCTCGTCGGCCTCCTCGAGGCGCCCCTGGAGGACGCGGATCTGTGCCAGCCGCGAGGCCGGGTGCGCGCACCGCGAGCGCTGGCCGGCGGCCTCGAGCTCGCGGATCGCGCTCGTCAGCTCCTCCTCGGCCTCGTCGATGCGCCCGCGCGCGGCGTGCATGTCCGCGCAGCAGGTCCTGCAGAAGGCGAGCAGCGGGACGTGCTCGTACCGCTGCAGGAACGCGTCGACGACCTGGCCCCACTGCCGCGGGCGCTCGACGTCGTGCGCGAGGTCGCACGCGAGCATCAGGGCACAGCAGACGTCGGCGAACGTCTCGAGCGACGTCGGCTCTCCGGCGCTCGCGGCGGCCATCGCCTCGTCGAGGTGCGCGAGGCCGACGTCGACGTCGCCCGAGGCCACGCGCGCCAGCCCGAGTTGCGCGAGGCCGCGGATCTCGAGATCGACGTCGCCGGCGGTTGCGGCAACCTCGATCGCCGCGGCTGCGAGCTCCGCCGACGCCCGCGCGTCCTGTGTCCGCTCCGCCCGGGCGAGCAGCAGCCATCCCTGCTCGGCGCCGGGCGCGACGTCGCGAAGAAGCCGTTCCGCGCGGGCGAGCCAGCCGCCGGCCGCTGGCTCGTTGCCCCAGACGGTCGCGTACTCGCGCGAGAGCCAGAGCGCGATCCGCGCGGCACGGGCGAGCTCGCCGTCGCGCCGGAAGCCGGCATAGGCCCGTTCCCGGCTCGCGATCGCGCCGTCGGCGTCGCGGAGCCACCACAGCGCCCGTCCGCGCCCGTCGAGCGCCTCGGGGTCGACGTCGCCGCCGGCGTCGAGCGCGGCGTCGAATGCCTCGCGGGCGGCGGTCCAGTCGCCCCTTGCGAGCGCCGCATAGCCGTCGGCGACGCCGTCCGCTGCACGCACGGCGTCCATTCCCGAAGCGTCGCACACCTCCGGCGGTGCGCCAACCTCGGGTCAGTCGGCGAGGACGTCCGTCAGGCCCATGAACGCCACGAGGTCGAGCAGCGCCGGCGAGGCGTTCCGGAGCCGCACCCGGCAGCCGCGGCGGCGCGCCGCGAGCTGAAGCCGGGCGAGCGCGTCCACCGTCACCGCGTCCGGCTCGACGCCGCGGACGTCGCAGAAGGCCTCCTCCGCGGGCGCGTCGGTGAGGATTGCGCACACGCGGTCGCAGAGCCCCGGCAGGTCGGAGCGCAGAATCGGACCGTGGATCGCGAACGCGATCGTCTCGCGGGGTGGTGTCGCCATCGAGGACCAGACCGGCCGGACGGCGGAAACTCATCGGTCTCCGCCGCCCCAGGGCCGGTCAGGGCCTACGGCTGCGGGACGATCCGCATGTACGGCTTCGGCGACTCCCAGCCCTCGGGCCAGAGCTCGCGGGCGGCCTCGTCGGTCACCGAGCCGGCGATGATCACGTCGTCGCCCTGCTTCCAGTTCGCCGGCGTCGAGACCTTGTGATTGGCGGTGAGCTGCAGCGAGTCGATCACGCGGAGCAGCTCGTCGAAGCTGCGCCCGGTCGTCATCGGATAGGCGAGGTACAGCCGGATCGTCTTGTCGGGTGCGATCACGAACACGCTCCGCACGGTCTGGTTGTCCGCCGGCGTCCTGGCCAACGGGTCGCCGCTCGTGTCGGCGGGGAGCATCCCGTAGAGCTTCGAGACCTCGAAGTCACCGTCCGCGATCAGCGGGTAGTTCGGGCGGGTTCCCTGCATCTCCTCGATGTCGTCCGCGAACGCGTGGTGCCGGTCGAGCGGGTCGACGGAGAGGCCGATGAGCTTGACGCCGCGGCGGTCGAACTCCGGCTTGAGCTCGGCCACCGAGCCCAGCTCGGTCGCGCAGACGGGCGTGAAGTCCTTGGGGTGCGAGAAGAGCACCGCCCACGAGTCGCCCATCCACTCGTGGAAGCGGATGCGCCCCTCGGTGGTGTCGGCCTCGAAGTCGGGCGCGACACTGCCGAGCTGCAACATTCGATCTCCCTTCATTTGGTGTAGTGACGTCGAGAGTACGGGTTGCGGGCGGGGCTGCGCATGGGTGACGCTCCCCTATCTTTCCGGTCCGGCGGCCCTAGAGGCCGAGGCGGGGCGCGGCCGCGGCTGCGTCGCGGCGAGAGGGCACCTCGAGCTTCCGCAGGATCGCCGATACGTGATGTTCCACGGTCTTCGGCGAGACCACGAGCTGCGAGGCGATCTCGCGGTTCTGGAGCCCGGTCGCGAGCAGGGCGAGGACCTCGAGCTCGCGCGCCGTCAGGCCTGCCGGGTTGCGGCGGGTGGCCGCGCGCGGCTGTCGCGCGACCGCGCGGACGCCCTGCGCGCGCAGGCGGGCCGCGACGACCGGGGTGGCGCCGTGGGCACCGATCCGCCGCAGCTCGGCGAGCGCCTCGCGCAACGACGCCGGCGTGTCGCCGAGGACGAGCGCGAGCGCGGCCTCGTACGGTGCCCCGAGCGCGCGCCAGCGCTCCGCCGCCTCGCTCCACCGGCCCTCGAGCGCGAGCCGGAACGGCTCCGCTGCGGCGTCCGGCGTGGGCTCGTCGATCCCGGCGAGGCGCCGCAGCCAGGCCAGCTCCCCGAGCCACCACGCATCGGCGCGCTCCGTCGCGGCGGCGAGCGCACGGTCGGTGTCGGCGGCGACCTCGTCGGCGCGCCCCGCGAGCCAGTGCGCCTCGGCCCGGCCGACGGCCAGCGGGCCGAGCTGGTCGAGGTCCTCGACGTCGCGCCCGCAGCGAGCCGCCTCGTCGAGCACCTCCCACACGCCCGGCTCGCCGCTGCGGGCGCGGGCGCGGCCGGCGGCGACCAGCGCGAGCCGGCGCGTGTGCGGGAAGACGTTGGCCGAGAGCGCTGCCTCCGCGTCGGCGACGGCGTCGCTCCAGTCGCCGCGGACGACGGCGAGCGTCGCCCGCTCCATGAGCAGGTTCGCGTGCCAGCGCGAGAGGTCGTGCGTGCGCGTGTGCGCGAGGCCGAGCTCGATGAAGCGCGCGGCAGCGTCGAGGTCGCGCTCGTGCAGGACGGCGTACGCGAGCTTGTCCAACGCCCGCGCGACGAGCTCGTCGCGGGCCGCGGCCTCGTCCGGCGGGAGCGCCTGGGCGAGCGCCAGCGCGTGCTCGAGCGTGGCGCGCCACGTCGTCCGGCCGAGCGAGTACTCGGCCGAGCCGATCGTCAGCCGCGCGTGCGCGACCACGCGGCCGACGCCGGCCTGCTCCGCGACCGCGATCGCGCGCAGCGCCCACGCGATCGCCTCCTCGTTCTCGTTGTCGAGGAGCCGGAGCCATGCGACGTGGTCGTACACGAGCGCGAGCTCCCGGCCGGGCGGCGCGTCCTCGAGCAGCGCCGCCGCGGCCCGCGCGGCCCGCTCGGCCTCGTCGGTGCGATCGAGGAGCCGCAGTACGCGCGAGACCTCGCGCAGGGCGACGGCCTCGCCGACGCGGTCCCCGAGCGCGCGGCGACAGGCGAGGAGCCGCACGCCCGCGTCCCTCGCGACCTCGAGGTCGTCGACGAGCACGCTCTCGTAGGCGAGCCGCTCGAGCAGGTCGGCGCGCTCCGGGAGCGCAAGGCTCGGCGCGTGGCGCGAGGCACGCCGGAAGTGCGCGGCCGCCTCCGCATGGGCGCCGTAGGCCGCGGCCTCGACCCCGGCCGCGCGCGCGAACTCGGACGTGGGCGGCGACGTCGCCGGCCGCCTCGGCATGGTGTGCGAGGCGCGCGACGTCGGGCTCCCCGAGCGGCGGGCCGGCGAGCGCGCAGCGCCGCGCGGTGGAGGAGCAGGCGCTCGTGCGGCGGCACGGCCGCCTCGACCGCCTCCCGCGCGAGCTCGTGCCGGAACGCGACCCGGCCCGGTGCGTGGACGAGGATCCCGGTCTCGGTGCACTCGTCGAGGCCGGTGAGCTCGCCGTCGAGCATCGCCTCGAGGAGCCACAGCTCCGTCTCGGCCGGCACGACCGCGACCGCGTGCAGGAGGTGGCGCGCCCGGTCGGCGAGCCCCGCCACCCGGGCGAGCACGGCCTCGCGGACGGTGTCCGGGATCGCACCGCCGGCGGCGAGCACCTCGGTCACGAAGAACGGGTTGCCGCCCGTCTTCCGGTACAGCTCGGGCCCGTCCGCACCCTGCGCGGCGGCGAGCACCGTCACGGCGTCGACGGAGAGCGGCTCGACCGCCAGCCGGAGACCGCCCGCGGCGGCGAGGTCGCCGAGCAGGCGGTGGAGCGGATGCGTCCCCCCGAGCTCGTCGTCGCGGAAGCTCGCTGCCACGACCGCCGGCGCGCCCTCGATCCGGCGCGCGAGCAACCGGAGCAGGTCGAGCGTCGCCTCGTCGGCGCGGTGGACGTCCTCGAGCACGAGGAGCGTCGGCGGCTCGGCTGCGAGCTCGCCCAGGAGCGCGTCGGCGAGCTCGTGCGGCCGGGCGTGTCCGCGCAGCGCGTCGGCCAGCTCGCCGCCGACGCTGCCCGCGATCTCGACGAGCGGGCTCAGCGGCCGCGGCGTCTCGAGCGCGACGCAGCCGCCCCAGAGGACGCGGGCGGGATGCGGCCCGACGGCCACGCGGCGCAGGAGCGCCGTCTTGCCGACGCCGGCCTCGCCTCGCACGAGCACGAGCCGGCCGGCCCCGCCCGCGGCGTCCGCGAGCGCGGCTTCCAGCGCGTCCACGAGGTGCGCGCGTTCGAGCAGCTCCGGAGCAGCAGTGGCCATGGCTCACGCGACATCGTGCAACTCCGCACGAACCGTGTCCATCGCGCCCGCCCCGGCGCCAGGGGTGTGGCTAGCCGTACCCACGAGTGTGGTGACCACCGATGAGTTCCGCGCAGGCCCCGCGTCTACCGTGCGACATGTTCGGAACGAGGAGGAATCGATGACCGCGCTGACCGACCGCACCCGCTGGCTCGCTCTTTACGTCCTCTGCCTCGGCGACCTGATGATCGTGCTCGACGGGACGATCGTGAACGTGGCGCTCCCGTCGATCCAGGACGATCTCGGCTTCTCGCAGGAGTCGCTCGCCTGGGTCGTGAACGCGTACCTGCTGACCTTCGGCGGCTTCCTGCTCCTCGGCGGGCGGCTCGGCGACCTGTTCGGCCACCGGCGGCTCTTCCTCGGCGGGATCGTGCTCTTCACGGCGGCCTCGCTCGCGTGCGGTCTCGCGACGTCGCAGGCGATGCTCGTCGGCGCGCGCGCCGTCCAGGGCGTGGGCGGGGCGGTCGTGTCCGCCGTCGCGCTGTCGCTGCTGATGATGCTCTTCACCGAGCAGGCGGACCGCGCGAAGGCGATGGGCGTCTTCGGCTTCGTCCTCTCCGGCGGCGGCGTCCTCGGCGTGCTCGCAGGCGGCGTCCTCACCGACCTGCTGAGCTGGCACTGGATCTTCCTCGTGAACCTCCCGGTCGGGATCACCGTCTTCGTGCTCTCGCTCCGGCTGCTGCCCGACTCCGGCCCGGTCGCGAGCGGCCGTGTCGACGTCGCGGGCGCCATCGCGATCACCGGCTCGCTGATGCTCGCGGTCTACGCGATCGTGAACGGCAACGAGAACGGGTGGACGTCCGTCCAGACGCTCGGCCTCCTCGGCGTCTCGGCGGCCCTGATGGTCGGGTTCCTCGTGCTCGAGTCGCGGATCTCGTTCCCGCTCGTGCCGCTCGACGTCTTCCGCAACCGCAACGTCTCGGTCGCGAACGTGGCCGGCGTGCTGATGGCGGCGGGGATGTTCGCCTACTTCTTCCTGTCGGCGCTGTACCTGCAGCTCGTGCTCGGCTACGAGCCGCTCGAGGTCGGCCTGGCCTACCTGCCCGGCACGATCCTCTGGGGTGCGTCGTCGCTGCTGCTCTCCGACAAGCTCGTGATGCGCTTCGGGATCAAGACGCCGCTGCTCGCGGGCCTCGGCCTGATGGCGCTCGCGCTGGTGCTGCTCGCGCGGACGCCGGTGGACGGCAGCTGGGCGGTCGACGTCCTGCCCGCGACGCTGGCTCTCGGCCTCGGCGCCGGGATCGCGTTCAACCCGCTGTTGCTCGCTGCGATGAGCGGCGTCGCACCGGAGCGCGCCGGGCTCGCCTCAGGCGTCGTCAACACCGCGTTCATGATGGGCGGCGCCGTCGGCCTGGCCGTGCTCGCCAGCCTCGCCGCCGCGCGCAGCGACACCCTCCTCGCGAACGGCGACGACTCGCTGACCGCGCTCAACGGCGGCTACCACGTCGCGTTCCTCCTCGGGGCGGGCTTCGTCGTCGCCGCGGCCGCTGTCGCAGCCTTCCTCCGCGTCGAGGCACCCGCGCATGCGCCGGAGGCAGAGCCGGCGTTCGCAGGAGTCGAGGGGGACTAGTCCCGCGCACGTACCGTTGGGGCAATGAGCGTCGCTCGCCTTCGGCTCGCTCCCGCGGGGGAAACCATGTTTCCCCCGCGTGCCCCTTCTTCTTGAAAGCGTGGGGAACCTCCCGGTTCCCCACACCCCTCCCCGCTCATAGGACAACCGAGGTTGCCCCATGAGCGAGCTCGCCATCCGCCTGCGCGGCGCGGTCAAGCGCTATGGCCCCATCACCGCCGTCGACGGCCTCGACCTCGACGTCCCGGTGGGCACGTGCGTCGGCCTGCTCGGCCCCAACGGGGCGGGCAAGTCGACCACGATGCGGCTGCTGACGGCGCAGGCGATCGCGGACGAGGGGGAGCTGGAGGTGCTCGGCTACCGGCTCCCGGGCGAGTCGAAGCAGGCCCGCGCCCAGCTCGGCGTCGCGCCGCAGCTCGACAACCTCGACGTGACGCTGACGGTCGAGCAGAACCTGCTCGTCTTCTCGCACCTCTACCGGATCCCGCGCGGCGAGCGGAAGGCGGCGATCGAGCGCTCGCTGAAGCTCGCGAGGCTCGTCGACCGGCGCGACTCTCGCGTCGACAAGCTCTCGGGCGGGATGCGGCGGCGGCTCCTGATCGCGCGCGCCCTCGTCCACCGGCCGCGGCTCGTGCTCCTCGACGAGCCGACCGTCGGCCTCGACCCGCAGGTGCGGCAGGAGCTCTGGGCCCTCATCGACGCGCTGCGGAGCGAGGGCACGACGATCCTCATGTCGACGCACTACATCGAGGAGGCGCAGCGCCTCGCCGACACCGTCCTGATCATGTCTCACGGCAAGGCCGTCGCGGCCGGGCCGCCTGCGGAGTTGGTGGAGGAGCACGCGGGTCGGGAGGCGATCGAGGTCTACGGTGCCCCCGCGCGTCTCGCCGAGGTCGAGTCCGAGGCCAACGGAGCCGGGCTGAGGACGCGCCGGACCGGGACGAGCATCTCGATCCTCGGTGTCAACGGGACGAACGCCGCCGCGTTCGAGGGCGAGCGCCGGGCCGCGAACCTGGAGGACGTGTTCGTCCTGCTGACCGGGGAGGAGATCGGATGAGCGCGGTCTCGCCGGCCGCTGCCGAACAGCGACTCGGCCGGCTCGAGCGCGCTGCGATCACGGGCGTCCTCGTCCGCGAGATCGTCAACTTCTCGTCGTACTGGCGGTCGGCGACGTTCTCGTCGACCGTCGAGCCGACGATCTACCTGCTCGCGTTCGGCTTCGGCTTCGGCTCGCTCGTGAGCTCGATCGGCGGCTACGACTACGTCGAGTTCGTCGGCACCGGCACCGTCGCGACCGCGGTCCTCTTCTCGAGCGCGTTCCCGGCGATGTTCGGGACGTTCGTCAAGTACCAGTTCCAGCGCACCTACGACGCGATCCTCGCGGCGCCGGTCGACACGGAGGAGCTCGTCACCGCCGAGGCGCTGTGGATCGCGACGCGCGCGGGCGTCTACGGGTGCGTGCCGATGATCGTCGCCATGCTCTTCGGCCTCGACCCGCACTGGAGCATGCTGTTCGTGCCGTTCATCGCGTGGCTCTCCGGCCTCGGCTGGGCGTGCTTCGGCATCTTCGTCGCCGGCCGGGCGAAGTCCATCGAGAGCTTCAGCTACATCGTCAGCGCCGTCCTCACGCCGCTCTTCCTCGTGGCCGGGACGTTCTTCCCGCTCGACGGGCTCCCGGACTGGGTGCAGGTGCTCGCGAACTTCAACCCGCTCTACCAGACGGTGAAGCTCGTGCGGGCCGCCGCGTTCGGCACGGGCGCATGGGTCGACCTGCTGCGGGTCGGGATGCTCGTGCTCTACGCGCTCCTCATGTGGCGCATCGCGATCCGCGCCATGGAGCGCAAGCTCGTCGACTAGCCGCGTGATCGTCGACGCGCACAACGACCTGCTGCTCGAGCTCGTGCTGCGCCGCGACGAGGAGAACCCGTTCGCGCGGCACTGGCTGCCGAAGCTCCGGGCCGGCGGTGTCGTGCTCCAGGTGTGCCCGATCTTCACCGCCGATCGTCCCGCGGGCGAGCACCGTGCTGCCGGAATGGCGCTCAGCGGACGCATGGGAGCGGGCGCTGGCCGAGAACGCGGACGACGTCTTCCCGGTCCTGGCGGCCGACGACCTCGACCACCTGGGGCAGGACGGACGGATCGGGCTGATGCTCTCGCTCGAGGGCGTCGAGCCCGTGACCGACGGGTTCGGCGAGTGGTGGGACGCGGGGGTGCGGATGGCCGGGCTCACGTGGAACCGCCCCACCTGGGCCGCGGGCGGCCTCGACACGCCCGACGAGGGGCTCACCGACGCGGGGCGTGGGCTCGTGGACGAGCTCGTGGAGCGCGGCGTCGTGCTCGACCTGGCACACGGATCCCCGCCGACGTGCGACGAGCTGCTCGCGGCCGGCGGTCACGTCGTCTGCAGCCACGCGTGCTGTCGCGCGGTGGAGGATGTCGAGCGCAACCTCACCGACGACCAGCTCCGGGCACTCGCCGCACGGGGCGGCGTGCTCGGGCTGATGGCGCTCACGCTGGTCGTCGGCTACGAGCGGCCGACGATCGACGGGCTGGTCGACCACCTCGACCACGCGGTCTCGGTGATGGGCATCGAGCACGTCGGCCTCGGCGCGGACGTCATCGACCAGGTCACCACCGCCGAGCTCGACGCCGGCCGGTCGCTCGAGCCCGTCGTCGAGGAGGCGTACGTGCGCGGCGGCGGTCGGCTCGGGCTCGATGACTTCACCGGCCCGGAGGACTACCCCGCCCTCGTCGCTGCGCTCCGCCGGCGCGGCTACGGCGACGCGGCCGTCGCCGCGGTCACGCACGGCAACTTCGTGCGGGTGCTCCGCTCGGCGCTTCCGGCCTAGCTCATCCGCGTCTCATCCACGCGGAGCGACAATCGAGGCGTGCGCGTGCTCATCGTCGAGGACGAGCCGCGGCTCGCCGGGCTGCTGCGCCGCGGCCTCGTCGAGGAGGGGCACGCCGCGGACGTCGCCGCGAACGGCAGCGACGCGCTGTGGATGGCGCGCGCGACGCCGTACGACGCGATCGTGCTCGACGTGCTGCTCCCCGAGGTGGACGGGATCGAGGTCTGCCGGCGGCTCCGGGCGGACGGCGTGTGGTCGCCGGTGCTCATGCTCACGGCGCGCGACGCCGTCGACGACCGGGTGCGCGGCCTCGACGCCGGAGCCGACGACTACGTGACGAAGCCGTTCGCGTTCGCCGAGGTGCTGGCGCGGCTACGGGCGCTCGCGCGGCGCGGGGCGGTCGAGCGGCCCGTCGTCCTCGAGGCCGGCGACCTGCGGCTCGACCCGGCCACGCGCACAGTCCACCGCGGCCCGGCCGAGATTGCGCTCTCGGCCAAGGAGTTCGCGCTGCTCGAGACCTTCATGCGGCGGCAGGGTCACGTCCTGTCGCGCCTCGACCTGCTCGAGCACGTCTGGGACTTCGACTACGAAGCGCGCTCGAACGTGGTGGACGTCTACGTCCGCTATCTCCGCGAGAAGATCGACCGGCCGTTCGGCGTCGAGTCGATCGAGACGGTGCGCGGCGCGGGCTACCGGTTCAGGCCTGGCCGGCGGGTCGTGAGCCGGCTCTCGCTCCGCCTGCGCGTCACGCTCGCCTTCGCGCTCGCGATGGCGCTCGTGCTCCTCGCCACCGGGCTGTTCCTCGATTTCCGGCTCCGGTCGACGCTCGACGAGCAGCTCGACGAGACGCTGCGGACGCGGGGGCTCGACGCCGCCGGGGTCGAGGCCGACGACAGCGTCGCCCAGCTCGTCGCGGACGGGCGCGTGGTGCGGGGCGCGCCGTCTCGCCCGCTGCTCGGCGAAGTGGCGCTGGCGCAGGCTCGCAGCGGCGAGCTCCAGGTCGAGCGGGACGGTCTCCCCGGGTTCGACGACGAGCGCGTCCGCCTGCTCGCCCGCCCGGTGGACGGAGGCGTGCTCGTCACCGGGGTCGCGCTCGGCGACCGGGACGAGGCGGTCGCGGCGCTGCGCACGCAGCTGCTCGTCGCCGGCCCGCTCGCGCTGCTCCTCGCCTCGCTCGCCGGCTACGGCCTGGCGACCGCGGCGCTGCGCCCGGTGGAGGCGATGCGGCGGGGGGCCGACGAGATCTCCGCCGAGACGAGCGGCCGACGCCTGCCGGTCCCGGCCGCGGACGACGAGGTTGCGCGGCTCGCGCAGACGCTGAACCGGATGCTCGACCGCCTCGACGCCGGGATCGAGCGCGAGCGTCGCTTCGTCGCGGACGCGAGCCACGAGCTGCGGACGCCGCTCGCGCTGCTCCGGGCCGAGCTCGAGGTGGCGCTGCGGCGGCCGCGCGAGGCCGAAGAGCTGCGCGCGGCGCTCGCCGCGGCGGCGGCAGACACGGACCGGCTCGTGCGGCTCGCGAACGACCTGCTCGTGCTCGCGACGGCCGGCAGCGGCGAGTTGCCCCTGTCGCGCGATCCGGTCGCGGCACGCGCCCTCCTCGACGGAGTCGCGGCGCGGTTCGCGCCGATCGCGGCTTCGCAGGGTCGGCGACTGGAGGTCGCGGCCGACGATGGTCTCGTCGTCCATGCCGACCGCCTACGGCTCGAGCAGGCGCTCGGCAACCTCGTCGACAACGCGCTCCGGCACGGGGAGGGGGCGGTGCGGCTGAGCGCGGCCTCGGGCGACGGGGACGTCGACTTCCGCGTCACGGACGAGGGCCCCGGCCTGCCGGCGTCGTTCGTCCCGCACGCCTTCGACCGCTTCAGCCGCGCCGACGACGCGCGGACCGGCGACGGCGCCGGCCTCGGCCTCGCCCTCGTCGACGCGGTCGCGCGCGCCCACGGCGGCAGCGCGTCCGTCGCAGGGAGCGCGTTCTCGGTTCGGATCCCGGGCTCGAGCCGAAGAGAAAGTGGCTCAGAGCCACAAACTCCGTTCCGCTTTGGCGCCTAGGCCACGAGCTCGGCGAAGAGGTGGTCGAGCTTCGCGGCGGGGTCGGCGCAGAGGCCGGTGTGGACCTGCGACGGCTGGAGCATCGTGCTCGAGGGCGCCGTGAGCCAGTGGAAGCGCTCGGTCGTGTCGAGCCGGGCGATCGGGCCCGCCGCGGGGTCGCCGGCCGCGATCCGCTCGACCGCGAGCAGGTGCGGGCGCACCTCCTCGGGATCGAGCTCCGGCGCCAACGCTCGGAGGCGCTCGGCGTCGAGGTGCGTGCGCGCCCCGAGGTAGTCGAGCGGACGGCTGAAGACGACGACGCCGACGTTGATCCGCTCGCCGCGCTCGACTCGCGGGACGACGCGGAGGATCGCGTACGAGAACGGGTTACCGCCCACGCGCCGCCTCCGCCGCGTCGACCCAGGCACGCGGCTCCTCGAGCCGCTCGGCGAGATACTCGACGTACACGTCCGGATCGTCGCCGTCGAGCCAGACGTCGGGCACGCGCGCGACCACGTCCTCCAGCAACCCGCGCGTCACCTGCGGCGCGAGCCGGGCGTCCGCCTCCGTGACCGGCGCCGCGTACGGCAGCAGCACGTGCTCGGCGATCTGCTCGAACGGCCGCCGCGCGTGGCCGGGCACGGGCTCCGGCGCGTGGTGGAAGAACAGCGCGGCGCCGTGGTCGATGGGGTGGAGCCGGCCGTGCCACCAGAGCAGGTTCACGTTCCGGGCCGTGCGGTCGGGGTTCGTCACGAACGCGTCGAGCCACACGAGTCCGGCCGCGAGCACCGGCTCGACCGCGGGCTCCGCCGCCGGGTCGAACGGGAGCGCGCCCGGCAGGAAGTCGACGCCGAGGTTGAGCCCCGCCGAGCCGAGCAGCAGGTCCTGGATCTCCGGGTCCGGCTCGGCGCGTCCGAGCGTCGGGTCGAGCTCGACGAGCGTCAGCTCCGGGACGAGGAAGCCGAGCGCCCGCGCCAGCTCGCCGGCGACCACCTCGGCCACGAGCGCCTTCCGGCCCTGGCCGGCCCCGCGGAACTTGAGCACGTAGAGGCCGTCGTCGTCGGCCTCGACGAGCGCGGGGAGCGAGCCGCCCTCGCGCAGCGGCGTCACGTACCGCGTCGCCTCGATCCGGCGCAGCATCGCGCGAGCCTATCCTCGGGCCGTGAGCACGATCGCGCTCGTCCCGTTCGGCCCCGAGCACCTGGAGGCGCTGACGCCGATGCTCGAGGACCCGGACGTGCGCCGGCACACGTTCGTCCCCGACCCGCCGCAAGCCGGCTTCGCGCGGCGGTGGCTCGACCGGTACGAGGAGGGGCGGCGGGACGGCACACGCGAGGGGTTCGCCGTCGTCGACGCCGACGGGACGCTGCTCGGGCTCGCCCTCGCTCCGAGGATCGAGCGTGAGGCCCGTACCGTCGAGCTCGGCTACCTCGTCGCCCCGGAGGCCCGCGGGCGCGGCATCGCGACGGATGGGCTCCGGCTCCTGACCGACTGGGCGTTCCGGGAGCTGGGCGCCGAGCGGATCGAGCTCAAGATCGCCGCCGACAACCCGGCCTCGCAGCGCGTCGCCGAGCGCTGCGGCTACGTCCGCGAGGGCGTGCTCCGCTCGGAGTACTTCAAGAACGGCAGGCGCCAGGACACCGAGGTCTGGTCCCGGCTCCCGAGCGATCCGTAGAAAGAGGTGGGCGCGCCGGAGGCCGAAGCCCCGGCGCGCCCGAAAGACCGGTCTAGCCGATCAGGACGACGTTCTCGGCCTGCGGGCCCTTCTGACCTTCGGTCGGGTCGAACTCGACCTTCGCGCCCTCGGTCAGAGACTTGAAGCCGTCGCCGGCGATGCCGCTGAAGTGGACGAAGAGGTCCTTGCCGCCCTCGTCGGGCGTGATGAAGCCGTACCCCTTCTCATCGCTGAACCATTTGACGGTTCCGGTTGCCATGGAAACACCTCCCCTGTGCTGCTCACGAACGTGTCGGAAGGCGGAACGCACTCCGGAACTCGCTCTGGACTTGCCGTACGGCGGGGACTGTAGCCCGACTTCCCGTTTCTCGGGAGCCGAACCCTCCGTCAGCGGCGCGGGGCCGCCGCGGCGAACAGGTAGTAGACGAGCAGTCCGACGATCGGAAGCACCAGCAGGACGACGAGCCAGAGCACCTTGCCGCCGATCCCGAGGTCGCGGCGGCGGAAGATGTCGACGGCGCCGACGATCCACGCGATCGCCCACGCGGCGAGGGCCGCGACCGCCAGCAGCGTCCCGAACTCGTACGCGAGGGGGAGGAGCATCGCGCGACCCTACCGCCTCGCACACTCAGCCGCGCGCGGCAGAGTGCGAGGGTGACGACGCCCGCCGTCGAGCAGCCGCAGCGCATCCGCCTGATCTTCGGTGCGCTCCTGCTGGTGCTGCTCCTCGCGTCGCTCGACCAGACGATCGTCTCGACCGCGCTGCCGACGATCGTGGGCGAGCTCGGCGGGGTCGAGCACCTGTCGTGGGTCGTGACCGCGTACCTGCTCGCGGCCACCGTCTCGGGGCCGCTCTACGGGAAGCTCGGCGACCTCTACGGGCGCAAGCTCGTGCTGCAGGCGGCGATCGTGGTGTTCCTCGTCGGCTCGGCGCTCTGCGGCCTCGCGCAGAACATGGGCGAGCTGATCGCGTTCCGCGCGCTGCAGGGCCTCGGTGGCGGCGGGCTGATGGTGACGACCCTCGCGGTCGTCGGCGACCTCGTCCCCCCTCGGGAGCGCGGCCGCTACCAGGGCTGGTTCGGCGCGGTCTTCGGCGTCTCGACGGTGATCGGGCCGCTGCTCGGCGGGTTCTTCGTGGACAACCTGTCGTGGCGCTGGATCTTCTACGTCAACATCCCGATCGGCGCCGCCGCGTTCGCGGTGATCGCGGTCGCGTTCCACGTCCGCAGCGAGCACGTCGAGCACCGCATCGACTACCTCGGCGCCGCACTCCTCGCCGGTGCGCTGTCCGGGATCGTCCTCTTCACGAGCCTCGGCGGCACGACGATCGCCTGGGGGTCGGCCACCTCGCTGGCGCTCCTCACGGCCGGCATCGTGCTCACCGTCGCCTTCGTCCTGCAGGAGCGGCGGGCGGCCGAGCCGATCCTCCCGCTCTCGTTGTTCCGCAACCGCGTCTTCACGGTCGCGAGCGCGATCGGCTTCGTCGTCGGCCTCGGGCTCTTCGGCGCGGTCACCGTCCTGCCGCTGTACCTCCAGGTGGCGAAGGGCCTGTCGCCGACGAGCTCCGGGTTGCACATGACGCCGATGATGGCCGGCGTCCTCGTCACCTCGGTGTTGAGCGGGAACGTGATCAGCCGCTGGGGGCGCTACCGCCCGTTCCCCATCGCCGGCACGGCACTCGTCACCGTCGGGATGCTCCTGCTCGCCCAGCTCGAGGCGGACACGAGCGCGGCGCGGGCGTCGCTCGACATGCTCGTGGTCGGCTTCGGGCTCGGGATGACGATGCAGGTGCTCGTCCTCGCCGTGCAGAACGCGGTCGACGTCTCGCAGCTCGGGGTCGCGACGTCCGGCTCGATCCTCTTCCGCTCGATCGGCGCCTCCATCGGCGTCGCGCTGTTCGGGACGATCTTCGCCAACCGCCTCGCCGTCGAGCTGTCGGCGCTCCTGCCGCCGGGCGCGTCCGCGCCGGAGGGGATCGACCCCGCGGCGGTCCAGCAGCTGCCGGCGGCCGCGCACCAGGCGTACGTGGACGCATTCTCGGCCGCGCTCGCGCCGGTCTTCCTCACGGCGGCAGGCGTGTCGGCGGTCGCGTTCGTGCTGACGTGGCTGCTCCGCGAGGTGCCGCTGCGGGCGTCGGTCCCGGCGGAGCATCAGGCCGAGGCCTTCTCTCCGGCCTGGGACGACGACGCCTTCCGCGAGCTCGAGCGGCAGCTCACCTCCGTCGCCCAGCGGCAGAACCGGTGGGGCGCATACGAGCGGCTCGGCGTGAGGGCGGAGCTCGACGTCTCGCCGCCCGCGCTCTGGTCGCTGGCGCGCCTGGGGGAGGGCGGCTCGCCGACGTCACGCGAAGGGCTCGACGAGCTCCGCGCGCGCGGGCTCCTCGAAGGCGGCGGGCTGACTGCGACCGGCCACCGCGCGGCAGCGCGGCTCGCCGACGCGCGGGAGGCGCGGTGGTCGGAGGTGCTGGGCGAGTGGTCGCCGGACGAGCATCCCGAGGTGCGCGAGCTCGTCGAGCGCGTGCGCGCGAGCTTCGCGGCCGAGCCGCCCTCGCGGGGCTGACCGCCCGCCCGGGTGGGGCAGGCCGCACGTGCGTTGGCCGGAAGGCCGGATTCCGGCGGCGCCCCCGTGCGGCGATGCTCGAACCACGACATCGACCTTCCCTGCCGAGGAGACCCCCACATGACCACGCTGACCCTGACACCCGACCTCGATGCCGCCGAGCTCCGCTGCGCGGTCGCCGGAGACGTCGTCTTCCCGGGTGACCCCGGCTGGGACGAGGCCCGCCGGGCCTGGAACCTCGCCGCCGACCAGCGCCCCGGCGTCGTCGTGTACGCCCAGTCGGCCGAGGACGTCGCCACCGTCGTGAGGTTCGCGCGGCTGCGCGGCTACCGCGTGGCGCCGCAGGGGACCGGGCACAACGCGGCTGCCCTCGGGCAGCTGGACGCGGAGACGATCCTGCTCAGGACCGAGCGGATGCGGAACGTCGAGGTCGACGTGAAGGGCGCGCGTGTGCGTGCCGGCGCCGGTGTGATCTGGCAGGAGGTCGTCGACGCGGCCGCCGAGCACGGGCTCGCCGCGCTGCACGGGTCGTCCCACGACGTGGGCGTCGTCGGCTACAGCCTCGGCGGCGGGATCGGCTGGTACGCGCGCCGCTACGGGATGTCCGCCAACAGCGTGCTCGCCGTCGAGCTCGTCACCGCCGACGGGCGGATCGTGCGCGCCGACGCCGACACGGAGCCGGAGCTCTTCTGGGCCGTCCGCGGCGGCGGCGGCAGCTTCGGGATCGTGACCGCGATCGAGCTCGCGCTGCTGCCCATCGCGGAGGTCTACGCCGGCGCGATGTTCTGGCCGATCGAGCGCGCGACCGAGGTGCTCACGGCCTACGCCGCCTGGGCCGACGCGCTCCCCGACGAGGTGTCGACCGCCGGTCGCGTGATGCAGTTCCCGCCCTTCCCGGACGTGCCCGAGCCGCTGCGCGGCAAGGCCTTCGCGATCGTCGAGGCCGTCGTCGTCGGCGACGAGGCCCGCGGTGCCGAGCTCGTCGCCCCGATGCGCGCGCTCGAGCCGGCCATGGACACGGTCGCGCTCGTCCCGGCTCCCTCGATCATGGCGCTGCACATGGATCCGCCGCAGCCGGTCCCGGGCGCCGGCGACGGGACGATGCTGCGCGAGCTCACGGACGAGGCCGTCGCGGCGATGGTCGCCGCGTCCGGCGTCGGCGCCGGCTCGCCGCTTCTCTCGGTCGAGGTCCGTCAGCTCGGCGGTGCGCTCGCGCGGCGGGCGCCCGGCAACGGCGCGGCCGACGCGCTCGACGGCGCCTACGCCCTCTACGCCGTCGGCATGGCTCCGACGCCGGATGCAGCCGCGGCCGTCCACGCGCACGTCGACGGGCTGCTCGCGGCGATGGCGCCGTGGACGGCGGAGCGCACCTACTTCAACTTCACGGAGCGCGTCGTCGCCGGCGAAGAGCTCCACGACGCCGACACGTTCGCCCGGCTGCGGGCCGTGAAGGCCGCGGTCGACCCGGACGAGCTGTTCCGGGTCGTCCATCCGATCCGGCCCGCGTAGCGATTTCGGAGCGGCCCGCGGCGACCGGCGCCGCGGGCCGCGGTTCCGCTCGGGGCCACGCGGGAAGGGCCGGCGCATGGCCGCAACCGCTCCAGCTCGTGCCGTCGAGGCGCTCGAGCACCTCCGTGACGCGCTGGCCGTCGCACGGCTCGGGCTCGACCTCCCGACGTCCCGCGACGGCGAGCATGCCCGCGACGAGCTCGCGGCACAGATCGACGACTACCTGCTGCCGCGCCTGCGGACGATGGAGGCGCCGCTGCTGATGGTCGTCGGCGGCTCGACGGGCGCGGGGAAGTCGACGCTCGTGAACAGCCTCCTCGGTGCCGAGGTGAGCCCCGCCGGCGTGCTCCGGCCAACGACGCGTGCGCCGGTCCTGGCGCACCACCCGACCGATGGACCGTGGTTCGCCGGCGACCAGATCCTTCCCGGCCTGCCGCGGTCGACTGGTGGGGAGGCCGGGGCGGGCGTGCTCGTGCTCGTCCCGACGGACGCCCTGCCGGAGGGGCTCGCGCTGCTCGACGCGCCCGACATCGACTCCGTCGCCGCCGAGAACCGGGCGCTCGCCGCGCAGCTCCTCGCCGCAGCCGATGCCTGGCTGTTCGTGACGACGGCGGCGCGGTACGCGGACGCGGTGCCGTGGGAGCTGTTGCACGCGGCGCGCGACCGCGGGACGGCGCTGGCGCTCGTCCTCGACCGCGTGCCCGACGACGCGGCGGCCGAGGTGACGGCGCACCTCCGCGAGATGCTGGCCGAGCGCGGCCTCGGCGGGACGGAGGTCCTCGTGGTGCCGGAGGCCCGCCTCGAGGACGCGCTGCTGCCGGCGGCCGCCCTCGCACCGGTCCGCGAGTGGCTCGACCGCCTCGCGGCCGACGCGCACGCGCGCACGGCGCTGATCGAGCGGACCCTCTCGGGCGCGCTCGCGAGCGTCGGTCCCCGCGCGGCGGCCGTCGCGACGGCCGTCGAGGCGGAGGCGGCGGTGGCGGCGCGCCTTCGCGCCGAGGCTACGGCCGAGTACGCCCGCGCTCACGAGGAGTTCGAGGAGGCGCTGCGCAGTGGGACGCTCCTGCGCGGCGAGGTCCTCGCGCGGTGGCACGAGGTCATCGGCACGGGCGACTTCATGCGGGCGCTCGAGACGCGCGTGGCGTGGGCGCGCGACCAGATCCGCAGCGCCGTCACCGGTCGCCCCGCGGCGGACGCGGAGGTGCGCGCCGCCGTCGAGACGAGCGTCGAGTCGCTCGTGCGTGCCGCGGCCGAGCGCGCGGCGGAGCGCGCTGCCCGCGCGTGGGGAGACGACGCCGCCGGCCGGACGGTGCTGGCTCAGGAGCGCGGTCTCGAGCACCCGTCCTCGGGGCTGGCGGAGCGCGTGGAGCGCGAGGTTCGCGACTGGCAGCGCGGCGTGTTCGAGCTCGTCCGGACCGAGGCGGCGGGGAAACGGACCACGGCGCGCCTTGCCTCGCTCGGCGTCAACGCGGCGGGGCTGACGGTGATGCTCGCGGTGTTCGTGCAGACCGGTGGCCTCACCGGCGCCGAGGTCGTCGTCGCGGGTGGGACGAGCGCCGCCGCGCAGAAGGTGCTGGAGGCGATCTTCGGCGACCAGGCCGTGCGCGAGCTCGCCGCCCGCGCGCGGGAGAACCTGCTCTCGCGCGTTCGCGTCTTGCTCGACGACGAGGCGGCGCGGTACGAGGCCGCGCTGGCGCGGCTCCTCGCCGATACGGACGCCGTCGCGGCGCTGCACGAGGCGCAGGCGCATCTTGCGCGGGCGCGCCGGTGAGCCTCGACGCGCGGCTCACCGCGCTCGCGGAGGCGGTGGAGCTCGCGACGGGTCGTCTGCCGGCGGAAGCGACTGCACCGGCGGCAGCCGTCGTGGCCAAGGCCGGCGCGCGCCTGGGGCTCGGCGTCGACAGCACCGTCGTCGCGCTCGGCGGGCCCACCGGCGCGGGGAAGTCGTCCCTCTTCAACGCGCTCGCGGGGGAGGAGGTGTCGGCGGTCGGACGCAGGCGCCCGACGACCGGGGCGGCGGCGTCCGCGCTGTGGGGGCGTGCGAATCCCGCCCTCCTCGACTGGCTCGACGTGCGGCGCCGACACGTCGCCGGTGAGGACGGTCAGCTCGACGGGCTCGTGCTCCTCGATCTCCCGGACTTCGACTCGGTCGAGGCGACGCATCGGGTGGAGGTCGACCGCTTGCTCGAACTCGTCGACCTCGTGGTGTGGGTCGTCGACCCGCAGAAGTACGCCGACGCCGCGTGGCACGACCGCTACCTGCGACGACTGCGGCGGCACGGCGCCTCCACCGCCGTGGTCCTGAACCAGGCCGACCTGCTTGCGCCGGGCGCCGCGGCGGCAGCGGTCGCGGACCTCCGGCGGCTGCTCGACGGCCACGGGCTCGGGGAGGCGCCCGTCTTCGCCGTGTCCGTCCTCACCGGCGAGGGCCTCGACGAAGTGCGTGCCCTCCTCGTTGCCCGCGTGGAGGCGCGAGAAGCGGCGACGGCCAGGCTCGAGGCGGACGTGCGCGACGCCGTCGCCGGGCTCGAGCCGTCGTGCGGCACGCCCGGAGGGCGCGACATCCAAAAGGAGCGCGAGCGGCTGGTCGACGCGCTCGCGGAGGCCGCCGGCGTGCCGGTTGTGGTGCGCGCCGTCGAGCACGCGCACCGGCGGCGCGGCGCGCTCGCAACCGGCTGGCCGCTCGTGCGCTGGGTCCGGCGGCTCCGTCCCGACCCGATGCGCCGGCTGCGTCTGCCGGAGGAGCCGCAGGAGCTCGCGCGGACGTCGCTGCCGGGGCCGACGCCCGTCGCGACGGCGCGGGTGGAGAGCGCTGCGCGGGCGCTCGCCGCCGCCGCGACGGCTGAGCTGCCGGACCCGTGGCCGGGTCGTACGCGAGACGTCGCACTCGTCGCCGTGGACGACGTGGAGGACGCGCTCGACCGCGCCGTCGCCGGTGCCGAGCTCCCGATGCGGCGACCGCGCTGGTGGAGTGCGGCCAATGCAGCGCAGCGTCTCGGCGCGGCGGTGGCGCTCGCCGGCCTCGCGTGGCTCCTCCTCCTCGTCGGCCTCGCATTCCTCCGGCTCGACGACGTCGTTCCCCTCCCGGACGTGGAGGGCGTGCCCGTGCCGACCGCGCTCCTCGTCGGCGGCGTCGCCCTCGGGCTGCTCGCGTCGCTCGTCGCGCGGATCGTCAACCGCGCGAGCGCGCGCCGCCGCGCCCGGAGCGCCGAGCGGATCCTCCGGCGCAGGGTCGCCGACGTCGCCGACGCGGACGTCCTCACGCCCGTACGGGCCGAGCTCGACGCGCACGACGCCCTCTGCCGGGCCCTCGCCTCCGCGGCGGTCTGAGGCTTCGGCTTGACGCCGGTCGCCGGCGTGTGGTGGAATAAGTGAGTGACAAGTCACTACCGAGACACGTTGGGAGCAGCACCGTGACGCAGACACTCGCCCGCACCGCCGCCCGCCATCCCTGGCGCGTCGTCATCGCCTGGATCGCCGCGATCGTCGTCGCCGTCGTCCTCGTCGTCGGCTTCCTCGGCGACGGCCTCACCTCGGACGGCTACGTCACCAACGACCCGGAGTCGCTGCAGGCGTACGACCTGATGGGGCAGCGCTACGGCCGCCCCGACGGGCCCGACGACTTCGTCGTCCTCCGCTCCGACTCGGCGACCGCCGGCGACGCCGGGTTTCAGGCGCGCCTCGATTCCCTGACCGGCGACCTCGGCGCCGTGATCGGCGCGCGGAACGTCGGCGAGGACGCCGTCTCGGCCGACCGGCACGCGATCCTCGTCCCGCTGAACGTCGCCGACGATGCCGTGATCGAGCGGGTGGTCGAGGTCGTGGACGGGGCGAACGGCGACGGCTTCACCGCGACGGTGACCGGCGAGACGACGCTCGATCACGACTTCGGCGTCATCTCCGAGCGCGACCTGCAGGAGGGCGAGCTCAAGTTCGGCCTCCCCGTCGCCCTGCTCGTGCTCGTCCTTGTCTTCGGTGCGCTCGTCTCGGCGTTCCTGCCGCTCCTGCTCGCGCTCGTGTCGATCGCCGTCGCGCTCGGCCTGACCGCGCTGGTGGGCCAGCAGTGGGAGCTCTCGCTGTTCGTGACGAACATGCTCACCGGCATGGGCCTGGCGCTCGGGATCGACTACGCGCTCTTCGTCGTCTCACGCTTCCGCGAGGAGCGTGGCCGCGGCCTCGAGAAGGTGGCCGCGATCGAGGCGACCGGCGCCACCGCCAGCCGCGCCGTGCTCTTCAGCGGCAGCGCCTTCGTGCTCGCCATGGTCGGCCTCCTGCTCGTCCAGAGCAACATCATGCGGAGCCTCGCGACCGGCGCGATCCTGGTCGGGATCGTCTCGGTGGTCGCGGCGCTGACACTGCTGCCGGCGATCCTCAGCCTCCTCGGCGACCGCGTGAACGCGCTGCGCATCCCCGTGCTCGGACGGAGCGCGACGAGCGACGCCCGGACCGAGAGCCGCGTCTGGGCCTCGATCGTGGGCCGCGTGACGGATCGGCCGGCGCTCTACCTCACCGGCGCCGTGATCCTGCTCCTGCTCCTCGCCGCGCCCGCGCTGCGGATGCACATCGGCGGCGCGGGGATCTCGACCTTGCCGGACTCGGCCGTGTCGAAGCAGGGCTTCATGGCGCTGCAGGAGTCGTTCCCACAGGCGACGGCCGATCCCGCGCTGATCGTCGTCGACGGCGATCCGGCCGACCCGCAGGTCGCACGCGCGATCACCATGCTCCGGGGCGAGCTCGCGGACGACCCGGACTTCGGCCCGGCCACCGTGACGGAGGGAACGGCCGGCCCACTCGCGGTGATCTCCGTCCCGCTCGTGGGCGACGCGCTCGCCGACCGGGCCGTGACCGCCGTCGAGCGGGTCCGGGACGACCTCGTGCCGGCGGCCTTCGACGGGTCCGGTGCCCGCGCGCTCGTCACCGGGACGACGGCGGAGAACATCGACTACTTCGCCGTCATGGACTACTGGCTCCCGATCGTGCTCGCGTTCGTCCTCGGCCTGAGCTTTCTGCTCCTGACGGTCGCGTTCCGCTCGCTGGTCGTGGCGGGGACGGCGATCGTCCTCAACCTGCTCTCGGTCGGCGCCGCCTACGGCATCCTCGTGCTCGTGTTCCAGGAGGGTGTCGGCGCGGGGCTGCTCGGGCTGACGCAGGTCGACGTGATCGAGGCCTGGGTCCCGCTCTTCCTGTTCGCGGTACTGTTCGGGCTCTCGATGGACTATCAGGTGTTCCTGCTCAGCCGCATTCGCGAGCGCTACTCGCACACCGGCGACACGCGCGACGCGGTCGTCTTCGGCGTCTCTGCCACGGCCAGGATCATCACCGGCGCGGCGCTGATCATCGTCGCCGTCTTCCTCGGGTTCGCGATGGGCGACCTCGTCATGTTCCAGCAGATGGGCTTCGGCGTCGCGATCGCGCTGCTGCTCGACGCGACGATCGTCCGCTCGATCCTCGTCCCCGCGACGATGACGCTGCTCGGCGAGCGCAACTGGTACCTGCCGGGCTGGCTCGAGTGGCTCCCGCACGTCGAGGTCGAGGGCCACGAGCCCGACGAGGCGACCCCGGTGCCCGCATGAGCCCGCCCGAGCTGACGCCGGACGAGCTGCTCTCGACGACGCGCGCCGTCCGCCGCCGTCTCGACCTGACGCGGCCGGTCGAGCGCGAGGTCCTCGAGGAGTGCCTCCGGCTTGCGCAGCAGGCCCCGACCGCGAGCTACCGGCAGCACTGGCACTTCGTCGTCGTCACCGACGCGGCGAAGCGGGCCGCCCTCGGCGAGCTCTGGAGCGACGTCGCCCGCAAGTACCTCGGCGCGCGCCGGTCGGCCGAGGCGAGTGGGAGCACGGCGCGGCTGCTCGCCTCGGTCGAGCACCTGATCGAGCACATCGGCGAGGTGCCGGTGCACGTGATCCCGTGCGTCGAGGGCCGGACGGACGGGAAGCCGGCCGCCGCGCAGGCCTCGACGTGGGGCTCGATCGTCCCGGCGACGTGGTCGTTCATGCTCGCATGCCGTGCGCGCGGGCTCGGCACGTCGTGGACGACGTTCCACCTGCAGCACGAGCGCGAGGCGGCGGAGCTGCTCGGCATCCCGTACGACGAGGTGATGCAGGCGGCGCTCGTCCCGGTCGCGTACTCGCTGGGGACCGACTTCAAGCCGGGACGCCGCGCCCCGCTCGACACGATGGTGCACTGGGACGAATGGTGAGTCAGCCGACCGTCGCGGGCGCCTCCGACGCCGCCGGCACGTCGCTGCGCCGGAGGATCAGGGCCGCGATGAGCAGACCGACGAACGCGAACAGGGCGCCGACCCAGAACGCCCAGTTGTAGCCGCCGGTCAGGGCCGCGGCGCGATCGTCGCCCTCGCCGAGGAGCGTCTCGGTGTGCTGGGTCGCGATCGTCGCGGCGATTGCCACGCCGAGCGCGCCGCCGATCTGCTGCGAGGTGTTGAGCAGCCCCGATGCGACGCCCGCGATCCGCTCCTCCAGGTTCGCGAGTGCGGCGAGCGAGACCGGGATGAAGACGAACGCGAGCCCGAAGCCGCTCACGAAGTACGGGACGAACAGATTGCGCCAGAACGTGCCGTCGGGCGGGAGTTGCGTGTACCAGACGTACGCGAACGTCATGAAGGCGAGGCCGGCCACCATCACGGGCTTCACGCCGACGCGCGTGATGAGCGCCTGGGCGATCCCGGCCGCGGGGATCGTCGTGCCCGCCGTCGCGAGGAAGGCCAGCCCCGCCTCGAGCGCCGAGTAGCCGAGCACCCCCTGCATGTAGAGCGTGAGCAGGAAGAAGCCGCCGAAGATCGCCCCGCCGAGGCAGAACCCGACCGCGTTCGCGACGAACACGTGGCGTACGCGGAAAAGCCCGAGCGGCACGAGCGGCGAGTCGGTCCGCGCCTCCTTCACGAAGAAGGCGGTGACGAGGAGGACGGCGAGGATGGTGAGCCCGATCGTCTGCAGCGAGAGCCAGCCCGCTTCGGGCGCCTTGGACATGGCGTAGACGAACGAGACGAGGCCCGCGGTGGCGAGGATCGCGGCGAACGGGTCGGTGTGCGGGTCGACGTCCTCGGCGCGGCCCTCCGAGACGAGCCACGGCGTCAGCGCGATGACCGTGATGCCCACGGGCACGTTCACGAAGAAGATCCACTCCCAGCCGAGGTACTCCGTGAGGACGCCGCCGAGGAGGACGCCGGCCGCGGCGCCGCTCCCCGCGATCGCGCCCCAGATCCCGAACGCCTTGTTCCGCTCCGCGCCGCCATGGCGGAAGGCCGCATTGATGATCGACAGGGTCGCGGGCGACACGATCGCGCCGCCGAGGCCTGCGACGGCGCGGAACGCGATCAGCCACGCGCCGCTGTCCGCGAATCCGCACATGAGCGATGCGAACGTGAACAGCGCCATCCCGAGCATGAACACCTTGCGGCGGCCGAACACGTCGGCAGCCCGTCCGCCGAGCAGAAGGAACCCGCCGAAGGCGAGCGAGTACGCCGTGACGATCCACTGGAGCGTGCTCTGCGAGAGCTCGAGGTCGGTCGCGATGGAGGGCAGCGCGACGTTCACGATCGAGACGTCGAGGACGACCATGAAGAACGCGACGCAGACGAGCGCGAGCGCGCGCCAGCGGCGGGGGTCGGGGACGAGGGTCTCGGTCATGCGGCCTCCTCGCTCGGGGACGCGGCGGAATCTAACTGCGCGTGCTCAGCGCGAGAGGCGGTACACGGTGCCGCTCCGTTCCACGGCCCAGACGGCGGCGGCCCGTTCGAGGAAGCCCTTCAGGTGCGGCCGGCCGGGGTCGGCGAGGAGCACCTCGTGCGTGAGTCGTGGAACCAGGTCCAGCAGCAGGTCGCCGTTCCGGCGCTCGTAGAGGACGTCCGCGGCGAGGACGAGGTCCCACGGTGCGCCCGCGAGCTCGGCCCGCGGGTCGGCCCACGAGGAGACGGCTGCCTCGAGCGCCGCGCCGTTCCGCTCCGCGTTGACGCGCAGCAGCGCGATCGCGTCGGGCGACCAGTCCGTCGCGAGCACGGTCGCGCCGGCGAGTGCCGCGGTGAGGCCCGGGATCGCCAGCCCACAGCCGAGCTCGAGCACGCGGCCGCCGCGGAGGTTCCGTTCGGCCAGGGCGTCCGCGAGGGCGACGCCGCTCGGCCACAGCTCGGCCCAGTACGGCAGGAACTCCTCGTGCTCGAAGGCCTCTTCGTCGAGGAGCGCCTCCGCGTCCGGCGGGACCAGGAGCAGGAGCTCGCGGCCGCCCGCCGCCACGGTCGTCTCCTCGAGCTCCACGCCGGAGGTGTAGCGCGTTCCGGAGACGGCATACTCGGCTCGTGGTCGACGCCCGCGCGATCGAGCTGGCCCGGCGGCTGGAGGAGGACGACGAGCGCCTCGCGGCGGCACTGGCGACGATGGGAGAGCGGCAGCAGGAGGTGGCCGAGATCCGCGAGCGGGCGGCGGCGCTCGCGGAGCTCGTCGCGTCGGCGCCTGAGCGCCGGGCCGGGGCCGAGGTCGCGATCGACGAGGCCCGGCGAGAGTTCGAGCGCCGGCGGGAGGAGGTCGCCCGCGCGGAGGCGGAGCTCGCGCAGACGGAGCGCTCGCGCGACGAGCGGCGGCTGGCGTCGGCGCAGCGTGCGCTCGAGCGCGCCCGCGACTCGCTCGCCGCGGGGGAGCGTCGGCTCGAGCGTGCGACCGGCGCGCGCGCCGAGCTCGAGCGGGAGCTGGCCGATGCCGACACTGCGATTCCGGCGCTCGAGGACGAGGCGCGGGCGCTGTCGCAGCGGCTCGCGGAGGTGCCGAGGATCTCGCAGGCGGGGCTCGAGCCGCCCGAGCCGGGCCTGGCCGGCCTGGACGAGTGGGCCTCGCGCGTCGCGGCCGCGCTGCTCGTGGTCCGGAGCGGCCTCGAGACGGAGCGCGAGCGCCTGATCCGCGAGGCGAACGAGCTCGCGGCGAGCGTCCTCGGCGACCCGGACGTCGGGACGAGCGTGGCGCTTGCCCGCGCCCGTCTCGAGCGCGCCCGGGCCTAGGCGGGAACGGCCGAGTCGAGCCCTGCGCGCAGGCCGCGCACGAGCTCTGCGAGCGCGTCCGGCCCGTCCTCGGCTGCCTGCACGGCCGCCGAGCCGACGACGATGCCGTCGACGAGCGCGGCGGCCGCGGCCGCGTGCTCCGGGGTGGAGATCCCGAAGCCGGCGTAGAGCGTCACGTCGGTGAGCGCGCGTGCCCGCTCGGCGAGGCCGGCGAGGGCGGGGGAGAGCTCGGTCCGGGCACCCGTCGTCCCGGTCAGGCTGACGAGGTAGAGCCAGCCGTCGGTGCGGGCGGCCGCGGCGGCGATGCGCTCGTCCGTCGAGGTGGGCGCGACGAGCTGCACACGCTCGAGCTCCGGGTGCGCCTCGACGGGAAGGTCGGCGACGATGAGTGAGGTCGCGCCCGCAGCGCGTGCGTCGGCGGCGAACCGGTCGTAGCCGTACGCCTCGAGCAGGGACGCGTAGGTCATCGGCACGAGCGGGACGTCGACGCGCACCCTCGTCTCGGCGAGGCACTCGAGGCACGCCCGCGTGCGCATGCCCTGCGCGAGCGCGCGCTCGGCGGCGCGGCGGATGACCGGCCCGTCTGCCAGCGGGTCGGAGAACGGGAACCCGAGCTCGACGAGGTCGGCGCCGGCTTCCACCGCCGCCTCCGCGAGCGCCGGCGTCTCCGGCCCGCTCATCAGGTAGATCGCGAGCGTCTTCGTCACAGAGTCGGCACGGAGTCGTCACCCACCGGTGCGGATCTCGGCGGTAGGCTGGCGCCTGAGCAGGGGGGCGGGTCGGGACCCGGGGTTACACGCGTGTGCATCTACACGGCCTCGAAGCCGTCGAGCCGCGCGAGCACCTCGGCGAGATCCTTGTCGCCCCGGCCCGAGAGCCCGACCACGACGAGCTCCGCGTCGAGGTCGAGCGCCCTCGCGAGCGCATGCGACGGCTCGAGCGCCGGGATGATCCCCTCGCGCTCGGTGAGCAGGCGGAACGCGTCCAGCGCCTCCTCGTCGGTCGCCGTCAGGTACTCGGCGCGGCCGCTGTCGCGGAGGTACGCGTGCTCGGGGCCGACGCCCGGGTAGTCGAGCCCGGCCGAGATCGAGTGCGCGTCGGCGATCTGGCCGTCCTCGTCGGCGAGGATCGACGAGCGCGCGCCGTGGAGGACGCCGGGCCGCCCGCTCCCGAGCGACGCTGCGCCCGCAGCCTCGACGCCGACGAGTCGCACCTCGAGGTCGTCGACGAAGCCGGCGAACAGGCCGATCGCGTTGGAGCCGCCGCCGACGCACGCGACGACCGCGTCGGGCAGCCGCCCTTCCTCGGCGAGCACCTGCTCCCGCGCCTCGCGGCCGATCACGGCCTGCAGCTCGCGCACGAGCTCGGGATAGGGCGCCGGGCCGACGCACGACCCGATGAGGTAGTAGGTCGTCTCGACGTTCGTGATCCAGTCACGGATGGCCTCGCTCGTCGCCTCCTTCAGCGTGCGCGTGCCGAACTCGACCGGGACGACCTCCGCGCCGAGCAGCCGCATCCGCTCGACGTTCGGCTTCTGCCGACGCATGTCCTCGGAGCCCATGTACACGACGCAGTCGAGGCCGAAGCGTGCGCAGACGGTCGCCGTCGCCACGCCGTGCTGGCCGGCGCCCGTCTCGGCGACGATGCGCTGCTTGCCGAGCCGCCGCGCCAGGAGCGCCTGCCCGACCGCGTTGTTGATCTTGTGCGCGCCCGTGTGGTTGAGGTCCTCGCGCTTGAGATAGATCGTCGGGCGCAGGCGCTCGGCGCGGTACAGCGGCGTCGGCCGACCCACGTACGAGGTCAGCAGCCCATGGAGCTCGGCCGCGAAGCCCGGGTCGGCCTGCGCGGCGAGCCAGCCTGCCTCCAGCTCGTCGAGCGCCGGCACGAGCGTCTCGGGGACGTAGCGCCCGCCGTAGGCGCCGAGCTCTAGCACCGCGCCGCCGCCACGAACTCGCGCACCTTCGCGTGGTCCTTCACACCCGGCTCGGTCTCGAGCCGGGATGACGCGTCCACGGCCCACGGCCGGACGTGCGCGACCGCCGCGGCGACGTTGTCCGGCCCGAGCTTCCCCGCGAGCACGATCCGGCCCGTCGCCCCCGCCGCGCGCGCGTGGTGGTTTGGATCCGCGCCCTCCCAGGGCAGGTCGAGGACGCGCGCGACCTCCGTCCCGTCGCGCAGCAAGGTCGCCTCGCGGGAACGGTGCCCGTCGACGCGCCCGTACAGCTGGACGAGGTCGGCGCCGTCCTCGCCCGCCTCGCCGACGTGGACGGCGACCGACAGCACCGTGTCCGGCACGTCGAGCACGCGTGCAGCTCGACGCGGCGACTCCACGGCCAGGACGAACCCGGCCAGGTCGGCGCCGGCAGCGACGGCCACGTCGACGTCCTCCTGCCGCGTGAGCCCGCACACCTTCACGAGCGGGCGCGAGAGCAGCTCCTCGAGCTTCGCGGCGGGATCCGCGGCGCGCATGAGCGCCGAGCCGACCAGGATCGCATCGGCGCCGGCGAGCTCGGCGGCGGCCCCCTGCGCGCGCGACTCGACCCCGCTCTCCGCGACGAGGATCGGACTTTGTGGCTCTGAGCCACTAGCTCCCCTCGCCCGCGCCACGAGTCGGAGCTGCGCCTCGCGGTCGATGACGAAGGTCGAGAGGTCGCGCGCGTTCACCCCGATCACCGGGGCGTCGAGGGCGACGGCGCGGTCGAGCTCGGCCGCGTCGTGCGCCTCCGTCAGCGCGTCCAGCCCGAGCTCGTCCGCCGCACGGGACAGCTCCGCGTAGCGGCCGTCGTCCAGGTCGCGGAGCAGGAAGAGGACGGCATCCGCGCCCGACTCCTTCGCCGTACGCAGGTCGTCGACCGTCGTGAAGAAGCCCTTCGCCAGCAGCGGCACGTCCGAGGCGGCGCGCGCCGCCCGCAGGTCGTCCCACGTCCCGCCGAACCGCGCGTCCACGAGCACCGACACGGCCCCCGCGCCCGCCCGCGCGTACGCCGGCGCGAGGCGCGCCGGGTCGGCGTCCGGGCGCAGGTCGCCGGCCGAGGGCGAGCGGCGCTTGATCTCGGCGATCGCGCCGAGCCCGGGCGCGCTCAGGGCGTCGCGGAAGCGTCCCATGTCCCTCGAGAGTAGGCGACGAGCTGCTCCACCCGTTCTGCCGCGGCGCCCGAGTCGACGGCCTCGCGGGCGAGCTCGATCCCGTCGCGGAGGTCGGCCGCGTGCCCGGCCGCGGCGATCGCGCCGGCGGCGTTGAGGAGGATCGCGTCGCGCGCGCCGCCGTCCGCGCCGGCGAGGACGCGGCGGATGATCCCGGCGTTGTCCTCCGGCGTGCCGCCGCGCAGCGCTTCCGGGTCGCAGCGAGGGACGCCGAGGTCGAGCGGGTCGATCTCCCGCTCGTGCACCTCGCCGTCGACGACTTCGGCGACGAGATTCGGTCCGACGGGCGACAGCTCGTCGATCCCACCCGCACCGTGGACGACGAACGCCCGGCGCGCGCCGAGTTGCGCGAGCACCTCCGCGATCGTCCGGACGAGGCCCGGCGCGTAGACCCCGACGACCTGCGCCCGCGCGCCGGCCGGGTTCGTCAGCGGGCCGAGCACGTTGAAGACCGTCCGCGTCGCGAGCTCTCGACGCACCGGAGCCGCGTGCTTCATCGCCGGGTGGTGCGTGGGGGCGAACATGAAGCCGAACCCGAGCTCGTCGATCGAGCCGGCGATCCGCTCCGGCGGGAGCTCGAGCTCGAAGCCGAGCGCCTCGAGCACGTCCGCCGACCCCGACGACGAGGAGACGGCCCGGTTGCCGTGCTTCGCCACCGCCGCGCCGGCCGCCGCCGCGACGAGCGCCGCCGCGGTCGAGATGTTCAGCGTGTGCGCACCGTCGCCGCCGGTCCCGGCGGTGTCGACGAGGTCGTCGCGCTTCGGGCGTACCGGCACGACGTGCTCGCGCATCGCCTCGGCCGAGCCGGCGATCTCGTCGGCCGTCTCGCCCTTCGCCCGCAGGGCGACGAGGAACCCTGCGATCTGCGCCTGTGTTGCCTCGCCGCGCATGATCTCGCCCATCACCTCGCGCGCCTCGGCGCGGGACAGGTCGTGCCCATCGAGCACCCGCGTCAGAGCCTGCTGCACACCGATCACGGGCGGGCCTCGAGGAAGTTCCGCGCGAGCGCCGGCCCCTCCGGCGTCAGCACCGACTCGGGATGGAACTGCACGCCCTCGATCGGGAGCTCGCGGTGCCGGACGCCCATCACCTCGCCGTCCGCCGCGTGCGACGTGATCTCGAGCACGTCCGGTATGCGCGTGGCGCCCAGCGAGTGGTAGCGGCCGACGGCGAAGCGCTCGGGCAGGCCCGCGAAGACGCCGCGGCCGTCGTGCGTGACCTCGGTCGCCTTCCCGTGCACCAGCTCCCGGGCCTGGCCGACCTCGCCGCCGAACGCCTCGACGATCGCCTGGTGCCCGAGGCAAACGCCGAGCGTCGGCGTCGTCGGGCCGAGCCGGCGCAGGATCTCGATCGAGGCGCCCGCGTCGCCCGGCCGGCCGGGGCCGGGGGAGATGACGAGGTGCGACGGCTCTAGGCGCTCCGCCTCGTCCGCGTCGATCGCGTCGTTGCGCCGCACGACCACCTCCGCGCCGAGCTCGCCGAACAGGTGCGCGAGGTTGTACGTGAACGAGTCGTAGTTGTCGACGAGCAAGATCACGTGGCGCCCTCCCGCTCCGCCAGGTCGATCGCCGCCTCGATCGCGGCGAGCTTGCTCAGGCACTCGCGGTGCTCCGCCTCCGGGTCGCTGTCGGCGACGATGCCCGCGCCGGCCTGGAGGTACGCGACCCCGTCGTGCAGCACGACCGTGCGGATGGCGATGCAGGTGTCCAGCGTCCCGTCCGGCAACGCATAGCCGACGGCGCCGGCGTACGGCCCGCGCCGGTGGCCCTCGAGCTCGGAGATGATCTGCATCGCACGCACCTTCGGCGCCCCGGAGACCGTGCCCGCAGGGAACGTCGCGCGCAAGAGGTCGAACGGACCGACGCCCTGCTGGAGCTCGCCGACGACCTCCGAGACGAGGTGGGTGACGTGCGAGAAGCGCTCCGCCTCCATGAACCGCTCGACGCGCACCGACCCCGGGCGACACACGCGCGAGAGGTCGTTCCGGCCGAGGTCGACGAGCATCACGTGCTCGGCCCGGTCCTTCTCGGAGGCGAGCAGCCGCTCGGCGTCGCCCTCGCCGGGCGTGGTCGTCCCGGCGATCGGGTTCAGCGACGCGCGCCGGCCTTCGCACTTGACGAGCGTCTCCGGCGAGGAGCCGACGAGCGCGATCCCGTCGAGCTCGAGGAGGAAGAGATACGGCGAGGGGTTCACGCGCCGGAGCGCCCGGTAGACGCCGAGCGGCGACGCGCTCGTCGGGCGCTCGGCCCGCTGCGAGAGGACGATCTGGAACGCGTCGCCGTCGCGGATGTGCTCCTGCGCGCGGCGGACGCTCGCCTCGTAGACCGCCTGCGCGGGGAAGCGTCGGAGCGGGCCTGCCGAGCCCTCGCCCGGCGCGACCTCGGGCAGCGGGCCGTCGAGCGCTGCGGCCACCGCGGCAGGGTCGCCGACCAGCACCTCCGCCACCCCCGTGACGTGGTCGAAGCGGACGAGCGACTCCGCGACGACGAAGCGCGAGCCGGGGAAGGTCGGCCCGTCCGCCGGGAGCGGCACCGTCGGCTCCAGCCGGGTCGCCCAGTCGTAGCCGACGTAGCCGACGACCGGCTCGCCCACCGCCTCCGCCTCGTTCAGGAAGACGAGCCGCGAGCCTGCGCCGACGAACGAGTAGCGCCCGAGCCGGCCGCGCTCGACCGACTCCAGCAGGAACGACGCCCGCGCGCCCTCGCGCAGCCGGAGGTACGCGCCGAGGGGCGTCACCAGGTCGGTGTGAATGGTCATCGGGGTGTCGTCGAGTGTCTTCACGGCAACGAAAAACGACCCTCCTCGGGTCGCATCAGTCGGGGCGGATTCGGGTTGTCGGCGCTGCTAGCGCACGCTCCCGCTCCGCCCGAGGCGCCAGGCCCAGCCGTCGATGCGGTGCGAGAGGGTCATCGAGGCCCAGCGTAGGGCGCGCCCGCGGAGGCGTCAAGCCACGGCTTCGCTACGCTCAACCCGATGACCCGCTCCGTGATCGTGTCGGCCGTGCGCACGCCGTTCGGCAAGCTCGGCGGCGGCCTCGCCGCCCACCAGGCGACGGAGCTCGGCTCGGTCGTGATCCGCGCCGGGCTCGAGCGCGCCGGCGTCGAGCCGGGCGAGGTCGAGTACGTGCTGATGGGCCAGGTGCTCCAGGCGGGGGCCGGGCAGGCGCCGGCGCGGCAGGCGGCGATCGGCGCCGGGCTGCCGATCGAGACGCCCGCGGACACGATCAACAAGGTGTGCGCGTCGTCGATCCGGGCCGTCGAGATCGCCGACCAGATGATCCGCGCCGGCGACCACGAGGTGATCGTCACGGGCGGCATGGAGTCGATGTCGAACGCGCCGTACCTCCTGCGTAAGGCCCGCTTCGGCTACCGGATGGGCAACGGCGAGCTGATCGACTCGATGATCTTCGACGGGCTCACCGACGCGTACGACCGGCAGCACATGATCCAGCACAACTCGATGGTCTCCCGCGAGCTCGGCATCACGCGCGAGGAGCAGGACGCCTGGGCGCTGCGCTCGCACCAGCGCGCTGCCGCGGCACAGGACGAGGGCCGCTTCGGGGACGAGATCGTCACGGTCGGCGACGTCACCGCGGACGAGTCGATCCGCCGCGACACCTCGCCCGAGTCGCTCGCGCAACTGAAGCCCGTCTTCGACCCCGAGGGCACGACCACGGCCGGCAACGCACCGGGCGTGAACGACGGCGCCTCGTGCGTGGTCGTCACCTCGGAGGAGTTCGCGAAGCGCCGCGGCCTCGAGATCCTCGCCACGATCGTGGCGCAGGGGTACGTCGCCGACGAGTTCGCCTACCTCGTGCGGACACCCGCGAACGCCGCCGCGATCGCGCTCGGGAAGGCCGGGAAGTCGATCGGCGACGTCGAGCGCGTCGAGATCAACGAGGCGTTCGCGTCGGTGTCGCTCAACTCGACCCGACTGCTCGGCGCCGACGAGGCGGTCGTCAACGTCAACGGCGGCGCGGTCGCGCTGGGGCACCCGATCGGCGCCTCGGGCGGGCGCATCGTCGGGACGATGGTGCACGAGCTGCGCCGGAACGGCGGCGGGCTCGGCCTTGCCGCCATCTGCTCCGGCGGCGGCCAGGGCGATGCCCTTCTGGTCGAGGTCTAGCCGGCCGGTCCAGGCCGCGGGCGTGCTCCTCTTCCGCGACGGCCGCGTCCTCCTGATCCACCGGCCCAGCCGCGACGACTGGAGCTTCCCGAAGGGGAAGCACGAGCTCGGGGAGACGGACGAGCAGTGCGCGCTCCGGGAGCTCGAGGAGGAGGTCGGTCTCCGCGTGCGGCTCGGTGAGCGCATCGGGGAGACGCGGTACCGGCTCGCCGACGGGAGGCCGAAGCGCGTCGCCTGGTTCCGCGGCGAGGCGGAGGGCGATCCCGAGCCGCTCGACAACGTCGACGAGGTCCGCTGGGCGACGCCGGCGGAAGCCGACGAGCTCCTGAGCTACGACCGCGACCGCGAGCTCCTCGCGTCCGCGCTCGCGGCGACCTAGCTCGGGCGCGAGCGCGCCGCTGCGAAGCCGGCACGGACGGCGGCGACCGGCCGCAGCGTCCGCACGAGCAGCATCATCGCGGCGACCCCGATCGTGGCGTTCACCGCCGTGACGAGGAGCTGCAGCGCGACCGAGAACGAGAACGCGCCGGAGGCCGACACCCACCCGTGGAGCGCGACCACCACGAGCGCCTGCTGCGTGCCGACGCCGCCGGGGGTGGGCACCGCGGTCGACAGGCCTCCGGCGACGACGACGAGCGCCGCAGCCGTGAGCGGCGCGGAGAGCCCGAACGCGGCGAGCAGCGAGGCGGCGACGCCGACGCGGCACAGCCAGGCGGCTGCCTGCGGCGCCGCCACACGGCGGGCGTACGCGCCGGGCGTCCCCAGGATCGCGACGCCCTGCCGCAGCTGATGTCCGACGCCGCGCAGGCGAGGCGCGAACCGCCGCGCGAGCACGGCCGCGACCGCGAGGACCGGGACGAGCGCGAGCAGGGCCGGCCACGGGACGGACGGGAGCGGCGGGATCGGCAGCACGCCGAGCGCCGCGGCCCCGCTCACGAGCGCGATGCCGAGCACCGTGTCGAGGATCAACAGCACCGAGCTCGAGGCCGCGATCGTCGCCACCGAGCTGCCCGGGATCCGCGTCCGCACGAGCAGCACCTTGGCCGCCTCGCCGCCGCGCGCCGGCATGACCGCGTTGAGCGCGACCCCGGCGGCGTAGGCAGCGACGACGGAGACCACCGGCACGTGCCGTCCGCGGTACGCGGCTGCGAGCACGTTCCGCCAGGCGACGCCGCGTAGCCCGAGGTTCACGAGCTGGAAGGCGAGCGCCAGCGCGAGGAAGCGGGGGTCGAGCTCGCCGGCACGGGCGGCGAGCTCCTCAAGGGAGGGGAGCGTCACGGGCGGGCCAGGGTAGCCGATTTATCGCAAGAATGCGATAAGGGCTGCGGCGAGCTGCTCCGGCGCGCGCCAGGCGATCATGTGGTCCGCCTTCGGGATCACGACGCGCTGCGCGCCCTCGATCTCACGCTCGAGCACGTCGCCGAGCTTGTTGATCCCGGGGACGTCGTGGTCGCCGGTGACCACGAGCGTGGGAATGCGGATCTCGTCCAGGCGCGTCGCCGCCGGCGGCTCCACCGGCACCGCCGGGTCGTCGGCGTTGGACGCCTCGACGTTGTCGTGGAACAGCTGCCGGAGCTCCTCGTCCGCGCCGAGCGGCGCCCAGACCTCGAGGTCGATCTCCGCCAGCGTCGCCAGGTCGCCGTCGGCCTCGGCCGCATCCCAGCGCGCCTCCTGCTCGGGCGTCACCTCGACGTCGACCGGGTGGCCCGCGAGGCCGGAGGCGACGAGCGCCAGCCTCGTCACCCGCGTCGGCTGTGTCAGCGCCGTGTCGAGCGCGATCCGGCCGCCGCGGGAGGCCCCGACGAGCGCCGTTCGCGCGATCCCGAGCTCGTCGAGCACGCCGACCAGATCGTCCACGAGCGAGTACGGGCCGTGCCAGCCGTCGGAGCGCCCGTACGCGCGCTGGTCGTAGGTGACGACGTCGAACTGCTCTGCGAGCGCCGGCACGACCGGCGCCCAGCTGCGCGAGTCGACGACGCCCTCGTGGATCAACACGACCGGCTCGCCCGAGCCGGTGCGGTCGTACCAGAGGCCGTTGGCGGCGCGTGGCATCCGCCGGACGGTAGCCTCCCGCGCCGTGGAGTTCCAGCACGTCCTCGTCGCGGGCGCGGGCCAGATGGGCGGCGGCATCGCACAGGTCGTGGCAGCCTCCGGCCGCCGCGTCTCGCTCTTCGACGCCGCCCCGGGCGCCACCGAGCGCGGCCTCGAGGCGATGCGCCGCAGCCTCGCGAAGCTCGCAGAGAAGGGCGGCGCCGACCCGGACGAGGTGCTCGCCCGCGTCGAGCCCGTCGACGACCTCGTCGCGGCCGACCTGCTGATCGAGGCCGTCGTCGAGGACGCCGCCGTGAAGGAGGACCTGTTCCGGCGCGCCGACGACGTCCTCCCCGAACAGGGGATTCTCGCGTCGAACACCTCCTCGATCCCGATCACGCGCCTGGGGGCGGCGACGCGCCGGCCCGACCGTGTCGTCGGCATGCACTTCTTCAACCCGGTGCCCGTACTGAAGCTCGTCGAGGTGATCCGCGGCCTCGAGACCTCCGACGAGACCACGGCGGCGATCGTCGCCCTCGCCGAGGAGCTCGGGAAGACGCCGGCCGAGGCGCGCGACTTCCCCGGCTTCGTCTCGAACCGCATCCTGATGCCCTTCATCAACGAGGCGGCCTACGCGCTGATGGAGGGCGTGGCCGAGGCGGAGGCGATCGACACGATCGCGAAGCTCGGGTTCGCCCATCCGCTGGGGCCGCTCGCGCTTGCCGACCTGATCGGGCTCGACACGTGCGTCGCGATCATGGAGGTGCTCCACGAGGGCCTCGGCGACCCCAAATACGCGCCGTGCCCGCTGCTGCGCCGGTACGTCGAGGCGGGTCGGCTCGGGCGAAAATCCGGCCGGGGCTTCTACGCATACGGTTAAAGTCCGCGACCTGCGGCACCGACAAGAGTCCTAGACCCATACCGGGGGGCTTGGAACGGTGCGACTTCTCCTCGTCGACGACGACGCAGGGCTTCGGGCGCTCATTCGCGCCACATTCGAGAGTTTCGACATCGAGGTCTTCGAGGCTGCGCACGCGGCGGGCGCACGGGACGCGATCGCCGACGAGCGCCCCGACGTGATCGTCCTCGACGTCGAGATGCCCGGTGAGACGGGACTCGAGCTCGCCCGGTCGTTGAAGGGCGATCCCGCGACGGCGGACATCGGCATCGTGCTGCTCACGGGCTCGGTGGCATCGAACGAGGTCGCCTCGGCGCCCGCCGACGCCGTCGTGCCGAAGCCGTTCAGCCCCCTGGAGCTGCTGGCGGTCGCCGAGCGCCTCGGCGGCGGGCTCTACGGCGTGCCGTCCCGGAGCACACGGAGCACGCGCGAGGACGAGCAGCTGATGCTGTACGCCCGCGATCTCCGGCACATGCTCGAGCTCGAGCGCGGCCAGCGCGTCCTGCTGGAGGCCGCCTACCGCGAGACGGTGTCCGCGCTCGCCGCCGCCCTCGAGACGAAGGACACCGGCACGCGCGCACACTCGCAGCGCGTGCAGGCGTACGCGCTTGACCTGGCCGCCGCGGCAGAGCCTACGCTCGCCCACGACGCGAGCGCCGAGTTCGGGTTCCTCCTCCACGACGTGGGCAAGATCGGGATCCCCGACAGGATCCTGCTGAAGCCGGGGCCGCTCACCATCGCGGAGCGGCAGCAGATGCAGACGCACACGACCCTCGGCGAGCAGATGCTCGGGGACGTGGCCTTCCTCCGCGGCGAGGGGCTGCGGGTCGTCCGGTCGCACCACGAGCGCTGGGACGGAGACGGCTATCCGGACGGGATTCGCGCCGACGAGATCCCGCTCGGGGCGCGGATCTTCGCCGTGGCCGACGCGCTCGACGCGATGACCTCCGACCGACCGTACCGGCGCGCGCTGCCGTGGTCGGCCGCCACGGCGGAGATCGAGGCGCAGTCGGGGAAGCAGTTCGACCCGGACGTGGTCGCGATCTTCCGCGCGCGCTGCAGCGAGCTCGAGGCGATCCGCCGGGCTTTCTCGACCGCCGCCTGAGCGGCTGCTACTGCAGGACGAGCGGCGTCGCGACGGCCGGCGCCAGGTCGGCCGTCTCGTGCGCGGGCACCTCGACGTCGGCGGCGAGCATGAGCGCGGAGGCCCAGTCCCAGCCGTACGAGACGAGCAGGCGGAAGCGGGCGAGGAGCAGCGTCACGACCTCGTCCTCGTCGAGCGCCTCGAACGCGGCACGCGGGCAGGAGAGGCGATACGCGAGAAGTTCGTCGAGTTCAGCAAGGGCCGCAGGCATCCGTCCCCGTATCGGCACGTCGCCCCGCGGGCTTGAGCGCGTCGTTGGCCGCGTGGGGAGGACCGGCCCACCCGGATGCGGTGGGTGCCGCGTCCCGGCGTGCCCGACGCTGCGATGCGGAGGTCGGGCGCGACGTGCTCCGGCTGCGGCTACTCGAGACGGAGGAAGAAACCCGTGGGGACACCGGCACAGATCAGACGGCGCGGCAGGCTCGGCCTGCTCATGGGAGGCGTGGTCGCGGCGCTCGCGTTCGCGGCGGTCGCGTCCGCGGACGACATTCCGAACAACCTGGACGCGAGCGTCGACGCGGTCGCCGAGGCGATGCCGTTGAACGTCGGCGGTGCGCAGGGCACGACGCAGCTCCGCGTCGTGACGCAAAACGGGGACGGGAAGAACGGCTGCAATCTGACCGCAAGCACGACGCTCGTGGTCTCCGTGACGTCGAGCAACCCAGCGGCGGCGACCGTCAGCCCCGCATCCGTCACCTTCGGCTCCTGCGGCGACGTGAAGACGCTGACGGTCACACCGCACGCGCAGGGCTCGGCGACCGTCAGCCTCGCACAGTTGTCGAACGACACCGGCGCGACCTTCAACCTTGCGCCCGCGACGTTCACGGTCACGGTCGCGCCGCCGGCGAACACGGCTCCGGCCGTCTCGGTGGCCGGCGTGTCCGGGGGCGCCTCGTACGCGAAGGGCGCTGTGCCCGCCGCCGTGTGCCAGGTGACGGACGCGGAGGACGGGGCGTCCTCGTTCGCTGCGACCCTCGGCGCGATCACCGGCCCCTACGCGGCCGACGGCCTCGGGCAGCAGACCGCGTCGTGCTCGTACACCGATACCGGCGGCCTGATCGCAAGCGCGTCCGAGACCTATTCGGTGATCGATTCCTCGCCGCCGACCATCGCCTATGTCGTCAGCCCGGCGGCTCCGGACGGCGCGAACGGCTGGTACCACGGCGGCGTCACGCTCACGTGGACGGTCGTCGAGGCCGAGTCCCCGTCCTCGCTCGCAAAGGTCGGCTGCATCGACCAGGCCATCGCCGCCGATCAGGTCGAGACGGTGTACTCGTGCTCGGCGACCAGCGCCGGGGGCGCAAGCGGCCCGGTCACCGTCGCGGTCAGGCGCGACGGCACGGCGCCGACCGTGCTCTGCGGGACGGCCGACGCGCTCTGGCACGCGGACGACGTCGCGATCCTCTGTACGGCCTTCGACGCCCTCTCGCAGCTGCTCGACACCGCCGACGCGAGCTTTGTGCTCTCGACGAGCGTGGCGGACGGCAACGAGACGGACGCTGCGGCCACCGGCAGCCGCGCCGTCGCCGACATCGCGGGCAACGTCTCCGTCGTCGGCCCGATCGGCGGCATCAGGGTCGACAAGAAGGCGCCTGCGATCGCCTGTGCCCCGGCGCCGTCGGACTGGTCGGCCACGGACGTCGTGATCGGGTGCGCCGCCTCGGACGGTGGCGCCGGCCTCGCGAGCCCCGGCGACGCGACCTTCTCGCTGTCGACCTCCGTCGCGGAGGGCGTCGAGACCGACTCCGCTTCGACGCAGTCGAAGGACGTGGCCGACTCGGTCGGGAACGTCGCGACCTCAGGCCCGGTCACGGGCCTGAAGGTGGACCGGAAGGCTCCGGCGGTCGACTGCGATGCCGCCGACGGCGCGTGGCACGCGACCGACGTGGGCGTCGCCTGCACCGCCTCGGACGGTGGCTCGGGCCTGGCGAACGCCGCGGATGCGTCGTTCACGCTTGTGACCGACGTCCCCGCGGGGACGGAGACGTCTGACGCCTCGACGAACGGCCGCACCGTGTCCGACGCGGTCGGGAACGCGGCGAGCGCAGGCCTCGTGGGCGGCAACCGGATCGACCGCAAGGGACCGAGCGTCATCGCCGTCTGCCCCGGCACCGTGCTCATAGGTGCGACCGCCGCCGCGAGTTGGACGGCCACCGACGGCGGCTCGGGCGTCGCGGCCGGGCACGAGAACGGCACCGTCACCGGCCTCGACACCTCCTCCGTCGGCACGAAGACGGCGACGGTGCCTGCGGCTGCTTCCCTGGACGCCGTCGGCAACGCGAGCGCGGCCGCGACGTGCACCTATGCGGTGATCTACCGCTGGGCCGGCTTCTTCCAGCCGATCGACAACCTGCCGACCCAGAACTCCGTGAAGGCGGGCAGCGCCGTGCCGGTGAAGTTCTCGCTCGGCGGCTACCAGGGGATGAGCGTCCTCGCCGCGGGCTACCCGACCTCGAACATCGCGGCATGCGACGCCGCCGCGGGCGACGACCCGCTGGAGACGACGCTGACCGCCGGGAGCAGCGGGCTCAGCTACGACGCCGCGAGCGACCAGTACCTCTACGTCTGGAAGACCGACAAGGCCTGGGCGGGAACGTGCCGCCAGCTGCGCGTGAAGCTGGCGGACGGCACCGTGCACGCGGCGAACTTCAAGTTGAAGTAGCCGGCCTCCCGAGACGCACCTGCGAGGGGAGCGCGTCGGCGCTCCCCTCATTCGTTCCCGAACTGACACGATCGCGCCGTGTCGTCCCGTGCGCCGCGTCCCACGATCCTGCTCGACCTGTTCGTCGCGTTCCAGCGGAGCGCGCAGGCCGTCGACCGGGTATTCGCGGAGCACCAGCTCGACGTCCCGGACTTCGCGATCCTCAGCACCATCGGTGTCGAGGGGCCCGAGACCGCCACGGTGCTCGCCCGGCGGCTCGGGATGTCGCAGCGGACGGCGTTGTTCCGCGTCCGCCGCCTCGAGGAGGCCGGTCTCGTGGTTCGGGAGCGGGCGGAGGACGACCGGCGCGCGATCCTGCTTTCGCTGTCTCCCGCGGGCGAGGAGCTCCGCGCCGCGTCCGCGCCGGCGTTCCGCGGCCTGATCACGCGCATCGAGGGACGGCTCGAGGATCCCGAGGCGGTACGGGCCGCGATTCGCGAGCTGGGGGCGGCACTCGAGGCGGAGCTCGCGGCGATGGAACAGCGCGCAGCGCAGGCCTGACTTGCGAATACCGCAAGATTGCGGTATCTAGATCCGTGGGATGCGAACGTCCGGTGCCATCGCGCTCCTGCTGGCGCTCCTCACCGCCGCGTGTGCCGCTTCGAGCGGCAGCTCCGCCGTCGCGCCGCCTCGGCTCAGCGCGGCGCCCGGCGCGCTCGAGCCGGGCGTCCTCTGGCAGGCGCGGCTGACGGCGCCGGGAGGCGGGACACGGCCCGTCGTGACCGCGAGCGACGGCACGCGGTCGCTGCGGTTCACGGCCGCGCGGCGCGGTCACGGCGTGTACGCGGTGCGCCTGTCGTTCCCCCAGACGGGCACGTGGCGCCTCGCGACCGTCGTCGGCGGGCGGCGGCACGCGCTGCGCACCATCCGGGTCACGCTCGGGCTGCTCGAGGCGTACAAGGTCGTCGTCGACCGGGACGGGACGCTGCTCGTCGCCGACGCGAACCGTGGACGCGGCCGGATCGTCCGGATCGACGCCGCGACGGGCAGACGGAGCGTCGTCGCGCGACCCGGCGGGCGCGTGTACTCCGTTGCCGTCGGGCCGGACGGGCTCGTCTACGTCGTCGCCGCGAACCGCGTCTGGCGGCTCGGGGCGAGCGGCCGCCTCACGGCCGTCGCCGGGAGCGGCGCGGCCGATACGAGCGGCGACGGCGGGCCGGCGACGGCCGCCGGGCTTGGCGACGCGTTCACCGTCGCCTTTGCGCCGGGTCGGCTCTACGTCTCGCAGCAGACGTCCCCGGGCATCCGCGTCGTCGACCTCGCCGGCGGCACGATCCGGACGTTCGCGTCGGGCTTCGACCAGCCGCTGGGGATGACGACGCTCGCGGACGGCACGCTGCTCGTCGCCGACAGCCACCACGGAAAGGTCGTCGCGCTCACGCCCGACGGTACGGCGCGGACGTTCCAGGACGGGATGACCCTGCCGGTCGACGTCTCGCCAGGGCGCGACGGCTCGGTGCTCGTCGTCGACCACGTCGCGCACGACGGGCCGACGCCGGGCCGCATCTTCAGGCACGACCGGAACGGCCGCGTCACGATCCTCTCGGAAGGGCACGCGATCGCGCTCACGAGCGCCGCGGAGGCGCCCGACGGCACGCTCTACGCGACCTCGTTCGACTCCCGGTACCCGGTCGGCGTGATCGACGCCGCCACCGGTGAGCTGCGGCCGCTCGCGGCGGGCTGACCACACGGACGGCGGCGCCGACGTGCGACGATGAGGCCGCGGTCTCTGAACGTTCCATATTGCTCGGCGACGTTCTGCTCGAGAGACGCGCGCTCTCCCCGGCGCAGCTCGACGCTGCGCTCGAGGAGCAGCGGCGGGAGCGGAGCGGCCTCCTCGGCGAGATCCTCGTCCGTCGCGGCGTGGTCTCCGAGGACGAGCTGGAGGTCGCGCTCGCGATCCAGCGGCGGGCACGTGAGGTCCCGGAGCCGGAGACCGGCGAGCGACGCGGCCTGCGCCGACGGCTCGAGGCGGGGCTCGAGCGGTATGTCGAGCGCTCGGCGGCCGATCTCGACGGCCGCGCGGAAGCCGTCGCAAGCCGGCGTGCGGTCCTCACGGCGGAGGAGGAAGCGCTCGACGCGCAGGAGCACGAGGTCGCGCGCCGGCGGGCGCTGCTCGACGGGCTGGGGATCGCGCCCGGCGGGAGCGAGCTCGTGGACGAGCTCTTCCGCCACCTCGACGAGTGGACGAAGCGCGTCGGCCGCCTGCAGGAGGAGCTGCGCGCCGCGCAGGCGACGATCGCGAACCGCGACGCGCGCATCGCGGAGCTCTCGGCGCTCCGGCTCGTCGAGAACGGGCCGCCGCCGGCCGAGCAGCCGAGCCGGCACCTCGTCTTCCTCCGCGCCGGGACGGGGTACGAGCTGCGCGAGGCGGAGGGCCCGCCGCCTCACCCGGGCGACGAGCTCGAGCCGGCCCCGGGCGAGCGCTACGTCGTCGTGAAGGTCGGCGCGTCGCCGCTGCCGCGCGACGGGAGACCGTGCGCGTTCGCCGAGCCTCGCTGACGGCTCTACTTGGGCAGCGGGTCGAGCTTGTAGCCGACGCCGTAGCGCGTCTGCAGGAAGGTGTGCGCCGGGGCGCGCTCGTCGACCTTCTCGCGCAGCTTGCGTACGAACACGTCGACCGTGCGGTCGCGGTGCGTCGCGCGCCGGCCCCAGACCTTCTGCAGCAGCTCGTCCCGCGTCAGCACGCGGCCCCGCTCGAGCGCGAGCGCGTAGAGGAGGCGGAACTCCGTCGGCGTGAGGTCGGCGCTCTCGCCGCTGACATAGGCCTGGACGTTCGCGGGGTCGAGCCGCAGCTCCTCGATCTCGATCGCCTCGCCGCGCCTCGGCTCCTGCGCCCGCACGCCGCGCCGCGCGGCCGCCCCGACGCGCGCGACCAATTCGCGCATCGAGAACGGCTTCACGAGGTAGTCGTCGGCGCCGAGCTCGAGCGCATGGACGCGGTCGTGCTCGGTGCCGCGGGCGGAGACGACGACGATCGGGGTGCCGATGCCCTCGCCGCGCGCGGTCTCGATGAGCTTCCACCCGTCGGCGCCGGGCAGCATCAGGTCGAGCACGCAGACGTCGGGCCGCTCGAACCGAAGTCGCGCGATCCCGGCCTCGCCGTTCGAGACGCCGAGCGCGTCGAAGCCCGCGTTCGTCAGGTGGCGCGCCATCCCCTGGGCGATGACGTCGTCATCCTCGATGATCAGGACCTTGGCCACGCGGACACATAATGATCGCGCCCCGGCGGCCAGGGGGCACAGTGGTGGTTACGGAAAGGGTGAACGGGTGGTGAATGCGACACCGCGCGGGGAGGACCTCCGCGTCGAGGCCGAACGTGGCCGTGTGCTCGTCGAGGAGAGCCGCGAGATGGTGGTCGTGCTGAACGAGGACGACCGCGTCGTGGCGGCGAGCCGGCGTGCGCGCGAGGCCGTGGAAGGGCTCGTCGAGGGCGAGCGGCTGCCGCAGGCGATCGTCGACGGCACGGCCGACGGGATCCGGCCGGTCGCGATCCCGTACGAGCTCGGCGGCCGCCGCGAGCGGCTCGTCTACCTCGGTCACGGCGGTGACCTCTCCGCCTACGAGGAGCTGCGCGCCGGGTTCACCGCCGCGGTCTCGCACGAGCTGCGGACGCCGCTCGCGCGGCTGCTCGTGCTGCTCGAGACGGCGCTCCTCCCCGGCGAGGACGTGGCCGACCTCGTCGAACAGGCCCGGGCGCAGGTGGAGGTCGTCGGCGAGCTCATCGACGACGTGCTCTTCCTCTCCGAGCTCGAGACAGGTCGCGCGGTCGTCGCGCTCAACGCAATCCGCGTGCTGCCCGTGCTGGAGGAGGTCGTCGCCGAACATGCCGAGTCGGCCGCGCGCGCGGGTGTGACCGTGCGCGTCGAGGGCGATCCCGGACTCGAGCTCGCGATCCGGCCGCGCATGCTCAAGGTCGTGGCCGAGAACCTCGACGCGAACGCGATCCGGTACGCCGGCCCCGGCTCGACGCTTCACGCTCTGGGTCGGTCGCGAGGGCGACGCGATCGTCGTCGGCGGGCGGGACGACGGGATCGGCGTGCTCGAGCACGACCTTCCGCGGCTGTTCGAGCGCTTCTACCGCGCGGACCGGGCCCGCGCCTCGCGTGGCACCGGCCTCGGGCTCGCGATCGTGAAGCACGTCGTCGGCGCGGCGGGAGGCGCCGTCGAGGCGGAGGGCGCGCGCGGCCGCGGGCTCAAGATCCGCTGCGTTTTCCGGCCCGAGCGTTAACCAGTTCGGCACCACTCGTTCACCATGCCGTACCCCATCGCGGCGAGGGTCGCGGGGACACTCCGCCCGATGACCACGACACGCACACCCATACGCATCGCAGCGATGGTCGCTCCTCGCGGTCGTGCTCGCGATCGCCGGAGCCGCGTGCGGCGGGGACGACGACGAGTCCGGCGCCGGGGCGACCGGCGGCGGGTCCGAGAGCCTCTCCGGCCGCATCCAGGCCGACGGCTCGAGCACCGTCGGCCCGTTCACGACACGCGCCGCCGAGCGCTTCCAGCAGGAGAACTCCGGCGTGCAGATCACGGTCGGCGTCTCCGGCACCGGCGGCGGCTTCGAGCGCTTCTGCGCCGGCGAGACGGACATCTCGAACGCCTCCCGCGCGATCGAAGACGACGAGAAGGCGATCTGCGAGCAGCAGGGGCGTCGAGTACGTCGAGTTCCAGGTCGCGAACGACGCGCTCACCGTCGTCGTGAACACCGAGAACGACTGGGCCACCTGCCTCACCACCGAGGAGCTGAAGAAGATCTGGGAGCCGGACTCGAAGGTGAACAACTGGAACCAGGTGCGCCCCGACTTCCCGGACGAGGAGCTGAAGCTCTTCGGCCCGGGCACCGACTCCGGGCACCTTCGACTACTTCACCGACGCGATCAACGGCGAGGAGGGCGCGAGCCGCTCCGACTACTCCGCCGAGCGAGGACGACAACGTGATCGTCCAGGGCGTCTGCGGCGAGAAGGGCGGCCTCGGCTACCTCGGCTTCTCCTACTACGAGGAGAACCAGGACACGCTCAAGGCCGTCGAGATCGACGCCGGCGACGGCTGCGTCGCGCCGAGCGTCGAGACGGCGCAGGACGGCACCTACACGCCGCTCTCGCGCCCGCTCTTCGTCTACGTGAAGACGGAGTCGCTCGCCAAGCCCGAGGTCGAGGCGTTCGTCCAGCTACATGCTCGACAACGCCGACTCGATCGCCGAGGAGGCGCAGTTCGTGCCGCTGACGGACGAGCAGGAGCAGGAGGCGCAGAGCGCCTTCGACGAGGCCAAGGGCGGCTCCGGGTCGAGCGGATCGGAGACCGAGACGTCCTAGTGGCGACGCCGGCGATCAGCGCCGAGCGGCCTGAGATCAGGCTCTCCGGCAAGCGGCAGTCGGTGGGGCGAGGACCTGATCAAGGGCTTCCTCGCACTGTGCGCCCTCGTCTCGATCGCGACGACGATCGGAATCGTGATCGCGCTGCTCGTGCCGGCGATCGAGTTCTTCCGCGAGGTCTCGATCGTCGACTTCCTCACCGGGACCGACTGGTCGCCGCTCTTCGAGCCGCCGAGCTTCGGCGTCATCCCGCTCGTCGTCGGCACCCTCTCGGTGACGTTCTGGGCGTGTCTCGTCGCGATGCCGTTCGGCCTCGGCTGCGGCGATCTACCTGAGCGAGTACGCGCGGCCGCGCACGCGGCGGATCCTGAAGCCGGCGCTCGAGGTGCTGGCCGGGATCCCGACCGTCGTCTTCGGCTACTTCGCGCTGACGTTCGTCACGCCGCTTCCTGCGCGACTCGGCTTCCAGGCGGAGATCTTCAACGTCCTCGCGGCGGGCCTCGTCATCGGCGTGATGCTGATCCCGACCGTGGCCTCCCTGTCCGAGGACGCGATGACCGCCGTGCCGCAGGCGCTGCGCGACGGCGCCTACGGGCTCGGCGTCGAACCGGATGCAGGTGTCGACTGCGGGTCGTCGTCCCCGCGGCGATCTCGGGCATCGTCGCGAGCTTCGTGCTCGCGATCTCGCGCGCGGTCGGCGAGACGATGATCGTGCTGCTCGCCGCGGGCCAGCAGCCGGTCATCGACTGGAACCCGCTCCACGCCGTCGGAGACGATGACGGCCTTCATCGCCGCGACCGGCGCCGGCGACGTCCCGACCGGCTCGACCGAGTACAAGACGATCTTCGCCGTCGGCCTCACGCTGTTCGTCGCTGACGCTGGCGATGAACATCATCTCGATCAGGCTCGTCCGCAAGTACCGGGAGGTGTACGAATGAGTGGCGACCGTCCCGGCTCCGCATCAGCACGACGCAGCGCGAGAGGCATCGGGCGGCAGGTCGCCTTCCAGGGGTTCCTCGTGCTTCTCGCTGGTCGTCGGCTTCGTCACGCTCGCGGTGCTGCTCGTCGACGTCCTCCGGGACGGCCTCCCGTACCTGACGACGCAGCTCTTCACCGACCCGCCCTCGTCGTCGCCCGAGTTCGCGGGCGCCCGCCCGGCGATCATCGCGACGTTCTACATGATGGTGCTGCTGATCCTCTTCACGGTCCCGATCGGCGTCGGGACCGCGATCTACCTCGAGGAGTACGCGAAGCAAGGACCGCTGGTACAACCGCGCTGCTCGAGGTCAACATCCAGAACCTCGCCGCGGTGCCCTCGATCGTGTACGGCATCCTCGGGCTCGCGTTCCTCGTCCGCGGGCTCGGGCTCGGCCGGGTGCTGCTCGCGGGCGCGCTGATCCTCACGCTGCTCGTGCTGCCGACGCTGATCATCGCGTCGCGCGAGGCGATCCGGGCGGTCCCGAACTCGATCCGCGAGGGTGGGCTCGCGCTCGGTGCGACGAAGTGGCAGGTGATCTGGCGCCAGGTGCTCCCGGCGGCAGCGCCCGGGATGGCGACCGGCTCGATCCTCGCGCTCTCGCGCGCGATCGGCGAGACGGCGCCGCTGATCCTCATCGGCGCGGTCACCTACATCGCGTTCGACCCGACCGTCCTCGGGCCGTTCACCGCGCTGCCGATCCAGATCTACCAGTGGGTGCGCCTGCCGCAGGCGGAGTTCAAGTCCGCTCGCCGCGGCTGCGATCATCGTGCTGCTCGCGATCCTGCTGACGATGAACGCCTTCGCGATCTGGCTCCGTAACCGCTACCAGAAGAGATGGTGATGACCGAGATGGACACCAGACGCGGTGTCAAGATTCCGGGCGTGGCGGACGCACTCGCCGAGCGGCAGCCCGAGTCGTCGGCTCGGCGCGACGTCGTCTTCGACGTCAAGGACCTGACCGTGTCGTACGGCGGCGTGCCCGCGCTCGCGGACGTGTCGCTCGAGATCTACAGCAACCAGGTCACGGCCTTCATCGGCCCGTCGGGCTGCGGCAAGTGCACCTTCATCCGCTGCTTCAACCGCATGAACGACCTGATCCCGACCGCGAGCGTCGACGGGACGATCCTCTACCACGACCAGGATCTCTACGGCGACAGCGTCGACCCGGTCGAGGTGCGGAAGCTGATCGGGATGGTGTTCCAGAAGCCGAACCCGTTCCCGAAGTCGATCTACGACAACGTCGCGTTCGGGCCGCGCGTGCTCGGCTGGAAGAAGGGGCTCGACGACCGCGTCGAGGAGGCGCTCAAGCGGGCCGCGCTCTGGGACGAGGTCAAGAACCGGCTGAAGGAGAGCGCGCTCGTCGCTCTCCGGCGGGCAGCAGCAGCGGCTCTGCATCGCCCGGGCGCTGGCGATCGAACCCGAGGTGATCCTCATGGACGAGCCCGCGTCGGCGCTCGACCCGATCTCGACGACGCGGATCGAGGACCTGATGGACGAGCTCAAGAAGGACTACACGATCGTGATCGTGACCCACAACATGCAGCAGGCCGCGCGCGTCGCGGACATGACCGCCTTCTTCTCCGTCCGCGTCGACGAGGAGAACGACCGCCGCACCGGGCATCCTCGTCGAGTACGACGACGACCTCGAAGATCTTCACGACCCCGTCCGACAAGCGGACGGAGGACTACGTGACGGGACGGTTCGGCTAGCCGTGCGCATCACCTTCCAGGAGGAGCTCGACCAGCTCGAGGCGTCGATCCACGAGGAGGGCACGCTCGTGCTCCGCGCGCTGCGCGGCGCGCTCGAACGCGCTCGTGCAGCAGGACGACGAGCTCGCCGACGAGGTGATCGCGTTCGACGACGAGATCGACGACCGCTACATCGCGATCGAGGAGGGGGTGCAGGATCTGCTCGCGCGGCAGACGCCCGTCGCCTCCGACCTGCGGCTCGTGCTCGCGATCCTGCACGTCAACCTCCACCTCGAGCGGATCGGCGACTACTGCGTCACGATCGCGAAGCTCGTGAAGCTCGCGCCGACCGTCGCGCCCGACCGGCTGTTCGTCGACGCCTTCGAGGAGATGGGCGGCGCGCGCGGAGGAGATGATCAAGGTCGCGCTCGACGCGTTCGCGGCGCGCAACCTCGAGCAGGCCGAGACGCTCGTCGACCTGGACGAGCTCATCGACCGCGCGAACCGGCGCTTCGTCCAGCACGTCCTCTCGTTCGGGCGCGACCCGAAGCTGCACGAGTGGGGGCTGCGGATGATCATCGTCTCGCGCTGCTTCGAGCGGATCGGCGACCACGCGGTCGACATCGGCGAGCGTGTGGCGTACATGGTCTCGGGCGAGTTCCGCGAGTTCACGGACGCCTCGCATCCGGGCAACTAGAAACAGCGATATCCGTTTCTGGACAACGCGACGCGGCGTGACTACGCTCCCCGCCTCCCGTGCTGCGGGAGCCGCCGCGCCGAGGGGGCGCGTGCGGTCGAAACCTCAGGGAGAGGGGAACGACACGATGCGGAGAGCAGTCCTGCTCGGGGTGCTGATGCTCGGCTTGATGTTGCCGGCGTCCGCGCTCGCGAAGGGGCCGGAGGTCGCCGCCGTCACAGGCAGCGACATCGTCCTCAACGACGACACGTCGAAGCTGAAGGAGCCGGGCGTCGCGAACGACGGCGCCGCCTTCAAGTCGACGCGCCAGTTCAAGGCACTCGCGGCGAACACGACGCCGCCGATCGGCACGCAGAAGTTCTGGTACTCGCGCAGCGGCAACGCGTTGCTCCGCGACCGCCTGTTCACGCTGCGGGCCGTCACGGGGCACTCGGAGATCTGGGTCTCCAACGTGCTGAACTTCCTTGCCGGGGACTGCCGCAACGACGGCGTCCGGAACGTGATCACCGACGCGCAGGTCTCGTACCTCGCGGGCGAGTTCGAGAACAACATCTACCCGAAGGAGTCGGCCGAGTTCAGCGTCCCGCCGGACCGCGACGGCTCGCACGCGCTGCGCGGCCAGCCGGGCACGCCCTTCTCGCTCACCGGCGGGGACAACTACTACGGCGGCGACGGCAACAAGATCGTGATCCTCGTCGACAACGTTCGGGACGACAACTACAACGACCTGAACAACAGCCAGGGGCTGTCGTACATTGCCGGCTTCTTCTCGTCGACGATCAACACGAACCTCGACCGGAACGTGATGACGATCGACTCGTACGACTGGGCGCACCGCACCGGTGCCAACCCGCCGAACGAGCCGGTCCCGGGCGACCTCTGCGCGAGCAAGCCCGCCCGGCCGTTCCTGTACGAGGGCGTCTTCGCGCACGAGTACCAGCACCTGCTCGAGTCCTACGAGAGCCCGGGCGAGGCGACGTGGGCGAACGAGGGCCTCTCGGACTTCGCGATCGCGCTCACCGGCTACGTCGACCCGAAGACGTCGATCCAGCAGGTCGGCTTCGACTCGCACCTGCAGTGCTTCCTCGGCTGGTTGACGGTGCAGACGCCGGCGAACCCGAACCCGCGCGCGACCGGCGGGCCGGAGAACTCGCTGACGTGGTGGGAGGACCAGGGGACGGACGAGACGCTGTGCGACTACGGCGCGGCCTTCTCGCTCATGCTCTGGCTGTCCGATCACTACGGGTCCGGGTTCATGTCGGCCCTCCACCGCGAGAACGCGAACGGCCTCGAGGGTCTGCAGAACGTGCTCGACTCCTTCGCCACCGGCAAGACGGCGCAGGACGTCCTGCACAACTGGGCTGTCGCGGTCGCGGCGGACAAGTCCCTCGACGACGGCCACGACCTTCGTGGCACGGACTTCCCCGCCCTGTACCAGCTCACGAGCATGAACTCGGAGCTCAACTGGGGCTCGGCGGAGTCGTACTCGGAGGCCGGAGCGCCGCCGAACGGCTCGGACTACGTCTCGCTCCGCAAGGCGGACGGTACGGCGCTCTCGGCCCGTGAGCTCAGCTCGCTGAGCTTCAAGGGCGCCACGGCGTTCGCGCCGCTCCCGACCGAGTGGACGGTCGACGCCAACCCGCCGCTCCAGGCCGGCAACGCGGCCTACTTCGGCGGACGCCGGGACAACATGGACAACGCGATGATCCGGTCGATCAGCGTGCCGGCCGCGAGCCCGACGCTCGCGTTCGACATCCTGTGGAGCACCGAGGTCGCGTTCGACACGGTCTACGTCCAGGTCTCGACGGACAACGGCCAGACGTGGACGTCGCTCTCGACGCCGGACATGGTGACGTCGCTGTCCTCCGGCGCCGACGCGAAGCTCGTCGAGAACCTCCCCGGGTTCAACGGCGAGTCCACGACGTGGCGGCACCAGTCGATCTCCCTGGCGTCGTATGCCGGGCAGACCGTGCTCCTGTCGTTCCGGTACATCACCGACGTGAACACGCGCGGTGTGCTGTTCGACGGCGTGTGGGTCGACAACATCACCCTGAACGGCGCGCCTGTGGGTGACGGCTCGCTCGCCGGGTGGCAGTCGCTCACGCAGGTGAACCCGGTCAAGGTGCACGGGTTCACGCTGCAGCTCGTCGGCCTCGACACCGACAAGAACACGCCGACGGTGTACGCAGCCATTCCGCTCGACTCGTCGTTCGCGGCGAGCCTCAGCGGCGGCAAGCTCCGCAACCTCGTGGGCAACCAGACCGACATCGTCGGCGCCGTCGTCACGTACGACGAGCCGACCGAGTCGATCCTGCAGTACGCCCGCTACGAGCTGAAGGCGAACGGGGTCGTCCAGCCCGGCGGCTGATCGACCACGGCAGGACGAAGCACGCGAGGGCCCGGGTGACCGGGCCCTCGCTGTTTTCCCCTAGGCCGGGACGACCGCGGCCGCGCGGCGCGTCGCGGCACGCCGTGCGAGGAAGGCGCTCGCGGCGATCGCCGCGGCGAGCATGAAGACGACGCCGTCGCCCATCGGCAGCCGCGTCAAGACCTCCATGCCGGCACCGACGAGCGCAGCGCAGGGGATCGTCAGCAGCCACGCGACAAGGATGTTCCCGGCCACGCCCCAGCGCACTGCGGACAGCCGCCGCGTCGCGCCGGCGCCGAGGACGGAGCCGCTGATCGCATGCGTCGTCGAGACGGGGAAGCCGAAATGCGCCGTCGTCCAGAGGATCGACGCGCACGCCGTCTGCGCCGCGAAGCCTTGCGGCGGGTCGAGCTTCGCGATCCGTGAGCCGAGCGTCGCGATGATCCGCCAACCGCCGGCGTACGTCCCGGCGGCCATCGCAGTCGCCGACGACGCGATCACCCACAGCGGGACGTCGAACTCCTCCGCGGACAGATGGCCGGTGGTGATGAGCGCGAGGGCGATGATCCCCATCGTCTTCTGCGCGTCGTTCGTCCCGTGCGTGAAAGCGACGAAGCCGCCGGAAACGAGCTGCAGCCGCCTGAACAGCGTGTTCATCCGTCCCGGCGCCTGGCGGAAGATGAGCCACGTGATCGTGATCATCAGCGCAGCCGCGAGCACGACTCCGAGGAAGGGCGCGAGCAGCGAAGGGATCAGCACCTTGTCCTTCAGACCCGCCCACTGGACCACGCCCCAGCCGGAGGCGGCGACGGCGGAGCCGAGGATGCCGCCGACGAGCGCGTGGCTCGAGCTCGACGGTAGGCCGGCGTACCACGTGATCAGGTTCCACGTGATCGCGCCGACGAGGCCCGCGAGGACGACGTCGAGCGTGATCGCGGACGAGTCCACGATCCCCGTCGCCACGGTCGCGGCCACCTCGAGCGAGACGAACGCGCCGGCGAAGTTCAACACCGCCGCCATCAGCACCGCCGCGCGTGGCGACAGCGCGCGCGTAGAGACGCTCGTCGCGATCGAGTTCGCGGTGTCGTGGAAGCCGTTCGTGAAGTCGAAGAAGAGGGCGACCGCGACGACGGCGAAGAGCGCGAGCTCCACGGGGGGCTACTGGTTCTTGACGACGACGTTGCCGAGCACGTTCGCCGCCGTCTCGCACGCGTCGAGCGCCGCCTCGAGCGCGTCGTAGATGTCCTTCCAGCGGATCACGATCAGCGGGTCGATGCGGTCGTCGTGGAACAGCGAGGCGATCGCGTCGCGGACGATCCGGTCGCCGTCGTCCTCGAGCCGCTTCAGCTCGATCAACGCCTCCTGGACGCCCTTCAGCCCCTTCAGCCGCGAGAGCGCCTCCGCGAGCCGCTCGACCGCGCCGACCAGGATCCGGCACTGGTCGATCGACTGCTTCGTCGGGTGCTCGATCCCGTAGAGCTCGAGCAGGTCGCTCGCCTCCTCGATGTGGTCGACCACGTCGTCGATGGCGGTCGCGAGCTCGTAGATGTCCTCCCGGTCGAACGGGGTGATGTACTGCGTGTTCAGCAGCTGGATGAGGTCGTGCGTGAACCCGTCCCCGATCGTCTCCACGCGCTTGACGTCGGCCTGGGAGACCGACGACGAGGGGTACTCGCGGAAGCGCGTCTCGGCGAGCCGCGCCGCCTCCAGGGCGTTCGCGCCGGCCTTCGCGAAGAGGTCGTAGAAGGCGTCGGTGCGTGGGACGAGGCCGAGGCGCACGGGGCGGGACTCTAGCGCGGTGTCACCGTCTGGTGAGGGACCGGTGAACGACGGTTCTCGTTTGGACGGGTGTCGACTTCGGGTAGTTCCTGTGGATGGCCCGCGTCCTGGTGGTCGACGACCACGAGATCTTCCTCCAGGGCCTCGTCCTCCTCCTCGACCGTGACGATCGGCTCGAGGTGGTCGGCAGCGCCACGAACGGCTCGGACGCGGTCAGGCTCGCCGAGGAGCTCCGCCCCGACGTCGTCCTCCTCGACGTCGTCATGCCGGGCATGGACGGCTACGCGGCCGCCGAGGCGATGCGGGAGCGCGTCCCCGGAGCGGCGGTCGTGCTCGTCTCGGGAGTCGACGAGGCCGAGGCGTCGCGCCGTGCGACCGAGGTCGGCGCCGCCGCGTTCGTCACCAAGGCGGAGGCGGTCGAGCGCCTCCCCGAGATCATCGTGGCCGTCGCGGGGCGGTGAGGGCGGAGGACGACGGGACGCCGCCCTCCGCCCGTGCGAACTACCTGCGAATTGCCGCCGTGAACTGCCGGCGAGACTTGCGCAGCTGCGCGTCCGTCAGCGAGATGAAGTCGGCACGGTTCGCAATCGCCTTCTCGTTGTTGAAGACGTAGCCGATGAAAGCCCGCACCTCCGGCCGCGCGAACGAGGTGCGCTTCGCGTAGATGAAGAGCGGACGGGAGAGCGGCTTGTACGTGTTGTTCCAGACCGTCTGCCGCCCCGGTGCGACGCACTTGCCCGTCTTCGGATTGACGATCTGGAGCGCCTTCAGCTTGTCCTTGTTCTCGTCGTAGTAGGAGAAACCGAAGTAGCCCAACCCGCCGCGCTCGCCGGAGACGCCCTGCACGAGCACGTTGTCGTCCTCGGACGCCGAGAAGTCCGTGCGGCTGGCGCGCGCTCGACCGTTGATCACCTCGGTGAAGTAGTCGAAGGTCCCCGAGTCGGTGCCCGGCCCGAAGAGCTTGAGGCCGACGTCGGGGAAGCTCGAGCGCACGTCGCGCCAGCTCGACACCTTCGACCCCGGCTCCCAGATCTTCTTCAGCTCCGCCGTCGTGAGGCACTTCACCCAGGTCGCCTGCCGGTTCACGACGACGGTCAGCGCGTCGTTGGCGACCGTGAAGGCGGTGTAGGAGATGTTTGCGCTCCGGCAGCGTGCGGATTCGCTCTGCCGAATCGGGCGCGACGCGTTCGCGAGGTCGATCTCGCCCCGGCAGAAGCGCTCGAACCCGCCGCCCGTACCCGAGATGCCGACGGTCACCCTGACGCCCCTGTTCTTCTTCTGGAAGAGCTCGGCCGCCGACGTCGTGTACGGGCCGACGGTGCTCGAGCCGTCGGCGGTGATCGTGCCGCTCAGCGCGGCCGGCCGTGCTCCCGCCGTGGACACGACGGCAGCGGCAGCGACCGCAGCGAGGGCTCCTGCTGCGGCGATCCGCAGTGTTCTCGTCATCGCACTCCCCTTTTCCGGACTCCCATGGCGAATCGAGTTTCGATCCGACCAAGCGGATGGTGGGGTGAGGGAAGGTGAAGAACGCGTGTCGGTCCGGTGAACCGGTCGCGCGGTGCTTCAGCAGCAGCCCGCGCTCGCGGCCGGCTGGATCACCGGCAGCCCTTCCCGCGCAGGCTGGCTCGTCTTGACCGCCTTGACGATGGTGCCGTGCATGCCGTCGGCGACCTCGTGCGTGAACTCGACACTGATCCGTTCGAACCCGGCCGCCTCGAGGCCCGCCTCGTACTCGCCTCTGGACAACGCACCGGCGATGCAGCCGACGTATGAGCCCCGCTCCGCGCGCTCCTCGGCCGAGAGCCGGTCCTCCGCGACCACGTCGCTGATCCCGACCCGCCCGCCGGGCTTGAGCACGCGTGAGATCTCGGCGAGCACCGCCGGCTTGTCGACCGAGAGGTTGATCACGCAGTTCGAGATCACGAGGTCGACCGAGTCCGCCGGCAGCGGGATCGCCTCGATCACGCCCTTGAGGAAGTGGACGTTGGCGACGTCCGCCTCGCGCGCGTTGCGCTGCGCGAGCGCGAGCATCTCGTCGGTCATGTCGAGTCCGTAGGCGGTGCCGGTCGGTCCGACGCGCCTGGCCGAGAGGATCACGTCGATGCCGCCGCCCGAGCCGAGATCGAGCACCGTCTCGCCCTCGCGCAGGTCGGCGACCGCTGTCGGGTTGCCGCAGCCGAGCGAGGCGAGCGTCGCCGCCTCGGGCAGGGACCCGCGCTGCTCGGCGTCGTAGAGCGCCTCACCGAACGACCCGGGCTCGCCGTCGCAGGCGGCGTTGCCGCAACATGAACCGTCGTCGTTGCAGCCGCAGCCGCCGGCCGCCGCGGCGCTCGCGGCAGCGGCGTAGCGCGCGCGCACCTGCTCCCGAAGTTCGTCCGCGGTCGTCGTCATCAGCAACACGCCCCTTTCAGGTCGGCGACTGCCGCCAGCGTCTCGACGGCCTCGCGCTTCAACGAGAAGTACGCCCACTTGCCGCGCTGCTCCCGCTCGATCAGCCCGGCCTCGACCAGCTTCTTCATGTGGTGCGACACCGTCGGCTGCGAGAGGCCGACCGGCTCGATGAGCTCGCACATGCACACCGGCCCGTCGCCCTGCGCGAGCATGTTCACGAGCCGCACCCGCGCGGGATCGGCGAGCGCCTTGAACAGCTCCGCCGTCGCCTCCGCCTCGTCGTCCGAGAGCGTCGAGGCCGCGAGTGGCGCGCAGCAGGCGACGGGCTCCAGCAGCACGCTCATCAGAGGCGCGGCCCGAAGCGCATGACCCGCTCCCGCGCGGCCTCGAGCAGCGCATTCGTCCGGCAGGTGTTGTCACACACCGACGAGCAGCGATCGCAGAACGCGGGCCCAGTGCTCGGGTTCGACCTTCTCGTCCACAGCATCGTCGTCGCCTCCATTCCCAACGTATTGACATCTTTCAATATATCGAAGAACGTCGAAGCGTGCAAGACCGTCTCGATCCTGCGAACACCTGGTGTATCGCGACGCGTCCGTTTCGCCGGCTGCGGTAGCGTGGCGGCGATGCGCAGGACGCTCGAGCGGGAGTTGAAGCTGCGGGCGGGCGAGGGCTTTGAGCTGCCCGATCTCGGCGGCGAGGCACTGGAGCCGCGTGTCTTCGTCTCGACGTACTTCGACGCCCCGGACCTGCGTCTTGCGCGCGCGGGCGTCACGCTCCGGCACCGCACCGAGAACGGTCGGGGGCTGTGGCAGCTGAAGCTGCCCCGGCGCGGCTCGCGGCTCGAGCTCGAGCTCGGGGGCCCGAAGACGCGCCCGCCGGAGGACGAGCTCCGACTTCTGGTCGGGCTGCTCCGCGGCCGCGAGCTCGCCGAGGTCGCACGGCTGCGCACGCGACGGGTCGGCGTCCGCGTCGACGGCGACGGGAGTCCGCTCGCCGAGGTTGTCTTCGACTCCGTCGCCGTGATGAACGGACGCCGGGTCACGCAGACCTGGGAGGAGCTCGAGGTGGAGCTGCTCGAGGGGGCCGACGACCGTGAGCTGCGCCGCATCGGGAAGGCCCTGCGGCAGGCCGGCGCCGAGGAGACGGACGGGCGGTCGAAGCTCGCCCAGGCGCTCGGCGTCGACGCGCCCGCGCCGGCCGAGCCCGACGCGACGACTGCAGGAGCGCTTCGCAGCATGCTGGCGCTGCAGCTCGAGCGGATCCTCGCCCACGACCCCGGCGTGCGGCTGGGCGACGACCTCGAGGACGTGCACCAGATGCGCGTCGCGACGCGGCGCCTGCGCGCGTTCCTGCGCTCCGCGCGCGACGCCCTCGACGGCGGCTGGGGCGAGCCGCTGCGCGAGGAGCTGCGCTGGCTCGCGCGACTGCTCGGTGCCGTCCGCGACCTCGACGTCCTGCTCGACTACCTCCGCCGTGAGGCCGAGGTCCTCGACCCGGCCGAGCGCGACGCCTTCTCACCGGTCTTCACCGAGCTCGAGGAGGAGCGCGAGCGGGCGCGCGGCGTGCTGCTGGAGGGGATCTCGGGCGATCGCTACTTCGCCCTCCTCGACCGGATCGAGGCCGCCGCGGCGGCGCCTGCCGTCTCCGCCGAGGCGCCCGAGCTCTCCACGCTCTTCGCCGCCGAGCTCCGCAGGCTCCGGCGCAAGGCAGGCCCCAACCTCACGGGCCGCGGCGCCAGCGACGATGAGCTCCACGACGCCCGGATCCGGACGAAGCGGGCGCGCTACGCGGCCGAGTTCGCCGAGCCGGCGCTCGGTGACCCTGGCCGGAAGTTCGTCGTCGCCGCCAAGGAGCTCCAGGACGTGCTCGGCGAGCACCAGGACGCGGTCGTCGCCGAGGAGCGGATCCGCTCGCTCGCGTCCCGGACCGAGGACCCGGAGGCGCGGTTCGCCGCCGGCCGCCTCGTCGAGCGCCAGCGCGCCCGGCGCGCAGCCGCCCGGGCCGACGTGCGCGACGCGTGGGAGCGCGTCGAGCGTCTCGGCCGCAAGGCGCTGTGAGCCTGCTGCTCGTCCGCCACGCCTGGGCCGGCCATTCCGCCCAGTGGGACGGCGACGACGAGCTCCGCCCCCTCGACGAGCGCGGCACCCAGCAGGCGCGCGCCCTCGTCCCGCTGCTCGAGCCGTACGAGGTCGAGCGCATCCTCTCGAGCCCGGCCACCCGCTGCGTGGACACGGTCGTGCCGCTCGCGGCTGCGCGCGGGCTGGAGGTCGAGGTCCGCGACGAGCTCCGAGACGTCCGGCAGGAGCTCGACGGGCCAGGGCTTGTCCGCTCGCTTCGCGGCGCGCCGGTTGTCGTCTGCGGCCACGGCGGGCTCGAGACGGCGCTGGGGTACGACCTGCGGTGGAAGAAGGGCGCAGTGCTCGTCCTCGACGGCGACCTGGAGATCGTCGAGCGGCTGCGGGCGTGAGCGCCGAGTACCCGCAGGTCGAGGTCGCGTCGCGCGAGGAGCTGCGCCGCTGGCTCGAGCGGCACCATGAGGCGTCAAGCGGCATCTGGCTCGTGACGTACAAGAAGGGCGACCCGCGCTACCTCCCGTACGAGCACATCGTCGAGGAGGCACTGTGCTTCGGCTGGATCGACAGCAAGGCCCGCAGAATCGACGAGCGCCGCACCTCGATCGTGCTGACGCCACGGAAGCCTCGGAGCAACTGGTCGGCTCCGAACCGGGAGCGGGTCGAGCGGCTCCTCGCGGCGGACCTCATGGCGCCCGCCGGTCTCGCAGCGATCGAGCGGGCGAAGGACGACGGCACCTGGGGCGCCTAGGCGCCCTGCGCCTCCTCTTCGACGAGCTGCTTCAGTCGCGCGAGGTCGCCCTCGAGCTTCCGCTGCGCGCCGCGCTCGACCACGCCGCCGAGGAGCCGGCCCGCGAGCCCGCTCAGGCGTGTGTGCACCGCGGCCCGGACGAGCGTTCCGTCGCCGTCGCCGTCGAGCTCGTGGCGCGTGTCGACGTGGAAGCCCTTCCCGTCGAGCTCCGCGGCGACGAGCCGCTCCGGCTCGAACGCCGTGATCCGCGACTCGATCTCCATGCGGCGGCCGGCGAGGTCCACGACCTGGCGCGAGCGCGCGCCGACGCGGGGCTCCGGGTCGAGCGGGTCGAACTCGCGGAGGCCGCCGATCCAGCGCAGCATCAGCTCGGGCTCGACGAGCCACGCGAAGACGCGGTCGCGCGGCGCCTCGATCTCGATCGTGTGCTCGCTGCGCTCCATCCGGAGCGCGGAGCGTACGTCAGGCCGCGCGGGCCTCGGCGAGCAGCGACAACGCGACGCCCTCGCGGAGCCCACCCCGCCCGAGCCGGAGCGGGACGCCGAGGCGGCGCACGACCTCGGCGAGGATGAGCGCACCAGCGGGGAGGACGCGCGCCCGCTCGACGTCGATCCCGTGCAGCCGCGCCACCTTGGCCGCGCGCCGGGCGGCGAGCAGCTCGAGCGCGTCCTCCAGCTCGCGCTCGCCGAGCCGGCGTCCGACGAGCTTCGCGATCGCGCGCGCGCTCCCGCCGACAGCGAGGGCCGCGTGCGGACGCGGCGGCAGGATCCCGGCGAAGGCTTCATGTGTGGCCCGCGCCGCTGCAGCGAGCGCTTCGTCGGTCGGCGGGTCGTCCTCGAAGCGGGCGGCCGTGAGCCGGAGCGCACCGACGTCGACGGAGCGCAGCCAGGCCGGCGGCGACGGCGGCGCGCCGACGGCGATCTCGGTGGAGCCGCCGCCGACGTCGACGACGGCGACGACGGTGCCCGCGTCGACCTCCGACTGCGCCACCGCGCCGGCGTAGGCGAGGCTCGCCTCGTCATCGGCGGACAGGGAGTGCACCGGCGCGCGGGTGGCGCGGGCGAGCTCGTGCACGAGCTCGTCGGCGTTCGTGGCCTGGCGTCCGGGTGCCGCGACGACGACCTCGAGCAGCTCGCTTCCCGCGGCACGCGCGGCCGCCGCCTGGGCGCGCGCCACGGCCACCGCCTCGGAGAGCTTCGGCGCCCCGATCGAACCATGGCGCAGGATCTCAGCGCCGAGGCCGACGTAGGACTTCTCCTCCTCGACGGGCTCGAGCTCGCCGCCGCGCCGCTCCGTCACGAGCAGCCGGATGGTGTTGGACCCGACGTCGATGACACCGACTCGCATGGGGAGATCCTTCCCGGTGGGCCGGACGGCCTACACCTGGCGTCCGCGACTCCGGTTGGCGCTCCGGCGCGACCGGGTCGCCGCGCGCCGCATCATTGCCGCCTGCGCGCCGGGATTGCGGTCGCCCTTCGCCGGGTCGATGCGGCGCCACGTGCCGTCACCGGACAGCTCCCAGGCGTACGTCGTGTCGGCCGCGACCGCGTCGAGGATCGCTGCGATGTCAGCCTGGGCCCGGGGCGCCTCGACCGGCGTCACGATCTCGATGCGGTGGTCGAGGTTCCGCGGCATCAGGTCGGCGCTGCCGAGGAACGTGTGCGTAGCCCCGTCGGCCTGGAACTCGAACAGCCGGCTGTGCTCCAGGAAGCGGCCGAGCACCGAGCGGACCCGGATGGTCTCGCTCATGCCCTCGACACCCGGCCGGATCGCGCAGTTCGTCCGCACTGTGAGGTCGATCGGGACCCCCGCCTGCGAGGCGGCGTAGAGCTCGTCGATCAGCGCAGGGTCGGTGAGGTGGTTGACCTTGATCCGGATCCGCGCCTGTTTGCCGGCCTTGGCGGCCGCGGCGCACGCCCGGATCTCGTCCGCGAGGCGGCTGCGGAGCGCCAGCGGGGCGACGAGGATCTTGCGGAACCGCTGCGGCTGCCCGAACCCCGTCAGGTAGTTGAAGAGGTCGGCGACGTCGGCGCAGATGTCTTCGTCCGCGGTGAAGAGCCCAACGTCCTCGTAGAGGCGCGCGGTCACCGAGTGGTAGTTGCCGGTGCCGACGTGGACGTAGCGCCGCATGCGATCGCCGTCGCGGCGGACGATCAGGGTCGTCTTCGCGTGGATCTTGAGATTCGGGAAGCCGTAGACCACGTGGACGCCCGCCTGCTCGAGCGCGCGCGCCCACTCGATGTTGGCGCGCTCGTCGAAGCGGGCCTTGAGCTCGACGAGGCAGACACTCTGCCGCCCCGCCTCGGCGGCCTCGATGAGCGCCGGGACCAGCGGCGACTCGTCGGAGGTGCGGTAGACCGTCGTCTTGATCGTGGCCACGTTGGAGTCGCGCGACGAGGCGCGGAGGAACGTCTCGAAGCTCGTCGCGAACGACTCGTACGGCTGGTGCACGAGGATGTCGCCGCGGCGGATCTCGTCGAAGACGCTCCGCTCGCCGTTCACGACGGGGCGGAAGCGGGAGCTCGTCACCGGCACCCACGGCTCGTCCTTGAGGTCCGGCCGGTCGAGGCGGGCGACCTCCATCACGTCGGCGAGATCGAGGAGCCCGTGGACGGGATAGACGAGGTCGGGCGCGACGTCGAGGCCCTCGCGCAGCCGCGCGAGCATCGACTCCGACATCGACGACGAGACCTCGAGCCGGACGACCTCGCCGAAACGCCGCCGGCGCAGCTCTTCCTGCACGGCCTCGAGCAGGTCGTCGGCCTCGTCGGAGACCTCGAAATCCGCGTCGCGCGTGACGCGGAACGCGGCCCGCTCGGCGATCTCCATCCCGGGGAAGAGCCAGGGGAGGAAGTGGGCGATGAGCGCCTCCATCGGCACGAGCGCGCCGCGCTTCCCCACCTCGACGAAGCGCGGCAGCCCCTCGGGCACCTTCACCCGACCGAACCGCTCCTCGCCCGACTCGTTGTCGCGCGCGAGCACGGCGAGCGACAGCGAGAGCGGCGAGATGAACGGGAAGGGCTGGCCGGGGCCGACGCCGAGGGGCGTCAGCACCGGGAAGATCGACGCCTCGAACGTGCGCTCGATCTCGCGCAGCTCCTTGTCGGAGAGCTCGTCGACCGCGGCGAGCCGGATGCCCTCGTCGGCGAGCGCCGGGCTCAGCTCTCGCTTCCAGAGCTTCGACTGCCGCTGCGTCAAGTCGGTGATCCTCGTCCGGATCGCCGCGAGCGCCTGCCGCGGCGTCAGGCCGTCGGGGGAGCGCACGACGAGGCCGGAGGCGGCCTGGTCGAGCAACCCCGCGATGCGGACCGAGAAGAACTCGTCGAGGTTGTTGGAGAAGATCGAGCAGAACCGCACCCGTTCGAGGAGTGGGACATCGTGATCCTCGGCGAGCGCGAGCACGCGGGCGTTGAACTCGAGCCAGGAGAGCTCGCGGTTGAGGAGCTTGCCCGTGGGAGTGGCGACCTTCGTGTGGGGCATGGGGTTCTCCCATCGTCGCGCATTTCGACGTTGAGGGGTGGTGAACGGGCGGAGAACGCCCGCCGGCCGGTGCGTCAGCTCGTGGTGGAGGCGGCCTCGGTGGCCTCGGCCTGGCGCGCCGCGTCGAGGAGCGCAGCGACCGCGGCCGCGAAGACGTCGCCGTCGGCGTACGCGGGCGTGAAGTCGACGGCGCCGTTCACCTCGAGCACCGTCCAGCCGTCGTCGACCGGGAGCAGGTCGATGCCGACGAGGTCGCCACCGATCGCTGCCGCGGCCGCGACGGCCAGGGCTGCCGCCGCCGGGGGCGGCACGACCTTCCGACGTACGGCTCCGAGCGCGACGTTCGTCCGCCACTCGCCGGGTGCGGCGACCCGCCGCACCGCGCCGACGACAACCCCGCCGGCGACGAGTACGCGGAGGTCGTGGCCGCGCGGCGGCACGAGCTCCTGCGCGAGCGCGCCGTGCTGCGCGAACCAGGGCCGCTCGCGGAGCGTCGTGAACGCGCACAGCATCCCGCGGTCGTCGTCGCAGCGCAGCACGTCCACGCCCCAGCTGCCGAAGCGCGGCTTGAGGACGAGCGGTGGGGCGAGCTCCTCGAGCTGCAGCCGATGACGCAGCGTGAGGTGGACCGTCCGCGGGCTGGGGACGCCCGCGTCCGCGAGGCGCCGCGCGGTCAGGAGCTTGTCGTGTGCCGAGACGAGCGCCGTCGCCGGGTTGAGGATTCGGACACCGCGCCGCTCGAGCAGCCGCAGGTGCCAGAGCCCTTCCTCGACGCCGTCGAGGGTCGGGAGCACGTCGAGCCTCCCGAGCGCCAGGTCCCCGGGCCGCAGTCCCTGGAGCGCCTGCTCGGGCGTCATCACCGTGGCGGGCACGCCCAGCGCGAGCGAGGCGCGGGCGAGCGCGAGATTCGTATCCGTCGCGTGGGTCGCGAGGATGCCGAGGCGCTGCTTCTGCGAAGGCGTCCGGACGCTCATGCTCCCTCGAACTGTCGCAACGCCCGGCGGTGCGTGGGAGTCCGGGCGGTTTCTGGGCGGTGACGAAGTGGTTGGGATATTAAATGACGCGGACTCGATCGCGGCGCTGCGGCAGCCGGTGCAGGAACGTGATGCGCCCGCCCTCGACCCGGAAGAGGGCGAACTCGCGGTCGGCGCCCTCGCAGCGTGTCGCGCCGCGGACGTCGAACTCGGCCTCGACGGTGGCGCCGCCCTCGTCGTCGATCCGGACGATCGCGCCGGCGCACGCCTCGCGCCGGGCGTAGCGGATCGCGTCGGCCTCGGTCTCGAGCACGCGGGTGCGCTCGCCGTCGACGACCTCGGCGCCGGGCGCGAAGAGTGCGGCGGCGGCCTCCGCGTCGCCGAGGCGCACGGACTCCGCCCACGCGCGGACGACCCCCTCCGCGGAGGGCGCGCTGCCGCCGCAGCCGGTGACCGCGGCGGCGAGCAGCGCGAGCACGGTGGTGCGTACGGCCACGGCCTCAAGGGTAGATTCCGGCCGTGGACTTCTCGCTGACGGACGACCAGCGCGAGATCCAGGCGCTGGCCCGCGAGTTCGCCGACGCCGAGATCCAGCCGCACGCGGCCGAGTGGGACCGCGAGCACCGGTTCCCGCGCGAGCTCTACGGCAAGCTGGCCGAGCTCGGGCTCATGGGCACCTGCGTGCCGGAGGAGTACGGCGGCGCCGGCGCGGACTTCCTCTCGTACATCCTCGTGCTCGAGGAGCTGTCGCGCGCGGACGCGGGCGTCGGCGTGACGGTCGCGGTGCACACGAGCGCCGTGACGCTGCCGATCCTGGCGTTCGGCACCGAGGAGCAGCGGGCGCGGTTCGTGCCGCCGCTCGCGCGCGGCGAGGTGCTCGGCTCGTTCGCGCTGACGGAGCCGGAGGCGGGCTCGGACGCAGGGTCGCTGCGCACGCGCGCGGAGCCCGACGGTGACGGCTGGCGCATCACCGGCGCGAAGCAGTGGATCACGAACGGCTCCTACGCGGGCACGTTCCTCCTCTTCGCGCGGACGGACGCCGAGGTCACGGGCGCGCGCGGCGTGTCGGCCTTCGTGCTCGACGACGACCACGTCCGGGTGACGCGGGAGGAGGAGAAGCTCGGGCTCAACTCGTCCTCGACCGTGGATCTCGTGGTCGAGGGCGCGGTGGTCGGGCGCGACCGGCTGCTCGGCGAGGAGAAGCGCGGGTTCGCGGTCGCGATGTCGACCCTCGACGGCGGGCGCATCGGGATCGCGGCGCAGGCGGTCGGGATCACGCAGGCGGCGTTCGACGTGGCGCGCGGGTACGCCATGGAGCGGCGCCAGTTCGGGCAGCGGATCGGGGACTTCCAGGCGATCCAGCACAAGCTCGCGAACATGTCGATGGAGCTCGATGCGGCCCGGCTCCTGACCTACCGTGCCGCGTGGCTCAAGCAGGAGGGGCAGCCACATACGGAGGCGGGCGCGAAGGCGAAGCTGTTCGCCTCGGAGATGGCGCGCCGCCAGACCGCGGAGGCGATCCAGGTGCTCGGCGGCTACGGCTACACGCGCGAGTTCCCGGTCGAGCGCTACTACCGCGACGCGAAGATCACGGAGATCTACGAGGGCACGAGCGAGGTCCAGCGGCTCGTGATCGCGCGCGAGCTGCTGAAGCACGCGGAGCGCGCGACCGCCGTTCGCTAGCCGTCACTCGGGCGACCACGCGTAGAGCGCGTCCGGCGTCCGTTCCTCGTTGCCGCTGCCGTCCGTCTCGCGCACGAGGACGAAGCCGCGGCGCTCGTAGAAGCGGCGCGCGTTCGCGTTCTGCTGGAACACCCACAGCTGGAACCCATCTGGCCGGCGCTCCTTCGCCCGGTCCATCAGCGCCCCGCCGATCCCGCGCCCGTGCGCGTCGGGCTCGACGTAGATGTGCGTCAGCACGTCGTCGGTGAGCGCGGCGAAGCCGAGGATCGAGCCGCCCTGCTCCCAGACCCAGACCTCGTGCTCCGCCACGACGCCGCGGAAGTAGCCGCGATCCTCCTCCGGCGTGTGCAGCGTGGGGAGGAACGTGAGCGTCCCGAACGAGCGCCGGAACAGCGCCGCGATCGCGTTCACGTCCTCGAGACCTGCGCGTCGGATCACGCCCGTAACCTACGGCCCGTGCGCGAGCGGGACGAGCCGGTGCGGCTGACGCGGATCTACACGAGGACCGGCGACGCGGGGGAGACGGCGCTCGGCGATCTCAGCCGCGTCCCGAAGACCCACCCGCGCGTCGAGGCCTTCGGTGCCGTGGACGAGACGAACGCGCAACTCGGGCTCGCGCTCGCCGCCGGCCTCCCGCCCGAGATCCGCGACGTCCTCGTCCGCGTCCAGAACGAGCTCTTCGACCTGGGCGCCGACCTCTCGCGCCCGGGCGAGGAGGGCCTGCGCGTCACCGGGGGCCAGGTCGAGGCACTCGAGCACGACTGCGACCGCTTCAACGAGGAGCTGCCGACGCTCAAGAGCTTCGTCCTCCCCGGTGGGAGCGAGGCCGCCGCGCGCCTCCACGTCGCGCGCACGGTCTGCCGCCGGGCCGAGCGCGAGGCGATCCGCGCGGCCGTCGAGGAGGAGCTGAGCCCGCTCGCGCTCGTCTACCTCAACCGGCTCTCCGACCTGCTCTTCATCCTCGCGCGGGCGGCGAACGCCGGCGGCGACGAGCCGCTCTGGCGGCCCGGCGCGTCGCGCTGACGCGTGCTCGGCCTCGTCGCGGTCTTCGTCGGCTCGTTCGTGGCGGGCGCGCTCGGCTCGGCGCTCGGGCTCGTGCTCGGGACGCTGCGCCTGCCCGTCCTGCTCGTGACCGCCGGCTCGCCGGCCGCCGGCGCGGGGACGAACATCGCGATCAGCGCCGCCGCGGCCGCGTCCGGTGGCCTGCGCCACGCCCGCGCCGGCCGCGTCGACTGGCACGTGGTCGCGTGGATGGCGCCGCCGTCGGCCGTCGGCGCGGTCGTCGGCTCCCTCGTCGCCGACGACGTCTCGGACCGGCTCCTCTACGCCCTCGTCGCGGCCGTGCTCCTGTGGCAGGGCGTCGACCTGGCGCTGCGGCCGTTCCGCGAGCGGCCGGCGCCCGAGCCGAGGATCGCCCCGGCCGTCGGCTTCGGCTTCGTCATCGGCGTCGTCGGCGGGGCGATCGGCGTGATCCTCGGGACACTGAGGATGCCGGCGCTGCTGCGGGCCGTGCGCATGACGGCGGCGAAGGCGGTCGGGACGAACCTCGTCGTCGGCTTCGTGCTCGGCGTCGCCGGGTTCGTCACGCACGCGGCCTCGTTCGACGTCGAGTACGACCTCCTCGCCGCCGGGCTCGCCGGGGCGATCCCGGGCGCCTGGCTCGGAGCGCCGATCGCGGGCGCCGTCGCCGAGGAGACGCTGCGCAAGGCGATCGGGGCCGCGGTCGCCGTGATCGGCGTCGCGTTCGCGGTGCAGGCCGTCGTCGGCTAGCGGGCGAGCCGGCGGACGACGCGGGCGATCCGGGCGGACGAGGCGCTCCGCGGGAGTGCGGCGTCGGCGCCTGCCCGCGTCGCGGCGCGGAGGTCGACCGACCGGGAGGCGAGCGCCAGCAGCCGCAGCGTCGGGAAGACCGCGTTGAGGTCGCGTACGAGCGCCGTCCCGTGCCGGTCGACGTCGACGAGCACGACCCGGACGCCGCGGTTCGCCGCGAGTGCGAAGGCCCCGTCGGCGTCGGCCGCGATGACCCGCGTCCGCGTTCCCCGAAGCCCGAGCGCGAGCGTTCTGCGGATCCTCGTGTCGCCTGCGAGCGCGACCTGCACGGGGCCGGTCGTGCGCTGCGAGCCGTCCTTCCGGACGACACGGAGCCCGAGTGTCCGCCGCGCCGTCTGCCCACCCGCCGTCGCGGCGACGAGGATGCGGTAGGCGCCCGGGGTGCGTGCCGTCCGCGGCAGCGGCAGCTTCACCACCGACGCGCCGGCCGGGACGTTCCGCCGCCAGGTCGCGAGTCGCCCGCCGCGCGGGCCGATCAGCGTCGCCGTCACGGTCGCCGCCCGCGACACCTTGATCCGCGCGGCCACGTAGCGGCGGGTGCTCCACGAGAAGGTCTTCGCGGCTGCGACGGTCAGCACGAGCCTCGGCGCCGGGATCAGCCCGAACACGGAGAGGTGCCGCGTGAGGATGCGCACGCGGGCGCCCTCGCGGACGTAGCCGTCCCGGGCCAGGAGCGGCAGCGAGGTGCCGCCCGCGACCGGCTCGAGCGCGCGCCAGCGGCCGTCTTCGAGGGTGGCCGGGACGAGCGCCGCCGAGGCGCCGGGGAGCACGATCTCGAGCGGGACGAAGAAGCTGTGGACCTCGGTGCCGGCGAGCGCCCAGCGTGCGGTCACGTCGACCACGGACGTGGGGGCGCCCGCGGGCGCGGCGGGGACGGAGGACGCGGGCAGCGGCTGGATCCGGACGACGAGCCAGTCGCCGCCGCCGACGACGGCACCGGCCGGGACGGTCACGACGGACGCGCCGTCGGCCGCGGTGAGCGACGTCGCCGTGCCGTTGGGCACGTTGGCCTCGACGAAGGGCAGCGCCACCGGCGAGCCGAGGACGACGGTGAAGTGGAGGCGGAACGGGGTCGTCTTGCCGGTGCCGTCCACGAGCGTGCCCGCGAGGGTGTACGCGCCCGTGTCGAGCTCGTCCGGCTCGACCGAGAACGAGGCGCCCGCGATCGTCGCGTCGACGGGGCTGCCGTTCAGCGTCAGGCCGGTCACCGCGGACAGGGGCTCGGACGCGGTCACGTCGATCGAGACCGGCGACTCCGTCAGCACCGACCCGTCGGCCGGGGTGGCGGCGACGACCGTCGGCGCCGGGTCGCTCGGGGCCGGCGTCGCGGGCGGGGTGGCCGGGGACGTGGGCGGCACGACGACGGGCGCCGGCGGCACGACCTGCACCGTGATCGCGGCCGTCAAGGCGGCGTTGCCGGCGTTGTCGGTGATCCGCGCGCGGAGGTTGTAGGCGCCGGTGGCGAGCGACGTCGTGTTCCAGGACGAGCCGCCGACCGCCGTCCAGGTCGTGTCGCTCGTCGCCTTGAACTCGAAGCTCGTGCCGGAGACGCCCGAGCCGGCGTCGGAGGCGCTCGCCGCGAGGGAGACCGAGCCGCTGACCGTTGCGCCGTTCGCCGGCTGCGTCATCGCGCCGGTCGGGGCCGTGTTGTCGACCTGCACCGTCACCGGTGCGCTGGTGCCGACGTTGCCGCCGACGTCCGTGGCCTCGGCGGTCACGACCTGGTTCCCGTCGCCCACCGTGCTCCAGGAGACGGAGAACCCGTTCGAGCCGTCGGTGTCGGTGCCGATCGGAGAGCCGCCGACCTCGAAGATCACGCTCTGGATGTCGCTCGACCCGGTCGCGGTCAGCGTGACCGTCCCGGACACGGCCGTCGACGGCGCCGACACGGTGAGCGTCGGCGCGTTGTTGTCGACGAAGATCGTGGTCGTCGCGCTGCGCAGGTTGCCGGCCTGGTCGACCGCGATCACGCGGAGGTCGGTCGGGCCGTCGGGCGAGGTCGTCGAGTCCCAGGCGGTCGAGTACGGCGAGGAGCCGTTGTCGACGTCGACCTGGCTGAACCCGGCCGCGCCGGCGGGCTTGACCTCGAAGCGCACCTCGCGCATCCCGGAGACGCCGTCGGCGGCATTCGCGGTGATCGCGATCACGTTCCGCCGCACGGAGCCGGCAGGCGGCGCCGTCAGCGCGATCGTCGGCAGCTCGTTGTCGACGGTCTTGCCGGTGAGCGACTGGACGGTCGGGTTCCCGACACTGTCGAGGAAGGTGACCTGGAGGTCGTAGGCGATGTCGGCGACCGCGGTCGTGTCCCAGTCGATCGTGTACTCGTCGCTCCCGTTCGCGGTCAGGTCGGTGCCGATCTGCGTCCAGGCCGCGGAGCCCGCCGGTGCGTACTCGAACGCCACCGAGCTGACGTCGGCGGGGTCGTCGGCCGTGGCGGTCAGCGTGACCAGGCCGCGGAGGAAGGTCGACGGGTCGGTGACGGTGCCGCTCGGGCCCGTCGTGTCGATCAGCACGTCGGTGCTCTTGACGCTCTCGACGTTGCCGGCCGCGTCCGTCGAGTAGTACTCGATCGTCCACACGCCGTCGCCGGCGGAGGCGAAGATCGACACGGACGTGCCCGGCTGCCACGCGCCGAACGAGCCGCCGGGCGGGCGCACGCGGTGCTGCGTCGCGGACGGGCCGGACCCGGCGTCGCTGCGCGAGAGCGTCACCGTCTGGTCGGTGTTGTGGCGGCCCGGGGCCGCGTCGTCCGTCGTCACCGGGGCGGTGTTGTCGACGCGGCGGCTCGCGACGGCGTCGACCGTCCGGTTGCCGGCGAGGTCGTCGACGACGACGCGCAGGTCGTAGAGGCCGTCCGGGCTCGTATTCCACGTCGACCGCCAGGCGCCGGCGGAGAAGCTCGCGTCGGGGCCGACCTGCGTCCACGGGCCGCCCGAGCCGGCCGCGGACCGCTCGAAGCGGACGACGTCGATCCCTGAGCCGCCGTCGGTCGCCGCCGAGGTGAGCTGCACGGCGCCCATGAGGTACGGGCCGGGATCGGTCATGGAGGCAGTCGGCGCGGTGTTGTCGATGCGCCGGCCGCCGATCGACGACGTGTCCTGGTTGCCGGCGCGGTCGGTCGCGACGAGCCGGAACGCGTAGAGGCCGTCCGGGGTCGCCGGGAGCGTCGTGTTCAGCGAGGCCGTCCAGCCGTCGGAGCCGTCGGTGTCGGTCGAGATGAGCTGCCAGCCGCCGCCGTTGTCGTACTCGAAGGCGACCGTGGCGACGCCTGCGGTGACGTCGGCCGCGGTCCCGCCGAGCGTGACCGTGAGCCGCAGGTTCGCGCCCGGGTTCGCGATCGCCGCGGTCGGATTCGTGTTGTCGATCGTCCGGCCGGGAAGCGCGTGGGCGAACGTGTTGCCGGCGTTGTCGGTGACGAGCACGCGCAGGTCGTAACGCCCGTCGGGCGTGCCGCCGGCGGTCGTGTCGAAGGTCGCCGACCAGCCGTCGCCGCCGTTCGTGTCGGTCGCGATCGTCGTCCACGTGCCGGCGCCCTCCGGCGACCGCTGGAAGGCGACGGATGCGACGCCCGAGCCCGCGTCCGCGGCGTTGCCGGAGAGCGCGAGGCTGCCGCGGAGGTACTGGCCCGGGTCGGTGAGCGTGCCGGTCGGCGCGGTGTTGTCGACGCGCACGTTCGCGGCGACGTCCGTCTGCGTGTTGCCGGCCACGTCGGTGACGAGGATGCGGACGTCGTAGAGGCCGTCGGAGACGGACGTCGTGTCCCACGAGCTCGGAATCGTCGTCCACGAGGAGGCGCCGGCGGGCGAGCGCTGGAAGTCGACCGAGGCGACGCCGCTCGTCGCGTCAGTGGCGCTCGCCGTGAGCGCGACCGTCCCGCGCACGTTCGCGCCCGCGGACGGGGCGGTCAGCGATGCGGCCGGGGCGGTGCGGTCGACGCGTCACGGTGACGACCGCCTCGGCGGTGTGGCCGGCGTTGTCGGTCGCGACCGCCTTCACCTGCCGCACGCCGTCACCCGGCAGCGTCCAGGCGCCGGTGTAGGCCGGCGACGTATCGAGGTCGACGCTCGTCCACGAGGAACAGGTCGGGCCCACCGTCGTGCACGCGAGGAACTCGACCGAGGCGACACCCGTGCCGGCGTCGCTCGCCGCGGCCGTCAGCGTGAACGGGTCGGCGTCGGCCGCGTTGACGAAGGAACCGTCGAGCGGCGCGGTCACGGACACGGTCGGCGGCGCGTTGTCGACCGCGATCCCGGTGACGGCCGACCAGCCGGAGACGTTGCCGCTGCGGTCGGTCGCCCGCGCGCGGAGGTCGTAATCACCGTCGGCGAGCTGCGTCGTGTCCCAGAGCGCGCCCGTCAGCGCGGTCGTCCGCCAGTCGTTCGCGCCGGCGGCCGAGTACTCGTACTCGATCGCGTCGAGGCCGGAGTGCGCGTCGTTCGCCGTCGAGGTGAGCAGCACCGAGCCGGAGGCGGGGGAGGCCGGCGGGTCGAGCGCGATCGACGGCGCGAGGTTGTCGACCCAGACCGACGCGACCGGCGCCGAGTCCGTGACGTTCCCCGCGAGGTCGGTGACGCGGACGCGGACGTCGTACTGCCCGTTGGCCGTGCCGGTCGTGTCCCACGTGGCAGGCACGTTCGTCCAGATGCCCGTCCCGGCCGGCGCGATCTGGAACTGGACGCTGCCGACGCCGGACGTCGCGTCGCTCTGCGTCGAGGTGAGCGCGACCGTGCCGCGCAGGTACGGGGCGACGGCGCCCATCGCCGCCGCCGGCGCGACGGTGTCGATGCGGACGTCCTGCGACACCGCCGTCTCGACGTTGCCGACGTTGTCGCGCGATGCGATGCGGACGGTGGTCGTCCCCTCGACGCCGAGCGACAGCGGCGCGAGGTACTCGTTCGCCGGCGCCGAGCCGTCGGTCGACCAGTCGATCCGGTCGAGACCGGACTGCACGTCGCTCGCGGTCAGCACCACCGTGACCGGCTTCGCCGTGTACCAGCCCGCCGAGCAGGCCGCTGCGTTGCACGTCGCGGTGCTGACCGGCGCGGTCGAGTCGGCCGTGACGGTGATCGGCGCACCGGCCGAGGAGAGGCCGGCGCCGTTCGTCGTCACGACCTCGTTCGGCTCGAGCGGGTCGGCGGCGGCCGCGGTGAACGCGTACGTCCCACCGGTGCTCGACCAGCCGCTGCCGAGGGCGGGGAAGGCGTGGGAGGCGATGCCCGACTCGGGGTCGCTCGCGGACGGCGTGACGGTGAAGCCGCCGGCCACGCCCGGGCGGAACCAGGTGACGGTGCCGTCGAACGACGCGTTGGCGAGCGCGGAGTAGGCGAGCGTCGGCGTCGTCGGCGCGGTCGTGTCGATTCGGACGACGAGCGTCGCGGGCGCCTCGACGTTGCCGAGGTTGTCCTCGGCGCGGAACGTCAACGTCGTCGTCCCCGGCCCGACGATGTCCACCGGAGCGGCGTAGAGGGGGCTCGTCGGGCCCGGCAGGGAGCCGTCGGTCGTGTAGCGGATCTCCTTCACGCCCGAGCCGCCGTCGGCCGCGCTCAGCGTGACGCTGACCGGGGAGGCGGTGTGCCAGCCGAAGCCGTTCACGGCGGGCGCCGCGGAGGCGGTCGTGACGGGCGCGGCGGCGTCGGCGGTGACGGTGAAGGAGGCGGCGCCGCTCGTCAGGCCGGCCGCGTTGGTGGCCGTGACGTTGTTGGGCTCGTTCGGGTCGCCGGCGGTCGCGTCGAACGACCACGTCGTGCCGGCGCGCGACCAGCCGGTGCCGAGGTTCGGGTTGCTGAAGGTGACGCCGCCGGACTCGGGGTCGTTCGAGACGGGGGTGGCCGTGAAGCTGCCGCTCGTGCCCGGCCGGAAGTAGGCGGTCGTGCCGGCGACCTGCGTGCCGGAGACGTTCGCGAGCGTGAGCGAGGGCACCGTCGGCGCGGTCAGGTCGACCTTCACGACGCTCCCCGACGGGTATGTGACCCAGTTGCCCGCGTTGTCGCGCACGCGGAGGCGGTAGCGGTAGCAGGCGCCGCCGGCGACGCTCGCGTCGGGGGTCGCGACGGCGCTCCAGGCGGCGTCGTACGAGCCGCAGGTGCCGGTCGTGAGCGTCGCGGCCTCGCGCTCGACGACGGCGGAGGCCGCGGCCACGCCCGAGCCGCCGGCGTCGGTGCCGTTGTCGGTCGCGATCGCGACGGAGCCGTCCGTGTCCCAGCCGTCGGCGACGGTGATCGAGCCGCCCGACGGGCGCGACCGTGTCGAGCACCCACGCGTGCGAGGCGGGCGACGGGTCGGGGTTCGCCGACGCGTCGACGCGCGCACCTCGAACGTCCGGGCGCCGTCGGGCAACGCGCCGGTCGTCAGCGGCGAGGCGCACGGGCTCCAGGCGCCGCCGTCGAAGCGGCACTGGAAGGTCGAGCCGGACTCGCTCGAGCTGAAGACGAAGGTCGGCGTCGCGTCGTTGTCGGGATCGGCCGGGGCCGAGTCGATCGTCGTGTCGGGGCTGACGTTGTCGACGCGCCGGTCCTCGACCACCGCGGAGGTCGTCGCGTTCCCAGCGGCGTCGGTCGCGATCGCGCGCAGGTCGTAGAGCCCGTCGGCGACGCTCGTGGTGTCCCACGAGCCCGTGATCGTCGTCCACGTGCCGGCGTCGGCAGGCGAGCGCTGGAAGACGACGCTCGCGATCCCGGACGCAGCGTCCGTCGCAGTCGCGGAGAGCGTGACCGTGCCTGCGAGGTTCGCGCCCGGGTCGTTCAGCGTCACGCTGGGCGCGGCGGTGTCGACCTGGACGGTCACCGACGCGGCCGAGGTCGCCTCGTTGCCGACGAGGTCGGAGCTGCGGACGCGGTAGCGGAAGCACTTCCCGCTCACGACGCCGGTGTCGGCGCCGGCCGTGAGCGTCACGGTCGTCCACGAGCCGAACGCGTCGCAGGTGCCGTCGCCGTTGTCGAGGTCGGCCTCCTGCCGCTCGACGACGAGGCTCCCGGCGTCGACGCCGGAGCCGGCGTCGGTGCCGCCGGTGGTGGCGACCGCGACGGAGAGCGTGGCCGTCGCGCCGCCGGTCACGGTCGCGGAGGCGCCGGTGGGCGCTGCCCCGTCGACGGTGACGGTGAAGCTCGCGGGGTCGGAGACGAGGCCGGCCGCGTTCTCGGCGGTGACGTCGTTCGGCTCGGCCGGGTCGGCGGCGCCGCCCGCGAACGTGTAGTCGCCGCCCGTGTTCGACCAGCCGCTGCCGAGCGCGGGGAAGTGGTAGGCCGCGATGCCCGACTGGGCGTCGGACGAGCTCGGCGTGACGGTGAAGCCGCCGGCCGCGCCCGCGCGGAACCAGAGGACGGAGCCGTCCCAGTGCGCGTTCGTCGGCGCCGAGAACGCGAGCGTCGGCGTCGTCGGCTTCGAGTCGTCGATCTGCAGCAGCTGCGAGCCCACCGCCTCGGCGTTGCCGACCGCGTCGACCGCGGCGAAGCGCACGGTCGTCGTCGCGGCGACGCTGAAGGCGCCGGTGTAGAGCGTGCCGCTCGCGAGCGGGTCGCTGCCGTCGAGCGTGTACCGGATCTCGGCGACGCCGGAGCCCGAGCCGTCGTCGGCCGACAGCGTCACGTCGGCGGCGCTCGTCGTCCAGCCGCCGGGGCACGGGCCGCCGTCGCAGGCGATCGTCGTCGTGGGCGCCGTCGCGTCCGCCGTGACGGTGAAGGGCGTGGCCGCCGAGTCGAGGCCGGCGCCGTTGCGCGCGACCACGTCGTTCGGCTCGGCCGGGTCCGCCGCGGATGCGTCGAACGTGTACGCCTGGGCGTACGGCGCGCCGGTGTCGTTGCCGCCGCCGGTCCAGTTCGCGCCGAGCGCGGGGAAGGCGACGTGCTGCACGCCCGAGCCGCCGTCGGCCGTCGCCGCCGTGACGGTGAAGCCGCCGGTGTTGCCGGGGCGGAAGAAGACGGTCGAGCCGGTCGCGCTCGCGTTCGCGAACGAGCCGAAGGAGAGGTTCGGGGCGCTCGGGGCGGTGGTGTCGATCCGGACGAGCTGAGAGCCCGTGTCGAGGTTGCCGACCTGGTCGAGCGCGGCCCAGCGCACGGTCGCGGTCGCCGCCACGTCGAAGGCGCCGTGTACGGCGTGCCGCTCGATCGGGTCGCTGCCGTCGAGCGTGTAGCGGAGCGACGCGAGACCCGAGCCGGCGTCGCTCGCGGCCAGGGTCACGCTGACCGGGGAGGACGTGTACCAGCCGGCCGAGCAAGCGGCGCCGTCGCACGCGATCGAGCTCGTCGGCGCGGTCGCGTCCTGCACGAGCGTGAAGGAGCCGCTGCTCGTGAGGCCGGCGCCGTTGTGCACCGTCACCGTCTGCGCGCCGGTCGCGGTCGACGAGGCTGTCCACGCATACGAGCCCTGGAAGGCGGGCGAGCTGTCGTCGCCGCCGCCCGTCATCCCGGCGAGCGCCGGGAACGCGACCTTGTCGACGCCGGACTCCGCGTCCGTCGCCGTCGCGTCGACGGTGAAGGTGCCGCTGTTGGCGCCGCTCGGGTTGTAGAAGAGCGTCGTCCCGCTGACGTACGAGCCGGGATCCGTCTCGGAGAGCGTGAGCGCCGGCACGGACGGGGTCGTCGTGTCGATGCGGACGAGGACGGTGCCGACGAGCTCCTCGTTGCCGACCCGGTCGTACGCGCGGAACTTGACGGTCGTCGTCGCGGCGACGGAGATCGCGCCCGCGTAGACCGTGCCGTTGACCGGGCTCGGGTCGCTGCCGTCGGTCGTGTACTTCACCTGTGCCACGCCCGACTCCGCGTCGGTCGCGCCGAGCGTCACCGACACCGGCTGCGTGACGGAGTAGCCCGCCGAGCACGCGGCGCCGTCGCACTGCGGTGTCGTGACCGGGGCCGTCGCGTCGGCGAGCACCGAGAAGCCGGTTGCGGCAGAGTCGGTGCCCGCGCCGTTCTGCGCCGTCAGGCTCTGCGCGCCGGGCTCGGCGGGCGTGCCGCTGTACGAGTAGTCGCGCGCGGCGCCGGAGCCGCTGGACGCCCAGCCCGCGCCGAGGCTCGGGAAGGCGTACAGGGCGATGCCCGACTGCGCGTCGGTGGCCGAGGCCGTGAGCGTGAATCCGCCGCTCGTCGCCGGGCGGTACCAGACCGTGGACGGGCCTCCGGTGGCCGCGTTCGTCTCGTTCGAGAACGCGAGCGACGGGGTCGAGGGGGCCGAGGTGTCGATCTTGACCGTGGCCGACGGCGCCGAGGCGCCCTCGTTCCCGACGCGGTCGGAGATACGGACGCGGTAGCGGACACAGGTGCCGCTCGCGACCGACGTGTCGTTGCCCGCGCTGAGCGTCACGGCCGACCACGCGCCGGTGAACGGGTCGCAGGCGTCGCCCGTGAGGCCCGCGTCGTCGCGCTCGAGGACGAGCGTCCCGAGTGAGAGGCCGGAGCCGGTGTCGCTCCCGGTCGCGACCGAGACGGCGACGGACGTGGCCGTGCGGTAGCCGCCGGTGACCGTGGCGGACATGCCGGTCGGCGCGCTCGCGTCGGCGGTGACGGTGAACGAGGTCGGCGAGGAGGTGAGGCCGGCGCCGTTCGTCGCCGTCACGTCGCCGGGGCCGGGCTCGGTCGGCGAGCCGGTGTGCGAGTACGTCGCGTCGGTGCCCGAGACGCTGCGGCTCCAGCCGGAGGCGACGGCCGGGAATCCGTACGAGGCGACGCCGGAGCCCGCGTCCGTCGACGAGGCGGTGACGGTGAACGAACCGGCGGGCGCGGACGGGCGGTAGAAGACGGTCGAGCCGGTGACGGCGGCGCTCGTCAGCGAGCCGAACGAGAGCGACGGCGCGGACGGCGCCGAGGTGTCGACCGTCCAGGTGAAGACGGCCGGCGTCGGGTCGACGTTGCCGGCGCCGTCGACCGCGCGGACGCGGAAGGTGTGCGAGCCGTCGGCGAGGCCTGAGAACGTCTCGGGCGACGTGCACGTCGTGAACGAGGCGGCCCCGTCGACGCGGCACTCGAACGTCGCCGTCTCGTTCGAGCTGAACGCGAAGGAAGCGCCCGTCGCGCTCGTCGGATCGGCCGGCGTCGAGTCGATCGTCGTCGTGGGCGCGACCGCGTCGGTCGTGAACGCGGTCGAGGACGGGGTCTCGACGTTGCCGGCGGCGTCGGTCGCGCGGACGCGGACGACGAACGTGCCGTCGGCCGGGAACTCGGTGCTCGCGAACGCGCGCTCCCACGCGCCGGTGCCGGTCGCGGGCAGCCAGGCCTCGCTCGTGCTCGTGAAGGCGGAGCCGTCGTACCAGTCGCCGCCCTGCTGTCGGATCGAGACCTCGACCGAGGCGATGCCGGAGCCGCCGTCGGAGGCCGTGCCGCAGAGGCCCGGCGAGGCGCAGCCGCCGTCCCAGCCCGCCGCGTTGTACGAGCCGGACGCGGCCGGGAAGGTCAGCGTCGAGGACGGCGCGGTGTTGTCGACGCGGACGTCTTCGACGAGGGCGGAGGTGGTGGTGTTGCCGGCGGCGTCGGTGGTGACGGCGCGGAGGTCGTAGAGGCCGTCGCTGCCGGTGTTCCAGTCGGCGTTGTAGGGGGTGGCGGTGTCGGTGTCGATGGTGGTCCAGGTGCCGGCGTTGGCGGGGGAGCGCTGGAAGGTGACGGTGGCGACGCCGGAGCCGGTGTCGGCGGAGTCGGTGGTGAGGGTGACGGTGCCGCGGACGTTCGCGCCGGCGGCGGGGCGGTGACCGACCCGGTCGGCGCGGTGTTGTCGACGCGGACGTCTTCGACGAGGGCGGAGGTGGTGGTGTTGCCGGCGGCGTCGGTGGTGACGGCGCGGAGGTCGTAGAGGCCGTCGGTGCCGGTGTTCCAGTCGGCGTTGTAGGGGGCGCCGGTGTCGGTGTCGATGGTGGTCCAGGTGTCGGCGTTGGCGGGGGAGCGCTGGAAGGCGACGGTGGCGACGCCGGAGCCGGTGTCGGCGGAGTCGGTGGTGACGGTGACGGTGCCGCGGACGTTCGCGCCGGCGGCCGGGGCCGTGACCGAGCCCGTCGGCGCCGTGTTGTCGACCACGACCGACTGCACGGCCGAGTCGGTCGCGTTGCCGGCCGCGTCCGACGCGCGCGCGAGGACCCGCACCGTGCCGTCGGTGGGCTGCGAGCCCCACGTCACGGAATAGGCCGGGCCGGTCGCACTCGAGCCGATCGACGTCGACGGCGTGCAGCCGGCGCCGGAGCACCACAGGTACTCGACGTCGTCGACGCCCGAGCCGCCGTCGGAGGCGGAGCCGGTGAGGGCGAAGCCGTTCCGGATCGCGGCCGGGAGCGCGTCGAGGCCCACGGCCGGATCCGTGTTGTCGACCCGGACGTTCGCGACGGCCGGCGACGTGCGCGTGTTCCCGGCCGCGTCGGTCGTGACGACGCGGACGTCGTATTGACCGTCGGCCTCGCCGCCGGTCGCCCAGCTCACCGAATACGGCGCCGTCGCGTCGGTGCCGAGCGAGACCCAGGCGCCGCCGCCGGACGGCCGGCGCTCGAACTCGACGATCGCGACGCCTGCGCCGGTGTCGGCCGAGTCGGACGTCACGGCCACCGACCCGCGCACGTTCGCTCCCGCCGTCGGCGCGGTGACGTCGCCGGTCGGGGCGGTCGCGTCGACCTTGACCGTCGCGGACGCCGCCGAGGTGCCCTGGTTGCCGACGCGGTCGGTGACGAGCTCGCGGTAGCGGTAGCAGGTGCCGCTCGCGACGGTCGTGTCGGCACCGCCGGTCAGCGTGACGGTGCCCCACGAGCCGGCGAACGCGTCGCAGCTGCCGTCGGCATTGTCGAGCGGTGCCTCGTCGCGCTGGACGACGGAGCTCGCGGCGACGACGCCCGACTCGGCGTCGGTCGCGCCGTTGAGCGTGACGGGGACGGAGAGCGTGCTCGTGAAGCCGCCCGTCACGGTCGGGGCCGTGACGCTCGGCGCCGTCGCGTCCGGCGAGACCGTGTACGCGGTCGGTGCGGAGGCGAGTCCGGCGCCGTTCGTCGCCGTCACGTCGTTCGGCTCCACCGGGTCGGTCGGCGAGCCGGTGTGGTCGTACGTCGCGGCGTTCCCCGCGAGGCTGCGCGTCCACCCGCTCGCCGCGACCGGGAAGCCGACGGAAGCGATGCCGGACTCCGCGTCGGTCGCCGTCGCGGTGACGGTGAACGAGCCGGTTGCCGCCGACGGGCGGTACCAGACGGTGCCGCCGCTCTCGTACGCGGCGGTCAGGCCCGAGAACGCGAGGGAGGGCGCGGCCGGTGCAGTCGTGTCCACCTTGGCGACCGCCGACGCGGGCGACGTGCCCTCGTTCCCGACGCGGTCGGTGAGGAGCTCCCGGTAGCGGTAGCAGCGGCCGTGCGCGACCGTCGTGTCGGCGCCGCCCGAGAGGGTCACCGTCGTCCAGCCGCCGAACCCGTCGCAGCTCCCGTCGCCGTTGTCGAGCAGCGCCTCCTGGCGCTCCACCACCGAGGAGCCGGGCGCGACCCCGGACTCGCCGTCGCTGCCGCCGTTGAGCGTGACCGGGACGGACGCGGACGTGACGAATCCGCCCGCCACGGTCGGCGCGGTGACGGACGGCGCGGTCGCGTCGGGCGAGACGGTGAACGAGGCGGCCGCGGACGCGAGCCCGGCGCCGTTCGTCGCCGTGACGTGGTTGGGCTCCGCCGGATCGGTCGGCGCCCCCGCGTGCGTGTACGTGGCGGCGTTGCCGGAGAAGGAGCGGCTCCATCCGACGGCGGGCGCCGGGAACGCGTAGGAGGCGACGCCGGACTCCGCGTCGGAGGTGCTCGCCGTCACGGTGAACTCGCCGGTGCCGGCGGCCGGCCGGTACCAGACGGTGCCGCCGGACTCGAACGCGGCGGTGAGGCCGGAGACGGCGAGCGACGGCGCAACGGGAGCGGTGGTGTCGACCTGGACCAGCAGGCTGCCGACGGACTCGACGTTGCCCACGGCGTCCCAGGCGCGGAACTTCACGGTCGTCGTCGACGTGACGGCGATCGCCCCGGCGTAGAGCGGGCTGAGAGCGGTCGGGTCGGAGCCGTCGGTCGTGTACCGGATCGCGGCGACGCCCGAGCCGCCGTCGTTCGCCGACAGCGTGACGTTGACCGGCTGGCTCGTGTGCCAACCGTTGCCGTTGGCCGCGGGCGCCGCGGACGGCGTCGTCACCGGCGCAAGCGTGTCGGCGACGACCGTGAAACTCGAGCCGGGGCCGGTGAGGCCGGCGCCGTTCGTCGCGGTCACGGTCTGCGCGCCGGCCGGGGCCGTGTCGGACGTGCCGAAGGTGTAGGCCGTCGCCGCCGGGTCGGAGGCGACGCTGCCGCCCTCGCCCCAGAAGCTCGGGAACGCGTGGCTCGCGACGCCGGAATCCGGGTCGGCCGCGTCGGCGGTGACGGTGAAGCCGCCCGAGGCGCCCTCGCGGACGTACACGGTCGTCCCCGTCGCGGACGCGTTCGTGAACGAGCCGAACGAGAGCGACGGCGCGGTCGGCGGGCTCGTCTCGAGCACGGTGGCCGCGTCCTCGCTGCCGGGCGCGGCCTCCGTGTTCCCGGCGACGTCGCGCGCGCGTGTGTAGAAGCGATAGGTGCCGTCGCCCTGCGAGGCGGTGTAGGCGAACGAGGCCGAGCCCGGAGTCGTGTCGGTGTCCGCGAGCACGTACGCGCCGTCGCTCGGGCCCTTCGCCCACAGCTCCACCTCGTCGACGCCGGATCCGCCCGTGTCGCTCGAGGTGTAGGTGACCGCGATCGAGGTCGTGCCGGTGGAGGCGGGCAGCGCGTCGGCGGCCGAGACGGGGTTGGTCGTGTCGACGACGGTGGTCGCGTCTTCGCTGCCGGGGGCGGCCTCGGTGCGTGCCGGCGTTGTCGCGGGCGCGGGTGTAGAAGCGGTAGGTGCCGTCGCCGTCGGCGGCGGTGAAGGAGAAGGAGGGCGAGGCGGGGGTGGTGTCGGTGTCGGCGAGGGCGTAGCCGCCGGCGCCGGGGCCGTCGACCCACAGCTCGACCTCGTCCACGCCCGAGGTGGCGTCCGAGGACGTGTACGCGACGGCGAACGTGTTCGTGCTCGTGAACGCGGGGAGCGCAGCGGCCGCAGAGACCGGGTTGGTGGTGTCGACGATCGTGGCCGCGTCCTCGCTGCCGGGAGCGGTTTCGGTGGTGCCGGCGTTGTCCCGGGCGCGGGTGTAGAAGCGGTAGGTGCCGTCGCCCTCGGTCGTGTCGTAGGAGAAGGTCGGCGAGGCCGGAGTGGTGTCGGTGTCGGCGAGGGCGTAGCCGCCGGCGCCGGGGCCATCGATCCAGAGCTCGACTTCGTCCACGCCGGAGGTCGCGTCGCTCGCCGTGTAGGTCACTGCGACAGTTGCGCCCGAGTAGGCGGGCAACGCGTCGGCGGCGGACGTCGGCGCGACCGAGTCGAGGACGGTGCTCGCGTCCTCCGCGCCGGGTGCGCTCTCGGTGTTCCCCGCGTCGTCGCGCGCGCGCGTGTAGAAACGGTATGTGCCCTCGCCCTCGGCAGCCGTAAAGGAGAACGACGGCGAGGCGGGGGTCGTATCGGTGTCTGCGAGCGCGTAGCCGCCGGCGCCGGGGCCGTCGACCCAGAGCTCGACCTCGTCCACGCCCGAGGTCGCGTCCGACGCCGTGTATGGGACCGCGAGCGAGGCGCTCGTCGAGTACGCGGCGAGCGCGTCGGCGGAGGAGGCCGGGCTCGCGGTGTCGACCGTCGTCGTCGCGTCCGGCCCGCCCGGCGCGGCCTCGGTGTTCCCCGCCTCGTCGCTCGCGCGCGTGTAGAAGTGATAGAGGCCGTCGCCCTCCGAGGCCGTGTACGAGAAGGACGGCGACGCCGGCGTCGTGTCAGTGTCGGCGAGGGCGTAGCCGCCGGCGCCCGGGCCGTCGACCCAGAGCTGCACCGAGTCGACGCCCGTCGCGGCGTCGCTCGCCGAGTACCCGACGGTGATCGAGGTCGAGGTCGCGTACGTCGAGAGCGCGTCGGCCGCCGAGGTCGGAGCCGTCGTGTCGACCTTCACGACCGTCGTGATCGTGACCACGTTCCCGACGTTGTCGGTGCCGGTGAGGGTGTAGCGGTAGCAGCCTGTGGTGAGGCCGTTCTGGGCGGGGGTGCCGACGAGCGTCGCAGGCCCGCCGTAGCTCGAGCAGGCGTCGGCCGAGAGCGTTCCGTCCTCGCGCGCGAGGGTGGAGGAGCGGAGGCCGGCGGCGGTGCCCGAGAGCGCCTCGCCCCAGTCCGTGCGGGTGCCGATCGCGAACGAGCCGTCGGTGTCGTAGCTCGTGGTGCCGCCGCCGCTCGCGGCGACGCTGTTGACGGTGAGCGCGCCGCCCGTCGGCGCGGTCGAGTCGGCGACGATCGAGAAGCTGCCGTTCGTCGTCGTCGAGCCGGAGGCGCTGTTCGCCACCGACACGGTCTTCGACCCGGACTCGCTGCCGGTGGTCGCAGGCCACGAGTAGGTGCGCGAGTACGGCGAGGGAGGGGCGACCCCGGCCGGGCTCGCGGGCGTGAAGCCGCCGCCGAGGGCCGGGTAGGTGGCGTTCGCGAGGCCCGACTCGCCGTCCGACGCAGCCACGTCCACCGCGAAGGTGCCGCCGGAGCCGGCGGGCCGGTAGTAGAAGGTCGAGCCGCCCGCGTAGCTGTCGGCCGTGTTCGAGACCGAGCCGACCGTGGTGCCGGAGATCGTCGGCGTCGAGGTGTCGACCTTGACCGTGGTCGTGATCGAGACGGCGTTGCCGACGTTGTCCGTGCCGGTGAGGACGTAGCGGTAGCAGCCGGTGGCGAGGCCGTTCTGGGCGGGGGTGCCGACGAGCGTGGCGGGCAGGCCGTAGCTCGAGCAGGCGTCGGCGGAGAGGGTTCCGTCCTCGCGGGTGAGGGTGGAGGAGCGCAGCCCGGCCGCGGCGGCGGAGAGCGTCTCGGCGTAGTCGGTGCGGGTGCCGATCGTGAACGAGCCGTCGGTGTCGTAGCCGGTGGTGCCGCCGCCGCTCGCGGCGACGCCGTTGACGGTGAGTGCGCCGCCGGTCGGCGCGGTGGAATCGGAGACGACGCGGAAGTCCTGCGTCGAGGCGCCGGCCGCGTTGTTCGCGACGGAGACCGTCTTCAGCCCGCTGTCGGTGCCGGTCGTCGCCGGCCACGTGTAGGTGCGCGAGTACGGGGAGGGTGGCGCGATCCCGGCCGAGCTCGCAGGGGTGAAGCCGCCGGCGAGCGCGGGGTAGGTGGCGTTGCCGAGGCCCGAGTCGCCGTCGCTCGCAGCAGTCGCGACCGCGAACGTGCCGCCCGAACCGGCTGGGCGGTAGTAGAACGTCGAGCCGCTCGCGAAGCTGTCGTTCGCGTTCGACACCGACCCGACCGTCACGCTCGCGACCGACGGGCCGGAGGTGTCGACCTTGACGGTGGTCGTGACAGAGACGGCGTTGCCGACGTTGTCCGTGCCGGTGAGGGTGTAGCGGTAGCAGCCGGTTGCGAACGGGCCCTGCGCCGGCGCCCCGACCAGGGTGGTCGGCGCGCCGTACGCGGAGCAGGCGTTCCCCGAGAGCGTTCCGTTCTCGCGCGTGAGCGTCGAGGTGCGGAGGCCGGCGGCGGTGCCGGACTGTGTCTCGGCGTAGTCGGTGCGGGTGCCGATGGTGAAGGAGCCGTCGGTGTCGTAGCTCGTGCTGCCGCCGCCGCTGGCCGCGACGCTGTTGACGGTGAGGGCGCCGCCGGCCGGCGCGGTCGAGTCGGACACGATCGCGAAGCTCGTGTTCGTCGAGCCGCCGGCGTTGTTGGCGACGGCGATCGTCTTCGAGCCGGTGTCGGTGCCGGTCGTCGCAGGCCAGGTGTAGGTGCGCGAGTACGGGGAGGGCGGGGCGATCCCGGTCGAGCTCGCAGGCGTGAAGCCGCCGGCGAGGGCCGGGTACGTGGCGTTGCCGAGGCCGGACTCGCCGTCGCTCGCCGCCGTCGAGACGGCGAAGGTGCCGCCCGAGCCGGCGGGGCGGTAGTAGAACGTCGAGCCGTTCGCTGCGCTGTCGGTCGTATTCGAGAGGGAGCCGACCGTGACGCCCGAGACGGACGGGGCGGAGGTGTCGACCTTCACCGTGGTCGTGATCGAGACCGCGTTGCCGACGTTGTCCGTCCCGGTCAGCGTGAAGCGGTAGCAGCCGGACGCGAACGGTCCCTGTGCCGGCGCCCCGACCAGCGTCGTCGGCGCGCCGTAGGCGGAGCAGCCGTTCGCGGAGAGCGTCCCGTTCTCGCGCGTTAGCGTCGAGGTGAGGAGGCCGGCGGCGGTGGCGGACTGCGTCTCGGCGTAGTCGGTGCGGGTCGCGATCGTGAAGCTGCCGGTCGTGTCGTAGCTCGTACTGGCGCCGCCACTGGCCGCGACGCCGTTGACCGTGAGCGCCCCGCCCGTGGGGGCGGTCGTGTCGGCGACGAACTGCACGACCGAGGTCGACTGCTGCAGGGCGTTGTCCTCGGCCGTTAGCGTCTGGTCCGCAGGGTTGCTGGGGCTCGCGGTCCAGGTGTAGCTCGACGACTGGTAGTTCGGGCTCGTCGTGACGGTCTCGGCGTTGTGGGTCCAGCCGGTCGTCGCGATCGCCGGGTAGTCGAGATCGAGCATTCCCGAGGCGGCCGTTCCGGTGCCGGCGGTATCGGTGAGCGCGTCACGGAAGGCGAACGAGCCGGCCGCGTCGCTCTTGTAGTAGAGCCGGCCCCCCGCGTAGTGCGCTCCCGTCGGGCTCGGTGCGAGCGACACGGAGTGGGTCGGGCCGGCGTCGTCCGCAGCCGGGTGAGTGATCTGCGCGATGCCGTCGTTGACGTAGAAGTCGAGCTGCCGCCGCGCCGCCTGCGTCGCGCTGATCCCGCCGGTCTGGTGGCGCCAGTAGTCGACGAACAACGTCTCGCCGGCGGCCAGCGAGATCTTCGGCAGCGAGTAGCTGACCGTGAAGGTGTTCGTGTTCACGTTCGGCCGGATGTTCTGAGCGGCTGAGTCGTCGGTCGGCGTCAGGATCGTCCCCGTGGACGTGAAGACGCCCCCCGAGACCGTTCCCTTCCAGACGCCGACGGTCATCACGGCCGTGCCGGCCACGAATGTCCCGTTCGGGATGTCGGTCTGGACCGTGAAGCTCCAGGTTCCGGCCGGGAAGCCCGTCGCGCCGCCCACCGGATCGACGATCCACCCCATCCCGTCGGTCGTGGTCGGGAGGGTTGCGAGCTGTGTCGTGTTCGACGTCCCGGGGTTGAAGGCATACCAACCGGTCGCGTTCTGGTTCGGGATGTTGTCCGTGGTCGTATCGACGGTTCCGGTACCACTGTCGAGGTCCCACGAGCCGGTCTCGCTCGTCGCCGTGTTGCGGAGCTCCAGCGGGGACGGGTATGCCGACGCCGGGTCGATGACGTAGGGGAGGGGGAGCGGTGAGTCGTCGAGGTCGAGCTCGAGCAGCCATCCGCGGTCGTCGCGGTCGAGCGACCACCGGGTCGAGGCAGGCGTGATGTTCCGGCCCTTCGGGTCCAGGATCGCCGCCGGGAGGATGGTGAGTCCAGAGTTCCCACCATCTGCGCCGAGCAACTCGATGGCGCCGTCGTGTCTCAACCTTGGCTCGAGGGTTGGCGTTTCGAGTCGCCAGCGCCACGTCTTTCTGCCCTGACGCTCGACGACGGTCGAGGTACTGCTCCGTCTTCGTCCGGTCGACGGCGATCGTCTCCGACCCGTACGGGGTCGCGCGGACGGCGCCGTGCTCGAAGGTCGTCCACGGGCCCGACGCCGGTGTCGCTCGAGACGCCGAGCGACGCGTCGCGATGCATGACCTTGAATCCCGTCTCGTCGATAGTGACGGCGACACCCGCGGCCGGCTCCCTGACGAGCGGCGCGTCGGCCTGCGGTGCGCCGAGTGCCGTCGCCAGGAAGCCGGGGGTCACGGGGTGCTCCGGCGCCCTCCAGCCGGCGAGCTGAGCGAGGACGACGGAGGAGGCGGTGACCGCCGCGACGACGAGCGCCGCGACTGCGGCGAGCACACGGACCCGCGACAGGCCGAAGCGGGCGGAGAATGCCGCCCGCTCGTCCAGCTGCCGCTGTTCCGGTGTGCTCGCCATGGTCACTTCTCACCGCACGCGTCCGTGCGTTGCCCTCGGCCTATCGGCCGATTCCGGCGAGCACGCGAGCGCTTTGCGGCGTCCAACGGGCGAAGATCCCCCGGATGGGGCACGCCGGTCCTCGCCTGCCAGAGCGGGGGCCGCCCCGTCCACGGCCGAGGATCAATCTCAACCTGAGATTGAGGTTCGCCGAGTGCGACGCCGCGCGGGCCGTAGACTGTCGCCTGGATGGCGACGACCGAGGACCCCCGGGCGACGAGCGAGACGGAGGCGTGGCGCCGCGAGCTCTACGACGCCGCGCCCGAGCGTCAGGGCGAGCTCTTCACCACGATCTCGGGGAACGAGGTCGACCCGCTCGTACGGACCCGACGTCGCTGGAGCTCGACCCGGAGCGCGACCTCGGCCAGCCGGGCACGTATCCCTTCACGCGCGGGGTCTACCCCTCGATGTACCGCGGGAAGCTCTGGACGATGCGGCAGTTCGCCGGCTTCGGGACGGCCGAGGAGACGAACGAGCGCTTCCGCTACCTGCTCGACCACGGCCAGACGGGCCTCTCGACCGCGTTCGACATGCCGACGCTGATGGGCTACGACAGCGACCACGCGCGGTCGCTCGGCGAGGTCGGCCGCGAGGGCGTCGCGATCGACTCCCTCGAGGACATGGAGACGCTCTTCGCCGGGATCCCGCTCGGCGAGGTCTCGACCTCGATGACGATCAACTCGCCCGCGGCGATGCTGCTCGCGTTCTATGCCGTCGTCGGCGAGGAGCAGGGCGTTCCGATGCGCGAGCTCCGCGGGACGATCCAGACGGACATCCTCAAGGAGTACATCGCGCAGAAGGAGTACATCTTCCCGCCCGAGCCCTCGATGCGGCTCGTCACCGACATGGTCGAGTTCTGCGCGCGGGAGATGCCCAAGTGGCACCCGATCTCGATCAGCGGCTACCACATCCGGGAGGCAGGCTCGACGGCCGCGCAGGAGCTCGCGTTCACGCTCGCGAACGGGTTCACCTACGTCGAGTGGGCGCTCGAGCGTGGCCTCGACGTCGACGACTTCGCGCCGCGGCTCTCCTTCTTCTTCAACGCCCACCTGGACTTCTTCGAGGAGATCGCGAAGTACCGCGCCGCGCGTCGGATCTGGGCCACGGCGATGCGCGAGCGGTACGGCGCCAAGAGCCCGCGCTCGTGGCTGATGCGTTTCCACACGCAGACCGCCGGCGTGTCGCTGACGGCGCAGCAGCCGGAGGTGAACATCGTCCGCACGGCGCTCGAGGCGATGGCGGCGGTGCTCGGCGGGACGCAGTCGCTGCACACGAACTCGTTCGACGAGGCGCTCGCCCTGCCGACCGAGAACGCGGTCCGGATCGCACTGCGGACGCAGCAGGTGATCGCGCACGAGAGCGGGGTCGTCAACACGATCGACCCGCTCGGCGGCTCCTACTTCGTCGAGTCGCTGACGAGCCGGATCGAGGCGGAGGCCAACGACTACTTCCGCCGGATCGACGAGCTCGGCGGCGTCGTCGCGGCGATCAAGGAGAACTTCTTCCAGCGCGAGATCGCCGAGGCCTCGTTTCGCTACCAGTCGGAGGTCGAGGCCGGCCAGCGTGTCGTCGTCGGCGTCAACCGGTACGTGCTCGACGACGAGCCGCCGGTGGAGATCCTCCGGGTCGACCCGTCGCTCGAGCAGAAGCAGATCGACCGCGTCCAGGCGCTGCGTGCGCGGCGCGACGCTGCGGCCGTCGAGTCGGCCCTCACCCACCTGAGGACGGCGGCCGCCGGCGACGAGAACCTGATGGGCCCGATCCTCGAGGGCACGCGTGCGTACGTGACGATGGGCGAGATGTGCGATGCGCTCCGCGACGTGTGGGGCGTGTGGCGGGAGACGCCCGTGTTCTAGGTCCCGTGCCGGACTTCAGTCCGGCTCGGGCGTGCAATTCCGGCCAGGCACGCGACCAGGCATGCGTTTAAGCCGCGGTTAACGCCGCTAACCGGTGCGCCGCGACGCCGTCTACACTCGTCGCATGAGCGTCCGCTCGACCATGTCGTCGCCCAAGGCCCAGCGTCGCTTGCTCTGGATCGGGAGCATCGTCGTGGCCGTGGGCGTCGCCGTTGCGGTCGTCGTCATCGTCGGCGATACCGGCACGGCGCGGCCCGAGGTCATCGAGCAGGAGCCGGCGATCGTCTCGCAGGAGGGCCCGAAGGCCCCGCTGCCACGCGAGGCGCGGAAGGTGGCCGGCGAGTTCATCCTCACCGCCGTGAACCGGAAGAACCTCGAGCGCGGGTGGCAGCTCACGCATCCGATTCTCCGCGAGGGGCTCACGAAGCAGGAGTGGCTCACGGGCAACATCCCGGTCGTCCCGTATCCCGTGAGCTCGAGCGATCCCGCCCCGATGAGCGTCGAGGAGTCGTACGCCGACTCGGCGATCATGCGGGTCGCGCTCGCGCCGGAGAAGGGCTCGGACGTGAAGCCGCAGATCTTCTTCATCGGCGTCCGGAAGTTCCAGGGCAACTGGCTCGTGGACTACTGGGGGCCGTACTCGACCGTCCCGGTCCCGTCCAGCAACCAGTAATGGCCGCCCCCGGCGGGCTCCTGTCCTCGCCACGTCGACGGAGGCGCCTGGCGTGGGGCAGCGGCGTCGCGTCGTTCCTCGGCGGCCTGGTCGCAGTCGCACTGCTCTGGCCCGAGGTCGAGCGCGTGCCCGAGACGATGTCGACCGAGCCCGCCGTCGTCCTGACGACGCCGCGTAACGTGGTGCTGACGAAGGACGTCCGGGCGGCGACGATCGACGCGGCCGACGTGTTCCTCGATGCGGCCGTCAAGCGCGACCACCCGGAGCGGGCGTGGGACGTGGTGCACCCGGAGCTGCGCGAGGGCTACACGAAGGCTTCGTGGGCGACGGGGGACATCCCGGTCGTGCCGTACCCGGTGGACGCGGCGATCTACCGGCTCGACTACTCGCACCCGAACCTCGTCGGCTGGAAGGTCAGCGTCTACCCGCCGAAGGGGTCGACGCAGCAGCCGATGACCTTCTACATGGACGTCACGCTCTCGGGCTCGGGCGAGGAGCGGCGGTGGCGCGTGAGCAACTGGTCGCCGGCGAGCATGCTCTCGACCGCGAGCGGGGCGCCCGTGGGGGCCCAGGGCTCCAGCCAGTTCGCGATCGACCGGCCGGCCGGCGACGACCTCGAGAGCCGAATCAACCCGCTCTGGCTGCTGCTCGCGTTCGTCCCGCTGGCGTTCGTCGTCCTCGTCGTCGGAGCGAAGGGCGTCCGCGACTGGCGGCGCACCGCCGCCGTCGAGCGCGACTACAGGTCGACTTCGAACCCGTCGTAGGCCACCTCGACGCCGTCCGGCTTCGGGAACTCCGCGGGACGGTGCGTGAGGAGAAGCCGCCGCGCGCCCGAGCGGCGGAAGGCGTCGATCGCCTCGTCCGCGTCCAGGTGGCCCCGGGGCGTCCCGTCGAGCTCGCCGCGCGCGAGCGTCGCCTCGCAGACGAAGAGGTCGACGTCGCGGGCCGCGTCGACGAGCGCTTCGCACGGCCCTGCATCGCCCGAGTAGCAGAGGACGTGCCCGCCGTCGTCGACGCGGAACGCGTAGGTGTCGAGCCGGTAGTGCGGGACGCGGAGCGGCGTCACCCGGAAGCCGGCCGCCTCGAACGGCGTCCGCTCCTCGTACTCGGAGACCCGGAAGGCGGACTCGAACATGTCGTCGCGGCCGAGGTCGGTGCCGAAGCCGCGCAGCCGGTCGCGCCCGCCGGGCGGGACGTGGAGCTCGGGCTGGGGCAGGTCGTGGCCGAGGCCGAAGCTGTTTCCCCAGACCCAGGGCACGAGGTCGCCCCAGTGGTCGAGGTGGAAGTGCGTGATCGCGATCGCGTCGACCCGCGGCCAGCCGTTCTCGGAGTACCGGTCGCGCAGCCGCGCGAGCACGCCCGGGCCGCAGTCGAGGAGCAGGCTCCCGGCGCCGGACACGAGCAGGCCCGCATGGGCGCCGCCCGGGTTCGGCCAGGCGGGCGAGGAGCCGATGACCTGAAGCTTCACCCCCCTATACTGGCCGACCGATGGCAACTATTCGCGTCGTCATCGCGAAACCGGGTCTCGACGGGCACGACCGCGGCGCGAAGATCATCGCCCGCGCGCTCCGCGACGCCGGCATGGAGGTCATCTACACCGGCCTCCATCAGACGCCCGAGCAGATCGTCGAGACCGCCATCCAGGAGGACGCGGACGCGGTCGGGATCTCGATCCTCTCGGGCGCGCACATGACGCTCGTCCCGCGGATCCTCGAGGGACTGCGCGCGCAGGAGGCCGAGGACGTGGTCGTCGTCGTCGGCGGGACGATCCCGCAGGACGACGCGGACGAGCTCAAGCGGCAGGGCGTCGCCGAGGTGTTCACCCCGGGCGCGCCGACCAGCGAGATCGTCGAGTTCCTGCGCGACCGCGTGCCCGCCTAGGACGCCCGCAGCAGGATCTTCTGCGTCGACATCATGAGCGGCATCCCGAGCTGCGCCTCGAGCGTGGTCTCGGCGCGGGCCGTCCACACCTGCGCCTTCTGGCCGGGTACGGCGGCGGCGAGCTTGGCGGCCGCGATCAGGGCGCCGAGCGGGTTGAACACGGCCGTCTCCGGCGGCACCGCGAGCTCCACGATGCGGCCGACCTTCGGGATCCGCTGGCTGCCGGGGTAGCGCGTGAGCGAGGAGACGTCGAGCTCGAGAAACCCGTCGCTCGCCTGCACCACCGTGCCGTTCAGGGCGAGCGTGAACGGCGAGCCCGTGGCGGCCGCGAAGAGCAGCCGCTTCGCCTTCTGCAGGTGCGCGTACGGCGACACCGCGCCACGGCCCTTGGGATGGACCTCGAAGTGGAGGTGCGACGCGATCCCGTCGGCGTCGCCGGAGTCGCCGACGAAGCCGACGAGCGCGCCGGCCTCGACCTTGGCGCCCGTCTTCAGCCCCGGTGCGAACGAGACGCCCGGCTTGCACCCGCCGGTGTTGTCGTTGCGGAGCGTCTTGTCGTTGTTGAGGTGGATGTAGAGGTAGGTCGTGCCGCTCGCGCCGTGGAGGTAGAGCATGCAGCCGGCGCGCGAGGACGTGACCCAGAACTCGACCGTGCCCGGCTCGACCGCGACGACCGGCGTGCGCTTCGCGGCCATGAGGTCGTTGCCCTCGTGCCGACCCTGCCCGCGCGGGTCGCCGAAGTCGTTCGTGTAGGTCGTCGCCCCGACGACGGGGAAGATCAGCGGCGGCACCGCCGCGCCGGCGGTCGCGGTCCAGGCGGCGAGGCCGGCGAGAACTGCGGCGGCCAGGATGCTTCGGGCTGTCGTCCGGTGGCGAGTCACATGGCTCCGGTTCGGGCTCGAAGGGCCGCACCCTACCAGGCTTTCCGGAAGCTGCCATGGGCCGACCGGTACCTCACGGGTCCCACGCGCGACCGTGGTTAGAGTCTCGGCCGATGAAGATCGCGGTCTGCGTGAAACAGGTTCCGGAGGCGGCGCACCGGCGCATGAACCCGTCCACGAAGCGGCTCGACCGCTCGGGCGAGGGCGCGCTGAACGCATTCGACGCCAACGCCGTCGAGGAGGCGCTCCGTCTCAAGGAGGTGGGCGGCGACGGGGAGGTCGTCGTCGTCTCGATGGGTCCGGAGAAGACCGTCGACGCGCTGCGGAAGGCGCTCGCGATGGGCGCCGACCGGGCCGTTCTCGTCTCCGACGACGGCGCCGCCGGCTCCGACCTCGTCGCGACCTCGCGCGTGCTGGCCGCCGCGCTCGAGCGCGAGAGTGCCGACCTCGTCCTGTTCGGCCAGTACGCGGCCGACTCCGAGGGCGCGGTGCTCTGGGCCGCGGTCGCCGAGCGCCTGCGCCGGCCGCTCGTGTCGCAGGTGGCCGAGCTCACCGTCGAGGACGGCTCGCTGACCGGCCGCCGCCAGACGGAGTTCGGCTACGACGTGATCCGGGCGCCGCTGCCGGCCGTCGTCGCGGTCGCCGACTCGATCAACGAGCCGCGCTACCCGTCGCTCAAGGGGATCATGGGCGCGAAGAAGAAGCAGCAGGACGTCCTCTCGCTCGCCGACCTCGGCGTGGACGCCGGGGAAGAGGCGTCGCGAACGTCGGTGCTCGCCCTCGGCGACCCACCGCCGCGCGGCGACTCGCGGAAGGTCGAGGACGACGGCAACGCGGCCGCGCAGATCGTCGACTTCCTCGCCGAGAAGAGGCTCGTCTAGTGCCGGGCACGCTCGTCTTCCTCGAGCACCACGGCGACGAGCTGCTGAAGCCGTCGCTGGCCGTGCTCTCGAAGGCCGCGCAGCTCGGCGGCGAGGTCTCGGCCGTCGTGGCCGGCTCGGGCGTCGAATCGCTCGCGGGCGGGGCCGGGAAGTTCGGCGCCGCCACCGTCTTCGTCGCGGACGACCCGCGCCTCGAGGCGCCGCTCCCGCAGCCGCGCGTGGACGTGCTCGCGCAGCTCGTCGGCGAGCACGGCTTCGACACGGTGCTGTTTGCCTCGTCGATCCTCGGCGCCGACGTGGCCGCCGCTCTGGCCGCGCGGTTGGACGCAGGCCTCAACTGGCAGCTCACCGACCTCGTCGAGCAGGACGGGCAGCTCGTCGGCAAGCAGCCGGCGCTCTCTGACTCGGTCATCTGCGACGTCGGCTGGACGTCGACGCCCCGGCTTGCCCTGTTCCGCGCCGGCGCGTTCGATCCCGTCGAGACGGGAGGCGAGGCGCGGGTGGAGCGGGTCGAGCCGCAGCTCGAGGACTTCTCGACGCAGGCGGAGATGGTCGAGCAGGCCCACGAGGAGCAGAGCGGGCCCTCGATCGAGGACGCCGACGTCATCGTCGCCGGCGGGCGCGGGCTCGGCTCGCCCGAGGCCTTCTCGCTCGCCGAGGAGCTCGCGAAGGCGCTCGGCGGCGCCGTCGCCGCGACGCGTGCGGTCGTCGACGCCGGCTGGTACCCGTACGCGGCGCAGGTCGGCCAGACCGGCAAGACCGTGTCGCCGAAGCTCTACGTCGCGCTCGGGATCTCGGGTGCGATCCAGCACAAGGTCGGCATGCAGTCGTCGCAGGTCATCGTCGCGATCAACAAGGATCCGAACGCCCCGATCTTCGAGTACTCCGACCTCGGCGTCGTCGGCGACCTCCACCAGATCGTCCCCAAGTTGACGGAGCTCGTGCGCGAGCGCCGGTCGTGACCGTCCGGCCGGCCGACTACCCGCCACCGTTCTCGCCGTCGGAGGCGATCGCAGTCCCCACCGACCCGGCCGACGAGCGCATCGAGGTCGGCATCTGCATCGTCGGCGGCGGGCCGGCCGGTCTCGCCTGCGCGATCCGGCTCGGGCAGCTGATGGACGAGGACCCCGGGACGGCCGAGCGGCTCGGCGAGGTGCCGGTGGCGGTGATCGACAAGGGCAAGGGCCCGGGCTCGCACCTTCTCTCCGGCGCCGTCGTCAACCCGCGCGCGCTGCGCACGCTGTTCCGCGACCGGCCGGAGCTCGACGCGATCCCGACCTACGGCGAGGTCCCGGGCGAGGGCGTGTACCTGCTGACGAAGGGGTCGGCGATCAGGATCCCGCCGCCGCCGACGATGCGGAACCACGGGAACGTCATCGCCTCGGTCTCCGAGCTCGGCCGCTGGCTCGCCGAGCGGGCGGAGGAGAGCGGCGCGATGCTCCTCACCCAGACCTCCGCCCAGCAGCTGCTCGTCGACCACGGCACGGTGCGCGGGATCCGCACCGGCGACAAGGGCCGCGGCCGGAACGGGGAGGAGCTCCCGAACTTCGAGCCCGGATCGGACCTCGTCGCGCGCGTGACCGTGCTCGCCGAAGGCACCGCCGGCCACCTGACCGGAGCGGCGGTCGACCGCTTCGGGCTGGCGGGGGCGCACCCTCAGGTCTGGGCGCTCGGCGTCAAGGAGGTCTGGCGGGTGCCGAAGCCGCTGCGGCAGATCGTCCACACGATGGGATGGCCGCTGCGCAAGCGGGCGAAGTACGGCGAGTTCGGCGGCTCGTTCATCTATCCGATGGGAGACGAGCTCGTCTCGCTCGGGTTCGTCGCCGGGCTCGAGTATCGGGACACCGAGTTCTCGGTGCACGACGTGCTGCAGGAGTTCAAGACGCACAAGCTCGTCCGGAAGATCCTCGACGGTGGCGAGCGGGTCGCGTGGGGCGCCAAGACGATCACCGAGGGCGGGTACCACGCGTTGCCGACGCGTTTCAACGCGCCGGGGCTGCTGCTCGCGGGCGAGAGCGCGGGCCTCGTCAACGTGCCGACGCTGAAGGGCATCCACTACGCGGTCGAGTCGGGCCGGCTCGCTGCCGAGGCCGCCTGGCGCGCGCTCGGTCGCGGCGAGAACCCGGCCCGGATCGGCGCCCTCGACTCGTACGACGAGGAGCTGCGGTCGAGCTACGTCGTCCGCGACCTGCGCGAGGTGCGGAACATGCGCCAGGTCTTCGACAAGGGGTTCTTCGTCGGCGGTGCCTATGCCTCGGCGATGACGGTCACGAAGGGCCGCTTCCCGCCGAAGGAGTTCCGCATCGAGCCGAACGGCGCGCACGAGCTCATCCGCACCGACCGCGCGAAGTCGTACCCGTCGCCCGACGGGAAGCTCACCTTCGACAAGCTCTCGTCGGTCTTCCTGTCCGGGAACAAGACCCGGGACGACCAGCCGAACCACATCCGGATCCAGCGCGAGGTGCCGCTCCGGCTCGCCGAGCTGTGGGTGCGGATGTGCCCCGCCTCGGTCTACGAGCTCGGCGAGTCGGACGGGCAGGGCACGGTCACCGTCCAGGTCAACGCGTCGAACTGCGTCCAGTGCGGCGCGATCACGGCCAAGGGCGGCCGCTTGACCCCGCCCGAGGGCGGCTCCGGGACCCGAGTACACGAACACCTGAGCCGGGAAGGAACGGCGTCCCCGGTCCCGAACCGGGACCGTCCGCATGTCTCCGAGGCGGCTCATCGTCGTCGTCTCGGCTCTCGCAGTCCTTCTCTCCGCACCCGACGCGGGAGCCGCGACGAACCCGCAGGTCGCAGGCCTTCAGGTCGCGCTGCGCGCGCACGGCCTGTACGCCGGCCCGATCGACGGCATCGCCGGGCCGGCGACGGCCGCCGCGATCCGCGCGTTCCAGATGCGGGCCTCGCTGCAGGTCGACGGCATCGCCGGGATCAAGACGCGGACGGCGCTCGGGCGGCTCGGGACACCGCTGCTCGGCAGGCGGATCCTGCGACAGGGCGCCGTCGGGTGGGACGTGTCCGTGCTCCAGTTCCTCCTGCTCCGCGCCGGCGCGCACCGCGGCGCCGTCGACGGGCGCTTCGGGCCGACGACGCGGAAGGCGCTCGTGCGCTTCCAGCGGCGCGCCGGCCTCGCCCCGGACGGGATCGCAGGCCCGGCGACGCTCGAGGTGCTCGACGTGTCCGGTCTGAGCATCCGGCGCGGCGGTCCGCGGACGGTGTCGGGCTCGATGGCCTACTGGGCACGCCACTACGGCGTCGACCCGCGCCTCGTCCGCGCCCTCGCCTGGCAGGAGTCGGGGCACCAGAACCACGTCGTCTCGGCGGCCGGCGCGCGCGGCGTGATGCAGGTGACGCCCGCGACCTGGGACTTCGTCGAGACCGTCGTCGTCGGGAAGCGGATTCCGCACACGGCCGACGGAAACGTCCGCGTCGGCACCGCGTTCCTTGCGAACCTGCTCGAGCGATTCGGCGGCGACGAGCGGCTCGCGCTGGGCGCGTACTACCGCGGCCCGGCGGCCGTCCGGAAGCACGGCCTCGGCCCCGAGACGACGCGCTACGTCGCGAACGTGCTCGCGCTGCGGCAGCGGATGTAGAGGCACACGCGGCTTCCTCGCGTTCCGGCGGGCTTACCGCGTGCCGGGCCCGCGGTCGGAGACCGGGAGCGCACGCGCGGGCGCCCCGCGGCGGCGGTGGCGCGCACGCCGGACGCCGCCGAGCACAGCGGGGAGGAGGCCGTTCGGGAAGAAGAGCATGACGACGATCAGGATCACGCCCAGAACGCCGAGCGAGAGGACGCTCGGTGCCTGCGGCGGCAGGTCCCAGCCGAGCAGGCTCTCGTGCGTTCCGAGGTCGCGCACGCGATGCTCGAGCCACAGGATTGCGACGGTGCCGACGACGGCGCCATACACGTTGCCGAGCCCGCCGACCGCGACCATCACAACGAACTGGAGGCTGAGGATGATGGAGAAGTCCTCGGGTCCGACGAACTGCGCGAAGAACGCGAACAGGCCGCCGGCGAGGCCGGCGAGCGCCGCTGCGAGGACGAAGAGCCGCAGCTTGTAGGTCGCGACGTTGACTCCCGCGGCCGCGGCGGCGGGCTCGCTCTCGGCGATCGCTTGCAGGGCGCGGCCGGCGCGCGAGTGGACGAGGTTCGCCGACAGCAGGAGCGCGATCGCAACAATGGCCCAGACGACGGCGGCGTGGGTGGCGCCGCTGATCGAGTGGCCGAAGACCTCGAGCGGCTTCACGACGGTGACGCCGTACTGGCCGCCCGTGAACCGGTCCTGCGCGTAGAGCAGCGACAGCATGATCAGGTGGAAAGCGAGCGTCGCGAACGCGAGGTAGTGCCCGCGGAGGCGCAGGAGCGGTACACCGATGACCGCGGCGACGACTGCGGTCACGACGGGGGCGGCGGCGAGCGCGGCGAGCGGCGCGATCCCCGCCTCGAGGTCGACGAGACGCGTGTCGGGGTCGAGGCCGACGGTGAGCAGGCCCGACGTGTAGGCGCCGATCAGGAAGAAGGCGCCTTGTCCGAGCGAGACCTGTCCGGCGAACCCCATCAGCAGGGTGAGCCCGATGGTGACGAGCGTGTAGAGGCCCATGCGGTCGTAGAGGGCGAGGTCGAGCCGCGACAGCTGGAACGGCAGCCAGCAGGCGAACGCGCCGGCCGCCACGATCGCCGCGAGACGAGCGGCCCCTTCCACCGCCGCCGCGCTGCGTCCCGACGCCACCGCTCAAACCGCGAGCTCCTTCCGGGAGCGCCAGCCGATCAGCACGAGCATGACGACGAGCGCGATCGTGAGGTTGTACTGCGGGTCGACGTAGCCGACGACGAGCTGCTCGACGATCCCGAGCGCGTAGCCGCCCAGCAGCGCGAGCCGGATCGAGGCGAAGCCGCCGAAGACGGCGGCGGCGAAGCCGTTGATCGTCAGGGCGAGGTCGGCGTTGTAGACGACCGGGACGGTGGGAGCGAGCAGCGCGCCGCCGAGGGCGCAGAGCGCGCCGGCGACGGCGAAGGCGATCACCGCGATCGAGCGGATGTTGAGGCCGACGAGCTCTGCGGCGCGTGGCGAGTCGGCGGACGCCACGAGTGCCTGCCCGACGATCGTTCGGCGGAGGAAGAAGGTGAGAGCGACCGCCGCGATGAGCGCGACGGCCGCGATCAGCACGTATTGCGGCTGCACGAGGACGCCGCCGATGTCCCAGGCGTGCTCGGAGATGCCCGCGTACGAGCGCGGGACCTCGCCGAAGGTCGCGAGCAGGACGGCCTCTGCGGTGAGAGCGATGCCGACGGTGATCACGAGACTCGCGAGGTGCGTCGTCCGTCCTCGGATCCCGACGGCGACGACCGCCGTGACCGTGGCGAGCACCGCCGAGAGCAGGACGGCGACGACGATCGCCGGGAGCATGGGCATGTGCTGGGCGAGCTCGAACGTGAACACGCCGCCGAGGACCGCGAAGACGCCCTGGGCGAAGTTGACGATCCCGGTCGTCCGGTAGACGAGGACGAGGGCGATCCCGACGATCCCGAAGACGGAGCCTGTCGAGATCCCGACGACGACGAGCTGGAGGAACGTCGTCACTTGGGGCCGCTCCCGCCTCCGAGGTAGGCGCTGCGCACCTCGGGCCGATCGCGGAGCTCCGAGCTCGGCCCCTCGACGGCGATCCTGCCCGTCTCGAGCACGTAGGAGCGCTCGCAGAGCGAGAACGCCAGCACCGCGTTCTGGTCCACGAGCAGGATTGCGACTCCCTCCTCCTCGTTCAGGCGCACGAGGAACTCCACGAGCTGCTCGACGACGAGCGGGGCGAGGCCGAGCGAGAGCTCGTCGATCGCGAGGACGCGCGGCTCGGCCATCAGCGCTCGCCCGATCGCGACCATCTGCTGCTCGCCGCCGGACGTGTGTCCGGCGGGACGCTCGCGCAACTCGCGTAGCTTCGGCAGGAGTGTGTAGACCCGTTCGAGTCGCTCCCGGACCTCGTCCTTCCGGCGGAGGTAGCGGAGCGTCGAGGAGACGATCTCGAGGCTGAAGAATCGGCCGTAGGCACCGAGCTGGAGGTTCGCCTCGACCGGGAGCGACGCGAACACGTGCCGGCCCTCCGGGACCTGGCTGACGCCGCGCCGGACGAGAGCGCCGCGGGCGCAGCCCCGGTCACGTCGTCGCCGTCGACGCGGACGCGTCCGGACGACGGGCGGACGACGCCGCACGCGGCGTTCAGGAGCGAGCTCTTGCCGGCGCCGTTCGGGCCGATCAGGGCAACCCGCTCGCCGTGGTCGACGCGCAGCGAGACGGTGTCGACGGCGACCGCCTCGCCGTAGCGGACGACGAGCTCCTCGACCTCGAGGAGCGCCGTCACAGCGTCGCGGACCCCAGGTACGCGTCGATGACGCGCGCGTCCTCGCGGACTTGAGCGGGCGTCCCGTCGGCGATCACGCGCCCCCGGTCGAGCACGATCACGCGGTCGGCGAGCGAGCCGACGAACTGCATGTCGTGCTCCACGAGCACCTGGGTCAGATCCGTGCGCTTCAAGTCGTTGAACGCCGCGACGAGCTGTGCCTTCTCGGCGGCGCGCAGCCCAGCGGCCGGCTCGTCGAGCAGGAGGACGCTCGGCCGCTGCGCCAGGGCGCGCGCGACCGCGAGCAGGCGCAGCTGGCCGAGCGGCAGCGCGGCGGCCGGCACGCGGGCGCGGTCGGCGAGACCGACGAGGTCGAGCGCCTCGTACGCGGCCGCCTGCGCGCGCCGTTCCTCGCGCCATTGCCACGGCGGCCGCAGCATCCCCTCGAGCATGCCCGCGCGTGTCCAGCGGTGACAGCCGATCATCGCGTTGGCGAGCGTGTCGAGCGTTCCGACCGCGCGGGTCGTCTGGAAGACCGCGGCCAGTCCTGCGTCCGCGCGCCGGTGCGCCGTCCAGCGGGTCACGTCGGCGCCCTCGACCAGCACGCGGCCCGTGTCGACCCGGACGAATCCCGAGATGCAACCGAGCAGCGTCGACTTCCCGGCTCCGTTCGGGCCGATCAGGCACGTGAGCGAGCCGCGCTCGATGCGGAGGGTGACGTCGTCGACGGCGACGACGGCGCCGAAGGACTTTCCGACGCCGTCGATCTCGCAGGCGTACGAGGACGCCGCCTCCGCCACGTGCAGTGCTCCCGTCGCCGGCTCGCCTACCTCTTCGTGAACGCCGTCCCGAACAGGGGCGTCGGCCTGCACGAGGCGATCCGGCCGGCCCACATGCTCGGCAGCTGGATCCCGCTGTGGTTCGTGCGCGAGTAGTAGAGCCTGCCGCCGGGCGTCGGCAGCCCGCGGATCTTCGTCTCGAGCGCCGTGTTGATGGCGGCGCGCGAAAAGCCGCCGCGCTCCATGCCGGCCTTGAACGCGTAGAGCGCCGTGGAGGCGTCGACGTTGAAGACCGAGATCGGATGCTTGACGAGCCGTTCCACGAGCTGTCCGTGCACGCGATTGGGGTTGCTCCTCGGCAGCGACCTCCAGACGTTTCCGAGGTAGCCGTTGACGAGCGCGCCGTTGACGTCCGGGCAGGTGCCCTGCAGGAACTGCGGCGCGAGGTTCCCGCCCGTGAGGACGAGCCGCTGCGAGAGCTGGAGTTGGCGGAACTCCTTCACGATCGTGGCCGCGGCCGGGGTGACGGTCCAGAGCCATAGCGCCTGGGCGCCGGAGCTCTTGATCCGCGCCAGTTCCGCGGTGAAGCTCGTCGTGGTGGGCGCGAAGATGACGCTCTCGGTCACGGTGAAGCCGTAGGCGCGCGCGAGCCCCTGGACCTGACCGACGCCGTCGCGTCCGAAGCCGCCGTTGTCGCCCATCAGCGCGATCCGGCGGATGCCCTGTCGCCGAAGGTACTGGGCCATGTTGTAGGCGTACAGGCGCGACGTCGGCAGCGCGACGTACACGAAGGGCCGCGCCGGCTGCACGATCGTCGTTGGCGGCGAGAGCGCGATGAAGGGGATCTGGCCCTGCGTCGCGAGCGGCGCGGTGGCGACCGCCGCGGCCGCGTTGCCGGAGCCGAGGATGCCGACGTACTTCGAGTCGCCGATGAAGCGTTGGACGTTCTGCACGCCCTGCGACGGGTTCGAGGCGTTGTCGAGGACGTCGACGACGACTCTGCGTCCCTTGATCCCACCGCGGGAGTTCCAGTAGTTGACGAGCGCCGTCACGGTTTCGCGGTCGCCCTGGCCCACGACCGCCTGAGGGCCGGTCAGCGGCGTGTCCATGCCGAGGTAGACGGTTCCCCTGAACGCCTGCTTGCCCTCGGCGAAGCCTGTCAGCAGCGGCAGCACCGCCACGCAGGCGAGGAGGGTCAGCGCGATGGCGAGCCTTCTGCTCATCCGGTGCTCCTTGGTCTCGGGGACGTTCGGCCGACTTGGGCGGACGTCCGGTTTCCCGTGCGCGCGACTCTAGAGGGTCCGCGGGCTCAATGGAAGGGAGCCTGATACAGCTTTACGTTCGCAGGGCTGTGTCAGGTTGGTTGATCAGTATCAGGTAGTCTGATACGGTCGCCGGATCTGGAGGTAGTGGGGCAGCGCCTTGCGCGCCGGCCCCTTGGGGCGAGCCGGAGGCGCGACGAGGCGTCTTCCGAAGGAGGGAACGATGGTGCAAGCTCTCTTTGGAGAGCGGCGTCTCCGGTCCGCGGTGACCGTCGTCGCTCTCGCTGTCGTCGCGTCGGCGTCCGCCGGTCAGGCGCTCGCCGGGGGCGAGGCGGGCAGCACACCGACGAGCATCGAAGCGATCAGCGTGCTGTCGAACCGCGCCGACCTGATCTCCGGCGGCGACGCGCTCGTCCGGATCGACCTCGGCGACGCGGCGCCTGCGTCGGTGAAGGTGACCTGAACGGCGCGGACGTGACCGGTGCGTTCGCCGTCCGCGAGAACGGCCGCTACGAGGGGCTCGTGACCGGGCTCCAGGTCGGCCAGAACGTACTCGTCGCGCGACCGGAGGGCGGCTACGGCCGGCAGGTCGCGATCCGCAACCACCCGATCGGCGGCCCCGTCTTCTCCGGGCCGCAGGTGACGCCCTTCTTCTGCAACCCGAACGCGTCGAACCCGCCGCTCGGCACCGCGATCGACGCGCAGTGCAACGCACCGACGAGGGTCGAGCTCCTCTACCGGAACACGGCCACGCCGCCCCAGTTCGTCCCGTACGACCCGGCGAGCCCGCCGCCGGCCGCATCGATCGCGCAGACGACCACGGACGCGGGCAAGACGGTCCCGTTCATCGTGCAGCGCGTCACCGGGACTGCGAACCGCGGCATCTACCAGATCGCGGTGCTCGTCGACCCGGCAAGGCCGATCGAGCCGTGGTCGACGAGCCAGCCGTGGAGCAGGAAGCTCTTCCATCCGTTCGGCGGCGCGTGCGGGAACCAGCACGTTCAGACCGCGCCCGGCAACGTGCTGCAGGCGGCGCAGCTCGGGCTCGGCTTCGCGGTCGCCACGTCGAGCCTCAACATCTACGCGAACAACTGCAGCGACCTGACCTCCGCCGAGGCGACGATGATGACGAAGGAGATCGTCGTCGAGCGCTACGGGCCGCTGCTCTACACGATGGGGAGCGGCGGCTCGGCAGCGTCGATGCAGCAGCACCTTCTCGCCGAGAACTACCCTGGCCTCCTCGACGGCTTGAGCACGAGCCAGGTCTTTCCCGACCACCTGACGCAGGTCCTCGGCTCGCTCGACTGCCGGCTCCTGTTCCACTACTTCTGGCCGACGAGCCCGCTCCTCAATCCGGGCCACGCCACCTCGCCGCCGAACGCGCTCTTCCCGACCGCCGCCTCGCGGCTGCCGGTCTGGGGGAGCAACCCCACGAACCCGGACAACCTCTGCGGCCAGAAGATCCTCGCCTTCGGCGCCGACCGCACCGAGCTGCTGCCGGCCTCCGGCGTCGGCTGCGGCCTGCCCGCCGCGCTGATCTGGAGCCCGACGAATCCGACGGGAGAGCGGTGTGGGACGTTCGACTTCCTCCGATCGGTCTTCGGCGTCGTCGTGACGCCCGACGCGCCGAACGGAAAGGGCCGCAGCGCAACCGACAACGTCGGCGTCCAGTACGGCCTGAACGCGCTGCTCGCGGGCCAGATCACACCGGAGCAGTTCGTCGACCTGAACTCGAAGATCGGCGGCATCGATATCGACGGCAACTTCACGCCGGAGCGCAAGACCGCCGATCCGGCGGCGCTCGAGATCCTCTACGCCACCGGCCGCATGAACAGCGGCTAGCGGGGCCGCCGACATCCCGGAGATCGACAACCGCACGGGCTTCCAGATGGACGACACGGGCTTCCATCCGGCGTTCGAGACCTTCTCGTACCGCGCGCGGCTCGACCGCTCGAATGGACACCACGCAAACCAGATCGTGTGGCTCTCGCGGACCGGAGGCGTCGTCCCGTCGCAGTTCGACGCCCTGCGGCAGTGGCTCGACAACCTCGCGGCCGACACGAGCGGCGACCCGCAGTCGGTAAAGGTGCAGCGCGCGAAGCCGGCCGACCTCGTCGACACGTGCTTCATGGCGGACGGGGTCCGCGGCGACATGACCTGCAACGGCACGTGGCAGCACTACACGGCGCCGCGGATCGCCGCGGGCGGGCCGCTCACGCAGGACGTGATGAAGTGCCAGACGAAGCCGCTCTCACGCACCGACTACGGCGTGATCGCGTTCACGGACGACCAGTGGGCACGCCTGCAGGCCGCCTTCCCGACCGGCGTGTGCGACTACACGAGGCCCGGTGTGTCGCAGCGGCCGCCGAAGGCGCGCTGGCTGACCTTCGAGAACGGTCCCGGCGGGCAGCCGCTCGGCGAGGCGCCTGTCTCGAAGGGGCCGGCCGAGCTCCTCGACGACCTGACGGCGCTGCTGGCGTCGTACGACCTGGACAAGCAGGCGAACGGGAAGCTGCTGCGCTCGCTCGAGCAGGCGGGACGGCAGCTGCCGAAGAAGCACACGCGGATCGTCTGCGACGAGCTCGCCGAGTTCGTGGCGACTGCGCAGCGCGAGTCCGGTCGGAGCCTGACCGCGGATCAGGCGGCGCAGCTCGTCGCCGGAGCCCGCGACATCCAGGTGCTGCTCGGCTGCTGAGTCGACGTCCGGCGGAAGGGGGAGGCCGTCCTCTCCCTTCCGCCGAGGTCGTCAGTCAGTCGTTCGGGAAGCCGGCGTGGAGCGAGCGCACGCAGCTCTTGAGCGCCTCGAGCAGCGCCGTGCGCTCCGCGGGCCCGAGCTCGCGCATCATCTCCTCCTCCATCGCACCGACGGCGTCTTCGCAGACCGCCAGCACGCGACGACCCTTCGCCGTCAGCGTCGCCGGGAGGACGCGCCGGTGGTTCGGATGCGGCGCCCGCTCGATCAGCCCCGCCCGCTCGAGCGCCTCGATCACCTCGCTCATCGACTGCGGCGTCATGTACGAGCGGCGTGCGAGCTGCGCGTTCGAGAGACCGCCGCGGCGGCGGCCGAGCACGCTCAGCGTCGTGTACTGCAACGTCGTCAGGCCGTGCTCCCGCACGCGCTCGTTGATCGCCTGGCGGAGCGCCCGCTCGAGCCGGGCGACGACGTAGCTGACGCGCGGCTCTTCGCCGGTCTCGTCGTGGAGCTCGTCGGCGGAAGCGGGGTGCGCCACGCCGGCCATCGTCGCATACGGTTCGGCGCCGGGCGACGAGCCGCCCACGCGCGCCGTGACGTCCGTCATGCCGCTCCCTTCGTGCGCAGGGCGCGAAGCGCGGCGAGCTCGCGCCGGGTCGGACGGCGAGTCTCGCGCAGATCGGCCGCGACGCGGAGCGGCCAGCCCGTACGCGCGCGTGCGTGCTCCGGGCGATCGTCTGCCCGTCTTCGACGAGCCCGCGCACCGCCTCTGCCAGCCCCACGAGCTCGGCCATCTCAGAGGCCCGTCCTCGGTCGTGTGTGCTCTGTCACGACAATCCGAGGAGACGGGCCGCGTTGTCCTTCAGGATCAGCGGCCGGACCTCGTCCTTGAAGTCGGCCTGCTCGAAGTCGGAAAGCCAGCGGTCGGGCGTGATCATCGGGTAGTCGGAGCCGAACAGGACGCGATCCCGCAGCTGCGTGTTCGCGTAGCGGACGAGCTGCGGCGGGAAGTACTTGGGCGACCAGCCGGACAGGTCGATGTAGACCTGCCGCTTGTGCAGCGCAACCGAGATCGCCTCGTCCTGCCACGGAAAGGACGGGTGGGCGAGCACGATCTTCAGATCGGGAAAGTCGACGGCGACGTCGTCCACGCACATCGGGTTCGAGTACTTGAGCCGGATGCCGCCGCCGCCCGGCAGGCCGGAGCCGATCCCCGAATGGCCGGTGTGGAAGAGCGCAGGGACTCCGGCCTCCTCGATCGCCTCGTAGAGCGGGTAGAACGCGCTGTCGTTCGGAAAGAACGCCTGGATGTTCGGGTGGAACTTGAAGCCGCGTACGCGGTAGTCGCGGACGAGGCGGCGCACCTCGTCCACCGCGTTCGGCCTGTGCGGGTCGACGGATGCGAACGGGATCAGCACGTCGGGGTTCGCAGCGGCGACCTCGGCGATCTCCTCGTTCCGCACCGCGGCGCGACCCGTGACGGTCTCGGCGTCGACGGTGAAGACGACCGCTGCGATGTTGCGTTCGCGGTAGTACGCCGCCACGTCCTCGACCGTCGGCTCGCCGCCTTCGCCGAAGTACTTCTTCGCCGCGTCCCGCCATTCCGGACGGAGGCCGTCTTCCCCCGTCCGGCCGACCTCGGCATGCGTGTGGAAATCGATCGCGCGGATCGCGGCGAGGTCGATGGTCACCGCAGCTCCGCGCGCCCGTCCTTGATCACGGCCTTGCCGTCTCCGCCGAGCGCGTCGAAGCCGAAGCCGCCGTCGACGCGCCAGATGCGGGTCGTCACCGTGTCGCCGGGATAGAGCGGCGCGGAGAAGCGCACAGCGAGGCGTCTCACCGCCCGCGGATCGTCGACGCCCGCGGCTTCGAGGACGGCGCGACCGGCGAAGGCCATCGTGCAGAGACCGTGGACGATCCTTCCGGGCAGCCCGACCTTGCGAGCGAACTCGTCGTCGAGGTGGATCGCGAAGTCGTCGCCCGAGGCAGCGGCATAGCGAACCGTCTGGTCGTCGGCGACGGGATACGCGATCTCTGCAATCGGAGTCCCGTCGCTCTCGAGGCGGTGGTCCGGCGCACGCTCGCCGACGCTCCGTTCGGTCTCGACGCCGCGGAAGAACTCCGTCACGTACTGCTCGTTCACGAGCACGCCGTCGGACGTCCGCGTCTCCGTCTTGATCACGAGCGACGTGCCGTTCGGACGGCCGAGCAGCGCGACGGGCGTCGCCTGCGAGACCAGCGTCATCCCCGCCTCGATCGGCCGGTGGAGCAGCATGTCCTGCTCGTAGTGCACGACCCGCTTGCGCGCCTCGTCGGAGGCGACGGCCCGCGACGCGGGCGCGATCGCGTCCCAAACCGGGACGATCGCGAACACCGGGCCGCCGGGAACGTCGTCCGTCGCCTCGGCGTACGCCTGGAGCGCGGACGCCGACACCTCGTAGCGTCGCTCGTCGCCGGCGCGGCCTATCGCGTTGACGTCGAAGCTCATGTCGTCATCCCGGTCGTCTGGCCGCCGCTCGCAGTGAGCACCTGGCCGTGCACGAAGTTCGACCACGGCGAGCAAAGGAAGAAGATCGGCCCGGCGGCGTCCTCCGCCGTCGCTGGCCGGCCGAGCGGGATGATCGTCGGCGCGAGCTGGCGCATCTTCTCCGGGATCCCGAGCCGGATCTCCTGCCCGTTCTTGACGAACGTCTCGCCGCCGCCGTCGTCGTCGGATGCCGCCGTCAGGCGCGTCTCGACGAACCCGAACGCAACCGCGTTGACATTGACCCTGAACGCGCCCCACTCGCGCGCGAGCGTCTTCGTGAGGCCGACCAGGCCGGCCTTCGCAGCCGAGTAGTTCGCCTGCCCGAGGTTTCCCTGCGTGCCCGAGATCGAGGCGACGTTGACGACCTTGCGAAAGATCTCGCGCCCGGCCTCGCGGTCGGCCTTGCCGGCGTCGCGCAGGTAGGGCGCGGCGGCGCGCAGGACCCTGAACGGGACGACGGTGTGGATCTCGAGCATCGCCCGAAACTGCTCGTCGCTCATCTTGTGCGCCATCCCGTCCCAGGTGTAGCCGGCGTTGTTGACGACGATGTCGAGCTGACCGAACGCGTCCACCGCTCGCCGGACGAGCTCTTCCGGCACGCCATCCTGCGTCAGGTCGCCGCCGAAGACCGTCGTCTCACCCTCGATCTCCGCCGCCGCCTGTTCGGCCAGCTCGGCGTCGAGGTCGTTGACCAGCACGCGCGCGCCATGCTCGGCGAGCAACTCGGCCGTGGCCCGACCGATCCCGCGGGCCGAGCCCGTCACGATCGCAGCCTTCCCGTCGAGCACACCCATCGCAGTTCCTCCTCGCATTCCCGGGCGAATCAGGCTACCTGATAGTCTCGGCATGTGGAAGGCCAGCGGGCAGAGTCGGCGCGCTCGCGCACCTGCCGGACGTGCGATCGTCTCGCACGATGAACCTGGCCGACATCGTCGCCGACACCGCCGCGCAAGCGCCGGACCGGCCGGCGCTGTACTTCGAGGGAGAGACGGTCAGCTACGTGGAGCTCGACCGTCGCATCACCGAGGCGGGTGCCGCGCTCGCCACCTGCGGCGTCGGGGCGGGCGACCGCGTCGCGCTGCGGCTCCCGAACTCCCCCGCGTACGTGGCCGCGTTCTTCGGCGCCCTGCGCGCCGGCGCGGTCGTCGTGCCACTGAACGTCCTCCTCGCCCCGCCGGAGGTCGAGGAGCGCGTGCGCGCCGCGACGCCGCACGTGGTCGTCAACGACGAGCTGCCCGTCGGCGGCAGGGCGAACGCCGGGATCGTCGAGCGCGAGGACGACGAGCCGGCCGTGATCCTCTTCACCTCGGGCACGTCCGGGCGGCCGAAGGGCGCCGTCCTCACCCACGGCAGCATCCGCGCTGCAGCCCGCAACGCGGCGGAGGCGCTGCTTCTCGGCCCGGACGACGTCGTGCTCGGAGCCGCGCCGTTCACGCACGTGCTCGGACAGTCCACCGGGCTGGTGTCGACCTTCCTCGCAGGCGCCGCCGTCGCGGTCGTCCCGCGCTTCGAGGCGGAACGGACGCTGGCGACGATGACGGCGACGCGGACGACGATCTTGCTCGGCGTGCCGACGATGTGCATCGCGCTCTGCCAGGCGGCGCAGGACGCGAGCGAGCTGCCGCCGATCCGGATCGCCCACGTCGGCGGCGCCGCCGTCCCCATCGAGGTCGCGAACGACTTCGAGCGGACGTTCGGCGGCGAGGTGCACGAGGGCTACGGGCTGACCGAGCTCAGCGGGATCGCGACGACGTACAGGGTCGGAGAGCGTCGGAAGCCCGGATCGGTCGGCAAGCCGCTCGGCGGCACCGAGATCCGCATCCACGAAGCCGTCGACGGCGTCGGCGAGGTGCAGCTCCGCGGCCCGTCGGTCATCGCCGGCTACTGGCAGGACGAGGAGGCGACCCGCGAGGCGATCGACCGCGACGGCTGGCTCTCGACCGGCGACGTCGGCTACCTCGACGACGAGCGCTACCTGTTCCTCGTCGACCGGAAGAAGGACCTGATCGTCCGCGGCGGCTACAACGTCTACCCCCGCGAGGTCGAGGAGGCTCTCTACGCCCACCCCGACGTCCTCGAAACGGCCGTCGTCGGAATCGCGGACGAGCGACTGGGCGAGGAGGTGGCGGCGGTCGTGGTCAGGCGCCCCGGCGCGACCGCCTCCGCCGACGAGCTCCAAGCGTGGACGAAGGAGCGCGTGGCCGCGTACAAGTACCCGCGCCGGATCGTGTTCGTCGACGAACTCCCGAAGGGGCCGACGGGCAAGATCCTGAAGCGCGCGATCGACCGCGACGCCCTGCGTTCGGGTTACTAGGCGCGACGGCGCCAGCGGAAGCGCGGCGCGAGTGCCGTCGGCGTTGGTCGCCGTCACTCGAGCCGGAGCGTTCCGCCGGCGTCTGCTCCTGCGGGCTTCGCTCGTGCGCGACGGCCGTGGCAGCAGCGCGGCGCGGAATTGGCAGCGGTTTGGCAACGATGCTTTCGGCGAGCGAATGCGCTTCGGCTGGGGCATTCCGGCCTCGCGGTGTCCGTGCCGCCTTCGTGCCGGAATCGCGCCGAGGAGTAGGATCGGCGCATGGCCGTCGCCGCCGCGCTCTCGCTGGACGACGTCCTCGCCGCCCGCAGGACGATCGGCGACCGAGTGCACCGGACGCCGATCCTTCGCTCCGCCACGCTCTCGAAGCGCGCCGGGGTCGACGTCCACCTGAAGGCCGAGCTCTTCCAGCGCACCGGGTCCTTCAAGCCGCGCGGCGTGCTCAACAAGCTCGCGTCGCTCAGCGACGAGGAGAAGGCGCGCGGCGTGATCGCGATCTCGGCCGGCAACCACGCCCAGGCGCTGGCCTTCGCCGCCGTGCAGCAGGGGATCGATGCCCTCGTCGTGATGTGGAGCACGGCGAGCCCGATGAAGGTCACGGCGGCGCGCGGCTACGGCGCCACCGTCGACACCGAGGCCGAGGACATCCCGGCTGCGTTCGAGCGCCTCGACCGGCTGGAGGCCGAGACCGGCCGCACGCTCGTGCACCCGTACGACGACCCGCTCGTGATGGCGGGCCAGGGCACGGTCGGGGTCGAGATCCTCGAGGACGTGCCCGACGCCGAGATCGTGCTCGTCCCCGTCGGCGGCGGGGGCCTCGTCTCCGGGATCGCGACGGCGGTCAAGGGCCTCAAGCCCGAGGCGCGGGTAATCGCGATCGAGCCCGAGCTGTCGTGCGCGCTGCACGCAAGCATCGCCGCGGGAGAGGCCGTCACCGTGGAGGCGAAGTCGATCGCCGACGGCCTCAACGGGCCCTACGCCGGGCCCAACTGCGTGGCCCAGTGCCTGGCGGTCGGCGTCGAGTCGATCCTCGTCACGGAGGAGGACATCGAGGACGCGTTCCGGTTCCTGTACACGCGCGCGAAGCTCGCCGTCGAGGCCGCGGGCGCCGCCACGACGGCCGCGCTCCTGGCCGGGAAGGTGCCGCTCGAGGGCGCCCGCACCGTCGCCGCCGTCGTCTCGGGAGGCAACGTGGCACCCGAAATGGCCTCTGCTATTCTGGCCCGGCGATGAAGACCGACATCCATCCCGAGTACGTCCTGGCCACGGTCACCTGCTCGTGCGGCAACACCTTCCAGACGCGGTCGACAAAGGCCGAGCTCCACGTCGAGATCTGCTCCGCCTGCCATCCCTTCTACACCGGCAAGCAGAAGCTCCTCGACTCCGGCGGCCGGGTCGAGCGGTTCCAGCGCCGCCTCGAGAAGGCCTCGGCGCGCCGCGGCTAACGCAGCCGCGCGCATGAGCCGATAGAGGTGGGGCGATGTCGATGACCATCGGCGGACAGGCCGTGCTCGAGGGCGTGATGATGCGCACCCCCTCCAACTGGTCGCTGGCCGTGCGCAAGCCCGACGGCGACATCGCCGAGGTCAACTTTCCGATCACGAGCCCGATGGCGAAGCACCGGCTGGCGCGGCTGCCGATCGTCCGCGGCGTGGTCGCGCTCGGCGAGTCGCTCGCGATCGGGTTCCGTGCGCTCGCCATCTCGGCCAACTACGCGGCGCAGGAGGAGGACGAGGACGGAGAGGTCTCCACCGAGCTCTCGCGCGGCGCGATCATCTTCGCGTTCGCCATCGCGATCGGCTTCGCCGTCGCCCTGTTCAAGGTCACGCCGGCGATCATCACGAGCTTCCTGCCGATCGAGGGGACGGGCTCCTTCGTCGTCGTCGAGGGCCTGATCCGCGTCACGCTCTTCCTCGCCTACCTCCTGATCATCTCGCTGCTCCCCGATCTCCGGCGCGTCTTCCAGTACCACGGCGCCGAGCACAAGACGATCAACGCGCTCGAGGCGGGCGAGGATCTGACGCCGGAAAACGTGCAGCGCTACTCGCTCATCCACCCGCGCTGCGGGACGGCGTTCCTCCTGTACGTGATGGTGATCGCCATCTTCGTCTTCGCGTTCGTGGGGCAGCCGGACTGGTACTGGCTGATCGCGAGCCGCATCCTGCTGCTGCCCGTCATCGCCGGGATCGCCTACGAGGTGATCCGCTTCGCCGGCAAGCACTCGGACAACCGGCTGCTGATGGGGTTCCTCGCGCCCGGTCTCTGGCTGCAGCGGCTCACCACCCGTGAGCCCAGCCTCGACCAGCTCGAGGTCTCGATCCGGGCCCTCCAGGAGGTGCTCCGCCGCGAGGGCGGGCTCACCCCGGAGGAGCGGCGGGTCGAAGTCATGGCGTAGCTAGGGTTCGCGGCCGATGCCGCGGATCACACGCGACGCCGAGGTGACCTGGGAGGGGAGCTCCGCGAAGGGCCGAGGCGCCCTGACCGCCGGCACGAGTGGCGCGTTCGCCGGCCTTCCATTCTCGGAGCCGATGCGGATCGTCGCCTCTGGGGCGACGGAGACGAGCCCCGAGGAGCTCCTCGCGGCCGCGCACGCCGCCTGCTACTCGATGTCGCTCGCGGCCGAGCTGACCCGCGACCGCACGCCGCCCGAGCGGCTCGACGTGCGCTCGACGATCGTGATGGACGAGGTCGAGGGAGTCGGGCACCGCGTTGTCGGCTCCGAGATCCGCGTGCGCGCGATCGTGCGCGGGAGCGACGACGGCGCGTTCGCGGATGCGGCCCGGCGGGCAGACGAGGGCTGCCCGTTCTCGGCGCTGATCCGCGCGAGCGGGACCGTTTCGATCGACGCGACCCTGGAGGCAAGCTGATGGCGACCGAGCGCAGAGGAGAGACGACCTGGCAAGGCGATCTCATGTCCGGGAGCGGCACGATCGCCGCGGCCCCGAGCGGCGCGTTTGGCCCGCTCGAGGTCTCGTGGGCGGCGCGGGCCGAGGAGCCGGGCGGGAAGACGAGCCCCGAGGAGCTGATCGCGGCGGCGCATTCGGCCTGCTTCGCGATGGCCCTCTCGCTCGGCCTGGCGAAGGCCGGCACGCCGCCCGAGGAGCTTCGGACGTCCTCGACGATCACGTTCGTCCCCGGCACCGGGATCACGAAGGCGGCGCTCACGGTCGAGGGGCGCGTCCCGGGCATCGACGAGGACGCCTTCCTCGCCGCGGCCCAGGACGCCAAGGTCAACTGCCCGGTGTCGAAGGCGCTCGCGGCGGTGCCCGAGATCACGCTCGACGCACGGCTCGCGGGCTAACCTCCGGCGGCGATGGCCGCGACGTCCTTCGAACAGCTGGTAGGCGAGTTGGAGCGCTCCTACGAGGAGGTGCGCGAGCGCCTGGCCGACCCCACGGTCTACAACGACCACCGTGAGGCGGCGACCGTGGGGAGGCGGCTCAAGGAGCTCGAGGGCCCGTACGCGCTCGCGCAGCAGTGGCGCGAGACCCACGACGACCTCGACGCGGCGAAGGCCGACCCGGACCTGCGCGAGCTGACGCCCGAGCTCGAGGAGCGCCTCGGGCACCTCGAGGGCGAGCTGCGGCTGGCGCTCGTCGAGCGCGACCCCGCCGACGAGAAGGACGTCATCGTCGAGATCCGGCAGGGCGTCGGCGGCGACGAGGCCGCGCTGTGGGCGGGCGACCTCCTGCGCATGCTCACGCGCTACGCCGAGCGGCGCGGCTTCAAGGTCGAGGAGCTCTCGGCGCAGCCGAGCGACGGCGGCGGCTTCAAGGACGTCACCTTCGCGGTGAAGGGCGACGGCGCGTTCTCGGTGTTCAAGTGGGAGGGCGGCACCCATCGCGTCCAGCGCGTCCCAGCCACCGAGTCGCAGGGCCGCATCCACACCTCGACGGCGACGGTCGCGGTGATGCCCGAGGTCGAGGACGTCGAGATCGAGGTGAACGACGGCGACCTGAAGATCGACGTCTACCGCTCGACCGGCCCCGGCGGCCAGTCGGTGAACACGACGGACTCGGCCGTCCGCATCACCCACCTCCCGACCGGGATCGTCGTGGCGATGCAGGACGAGAAGTCGCAGCTCCAGAACAAGCAGAAGGCGATGCGCGTGCTCCGCGCGCGGCTGTACGAGGCCGAGCGCGAGCGGCAGCAGGCCGAGCTCGCGGCGCAGCGCCGCTCCCAGATCGGCTCGGGCGAGCGGGCGGAGAAGATCCGCACCTACAACTTCCCCGAGAACCGTCTCACCGACCACCGGATCAAGCTGACGGTGCACCAGCTCGACCGGATCCTCGAGGGCGACCTCGACGAGTTCACGGAGGCGCTCGCCGCCGAGGAACGGCGCCTGGCGCTCGACGCCGCCGGCGTGTGACCCTCGGGGAGATCCTCCGCCGTTCGACCGACTTCCTCGCCGACAAGGGCGTGGACTCGCCTCGCGTCGACGCCGAGCATCTGCTCGCGCACGCGCTCGGGCTCACGCGGATCCAGCTCTACACGGAGTTCGACCGGCCGCTCCGCGAGGAGGAGCTGGCGCAGGTGCGGGAGCTGCTCCGCCGCCGCGGCGCGCGCGAGCCGCTCGCATACGTGCTCGGCGAGTGGGGCTTCCGGCGGCTGACGCTCCGCACCGACGTGCGCGCGCTCGTGCCTCGGCCCGAGACGGAGGTCGTCGTCGAGCGCTGCCTCGCAGTTGTCGCGGATCTCGAGGCGCCGCGGATCCTCGACGTCGGCGTCGGCTCGGGCGCGATCGCGCTCTCGCTCGCCGACGAGCATCCGGGCGCGCAGGTCACGGCCGTCGACGTCTCGACCGACGCCCTCGCGCTCGCGCGCGAGAACGCGGAGCGGCTCGGTCTGCAGCTGGAGCTGCGCGAGGCCGGCTTCGAGGCGGCGGAGGAGGGGTGGGACCTCGTCGTCTCGAACCCGCCGTACGTCCACCACGACGAGCTGCCGTCCCTGCAGGCCGAGGTGCGCGACTGGGAGCCGTCGGTCGCGCTCGTGGGGCATGGCCTGCACGAGGAGCTCGCGGAGCGGGCCGAGACGACGTGGCTCGTGCTGGAGGTCGGCGACGGGCAGGCGCCCGCGGTCGCACGGGCGATCGAGGCGGTCGGCTACGACGGCGTTAGGATCACCCGGGACCTAACGGGGGTGGAGCGAGTCGTCGAAGGACGGAGGCGCCGTGCCTGAGGTCATCGAGGCGATCCGGGCGGGGAAGCCGGTCATCCTTCCGACCGACACCGTCTACGGCCTCTGCGCCACGCCGTACCGCTCCGAGGCGACCGAGCGCCTCTACCGGCTGAAGGGCCGCGAGGCCACGCAGCCGACGGCGGTCATCGCGACCGACCTCGACTTCCTCTTCGAGTTGGTGCCGGAGCTGCACGGCCGCACCGGGACGATCCTCCGCGCAATCCTGCCGGGGCCGTACACGATCGTCGTCCCGAACCCCGCTCACCGCTACCGCTGGCTGACCGGCTCGCGGCCCGACACCCTCGGCGTGCGCGTGCCCGTCCTCCCCGAGCAGGCGAGCTGGATCGTCGAACGGGTCGGCGCGATCGTCGCCACGAGCGCGAACCTCACCGGCGGGCCGGACCCGCGCCGGCTCGAGGACGTGCCGGAGGAGATCCGGTCGCGGGTCGCGGTGGCCGTGGACGGCGGCGAGCTCCCGGGCGTCCCCTCGACGGTGCTCGACCTGACCGGCGACGATCCGGTCGTCCTGCGGGAGGGCGCGATCGCCGCCGAGGACGCGCTCGCGGCCGTGCGCCAGGCGGTCGGCTGAGCCGGAGCCCGGAGTAGCATGGCCGCGAACCCTCGGAGGGAGGACCGGATGGCCGTCGCCCAGACCACGCTCGAGCAGCTCCGCAGCTCGGGCCTCGAGACCGTCGACCCGGAGATCGCCGGGCTGCTCGGGCGCGAGCTCGAGCGCCAGCGCGGCCAGATCGAGCTGATCGCGTCCGAGAACTTCACCTGGCCGTCCGTGCTCGAGGCGGTGGGATCGGTGCCGACGAACAAGTACGCCGAGGGCTACCCGGGCAAGCGCTACTACGGCGGCTGCGAGGTCGTGGACGAGATCGAGCAGCTCGCGATCGACCGCGCGAAGGCGCTGTTCGGAGCCGAGCACGCGAACGTCCAGCCCCACGCAGGTGCGCAGGCGAACACCGCCGTCTACATGGGCGTGCTGCAGCCCGGCGACACGATCCTCTCGCTCTCGCTCGCCCACGGCGGCCACCTGACGCACGGGCTCAAGGTCAACTTCTCCGGCCGCCTCTACACGATCGTCCACTACGGCGTGAGCCGCGAGACGAACGTCGTCGACTACGACGAGGTGCTCGAGCTCGCCAAGGAGCACCGGCCGAAGCTCATCATCTGCGGCGGCTCCGCCTACCCGCGGACGGTCGAGACCGACCGGTTCCGCGAGATCGCCGACGAGGTCGGCGCACTGCTCATGTGCGACATGGCGCATTTCGCCGGGCTCGTCGCCGCCGGGCTCCACCCGAACCCGGTCGAGCACTGCGACATCGTCACCTCGACCACGCACAAGACGCTCGCCGGGCCGCGCTCCGGCGTGATCCTCTGCCGGGAGGAGCACGCGCAGGCGATCGACCGCGCCGTCTTCCCCGGGCTCCAGGGCGGCCCGCTCGTCCACGCGGTCGCTGCGAAGGCGACGTGCTTCGCGATCGCGGCGGGCGAGCCGTTCCGCGACTACCAGCGGCAGATCCGGACGAACGCCGACGCGCTCGCCGAGGAGCTGCAGGCGGGCGGGCTCGACGTCCTTACCGGCGGAACGGACACGCATCTCCTCCAGGTCGACCTGCGCGCGACCGAGTGGACGGGGAAGGACGCGGAGGAGCGCCTGCACGAGGTCAAGCTGACCGTGAACCGGAACACTGTCCCGTTCGACGAGCGCCCGCCGACGATCGCCTCCGGGATCCGCGTCGGCACGCCGGCACCGACGATGCGCGGCTTCGACGAGGACGACTTCCGCGAGGTGGCGCGGATCATGTCCGAGGCCTTGTCGCACGACGCCGACCTCGCGGCGCTCGGCGCCCGAGCCGAGGCCCTGTGCGAGAAGCGCCCGCTCTACCCGGGGTTCCGCGGCTACACGAGCTACGTGGCATGACCGAGACCGTCGCCACCAAGGGCCGCCTGACCCACGTCACGCACCCGCTCGTCCAGCACAAGCTCTCGTACCTGCGCGACAAGGACACGCCGACCGTCCACTTCCGCAAGCTCGTCAACGAGCTGACGCTGCTGCTCACGTACGAGGCGACGAAGGACTTCCCGACCGAGACGGTCGAGATCGAGACGCCGCTCGAGACGATGGCGGCGGAGCGTATCTCCGGCAAGAAGGTCGCCGTCTGCCCGGTGCTCCGGGCCGGGGTGGGGATGCTCGAGGGCGTGCTCTCGCTCATCTCCTCCGCGCGGGTCGGCTTCATCGGGCTCTACCGCGATGAGACCACGCTCGAGGCGATCGAGTACTACGTCAAGCTCCCCGACGACCTCGTCGAGCGGGACGCGATCGTCCTCGACCCGATGCTCGCGACCGGGAACTCGAGCTCCGCAGCGATCGCCGAGGTGAAGAAGGCCGGCGCGCGGTCGGTCACGCTCGTCTGCCTCGTCGCCGCGCCGGTCGGGATCGAGCGCGTCCACGAGGAGCATCCCGACGTCCACGTCGTGTGCGCCGCGATCGACCGCGAGCTGAACGAGCGCGGGTTCATCGTGCCGGGTCTCGGCGACGCGGGAGACCGCCTCTACGGGACGAAGTAGGCGTCGTGTGGGCTGAGCTCCGGGAGACGCCGGAGGTGCTGTGGGGCTTCGGCCTCGCCCTCGTGCTCGTGCTGCTGCTGACGCCGGCGGCGGGTGGCATGGCGCGACTGATCGGCGCGGTCGACACGCCCGAGCGGCGGCGCATCCACCGGCTGCCGATCCCGCGGCTCGGCGGGCTCGCGCTCTTCCTCGGGATCCTCGTCCCGTCGCTCGCGTTCCTCCCGATCGATCGGGAGATCCGCGGGCTCCTCCTCGGCGCCGCGGTCGCGACGACGGTCGGCGCGCTCGATGACGCTCGCGGGCTCCTCTGGTGGCAGAAGCTCGGCGGGATGCTCGTCGCGGCGGTGATCCCGGTCGCGTTCGGGATCTGGGTCGACCGCTTCACCTTCCCGTTCGTCGGCATCCAGGAGCTGCCGGCGTGGATCGGGATGCCCGCGACCGTGCTCTGGATCGTGCTGCTGATGAACATGGTCAACTTCCTCGACGGGATGGACGGGCTCGCCGCCGGCGTCTGCGCAATCTCGGGCACGACCTTCGCCGTGATCGCGCTCTCGCTGGGGAAGCCGGACGCGGCCGTCGTGGCCGCGATCGTCGCGGGCGCGTGCTTCGGCTTCCTGCGCCACAACTTCTACCCGGCGCGGATCTTCATGGGCGACTCGGGGGCGCTCCTGCTCGGGTTCGTGCTTGCCACGGTGGCCGTACAGGGCCTGCTGAAGACCGCCGCGACCGTGGCGCTGTTCTTCCCACTGTTCGTCCTCGCCGTGCCCATCCTCGACACGACCTTCGTGGTGCTGCGGCGGCTCAAGCACGGGCAACCGATCTACACGCCGGACCAGGCGCATCTTCACCACCGCTTCCTGCGGCGCGGCTACTCGCAGCGGCGCGCGACGCTGACGATGTACGCGTGGTGCATCACGCTGGCCGCGGCCGCGCTCGCGACCCGCTTCATCCCCTTCCGCGAGGGCGGAGAGTGGCACCTCTGGCCGACGCTGTTCGCCGGCGCGATCGGGCTCGTCGCGGTCGGCTTCTCGCTCTTCGTCGTCTACCAGCTCGAGATCGTCAAGCTCGCGAACCCGTACCTCCGGAAGCGGAGCGAGCAGCTGAAGAAGGCCAGCTAGGCCTCGGCGCGCGCCAGGAACTCCTCGAGCACCTCGTTGAAGCCCGGCGCCCGCTGCGGGGCGTGGCCGGCGCCGGGGAGGACCGCGCGCTCCGCCGCGAGCTCCCGCTCCAGCACGTCGCACACTGCGTCGAAGACCGGCGAATGCGCGCCGCTGACGACGAGGATCGGGAAGCCGGCTCCTCGCAGCGCCGCGAGCGGGACGCGTGCCTCGTGCGACAGGCGCTCGACGAGCAGCAGCTCCGCGCCACGCTGCAACGGCGGCGGCAGCTCCTCCGGCATCGGCACCGACGAGCCGACGCTGCGCAGGAACTCCCCGAGGAAGAACCGCGAGTCGGGCGGCTCGCCGGACCACAGGTCCTCGATGCGGGCGACCATCGCGTCGACGGCCGGGTCGCCGCGCGCGACGTCGAGCGCCGGCGGCTCGATCACCGTCAGCGAGCGCACCGCGTCGGGACGCAGCGCCGCGGCGAGCAGTGAGATCACGCCGCCGTACGAGTGGCCCGACGAGGTGCGCGCTGCCTTCGAGCTGCTCGGCGACGAGCGGCGCATCCGCCTCGAAGTCGACGCGCTCGACCGGCTCGAGCGGCCAGAAGCCCGGTCGCGTGACGAGCTCGAGCGTCCACCGCTCGGCGAGCGGGCGCTGGCGCGACCACGTCTCCGGGCCCGTCACCGATCCGTGCACGAACACCACGCGGGGCCCCGATCCGATGCGCTCGACCAGCACGAACGCAACGATACAAAGTGGGCGCTCGACCGGAAATCCAGGGCATTTGAGCCGTCACAAGCTCTGGTATGCTCGCCGCGCATGGAGCCCGGAACGCGCGCGACGTTCAACCCTGCCGGAGCGGGCGGTCTCTTGCTCGCGACGACCGGCGCCTGCGCCGGCGTCGGCGCGCTCGTCGGCTGGGCCGCGGGGTCGGCTGCGCTCGGCGCGCTCGTCGGCGTCGTCGTCGGGATTCCCGCCTCGATCTTCGTCGTCTACCGCCGCTACCGAGGGAGCCTTTCGTGATGGCGCGCGTCTTCGAGACGCCGCGCCCCGTCCCGAGCCGGCTCGTCCCGGTGCTCGCCGGCGCGTCGGTGATCGTGCTCGCGCTCCCCGTCTTCGTCGTCGCGGGCTTCCCGCTCGCCGGCTGGGCGCTGGGCGCGACGCTCTGGATCGCGGCGCAGCTCCTCGGTCTGGTCTTGACGCGCCTTCAGCTCGGCGCGGGTAATCTCGCGCACTCGGGCGTGGTGGGGATCGGCATGAGCTTCCGCGCGGTCGCGGTGATGATCGTGGCGATCGCGGTCGCGACCGTCGATGCCCGCGTGGGAGTCGCAGCTGCTCTCCTCTACGCGCTCGCGTACACGCTGGAACTGCTCGTCTCGCTCGCCCTCTACTTCGGGAGCCCGGCTCGGTGAAGAAGCTGCTCGCCCTGATCTCCACCACCTTCCTGGCGCTGCTGCTGCCCGCGGTCGCGCTCGCGTCGGAGGTCGGCGGCGGCGAGGAGGAGGAGTTCGACCCGTCGCACGAGTGGATGACCGAGGAGTGGATCCCGATCCACCTCGGCCCGCTGGACCTCTCGATCACGAAGCCCGTCGCCTACCTGATCCTCGGCGCGGTGATCACGTGCGTCGCCGGGATCCTGCTCATGCGCACGCGCCTGCGCGTCGACCCCGACCGGCGTCAGACCCTGGGCGAGGTCATCTACGACGTGGCGCAGACACAGATCGCCGAGCAGGGCCTGCCTCACAAGGCGATCTCGCGGTGGTTTCCGTACGTCGCCTCGCTCTTCATGTTCATCCTCGTGGTGAACCTGATCGGCTTCATCCCGCTCCCGCTCTCCGACGAGACCTTCACCCTCGCCGGCGTCGAGCTGCCGACCTTCGCGATCTACGCGGCCACGTCGACACTCTCGGTCACGCTCACCCTCGCGCTGATGACGTGGGTCTTCACACACATCGAGGGCGTCCGACACAACGGCCCGGTCGGCTACTTCAAGAGCTGGATCCCGGACGTCCCCAAGGGGATGCTCGTGCTGCTGGTGCCGCTCGAGATCCTCGGCCAGTTCATGCGCCTGATCAGCCTCTCCGTCCGTCTCTACGCGAACATGCTCGCCGGCCACATGCTGATCCTCACGTTCATCGGGCTCATCTTCGTGCTCGAGTCCCTCGTCGTCGCGGTGATCGCCGTCCCGGCAGCGACGGTCTTCTACCTCTTCGAGGTCGTGATCGTGTGCGGCATCCAGGCATTCATCTTCGCCGCGCTCTCAGCCATCTACATCGGCTCGGCCATCGAGCCGGAGCACTAACCAAGGAGGAAGGAACAACGTGTTCAGCCCCGTGCTCGCCCAGGCCGACACCGCGGTCGACGCCGGCAAGGCGATCGCCCTCGCGCTCGGTATCGGCCTCGGCTCCCTCGGTGCCGGCATCGGCATCGGCAACATCTTCGGGTCGATGATCCAGTCGGTCGCGCGGCAGCCCGAGCTGCGCGGCGAGCTGCAGGGGATCATGTGGCTCGGGTTCGCGCTGACCGAGGCCGTCGTGTTCTACGGCCTCATCGGCGGCCTCCTCGCCTTCGTCCTCGTCTAGGCCGGGAAGAAGGGACGACGCCCATGCCGCTTGCAGCCAACCCGCTCATCGAGGTCGTGCCCGGCCTGATGATCTGGACGCTGATCGCGTTCGGGATCACGTTCTTCGTGCTCAGGCGCTACGCGTTCGGGCCGGTACAGCAGATCATCGACGAGCGGCGCCAGCGGATCCGCGAGGCGCTCCAGGAGGCGGAGCACGCGCGCGAGGAGTCGCGCAAGCTGCTGGAGGAGCACCGGGCGCTGCGGGCGGGCGCCCGCGGCGAGGCCGAGGAGATCCTCTCCGAGGCGCGCCGCGTCGCCGACTCGATGCGCGAGCGCGTCCGCGAGGAGACCGACCAGGACCGCCAGCGGCGGCTCGAGGAGACCCGTCGGCAGATCGAGGCCGAGACCACGCGGGCGCTCGAGGAGATCCGCTCCGAGGTCGCCTCGCTCGCGCTCGACGCCGCGGAGAAGGTCACGCGTGGCGCCCTCGGCCGCGACGACCAGCGGCGCCTGATCGACGACGCCGTCAAGGACCTCGACTTCTCCGCGCTGGAGAAGGCCGAGCGGTAGCGCGTGGCCGCCGCGCACCGCATCTACGCGTCCGCGCTCTTCGAGGCGGCGCAGGAGGAGGGTCGCCTCGCCGCGGTCCGGGAGGATCTCGGCGACTTCCTGGCCGCGGCGGCGAGCGTGCCCGAGCTCGGAGCGCTGCTCGAGAACCCGGAGGTCGACTCCGAGACGAAGGCCGGGGTCATCCGCGACCTCCTCGCCGACGCGGACGAGCTCGTCCGCAACTTCCTCCTGCTCGTCGTCGAGAAGGGCCGCGCCGCCGAGCTGCCCGAGATCGCGCGCGAGTTCGACCAGCTCGTCGCCCGCGCCGAGGGCCGGCTCGACGTGGAGCTCACGACCGCGGTCGAGCTCACCGACGACGAGGCCTCCGACATCCTCCGCCAGATCGAGTCGGCCTCCGGCCGGCGCATCGAGGCGACGCGCGGCGTCGACCCCGACCTGATCGGCGGCTTCATCCTGCAGGCAGGCACGTTCCGCGTCGACGCGAGCGTGCGCGGCCGCCTGGACCGACTACGCCACCAGCTCGTCCGACGCTAGAAGGAGCAACCCGACGTGAAGCTGCGCCCCGAAGAGATCACCTCGATCCTCAAGCAGAGGATCGAGCAGTACGACGTCCAGACCGACCTGTCCGAGGTCGGCTCCGTCCTCCAGATCGGCGACGGGATCGCCCGCGTGCACGGCCTCGAGAACGCGCTCGCGCTCGAGATGCTCGAGTTCGAGCACGGCGTCACCGGCATCGCGCTCAACCTCGAGGAGGACAACGTCGGGGCCGCGCTCTTCGGCGAGTGGGAGCTCGTGAAGGAGGGCGAGCCCGTCCGCCGCACCGGGCAGGTCGCGTCGGTGCCGGTCGGCGAGGCGCTGCTCGGCCGCGTCGTCGACCCGCTCGGCAACCCGCTCGACGGCCAGGGCCCGATCGAGACGACCGAGCGCCGCCCGCTCGAGTTCAAGGCGCCGGGCGTCGTCGACCGCCAGCCGGTGAAGGAGCCGCTCCAGACCGGGATCAAGGCGATCGACGCGATGACGAACGTCGGCCGCGGCCAGCGCGAGCTGATCATCGGCGACCGCCAGACCGGCAAGACGGCGATCGTGATCGACACGATCCTCAACCAGCTCGGCGGCGACGTGGTCTGCATCTACGTCGCGATCGGCCAGCGCGCCTCGACGGTCGCGCAGGTGTACGAGCGCCTCCGCGAGGAGGGCGCGATGGAGTACACGATCATCGTCTCCGCGCCCGCCGCCGAGGCGGCCCCGATCAAGTGGATGGCGCCGTTCGCCGGCGCCGCGATGGGCGAGTACTTCCTCTTCGACGGCAAGCACGCGCTCGTCATCTACGACGACCTGACGAAGCACGCCGACTCGTACCGGCAGCTCTCGCTGCTGCTCCGCCGGCCGCCCGGCCGCGAGGCCTTCCCGGGCGACGTCTTCTACCTGCACTCGCGGCTGCTCGAGCGCGCCTGCAAGCTGAACGACGAGCTCGGCGGCGGCTCGCTCACGGCGCTGCCGATCATCGAGACGCAGGCCGGCGACGTCGCCGCCTACATCCCGACGAACGTCATCTCGATCACCGACGGGCAGATCTTCCTCGAGTCGGACCTCTTCTACTCGGGCGTCCGCCCGGCGATCAACGTCGGCATCTCAGTCTCGCGCGTCGGCGGCTCGGCGCAGACGAAGGCGATGAAGAAGGTGGCCGGCCGCCTCCGCCTCGACCTCTCGCAGTACCGCGAGCTCGAGGCGTTCGCGCAGTTCGGCTCGGAGCTCGACCCGGCGACGCAGCGGACGCTGAACCGCGGCGCGAAGATGGTCGCGATCCTCAACCAGCCGCAGTACGCCCCGGTGCCGATGGAGGGGCAGGTCGTCTCGCTCTGGGCCGGCGTCAACGGCTACCTCGACGACATCCCGACGCCGCAGGTGCCGCGGTTCGAGCAGGAGTGGCGCGAGCACCTCCTCACCGAGAAGTCCGTGCTCGACGCGATCCGCGAGTCGAACGACATCTCCGACGAGACCGAGGAGAAGCTGAAGGCCGAGATCGAGAAGTTCAAGAACGGCTTCAACGTCGAGGAAGAGAAGGGCCTCGTCGGCGCCTGATGGCGAACGTCCAGGACCTGAAGCGGCGGATCCGCTCCGTCCGCAACACGCGCAAGATCACGAAGGCGATGGAGCTCGTCGCCTCGGCCCGGCTGCGCCGCGCGCAGACCCGGATCGAGGCGATGCGCCCCTACGCCGACCGGATGCTCGAGCTGATCGGCGGCGTCGCCCGCGCGGCGACGAGCGTCCGTACGATCCCGCTGCTGCAGCGGCGGGAGGTGCAGACGGTCGCGATCGTCCCACTCACGGGCGACCGCGGCCTCGCCGGCGCGTTCAACGGGCAGGTGCTGCGGCGCGCGCTCCAGCTCGAGCGCGAGCTGCGGAGCGAGGGCAAGGACGTCAAGTGGCTCGTGGCCGGCAAGAAGGGCCGCTCGACGCTCACGTTCCGGCGCTACGAGGTGACCCAGGCGTGGACCGGCTTCAGCGACCGGCCCGAGTACCGCGACGCGCAGGCGATCGCGCACGCGCTCGCCGACCTGTACGTGGACGGCGAGGTCGACGCGGTGCGGGTCGTCTACAACCGCTACGTCTCGCCGCTCGTGCAGCAGGTGACGGTGCAGGAGGTGCTCCCGATCGAGGAGCACCTGCTCGAGACCGACGAGGAGGAGCGCCGCGAGGACGCGCTCCGCGGCGACTTCATCTTCGAGCCCGAGCCGGAGGAGATCCTCGAGCGGCTCGTGCCCGTGTACGTCGAGACGGAGATCTACCGCGCGCTGCTCGAGTCGGCCGCGTCGGAGCAGGGCGCGCGGATGACGGCGATGCGGAACGCGTCGAAGAACGCCGGCGAGCTCATCGAGAACCTCACGCTCGCGATGAACCGCGCCCGGCAGGCGGCGATCACGCAGGAGCTGCTCGAGGTCGTGGCGGGCGCGGACGCGCTCGAGGGCTAACAAGCTCTCGCCGCTGCCCGTCTATATCCTCTGATCCCGCTGTGGCGATCCAGGACAAACCAGAGCTGCTCGGTTCCGACGCCGGGCTCGGCGCGGCGGTCGCGGCCGAGCACGGGGCGATCCAGGGCGACGCCGACGCCGTCGACGCGGTCCGCGCGCGCGGCTACTGGGAGCAGGTCTGGCGGCGGTTGAGGCGCGACAAGGTCGCGCTCGGCGCTGCCGGCTTCATCATCTTCCTGGTCATCGCCGCCTTCCCCGGCGCCACGATCGCCGCGAATCGGCTCGGCCACACGCCGGAGGACATCTTCCTCCCGTACGCGCTCGACGAGCGGCAGGTGCCGGTCGGGCCGATGACGAACGTGACGACCCCCGAGGGCGACACGACGCTCTTCATCCTCGGCGCCGACTCGACGCTCGGCCGCGACGCGTTCCTCCGCCTCCTCTACGGAGCACGCGTCTCGCTCGAGGTGGCGCTGCTCTCGACGCTCGGGGTGATGTTCTTCGGGGTAATCCTCGGCTCGGTCGCCGGCTACTTCCGAGGCGGGATCGACACGCTCGTGTCGCGCCTGTCCGAGGTCGTGATGGCGTTCCCGGTGCTGCTCTTCTACATCGCGCTCGCGTCCACGATCGGGCCGCGCCTCAACAACCTCACGTTGGGCGGGGTCTTCCAGCCCGGGGTGCTCACGCTCGTGATCATCTTCACCATCTTCGGCTGGTACTACCCGGCGAGGATCATGCGCGCGCAGGTGCTGTCGCTGCGAGAGAAGGAGTTCGTCGAGGCTGCCCGGATGACCGGCGCGAGCGATGCCCGGATCATCCGCTCGCACATCGTCCCGCACCTGATCGCTCCGATGCTCGTCTACTCGACGCTGATCGTCGCGCAGTACGTGCTCGCCGAGGCGGGCCTCTCGTTCCTCGGCGTCGGCATCGACGAGTCCGTGCCGAGCTGGGGGAACATGCTCGCGCAGGGGCCGAACTTCTACACCGTGCAGCCGTGGCTGATGGTCTGGCCCGGCCTGGCGGTGCTGCTGACGACGCTCGCCTTCAACCTTTTCGGCGACGGCCTGCGCGACAGCTTCGATCCGCGCGGAGCGCGCTAACGCTCGCGTGGGGGAACCCATGGTTCCCCCACGTGCCCCCTCCTTCACCTGAGGGCTTCGAGTGGCCTAGGTGTGGCCTTTCGGGCGGATGAACCGCCCTTCGGCCGAGGTGCCCCGTCTCGTTGCAGTGGCCGGGCGTGGTCGTGTGGCCTGCGCGCGCGCACCTGGCGGTGCGGGCACTCCGGCCAGGAACCTGCACTCAGAGCACTTGGCGTGTCGTGACGGGCGGGATGCGCTGTGCCCCTGGACGGGTCACGCGGCGATCCCACCCGTCCGATTGCTGCGCGGCACTGAATACGGCTTGAAAGCGACCTAGTAACAGTCTGTTGCTTTGTCGCTTTCAGCTCATGTCGAGGCGGCGGCGGAGGTTCGCCTGCACCTCGGGCCAGTCGTCGTCGACGATCGCGTACCACGCCGAGTCGCGGTTCTCCTCGCCGCGGACGAGCATGTGCTTACGGAACACACCCTCGAACACGGCCGGGAGCGCCGCCATCGCGCCCCGCGAGCGCTCGTTCAGCGCGTCCGTCTTCAGCTCCACGCGGCGGCAGCCGAGGCGGCCGAACGCGTCCTCCAGCTGGAGCAGCTTCGCCTCGACGTTCACACCGCTGCGCCACACCGACGGGTGGAGCCACGTCCAGCCGATCTCCAGCCGCCGGTGCTCCGGTGCGAGCGCGAGGTAGCGGGTCGAGCCGACGATCCGGCCGTCGGCGATCGTGGCGAACGGGATCTCGAGCCCCGCCTCCTGCGCAGCGAGCGACTCCCCGAGGAAGGCGTGCAGCTCCTCGCGCGTGGCCGGCTGCGGGATCGAGAGCCAGCGCCATGTCTCCGGCTCGCGCGAGGCCTCCCACAGCCCGTCCTCGTGCTCCGACGTCAGCGGCTCGAGCACGACGCGCCGTCCCTCGAGGCGGATTCCCGACCACCGCTCCACGCAGCGCAGCCTAGTCTGGGGCGGTGACCTTCCACACCTCGACGCCGGAGGAGACGCAGGCGCTCGCCGCTCGCCTGGCCGCGGCGCTCGTGCCGGGAGACGTCGTCACCGTCTCCGGCGACCTCGGCACCGGGAAGACGACCTTCGTCCGCGGCGCCGCGCAGGCGCTCGGGGTCACCGAGCGCGTGACGAGCCCGACCTTCACCGTCGGCCACCGCTACGACGGACGTGTCCGGATCGCGCACCTCGACCTCTACCGCTTCGCGGGCGTGTCGGCGGCCGAATGGGGCGACCTCGAGCCCTACTTCGACGACGCGCTCGTCTTCGTCGAGTGGCCGGAGGCGGCGGGCGACGACCTTCCGGCGCCACGGGCGCGCGTCCGGATGCGGCACGATGGGGAGGGGCGTCGCGTGATCGAGATCGAGGCAGAACGGGCAGTGCTGGACGAGGCGTACGGCGAATGGTGATCCTGGCGCTCGACACGGCGACGGACGCCGCGACCGCCGCGCTCGTCCTCGACGGCGAGGTGCTCGGCGAGCGCCGCTCCCGCGCGGTGACGATCCTCGAGGACTGCGACGCGCTGTTGCGGCAGGGCGGGGTCCACGACCGCGACCTCGACGCGCTCGCCGTCGGTGTCGGGCCGGGCAGCTTCACCGGCCTGCGGATGGGGCTCGCCACCGTCCGCGCGATCGCCTTCGCACGCGACCTGCCGGTGGCCGGCCACTCGACCCTGGCGGCGCTCGCCGCCGGCGCCGAGGGGGCGCTGCCCGTGATCGACGCGCGGCGCCACGAGGTCTTCACGCTCACGGCGGACGGCGAGCCGGTCGTGCTCGCGCCGGCCGAGCTGGCGCTGACGGAAGGGCGCCTCTGCGTCGGCGACGGCGCCGTCCGCTACCGCGAGGCGCTCGAGGCCCGCGGCGCAGTCGTCCCGCCCGACGACGACCCGCGCCACGTCCCGTGGGCGCGCCACCACGCCCTGCTGGCGAGGGACTTCGGGCCGGCCGAGGGGGTCGAGCCGCTCTATCTCCGCGTCCCCGACGCCGAGCGGACGGTGCGCGCGTGAAGGCGCCGTCCCGCGTCGACTTCCGCCGCCTCGGCCTCCGCGACCTGCCGGCGATCGAGACGATCGAGCGGGCCTCGTACCCGACCCCGTGGTCGCGGTCGATGTTCGCCGGGGAGCTCGCCAAGCCGTCCTCGATCTGCCTCGGCGCCTTCGAGCCGGAGGCGGGCGAGCTGATGGGCTACATGATCATCTCGCGCTACGTCGACGCGTGGCACGTGATGAACATCGCGGTCGCGCCCGACCACCGGCGCAACGGCGTCGCGACGGCGCTGCTCGGGCGGCTGTTCGAGCTGACCGCGGGGGAGGGGAGACGCGGCTACACGCTCGAGGTGCGCGTCTCGAACGACGGCGCGATCGCGCTCTACGAGCAGCTGGGCTTCAAGGGGCGCGGGATCCGGCGCGGGTACTACACGGACAACCGCGAGGACGCGCTGATCATGTGGCGCGACCCGGGCGCCGACGGCCCCGCCGAGTGATCCTCGGGCTCGAGACCTCCTGCGACGAGACCGCCGCCGCGCTCGTCACCGAGGACGGGCGGATCGCCTCGAGCGTCGTCTCCTCGCAGGCGGAGCTGCACGCGCGGTTCGGCGGCGTCGTCCCCGAGGTCGCGTCGCGGCACCACCTCGAGAACGTCGTCCCGGTGCTGCGGACGGCGCTCGAGGAGGCCGACGCGGGCCTCGACGACGTCGACCGCGTCGCCGTCACGCGCGGCCCGGGACTCATCGGCGCCCTCCTCGTCGGTCTCTCCGCTGCGAAGGGGCTCGCCTGGGCGCGGGGCCTGCCGCTCGTGCCGGTCGACCACCTGCAGGGCCACGTCGCCTCGCTGTACCTCGAGCCGGACCCGCTGGAGCCGCCGTTCGTCTGCCTCCTCGCGAGCGGCGGTCACACGATGTTGCTCGAGGTGCGGGAGCGCGGCTCGTTCGCCGTGCTCGGCTCGACGCTGGACGATGCCGCCGGTGAGGCGTTCGACAAGGGCGCGCGCCTCCTCGGCCTCGGCTATCCGGGCGGCGCCGCGATCGACCGGCTCGCGCGCGAAGGCGACCCCGAGGCCCGTGCCTTCCCGGTCGCCCGCGTGCCCGGGCTCGACTTCTCCTTCTCCGGGCTCAAGACGGCGCTCCTCTACGCGGTGCGCGAGCACGGCGACGGATTGCCCGTGGCCGACCTCGCGGCGAGCTACCAGCGGGCGATCGTGAAGGCGCTCGCGGGGCGGCTGCGCGAGGCGCAGGCCCAGACCGGGCTCGAGCAGGTCGCCGTCGTCGGCGGGGTCGCGGCGAACTCGGAGCTGCGCGCCGCGTTGCCCGACGCGGTCTTCGCTCCGCTCGCGCTGTGCACCGACAATGCCGCGATGATCGCCTCGGCGGCCCGGTTCGCCGACCCCGTCCCGTACCCGGACTATCTTGGCCTCGATGCGTACGCGTGAGCTGCCCCCGGCGTCACGCGTGGCGAGCCTCGCGCTCGTCGCGCTCGTCGCTGCAGTCGCGCTCGTGCTCGCGGAGACCCGCGGTGCCGGCGGCGCCACGAACGCCCCCGCGATCGCGTGGAGCGGCCTCGTCGGCGGGCCGCGCGCGGACGTCGCTGTCGGGCAGCGGTTCCTCGTCGTCCTCGACTTCCCCTCGCTGGCGGACAAGGTCGCCGCGGCCGGCGGCGTCGCGACCGACCGCCAGGAGCGTCGGTGGACGCGGCAGGCGCTGCTGGCACAGAACCTCTTCGTCTCGCGCATGGCCGTCCAGGGCGCGCAGGTGCAACCGGACTTCAAGTACACGCGCGTCCTCAACGGCTTCTCCGCGCTGCTCGACCCGCGCACGGTCGCGCTCCTGGAGCGGGCGGAGGAGGTCGTGGGCGTCTACCCGGTGCGCGCCGCGTTCCCCGCGACGGTCTCGTCGCGCGTGCTCTCGCGCCGCACGTTCGGGCCGGGAGCCGGCACGCGGCCCGACGACCTCGGGCTCCCGGGCCTCGACGGCCGAGGCGTCACGATCGCGGTCCTCGACACGGGCATCGACGCGGCGCAGCCGTATCTCGGCGGCCGGATCCTGCGCGGGATCGACGTCGTCGGCGGCAGCGAGAACGCGTTGCCGGGCCCGAAGCCTGACGGCAGCGGCGAGCTCGAGCGGCACGGAACGGAGCTGGCGGGGATCCTCGTCGGCGCCGGCGGGCCGTCGGGCCTGGCGGGCGTCGCGATCGGCGCCTCGGTGCTCCCGGTCCGCGTCGCCGGCTGGCAGCAGGACGCGCGCGGCGAATGGGCCGTGTTCGCCCGCACCGACCAGCTCCTCGCCGGGCTCGAGCGCGCCGTCGACCCGAACGGCGACGGGGACGCGCACGACGCAGCCCGCATCGCCCTCGTCGGCGTGGCCGCGCCATACGCCGCCTTCGCCGACGGCCCCGAGGCGCGCGCCGCGGCGGGTGCGCTGAAGCTCGACACGCTCCTCGTCGCGCCGGCCGGGAACGACGGCCCCGCCGGGCCGGGCTACGGCAGCGTCGCCGGCCCCGGCGGGGCCCCCGCGGCGCTGACCGTCGGCGCCGCGGATGCCCGCGCGCGGGAGCAGCGCGTTCGGCTCGTCGTGCGCGCCGGGCTCGACGTGCTGTTCGACCGGCTCGTGCCGCTCGCCGGCGCCGTCCCGCCCGCGGACGCCGTCTCCCTCGCCGTCGGACGGCCGCGTCTCCTCTCGCCGGGCGCGCCCGCAGCCGACCAGGCGGCGGCGCTCGAGCTCGCCGACTTCTTCGACGCCGGCGGCTACAGCCGCGTCGCCGGCCGCGCCGCGCTCGTCCCGTCCGGCACGGACACGGCCGGCGTCGTCCGCGCCGCAGCGCAGGCCGGCGCCGCCGCCGTCCTCGTCCACGGGGCGCCGCTCCCGTCGGGCGCGCTCGGGCTCGACGAGCGCGTGCCGGTCCCCGTCGTGGGCCTGCCGGACGAGGTCGCGCGGCAGCTCGCCGCGGCGCTCGCCGCGGGACGGAGCGTCGGCGTCTCGCTGGCGCCGGCGCGCTCCGAGGCGCTGCCGCCGGGGCAGCGCGTCGCCGCGTTCTCGTCGCGCGGGCTGGCCTTCGACGGGCGCGTGAAGCCCGACCTCGTCGCCGCCGGCGTCGCCGTCGCCACGAGCGAGCCCGGCGCGAACGCCGACGGCTCGCCCGCGTACGGGACGGTCAACGGCTCGAGCGCGTCGGCCGCCCTCGCGGCCGGTGCCGCCGCCCTCCTCGCGCAGGCACGCCCGGAGCTGCGCGCAAGCGACCTGAAGCAGGCGCTCGTCGGCAGCGCCCGGCCGACCGCGGACGAGTCGGTCGGGGCGCAGGGTGCCGGCCTGCTCGACCTGGGCGCCGCCGCCGCGACGGAGCTCTCGGCGTCGCCTGCGACGCTCGCGCTGGGTCGCGCGAACCGGCCGAACTGGCGCTCGCGGCGCCCTCTGCGGGTCGTCAACCTCTCCTCGCGGCGGCTCACGATGACGCTCGCCGTCGAGCGTCGCGGGTTCCCGGCCGCCGACACGACGGTGACGGTGCGGCCGCGCCGGCTGCAGCTCGGGCCTGGCGCGTCCGCCCGGGTCCGCGTCGAGGCGCTCGTGCCCGCGCCCTCCGGCGGCGGCCCCGCGGCCGAGGGCGCGATCGTGATCCGCCCGCGCGGCGCACGGGCCGTCCGCGTCCCGTTCGCCGTCGCCTTCGCCCCGAGACGACTGCTGCTCGTCGGGGGGCTCGAGCTCTCGCAGCGCCGCTTCGCCCCGTCCGAGACGAAGCCGGCCGTGCTCACGCTCCGCGCCGGCCTCGTCCGCACCGTCGGCGGCTCGGACGAGGTGCACCCGGTCGCCCGCCTCGACCTCGAGCTCTCGACCGAGGAGGGCTCGTTCATCGGCGTGATCGGCCGGCTCCGCGACGTCCTGCCGGGCCGCTACGCCTTCGCCCTGACCGGCTTCGACCCCGGCGGTCAGGCGCTCGACGCGGGCCGTTACCGCGTCCGCGTGACGGCCTATCCGTCGGGAGGGGGCGTGCCGACGCGCAGGTCCGTCCTGTTCGAGATCCTCTAGCGCGGTAGGATCCTGGCGCTGTGGCGGTAGCCGAGCCCACCACGCACCTTCGCGAGAATCCCTACGAGATCGCGAAGGAGCAGCTCAGGCGCGTCGGACGCGCGTTCGCGATCGACGAGAACCTCGTGAACGTGCTGTCCGGCTGCAAGAAGGCCGTGGCCGTCTCGATCCCGACGCGCCGCGACGACGGCAGCGTGACCGTCTTCGAGGGCTTCCGCGTCACGCACAACATCGCGCGCGGCCCGTCGAAGGGCGGCATCCGCTACCACCCGGACGTCACCCTCGACGAGGTTCGCTCGCTCGCGATGTGGATGACGTGGAAGTGCGCGCTGATGGGGATCCCGTTCGGCGGCGCCAAGGGCGGCGTCGTCGTCGACCCCAAGAGTCTTTCGCGCCTCGAGCTCGAGCGCATGACCCGCCGCTACACGAGCGAGATCATCAACGAGATCGGGCCGGAGAAGGACATCCCGGCGCCGGACGTCGGCACCAACGCCCAGGTGATGGCGTGGATCTTCGACACGTACTCGATGAACAAGGGGCACTCCGTGCTCGGCGTCGTCACCGGCAAGCCGCTCGAGATCGGCGGCTCGCTCGGCCGGGAGGAGGCGACCGCGCGCGGCGGCCTCTACGCGCTCCGCGGCGCGCTCCGCAAGAAGAGCCTGCGCGAGCAGGAGATGAAGGTCGCGATCCAGGGCTTCGGGAACGTCGGCCTGCACCTCTCGCGGTTCCTCTTCGACGCCGGCGCCGGGGTCGTGGCCGTGTCCGACTCGGCCGGCGGCCTGTTCAAGGCGGACGGGCTCGACATCCCGTCGGTGATCGCGCACAAGCAGGAGACCGGGACGCTCGCCGGCTTCCGCGGCGCCGACCCGATCTCGAACGAGGACCTCCTCACGGTCGAGTGCGACGTGCTCGCGCCGTGCGCGCTCGAGCAGGTGATCCACGCCGGCAACGCCGACCGTGTGAAGGCGTCGATCGTCCTCGAGGGCGCGAACGGGCCGACGACGCCCGGCGCGGACGAGATCCTCGAGGACCGTGGCGTTCTCGTCCTCCCGGACGTGCTCGCGAACGCCGGCGGCGTCGTCGTCTCCTACTTCGAATGGGTCCAGGGGCTCCAGGAGTACTTCTGGAAGGAGTCCGAGGTGAACGCGAAGCTCAACGACATCGTCACGCGCGCGTTCGAGGAGACCTGGGCCACGCACGAGCGCAAGAGCATCAGCATGCGGCTCGCGGCGTACGGCATCGCGGTCGAGCGCGTGTCCGAGGCCACGACCATCCGCGGCCTCTACCCGTAGCGCACGCGGTCGTCCTCTACGCCGCCGCCGGGTGCCACCTGTGCGAGCGGGCGCGGGCGATCCTCGACGAGGTGCGGGCCGAGGTGCCGTTCGCGCTCGACGAGGTCGACATCACCGGCGACCCGGAGCTCGAGGCGCGCCACCGGGAGTGGCTGCCGGTGGTCGAGATCGACGGCGAGCGCGCGTTCGTCTACCACGTCCCGCCCGACGCCCTGCGCCGCCGCCTGCGCGCGTAGCGGTGTCACGAACTGCCCCGCGGAAGCGCCGCTTGTCACTTCCGCAATCCGCCAGCGATGCCGTTCGGGCACACTCCTCGCGACAGTCACGAACAACGAACGGGGAGCAGGGAACGAAGTGGCGGAACGTCTCACGGTCGGCGTCGCGGCGCGCCTGTCGCGGTACCTCCAGGTCCTGACGCAGGCGAAGAAGATGGGCAAGGACCGGATCTCCTCGCAGGAGATCGCCGACTACACGAACATCAACGCGACGCAGATCCGCCGCGACCTCTCCGGCTTCGGGAAGTTCGGCAAGCGGGGCGTCGGCTACAACATCGACTCGCTGCTCGCGGAGATCCGCCGGATCCTCCGGACGCAGGGCCAGCACAACATCGCCCTCGTCGGCGCCGGCCGCCTCGGCGAGGCGATCGCCTCCAGCCCGATCTTCGCCGAGCACGGGATCAACATCGCGACCGTGGTCGACACCGACCCGGAGAAGGTCGGCCGCACCCTCGGCGGCGTCATCGTCTCCGACTACGCGCAGCTCCCGAAGCTGGTCCGCGACAAGAACATCGTCGTCGGCGTGCTCGCGGTGCCGGCCGAGACCGCACAGGGCGCTGCGGACGATCTCGTCGACGCGGGCGTCCGGATCATCTTCAACTACTCCGAGGGCCTCCTCGACGTCCCGCCCGAGGTGACCGTCCACACCTCGAACCCGGCCGTCGACCTGTTGCACGCGCTCTACTTCCACCTGACCTAGGACTCTGCGAGGATCCCCTAGATGCGCCCGGGAGAGGGGCGCCCGAAGAGGGGAGTTTCACGTGATGGGACCCGCACGGGTCATGGTCGTCGTGGCCGTGATCCTCGGCGCGATGGTCGCGGCCGGCCAGGCCGGCGCCACGACCTACGTCCTGACGTACAAGCAGCAGTCGACGGCGTCCGACCTGCGCGTGAAGGTCGAGATGGCGGGCGGCCGCCTCGTGGCGGACTACGACGCGGTCGGGCTCGCGATCGCCGAGTCCGACAGCGCCACCTTCGCGCAGGCGTTCGCGAACGACAACCGGATCGAGTCCGTCGCGGCGTCGACGAGCCCGGTTGCGAAGGTCGGGCCGCTCCAGGTCGACGGCGCCGAGGCGTCGCCGGGTGACCTGCCGAACTCACCGGCCGGGCTGGACCCGCTCGCGCCGCTGCAGTGGGACATGCGGCAGATCCACGCGCCCGAGGCGAATGCGATCACCGGCGGCAGCCCGGCGGTCGTCGTCGGCGACCTCGACACCGGTCTCGACAAGGACCATCCGGATCTCATCCCGAACATCGACTTCTCCCGGAGCGTCTCGTGCGAGTCCGGTGCGCCCGTGAGCGCGCCGACGGCGTGGGACGACCACAACGGGCACGGCACGCACACCGCCGGCACGATCGCGGCGGCCGCGAACGGGCTCGGCATCACCGGCGTCGCGCCGAGGGTGAAGATCGCAGGGATCAAGACGTCGAACGACGACGGCTACTTCTTCGTGCACATGGTCGTGTGCGCGTTCATGTGGGCCGGGTCGCACGACATCGACGTCACGAACAACAGCTACTTCATGGATCCGTACCTCTACAACTGCCGCAGCGACGCCGGCCAGCGGGCGCTGTGGAAGGCGGCGAAGCGCGCGATCGCGTACGCCCAGCGCCAGGGCGTCACCGTCGTGGCGTCGGCCGGCAACCAGAGCGACGATCTCGCCCACCCGACCGTGGACGTGATCAGTCCCGACTTCCCGCCGGGGTCCGAGGAAGAACGCGAGATCACGAACGCCTGCGTCGTGGTGCCCGTCGAGGTGCCCGGCGTGATCGCCGTGTCCGCCGTCGGGAACACGAAGCAGGTCGACGGCGACGGCGACCCGAACGACTACCTGAAGTCGTACTACTCGTCGTACGGCGTCGGGGCCACCGACGTGACGGCGCCGGGCGGCGACTTCTACTACGGCCGCGGCACGGACGGCGGGCCCTTCGGCCTCGTGCTGTCGACCTGGCCGTCGGAGATCGGGTGCGGCCGCAGCGTGACGGCCGGCGGTGCCCGCTACTGCTACCTCCAGGGCACGTCGATGGCCTCACCGCACGCCGCCGGCGTGGCGGCGCTCATCGTCAGCCGCTACGGGCGGCTCGCGAGCCCGGGGAACGGGACGATGAGTCCGGGCGCGGTCCAGGCGCGACTGCAGAACACCGCCGACGCGCAGCCGTGCCCGACCGCGCTCCCGCTCTCGGGTGCGGCCGGCACGGCGCTCTTCGGCGTCCCGTACTCGGCGATCACCCGGCCGGACGACTCGCCGCAGCTGTGCCAGGGCGGCGCCGGCCACAACTCGTGGTACGGCGCGGGGCAGATCAACGCCCTGTCGGCCGTCACGAGCTAGTCCCACCGCTCGACGAGGAACGTGGGGGAGTTAGTGGCTCTGAGCCACTAACTCCCTCCGCCTCTAGCATCCGCGCGCGTGCGCATCCACGTCTGGCATGGGTACCTGCTCAGCGGAACCGGCTCGAACATCTACACGCAGGCGCTCGTGCGGGAGTGGGCGCGCGCCGGGCACGACGTCACCGTCGTCTGCCAGGAGCGGCATCCGGAGCGGTTCGACCTCGGCGGCGCGGCCGTGTTCCGGCCGGAGCTCCCCGACGGGCTGCTCCCCGTCTTCGTCCTCGACCGCTACGAGGGCCTGCGCCCGAAGCTCCTGCAGGAGTGGACGGACGAGGAGAAGCGCCGGTACGTCGACGCGAACGCGGCCGCGCTGCGGTCGCTCGGCGAGCCGGATCTCCTCTTCGCGAACCACGTGCTGATGGGCGGGCCCGTGGGCGCCGCCGCAGCCGCCGGCGCCGTGCGGCTGGCCGTCAAGGCGCACGGCTCCGAGCTCGAGTATGCGATGCGCGGCCGGCCGGAGCTCGCGGCGTGGGGGCGGGAGTCGCTGCGCGCGGCCGAGGCGACCTTCGTCGGCTCCGCGCACATCCGCCGCGTGCTCGAGGAGATCGTCGGCGAGGTCGAGCACGTGTACGAGGTGCCGCCGGGCGTCGACATCGACGAGTTCCGGCCGCAGCCGCGCGACGAGGCGCTCGCCGAACTCCTCGACGAGGCGCAGAGGGACCCGCCGAACCCGGGGAACGCGGAGGAGCGGCAGCCCGACGAGCGCAACGCCGAGCGCCTCGCGACGTTCCTCGCCGGCGACGAGCCGACGGTCGTCTACTTCGGCAAGCTGCTCTACAACAAGGGCGTCCACGTCCTCCTCGAGGCGCTCGAGGGTCTCGACGCGCGCGCCGTGATCGTCGGCTTCGGCGACTACCGCGCGGAGCTCGAGGCCGCCGCGCCGCGCAGGACGCTGTTCACCGGGCGCGCTCGAGCATCGCCACCTTGTCCATCTGCTCCCGCTCGCGGATGCCGTCGTCGTGCCCTCGATCTTCCCGGAGGCGTTCGGCATGGTGGCCGCCGAGGCCGCGGCGGCCGGAGTGCCGCCGCTCGTCGCGCGCCACTCCGGCCTGGCCGAGATCGCCGAGGGGCTCGAGGCCGAGTACCCGGCCGAGTACCGCGAGCTGGCGTCGTTCGCGACCGGCGACGTGGACGAGCTGCGCGCGAAGCTCGAGCGGCTGCTGGCGCTCTCCGCGGACGAGCGGACGCGCCTCGGCGAGGCCGCACGGCGCGCCGTCGTCGCGCGCTGGAGCTGGGCCGGCGTCGCCCGTCGGCTGTTGCTTCCGTTTCAGTAGCATCGGCGACCCGATGGGCGACGAGCAGCGGCTCCCATACGACGCGCTCATCGCGCGCTCCCGCGATGCGTTCGACGCCGGGACGGACTTCACCGTCGCCGTCGAGGAGGAGTTCCAGCTCCTCGACCCGGAGTCGCTCGACCTCGTCGACCGGTTCGAGGAGCTCCAGGCCTCGGTCGTCGGGACGCCGCTCGAGGATCATCTCGTCGGCGAGCTGATCGCGTCGGAGGTCGAGGTGAAGACCGGGCGCTGCGAGGAGTTCGGTGCGGCTGCGGCGCTGATGGGCGAGCGCCGCGCGCAGCTGGCGCAGGCCGCCGGCGACCTCGGGATCACGCTCGGCGCGAGCGGCACGCACCCCTGGGCGGCTGGAAGGACCAGCGGATCATCGACACGCCGCACTACCGCCGCAACGACGAGCTCCTCCGCTACGTCGTCTGGCGCAACAACACGTTCGGGACCCACGTCCACGTCGGCATCCGCGGCGCCGACCGGGCGGTGCGGGTCTGCGACGGTCTGCGCGCGTTCCTCCCCGACCTGCTCGCGCTGTCCGCGAGCTCGCCGTTCGTGGAGGGCGTCGACAGCGGTCTCCACTCGGCGCGGACCGAGATCTTCACGCGCATGTTCCCGCGGTGCGGCGTGCCGGACGCGTACGGGAGCTGGGCCGAGTGCGAGCGGTACGTGCGCTTCCTCTACGAGACGGGCTCGGTCACCGAGCACACGCAGCTCTGGTGGAGCGTCCGTACGCACCTCGCGTTTCCCACGGTCGAGATCCGGATCTGCGACGGCCAGCCCGACCTGGCCGAGGCGAAGTCGCTGGCTGCGCTCTGCTACGCGCTCACATGTCGCATCGCGCCGCGCGCTCGACGAGGGCGAGCCGGTTCCGCTGCCGCCGAACCGGCTGATCGAGGAGAACCTCTGGCGGGCGATCCGCTGGGGGCTCGGCGGCGAGCTCATCGACCTGCGCGACCCGACCCGCGTCCGCCCCGCGCGCGCGGCGATCGAGGAGCTGGTCGAGTGGGTGCAGCCGGTGGCGGAGGAGATCGGCGCGGCGCCGTTCCTCGCCGTGCCCACCGCGAACTCGGCCGAGCGCCAGCGCGCCCGCCTCGCCGAGGGGGCGTCGCTGCGGGAGATCTTCGTCGAGCAGGCGCTCGCGGGAGAGCCGGTGAGATGAGCGAGCAGCCGCCGGACCCGAGCATCGAGGACGTCGTCCAGGCGATCCGCGCGATGCGCGTCTCCGACCTGCTGCAGTCGACGACCTTCACCTTCGCGCAGCTCGCGTTCGCGAAGCTCGACGAGCCGACGCGCGACCTGGACGAGGCGCGGCTCGCGATCGAGTCGCTGCGGGCGCTCCTGCCGCTCGCCGAGCAGTCGCTGCCGGAGGAGGTGTCGCGTGACCTGCGCTCGACCGTCGCCAACCTCCAGCTCGTCTACGCCGACCTCGCGGGCCAGCCGAAGGCCGAACCGGAGCCGGAACCGGAGGACGACGGCTAGCGCCGGGTTTGTGCCGGCCCGCGCGACCGGCGACTGTGCTAGAAACTGCCCGCGCCGGGGTGTCCCGGCGCTGACTTTGTGACAGGAGCGGGGGTATGGACTTCTTCAACGACCACGCGGTGCTGTTCGCGCTCATCTGCTCGGGCGTGGGCATCGCGCTCGGGGTCTACTTCACCTGGTGGCTGCTGCAGCAGCCGGCCGGGTCGGAGCGGATGCAGGAGATCGCGCGCGCGATCCAGGAGGGCGCGGCCGCCTACCTGCGCCGGCAGTACACGAGCGATCGCGATCGTCGCGATCGTCCCGTTCCTCCTGCTCGGCCTCTACGACGAGCTCGGCTGGGGGACGGCGATCGGCTTCCTCATCGGCGCCGTCCTCTCCGCCGCGGCCGGCTTCATCGGCATGAACGTCGCCGTGCGCTCGAACATGCGCACCGCCGAGGCGGCCAAGAGCGGCGCTCACGCCCGCGCTGAACGTCGCCTTCCGCGCCGGCTCCGTCACCGGCCTGCTCGTCGTCGGTCTCGGGCTCTTCGGCGTCGCCGGCTACTACGGGCTGCTCACCGAGGTCTTCGACATCGCCCAGGACGACGCGATCGACGACCTCGTCGGGCTCGCGTTCGGCGGCTCGCTCATCTCCGTCTTCGCGCGTCTCGGCGGCGGCATCTACACGAAGGCCGCCGACGTCGGCGCCGACCTCGTCGGGAAGATCGAGGCCGGCATCCCCGAGGACGACCCGCGCAACCCGGCCGTGATCGCCGACAACGTGGGCGACAACGTCGGCGACTGCGCCGGCATGGCCGCCGACCTGTTCGAGACCTACGCCGTCACCGCCGTCGCCGTGATGCTGCTCGGCACCGCCTTCCCCGCAGGGCGGCCTGCCGCTGTTCCCGCTCGCGATCGGCGGCGTCTCGATCCTCGCGTCCGTGATCGGCGTCTGCTTCGCGCGCGTCGGCCGCGGCGGCTCGATCATGAACGCGCTCTACAAGTCCGTCGTCGTCGCGACCGTGCTGTCGGCGATCGGCTTCATCCCGGTCACGATGGCCTTCGACGAGGGCCACTTCTCCTTCGGCGAGCTCTACGGCGCGGCGCTGGTCGGCCTCGTGCATCACCTTCCTCCTCGTCGCGATCACCGAGTACTACACGGGCACGCGCTGGGGCCCGGTGAAGTCGATCTCGAAGCGCGTCGCAGACCGGGCACGCGACGAACATCATCGAGGGCCTCGCGATCGGCATGCAGGCGACGGCCGCGCCGGTGCATCGTGATCGCGATCGGCATCGTCGTCGCCTACGAGATCACCGACGACGCTCTACGGCATCGGCGTCGCCGTCATGGCGCAGCTGTCGATGACCGGCCTGATCGTCGCGCTCGACGCGTACGGCCCGGTGACCGACAACGCCGGCGGCATCGCCGAGATGGCCGACCTGGACGAGTCCGTCCGCGGCATCACCGACCCGCTCGACGCCGTCGGCAACACGACCAAGGCCGTCACGAAGGGCTACGCGATCGGCTCCGCCGGCCTCGCCGCGCTCGTCCTCTTCGACGAGTACGCGCGCGGGCTCAACGAGGAGCAGATCACCGACCGTGTTCTCCCTCGCCGACCCGTGGGTGATCGCCGGCCTCTTCATCGGCGGCCTCATGCCGTTCCTGTTCGCCTCGCTCGCGATGCAGGCGGTCGGCCGCGTCGGCGGCCTGGTCGTGACCGAGGTGCGGCGCCAGTTCCGCGAGATGCCCGGGATCATGGAGGGCACGCAGCGGCCGGACTACTCGCGCGCGGTCGACATCGTCACGGCCTCCGCGATCAAGCGGATGCTCGCGCCGGCCCTGATCCCGGTCGCGATCCCGATCATCGTCGGGATCATCAGTCCCGAGGCGCTCGGCGGCCTGCTGATCGGCACGATCGTCACCGGCATCTTCCTCGCCATCGCCATGACGTCCGGCGGCGGCGCCTGGGACAACGCGAAGAAGCTGATCGAGGACGGCGCGTTCGGCGGCAAGGGCTCGGAGGCCCACGCCGCCGCGGTCACCGGCGACACCGTCGGCGACCCCTACAAGGACACGGCCGGGCCCGGCGATCAACCCGATGATCAAGATCGCCAACATCGTCGCGATCCTGATCATCCCGCTGATCGCCGCGATTCACGGCTAGGAGCGTGGGGGAACCCGTGGTTCCCCCACGAGCCCCCTCCTTCTGCCTGAGGGCTTCGAGTGTGCTGGGTGTGGCCTCCCGGGCGGATGAACCGCCCTTCGGCCTCGTGGCCGTCTCTCGTTGCAGTGGCCGGACACGGTGGTGTGGCCTGCGCGCGCGCACCTGCGGTGCGGGCGCTCCGGCCAGGAGCCTGCTCTCAATGGCACATGGCGTGTCGTGACGGGCGGGATGCGCTGTGCCCCTGGACGGGGCACGCGGCGATCCCGCCCGTCCGATCGGTTCGGGGCCCTTGAATACGGCTTGAAAGCGACTTCGTGACAGGCTGGTGCTTTGTCGCTTTCGATTCGGGTGCCGTCATGCGCCCGGATCGAGGCCCTCCAGGCTCTGGCGGTGGCGCTCGCGCCTCCGGGCGTAGCCCCAGCGCTGGACGGCCAGCGTCGCGACGCCCGCGACGACGATCGAGGCGACGTTGATGACGAGCTGGCTCGTGGCGCCCCCGACCTCGCGCCACTCGCCGTAGGCCGCCGCGACGCCGACGTTCGCGGCCGCGGGGATCGTCGTCACCGAGATGAGCACGCCGACGAGCGCGCCCGACTTCGCCGTCGTGAGCGAGAGCATCCCGGCCACGCCCGCGAGCAGTGCGATCACGACCGAGAACCAGCTCGGGTCGGAGATGAAGAGGGTGTCGGGGTGGTCGCGCGCGTCGTCCGGCGCCGTGCCGAGCCAGCGGAAGGCGAGCGTGCCGAGGTAGCTGGCCAGGATCGCGGCCGGGAAGCCGACCGCGAGCGCGACCGCCGACCGGCGCGCGAAGTCGCGGCGCCGCTCGACCAGCGCGACGCAGAGCGCGGCGAGCGGCCCGAACTCCGGGCCGACGACCATCGCCCCGATGATGAGGATGATCGAGTCGGTGAGGATGCCGACCGCGGCGATGAGCGTCGCGACCACCATGAACGCGAGGAAGCTGGAGGAGAGCTCGGTCCCCTCGGACGTCCGGGCCTCGACCTCCTCCCAGACGACCGCGTCGGACGGGGAGCCCACGGCCAGGCGCTCGGCCCGGCGCGCGGTCTCCGACACGGCCGTGTCGACGCTCTCGAGGACGATCGAGCCGGCGTCGTCGAGGCCGAGCCGGCAGAGGTCGTCGACGACGATGCTCGCGTCCTCGCGCGCCACCTCGCAGGTGACGAGATCGCCTGTCGGACGCTCGGCGACGCCGCGCAGGTGGACGATCCCGTAGACCGACTCGGTCTCCCGCAACACGCCGAGCACGTCGTCGACGAGCTCGGGCGGGACGACGAGACGGAGGTGGACCACCGCGAGATCGTAGAGTCCGGTCCGGCCCGCGCCGCCGGTCCGTCAGGCGCGCCAGTACTGCCGCGTGAAGAGCACGAGCACCGGGATCAGCTCGAGACGCCCGAGCCACATGAGCACGATCATCACGCCCTTCGAGAAGTCGCTGAACCCCGCGAACGAGCCGTACGGGCCGGCGAAGCCGAAGCCGGGGCCGACGTTCCCGATCATCGACGCCGAGGCCGCGATCGCGTCGAACGCCCCGACGTCGAGCCCGCCCAGGGCCGAGTCGATCGCGATCAGAATCGCGCCGATCACGAACAGGCCGATGTAGAGCAGCACGAACGCGATCACGGCCCGCAGCGCCCGCTCGTCGAGCGGCCGGCGGTTGAGTCGCACGGGCGTGACGACCTCCGGGTGGACGGTCTGATCCAGCTCGCGCCGGAGGATGCGGCCGATGAGCAGGTGCCGGACGATCTTGACCGAGCCCGTCGTCGACCCCGCCGAGCCGCCGATGAACATCAGCCCCACGATCGCCATGGCCGCGATCGGCGGCCAGTCCGCGTAGTCGACGGTCGCGAAGCCGGTCGTGGTGATGATCGAGACGGCCTGGAAGACCCCGTGCCGGATCGCCTCCTCGCCCCGCAGCACGTCGTGGTGGCGCAGCGCGAGGATCATCACGATCGACGAGACGACGACGAGGGCCGCGTAGAGGCGGAGCTCCTCGTCCCGGCCGACGGTCCGCACGCGTCCCTGCGCGAACGCGAGGTAGAGGAGCGCGAAGTTGACGCCGCCGAGGAACATGAAGACGACCGTGACCCACTGCGTCGCCGGCGCGAAGCCTCCGAGGCTGTCGGCGTAGGGCGAGAAGCCGCCGGTGGGCAGCGTCGTGAAGGCGTGCGTGACCGCGTCGTAGAGATCCATCTCCGGGTCGATCCCGGTCCAGCCGATGACCGCGAACAGCGTGGCGCAGACGACCGTCAGCGCGACGTACAGCACCCACAGCCGCCGAGCCGTGTCGCGAATCGACGCCGAGAGCGGCTCGATCTCGGGGCCGGGCGCCTCCGTCTCGAAGAGCTGGCGGCCGCCGACGCGCAGGCGAGGGAGCACCGCCAGCGCGAGCACGACGATCCCCATGCCTCCGAGCCACTGCGAGAAACTGCGCCAGAAGAGGAGCGTGCGGTTGACCGCCTCGATGTCCGTCAGCACGCTCGCGCCCGTCGTCGTGAAGCCGGACATGCCCTCGAACAGGGCGTCGAGCGGGGACGAGACCTGGGCCTCGTCGGAGAAGAGATACGGCAACGCACCGGCCGAGGCCGCGAGCAGCCACGTCAGTGCGACGACGAGGAATCCCTCCCGCGGCCCGACGCGACCGCCGGTGCGGCCCAGGAGCGCGAGCGCGTGGCCGGCGGCGGTCGTGACGGCGGCGGCAAGGAGGAACGGCCAGGGCGAGTCGCCGTAGGCGATCGCCAGCGGCACCGGGACGAGCAGGGCAGGCCCGAGATACCGGATCAGGACGCCGACGAGATGGATCGACGCCGCGACGTCGACCCCGACCGTCTCGCGGCGCGTCATCCGCCGAAGGCGAGCGCGCGTGATCGTCGGCACTAGTCCCCCATCCAGCGATGCACTACAGCGTCTTCTCGACCCAGGGCACGCGGTCGGACTCGCTGAACACGATCACGCGGTCCCCGGGGCGGAGCACGTCGTCGCGGTGCGGGAAGATCGCGTCGCCGTTGCGCACGATCGCGCCGATGAGCGCGCCGGTCGCCGGCATGTCGCCGAACCGGCGGTTCGCGTACTCGCTCTCCCCGCGCACGCGCACGTCGAGCACCTCGTACTTGTCGCCCTCGAGCATCGACACCTGGAGTGTCCGCGGGTCGTGGGCGAAGCGGACGAGCTCCTCCGCCGTGACCTGGCGCGGGTTGACGACGACGTCGACGCCCGCGCTCTCGAAGACCTTCTCGGAGATCTGCTCGTGCACGACGGCGATCGTGAAGTCGACGCCGTGCAGCTTCGCCAGCGTCGAGGCGTAGAGGTTCTTCGCGTCGTCGCGCATCGCGAAGATCGCGGCGCGGGCGTGTCCGATCCGCTCGCGCTCGAGGAAGTCCGGCTCGATCCCCGTGGCGTGGAACACCCGGGCCGCCGGCAGCTTCTCGGCGACCATGCGCGCGCGGTCGCGGTCGGCCTCGATCAGGCGCACGCGGACCTGCTGGCCGAGCAGCATGCGCGCGACCGACACCCCGATCCGCCCGGCGCCGAAGATGACGACGTCGTCGACGCGCTTGCGGTCGATCGACATGATCTCGCTCCACTCCCGCGCGGCCTGCGGCGAGCCGATCACGATGATCCGGTCGCCGACCTGCAGCGCCTCGGCGCCGCGCGGGATCACCATCGCGTCCCCGCGGATGATCGCGGCGACCTTGGAGTCGCGCGGCAGCGGCGCCTCCCGCAGCGGCTTGCCGATCACCTCCGTCGCGGCTTCGTCGACGTCGAACTCGACGATCTGCACCTTGCCGTCGGCGAAGACGTCCGTCTGCCGTGCGGCGGGGACGCCGATCGTCCGCGAGATCGCATGAGCGGTCTCGTGCTCCGACGAGACGATCAGGTCGACGTCGAGCTGCCGCTCGCGCCACACGTCGAGGTACTCCTCGTCCGTCGTGCGCGCGACGGCCTTCGTGTCGGGAGAGAGCTTCTTCGTGAACATCGCGGCGATCAGGTTCGACTCGTCGCGGGAGGTGCAGGCGATCAGGAGGTCGGCGCCCTTGATCCCGCACTGCTGGAGCACGCTGCGCGAGGCTCCGTTGCCCTCGACCGTCGCGACGTCGTAGCGGTAGGAGAGCGCCGCGAGCCGCGACGCATCGAGGTCGACGACGACGAGCTCGTGCTCGTCGTGGAGCGCCTCCACGACGGTCGAGCCCACCTGGCCCGCGCCGACGATGACGATCTTCATGGGGCTCGGCTCACCCTAACGCTAGAGTCCGCCGGTGCCGAGGCGAAGGCGCCGACAGCAGGGCCTGGAGCGCGTTCTCGGGACCCCCGCGCTGTTCGCCACCGCGTACGGCAACGTCGGCTCCTCGATCTACTACGCGCTCGGCGTCACGGCCGTCTTCGCGCTCGGCCTCACGCCCGTCGTCTTCATCGTCGCCGGCCTGATCTTCGCCTGCACCGCCGCGACCTACGCCGAGGGCACGGTGCGCTACCCCGAGGCGGGCGGCTCCTCGAGCTTCGCCCGGCACGCGTTCGACGAGACGGTGTCGTTCGGGGCCGCGTGGGCGCAGATGCTCGTCTACGTCGCCACCGTCACGACGTCGGCCTTCTTCGTTCCGCACTACCTCTCGATCTTCTGGGACCCGCTGCGCGAGAACCCGTGGGACGTCGTCGTCGGGATCGTCGTCGTGGTCGTCCTCGTGGTGCTGAACATCGTCGGCGTCCAGGAGGCGGCGAAGCTCAACGTCTTCCTCGCCGTCGTCGACTTCGCCACCCAGCTCCTGCTCGTCGCGATCGGGATCGTGCTCGTGCTCGACCCGCAGACGCTCGTGGACAACGTCCACTGGGGCGTGGCGCCGACGTGGTCGAACCTCGCGCTCGCGGTGCCGGTGGCGATGCTGGCGTACACCGGCGTCGAGACCGTCTCGAACCTGGCGGAGGAGGTGCGCGACCCGGTCCGCAGCGTGCCGAACGCGTACAAGCTCGTGGCCGGGGCCGTGTTCGCGATCTACTTCACGCTGCCGTGGGTCGCGCTCTCGGCGATGCCGGTCGAGCTCGTGAACGGCGAGTACCAGACGACGCTCGGCCTGCCGCCGGAGGAGGGCGGCTACGCGAACGACCCGGTGCTCGGACTCGTCCAGAACCTCGGCATCGCCAACGAGCAGCTCCTGCACGCGATGGAGATCTACGTCGGCGTCCTCGCCGCCACGATCCTCTTCATCGCCACGAACGCCGGCGTGATCGGCGCCTCGCGGATCACGTACTCGATGGCCACCTACCGGCAGATCCCGGAGGTCTTCCGCCGGCTGCACCCGAAGTTCAAGACCCCGTGGCTCTCGATCGTCCTCTTCGGCGGGGTCGCGCCGGCGATCGTGATGCTCCCGGGCGACACGACCTTCATCGGGACGCTCTACGCCTTCGGCGCGACGCTGTCGTTCACGGTCGCGCACGCGGCGCTCGTGAGGATCCGGATGCGGCCGTCGCCCGAGGCGGAGGAGGTGGCGTTCCGCGCCCGACCGAACGTCCGCGCGCGCGGCGTCGACTGGCCCGTGTTCGCGCTCGTCGGCGGCGTCGCGACGGGAATCTCGTGGCTCGTCATCGTCGTGCAGAACCCCGCCATCCGCTGGGCGGGGCTCGGCTGGCTCGCCGCGGGCTTCGTCTTCTACGTGGTCTACCGGCGGCGCGTCGTCCGGCGACCGCTCGGGGAGACCGTCCGCGCGCCGGTGATCCTCGCCCCGGCGGAGGGCGTCGAGTACACGCGGCTGCTCGTCCCGGTCGTCGAAGGCCTGCCGTCCGAGGCGATGGAGGTCGCGGCGCGGCTGGCCTCGGAGCGGCGCGCGCGGATCGTCGCCATCACCGTGCTCGAGGTCCCGCTCCACCTGCCGCTCGACGCCGAGCTGCCGGAGGCGGAGAGCCGCGCGGACGCCGTGCTCGACGAGGCCCGCGCGATCGGCGACTCCTACGGCGTGGACGTGATCACGCGGATCGTCCGCGGACGGCGGGCCGGACGCGCGATCGTCGACGAGGCGATGCGGCGCAACGCCGAGATCGTGGTCATGGGCGCGCCGCGGCGCGAGCGGCGCGGCAAGGCGATCTTCGGGGAGACCGTCGACTTCGTCCTGAAGCACGCGCCGTGCCGGGTCATGGTCGCCGCGGCGCGGGCGGCCGCTGATGAAGGCGTACGCGCTCGGCACGCTCGTCCTCTCGTCCGCGATCGTGCTCGGATCGTGATGACGGTCCTCGGCGGCGCGCGGCGGAGGCGTCGGGCTCCTCCTCGGGCCGCTCTTCGCGCTCGCCGGCGCGGGCCGCTTGTACGTGCAGCTGCGTCGTTGACGATGCGGATCGGAGTGTCGCGCGGGGCCGGACGCCCCTGACACATCGCAGGATCGCCACGCTCGGCCGCGACGCGTAGCGCTGCTACGCGCCGCAGCCGATCGCGCCGTCCTGCTCGGTCAGGTGCGCCCCCGGCGATCACGCGCCGCTCCGATCCACCATCTAGGCTCACCCGCGCATGGCGCGCAAGCTGCCGCGGCTCGAGCGGGTGATCGACGCGCCCGCGCTCTTCTCGATCGCGTACGGGGAGATCGCGTCGTCGCTCTACTTCGCGCTCGGCGTCATCGCGGTCTACGCGCTCGGCTTCACGCCCGCGGTGCTGCTCGGCGCCGGCGTCTACTTCGTGATCGTCGCGCTCTCGTACGTCGAGGGCACGACCTCGATCCGCGAGACCGGCGGCGCCGCCACCTTCGTCCGGAAGGCGTTCAACGACCTCGCCGGCTTCGTCACCGGGTGGGCGCTCTTCCTGGACTACGTGATCGTGATCGCGCTGTCGACGCTGTTCGTCCCGCACTACCTCGGCGCCGCGTTCGGGTTCGAGACGCTGCGCGAGAGCCCGTGGGACACGGTCGTCGCGGTGCTCGCGATCGCGGCGATCGTGGCGTACCGCCTGCTGCGCCGCTCGCGCCTCTACCGCGCCGTGGTCGCGGTCGCCGTCGTCGACCTCGGCACGCAGGTCCTCCTCGTGGGACTCGGGTTCGCCCTGATCTACTCGCGCGACGCGCTCGAGGCCGGGACGGAGCTCGGGGTGGCGCCGACGTGGCACTCGATCGCCTTCGCGCTGCCGCTCGCGCTCCTCGCCTACACGGGCCTCGAGACGGTCGCGAACCTCGCCGAGGAGACGCGGCGGCCGGGTCGCACCCTGCCGCGGAGCCTGTTCACCGCGATCGGGCTCACGGTGGCGATCTACACGGCGATCGGCCTCGTCGCGCTCTCCGCCTTCCCGGCCGAGAGCCACGAGAACGCGCTCGGGGGCGACTGGGTGCGCGCGCCGCTCATGGGGGTCGTGGAGGTGCTGTCGGCGGAGCTCCCGTCCGTGCTCGGTGACGTCCTGCGTGTCTACGTCGGCCTCACCGGCGTGCTGATCCTCCTGACCGCGGCGACGACCTCGATCTCCGGCTTCGGCCGGCTCGCGTACTCGCTCGGCGAGCACGACCAGCTGCCCCGCACGTTCGGGCGCCTGCACCGGCGCACGCTCGTCGCGCCGCAGGCGCTCGTCGCCGCCGGCGCCGTGTCGGCGATCACGCTCGTCGCGGTCGACGTCCTGCGCGACGACCCGGTCGTGACGCTCGCGTCGCTCTACAGCTTCGGTGTCCTCGTCGCGTTCGGCGCCGCGCAGCTCGCCGTGATCCGCCTCCGGTTCACCCAGCCCGAGCTGCGCCGTCCGTTCAAGGTGCCGGGCGGAGTACGGGTCGGCGGCGCGGTCGTCCCGGTCCTCTCGGTCGTCGGCTTCGTCCTCACGGCGGCGGTGATGGTCGTGGCGCTCTGGACGCATCCGGGCGCGCGCGTCGCCGGCCCGCTCTGGCTCGCCGGGGGCGTGCTCCTCTACGTCGCCGTCCGCCGCCGACACGGCGAGCGGCTCACCGAGAGCGTCGTCTCGACCGACGAGCAGCGCCTGCCGGAGACCCGCTACCGGCGCATCCTCGTGCCGATGAAGATCGGCGAGATCGGCGAGGAGATGGTCGCGACGGCCGTCCGGATCGCGGCCGAGAGCGCGGCGGTCGTCGAGGTCCTGTACGTGACCCGCGTCCCGCTCTCGCGCCCGCTCGACGAGGTGGACGCCGACGACGACGAGCGCGCCGCCGCCTCGCTCGCCGAGGCGCGCCTGCTCGGGGAGGACTTCGGCGTCCGGATCGACGGGGAGGTCGTCCGCGCACGTTCCATCGGGCAGGCGATCGTCCACGAGGCCGAGCAGCGGAAGGCCGACCTGATCGTGCTCGGGCTCGGCACCGCGCTGGCGCCGGCAGTCGCGCTTCTTCTCGCCGACGGTCGACTACGTGCTCCGCCGCGCGTCCGCCGAGGTGCTGATCGTCGCCTTCCCGCAGGGGGCTCTCGAGGAGGCCTGAGGCCGCACCCCTTCGCTACGCTCCGCGCATGCGTGCGCTGGTGGTCGGCTGCGGCCGCGTCGGATCGAGCGTCGCCAGGCGCCTCGCAGCGCTCAACTGGGACGTGACGGTCGTGGACGAGAAGGAGGAGGCCCTCGCGCGCCTCGGCGACGGCTGGCGCGGCGCCTTCATCGTCGGCCACGGCATGGACGCGAAGCTGCTCGAGAAGGCCGGCATCGAGGGCGCCGACGCGGTCGTCGTCTCCACGAACGGCGACAACACGAACATCGTCGTCGCGCAGGTCGCGAAGCTGCGCTTCGAGGTCCCGCTCGTCGTCGTGCGCATCCTCGACCCGATCCGCGCGCAGTTCTACGCGCAGCAGGGGATGAAGGTCGTCTGCCCGACGCAGACGGCGATCGACCAGCTCACCGACAGCGTGCTCACGTTCGCGGACGCGGCGGGAGCGCTCGAGGAGGCGGCGCGCTGATGTACGCGATCGTGGCCGGCGGCGGCAAGGTCGGGACGGGCGTGCTGCGGCGGATGCTGCGGCTCGGGCACGAGGCGACGCTCGTCGAGCAGCGCCGCGACCGCTTCGAGCGGCTGGAGGAGGAGTTCGAGCACCAGGTGCTCCACGGCGACGCGACGGAGCTCTACGTGCTCGAGCAGGCGGGGATCGAGCGGCCGCCGGACCTCGTGATCGCGGTCACCGGCGACGACGAGGACAACATCGTCATCGGCCAGGTCGCGCGCGAGCGCTACGGCGTCCCCAAGGTGATCGCGCGCGTGAACGACCCGCGCAACCAGAAGCACTTCGACCTGCTCGGGGTCGCGCCCACGGTCTCCGCGACGGTGAGCATCATGGCCCTCGTCGAGCACGAGGTGCCCGAGCACGACCTCGTGCAGCTGCTCGAGCTCCGGAACGAGAACCTCGAGATCGTCGAGGTGCAGATCGACCGCGGCGACCCCTGCACGGGCAAGACGATCGGCGGCATCCGGCTGCCCGAGGGCGCGCGCGTCATCTCGGTCGTCCGCGACGGCAAGGCGGTGATCGCGGGCGGCGAGACCGAGCTCCGGGCGGGCGACCAGGTCCTCGCGATTCTCGAGCCGGGCCAGGAGGACGAGCTGCGGAAGGCGCTGATCAAGCGGTGAAGCGGCTCGCGCTCGGCGTCGCGGCGGTCCTCGTCGCGGCGCTGCCAGGCTGCGGGCTGGGCGAGGACGAGGGGACGCGGGAGGCGACGACGCAGGCCGCGCCGGCGACCGCGCAGCGGGCCGCGCTCTCGATCCGTCCCGTGGTGAGCGGCCTCGAGTCGCCGGTGCACGTGACGGCGCCGCGCAGCGAGCCGGGCCGGCTCTACGTCGTCGAGCAGGCGGGACGCATCCTCGTCGTCCAGAACGGCCGCGTCCGTGCGCAGCCGTTCCTCGACATCCGCTCGCTCGTCCGCTCCGGCGGCGAGCAGGGCCTCCTGTCCGTCGCCTTCCACCCGCAGTACGCGTCCAACCGGCGCTTCTACGTCAACTACACCGACCGCGACGGCCACACGAACGTCGTCGAGTACCGGTCGAACGGGACGCGTGCCATCCCGGGCACTGCGCGGCGACTGCTGTTCGTGCGCCAGCCGTACTCCAACCACAACGGCGGGCAGGTCGTCTTCGGCCCCGACGGGCGGCTCTACGTCGGCATGGGTGACGGCGGCGCCGGCGGCGACCCGGAGAACCGCGCCCAGGACATGAGCACACTCCTCGGCAAGCTCGTCTCGATCAACGTCGCGACGCGGGGCGCGAAGATCGAGGCGCTCGGCCTCCGCAACCCGTGGCGCGTCTCGTTCGACCGGAGCACCGGCGACCTCTGGATCGGCGACGTCGGGCAGAACGCCTGGGAGGAGGTCGACTTCCTGCCGCGCCGGAGCCCGGGCCTCGAGAACTACGGGTGGGACGCCTACGAGGGGCGCGAGCGGTTCGAGGACAAGCCGATCGCGCGGGGGCGGCTCGTCCAGCCGATCGCCGTCTACGGCCGGGGTGAGGGCTGCTCGATCACGGGCGGGTTCGTCTCCCGCGGCTCGGTCGCCGCGGCGCGCGGGCGCTACTTCTACGGCGACTACTGCTCGGGCACCGTCTGGAGCCTGAAGCGCGGCTCGCGGCCGCTCGTCCGGCGCGAGCCGTTCCGCGTCGAGAGCCTGACGTCGTTCGGCGAGGACGCGCGGGGCGAGGTGTACCTCGTCTCGCACCGCGGCACGATCTACCGCCTCGCGGGGTAGCTAGCCCGCGCGCCGGCGCCTGACGGTCGGCCCGCTCTGCCCGAGGGCGGCGTAGGCCAGTGCCTGCAGCGAATCGTTCAGCGAGCGCAGCTCGGCGGCGACGCGAAGGAAGCCTTCCTCGGCCTCCTGGCGCCGGTTCAGCCGAGCGAGCTCGAGCGCGATCCGGTCGAGGCGCTCGAGCAGTGCCTCGAACTGCCGATCGGACATGTCCTTCCGGTCCATCCCGGCGATGCTAGCTAGCGGCGCAGCTGCCGCAGGACGAGCAGCCCGACGAGGGCGCCGGCCGCGTCGATCGCGACGTCGAGCGGCCGCGCCGCCCGCCCGGGCACGAGCGCCTGGTGCAGCTCGTCCGTCACGGCGAACGCCACCGCGCCGAGCCAGGCCGCCCGCGGCGAGAGCGCCCGTGTCAGGAGCACCGCGAGGATCGCGTACTCGGTCGCGTGCGCGAGCTTGCGCAGCACGGTGTCCCACAGGCCGAGGTCGGTGCCGAGGCTCGGCACGCCCGACAGCGCGAAGATCAGGCACGCCCACGCGAGCGCCGGCAGCCAGCGGGATTGGAACGAGGCAGCCGGCACCGGGCGATCCTAGTCATGCGAGGCCGAGGAGGAGTTTGTGGCTCTGAGCCACTAGCTCCGGTCGGTGCCGACGAGACCGAGGCCTGGCAGGTCGCCGGCCGCGCCGTTGACGAGGCGCACGACCGGCGCGTCGCCGTCGAACCAGTCCACGACGGACACGCGGGCGTAGCCGACGTCGAGCCGGAAGATCGCTGCGGAGGGGAGGCCGAGCGCGTCCGCGAGGAGCGCCCGGACGACGCCTCCGTGCGTGACGACCGCGACCGTCTCGCCGTCGTGGCGCGCGCGGAGCTCCGCCGCGGCCGCGACGGCTCGCTCGCGCAGGTCCTCGAAGCCCTCGCCGCCCGGGAACCGCACGTCCGTCGGCGTCTCCATCCAGCGGGCAAAGAGCTCCGGGCGCTCGCGCTCGATCTCCTCGTACGTCCGGCCCTCGAGCTCGCCGAAGTCGAGCTCTCGCAGCCGCTCGTCGACCTGGGGCACGCCGAGTGCCGCTGCGGTGTCGAGCGCGCGGCGCGCGGGGCTCGAGAGAACCGTCGCAACCGTCAGCGCCCGACCAAGCGAAGCCGCCTCTGCCCGGCCTTCAGCGGAGAGGCCCACGTCGAGGCGCCCGTAGCACCGACCGCGCGCGTCGTCGACGGGCCGGGCGTGGCGGATGAGGAGCAGGCGGGTCACGAGACCGCCACGAGGACGACGAGGGCCGCCGCCTGCGCCAGCTCGGTGGTCGCACCGAGGACGTCCCCCGTGACGCCGCCGAGCCGGCGCCGCACGAAGAGGCCGGCGACGAGCGCCGTCCCTGCCGCGGCAGCGAGGACGGCGATGCCGTCGATTCCCTGCAGGAGCACGGCGACCGCCCCGGCGACGGCGAGTCCGACGACCGGCGCGAGCGCGCCTGTCCCGGCGAGCGCGCGTCCCTGGCCGTCGGGCCGGGCGGACGGGAGGAGCGCGGCGAGCGGCAGCGGCGCCCAGCGGGCCACGGCAGCTGCGGCGGCGAAGGCCGCCGTCGCCTCTCCGACCGAAGCCAGCGCCGCCAGCGCCGACGCCTCGACGAGCAGGACGAGCACGAGCGCGACGGCGCCGAACGAGCCGATCGCGTGGTCGCGCATGATCTCCAGGCGCCGCTCGCGCGTCGTCCCCCCGAGCCCGTCGGCCGCATCGGCCAGCGCGTCGAGGTGCATGGCGCCGGTCACGATCGCGGCGACGAGGAGCGCGAGCGCGGCCGCCGTCCACGCCGGGAGGGTCGGCACGGCGAGGTCGGCGACGCCGCCGGCCGCGGCCCCGACCGCGGCGCCGACGAGCGGGTACAGCGGCGCCCCGCGCGCGACGTCGCGCCCGTCGAGCGCGACGAGGCGGCCGACCGGGATCCGCGTCAGGAACGCGACCGCGGCGAGCGCCGCCCTAGCGACCGGCATCGGTGACCCCGGCGGCGGCGAAGGTCGCCATCTCGACCAGGATCGCCCGCGCCGCCCGCAGGAGCGGGAGCGCGAGCACGGCGCCGGTGCCCTCGCCGAGCCGCAGCCCGAGGTCGAGCAGCGGCCGGAGCCCGAGCGCCTCGAGCGCGAGCGCGTGGCCCGGCTCCGGCGACCGGTGCGCGGCGACCATGAAGCCGACGACCTCCGGCCGGAGCCTCGCCGCGACGAGGGCCGCAGCCCCGACGATGAACCCGTCCAGCACGACGACGACGCGCGCGGAGGCCGCGCCGAGCGCGACCCCGACGAGAAACGCGATCTCGAACCCGCCGAGCGCGGCGAGCGTCCGCAGCGGGTCGTCGAGGGCGTCGCGGTTGGCCTCGAGCGCGCGTGCCACCGCCTCGCGCTTGCGTCGAACGCCGTCGTCGTCGAGCCCGGTGCCGGGGCCGCACACGGCCGCGACGTCGGCTCCGAGCAGAGCAGCGTGCAGGGCCGCAGCCGAGGTCGTGTTGCCGATCCCCATCTCCCCGAGTGCGATCGCGGTCACGCCCTCGGCGGCGAGCTCCTCGGCGAGGTCGACGCCCGCGAGCAGGGCGCGGTCCGCGTCCGCCTCGCGCATCGCGGGCCCGCTCGTGGCGTCGTCCGTGCCCGGGCCGAACCGCAGCGCGCGGACGGCCGGATGGTCGACCGGCTCGCGGATCCCGGCGTCGACGACGACGAGCTCTGCGCCGAGCTCCCGGGCGAGCACGGAGACTGCCGCGCCGCCGGAGGCGAAGTTCAGCGCCATCTGCCGCGTCACCTCGGGCGGGTAGGCGCTGACGCCCCAGCCGTGGTCGGCGGCCGCGACGACGACCGTCGCGCGCACCGGCGGCGGCTCGCCCCCGGCGATCCCGGCGAGCTGCGCAGCGAGGGCCTCGAGCCGGCCGAGGCTCCCGCGCGGCTTCGTCTTGGCGTCGAGCTCCGCCTGCGCCGCGGCGGCCGCGGCCGCGTCCGCCGGCTCGACGGCCGGGATCACAGCGTCTCCTCGAGCCGCAGCAGCCGCCCGGCGACCACGAGCGCCGCCGTCTCCGCGCGCTCGGCGAAGACCCGGTTGACGGCGCCGAGCCGGTCTCGGTAGGCGCGCGCGTCGGCGTTCGCCGGGACGATCCCGAGCCCGACCTCGTTCGAGACCACGACCACCGGCGCCGGGTGCGCGGCCGCGAGCCGCGGCCGACGCCGCCGCCTCCGCGAGCACGGACTCCTCGTCGCGGTCGAGCGTGTTCGAGACCCAGAGCGTGAGGCAGTCGACGATCGCCGCGGAGCCCGGGTCGACGGCCCCGATCGCCTCCCGCAGCGCGAGCGGCTCCTCGACCGTCGTCCACCCGGCGGGCCGCTCCCGCCGGTGCCGCGCGATCCGCCCGGCCATCTCCTCGTCGAGCGCCTCGGCCGTGGCGACGAACGTCACCGGCCCGTCCCAGCGCTCCGCGAGCCGCTGCGCCGCGGCGGACTTTCCCGCGCGGGCGCCGCCGAGGAGGAGCACCAGGCTCACGCGACGCCCGCCAGTGCGGCCACGCGCTGCATGTCGAGATGCTCGTCGACGGCGCCGGCGAGCGCGTCGAATGTCGCCTCGAGGTTCCCGTCAGGCGCGTGTCCGAGCAGCGCCTCGACGACCGCCGGAGCCTCGAACACGCCGTGGACGTAGACGGCCAGCACCGGGCCTGCGACCCAGCCGAGGCCATCGTCCATCGCGACGGCCAGCGGGCCCGTCGCCGTGGTGGAACCGTGCCGGATCTCGTAGGCGTCCACCGCGAGGCCCGACAGCGCCGCCCACGGCTCCGGGAGATCGAGGAACCGCGCGTCGGTGTGTCGGACGCGCTTCTCGGCTGCGAACGTCGTGCGCAGCGGCAGCAGGCCGAGCCCGGCGCCGGCGCCGTCGACGCCCGCCGGATCGTCGAACCGCTCGCCGAGGAGCTGCAGGCCGCCGCACACGGCGAGGATGCGCCCGCCGGCGCGCGCCCGGGCGCGGATCGCGTCGTCGAGCCGTCGGGCCGCAAGCCACTCGCGGTCGGCCGCGACGTGCTTCGAGCCTGGGAGGACGACGAGCGCGGCACCTTCGAAATCGCCGGGCGAGGCGGCCCAGACGAGATCGGCGACCTCCTCCAGGGGGCGATACTCGTCGAGGTTCGACGCCGTCGGGTAGCGGACGACGGCCACGCGCTCGCGGCCCGGTGCGGGCGTGGGCGACGCGGCGCCGTCCTCGTCCGGCAGCCCGTGCGCCAGCCAGGGGAGGACGCCGAGCGTCGGCACGCCCGTCCGCTCCTCCAGTCGCCCGGGCGCCGGAGCGAGGAGCGAGCTGTCGCCGCGGAACTTGTTCAGCACGAAGCCAGCGACGCGTCGCCGGTCCCCGTCGTCGAGGAGCGCCCATGTCCCGAAGAGGTGCGCGAACGCGCCGCCGCGGTCGATGTCCGCCACGAGCACGACGCGCGCGTCGGCGACCCGCGCCGACCGCATGTTCGCAAGGTCGGTCGCGAGGAGGTTGATCTCGGCCGGGCTGCCGGCGCCCTCGAGCAGGACGAGGTCGTGCTCGGCGAGCAGTTGTCGCAGCGACGCCTCGACGTGCGGCCACAGGAGCGGCGCGCGGTCGCGCCACGGCAGCGCGCTCAGCTCGAGGTCCGGCCGGCCGAGCACGACGACCTGGCTCTGCGTGTCACCCTCCGGCTTCACGAGCACCGGGTTCATGCGGACGTGGGGCTCGACGCCGGCCGCACGTGCCTGCAGCCATTGAGCGACGCCGATCTCGCCGCCCGTCGCGACGCGCGCGTTGTTCGACATGTTCTGGCCCTTGAACGGCGCCACGCGTACGCCGCGGTGCGCGAACCAGCGCGCGAAGGCGGTCGTGAGCAGGCTCTTCCCCGCCGAGCTCGAGGTGCCCTGGATGCTGAGCGCCGTCACGCGCGCACCGGCACGACCGCGAGCGTCTCGCCGTCCTCGAGCACCCGTACGCGGGCGCCGTAGAGCGAGGCGATGCGGTCCGAGGTGAGTACCTCGCGCGCCGGCCCCTCGGCGACGATCGAGCCGGCGTCCATGAGCAGGATCCGGTCGCCGTACTGCGCCGCGAGCGTGAGGTCGTGCATCGCCGCGACGACCGTCAGCCCCTCCTGCTGCCGCAACTCCTCCACGAGCTCCAGCACCTGCTGCTGGTGGCCGATGTCGAGCGCGCTCGTCGGCTCGTCGAGGAGCAGGATCGGAGCTCCCTGCGCCAGCGCTCGGGCGATGACCGCACGCTGGAGCTCGCCGCCGGAGAGAGACCCGAGCTCGCGCCCGGCGAACGGCTCGAGCTCGAGCCGTGCGATCGCCCGCGCCGCGGCAGCGCGGTCCTCGGCGCCCTCGCGCGCGAGCACCGGGAGGTGCGGGGTGCGCCCGAGGAGCACGTACTCCGCGACGGTCATCGCCGCGGGCACGACCGGCGTCTGCGGGACGAGCGCGACGAGCTTCGACGCCTCGCGGCGCCCGAGCTCGCGCAGCGGCCTCCCGGCGAGCCGCACCTCGCCGTCGGCGCGCAGGATCCCGGCGAGCGCGCGCAGCACCGTCGTCTTCCCGGCGCCGTTCGGCCCGAGCAGCGAGAGCCACTCGCCCCGTTCGACCGCGAACGCGACACGGTCGACGATCCTGGTGCCCGCGGCCTCGACCGTGACGTCGGTGGCGCGGATCACGGCCCCACCGTCCGGGTCGTCCGCAGCACCAGCGCGAAGAACGGTGCGCCGACGAAGGCGGTGACGACGCCGATCGGCAGCTCCGCGGGCGCGAGCGCGGTCCGCGCGACCACGTCCGCGAGCACGAGGAACGCGGCCCCGACCGCGATCGACAGCGGCACGATCACGCGGTAGCTCGAGGAGACGAGCAGGCGGATCAGGTGCGGGACGACGATCCCGACGAACCCGATGAGGCCGCTCACCGAGACCACGGCCGCGGTGCCGAGCGTCGCCGCGGCCACGATCAGCAGCCGCGTCCGCGAGACGTCGAGCCCGAGGCTGCGGGCCTCCTCGTCGCCGACGGCCAGGACGTCGAGCGCGCGCCGGTGCGCGATCAGGATCACCCCGGCCACGGCGCAGTACGGCGCCACGATCGCGACCTCGTGCCAGCCGCCGGTGCCGAGCCCGCCCAACAGCCACGCGTAGATCTCGTCGATGGAGTCCGACTCGCGCTGCTGCACGAACGTCTGCACCGCGGTCAGGAACGCCGCGACCGTGACGCCCGCGAGGATGAGCGTCGCCGTGGTCCTCATCCCACCGACGGAGCGGCCGATCGCCCACGCGCCCACGACCGCGGCGACCGCGCCGCCGAAGGCCGCGATCGGGACGAGCGCCCCGCGCCCCGCGCCGTAGGCGATCGCCAGCGTCGCCCCGAGCCCCGCGCCCGCCGCCACGCCGAGCAGGTACGGGTCGGCGAGCGGGTTGCGGAACACGCCCTGGTAGGACGTGCCCGCGAGCGCCAGCATCGCGCCGACGAGCGCCCCGAGCGCGACGCGTGGGACGCGGATCTCCCAGACGATCGCCTCCTGCGGTGCCGAGAGCGGCGAGGACACGTCCAGCAAGGGCAGCCGGGCGAGGCCGGAGCGCAGGATGTCGCCGGCGCCGATCGACACGGGCCCGACGAGCACGCCGGCGAGGAGCGCGGCGACCACCGCGGCGCCGACCGCGAGCGCCCAGAAGAGGGTCACCCGCGGCGGCGCCACGGCGGCCGCCGGCCGCTCCCGCACGGCGTCCACGGCTACTGCCCCGTCCGGCGATGCACTACGAGATCCGCCGCACCTGCGCAGCGACGGCGCGAACGAACGCCACGATCCGCGGCCCCCAGCGCGAGGCGATGTCGTCGTCCATCGCGACCACGTGCCGGTTGCGCACCGCGTCGATCGTGCCCCAACCGGGCCGTGCGGCGACCGTCGTGAGGCTCTGGCCGCAGCACTTGGAGTCGGCGAGCACGATCACATCCGGGTTCGCGGCGACGATGAACTCCGCGGAGAGCTGCGGGTACGGCCCGGCCGCGGTCGCCTCGTCCGCGATGTTCTTGCAGCCCGAGCAGCTTGTAGACGCGCCCGATGAACGTCGACGACGTCGCCGAGTAGAAGTCGGTCGTCAGCTCGTGGTAGACGGACAGCTGGCGCGGGCGGCCCTGGATCGTGCGGAGCTCCGCGGTGATCTGCTTCCGCATCCAGCGGACGACGGCCGTCGCCTGCCCCGTGTGCCCCGTCGCGCGGCCGACCTGCAGCACCTGCGCGTACGCCTGGGCGAGGTCGCCGGCCTCCTTGAGCTGCAGCACGGTGATGCCGAGCCGTCGCAGCTGCGCGACGCCCGCCTCCGAGCGGACGATGACGAGGTCGGGCCGGTAGCCGGCGATCGCCTCGACGTTGGGCGTGTAGCCGGAGAGCTTCGTGCGCGGCGCGCGGCTCGGGTAGTTCGAGAGCTCGTCGACGGCGACGACCTGCCGCCCTGCGCCGACCGCGTACAGATCCTCGGTCGTGGTGGGCGACAGCGAGACGATCCGCGTGGGCCGCTTCGTGATCGTGACGTTCCCGTTCGCCGCCTTGATCGTGACCGGGAACGCCGGCCTGGGCTTCTGCTTCGCCGCCGCCGCGCCCGGCGCGACGAGCAGCAACGCGGCAAGGAGCGCCAGCAGCGCCGCGATTCTGCCTCTGAACATGAAAAACCTCCGCGAGTCGCGGAGGGAGAGGGTCCGGCGGCCTCGCCGCCCGAACCGCCCTTCCTCCGAGGGCTGTGGTTCGTCGGAATGGCCCAGGCGTCCTGGCTCGTCCCCCGAGGGGGCTTCACAGTTGCGGGACAGCGCCGGGCTCTCACCGGACTTCGCTGTGACCATTCCGGCCGGGGATATGAGCCCGGCGACCGGAGCCTAGACGATCCGGCATAGACTCGCCGCGTGCCCGGCGAGGCAACCGCCGCGATCCTCACGATCGGCAACGAGATCGTCAGCGGCGACACGGAGAACACGAACGCGTCGTGGCTGGCGCGCCGCCTGGAGTCGCTCGGCGTCGCCGTCCGCGCGATCGCGGCGCTGCCCGACGAGATCGACGCGATCGCCGTCTACGTGCGCCGCGAGGCCCCGCTCGTCGACCATCTGCTCGTCACCGGCGGGCTCGGCGGCACCCCGGACGACCTGACGCGGGAGGCGCTCGCGGCCGCGTTCGGGGTCCCGCAGGAGGAGGCGCCCGAGGTGGCCGCCGACCTCCGCTCCCGCTTCACGCGCGACCCGGAGTACGCGGCGAAGTGGGCGCTCCTGCCACGCGGCAGCCGCCCGCTCGCGAACCCGCTCGGCGGGGCCCCGGGGTTCGCGATCGAGAACGTCCACGTCCTCCCGGGCCTCCCGTCCGAGATGCGCGCGATGTTCGAGTCGGTCGAGGACGACTTCCGCGGGGCTGCGCCGATCGCCTCGTGGCGGCGGCGCCTGCAGACGCGCGAGAGCGAGATCGCCGCGCTGCTCGCCGAGGCCGGCGAGCGCTGGCCGCGGGTGCGCGTCGGCTCGTACCCGAGCTTCGAACCGCCCCTCCCGACCGTCGAGGTGGTGCTCAAGTCGAGCGACGAGCGTGAGCTGGCGGCGGCCGCGGCCTGGGTCGACGCCGAGCTGAGCCGGGTCGCTGGCTAGCATCGGCTGGTGGCCGTCGCCCAGCCCGAGACCTACCTCGCCGACCTGAACCCGGCCCAGCGCGAGGCCGTGCTCCATACGGAGGGGCCGCTGCTCGTCGTGGCCGGCGCGGGCTCGGGCAAGACCCGCGTCCTGACCTACCGCGTCGCCCACCTGCTCGCCACGGCGGGCGTGAAGCCGAACGAGGTCCTCGCGATCACGTTCACGAACCGTGCCGCAGGGGAGATGCGCGACCGGCTCGAGCGCCTCCTCGGCGACACGGCGCGCCGGATCTGGATCCTCACCTTCCACTCGGCGTGCGGCCGCATGCTCCGCCGCGAGGCCGAGCGGATCGGATTGCGCTCGAACTTCTCGATCTACGACCAGGCCGACCAGGTGCGGCTCGTGAAGCGGATCCTCGAGGACGAGGGCTTCGACCCGAAGCGGTTCGTCCCGCGCGGCATCCACGCGCAGATCTCGAACGCGAAGAACCAGCTCGTCGGCCCGGACGAGTACCGCTCGCGCGTCTCGTCCTTCTACGACCAGACCGTCGCGGAGGTGTACGAGCGCTACCAGAAGCGGCTCCACGCCTCGAACGCGGTCGACTTCGACGACATGCTCTACCTCACCGTCGAGATCCTCGAGCGCTTTCCCGAGGCCCGCGAGCGCTGGCAGAAGGCGTTCCGCTACGTCCTCGTCGACGAGTACCAGGACACGAACCACGCGCAGTACCGGCTGCTGCAGCTCCTCGCCGAGAAGCACCGGAACGTGTGCGCGGTCGGCGACCCCGACCAGTCCATCTACGCGTTCCGCGGCGCCGACATCCGCAACGTGCTCGAGTTCGAGCGCGACTTCCCCGGCGCGCGGACGATCGCGCTGGAGCAGAACTACCGCTCCACGAACCACATCCTCGGCGCCGCGAACGGCGTCATCTCGCACAACCGCGAGCGCAAGGAGAAGAACCTCTGGTCGGAGCTCGGGGACGGCGAGCCCGTGCGCGTGGTCGAGGTCGAGGACGAGCACGCCGAGGCGCGGTACGTCGCGGCCGGGATCGCGGGCCTCGTCGAGGAGGGCGTCAACGGCGACGAGATCGCGGTCTTCTACCGGACGAACGCGCAGTCGCGCGTGCTCGAGGACATCCTCGTCCGGCAGGGGATCGCCTACCTCGTCATCGGCGGGCCGCGCTTCTACGAGCGCGCCGAGGTCAAGGACGTCGTCGCGTACCTGCAGGCGATCGACAACCCGTACGACGCCGTCTCGCTCGCGCGGATCGCGAACCGGCCGCGCCGCGCGATCGGCGACACCACGCTCGCGCGGCTGCAGAGCCACGCCGACGCGCTCGGCATCTCGCTCTGGGAGGCGATGGCCGACCCCGAGGACGCGGGCTGCGCGTCCGCGGCGACGAAGGCGGTGACCGGCTTCAAGACGCTGATGGACTCGCTGCAGGCGGGCGCGCTGGAACTCGAGGTGCCGGAGCTGGTGGAGCGGGTGCTCGAGCGCAGCGGCTACGTCGAGGCGCTCGAGGCCGAGCGGACGATCGAGGCGGCGGGCCGGATCGAGAACGTCCAGGAGCTCGTGAGCGTCGCGCAGGAGTGGCAGCACGAGGCGGCCGAGCCGACGCTCTCGTCGTTCCTGCAGGAGATCTCGCTCTACTCCGACCAGGACGCGCTGCGCGGCGAGGGCAACCTCGTGACGCTGATGACCCTCCACAACGCGAAGGGGCTCGAGTTCCGCGCCGTCTACGTCATCGGGATGGAGGAGGGCGTCTTCCCGCACTCGCGCTCGATCGAGGAGCAGGGGATCGAGGAGGAGCGCCGGCTCGCCTACGTCGCCATGACCCGCGCGATGGAGCGGCTGACGCTCATGCACGCCTCGTCGCGGACGCTGTGGGGCTCGCGCGGCTACAACCTGCCCTCGCGCTTCCTCGACGAGCTGCCGGAGGAGCACGTCGAGCGCGACCGGCTGCGGCCGTCGTCCTGGTCGGGCTACGGCGCCCCGAAGCAGTCCGAGGTCGCGCCGCGGGGCGACGTCCCCGACCTCGCGACCGGCGACAGCGTCCGGCACGGCACGCTCGGCGAAGGCGTCGTCACGCGGATCGAGCCGGGCGGCGTCGTCACCGTCCGCTTCGCCGGCGAGTCCACCGACCGGCGGCTCATGCTCGACTACGCCCCGCTGGAGAAGATCTGAGCATCGAGATCAGGCCGTGCCGAGACCTCGAGGAGTTCCGCGAGACGCTCGGGGGGATCGGCCACTACTTCGGCTGGAACCCGGACGCGGAGGCGGCCGAGCGGTTCTCGCGGAACCTCCCGGTCGAGCGGATGCACACGATCCGATTCGACGGCGAGTTCGCCGGCGGAGGCGGGGCGTTTCCCTTCGAGCTGACGGTCCCGGGCGGCCGCGTTCCGCGCCGGCGGAGTGACGGTGATCGGGATCCTCCCGCCGTTCCGGCGGCGCGGCCTGCTCAGCGGGCTGATGCGGGCGCAGTTCGAGGCCATGCACGAGCGTGGCGAGCACGTCGCGTACCTCTGGGCCTCGGAGGACCGGATCTACGGCCGCTACGGGTACGGAATGGCCTCGCAGACGCTGTGGGTCGACCTCTCGCGCGACCACGGCGGGTTCGCGCTCCCGCACGCGTCGCCGGGACGCGTCCGGATCGTCGGCCTCGACGAGGCGCTCGCATCGCTTCCCGGATGCCTACGAGCGGGTAGCCGCGCGGACGCCGGGCATGTTCGCGCGGACGCCCGCGTGGTGGGAGACGCGCATCCTCCGCGACGCCCCGGATCGCCGCGAGGGCGGCGGCGAGCACGTGCGGATCCTCTACGAGGAGGACGGGCGGGCCGGCGGCTACGCGATCTACCGGATCCACGCCCACTGGGACGAGGGCCTCGCCGACGGGCACGTGAACGTGATCGAGGCGCTCGGCGCGACGCCGCACGCGACGGCGGCGATCTGGCGCTACCTGCTGGACGTGGACTGGATGCAGTACGTCCGTGCCAGGCTGCTCCCGGTCGACCACGAGCTCACGTTCCTCCTCGCCGAGCCGCGCTACCTCCGCGCGCGTGTCGGCGACGGGCTGTGGGTGCGGCTCGTGGACGTGGGGGAGGCGCTCCGCGCGCGCACGTACGCCGAGCTCGAGCCGGTTGTCGATCGAGGTCGCGGACGAGCACTGCCCGTGGAACGAGGGCCGCTGGCGCGTGGGCCCGGACGGCGTCGAGCGGGCGGAGGCGGAGCCGGACCTCCGCTGCGACGTCCGCGAGCTCGGCTCGGTCTACCTCGGCGGCGTGACGTGGAACGAGCTCGTGCGGGCAGGCCGGGTCGAGGAGCTCGTCGAGGGCGCGGCGGCGCGTGCGACCGTGCTGTTCGCGGCCGACCGGGCACCCTGGTGCCCGGAGATCTTCTAGCGCACGACGACCGGCGTCCCCAGCGGCATCAGCCCGGCGAGGCGCAGCACGTCCTCGTTGCGCAGCCGGATGCACCCGTGCGAGACGCGACCGGGGAGGAGCTCCGGCGAGTTCGTGCCGTGGATCCCGACGTAGCCGCCTCCGGGCCAGTCGGTGAGCACCGCGGAGCGCGCGCTCAGGCCGAACGCGACCGGGCCGTAGAACGGGTCGCCGAACCCCGTCAGGCGCTGGCGGACGTAGAACGTGCCACGGGGCGTGGGCCAGCTCGCGGTGCCGACTCCGATGGGCGCCCGGAAGACGGCGACCCCACGACGGAAGAGGGTCGCCGCGAGTCGCCCGCGGTCGACGACCAGCCTCGTCCGGACGACGTGGACCTCTCCGAGCGACTCCCGCGGCACCCAGCCCGTCGACCCGTTCGGGAGGATCGCGAGCCGGATCCGCGCCCAGTCCCGTCCCGCCGGGTCGCGACGCGTGGCGAGCAGGACGACGAGATTCGTCTCTCCCTCCGGCGTCGCGCGGCGTACGAGGGTGATCCGCTGCGCCGACCACGACGGCGCCGTGCGCGCCGTCACCGGCGCCAGCACGTACGCCCAGCGCGTGACGTCGCGGTCGGCGCCGCTTGCGCCCTCGGTGCCGACGGTCGCGAGCGAGGCCACGACCGCGACGAGCGCGAGTGCACGCCTCGTCACCCGGTGAACGGCGGCCGGACTCCGACGCCCGCGACGCCCGACGCCGGCGTGATGCGCACCGACGAGGCGGCGCTGTTGTTGGCGCCCGAGTCGAGCGGCAGCGAGAGGACGAGTGCGCGGTTGCGGGCGATTCCCTCCGCCACGGCGCGTCCGCCGATCGAGATCGTGGCCGAGTCGCCTGGCGCGAGGTCGCCCAGGAAGCAGGTGACGAGCTGCCCCGGGCCGTCCCGGTCGCGGAATCCGCACCGGCCACGTGACGTGGCCGCGGAGATGAGCTGGACGCGCTGGTCGACCGGCACGTCGTTGACGGTTACCGCGTACGCGGTGGTGTTCCCGACGTTGCGCACGACGAGCGTGTAGTCGACGCGCTGGCCCGTGGCGACGGAGGCGGGACGCCCGACCTTCGTGATCGCCACGTCCACCGGGTCGTCGACCGGCGTGCGGACGCACTCTCGCCCCTCGACGGTCGCGGAGGCGGTGTGGACGTCGCCGAACGTCGTGACGCTCCACGTGACCGTCCGGCCCACGGGGACGTCGCGTACGGCGAAGGTCGCGTACGCGTTCCCGCCGCGGAACGTCGTCGGCTGGCCCTGGTCGGCGGGCCCGGGGCTGACACGGTTCCGTGGCCCGACCGGCACGATCACGTCCTCGCGGTTGAGGTTCGTGTAGCCGAAGACGGCGATGTACGTGTCGCCGGTCCGTCGGACGCAGAGGGCGAACGGCCGCACCGAACGGTCCGGCTCGGCGCCGCCGCAGGCGACCGGGTACGCCTCGGTGACGATGACGCTGCGCAGGCCGCGGTACGAGAGCGTCCACGAGACGAAGCCGGTCTTCGGGACGCCGCGGACGGTGAAGGCGCTCGCCTCCCTGCCCGGCACGAAGATGATCGGCTGGCCGCGATTCGGCCCACCCGGGTCGACGTGGTTCCGGACGCCGATCGGCAGCGACACCGCGACCGGGTTGTCGTTCTCGTAGCCGAACTGGACGTCGAACGTCGACCCGCGGTCCTGGATGCAAGCGAACATGCCGATCGGCTCGGGCGCCTCCGGGTCGTCCGTGCACTGGGTCGCGTAGAGCGGGCTGGTCGTCGCCGTGCGCGTCTCGCCCGCGTACGTGACCGCCCACGTCAGCTCCGTGCCGCGGCCGACGCCCTCGACGGTGAATGCCCGCTGGACGTTGCCCGGCAGGAACTCGGTCACCTGGCCGCGGTCGGCCGGCGGCGTGGGTCGGAATGCGTTCGCGGCGCCGGCCGGAATGCGGACCGCATCCTCGTTCTGGTTCTGGTAGCCGAAGACGACGTCGTAGGTGGTGCCGTTGTCCTCGACGCAGTCGACGAAGACGCCGATCGGCTCGCCGGCGGGGTCCGGCGGGTCGGGCGGGATCGGCGGGTCGGTGGGATCGGGCGGGTCGGGCGGTGCCGGGCCCGTGCACGTCGTCGCGAAGTCGGCCCCGATCTGGGCCTGCTCGGTCGTGCCACCGGAAGTGACGAGCCAGACGAGGAACGTCCCGTTCGGGATGTCGGTGACCGCGAACGCGCCCCCGTCGGGCTCGAAGACCGTCGGTGGCCCGCGGCCCTCCGGCGGCGGGCTCAGGTGGTTGTCGTCGCCGAGCGGAATCGTGACCGGCGCGGTGTTCTCGCTGTCGTACGAGAACCGCGCCTCGTAGGTCGTCGCGCCGCGGACGACGCACGTCGGTTCGACGAAGATCGGCTTCTGTACCGGCCCGGGGTCGGGGTGCGGTCCTTCCCCCGGAGCACGTGGGGGAACCCGGGCCCGCGCTCGCGGACCGCGTGCCGACGCCGGTGGTCAGGGACCACGTGACCGTCGTCCCGTTCGGAATCCCGTTGATGGTCAGGGCGTTCGGGTTCACACCCGGGAGGAAGACGATGTCCTGGGTCGCCGTCGAAGGAAGCCGGCTCCACCCGGTTCGCCGTCCCGTGCGGCACGCTGACCTTGACCTCGCTCTTGTTGTCGGAGGCGAAGATCGCCGTGTAGGTCGTGGTCCCGGGCACGACGCAGGCCGAGAGCGTGACCTCGATCTTCGGCGGCTCCACCTCGGGCGTGCAGAGCGTCTCGAAGGCGCAGTTGCCGTGTCGGAGTGCGTCGCCGCCGTGCGTGACCGTCCAACGTGACGGTGTCCCCGCTCGGGATGTCCGGAGACCGTGAAGGCGGCGGCGACGTTGCCGGCCTGGAAGGTCGTCGGCTGGCCGCGGTCGGGGCCCGGTACGACCTCGTTCGTCCCGACTCGATCGGGATCGTCACCGGCTTCGGGTTCCCGCTCTCGTAGCCGAACGTGGCCGAGAACGTGTCGCCCGACGCGGTCGATGCACTTCACGAAGACGCCGATCGGAAACTGCGGTTCCGGCTCCGGCGGGACTGGAGGTCGGGAGCGACGCAGGCCGGCTTGTCCGGCCCGGCGTCGTAGATCGCCCGCCCGGCGTCGTCCCAGTTCAGGCCCGGGAACCTCTTCGTCTCGCCCTTATCCGTCGTACGGTGAAGGGCGGAATGATGTCCTGCGGGTGACCGGCATGGCCGTTCTCGCGGACGATGCTGTCGTCGTCCGGCGAGATCTGGTGCCACTCGCCGTTGCCCGTCGCGTGGCAGATCGTGATGTGGTTCACGTCGAGCGGGAGCGGCGTCGTCTGCACACGCGCAGCCACGGCGATCGTCGCGCCGGCGAGGGCAAGGACGGCGATGGGAGCCGCAATCCACACCGCGACCCTCGAACGTCTCGAGGTCGTCGGTCTGGTCACGCGCCGCCGATGCTACGGGGATTTCCCTGCACGCGCCAGTATTCGCTAGGCTCCCGCGCTTCGTGCTGCGGCTCCTTTCCGTTTTGCTGGCCTTCGGCTGCCTCGCGCTCCCGCCCGTCGCGGGTGCCGTTCCCGACGGTCCGATCGGCCCGTACCTCGAGCACCAGGGCGACGTGCTCGTCCTCGGCACGCCGGCGATCGGCACGCTCACCGACGGCTACGGGCTGCGCTGGGGGCGGCTCCACGCGGGCCTCGACATCGGGATCCTCCGCGACCTGAAGGTGGCGGCGGCCGCGGGAGGGCTCGTGACCGCGACCGGCTACCTGACCGGCTACGAGGGCTACGGGAACGTCGTCACGGTCGATCTCGGCGGCGGCCAGGAGAATCTCTACGCGCACCTGTCGCGCGTCGACGTAAGCCCGGGCGAGCGCGTGGAGGCGGGCCAGCTCCTCGGCCTCGCGGGCTGCACCGGCTCGTGCACGGGCACGCATCTCCATTTCGAGCTGCGGGTGAACGGCAGGCCCGTCGACCCGATGCCGCTCATGCACCTGCGCTGAGCGGCGGCTACACTTGGACGCCCCAAGGGCGGTTAGCTCAGTTGGGAGAGCACCAGCTCGACAAGCTGGGGGTCACTGGTTCGAGCCCAGTACCGCCCACTCACGAAAGCCCCGCTAATGCGGGGTTTTCGGTTTCTGGGCGGAAAACACGGTGCGGCCGGTGGGTACGAAATGGGCACTTTCGGCCGCTAAGTCCCATTTCGTTGGTGCCCCAGAATGGGCTCAAGTTCCGACGCCGTGGCTCCGATACCTGCGCGCATGAGCGGCCACCGTTTTAACGTGCCCCGGTTTCCCACCGCGTCGCCGCGGTGGATCGACCGCTGGCTTGCGGCCTGCAGCGATCTGGCCGAACTCGAGCGTTCCAACCCGATGACCGACGCCGTGATCGACGAGATCGACGGCCGGATGATCCGGATCGGCGACCAATGGCTCGCCGACTTCGCCTCGTGCAACTACCTCGGCTTCGACCTCGACCGGGAGATCATCGCGGCCGTTCCGGACTACCTCGAGCGCTGGGGCACGCATCCGAGCTGGTCGCGCATGCTCGGGAGCCCGGCCCTGTACCCCCAGATCGAGGAGCGTCTGACGGAGCTGCTCGGGTGCGAGGACACGCTGGTGATCCCGACGATCACGCTGATCCACCTCTCCGTGATCCCGGTGCTGGCCGGGGACGGCACGATCTTCGTCGACAACCGAGCGCACAAGACGATCTACGACGGTTGCCAGTTCGCCGCCGCCCGCGGAGCGACGGTCAAGCGGTTCCGGTTCGAGGACCCGGACGACCTCGAGGAGCACCTCCGGCGCGACCGCTCGAGCACGCGCCTGATCTGCATGGACGGCGTGAACAGCATGACCGGAAACGCGCCCGACATCCGCGAGTTCGCCCGCCTCGCGCGCCGCTACGACGCACTCCTGTACGTGGACGACGCGCACGGGTTCGGCGTGATCGGCGAGCGCGCGTCCGACTCGAGCCCCTACGGACTCCGCGGCAACAGCGTCATCCGCTACTGCGACGAGTCCTACGACGGCATCATCCTCGTGGCCGGCTTCTCGAAGTCCTACTCGTCGCTCGCAGCGTTCGTCGCCTGCCCGACAGAGCTCAAGGAGCTGCTGAAGACCGCGGCGCCGCCCTACCTGTACTCCGGCCCGTCGCCGACCGCGTCACTCGCCACCGTGCTCGCCGGCTTCGACGTCAACGAGGCCCGCGGCGACGCGATCCGTGCCGACCTCTGGCGGAAGACGGACCAGATCCTCCAGACGCTCGACAAGCTCGGGATCCACACCCCGAACCGCTCCGGCTTCCCGATCATCGAAGTGCCGCTGGACCGGCACGAGGACATCGACGCCGCCGGGCGCTTCCTCTTCGATCACGGCATCTACGTCACGCTCGCGGCGTACCCGCTCGTACCGAAGAGCGAGGTCGGCTTCCGGATCCAGGTGACCGCGGCGAACTCGCAGGCCGAGATCGAGCAGCTCGTCGAGGTGATCGGCAAGCTCGCCAACGCGTTCGACCTGCGGCCCGCCGGACAGCACGAGTACGCGGCGTGAACCCGACCGGCCGCATCGACTGGCAGTCACGCGTCTGGATCGCCTATCTCGCCGTCGGCGGCCTCCTCACAGCCTGCTACCTCTGGCTGCCGCCGCTCGTCGGGAGCGGCCCGATCATCAACCTGCTCGGGCTCTCGTCGGCGGTCGCGATCGCTGCCGGGATCGTGCTCCACCGACCGCAGGCGCGGTTGGCCTGGATCCTCTTCGTCGTCGGGCAGTTCCTGTTCTTCGCCGGCGACATCTACACCTACAGCTACCCGAAGCTGTTCGGCGTCGAGGTCGAGTTCCCGTCCTTCGGCGACGCCGTCTACCTGACCGTCTATCCGGCTTTGGTCGCCGGGCTGCTCGTGCTCGTGAGACGGCGCAACCCGCAGCGCGACAAGGCCGCCGTGATCGACTCGCTGATCCTGACCCTCGGGATCGCGCTGATCTCCTGGGTGTTCCTCGTCGCGCCGAACATCCACCTCTCGGGCCTGACGACGCTCGAGAAGGTCGTTTCCACCGCCTACCCGCTCGGGGACCTTCTGCTCCTCGCAGCCGCAATGCGGCTTGCCGTCGACACCGGCAAGCGTGCGCCTGCGTTCTACCTCCTCCTCGGGAGCATCCTGTGCCTGCTCACCGTCGACTCGGCGTACACCTACGCGCTGCTCACCGACGCATACAACCACCAGCTGATCTACGACGTCGGCTGGATCTCGTACTACCTCCTCTGGGGGGCGGCGGCGCTCCATCCATCGATGCGGACGCTCGAGGAGCCCGCTATCGACACGCGGACGCGACTCACCCCGCTACGGCTCTCCCTGCTCGCGAGCGCCTGTCTGATCGCGCCCGGAATCAGAGCCTGGCAATCGTGGGGCGACACCGACATCCTCGTCCTCATCGCCGCCTCCGCGGCGCTGTTCCTCCTGGTAGTCAGCCGCATGGCGGGCCTCGTCCGCCAGGAGGAACGAACCGCAACGCGCGAGCTCGCACTCCGACGCGCCGGCGTCGATCTCGTCGCCGCAGCCGGCGGCGACCAGGTGAGCGCCGCCGCAGTGTCGGCGGTCGAGACCCTCATCGAACAGCCCGCAACCGTTCACGTGCTCCTCCTCAAGGACGAGGGTGCGGTCGTCGCGGCCGCCTCGAACGGGAGCGAACGGCAGCTATCGCGGCAGTCGCACCGCTGGCTCCGTCAGCTCCCTGTCGTCACCGAACACGTTCCGCTCGAAGCGCTTCCCGAGGTGGTGCGGACCGAGCTTGGACTCGAGGGGAGGTTCGCGCTCCTGTTGCCGCTCTTCGTCCGCGATGCCTCGCTCGGGCTTCTCCTGCTCTCGTCCGATGCTCGCCTCCCGCGCGAGCAGGTCGACTCGCTCGCGGCACTCGCCTCGCAGGTGTCCCTGGCGGTCGAGGGTGCTTCCCTCACGGAAGACCTCCACCGGCGGCGCAGCGAGACGCGTTTCCGCTCACTCGTGGCGCACTCGAGCGACCTCATCACGGTGCTCGACGCACACGGGACGGTGACCTACCAGAGCCCGTCGATCGCGCGCGTGCTCGGCTACCGCGTCGACGAGCTCGAGGGCACGGAGTTTGCGCGGCTGCTCGCCCCGTCCGACCAGCCGCGACTGATGCAGATCCTCGCCGGCGTGGGCGAGTCGTACGTCGGAGGAGGCTCCGAGACGCACGTCATCGAGTGCCGGCTCAAGCACCGCGACGGGACCTGGCTGCAGTTCGAGGTGCAGTACACCGACCTCCTGCAGGACGAGCATGTGCGCGGCATCGTCCTCAACGGCCGCGACGTCAGCGAGCGGAAGGAATTCGAGGAGCAGCTCGCGCACCAGGCGTTCCACGATCCCGTCACCGAGCTCGCGAACCGCGCGCTGTTCGCCGACCGCGTCCAGCACTCGATGCTCAGGTCGAGGAGGGGCGGGCCGGGGATCGGCGTGATGTTCATCGACCTCGACGACTTCAAGACCATCAACGACAGCCTCGGCCACGCCGCAGGCGACACCGTCCTCCGGGAGGTCGGCCGACGCCTGCAGACGGCGGTTCGCCCGGCCGACACCGTCGCGCGCTTCGGTGGCGACGAGTTCGCCGTGCTCCTCGACGGTGTCGACGACTCGAGCGAGGCGGCCGTCGTCGCCGCGCGCGTGCTCACGACGCTGCACTCGTCGTTCGAGGTCGACGGCAAGAAGGTCTACCCACGCGCAAGCGTCGGCATCTGCCTCGCCGGCGACGGGCTCGGCTTGGCTGATGCCGAGGAGCTCCTGCGCAACGCCGACGTCGCCATGTACATGGCGAAGCGCGACAACAAGGGCAGCTACCGGCTGTTCGAGCCGGAGATGCACGAGCAGGTAGTGGAGCGGCTCGAGCTCCAGGCCGAGCTGCAGCGTGCGCTCGAACTCGAGCAGCTCGTGATCCACTACCAGCCGGTCGTGCGTCTGGACGGCCCGTCCGACTACGGAGTCGAAGCCCTGCTCCGGTGGCAGCACCCCACGAAGGGGCTGATCCCGCCGCTCAACTTCATCCCCCTGGCGGAGGAGACCGGGCTGATCGTGCCGATCGGACGCTGGGTGCTGCGAGAGGCCTGCCGCGAGGCGGTGCTCCTGCACGAGCGCTTCCCGCGAACGCCGCCGCTCACCGTGAGCGTCAACCTGTCGGTCAAGCAGCTGCAGTCCGAGACCGTTGTCGCCGACGTGGCCGAGGCGCTCGAGTCCAGCGGCCTGCCGCCGTCTTCACTCGTGCTCGAGATCACCGAGTCCGTGACGATGGTGGACACGGAACTGGCCGTCGCCCGGCTCGAGGACCTGAAGGCGCTCGGGATCCTGCTGGCGATGGACGACTTCGGCACCGGCTACTCGTCCCTCTCGTACCTCAGCCGGTTCCCGATCGACATCCTCAAGATGGATCGGTCCTTCCTCCGCCCTGATCACGAGGACTCCGGGCTGGCCGCAGCGATCGTCGGGCTCGGCAGGAGCCTCAACCTCCACGTCGTTGCCGAAGGGATCGAGCTCCCCGAGCAGATCGTCTCGCTGCGCGCGCTCGGGTGCGAGCTCGGCCAGGGATTCCTGTTCGCCAAACCGATGCCCTACGAGGCGCTGTCGGAGTACCTCGTCGACGACGTCGACAGTTCGGTCTCGGTCGGCGGACATGCAACATAGCCACGAGGGGCTCGACCGTCCCGGCGGGTTCTCCCGGATCAACCTGATCGGCCCGTTGCGGGGCCGCGACTTCCGGCTCCTGTGGTCGGGGATGACGATCTCTCTCCTCGGCGACGGGATCTTCCTCATCGCGATGGCGTGGCAGGCCTACGAGCTGTGGAACGCCCCTGCCGCGCTCTCGATCCTCGGGATCGGCATGACGATCCCCACAATCGGGTTCCTGCTGCCGGCGGGCGTCCTCAGCGACCGCCTCGATCGCCGCTCGCTCATCCTCTGGTCTGACCTCGGCCGCGCGGTCGTAGTCGGCGCGCTCGCCGCGCTCGTCCTGACTGGGGGACTCACGTTCTGGCTCCTCCTCGTCCTGGTCGCCCTCTATGGCATCGGTGCGGCATTCTTCGCACCCGCTTTCGAGGCGCTCGTACCGGACATCGTCCCGCCCGACCAGCTCGCCGCCGCGAACGCGCTCGACCAGTTCGTTCGGCCGATCACGCTCCGCCTGATCGGGCCGGCGCTCGGCGGCGTCCTCGTCGCCGCTGTTGGCACGGGCGTCGCGTTCGCGCTCGACGCCGCGACGTTCCTCGCGTCCGCGGTGGCCGTGGCGTTCATGCGCCCGCCCGCCCACGTCCGCTCGGAGCACGTCGACTCCTCGATCGGGGCGATCAAGGAGGGCCTCCGGTTCGTGCGAAGCCGGGTCTGGCTGTGGGGGACGCTCGGATCCGCAGCGATCGCCTACCTTGCGTTCATGGGCCCGGCCGAGGTCCTGCTGCCCTACGTCGTGAAGAACGAGCTCGGCGGGTCAGCCCGAGAACTCGGGCTCGTCTTCGCATCGGGGGGCGTCGGGGCTATCGGCGCGGCGCTCATCATGGGCCAGCGCGGACACCCCCGCCGAGACGTCACCGTGATGTACATGTCGTGGACCGTTGCGACCCTCGCTGTCGCCGGATACGGGCTTGCGACGGCGTCGTGGCAACTCATGGTCGCGTGCCTGCTTTTCAACGCACTGGAGACCGTCGGGACGATCGTCTGGGCGACGATCAAACAGCGTCACGTGCCCGCGTCACTACTCGGACGCGTCTCCAGCCTCGACTGGATGATCTCGATCGGCCTGCTGCCGCTCTCGTTCGCACTGACCGCTCCCGCAGCAGCCGTCTTTGGTGTGCGCACGACCCTCGTGGGAGCGGCGGTGATCGGCGGCGTGTTCACGCTCGGCGCCCTCTTCCTCCCCGGCATGCGCGACATCGAGGGCGATGCCGCCGACGAGGTACCGGCATCGAGGCCTGTGTTCGGTCCGCGTCTGCTGGATGCGGTCGATTAGACGCTTCACGCCCGAGCCAGCAACGGCTCGATCTCCATACAGCTGAACTCGTCCGGCGGAGCGAGATGAGCGATCACATCAGGCCAAGGGCATGTCAGCAGCGTCAGCATGTGGCGTCTCATCGGGCACTCTCGGGCCGCCGCTGTCCCAACTTCGTCGGCTGCCTCCCGTAGCCCGATTACTCTCGAAGGAGACGGATGAGGAGGCCTTGACGGAGACGACCCACTGCGAGCGTCGGACCCTCGTCGGAGCTGACGCTCGCCTGGCCTGTCCGAGGCTGGACATGTCGTGGCGGCGTTCCTGCTGCGGGGGCGAGTCGGGCCCATCAGCATCCGCAAGACGAAGCGGTGGGCCGGCGTCGCGTCCGTGGCCGGCCGTCGAGCGCCCCAGCGCGACCTCGACGACCGCCGTCTGAGTGGGCTCTACGTCCTGCTCCCTTCGCGCGTCCGCTCGCGACTGGAAAGCGAGGCGGTCATCTCGCTCGCCGGTCCGCTCGCAGGGAAGATCTATGTGCCGGGGCTCACGAGGTGGCCGCGGGCGATCCCGATCGCGCCCACGCCGATCATCCATACGCTGACTGCGCCGGAGCGCCTCTGGATCGCGTCCGGCGACGATGACGCGCCCCCGCCCCCGCACGATGAGGAGCACGCGCTCGCGGCCGTCCGCGCGCTCTCGCTGCGCGACGCCGACCTGCTCCTCGAGCTGATGCGGCGGGCAACCGAGCAGCTCGTGTTCTCGCCCGAGTTCGCACGCTCCGTCGAGGCGCTGGCTCCGGCGCTGGTCGAACACATCGACCTCGGGGCGCGCGACGTTCGAAGGCTTCTGAGAGAGGCGACACGAAAGGTGGTAGCGGCATGAGCGAAGACGAGACCGCGCCGGCAGTCCAGCGGGCCAAGGACTTCGAGGACTCCGCGATCGCAGTGACCGCGTTGGTCGTCTGCCACGGAGCCCACCGCCTCGGCGGTCCAGGACGTCCCCGCCCATCCTGGGTGGCGATTCGCTGTGTCTCGTCGAGGCGTAAGAGGGCTGCGCGCGCCGAGCCGATTCGACCTCCTGCTGGCTCGTTCGCGTCGCGCTGGTCGCCACTGCGGCACGGGGCGGGCGTGCTCCTCGAGGCGCTCGCCCGGCGACCACCCCGGGGGGGAGGGTGTCGTCTCGTGACCGCGATCGTCGATCCCCTAGCCCGAGCCAGCTCTGCGCGAGCAAAACTGCGGGGGCGTAGAGGTCCAGCCAGCCTCAGATAGAAAGGAGCCTGCGGTACGTCGCCAACGCAGGGACGGAGGTACGGCAGATGCGCATCGGCGGTGGCATCGTCGGGGTGATCATCATCATCCTGCTGCTGATCTGGCTCCTCTAGATCCGCTCGCACGAGTCGAGCGCGGGTCCCGGGAGCCCGCGACGAAGCACTGTCCCGGCTGCTCGCGGACGCTCGCGCTCGACTCGTTCCCGAGGAACAGGAGCCATCGGTCCGGCCTTGACGCCCAGATCTCTGAGTCTCTTGGCCACTTCCGCACCTCGCGCCGGGTCCAGCAGTGGTCCTGTCACACGGAAAGGCTATCCGCCCCGAATCCGTAGTTCGAGGAATGGCTAAGCGAGGCACGGATGTTCGCATCACGCCTCTCGTGCGTGGGCACGATGGGCACTCTCGACGATCGCTCGGGTTCACTCGGAGCAAACAGCGCCAGCCGGGAGCCGCGCATCCACGCGAGTTGAGCGATCCCGAGCGATCCCGAGCGAACACCCGCAGCGAATCGACAAGCTGGGAGTCACTGGTTCGAGCCCAGTACCGCCCACCAACAGAAAGCCCCGCATGTGCGGGGCCTTCGTCTCTTCACCGGCTGCCGTTCCGCGGCCGATTCTGAACGTGTGCGTTACGCCTCGGGCTCATGATCCGGTGGTTCCTGGTCGAGTCCAGGCGGCCCCATTTCCAGCCCTTCAAGCTGCGTCGCCACGGCAGCCCGTTGCAGCCTGTGCTGGTACCAGATCGGCCCGTCCGAAACGACGGTCCAGCCGCCCCACTCGAGTTCGACAAGCAGATCAGCGAGAGCGCGCTGCGCGCTGGCGCTCGGCGGGTCGTTGTCGCGCAGGCGGAAGTACCGCGACAGGGCGAGTACTTCGTCGGATCCGCGAGCGGCGGCGTACAGCCTGCATTTGACGTAGCCGCGCCAGAGCCTGATCTCGCAGCTCTCGACGCTCGCCCTCGTCTCGCGGGCCCCGCGCCTGTGAGGCGGAGGCCGCTCGACCAGCCTTCGACGCTGCTCGAGAGGAAGCTCGCGTGTTCGGTCCTGTTCTGACTCCGATTCCCGCCTCTCAACCGCCCGCTCCGGCACCGGTTCGGGTTCGAGCGCGCTCGCCGACGTCGGGTGCAGCGCTTCGAGCAGATCGTCACCCGGCTCGGACACGGCGGGCTGCGTCGGTTGTATCTGCGGATCTGCAACGGGCTGGCGGGTGACCTCGCGTGGCGGCGGCGTCTTGGGAGGCGGAATTAGGTCGGAGGGACGCTGAGCCGGCTCTCGTCTCCGTGCTCCATTGCGCGCACGTCGGAAATCGCCGACATTGGCCGGCGCCGAGCCCTGCATGAGCGAAATCGCGGCCACGGCGACGAGTGTTGCCAGGAGCGCGCCCACGATCAGCAGGTTCCGGAGCGGCAGCACGTCGGGCGAGCCAGGCTGTGCGGCCTGCCGCGTCGCTTCCGGCGAGGGCTGCCGCTGCGTCCGCAGGCTTCCCGGCCCGGCCTGCGCCTGGTCGATGGTGCTCGGCGGCTGCTCGAGCGGGTACGACTTCCACAGCAAGGTCGGCGGCCGGAGCGTCGTCTCTTGACCCGTGCCCGCCGCCGCGATCGAGATCCACCCGACGGGGGCGAGTGCTGCTGCGAGCATCCAGAGCGCGGTCAGACGACCGAGACGGACCGCAGTTCCGCTCATCGGATCGTGACCGGTGTGCCGATCGGCATCAACTCCGCCAGGCGAAGGATGGCACGGTTGCGGAGGCGGATGCAGCCGTGCGAGACGCGGCCGGGAAGAAGCTGCGGCTCGTCGGTTCCATGGATGCCGATGAAGCCGCCGTCCGGCCAGTCGGTGAGGACAGCCGACCGAGCGGTGGTCCCGAACGCGACCGGGCCGTAGAACGGGCTGGCGTAACGGGTCAACTGGCTGCGGACGATGAAAACGCCCGCCGGGGTCGGCCACGTGTTCGTCCCGACGCCGACCGGTGCGCTGAAGATGGGGGCTCCGTCCCGGTACAGGGTCGCCCGCAGGCGCTCGCGCTCGACGACGAGATGCGTGTCCACCGTCCGATAGGGGCCGAGCGAACGCCGGAGGACCCAACCGACGCTGCCGTTCGGCAGCACCGGGAGCCGAACCTGGACCCACAACTTGCCGTCCGTGCCCGTCCTCGCCCGCAGGACGCTCACCGCGCTCGGCGTACCTTCAGGTGTCGAAATCGCGAGCTCGGCCACAACCGCTGAGCTGGCGCTCGGTTCGGAGTGCGCGACGGTCGGCCTGCGGACGATCGTCCAGCGCGACAGGTACCGCCCTGGCGAGAGCCGCTCCGGCCGGCCAATCTTCAGCGCCGGCGCGGGCGAGGCAGGCAGCGCCGCCAGGTCGGCTGCTGCCGTGGCCTGCTTCTGGCGATCGCCGACGCCGAGGCCCGCCCCGAGCAGGCCCGCGAGCGTCGCGGCGCCAAGCGCCGCTGCCAGGCGAGTGCTGCGCCTCACATCAACCCGTGTACCTCGGATTCTTCCTCGCTGTCATCCGTGGCGTCGAGACGATGAACCGGGTCGAGGCGACGATTCGGTTGATGCTCGCGCGTGATGCCGGCTGGTCGAAGGCGTGCACCGCCGGCGTGACGCCAAACAGCGCGCGCATCCAGGCGGCGTGACGCGCCTCGACCGAGTGAATGCCGACGGCGGCCGCGAGCACGGCGTCGGACTGCAGTTTCGGCGCCTGGCCCTTGTAGGCGGCGACCGCGAGATCTTCGAACGCGACCGCCGTCTTCAAGAACGGCTGCTGCTGCTCGGTCGTCCCTTGGAAATCGAACGTCGGCCGCTTCACCGCCTCGGCCTGAAGCAGCTCGAGGAATGCCGTCACATGCGCCCGCTCAGTGGCGCCGACCACCCGCGCCGCCTCAGCCGTCTTGCCGCGGAGCGCGCCGCTTCGTTCGGCCTCGGTGTAGAAGGACGCCTGCAGGTACTCGAGCACGAGCGCGTAGTTGAGGATGTCGACGTCGGACGCTGACAGGCCGGCGGCGCCCGCGCCGGGGACGCGCGCGAGGATGATCGTTCCTGCACCGGCCGCCGTCAGTCCGAACAGACGCCGACGCGACAGCGTCGCCTCGGCCCGTGACCTTGTCTCGCGGAGAGCACCGTCACGATCGACCGCGGTCAGAAATCCGTCGAAGGACTCGAAGCTCTCCATCGCTACGTCCGCACTCCGAACCGTTGCAGGCCGGCGGCGGCCTGCTGCGCCGTAAGCGGCTCGTCGACCGGGTCGGGCGCAGCGACCTGCCCGACGATCGCGCGCACCCACGCGGCATGGCGGGCTTCGACCGAAACGATTTCGGCCGCTGCGGCGAGCGTGCCCTTGGTCAGGTTCGGCGCTTGCCCGTTGTAGGCCGCAACCGCAATATCCTCGAGCTCGATCGCCCCCTGCGCGAACGCGTCAGCGTTCTTCGTCCTCTGGCCGAAGTCGAACATCGGCCTGGAGAGGGCCTTTGCGCCGAGCGCCTGTTGGATCGCGGCCAAATGCTGACGCTCGTGCCCCAGCGCCGTCTGCGCGAAGTCGCGCAGATCGTCGTTGAGCCCCGCCTCTCGCAGCGCCTGCTCGTAGAACGCAACCTGCGTGTACTCGAGCTGCAGGACCAGCTGCAAGATCCTGGCGTCCTGCGCCTTCGACGGCGCGGCGAACGCATCACCGAGTCGGAACAGCCTGCCGATCAGCGGGACCGAAGCAAGTGTGCCAACGACCGCACCGGTTGCGAGGAGCGCGCTCCGGGAGGAAGCGACGTTGATCGAATCCTCCTCGTACCGTTCGACTTCGGGGACGGCAGCCGCCACAGAACCCACTCCCCCGTTCAGAACCGCAGGACCGCAGAAGACCTAGCTCCGTCTTACCGCACTCTCGAGCAGGAAACAAGAGCCACGCTCGGTCGAAGTGGTCTTGCGCTCGCCGACCACATGTCGACGCGGTCGACTGACTTCGACGTGATGTCAGCGGCATGTCAGCAGAACGGGGTCTGAAGCAGGCGAAACGAGGCTCGTGCTCCGCCCATGAAAAGCGGCTTTTCGGCCGGCGTTGTCCACGACTGTCGGGCGCGGCCGGCCATCGTTCAGGCGCGACACTGCACATGCCGACCGCGAGGGAAGTACGCCACGTCGTGTGCCTATCTTTTCGCCCGGCCACGTAGTAGCGTCGCGCCTCTGCGGGTAGTCGCCCGGTTGGCAACCGGGGGGAGAGAGGAACGGACATGCGGCGAACACGTCTGGCTGCCGTGACGGCAGCTACGGGTGCGCTGGTTGCGCTCGCGGCAGCGTCGATCGCGTTGGCTGCTCCCAGCAGCGGCAACGTCGTGATGCTCGATGCCTGCGACCCGGCCACGTTCAATGCGGCAATCGGAGAGGGCACGTGCGAGCGGCCCGGTGGCGGCGTCACGTTCGACACGTTCATCGGGCAGCTGCTCGCGAAGGGCACTGCTCCGGCCTGGCGTTTCTCGGGCCCGGCCACGGTGGCCGCGGGCGGGACGCTGACGGCGGTGAACAGAGGCGGCGAGTTCCACACCTTCACGAAGGTGGCCGCTTTCGGCGGCGGCTGCGTCGACGAGCTGAACGAGCTGCTCGGGTTGACGCCGGTGCCGGAATGCGCACAGGCGCCGGGGATCTTCTTCAGCACCGGCGCGACGATGGGCGGGTCGGTGACGACCGCACCGCTGGCGGCAGGCACGCACCGGTTCATCTGCCTGATCCACCCCTGGATGCAGTCGACGGTGATCGCGAAGTAGACCTCCCGTACCCTTCGGCACCGTCAGACGGTGCCGAAGGGTACGAGGGTCGTCGGCGATATCCGTCCGAACCTCCGCACCTCTCGGGGCCTGCGGCAACTCCCCTGATCGTCAGCTGCCGGCGTGCGAGGGCGCGGCGGGTAGTTGCACCGTGACACGGAGCCCGCCGGCGGCCCGGGGCGTAAGGGTCAGGGTTCCGTCGTGTGCTTGCGTGATGCTCTTGACGAGTGCCAGGCCGAGGCCGACACCTGCGTGGTCGGTGCGGATGCGTTCGCTGCCGCGAAGAAACGGCTCGACAAGCGTGGCGACTGACTGTGGGGTGAGCTTCTCGCCGGTGTTCTCGACGGTGAGCACCACATTCTTGGGGTGAACGCCGGTCGTGACCCACACGCTGCCGTGTTCGGGCTCGGGCAGATTGTGGACGATCGCGTTCTGCACGAGGTTCGTCGTCAGCTGCAGCAGGAGCGCGTGCGAGCCGATGGTGGGAGTCATGTCGCCGGAGGTCTCGATGGTGAGGCCGCGTTTTTCTGCAAGGGGGAGGAGCGTTTCAGTGGCTTCTTCCGCGATGAGGGACAGGTCGACGTGTTCTCGGGTGAAGGACCGTTGGTCGGCGCGGCTGAGCAGGAGCAATGCTTCGGTGAGGTCGATCGCTCGGCTGTTGACGACGTGGAGGCGGTCGACGAGCTCGCCGTTGTCGCGGTTCAGATCGTTGCGGGCCACGTCGAGCAGTGTCTGCGTGATCGCCAGCGGGGTGCGCAGTTCGTGGGAAGCGTTGGCTGCGAATCGCTGCTGTTCGGTGACGTGTGCTTCGAGCCGTGTGAGCATGGCGTCGAAGGCATCGGCGAGTTCGCGGAACTCGTCTCTGCGGCCCGGAAGGCGGATTCGATGGGAGAGCGATCCGGTCGCTGCCATGCGTGTGGCATCTGTGATGCGAGCCAGGGGGGCGAGCATCCGGCCGGCGAGGAGCCATCCTCCCAGGAGACCGAACACGAGCAGAAACGCCAGCACGATGGCCGCGGCCGGAGCGAAAGCGCGCAGGAGGAAGGAGTTGTTCCCGGGCACCAGGCCACCGATGGCGCTGATCACACCGTCGGGTACGTAGCGCAGGAGGAACTCGAACGATTGCCCGGGTTGGCCGGCGAGCCACGCGGCGGCGAGCATCAAGGCCCCTGCAAGCATGAGGAACCCGGCGTAGCTCAGCGTGAGCTTGAGGCGAACACTCAATCCAGGCGTCCTATCCACGGTCGCCTCCCTCGCGCCCGGTGTCTGATCCTGTGTCGATGCGGTACCCGACGCCGGCCACGGTGGCGATGATCCAGGGCTCGCCGAGGCGTTTGCGCAGCCCCGAGACCGTGATGCGCACGGCGTTCGTGAACGGGTCTGCGTTCTCATCCCATGCTCGCGCCAGGAGCTCTTCGGCGCTGACGACACCACCGTCGGCAGCGACGAGGACCTCGAGCACTGCGAACTGCTTCCTGGTCAGCGCGACGTAGCGGCCGTCGCGGTGGACCTCTCGGCGGAACGGATCCAGCCGCAGGCCTGCGATCTCTCGCACAGGCGGCCGGTGGTGTGCACGCCTGCGGTCGAGCGCTCTGAGCCGGAGCACGAGCTCTCGGAGTTCGAACGGCTTCGTGAGGTAGTCGTCGGCGCCGAGCTCGAACCCGGTGGCCTTGTCGTCGAGACGGTCGGCAGCGGTGAGCATGAGGATCGGCATACCGCTGCCGGAGGCGACGATGCGGTTGGCGATCTCGTCGCCGGAAGGTCCGGGAACGTCTCGGTCGAGGACGGCGATGTCGTAGGCGTTGAGGCTCAGCAGCTCCAGAGCGGTGCCGCCGTCACCTGCGATGTCTGTCGCGATCGCTTCCAGGCGTAGGCCATCGCGGATGGCTTCCGCCATGTAGGGCTCGTCCTCGACGAGCAACACACGCATGCCCCGATGCTACGAGCTGGCGCATGTCGTCGGCATATCGAAAACCAGATACGTGCTGGCAACACCACGCTGCCTTGACTGGAGGCATGACCTACGGCAAACGAGCACGAACAACGACCCGTCGGATTCGGATTCGCAGGATCCGTCTCGCCGGCCTGCTCGTCGTCATCACGGCGATCGCCGCAGCCCTCGGCTCCCAGTTGCTGGCGTCCTCGTCCTCGTTCTCGACGGCCGCATCATCCATCGACGTCCTTCGCAGTGAGCACCGTGGTCTTCGCAGTGAGCACCGCGGTGCGCTTGGCGAGGCTGACGGTGCCGTCCCCGACGGCGCGACGGTGTTCGATGACGAGATTCCGGGTGTGGCCAACCTCGACCCCGATCTGCTCGGTGCCCTGCGCCAAGCGGCAGCTGATGCCGCGGACGACGGGGTCGAGTTCCTCGTCGACAGCGGCTGGCGTTCCCCGGCGTACCAGGATCAGCTTCTCCGTGAGGCGGTCTCGGAGTACGGATCCGAAGACGAGGCCGCCCGGTGGGTGGCCACCCCGGAGACGTCTGCTCACGTGTCGGGGGACGCGGTCGACATCGAGCGCTCCGATGCCACGGCGTGGCTGTCCGAGCACGGCGCCGAGTACGGGCTGTGCCAGATCTACAGCAACGAACCCTGGCACTACGAACTGCGCCCCGAAGCCATCGATCGCGGTTGCCCTCCCATGTACGCCGACCCGACGCAGGATCCGAGGATGCAGCAGTGACAGCGCGCTCGGGAACGCCGCGCGCCGCGTTCTAGTTCGGATACGGGATCGGAACGCCGGGTGGTGTCGCCGGGGTTGTCGGCGGGGAGAAATGCGCCCGTCGCGTGTTCGACGTGCCGTCGTTGATCGCAGAGGCGGGCGCGGCCGAGACGGCGAGCGCGACAAAGGCGGCGAGAATGGTGAGGACGCGGATCATGGTCGAGCCTCCGTAGGAGCTTGCTTCCAAGGACGCGGGAGGAGGGTGTCGTCTTCCCCTCAACTCCCTCACGGTGTTTGGCGTTTGTGCGAAGCGGTACGAGCCCCGGGACGCCGGCACGCAGCGGGGGAGGGGACCGTGAACGGAAGACTGCGTTGGATGGCTGTGGTGGCCTCGGGGCTCGTCGCCTCGCTTCTCACCACCGGAGCGGCGCTCGCCCAGGAGGCCGATCAGGTCACCGGGGTGGCAGCGCGACAGGCGGACGGCTTCGCCACGCTCAGCTGGGCACCGGTGGCGGGCGCGACCGACTACCAGATCGAGCGGACTCCCGTCGCGGCGCGACGACGCGCCGACCGGGCCGGCGGCGATCGTGGGCGTCTGGCGGCCGAACCGCACGGTCACGCCCGACTCCCCGACGTTCGCGGATGCCGGGTTCAATCCGGGCGACCGCTTCCAGTGGCGGGTTCGTGCGCGCACGGGCACGACGGTGCATCCGTTCTCGGCCCCGGTGCTCGCCACGACGCTGCCGCAGTGGGGCTCCCCGGTCGTGCCGGGGCAGAGCCTGCGCACGCAGTGGGAGCTGACCCAGGCGGCGCAGTACACGGACGACGTGAACGAGTACGCCTACACCGCCGCGCTCGACACCGCGAGTCGAGCGCGTCCGGGTCGTGGAGATCGGCCGCACGATCCAGAACCGGCCGATCAACATGTTCGTCATCGGCTACCCGACCCCGCCGCGCAACGTCCACGCGGTGGCCGGATCGACGGCCGCCCTGATCAACTGCAACGTGCACGGCAACGAGCCGTCGTCCCGCGAGACGTGCCTGATCCTGGCCCGCGAGCTCGCGTTCGCCGACGACCCCCGCACGCTCGCCATTCTGGCGAGCACGACGGTCCTGATCGTCCCGTCGATCAACGGCGACGGCCGTGCTGCGAACACGCGCGGCAACCTGACCGGCCAGGACCTCAACCGCGACTACTCGCTGATCCGCGAGCCCGAGACGTTCGCGTTCGTCCAGATGATGCGCGACTACGACCCGGAGGCGGCCTTCGACGGCCACGAGTTCGGGAACAACCAGGCCGGCGACCTCCCCGTGCTCCCGCCGCGGCACCTGAACGTCGCGCGGTCGATCTTCGACCAGTCGAAGAGCATGATCGAGGGCTGGATGTACGGCCACGGGTCGGCCGACGGCTGGTGGTACTGCCCGTACGGCTGCCAGAACGGCGGCGCGGTCGGGCTCAGCCAGGAGACGATCCTGCGCAACACGATGGGCCTGAAGAGCGTGGTCGGCTCGCTGCTGGAGGCGCGCAGCGCCGGCGGGGCGACCCGGCCGAACGAGACGAACACGCCGAACAACCGTCGTCGCAAGACCTACTCGGCGCTGTACACCTACCAGCAGTTCCTCGACTACCAGCTCGCGAACCGGGCCGCGATCGCGCAGGCGATCGACGAGTCGATCGCGTTCCAGACGTCGAACACCGGCCGGATCGTGTTCCGGGGCTCGTATCCGATCCCGGCCTTCCCGGCACCGCATCCGGGCGAGAGCCCGCCGCCGGACGAGAACCCGACGCCGGAGCAGATCCTCGATCCGCCGCCGTGCGGCTACGTGCTCAGCGAGGAGCAGTGGTCGGGGCCGCAGCCCGACGGGAGGCCGGTCGGCGACCGCCTCGTCGCCCACGGCATCAAGGTGGCCCACCGCATCGGGCGCAACGACCACTGGGTCCCGATGGACCAGCCGCAGCGCGGCCTGATCCCGCTGCTCCTCGACGGTCAGGCCGAGGAGGAGATGATCGCCGCGCAGCGGGTCGCCTGCTAGCGCAGCACGGCGTCGATGACGTGGATCCTCGCGTTCGCGACGTCGTAGTCGGCGCATACGGTCGTGGCGCGGTCGTCGAACCGCGCCATGGCGCCCGCCGGCGCGACGGTGAGCCTGTCGCCGCCGAGTGTGGTCACGCTGCCGGCGTCCCGGAGGGCGGCGAGCGAGAGGCTCCCGTCGACGATGTGAGCTTCGAGGATCGTCCGGAGCTCGCGCCGTTGCGACAGCAGCAGGTCGTCGAGCCGCTGCCGGTCGAACGCGGCCGCGAAGGCGTCGTCGGTGGGCGCCAGGATCGTGACGCCGTCGGCCCGGCGCAGGTCGTCGGCCAGCCCCGAGGCCCGCACGGCGGCCTCGAACGTCGTCAGCACCGGGATCCACTGGAGCGCCACGTCGGCGGGCTCGTCGGTGAGATCCGCCGGCGCTCCCGGGTCGTCCCCGGACGGAAGCAGATCGCACAGCGGGCCGCTCACGACCGGCGCCGTCGTGGTCTCGCGCGCCGGGGCTGCCTGCTCCGCCGTGTCCTCCGTGCAACCTGAGGAACTGAGGCCCGCGATCGCCACGACCAGAGCGGCGCCGACGCGGCTCCCGAGCATCGCCGCAGTATGGCGCGGCTTCTCGCGCGGGTTTCCGATGTCTTCGCGCTAGGAGCGCAGGTACATCAGCACCGCGAGGACACGCCGCGACTCGCCGCCCGTCGAGGGCAGCCCGAGCTTGGCGAAGATGCTCGAGACGTACTTCTCGACCGCGCGCACGGTGATCACGAGGCTGTCCGCGATTCCCTGGTTCGAGCTGCCCGATGCCATCAGCTCGAGCACCTCACGTTCGCGCGGTGTCAGCTGCGCGATGGGATCGTCCGGGCGCTGTCGTCCCATCAGCGTCGACACGATGATCGGATCGAGCGCCGACCCGCCGTCGGCCACCCGACGAACGGCCCCTACGAACTCGCCGACGTCGCTGATCCGGTCCTTGAGCAGGTAGCCGACGCCTTCGGCCGAGTCCGCGATGAGCTTCAACGCGAGCCCGACCTCGACGTACTGGGACAGCACGAGCACACCCACCGACGGGTGGGTGGCGCGAATCTCGAGCGCCGCCCGGAGGCCCTCGTCGTTGTGCGTCGGCGGCAGGCGGATGTCGACGATGACGACGTCCGGCCGGCAGCTGTGCACCTTCCGGAGGAGCTCGTCCGCGTCCTCGCACCTGGCGACGACGTCGAACTCGGCCTCGGTGAGCAGCCGGGCGATGCCCTCCCGCAGGAGCACGCTGTCCTCGGCAACCGCTACGCGCACGGGATCTCCGCCCCGACGCAGTCCGTCAGGCCAAACGCGATGACGTCGCGCGGCGCCGCAGCGAGCGGTGCTGTGAGAGGGACCGCCGTCTTGTTTCGCCCCGTTCCTCGCTCGGAAAGTGCCTTCGACCTTACTCCTGCGCGGTGGCCGGTTCCAGGCGCGGGGGCCTGGCTACGCTCCGCGCATGACCCAGCCGACGGGGCTGCGGCAATACGCGCAGGTCTTCGACCGCGTCGCCGCCGAGTACGACGCATCCCGGCCCGGGTACCCGGACCCGATCGTCGACGTCGCGCTGCGGCGGGGTGGGCTCGAGGCCGGCGCCCGCGTGCTCGAGGTCGGCTGCGGGACGGGGAAGCTCACGGAGCTGCTCGCCGCGCGCGGGCTCGAGGTCGATGCCGTCGATCCAGGCGAGGCGATGATCGCGGCGGCGCGGCGGCGGGTTAGCGACGCCCCGAACGTCCGCTTCCATCACGGCCGGTTCGAGGACGTCGCGCTGCCCGAGGATGCCTACGAGGGTGTCTTCTCCGCCACGGCGTTCCACTGGGTCGAGCCGGACGTGGGCTGGGCGAAGGCGGCGGCGCATCTTCGCGGACCGCGGCCTGCTGGCGCTGCTCGTGTACGCCGGCGTCTCGCACGACGGCTCGGAGGTCGTCGATCGCGAGTTCCGCGCGGTCCTCGAGGAGCACGTGCCGGAGCTGGTCGACGGCTGGCCGCCGATGCGCGACCTCGACGCGCTTCTCCGGGACGCGCACGCGGCGCGCGCGAACGTCTCAGCCGTCTGGGACTCGATCATGACCGAGGGCACCCACGGCCTCACGGTCGATGCGGCGGCGGTGCTCTTCGAGCACGTCGAGGTCGACCACGTGCTGACGTCGCGCGACTGGACGGCCGACGAGTTGATCGCGCTGTACCGCACCACCTCGCTGCACGCTCGGACCCCCGAGGAGCTCCGTCCGGTGGTCGAGGCGGCCGACCGGGCGGTCGTCGCGCGCCACGGCGGGAGCGTCCGCTGGTGGAGCGCCAATGCGCTCGTGACCGCGCGCCGCGTGCCGCGCTAGCGCTTGCGCGGCTTCGCCAGGTAGCTGCGGCCGGCGCGGACGAGCACGGTCTTCTTCTTGACCTTGTCGTAAACGGCGACGACGCCCTGCCGGACGGACGTGAGCGATCCGTCGCAGCGCTCGACGGTGAGCCAGACCGTGCCGCGGACCGTCGCGCTGCTGAAGCGCGCAGTCGTTCGGAAGGAGCCCTTGCCCTGCCCCCAGAGGCGCGCCACGACCTTCTTCTCCGACGGCTTGTCGGCGGAGAGCGAGCGTCGGGCCGCGGTCGAGCGGCACGCAGCGCCGACGTTGGTGATGAGCGTCAGCTCGGTGGCCGCCCCGCGCGATCGCGCCTGCTTCAGGGTGAACCGGCCGGCGGAGAAGACGGCCTTCCCGCTCGTCGTCGTCAGCTCGATCTTGCCGTTGCGCACGTCGACCCGCGCGCCGATCGGAATCTGCCCGAGCGCTCCGAGCGGCCGTCCGTTCACCAGCACGGTGCCGCTGACCGGGCGCGCGACGGCGGAGACGCCCTGCACCGGCGTCGGGGGCGCCTCGGCCGCCGGCGGCGCTCCGGTCGCGGCGACGACCACGACCGCAGAGCCGATGTTGTTGGCCAGGTTCGGGTCCGCCTCGGTCGCAGACACGCCCACCGCGCCGCTGGTGTCGCCGGCCCCGCGCGCCCGCGCGACCAGCGTGATCGTCACGGACGTGTTCGCGGCCAGCGCGCCGAGCTCGCAGCGCACGGATGACGTCCCCGAGCACGAGCCCGCGCTCGACGAGACAGACACGAAGTCGAGCCCACTGCCGAGCGCCGTCGTCACGACGACCGCCGTGGCGCGCTCGGGCCCGGCGTTGCGGGCGACGATCGTGTACGTGACGGCCTCCCCCGGCCCCACCGAGGACGGCGAGACCGATGTCGTCACCGACACGTCGGCGCCCACCGGGGCCGCCGGGCCGGACGGCGCCGGGCCTGCGGGCGGAGCGAGTGTGAGACCGACGCTGGTCCCGGTCGCGTTCCCGGCGCGGTCGATCGCACTCACGGCGACCATGTTGGGCCCGACCGCGAGCGTGAGAGCGCAGCTGAACGACGTACCGGTGACCGTCGCGGCCGCGCCGTTGCAGGTGACCGCGTCGAGGCCCGACGTCGCGTCCTGCGCCGTTCCCTGCAGCAGGACGGCGCTCGTCGAGACCGTCGATCCGGGCGCGGGCGTGAGCACGACGAGCGTCGGGGCGGTCGTGTCCACGTTCACCGTGACGGAGGCCGTCGCCTCGTTGCCGGCACCGTCGCGCGCCGTGCCCGTGACGACCTGGCCCGCGCCCTCGCTCTCGACGCGGACCGGCGGCGTGACGAAGGAGACGCCGGACTCCGAGTCGCTCGCATCGAACGAGACGAGCGGCGGGACGGCGTGCCAGCCGGCCGCGTTCGCGGCCGGTTCGACGCGTCCGCTGATCGTCGGCGGCGTCCGGTCGGGCGGCGTCGCCCGCACGACCGTGATCGTCACGGGCGCAGACGTCCCCACGTGGCCCGAGGATGGGTTGCCCTGGTAGGCGCGCGCGACGAGCGTGTGCTCGCCGGCCGCGACGCCCGAGAGGTCGATGTCGAACGTGTGCGACCCGGACTTCGTCCCGGGCGGGTTCGTGAACCCGGCGACGGTGCTCCCGTCGAGTGTCAGCTCGACGAGGGTGACGTTGCCCGTCGGCTCGCGCGGGTCGTTCGCCGTGGCGTTGAACGCGACCCCGACGCCGACGCCGTTCCCGTCGATCTGCGTGCCCGACGACGGCGACGTGATCGCGACCGAGGGCGCGACGTCGCTTTCCGCCCGCGATGCCCCGCCGAAGACGAGCGCAGCGAGAAGCACGCCGCCGATGAGGGCGCGCCGGATCCACAGGGCCGCAGATTTGGTGCCGCACACGCAGAGACCGCCTCGTTTGAAAATCTCCCCCGACCCGCGAGTTTTCGACAGGTTTGACGAATTGTCAAGCGCTTGTCGGCTGGCCGAGGTCTCGCGGCGCGCGCATTCCAGGCTGCGGCGGCGCGATCGACCGCCCACACCGCGATCAGCGTGTACGCCCAGCCGAGCAGCACGTCGACGAGATAGTGCTCGGCGGTGTAGACGAGCGCGAACGCCATGGCCGGCGGATAGAGGGCCAGCACGGGGCGAATCCACCTCGGCACGAGCGGCCAGAGGGTCAGCACGACGAGGAGCGTGTAGGCCGCGTGCAGCGACGGCACCGCCGCAACCGGGTTCGCGTACTCGGCGCCGCGCTCGAACAGTGTGGAGAAGTCGAGCCACGGCAGCTCGCTCGCGACGATCCCGATCGTGCGCGTCGTCGGCTCGAGCTCGCCGAGGCTGCTCGCGAGCCACGGCGGCGCGGCCGGGAAGAGCGCGTAGGTGGCGAAGCCCATCAGTGCGAGCAGCGACACCGTGGCGACGTAGCGGCGGAAGCGGTCGCGCGCGAAGAACCAGAGCCATCCCGCGAGCAGGTACGTCGCGAGGAAGTAGCTCACGTACACGGCCCAGGCGGCGTAGTCCCACCAGCGCAGGTCGAGGGCCCCGTGCCAGAGGTGCTCCTGCAGCCACACCGTCGGCGCCGTCCCGAGCCCGAGGAGCCGGTCTGCCTCGAGCTGCGGCCGGACGTGCGTCTCGAACAGGAGCCCGTCGGCCTGCCCGCGCAGCAAGTCGTACGCCCAGAGGATCAGCGCGAACGGGAGCCACTCGAGCACGACCCCTCGCGCCCAGCCGCGGACGTTCGTGATCGAGAAGGCGAGCAGCCCGAGGAGGATCCACATGAGCAGCCGCTCGCGCGCCGCGGGGACGCCGTCGCGGTAGACGACGACCGAAAGGACCGTCAGATAGAGGAGCGGCGCTGCGAACCGCAGCAGCCGGATCGTCTCGAGGTGCCGGCGCGTGGTTTCGGTCGGCGGCGACTGCCATCGGCCGAGGCTACCGCCTGGTCACCGGACCGCCCCGGATGGAGACGGGGCCGGACGCGGTCCGGCCCCGTGCTCGGGTGCTACTGCGAGATCTTCTCGACGATCTCGCCGGTGAGGCGGTCGTCGCCGAGCTCGGTCGCGACGTCCGCCTGCGCGACGATCCCGACGAGCCTGCCGTCCTCCTCGGCCACGGGGAGGCGCCGCACCTGATGCGTCGCCATCAGCCGCAGCGCCTCGTCGAGCGGCTGGTCGGGGTCGACCGTGACGAGGTCGCGGGACATGATCTCCCCGACGGTGGTCGACTGCGGGTCGCCGCCTTCGGCGACGACGCGGACGACGATGTCGCGGTCGGTCACGATCCCGGCGAGCCGGTCGCCGTTCTCGACGACCGGCACGGGGCCGACGTCCTCCTGCCTCATGAGCCGCGCCGCGTCGACGACCTTCGCCGACGGGTCGACCGTCTTCGGGTTCGTCGTCATCAGGTCGCGGATGCTCCGGTGCTGCGTCATGTGCGTCCTTTCCTCGTGAGAATCCTCTCCGTGGGAACGGGCGACTGGGCGAATCGGGTGCGTGCCCTCGCGCTCTCGTGGCCGGAGACCTACGAGGACGAGCCCTGGGGCCATCCCGTGTTCAAGGTCGCGGACAACCGGATGTTCGCGACGATGTCCGAGGCCGACGGCGTCGTGCGCATGAGCGTCAAGCTGACGCCGGAGGAGCGCGAGATCGCGCTCGAGCTCCCCTTCGTGGCGAAGGCGGCCTACGTCGGGCGGTACGGCTGGGTGACGGTGACCGTCCGCGACGAGGAGGCGCTCGAGGCGGCGCTCGAGTGGCTGAGGGAGAGCTACTGGCTGCGAGCGCCGGCCCGGCTGCGCGGCGCCGTCGAGGGCGACTAGCGGAAGCCGCGGCCCCGTCGGCTACGGTGTCGACATGAGCACCCGGCTGACAGCCCGCCGCGCGCGGCGCCACGTCGCCGGGTCGCGCGCGGTCTAGTCCGCCTGAGGCACGTCCTCGGCGTCCGTCTCCTTCGATGTCGGGTCGGGGACCGGCGACTCCTCGACCTCGTCGTTCCGATCGTCCTCGCGGGGGTGCGTAATCTTGTCGTCCGTCATGAAGGTCGTCCTACCCGACAGCTCCGAGCTCGAACTCCCCGACGGCGCCAGCGGCCTCGACGCGGCGCGCGCCATCGGCCCGAAGCTCGCCGAGCAGGCCGTGCTCGTGCGCTCGAACGGGAGCGTGCAGGACCTCCGCGCGCCCCTCGCGGACGGCCAGCACATCCAGATCCTGACCACCCGCGACAAGCACGACCCGGACGCGCTCGCCGTCCTTCGGCACTCGACCGCGCACCTGCTCGCCGAGGCCGTCCGGCGGCTCTACCCGGGCGTGAAGATCGCGATCGGGCCCCCGATCGACAACGGCTTCTACTACGACTTCGAGTTCCCCGAGCCGATCGGCGAGGAGGCGCTCGAGCGCATCGAGGAGGAGCTCCGTCGCGAGCTCGTCGAGGGCCGCGCGTGGACGCGCGAGGAGGTGTCGGCCGACGAGGCCCGCGCCCGCTTCGAGGCCGAGGGCGAGCCCTACAAGGTCGAGCTCGTCGACACCGCCGACGGGCCGATCTCCTTCTACACGCAGGGCGACTTCACCGACCTCTGCCGCGGCCCGCACCTGCAGGACTCCAAGCCGATCAAGGCCGTGAAGCTCACCGGCCTCGCCGGCGCGTACTGGCGCGGCGACGCAAGCAACCCGCAGCTGACGCGGATCTACGGCACCGCCTTCTACGACCAGGCGGACCTCGACGCTCACCTGGCCGCGGTCGAGGAGGCGCAGCGGCGCGACCACCGCCGCCTCGGCGTCCAGCTCGACCTCGTCCATTTCGACGAGCACTCACCGGGCTCGCCGCTCTGGCATCCGAAGGGGATGGTGATCTGGAACGAGCTCGAGGATCTGCGCCGACGGGAGAACGCGAGCCGCGGCTACGTCGAGGTGAAGACGCCGCTGATCTACGACTCGGAGCTCTGGGTCACCTCGGGCCACTGGGAGAAGTTCCGCGAGAACATGTTCCTGATCGAGGACGAGAGCAAGACCTGGGGGCTCAAGCCGATGAACTGCCCGGGGCACATGCTCCTGTTCGGCAGCCAGCTGCGCTCGTACCGCGACCTGCCGCTGCGCTACGCGGAGTCCTCGACGCTGCACCGCAACGAGCTCGCGGGCACCCTCCACGGGCTCCTGCGCGTCCGGCATGTCACCCAGGACGACGCCCACATCTTCTGCACGCGCGAGCAGATCGAGGACGAGATCTTCGCGTGCCTCGACTACGCCGGCTTCCTCTACGACCTGTTCGGGATGGAGGCGCGGTTCGAGCTCTCGACGCGGCCCGACAACAAGCTCGGCACCGACGAGGAGTGGGACTTCACCGAGGGCGCGCTGCGCTCCGCGCTCGAGCGGCGCGGGATCGACTACTTCGAGGGCGAGGGCGAGGGCGCGTTCTACGGGCCGAAGATCGACCTGCACATGACCGACGTCCTCGGCCGCCCCTGGCAGATGGGGACGATCCAGCTCGACGCGCAGATGCCCGCCCGCTTCGGCCTCACCTACATGGGGCCGGACAACCACGAGCACACGCCGTACGTCGTCCACCGCGCCCTGCTGGGCTCGCTCGAGCGCTTCATCGGGATCCTCATCGAGCACTACGGCGGCGCCTTCCCGTTCTGGCTCGCGCCGGTGCAGGTGCGCGTCATCCCGGTCGGCGACCAGCATCGCGCGGGCGCCGCGGAGATCGCGCGCGGCCTGCGCGACGCCGGCTTCCGGTCCGACCTCGACGACCGGGCGGAGACGGTCGGCCGGCGGATCCGCGACGCGGAGCTCGAGAAGATCCCGAAGACGATCGTGTTCGGCGACCGCGAGTCGGTGGACTCGCTCGCGATCCGCGACCGGGGCGGCGGGCAAGACCAGAAGAGCCTGGTTGAGCTCGTGCAAGAGCTTGCCCGGCTCTAGCGCCCGCGCTCTCGCGTTCGGCACGGTCCGCTGGGCGCCCGGAGCGAGGAGGGACAGTGCGGCTTGCACGGCCCTCCTCGTGGAGGGCGGTCAGCGGGCCGAAGCGCCGCCGGAGCCCGGCTGTGCCGGGCGCAGGTGGCGCTGGTGCCGGGCGCGAGGGAGCTTGCTACCCTGTGAGCCTGCCAAGCAGGGTCTCACGTCCCTCACCTCCGGGGCCCGCGCCCATCGGGGGTTCAACCGAGTCGTTCGACGAGGACCACGTGGGCCGCTGCTGTGCAGCGGTTTTTGTCGTTTGACAGGGAGGAAGGCAACAGCTTGGTGAAGCACCTTTGAGGCCGCGTCGGCCCCGTTTCGAGCCGGTCAGACCGGTCGTCCGGCAGGAGCGGATCAACGACCAGATCCGCGTTCCCCGCGTCCGGCTGATCGACGAGGACGGCACGCAGCTCGGGATCAAGACATCCGACGAGGCTCGCGAGTACGCCTACGCGAAGGGGCTCGACCTCGTCGAGGTCGCCGCCCAGTCCGATCCGCCCGTGACGCGGGTGATGGATTTCGGCAAGTGGAAGTACGAGCAGGAGCAGAAGGCCAAGCTCGCGCGCAAGCACCAGACGAACGTCCAGATCAAGGAGATCAAGTTCCGGCCGAAGATCGGAGTCCACGACTACGAGACGAAGAAGGGCCACGTCCAGCGGTTCCTCAACCAGCGGGCGAAGGTCAAGGTCACGATCATGTTCCGCGGGCGCGAGCAGCAGCACCCGGAGCGTGGTCGGACCCTCTTGATGCGCCTCGCCGAGGACCTCAAGGAGATCGGCGTGATCGAGTCGCCACCGCTCCAGGACGGCCGCAACATGGTCATGCTCCTGGGGCCCACGAAGAACGCAGGAGTGAAGAAGACTGATGCCGAAGCAGAAGACGGTCAGCGGAGCGAAGAAGAAGTTCAAGGTCAGCGGGACGGGGAAGCTCCTGCGCCAGCAGGCGATGAAGTCGCACAACCTGGAGAGCAAGTCGCCGAAGCGGAAGCGCCGGTTCGGCAAGGATCAGCCGGTGTCGGCAGTGGACGCGCCGCGGGTCCGGAAGCAGCTGGGGATCTGAGCTGAGATGCCTCGCGTAAAGCGTTCCGTCCACGCCCGCAAGAAGCGGCGCAAGGTCCTCGGGCAGGCCAAGGGCTACTGGGGCCTCAAGCACTCGAGCTACAAGCGCGCCAAGGAGCAGGTCGAGCACTCGCTCGTCTACGCCTACCGCGACCGGAAGGCGAAGAAGCGGACGATGCGGCGGCTCTGGATCACCCGCATCAACGCGGGCGCCCGGCAGCACGGCCTCTCGTACAACCAGTTCATCTCGGGCTGCCGCAAGGCCGGCATCGAGCTCGACCGCAAGATCCTGGCCGACCTCGCCGTGGCCGATCCGGTCGCGTTCGGCGCCATCGCCGAGCAGGCGAAGGCCGCGCTCGAGCGCGAGCCCGAGAAGACCGCCGCCGCCTGATCACCTCTGCCTCGAACCCGCGCCTGCGGCTGGCGCGACGGCTGCTGTCGTCGCGCCGGCAGCGGGAGCGGGAGGGGCTCTTCGCCGTCGAGGGAGAGGACCTCGTCGCGGCTGCGGCCACGGCCGGGGTCGAGCCGGTCGAGCTGCTCGTCGCCGGCGAGACGGTCGAGCCCGCCCTGCTCGCGGAGATCTCGACGCTCGGGCACCCGCCGCGCGTCCTCGGCCTCTACCGGCGCGCCGACCTGCCGCAGGGCATTCGCGACGTGACCGTGGCGCTCTGGCACGTCGGCGATCCCGGGAACGTCGGGACGCTGCTGCGCGCGGCGGACGCGTTCGGCGCCGGGGTCGCGCTCTCGGCCGGGTGCGCCGACCCCACGGGCCCGAAGGCGCTGCGGGCCTCGGCGGGCGCGATCTTCCGCGTGCCGCTCGCGCGCTTCGACGAGGCGCCGTCGCCGCGCGTCGCGCTCGTGGCGCGGGACGGGGAGCCGCTGCCGGCGCTCGAGCTCCCGCCGCGGGTCACCTTCGTTCTCGGGGCCGAGCGCGAAGGGCTGCCGGACGACGTCGCGGCGGCGTGCGAGCTGCGCGCGGCGATCCCGCAGCCTGGCGAGGCCGAGTCGCTGAACGTCGCGATGGCCGGCGCGATCGCGCTCTACGAGCACGCACGGCGCTCAGAGCTCGGTTCGAGATGAAACGCTGAGTCGACGAGGCGCACTGGGCGGCGCGAGGACGTCGTCCTCAGTCGCCTCGATAGCGCTGCTATCGAGGCTCCCTGCGTCCTTGCCTCGCACTCGCCCATCGCACCTCGTCGACGAGCGGTCATATCGAAACGAGCTCTCAATCCGCGCCGACTGACGCGGCGTACTCCCGCTCGACAGCTCCAACTCGAGAAGGAGGGGGAATGGAGCAAGAGGGGAGAGTGGAGCGACGGCTGTCGCGTGCCACGCTGCTCCGTCGGGCCGGCGTCGTCGGGGTTGCCGCAGCCGTGCCGACGGGAGCACTCGTCGCGGAAGCGGCGCAGCCACCACAGCGCGAGCGGCTCGAAGCGCTCACGGCCACGGAGGCCGACGCGCTCGACGCGATGCTCGACCGGCTGATCCCGGCCGACGCGTCGGGGCTCGGCGCCAGTGAGGCGCGGGTCCTGCGCTACGTCGACCGGGCGCTCGACGGCGAGCTCCGCGCCGACCGCCCGCGCTACGCCGCCGGGCTCGCGGCGCTCGACGACCACGCCCGCAGCCGCTTCGGGTCGCGGTTCGCCGACCTGACCGCGGCGCAGCAGGACACGATCCTGCGCGAGCTCGAGCAGAACGCCGCCCCGGGTTTCCCGGGCGGCTCGCGCGCGTTCTTCGACCTCGTGCGCGAGCACGCGCTGCAGGGGATGTTCGGCGACCCGTACCACGGCGGCAACGCGGACTTCATCGGCTGGGACCTGCTCGGGTTCACCGGGATCCGGATGGTCTACACGGAGGCCGAGCAGCAGCTCGACGTCGCCGTCGTGCCGGCCCACAAGTCCGCGGTCGACTACCCGCTCTGGAGCGGCGCACGCGGGCAGGCGAACGGAGAGGACGGGCACAACCATGTCCACGCATAGCCACAAGCAGGCGGACGTCGTCGTGATCGGGCTCGGCGCGGCGGGCGGGACGGCGGTGCTGCCGCTGTGCGAAGCGGGGCTCGACGTCGTCGGCATCGAGGCCGGCGGCAGCTACGCGCCGCGCGACTTCCCGGCGGACGAGATCCGCAACGACATCCGCAACTGGCTCGGCCGCGTCAAGGTCAACAACGAGGTCCCGACGCAGCGGCTCTCACCGACGTCGCCCACGACGCCGGCCGTCGCGCCGGCGCGGATGATGAACGCCGTCGGCGGCACGTCGATCCACTGGACGTGCCAGAGCTGGCGGCTCTCCGAGTGGGACTTCCAGGCTCGCAGCCGGACGATCGCCCGCTACGGCGCCGGTGCGATCCCTGCCGGGACGACGCTCACCGACTGGCCGGTCGACTACGACGAGATCGAGCCGTACTACGACCGGGTCGAGTGGTTCCACGGCGTGTCCGGGATCGACGGCCTCAACCCGTTCGCCGCGCCGCGGGCCCGCGGCTACCCGCTCCCGCCGCTGCGGCGGACCGGCTGGACGGAGTTCATGCGGGGTGCGGCCTCCCGGCTCGGGTGGCACCCGTTCCCGGGCCCGGCGGCGATCCGCTCGGCGCCGTTCAACGGCATGAACGACTGCGACTACCACGGCTTCTGCACCTGGGGCGGCTGCCACGTCGGCGCGAAGGCGTCGACCTCGATCAGCTCGATCCCGCGGGCGGAGAAGACCGGGAAGTTGCACATCGTCCAGCACGCTCGGGCTTACGAGATCGTGGTCGATCGCGAGGGCCGCGTCACCGGCGTCAACTACCTCAAGGGCGGCAGCTCGCACTTCCAGCCCGCGAAGGCAGTGCTGCTCGCGAGCTACACGTACGAGAACACGCGGCTGCTCCTGCTGTCGCGCTCGGCCGCGTATCGGAACGGCCTCTCGAACAATCACGGGCAGGTCGGCCGCCACTACATGTCGCACGGGCTGCGGTCGGTCGCCGTCAACGGCGTGTTCCCGGGGCGCGACCTCAACCGCTACGGCGGAACCGGGAGCCAGTGGACCGCCGTGGACGACTGGGACGCGGACAACTTCGACCACAGCGGCCTCGGCTTCATCGGCGGCGGTTCGCTGTCGGCGGGCGTGGAGGCGAAGCCGATCGCGACCGCGCGGAGCACGCCGCCGAGCATCCCGCGCTGGGGCTCGGCCTGGAAGGCGTGGCTCAAGGACAACGCGAACGCCGTGGGCACGGCGAGCTCGCAGGTGAACGCGATCCCGTACGAGAACCACTTCCTCGACCTCGACCCGACGACGCGCGACCCGCAGGGGTTCCCGGTCGTGCGCGTCACGTTCGACCTGACGGACAACGAGCGGCGGGCCGCGCTCTTCCTCCAGGAGAAGGCGCGCGACTGGCTGCTCGAGGCCGGCGCGACCGAGACGTGGACGTCGCCTCCGGCGCCGATCCACATCACCACGCACGCCTACGGCGGGACGCGGATGGGCGACGACGCCGACGAGAACGTCGTCGACCGCTTCGGCTTCTCGCACGAGGTGCCGAACCTCGCCGTCCTCGGCGCGTCGACCTTCCCGACCTCAGGGGGGAGGAACCCGACGGAGACCGTGATGGCGCTCGCCTGGCGCACGGCCGACCACCTGGTCGCGTCGTGGGAGGCGGTCACGGGCTGACGGTCGGGAGGCGGCAGCGGCGGCGCTCACCAGGCGCCGCCGCCTCCGCCGCCCCCGCCTCCGCCCCCGCCGCCCGAGAAGCCGCCGCCGCCCCCGCCCGAGCCCGACGACGGCGGCGCGAGCGCCGAGCCGAAGCCGGAGGAGAGGTCGGAGATGCCGAGCGCGCTCGGGCCCGAGCCGAGGTCGCCGGTCGGGCTGATCCAGTAGACGGTGCTGCGCTCGTGCAGCTCCGGCGGCATGTGCAGCTGCGCGCCCTGGAGCACCCGCTCGGCGATCCCGAGCGTGATCCCGTAGACGAGGAAGCGCTCCCACAGCTCGAGCGACGTCGCCGGTGCCTCCCCGAGCCGCGGGAAGTCCGTGAGGTAGCGGCGGAACGCCTCCCAGCGCTCCGCCTCGACCTGGGCGTCGGCGGAGCGCCGCCGCCAGACGGAGCGATACGCGATCGCCACGCCCGCGAGGAACGTGCCGTTGACGAGCGCGCACGCGGCGAGCGCGATCGTGGCCACGCTCTCCCAGGTCGGCGCCACCGGCCGCAGGCGCTCGATCCCGAGCCAGAGCGCCAGCGCGCCGCCCGCGAGGAGCAGCACCGCCGCCGGCACGAGGAGCTTCAGTCCGGCCGAGCGGTACCAGCGGCGCGAGCGGATCTCGCCCGCAGCGGCCGACTTGAACGCGGCGAAGCGCTTGCTGTTCGCCTTGCGGTCGCGCTCGATCCGCTCGCGGAACTCCGAGAGCGGCAGCGGGCCCTCGGCGAGCACCCAGTCGACCACCTCCGCCACCGGCCCTTCGACGGCCGCGAGCGCCGTGTCCGGGCCGCGGTCGACGAGCAGGTCGGCGACCCCCTCGCGCCGCAGCCCGCCCCACGTCTTCCGCTCCGACGTCGTCGGCGTGGCGGTGTAGCGGCCGCGCCGGATGAGGTCGAAGAGCGTGGCCGTGAACTCGTTCGAGCCCACGACCGTCGACTGGCGGAGCAGGGGCGGCACGAGCGCCGGCTCGAGCTCGGACGGCGGCTCCTGTTCGTACTCGCGGTCGTAGCCGGTCGGCCGCTCGCGGCCCCACAGCCACCAGGTCAGCGCGACGACGGCCGCGCCCGGCCCGAGCGCGAGCAGCAGGACGACGAGTGCCGTCCGCAGCGGGTGCGCGAGCCAGCCGTCGAGCCGCTCCCGGTCGGCCTCGTAGTCGGCCGCGTCCGCGAGCTCCTCGTCGGCGATGCGCGACCGCGCGAAGCCGGACCGCACCTGCATCCCGTCGGTGGAGGTGAAGGCCGTGCGCGGGAAGAGCGCCCGCAGCTCCACGAACTGCCGCGGCGGGACCTGGACGGCGCGGAGGAGTGCGCGCCCGTCCTCGATCGTCACGTCCCCGCGCACCCAGACCGGGTGCCCCCAGGCGCGCTCGACCGGCCCCGGCCCCTCCATCGAGGCCGTCAGCTGCCGCAGCCCGACCTCCCATTCGTCCCCCCAGACCTTCAGGTTCACGTCGACCACGTCGTCGTAGGCGACTGCGAGTCCGCGGATGCGGTAGCGGACGACGAACGTCCGCGGCTCGGACGCGGCGCGGTAGTGCCAGACGATCCGCACCGCGTCACCGGCCCGGGCGACGCCGAACGTCCCCGGCGTCCCCGTCGACCCCAGCTCCGCGGCTGCGCCGGGGCGGTACGCCTCGCCGCCCTCCGACACCGAGATCGCGTCCACCGACTCGCCGGCGCGAACGGGCACGTCGCGGTAGGCACCCTCGAACGTGCCGTCGAAGGCGAACGTGATCGCCTCCTCGACGAGGACGCCGCCGTCGGCGGCGACGGTGACCGCGACGTCCGCGCGCTCGAGCGCGAACGACTTGGCGGCCGCCTGGCCGGGCGACGCCAGCCCGACCGCTACGGCAGTCGCTAGGAGAAGGAGACGCGCGGCGCCTCGCGTGCCGCCGGCTCCTCGAGCTCGAAGTACTCGCGCGCCTCGAAGCGGAAGAGGCCGGCGACGACGTTCGTCGGCACCGTCTCGCGCGCGTTCTCGTAGGAGAGCACCGTGTCGTTGTAGACCTGTCGCGCCACGCGGATCGTGTCCTCCGTGTTCGCGAGCTCGGCCTGGAGCTGCTGGAAGTTCTCGCTGGCGCGCAGCTCCGGGTACGCCTCGGCGACGGCGAAGAGCCGGCCGATCGCGGCCGTGAGCGCGTTCTCCGCCTGCGCCTGGTCGGCGACGCCCCTCGCCTCCTGGGCACGGGTCCGGGCGGCCGTCACCTCCTCGAACGTCGCCCGCTCGTGCGAGGCGTAGCCCTTCACCGTCTCGACGAGGTTCGGGATCAGGTCGTAGCGGCGGCGGAGCTGCACGTCGACCTGCGACCACGCGTTCTCGGTGCGGTTGCGCAGGCGGACGAGCCGGTTGTAGAGGAGGACGACCGCGAGCCCGAGCAGGACGAGCACGGCGACCGCGAGCAGGGCCCAGATCACGGCGCGACGCTACTCGTCCGGCCGGACGGCCACCCAGATGCTGTCCTCGCCGCCCGACCAGGGCCGGCGGTCGAACCAGCCGTAGTGCGCTTCGACGCGGTAGCCCGCCTGCTCGAGCAAGGTGCGCCACTCCGGCGGCGAGAGCCAGGCGAGCGCCATCGTCGACGCGTCGTCGCCGCTGCGCAGCGACAGCGTGAGGGTCCGCGTCCGGAGGTCCCAGTCGGCGCGCTCGAAGATGCCGGGCTCGCGCTCGAGCCACCGCGCATGGGTCGATTCCACGTCGTCGTCGCTCGGCTCGAAGATGTCGAAGACGAGCCGGCCGCCGGGCAGGAGCAGCCGATGCGCGGCGCGCAGGGCCCGCAGCCGGTCCTCGTCGCTCGTCAAGTGCAGGTACGCCCGGAAGGGACAGGTGACGAGCCGGACGCGCTCGGTCACCGGCGGGTCACGCAGGTCGCCCTCCCGCAGGTCGAGGAAGTCCGCCACGCCCGCGCGCTCGGCGGCCTCGCGACACACGCGCAGCATTCCGGCGGAGCGGTCGACGCCGATCACGTGCACGCCGGCGAGCGCGGTCGGCACCGCGATGCGTCCCGTGCCGACGCCGAGCTCGACCACCGGCGAGCCCGCCTCGACGGCCAGCGACGCGTAGAAGTCGATGTCCTCCGTGACGGACGCGCTCCAGGGGTCGTAGAGGTGCGCGATGGGGTCGTACTCCGACACGGGCGTCTATGCTCTCAGGCATGCAGGCTCGCGCGAGGTCGTCGCTGTTTCTCCAGCCCCGGTCGGGCACCGGGGCGACCGCGACCTAGCGTCCGTCGCCCTCCGGCCGGGGCTCCTCAGCCCGACGACCCGGAGGAGGATTGGATGGACCGCACACCCGATACAGTCGCCGCCGTGGACTGGGAGGCGCACTGCCGCGAGGCCGTCGCCGCGTACGACGCGGCCGCGACGGCGGCGGAGCTCGAGGAGGCGCACGTCCGCTACCTCGGCCGCAAGGCGGCGCTCCCACAGGCCCTGCGCGGCGTGCGCGACCGCGAGACGGGGATGACCCTCAACGCCGTCCGCCGCATGATCGAGGAGGCGGAGGCGGAGGCCCGCTCCCGCCTCGACCGCGGTGCCGTCGTGGGCGACTACGACGTCACGCTCCCGGGCGAGGCGCCGCGACGCGGGCACCTGCACCTGATCACGCAGATCCGTCGGGAGGTCGAGGACGTCTTCCTCGGTCTCGGCTACGAGGTCGTCGACGGCCGAGAGGTCGAGACGACGCACTACAACTTCGACGCGCTCAACTTCCCGGTCTGGCATCCCGCGCGGTCGCCGGGCGACTCGTTCTTCCTCGACGAGACGCGCGTCCTGCGCACCGAGACGTCGCCGTCGCAGATCCGGACGATGGAGGAGCGGGGCGGCCCGCCGATCTACATGGTCACGACCGGACGCGTGTACCGGCGCGAGAACGTCGACGCGACGCACACGCAGACGTTCCACCAGGTCGAGGGCCTCGCGATCGACGAGGGCATCACGCTCGCCGACCTCAAGGGCACGCTCCTGCACTTCATGCGCGCGATCTTCGGCCCCGACCGGCGCGTCCGCTTCCGCACGCACTACTTCCCCTTCACCGAGCCGTCGATCGAGCCGGACGTGTCGTGCTTCCTCTGCGACGGCGCCGGGTGCTCGGTCTGCAAGCACTCGGGGTGGCTCGAGATGGGTGGCTCGGGCATGGTCGACCCGGCGCTCTACGAGTTCGTCGACCCGAAGGCATACGACTCCGAGAGGGTGTCCGGCTTCGCGTTCGGGCTCGGGCTCGAGCGGATCGCGCTGCTGCGGCACGGGCTGCCGGACATCCGCCTGCTCTGGGCGAACGACCTGCGCGTCCTGGGTCAGTTCTGATGAAGGTCCCGGTCTCGTGGCTGCGTGAGTACGTCCCCTTCGACGTGCCGCTGCGCGCGGTCGTCGACCGGCTCGCCGTCTCGTCCTGCGAGGTGGAGCGGATCGTCCGGCGCGGCGTTCCGGACGTGAACGGGAACCTCGACCTGTTCCGGGTCGGGTACGTCGTCGAGGCCGGCAAGCACCCGAACGCCGACCGGCTGCAGCTCTGCCGGGTCGACGTGGGGGAGGGCGAGCCGCGCCAGATCGTCTGCGGCGCGTGGAACTTCGGCGCCGGCGCGACGGTCGCCGTGGCGCTGCCCGGCGCGCTGCTCCCGGGTGCCGACGCGCCGCTCGGCGAGGCGACGCTCCGCGGCGAGCGCTCCCGCGGGATGATCCTCTCGGAGCGCGAGCTCGAGCTCGGGCAGGACCACTCCGGCATCCTCGTCCTCGAGCAGCCGTACGAGCCGGGGACGCCCCTCGCGGACGTGCTCCCGCTCGCCGAGGACGTCCTCGAGGTCGAGGTCACCGGGAACCGGCCCGACCTGCTGTCCCTCTACGGTCTCGCGCGCGAGGTCGCGGCGCTCTTCGAACTCGAGCTCGCGCCCGTGCCGGGCGAGGAGCCGCACTTCACCGGCGGCGACGACGTCTCGGTCACGATCGAGGAGCTCGAGGCGTGCCCTGTCTACATCGGCCGCCTCCTCCGCGACGTCCGTCTCGGCCCGTCGCCGGCGTGGCTGCGCGCGCGCCTCTCGGCCGCCGGGATGCGGCCGATCTCGAACGTCGTGGACGCGACGAACTACGCGATGCTCGCGCTCGGCTCGCCGCTCCACGCCTTCGACCACGACACGCTCGCGGAGGGTCGCATCGTCGTTCGCTACGCGCGGCCGGGCGAGACGATCACGACGCTCGACGGGCAGGAGCGGGAGCTCACGGGCGCTGACCTCGTGATCGCGGACGGCGCGAAGGCCGTGGCGATCGCAGCGATCATGGGAGGCGAGGAGACGGAGGTCACCGAGCGGACGACGAACGTCCTGCTCGAGGCCGCGAACTTCGAGCCGGTCGGGATCCTGGCCTCGTCCCGCCGCCTGCGCCTGCGCACCGAGGGCTCGAACCGCTGGGAGAAGGGCGTCGACCCGCACCTCGCGCCCGCAGCCGCGCGCCTCTGCTCGCAGCTGATCGTCGAGGCTTCGGGCGCCCGCTGGGCCGGGGAGGCGGACGTGCGCGCGGAGCTGCCGGGGCCGCCGGTGATCCGCTTCCGCCCCGACCGCGCCTCGGCGCTCATCGGGCTCGAGGTGCCGCACGCCGAGCAGGACTCGATCCTGCGCCGCCTCGGGTTCGAGCTCGGCCCGGCCGGGACGGTGACCTCGCCGACCTGGCGCGCGCGCGACGTCACGCGCGAGATCGACCTCGTCGAGGAGGTCGCCCGCTTCGAGCTCGACGACGTCCCGTTCACGCTGCCGCGGCGCCGGGCCATGTTCGGCGTGCTCACACCCGCGCAGCGGCTGCGCCGGACGGTCGAGGACGTGCTCGTCGGGGCGGGCTTCTCGGAGGCGTACACGGCCAGCCTCGTCGGCAGCGATCCCGACCCGGCCGCGCTGCGCCTCCCCGAGCCGCCGGCGCCCGACCAGGCCGTCCTCCGTACCGCGCTGCTGCCCGAGGTCGCGGCCGCGGTGCGCACGAACGACGCGCTCGGGAACGAGGACCCGGCGCTCTTCGAGGTCGCGCGCGTCTACTTCCCGCGCGGGGACGGGCTGCCCGAGGAGCACTGGCACGTGGCCGGGGCCGTCCGGGCGGCGTCCGGCGAGCAGGCGTTCACGCGCGCGAAGGGCGCGGTCGAGACGCTGCTCGACGCCCTGCGCGTGCCCGCGACGTTCCGCGCCACGGGGCCCGGCGAGGCGGCGGTCACGGCCGGCGTGATCCGCGAGCTCGGCGACGGGGTCGCGGGCTTCGAGCTCGACGTCGACGCGCTCCTCGAGGAGCTGCCCGGCACGGCGCACTACGTCGACGTCACCACCTTCCCCGCGTTGAAGCAGGACCTCGCCTTTGCGGTCGACGAGTCGGTGCCGGCGGGTGAGCTCGTCGACGCCGTGCGCGAGGCGGCCGGCCCGGACCTCGGCGAGGTCCGCGTCTTCGACGTCTACCGCGGCGACCAGGTCGGCGCCGGGCGCAAGTCGGTCGCGCTCCGCCTCACCTTCCGCTCGGCCGAGCGGACGCTCTCCGACGAGGACGCGGCGGCCCTCCGGGCGCGGATCGTGGCCGACGTCGAGCGGCGCCTCGGCGGGATCCTGCGGGCGTGAAGGGAAAACCGGCCGTGGGCGCCCTCCGTACTTCCCCGACGAGTCCCGTCGTCCCGTCCAAGGGGGTCGTTCCGTTGCGCCTGTCTCTCGTCCTCGTCGTCCTCGCCGCCGGCGCCTTCCTCGTGCCCGGCACCGCGTCCGCCCAGACGAAGCTCACCGCGACCGTCGGGCCTGCCTTCTCGATCCAGCTCAGCAACGAGTCGGGTGGGCGCGTGACGCAGCTCGATCCGGGGACGTACGAGATCACGGTCACAGACCGCTCCGTGGAGCACAACTTCCACCTCACGGGCCCGGGCGTCGACCAGATGACCGAGGTCGACTTCGAAGGCACGGTGACCTGGACTGTGACGTTCACGAACGGCGTCTACCGCTTCGTCTGCGACCCGCACTCGACCACGATGCGCGGGCAGTTCACTGTCGGAACGCCGCCCGTGACCACTCCGCCGCCCGCGCCGAAGCGGCTCACCGGCACGGTCGGCCCGGGGTTCAGCATCTCGATGCGCACGCCCGCAGGCGCTGTCGCGCGCCTCACCGGGGCGGGCACGTACCGGATCACGATCCGGGACCGCTCGGCGGCGCACAACTTCCACCTGGTCGGGCCGGGGGTGAACCGCCGGACGGGCGTCGGGTTCCGCGGCACGGTCACGTGGACGCTGCGGCTTCGAGCAGGGACGTACCGGTTCGTCTGCGACCCGCACGCACGGCAGATGCGCGGGTCGTTCCGCGTCCGCTAGCGGAGCCTCCGCGCCGGTTTGACGAGGCCGGCGTTCGGACCTCCCGCGGCCCGGATGTCTGCCTGCCGCTCGAGCTCCGCGTTGAGCTCCGCGCCGAACAGGAGCGCGAACGCGGAGTAGTTGAGCCAGAGCAGCAGGACGATGCCGCCGGCGATCGAGCCGTACGTCTCGTTGTAGGAGCCGGCGAAGCTCGTGTAGAGCGCGAAGAGGCCGGAAAGGGCGAGCCACCCGAGGCCGCCGACGATCGAGCCGGGGGAGATCCAGCGCCAGTTCCGCTGCGACTCTGCCGGCGCGAGGTAGTAGACGAGCGCGAAGAACAGGAGCACCGCCACGAACGCGATCGGCCAGCGGAGGATCGCCCAGACGAGGTCCCACGCCGTCCCGAGCAGCAGCGCGTCGGCGATCGCCTCGCCGAGCGGGCCGCCGAAGACGACGAAGAGCAGCATCGTGACCGAGACGATCGAGGTCACGAAGACGAGCGTGATCGCGGTCAGCCGGACCTTCCAGAAGGGCCGCGTCTCGGGCGTCCCGTAGGCGGTGTTGACGGCCTTGACGACCGCGCTCATCGCGCTACTCGCGGCCCAGGTCGCGCCCGCGAGCCCGAGGAGCAGCGCGAAGACGGAGCCGGGCGAGCCGGACGCCGTCCGCGAGATGTCGGTCAGGAGGTCTGTCACCGCCTGCGGGGCGACCGGGTCGAGGAAGCCGCGCAGGTCGTCGAAGGCGTCCACGAGGTCGAGCACGCCGACGAGGAAGATCATCGCCGGGAAGAACGCGAGCAGCGAGCTGTAAGCGACCTGCGCCGCGAGGCCCATCGCGTCGTCGGCGAGGAACTCCTTCAGCGTGCGCCGGAGGACCTGGAGCCACTCGCGCGCGTCGAACCGCGTCGGCGAGCCGGGGGCGCGGCCGATGCGGAGGCCGCGCCGGCGGTGGTCAGCCGCGGTCGACAAGGCGGAACGGGCCGAACGACGCCTTCGTGTGGCCCTCGCGCCCGCGCCGGGCGAGTAGGCGCATCGTCGCCCCGACGCCGCCGGCCAGGACGAACCCGGCCGCGAGCGCGCCGCCGGCGGCGACGGGCAGTCGCTCGCGCAGCCTCGCGCCGACGTCCGTCGCCTCGCCGAGCCCGTCGCGCAGTTCGTCCACTGCGGTCGCGAGGGCCTCCCGCTCGAGCTCGATCTCGCGCCGGATCTGCTCCGGCGTCCTCCCGTTCGACTCCGCCATCACGACTTGATCGCCTCGGATGTCAGCTTCGCCTCCGTGATCGCCTGCTCGGGCAGCGGCGGGGTGGCCCGGCGAATGCTCCATCGCCCGACAAGCGCGAGCACGACGATGAGGCCGACGAGCCCGAGCCCGACGAGCAGGAGAGAGAGCCACAGGTCGAGCGTGAGCGCGAGCGCGGCGGCCACGGTCGCAAGCAGGAAGCCGACGGCGTACACGGCGAGGAGGCCCGCAAGGGCGAACAAACCGATGCCGAGGCCGAGCGCGCCGGCCTTCTGCTTCATCTCCGCCGCGGCGAGCTCGACCTCGAGCCCCGCGAGCGCCTTCGCGTGGTCGGCGACCCGCTTCGCCGCGTCGCCGACGGAGGCGTGCCCGTCCCTCGTGCTAGTCGCGCGGGTGGGCATGGCTCCTCCAGTCGAGGACCTTGGCGAGAAAGACGCCGAGGGCGACCGCGGTGCCGACGACGAGGAATGGGTTCGGGCCGCCCCGACGACGCCTGGGCCGGTCGAGCTGCGGACCGGACGGCGCCTGCGGCGCGCCCTTGGCCGGCGGCTGGTCGGTCGGCAGCTCACCCTTGATCCGCTTCGCGACCAGGCTCGGCTTGAGCTTGCGCACGAAGGCGGCGTCGTCGGCGAGCGGTTGCGCGGCCTTCTCGGCCACGCCGCCGCGCTCGGCCGCCTTGTCCGCGGTCGTCTGCAGCGTGTCGGCGGCCTTCTCGACCGCGTCGTCGCCGACGGCCATCTACTTCTTCACCGGCGGCTGCTCGCCGGTCGTGATGCGCCAGATCTTCGAGGCCACGGTCCGCGCAGCGACGGTGGCGGCAGCGGCGATCGCGGCGTAGAGGCCCGTCCACATGAGCTTCCTCAGCATGCCCCCAGCTTTGCCGACGCCCAGTCGACGCAAACCTGCCCGGGTGCGGCTCAGCCCGGCGGCGTGCCGGTCCACTCCGGGAACTCGGACTCGAACGCGTCGGCGTGCGCGTCGAGCACGACACGGCCCTCGAGGATCTGCGCCACGCGCTCCGACGGGACGTAGCGGGGTGTCTTCGTGAGGCCCGGGTTGACGGTGAGGCCGTCGAAGATGTCGGCGTCGAGGTCGGCCAGCACCTCCTCGACGTCGCCCACGCGGCTGCCGTCCGAGCCCACGACGTCCCACCCCTGCTCGATCAGCAGGTAGGAGACCGGGTCGGCGTCGGTGGTCACACGACCTTCCCGTCGACGTACCAGACCGGGCCCTGGGTGTGGACGTGCTCCGTGTCGGACAGGGCGCGGAGGATCTCGACCCTGACCGCGACACCCTGCTCGTCGAGGCGCTCGAAGCAGCGGGCGACCATCTCGGGCGAGGCGCCGTAGCCCGCGAGGCGCGCGGTGCGGAAGCGGAAGCCGAAGCCGTCCGGCGTGCGGGCCGGGTTGAGCGGGGCGCACAGGAGCGCCGCCCACTCGACGAGGTCGGTGGACTCGAAACGCACCTCGACCCACGCGTCCGACCAGTCGCTCGGCAGCGTCTCGACCTCGTCCTGCCAGGCCGCCGCGCCCGTCGTGCGCGGTGCCGCCGCAACGACCCGGGCGAGCTCGGTCGCGACGAGCGAGAGCTCGCCGCCGATCCGCTCGTCGTCGAGCCGCGTCAACGCACGCGTCACGGCCGCCGACGACGCGCCGTCCCGGTGCCGCACCGCGGAGAAGCGGAACGTGTCGCCGGAGCGGCCCGGCGTGAGCGGGCCCAGCAGGGTTGCGGACCGCGGGCCGCGCCGGTCGTCGGAGAGGGCCAGCGAGAGCCGCGCCTCGCCCCAGCCCTCGGGGAGCTCGTCCTCGATCGCACGCCACTGTCCGACCAGGCTCATCGACGCGGGACTCTACTGCGTGGTTCTACACTGCGGCCGTGGCCAAGGTCGAGAAACGAGGGTCGGTGAACCAGGAGACGCTGCGCGACTTCCTGCGCGAGATGCTGCTCATCCGGCGCTTCGAGGAGAAGGTCGAGGACCGCTTCCGCGCGGGCGAGCTGCCGGGGTTCCTCCACGTCGCGATCGGCCAGGAGGCGATCGCCGTCGGGGTGTGCCAGGCGCTGGAGGACGTCGACGTGTTCGCCTCGACGCATCGCGCGCACGGGCACACGCTTGCGCGCGGGACCCCGCCGAACGAGGTGATGGCCGAGCTCTACGGGAAGAACGAGGGCTGTTCGCGCGGCTTCGGCGGCTCGATGCACCTGTACGACATCGAGCGCGGGAACCTCGGCGCGAACGCCGTCGTCGGCGGCGGGCTGCCGCAGATCGCCGGCGCCGGACTCGCGTTCAAGCTCCGCGGCGAGCCCCGCGTCGCCGTCGCGTTCTTCGGCGACGGCGCCACCAACATCGGCCACTTCCACGAGTCGATGAACCTCGCGCAGCTCTGGACGCTGCCGGTCGTCTTCGTCTGCGAGAACAACGACTGGGCCGAGTCGACTCCGCGCTCCCAGCACATGCCGATCAAGGACATCGCCGATCGCGCCAAGGCCTACGGGATGCACTGCGTGAAGGTCGACGGGCAGGACGTCGAGGAGGTCTACAAGCAGACGCTGAAGGCGCTCGAGCACGCGCGCTCCGGCAAGGGCCCGGTGTTCCTGGCCGTGCAGACCTACCGCCTCGCCGGCCACTACATCGGCGACCCGCAGGTCTACCGCCCCAAGGGCGACCTGCAGGAGCTGCGCGGCTCGCAGGACCCGATCGCGAAGCTTCGCGACGCCCTCGGGATGCCGGACGACGAGTTCGAGGCGATGGACGCCGAGGTGACGGAGATCGTCGAGGAGTCGGTCCGGTTCTCGAAGGAGGAGGCCACGGACCCGACTCCCGAGGACGCCCTGAAGTACGTCTATGCCTGAGCTGAGCTACCGCGAGGCCGTCCGCGACGCGCTGTCCCAGGCGATGCGCAAGGACGACGACGTCTTCATCATGGGCGAGGACATCGCCGAGATGGGCGGCTCGATGGGCGTCACGCAGGGGATGCTCGACGAGTTCGGCCCCGACCGCGTCCGCAACACCCCGATCTCCGAGATCGCCATCGCCGGCGCGGGCATCGGCGCGGCCATGCAGGGGATGCGCCCGGTCGTGGAGATCATGTACGAGGACTTCCTGACGGTCTCGATGGAGCAGATCGTCAACCAGGCGGCGAAGCACCGGACGATGTCGGGCGGCCAGCTGAAGGTGCCGGTCACGATCCGGACGCAGGGCGGCGCGGGCTGGTCGCCGGGTGCGCAGCACGCGCAGCAGCTCGAGGCGTGGTTCGTGCACGTCCCCGGCCTGAAGGTCGTGTACGCCTCGACGCCGACCGACGTCCGCGGCCTCCTCTGGAGCGCGATCTACGACGACAACCCGGTCGTCTTCTTCGAGCACCGCCTGCTGTACGGGATCAAGGAAGAGGTGCCGGACGAGATCGAGCCGATCCCGCTCGGCCAGGCGCGCGTCCTCCGGGAAGGCGAGGACGTGACCGTCGTGGCGACGGGGCCGATGGTGCACCAGTCGCTCAAGGCCGCGGCCGAGGCGGAGAAGGACGGGATCTCGGTCGAGGTCGTCGACCCGCGCACGCTGCAGCCGCTCGACACCGAGACCATCGTCGCCTCGGTGAAGAAGACGAACCGCTGCGTGACCGCGCACGAGGCGGTGACGCGGATGGGCTTCGGCGCGGAGGTGGCGGCGATCGTCCAGTACGAGGCGTTCGACTGGCTCGACGCGCCGATCGAGCGCGTGGGGGCGAAGTTCGCGCCGCTCGCGTTCGCGCCGGTGATGGAGCAGTACGTCGTCCCGCAGGTGGAGGACGTGCTCGCGGCGGTCAAGCGCACGGTCGGAAAGGCGTAGCGCTGTGGCGACCGAGGTCAAGCTCCCGCGGCTGGGCCAGGGCATGGAGTCCGGCACGATCGTCCGCTGGCTCAAGGCCGAGGGCGAGCAGGTGGCGAAGGGCGAGCCGCTCTACGAGGTCGACACGGAGAAGGTGACGCAGGAGGTCGAGGCCGAGGCCGACGGCGTCCTGCTGAAGATCGCGGTGCAGGAGGGCGAGGTGCCCGTCGGGGTCACCGTCGCGTTCATCGGCCAGGAGGGCGAGGCCGTGCCCGAGTCGTCCTCCGGCAACGGCGCCGGGCCTGCCGAGGCGGCGCCGGCCGGGGCCGAGCGGCCGGCGGAGGCGCCGGCGCGGGAGCCCGAGCGGGAGGAGGGACGCGCCGCGGCGGCGCGGGCGGCCGAGACGCAGCCCGCCCCGGCGGCGGAGTCGCGCACGGACGGCCGCGTCAAGGCCTCGCCGCTCGCGCGACGGATCGCCCGGGAGCGCGGGATCGACCTCGCACAGGTGCGCGGCACCGGGCCCGAGGGACGGATCGTCGCCGAGGACGTGGAGCGCGCCGAGGCGCAACCCGCGCCCGCCGCGCCGGCGCCGGCAGTCGCCGCGGGCGAGGTCGAGGTCGTCGAGCTGACCGCGATCCGCAAGACGATCGCGCGCCGGATGACCGAGGCCTGGCAGGCGCCGGTGTTCCAGATCTCGATGTCCGCGGACATGACGCGAGCGAACGCGGTCCGGGCTCAGCTCGTCGAGCGGCTCCGCGACGGCGAGGCGAAGCCCACCGTGTCGGACCTCCTCACGAAGGCGTCCGCGGCCGCGCTCATGCGCCACCGCGAGGTGAACGCCACGTTCCACGGCGACTCGATCCAGCTGCACCCGGCCGCGCACGTCGGCATGGCCGTCGCGACCGACCGCGGCCTCGTCGTCCCGGTCATCCGCGACGCCGACCGCCGCACGATCCAGGAGATCGCGCAGGCGCGCGTGGACGTGGTCGGGCGGGCGCGGAGCGCCAAGCTGCGGCAGGAGGACCTCGACGGCGGCACCTTCACGGTGTCCAACCTCGGCATGTTCGGCGTGGAGCAGTTCGTGGCGGTGCTCAACCCGCCGCAGGTCGCGATCCTCGCCGTCGGCGCGACCGAGGAGAAGCCGGTCGTCCGCGACGGCGACCTCGAGATCCTGCCGCTCATGACGCTCACGCTGACGTGCGACCACCGCGCGCTCGACGGGGCCGTCGCCTCCGAGTTCCTCGGCACGCTGCGGGCCTACCTCGAGGAGCCCGCGCTCGCGCTGTGACCCCTGCGGTCTGGTACCGCGTGCGCGAGCTCGATCGCGGGCGCACGTTCTATCGGGAGCAGCTCGGATTCGAGGAGGTGTCCTTCGACGCGGGCGCCCGGATCTCGCTCATGCGCCGCGACCGGATGGAGATCGGGATCTCCGAGGGCGAGCCGGAGGAGGGCGGCGTCGCGCACGTGGACGTCGAGGACGTGAAGGCCGAGCGGGAGCGGCTCGACGCCGCCGGCGTCGAGGTCGGCGTCGTGCTCGAGCTGCACGGGGCGATGCGCCTCCTGGACGTCTTCGACCCGGACGGCAACCGCATCCAGCTTGCGCAAGAGCTTTCCGGGTACTGACGTCGCCGCGGCGGTCGAGGCCCCCGTGGTCTCGGCCGAGCCGGTCGCGGGCGGCGGCTACGGGACGAACACGGCGAAGTGGCGCGTCGCGCTGGCGGACGGCCGCCGGGGCTTCGTCAAGCTCGCCCTCGACGACGTCGCGGCGGCCTGGCTGCGCGCGGAGCACCGCGTCTATGCGCACGTGCGCCAGCCGTTCCTCCCGACGCTTCTCGGCTGGCGCGACGCCGGCGGCTGCACCTTGCTCGTGCTCGAGGATCTCGCCGACGCCCACTGGCCGCCGCCGTGGTCGCGGGCGCTGGTCGACGCGGTCAGAGGGACGCTCGACGCCGTCCACGCCGCCGAACCGCCGCCGGGGCTCCCGCTCCTCGAGGACGCGCGCGAGCGGCTCGACGGGTGGCCGCTCGTGGCAGACGACCCGGGGCCGCTGCTGTCGACCGGCCTCTGCTCGGCGGCGTGGCTCGACACGGCGCTGCCCGTGCTCTCGCACGCGTCGGCGACGGCGGAGCTCGCGGGCCGTTCGCTCGTCCACCTCGACGTGCGCAGCGACAACCTCTGCGTGGACGGCGACCGGGTCGTCCTCGTCGACTGGAACCTGGCCTGCGTGGGGAACCCGCTGCTCGACGTCGTGGCATGGCTTCCCAGCCTCCGGCTCGAGGGCGGGCCCGAGCCGTGGGAGGTCGTCCCCGACAGCCGCGGCCTCGCGGCGCTGATCGCCGGCTTCTTCGCGTCGCGCGCCGGCCTGCCTCCGCCGGAGACGGCGCCGACGGTGCGCGAGTTCCAGCGGCGACAGGCCGAGATCGCGCTTCCGTGGGCCGCCCGCGAGCTCGAGCTCGACCCTAGACTCTCGGCGTGATCCGCCGCGCGGGGCAGCAGGACGTCCGCTTTCTCCGGGACATGCTCCACCACGCCTTCTACTGGCGTGAGGCCAGCTCGGCGGAGGAGGAGCCCACCTACCGCTACGTCTACAACTGGGGCCGGCCCGGCGACGCCGGCGTGATCGCGCTCGACGAGGGCTTCCCGGTCGGCGCGGCCTGGTACCGGCTGTTCACCGACGACCAGCCGGGCTACGGGTTCATCGACGAGCGCACGCCGGAGCTCGCGATCGCCGTCGTGCCGAGCCGCCGGGGGCGCGGGATCGGCGCCGAGCTGCTCGAGGCGCTGCTCGCGCGGGCGCGCGAGGACGGCCACGCGAGCCTCACCCTGGCCGTCGACCGCGGCAATCCGGCCATCCGCCTGTACGAGCGCTTCGGCTTCGACGAAGCGCGGACCGAGGGTTCGACGGTCGTCATGCAAGCTGCCGTAGCATCGTCGGAAACCGACTGAGGAGACACCGATGGAAGTCGACGTCGCCGTCCTGGGCGGAGGCCCCGGCGGCTACACCGCTGCGATCCGTGCGGCCCAGCTGGGCGCGACGGTCGCGTGCATCGAGAAGGAGCCGGAGCTCGGCGGCACGTGCCTGCGCGTCGGCTGCATCCCCACGAAGGCGTGGGTGCAGACGGCGTTCGCGCTCAAGGAGGCGCACGAGAGCTTCGGGAAGTTCGGCGTCCGCGTGGGTGAGCCGCAGCTCGACTTCGGCGCGTCGAACGAGTGGAAGGCGCAGGTCGTCGCGCAGATGACCGGCGGCGTCGCGAGCCTGTTCAAGGCGAACAAGGTCGAGTGGGTGAAGGGCACCGGCCGCTTCCGGGACGCGAACACGATCGCGGTCGAGGGCGGGGAGGACGTCACGTTCCGCCAGGCGATCATCGCGACCGGCTCGTTCCCGCTCCGCCCGCCGATCGACGGCCTCGACTCGCCGCGCTGCGTCGACTCCACCGGCCTGCTCGCGCAGACGGAGGTGCCGCGGCGGCTCGTCGTCCTCGGCGGCGGGATCATCGGCGTCGAGTTCGCCTCGATCTTCGCGCGCTTCGGCAGCGAGGTGACGGTGATCGAGATGCTCCCGCGGCTCATCCCGTCCGAGGACGAGGACGCGGCGAAGGAGCTCGCGAAGCAGTTCGGCAAGCGTGGCATCCGGATCGAGCTCGGCAAGCAGTGCACGCGTGTCGACGACGACGGCTCGAGGCTCGTCGTCCACTTCGGCGAGGGCGAGACCGTCAAGGCCGACCTCATGCTCGTCGCCGTGGGCCGCGGGCCGCTCGTCGAGGGCCTCGGGCTGGAGGACGTCGGCGTCGAGTTCGACCCGCGCAAGGGCATCGCCGCGGACGAGCACCGCCGCACGACCGTCCCGCACATCTACGCCGTCGGCGACTGCGCCGGCTACTGGCAGCTCGCGCACACCGCATTCCGCGAAGGCGAGGTCGCGGCCGAGAACGCGTGCGGGCACGAGGCCGTCGTGAACAACCGCGCCGTGCCGCGGCCGATCTACACCGAGCCGGAGATCGCCGGCGTCGGCCTCACCGAGGCGGAGGCGCGCGAGCAGTACGGGGACGACGTCGAGGTCGGCCAGTTCCCGTGGGTCGCGAACGCCCGCGCGGTGATGCAGAACGAGACGGTCGGCTGGGTGAAGTCGATCCACGAGTCGCGGTACGGCGAGCTGCTCGGGCTCGTCATGGTCGGCCCGCACGTGACCGACCTGATCGAGGCCGGCGTCGTCGCGATCGACGCCGAGGCCACGGTCGAGACGGTCGCGGACGGGATGGCGCCGCACCCGACGCTGTCGGAGGCGATCAAGGAGGCCGGGCTCGTCGCGCTCGGCCGCCCCATCCACGTGCCGAACCGCAAGCGCGCCGCCGCGCGCGCCTAGCCGCTGCGTCGAGCGCCGCGCCCGTACCCGGGCGCGGCGCTCGCGCGTTCAACTGGCATGGCGGCCCGCCCAGTCCCTGCCGTCGACCAGCCGTCGGCGCGCGCCGACGAGGCGTGCGCTGCCTTCTACCGCCGCTACGGCGGCGAGATCCTGCGCTACTGCCGCCGCAGGCTCGGCGAGCCGGCGGACGCCGAGGACGTCACCCAGCAGGTCTTCGTCCGTGCCTACGGCGCGCTGCTCCGTGGCGAGCGGGTGCGGCTGCCGCGTCACTGGCTCCTCCGGATCGCGCGCAACGAGTGCCGGCGGTTCGTGTCGCGCCGGAGCCGCGTCCAGGAGGTCGGCTTCGACGAGACGATCGACGTGCCGCCCGAGGAGGAGCCTGCGCGGTGGAGCCCCGCCGAGATCCGCCGGGCGCTCGACGAGCTCGTCCCGACGCAGCGGCAGGCGCTCGTCATGCGCGAGCTCGAGGGGCTCCCGTACTCCGAGATCGCGCGTGACCTGCGGCTGACCGTGTCCGCCGTCGAGACACTGCTGTTCCGCGCGCGCCGGTCGCTGCGGGAGCAGCTCGACGGCGCGCTCGCGTGCGGCGCGGCCGAGCAGGCGCTGTCGCTCGAGCTCGACGGGCGGCTGCCGGAGACCGAGAAGCCCGGGCTGCGCGCGCACCTGCGCGGCTGCGCCGACTGCCGTCAGCTCGCACGGCGGAGCCGGGCGCGGCGTCATGCGCTGCGCACGCTCCTGCCGTTTCCGCTGCACGGGCAGCTCGCGTCACTGGTCGGCGGCGGTGGCGCTGCAGGCGGCGCGGCGGCGGGCACGGGCGCGGTTGCGAAGGCCCTGACGCTGCTCGCCGCCGGAGCCGTGTCGTCGACCGTCGGCCTCACTGTCGCGCTCCCAGCCGCGTTTCCCGAGAGGGCGCCGACGAACGCTGTGGTTCCGACCGAGGATCCCGGAAGGGCGACCTTTCGTGTCCAGGCGGTTCCGGCGATCCGGTCGCGGGCGGCAGCGACGACGTCGTCCGCCGTCACGAGCGCGCCGACGACGTCGGCACCGGTCGCCGGCACAACGCCGGCGACGTCTGCGACGACGACGGTCACGACCGCGCCCGCAGCCGCGTCCGAAGCCGCGCCTGCGACCGCGGTGGCACCGCAGGAGCCGCTGACCGCGGTCGTCTCCACCGTGGATGAGACCGTCGGAAAGTTGGACGACACGGTCGACACGCTGGTGCCGTCGCTCGCGCTGCCCGAGCCGCAACTGCCGCCGGTCAAGCCTCCTGCGCTTCCCGTCGAGGTACCTCGGCTCCCGACGGTGCCGGAGCTCCCGCCCCCGCCCCTCGACCCTGGCCTGCCGGACCTGCCCGGCTAGGCCGCTTCGAGCACCGGCGCCGGCTCGCGCCGCGGCGCACCGCGCCGGACCGAGCGGACGCTCGGGACGAGCAGGATCGCGAGGTTCGCGCCGACGACGAGCGCCGCGCACCCGGCGAACGTGGCGCCGATCCCGATCGCCGCCGACACCGGCCCCGCGAGCACGTAGCCGAGCGGCATGCACACGAGCGAGACGAGCCAGTCGTACGCGACCACGCGGGAGATCGCGTCGCGCGGCACCTGCTCCTGCACCGTCGTCTCCCAGAGCACGTTCGCGAGCGAGATCGCCCCGAACGCGCCGGCCGCCGCGAGCATGATCGCGCCGACGGGCAGCGGCGGCACGAATGCGAGCATCTGCAGGCCGACGAGGCAGATCACCGGGAAGGAGACGAGCAGCGGCCGAGCGGGTCGGAGGCGCAGCGCCAGCACGCTGCCGAACGTCGCGCCGACGGCACCGCCCGCGAGGATGAGCCCCCACGCGGCCGCGCCCCCGAGCTCCGCCTTCGCCACCGTCGGGCCGAGCACGAACGTCGCCGCCATCGCCGTGTTCCCGACGCAGAAGACGAGGAGGCCCGACCACAGCCACGTCCGGGAACGCACCTCGCGGAACCCGTGCACCAGGTCGGCGGCGAAGCTGCCGCGGGCCGGGATCGGCGCGACCACGCGCGGGAGCGCGATCAGGAAGGCGACGCTCGCGAGGTAGCTCGTGGCGTCGAGCGCGAGCACCCAGCCCGGCCCGACTGTCGCGACGAGCACGCCGGCGAGCACCGGCCCGATCACCTCGACGGCGTTGCGCGAGACGCCCATGAGCGCGTTCGCGTCCTGCAACCTCGGCGCGCTGATCGTCTCCGGGACGAGCCCGCTCGACGCAGGCAGGAAGAACGCCGAGGCGGCGCCGACGGCGGCCGACGTCGCGGCGAGCTGCCAGATCTCCGCCGAGCCCGAGATGAGCAGCAGCGCGGCCGTGGCCTGCGCGCCGGCCCGGACGAGGTCGGACCCGATCATCACGAGCCGTCGCGGCAGCCGGTCGGCCCACACGCCGCCGACGAGCGTCAGGAGCGCGCGCGGCAGCACGTACGAGGCCATCACGAACCCGAGGTCGTGCGCGTTCCCGAGCTCGAGCACCGCGAAGGCGAGGGCGATCGGGACGAGCGCGTCCCCGGCGGCGGAGAGTGTCTGACCGAGCCACAACAGGCGGAAGGGACGCTCGTCGAGCGCACCCAACGCGGTCCTCACCCTCACGGCAGCAACCTAGCAACCCCCACGCGAACAAGGGACAACGGACCGCGGCGCAAGTTTTTCGCCGGAACGGGCATCTCAACAGGCGTGACTCCCGTGCTCGGGCAGCGCCTGCGTGCCGAAAGGGCCTTCGAGCGCCTCTACCACCGGCACGTCGGCGACGTGTACCGGTACAGCCTCGCGATCCTGCGGAACCCGTCCGACGCGGAGGACGTGACGCAGACGACCTTCCTCAACGCGTACCGGGCGTACAAGGCCGGGGAGCGGCCCGACTCGCCGCGGGCCTGGCTGATCGCGATCGCGCACAACGTCTGCCGCCAGCGCTTCCGCACGGCCTCGCGCCGGCCCCAGGAGGTCGGCCTACGAGGACACCGTCGCCGAGGCGAGCGTGCCCGACCCCGAGTCGCCGACGGCGGAGGAGATCCAGCGGGCGCTCGGCCAGCTCGCGTTCAACCAGCGCGCGGCGCTGGTCATGCGCGAGCTCGAGGGCCGGTCGTACGCCGAGATCGCCGAGCTCCTCGCAGTCAGCACCTCGGCCGTCGAGACGCTGCTCTTCCGCGCCCGCCGTGCCCTCCGCGAGCAGCTCGAGGGCTCGATCTCGTGCGCCGAGGCCGAGGTCGCGATCTCGAAGCAGCTCGATCGGAAGCTCTCCCGCGCCGAGCGCGGCACCCTGCGCGCGCACCTGCGCGAGTGCGCCGAGTGCGCGACGCTCGCCCGCAAGCAGCGCGCCCAGAGATCGGCGATCCGCGCGCTCGGCGTGCTGCCGCTGCCGTCCTCGCTCGCGGTCTGGGGCGGAGGCACGGCCGCCACCGGCACCGCGATCGGCGGGAGCGTCGCGCTGAAGGCGGCCGCTGTCGTCGCGGCGGGAACGGTCGCCGTCGGCGTCGGCCGGGAGGCGGCGACGCGGCTCCCCGTGGTCTCGGATCGGGCCGAGGCGAGCGCCGCGTCGGCCGAGCCCCGTCTCAGCGCCGCGCCTCTCACGGTCGTCCGCGAGGCCTCGCTGCGGGTCGCGGCGCCCGCTGCCGCACGTCCGGCCGCGACCGCGAAGGCAAAGCGGACCAACGCGAAGGCGACGTCCGCGCCGCCGGCGCACGCGGCGTCCTACGAGCGGGCGGGGCCGAAGCCGAAGACGACGTCCCAGAATCCGCGGACTGTCGCGGCGCAGTCCAAGGCGAAGCCCGCAAACGGCCCGGCCTGGAAGCAGGGCACTGTCGTCACGGCCAAGCCGAAGCAGAAGCCCAAGGTGACGTCCGCGAAGCCGACGAAGGCGAAGGTCGTCACCGCGAAGCCCCCGACCGCCAAGCCCAAGAAACCGAAGTCGCCCCTGGATCCGCGCGGCAACGGCAAAGGCGGCAACGGCAAGGGCTGACCGCGTCGTTGCTCCTCCGGTAGCCTCGGCCGACGCAACGGAGGGAGCGGGACGATGAGCATCCTCAACCGACGCAACGCGCTCATGGGCTGGGCCGTGTGGACCGTCGGCAAGCAGGTGATGAAGCAGAAGGCGAAGTCTGCGGTCACGCCCGGGTCGGACGGCAGTCGCCGCAACCGGGCGGCACTGGCGCTCGGCGCGGTCGCCGCGGCCGCCGTGACGACGCTGTTCTTCTGGCGTCGGCACGAGAACGGCAGCGACGCCGGCGAGCCCGTGGGGTAGGGTCGCGCCGGTGACGGGCCAGGGGACGCAGCGGTTGCTCCGGGCTGCGCTCTCCGAGTTGCAGCCGTACGAGCCGGGGAAGCCGGTCGAGGAGGTCCAGCGCGAGCTCGGCCTCGAGCGGGTGGTCAAGCTTGCGTCGAACGAGGGGCCGTTCGGGCCCTTTCCTCGTGCGCTCGAGGCGAACGCGGCCGTCGCGGCGGAGCTGAACCGCTACCCCGACGGCGGCGCCTATCGCCTCCGCGCCGCGCTCGCGGAGCGGCACGGGGTCGCGTTCGAGGAGGTGGCGCTCGGGGCCGGGGCGGACGGCGTGATCGACTGCGTCACCCAGGCGACACTCGACCCGGGCGACGAACTCGTCTGCTGCTGGCCGTCGTTTCCGAGCTACGCCATCTACAGCCGCCGGCTCGCGGCCACGCCGGTGCTCGTGCCCCTCCGCGAGCAGCGCTACGACCTCGACGGGCTCCTCGAGGCGATCACGCCGCGGACGAAGCTCGTCTGCATCGCGCATCCCAACAACCCGACCGGCACCTCGAACGGCCGCGACGAGCTGCTGCGGTTCCTCGACCGGCTGCCCGAGCACGTGCTGACGGTGCTCGACCAGGCGTACTTCGAGTACGTGACCGACCCGGACTACCTGGACGGCGTCGAGGAGGCCGTGAAGCACGGCCGCCGCGTCCTCGTCCTGCGGACCTTCTCGAAGATCTTCGGACTGGCCGGGCTCCGCATCGGGTACGGGATCGGACCGGCGGACGTGGTCGCCGGCCTCGGGAAGGTCCGGCGCCCGTTCGACCTCTCGACGCCGGCCCAGGCGATGGCGCTGGCGAGCCTCGACGACCCGGACGAGGTCGCGCGGCGGCGGCGCCTGAACGCGGAGGGCCGCGGCGCGGTCGAGCAGGCGCTGCGCAACGGCGGCTTCGACGTCGCCGGGCCGGCCGTTGCGAACTTCGTCTACGCCGACGTCGGCGGCGACGCGCGCCCGCTGTTCGAGGCGCTCCTGCGGCTCGGGGTCATCGTCCGGCCGCTTCACGCCTTCGGTGCCCCTGACGCGATCCGGGTCAGTGTGGGCACGCCCGAGGAGACGGCGATCCTCGCCGAGGCCCTCGCGCACGTGCGAGCCGCGGCGGCGTGATCCGCACCGGCCTCCTCGGCCGCGCGCCCGCGTTCCGGCTCCTCTTCCTCGCCACCCTCGGCTCCGGCATCGGGACGATGCTCGCCGTCATCGCGCTCACGGTCGACGTCTACGAGCGCACCGGCTCCGGCGCCTGGGTGAGCGCCGTGCTCGTCGCCGACTTCGTCCCGACGATCGCCATCGGCCTGCTGCTCGGGCCGCTCGTCGACCGCCTCTCGCGCCGGTGGCTGATGGTCGGTGCCGACCTCGTCCGGCTGGCGGCGTTCGTCGCGTTGCCCTTCGCACCGAACGCCGGCTGGATCGTGGCGCTCGCGCTCGTGGTCGGGTTCGCGAACGGCTTCTTCCGCCCCGCGGCCTACGCGGGGATGCCGAACCTCGTCGACCGCGCCGACCTCGCGCGGGCGAACTCGCTGTTCCAGGCCACCGACAACCTGACCTGGCTGCTCGGCCCGCTGCTCGGCGGCGTGCTCCTGGCGGCCTACGGCCCGGACGTCCCGTACCTGGTGAACGCCGCCACGTTCGCGCTCTCCGCGGTGCTCGTGCTGAGGATCCCCGCCCGGCTGCTCGCGTCGGAGGAGCCGCTGTCCCGCGGGCACTGGCGCGACCTCGCCGAGGGTTTCGGCGTCGTCCTCCGCTCGCGGGCGCTCCTGACCGTGCTCATCGCGTGGACGATCGTGATGGCCGGGAACGCAGCCGTGAACGTGGCGGAGGTCTTCCTCGTGCGGGAGTCGTTCGACGCGGGCAACCTCGAGCTCGGGATCCTGATGGGCACCGCCGGCGCGGGGCTCGTGGCCGGGAGCCTGCTCGCGGGGCCGATCCTCGAGCGGGTGCCTGTCGGCCACCTGTACGCAGCCTCGATCGCGACGATGGCGGTCGGCTTCGGTCTGGCGGCCGCGTCGCCCGGCGTCTGGCTCGCGCTGCCGTGCGTCGTCGTCTCCGGCATCGGGAACGGCGCCGCCAGCGTCTGCAACCCGCTGCTCGTCCAGACCGGGGCGCCGGACCGGTTGCGCGGCCGAGCCTTCACGGTCGTGATGAGCGTCAACTTCGCGGTGCTCGGCCTCGGCATGGCCGTCGCCGGGCCGCTGACGGACGCCTACGGCGCCCGGTGGCTGTGGGCCGGCGCGGCAGCCATCTTCGCCGTCGCCTCCGTGGTCGCCTGGGCCCTCGGTCGGACGCTGACCGCGCGCGAGGATGACGAGCACTTCGAGCCGATGGTCGTCGCCGGCGCCGCCGTCCCCGTGGCGCAGGCGGCCGAGGAGGCCGCTCCGTAGACTCGCCGCATGGCGGGTCGCAGAGAGTGGACGCGCGAGACGCTCGTCGCCGGCGTCCGCGCCGGGGACACGCGCGCGCTCGCGCGGGCGATCACGCTCGTCGAGAACGGCGACCCGCTCGCGTACGAGCTCGTGCGGGAGATCTACCCGGACACGGGCCGCGCCTACACAGTCGGCGTCACCGGGCCGCCGGGCGTCGGCAAGTCGAGCCTCGTCTCGGCGCTCGTCCGCCTCGTGCGCGAGCGCGAGCAGCGCGTCGGCGTCGTCTCGGTCGACCCTTCGAGCCCGTTCTCGCGCGGCGCGCTCCTCGGCGACCGCATCCGGCTCACCGACCACTTCCTCGACCCGGAGGTGTTCATCCGCTCGATGGGGACGCGCGGCCACCTCGGCGGGCTCTCCGAGGCGGCCCTCCAGGCGATACTCGTGCTCGACGCGGCCGGCAAGGACCTGCTGTTCCTGGAGACGGTCGGCACCGGGCAGAGCGAGGTCGAGGTGATCGGGATCGCCGACACCGTCCTGCTGGTGCTCATGCCCGGCTCCGGCGACTCCGTCCAGGCGCTGAAGGCCGGGATCATGGAGATCCCCGACGTGATCGCGATCAACAAGATGGACCACCCGGCCGCGAAGACGATGCTGAACGACGTCCGCGCGATCCTCGCGCTGGGGCACGGCGAGTGGACGGTGCCGATCGTGCTCACCGAGGCGCTCCGGGGCGAGGGGGTCGAGAAGCTCTGGGAGCAGGTCGAGGCGCATCGCGCCTTCCTCGAGGTCGACGGTCGCCTCGAGGAGCGCCGGCGCCGAAACCTCGCGGGCGAGGTGTTCGCCGTCGCCTCCTCCCGGGCAAAAGCCCATCTCGAGCGGGCGGTCGCGGACGACCCGGAGCTGCGGCGCCTGCTCGACGCGGTGCAACGTCGCGAGCTCGACCCGCTCACGGCCGTCCGCGAGATCATGGACGAGGTCTTCCACGTTGCCGACGACACGACATCGAGCGCCGACGCTGCGTGACGTCGAGGCGGCCCGCGAGCGAATCGCGGGGATCGCCCAGGTCACGCCCGTCTACCCATCCGAGACGTTCTCGCGTCGGACGGGGCGCCCCGTCCTCCTCAAGGCCGAGAACCTCCAGCGCACCGGCGCCTTCAAGATCCGCGGCGCCGTCAACCGGATCGCGCTGCTCTCGCCGGAGGAGCGCGCCGCCGGGGTCGTCGCGGCGAGCGCCGGCAACCACGGGCAGGCGGTGGCATGGGCGGCGCGCGAGGCCGGCGTGCCGGCGACGATCTTCATGCCGGTCGACGCGCCGATGGCGAAGATCGAGGCGACGCGGAACTACGGCGCGGACGTCGAGCTCGTGGGCGCGTTCTTCGACGACGCGCTCGCGGCGGCGCAGGCGCAGGTCGAGCATTCGGGGGCGACCTTCGTGCACGCGTTCGAGGACGAGCACGTGATCGCCGGGCAGGGGACGATCGCGCTGGAGCTGCTCGAGCAGGCGCCGGAGGCCAAGACGATCGTCGTCCCGATCGGCGGCGGCGGGCTCGCGTCGGGGATCGCGATCACCCTGCGGGCGCTCCAGCCGTCGGTCCGGATCGTCGGCGTCCAGGCGGCGGCGTGTGCGCCGTTCGCCGGCGGCGGGGATGTGGGCGTGACCATCGCGGACGGGATCGCGGTGAAGGCGCCGGGCGAGCTGACGACGGCGATCCTGCGCGAGCTCCTCGACGACGTCGTGGTCGTCACCGACGACGAGATCTCGGAGGCGATCGTCCTGCTCGCGGAGCGGATGAAGCTCGTCGTCGAGGGCGCCGGCGCGGCGCCGCTCGCGGCCCTGCTCGCGGGTCGCGTCGGCGGCGACGGAGCGGTCGTGCCGCTCCTCTCCGGCGGGAACATCGATCCGACCCTGCTGATCGGCGTCATGCGGCACGGGCTCACGCGCGCGGGCCGCTTCCTCGTCGTGCGCACCAGCGTCCCCGACCGGCCCGGCGAGCTCGTGAAGCTGCTCGCACTCCTCGCCGAGGAGCGGGTGAACGTGGTCGAGGTCGAGCACCTGCGCGAGGGGATCGACATCCCCGTGGGCGTGACCGGGCTCGAGCTCACGCTCGCGACGCGTGACGAGGAGCATCGCGCCGCCGTGACCGACGCGATGCGCGGCTGGGGCTACGCGGTCGAGCGACTCAGCTAGCGAGCCACGCCGCGATCCCGTCCTGCACGCGCGCGTCGAGCACGAGGCCCCAGTGGTCGAGGCCCGCGACGTGCAGCTCCGCGGCGCCGTACAGGCGGGCGACGGCGGCCCCGCGCTCCTCCGCGAACTCGTCGCCCGAGACGACGAGCGTCCGCTCCGGCACGGACGCCACCGGGATCCCGTGCTCGCGCTCGGCTCGCGCGTACCGCGACTCGGGTCGCGCGCGCATGCCGTCCGGGAACGGCCCGTAGGCCTCCTCCGGGTCGTACAGGCCCTCGTCCGGCATCTCGCCGTTCGCGCTCCGGCCCGGCGGCGACGGCTCGAGCAGCACGAGCGCGTCCGGCTGGACGCGCCGCGCCGCCAGCATCGCGACGAGGCCGCCCATCGACCAGCCGAGTAGCGCGAACGGCCGCTCGATCCCGTCGCACGCGCGGGTCGCGACGGCCTCGTAGTTCCACATCGACGCGGCGGCGACGTTCAGGCCGGCGTGCAGGTCGACCGCCTGGAGCTCGTGCCCCGGCAGCCGCCAGCCGGCGAAGACCCACGGGCCGGAGCCCGCGCCGTGGAGGGCTACGACCCGCAGCGCCGGAAGTGCGTCGTCTGACCCTGCCAGTCCGGCACGCCGCCGTCGAGCACCGCGCGCGCGTCCACGCCGTGCGCCGCGAGGACGCTGGCGGCCACCGCGGCGCGCGCGCCGGACTCGCAGATCGTCACCACCGGCTTGCCCGTCGCCGATCGAGTCCGCGAACGCGCCGACGAGCCGGTACGGGACGTGCCGGCTGCCGGGGATGTAGCCGTCGTCGCGCTCGTCCGCCTCGCGGACGTCGAGCACCTGGACCTCGTCCGCCTCGAGGAGCCGCTCCAGCTCCTCGATCGAGACGTGCCCGAGAAGAGTTAGTGGCTCTGAGCCACTTTCTCCATCCGTCCCGGGGATGCTCCAGCCGGCGACGTCGAGGAAGCCGACGGCGTGGAGCCGCCTCGCTGCGAGCTCCGCCTCCTCCGCCGTGGCGGCGTGGAGGAGCACCGGGGCGTCCGTCGGCAGGACGAACGCCGCCCTCGTACCGAAGGACGAGGCGGAGACCGGCACGTGGAGCGCGCCCGGGCCGTGACCCGCCGCGAAGTCGTCGGAGGGGCGGACGTCGAGGACGGTCGCGCCTGCCGGCGCCTGGTCGAGGCGCTCGAGCGGCGCCGGCGCGGGGACGAACGCGCCGCGGTTGAGCGCCACGATCCGCTCGACGTTCGGCGGCCGGAGCCCTGCCGTGCCGACCGACTCCGCGACGAAGTCCTCGAGCCCGTCGAGCCGGAGCATCGGGTTGAACCGGCGCTCGAAGCCGATCGTGGTCGAGCCCTTCGAGCTCATCGAGCGGCCGCACATCGAGCCCGCGACGTGGCCCGGGAACACCTCGACGCCGTCCCCGAGGTCGACGAGCCGGTGGAGGGAGCGGTAGAGGCCCTCGGCGCCCTCGCGCGGCTCGACGGCCAGGTCGGGTCGCGCCGCGTCGCCGACGAAGAGCGAGTCGCCGGTCAGCACGAGCCACGGCTCGTCGGAGCGGGCGGTGTCAGCGACGGTGAAGGCCGTGTGCTCGGGCCGGTGCCCGGGCGTGTGGACGGCCGTGATCACGACGTCGCCGAGCTCGACTCGGGCGCCGTCCTCGAGCGGCTCGAACGCGTAGTCGGGCGCGGCGGCCGGGTTGATCGCGACCGGGATCCCGTGCTCGAGCGCGAGGCGGCTGTGGCCCGAGACGTGGTCGGCGTGCGTGTGCGTCTCGAGCGTCTTGACGACCGTCACCCCGCGCCGCGCCGCCTCCTCGAGCAGCGGCTCGACGGCGAGCGGCGGGTCGACCACCACGGCGACACCTGCGTCCTCGTCGCCGACGAGGTAGGACGCACAACCGAGGTCGTCGTCGAGGAACTGCGAGAAGAGCACGACCGCCGACGCTAGCACCCGTGCCCGCTGCGTTTCCGAAAGCAATACCGGTGTAAGACCACCTGTTAACGGTCGGGGTATCCGGCGAAGAGTTCGCCATGAGAACTTGTCGAAAACCGTAAAAACCGGCTGTAACCATGCTCACGAATGGCCCGGTCACCGGTTTGGGGGCTCCCAGGTTCAGGCACCATCCCGTCCGATCGGGGGGCCAGCGCCCAACCGGCCCGACCCGCGATATCGAAGGAAGGAAGGCAAGATGAAGGTGAGCAAGGCTTGGCCGTGGCTGGCCGCGATCTTCGGCGCTCTCGCGCTCGCCGCCGCCGGCTGCGGCGGTGACGACGACGAGGCCGCCAGTACTGGCACCGGCGAGGAAGGTGCCGCAGCGGCCGAGCAGGTGATCACGGTGAACTGGGGGACGGAGCCGCCGTCGCTCGACCCCGGTCTCGCCACGGACACGACGTCGTCGAACATCCTCTTGAACATCATGGATCCGCTGATCACGCTCGACGACGAGCTCAACCCCGTCGACTTCGCCGCGGAGTCCCACGAGGTGAGCGAGGACGGCAAGACCGTCACGTTCACCCTCCGCGACGACCTCAAGTGGACGAACGGCGACCCGGTGACCGCGGAGGACTTCGCGTGGTCGTGGCTGCGCACGATCTCGCCCGAGCTCGGTGCCGACTACGCGTACCAGTTCTTCGGGATCGTCGGTGCAGCGGACTACAACGCTTGTGACCCCGAAAAGGACAACTGCGACGCGCTCAAGGAGAAGGTCGGCGTCAAGGCGACCGACGACAAGACGCTCGAGGTCACGCTGACCAGCCCGCAGCCCTGGTTCGTGCAGCAGGTTGCCCACCACTCGTTCCTCGCCGTGCCGCGCAAGACGGTCGAGCAGTTCGGCGACAAGTGGACCGAGGCGGCGAACATCGTCACGAACGGGCCGTTCGAGCTCGCCGACTGGAAGCACAACCAGAGCATCGATCTCACCAAGTGGAACGAGTGGCGCAACGCGGACGACGTCACGCTCACGCGTGTGAACGGACGCATGATCTCCGACGGCACGACCGCTCAGCAGGCGTTCGAGGCCGGCGAGCTCGACGTGAACAACCAGGCTCCGCCGACCGAGGAGATCGCCCGGGTCAAGGAGGAGGACTTCTACCAGCAGTATCCGGGCCTCGGCACGTACGTCTACGGGTTCAACGTCAAGAACATCACCGACCTGAACCAGCGCAAGGCGATGTCGCTCGCGATCAACCGCCGCGAGATCATCGACAACATCGCGCAGGCCGATCAGCTGCCCGCCACCGGCTGGACGCCGGAGGGCATGCCGGGGTTCGACACGATCAACCCGGACTCGCCGTGGCTGCCGGAGAACGGCGACCTCGAGCAGGCGAAGACGCTGATGGATCAGGCGCAGACCCCGAAGAAGGACCTCACGCTCCTCCTCAACGACTCGCCGGGTCACCGCGAGATCGCGGTCGCGGTGCAGTCGTACTGGAAGGAGCTCGGGATCAACACCACGATCAAGCAGCAGGAGTGGGCCCAGTTCCTCGAGTTCATCGGGCCGCCGCCGGACAAGTCGGTCGACGTCTACCGCTACGGCTGGATCGGCGACTTCGTCGACGCGATCAACTTCCTCGAGCTGTGGACGTGCGACTCGGGGAACAACTCGACGAACTACTGCGACCCCGAGTACGACAAGCTCGTCGACGAGGCACGGGCCACGCCCGACAACGAGGCGCGGTACGACCTCTACGCCCAGATGGAGCAGAAGCTCCTCGGCGACGAAGGCGCGGTTCCGCTGTCGCCCATCTACTGGTACACCTACGTCGCGAGCGAAGATCCGTCGGTGAAGGACACGTTCAACCAGAACCTCTTGACGCAGATCGACCTGACCAAGGTCGTGGTCAAGGGCTGACCCGCACTGTGGGACGGGCGGGGCGCGAGCCGCGTCCCGCCCGTTCCGGATTCACCCCAACCGGGTAATGAGAGGCCTTCGATGACGAAGTTCATCCTGCGCCGCCTCGTCTGGACGATTCCGGTGATCCTGCTCGTGATCTTCCTGACGTTCGTGATGATGCGTCAGATCAAGGGCAACCCCTTCCGCACCAGCGAGCGCAACATCCCGGAGTCGATCCAGCGCAACCTCGAGGCGAAGTTCGGCCTCGACGAGCCCTGGTACATCCAGTATGTGACGTACGTGAAGAACGTCTTCACCTGGGACCTCGGGCCGTCCCTGGTTCAGCGCAACCGCACGGTCAACGACATCGTCAGCGAGGCCTTCCCGCGCTCACTCGAGCTCGGAGGCCTGGCGTTCCTCTTCGCGGTCTGTGTCGGGATCCCGTTGGGGGTGTTCGCGGCCCTGCGGGCCAACACCGTCGGCGACTACTTCGCCATGTTCTTCGCCAACGTCGGCTTCGCTGTGCCGAGCTTCCTCGTCGCGACGCTGTTCATCTACTTCTTCGCGCTCGAGTGGGACGTCGGCGTGCCCACGAGCGGCTGGACGACCTGGCAGTCGAAGATCCTCCCGGTGATCGCGCTCGGGCTGGCGCCCATGGCGTACTTCGCGCGACTCGTGCGCGGGACGATGCTCGAGACGCTCCAGGCGGACTACATCCGCACCGCCAAGGCGAAGGGGCTCCGGTACCGTCGCGTGGTGGGGCTGCACGTGCTCCGCAACTCACTCATCCCCGCCGTCACCGTCGCGGGTCCGATCCTCGGCTTTCTCATCACGGGCTCGTTCGTGATCGAGCAGATCTTCGCGATCCCGGGGATCGGGCGGTTCTACGTCTCGTCGGTGACCGCCCGTGACTACACGGTGGTGATGGGCCTGACGGTGCTGCTCTCCATCATCATCATCCTCGCGAATCTGGTGGTCGACATCCTCTACGGCTTCCTCGACCCGCGGACCAGGGACGCGCGAACGTAGTGGCCGTCGAGCCCCGCGAGGAGACGACGCCGACCCTCGCCAGGGAGCAGGCCGGCGTCGCGGAGCCGGTCCCGCAGGTCGGCACGGCCGGCGCGCCGAGGCCCGAGGCGAACCTCTGGCGCGACGCGTGGCACCGCTACATCCGCAACAAGGGCGCGCTCGTCGCCGGGATCGTCTTCGTCGCCCTCGTCCTGTTCTGCATCTTCTGGCCGATCGTCTCGCCGTATGACCCCAACGAGATCGACTTTGCCAACAAGAACGCGACGCCGAGCCTCGAGCACCCGTTCGGAACCGACAACTTCGGCCGCGACCTGATGACGCGCGCAGCGCTCGGCGGCCGCGTCTCGATCGGCATCGGCTTCGCGGCCACGTTCGTGATCCTGGTCATCGGCGTCTTCTACGGCTCGATCTCCGGCTTCGCGGGCGGCCGGCTCGACAACGCGATGATGCGGTTCCTGGATGCCCTGTACGGGCTGCCGTACCTGCCGTTCGCGATCATCACGCTCGCGATCTTCGGCGACGTCACCTTCTGGACGATGGTGGTGGCGCTCTCGATTGCCAGCTGGTTCACGACAGCGCGCATCGTCCGCGGCCAGATCATCACGCTGAAGGAGAACGACTACGTCCGGGCGGCGAAGGCCGTCGGCGCGCGCTGGTACCGCATTCTCGGCCGCCACCTCCTCCCGAACACGCTCGGCATCCTCGTCATCGCCGTCTTCCTCGAGCTGCCGGGCGTGATCCTCGGCGAGGCCTTCCTCTCCTTCATCGGCCTCGGGATCTCGCCGCCGGACGCGTCGTGGGGCCAGATGGCCGAGGAAGGCCGCCTCGCCTATCGCGTCGCGCCGCACATCATCGCCGTACCCTCGATCATGATCGCGACGCTCGTCCTCAGCGCGAACTTCATCGCCGACGGCCTCCGCGACGCCCTCGACCCGCGAACCCGGGAGACGTAGCCGTGGCGCTCCTCGAGGTTCGCGACCTGCGGACGCACTTCTTCACGCGCGACGGGGTCGTCAAGGCGGTCGACGGCGTCTCGTTCGAGGTCGACAAGGGCAAGACACTCGGGATCGTCGGCGAGTCGGGCTGCGGCAAGTCGGTCACGGCCCTCTCGATCATGGGCCTCATCCCGAAGCCGCCGGCGAAGATCGTCTCGGGCGAGGTCGTCTTCGAGGGCCGCGACCTGGTGAAGCTCAAGGAGCGGGAGCTCGAGGACGTGCGCGGCCACGAGATCGCGATGATCTTCCAGGACCCGATGACCTCGCTGAACCCGACGCTGAGGATCAGCACGCAGATCACCGAGGTCATCCGCCGGCACCTCGACCTGGACAAGTCAGCCGCCCGCAAGCGCGCGGTCGAGCTCCTCGAGGAGGTGCGGATCCCGAACGCGGCGAGCCGCCTCGACGACTACCCGCACCGCTTCTCGGGCGGGATGCGGCAGCGCGTGATGATCGCGATCGCGCTCGCCTGCAATCCGAAGCTGCTGATCGCCGACGAGCCCACGACGGCACTCGACGTGACCGTCCAGGCGCAGATCCTCGACCTGCTCGAGGACCTGCGCGAGGCGCACGACATGGCGATGATCATCATCACCCACGACATGGGCGTCGTCGCCGAGGCGGCGGACGACATCGTCGTGATGTACGCCGGCCAGATCGTCGAGCACGCGCTGACGCTCGACCTCTTCGACCGGCCCGAGCACCCGTATACCGAGGCGCTGCTCGGGGCGCTGCCGCAGATCGAGGGCGAGGGCATCCGTGGCGGCCGCCTCACCGCGATCCCCGGCCGGCCGCCCGACTTGATCGCGCCGCCGCCCGCGTGCCGCTTCGCCCCGCGGTGCCCGTACGCCAACCGCAACGACACCTGCACGACCACGCCGCCTGAGCTGCGCGAGGTGCGGCCCGGCCACTGGGTGCGCTCCGCCCATCCGGCCTCTGAGCGGGCCGGCTCACGCGAGCCCGCGGGGGCCGTCTCGTGAGCACGAACGGCACGCCGCTCCTCGAGGTCACCGAACTCGAGAAGTACTTCCCGATCAAGTCTGGCCTGCTCATCGACCGCACGGTCGACTACGTCCGCGCCGTGGACGGCGTCAGCTTCGAGATCCGCCAGGGCGAGACGCTCGGCCTCGTGGGCGAGTCGGGGTCGGGCAAGTCCACGACCGGCTACTGCATCCTCCGCCTGCTCGAGCCGACCGGCGGCTCGGTCCGCTTCGAGGGCCGCGAGCTGACAACGCTCGGCCGCGAGGATATGCGCAAGGTCCGGCGCGAGATGCAGATCGTCTTCCAGGACCCGTACGCGTCGCTCGACCCGCGCATGACCGTCGGCGACATCGTCGCGGAGCCGCTCGCCGTGCACGGCATCGGCTCGCGCCGCGACCGCCGCTCCCGCGTGCGCGAGCTCCTCGACGTCGTCGGCTTCGACCCGAGCTTCGTCAACCGGTACCCGCACGAGTTCTCCGGCGGCCAGCGGCAGCGGATCGGGATCGCGCGAGCCCTGGCGCTGAATCCGAAGCTGATCGTGTGCGACGAACCCGTGTCGGCACTGGACGTCTCGATCCAGGCGCAGATCCTCAACCTCCTCAAGGACCTCCAGGACGAGTTCGGCCTGACGTACCTGTTCATCGCGCACGACCTCGCCGTCGTCCGCGCGATGAGCGACCGGATCGCGGTCATGAACCGCGGCAAGCTCATCGAGGTCGGGCGCGCGGAGGAGGTCTACACGAAGCCCACCGAGGAGTACACGCAGGCGCTCCTCACGGCGGTGCCGATCCCCGACCCGCGGAAGATGCAGGAACGGAAGGTCGAGCGCCGGAAGCACCGGCACGCGCTCGCCGAGCAGGAAGCCATCGTTGTTCCCGAGCACGTCGAGGTCGAGCGCGTGATCGGAGATGAGCGCGGGCTCTAGGTAGCGCGTGATGGACAAGCGCGCGGTCAGGGCATGGCTCGCGCTGCTGCTCGCCGTCGTCGTGGGGATCGTCCTCGGCGTCTCCCTGGACGGCGACGAGGAGGCGCAGGCCGCGCCGTGGGAGCGCGTCGCCTCGATGTCGCAGCGGCGGAGCTACATCGCGGCGGCGAAGCTGGACGGCAAGGTCTACACGGCCGGTGGCATGGTCGGCGAGACCGGGCGGCCGCTTGCGCTCGCGTCCCGCTACGACGCCAAGGCCGATCGCTGGGAGGTGCTGCCGCGCCTGCCCGTGGAGACGCGCGCCGCCGCGGGTGCCGCGATCGACGGCCGGTTCTACGTCATCGGCGGGACGACGCCGGAAGGGAACACGGACGCCGTGTGGGCCTACGATCCCACCCGCGAGGAGTGGGAGGAACGCGCGCCGCTCCCGGAGCCGCGCTTCAACCACGCCGCAGTCGCGCTCGACGGGAAGATCTGGGTGCTCGGCGGCTACCTCGAGGGCGAGGAGCGCCGCGAGGTCTACGTCTACGACCCCGCCACCGACACCTGGGAGGGCGGGCCGCCGCTGCCGCGCGCGATGCACGCGTTCGGCGCCGTGCCGTTCCGGGGGGAGCTGTGGGTGATCGGCGGCCGCGCGGGCGAGGACATCCTCCGCACCGTCTGGATCCTCGACCCGCAGACGGGTCGCTGGCGCGAGGGGCCGCCGCTGCCGAAGCCGATGGAGCTCCTCGGCGCGACGGTCGCAGGCTCGGAGATCCACGCGCTGTGGGAGTCGACCTACCAGGTCTACGACGCCCGCACCGGGCGCTGGCGCAGCGGCCCGCCGCCGACGGTGACGCGGCACGCGCTGCAGCTCTTCCGCGTCGGGGACGGGCTCTACGCCGTGGGTGGCTGCACCACGGCGCTCCGGGACTCGCCCGTGGTCGAGTTCCGGCCGGTGTCGTAACTGCACGCCCGAGCCAGGCTGAAGCCTGGCACGGAAGATCTACAGGCCCAGATGCTTGGCCACGACCATGCGCTGGACTTCGTTCGTCCCTTCGCCTATCTCGAGGATCTTCTGATCGCGGTAGAAGCGCGAGATCGGGCTCTCGTCCATGAAGCCGTAGCCGCCGTGGACCTGGAGCCCGACGTTGGCGGCGCGGTTGGAGAGGATCCCGGTGTAGAGCTTCGCCATCGCGGCCTCCTTGGCGAACGCGCGGCCCTGGTCCTTGAGCCACGCGGCCCGGTAGACGAGGCCGCGGCCCGCCTCGATCTCCGTCGCGAGGTCGGCGAGCTGGAACTGGACGGCCTGGAACTTGCCGATCGGCTGTCCGAACTGCTGCCGCTCCTTCGCATACGCGGCCGTGAGGTCGTAGGCGCCCTGCGCGAGCCCGACGCCCATCGCCGCGACCGAGATGCGGCCGCCGTCGAGGATCTGGAGGAACTGCTTGAAGCCGTCGCCGCGGGGGCCGAGGAGGTTCCCCTCGGGCACCTCGACGTCCTGAAACGAGAGCTCGCGCGTGTCGGAGGCGCGCCAGCCGAGCTTCTTCATCGGCGCGGACACCTCGTAGCCGGGCGTCCCGTTGGGGACGACGAGGTTCGAGATCTCGTCGTCGCCCGTGCGCGCAGTGATCGTCACGCCCCAGGTGATGTCCGTGCCCGCGTTCGTGATGAAGATCTTCGAGCCGTTCACGACCCAGGACCCGTCGCGCAGGTCGCCCGTCGTGCGCGTCGCGGCCGCGTCCGAGCCCGCGCCGGCCTCCGTCAGCCCGAACGCCGCGAGCCGCCGGCCCGACGCGAGGTCGGGCAGCCACTCGCGCTTCTGCTCCTCCGAGCCGAACTGGAAGATCGGCATCGTCCCGAGCGACGTGTGTGCGGCCACGGTGATCGCGACCGACGAGTCGATCCGGGTCAGCTCCTCGATCGCGATCGCGTACGAGACCGTGTCGGTGCCGCCGCCCTCGTACTCCTCCGGGATCGGCATCCCCATCAGCCCGAGCTCGGCCAGCTCCGTCACGAGCTCGTAGGGGAAGCGGCCCTCGCGGTCGAGCTCCTCGGCGACCGAGGCGACGCGGGTCTCCGCGAACTCGCGGACGGTGCGACGGACGAGCTCGTGCTCGGGGGTGAGATCGAGGTCCACCGCGCGGCGATGCTATCCGGCGCCGGAATCACCATGCGGAGGGATCCACTCCTACAGGCGGAATGCCGATGCCATGGTGGCAATGACTGCGGCCTGGCTCGACTCAACCAGCGTCGAGGGACTCGACGCACGCATCCAGCAGCTCGTCTTCGAGCGGCAACTGCTCCGGAGCGAGGGAGCGGGGCGGGAGGCGCTGGAACGGAACCGGCAGGAGATCTGCCGGCTCCAGCACGCGCTCTCGCTCGCGCTGATCGCGCGCCACCACCCGGCGTAGCGCGACGCGTCGCGGGTAGCCTCGGCCGGTGGCACGGGGACTCGACACGCGCGCGCTCGCCGCGCTGTCGGCGGGGCATCTGGCAACCGATTTCGCGAGCGGTGCGGTGCCGGCGCTGCTGCCGTTCGTCGTCGCCGAGTTCGACCTCTCCTACCTCGAGGCCGGCGCGGTGATGCTCGTCTGGGCGACGGCCTCGTCGGTCGTGCAGCCGCTCTTCGGCCTCGTCTCCGACCGGCTCGGCGCGATCTGGCTGCTGCCCGGCGGGGTCGCGTTCGCGGCGGTCGGGATCGGGCTGTCGGCGCTCTCGCCGACGTACTCCGTGTTCCTGCTGCTGGTCGCGGTCTCCGGGCTCGGCACGGCCGCCTACCACCCGGAGGGATCGAAGTTCGCCGCGTTCGCGAGCGGCGACCGCCGGGCGAGCGGGATGTCCCTGTTCTCGATCGGCGGCAACATCGGCTTCGCGGCCGGCTCCGTCGTCGCGACGGGCCTCGTCCTGTGGCTCGGGCTCCGCGGCGGCCTCCTGCTGGCACTCCCGGGGCTCGTGATCGCGGTCTTCCTGATCCTGCTCACGCCGTTCCTCCGCTCCTTCGACCCGGGCCGCTCCGTCGCGCGCCGGCTGCGCGGGGAGGATCGTCCCGGCGCACTCGGGCTGCTCCTCGCGGTCGTGGGCTTTCGCAGCCTGGCGTGGTTCGGGCTCCTGACCTTCGTCCCGCTCTACGAGGTCTCGCTGGGGCACTCGGAGGCGCACGGCAACCGGCTGCTCGCGCTCATGCTCGTCGCCGGCGGTGTGGGCACGCTCGCGGCCGGGCCGGCGGCCGACCGGATCGGGCGCCGGCCGGTGCTCCTCGGCAGCGTCGCCGCGACCGGGGTGCTGATCGCCGTCTACCTGCTCGCAGGCGGCGTGGTCGGCGCAGTCGCGCTCGCGCTCGTCGGCGTGTGCGTGATCGGCACCTTCGGCGTGACGATGGTGATGTCCCAGGAGTACCTGCCGTCGCGGATCGGACTCGCCTCGGGCCTCTCCATCGGCCTCTCGATCGGGCTCGGCGGCGTCGCTGCCGTCGGCCTCGGCGCCCTCGCCGACCAGATCGACCTCGACCGCGCGCTCTGGGTGTGCGCCGTGGCGCCGTTCCTCGCACTGGCGATCGGACTCCGCCTGCCATCGAGTCGGACCCGGTCGCGCGTCGAGCCCGAGCCGGTCGTCCCGTAGCGGTAGGCTCGCGCCACCGACGACGAAGGGGAGAGACGATGGGTGCAGACACCGTGCGGGCGTTCTTCGACGAGCTTCCGACCAGGACGGACCCGTCGAAGACGGCGGGGATGAACAACTCGTACGTGTTCGACGTCGAGGGCGTCGGCCAGTGGACGGTGCGCGTCGACGACGGCTCGGTCAGCGTCGCGGAGGGGGCGGAGGAGGCGGACACCACGATCAGCGCCTCACGAGAGACGTTCGAGAAGATCGTCGCCGGCGAGCAGAACCCGACCACCGCGTACATGACGGGGAAGCTGAAGATCAAGGGCGACATGGGCGCGGCCATGAAGCTCCAGAAGCTCTTTTAGCGGCGTGATCGACCCCGTCGCCCGCTGGCGCGAGGCGTACGGCCACGAGGACAAGCCGGACTACGCGGGGCTGCTCACGTTCGGCGCGGCGCCGTACACCCAGGACCCGGCCGAGCTCGCGGGCGTCGACGTCGCGATCGTCGGCGCGCCGATCGACGAGCTCGTCTCGGACCGGCCCGGTGCCCGGTTCGGCCCGCGCGCGATCCGCGCCGCCAGCTGCCCGCCGGGCCCGCATCTCGAGGCGGGGATCGACGCGTTCGCGGTACTCCGGATCGTCGACTACGGCGACGCGCCGGTGATCCCGGCCGAGCCGCTGCGCTCCCACGAGGCCGTCGAGCGGCTCGTCGGCGAGGTGCTGGACGCCGGCGCCGTCCCGATCGTGCTCGGCGGCGACCACTCGATCGCCGAGCCGGACGTACGGGCCGTCGCCGCGCGTCACGGCCCCGTCGGCCTCGTCCACTTCGACACGCACACGGACACCGGTGCAGAGGTCTTCGGCGCCGACCGCTCGCACGGCACCCCGATGTACCGGCTCGTCGAGGACGGCCACGTCGACGCGCGCCGTTACGTCCAGATCGGCCTCCGCGGCTACTGGCCGACCGAGCGGGAGTTCGCGTGGCAGGCCGAGCGCGGAATCACGAGCCTGTTCATGCACGACGTCCGCGACCGGGGGATCGGCGCCTGCGTCGAGCGCGCGCTCGAGGTCGTCGCGGACGGGCCGACGTTCCTCACCGTCGACGTCGACGTGCTCGACCCCGCGTACGCCCCGGGCACGGGAACGCCCGAGCCGGGCGGGATGACGGCCGCAGACCTGCTCTGGGCCTGCCGCGAGGTGGCCTCGCGGGCCAGGCTCATCGGCGCCGACGTCGTCGAGGTGTGCCCGCAGCACGTCGGGTCGCTCGACCCGACCGCGCTCGTCGCCGACCGGATCGTCCGTGAGATCCTGACCGGTCTCGCGCTCGCCCGGGGCTAGCCCTCGAGCTCCACGAGGAGAGTGCCGCCGGCGACAGCATCGCTCTCCTGGACGTGCACCGCCGACACCGTGCCGTCGTACGGCGCCACCACCGGCGTCTCCATCTTCATCGCCTCGAGCACGACCAGCGGCTGCCGCGCCTCGACCAGGTCCCCGGGCGCGACGAGGACGCGGATCACGGTGCCCGGCATCGGCGCCGCCACGGCGCCGCCCTCGCCGCCCGTGCCGCCGTGCTGGGCGGCCTCGTCGAGGTCGGGCGGCGGCGCGGGCGGCGGCGGAGGGAGGTTGAGGCGAAACGGCCCGCGCCACGGGCCCTCGGGCAGCCGCAGCGGCGGCTCGGACAGGGGCGGATGGTCGACGAGGAAGGCCGTCGTCGTCTCGCCGGCGGCGAGCGCGGGGTGCGACACGAGCCACCGCAGGAACGGGAGGTTCGTCGTCACGCCCACGACCTCGGTCTCGGCGAGCGCGTCACGAAGGCGGGCGAGCGCCTCGTCGCGCGTCGGGCCATGGGCGATCAGCTTCGCGATCAGCGGGTCGTAGCGAGTCCCGACCTCGTCCCCTTCGGCCACGCCCGCGTCAACACGGATCCGGGTGGGGAGGCGCAGTCGCTCGAGCCGGCCGGCCTGGGGGAGGAATGTCCGCGGATCCTCGGCGTAGAGGCGCACCTCGATGGCATGACCTTGTGGCTCTGAGCCACTAACTCCAAGCCGCTCGCCGCGTGCGATCCGGAGCTGCTCGCGGACGAGGTCGACGCCGCGGACGAGCTCCGTGACCGGGTGCTCGACCTGGATCCGGCCGTTGAGCTCGAGGAACGAGAAGGAGCCGTCGGCCGCGAGCATGAACTCGGCCGTGCCGGCGCTGCGATAGCCGATCGCGCGCGCGAAGGCGACCGCTGCGTCCTCCATGCGCGTCCGGAGGCCCGGGTCGAGCGCGGGGGAGGGCGACTCCTCGAGCACCTTCTGATGGCGGCGCTGCACCGAGCACTCGCGCTCGCCGAGGGCGACGACGGTGCCGTGCGCGTCGGCGAGGAGCTGGATCTCGACATGCCGCGGCCGCTCGATGTAGCGCTCGCAGAAGACGCGGTCGTCGCCGAACGCGGCCACCGCCTCGCGCCGGGCCGCCTCGAGCGCGTCGGCGAGCTCCGCCGGGCCGCGGACGACGCGCATCCCGCGCCCGCCGCCTCCCGCCGCGGCCTTGATCACGAGCGGGAAGCCGATCTCGTCCGGCTCGCCCTCGGGGAGGACCGGCACGCCCGCCTCGCGCGCGATCCGCTTCGCGGCGAGCTTGTCGCCGCCGAGCCGCAGCGCCTCCGGGGACGGCCCGACCCACGTGAGGCCGGCGTCCTCGACCGCGGCGGCGAAGTCCGGGCTCTCCGCCAGGAAGCCGTAGCCGGGATGCACCGCATCGGCGCCCGCGTCCCGCGCCGCGGCGACGAGCGCCGCCGCATCGAGGTACGACGGGACCTCCGCGACCGCGTCAGCCTCGCGCGCGTGGAGCGCGCCCCGGTCGTCCGGCGCGACCGCGGCGACCGCCTCGAGGCCGAGGTCGCGGCAGGCGCGGAAGACCCGCAGGGCGATCTCCCCGCGGTTGGCGACGAAGACCCGGCGCACGGCCGCGAAGCCTACGCTGCGCCGCTACCCTGCCCGGCTCGATGCGCCGGATCGCCCTCGTGGCAGCGCTCGCGCTCCTCGTCCCGGCCGCCGCCTCGGCGGCGCCCGTCTTCCTCGTCTCGGGCCGGGGGTGGGGCCACGGCGTCGGCATGTCCCAGTACGGCGCGCAGGGCTACGCATCGCATGGCTGGCGGCACGCGCGGATCCTCGCGCACTACTACCCCGGCACGCGGCTGGAGCTCATGAAGCCGCGCGACGTGCGCGTGCTCCTGGCTGCGGGGCGGAAGAAGCTCGTCGTGTCCTCGCGGACGTCGTTCCGGCTCGTGGGCGCCGACGGCCGGAAGCGCCTCGTGCGCGGCCGCATCGCATTCGGCCCGAAGCTCCGCGGCCTGCGCAGCCCGGTGCGCGTCGTCCCGGGCGCACAGCCGGTCTCGCTCGACGGGAAGCCATACCGCGGCTCGCTGCTCGTCCGCTCCCGAGGCGGCCGGATCTCCGCAGTGAACGTCGTCACGCTCGAGCGCTACCTCCGCGGTGTCGTCCCCTACGAGATGCCGCACGAGTGGCACCCGCAGGCGCTGCGGGCGCAGGCCGTCGTCGCCCGCTCCTACACCCTCGCCACGCTGCGCCCCGGCAAGCTCTTCGACCTCTACGACGACCAGCGCAGCCAGGTCTACGGCGGCGTGCGGGCCGAGGCGGTCGAGACGAACCTGGCCGTTGGCGCGACGGCGAACCGCGTCCTGACCTACGGCGGCGCGATCGCGACCACGTACTACCACTCGACCTCGGGCGGACGGACGGCCAACGTGGAGGACGTCTGGAGCCGCAACATCCCCTACCTGCGGGCCGTGGCCGATCCGTACGACCGGATCTCGCCGCACCACCGCTGGGGGCCGCAGCGGCTCGACCTCCGTCCGCTGAGGATCCGCGGCGTGCGCGACCTCTCGCTCGTCCGCACCCGCTCGGGCCGCGTCGGCGAGGTCGTGCTGCGAACCGGCTCGGGGCAGCGCATCCTCGAGGCGAACGACCTGCGACGGAAGCTCGGCCTGCGCTCGACCTGGTTCAGCGTCGGTGTGATTCGGCTCGACTCGCCCGGGCGCGTCCATCGCGGCCCGATCGTGCTGCGAGGCATCGCGCGGAACGTCGGCGGGGCCGTGATCCAGCGCCAGGACGCCGCCGGCTGGCGTCAGGTCGCGCGCGTCCGCCCCCGTTCCAACGGCACGTTCGCGGTGAAGGTCAGGGCGGCGAAGACGGCCCGGTACCGCATCGCGGCGCAACGGACGCCCGCGCCGGCCGTGCTCGTCCGGGTCGCCTGATCAGCCCGTCGCGCGGATCGCGACGACCACGAGCACGATCGCGGCGAGTGCGAGGATCCCGACGAGGACGAGGTTCACGATGAGGGCGGTGCGCAGCGATCGCGGCGCGTCGCCCCGGGACTCCTCCCGTGGGGCCGCGCCCACGCCCTCGGCGAGCAGCCGCGTGAGCAGCTGGTTGAGGCTCATGCCGTCGCGCTCGGCCCGCTCCGCGAGCTCGCCGTGGAGCTCGGGGGGCATGCGCAGCAGGATGCGCCCGCTGTAGCGAGGCGCGTCGTCGGGTTCACGATCCGCCCGCGGGGCCGCCGGCGTCGAGCGGGACATGCCTCGAGTGTACGGCGGACGGCCCGGCGCGACAACGCGCCGTCAGCGGGGACTTCCGTCGTCGAGCTCGCGCCTGAGCGTCTGCAGCGCGCCGCGGAGCAGGCGCGAGACGTGGACCTGCGAGATTCCGAGACGGGCGGCGATGCCGGCCTGGCTGAGGCCCTCGCCGAACCGGAGCGCGACGATGCGCCGTTCCCGCGCGGGCAGCCGGCGCAGGGCCCGGGCGACCGCGACGCGGTCCTCCGCGGCCCGGAGCGTGTCGGCGTCGTCGGCGAGGCGGTCCTCGTCCAGCGGCACGACGAGGGGTGCCGTCGCGGCGGCGACCTCCTCGCGCCGTGCGCCTGCGGCCCGCGCGCGCTCGTCGTCGGTCGGCGGGCGGCCGAGGCGGGCGACGAGCTCTCGGTCGAGCGCCGGCAGGGCGCCGCGGAGCTCGTGGATCCGCCGCGGAGGCCGCACGGCCTCGACCCGGTCGCGTAAGTGCCGGCGGAGCTCGCCGTCGATCGTGGGGACGGCGAAGGCGAGCAGGTCGTCGCCACGCCCGGGGTCGAACCGGTCGATCGCGGCGAGCAGCGCCACGGCGCCGACCTGCTGGAGGTCTTCGAGTGCCTCGCCGCGGCCCCGATAGCGGCGGGCGAGCGCCTCGACGAGCGGGAGATGCAGCTCCACGAGCCGCCGGCGGGCATCCGGGTCGCCGTCGCGGTGGGCGCGGAGGCAGCGGCGGCTCTCCCATTGGACCTCTGAAATGACCGATGTCACTCGTCAGTTCCTTTCCGCGTCGAATTCGACCATATCGCGCGCACGCGATTTCGCAAAATCGTGGCTCGTTCGCCTTGCCGATGGGGACCGGATCTTCGGACGTACCGTGTGTCGGGGAAGTTGCGGCTGGCAAATGGACCGTGACGGCGGCTGTGGCCGCCGCGGTGCTTGCTCCGGGCGCCCTGGCCGACACCCCACCGTCGGTGCTCCCGAATGTCCCTGGCGTCGCCGAGGCCGCCGCGGTCGTCGATGCGGCGGTGTCGGCCGTGCCCGCAACTCCGATCGTGGCGCCGCAGGCGCCTGTGGCGGCGGCTCCGGCCCCCGTGGCGGCCCCGCAACCCGCCCCCGAGCCCGCGAAGGCCGATCCGGCGCCGTCCGAGACCACGAGCGTGCCTGCCGCGGCTCCCAAGCCCGTCGCCGAAGCGCCGAAGGCACGCGATACCACCAGTGCGAAACCAGCGCAATCGCAGCAGCCGTGGATACAGCAGTGAATCCCGCCCGAATCCACGGCGATACGACGCACTATCAGCCGTCGAATATTGTCGTGATCGTGCGAATAGACAGTCCTGGAAACGACGGACCGATCACGCAGACGAATACCGCGATCACTCATCGTCACGACGGTCACACAGACCGGGAGAATCCGCGGCGACCGTTCCCGCACCTGGCGTGACGCTGCCGGCACCGGTGACCCAGATCGTCCCCATCGAGCTCCCGCCGCTGCCGCTGCCGCGGGTCAACGTGCCCGTCCTGCCTCCGCTGCCGGCGGCCGCGATCACGCTCGCCACGACCCCGCTCGCGGCCCTCGAGGGGCCCGTGCTGCCCCGCTGGTTGACGCCCCGCCGGGTTTCGACTTCCTCGCACAGGATCCCCTTGCTGCGGCTCGCTTCCCGGCCCGCGAGCCGGCCGCGAGAGCGCCCCTCGGTGGGTGCTGCTCCCGGGCCGGCGGTGCTCCCGCCGTGGCTCGCCGTGCTCGTTCCGCGCCGCGACGCCGCTCGCGCGGGGGCGCCGCTGATACGGAGCGCGCCGGGCAGCTCAGCCGTGGGGCACACGCGGAACCGCCCGCCGCACAGCGCCCCGCGCCTCCGACAATTCCGACGCAGCGCGTCGCTGGTTCCGCCGCGGCCGCCGCAGGCGGCGCAGGCGCGGGCGCGGGCGCAGCTGCCGTCGCCCTGGCGATTTCTCCTGTTTTTGCCGCGTACGCCCTCGTCCTGCTCGGTGGGTTCCGCGGTCTAGGTGGATCCGCGTCCGAACCCCTTCGGGCGCGGACGGCGCGCGTCGCGAAACGACCGGATAGCCGCGCCTTCGTCCCCGCCGGGGCTCAGCCCCGCAGTCTGTTCCAACGACGAAGGAGCGTGTGATGAAACCACAGGCTCATCGCGCTGGTCGCGCTGGCCTTGCTCCTCGCCGCCGTCGTCATCGGGAGCGCCACAGCGGCGTCATCCTCAGGCTCAACTCCGCGGCTCAAGCACAGGCGATGGGGCAGGACGCAGCAAGCGGCCAACGCGCTGATACCACGGCCGGTTCCGGCAGTATCAGCTCGCGAATCAGTCCGTGCCGACCCGGATCGGGAGCAAGGGAGACGGTGGCGACGTGACGCAGACGAACGAGGAATCCGCTGCCGCTGCGATCTCTGCGAACGAAGAACAAGACCAACGAGAGCGCCGACCAGACCAGTCCGGCGGCGCGGGCGGGGCTGTATGGGCAGGCAGCAGGACAGGCGGCCGACAGCGAGCAGAAAGCCAAGTCCGACGCCGACTCGACCCAGGTGAAGCCGTCGAACGTGAACGTGCCGATCCGGATCGGGAGCAAAGGTGATGGCGGCGACGTGACGCAGACGAACGCGTCGGCCGCGGCCGCAGCCTCGGCGAACGAGAACAAGACCGACCAGGACGTCGACCAGACGCAGTCCGGCGGCGGCTCCAAGGACGGCTCGTGCCGCTCCGACGCCTCGTACGACCAGGCGGCCGGGCAGGACGCGAAGAACGAGCAGAAGGCCGAGTCCGACGCGGACCTCTACCGAGAAGGCACCGTCGAACATCAACGTCCCGATCCGGATCCTGAGCCCCGGCGACGACGGCGATGCGACCCAGGACGAACGCGTCGGCCGCCGTCGCCGCCTCGGCGAACGGCAACAAGACCGACCAGGACATCGACCAGACGCAGTCCGGCGGCTGGCTCGAAGGACGGCTCGTGCTGCTCCGACGCCGCATGCAGGCGGCGGGCCAGGAGTCGAAGAAACGAGCAGAAGGCGGAGTCGGACGCCGACTCGACGCAGGTCAAGCCGCGGAACATCAACGTCCCGATCCTGCACCGAGCCCGGTGACGACGGCGACGTGACCGAGCACGAATGCGTCGGTCGCGGGTGCCGCCTCCTGAACGGCAACAAGACCGATCAGGACGTCGACCAGACGCAGTCCGGCGGCGGCTCGAAGGACGGCTCGAAGTGCTGCTCCGACGCCGTACGACCAGGCGGCGGGTCAGGAGTCGAAGAGCGAGCAGACGGCCAAGTCCGATGCCGATTCCACGCAGTACGGCGCGTCGAACATCAACGTGCCCATCTGGATCGGCAGCAAGGGCGACGGCGGGAACGTGACGCAGACGAACGCGTCGCTCGCGGCCGCTCTCGGGGGCGAATGCGAACAAGACCGACCAGGACATCGACCAGACGCAGGGCAACGGAAAGCCTTCCGACCACTCGAACAGGACCCGAAGTGCGGGTGCAGCTCGGACGCGCTGTACTCGCAGTCGGCCGGCCAGGAGGCCAAGAACTACGAGTGGGCGGATTCCGACGCAGAGTCCAAGCAGGTGAAGCCCTCCAACGTCAACACGCCCGGCTGATCGGCAACGGAAGGGCCATGACGGCGACGTGACGCAAGACGAACCTGTCCGCGGCAGTCGCGGCTTCCTGGAACGACAACAAGACCGACCAGGACGTCGACCAGAACGGCAGGGCGGGTCGAAGCGCGACCCGCGCAACGGCGTCCCGAACGGCTCTTCGTAATGACCCCGGCACGATCGACGTGCTGCGGCTCGGCCATCTACATCCAGGCGGCCGGCCAGGAGTCGAAGAGCGAGCAGGGTGCCCGGTCGGGACGCTCGATTCGACGCAGTACGGCGCGTCGAACACGAACGCCCCGGTGCGGATCGACAGCAAGGGCGGGGGCGGCGACGTCACGCAGACGAACGCCTCTCTGGCCGCTGCGATCTCGGCCAACGGCAACAAGACCGACCAGGACGTCGACCAGACGCAGCCGGGCGGCTTGATCGAAAAGAGCCGAAGCGCGATCGAGGTG
>CAVVCQ010000004.1:0-63112 GCA_963746805.1 uncultured Actinomycetes bacterium | reverse complement strand
AGCGATCTCGACTCATCAGACGCTACATTACCCGATATCCTTCGATGACCAATTCAATGGCGACCGACCAGTCCCGGGCCTTCGACCTCGACACGATGATCGCGCCGATGGATCCGGCCACGTTTTTCGGCGAGAACCGGGAGAAACGCCCTCTCGTCCTGTCCAGGGAGACACCCGACTACTATTCAGGACTGTGTTCGCTCGCTGATATCGATCGGATCCTTTCGTCGACCGACGTGCGCTATCCGGCGATCCGCCTCATTCGCAATGGGCCGGATCTGCCGCCTGAGGCCTACACACACGATCTGCGTTCGCGACGTACGTCTTCACCGGCGTCTGCGATACCGAGCGCGTGTTGCTCGAGTATCAGCGCGGCGCCACCATCCTGCTGCAGCGCTTCGAGCGAAGCTGGGGCCCGCTGGCCCACTTGTGCAGGAACCTGGAGGCGCGCGTGTGTCATCCGGTGGACGCGAACGTCTACCTGACGCCTCCTTCTTCACAAGGCTTCACCGCACACTACGACGCCCACGACGTCTTCATCCTGCAGATTGCCGGTTCCAAACACTGGCGACTCATACGACGCCCCGCTGCGTCTGCCGATGGAGAGTCAACCGTACAATCCGGCGGACACGCGCTTCGGCGCCTGCTCGCACGAGTGCGACGTCCATCCTGGCGATCTGATCTATCTGCCCAGAGGCACAGGGCACGAGGCGCTCACGTCCGACACCTCGTCGCTGCACATCACCATCGGTGTCACGCCTCACACCTGGGCCGATGTCCTGATCGAAGCGGTTCAGACCGTCGCGCGGCAGGACGACCGCTTCCGCGAGTCGGCGCCGCTCGCGCTCGAGCGAACGGCCGACGCCGCATCTGCGCTGACCGAACACTTCGTGGGCTTACTCGCGGCGTTGTCCGAGAAGGCCAGTGTGCACGACGTGCTGGAGCTCATGGCGGAACGGTTCGTCGCCACGAGACGTCCGTTGTTGGACGGACAGCTCACCCAGGTCGACGAGCTCGGCCACTTGCGTTTGCAGACGATCGTGGCCAGGAGACCGGGCGTGATCTATCGCTTGAGCGTCGCGGAAAATGGCGCGACGCTCACCTTCCACCGCAAGACAATCACCTTTCCGCCGCACATGGAGCCGGTGCTCCGTTACGTCGCGACGGGACACGCCGTCGAAGTCGGCTCGATTCCGGACCTCGAGCCGTTGGAGCGCCTGCTCTTCGCGCAGCGGCTGCTGAGGGAAGGGTTCCTGACGATCGTCAAATGAACGCGTGGCTCAACGAGTGCATCTGCGTAATTTCCCACCCGACCTACCAGACCCACCTGCCCTACCAGCCCTTTTCAGGCAAACGGGTGCGGCGCGGGGTTGAGCTCGTCTTCGCGAAACGCCGTGGCGCGATAGCCGACGCTCACCGGCACGTGATACAACCGCGCACCGCCCTTCGCGACGAAGCGCTGTCCGAAAGTCAGCGGGATCAAGCCCGGGACGATCGCCCTGACCACGCGCAGACCGGCTGAGGCGATCTCCGGCAGGGTCAGGTCCACGACAATCGCGTCGAGCGATCGTCGCTGCAGCGATCGAAGCACGACCGCCAACTCGTCGAGAGGCGCACACGCGACGTGTGTGGAGACATCCGATGCCGATCGCGCCTGAGCGTGACGCAGAAAGTCGAGTTCGCTGATCCGATCCGAATCGCTGTAGAACCACATGTGGTCCTCCATCGTCCGGACCTCTTCCGCGGCTCTTCGCACTTGCTGAGGCCGTTGCGATCGGCCCGTGCGAACGATCGACTCGAGCATCAGCGCTTCGGCGACGGCTTTGTCGGTCGCGGCGCGCGCATCCAGCCGGGCGGCGGCGCCGAGGCCGACGGTGCCGGCCGCGCGGTCGATCGCCATCGCCAGCCGTACCGGTAGCCCGAGATCGGTCGTGATGTCATGAATCGAGAGCCCCGGCGCAGATGCCGCCGTGGACGTCATCCAGCGTGAGCCCTCCGCTTCGATTCTCGGAACCGGGAGCCGGTTCGCCCAAGTGATGACGATCGCCTCACGCTCGATGGTCTCGTACAGTCCATGGAGGGTCGCTTCCACCAGCGATCGCCCGCATGCCAGTCCCGTGGTCGGCAAATCCGCCAGCCGCGCCTCGCGGCCTGCACGCCAGTAGGGGCGATGGACGAACGCGGCTGGCACCAGCACACGACGCCGCGCCAGCAGAGAGTAACCCCACGTCCAGTTGATGCGCGTGCCGTCGGTAAACGGCGCATAAGGAAAGCCCGCCTCGGCGTACTGAGCGGCCGAGAACAGCGCGAATGCTGCGGGCGACACCGCATCAGCGGCCAGGTGCGCGTAACAGTCCAGTACGAACCCACGCTCGTCGTAGACTGCCGCGGAAAAGCGCTCGGCCGCTTCAGAGAGTGCCAGCTTACGAGCCTCATCCGGCGTCAGACCCCGGGCGCCGCAGACCTGCGGCAGCACGTATCGCGCATCCGCGTACGGCCCGCCGTAGAGCACGCTGCACGCGTACAACCGGGTCTCACCGCACTGCACAGAGGACTCGCCCATCTGCCTGATGATCCCGGCGTCCCGCAGGCAGCCCTCGCGTGCCACCAGATCGGTCCTGTCGGCGTCCAACGGATCGTCGCTCGCCGCTCCCGCCCCTGCCATGCGGCCGGTCATGGGCGACGCGGGCGACATCCGCTGGTGCAGCGCCGCTCCGAGTGCCGCCACTTCGTCCAGCCATGTGTTCCGGTGTCTCTCCGGATCGCGATCGTGCGATCGGGCGCGCTGACGCGGGGGAGGCTGAGCCAGCTCCGGCAGAACGCTGGCCACGAGGCGGTTGAGCACGGCTGGATCGATGTTGGCAAGCGGTTGGGGTGACTCGTCGTGATCCGCGGTCGTCTGAAACCCGATACCGTCGAAGCGTGCCCGGTCGATGCGCGACTCGAGATCGCTCGTGACATCGTCGAACGTGTCATCGGTCCACCCGAGCACGTGCCGCCGTTCGTCGTCGGTCAGGTCATAGCCATCGAGCGGCTCGCGTGCGTCGGCCAACAAGCGCGCACGAAACCCGCGGTTCGTCAGCGCACGGCCGAACACTTCGTCCACACAGGCCTGCGACATCAGGTCGGCTCGCGGCTGCCGAGGAGGAACTCCCCCACCGACGACTCGTCGAACTCGTTGGTGCCCGCGGCCTGCGCGAAGGCGGCGGAGTTGCCACCACCGAGGGCACACGGCGCGAGATGCATCGCCGTCGCCACCAGATACATGGTCTGGAACAGGACTCCGACATTCTTGAGGGTTGTCGCGTACGCGATGCTGCGGGTACTTCCAGGACAGTCGCCGGAACCGCGAGGCCAGCGTGATGAGGATCTGCGGAGGTGTGGCCAGCGCCGCGGCATGCTGCGCGTCGCGAAGGAGATGGTCGACGCGCTCCGGGCGCGCGGCAAGACGCTCGAGTTGATGGTCGATCGGGTTGTAGTGATACAAACCAGGATCCAGCCCGACACACGCGCGGACTGTCACGTAGACCTCGAGGTCATAGGCGGCGCCGCCGCTGGGATAGGGCCGGCTGCTCGCTTCGTAGTGCCAGGATCGTGATGGATCCGGTGCGCGGATGCTGCGCACGCGCGCCGTGCGGAACAGGAACTCAGCGAGCCGCTCTGCCGTCATGGGCGCGCTGCCGTGCTCACGCACGGACGCACGGGACTCGAGAATGTCGCTGAACGAAGCCTCGGGCACCGCGGGATGCTGAAGGTCCGGGGTGTAGAGCCGAACGATGTCTCCCGATCGTGTGGGCGGCACAGCGGGGAGCGGCGCGATCTGGTCGATGAACGGGAACGTGCCGCCGGACGGGTAGTCATGTCGCCCGAGCCGGCTGCGCGCGTGGAACGCAAGGTCGTGAAATTCCCACTGCACGAGTGCGGGATCGTCATCCTCCGGCAATCGACCGTCGCTGCTCACGGCGGCCAGAAAGCCGGCGGCCGCGAGCAGTGACAGGCACGATCGAACGGCCCCGCGGTCGAGCGGACTCATCCACCCGGCCGCGTCCAGGGCGGAACACAGCTCGTCGCAGGTCCGCGGCATCGCCAGCATCGCGATCAGCGCACCGCCCGTCTCTCCCGGGAGGATGGCGCGAGACGTCGCCAGCGGGGACTCCAGAATCAGCGTGTCGTCCAGACGCCGGCAGTACGCGAAACGCGACAGACGCAATCGTGCCGTAGGCTCCACCGCCACGGAGGAGAAGTAGAAGCCCGCCATCATCGGGACGACGGTGACGCGCAGGCGATCCCCCGCGACTGAATACTGCAGGAAGCCGAGCTCGTCGCAGCGGCGCAGTTGCACGTGCATCAGCGCCGCGGCGATCGCGTCGTCTGTGGTGCCGACGCTGGTGGCGATGGCGCTCTCGGTAGCACCGGTGGACGCAAGTACTCGCCACGCATCGCGCATGCCGGGTGACAGCTGCGGGAGCCTGAGGCGCGCAGCCGGGTGCTCGAGCGCAAGCGCCTGTGGACCGGTTTCCACGAGCGAGACGGTGTTGCGTAACGAGAGGAAGACGTCTTCGTCCACGGCGCCCGGTCTAGCGAGGCTCCGCCTGCGACCGGCAAGAAAACAGATGCCGGCTGTGGCTTTGCCTCGCTAGTGACAGCATTGCTTTGCCCCGCCTCCCCGCCCCACCACGCACAAAACGCGTGGCGGGGGCCCCGGTCCGGCGGGGCCAGACGTCTTGAAGGCCGGTCGCAAGACTTGACTCAGATGCAAAAGACCTCGGCCTTCAAGACGTCCAGAACACGCGACTCGTCCAGCTGCGGCCGGCGTGCGGAGGCGGCCAGCCTAACGGCGACCCTTTCGATTGTCAAGCCAGGCTCTGCGGATGGATAACATTGGCCATGCCATCGCGCTGGAAGTATGACGAGCATCACCAACCGGTCTGAATGGCTCCGGCTGTTGCTGGGACTGGTCCTGGTCTTCAGTCTCTTTCAGTGGACAGCGGCCACGCTTGGGAGCGATTTCGGGCAGTGGGGATTCTTGATTGCTGCCCTCGTCGTGGCGGCGACCATCGCTGTCGAGCGAGTGCTGTTCGGGCAGCGGGTGCTCAGCGCCGCTCGATCACTCGGGCTTGGCGTTCCTCGCATGAAGGGCCTGCTCGTCGCAGGCGGCGTCGCTCTCCTGCTGTTCCTGATCGTCCTTCTGTTCGGTCGGGCGGCCGAGGCGAGACTCGCGCTCCTGCCAGGCTGGGTCTCGCTGGTCGGCGGACTCTTTGCGCAGGCGGGCATCGCCGAGGAGATCCTGTTTCGCGGTTACCTCTTCGGCCACTTGCGCCGCGGACGATCGTTCTGGAACGCCGCCGTCGCGTCGATGGTGCCGTTCGTTGCCGTTCACCTGTTCCTGTTTCTGACGATGCCGTGGCCAATCGCCCTCGCTGCCGTGCTGCTGTCGGTCGTGCTCTCGTTCCCCTTCGCGTATCTCTTCGAGCTCGGAGGCTCGACCATCTGGGCGCCCGCGCTGCTGCACTTCGTCATCCAGGGCACAGTGAAGGTCGTCGTCTTTTCGGACGACGGAGGCGTGTCGTTTCCGCTGGTCTGGATGGTGGCGAGCGCGATCGCGTCGCTGCTGATCCTGTTGGTGAAACCGCCGCGACCGGCGATGGCCTCTCGCGCGGATCCCGACAATTAAGGATCCCGACAATCAATCTGACAAGGCCCGCCTTCCAAAATTCCCGCACCGCCATGTCGAGAATCGGGTTTGGGTTCCGACTTACCCTCAAAAGGAGCCAGTGATGCCGACAATTACGCCGTTCCTGTGGTTCGACACGCAAGCCGAAGAGGCCATGAACCTCTACACCTCGATCTTCAAGCGCTCGAAGGTGTCTCCGTCAATCGCGCCCAGGGAAAGGTGATGTCCGTGCAGTTCGAGCTCGAAGGCCAGCCGTTCATGGCCTTGAACGCCGGGCCGCAGTTCACGTTCACCGAGGCGATCTCGTTCTTCGTGGGATGCGAGACCCAGCAGGAAATCGATGAGCTGTGGGAGAAGCTCACCGCGGACGGCGGCGCGCCCAACCGCTGCGGCTGGCTGAAGGACAAGTTCGGCCTGTCGTGGCAGATCGTCCCGACAACGCTCGGCCGGATGCTGAGCGACAAGGACGCCGGGAAGTCGAAGCGGGTCCTGAACGCGATGCTGCAGATGGACAAGCTCGATGGGAAGCGGTTACAGCAGGCGTACGACGGCGAGTGAACGCCATCGGCGCCACGAGCGGCGGGCCGCCCGGCAAGAGGGAGCGCGGTTACCGCCGCTTGGACTTCCCGCGGGCGACGGTCTTCCGCGCGGGCTTGGCTTTCTGCGTCTTCGCTCCAGGTTTCGACCTGCCTTCGCGCTTGACTGTAACCCGCTTCGGCGATGCAGGCTTGGAGGGGGCGCGCGTGCTTTTGGTCTGTGCGGCCAGGACCTCGGGCAGCGCGTAGGCTTCCTGCAGCCAGTCGGTGATCGGCGACTCGACTTCGTCGCGGTGCCGGATCTGCAGGATGTTCGCGACCTTGCTCTTCGACTTGCGATCCGCCCGGCGCACCTGCGGCGCCTTCAGCGGGCGACCGAGGAAGATGCAGACTTCGAGGAAGCTGCGCTTCGGCCGCACGAAGAAATAGCAGACGTCGCGAGAGAACATGATGCACGAGCCCGAGGCGTAGATCCGCTGCTCGCCGAGATCGGCCGCGGCCTCGCGCAGCCGGGCAAACGCCTCCTGCAGATCCTCCGACAGGTCCTGCGTCAGCGCCGCTTCGGTCGTCGTCCAGCAGTCGTGCGCTTCTCCTTCTTCGATCCACTGCTTGCAGTGGTAGCACTCCCGACCGGCCATGCGCCCAATTGTAATGTTCGACTAGAATCGACGCTGGCCGGCACGGGCGGCCGACGGTCCGCGTCAAGGGTCGAACCCACCCGCGTACACCTCGTTGACGGTCAGAGACCCTGACTTCCAGCCCGAGAGCTGCGGACACCGGGCGCGTATGGAAGGAAGGTGTCGATGTCGCCGCTGAATCTCCCCGAACGTGCATCGCTCGAGTACCTGAAGAAGCTCGCGAAAGAGCGCCTGGCCGCGCTGCGCACGACCGATGCGGCGGCCCGGCTTGCCGACGCACAGCTTGCCATCGCACGAGAGTACGGCTTTGCGAGCTGGCGAGCGCTGAAGGCCGAGATCGATCGGCGGCGCGCGCCGCATGTCGCCGAGTTCCTGCGCGCGTGCGCGGCTGGAGACGCTGGACGCATTGCGCCAACTGTTGAAGAACCATCCCGGTTTCGCGCGCGAGCGAGTCGCGGCGGGGAGCACCGGGCTGCACCTCGCCGTGCGCCATGCGGAGGCGCTGCGCCTGTTGATCGCGCATGGCGCCGATCCGAACCTGCGCGACACCGGCGACAACGCGAGCGCGCTGCATGTCGCCGCGGCGAACGGGAATCTCGAAAGCGTCCGGGTGCTCCTCGATGCTGGCGCCGACGTGCACGGCACCGGCGATCTGCACAACGGCGACGTGATCGGTTGGGCGGCGCGCCAAGGCAACGAAGCGGTCATCGACCTGCTGCTCGAACGCGGCGCGCGCCATCATATCTTCTCGGCCATGGCCCTGGGCGATCGGGATCTCGTCGAGAAGCTGGTCGAAGAGAATCCCGAATCACTCTCGCGCCGCCGGTCGCGTTTCGAGAACGGGCAGACGCCCGTGCACGCCGCGTTCGCTCCTCCCGATGGCCTCGGGTGGCTGTCCGGGAAACCGGATTACGCCATGCTGGAGCTGCTGATCGAGCTGGGCGCCGACGTCGACGCGACCGACGACAAGGGCCGCACACCGCTGGCGGTGGCGATGCTCCGCGGCGATCGGGAAGCCGTGCGCATCCTCAAAGCAGGTGGAGCCGAGGAGCCTGATGAGCACGACGCCGCGAGCGAGCCAAACGGGTTGGCCACGATCGCGCGCTCGGTGAGGAGATCCACCCCGATGTTTTCCGTCGTCGATATGCGCGCCACGGTCCGCTGGTACGAAGCCATCGGCTTTACCGTGGAGGATCGATACGAGGACGGAGGCGAGCTGATGTTTGCCAGGCTGTGTTTCGGGAACGGCGAATTCACGCTGAGCCCGGGCGCGAGCGGCGAGCCACGCCACGTGAGCCTGTGGTTCTTCACCGACCGCATTCAGGAGCTCTATGAGCTGCTCAAGGAGCGCCAGTTGCGCGTCGCGCAGGCCGTGTCGTCCGGCGGCTCCAGCGACAAACCGGAGGTGCGATTCGAGGAGGACCTCTACGAACCGTTCTACGGCGGACGTCAGTTCGGCATCCTCGACAACAACGGTCTGTCGCTGGTGTTCTGGCAGCCGCCATGGCTGAAACCGTCTGTCTCGAAGGGCCTCACCTGAATTCGGGATCGACCGCGTAGAGAAACCGACGGCGCCTGCTGGCCCGGTTCGCTCCCGACCAGGGCGAAGAGACGGCTGCCATCGGGCGCCATCGCGACGTCGAAGGGCAGGAGCCCCCCGAATTGCACGGGCGACCACGGCATCTCGTCGAGCGTCTGCGCGTCGTAGACCACAGCCGCGACACCAGCTGCCGACTGTGCGTGTACGCCGCCAGACTGAACCCGACGACGAACAGCAGCCGTTCTTCGTTCTCCCTGCTCTCCCCCTTGCGCTTCGACAAGAGAGGCGCTACTCTCCTGTCGAAGCGAAAGGGTGACCGCATGCCCGGGAACCGTTCGAACTTCCGCAGGGGACGCTCGACCTCCTGATCCTCAAGACCCTGGCGCTGGAGCCACGGCATGGCTGGGCGATCTCCGAGCGCCTCCATCAGATCTCCAGCGCCGCGCTCGACATCCGCCAGGGTTCCCTCTACCCGGCGCTCCATCGTCTCGAGCGCCGCGGCTGGATCAAGGCGCACTGGGGCACGTCTGACAACAACCGCCGCGCGAAGTACTACGAGCTCACCAGGAAGCGGGCGCGCGCAGCTGGAGATCGGAAATCTCGGCGTGGCGCAAGCTGAGCGACGCCGTCGCGCAGGTGCTCGAAAGCAGTGTAGCGGGAGGCCGCGATGCTGACGCGATTGGGCCTTCCGTCTCCGTTCCCTCTTCAAGCGCGACGCCGTCGAACAGGAGCTGGACGACGAGCTGCGGTTTCACTTCGAGCATCTGGTCGAATCGCACATGCGCCAGGGACTCGCGCGTGACGAGGCCGTCCGCCGCGCGCGCCTCGCAGTTCGGCGGGCTCGATCAAATCAAGGAAGAGCACCGCGACGCGCGTGGCATCAGCGTCGTCCATGATCTGGCCGCGACGTGCGCTACGCCGTCCGGCAGATTCCGGCGCTCGCCGGGTTTTGCCGCTGCTCGCGATGCTCTGCCTCGGGCTCGGCATCGGCGTCAACACCTCCATCTTTGGCGTCGATCAACTGCGGTCCTGCTGCGGCCGATGCCGGTCGACGAGCCGGATCGGCTGCTGCTCGTCAGCCGGAGCCAGGGCGCCGCGCTGTCGTATCCCGCCTATCGCGATTTCCAGGCGCGCACCCGCGTGCTCTCCGGACTGGCCGTGGCGTTTCCGACGGAGTCCGACCTCGACATCGACGGCGAGAGCGACTTCGTCGTCGCCGAAGTCGGTGACCGCCAACTACGCGGACGTGCTCGGCATCAGGCCGGTCTCTGGGCGCTGGTTCGCGAACGACCGGGAACCGGTGGCGGTCATCAGCCACGCGGTGTGGGAGCGCACGTTCCACCTCAACCCACAGGTCGTCGGTCGGCTCATCCGGTCCGAGACCCAGTCCTACACCATCGTCGGCGTGGCGCCGCGTGAATACAGCGGCGTCTTCGCGCCGATGCGCACCGACCTCTGGGTGCCCGATCCAGACGCGCCCCCGGCTGGCCGCGCAACTCGAGGAAGGCGGAAAGCCGGGGACTGATGCTGCTGTTCGGCAGGCTGCGCGACGGTGCGACGGCTGCGCAGACGTCGGCCGAGCTGAACGCCATCGACGCGCAACTGATGGCTGGAACAGGGCGCGCCCGCGCAGCGTCCCGCACCGATCGTTGCCGAACCGGTACGTGGCTTCGCGATTGCGGGGACTGCGACGCCTTGCTCGGACGGCTGACGACCCTCCTGGCCGCCGTCGTCGGATTGGTGTTGCTGATTGCGTGCGTCAACGTCGGCAACCTGCTGCTGGTGCGGGGAGCGCTCCGTCAGCGTGAATTTGCCGTGCGCCGCGCGCTGGGCGCCTCGAGGTTCCGGCTGCTCCGGCAACTCCTGACCGAGAGTCTGGTGCTCGCCGATCGGCGGCGGCATCTGCGGCGTCATCCTGGCGGTGTGGACCAACAGACTGCTGGAGACGTCGTTCCCGCCGTTCCGTCGGCGCCTTCGCGCTTCACATTGGATCTGTCGCTCGACTGGCGCGTCATCGTGTTCGCCGCGATCGTCTCGCTGGCGACCACCGTCCTCTGCGGCCTGCTGCCCGGCATGGCGAACGTCTCAGGTGCCCGGCCTCGTCGCCTTCAAGAGTGAAATCGGCAGGGAGCGCCACGGCGGCGGCCGCTGGGGGCTCGTCGCGCAAGTGGTCATGTCGCTCGTCCTGCTGTTTGTCGCCGGCAGTTTTCTGCAGGCGGTCCGGCAGCTGCAAGCCACGGATCCCGGATTCGAGGTGGACGGGCGGCTCTACGCGTATACGTCTCTCCCGTCTCCCAACCTGCACGGCCGAGAGTCGCCGCGAGCTCTACTCGCAGGCGCTCGATCAGTTGCGCGCGCTGCCCGGCGTTCAGAGCGCCGCGCTCTCGTTCTCGTTGCCGCTGATGCCGACCGGTTCGGACTGCGCGTCCATCCCCGCCGGTCCGCAGATCCCGCTGACGACCAGCGCCGTTGATGCCGGCTACTTCGACACCATGGGCATTCGACTTCGTCTCCGGTCGCGACTTCGCCGCCGAGGGACCGGCGGCGGACGGCGCGGCAGCCGTCGTCGTGAACGAGAGTCTCGCGCGGACGAGTCTGGCCGGATGGGCAGCGTTGGTGAACGCGTAATGTTCGGGTGTCAGAGACGCGCAGCCGGCGGTCGTCGTCGGCGTCGTGAGCGATTCGGCGATTCGTGCCCTCGCCGAACGCTCACAACCGCATCTGTATCGCCGCTTCGTGCTCCAACAGCCGGGTGGCCTCACCACCATTCTTGTAGCGACCAGTACCGATGCCGGCCGCGATCGGCGGAGACCGTTCGTCGCACGCTGCTCGGTCTGGGGCAGGGAATCCGCGTCTACTCCGTGCAGCCGCTCAGCATGCACGTCGAGCAGCGTACGCGACGTTCCGATGGCTCTCGAAAGTGCTGACTGGCTTCGGTCTGCTGGCGCTGCTGCTCGCCGCCGTCGGCCTCTACGGGGTCATCGCGTATCGGGTGACGCTGCGGACGCAGGAAATCGGCGTGCGCATGGCGCTCGGGGCCAGCCGCTGGGCGACGTCTTCCGCGAAGTGCTGAGCCAGGGTCTGGCCATCGTGCTCATCGGCGTGGCGATCGGCGAGATGCTGACGGCGGTCCTGACTCGGCTCGCGCGTTTCGGTGCAGGAAGGGATCGCTCCGACCGGCCTGTGGACGCACGTCGCCGTCGCTCTGATCTGGATCGCGGTCGCCCTCGCCGCCTGCTATCCTGCCGGCCGCGCGAGCGGCGCGCGTCGATCCGCTGGTGGCGCTGCGCCACGAATGACGCTGAACTTCGCCGCGTGTCTTCGTAGCGGGCTTCGGTCAGCAAGCCGATGCTCCGAAGCGCGCAGGCAGTAGCGGGGTTAGTCGCGCGACACCATGTACCTGAAAAGACATCGGCATCTTCCCGGCGCGAATCGCGGCAGCGTCTTTCAACCGCACCCCCTTTGTCGGGCGCGACACAGAGATCGAGGCGGTCCATCAGGCGCTCGCGCGGGCTAGCGCCGGGCACGGCCAGGTCGTGGCATGTGTCGGGGAGGCTGGCGTGGGCAAGTCGCGCCTGGTGTACGAGGTGGTCCACTCCCACCGCATCCGGGACTGGCTGGTGCTGGAGAGCGCTTCGGTGTCCTACGGCAAGGCCACCCCCTATTTCCCGGTCATCGACCTGCTCAAGCGCTACGCCCATGTGGAGGATCACGACGACACCCGCACTGTCCGGGCCAGGGTGACCGGGCAGGTGCTGACGCTCGATGAGCGGCTGCAGGACGCCCTCCCTGCCCTCCTGGCGCTCCTGGAGGCGCTGCCAGACGACAGTCCCTTTCGGCAACTCGATCCACCGCAGCGGCGGCAGCGCACGCTCGAAGCACTCAAGCGTCTCCTGCTGCGCGAAAGCCAGGTGCAGCCGCTGCTGCTGGTCTTTGAGGATTTACACTGGATTGATTCTGAGACCCAGGCCCTGCTCGATACCCTCGTCGACAGCCTGCCGACGGCCCGCCTCGTGCTTCTGGTCAACTACCGCCCGGAATACCAGCACGGCTGGGGCAGCAAGACCTACTACACGCAGCTCCGCCTCGATCCGCTGCCGCCAGCGAGCGCCGACGCCTTCTTGCAGGCGCTGCTGGGGCATGACCCCAGCCTGGCGCCGCTCACGCAGCTCTTGATCGAACGGACGGCCGGGAACCCCTTCTTTCTGGAGGAGACGGTGCGGACGCTGGTGGAGACCCAGGTGCTGGTCGGCGCGCCAGGGGCCTACCGTCTGGCCCGGGACCTCCCGACCATTCAGGTGCCCGCCACCGTCCAGGCCGTGCTGGCGGCACGCATCGACCGCCTGCCCCTGGAGGCCAAACATCTGCTCCAGACGGCGGCGGTCATTGGCCATGAGGTGCCCCTGGCCTTGCTCCAGGCCATTGCCGACGTGCGCAGAGGAGGCGCTGCACCGCAGTCTGACGCAGCTCCAGGGGGCCGAGTTCCTCTACGAGACACGCCTGTTCCCCGAGCGGGAGTACACCTTCAAGCACGCCCTGACCCACGAGGTGGCCTACAGCAGTCTCCTCCAGGAGCGGCGGCGGGTGCTGCACGCCCGCATTGTGGCGGCCCTGGAGGCGCTGTATGCCGACCGGCTGGCCGAGCAGGTGGACCGACTGGCGCACCACGCCCTGCGGGGTGAGGTGTGGGACAAGGCCGTGGCCTACTGCCGCCAGGCCGGGACCAATGCCCTCACCCACTCGGCGTACCGCGAGGCGGTGACATACTTCGAGCAGGCGCTGAGCGCGCTGCAACGGCTCCCAGCGCATCCGGATACGCAGGCGCAGGCCATTGATCTCCGCCTCGACCTGCGTAGTGCGCTCTTCCCTCTGGGCGAGATCGAGCGGATCTTCGTCTGCTTGCAGGAAGCCCAAACCCTCGCCGAAGCCCTGGGCGATCACCACCGGCTGGGGTGGGTCTCTGCCTATCTGATCAATCCTTTTATGCAGGTAGGCGAACATGACCGCGCCCTGGCGTCCGGCCAGCGCGCCCTGGCGATTGCCACGGACCTGGGGGAGGTTGGCCTCGCGGTCATGGCGCAGCACTACCTGGGGCTTGTCTACCGCAGCCTGGGAGACTATCCTCGGGCGGTGGAGTACTTCCGAAAGAACGTGGCGTGTCTCCATGGCGAGCTGCTCCATGAGCGCTTCGGCCTGACTGGGGTGGCCTCTGTGCTCTCCCGCAGCTTCCTCACCTGCACCCTTGCCGAGTGCGGCGCCTTCGCCGAGGGGAGAGCGCCTGCCGAGGAAGGGGTGCGGATCGCCGAGGCCGTCGATCACCCCTACAGCCGTGTCATGGCGTATTGGGCCGTTGGCTTTCGATATCTCCGCCAGGGGGAGCTTCCCCAGGCCATCCCGGTGCTCGAACGGGCTCTCGACCTCGCGCAGGTGACGCACATCCGGGTCGCAGTCCCCTGGGTCGCTGCCCCTCTGGGGGCGGCCTATGCGGTCGCCGGACGGACCGCCGAGGCCCTGCCGCTGCTGGAGCAGGCGGTCGAGCAGGCCATGGCGATGCGTTTGATGATCGACCAGGCGCTACGGATAGTCTGGCTCGGCGAAGCGTATCTGCTGGCCGGCCGTCTGGACGAGGCATACACCCAGGCGCAGCGCGCCCTGGAGTTCTCCCGAGCCCATAAGGAACGGGGCCACGAAGCCTACGCCCTGCGGCTCCTCGGCGAGATCCACGCGCGCCGCGATCCCCCAGAGGTCGAACCCGCTGAAACCCACTACCGCCAGGCCCTCACCCTGGCCGAAGCACTCGGCATGCGTCCGCTCCAGGCGCACTGCCACCTCGGCCTCGGCACGCTGTACACCAGGACAGGCCAGCGGGAGCAGGCGCGCGCTGAGCTGTCCACTGCCATCGCGCTGTACCGTGCCATGGACATGACATTTCTGGCTCCCGCAGGCGGAAGCCGCACTGGCACAGACGGACGGGGCAGGACCAGTGCAGAGAGGGGCAGACTAACACCGTGTCCCCAGCGTGGAAGCACTCAGCGGATAAGGGGATGGCGCGGCACATTCGGCCCGACGCCATGACAGGCAGGGCCAGATAGTCTATACTCTGCGTATAGATTCTGAGATGGAGGGTATCCAGATGACGACCGCCAAACTCTTTCAAAACGGGCAAAGCCAAGCCGTCCGGCTCCCCAAGGCGTTCCGGCTCCCAGGCACCGAGGTCTATATCAAAAAGGTAGGCAACGCCATCGTGCTGCTCCCGCATGGACCAGCCGTGGGACACGCTTGGGAGAGCCTGACTCACTTCTCTGAGGACTTTATGGGCGAGCGCGACCAACCTCCAGTCCAACCGCGCGATGACACCTTTGCCTCATGAGATATCTCCTGGACACCAACATTTGCATCTACGTGATCAAGCGCCGTCCGCCGCAGGTGCTGGCGCGTTTCCAGCGCTGTATAGTGGGAGATATCGGCCTCTCCACGGTGACCCTGGCGGAACTCCAGTACGGCGTGGCCAAGAGCGCCTTTCCAGCGCGTAATCAGGAGGCCTTAGATGCCTTCACGCTGCCCTTGGAGGTGGTCCCCTTTGACGCGGCGGCAGCTCTGGCGTATGGCGCTATCCGGGCCGCTCTGGAGCGGCAGGGGAGGCCGATTGGAGCGATGGACCTGCTAATCGCGGCGCATGCACGCAGCCTGGGCGTCACCCTGGTGACCAACAACCCCCGGGAATTCGGGCGGGTCGAGGGGCTCCAGATCGAGACGTGGGTATAAACCGCGGCGCCGACAGAGTACGCGGCCACCCAACACAGTGCACAGACCATGTATTCCCTCTAGGGCAGGGAGTTGTCAATCCCCCCCCCATACCCGCTGCACCGTCTCCACCACCAGCGCAAACTTCCGTTAGGCGCCCACCGTCTGGACCAGCTCAATACCAAACTGCTGGGCGGCGTTCCCACCCAGCATGCGCGCCATGAGGGATTCCTCGACGTTGGCCTGGGTGAGCATCGCGATGGCGTCCCAGGCGCTCGTGGTATCGTGGTGGGGATAGCGCGAGCCCCAGACGACTTTTGCAGCGAAGTCGTGCGGCAGCTTCTGGATGAGCCGCTCCTCGGCGTCAAACCCCAGCATCACGTGGCCTTCCTCCCACATCTCTTCGGGGTCCGTGCGGACGGGATAGTTGTGCAGGAGGGGGATGACCCGCGTCGAGGCCTCCATCTTCTCCAGGACCTCCTCCATCCACGAGGCCTTGCCGTGCGCCACCACCACCTTCATCTTGGGATAGCGTTGCATCACCGTAAAGCCGATCAACGTCGACGCCACGAACATGTGATTGTCCAACCAGTAGGACAGGATCGGCGCCAGAGGATGTCCGAGCGGCACCGTGCCGGCAAAGAAGGCGGCCCCTTGCAGGCCACTCCCGCCGCCAGCAAAGGGCCCGCCGCCACCGCCAATGAGCGGCGCTTGATGGAGCCGGCCCCTTATTTTTTCGAAAAACGGGCCGTGCGAGGTCCACTCCGGGTTCCACAGGCCCGGCGTGGGGTGCACGGCGGCCGTCAGGCCCAGAGCTCTCCAACTCTGCCCAGAGCGGGTCGTAGTAGGGATGGGTAAAGTAGCGGCCCTCGATAAACATGGGCCGGATAAAGGCGCCGCGGAAGCAGGGGATCCTGGCGACCCGCTGCAGCTCCTCCAGGGCGAAGTCCATGTTCTGGAGCGGCACCATGGCCGCGGCAAAGAGCCGGTCCGGCGCGGCCTGTGCAGAAATCGGCGATCCAGTTGTTGTACGCCCGGGCCAGGGCATAGGCCACGTCAGGGTCTTGCACCAGGTGGAAGCCCTCGGCAAACCAGGTGGGGTAGAGAAAGGTCTGATCCACCCCCATCGCGTCCATGTCACGGAGTCGTGCCTGGGGGTCCCAGGCGCCCTCGTTCATCGCATGACGGGTCTGCGGGTCCAACTCGCCGATGGCGTCCCAGGTCATCCCGGGCCGCCAGATGGCATGCCGGGGGATGTTGGAGTTCATCGTGTCGCGGAACATCTCGCCGTTGACCTTGAGGTAGGAGTTGGTCTTCCCCTCTTCCCGCCACAGGGCGTGTTTGCCCAGCACGCGGTACTCAGGCTCCAGGTATTTCTCCCACACGTCCCGCGGCTCCACCACGTGGGAGTCGCTGTCAAAGACCGCAAAGCGCTTCTGTGTTGTCATGGCCCCTCCTCCTGCCACGCGTCAGGCGCGCTACTCGTCATCCCTGCAGTCAGCCATGGGCCCCGCTCACGCTGATGGGCCCATGGCACGTGTGCCCTGTCCCGCAGGCTACCGGCGGGTGACGGAGGCCTCTGGCTTGAGGGCCGCCTTGACCTCCTCATCCGTCGGCCACCAGTCGGGCCGCTGGATCTCACAGACCCGCTCCCGGATGATCGTCGTGGGCGCCTGGATGTTGTACAGGCGGCGGGCGTTGGCCCCCAGGAACTTGGCCTGGTCGAGCGACGGGCAGCCCGCACTGCTGCATCGTCTCGATGGCCCGCCAGGCATCATCGCCGTCGTGGTGATAGACGTCCGAGGACCACGCCAGGATGTCTCTGTAGAACTCCGGGAAGCGCGCCGGCGGAGCCTCATCACCCTCAAAGCCGGTGATGCAGTGCTGGCAGAAGGTCTCGCTGGGCAGGCGCTTCAGGGGGGGCAGCTGGCGCTCGTTGCGATAGAGCCTGTAGGCCTTGTCGCACTCGTCCACCAGGAAGCTCAGCCAGGTGGAGGAGGCCTCAAACACGGCGGCGTTGATCTTGGGATGCCGCTCAAAGAAGCCCGACATCAACACCATGGTGACCCACAGGGCGGCTTCGGCCTGGAAGTTTTGGACATTCGACAGGAACGAGTGCGGCAGGCCGGAGGTGGAAATGGTCCGTCGGATCAGCTCGGCGCCAGAATACTGCTCGGCGTAGCCAGGCGGCTTGAGATTGCCGCCGGCCGGGAAGGGGTGCATGCCGTAGACCAGGCCCGTCTCCTCCAAGGCGTTCCAGACGGGTTCATACTTGGGCTGAATCGGGTAGTTGCCCATGGCGTCCATGGGACGGACGAGCGCGACGCGGCACCCCTTGGCAGCCACGCGGTAGACCTCCTCCACGGCGTACTGGGGGTTCTGCATGGGGAGCAACGCGGCGAAGAAGAGCCGCTCGGTGCCGTACGACCTCGCCCTCGGGCTTGACCACGTCGACGCCACAGAGCGGGCACTGCGCGGGCATCCGGAACGCGACCGTGCCGCGCTTGTGCGGCAGCACCGGCCCCACGACCTGCGGAATCACGTCGCCGGCGCGCTGGACGATGACGACGTCGCCCTCGCGGATGTCCTTGCGGTTGATGTCCTCCTCGTTGTGGAGCGTCGCGTTCGTGATCGTCACGCCGCCGACCTCCACGGGCTCGAGCTGCGCCCACGGGTTCAGGGCGCCGGTGCGGCCGACGCGGATGTGGATCTTCACGAGCTTCGTCGTCGCGGTCATCGGCGCCCACTTGAACGCACGCGCCCACCGCGGCCGGTTGTGGAGCGCGCCGAGACGTCGCTGCTGGTCGATCGAGTCGACCTTGATCACGATCCCGTCTATCTCGTAGTCGAGCTCGGCCCGACGCGTCTCCCAGTCGGTGCTGACGCGCGCGACCTCGTCGATCGACTCGTGGCGTGCCGCAAAGGGGTTCGTGCGGAACCCGCGCTCGCGCAGCCACTCGAGGGTCTCGGAGTGAGCCGCGAGGTCGAGGCCCTCCGCGGCGCCGACACCGTACGCCCAGAGCGCGAGCGGGCGCGCCGCGGTCACGGACGAGTCCTTCTGCCGCAGTGAGCCCGCGGCAGCGTTGCGCGGGTTCGGTGTCGTCTTCTTGCCCTCGGCCGCGAGCCGCTCGTTGAGGGCCCGGAAGCCGGACAGCGGCATGTAGACCTCGCCGCGGACCTCGACGAGCGACGGCAGGTCGTCGCCGCGCATCCGCAGCGGGATCGACGACACCGTGCGGAGGTTGACGGTCACGTCCTCCCCCTCGATCCCGTCGCCGCGCGTCGCGCCGCGCACCAGGACGCCGTTCTCGTAGGTCAGGTTGATCGCGAGGCCGTCGATCTTCGGCTCGGTCACGTACGCCACCGGCTCGTCCGAGTCGAGCCGCTTGCGGACGTCGTCGGCCCATTTCCGCAGATCGTCGTCGGTCGTCACCTTGTCCAGCGAGCCCATCGCCTGCAGGTGCTGCACCTTGCGGAACTTGTCCGACGGCGGCGCTCCGACGCGTTGGGTCGGGCTCGAGGAGTCGTGGAGCTCCGGGTGCTCGTCCTCGAGCCGGCGCAGCTCGTCGTAGAGGCGGTCGTACTCGGCGTCGGTGATCTCCGGGTCGTCGAGCACGTGGTAGCGATAGAGGTGGTGCTCGATCTCGCGCCGGAGCCCGTCGACGCGGGAGGTGACGTCAGAGGACGGCAAGAAGCTCCTCCGGGTCGTGGACGATCGCGTCGGGCTCCTCGGCCGCGAGGCGCGCCTCGTCGTGGATGCCGCCCCAGGTGACGGCGACGGCGTAGCAGCCCGCCGCTTTCGCCGACGCGACGTCGAAGGGCGAGTCGCCGACGTAGGCGGCCTCGGCCGGGCCCGCGCCGAGGCGCTCGAGAGCGTGCAGGAGCGGCTCCGGGTGGGGCTTGTGCCGCGTCGTGTCCTCGGCGCCGACGACCACGTCGAAGTGTCCCTCGAGCCACGGGAGGACGTCGAACGCCAGCTGGACCGTGACGCGGCGCTTCGCTGTCACGATCCCGAGCCGCCGACCCTCGGCGTCGAGCTGCGTGAGCGCGGCCTCGATCCCGTCGCAAGCCTGGAGCGAGTCGTGCAGCGGCTCGTTGTGCGCGCGGTATGCCTCCACGAGCTCGTCGACCCGGCCCTCGTCGAGCGCGCGCATCTGTGCGATCAGGCCCGGGCCGCCGACCGCGGCCTTCAGCTCCTCCTCGGGCACGTCGCGGCCGAGCACCGTCGTGACCGCGTGCTGCATCGACGCGACGATCATCGCCCCGGAGTCGATCAGGGTGCCGTCGAGGTCGAAGAGGACGATCGGGAACCGCACGGCGCCGATGCTAGAGGCTCGGAGCGAAGCCAGGGCAGGCCCTGGGGCCGCCCCAGACACGTCGGCAGATCGCCCCGTCACCCTTGCGCAGGCGGCAAGCCTGCGCCGCGGGCGCCGGAGCGCCCTGCCTCGGTCTGGAACGCCCCCACGGCGTGCCAAGCTTCACACCGAGCCTCTCGCCACCGGCGCCCCCGCTATCGTCGCCCCCGCGTGACCGCCCTGGCAGCCGAGCCCGCCGTCGTCGACGGAGCGATCCACTTCGCGGTCCCGCACGAGCCGGGGCTGCGCCGGGTCTCGCTCCGGCACGAGCTGAGGCGGCCGCGCGTCCTCCCCTTCGAGCGGCGCGGCGCGCGTTGGGAGCTGCGGCTCGAGCCCCCTGCGGCGGACCGGTTCGAGTACCTGCTGGAGCTCGAGCGGGTGACCGGGACAGCGCTCGTCCCGGACCCGGCGAACCCACTGCGCGCGAGAGGGCCGTTCGGCGAGAAGTCGGTCGTCGAGCTGCCCACGTACGACCCGCCCGAGTGGGTCGGGGACGAGGTGGCGCAGCAGGGCACGCTGCGCGCATTCCGACTCGAGAGCCGTCGGCTCCGCAGCGGCGTCGACGCTCTCCTCTGGTCGGCGGCCGACACGGACCCGGCCGAGCCCCTGCCGCTGCTGGTCGTCCACGACGGCCCCGAGTACGCCGAGTTCGCCGAACTCCTGCGCTTCTTCGACCATCTGATGGACTTCGGCGACGTCCCGGAGTTCCGCGCCGCGCTCCTGGCACCGCCCGGAGACCGCAACGAGTCGTACTCTGCCTCCGCTCGCTACGGGAACGCACTCGCCGCAGAGCTCCTGCCGGCGCTCGGGCAGGAGGCGCCGATCAGCGGCGAGCCGGTCCTCGCGGGCGCCAGTCTCGGCGCGCTCGCCGCCCTCCACGCCCACTGGCTCCATCCGGGCGCCTTCGCCGGCCTCTTCCTGCAGTCCGGGAGCTTCTTCCGGCGCCGCCTCGACGGGCACGAGTCGGGGTTCCCGCGGTTTGCCCGGATCACCCGCTTCGTCGGCCGAGTGCACGGCGGCCGCGGGTACGTGGCGCGCGTGCCGACCGTGATCACGTGCGGGACGGCGGAGGAGAACCTCGAGAACAACGGCGCACTCGCCGCAGCCCTCGCGCGGCAGGAGTGGGAGCTCCGCTTCGTCGAGAACCGGGACGCGCACACGTGGACGGGCTGGCGCGACGCGCTCCACCCGCACCTCGCCGACCTCCTCCTGGCCGCGTGGACCTGAAACCGCGCGACGTCCGGATCGGCGACTCGACCGTCGCCGCGTTCGGGCACTGGGGGCCGCCGCTGCTCGCGTTCCCGGCAGAGCGCGGCGTTGCCTGGGACTGGGAGCAGACGGGGATGGTCGCGGCCATCGCCCCCGCGCTCGAGGCCGGGCAGGTGAAGCTCTACTGCGTCGACAGCTTCGACGCCTGGACCTGGGCCGCGAGCGACGTGCCCCTCGAGGAGCGCGCGCGGCGGCACGGCGCCTTCGAGCACTGGATCGTCGAGCACGTCCTCCCGTGGGTGCGCGAGGACTGCGGCGGCCACCACGACGTCGCACTCGCCGGCGCGTCCCTCGGGGCGTTCCACGCCGCGAACTTCGCGCTCCGCCGCGCCGACCTGTTCCCACGCGCGCTCTGCCTCTCGGGCGTCTACGACATCGCGCAGGCCGGGTGGGGGGAGCGCGGCGAGGCCGTGTACTTCCACAACCCGATGGACTACGTCGCGCACCTTCACGGCGAGCACCTCGACTGGCTGCGGAGCCGTGTTCGGCTGACGCTCGTCGTCGGGCAGGGGATGTGGGAGGACACGACGGGCGCGCTTCACTCCACGCACGCGTTCGCGTCGCTGCTCGGTGAGAAGGGCATCCCGCACGAGCACGACGTCTGGGGCCACGACGTGGCGCACGACTGGCCGGCGTGGCGCGCGCAGTTCGCGCACCACCTGCCGCGGCTCCTCGCCTAGTAGCGCACCGAGACGAGGTAGAGACCCCACGGCGGCGCCGTGCTGCCGGCCTCGGAGCGCGGACGCCCCTCCAGCAGCCGGGCCACCTGCTCGGGGCTCTGCTCCACCATCGTCCCGACGAGCGTCCGCACCATGTGCCGCAGGAACGAGTCGGCCGTGATCTCGAGCTCGAGGTGGTCGCCGCGCCGGAACCACGCAGCGTGCTCGACGACCCGGACGAAGACGTCGTGGTGCGTCTCGGTCGGCGTGAAGGCCCGGAAGTCGTGCTCGCCCACGAGCGCTTCCGCGGCTGCCCCCAGCCCCTCCTCGTCGAGCGGACGCGGGTTCCACCACGCGCGGCCGGCCTCGAACGGCGACGACCAGCGCCGCCGGTAGATCCGGTAGCGGTAGCTGCGCGACCGCGCGGAGAAACGGGCGTGGAAGTCGTCCGACGCCTCCGCGGCCGCGATCACCGAGAGGTCGTCGGGCAGCTCGGCGTTGAGCGCGCCGGGAGCCCGCTCGAGGGGCGGCCCGCCCTCGACGTCGAGCGACACGACCTGACCGAGCGCGTGCACGCCCGTGTCCGTCCGCCCGGCGACGGCGAGGCCTTCCCAGCGCGGGAAGACGTGCGACAGCGCCGTCCGCAGCTCCCCCTCGACGGTGCGCCGGCCCGGCTGCACGGCCCAGCCGCGGAAGTCGACGCCGTCGTACTCGAGGTCGAGACGGAGCTTCACGCGCCGTACAATCGCAGCCACTCATGTTCGCGCGGGTCACGACTTTCACCGGATCGGCCGAGGACATCGCGGCCGGTGTCGAGACCTTCCGCGAGCAGGCCCTCCCGTGGATGCGAGAGGCCACCGGATTCCGGGGTTGGATCGCCCTGCACGACCCGGACCGGCGCGAGTCGATCGGGATCACCTTCTGGACCGACGAGGACGCGCTCCGCGACGAGGTCTCGAGCGGCACTGCCCTGCGCGACGAGATCGCCCGGATCGCCGGAGCCGCGCAGCAGTCGACCGGCGCATACGAGGTGCTCGCGGTCGAGTCGCTCGAGCTCGAGGACTAGCCCGGCTCGACGAGCAGCGTCAGGCCGTCGACGCGGAGAACGCGGACGGAGTCGCCCGCACGCGCCTCGCCGGCCTCGCACCGCGCGTTCCAGAGCTCGCCGTCGATCCGGACTCGGCCGCGCGGCCGCAGCGGCTCCACGACCTCCGCGACGCGGCCGACGAACGCCTCGGCACCCACGGTCGGACGCCGGCGCCGGGTGTACCAGATGAACAGTCCCGTCTCGAAGCACTCGAAGACCGCGCCGGCGATCACCGCGATGTAGTTCCACGGCTCCGGGAGCACGAAGACGGCAAGGAGGATCGCGCCGACGAGCAGCACGATCCCCAGCCTATGTCACGCGTGCCTCTAGGGCGCGAGCGCCGGCCGCGCGGGCTCGTAGTCCACGAGCTCGAGGTAGGCCATCTCCGCGGCGTCGCCCTGCCGGGGGCCGATCTTGACGATGCGCGTGTAGCCGCCCGGCCGCTCGGCGAACCGGGGCGCCACCTCGGCGAAGAGCTTGTGCACCGCATCCTGCGAGCGGAGCTCCGCGATCGCCTGCCGCCGGGCCGCGAGGTCGCCGCGCTTGCCGAGCGTGATCATCTGCTCGGCGAACGGCTTCACGGCCTTCGCCTTCGTCACGGTCGTCTTGATGCGACCGTGCTCGACGAGGGCGCACGCGAGGTTCGCGTACAGCGACTTGCGGTGGGCCGAGTCGCGGCCCAGCTTCTTGCCCGCGCGATGGTGCCGCATGAGGCCTAGCCCTCGTCCCCCCGAAGCGTCAGCCCGTGCGTCGCGAGGGTCTCCTTGACCTCCTCGATCGACTTCTTGCCGAAGTTCGGGATCGCGGCGAGCTCGTTCTCGCTCTTCGTCACGAGATCGCCGATCGTCTCGATGCCGACGCGCTTGAGGCAGTTGTACGAGCGCACGCCGAGCTCGAGCTCCTCGATCGGGAAGTTCTCCATCCCGTGGGCGAGGGAGATCTCGGCGCCGCCGGCCCCGTCGGCGGCGGCCGCGGCCTCGTTCAGGCCCTCGATCCGCTCCGGGTCGGCGAAGATCATCAGCTGCCGGATGAGGATCTCGGACGCCTGCCCGAGGGCCTCACGCGGCTCGATCGAGCCGTCGGTGGTGATGTCGAGGCGCAGCTTGTCGTAGTCGGTGCGCTGCCCGACGCGGGCGGCCTCGACGTCGTACGCGACGCGGCGGACCGGGGTGAAGATCGAGTCGATCGGGATGACGCCGATCGTGTGCTCGGGCCCGCGGTTCAGCTCGGCCGGGACGTAGCCGCGGCCGCGGCCGATCGTGAGCGTGACCTCGAGCTTGCCCTTCTCCGCGAGGTGCGCGATCTCGAGGTCCGGGTTGAGGATCTCGAGATCGGCGGGCGCCTCGATGTCACCGGCGGTGACGACGCCGGCGCCCTTCTTCGCGATGTGCACCTCGATCTCGGGCGACTCGCCGTGCAGCCGGCAGATGAGATCCTTGAGGTTGAGGATGATGTCGGTCACGTCCTCGCGGACGCCCGGGAGCGTCGTGAACTCGTGGGCGACGCCCTCGACCTTCACGGACGTGACGGCGGCGCCCTCGAGCGACGAGAGCAGCACGCGGCGCAGCGAGTTGCCGAACGTGTAGCCGAAGCCGCGGTCGAGCGGCTCGATCACGAACACGCCGCGGTTCTCGTCCACCTCCTCGTGGACGATCTTCGGGATCTGGAACTCCATGAGGCTGGTTCTGACTGCCATGTCGCCTTTCGGGTAGAGCGGTTACTTGGAGTAGAGCTCGACGATCAGCTGCTCCTGGACGGGCGCGTCGATCTCCGCGCGCTCCGGCCATTTGAGCACCTTGCCGGTCAGGCCCTCGTGGTCGGCCTGCAGCCACGGCGACACCGCGGCAGTGAGATCGGTCGCGTCGCGGATGACCTGCTGCGCGGCCGAGCCTGCGGCAACCGTGACGATGTCGTCGGGCTTGACCTGGTAGCTAGGGATGTTCACCCGGCGCCCGTTCACCTGGAAGTGGCCGTGGCGCACGAGCTGGCGGGCCTGCGCGCGCGAGGCGGCGAAGCCGAGCCGGTAGACGACGTTGTCGAGGCGCGTCTCGAGCATCCTCAGCAGGTTCTCGCCGGTGATCCCCGTCTTGCGCGAGGCCTTGGCGTAGTACGTGCGGAACTGCTTCTCGAGCAGGCCGTAGTACCGGCGCGCCTTCTGCTTCTCGCGCAGCTGCACGAGGTACTCGGACTGCTTGATGCGGCCGCGGCCGTGCTCGCCCGGCGGGTACGACCGGCGCTCGATCGCGCACTTCTCTGTGAGGCAGCGCTCGCCCTTGAGGAAGAGCTTCATGCCCTCCCGCCGGCAGACGCGGCATTTCGGTCCCAGGTCGCGGGCCACTAGACGCGCCTCCGCTTCTTCTGCCGCACGCCGTTATGGGCCTGCGGGGTGACGTCCCTGACGCCGAGGATCTCGAGGCCGGCGGCCTGGAGCGAGCGGATCGCCGTCTCGCGCCCGGAGCCGGGGCCCTTCACGAACACCTCGACCTTCTGCATGCCGTGGTTGTCGATCGCGTCGCGCGCACACGCGTCGGCCGTCACCTGGGCGGCGAACGGCGTCGACTTGCGCGAGCCCTTGAAGCCCACCGCGCCGGCCGACTTCCAGGTGATGACGTTCCCCTCCTTGTCGGTAAGGGCGACGATCGTGTTGTTGAACGACGTCTTGATGTGCGCCTGACCGATCGCGACGTTCTTGCGCACGCGGCGGCGCGTGCGGCCCCTGGCCGCTGCCTTGCGAGGAGGTGCCATTACTTGCCCTTCTTGCCGCGGCCGACGGTCTTCTTCGGGCCCTTGCGGGTGCGCGCGTTCGTCTTCGTCCGCTGTCCGTTGACCGGGAGGCCCCGGCGGTGGCGGATGCCGCGGTACGAGCCGATGTCGCCGAGGCGCTTGATCGCCTGCTGGCGTTCGCGGCGCAGGTCGCCCTCGACCTGAAGGTCGGAATCGATGTAGTTGCGGAGCTTGGTGATCTCGTCGTCGGTCAGGTCGCGGATCTTCTCGTCGGGCGACAGCCCGAGCGCGGCGCAGATCTCATGTGCCGTCGACTGGCCGATGCCGTAGATGTAGGTCAGCCCGATCTCGAGCCGCTTCTGGTTGGGGAGATTGACTCCGGCGATGCGTGCCACTCAGCCCTGCCTCTGCTTGTGGTTCGGGTTCGAGCAGATGACCATCACGCGGCCGTGCCGGCGGATCACGCGGCAGCGTTCGCACATCGGCTTCACGGACGGACGGACCTTCAAGCTCGACTCCTGGTTACTTGTGACGGTAGGTGATGCGGCCGCGAGTCAGGTCGTAGGGAGAGAGCTCCACCTTGACCTTGTCGCCCGGAAGGATGCGGATGTAGTGCTTGCGCATCTTCCCGGAGATCTTCGCGAGCACGTCGTGCCCCGTCTCCGTGTGCACCCGGAACATCGTGCTCGGGAGCGCCTCGACGACCTCGCCTTCGACCTCGATCTTCTCTTCCTTGACCGGCAAAATCCTTGACCTCGAGAGGAAAAAATGCGCACGCCAAAGGCGGCGCGGTCGGTCACTGTAGCAAACGGGCAGGAGCCATCGTGAGGATCCTGGGCCCGTGCTCGGTGACCGCGACGGTGTGCTCGAAATGGGCGGAGAGGGAGCCGTCCTCGGTCACGATCGACCACCGGTCCTCGAGCAGGACGACGTCCGGGTGCCCGGCGGTGATCATCGGCTCGATCGCGAGCGTCATGCCCTCCGCGAGCAGCGGGCCGCGGCCCGGCTCGCCGAAGTTCGGGATCTGCGGCTCCTCGTGCATGTCGCGGCCGACGCCGTGGCCGACGAGGCTGCGGACGACCGCGAAGCCCGCTTCCTCCACCACGGTCTGGACCGCGTGGGAGATGTCGCCGATGCGGTTGCCGACACGGGCCTGCTCGAGCCCGGCCATCAGCGACGCCTCGCAGGCCTCGAGGAGCCGCTGGGCCTCGTCGGAGATCTCGCCGACGGCGTAGCTCCAGGCCGAGTCGGCGACGAAGCCGCCCAGCGTGACGCCCACGTCGATTGAGACGATGTCGCCCTCGGCGAGCGCGTCGCGGCCGGGGATCCCGTGCACGACCATGTCGTTGCGCGAGATGCACAGCGCAGCCGGGTAGCCGCGGTACCCCTTGAACGTCGGAACGCCGCCCTGCGAGCGGATGAACTCCTCGCCGATCCGGTCGAGCTCGCCCGTGGTCACGCCGGGGCGGACGTGCTCTCGCATCAGCTCGTGCGTCCGCGCGACGACCTCGCCGGCCGCCGCCATCAGCTCGAGCTCGCGCGCGCTCTTGCGGATGATCGCCATCAGTGACTCTCCTCGTGGGGCGGGTGGATCTCCGGTGCGCGAGCACCAAGCCAGAGGCCGCACGCGTCCGCAGCCAAGGCTGGCCGCCTTGGCAAGGGCGTGGGTGGGCTCTGGCGCAGCGTGATCGCGCGCTGGAGGCCGCCATGCTCTGCGAGGAGGGTCACTACGCTCGCGCCTCCACGGTCCGGAGCGCGTGCTGGATCTCCCGGAACACCTCGTCCGGCGTGCGCTCGCCGTGGATGCCGACGAGGATCCCGCGCGCGCGGTAGTGCTCCGAGATCGGCAGCGTGAGCTCGTGATAGAGCGCGAGCCGGCGGTCGATCGCCTCGGGCGTGTCGTCCGGCCGGTTCTCGAGCGCAGCGCGGTTGAGCAGGCGCTCCCGCGCGACGCCGTCCGAGACCTGGAGGTCGAAGACGACGTCGAGCCGGCGGCCCTCCTCGTCGAGCATCGCGTCGAGCGCCTCGGCCTGCGCGAGCGTGCGCGGGAAGCCGTCGAGCACGAATCCGCGCAGCGCGTCACCGCGTCCGAGCCGTTCGCGGATGAGCTCGATCGTGAGCTCGTCCGGGACGAGGTCGCCGCGCTCGAGGATCGGCTCGACCCGGCGGCCGAGGTCGGTCTGCACCGCGATCGACTCCCGGAACATGTCGCCGGTCGAGACGTGCGGAACGCCCGCCTCGGCGGAGATCCGCTTCGCCTGGGTGCCCTTGCCGGACCCCTGCGGGCCGAGCAGCAGGACGTTCACTACTTGAGGAAGCCCTCGTAGGAGCGCTGCATCATCTGCGCCTCCATCTGCCGCATCGTGTCGAGCGCGACGCCGACGGCGATGAGGACGGAGGTGCCGCCGAGCGCGCCGGCCGTGGCCTGCGAGAAGCCGCCGTAGCGGATGAAGAGCGTCGGCAGCGTCGCCACGAGCGCCAGGTAGATCGCGCCGGGCAGCGTCAGGCGCGTGAGCACGCGGTCGAGGTACTGCGCGGTCGGCGGCCCGGGACGGATCCCCGGGATGTACCCGCCGTAGCGGCGCAGGTTGTCGGCCTGGTCGACCGGGTTGAACTGGACCGCGGTGTAGAAGTACGTGAAGACCACGATCAGGAAGCCCTGGAGCAGCATGTAGGGCAGGCTCGTGGGCAGGAAGTAGTCGTTCACGAAGCTCTGCGTCGAGGGGAAGTACTGCCCGATGGTCGGCGGGAAGGCCATGATCGCCGCCGCGAAGATGATCGGGATGACGCCGGCCATGTTCACGCGCAGCGGCATGTAGGTCGAGCCGCCAGACGTCATGCGCCGGCCCACCATCCGCTTCGCGTACTGGATCGGGATGCGGCGCTGCCCCTCCTGGATGAAGACGACGGCGACGATGACGCCGAGCGCGATCAGCGGGAAGAAGAGCTTCTCCATCGGGCCGCCGTTGATGAACGCGCGGATCCCGACCGGGAGCGAGACGAGGATCGAGGCGAAGATCAGCAGCGAGATGCCGTTGCCGACCCCGCGCTTCGTGATCAGCTCGCCCATCCACATCAGCAGCACGCAGCCGGCCGTGAGCGTGATCACGATCAGGACGAGGCGGCCGGTGTTGAAGTCGAGCGCGCCCTGCCGCTGGAACAGGAAGGCGTACCCGGTGGATTGCGCGGCCGCGAGGGCGACCGTCAGGTAGCGCGTGTACTGGTTGATCTTGGCGTACCCGGACTCGCCCTCCTTCTGGAGCGCCTCGAGCCGCGGGATCACCACGGTCATGAGCTGCACGATGATCGACGCCGTGACGTACGGCATGATCCCGAGCGCGAAGACCGAGAAGCGCGCGAGCGCGCCGCCGGAGAAGAGGTTCAGGAGGCCGAGGACGGTGCCGCCCTGGCCGGACAGCGAGCCCTTGACCTGGTCGGCGTCGACGCCCGGCGCCGGGATCCACGCGCCGAAGCGGTAGATCGCAAGGATGAGCGCCGTGAAGAGGACCCGGTGCCGGAGCTCCGGGACCCGCCAGGCGTTGGCGAGCCAGGAGAGCAAGCGTTACTCCTCGGGTTCCGCGGCGGGCTGCTCGTCGGCCGGGGCCTCGTCCGCGGGAGCCTCGACGGCCGGCGCGGGCTTGGCCTTCGTCTTCGTCCGCTTCTTCACCTTCGGCTCGCGGAGCAGCACGACCGTGCCGCCGGCGGCCTCGATCTTCTCGCGGGCGGAGGCCGAGACGCCGTGTGCGTGCACGGTCAGGGCCTTCGTCAGCTCGCCGACGCCGAGGACCTTCACGTCGATCCGGATCGAGCGGATCAGCCGCTTCGCCTTCAGCGCCTCGGGCGTCACGTCCGCGCCGGCCTCGAAGCGCTCCTCGAGCGCCTTGACGTTGACCGGCTGCGTCTTGGTCATGAACGGGCCGATCGGCATCGCGTCCTTCGACGTCGCGCCGCGCAGCTTGCCGACCCGCATGTAGAGCGGCATCTGCCCGCCCTCGAAGCCGGCGCGCATCTTCTTCGAGCCCGAGCGCGACTTCTGGCCCTTCAGGCCACGGCCGGAGTAGCGGCCCTTACCGGAGCCGAGGCCGCGCCCGACGCGCTTACGATCCTTGCGCGCCTGCGCAGGCTTGAGGTTCGAGAGGTCGAGTCCGTCAGCCATTCGCGGGGCCCCCTTCCACCTTCACGAGGTGGCGGACCTTCCGCAGCATACCCGCGAGGACCGGGCCTTCCTCGTGCTCGGCGGCCGACCCGATCTTGCCCAGGCCGAGCGCGCGCAGGGTGCCGCGGTGGCGCTCGCTCTGGCCGATCTGGCTGCGGGTCTGGACGACGCGAACCTTGGCCATCAGGACTCGTCCTCGCCCGCGGGCTCGACCTCGGGCACAGCCTCGGCGCGGGCTCCGGCTCGGCCGGCGCGTCGGCCTGCAGCGCCGTCGCCGCGGCGACGGCCTCGGCGGCGTTGGTCTCGCGCTCCGCACGGGGCACGGGCAGGATCTCCGCCACGGTCTTCCCGCGGGCGCGCGCGACCTCCTCGGGCCGACGCAGCTGCTGGAGCGCGACGACCGTCGCCTTCGCCATGTTGATCGGGTTCGTCGTGCCGAGGCTCTTCGCCAGGATGTCGCGGATGCCGGCGAGCTCGAGCACGGCGCGGACGCCGCCGCCGGCGATGACGCCGGTTCCCTCGCTCGCGGGGCGGAGCAGCACACGGGCCGCGTCGAAGCGCCCGAGCGACTGATGCGTGATCGTCGTACCGTGCTTCGGCACCGTGAACAGGTTCTTCTTGGCGTCGTCGACGGCCTTCGTGATCGCGAGAGGCACCTCGCGGGCCTTGCCGTAGCCGACGCCCACGCGGTCGACCTCGTCGCCGACCACGACCAGCGCGGTGAACGAGAACCGGCGGCCGCCCTTCACGACCTTGGCGACGCGGTTGATCTCGACCACGCGCTCCTTGAGCTCTCTCGACTCGGCGATCTGCGTTGCCACTAGAACCTCAGCCCTCCCTCGCGCGCACCGTCGGCGAGCGCCTTGACCCGGCCGTGGAAGAGGTAGCCGCCGCGGTCGAACACGGCGGTCTCGATCCCGGCCTTCTTCGCGTTCTGGGCGAGGAGCTTGCCGACCTCGGCCGACTGCTCCGTCTTGTCGCCCTTGAAGCCCTTGAGCGCCAGCCAGCTCGCCGACGCGAGGGTCTTCGCCTCGACGTCGTCGATCAGCTGCGCCTCGATGCCGCGGTTGGAGCGGAAGACGGCGAGGCGGGGCCGCTCGGCGGTCCCGGCGACCTTGCCGCGCACCCGGCGGTGGCGCCGGTCGCGGGCCTGCTTCTTCGTCAACGTCGCCATTACGCTCTCTTCCCGACCTTCCTGCGGACGTACTCGCCCTCGTAGCGGATTCCCTTGCCCTTGTAGGGCTCCGGCGGACGCACCTTGCGGATCTCGGCCGCGATCTGGCCCACCTGCTGCTTGTCGTTGCCGCGGACGACGATCTGCGTCGGCACCGGCACCTCGAACGTGATCCCCTCCGGGGCGTCCTTCACGACGGAGTGCGAGTAGCCGACGGCGAGCTCGAGCGCCGTGCCGCGCAGGGAGGCACGGTAGCCGACGCCCTGGATCTCCAGGCGCTTCTCGAACCCGTTCGTGACGCCCTCGACCATGTTCGCGATGAGGCTGCGCGTGAGCCCGTGGAGCGCGCGGTCCTCGCCGCGCTCGGTCGGGCGCTCGACGACGATCTCGCCGTCCCGCTCCTCGATCTTCATCCGCGCGGGCACCGTCTGGGCGAGCTGGCCCTTGGGGCCGTCGACGGTGACGAGGCCGGGGCGCACGACGACGGAGACGCCGTCGGGCAGGGTGATGGGCTTGCGTCCGATCCGACTCATGGGGCTACCAGATGAAGGCGATGACCTCGCCGCCCATGCCTTCCTTCTCGGCCGTGCGGGCGGTGACGAGGCCCTTCGAGGTGGACAGGATCGCGACGCCCATGCCGCCGAGGACCCGCGGGAGGCGGTCCTTGCGCGCGTAGACGCGCCGGCCGGGCTTGGAGATGCGCTTCAGGTCGGTGATGACCCGCTCGCGTCCGCGGCCGTACTTGAGCTCGATGACGAGCTCGTCGAAGCTCTCGCCGGACTCGACGCGGAAGTCGCGGATGTAGCCCTCCTCCTTGAGGAGGCGGGCGATCTCCAGCTTCATGCGCGAGGTCGGCATGCGCGTGGACGCGTGCAGCGCCTTGTTGGCGTTGCGGATGCGCGTGAGCATGTCTGCAATCGGATCGGTCAGCACGTCGTCTCTCTCTTCCCTACCAGGAGCTCTTCGTCATGCCCGGGATCGCGCCCTGGTGCGCGAGCTCGCGCAGACAGATGCGGCAGATGCCGAACTTCCTGAAGACGGCGCGCGGGCGGCCGCAGCGCTGGCAGCGCGTGTAGTTCCGCGTCTTGAAGCGGTGCGTGCGCTGCTGCTTGATGACCAGGGACTTCTTCGCCATTAGCCTTCCCCTCTCTCGACGCGCGCGAACGGCAGTCCGAGGGCGACGAGCAGACGCGCGTGCCTGCTCGTCCGTCTCGGCGCTCGTGGTGATCGCGACGTCGAGGCCGCGCACCTGCTGGATGCTGTCGTAGTCGATCTCCGGGAAGATGATCTGCTCCCGGATCCCGAGGCTGAAGTTGCCGCGCCCGTCGAACGAGCCGGGGTCGAGGCCGCGGAAGTCGCGGATGCGCGGGAGTGCGATCGACACCAGCCGATCGAGGAACTCCCACATCCGGGCGCCGCGGAGCGTCACCTTCGCGCCGATCGCCATGCCCTCGCGGAGCTTGAAGCCGGCGATCGACTTGCGGGCGCGGCGCACCTGCGCGCGCTGCCCCGCGATCGTCGTCAGCTCCTCGATCGCGCTGTCGAGCGCCTTGGCATCGGTCTTGGCATCGCCGACGCCCATGTTGAGCGTGATCTTCTCGATGCGCGGCACCTGCATGACGCTCGCGAGGCCGAGCTCGTCCTTGAGCCGCTCGCGCAGCTCGTCGTCGTAGAGCGCCTTCAGGCGCGGCACGTACGTCTCGGTCGCGGCCATCAGTCGATCTCCTCGGTCGCAGTCGGCGCGGCGGCAGACGCGGACGCGCACGATGCCGTGCGGCGTCTCCTTCTCCCTGATCCCGACGCGCGTCGCGCGCTTGCAGGTCGGACAGACGATCATCACGTTCGAGACCGACACGGCGGCCGCCTTCTCGATGATCCCGCCCGGCTCGACCTGCTGCCCGCCCATGCTGCTCCGCTGCCGGATCGGGCGCGGACGCGTGTGGCGCTTGACGATGTTCAGGTTCTCGACGATGACGCGGCCCTCACTCGGGCGCGTCTCGAGGACCCGGCCCTGCTTGCCGCGGTCCTTGCCCGTGATCATCTGGACGACGTCGCCCTTCTTGATCTTCAGCTTGGTCGCCACTCAGAGCACCTCCGGCGCGAGCGAGACGATCTTCATGAAGTTCCGCTCGCGGAGCTCGCGCGCGACCGGCCCGAAGATGCGGGTGCCGCGCGGGTTGTTCTGGTTGTCGATGATCACGGCCGCGTTCTCGTCGAACGAGATGAGCGTGCCGTCGTCGCGGCCGTAGGCCTTCTTCGTGCGCACGACGACCGCCTTCACGACGTCGCCCTTCTTGACCGTCCCCTGCGGCGTCGCGGCCTTGACCGTGGCGACGATGATGTCGCCGACGCGGGCGTAGCGACGGCGCGAGCCGCCGATGACGCGGATGCAGAGGATCTCGCGGGCGCCGGTGTTGTCGGCGACGCGAAGGCGGGATTCCTGCTGGATCACTTGCGCTTCCTCCACGACCTCGACGAGGCGCCAGTGCTTCAGCTTCGACACCGGGCGCGTCTCGACGATGCGCACGACGTCGCCGACCTTCGCGACGTTGCGCTCGTCGTGCGCGTGGAAGCGCTGGGAGCGGCGGACGACCTTCTTGTAGCGCGGGTGCGCCTTCACGGTCGCGACCTGGACGACGATCGTCTTGTCCTGGACGGCCGAGACGACGGTGCCCTGGCGCTCCTGGCGGCGCCCGCGCTCGTGCTCCGGCTTCTCGAGCCGGACGATCGGCTTCCGCTCACCGCTTCGTGTTGCCGCGCGGAGTCTTCGTCCGCTGGCGGCGGAGCGGGCGCGGGAGGCGCTTGCGCTTCTGCTTCGGGCCGGAGACGGCGGCGGGCGTGGCCTCCTCGGCCGGAGCCTCGGGCTTGGCCTCCGCCTCGGGCGCGGCCTCGGCGGCTTCTGCCTCGGGCGCGGCGGCCTCGGGCTCGGCCTCGGCGACCGGCTCCTCGACGGGCTCCTCCACCGCAGCCTCGGGCTCCGGGGCAGCCTCGGGCTCCTCCGCCGGGGTCTCCTCGGCGGCGGGCTCCTCAGCCACGGGCTCCTCGGCCACAGGCTCCTCGGCCGCTGCTTCCTCGGCCACGGGCGCCTCGGCCGCGGGCTCAGCCGCCGGCGGTGTCTCGGACTCGGCAGCAGGCGCCTCGGGGGTCGTCTCCTCGACCACCTCGGTCTCCTCCGCCGTCGTCTCGTCGTTCTTCTTCTTCTTCTTCTCGGCCATCCGTGCTACCCGTCCTCACGCTCGTGCCGGACCGTCAGGATCCGGGCGATCTCGCGCTTCGCCGTCCGGAGGCGCGCCGAGTTCTCCAGGGCGCCGGTCGCGGACTGAAAGCGCAGGTTGAAGAGCTCCTGGCGGCGCTCGGCGAGCGCCTTGTCCAGGTCTTCGATGCTCATGGTGCGTAGGTCTCTCGCCTTCATCAGTCGAACAGCTCCGCTTCTCGCTTCACGACCTTGGTCTTGACCGGCAGCTTCTGCCCGGCGAGGCGCAGCGCCTCGCGGGCGAGCGGCTCGGGCACGCCGGAGAGCTCGAACATGACGCGGCCGGGCTTGACGACCGCGACCCAACCCTCGGGCGAGCCCTTGCCGGAGCCCATGCGGGTCTCGGCCGGCTTCTTCGTGTACGACTTGTCCGGGAAGAGGTTGATCCAGACCTTGCCGCCGCGCTTGATCTTGCGCGTCATGGCGATACGGGCGGCCTCGATCTGACGGTTGGTGACCCAGCCGCGCTCGAGCGCCTTGATCCCGTAGTCGCCGTACTGCACGGCGGTCTGGCCCCGCGAGTTGCCGCGCATGCGGCCGCGGTGCACCTTCCGGAACTTCGTCTTCTTCGGGAGCAGCATCGCCTACGACTCCTCGCTGCCCGAGGCCTCAGGCGTGGTCTTGTCGTCGCCGGCCTGCTCCGGGGCGGCCGTCTCCGGCGCCTCGGCAACCTCCGGCGGCGTCACCTGCACCTCGGGCTCGACCACGGGCTGCTCGCGACCCTCGGCCGAGCGAGCCTGCTCGTCCGTCCGCGGGCGCTCCACGTTCTCCTGGCGCCGCTGGCCGCCCGGGCCGCGCCCGCGACCGGGACCGCGCCCGCCGCCGGGACCGCGACCGCCGCCGCCACCCGGGCCTCCGCCCGGACGGCCGGGACCGGGACGACGCCGACGCACGGGGCCGAGGCCCTCGCGGTCCTGCTCGCGCCGGCCACGGCCGGACTCGCGGGAGGCGCCGAGGCCCTCCATCGGGCCGCCGCGGCGCCGCCGCGCCTGATCCTGGTCGCCGAGCGCCCGCGCCTCGCGCGCGCTCTCGAGGCCGAAGCCCTCCGGCATGATCTCGCCCTTGTTGATCCAGACCTTGACGCCGATCCGGCCGTAGGTCGTCTTCGCCTCGGCGAAGCCGTAGTCGATGTCGGCGCGGATCGTGTGCAGCGGGACGCGGCCCTCGGAATAGCTCTCCGAGCGCGACATCTCCGAGCCGCCGAGGCGGCCGCCGCACTGGATCTTGATCCCCTGCGCGCCCGAGCGGATGCCCGAGGCGAGCGAGCGCTTCATCGCGCGGCGGAACGAGACGCGGTTCTCGAGCTGCTCCGCGATCGACTGGGCGACCAGCTTCGCGTCGAGCTCGGGGCGCTTGATCTCGTTGATGTTGATGTGGACGTTCTTGCGGGTGAGCGCGTGCAGCTCCTTGCGCAGCGCGTCGACCTCGACGCCCGACTTGCCGATCACGATCCCCGGGCGGGCCGTGTAGATGTCGATCGTCACCCGCTGCTTGTCCTTGCGGATGAGGATGTCCGACAGGCCCGCGTGCGACAGCTTCCGCTGGATGTGCTCGCGGATCTTCACGTCCTCGAGGATGTACGCGGCGAAGTCCTTCTTGCCGGCGAACCAGTTCGACTTCCAGTCGTGGATGACGCCGACCCGCAGGCCGCCCGGATGCACCTTTTGACCCATTAGGCCGCGACCTCCTTCTTCTTGCCGCGCGAGCGGGACCTGGTCTGCGTCCCGCCCTCGGGCTTCGGCTGCTCGGCCTTCGCGGCCGCCTGCTTGCGGCGGCGCGGCGTGGCCTGCTCGGGCGCCTCGGCGAGGCGGATGGTGATGTGGCACGTGCGCTTGAGGATCCGGTTGACGCGGCCGCGCGCGCGGGGACGCCAGCGCTTGATCGTCGGGCCCTCGTCGGCGTAGGCGGCCACGACGACGAGCTCGTCGCCGATCAGGCCGTGATTGGCCTCGGCGTTGGCGACGGCGCTCTTGAGCACCTTCTCGACCTCCGTGGCGACCGCCCGCTGGCTGAAGGCGAGGATGGTGCGCGCCTCCGGGACCGTGCGGCCGCGCACGTGCTCGAGCACGAGACGGGCCTTCCGCGCGCTCGAGCGCACGTACTTGGCCTCGGCGCGGACTTCCTGGCGCTCCGCGACGGCCACTAGCGCTTCACCGCCGTCTTGCGGTCGCCAGAGTGCCCGCGGAAGGTGCGGGTGGGCGCGAACTCGCCGAGCTTGTGCCCGACCATCTGCTCCGACACGAACACGGGCACGTGCTTCCGGCCGTCGTGGACGGCGATCGTGTGCCCGACCATCTCCGGGAAGATCGTGGAGGTGCGCGACCAGGTGCGGATCATCCGCTTCTCGTTCGTGGCGTTCATCGCCTCGATCCGGCTGATGAGCCGCTCCTCGACGAATGGCCCCTTCTTGGAAGACCTACTCAACGCTTGTCCTTCCCGCGGCGACGGCCGCGAACGATCAGCTTGTCCGATTCCTTGTGCTTGCGGCGCGTGCGCTTGCCGAGCGTGGGCACGCCCCACGGGGTGACGGGGTGACGGCCGCCCTTCGACTTGCCCTCGCCGCCACCGTGCGGGTGGTCGACCGGGTTCATCGCGGAGCCGCGCACCGCCGGCCGCTTCCCCTTCCACCGGGAGCGTCCGGCCTTGCCGCCCGTGACGTTCTCGTGGTCGACGTTGCCGACCTGACCGACCGTCGCGCGACAGGTTAGCGGCACGCGGCGGAGCTCGCCGGACGGGAGCCGGAGCACGGCGTACGGCGCGTCCTTCGCGACGAGCTGGACGCTCGCGCCCGCGCTGCGCGCCATCTTCGCGCCCTGGCCGGGCTTGAGCTCGACGGCGTGCACCATCGTGCCGGTCGGGATGTTCGCGAGCGGCAGCGCGTTGCCGGGCTTGATGTCCGCGCCCGGGCCGGACTCGACGGTCGCTCCGACCGCGAGCCGTGCCGGCGCGATGATGTAGCTCTTCGCGCCGTCGGCGTAGTGGAGGAGCGCGATCCGGGCCGACCGGTTCGGGTCGTACTCGATCGCGGCGACCTTCGCCGGGACGCCGTCCTTGAGGCGCTTGAAGTCGACGATCCGGTAGCGGCGCTTGTGGCCGCCGCCCTGGTGGCGCGTCGTGATCCGGCCGTTGTTGTTGCGGCCGCCCTTCTTCGTGAGCTTCTCGGTCAGCGACTTCTCGGGCCGGTCCTTCGTGACCTCCTCGAAGGTGGACACCGACATGAAGCGCCGGCCGGGGCTCGTCGGCTTGTACCTGCGGATCGCCACTAGACCTGCGCCCCCTCGAAGATGTCGATGGTCTGGCCCTCGCGCACCTGCACGATCGCCTTCTTCCAGCCGGGCCGCGTGCCCTTGGAGAGGCCGCGCCGCTTCGGCTTCGCCTGCACCTTGAGGATCGCGACCTTCTCGACGTTCACGTCGAAGAGCTGCTCGACCGCCTGGCGGACCTGCGTCTTGTGCGCGTCGCGGTGGACCTTGAACGTGTACTTGCGATCGGTGATGAGGCTGTAGCTCTTCTCCGACACGACCGGAGCGAGGAGCACCTCGTTGGGGTGAGCTAGACCTCGACGTTCGACGCCGTCCCCTCCTCCGCGTCGCCCTCGCGTCCCTGCTTGCGGCCGACGGCGCGCGCCTCGACCAGCGGCAGGGCCGCCTGCGTCACGAGCAGCGAGCGCGCCCACACCAACTCGGCGACCTCGAGCTCCTCGGGCACCGTCACCAGCACCCGGTCGAGGTTGCGGAACGACTTGACGAGCGTCTCCTCGGCCTCGGTCGCGACGACGAGGATCGGCGTCTCCTTGCCCCAGCCTGCGAGGAGCTCGAGGGCGCCCTTGGTCGAGGGTGCGTCGAAGGTCGCGCCGTCGACGATCCCGAGGCTGCCGGCTTGCGCGTGCGCCGAGAGGGCGCTCTTCAGCGCGGCGCGGCGCGCCTTGCGGTTGACCTTCACCTCGAAGCCGCGCATGACGGGCGGGAACGCGGAGCCGCCGCCCGTGAACTGAGGCGCGCGCGTCGTGCCGGCGCGGGCGCGGCCCGTGCCCTTCTGGCGCCACGGCTTGGCGCGGCCGCCCGAGACGAGCCCGCGCGATTTGGCGCCGCGCGTGCCGGCCCGGCGCGCGTTCAGCTCGGCGCGCACCGTCTCGTGGACGAGGTGCGGCCTGAGCTCGGCGCCGAAGATCGCCTCGTCGAGCGAGACGTCCTGCTTCGTGCCGCCGATGACGGGGGCCTTCGGGCTAGCCACGGTTCGCGTCCTCCCGGATCTCGACGAGCCCGTTCTTCGGGCCCGGGACGGCGCCCTTGACGAGCAGCAGGTTGCGCTCCGGGTCGACGTCGTGGACGACGAGGCCGAGCTGCGTGACCCGCTTGCCGCCCATCCGGCCGGCCATGCGCATCCCCTTGAACACGCGCGAGGGCGTCGCCGAGGCACCGATCGAGCCCGGCTTGCGGACGTTGTGCGAGCCGTGGGACTTGGGGCCGCTCTTGAAGTTGTGGCGCTTGATCGTGCCGGCGAAGCCCTTGCCGATCCCGGTCCCCGCGACCTTGACGCGGTCGCCGACCTGGAACAGCTCGACGGTGACCGACTCGCCGATCGGCGTCTCGAGCCCGCGGCCGCGGAACTCGACGAGATGCCGGTGCGGCGCGACGTCGGCCGTCTGCAGATGCCCGAGCTCGCCCTTCGAGAGCTTCCGCTCGGCAACCGGCTCGAACGCGAGCTGCACGGCGTCGTAGCCGTCGGCGTCGGCGGTACGCACGGCGACGACCGGGCACGGCCCCGCCTCGATGACCGTCACGGGCGTGACCTTGCCGGTCTCCGTGTCGAAGATCTGCGTCATGCCGAGCTTCCTGCCGAGGATCGCCTTCATCGGTCACCTCCGGCGACGCAGATCGTGCGCGCGGACGGCGAAACGCGAGCAGCGCAAGGACGCAGGGTGCGTTCGTAGCCGGAGGCTACGGGCGCACCCGAGGACGCCGCGATGCGACGCGTTGCAGCCGCTACGCGGGCGCGAGCTGTGTCGTTGGCGGTGACCATCAAAGCTTGATCTCGATGTCGATGCCGGCCGGGAGGTCGAGCCGCATCAGCGAGTCGACCGTCTTCGGCGTCGGCGAGTGGATGTCGATCAGCCGCTTGTGCGTCCGGATCTCGAAGTGCTCACGGCTGTCCTTGTCCTTGAAGGGCGAGCGGATGACCGTGTACACGTTCTTCTCCGTCGGCAGCGGCACGGGACCGGTGATGGTCGCCCCGGTGCGCTGAGCAGTCTCGACGATCGACTGCGCCGACCGGTCGAGCTGGGTGTGGTCGTATCCCTTGAGGCGGATACGGATCTTCTGCTGAGGCACCGGGGCTCCCTTTCCTGTGTCCGAGGCGGCCGAGGCCGTCCTACTTGACGATCTCCGTGACGACGCCTGCGCCGACGGTCCGGCCGCCCTCGCGGATCGCGAAGCGGAGACCCTCGTCCATGGCGATCGGCTGGATCAGCTCGATCTCCATCTGCGTGTTGTCGCCCGGCATGACCATCTCCTGGCCCTCCGGCAGCTTGATCGAGCCGGTCACGTCCGTCGTGCGGAAGTAGAACTGCGGCCGGTAGCCGTTGAAGAACGGCGTGTGGCGGCCGCCCTCCTCCTTCGAGAGGACGTAGACCTCGGACTTGAAGTGCGTGTGCGGCGTGATGGAGCCCGGCTTCGCGAGCACCTGGCCGCGCTCGACGTCCTCGCGCTTGATGCCGCGGAGGAGCGCCCCGGCGTTGTCGCCGGCCTGCGCGTAGTCGAGGGACTTCTGGAACATCTCGAGGCCCGTGACGACCGTCTTCTCGGTCTCCGGGTGGATGCCGACGATCTCGATCTCGTTCCCGACCTCGATCTTGCCCTGCTCGACGCGGCCGGTGACGACGGTGCCGCGGCCGGTGATCGTGAACACGTCCTCGATCGGCATGAGGAACGGCTTGTCGACGTCGCGGACGGGCTCCGGGATGTAGGTGTCGACGGCCTCCATGAGCTCGAGGATCTTCGGCGTCCACTCCGCGTCGCCCTCGAGCGCCTTCAGCGCCGAGACCTGGATGACCGGGATGTCGTCGCCGGGGAACTCGTACTTCGTGAGGAGCTCGCGGACCTCCAACTCGACGAGCTCGAGCAGCTCGGGGTCGTCGACCATGTCGGCCTTGTTGAGCGCGACGACGATCGCCGGCACCTCGACCTGGCGTGCCAGGAGGATGTGCTCGCGGGTCTGCGGCATCGGGCCGTCGGCGGCGGAGACCACGAGGATCGCGCCGTCCATCTGGGCGGCGCCCGTGATCATGTTCTTGATGTAGTCGGCGTGCCCCGGGCAGTCGACGTGCGCGTAGTGACGGTTCTCCGTCTCGTACTCGACGTGCGCGGTGTTGATGGTGATGCCGCGCTGCCGCTCCTCGGGAGCGTTGTCGATCGACGCGAAGTCGCGCACCTGCGTGTTGCCGCTGCCCTGCTCGGCGAGCACCTTCGTGATCGCGGCGGTCAGGGTGGTCTTGCCGTGATCGATGTGACCGATCGTGCCGACGTTGACGTGCGGCTTCGTGCGCTCGAACTTCTGCTTGGCCATCTTCTTCTCTGATCCTTTCTCTACGAGCCCGTATTGGAGTCGACGATCTCCGCGGCGATGCTCTGCGGGACGTCCTCGTAACGGTCGAACTGCATCGTGAACGTGGCGCGACCCTGCGTCATCGACCGCAGGTCGGTGGCGTAGCCGAACATCTCCGAGAGCGGCACGCTCGCCTTGACCGTGGTCGCGTTCCCCATCGGCTGCATCTCCTCGATGCGGCCGCGGCGGCTGTTGAGGTTGCCCATGACGTCGCCGAGGAACTCCTCGGGGGTCACGACCTCGACCGCCATGGTCGGCTCGAGCAGCTTCGGCTTCGCGCGCTTCATCGCCTCCTTGAACGCCATGGAGCCGGCGATCTTGAACGCGCGCTCCGAGGAGTCGACGTCGTGGTACGAGCCGTCGATGAGCTCGACCTTGACGTCGACGACCGGGTAGCCCGCGAGGACGCCGGAGCTCATCGCCTCCTGGATTCCCTCGTCGATCGGCTTGATGTACTCGCGCGGGATCTTCCCGCCGACGATCTTGTCCTCGAACACGTAGCCGGCGCCCGGCGCCTGCGGGATGAGGTTGATGACGGCGTCGCCGTACTGGCCCGAGCCGCCCGTCTGGCGCACGAACTTGCCCTGCACCTTCTCGGCCGGCTTCGACACCGTCTCGCGGTACGCCACCTGGGGGCGGCCGACGTTGGCGTCGACCTTGAACTCGCGCATGAGGCGGTCGACGATGATCTCGAGGTGCAGCTCGCCCATCCCGGCGATGAGCGTCTGCCCCGTCTCCTCGTCGCTCGAGACGCGGAACGTCGGATCCTCCTCGGCCAGGCGGGCGAGGCCCGTGCCCAGCTTGTCCTGGTCGCCCTTCGTCTTCGGCTCGATCGCCACGTGGATGACGGGCTCGGGGAAGGTCATGGACTCGAGCACGATCGGCGCGCTGTCGGTGGCGAGCGTGTCGCCCGTCGTCGTCTGCTTGAGCCCGACCCCGGCCGCGATCTCGCCCGCGGCGATCTCCTCGCGCTCCTCGCGGTGGTTCGCGTGCATCTGGAGGATGCGGCCGATGCGCTCGGTCTTGCCGTTCGTCGTGTTCAGCACCCGGTCGCCGGCCTTGAGCGTGCCGGAGTAGACCCGGAAGTACGTCAGCTTGCCGACGAACGGGTCGGACATGACCTTGAACGCGAGCGCGGAGAACGGCGCCTCCGGCGACGCCTCGCGCGTCAGCTCTGCCTCGGTCTTCGGGTCGAGGCCCTGGATCGCCGGCACGTCGAGCGGGCTCGGCAGGTAGTCGATGACCGCGTCGAGGAGCGGCTGCACGCCCTTGTTCTTGAACGCCGAGCCGAGCAGCACGGGCGTGATCGCGTCGGCGAGGGTCGCCGTCGCGGAGCGCGCGCTTGATCATCTCGGGCGTGACGAGGGACTCGTCCGTCAGGTACGTCTCGGTGAGCTCGTCGTCGTACTCGGCGATCGCGTCGATGAGCTGGTGGTGGTACTCCTGCGCCTGCTCGGCGAGCTCGGCCGGGATCTCCCCGATGTCCATCTTGGTGCCGAGGTCGTCGGCGTAGGTGATCGCGCGCATCTCGACGAGGTCGACCACGCCGCGGTGGTGCTCCTCCTGGCCGACCGGGATCTGGATCGGCACCGTGTTCGCGGCGAGGCGGTCGCGCATCGACTGCACGGCGGCGAAGTAGTCGGCGCCGGTGCGGTCCATCTTGTTGATGAACGCGATCCGCGGGACCTTGTACTTGTCGGCCTGGCGCCAGACGGTCTCGGACTGCGGCTGCACGCCGGCGACCGAGTCGAAGACGGCGACGGCGCCGTCGAGGACGCGCAGGCTCCGCTCGACCTCGACCGTGAAGTCCACGTGCCCGGGCGTATCGATAATGTTGATGCGGTGGTCGCGCCAGGACGCGGTGGTCGCGGCCGACGTGATCGTGATGCCGCGCTCCTGCTCCTGCGCCATCCAGTCCATGGTCGCGGCACCCTCGTGGACCTCGCCCATCTTGTGGGTGCGGCCCGTGTAGTAGAGGATGCGCTCCGTCGTCGTGGTCTTGCCCGCGTCGATGTGGGCCATGATCCCGATGTTGCGGACGTGCTCGAGCGCGACGGCTGCTTGCGTGGTGGCCAAAGCTTCTCTATCCCCTTACCAGCGGTAGTGCGCGAAGGCCTTGTTGGCCTGCGCCATCCGGTACATGTCGTCCTTCTTCTTGAACGCGCCGCCCTGCTGGTTGAGCGCGTCCATGAGCTCGCCGGCGAGCTTCGCGGGCATGCCCTTCTCCCGGCGGTCGCGCGCGAAGGTGATGATCCAGCGCAGCGCGAGCGTGCGCGCGCGCCGCTGCGGCACCTCGACCGGCACCTGGTAGTTCGCGCCGCCGACGCGGCGGGAGCGGACCTCGAGCACCGGCGTGACCGTCTTCACGGCCTGCTCCAGCACCTCGACGGGCGGGCGGCCCGTGCGCTCGGCGGCGATCGCCAGCGCGTCGTACACGATCTTCTCGGCGAGGCTCTTCTTCCCGCCGACCATGACCCGGTTCGTCAGCTGGGTGACGAGCTGCGACCCGTGGACCGGATCGGACACGACGGGACGCGGAGTGATCTCGGCGCGGCGCGGCATCGGCTACGCGCCCCGCTTCGCGCCGTACTTCGAGCGCCCCTGCTTGCGGTCCGCGACACCCGACGTGTCGAGCGCCGCGCGGATGACCTTGTAGCGGACGCCCGGCAGGTCCTTGACGCGGCCGCCGCGGATGAGCACGACGGAGTGCTCCTGCAGGTTGTGGCCCTCGCCCGGGATGTAGGAGGTGACCTCGTTCGAGTTCGTCAGGCGCACACGCGCGACCTTCCGGAGCGCCGAGTTCGGCTTCTTCGGGGTCGTCGTGTAGACGCGCGTGCAGACGCCCCGCTTCTGCGGGGCCCCATCGAGCGCAGGGGTCTTGGTCTTCGCCTGGGGCGACTTCCGGCCCTTGCGGACGAGCTGGTTCACGGTCGGCACTGATGCGTCTCCTGAGCGAGGTCTGTCTGAACTGCGTTCACAGAACAACGGCCAGCGGGGGACGGCCCCTGCCGACCGAGCCGGTGCATGGTAGCGAAGCTCGTGACAGGCTGCAAACGCCTGCACGGGCCAATTCGGCCCGGGTTTGTGCGGTTCCTAGCGCGCCGCGGCGCCCGAGACACCGGCCGTGAGGCTGAGGAACGGCAGGAAGCCCGCGAGCCGCACCGCGCCCGGCGACGGCAGCTCGTCGCGCGTACAGACGATCGTCTTCATCAGGGTCTCCTGCCGGGCCGTCGACCAGGCTTCGAACGCGGCCCGGCGCGCGAACGCCCGCAGCGCCTCCGCGATCGCGGGCCGCGCCTGCGCCAGCGGCACCGAGCCGAGCGGCTGGGCCTCCCCGCTCGCCGTCACGGTGTACGTCCCGTCGAGCGCACGAAGCCGTGAGGCCCGACCCGCGGGGAGCGTGAAGACCTCCTCGGGCGCGACGGAGGCGATCGCGAGGCCGGACGTCCTGTACCCGAGCCACCACGGCGCGGGCTTCGCCCGGACGGCGCGGGTGAGCAGGTCGGGGTAGGACAGGTAGAAGGTCGAGACCTCGCTCGAGGCGGGGCTGCGGGCTCTCATCGTCCGCTCGAGCGCGAGCCGCCGCAGCTCGTCGGCGAGCGCCGCACGTGCCACGGCGACGCTCGCCTTCGCGGCGCCCAGCGCGGCCCGGTACGCCCCGGCGCTGCCGCCGAAGCGCGACGCGATCACCGCCCGCTCCGCCGCGAGGACACGCGAGTACGGGACGACGGCCGCGCGCGACTCGGCGGTGCGCGCGAGCAGGATCGTGAGCGCGAGACTGCGGTCGCCCGTCACCTGCTGCAGGACGCCGACCGAGCCGGAGTCGAACCCGCCGCCCCCGACGAACCCGCACTTCCGCGACGCCGGCAGGCGAATCTGCCCGTCCGTCCGCGAGGCTCGGAAGGACGGCCCGGCGGCGGCGAGGCCGTCGCACAGCCCGGGCGCGCGCGTCCACAGGTAGACGCACATCGCGTTCGGCTTGTCCTCGTCGTCGCCGTTGCGATTGTAGGTCCCCCACCCCCACGACCACACCGAGGCGATGCGGTACTCGGCGACGATCTGTCGCGCGGCGAGCGCCTGCCACTTGACCACCTCGTACCAGGCCGCGTCCGGCTGCAGGCCCTCGCGCCCGCCGGCGCCGCGGCCGGTCTGGAACCCGAGAACGACGCCGAGGCGCGACGCGGGGATCCCGATCGCGAGGAAGCGCGAGAGGCGGTCGCGCATCGCCACGCGGATCCGGCGGCTGGCCACGATCGGCCCCTGAGCGTAGAGCGACGGCCCGCCGAAGTAGACCTCCGGCACGAGATCGGCGACCTTCGCGACCTCGCGCCACCAGGCTGCCGCCTCGTCGCTGCCGGTGTAGGGGCGGGTCGAGATCAGCAGGAACGGCCGCGCCCCGCGCGAGGCGAGCTGCCGCACGAACGCGAGGACGTTCTCGCGGTAGCGCTGGTTGCTCGCCGTCCACGGCGTCTCGAGGTGAGCCCCGAACAGCTCGTTGAGCGCGATGACCGGCTTCTCGCAGCCGCTCTGGGTCGCGGCGAAGTTGAACAGGCTGTTCGCACGCGCCTCGATCGTGTCCGGATCGGCCGGCGACGAGGGCTGACCGACGCGCCGATTGAGGTACATGTCCCAGTAGACCGTCTTCGCCCCGGCCGCGCGCAGGCGAGCAGGGTACGTGCCGGTGGACGCGCCGACGATCACCCCGGCGCGCGAGAGCTCCCGCTCCGTGTCGAGCGAGGCGAAGTCGATCCACCACGTCCCGGGCGACGGCAGCCCGCACTGGCCGATGGCCGCTCGCTCCTGAAGGAGGGGGCTCATGGGGGAACCATGGGTTCCCCCATGCTGGGTGGCCGCCGCACGACCGGGGAGCGCGAGCGCCAGCGCGCACGCGAAGCACAGGAGCGCGAGCCTCCTCATCGACCTCCCCACAGGTAGCAGAGACGCACGACGGGTCCCGGGGTTGGCGCCCCGGGACCCGCCTTACGCACCTCTTACGACTCGTCCGACGGCGAGTCGACCTCGGGGGTCTCCGTCGCCTCGGTCGTCGGCGAGCCGTCCCCGTCGCCGGGGGCGCCGCCGAACGTCAGGTCGAGGCCGGCCAGATCGATCGACCCGCCGTCGCTCCCGATCTCCTGGAGCGCCGCCATCAGCTCGGCCTCCGTGTCGGGCCGCGCGTACATCGCGGCCGGCATGCCCTCCGGCGTCATCTCGATCGTCCGGTACCGCTTCAGGCCCGTGGCCGCCGGGATCAGCTTCCCGATGATCACGTTCTCCTTCAGCCCGAGCAGGTGGTCGACCTTGCCCTCGATCGCGGCGTCGGTCAGCACCTTCGTCGTCTCCTGGAAGGAGGCGGCCGAGAGGAACGACTCCGTCGCGAGCGAGGCCTTCGTGATCCCGAGGATCAGCGGCTCGAACGTCGCCGGCTCGCCGCTCTTCGTGCCGGCGGCCTTCGTGTTGACGCGGTCGAGGACGACCCTGTCGACGAGCTGGCCCGGCAGGAAGTCGGTCGAGCCCGGGCTGTCCACGCGCACCTTCTTGAGCATCTGGCGGACGATCAGCTCGATGTGCTTGTCGTGGATGTCGACGCCCTGCGACTTGTAGACCTTCTGCACCTCGCCGACGAGGTAGAGCTCCGTCGGCGTCGAGCCCTTCCCGCCCTGGGTGTTCAGCTCGAGCAGCTCGCTCGGGTTGAGCGAGCCCTCGTGCAGCGGCGTTCCCGCCTCGATCACCTCGCCCTTCGTGACGAGCAGGCGCGTGCGCCGCGGGAGCTGGTACTCCTTCTCGGGCAGCGGCTCGCCGTTCTCGTCCACGCCCTCGGGGAAGACCGTGACCTTGGGCCCACGGTCGGTGTCCTCGATGTCGACCCGGCCGGCGACCTGCGCGAGCGTCGCCGCGCCCTTCGGGTTGCGCGCCTCGAAGATCTCGACGACGCGCGGGAGGCCGTGCGTGATGTCCGCGCCGGCGACGCCGCCGGTGTGGAACGTCCGCATGGTCAGCTGCGTGCCCGGCTCGCCGATCGACTGTGCGGCGACGATGCCGACCGCGTCGCCGACCTCGGCCGTGCCGCCCGTGGCGAGGAACGTCCCGTAGCAGGCGCGGCACACGCCGAACTCGCTGCGGCACTTGAGCACCGAGCGGACGGGGACGCGGTAGTCCTGCGCCGCGTCCTCGAGCCCGTCGGCGATCTCGCGGAGCCGCGGGAGCGACACCTCCTCGTCGCGCTCGGCCAGCACGGTCTTGCCCGGCTTGCCGTCCTTCAGCGGCTTGCGCACGTCGGCGGCGAGGAAGCGGGCGGCGACGCTCTTGTTGAGGCCGTCCGGCAGCATCAGCGGGAGCTCGATGAACTCCTCGGTGCCGCAGTCGAGGTCGCGGATGATCACGTCCTGCGAGACGTCGACGAGTCGCCGCGTCAGGTAGCCCGAGTCGGCCGTGCGGAGCGCCGTGTCGGCGAGGCCCTTGCGGGCGCCGTGGGTCGAGATGAAGTACTCGAGCACCGACAGGCCCTCCATGAAGTTGGCCTTGATCGGGCGCTCGATGATCTCGCCCTTCGGGTTCGCCATGAGGCCGCGCATACCGGCGAGCTGGCGGATCTGCTTGAACGATCCGCGTGCCCCGGAGTTGGCCATCATGAAGATCGGGTTCAGCTCGTAGAGCGTGCGCTCCATCGCGTCGGCGACCGCGTCGGTCGCCTCCGTCCAGATCGCCACGACCTGCTCGTGGCGCTCGTCGTCCGTGATGAGGCCGCGCTCGTACTGCTGCTCGATCCGCCCGACCCGCTCCTCGTGCTCGGCGAGGATCTGCTCCTTCTCCGGCGGGATGACGATGTCGTTCTTCGACACCGTGACGCCGGCCTGCGTCGCGTAGCGGAAGCCGAGGCTCTTGATCGTGTCGAGGACGCGCGACACCGGCGCCGAGCCGTAGCGGTCGACGAGCGCCGAGGATGAAGCCGTCGGTCTCGCGCTTCGTCAGCGAGCGGTTGATGTAGTCGTGGAACGCGGCCGCGTCGACGTCCTCCGAGCCGAGCGCCTCCCAGAGTGCGCGGTCGACCTCGGCGTTGAAGATGACGCGACCCGGCGTCGTGAGCACGAGCTCGTCGCCCCAGCGGTACTCGATCGGCTGCTGGAGGTTGACGGACTTGCTGTCGAGCGCGAACTCGACCTCGTCCTCGGTGCGGAAGCGCTTCGGCCGCGGCTTGATGTCCTCGACGGACATCGCCGTGAGGTCCTGCTCCGCGTAGGTGAGGAAGTAGAGCCCGAGCACCATGTCCTGCGTCGGCGTCGCGAGCGGCCGCCCGTGCGCCGGCGAGAGGATGTTGTTCGACGAGAGCATCAGGATCCGCGCCTCGGCCTGCGCCTCCGCCGAGAGCGGCACGTGCACGGCCATCTGGTCGCCGTCGAAGTCGGCGTTGAAGGCGTGGCACACCATCGGGTGCACCTGGATCGCCTTGCCCTCGACGAGCTTCGGCTCGAACGCCTGGATGCCGAGGCGGTGCAGCGTCGGCGCGCGGTTCAGGAGCACCGGGTGCTCGGCGATGACCTCCTCGAGCACGTCCCAGACCTCGGGGACCATCGAGTCGACGTACTTCTTCGCCGCCTTGATGTTCTGGACGGACTTCCGCTCGACGAGCCGGCTCATGATGAACGGCTTGAAGAGCTCGAGCGCCATCAGCTTCGGCAGGCCGCACTGGTGCAGCCGGAGCGTCGGGCCGGCCACGATCACCGAGCGGCCGGAGTAGTCGACGCGCTTGCCGAGCAGGTTCTGGCGGAAGCGCCCCTGCTTGCCCTTGAGCATGTCCGAGAGCGACTTGAGCGGCCGGTTGCCCGGGCCCGTCACCGCGCGGCCGCGGCGGCCGTTGTCGAACAGCGCGTCGACGGCCTCCTGCAGCATGCGCTTCTCGTTGTTGACGATGATCTCCGGCGCACCGAGGTCGAGCAGCCGCTTGAGGCGGTTGTTCCGGTTGATGACCCGGCGGTAGAGGTCGTTCAGGTCGGACGTGGCGAAGCGGCCGCCGTCGAGCTGCACCATCGGGCGGAGCTCCGGCGGGATCACCGGGATCGCCTCCATGATCATCCACTCGGGGCGGTTCTCCGAGGTGATGAACGCGTTGACGACCTTCAGGCGCTTGATCGCGCGCTGCTGCTTCTGGCCCTTCGACGTCTTGATCGTCTCGCGGAGGCTCCCCGCCTCGTTCACGAGGTCGAGGTCCTTGAGCAGGTCGCGGATCGCCTCCGCACCCATGCCGCCGCGGAAGTAGACGCCGAAGCCGTACGGCGACCCGAAGCGGTCCTTGAGCTCGCGGAAGATCTGCTCGTCGTTGACGACCTGCTTCACCTCGAGGTCGCGGAACGTCTGCCAGGTCTGCTCGAGCCGGCGGACGGCCTCGACGGCGGCCTCGCGCGTGTCCTCGCGGCGGGCCTCCATGTCCTGGAACATCTCGCGGACCTTCAGGCCCCAGCGCACGAGGACGTCCAGATCCTCCTTCTGGATCTTTCCGTCGGTGCGGAGGCAGAGGTCGTTCGCGAGCTCGCGGAGGTCGGTCTCGTCGTCGGCCTGCGCGAGCACGTCGACGAGCAGCCCGTTGCCGAGATCGCGCGACCGCTCGAGGTTCTTCTGGTCGACGCCCTCTGCGAGCGCCGCGTCCTCCTCGGACAGCTCGCCGCCCGTGAGCAGCGCGTCCTGGATCTTGTTGATGTGCTTCGAGACCGCGCCCTTCTTGGAGCCCGTCGCGGCCTCCTGGTCGGCACGCAGCGACGCGAGCGCGGCGCGGATCTGCTCCGCGGCGGTCGCGACCGAGTCGAGCTCCTTCGGCGTGAGGCGGCGGTCGTCGCGGATCGCCGCGTCGCGGACGAGCTCCTGGATCTTCTTGCGGTCCTCGGTCGAGATCTTGCGGGCGAGCTCGGCGAGCATGCCGCCGGCCAGCGTCCGCGCCTCCTCGAGCGTCGGCACGGCCTCGTCCTCGGCCCAGTTGGCCAGGCCGCGGGACCAGAAGTCGTCGTCCTCGTCGAAGTCCTTGTCCTTGCCCGTCGCGAAGAACTCGCGGCGGCGGGCGAGCCGCTGCTCGAGCGCGGCGAGCTGCTCGTCGCGGTCGACCTCGATCTCCGAGGCCGTGCCCTTGACCTGGTCCTCGAGCTGGGCGAGGTCGGCAGCGCGCTTCTCCGTGTCGACCGCGGTGACGATCGAGGCGGCGAAGTAGAGGACCTTCTCGAGCTCGCGCGGGGCGATGTCGAGGAGGTAGCCGATCCGGCTCGGGACGCCCTTGAAGAACCAGATGTGCGAGACCGGCGCGGCCAGGTCGATGTGGCCCATGCGCTCGCGGCGCACCTTCTGGCGGGTCACCTCGACGCCGCAGCGCTCGCAGATGATGCCCTTGTAGCGGACGCGCTTGTACTTGCCGCAGTAGCACTCCCAGTCCTTGGTGGGACCGAAGATGCGCTCGCAGAAGAGCCCGTCGCGCTCGGGCTTCAGGGTGCGGTAGTTGATCGTCTCGGGCTTGGTGACCTCGCCCATCGACCAGTCGCGGATCTGCTTCGGTGAAGCGAGCCCGATCCGGATCGCGTCGAAGTCGTTGATGTCGATCTGTGCCAAGTGTCTACGCCTTCTTTCTGTGCCTTCGGTGCGTGATCGGGTCTAGTTGTCGAGGTCGATTTCGGCGTCGCCGAGCGGGCCCACCTGCGCCTGGGCTTCCTCCTCGGCCTCCTCGCCGGGCGAGGGCTCCACGTCCTCGAGGTCGCCGAGCGCCTCGTCGTTCGGGAGCGCCATCTCGCCGTCCTGGTCGACGCGCTCCTGGCCCTCCTCGACCTCCTCGGCCGAGGGCTGGCGCGCGGCGGCGCGGAGCGAGCCGGGCGAGAGGTCGATGCCGAGCTCCTCGGCCGCGCGGAGGAGCTCGTCGTCCTCCTCGCGCACCTGGACCTCGCCGCCCTCCTCGGAGAGGACGTGCACGTCGAGGCCGAGCGACTGCATCTCCTTCAGCAGCACCTTGAACGACTCGGGAATCGACGGCTCGGCGATGTTCTCGCCCTTCACGATCGCCTCGTAGGCCTTCACGCGCCCGACGGTGTCGTCGGACTTGATCGTGAGCATTTCCTGGAGCGTGTACGCGGCGCCGTAGGCCTCGAGCGCCCACACCTCCATCTCCCCGAAGCGCTGACCGCCGAACTGCGCCTTGCCGCCCAGCGGCTGCTGGGTGACGAGCGAGTACGGGCCGGTGCTCCGCGCGTGGATCTTGTCGTCCACGAGGTGCAGCAGCTTGAGGATGTACATGTAGCCGACGGTGACCTTCTGCTCGACCGGCTCGCCGGTGCGACCGTTGAAGAGCCGCAGCTTCCCGGAGGTCCGGCGGCCCTTCGGCCGCGACTCGTCCACGAGGAACTTGATCGGGGAGTCCGGGTTCTGCTTCGTCCAGTCGATCAGGGCCTGGTCGACGTCCTCCGGCGTGGCGCCGTCGAACACCGGCGTCGCGATCGGGCTCGGCTCCTTCGAGCCGTCCTCGTTGAACACGCCGCGCGCGGCCGCCCATCCGAGGTGCGTCTCGAGGATCTGGCCGATGTTCATCCGGCTCGGGACGCCGAGCGGGTTGAGCACGACGTCGACGTGCGTGCCGTCCTCGAGGAACGGCATGTCCTCGACGGGGACGATCCGTGAGATGACGCCCTTGTTGCCGTGGCGGCCGGCGAGCTTGTCGCCCTCGCTGATCTTGCGCTTCTTCGCCACGTAGACGCGGACGAGCTCGTTCACGCCCGGGGAGAGGTCGTCGCCGGCGTCGCGGGCGAACGTCTTCACGTCGATGACCACGCCCCCCTCGCCGTGCGGGACCTTCAGCGAGGTATCGCGGACCTCGCGCGCCTTCTCCTTGAAGATCGCGCGGATGAGCTTCTCCTCCGCGGTCAGCTCGGTCTCGCCCTTCGGCGTGACCTTGCCGACGAGCAGGTCGCCCGAGCCGACCTCGGCGCCGATGCGGACGATGCCGCGGTCGTCGAGGTTGCGGAGCGACTCCTCCGAGCGGTTCGGGATGTCGCGCGTGATCTCCTCGTCGCCGAGCTTCGTCGAGCGTGCGTCGATCTCGTACTCGTGGATGTGGATCGACGTGAGCACGTCGTCCGTCACGAGGCGTTCGCTGAGGACGACCGCGTCCTCGAAGTTGTAGCCCTCGAACGGCATGAAGGCGACGAGCAGGTTCGCGCCGAGCGCGAGCTCGCCGTCCTTCGTCGAGGAGCCGTCCGCCAGCACCTCGCCCGCCGCCACCTTCTGGTTCAGCGAGACGATCGGCTTCTGGTGGATCAGCGTCCCCTGGTTGGAGCGCATGTACTTCGTCAGCGCGTACTCGTCCTTGCCGTTGCGGCCCTCGACGACGATCTTCTCGGCGTCGACGTCGACGACGGTTCCGGCGCCGTCGGACACGACCACGTCGCCGGTGTCGACCGCCGCGCGGTACTCCACGCCGGTGCCGACGAGCGGCGGCTGCGTGCGCAGGAGCGGCACGGCCTGCCGCTGCATGTTCGCGCCCATGAGCGCGCGGTTCGCGTCGTTGTGCTCGAGGAACGGGATCAGGGCCGTCCCGACCGAGACGATCTGCGCCGGGGCGACGTCCATGAACTCGACCTGGTCGCGCGGCGCGATCACGGCCTCGCCCTCGGCCGAGCGGCAGAGGACGGCGTCGTTCACGAGCTTGCCCGTCTTCTCGTCGAGCGGCTCCGAGGCCTGCGCGATGGTGTAGTGCGCCTCCTCGGCGGCGTCGAGGTACACGATCTCGTCGGTGACCTTGCCCTTCTCGACCTTCCGGTACGGCGTCTGGATGAAGCCGAACTCGGACACGGTCGCGAACGAGGCGAGCGAGCCCATGAGGCCGATGTTCGGGCCCTCCGGCGTCTCGATCGGGCACATGCGGCCGTAGTGGGTCGGGTGCACGTCGCGCACCTCGATCGGAGCACGCTCGCGCGTGAGGCCGCCCGCGCCGAGCGCCGACAGGCGGCGCCGGTGCGTCAGCCCGGCCAGTGAGTTCGTCTGGTCCATGAACTGCGACAGCTGCGAGGAGCCGAAGAACTCCTTCAGCGCGGCCACGACGGGACGGATGTTGATGATCGTCTGCGGCGTGATCGTGTCGACGTCCTCCGTCGTCATCCGCTCGCGGACGACGCGCTCCATGCGATAGAGGCCGACCCGGAACGCCTCCTGGATCAGCTCGCCGACCGTGCGCAGGCGCCGGTTGCCGAAGTGCTCGTACTCGTCGAGCTCGGTCCGGATCGGGTCGCGGTTGAGGCCGACGGCGTCGGCGGCGTAGTCCTTCGAGTCCTCCGGGACGCCGATCGCGCTCGGGAGCGAGACGAGCCGGCGGACGAGCGCGACGATGTCCTGCGTCGTGAGGACGCGCGTGCCGTCCGGCACGTCGACGTCGAGGCGCTGGTTGAGCTTGTAGCGGCCGACCTTCGTCAGGTCGTAGCGCTTCGGGTCGAAGAACAGCGAGTTGAGCAGGTTGCGGGCGTTGTCCACCGTCGGCGGCTCGCCCGGGCGCTGCTTCTTGAAGACCTCGATGAGGGCCTCCTCCTCGCGCGTGGACGGGTCCTTGTCGAGCGTCATCGCGATGAAGAGGTTGTTGTCGAAGAGCTCGAGGATCTTCTCGTTCGAGGTCGTGTCGAGCTCCCAGCCCGTGGACGGGTCCTGTGCGGGGAGCGCGCGGAGCAGCGTCGTGATCGGGAGCTTCCGCTTCCGGTCGATGCGGGCGTAGACGACGCCCTTCTTGTCGATCTCGAGCTCGAGCCACGAGCCGCGCGCCGGCATCAGGTTCGCGGTGAAGACCTGCTTCGTCGCGTCCTTGGGCTCCATCAGATAGGCGCCCGGCGACCGCACCAGCTGCGTGACGATGACGCGCTCGGTGCCGTTGATGATGAACGTGCCGGCGTCCGTCATCATCGGGAAGTCGCCCATGAACACGTTCTGCTCGCGGATCTCGCCCGTCTCCTTGTTGACGAAGCGGACGGTCATGTTGAGCGGGGCCTGGTAGGTGAGGTCCTTCTCGCGGCACTCCTTGATCGACACGGGCGGGTCGCCGAAGCGGAAGTCGCCGAACTCCACCGCGAGCGTGCCGGTGTAATCCTCGATCGGCGAGATGTCGGCGATCGTCTCCTTGAGGCCCTCGTTCTTGAACCAGTCGAACGAGGCCTTCTGGATGTCGATCAGGTTGGGGAGGTCGAGAACGTGCTTCAGGCGTGAAAAGCTCTTGCGCGCGCGCGGCGCAGCGACCTTAGTGGTCAAGAGATACAGCCTCCCTTGGAACTGGCGAATCGATGAGAAATGCGGACAGGCGAAATCGGGCGGGGACGTCGGCGCAACCCCGGAGGGTAGCGCAAGAACGGTCGCTAGCGCAAGGTTCCCCCTGCGGCAACCGCTCGAAGGCCAGGTCAGTATAGCGAACCTGCAAACGAACGGAAGAGGGGCGCCCGTTGGCGCCCCATTCCCGTCGTGACGAGTGCCGGGAGGGAACCGGCACCTAGAGAGATGCCGCTGGCACGCCCGGTCATGCGGCGTGCGCGCGAAGAACCCCCGAACGGGTGAGGGCCGCGCGACGGCGGCCCTCACGGTCGTCCGAGTGGAGCCCGTGCTACTTGATCTCGACCCCGGCGCCGGCCTCCTCGAGCTGCGCCTTGATCGAGTCGGCCTCCTCCTGGTTCACGCCCTCCTTGACGGTGCCGGGGGCGCCGTCGACGAGGTCCTTCGCCTCCTTGAGGCCGAGCCCCGTGATCGCGCGGACGACCTTGATCACCTGGATCTTCTTGTCGCCCGCGCCCGTGAGCACGACGTCGAAGGCGGTCTTCTCCTCCACGGCCGCGCCGCCGTCGCCGCCGCCGGCCGGGGCAGCCCCCGCCGCCGCGACCGCGACCGGAGCGGCGGCCGTGATGCCCCACTCCTCCTCGATCTTGTTCTTCAGCTCGACCAGCTCGAGCACGGTCATCGAGCCAAGCTGCTCGAAGATGGTGTCGACCGCTGCCATTACTCCTCCTCCTGCGTGTCAGTGTCAGTCGTCTCGTCGGCCGCGGCCTCGGCCGCCGGAGCGGCCTCCTCCTCGACGGCCTCGGGCTCGGCTTCCGCCGGAGCCTCGTCCTCGGATGCGGGCGCCTCCGGCTCGGCCGCCGCGGGCGCTTCCGCCGCGGTTGCCTCGACCTCGGACGTGTCGCCCTCTTCCTTCAGCTGCTCGATGCGGGCGTCGATGAGCCCGACGAGGTCGCGCAGCGGGGCGTTGAAGAGCCCCACCACGGTCTGGAGCGGCGCGACGATCGCGCCCAGCACCTGACCGCGGAGGACGTCGACGGGCGGCAGCTTCGCCAGGTCGGCGACCTGCTCGGCCGACATCGCCTTGCCCTCGAGGACGCCGCCACGGATCTCGAGCACCTGCGTGCTCTTGGCCGTGTCGCCGAGCGCCTTCGCGACCGCGACGGGGTCGCCGCCGCTCTCGATGAACGCGAGTGCGGTCGGGCCCTCGAGCAGTGCGAGCAGCGAATCGGCGCCCGCCTCCTCGGCGGCGCGCCTCGTCAGCGTGTTCTTGACGACGTGGAAGCGGGCCCCCGCCTCGATCAGCCGCGTGCGCAACTCGTCGATCTGGGGCATCGTCAGGCCGCGGTAGTCCGCGACGATGACGGTCTCCGAGCTCTTCAGCCGCTCGGCCAGCTCCGCTACCACCCGCTCCTTGTCAGACCTCTGCATCCTTCACCTCCTCTTGAACGTCGAGCCCGCCGGTGGGCGGGCTCGAGCAGGTGCGAGACGAGGGTCTCGACGGACTGTCCGAGGCCGCCTCGGCCGGGCTTCTGCCCCGCGGACGGGGCTGCCGGCTGTCTCTGGCGACGGGCTGTTGCCTACGCGGGAACGGCCTCGGCCTGCTCCTCCAGCTCCTCCACGATGCCGCGGGTCTTCGACGGATCGATGTGGATCCCGGGGCCCATCGTGGTCGTGATCGTGATCTGCCGGATGTACCGGCCCTTCGCCGCCGCGGGCCTCGCCCGGACGATCTCCTCGATGAGGGCGGCGTAGTTCTCGACGAGCTGGCGCTCGCCGAAGCTCTTCTTGCCGATCGACAGGTGGACGTTGGCGCCGCGGTCGGTGCGGTACTCGAGCTTGCCGGCCTTGGCGTCGCGGACGGCCTTGGCCACGTCGAACGTGACCGTGCCCGTCTTCGGATTCGGCATCAGGCCGCGCGGCCCGAGCACGCGGCCGAGCTTGCCGACGTTGCCCATCTGGTCGGGGGTCGCGATCGCGACGTCGAAGTCGATGAACCCTTCCTCGATCCGCGTGGCGAGGTCGGCCGAGCCGATCACGTCCGCGCCGGCCTCTTCCGCCTCGCGCGCCTTGTCGCCTTCGGCGAAGACGGCGACGCGCGCCTCCTTGCCGGTGCCGTGCGGGAGCATGATCGTCCCGCGCAGCTGCTCGTCGGCGTGGCGGACGTTGAGCCCGAGCCGGAAGTGCACCTCGACGGTCTCGTCGAACTTGCGCTCCGGGAACGCCTTCAGCGCCTTGACGGCCTCGGCCGGCGAGTAGAGCCGCTCGCGGTCGATCGACGACCGGGCGGCGGTGTAGGACTTGCCGTGCGCCATCAGACCGCCACCTCCACGCCCATCGAGCGCGCGGTGCCCTCGATGATCTTCATCGCCTGCTCCACGTCGCGGGCGTTCAGGTCCTGGAACTTCGTCTCGGCGATCTGCCGCACCTGGGCGCGCGTCAGCGTCCCGACCTTCGTGCGGTTCGGCTCGCCGGAGCCCTTGTCGACGCGCAGCGCCTCCTTGATGAGGACGGCGGCGGGCGGCGTCTTCGTGATGAAGGTGAACGATCGGTCCTCGAAGACCGTGATCTCCACCGGGATGATGCGGCCGTTCTGGTCACTCGTCTGGGCGTTGAACGCCTTGCAGAACTCCATGATGTTGACCCCGTGCTGGCCGAGCGCAGGCCCGACCGGCGGGGCCGGGTTCGCCTGGCCGCCGGGGATCTGGAGCTTGATCAGTGTGAGAACCTTCTTCGCCATGTCTCCTGCCTAGTCGAGCTTCTTGACGCTGTCGAAGCCGACCTCGACCGGGACCTGGCGCTCGAAGATGTCCACGAGCACCGTCAGCTTCTGCTGGTCGGCGTTGACCTCCGTGATCTCGCCGTCGAAGTCGGCGAGCGGCCCGGAGGTGATCTTCACGGCCTCGCCGAGCTGGAACTCGACGGTCGAGCGAACCGCGGCGGCGGTGCCCGTCCCCGTGTGGAGGATGCGGTCGACCTCGTTCCGTGACAGCGGCAGCGGCTTGTTGCCCGCGCCCACGAAGCCGGTCACCCCGGGCGTGTTCTTCACGACGGTCCAGGCCTCGTCGGTCATGTCCATGTTCACGAGGACGTAGCCGGGCAGGACGCGCTTCTCGGTCTGCACCTTCTGGCCGTCCTTCGTCTCGATCACCTGCTCGGTCGGCACGACGACCCGGCGGAACTTGCCCACCTGGTTCATCGACTGGATGCGGTGCTCGAGGTTCTGCTTCACCTTGTTCTCGTGCCCCGAGTAGGTGTTGATCACGTACCACTGGAACATGGCTAAAGGAGGATCCTCTCCACGAGCTTCGAGAACGTCTGGTCGGCGACCCACAGGTACGCGCCGACGATCGCACAGGCGACGATCACGGCCAGCGTGCCCTGCACGAGCTGGTTCCGGTTCGGCCACTCCACCTTCTGCAGCTCGCCCCACGACTCGCGGATGAAGCGGCCGCGCTGGGACGCCTCGCGGCGGCCCGTCTGCTGCTTCACCGGCTGCGCCGACGGGCGCACCTGCGCCTGGCGCTGGCGCGCGCGGTCGGTGCGGGACTGGGCCTGCGCCTCGCGGCGGGCACGGCGCTGCGAACGCGGGGCGCGCGCCATCAGCGGGTCTCCCGGTGCGGCGTGTGACGCCCGCACCAGCGGCAGTACTTGTTGACCTCCAGACGGTCGGGCGTGTTCCGCTTCGACTTGTTCGTCTGGTAGTTGCGGCGCTTGCACTCCGTGCAGGCGAGCGTGATTCCTACGCGTACTCCGGCTGCCATGTCCCTGTCTCTCGGTGTGGTCGAACGGCGCGGTGAAGTAGCGGCGGGTGGGCTCGAACCACCGACCTCTGCATTATGAGTGCAGCGCTCTGACCAGCTGAGCTACGCCGCCGCGCCGCGGGAGTGTAGCAGCGAACCCGCATCGGCTCAGGGCCTGCGCGACCGGCCTGGCCTACGCTCCGTCGACGAGCTGGAGGGTCGCGACGACGTAGCTCTCGGTCGACTCGATCTCCATCCCGACCGTCGCGGCCATCCGGTCCCGGAGCGCGTGGCGGGTGGTGAGGCTGCGCTCGGCGGCGTGCTGGCTCTCCCAGAACGTGAGCACGCGCGCCTTCTCCTGCGACTCGTCGGTCAGGATCATCATCCCGCGGAAGCCGTCGAGCTCCTCGAGCCACGGCAGCACGGCCTGGCCGGCGACCGTGCCGGTGTCGTCCATCTCGGGCACGGGCCCCACCAGGGTCGACATGCTCGCGACGAGCTGGGTCATGGCGAGACCGTACAGCTTCGGGTTCACGCGCGCGCGAGGGGCGGAGGCCTGCATAGGCTGCCGGTGTGGACCTCGTCCCGGAGCCGATCGAGCGGTACGCGGAGGCGCACACGACGCGCCCGCCGCCGCTCCTCGACGAGCTCGCAGAGGAGACGCGGGCGTCGCTCCAGTCGCCGCAAATGCTCACCGGCCCGATCGAGGGACGGTTCCTGCAGCAGCTCGTCTTCACCGCCGGTGCCCGGCGCGTGCTCGAGCTCGGTACGTACAGCGGGTACTCCGCCCTGTCGATGGCCGAGGGCGCTTCCGGCGGACGGCCGCATCGACACGTGCGAGGTCGACGAACGACACGCGGAGGTGGCGCGACGCTACATCGCTCGGAGCGCCTACGCCGACCGCATCACGGTCCATCTCGGACCGGCGCTGGAGACGATTGCGCGGCTCGACGGCGAGTTCGACCTCGTCTTCATCGACGCCGACAAGGTGAACTACGTGAACTACTACGAGGCCGTCCTCCCCCGGCTCTCGGAACGCGGCCTGATCGTCGCCGACAACACGCTGTGGAGCGGGCGCGTCCTCGACCCGGACGACGACGAGGGCACGCAGGCGATCGTCGCGTTCAACGAGCACGTGGCGAGCGACGACCGCGTCGTGTGCGTGCAGCTGACGGTCCGGGACGGCGTCACGCTGATCCGCCGCCGCTAGCATCGGCGGCATGTGCCGAAACATTCGCGTGCTCTACAACTTCACGCCGCCCACGACCGAGGACGAGGTCGAGGCCGCCGCGCTCCAGTTCGTCCGCAAGATCAGCGGCTTCACCAAGCCGTCGCAGGCGAACGCCGAAGCGTTCGACCGCGCCGTCGCGGAGGTGACCGCCGCGTCGCAGCGGCTGCTCGACTCGCTGGTCACGACGGCGCCGCCGAAGGACCGCGAGGCCGAGGCCGAGCGCCGCCGCGAGCGCGGCAGGAAGCGCTTCGCCGCCGCCTAGGAAGCCGAAGGCCTGGGTCGGAGGCCGCGGGTAGCTATCAGCGCTGGATCCGCCGCCCCCGCGGCGGCGGCGTTCCCGTGACGTGCCACGCCTTGCAGGCGCCACAGCGGTACGCCTTCTTGTAGACGACGCCGGCGTACTGCCGGGACATGCGGAGAATCGCCCGCCGCGCGTCGCCGAGCGAGTCGTAGGGCATCTTCGTGCAACGCTTGCGCGCCATCTGCCTTCTGTCATCGGCAGATCGGCGCCGTCCTCAAGCGGGCCGTACGATGGCGAGCGTGACGACCGTGCCGACTTCGGCGACGGGGCCGTCGCCCAGCGACCGCGCCGAAGACCAGCGGCGTTGGCACGTCGCCGCCGTCAGCGTGGCCGTGTTCGCGGTCGCGTATTCGCTGGTGCCGGTCGCGACGTCCGTGCGGGACGTCGCCACGCTCTTCGTCGACGTCGCCGCGGTCGCGGTGATCGTTCTCGGCATCCTGCGCTACCGGCCTGCGACGCCGTGGGCGTGGGGGTTGATCGCCGGCGGGATCCTCGCGTGGGGCGTCGGCGACGCGCTGTGGCTCGCGTTCACGCTTGCGGGCGACGATCCGTTCCCCTCGCCGGCGGACGCCTTCTACCTCGCCGGCTATCCACTCCTCGCCGCGGGACTCGTCGTGGGCATCCGCTGGCGGACGACGCGCACGGACCTCCGGGTGCTGATCGACGCTTCGATCGTCACCGTCAGCGCCGCCACCATCGGCTGGATCTACGTCGTCGAGACGTGGAACGCCGAGGGCAGCGGGTTCGACGCCTTCGTCGCCGCGGCCTATCCGATCGCCGACGTGCTGCTGTGCGCGATCGCGGTCCGCCTTGCCCTCGGCGGCAGCTGGCGGGACGTGCGGTCGCTGCAGCTGCTGCTCCTCGGGGTAGGCATGACGTTCGTCGGCGACCTCCTGTTCGCCCTCGACGAGATCCGCGACCTCGGGTTGTTCCGCCTCTCGGATGCGATCCTCGTGATCTCGATCCCGGTGCTCGGGCTCGCCGGCTCCCATCCGACGATGGTCGAGCTGACAGAGGAGGCGCCCGCCCAGCCGGAGGAGCCGTCGATCGCGCGCATGCTCTTCCTCTCCGGCGTCGCGCTCGTGCCGGCCACCTTCATCGTCGTCCAGGCCGTCCGCGCCGTGACGGTGCACCTGCCCGTCGCGGCGGCCGCGACGCTCCTGCTCGGCGTACTCATGATCATCCGCTTCGCCGACCTGGCCTCGGGCGCGCGCAGGGCGGCCCGCCGCGAGGCGGTCGTCAGCCGCTATGCGAGCGAGCTGCTCGCCTCGACCGGCCGCGACGGCCCTCTACGCGCACGCCGAGCAGACCGCGAAGACGCTCGCGGACGGCCGGCCCGCCCAGGTCGTCGAGCCCGGCGCGGCCGAGGGGAACGGCTACGCGTTCCGCGCCCCGATCCCGGTTCGCGGCGAGGTCGTCGCGGATCTCGTCGCCGACGTCGACCAGCACGCGCTGCCCGGCCGGCGGCATCTCCTGGACACGGTTGCCGCCGAGCTCTCGCTCGCGCTCGAGCGTGAGGAACTGCTCGAGGGCGAGCGCGAGGTCGCCCGGTCGCTGGCCCAGCAGAACGAGCAGCTTCGGGAGCTCGACCGGATGAAGGATCAGTTCGTCAGCACGGTGTCCCACGAGCTGCGGACGCCGCTCACGGCCATGATGGGGTACCTCGAGTTGGTACGGGAGGGCGAAGCGGGCGAGGTAAACGAGACCCAGGCGCGCTTCCTCGACATCGTCCACCGTAACGCCGACCGGCTGAACACCCTGGTGGACGACATCCTCGAGGTCGCGCGCATGGACGCCGGACGGCTCACGCTCGACCGCGAACCGGTCGACCTCGTCGAGCTGGCCGCGGGCGAGATCGAGTCGAGCCGCGCCGCGGCGGAACGGGAGGGCGTCGAGCTGCGGTTCGAGGCGCACGACGGGCCGCTCGTGCTCTCCGCCGACAGGAGGCGGCTGGCCGAGGTGCTCGGCAACCTACTCTCCAACGCGATCAAGTTCACGCCGGAAGGAGGATCCGTGACGGTGAGCGTGGGTCGGCAGGGGGACGGCGCGGTGCTCGAGGTCGCCGACACCGGCATCGGCATCCCCGCGGACGAGGTCGGACGGCTCTTCGAGCGCTTCTTCCGCGCCTCGACGGCCGCGGAGATTCGGGGCACCGGGCTGGGGCTCTCGATCGCGAAGTCGATCGCCGAGGCGCACGGCGGCACGATCGGTGTCCGCAGCAGCGAGGGCGTCGGGACGACGTTCACGCTCGAGCTGCCGATCGACGTCGGGCACGGCGGCCGAGGAAGCACCGAGCGGAGGCGCAGGCATGAGCGGCGCCGAGGTCGACCGCCCGCAGCCGGTCGTGCTCGCGGCCGACGACGACGAGGACATCCTCGAGCTCGTCGCGTTCCGCCTCGAGCGGTCGGGCTACACGGTGCTGAAGGCCCGCGACGGCGAGGAGGCGCTGCAGGTCGCGCGCGAGGCGCTGCCCGACCTCGCCGTCCTCGACGTGATGATGCCCAAGCTCGACGGCTTCGAGGTCACGCGGGCCATCAGGGCCGACGGCACGACGAAGGCGATGCCGATCATCCTGCTGACGGCGCGCGCCCAGGACGCCGACGTCCAGGCCGGCTTCGACGCCGGCGCGGACGACTACCTGCGCAAGCCGTTCAGCCCGCAGGAGCTCCGCGCGCGGGTGCAGGCGATCCTCGGACGGCGGTGAGCCGTGCAGGCAATCCAGATCGGCACGCTGATCATGCTCGTCGGCTCGATGGCGTTCCTGCTCGTGCTCGTCGGCCGACGCTCGTGGCTCGCCGCCCGCGCACGCCGGCGGAAGGCGGCCGTCCAGGCACTCCGCCCCGCCGCGATCGAGCTCGTGGAGGACGTTGGCGACCCGCCGGCGCTGCGCGGCTTCCAGGCGGAGGTGTTCGCCGAGATCCTCAGCGGTTACGCGATCGCCGTTCGCGGCGCCCCGCGCGAGCGGATCGCCGCGTACTTCGAGCGCACCGGCGCCGTCGACGAGCAGCTGCGCCTGCTGCGGAGCCGGCGTGGGTGGAAGCGCGCCACGGCCGCCTTCGCGCTCGGCGACATGGGCTCGCCGCGCGCCGTCCCGGCGCTGCTCGAGGCCCTCGACGACCGGAACGGCGACGTACGCGCGGCCGCGTCCCGCAGCCTCGGCCGCATCGGGCCCGAGGAAGCGATCGAGCCGCTCGTCACGGCCGGAGTCGAGCGGCGGGTGCCGAGGGACGTGGCGATGCTCGCGCTCCTCGACGTCGGGCCGTCCGCCGTGCCGCGGCTGCTCGAGCTCACGCAGCACGAGGAGCCCCGCGTCCGTGCGTCGGCCGTCGAGCTCGTCGGGCTCCTCGGCGAGGCCGGGGACGCCGAGCAACTCCCCGCACGGCTGCGCGACACGGCCGCCGAGGTGCGGGCCGCGACGGCGGGTGCGCTCGGACGGCTCGGCGCGGCCGCGGCGAGGGACGCGCTCATCGAGACGCTGGACGACCGCGTCCCGTCTGTGCGCGTGGCGTCGGCCCGCGCCCTAGGCCAGATCGGCGGCCGGAGCAGCCTCGATGCCCTGCTCCGCGTGGCGAGGACGGACGAGTTCGAGCCCGCCGCCGCCGCAGCCGAGGCGGCCGCCGCGATCGACCCCCCGTTCGTGATCCGAGCCGCGGCGGAACCGGACGCCGGCCGCCATCTCCACGAAGCCGCCGACGTGGCCGCGCTGTAGCCGTGCTCCGCGACCTCCTGTTCGCCTACACCATCGTCGCGTTCTTCTACTTCGCGCTGCTGAACTCGCTGTACCTGTTCCTGACGCTCGTGGCGTGGCGGCAGATGGGCTCGGAGGTCCGGGCGCGCCGCTATCTCGCGCTCGACGAGGTCTTCCGGTCGCCGTTCAGCCCGGGCGTGTCGGTGCTCGTGCCGGCCTTCAACGAGGAGCCGGTGATCGTCGAGAGCGTCCGCTCGCTGCTCGCGCTCCGCTACCCGCGCCACGAGGTGGTCGTCGTCAACGACGGGTCGAGCGACGGGACGATTGCGGCGCTGACCGACACCTTCGACCTCGCGCCGGTGCGGAAGGTGCAGCGCGGGACGATTCCCACAGCCCCGGTCCGCGCCACGTACGTGTCGCGCCGGCATCCGAACCTGATCGTCGTGGACAAGGAGAACGGCGGCCGCTCGGACG
>CAVVCQ010000003.1:0-187537 GCA_963746805.1 uncultured Actinomycetes bacterium | reverse complement strand
CGACTCGGACGAGCCCGTCGCGTACGTGACCGAGCCGAAGATCGACGGCCTCGCGATCAACCTGACCTACGAGAACGGCATCCTCGTGCGCGGCGCGACGCGGGGCGACGGGATCGAGGGGGAGGACGTGACCGTCAACCTCCGCACGGTGTCGTCGATCCCGCTGCGGATGCGCGGCGACGACGTGCCGCCGCTCGTCGAGGTCCGCGGCGAGGTCTACATGCCGCTGTCCGGCTTCCGGGCCCTCAACGAGCGGCTCGCGGCCGAGGGCAAGAAGACGACGCCGAACCCGCGCAACGCCGCCGCGGGCTCACTGCGGCAGAAGGACTCGTCCGTGACCGCGGCGCGCCCGCTCGCGCTCTGGGCGTACGGTGTCGGCGCCGCGGAGGGCCTCGACCTCGCGGCTCACTCCGAGACCCTCGAGTGGCTGCGCGAGCGCGGGTTCCGCACGAACCCCTTCGCGGCGCGCCACGAGTCGATCGACGAGGTCGCGCGCGTCAGCACCGACTGGGAGACGCGCCGGGCCGAGCTCGACTACGAGATCGACGGGATCGTGATCAAGGTCGACTCGATCGACCAGCAGCGACGTCTCGGCGCGCTCCACAACCGGCCGCGGTGGGCGCGTGCGTTCAAGTGGGCGCCGATGACCGCGACGACGAAGCTCGTGAAGATCCACATCCGCGTCGGCCGCACCGGCGCGCTGAACCCGTGGGCGCAGCTCGAGCCCGTGGAGGTCGGCGGCGTGACGATCACGAACGCGACGCTCCACAACGAGGAGGACATCAACCGCAAGGACATCCGCGAGGGCGACGTCGTCATCGTCCAGCGCGCCGGCGACGTGATCCCGCAGGTCGTCGGGCCGGTGCTGCCGCACCAGCGCGGCACGGTCGCGTTCCGGATGCCGGCGCAGTGCCCGCTCTGCGGCGTCGACGTGGTCAAGCCCGAGGGCGAGGTCATGCACCGGTGTCCGAACCCCCGCTGCGAGTCGCGCGGCCTCGAGACGCTGATCCACTGGGTGCAGGCGGCGATGGACATCGAGGGCGTCGGCGAGCAGTTCGTGCGCCGGCTCTGGGCCGAAGGGATCCTGCGCTCGATGCCGGACCTGTACCGGCTCACGGCGGAGCAGCTGATGGAGCTCGACGGCTACGGCGAGATCTCCGCGCGCAACGCGGTCGACTCGATCGCCGCGTCGAAGGAGCGGCCGTTCTACCGCGTCCTCTTCGGGCTCAACATCCCGAAGGTCGGCTGGGTGATGGCACGGAACCTCGCGCTCCATTTCGGCTCGGTCGACCCGCTGTTCGAGGCGACGCAGGAGGAGCTCCAGGAGGTCGAGGGCGTCGGCCCCGACCGCGCGGAGCTGATCGTCGAGTGGTTCGCCGAGGAGGAGAACCGCGCGCTCGTCGCGGAGCTCCGCTCGCTCGGGCTGCGCTTCGAGCTCGGCGAGGAGGACCGGCCGGCCGAGGGGCCGCTGACGGGCTCGACCTACGTGATCACGGGGACGCTCGAGCGGCGCTCGCGCGAGGAGGCGAAGGCCGCGCTCGAGGCGAAGGGCGCCAAGGTCGGCGACTCGGTCTCGAAGAAGACGACGGGCGTGATCGTCGGCGAGAGCCCCGGCTCGAAGCTGGCGAAGGCGCAGAAGGCCGGCGTGCCCGTCCTCACCGAGGACGACCTCGAGGCGCTGCTCCGCTAGGAGGCGAGGACCGTGACGAAGCGGTCCTGGGCCCGGCGCGCCCACCAGGACGAGATCGGCGAGCCGTTCTGGATCACGGCGAAGGCGTAGCGCCCGGCGACGTAGCCCGCGAGCGCCGAGGCGCGGCTCGTCGTCCCGGTCTTCGCCCAGACGTTGCCGGCCGTCGGCGGGCGCCGGAGGCGGTGCTCGAGCGTCCCGCTGCGTCCCGCCACGGCCAGCGTCGAGAGGAACGAGCCGCGGAGGAGCGGGTCGTCCCACGCGAGGACGAGGATGCCGACGAGCGCGTCGACCGTGAGGCGGTCGAGCAGCGACAGGCCTGACGCGTCGACGACCCGAACCCCGGCGAGTGAGATCCCGGCGTCCCGCAGCGTCTCGTTGACGACGGTCGCGCCGGCGCCGGTCGTGCCCTTGCCGCGGTCGACGGCGCCGAGGTGCTTGAGGAGCATCTCGGCGCTGAAGTTGTCGCTCCGGCCGTTCACGGCGCGCAGGAGCTGCTGCAGCGGCGCCGACAGGTGCCGGGCGAGCATCGCGTCCTGCGTCGCGGGGCGGCCCGCGACGGCGGCCCCGGTCACGGCGACGCCGGCGCGCCGCAGAGCGTCGCGGAAGAGCGCTGCGGCGGCGAGCGCGGGCGTCCGCGAGGTCCTCCCTTGGAGCTTCGCGCGGTCGACGACGAGCGCGGACAGCGGCGGGGACTCGCCGATGAAGTAGCGCGCCTTCCAGCCCGGCGCGGTGCGGCGCGCGTCGTAGAACGACTCGTCGCCGAGGACACGCCCCTCGACGCGTCGGATGCCCTGCGCCCGCACCTGCGACGCGAGCCGCGCGAGCGCCGCCGAGCTCAGGGTCGGGTCACCGGCGCCCTCGAGCGCGACGTCGCCGCGCCACGTCGCGCCGTCCAGTTCCCCGGAGCCGAGGACGCGCGTCTCGATCCGGTAGACCGGGCCGAGACGGGAGAGGAGCGCGAAGCTGAGGGCGAGCTTCTCGGTCGACGCGGGCGCGAGCGAGAGCGTGCGGTTTCGCCCGTAGACGATCTGGCCGGTGGCGAGATCGACTGCGATCGCGGCCGAGCGGGACGCGTCCACGTGCGGGACGGCGAGCGCCTGCGCGAGCCTGGTCGGGAGCGTCCGCTCGGCGGCCGCCGGGGCAGGGACGGCCGAAGCCGTTGGCACGGCCAGGACGGCGATCGCGGCGGCGAGCGCCAGGGCGATGCGGGCGAAGAGGGTCAACGCAGTGGGTCTCGTGCCGGAACAAGATAGTCCGCCCGGCCCATGGAACCGGCGCCGCGCCGCCGCATAATCGAAACCGAGCCGCGCACTTTCCCCATGGACCACGACGACCTCCTCACACAGATCCACGCGCTGATCGCGACTCCCGACCGCGACGCTGCGGCGCTCGCGCAGATGGAGGACACGCTCACCGTGGGGTACGCGCTCGCGCTCGCGCTCGAGGCCGAGCGCTGGCGCCTCGAGCGGCAGATCGGCGAGGTCGCGTCGCGGCTGGCCTACGACGGCGACACGGCTGCCGCCGACGATCTCGCCTCGCTCGCCCGGCGGATGTCGGACACGGACGTCGAGGTCGTCCGCCTCCGCACCGCCCTCGCCTCGCTGCGCGACCGCGCCAGCGAGGCCCGGTCGGCGGCCTAGCTAGACGATCCCGCTCCGGACGGCGTACACGGCCGCCTGGATGCGGTTGTCGATCTGCAGCTTCATCAGGATGTTCGAGATGTGGTTCTTCACGGTCTTCGGGCTGATATGCAGCTCCGCCGCGATCATCCCGTTGTCCTTGCCGTTCGCGATCAGCTTCAGGACCTCGATCTCGCGTTCCGACAGCTCCGAACGGATGATGCGCTCGATCTCCGGCTGCGAGCTCGATGCGCGGATCCGCTGCAGCATCTTCGACGCGATCGCCGGCGACACGATCGACTCGCCTGAGCCCGCCGACTCGATCCCGCGCATCAGCTCCTGGATCGACGAGTCCTTGAGGAGGTAGCCGCAGGCGCCCGCGAGAATCGCGTCCATCACGTCGCCGTCCTGGTCGGAGATCGTCAGCACGAGCACGCGCGTGAGCGGCGCGATCGCCGTGATCTGGCGCGTCGCCTCGACGCCTGTGATCCCCGGCATGTTGAGGTCCATGACGACGACGTCGGGCGTGAGCTCTCGGACGAGACGCACGGCCTCGGTCCCGGCGGATGCCTCGCCGACGATGCGCACGTCCTGCTCCTCGAGCAGCGTGCGGAGCCCCGTGCGGAAGAGATCATGGTCGTCGACGAGCAGCACGCGGATCTCGTCGAGCGTCCGACGTTCGACCTCCTGTACCGGCTCCGTCACCTGTAAACCCTCCCCTCGCCTCTGGGTATGAGTTTATCCGGGCGTCGGAGGCTCGTCAGCGGATGACGATCGCGACGGTGCGCCGGCCCCAGGCGCGCGCCTGCGCGTGCGACGGGAACCAGAGGTCGATCTTGTTCCCGCGGACGCTCGAGCCCACGTCCGCGGCGACGGCCTCGCCGTAGCCGGGAACGTAGAACCGCGTGCCGAGCGGGATCACGGCCGGATCGACCGCGGCGACGCCCCAGCTCGTCGGCAGGCCGCTCGCGGTGCGGCCGCGGATCGCATAGGCGGTGGCGGAGACCACCAGCGTCCGCGCGCCGGGGGCGGCGGTGGAGACGGCTGCGGGCTCGTGCGGCGCCGGCGCGGCCCCGGCGGGGACTGCGTCGAGCAGTGCCGTGCCGCCGGCCCCGGGGCTGGTGAGCGTCTCTGAGCGCGCGTCGGCGGCCGAGGCGGCTTGCTGCAGCGAGGCGATCTGCTTTGCGTTGAGCCGGCGCTCGCGAGCGAGGGAGTCGACGTACGCGCTGCGCTCGGCCTCGCGTGCCGCGAGCGCCGCCGCACGGGCTTCGGCGTCGCGGGCAGCGGCGGTGAGCACCTCGGCGCGTGCCGCGAGCTGTTTCCTGAAGGCGGGCGAGCCGGGCTCGTGCGGCCCGTGTCCGGGCGATCAGCATCCGGTCCTGTCGCGCCGCGAAGCCGAGGCCGTCGATCGTCTCCAGCGCGTCCTCGAGCGAGTCCGAGGAGAGGATCACCGCGATCGGATCGGTGCCGCCCTGCTCGTACAACGCGCGCAGGCGCTCCTCGAGCCCTCGGTGGGCCGCGTCGGCCGACCGTCGCGCGATCCGCAGCGTCGCGGCCACCGAGGCGCGCTCGCGCTCGAGCGCGGTGACGCGCGACCGCGTCGCGGCGAGCTCCGTGTTTGCGCCGCCGCACCTGCGCCTGGAGCGCATAGAGCTCGAGCACGGCGGCGCGCGACCGGGCCGCGAGCGCGTCGTCGGCGCGGCGCAGTCTTTCGGCCTCGTCCGACGACTCCGCTCCCGAGGCGGGGAGCGCGAAGCCGCAGAAGGCCGCGACCGCGGCGACCATCAGGGCCACCGCAAGTCTGCGGTTTCGACCGTGCACGGCGCGGGACACTAACACGGGTCCCGACTTTGTGCGGAGGCGCAGGAGCCCGCTCAGGCCCGCTTTGCGGCTCGCAGCCCGGTTGCGGCTGTCCGCCAGCCCTGCTAGCCTGCCGACCTTGTAACGGGGGCCGGGCGTTTCGTCCCCCGCACGCCGTCCTCTATGGCCGACCCCACGACGACCAGACGAACGGCTCCGGCGTTCCTTTTCGGACTCGTCGTCATTCTCGCCTCTGCCTCGCTCCTCGCGGCCGGCTCGGCCACCGCGGATCCGTCGCTTGCCGACAAGCGGGCGCAGGCGCAGGGCGTGCTCGCCGAGATCCAGGGGATCGACGCCGAGCTCGGGCAGGCGGCGGAGGCCTGGAACGCCGCGAACATCCGACTCGACCAGATCAAGGCCGAGCAGCGCGCGAACGCGAAGCTCCTGCGGCTGGCGCGCAAGAATCTCGGCGCCGCGCACCAGGCGCTCGAGGCCCGCGTCGTCGCCATCTACACCTCGGGCGGCCAGGAGACCACGCTCGAGATGCTGATGGGGGCGACGAGCCTCGAGGACTTCCTCAACCGGCTCGAGACCGTCGACCGCGTGTCGCAGCAGGACGCGCGCGTGCTCGAGCAGGTGCAGATGTTCCGCACGGGCGTCCAGCAGCGGAAGGCGGAGCTCGCGAAGGCACGCGCGAACCAGGCGCGAATCGTCGCCGAGCAGGCCGCGCGCAAGCAGGCGATCCAGGGCAGGCTCGCCGAGCGGCAGCGCCTCCTCACGTCGATTCGCGGCGAGATCGAGGAGATCATGGCCGCCGAGCGCAGGCGCGCCCTGGCCGCGGCCGCGGCGACGCGCGCGCGGATGCAGGCGAACCCGCGGGCGTACGCGCTCGACGACGAGTCCCCGGCGGCCGAGGTCGAGGCTGCGATCGCGGCGGCTCCACCCTCGCGCTACGGCGGCGTTGTCGGGATCGCGATGCAGTACCTCGGCGTCCCGTACAGGTGGGGCGGCGCGTCGCCGTCCGGCTTCGACTGCTCCGGGTTCGTGATGTACGTCTATGCGCAGCTCGGCGTGTCGCTGCCGCACTACACCGGCTCGCAGTGGGGAATGGGCGTGCCCGTGTCCCGCACCGACCTGCAGCCCGGCGACCTCGTCTTCTTCAACGGCCTCGGCCACGTGGGCATCTATGCCGGCGGCGGGAGCTTCGTCCACGCTCCACACACAGGAGACGTCGTGAAGGTCTCGAGCCTCGGCGAAGGCTGGTACGCGTCGACGTACATGGGCGCGCGCCGGATCCTCTAGACGGGACGCTCGACCGAGAGGCGTCGGTCAGGCGTCGCGCGGCGCTGCGTAGAGCGCCTCGATGTCCGGGGCGAAGTGCTCCTGGATCTGCCGCCGGCGAAGCTTGAGCGTCGGCGTCACCTCGCCTTCCTCCTGGGAGAAGTCGCGCGGGAGGACGACGAACCGCTTGACCTGCTCGTACGACGCGCGACGCGCATTGACCTCGTCGACCAGCCCCTGGACGAGCGATCGCACCTCGGGGCTCGAGGGGTAGTCGGCGGGGGTCATGTCGAGCCCGTGCGCGGCTGCCCAGGTGCCGACCTCAGCCGGATCGAGCGTGACGAGCGCCACGAGGTACGGACGCCGGTCGCCGATCGCGACGACCTGCGAGACGTACTTCGACGCCTTCAGCTCGTTCTCGACGTTCTGTGGGGCGACGTTCTTGCCGCCCGCGGTGACGATGATGTCCTTCTTCCGATCGGTGATGCGGAGGAAGCCGTCGTCGAGCTCGCCGACGTCGCCGGTGTGGAGCCAGCCCTCGTCGTCGAGCGCCTCGGCGGTCGCGTCGGGCTCCTTGTAGTACCCGGCGAACACGTTGTCGCCGCGCATCAGAATCTCGCCGTCGTCGGCGATCTTCACATCGACGCCGGGGAGGGGCGGCCCGACGGTGCCGAAGCGGTAGCGCGACGGCCGGTTGACCGAGCAGCCCGACGACGACTCGGTGAGGCCGTAGCCCTCGAGGATGAGGATGTCGAGGCTCGCGAAGAACTCGAGGATCTCGACCGAGATCGGCGCCGCGCCCGAGATCCCGAAGCGCAGGCGGCCGCCGAGCCGCTCCTTCACCTTCGAGTACACGAGCCGGTCGGCCAGGCGATGCTGGACGGCGAGCAGCGGCGGGAGCGCGCGCCCCTCCCGGCGCAGCGCGGAGGCGCGCCGGCCGACTCCGACCGCCCAGTCGACGGTCCGGCGCTTGGCCCCGGTCGCCGCGTCGAACTGCGCGACGACCGCGCCGTGGACCTTCTCGTAGACGCGCGGGACGCTCGGCATCGTCGTCGGGCGCACGGCGCCGATCGCCTCGGGGATCCGCGTCATCTCCGCGCAGAACGCGATCGTGAAGCCGATTCGCGCAGCCGTGTAGAGCGTCAGCTGCGCGTAGGTGTGCGCGAGCGGGAGGAAGAGGAGGCACACCTCGCCGCGCTCGTGGAACTGCTCGACCTGCTCGAGCGCCTCGACGACCGCGACGTAGTTCTTGTGCAGCATCATGCAGCCCTTGGGCGGCCCCGTCGTGCCCGACGTGTAGACGATCATCAGGAGGTCGTCCTCGGTCGTGCGGGACTCGGCGTCGGTCACCGCGTCGGGGTGCTCCCGCCGGTGCGCCCGGCCGCTGTCGGCGAGCCCGTCGAGGTCGTCGAACGTCAGCAGGTGCCGGATCCCGGCGGGAAGATCGCCGCGAAGCGACTCGATGCGCGCGCGGTGCCCCTCCGACTCGACGATGATCCCGGCCGCCTCGGAGTGCTCGAGGATGTAGGCGCAGTCGCGGTCCGAGCTCGTCGCGTAGATCGGCACGACCGTGACCCCGAGCCGGGCGAGCGCGAAGTCGAGCAGCGCCCACTCGAGACTCGTGTTCCCGAGGATGGCGAAGCGATCCCCGCGCTTCAACCCGAGCGCGAGGAGCCCGTGCGCCAGCTCGTCGACGCGCTCCCATGCGCCCGCCCACGACACCGACTCCCAGCCGTCCGGCGTCTCGGCGAGAAACGCGGGGTCGTCGCGGCCCGACGTACACGCGCGCCGCCAGGTCGCGCCGATCGTGCGGGCGCCGTCCCCCGGTGCGGGCGCGGTGGGAGCGAGAGAGGTCGCCTCGGTCGCCATCTCTCTCATCGTACGCAGGCAGGAGAGTCCTGGGCTAGAGCGAACCCGTCCGGTCCCTCTAGACTCCGAAGGCGGCCCATGCGCACGATCTGGAACGGTTCCATCTCTTTCGGCCTGGTCAGCATCCCGATCGGGCTGGCGCTCGCGACGCAGCGCAACGACGTCGCGTTCCGGACCCTGCACGCGGAGTGCGGCACGCCGATCAAGCAGAAGCGGTGGTGCCCCGTGCACGAGCGCGACGTCGAGGCCGACGAGCTCGTGAAGGGCTGGGAGTTCGCCAAGGGGCAGTTCGTCATCGTCGAGGACTCCGACCTCGAGGCGGTGGCGCTGCAGCGCTCGCAGTCGATCGACATCGTGCGCTTCGTCCAGCTGTCCGAGGTCGATCCCGTCTTCTTCGACCGGACCTACTACCTCGCCCCCTCGTCGCAGCCCGCGCAGCGGCGTCCATACGTCCTGCTGCTCGAGGCGATGAGGCAGTCCGGGATGGCGGCGATCGGGAAGTTCGTGCTGTGGGGGAAGGAGAACCTCTGTCTCATCCGCCCCGTCGGCGACTCGCTCGCGCTCGAGACCCTCTTCTACGCCGAGGACGTGCGGTCGAGCGCGGAGATCGAGGAGGCGGTGCGCGAGACCGAGCTCCAGGACGCCGAGCTCGCGCTCGCGGAGCAGCTCATCGGCGGCCTCGTCGGCGAGTGGACGCCGGAGGACTTCCAGAACGAGTACCGCGGCGAGCTGCGGGCGATGCTCGAGGCGAAGCTGGCGGGCGAGGAGATCACCGCTCCCGAGCCCGTCGCCGAGGCGCCGGTCGTCGATCTGCTCGAGGCGCTGCGCCGGAGCGTCGCCGACGCGAAGGACAAGAAGGACACGAAGGCCCGGAAGGGGAAGGCCGCCGAGAAGGCGCCCGCCCGCTCCCGGGCCCGCGCGAAGGCGTCCTGACCGGCGCTAGTGCTGGCGCTCCGTCGCTCCGATGGCCTGGAGCTGCGCGGCGAATAGCGTCTTGTCGATCTTGCCCTGGTAGATCGGCACGTGCTCTTCGACGCAGACGCGGATGATCTCCTCGCGCTCCATGCCGAGCTCCTTCGAGAGCTCTTCGGGCGTCAGGTGGTTCGCCATCGGCAATCCTCCTTGTCCGGGCAACAAAAAACCCGCTCACGCACGGAGGCGGGCGGGTCGCTCGGACGCTCGCAGGTGTTCGTGGCGGGAATCAACGGGCCCGCCTCCCTTTCATGACCATCGCCCTCAGCATAACGCGCGTGGCCGGATGGTGTGATGCCGGCCGAGATCCCGGGGTTCGAGGAGCGGATCGTCGAGGTTCGCGGCGGTCGCGTCCGGTCGCTGGTCGGCGGCGAGGGCCCTCCGGTCGTGCTCGTGCACGGGCTCACGGGCGCCGCCTCGAACTTCGTCTCGCTCGCGCCGCTGCTCGCTGCTCGGTGCCGTGTGCTCGTGCCGGAGCTACCCGGGCACGGCGGGTCGCCACCGCTCGCCGCCGCGCCCAATCTCGACGCGTTGGCCGAGCCGGTCCATGCCGCGGCATTGGCCGAGGGGATGCTGCCGGCGGTCGTCGTCGGCCACTCGCTCGGGGGCCTGGTCGCACTTCGGCTCGCGATGCGCCGTCCCGACGTGGTCCGGGGGCTCGTCCTCGCAGGGGCGGCGGGGATCGCCTCCGCGACGCGCTGGGCGGAGTTCTGGCTCACCTTCTTCGCACGGCTCCAGCTCGGCCGTCGGATCGCGCCACAGCGAGGGCTCTACGCCCGGCGCCCTCGACTCCGCTACGTCCCGTTCGGGTACTGGGGCGCGTCGGATCCGCCGGCGCTAGGCCCGGAGCAGGTCGTCGGGTTCCTCGCCGGGCCTGAGCGGCACAGCGACACCTGGAGCGCGATGGAGGTGCTCGTGCGCGACGATCCACGGCTCGACCTCGAGCGCGTAACCGCACCGGCGCTGGTGCTCTGGGGCGCGCGTGACCGGCAGGTTCCGATCGACGACGCCTTCGAGTACGCGCGACGGCTGCGGGCACCGCTCCGGACCATCGCAGACTGCGGCCACCTGCTCGTCGGCGAGCGGCCGGACGCCTGCGCGGACGCGATCGGAGCGTTCCTAGACCGGATTGGGGAGGTCGACGAACTCCCAGTCCAGGCCGAAGCGCTCGGCTAGCCGCTCCGCGAGCGCCTGGACGCCGAACCGCTCGGTGGCGTAGTGCCCGCCGGCGACGAAGTGGATCCCGAGCTCCCGCGCCGTGTGCATCCCCGGCTCGTCCGGCTCGCCCGTGAGGAACAGGTCGTAGCCCTCGTGCGCGGCCTCGATCAGGTGGCGCCCGGCGCCGCCGGACGAGATCGCGACGCGCTGGACCCGGTCGGGGCCTTCGGCGAAGACGAGCGGATCGCGGTCGAGCACCGTCCGCACGCGATCCACGAACTCGTCGACCGCCACGGGCTCCGGCAGGCGCCCACCGAGGCCGATGCCGGCGAACGGCCGCTCCGGCTCCACGCCGAGGCGCCGTGCGAGCTCCGCGTTGTTGCCGATCTCCGGATGCGCGTCCAGAGGCAGGTGGTACGCCGCAAGCGTGAGGTCCGCCGCGAACAACGCCTCCAGTCGCCCGCGCATGCGCACGTCGACCACGAGCGGCTCGTTGCGCCAGAAGAGCCCGTGGTGGACGAGCACGAGCTGCGCCTCCGCTGCCGCCGCCCGTTCGAACAGCTCCCGGGACGAGGAGACGCCGCAGACCACCTTCGTCACGTCGTCGGCGCCGAGCACCTGTGCCCCTGCCGGGCCGTACTCCGGAAAGCTCGCGACGTCGAGTAGCTCGTCGGCGTAGGCGAGGATCTCGTCGCGGCGCGGCACTGCGCGCCGATTCTAGGTCGTCGTCAGGAACCGGTTGCCGCGTGCTCGAACGGCACCACCTCCCCCGGCGTTGCGTGCGCGGCGGGAGGGTCGAGGAAGTCGACCCGGTTGGCGACGACCTCGACGGCGCGCCGCTTCTCACCCGTCGGCGTCTCCCACGAACGGCTCCGGAGCCGGCCGTCGACCGCGACGCGGCGACCCTTGGAGAGATAGGCCGCGCAGGCCTCGGCCTGGCGCTCCCAGACCGTGATGCCGACGAAGTCCGCCTCGCCCGTCGTCGGCCGGTCGACTGCAAGAAGGAACGACGCGACCTTCTTCCCGTCGCCGACCTCGCGCAGGTCGACGTCGGTCGCGAGGTTCCCGATCAGCGTCACCACGTTCATGCGCCACCTCCGTTGTCGTCTCCGCCAACGTACCGGCGCCTCGCGCGGACAATGTGTCGAGAGGCGGACGACTCGTCCACAGCCACACGGCGCGCACGAAAAAGCCCGCCACGACGGGCGGGCTCCTTCACCTTCCATCGGGGTGCCCAGATTCGAACTGGGGACCTCTCCGACCCGAACGGAGCGCGCTACCAGGCTGCGCCACACCCCGAACGGGCCCAGGGTAGCCGATCTAGGTCGAAAACTCCGTGCCCTCGGGCTGGCCCCGTCCCCACGTCATCGTGACGAAGCCGACGATGATCGCCCCGGCGAGGGCGGCGCCGCCGATCGCGTACCCGGAGAGCTCGTCGTCCCACCCGATCGCGCGGTCGAGCGAGAAGCGTCCCGGTCCCGTCGTCGCGAGGGCGATCGAGGCCGAGAGCAGCAGGAACTCGAGCTCGTAGCCGCCGTTGCCGGCCCAGAAGCCGTTCTGGAATTTCACCGACTCGATGGCGTTGAGCATCACCACCGCGATGCCCATGGCGGCGAGCGGGACGAGGAACCCGGCGGCGAGTGCGAGGCCGCCCAGGAACTCCGTCAGCCCGGCGAGGAGCGCGAACGTCGCCGGGGCGCGGTACCCGAGGCTGCCGAAGTACGCGGCGGTGCCTTCGATCCGTCCGCCGCCGAACCAGCCGAACAGCTTCTGCGACCCGTGCGCCGCCATCGTCAGGCCGACGACGAGGCGGAGAATGAGGAGGCCTTCGTCCATGTCCCTATTCTCGCGCGAGCGACCGATGGACGACGGCGGTACAGAGGTCCTCCACGTAGTCGAGACCTCCCTCGCGGGCGATGCGGGCCGACTCGTCCGACCGGATGCCGAGCTGGAGCCAGAGCGCCTTGGCCCCGACGTCGACCGCCTCCTGCGCGACCGGGGGCGTGTGCTCCGCGCGGCGGAAGACGTCCACGAGGTCGATCGGCGCGTCGATCTCGCGCAACGACCCGACCACCGTGCGGCCGAGGATCTCCTCGCCGGCGCACAGCGGGTTGACCGGGACGACGTCGTACCCCTGCCCCAGGAGGTAGCGCATCACCCCGTGGCTCGGCCGCCACTCCTTCTGGGACGCACCGACGAGGGCGATCGTCCGTGTGCGCCGGAGGATGTCGCCGGGGCTCACGCGGCGGAGCGTACCGGCCGCCATGCCAGCGGGATCGTCCACACCAGCATCGCCACGAACGCGCCTCCGGCGATGATCGCCGCGGCGGAGGCGGAGTCGGCCACGAGCGCTGAGAGCGCGTACCCGACCGGGAGCAGCCCGAACGAGCCGAAGAAGTCCACGCTCACCACCCGCGCGAGCTTGCTCTCCGGCACGAGCTCCATCAGCAGCGTGCTCCAGATCCCAATGCCGAACCCGATCGCGGTGCCGCGCAGGAAGACCATCGCGGCCGCGAGCTCGTACGAGCCGAAGAGCGCCATCACGACGACGAACAGGTCGTTGAGGGCGAAGAGCACGAACATCGTCACGATCCGCTCGCGCCGCGGGTTGACCTGGCCGAACGCGAGCGTGCCGAGCGCCATCCCGAGGGACTGCAGTGTGAAGAGCGTCCCGTACGCGCCGACCCCGCGGCCGAACTCCTGCTCCACGAGCTCCGGGAGGAGCGACTGGAACGGCGCCATCGTGACCATCACCGCGAACGCCGCCACGGCGATCGAGATCCAGAGCCACGGCACCGAGGCGACGTACCGAAGGCCGGCCACGATCTCGCGGATCGTGCCCTCGCCGGGCTCTGCCTGGATCGAGCGCGGCCGCGCGAGCCAGAGGAAGGCGGCGGCGGCGACGTACGTGATCGCGTCGATCGAGAAGACCGCGGCGGAGCCGACGAGCCCGTAGACCACGCCTGCGATCGCGGGCCCGATGACGAAGCCGATCTGCCGCGAGAGGCCGATGAGCGTGTTGGCCGAGGCGAGCAGCGGCTGCTCGACGACGAGCGGGACGATCCCGCCGAACGCCGGGTGGAAGAAGCCGTCCGCGAGCCCGACGCCGACCGCGAAGGCGATCAGGAGGCCGAACGAGAGCGTGCCGGTCGCGTCGGTGACGACGAGCACGGCGACGATCCCGAAGCGCGCGAGGTCGGAGAGGATCATCAGCGTGCGCCGCGGGTAGCGGTCGGCCAGCGCCCCGCCGACGAGCAGCGTCGTGAGCATCGCGAGCGCGTTCGCCATGAGCACGATCGCGAGCGCCGACGACGAGCCGGTGAGCTGCACCGTCTTCCAGCCGAGCGCCACGACGAACGCGCCGTTCCCGATGAGCGACAGCGTCTGGCCGATCCAGAGCAGCCGGAAGTCGCGGCTGCGGAGCGCGTGGAGCGCGCGGAAGCGACCTTCGACGGGTTGCGCGAGGGCGGTGTCCACGAGCGGCGCCAGGGTATCCTCGCCGCGATGGCCGATCGACTCCGCGTCGCGTGCGTCCAGCTCACGAGCCGCGACGACAAGGCCGCGAACCTCGAGCGGGCGGAGCGCCTCGTCGCACGCGCGGCCACCACGGGCGCAGACCTCGTCGTCCTGCCGGAGAAGTGGAACGGGATCGGCGACGCCGAGGCGCTGCACGCGCTGGCCGAGCCGCTCGAGGGCGGCGAGTCGGTCGCGGCCATGTCGACGTGGGCACGGCGGCACGGGGTCGCGCTCGTCGGCGGCTCGATCACGGAGCGGCGCGAGGGCCGGGACAAGCTCTCGAACACGTGCTGCGTCTTCGCGTCCGACGGCTCGCTCGCAGGCGTGTACCGGAAGATCCACCTGTTCGACGTCGAGGTCGGCGGCCTGGTCTACCGCGAGTCGGAGGCCGAGGAGGCCGGCGACGAGCCGGTCGTGACCGAGGTCGAGGGCTGGGGGCTCGGGCTCTCGGTCTGCTACGACCTCCGCTTCCCCGAGCTCTACCGCATCCTCGCCCTGCAGGGCGCGGAGCTCCTGACCGTCCCGGCGAACTTCACGCTCGTGACCGGCAAGGACCACTGGGAGCTGCTGCTGCGGGCGCGCGCGGTCGAGAACCAGTGCTACGTCGCGGCCGCCGCGCAGATCGGCGAGGTGATGCCCGGCCGGCCGAGCTTCGGCCGCTCGCTCGTCGTGGACCCGTGGGGGATCGTCCTCGCGGCCGCGCCGGACGAGGAGACGGTCGTCGTGGCCGAGCTCGACCGGGCCCGGCTGCAGTCGGTGCGGGCGAAGCTGCCCTCGCTCGCGAACCGGCAGCCCGACGCGTACAGGTGGCCGACGCCCGCTTGACGCTCGCGGCCGTCCTCTTCGACGTCGACTTCACGCTCGCCAAGCCCGGCCCGGAGCTCGGCCCCGAGGGCTACCGGCGCGCGGGCGAGCGGCACGGGCTCGCGCTCGACCCGGCCCGCTACGACGAGGCGCGGCTCGCGGCGCTCGACACGCTGCAGGCGCATCCCGGAGCTCGCGCACGACAACGAGATCTGGATCGCGTTCACGGCGCGGATCGTCGAGGGCATGGGCGGGAGCGGCGACGCCGTGCGCCGGCTGGCCGAGGAGATCACGCGCGCGTGGGAGGTGCACGACAACTTCGAGCTCTACGAGGACGTCCACCCGGTGCTGGCGGAGCTCCGCCGCCACGGGCTGAAGCTCGGGCTCGTCTCGAACACGGCGCGCGACCTGCCCGCCTTCGTCTCGCACCACGGGCTCGACGTCGACGCGGCGATCTCGTCCGGCGCCCACGGGCGCGTGAAGCCGCACCGGAGCATCTTCGAGGCGATGCTGCGGGAGCTGGACGTCGAGCCCGGGGCGGCGGCGATGGTCGGCGACTCGCCCGCGGACGACATCGAGGGCGCGCGGGCACTCGGCATGCAGGCGTACCTCGTCGACCGAGAGAGCCGCTACTCCGGCACCGACGCCTTGCCCGACCTGCTGGCGCTGCCGGCAGCGCTCGGGCTGCCCCGGCCCGGCTAGCCCTTCTTCGAGCCCGACTCGGCGCCGGTCGAGAGCATCAGCTTGCGGAGCAGCGCGTTCAGCTGCTCCTGCTCGCGTGCGTCGAGCGCCGCCGCGATCAGGCGCTCCTTCTCGGCCTGCACCGCGACGGCCTCGGTCCAGATCCGGTCGCCCTCCTCGGTGAGCTCGATCTGGAGGACGCGCCGGTCGTCCGCGTCGGGGACCCGGCGTACGAGGCCGCGCGCCTCGAGCTTGTCGAGCCGGCTCGTCATCGCTCCGGGGGTGATCGAGACGTGCTCGGCGAGCTTGCCGGCCGCCTGGCGGTACGGAGCCCCGGAGGCGCGCAGGCTCCCGAGCAGGCTCCAGTCCGCGTGCGAGAGGCCGTATGCGGCGGCGGTCTCGTTGAGGCTCCGATTCAGCCGCCAGGCGAGCTTCTGGATCCGCTGGACGATGCCCTCGGTCGGCAGGTCGATCTGCGGCAGCTCCCTGCCGAGCACCTCGAGCTTCTCGTCCACGCCGTCGCGCTCCACCCGCGGATCCTAGCGCGGTCGTTGGCGATTTGACAGTACCAACACAAATCATTTAGTTTAGAACAGTTCGATGGTGAACCGCCTTGCCCACCTTCTCTTCCGCCTCGCCGGCGGCCGCCCGGAGCCGGGGATCGCCCCGCTCCTGGTGACGCTGGGATTGGGCATGACCGCGCAGTACGCCCTCTGGACGTTCTTCGCGATCTGGGCGCTCGAGGAGCTGGGTCTCTCCGGTGCCGACGTCGGCCTCGCCTTCCTGGCCGCCGCCGGCGCCGGCATGGCCGCGGGCGTGCTCGGCGGGCGCCTGTCCGACCGCATCGGGCGCCGCAGCGTGATCCTCGGCGCGAGCGTCGTTCAGGTGTCCCTGCCGTTCCTCGCGCTCAGCGGGAGTGCGACCGCCGGGATCGCCGTGCTCGTCGGCCTCTCGATCGCGACGCCGATGCGCGGCACGGCGCTGACGGCTCTGCTCGCCGACCTCGTCCCGGACGAGCGCCGCGAGCACGCGTTCGGCTCGATGCGCGTCGTCTTCAACCTCGGCGCGTTCTCCGGCCCGCTGCTCGGCGCCGTCCTCGTGGCGCTCGCGTGGCCCGCCCTCTTCGCCGGCGTCGCCGTCCTGTTCGCGCTGTCGCTCCTGGCGGCGCTCCGGCTTCCTCGCCTCGCGCCGCCTGTCGCGGACGAGGGAGCCGGGATCTCGATGCGGATCTTCCTCGACCGCTCGTTCGCGCTCGTGTTCGCGGCCGGGATGATCGCGATGGTCGTCTACAGCTCGTTCGAGACGCTGATGCCCGTCTCGCTCACGCAGACGCACGGGCTCGAGCCGGCGGCGTGGGGCGTGCTGTTCGTCGTCAACCCGCTGTTCGTGACGCTGCTGCAGCTCCGGATCACGCGCTGGGCCGCGCCGATCCCGCCGGCGACGAAGCTCGCGGTGGCGATGCTGCTGATGGGGGCGTCGTTCCTGCCGCTCCTCGTCTCGGCTGCGATCCCGGTGCTGATCCTGATCCTCGTCGTCTTCGTGATCGGCGAGATGCTCTGGTCGCCGACCGCCGACGCGCTCGTCAGCCGGCTCGCCCCGGCGAACGCGCGCGGCACGTACATGGGCACCGCGGGCATGTCGATGTGGCTCGGCGGCGCGATCGCACCGGCCCTCGGCCTGCGCCTGCGCGACACGTGGGGCGACGGCGCGATGTGGATCGCGATCGCGCTCGTCTCCGTCCTCGGCGCCGTGCTCTACGCCGCGGCCGCATCCGCCGCGAGACCCGTTTCCGACTCCGTTCCCGACACCGTCCTGGAGGCCGCATGACGATTCGCCGCCCACGCAAGCAGAAGCGCCCGCCGCTGCCGCCCGAGCCTCGCCGCCCGGACGAGCGGCCCGCCGACCACCGCTTCAACCTCGCCCTGCGCGGGTTCTAGCCCGCCGGGCCTCGCAGCGCTCCGACCCCTCGCACAACCGCAGGACCGTGACGGTCGGGGCGCTGCGGCGTCCGCGCGGCCAGGCCACGCGGACGCGGGCCGAGGCGGCGTTGTTCGCGAGCGTGACCTCGCGGATGCGGCCGGTCGGGTTCGCGCGGTGGACGAGGACGTAGATCCCGGCCGGGACGTCCGTCAGCGCGACGTTCTGGCCGTGGAAGTTCGCCGGGTAGCGGTCGGTCCAGCCCACCGACGTGCCCTGCTCGACCGTGTCCGCGCGCGGCTCGAACTGGCGGCAGTTGCCGAAGAAGAACGCGCGTGCGACGCGGACGCGATGCCCCGCGTGGCCGTAGTGGTCGGCGAGGCAGAACCCGGACTTGCGGTCGCGCACGACCAGCCCGAAGTCCGAGGCGCGGCGCAGCTCGTAGCGGTCGAAGTCCATCGCGTGCCAGTGGAAGTGCGGCGCGTCGGCCGTGTACCGCATCCAGCCGACGCGTGCGACGCGGCGCGTCCCGCCACTGCGGAGGCGGATCTTCTGGTCGGCGTCCATGCGCGTCGCGAACAGGCTGCGCCGCCGCCCCTCGAGCCACAGGGGGCCGCGGCCGACGTTGTCGACGGCCGAGGCGAACCCGAGCGTCCAGCGGCCCGGGCCACCGCCGACGACGAGGCCGTGCGGCGCGCGTTGGTCGAGGTCGGGCAGGAGCTCGTTCGGGTCGGGCTTCGGTGCGGGCTCGGGCTTCGGTGCGGGCTGCACGAGGCTGCCCCACGCCGGGCGCGCGTCCCCGGGGAGGCTGCCCGTCAGGGGCGTGGCGGACGACGCCGCCGGGTCGACGGTCGCGAGCGTCGTCCCCGCCGTCCCGCCGGCCTCGACGACGAGACGCGAGCCGTCCGGAGACCAGGCCGGTGCGCTCGGGGCCTGCAGGGCGAGCGGCAGCGGGTCGATCCCACCCGCGTCGAGGAGGGCGATCCCGTTCCCGGTCGCGAGCGCGATGCGGGCGCCGTCGGGCGAGACGGCGGGGAGCAGCTCGTCGCCCGGCCCGGCCGTGAGCCGCTCCGGCTCGCCGCCCGTCGCGGGCACGCGCCAGAGGTCCCACGACCCGGCGCGGTCGGACGCGTAGACGATGCTGCGGCCGTCGGGCGTCCACGCGGGGGAGCGGCCGTCGGCGAGCGCGACCCCGTCGACGGTGATGCGGCCGGCGACCACCGTGGCGAGGCGGCCCGAGGGCGAGTACGCCGGCTCGGTGCCCGGCGCGGCCCGGGACGTCTGCTTCGCGGCGACGTCGAGCACGAAGGTCGCGTCACCGCGGACGAAGGCGACGCGCGAGCCGTCCGGCGAGATCGCGGGATCCGTGCCGACGGCGAGCACCGTCCGCCCGGTGCCGTCGGGCTTCGCCGCGACGATGCGCCCCCCGCGCTCGAACACGATCCGTGCCTCGCGCCTGGGCGCGTCCGCGGCCAGCGCTCCGGCAACGGCGGCGACGAGCAGGACGCTCGTCGCCGCGGCGAGCGCCCTCACGCAGGCACTCCCAGCTCCCGCCGCCACGCGTCGGTGTGGGCGCCGAGCTGCGGCGCTGTCCCGCGCGCCGGCCCACCGAACGCCGCAGCACCCTCGGCGAGCGTCGCGACCGGTCCGACGCAGACGTCCTCGCCGTCGAAGAGCTCGAGCCATTCTGCGAGCGGTCGCGACGCGAACACGGCGGCGAGCTCGCTGCGAAGCTCCTCCTGCCGCTCGCCGTACTGCCGCTCCGCGAGCTCCGGCCGCCCGAGCAGCTCGCAGAGTCGCCCGAAGAAGACCGGCTCGAGCGCCCCGACCGTCAGGTGCCGGCCGTCGGCGCACGCGTAGATCCCGTAACAGGCGAGCGCCCCGGTGAGGAGGCGGTCGTGCGGCTCCCCGCCGAGCCGGTGCGAGCCCAACCGGTGCGCGCCGTGCGTCATCGAGACGACGACGTGGGCACCCTCGCCGGTGCGCTCGCGCACCAGCAGCGCGGCGAGGATCCGTCCCACCGCGGAGAGCGCGCCCGAGGCGAGGTCGGCGAGCGGCAGCGGCGGCAGCCCCGGCGCCGTGTCTGCGAGCAGCCCGGCCCACCCGACGTAGTTGAGGTCGTGCCCGGCGCGCTGCTCGTGCGGGGCGCCGAGGCCGAACCCGGTGATGGAGCAGTAGACCGCCGTCGGCGCCGCGTCCTCCGGGCCGACGCCGAGGCGCGCGGCCACGCCCGGGCGGAAGCTCTCGACGACGACGTCGGCGCGGCGGACCAGCGCGCGTCCGAGCTCGCGGTCGGCCTTGAGGTCGCACGCCACGGACTCCTTGCCCACGTTGAGCGCGTCGTGCCAGGCCGGCGCCGTGAAGCGCATGGGATCGCCGTCGGGCGGCTCGAGGCGGACGACCCGGGCCCCGAGCTCGAGCAGCTCCCGCGTGGCATAGGCGCCCGGGAGGTAGCGCGAGAGGTCCACGACGAGCATGCCCCCGAGCGGCTGCACCGGCGGAAGCCTACGTTCTATGCTCGGACGGACTTGACTGACCGGTCGATCAACCAGGAGAAGCGCCAGATCCTGCTCGAGGCGGCCGTCCGCGTCTTCGCGGCGAAGGGCTTCCACGGCGCGCGGGTCGGCGACGTCGCGGCCGAGGCGGGCGTCGCGCACGGGCTCGTCTACCACTACTTCTCCTCGAAGGACGAGCTCCTCGAGACGATCTTCCGCGACACGTGGACGGCGCTGCTCGCGGCGATGCGGGAGGTGGAGGAGTCCGACGACCCGGCGCGTGAGCAGCTGCGCAAGGTCGGCGCGATCGTGCTCCGCACGTGGACGCGCGACCCCGACCTCGTGCGCGTGCTCGTGAACGAGGTCACACGCGGGGCGCGGCTGGAGCGCGAGATCGCGGAGATCCGGCAGGCGTTCGAGGCGATCGAGCGCATCGTCGCCAACGGCCAGGAGCGGGGCGAGCTGCGGCAGGGCCTCGACGCGAGGCTCGCGGCGTTCGTCTTCTACGGCGCGCTCGAGGAGATCCTCACCGGCTGGCTCCTCGGCGAGCTCGAGGCCGACGTGACCGAGGCGGAGCGCGCCGTCGTGGACATCGTCTGCGGCGGCCTCGATCCGGCCTCCGTCCCGGCGTGACGACACCGATACTCGACCCGCTGGTCATCCTCCAGGGGACGCGCCGCAGCCTCGTCTGGATCCTCGGCCTCGGCGCCTTCGGCCTCGCCTTCGCCCTCACCACCACCGCCGCGTATCTCCCGCCTCTCCTCGGAGACTTCACCTCCTCGACGACCCTGATCGCGCTCGTGCTCGCGGCCGAGGGCCTGTTCGCGCTGACGCTCCCCGTCGTGATCGGGCCCTGGAGCGACACCTTCCACACGCCGCTCGGGCGCCGGCGCCCGTTCATGCTCGTCGCGCTCGGGCCGATGGGCTTCAGCCTCGCGCTGCTCGCGTTCATGCCGAGTTTCTGGACGACGGCGCTGATGGTGTGCGCGTTCTTCTTCGCGTACTACGTCTACGAGCCGCCGTACCGCGGGCTCTATCCCGACCTGCTGCCGGAGGATCGGTACGGCTCGTCGCAGTCCGTCCAGCACGTGCTGCGCGGGATCGCGCTCGGCGCCGGGCTCATCGGCGGCGGCTTCCTCTTCCACGTGTGGCCGCCGGCGCCGTTCCTCGTCGCCGCGTTCGTCGTCGTCATCGCCTGCGGGATCCCTGTCCTCTTCGTGCGCGAGGACGGGGGCCACGGGCGCGTCTTCCGCGGCGTGCGGGCGTACGTGCAGACGAGCTGGGGCGTGTTCCGCGGTGAGCCACTCGTGCGGCGTTTCCTCATCGCGAACGCGGCGTGGGAGGGGACCTTCGCCGCGGCGCGGACGTTCGTCGTCCTCTACGTCGTCGTCGGTCTCGGCCAGTCGCTCGCGGTGTCGTCGCTCGTGCTCGCGGCGGTCGCGGGTGGATACGTCGTCGCGGCCGTGATCGCCGGCGCGCTCGGCCGGCGCCTCGGGATCGCACGCGTCATCGTCGTCGCCTCGGCCGTCTACGGGACCGGGTTCCTCGTCGCCGGCCTCGCCACGGAGTGGAACGCGTGGTACCTGCCGTTCATCTTCGGCGTCGCGATTGCCGGCGGCCTCGTGATGACGCTCGCGTGGGGCCTGCTCTACGAGCTCATGCCGGAGGGGCACCGCGGCACGGCCGCCGGCCTCGCGACGTGGACGAAGGGCTTCGGCCTCATCGCCGGGCCCCTGGTGGCGGGCGCCGCGATCGACATCCTCGCCCCGCACCTCGACGAGACCGAGGGCTACCAGGTGCTGTGGCCGCTGTGCGGGATCCCGATCCTGCTCGCGATTCCTCTGGTTGCCTCGCTCAGCGGCAAGTCGGCACGTTCGGCCGTGTGAGCCCGAAGCCCCAGAGCGAGCCCTCGACGACGTAGAAGACCGTGATGCTGCCGCCCGTGCGCATCGTCAGCGCGGAATAGCCGCCGCACTCGATCCGCGCGAGCGCGCCGTAGGTCTCCGTGATCCGGGCCTCCGACTCGCCCAGCGCGAGGCCGGCGCTCGTGCGCCAGCCCGGAGGCTGCCAGAGCGTGAAGGCGGCGACGACCCGGTCGCCGCGGAGCTCCACGCCCGCACCCTGCGGCTGGAACGGCTCGCGGTTGAAGTACCAGGTCGTGCGGCCCCGGCAATCGCGGCAGACGCCGTGTCGTGAGCCCCATGCGTCGCGCACTTGCGTCTGCGTCATCCCGAGGGAGACGCCGCCGAGCGAGCGGCCGGGCACGAGCACGCCGGCCTTGGGCGGCGCGGCGGCGGCCGTCCCCGCGAGAACGAGCGCCCCGACCGCGACGAGCTTGCCTGCGCGCCACATCGTCGTGAGGATAGGCCCGTGGCCGACGTCAACGTCCACGACGTCACGTTCGAGGGGCCGAACGACGACGACCCGCCGGGCTTCCGCTCGCGCTCCGCGCGCCTCGGCCCGTCACTCGGCGCGGCGAAGCTGGGGGCGACGGTCTACGAGCTGCCGCCGGGCGAGGCGATCTGCCCGTACCACTACGAGTACCCGAACGAGGAGTGGGTGCTCGTCCTCCGCGGCGATCCCGTGCTGCGCACGCCCGAGGGCGAGCGGACGCTGCGGCCCGGCGACGTCGTCTGCTTCCCGGAAGGGCCGGCGGGGGCGCACTCGCTCCGCGGCGGGAGCGAGACGGCGCACGTGGTCATGCTCTCGACGAAGCAGAAGCCGGACGTGTCGGTCTATCCGGACAGCGACAAGATCGGCGTCTTCCCGGGGAACGACGACGACACGAAGCTGTTCCGGCGCCGCGACGCCGTCGACTACCTGGACGGCGAGGCCTAGCTTCTAGCCCCGGCCGAACGCGTTCACGCCGGTCAGCGCCTCGCCGACGACGAGCGTGTGCACCTCGTGCGTGCCCTCGTAGGTGAGGACGGACTCGAGGTTGTTCATGTGCCGGATCACCGGGTACTCGAGGGTGATCCCGTTGCCGCCGAGGATCGTGCGGGCGGTGCGGCAGGCCTCGATCGCGCCGCGGACGTTGCCCATCTTCCCCATCGACACGTGCTCGGGCCGGAGGGTGCCGTTGTCCTTCATCCGGCCGAGGTGGAGCGCGACGAGCGAGCCGCGGTTCACCTCGAGCGCGATCTCCGCGAGCTTCTGCTGCGTCAGCTGGTACGCCGAGATCGGCTTGCCGAACGCGATGCGCTCCTTGGCGTAGTCGAGCGCCGCCTCGAAGCAGGCGCGCGCCGCTCCGACCGCGCCCCAGACGATCCCGTACCGCGCCTCGTTCAGGCACGAGAGCGGGCCGCGCAGCGAGCGCACCTCGGGGAACATCGCGTCCTCGGGCACGCGCACGTCGTCGAGCACGAGCTCGGAGGTGACGGACGCGCGCAGCGAGAGCTTCTTGTGGATCTCCGGCGCGCTGAAGCCCTTCGTCCCCTTCTCGACGAGGAAGCCGCGGATCTCGCCCTCGTCCGTGCGCGCCCAGACGGTCGCGACGTCGGCGATCGTCCCGTTCGTGATCCACATCTTCGAGCCGTTGATGATCCAGTCGGAGCCGTCGCGACGCGCGGTGGTACGCATCGCGCCGGGATCGGAGCCTGCGTCCGGCTCGGTGAGGCCGAAGCAGCCGATCGCCGCGCCCTCGTGCATCGCCGGCAGCCAGCGCTGCTTCTGCTCCTCGGAGCCCCAGCGCCAGATCGAGTACATCGCGAGCGAGCCCTGGACGGAGACGGCGCTGCGGACGCCCGAGTCCCCGGCCTCGAGCTCCATGCACACGAGGCCGTACTGGACGGAGCTCGCGCCCGGGAGCCCGTAGCCCTCGAGGTGCATGCCGAAGAGGCCGAGCTTCGCCAGCTCCTGGACCAGCTCGCGCGGCAGGATCCCCTGCTCGAACCAGTCGCCGACGTCCGGGAGCACGCGCTCGCGGACGAACTGGCGCACGGTGTCGCGGATCGCCTTCTCCTCGTCGTCGAGGAGCGCGTCGAGCGCGAGGAAGTCGCGCGGGTCGATCGCGGTGGGCTTGGAGGCGACGGCCACGGGGCCATCGTATCCTCGGCGCCGTGGGGTCACTCGCCCTCCTGATCGCGGCGGCGCTCGGCGGCGGCGTGAACGCCGAGGTGGCTGCGCTGACGCCGCAGCAGAAGGCCGCGCTCGTCGTCGTCTCGGGCCAGCCGGCTCCTCCGGGCGTGGGTGGGATCTTCGTCCGAGTCGGGCAGCCGCGGCCGCCCGGGCAGCTCGTGCTCGCCGACCAGGAGGGCGGGCTCGTGAAGGACTTCCCGGCGCTGCCGCCGTGGCGCGCGGCGCGGGACTTCGCGAGCGCGAGGGAGGCGCGGGCCGCGGGCCGCGAGACCGGCCGCGCTCTGCGCCGCGTCGGCGTCGACGTCGACCTCGCGCCCGTGCTCGACACCGCCGGCGGACCGCTCGGGTCGCGGCACTTCCGCACGCCCGCGATCGGGGTCGCCTTCGGCCGCGGGCTCCTCGACGGCGGCGCCGGGGCGTGCGCGAAGCACTTCCCCGGGCTCGGGACGGCCGCCGTCTCCACCGACGAGCGCCCGCACGTCGACGCGCGCGTGACGGCCCGCGAGCTGGCGGCGTTCCGGGCGGCGATCCGCGGCGGCGTCCCGTGCGTGATGGTCGGGCACGCGTTCTACCCCGAGCTCGGCGGCGGCCGCTTCCGAGCGTCGCTCGAGCCCGCGGCGTACCGGCGGCTGCGGGCGCTCGGGTTCCGCGGCGTCGCGATCACGGACTCGATGAACGTCGTCGCCGAGCCGCCTGCGTACTGGCCGGCGAAGGCGATGCGCGCCGGCGCCGACCTGCTGCTGTACACGCACCCCGCCTACGCGCGGCGCGCGATCGCGGCGCTGCTGCCGCTCGCCCGCCGCGGAGAGCTCGACGAGGCCGTCGCGCGGGTGGTCGAGTTTCGGCGTCGCTTCGCGACCTGAGCGGCCCGCCCGAAGAGATTTAGTCGCGGCTAAACTTCGAGTGTGGCCAGCACTGCCTACGCACCCGAACTCGACCTCCGGCGACTCCGCTCGCGCGGTCGCGTGCGGACCACGGCGACGCTCCTCGGTCCCGCGTTCGTCGCGGCGGTCGCGTACGTCGACCCCGGCAACTTCGCGACGAACATCGAGAGCGGCGCGCGCTTCGGCTACACGCTCGTCTGGGTCATCGTCCTCGCGAACCTGATGGCGATGCTCGTGCAGTACCTGTCCGCGAAGACGGGTGTCGCCACCGGTCGGAACCTGCCCGAGCTCTCCCGCGATCACTTCCCGCGGCCCGTCCGTTGGGTGCTGTGGGTGCAGGCGGAGGCGATCGCGATGGCGACCGACCTCGCCGAGTTCGTCGGGGCCGCCATCGGACTGAACCTCATCTTCGGGATCCCGCTCTTCCCGGCCGGGCTCATCACGGCCGTCGTCGCGTTCGCGATCCTCGCGCTCGAGCAGCGCGGGTACCGCCGCTTCGAGCTCGCGATCGTCGGCCTGCTCGGCCTCGTCCTGCTCGGCTTCGCCTACGACCTGCTCGCCGTCGGCGGCGACGCGGGCGGGGTGGCCTCGGGGCTCGTCCCCGGCTTCGCCGGCTCGGACAGCCTCTACCTCGCGGTCGGGATCATCGGCGCGACGGTCATGCCGCACGTCGTCTACCTGCATTCGGCACTGACGCAGCGGCGCGTCGAGACGCGCGACGTCGAGGAGAAGCGCCGCGTGCTGCGCTTCGCGCGGCTCGACGTGATCGTCGCGATGACGGTCGCGGGCCTCGTCAACCTCTCGATGCTCGTCATCGCGGCGTCGCTCTTCAACGAGACGGGTCACACCGGCGTCGACTCGATCGAGGCGGCGCACGCCGGGCTCGACCGGCTCATCGGCGGCGGGGCGGCGCTCGCGTTCGGGGTCGCGCTGCTCGCCTCCGGCCTCGCGTCGTCGAGCGTCGGCACCTACGCCGGCCAGGTCGTGATGCAGGGCTTCGTCCGGCGCCGCATCCCCGTGTTCGTGCGGCGGGCGGTGACGATGGCGCCGTCGCTCCTCGTGCTGGGGCTCGGGCTCCCGACGACGGACACGCTCGTCGTCTCGCAGGTCGTGCTCTCGTTCGGGATCCCGTTCGCGCTCGTCCCGATGATCCTGCTGACGCGCCGGCGCGACGTGATGGGCGAGCTCGTCAACCGGCGCGGGACGACGGTCGCGGCGAGCCTCGTCGCCGCGGTCATCATCGGCCTGAACGCCTACCTGCTCTGGGCGACGTTCGTGGGCTGATCGACGCCCGCGGCCGCCAGCGCCTCGTCCGTCAGCTCCCAGCCGCGCTCGATCAGCGCCCGCTTGTCCTCGTCGCTCCACGGCGCCGGCGTGCGCGACTGCGGCTCGAGGCTCACGCCCTGCGCCGAGGCGCGGACGGTGATGCGTGGCACGTGCCGGTCGCGGCCGAAGGGGAACTGCGCGCCGCCGAAGCGCTCCGCGACGGCGGCGGCCACGCGCTCCCGCTCGTGCGGGTCGGAGACGCCGCGCCGGATCGCGTCGTCGACCTCCTCGCGCAGCCGGGCGAAGCGCCTCGATCCCGTCGTCCTTCTCGTCCGCGGCCCGCTCCTCCAGCACGGAGGCGCGGAGGACGGCGATCCGCATCAGCCGCGTGATCATGTCGAGGAGGTGCGCCGGCTCGCCCCGGGCCTCGCGCGCCTCCGCCACCTTCAGCTCCTCGATCAGCGCGCGGACCGGCGGCACGCGGCCGAAGCGGCCGAGGCGGCGGCGGATCGTCGCGAGCGGGGTCGCGTCGAACGGCGTGTAGCGCGGGAAGTAGCGGAAGGAGACGATCAGCTCGACGCCGGGCCGGTGGTAGGCGTGCGCGAGGGGGTAGTTCCGGAGCCAGCCGCCGTCCGTCGCGATCCGCTCGCCGACCCGCACCGGCATCACGAGCGTCGAGATCGCGCCGCTCGCGAGGATCGCCTGCGCCATCTCGTCCGGCTCGGTCGAGCGCGACGAGTAGACGAGCTCGTAGTCGCCCGGATCGTCGCCGCCGGTCGTGTCCGTGACGTCGGTCGCGCAGACGACCAGCTCGATCGGGCTGTGCGCGAGCGCCACGGCGAGCGCGTGGACGCCGCCGAGCCGCTCGTCGATCGTGTCCGGGAGCCGGTACTCGTGCGAGCCGAGCAGCGGGAGGCGCCAGAGCGGGTGCGGCCGGAACGCGTCTTTCGCCTGCATCGCGAGCAGGAAGCGCTCGAGGTCGTCGAGTCGGTCGAGGGCCGCCATCACTCCGGCCAGCGCGCCCGCCGACGTTCCGAAGATCCACCCGACGCGCGGCCACAGCGCGCTCCCCCGGAGTCGGCGGAGGAAACCGAGCTCCATCATCACGCCGTTGACACCCCCGCCCGAGAGGACGAGTGCCACGTCGCGGGTCGCGTCGTGTTCGGTCACCCTGTACAGTTTGACTGACTAGTCAATCGACGCGAAGAGGACTGGCGCATGGCAACGGTTGAGCAGGCGGTCGGCGGGATCTCGTTCGCCCTGACGGACGAGCAGAAGGAGCTGCGCGCGCTCGCGCGCGAGTTCGCCGACAAGGAGATCCGGCCGAAGGCGGCCGAGTACGACGAGCACTCGACGCACCCGGTGGACGTGATCGCGAAGGCGCACGAGGTCGGGCTGATGAACCCCCACGTGCCCGAGGAGTACGGCGGCACGGGGCTGCCGGGCTTCGACGGGATGCTGATCGGCGAGGAGCTCTCGTGGGGCTGCGCGGGCATCGCCGTCTCGATCATCGCGAACACCCTCGGCGCCGGGCCCGTCCTCATCGGCGGCTCGGACGAGCAGAAGCGCGAGTGGCTGCCGCCGCTGCTCGAGGAGCCGATCCTGTGCTCCTTCGGCCTGACCGAGCCGGACGCCGGCTCCGACGTCGCGCGGATCAAGACGACGGCGGTGCGCCGCGGCGACGAATACGTCCTGAACGGCTCGAAGACCTTCATCACCAACGCCGGCCACGCGGCCTGGACGGTCGTCTTCGCGAAGACGGACCCGTCGCAGGGGCACAAGGGCCTCTCCGCCTTCGTCGTGCCCATGGACGGCGACGGCGTAACGATCGAGAAGCACCTCGACAAGATGGGCCAGCGCTCGACCGACACGTCGGCGTTCTCGCTCACCGACGTGGTCGTCCCCGCGGCGAACCGCCTCGGCGAGGAGGGCGACGGGTTCAAGATCGCGATGCAGACGCTCGACCTGACCCGGCCCGGCACGGCTGCCGGCGCCGTCGGCGTTGCGCAGGCCGCGTTCGAGCTCGCCAAGGGCTACGCCGTCGAGCGCGTCACGTTCGACCAGCCGATCGCGATGCACCAGGGAATCAACTTCCTGATCGCGGACATGGCCACGGAGATCGAGGCCGCGCGCCTCCTCACCTGGCAGGCGGCGTGGATGCTCGACAACGGGTGGGACCGCAAGGCGACGCTCTACTCATCGTTCGCGAAGCGGTTCTCCGCGGACACGGCGATGAAGGTCACGACGGACGCCGTCCAGGTCTTCGGCGGCTACGGCTACATCAAGGAGTACCCGGTCGAGAAGCTGATGCGCGACGCGAAGCTGTTCCAGATCTACGAGGGCACCTCGCAGATCCAGCGGCTCGTGATCGCGCGCGAGCTGTTCATGCCGCGCGACGGCTAGGTCGCGAGCTCGCGCTGGAACGGCGGCAGGAACCCGGGTGAGAAGCGGACGTCGCCGATCCAGTCCGTGAGCCGCGCGACCTCGGCCTCGACCGCCGCGACCGCGTCGGCGCCGACGTCCTCGAGCAGCCGGTAGACGATCTCGCCGTCGCGGCGCTGGCTCCAGCCGCCGACGACGCGGCCGTCCCACCACACGGTCGGGCCGGCGTTGCCGTTCACGTCGAAGAGCACCGACGCGTGCGGGCCGAGGTACCAGTCGCGCTCCTTCCAGCCCATGGTCGTCGGGTCGAGTGTCGAGAGCAGCGCCGCCCACGGCTCCGGCGGCTCGACGGGCTCGTCGTCGCCGGCGAGGATGACGCCGTTCGCGCCGTCGAGGTCGACCGTCTCGTGCGGCAGCGCGGCGAGGGCGGCGCGGACCTCCCGCGCGGTCCAGCCGGTCCACCAGCGCAGGTCGGTCTCCGTCGCGGGCCCGAACGCGGCGAGCCAGCGCCGCACGAGCTCCGCCTGCGCCGCCGCCCCGTCGAGCTCCTCGACCGGGCCGCCGAGCCACGCCGCCGTCGGCACCCAGCGGTACTGGCCGTTGCTCCAGTTGCCGCGCGGCCGGCCGCGCACCAGCTTCGCGTCCATCGCGAGCTGTGGCAGGACGCGCGCCGACGCGCTCTGCGTCGTCGCCCAGCGGCCGGTGCCGAAGCTGAGCTTCGTCGCGAGCAGGGGCACGTTCCGCGTGATGTCGCTCGTGAACGCCTCGCCGCGCGCCTCGACCGCCGCGAGCGCCTCCCGCTCCGCCCGCTTTAGCCAAGCCCCCGGACGCGCGGTGAAGCCGCTGTCCCGGATGAACCCCTCCAGCCGGCGGCGCTCCCGCGCGGCGACCGTCCGTGTCGCGGCCGCGAGGACGACCGGCAGGAGCTCGCGCGGGACGACCCACAGCGTCCGCCGCATCGCGAGCACGCGGACGAGGCTGCGGTCGTCGTAGAGCGCGCGCTCGACGTCCGCGGGCGCCACACCCGTCGTCCGCGCGAGCACCGAGAGGTAGACCGTGACCGCGTCGGTCGAGTGCAGTGCCACCAGCGCGCGCGCGGCCTCGAGGGGGCCGGCCGCGCGGTCGTCGGGCGTCAGCCGGTGGCGCCGGGCGAGGCGTGCGCGCCGCTCGTCGACGGAGATCCGGCGCACGCGCGCGTTCTACCAGCACCCGTAAGATCGCCGCATGGCGCTCGAGCTCGACCTTTCCGGCCGCGTCGCGCTCGTCACCGGCGGCTCGCGGGGTCTCGGCCGCGCCGACGCGCTGACGCTCGCTCGCGCCGGCGCCGACGTCGTCATCGCCGACATCCAGGTCGAGTCGGACAGCGGCGAGGAGGCCGAGCGGTACGGCGTCCTCGCACAGGTGGCGCGGGCGCAGGGGATGGTCTACTCCGAGGCGACGGCGCAGGAGATCCAGGGCCTGGGGCGCCGGGCCGCCGCGATCCGCTGCGACGTGACCGACCGCGAGCAGGTCGCAGCGGCGGTCGAGCGCGTCGTGGAGGAGCTCGGCTCGGTCGACATCCTGATCAACAACGCCGGCACGCTCGACCACGCCGCGCAGTTCCTCAAGCAGTCGCCCGAGCTGTGGGAGCGCGACCTCCGGGTGAACCTCACCGGCGCCTTCAACTGCGCCCAGGCGGTGTGGCCGCACATGGTCGAGCGAGGCTGGGGTCGGATCGTGAACATGGCCTCGGTGGCCGGGACGCTCGGCGGCTTCGGCCAGGCGAGCTACTCGACGACGAAGGCCGGCCTGCTCGGCCTCACGCGCACCCTCGCGATGGAGGGCGGCCGCCACGGGATCACCTGCAACGCGATCGTGCCGGGCGTGATCGGCACCGAGGCCTTCAACTTCGCCAACCCCGAGATGAACCAGCGGATCGTCGACCGCACCGTGTTCAAGCGCCCCGGCGAGCCGCAGGACGTCGCCAACGCGATCGCCTTCCTCTGCTCGGACCTCGCCGCCTACGTCACCGGGATCGAGCTGAACGTGTCCGGAGGCGTCGAGCTGTTCGTGTTCTGACGTGAGGCTCTGGGCCGCGACCGGTGACGGGATCGCCCGCCTCGACGAGCAGGGCGACCGGTGGGTGGCCGAGACATGGCTGCCGGGCAGCGGCGCGCAGTGCCTCGCCGTCGACCCGGCCGACGGGGACACCGCGTTCGCCGGGCTCCGCGAGCACGGCTTGCGTCGCACGCGCGACGGCGGACGGACGTGGCAGGACGTCGCGCTCCCGCAGCCGGGCGTGTTCTCCGTCGCCGTGAGCGCGGCCGACGGCGCGGTCTACGCCGGTTGCGAGCCGAGCGCGCTCTTCCGCTCCGACGACGGCGGCGACTCGTGGCGCGAACTCGACGCGCTGCTCGACCTCCCCTCGCGCCCGACCTGGAGCTTTCCGCCGCGGCCGTGGACGTCCCACGTGCGCTGGATCGCGCCGAGCCCGCACGACGCTGCGCTGCTGCTCGTCGGGATCGAGCTCGGCGGGCTGATGCGGAGCGAGGACGGCGGCGAGTCGTGGGAGGACCACCGGCCGGGCGCGCAGCGCGACGTCCACTCGCTCGCGTGGCACCCGGCCGACGCAACGCGCGCCTACGAGGCCGGCGGCGGCGGCGCGGCGTGGAGCTTCGACGCCGGCGAGAGCTGGCGCCCGGCCGACGAGGGCCGCGACCGCCACTACACCTGGTCGGTCGCGCCCGATCCCGAGGACGCCGACCGCTGGTACGTGAGCGCGAGCACCGGCCCGTTCGCGGCGCACGGCGGGCGCGACGCGCAGGCGCGCGTCTTCCGCTGGGAGGGCGAGGGCCCGTGGCGCGCGCTCGACGGCGGGCTGCCCGAGCCGCTCACGGCCATGCCGTACGCGCTCGTCCATGCCGAGGGCCGGCTCTTCGCGGGACTCTCGGACGGGCGGATCTTCGAGAGCGCCGACCGCGGCGAGTCGTGGCGGCAGCTCGCGATCGAAGGCGCCGTCGGCCGGCTCCACGCGCTCGGGGCGGCGGCGTGACGGAGACGGTCCGCGCCGGCGGGATCTCCTTCCGGCCGACGCAGGAGCAGCGAGTGCTGCAGGCGCTCGCGCACGAGTTCGCGGACCGGGAGCTGCGACCGATCGCGCCGGAGTGGGACGAGCGCGAGGACTTCCCGCCCGAGCTGCTCGGCGTCGCGGCCCGAGCCGGTCTCACCTCGTACCTCGTCCCGCGCGAGTACGGCGGCGGCGGCGTCGACCACGTCAGCGCCGCGCTCGTGGCCGAGGAGCTCTCCTGGGGCTGCGCCGGGCTGGCGGCGACGCTGCAGGCGACGATGTTCCCGGTGCGGCCGCTGCTCCTCGCCGGCACCGAGGAGCAGCGCGAGCGCTGGCTGCCGCGGCTCGCCTCCGAGGAGGGGTGTCTCGCCGCGATCGCGTTCACCGAGCCTGGCGCCGGCTCGGACGTCGCCGCGATCGAGGCGACGGCGCGACGCGACGGCGACGCGTACGTCCTCGACGGAGAGAAGGTGTACGTCACGAACGGCGGCATCGCGGAGGTCACGATCGTGTTCGCCAAGGTCGACGGCGCGATCACGGCGTTCGTGCTCGAGCGCGGCGACCCCGGCGTGCATGCCGGCCGGAAGGAGCGCAAGCTCGGACTGCGCGCATCGCACACCGGCTCGATCGTCCTCGACGGCGCCCGTATCCCGCTCGACCGGCGGCTCGGCGAGGAGGGCGACGGCTTCCGGATCGCGATGGACTTCTTCCTCCACTCGCGCCCGGGCGTCGCGGCCGCGGCCGTCGGCGTGGCGCGGGCCGCGTTCGAGCACGCCTCGGGGTACGCGCGCGAGCGCCGCGCCTTCGGCAAGCCGCTGCTGGCGAAGCAGGCCGTCGCGTTCAAGCTCGCGGACATGGCCATGGAGATCGAGGCGGCGCGGCTGCTCGTCTGGCGCGCGTGCGAGGCGCTCGACACCGGCGAGGACGCCGGCCTGCTCGGGTCGTTTGCGAAGGCGTTCGCCGCCGACTCGGCGATGCGGGCGACGACGGACGCGGTCCAGATCCTCGGCGGCGCGGGCGTGATGCGCGACCACCCGGTCGAGAAGTGGATGCGCGACGCGAAGGTCTTCCAGATCGTCGAGGGCACCTCGGAGATCCAGCGCCACGTGGTCGCGCAGTACCTGCGGAACGCCTGAAAGCCGCCCGGACGTCGGCTGGGATGGCGGCTACGATCCTCGGAAGTAGTGCGCGCCGAGGCGACGACGTCCCTCCGAATCCGCCGCCGCCCCCGCCTCCTCGGCCTTGCGGCGCGTCGCGGCGTGGCCGCGGCCGTCTTCTTCGGGGTGCTGGCGATCGCCGTGCTCTGGATCGCGTTCGCCGGCTCCGCCGCCCGCCTGGCCGACGGCGTGTCGATCGCAGGCGTCGACGTCTCCGGGATGACGCCGGCGCAGGCGCGGGTCGAGCTCGAGCGCCGCGCGGCCGCCGTCGCCGCATCGCCAGTCGTCTTCGCCGCCGGCGACCGCACCTGGCAGCTGACGCCGCGACAGCTCGGCCTCGCCGTCGACTGGGCGGCGGCGGTCGAGGCCGCTCGGCGTGAGGGCGACGGCTTCGGGCCGCTTCGCGGCTACCGCCGCCTCCAGACGCGCGTCTTCGGCGCCGACATCGCCCCACCTGTGCGCGTCTACGACGCTGCGCTGCGGTACCACGTGCAGCGCCTCGCCGCCGCCGTCGCGCAGCAGCCGCGCGAGGCGGCGATCGAGCTCCGCGGCCTGCGCCCGCTGCTCGTCCCCGCGCGGACGGGCCACGCGCTCGACCGGGCAGCGGCCGAGGCGACGATCGTGCGCTCGCTTGCCGGGCTCGACCGGACGCCGGTCGGGCTGCCGGTGCGCGTCGACACGCCGACGGTCACGACGGCCGAGCTGCGGCCGGTGGTCGCCAAGGTGAAGCTCGCCCTCTCGGCGCCCGTGCGCCTGTCGCTCGGCGAGACCCGCTGGCGCCTCCCGCGCTGGCGGATCGCGCAGCTCCTCGCCCTGCCGTCCCACGGCGCCGCCACGCTCGCGATCGGCGGTCCGGCCGCCGAGGAATGGCTGAGGGGGCTCGCCGCCCGCGTCGACCGGCCGCCGGCCGACGCGCGCTTCACGGGCAACGCCGACCGGAGCGCTTCGGTGATCCCGGCGCAGCCGGGCCTCGAGCTCGACCATGCCGCGACCGCGACCGCGCTGCTCGAGGCGGCGACCTCGCGGACGAAGCGCCTGGCCGCGGTGGTCGTCGCCGAGTCGCAGCCCGAGTTCACCAGCGCCGAGGCGGAGGCACTCGGCGTCACGCGCGTCCTCTCGAGCTACTCGACGTTCTACGCCGGGAGCGCCGACCGGATCACGAACCTCCGGCTCGCCGTGCAGCTCCTGGACGGCGCGCGCATCGCGCCCGGCGCCACGTTCTCCTTCAACGACCGCGTCGGCGAGCGGACGCTCGAGCGCGGCTTCCGCCCGGCGCCGGTGATCGTCGGCGACAAGTACGAGGAAGACGTCGGGGGCGGCGTCTCGCAGGTCGCGACCACGGTCTTCAACGCGGCGTGGGAGGCCGGGCTCCCGATCTCGGAGCGCAACCCCCACGCGCTGTACATCGCGCGCTACCAGCTCGGGCGTGACGCGACGGTCAACTACCCGAACCTCGACCTGAAGTTCGTCAACGACACCGACCGCTGGATCGTGCTCGGCGCGGGCGCCGGTGGCAACGGCATCTATGTCAGCCTCTACGGCAGCGACACCGGCCGTCGCGTCGAGAGCATCCCGGGGGAGCTCCGCGTCACGGGCGAGCCGAAGACGGAGATCGAGAAGGACCCGACCGCGCTCGTCGGCGAGCGGGAGGTGCTCTTCGACGGCGAGCCCTCGCGCGCCGTCAGCGTGCAGCGGATCGTCTACGACCGCGACGGCACCGTCCTCCGCCGCGAGACGTGGTCGACGAGCTACCGCTCCGAGGCCGCGCAGGTCCGGGTCGGCACCAAGCCGAAGCCGCCGCCCGAGAAGCCGAAGCCCGCGGACGAGAAGCCGACGACGACCACGCCGGATCCCGCGGTCACGACGCCGGCGGAGCCGCCGCCGACGACGACGACGACCGGGACTCAGCCTCGCTGATCGCCTCGACGAGCCACGCGGGGATCCGCGTCGGCCGATACGTCTGCGCGTCGACGGTCGCGTGCGCCGTCCACCCGTCCGCGACCCGCTCCCCGTCGCGCTCGAGCAGGTACTCGTAGCGGAAGCGGGCGCCGCGGACGTCGACGCACCGCAGGTGGAGGCGGAGCCGGTCGTCGAACCGCGCCGGCGCCCCGTAGCGGACGTGCGACTCGGTCACGAGCGCCTCGATCCCCGTCTCGCGCAGTGCGGTGTAGCCGCCCGCGTAGCGGGCGAGGTAGTCGACGCGTCCGACCTCGAACCAGACGAGGTAGGCCGCGTTGTGCGCGATCCCCTGGGCGTCCGTCTCGGCGAAGCGGACGCGGAGCTCGACGGTGTGGCCGTAGCCCTCCACGCGCCTAGTATCGACGGATGAGCGTGGCCTTCGCAGGTTCCTGGGCGTGCGCTGGGGCCGCGACGCCGGAGGCCACAGTATGAGCGATACGGGGCCGGAGAGCGACGTGGCCCCAGCGCATGCAGGCAGCGGCGGAGGCGGGCTTCGCCCGCCAGGAGCCGATGCCGGCCAGGGGCCTGCGCGGCTCGCCGAGCTGATCCGTGAGGGGCGGCCCGTGGTGGCGCTGACCGGGGCCGGCGTCTCGACCGAGAGCGGGATCCCGGACTTCCGCTCGCCGACCGGGATCTGGTCGCGCTACGACCCGATGGAGTACGCGACGATCGAGGCGTTCAAGCGCGACCCGCGCAAGGTGTGGGAGTTCTACGGGCTCCGGCTGCGCGTGCTGGCGGACGCCGAGCCGAACGCGGCGCACCTCGCGCTCGCCGAGCTCGAACGGCGCGGGCACCTGCGTGCAGTGGTGACGCAGAACATCGACGCGCTCCACGAGCGCGCCGGCTCGCAGGACGTGGTCGAGGTGCACGGCTCGATCCGGACCGCGGTGTGCCTCGTCGACGGCATCCGCGTGCCGCGGGCGGAGGTCGCCCGGCTCGTCGACGAGCTCGGCGCCCCGCCGTGCCCGGCCTGCGGCGCGATCCTGAAGCCCGACGTCGTCATGTTCGGCGAGCTCCTTCCGAGCCGGGAGATCGACCGCGCGACGCAGCTCGTGCGCGAGGCGCGGCTGCTGCTCGTGGTCGGCTCGACGCTGGAGGTGTGGCCGGTGGCCGGGCTCCCGCACGAGACACTGGCCGCGGGCGGCGCGGTCGCGATCGTCAACCGCGGGCCGACGGCGTTCGACAGCCGTGCAGCGCTGAAGCTCGACGCCGGTGCGGGGGAGACGCTGCAGGCGGTCGTCGCTGCCCTATGACGTCGCGATGGCGGAACCGGCGCGCTCGTGGTGGCCGAGGCGCGGCGAGCCGGACTCGCGTCTCCGCGCTCTAGGCGGCGGCGCGGCGCAGCTGACGCTCGTCGAGGACCCGACGGCAGTCGGTGCAGACGGTGCGTTCCACCTCGTAGGGAACTCCCGCCCGCTGCCGTAGCGCGTGGATCACGACGACCGTGTGCCTTGTGTGGCCCCGGGTCTGCCGGGCCGTGTTCGCTGTCATAGCCTCTTCACCGTAGGACGCCCCTCGGACATGTCGACGCCCGGAAGGGGTAAAAGTTCGAATCACTACGAACCTGAAACGTTCTCTTTGCAGCTTCTTTACCTTTCTCGCCGTTGCGGCCGCGGGCTGCGGCGGGGAGATGGACCGGCCGAGCGAGGCCGCTCCGGTCGTCGCCGAGCGCCCTGCGGCCCGCGCCGTCCCGGGCCCGACGTGCGCGCCGGGCTCGTACCGGCGGCTCCGGACCGGCCTCTCGGCGCCGGCGGCCGTGGTCGTCCGGCCGACGTCGACGAGCCCGCGCCCCGGCGGCCGCGCGACGGCCCGCTTCGGCGCGCGCAACGTGAACGGCGTCCCGACCGTCCTCGGCGTGCTCGGCGCGCGCGTCGGCCGGGACTGCCGCCCGACGTGGTACCGGGTGCAGCTGCCGGTGAAGCCGAACGAGGCCACGGGCTGGGTCCGGGCGGCGGACGTCCGGGTCGCCACCGTCCGCACGCGCGTGCTGGTCGACCTCTCGGAGCGCCGCGTGACGCTCTTCCGTGAGGGGCGGCCGGTCTTCTCGACGCGGGCCGCGATCGGATCGGCGGCGACGCCGACGCCGACCGGTGCGTACTACGTCAACCAGCGTCTCGTCCCGGCCGCTCCGGGCGGGCCGTTCGGCCCCGGCGCGATCGGGATCTCCGCGTTCTCCGAGGTGCTGACGGGGTGGGTGCAGGGCGGGCCCGTGGCGATCCACGGGACGAACCGCCCCGACCTCGTCGGGCAGGCCGTCTCGAACGGGTGCATCCGCGTCGCGAACGCCGATCTGCGCCGCCTCTGGCGCGACACGCCGGCCGGGACGCCGGTGGTCGTCCGCGTGTAGGTCCGCCCGAGCCGGTAAACATTGGGTGACAGTCGACGAACGGAGGAAGCGGTGCCGGAAAAGAACATCCTGACGAGGCTCGCCGACGCGGGAGAGGACGCGATCGCCCGCCTCAGCGACGCGCCCGGGGCCGACCGGATGCTCGGGGCGGTGAACACCATGCGCGACCGGACGGACGAGCTGCAGCGGCGGCTCCGCGGCGTCGACGAGCTCGAGAAGCGGGTCGACGAGCTCGAGCGGCGGCTCGACGCGCTGGCGCCGAAGAGCGCGACCGCGGCGGCGCGCAAGCCCGCGGCCAAGAAGGCGACGGCGGCGAAGAAGTCGACGTCCGCGAAGGCGAAGTCCACGAAGGGCTCGACGAGCCGCTCCGGCTCCGACTCGCCCGGCTAGCCCGGGACCCGCAGCCGCAGCGCCCGCGGCACGATCTCGAAGCGCACCGGCGTCGTGCCGGGCTGCTCCCCGTCGAGCTCGACGGGCAGCGGCTCGTCCGCGTCGACGGCGACCGTGGCGCCGCGGAGCAGTTCGGCCTTCGGGTGCGGCAGGTGCGTACCGCGGTAGATCTTCGGCATCGTCCGCATCAGGTCGAGCTTGGTCACGTCCCCGATCAGGAGGACGTCGAACACGCCGTCCTCGGCGCTCGCGTCGGGGCAGATCTTCATCCCGCCGCCGAAGGTCGAGCCGTTCGCGACGATGACGTCGTGCATGACGGCGCGGCGCTCCTCGTCGCCGACGGTGACCGTGACGCGGTCGTTCTGCCAGCGCGCGAACACGGCGAGCGTGGCCCAGAGGTAGGACGCCTTCCCGCCGAACGCCTTCGTCGTCATGTTCGCGCGCTGCGCGATCGCGCCGCTCATCCCGGCGCTCGCGATGTTCGCGAACCAGCGCGCCTCCTCCGGGCCGGCCCACGAGCGGTACGTCGCGCGGCCGAGGTCGATCGTGCGGACGGCGCCGCTCGTGGCCGCCTGCGCCGCGGCCGCAACGTCCCGCGGCAGCCCCTGCGAGCGGGCGAAGTCCCAGCCGGTGCCCCGCGGGATGACCGCGACATCGACCCCGTCGCGGCCCGCGATCCCGTTCGCGACCTCGTTCATCGAGCCGTCGCCGCCGACGACGACGAGCACGGTCGCACCGTCGTCCGCGGCCTCGCGCGCGAGCTCGCCGAGGTGGCCGGGGCGCTCCGAGAAGCGCGCGTCGCCCTGCAGCCCCGCGCCCGCCGCCTCGTGGGCGAGCTGCGGCCAGCGCTTGCCGGTCGCCCCGTTGTCGGAGGCCGGGTTGACGAGAAAGACGACCCGGTCGGCCAGCGCGCGTGCCTAGTGGCCGGTGATCGTCTCGAGCGCGAGCTCGGTCATCTGGTCGACTGCCCGCTTCATGTCCTCGTCGGAGATGCGGACGAACTCGCCCTCGACGACGACGTCGCTCACGATCAGGAGGCAGCCGGTCTGGATCTTCCGCAGCGCGCCGACCGTGAAGAGCATCGCCGCCTCCATCTCGACCGCGAGGATGCCGCGGTCGGACCAGCGCTGGTACTGGCCGGCGTCCGGGTTGTAGAAGACGTCGCTCGAGACGATCGGGCCGAGGCGGACCTTGCGCTCGAGCTTCTTGGCCGCGTGCGCGGCGTCGTGGACGAGCTCCCAGGAGGCGGTCGGCGCGTGCGGCTCGCCGCCGATCAGGTGGATCGCGGTCTGGTCGGCCGGGACCGCCGACATGGCGATGATCAGGTCGCCGATCGCGAGGTCGGGCTGGAGGCCGCCGCAGGTGCCGACGCGGACGATCCGCTTGACCCCGAGCTGGACGAGCTCCTCGATCACGATCCCCGCGGACGGGCAGCCCATCCCGCTCGACTGCACCGACACCGGCTTGCCGCGGAACGTGCCGGTGTAGCCGAGCATCCCGCGCTCGGCGTTTCGCTGGACGGGGTCGTCCAGGAAGGTCTCGGCGATGTACTTCGCCCGCAGCGGGTCGCCGGGGAGGAGGCACGCCTCGGCGTACTCGCCGGGCTCGGCTCTGACGTGGATCGGCACGGCCGAGGAGCCTAGTGCAAGAGAATGTCCCCGTGCTGGGGCATCGCAAGCTGCGTGAGCCGTCGCTCGACCGCATCCTCGAGTTCTGCGCGCGCGACCCGATCGAGCGCGTGTTCCTCGAGGACGTGGCCCGGCGCGGGCTCGGGCGGTTCACGGCGGGCGACCGGGACGGGGCGATCACGGCGCTCTGTCACGTCGGCGCGAACGTCGTCCCCTCGGGCGAAGACTGCGAGCGGTTCGCCGACGTCGCCGTTCGCGGACGGGCGCGGATGATCATCGGCGAGGAGGCAGCGGTCTCCGAGCTGTGGGAGGCGGCGCGCGACCGGCTGTCCGCCCCGCGCGACGACCGGCCCGGCCAGCCGGTGTACGCCCTCTCCGACGTGCCGGAGGCCGGCGGCACCGGGCTGCGAGCGGCCACGCTCGAGGATCTCGACCGGCTCGTCCCGGCCTGCGCGGCCGCGCACCAGGAGGAGATCGGGATCGATCCGCTCGAGCGCGACCCGGACGGCTTCCGCTGGCGCACGCGGGCGCAGATCGAGGACCGGCGCTCGTGGCTCTGGCTGGAGGACGGCGTGATCAGGTTCAAGTCGGAGGCGTCGGCCTGGACGCCGTCGGCCGTGCAGCTGCAGCAGGTCTGGACCGACCCGGAGGCGCGGGGCCGGGGCTACGCCACGCGCGCGCTCCAGGACCTGTGCCGGCTCCTGCTCGAGCGCGTGCCGACCGTGTGTCTCTTCGTCCGCCCCGAGAACGCGCCCGCGCTGGCGCTCTACGAGCGCATCGGTATGCAGCGGACGCACACCTATCGCAGCCTCCTTTTCTAGGCTGACCGCATGGAGCGCCTGATCCTCGCCCGGCACGCCGAGAGCGTCTTCAGCGCGGCCGGCGTGATCAGCGGCGACCCCGACGCGTGCGGCGGGCTCACCGCCGCCGGTCGGGCTCAGGCGGCCGCGCTCGGCGACCGGCTCCGCGGCGAGCGCGTCGACCTCGCGGCGACGAGCTCCTTCCGTCGCGCGCAGGAGACCGCGGACGTCGCGCTCGAGGGGCGCGCGGTGCCCCGCCTCGTCGTGCCGGAGCTCGACGACATCCGCGTGGGGAGCTTCGAGGGCGGGCCGCTGCAGGCCTACCGCGACTGGGCCTGGGCGCACGGGCCGCTCGAGCCGGGCCCCGGCGGCGGCGAGAGCCGGGCCGAGGCGGCCGCACGGTTCGCGCGCGGCTTCCGGCTTCTCCTCGAGCGCGACGAGGCGTCGGTCCTCCACGTCGGCCACTCCCTGCCCCTGCGGTACCTGCTGAACGCCGCGGCCGGGCACGACCCCCGGGCACGCTCGGAGCTCGTCGACAACGCGACGGCCGAGATTCTCGGCGCCGAGATCGTCGAGACCGCCGTCGCGCGGCTGGAGCGCTGGTGCGCCTCCCCGGCCTTCGTCTGATCGTCGGGCTCGCGCTCGCGGCCTGGGTCGGCCGCTGGGCCGCGATGGAGGTGGCCGCGTTCGTCGCGCGACGCCTGCCGCCGGGGCCGCCGCCGATCGCCTCGCCGCGACAGCCCGGGCGCATGCCGGGACCCGACGACCTGCCCTGAGCGGGCACCCCTCGTGCGGGTGATCCAGCGCCCGAGACGCACGCTCCGATAACCGATGCGATCGTGAGACTCCTCGGCCTCACTGCGGCGGGCCTCGTGTGCGGATCGATCTTCGTCCTCGCGGCTGCGTGGACGGCGAGCGGTGCCGGCGCGGCGCCCGAGAGCCTCGTGCACACGTGCTCGGCGACGGACCGCGACTTCATCCGCACAGCGAGCGTGAACGTCGCCGCCGTCGGCAACCGCGGACAGGAGTACCTGGCCGGCGAGGTCGACGGCAGGGTCGTGGTCCGGGAGGCGAAGGAGGCGGCGCAGCGGCTGGGCCGCACCAAGCCGACCGACCCGGCGTTGCGGCGGGCGCAGCTCGTGATGGGCGCAATGCTGTTCGAGTACGGCAAGGCGATCAGGGCGCGCGAGGCGGGCCGCGACGCCGGGCCGCCGATGTACCGCGCCTACGGGCTCGCGAACTTCGCGTCGGACACGCTCCGTCGCGCCCAGCCGGAGCTCGCCGAGCAGGGCTGCGACGTCGCCGACTTGCTCTAGGCACTCGGGAACGCACGACGTCACGCGTCCGCACTGGCCACGTCCGGTGTCAGACACTGATCGATGAGGCGTCCGGATCAAGCCCGACCAGGTCCCGCAGCGATCGGACGGGCGGGATCGCCGCGTGCCCCGTTCAGGGGCACAGCGCATCCCGCCCGTCACGACATGCACGTGCCGATGAGAGCCGGTCCCTGGCCGGAGCGCCCGCACCGCAGGTGCGCGCGCGCAGGCCACACCGACCTGCCCGGCCACTGCAGCGAGAGACGGCCCCTCGGCCGAAGGGCGGTTCATCCGCCCGAGAGGCCACGCCCAGGCAACTCGAAGCCCTCAGGCAGAAGGAGGGGGCTCGTGGGGGAACCATGGGTTCCCCCACGCGCGATAATCGCGCCGTGGACGTCGTGGAGCTGCGCGCGCGTGTGGAGCGCTTCGTCCGCGGCCACGAGCTGCTCGAGCCCGGCGGCGCGGTCACGTGCCTCGTCTCGGGTGGCCCGGACTCGACCTGCCTCTGGCACGTCCTGCGCGAGAACGGCTACGAGGTCTCGGCCGTGCACGTGGCGCACGGACTCCGTGGCGCCGAGTCGGAGGAGGACGCCCGCTTCTGCCGCGAGCAGCTCGACGCCGAGGTGGTCGAGGCGCCCGGCGAGGGGAAGACCGAGGCGGAGCTGCGCGACCTGCGCTACGCGGTCGCGGCCGACCGGCTCCGCGCCACCGGGCACACCGCCTCCGACCAGGTCGAGACCGTCCTCTTCCGCCTCGTCTCGAGCGCGACGACGAAGGCGATCAAGCCGCGCCGCGAGGACGGCGTGGTGCGGCCGCTCCTCGACGTCTGGCGCGAGGAGACCGAGGCCTACTGCCATGCGGCGGGCCTGGCGTTCCGCGTCGACGCCTCGAACCGCGACACGAAGCGCGGACTCATCCGCGAGGAGATCCTGCCCCTGCTCGAGCAGCTCCACCCGGGCGCGCGCGAGAACCTCCTGCGCCTGGCGGGCGAGGCGCCGCCGCTCACCCCGGCGCTCGCCGAGCTGCTCGCGTCGCCCGCGGGCTCGAAGCGCGTCGACCTCGGCGGCGGCGTCCAGGCCGTGCGCGAGTACGAGCGCGTGTGGCTCGAGGACGGGCCGGTTGCGCTCGACGGTGACGTGCGCTGGGGCCCGTGGCTCATCAGCGCCGGCGTCCCAGGGCTTAAGGTACGAGGGTGGCGGGCCGGGGACCGGCTCGCGGGCAGGAGCAAGAAGGTTCAGGACGTGTTCGTCGACGCGAAGATCCCCCGTTCCGAGCGCGAGGCGTGGCCGCTCGTCGTGCACGGCGACGAGGTCGTCGCGATCCCCGGGCTCGTCGAGCATCCCGACGTGGAGGCGGAGCGTGTCGCAGACTGAGATCGAGAAGGGTGTCGGCGAGATCCTGATCGACGAGGACGAGCTCCAGCGCCGGATCGCCGACCTCGGCGAGGAGATCTCCGCCGACTACCGCGGCCGCGACCTGCTCCTGCTCGGCGTGCTCAAGGGTGCCGTCTTCTTCATGTCGGACCTCATGCGCCGGCTGACGATCCCGTGCGAGATCGACTTCATGGCGATCTCGAGCTACGGCGCCTCGACCGACTCCTCCGGGGTCGTGCGGATCCTCAAGGACCTCGACATCAACATCGAGGGTCGGCACGTGCTCGTGGTCGAGGACATCATCGACTCGGGGTTGACGCTGTCGTACCTGATGCGGATGCTCGAGTCGCGGGAACCTGCGTCGCTCGAGATCTGCGCGCTGCTGACGAAGCCCGAGCGGCGCGAGATCGACGTCGACGTCCGCTACACCGGCTTCGAGATCCCGAATCGCTTCGTCATCGGCTACGGGCTCGACTTCGCGGAGCGGTACCGGAACCTGCCGTACGTGGCGGTTCTGCACGCCGATCTGATCCCCGAGAGCCACTAGCCAGGAAGCACGCTGCCGCCCCCGAAACGGGGGAAGGCAGGCCGGACGCAGGCTGCTACGCTCCCTCGGAGGTCGCCCGTTGAATCGTTTCTTCCGTAGCGCGCTCTTCCCCCTGATCATCCTCGTGGTTCTCGCGTGGGTGGCCATGAACACGCTCACGGGCAACGACAAGCAGGCCGAGAAGGCGACCTACTCCGATCTCGTCGCGCGCGTCCAGGACAACCCGGAGTCGATCGAGCAGGTCACGGTCAACCCGCGGAAGCAGGAGATCACCGCCGAGCTCACGGGCGGCGACAAGCGCAAGGTCGTCGTCCACTACCCCACCGACGAGTCGTACGCGTTCTTCGAGCGCCAGCTGCGCGCCGAGGGCGTGAAGTACGACTCGAAGGGCGTCGGCGGCAACTGGTGGGGCTCGATCCTCGTCTCGCTGCTGCCGTTCGTGATCCTGATCGCGTTCTGGATCTTCCTCATGAACCAGGTCCAGGGCGGCGGCTCGAAGGTGATGTCCTTCGGCAAGTCGCGCGCGAAGCGGATGACGCCCGACGCGCCCAAGATCGGCTTCAAGGACGTGGCCGGCGTGGACGAGGCGGTCGAGGAGTTGCACGAGATCAAGGAGTTCCTCGAGAACCCGAAGAAGTTCCAGGCGCTCGGCGCGCGGATCCCGAAGGGCGTCCTGCTCTACGGGCCTCCCGGCACCGGCAAGACGCTGCTCGCGCGCGCCGTCGCCGGCGAGGCAGGCGTGCCGTTCTTCTCGATCTCCGGCTCGGACTTCGTCGAGATGTTCGTCGGCGTCGGCGCCTCGCGCGTCCGCGACCTCTTCGAGCAGGCGAAGCAGGCGAGCCCCTGCATCATCTTCATGGACGAGATCGACGCCGTCGGCCGGCATCGCGGCGCGGGTCTCGGCGGCGGCCACGACGAGCGCGAGCAGACGCTGAACCAGCTGCTCGTCGAGATGGACGGCTTCGAGATGAAGGACAACATCATCCTCATCGCCGCCACCAACCGGCCCGACATCCTCGACCCCGCGCTCCTCCGCCCGGGCCGCTTCGACCGGCAGATCGTCGTCGACCGGCCGGACCGGAACGGCCGTCGGAAGATCCTCGAGGTGCACTCCAAGGGCAAGCCGCTCGCGCCGGAGATCGACCTCGACACGCTCGCCGCCGGGACGCCCGGCTTCACCGGCGCCGACCTCTCGAACCTCATCAACGAGGCCGCGCTCCTCGCCGCCCGCCGCGGCAGGAAGACGATCGGGCAGGAGGAGCTGGAGGAGGGGATCATGCGCGTGATCGCGGGCCCCGAGAAGAAGGCCCGGCTGCTCTCCGAGAAGGAGCGCAAGATCACCGCGTACCACGAGATGGGTCACGCGCTCGTCGGGCACCACCTCGAGAACACGAACCCCGTCCACAAGATCACGATCGTGTCGCGCGGGCAGGCGCTCGGCCTGACGATCTCGCTGCCGACCGAGGACCGGTACCTGACCACGAAGTCGGCGCTCATGGACGACCTGGCGATGACGCTCGGCGGCCGCGCCGCGGAGGAGCTCGTCTTCCACGAGATCACCACCGGCGCCGCAAACGACCTGGAGAAGGTCACGGCGACCTCGAAGGCGATGATCATGCGCTACGGGATGAGCGAGAAGCTCGGCCCGCGCGTGCTCGGCCGGAACCACGACCAGCCGTTCCTCGGTCGCGAGATGGGCAACGAGCCCGACTACTCCGACGAGATCGCGCGCGAGATCGACGACGAGATCCGGCGGGTGATCGAGGAAGCGCACGACTCGGCGCACCGGATCCTCCGCGAGCACATGGACCAGCTCCACAAGCTCTCGCAGATCCTCATCGAGCGCGAGACGATCGACAAGGATCAGTTCGAGCGGCTCCTCGCCGGCGAGGACGAGATCTCGGTCTTCCCGGAGGAGACCGTGCCGGACGAGCCGCAGACTGAGGAAGAGCGCAAGCGGGCACCGCAGCCGAAGCCGCGGCCCTTCCCGCTGCCCGGGGCGACGATGCAGCCGCCCCCGCCCGATCCGGCCAAGGGCTAGCGTTCGCTCGGGATCAGGATCCAGAGCAGCAGGTAGACGACCACCTGCGGGCCCGGGAGCACGATCGAGAGCACGAACGCGATCCGGACCGCCGTCCGCGAGATGCCGAAGCGGTCCGCGATCGCGGCACAGACGCCGGCGATGACGCGGCCGTTGCGCGGGCGGACGAGGCGGTCGCGTGCCACGGCCGAACCGTAGCGGGCGTCACCGATCACGGGGGACGAGCAGGCGGCCTCCTTCCGGCCGTGCCCGCAGCTCGTAGCCGCGGTGCGGCCCGTCGGCGGCCGTGTCGCCGACGACGATCTCGCCGGGTTGCGCCCCGCGCACGAGCAGGGCCGCGGCACCGACCGGGGCGCCGACGACGAATGCGCCTCCGTCCGTCCGGGCACCGGCGACCACCTCACCGCTCTCCACGGCGAGCCGGGCGCTCGTGCCAGCACCGTCGCGCAACGACACGGCGGCAGCCAGGGCACGCGACAGGTGGTCGTCCCCGTCGAAGAGCGCGAGGACGGCGCCGGCGATTCCCTCCTGCAGCGTCCCGCCGCGCGCCGCCACGACGGCGGCCGCGGCGGCCGCCGCCCGGCGGAGCTCGTCCCGTCCCCGCTCGGGGTCGTCGTGCAGGCCGACGACGCCGAGGTCGGCGAAGATCACCGTCGCCGAGCGACGGGACGGCGCGAGGTCGAGGGCGGGATCCTGGGCGAGGATGGCGAGCTCGAGCCGACGAAGCTCCGCTCCCGGCTCGATGGCCAGCGCGTCCACGAGCGCCTGGCGACCCGCGCGGTAGACCTCGAGCGCCTCGGCCTGCCTGCCGGCTCGGTAGAGCGCGAGCATGAGCTGGCTCCGCGGGCCCTCGCGAAGCGGGTTGGCGGCGACGAGCGCGTGCAGCTCTTCGATGACGTCGGCGTGGCGACCGAGGGCGAGATCCGCCTCGATCCGGTCCTCGAGCGCTGCGAGCCGGAGCTCCTCCAGTCGATCGGCGGCCTGGGCCGCGAACGGCTCGCGGACGAGATCGGCGAGCGCGGGCCCGCGCCATTCGGCCAGCGCGCCCCGCAGCAGCTCCGCGCCGCCTGCGAGATCGCCCGCTGCGATCGCGCGCCGTCCGGCCGCCGCGCCGGCCTCGAACCGGAGGACGTCCAGCGTCGCCGGCTCGGCCTCGACGAGATACCCGGGCTCGCGGGTCTCGATGACCGCCGTCCCGAGCGCCTTGCGCAGCCGCGACACGTAGACCTGCACGGCGGTGGCGGCGGTCGCGGGCGGATCTTCTCCCCACAGCTCGTCGCTGATCCGGTCGGCGGGCACGACCCGGTTGGCGTCGAGGAGGAGCAGCGCGAGCACCGACCGCTGCCGGATGCCGCCGAGCGGCACGCGCCTGCCGTCGTCTCGTACCTCCAGGGGGCCGAGCAGCAGGAACTCCACCGAGCCTCCGCATCTGTCAGCGGTCGTTTAGCGCGGGCCTCGGTCGAGTTTTAGCGCGCCGCCGTCTCGTTTGCAGAAGCCGGTTCGCGTCGGGCGGCCGGAGACGAAGGAGGAAGGCATGTCCAGGCAAGAGAAGCGGCGGCGGATGCGGCGGATGCTGGCGGGCCTCTTCGCCGGTGCGGCGGTCCTCGTCCCCATGGCGCCCGCGGCGGTCGTCCTCGACGATCCGTCCGACCGGGCGGCGCAGCCCACCGTGATCGTGCACGACGATCCGGCCGACCGGTTGGCGCAGTCGAGCCTGAGCGCGTCCCTCGGCGGGCAGGCGGCCCTCGTGCGCCCTGACGGGCCTGACGGCGCCGTTGCGAGCATCCAGCTCCGCCGCGACGGCAACGCCGCGGTCGCGCAGGCGTCGTACACGACGTCCGCTCCGCAGTCGGGCGGCGGGTCGGAGTTCGACTGGACTGCGTCGGGCATCGGCGCGGCCTCGGCAGCGCTCGTGCTCCTGCTCGGCTTCGCCGGCTTCCGGGCCGTGTCCCGGCACGGCATGGCGCAGGCGTAGCGCACCAGACACACCCTGTGGCTCGGCCCCGGTGACCGCCGGGGCCGACGCGCGGTCCGGCCGTAGACTCGCCCCGTGGCCGCGCTCGACCAGCGCCTCCCGCGCCCGTCCGTGATGGGGATCGTGAACGTGACGCCGGACTCCTTCTCGGACGCCGGCGCCGCCCTCGACCCCGCTGACGCCGTGGCCTCGGCGCGCGCCCAGGCGGCTGACGGCGCCGCGATCGTCGACGTCGGCGGCGAGTCGACGCGGCCGGGCGCCGACCCGGTGCCACTCGACGAAGAGCTTCGCCGCGTCGTGCCGGTGCTGGAGCAGCTGGCCGGGGAGGTGCCGCTGTCGATCGACACCGCCAAGGCCGAGGTGGCGCGTCGCGCGCTCGAGCTCGGCGCCGGGCTCGTGAACGACGTCACGGCGCTTCGCGGCGACCCGGCCATGGCCGAGACGGTCGCGTCCGCGGGCGCCGCGGTCTGCCTCATGCACATGCAGGGCGAGCCTCGGACGATGCAGCGCGAGCCGCGGTACGACGACGTCGCCGCGGAGGTGGCGGCCTTCCTCGAGGAGCGCCTGGCAGCGGCGGTCGCGGCCGGGATCGACGAGGAGCGGGTCCTGCTCGACCCGGGCATCGGCTTCGGCAAGACCGTGGAGCAGAACTTCGAGCTCGTGCGGCGGCTGCACGTGCTGCTCGCGCTCGGGCGTCCCGTGGTCGTCGGCTTCTCGCGGAAGAGCTCGCTCGGCCGCATCCTCGGCGACCCCGAGGCGCGCACGGGCTCCGTCGCCGCGAGCGTCGCCGCCGCGGTCGCCGCGTACGAGCGCGGAGCGACGGTGCTCCGCGTCCACGACGTCCGCGAGACGGTCGAGGCGCTGACCGTCGCGCGCGCGGTCTACGCCGCATGACGACGATCGAGCTCCGCGGCCTCGAGCTCCGCGGCCGGCACGGCGTGCTCGCCCACGAGCGCGAGCACGGACAGCGCTTCCTGTTCGACCTCGAGCTCGATGTCCCGGCCCCGGAGAAGGACGCGATCGACGCAACGGTCGACTACCGCGACGTCGCGGCCGCCGTCCGTGCGGTCTCGGACGGGCGCGACTACGTGCTGCTCGAGACGCTCGCCGCGGCGGTCGCCGAGACGCTGCTCGAGCGGTTCCCGGCCTCACGCGTCCGGGTCCGCGTGCGGAAGCCCGACGTGGAGCTCGACCCGCCGGTCGCGGAGTCGGCCGTCAGCGTGGAAGTGCGCCCGTCGTGAGCGCCAGCGTGTAGGTCGCCGTCCCGCGCGCGAGCGAGGCGGCAAGGTAGACCTCCCGGCCCGCCGTTCCGGTGTTCCGGACCTCCAGGCCCCGCGCGGTCCGGACGGCGCGGATCCCCTTGGGCGAGGTCCCCAGCAGCCGGCTCGCGATCGCGGCGCCTGCGCCTGTCACCGTCGCCGACACCCGGCGCTTCGCCGGGACCCAGACGCGGTAGACGTCGCGCGGGTCGTCCGCGGCGTCGAGGCGGGCGGTGATCGCGTTCCGGCCCCGGATGCGCGTCGTCAGCGGCGGCGTGGCCCGGTGCAGCAGGCCGCCGGCGGTGACGTGGTCGATGCTGTCGTTCGGCTCCGCGGGGTCGCGGACCGGCACCGCCCCGGAGAGCGCGTTCCCGACGTCGAGGATGCCGAAGCCGCTGGAGGCGTCCCGTCCCGGCGTCTCGAGGTCGCGTGCGGTGCGCCGCACGAGCTCCGAGACCTGGCTCGCGTCGAGCTCGGGTCGCGCCGTCCAGACCCAGGCGGTCGCTGCCGCCACCATGGGGGAGGCGAAGCTCGTGCCGTCGACCGTCTCGAACTGGTCGGGGCTCAGCCACGACGGCACCGCCGCGACGATCGACTCGCCGGGTGCGACGACGTCCATTCCGGCCGACGTCGACGAGAAGCTCGTGACGGCGCCGTTCTGGCCGACCGCGCCGACGGTGAGAACGTGCGGGAGGCTCGCCGGGTAGTTCGGCGGGTCGCCTTCCTCGCGCTCGTTGCCGGACGCCGCGACGACGATCGAGCCGCGCGCCACTGCGTCGAAGATCGCGAGCTCCTCGAACCCGCTCCGCGTCGTCCCGCCGATGCTGAGGTTGATCACGCCCGGGCCGAGCGAGAGCGCGGCTTCGATCCCCTGGATCACGGCCGAGCTCGTGAGGATGCCGCGCGGGCTCGCGTCCCAGATCCCGAGCAGGGCGCCCGGGTAGACGCCGACGAGGCCGACGCCGTTCGCCGGCGCGGCCGCGACCGAGGCGACCGCGGTGCCGTGGAACTCGCTGTTGCCGACCAGGCGCTGCTCGCCGAGCACGCGGGTATCGGGGCGCGACGCGAACTCGGGGTGGGTCATGTCGACGCCCGAGTCGACGACCGTCAGCGGCCGGCCCGGTCCGGGCGGCGCGACGCGTTCGGCGTCGATCATCCCGAGCCACCACTCCTGCGGGCGCAGCGGGTCGTCCGCGCTCTCGCGGACGGTGCGCCACCGCGGCTGCTCGGCCTCCATGTCGACGATCGCTCCGTCGACGGCCAACCCGGGCACGAGCCGCTGCGCGTCGCGGCTCGGCAGGCGCCAGATCCCGAGGCGCTTCGAGACGACGGTGCCGCCGGCGGCGCGGATCTCGGCCGCGCCCTTCGCGCCGCTCACGCGGACGAGCGCGTGCGACGACGCCGAGAGCGAGGAGAGCTCACGCGGGATCAGGGGTGCTGCGGTGGCATCGCCGGCGCCTGCGAGGGCTGCGGCGGCGACCGCGAGGAGGAGGACGCGGCGCACGTCCGGAGCACGGTAGCGGCAGCGCATTAAGGTCGCCTGAGATGACCAGGGCGTACGTCGGCGTCGGCGCGAACCTCGGCGACCGGGAAGGGACGATTCGGACCGCGCTCGCCGCCCTCGACGCGCGGCCGGACGTTGCCGTCGTCGCGGTCTCGGCGCTGCGCGAGACCGACCCGGTCGGGTACCTCGACCAGCCGCGGTTCCTCAACGGCGCCGCCGCGCTCGAGACCGAGCTCGGGCCGCGCGAGCTGCTCGACGCGCTGCTCGAGGTGGAGCGCGAGCTCGGCCGCGTCCGCGGCGTGGGCCCGCGCTACGGCCCGCGCCCGATCGACCTCGACCTGCTGCTCCACGGAGACGTCGTGGTGGACGAGCCGGGCCTCGTCGTCCCGCACCCGCGCCTGCACGAGCGGCTGTTCGCGCTCGAGCCGCTCGCCGAGCTCGACCCGGCCCTCGTCGTCCCCGGCCGCGGCGCGGTGGAGGACCTCATCGCTCGGCTAGAGTGACCGCCATGTCGCACCTCGACGAGCTCGACGAGTTCGAGGCCGACCTCGACCTGCGGCTGAAGCGCGAGTACGCCGCCGTCTTCGGCCTCTTCCGCTACTGCGTGGTCTGGCAGGACATGACGTATCTGTGCAACACGCTCGACGTGCAGTTCACGCAGAACGCGAACTACCCGTTCCTCCACGTGCGGATGGAGGACGTCTGGGTGTGGGACAAGCACCGCCCGACGCGGATCCTGCCGCGCGCCGAGATCTTCACCACCAACGACGTCACGTGGGAGGAGCTCCGCGGCGAGAACGACGAGCCCCGGCTCAGCCCCGAGGCGCTCGCGGAGCGGATCGGCGAGACCCTCACGCGCGACGACGAGGCGCCCTAGCCCGGTCGCGTTAAAGTCGCGGCCGTGCTCTTGGCCGTCGACGTCGGCAACACCCAGACCGTCTTCGGGCTGTTCGAGGGCGACCGGCTCGCGGACAGCTGGCGCGTGGCCACCGAGTCGCGCCGCACGGGCGACGAGCTCGGCGTCCTCCTCGGCGGGATGTTCGATCTCGACGCGGTCGACGGCGTCTGCCTCTCCTCGACCGTGCCGGCGCTCGTGCCGTCGTACGAGGGGTTCGCCGCGCGCTGGGCGGAGGCGCCGATCCTCGTCGTCGGCCCAGGTGTCAGCACGGGGATCCCGATCCGCTACGACGACCCGCGGCAGGTCGGGCCCGACCGGATCGCGAACGCCGTGGCCGCCTCGGCCCGGTACGGCGCGCCGTGCATCGTCGTCGACTTCGGCACCTCCACGAACTTCGACGTGGTCGACGCGGAGGGCGCGTACATCGGCGGCGTGCTCGCGCCCGGTGTGGAGATCTCGATGGACGCGCTCTTCCAGCGCGCCGCGCGGCTGACGAAGGTGGACTTCGTCGCGCCGCCCTCGGTGATCGGGAAGACGACGTCCGCGGCGCTCCAGTCGGGGCTCGTCTACGGCTTCGGCGGGCAGGTCGACGGGATCGTGGCGGCGATCCGCGGCGAGCTCGGGGCCGAGGCGCCGGTGATCGCCACCGGCGGTCTCGCGGAGCTGATCGCACCTCATGCGGCGACGGTCGGGCAGATCGACCAGTCGTTGACGCTCGAGGGCCTGCGCCTCGTCTGGGAACGAAACCGTGTCGCGCCTCGCCACTGAGTGTCAGACACCAAAACGGGGCCTGTTCTCCACAGAGGCACCTCTATCGTGACTGACACGGTGTGACGGCCCCGAGCCGAGATCGTGCCGGTTCGGTGACGGGCCGGCTCGAATACGACTAGTTGAGCGACGGATCCTCCGGCATCAGCGCCAGCACCTGGAAGCGGCCGCCCTTGCGCCGCAGCACCGAGCCCCAGAGGTCGCCGTCCTCGCCGAACACGTCGTCGGGCCGCGCGGGCTCGAGGATCCACGACCCCTCCTCGATCTCCGCCTCGAGCTGGCCCGTGCCCCAGCCCGCGTAGCCGGCGAAGACCCGCACGCGGTCGGTCACCGCGGCGATCGCCTCGGGCTCGGAGTCCGCCGGCATGAACCCGATCCGGCCGGTGACGACGACCGCCGCCTCCGCCGGCTCGCGGAACTCGCCGAGGACGACCACGCTCTCGGGCTGCACCGGCCCGCCGAGGAAGAGCGCGGCGCCCGGCTCGACCATGTCCTCGAGCGCGGGAACGGCCTCGACCACGTCCGTCGGCGACGGGCGGTTGAGCACCAGCCCCATGGCGCCCTCGTCGCCGTGCTCCGCCACGAGCACGACCGTGCGGTGGAAGTTGGGGTCGACGAGCGAGGCCGACGCGATCAGCAGGTGACCGCGGAGCGAGTCCATCGCTCGGGTCAGCCGCCGCCGTAGACGGAGATCGGCAGCCGGTCGAGGAGGATCTCGTCCACCTCGGGCAGCTCGCGCTCGAGCCGCTCGAGCACGTCCCGCGCGCCGGGCGCGGCCGCGAGCAGGCGCGTCTCGACCTCGGCGATCGTCCCGAGCTGGACGAGCTCCTGCTTGAACTGCTTCGGGAAGCGACCGCGGCCGAGGTACCAGCCGTAGAACTTCTTCAGGAACCCGGTCGCCCGCTGCTCGCCGAGCTCGCGCACCGTCTCGCGGAGGAAGAGCAGCAGCTCCGCCACGACCTCCTCGCGCGTCGGCTCGTGACCCGTGTCGTCGAGGATCTGCGCCAGCGCCCACGGGTTGCCCTGCGCCGCGCGGCCGACCATGACGGCGGCCGCGCCGGTCGTCGCGAGCACCGCCTTCGCCCTCGCGTGCGAGGTGACGTCGCCGGAGGCCACGACCGGGACGTCCACGAGCTCGACGAGCTCGGCCGTGAGCGAGTGGTCGGCGGTGCCGGTGTACATCTGCCGGGCCGAGCGAGGATGGAGGGTCAGCGACGCGGCGCCGGCCTCGACGAGACGCGGACCGAGCTCGAGGCACGTCCGCGAGCCGTTCCCGACCCCGCGGCGCATCTTCACGCTGAGGGGCACGTCGACCGCGCCCGAGACCGCCTCCACGATCCGGCACGCGTGGTCGGGGTCGTCGAGCAGGCTCGCGCCGGCGCCGGTCTTCGTCACCTTCTTCACCGGGCAGCCGAAGTTGATGTCCACCAGGTCGGCGCCCGCGGCCTCGACCATGCGCGCCGCGTCGGCCATCGCGGCCGGCTCCGAGCCGAAGATCTGGATCGCGAGCGGGTGCTCGTCGCCCGCGACGCGCAGGTAGCCGAGCGTTCGCTCGTTGCGGTGCTGGATCCCGGCGACCGAGACCATCTCCGAGCAGACGAGGCCCGCGCCGAAGCGCCGGCCCTGGCGCCGGAACGCCTGCACGCTCACGCCCGCCATCGGCGCGAGAACGAGCCGTGTCGGGATCTCGACGGGCCCGATCGACCACGATTCGCGCAGGTTCACGTGGGTTTCCACGGTCGCCCGATGGTAGCCGCGTCAGGAATTGACGACCGTCCGCAGGGCTGGCTACCATGCGCGCCCGCCGATCCGGGGCACCTGTCCCCGGGCGGGGTCAGGAGGGACCTGTGAAGGAAGTCATCCTCACGCCCGAGGGGTACAAGAAGCTCAAGGAGGAGATCTCCTACCTCTCGACCGAGAAGCGCCGCGAGGTCGCGGAGCGGATCAAGACCGCGCGTGAGTTCGGCGACATCGCCGAGAACGCAGAGTACGACGACGCGAAGAACGAGCAGGCGCTGCTCGAGCACCGCATCGCCCAGCTGGAGGAGCGCCTCCTCAACGCGCGCGTGATCACGAAGAAGGAGATCTCGAAGGACGCCGTCTCGATCGGCTCGCGCGTGAAGCTGCGGGACGTCGACGCGAAGGAGACGATCGAGTACCGCATCGTGGGCTCGGCCGAGGCGAACCCGTCCGAGAACAAGCTCTCGAACGAGTCGCCCGTCGGCAAGGCGATCATCGGCCGCAAGAAGGGCGAGACGGTCGAGGTCGCGGCTCCGCGCGGGACGCTGAAGTTCAAGATCATGGACATCCAGGCCGCCTAGCGACTCCTCGGCCGGCGACCGCTCCGGCCGGCTTCGCCGCCCTTCGCGGCCGCCTCGCGCCGCTGGCCGCGCTCCGCTCGGGGGCCCGTGCTCACGCACTGTTCCCCCTCGCTGCGCACGCCCAGCGGCACGCCGGGACGCCGCTAGGACGTCCGCAGCGGTCAGCGTCGATCTAGACTCGCCCGCCTATGAGCGGGCTGCCGAAGCGGTTTCCCGACCGGACGGACATCGCCGCCGTTCGGTCGGCTGCCGCGGCCCTCGACGGCGGGGCAGGAGGCCGAGGAGACCGTCCGCGTCGCCGGTCGCGTCGTCGCGAGACGGGGCCACGGGAAGCTCGTCTTCCTCGACCTCGTCGACCGTTCCGGCCGGATCCAGATCCTCGCCGACACGAGCCGGACGGGCGAGCTCGACCTCGATCTCGGCGACATCGTCGGCGTGACCGGTCACGCGGCACAGAGCCGCCGCGGAGAGCCGAGCCTCGCCGCCGACGAGGTCGTCCTGCTCGCCAAGAACCGGAGGCCGCTCCCGGACACGTTCCACGGCCTCACCGACACGGAGGCGCGCTACCGGAAGCGCTACCTCGACCTGATGATGAACGAGGAGACGCGGCGCGACTTCCTCGCCCGTGGCGCGATGATGCGCGCGATCCGCGCGTACCTCGACGGCGACGGCTTCGTCGAGGTCGAGACGCCGTCGCTCCAATCCGACTACGGGGGCGCCTTCGCGCGGCCGTTCGTCACCCACCACAACGAGCTCGACCGCGACGTCTACCTCCGGATCGCGGGCGGGGAGCTCTACCTCAAGCGCCTGCTCGTCGGCGGCCTCGAGCGGGTCTACGAGGTCGGGCGCGTGTTCCGCAACGAGGGCGTCTCGTACAAGCACAACCCCGAGTTCACGATGCTCGAGTGGTACGAGGCCTACGCCGACTACCGGGACACGATGGCGCGGTTCGAGGAGCTCGTGGAACGCGCAGCGCTCGCGGTCAACGACACGACCGCCGTCACGTATCGAGGCCACGAGCTCGACCTGAAGCGGCCCTGGCGGCGCCTGCGGCTGGTCGAGGCGCTCGAGGAGCACGGGCTCTGGACACGCGACGCGGACGAGCTCCGGCGCCGGCTCCAGGAGCACGGCACGGACACCTCGCAGGACCAGACCTGGGCGCAGCTCGTCGACCACGCGGTCACCGCGTACGTCGAGCCGTCCCTGATCGAGCCGACCTTCCTCTACGACTACCCCGTCGAGCTCTCGCCGTTCGCCCGCACGAGCGACGACGACGAGCGGATCGTCGAGCGCTTCGAGGGGTTCGTCGGCGGCACGGAGCTGTGCAACGCCTTCTCGGAGCTGAACGACAGCGTCGAGCAGGAGGACCGGTTCCGGATGCAGGCGGAGGAGGGGGCGGGCGGGAACGTCGAGGCGGAGCCCGGCGACCCGGACTACGTCGAGGCGCTCTCGTACGGGATGCCGCCCGCGGGCGGGCTCGGCTTCGGCGTCGACCGGCTCGCGATGGTGCTGACGGGCAAGGACTCGATCCGGGACGTGGTGCTCTTCCCGGCGCTGCGCGACCGCCAGTAGCGGGTCAGACGGGCGTGGCCGTGGCCCGCGTGTGCTCGATCACGTCGAGCAGGATGCGGTCGAGGTCGTACTCGGGCTCCCAGCCGATCGCGTCGCGGATCTTCTCGATCGCCGGGACGCGGTGGAGCATGTCGTCGATCCCGAGGCCGTAGACCTGGTCGTACGGGACGTAGACGATCTCGGAGCTGGATCCTGCGAGCTCGAGGATGCGGTTCGCCAGCTCGCCGACCGAGATGTGGTTGCGCGAGCCGACGTTGAAGATGTCGCCGGTCGCCGCCTCCGAGTCCATCAGCCCCTTGAGCGCGCGGATCGTGTCCCGGACGTGGCAGAAGGTGCGCGTCTGCGTGCCGTCTCCGTGGATCTCGAGCGGGAGGCCGGCGACCGCCGCCTGCGCGAACCGGGCGACGACCATGCCGTACTGGCCGCTCTGGCGCGGGCCGACGGTGTTGAAGAGCCGCGGGATGACGAAGTTCAGCCCGCGCTCCTGCCGGTACGCGAGCGCGAGGTACTCGTCCATCGCCTTCGAGTCGGCGTAGAGCCAGCGCTTCTGCGTCGTCGGGCCGTAGACGCGGCGCGAGTCCTCGCGCAGCGGCTCGGGCGAGCGGTGGTCGCCGTAGACCTCCGAGGTCGAGGCCACGAGCACCCGCTTCTCGAAGCGCGCGCAGTGGTCGAGGACGATCTCGGAGCCCTCGAGGTTCGTGACGATCGTGTGGACGGGGCGCTCCACGATCAGGCGCGGCCCGACGGCGGCGGCCAGGTGGTAGACGACGTCGGCCTTGTTGACGAGCTCGTTCACGACGGTGTGCGAGAGCACCGTGTCGACGACGAGGTGGTAGCTCGGGTCGTCGAGCAGGTGCGCCACGTTGTCGCGCGAGCCCGTCGAGAGGTCGTCGAGCGCCCACACCTCGCAGCCCGCGGCGAGCAGGAGCTCGGTCAGGTGCGAGCCGATGAAGCCCGCGCCGCCGGTGACCAGGACACGTTGTGCGGACACGGCCCGGGAGGCTACCGGACGGTCGCAGCGATGCGACCGCCTCCGCCGGGCATACAGTTTCGCCGTGCAGGCGGTGATCCTGGCGGGCGGGTACGGGACGCGCATCTCCGAGGAGACCGCCGTCCGTCCGAAGCCGATGGTCGAGATCGGCGAGATGCCGATCCTCTGGCACGTGATGAAGATCTACTCGGCCCACGGGATCAACGACTTCGTGATCGCCGCCGGCTACCGGAGCGGGATGATCAAGGAGTACTTCGCCGGCTACGTCCTGCGCAGCTCCACGGTCACGTTCGACCTGAGGGAGCAGACCACGACCGTGCACCACCACGGAAGCGAGCCGTGGCGGGTCACCGTTGTCGAGACCGGGCCCGAGACGATGACCGGCGGGCGGGTGAAGCGGTGCCTGCCGTACCTCGGGGACGAGACGTTCTGCCTCACGTACGGCGACTGTGTCGCGGACGTGGACCTCGGTGCGCTCGTCGCGTTCCACCGCGAGCAACGTGCGCTCGCGACCATGACGGCGGTGCAGCCGCCGGGCCGGTTCGGCGCGATCGTGCTCGGCGGCGACGAGCGTCTGGTCCGCTCGTTCCACGAGAAGCCGACCGGGGACGGTGCGTGGATCAACGGCGGCTTCTTCGTCGTCGAGCCCGAGGCGCTCGAGTACGTGGACGGCGACGCCGCGGTGTGGGAGCGCGAGCCGCTCGAGCGGATGGCGGCCGCGGGACGCCTGGCGGCGTACCGCCACGAGGGGTTCTGGCATCCGATGGACACGCTCCGCGACCGGATGGTGCTGGAGGAGCACTGGCGCTCGCCGCGCCCTCCGTGGAAGGTGTGGTAGCGACTACGCCGGGAGGCGCGCGAACGTCGCGTCCTGCTCCGCGCGGAGCCGGTCGACGAGACGGCCTTCGGGAATCTCCACGTCGGCGAACGTGAGCACCTCGTCGCGCGCCACCGCGCGGCGCACGCGGCAGCCCTCGGCGAGTCCGATGGGGAGGAGCTGCGCGGCCGCCGCCACGTCGGCGTTCTCGGCGAGGCCGTACGTGGAGTAGCCGCCCAGGGCATCGAGTGTCTCGCCTGCGGTCAGCGGCTTCTTCGCCGCGGTGACGACGTCCACGTGCGGCGCGCCCGCGGGAGCGAGCGCGGCGTCTCCGAAGAGCACCGCGCGGGCGACCGTGGCAGGCACCTCGAAGTGACAGAGGTGATACGGCGTGACGAAGCAGTACAGGGGCCCCTCGCCGAGCTTGTAGAGGTCGAGGTAGTGGCGCTGCGCCGGATCGTCGTGCGTCCCGAGCACGAACACGCCCGGCGCGGGCGACGCGCCGACGACGTAGTCGACGAGCCCGGGCCCGTCCTCCAGCTCCTCGAGCGGGTAGATGCTCGCGGCCGCCTCGGTGATCGGCGTCCCGGCCTCGACCGTGGGACCGAGCATGCCCCGTCGTGCCACGCGCATTCCCGTCGCGTTCGCCACCACGGCCTGCTCGAACGAGATCTTCGTCCCGTCGGCGAACGACGTCACCATCCACGGGTTCTGCCCCCACTGTCTCGCGAAACCCTCCTGGGTGGTCGGGTTGCGGTACGGGTCGTGCAGCCCCTTGATGTTCCCGCAGAGCACGGGCCGGACGCCGATCCCGCGGACGAAGCGGAAGAGGTTCCCCTGGACGCCCGGCTGGTCGCCGTCCGCGTTCGTGTAGACGACGCCGGCGCGGTCTGCGTAGGTCTTCAGGAGCGGGCCCACGGTGCCGTCGAGCTCCGCGTTCATGAGGACCACGTGCTTGCCGTGGTCGATCGCCGCGACGACGACCCGCGCGGAATGCTCGACCGCGCCCGTCACCTCGATGATGGCGTCGACCCCGTCGGCCTCCGCGAGCAGCTGCGCGTCGTCGGTGACCGCGGCGACGCCGTTCGCGATCGCGCGTTCGAGGGCCGCGCGCCCGTCCACGCGCGCCACGGACTCGACGCCCGCGCCCCGGTATGCGTCCTCGGCGCGCTGCGGGTGGCGGTTCGCGATCGCGACGAGGGCCATCCCCGGCGTCGACCGCACGATCTGGAGCGCGATCCCGCGGCCCATGAACCCGGCTCCGACCATCGCCACGCGCACCGGCCGGCCGAGTCGCTCCCGCTCCTCCAGCGCGCGGTCGACGATGATCACGGCGATCCGGGGTCAGGCTCGTAGTCCGGCCAGGATTCGTCTTTCGGGGAGAGGATGCGCTGCGGGGCCTCCGGCCAGTCGATGCCGAAGGCCGGATCGTCCCACCGAAACCCCCGCTCGGCGTCCGGCGCGTACGCCGCGCTGACCTGGTAGAAGGCCTCCGTCTCGGGCTGGAGCGTCTGGAAGCCGTGCGCGCAGCCCTCCGGGACGAAGAGCATCCGACGGTTCTCCGCAGTCAGCTCGACGCCGGTCCACCGCAGGTAGGTGGGAGAGCCGGGGCGCAGGTCGAGCGCGACATCCCAGAGCGCGCCCCGCGTGCAGCGCACGAGCTTCGCCTCCTCGTGCGGGGGGAGCTGGAAGTGCATGCCGCGGAGCGTCCCTGCGGCCGCGCTGAACGAGACGTTGCACTGCGCGACCTCCGGGTTGAGACCGTGGTCGGTGAACTCCTCGCGGCAATACGCGCGTGCGAAGAACCCGCGCTCGTCTGCGCGCGGCTCGAGCTCGACGACGAACGCCCCTGCCACCTCGGTCTCCCGGAAGATCACGCGGCGCATCGTAGTGGCCGTCGTCGGCGCCGGGAACGCGCGTCGGCCGCCGTTATGGTCCCGCGATGCGTGTGACGATCGCGCACGAGTGGCTGGTCCGCATGGCGGGGTCGGAGCGCGTGGTCGAGGCGATGCTGACCGCCTTTCCAGACGCTGCGGTCGTGACCACGCTCGTCGAGCCCGACGCGGTCGACCCGCCGCTGCGGCACGCCCGCCCGTCGCCGCTCCAGCACCTTCCGGGAGCGACGAGCCACCACGAGTGGCTCGTGCCGCTCATGCCCTTCGCGTGGAAGCTCGTCCCGACGCCGCCGTCCGACCTCGTCATCACCAGCAGCCACGCCTGCGCGCGCGCCGTGCGCGTCCCGGACGGCGCGCGCCACCTCTGCTACTGCCACACGCCGATGCGCTACGCGTGGGATTTCGAGAGCGAGCGCGGGCGCTTTCCGCCGCCGCTCCGACCGGTCGCGCGCGTCGCGATGGGCGCCTTTCGCCGCTGGGATCGCCGGACGGCGCAGCGAGTCGATCGCTTCGTCGCGAACTCGACGGCCGTCGCGGCTCGTATCGACCGGTTCTACGGACGGAGCGCGGAGGTCATCTTCCCGCCGGTGCGCACGACGTATTTCTCGCCGGGCGGCGAGCGCAGCGACGAGTTCCTCTACGTCGGACGGCTGGTCGCATACAAGCGCGCCGACCTGGTCGTGGAGGCGTTCGCCGACCTTCCCTTTCGCGTCAACGTCGTCGGGGCGGGTCATCTCGAGGCGGAGTTGCGTCGGCGGGCGACCCCGAACGTCGCCTTTCTGGGCGAGGTCGACGACGACGAGCTCCGCCGTCTGTACCGGTCGGCGCGCGCGCTCGTGTTCCCGGCCGACGAAGACTTCGGGATCATCATGGCCGAGGCTCAGGCGTGCGGGACGCCGGTCGTCGCCCTCCGGCAGGGAGGCGCCCTCGACATCGTGGAGGACGGCGTCACGGGCTGGCTCGTCGAGCGGGCGGACGTGGCGCTCGTGCGCGCCGCCGTGCGGCGTGCGGCGCAGGAGGAGCTCGATCCGGCAGCTGTGCGCGCGCGGTCCGAGCGGTTCTCGGAGGAGCGATTCGTCTCGGAGATCCGGCGCGTCGCGGAGACGCTCGTCGCCGACTAGCCCGCTCCGTCCAGCAGCCGGCCCGGGGCGCGGACCGTCAGCTCCTCGGCACGCTCGCGGCCCACGCGCTGGGCCAGCGCCGTGGCCGCTTCCAGCAGATGAGAGCGGCGGGAACGGACGCCGTGGGCATCCGAGCCGACCAGATCCGTCAGGTCTCGCTCCACGAGCGCCCACGCGGTCCGGGCCACGTCCCGTCCCCAGCGGCCGACGAGACTCGGCGCAACGGTCTGGACGAGCGCGCCGTCGCGCCTGCTCGCGGCCAGCAGCGCGGGATCGCGCTGCACTGCCCGCGACCGCTCCGGATGCGCGAACACGGGAACGAGCTCCGCCGGGCGCAGCCGGTCGAGCACGCTCGCGAAGAAGGGCGCGGGCGTGTCGGCAACCGCCTCCACGACCACGTACCGGCCGCCGATCGCGCGCTCGGCGATCAGCTCCAGCGGCGCCGTGACCGCGACCGCCGGGCTCAGCTCCGAGGCCGGCACGAGCTCGAGCTCGACGCCCGCCGCAGCGAGGTCGAGACGGGCCTGCTCGGTCGCCGCGAGGACGTCGGGCCATGCCGTCGGGAACGCACGCGACCAGTGGGGTGTGCATACGACCGTGCTCACGCCGTCCGCGTGGAGGACGCGGGCGAGGGCGAGGGAGTCCTCCGGCGTGCGCGGGCCGTCGTCGATGCCGAAGAGCAGGTGGCAGTGGGTGTCGATCACGCCGAGCGTGCCCGGCCCCCGGCGACGTCGGCGGCGAGCTGCCATGCGTCTCGCGCCATCCGCTCCGCCGTGAAGCGCTCTCTCACGTGGGTCGCGCCCGACCGGCCCATCGACTCGCGTTGCGCGGGATCGCGAACGAGCGCGAGAATCGCCTGCGCGAGCGCCTCCCGGTCCTCCACGTCGACGTGGATCCCGTCGACGCCGTCGCGAACGATCTCCGCGGGGCCGCCGTCGCGCGGGCACACGACCGGAACGCCGTGCAGGAGGGCTTCGGCGACCACGAGGCCGAAGGGCTCGAGCTCCGCGGTGTGGACGACGACGTCGTACTCGCGCATCGTCGCCGCCGCGGCCGGGACGTGGCCGCGGAACACCACCGCATGCTCGACGCCCAGCGCTGCGGCGAGCCGGTGGAGCTCGTCCGGGTACGTGGTGTCGGCGGTCGCCCCTCCGGCGATCTCGAATCGGACCTCCGGCTCTTCCTCGAGCACTGCCGGCACCGCTGCGAGGAGGAGCTCGAGCCGCTTGTACCGGCGGAGCCGGCCGACGGCGCCGATCGTCGGCGGCGCCGGGACGCCCGACCGCGACGGCGCCGCGTCGTCGCCGAGCTCGACACCGGGATGGACCCGAACGACGTGACGGGACCCGAGGCGCCGCTGGCGCTCCGCCGTGAAATCCGAGGAGCACACCACCGCTGCGGCCGGCAGCCGGGCGGCGAGCCTGCCCGACGGCGTCGGCCGTGGCACGTCGTGCTGCCACCACAGGTACGGCAGCCGCGCCGCTCGTGCGGCGGGCGAGGCGTACGCGTGTGCTTTCGCCACGTGCGCGAACACCAGGTCGGCGTCGGTCTCGCGAGCGGTCCGGCGCAGGCGGCGGATCACGCCGGGCGCGCGCCAGACGTGTCGCGCCGGGCCGGCCTCGACCAGTTCGACGCGGATCCCGAGTCGATCGAGAACACCGAGGACGGGACCGTCGGCGAGGAAGACGCACGTCGGCTCGCTGCCGGCCGGTCGATGCCGGAGGAGCGAGAGGACGACCTCGTTGCTCCCGCCCGCTTCGGCGCTGTGCGAGACGACGAGGGGGCGACGAGGGAGGGGACGTGGCTGCACCGGCGCTCGTGCGGCAGCCTAGTACGATCGCGGGCCGGCAACGGCCGCGGGCGCCCATGCTCAGACGGATCGTCTTCCCACTCGACCAGCGGTTCCTCCGCGGCCCCGACGGCGTTCGCTACTCCGACCGCGGCGTGCTCCCGTGGGATCGGTACCTCGCGTTCGCGGAGGCGATCACCGTCGTCTCCCGACCGTCCTCCGAGGTCCAGTCGACGCAGGACCTGAGCCTCGCGAGCCACCCGCAGGTGTCCTTCCTCGAGGTGCCGAACCTGAGCCATCCCCTCGAGCGGATCCGCAACTACCGCTCGGTCGAGCGAACCGTGCGCGAGGCGCTCGAGGGGGCGGATGCCCTCGTCGCGCGGCTGCCCGGGGAAACGGCCTCGATCGCCATCCGCGTTGCGGAACGGATGGGAGTGCCGCACGGGGTCGAGGTCGTCGCCTGCACGTGGGATGCGCTCTGGAACTACGGCAACTGGCAGGGCAAGGCGTGGGCGCCGTACTCCTGGTGGCGGACGCGCCGTCTCGTCCGTCGTGCGCCGTTCGTCCTCTACGTGACGAGCGAGTTCCTGCAGCGGCGGTACCCGTCCGCCGGTCGGACGGCGGCCGTCTCGGACGTGGAGGTGCCCGAGCTCGACGCGGCCGTGCTCGAGCGCCGACTGGCGCGGATCGCGTCGAGCCCGCGCCCGTTCGTGATCGGGACCATCGGCGCCCTGTACGTGCGCTACAAGGGGTTCGACACCGCCTTCGCCGCGATCGCCTCGGTGCGGGAGCGGCTGCCGCCGGTCGAGTTCCGGATCCTCGGCGCCGGCGATCCGGGCGTGTGGCGCGACGAGATCGCACGCGCCGGTCTCGGGGACGTCGTCGTCTTCTCCGGGACGCGGCGGCCGGGCGCGGACGTCGCGCGCTGGCTCGACGAGATCGATCTGTACGTCCAGCCGAGCTTTCAGGAGGGCCTTCCGCGTGCCGTGGTCGAGGCGCTCGCACGGGCCTGTCCCGTCGTCGGCTCGACGGCCGGAGGCATCCCGGAGCTCGTCGCCGAGAACGCGGTGCACGCCCCCGGTGACGTCGACGCCCTCGCTCGCCTGCTGGCGGGCGTCGTGCCGGATCGAGCGTGGCAGGAGCGCGAGGCGCGACGGAGCTTCGAGCTCGCGCGACGGTACGAGGCGCCGGTGCTCGACGCAGCACGCGCGGCGTTCTACGAGGAGTTCGCGGCGGCGGCGTCGGGCCGCTAGGCGACGCGGCTGCCGCCGTTGACGTCACCCGAGCCGATGCCGGCGGCGTAGGCGGCGATCGCCGCCCGGATGGCCTCCGCGCTCTCCCGATCGCGCCGCAGGCGCATCAGGGCCCAGCGCGCTCCGAGCCCGCCGACGATGAAGAGGATGGCCGAGCGCGCGGCGAGCGGGCCGAGCTGCTCGTGCAGGAGCGCCGCCTCGGAGCGGCCGACGAGGGTGGCACGGGCCGGATTCGTCCAGTGGCGGTCGCTCGTGGCGCGTCCGAGGTGGACGAACTCGGCGTCGACGGTGAACCACGTCGTCCAGCCGAGCTTCCGGACGCGCCAGCACATGTCCGTGTCCTCGGCGTACATCCGGATCCGCGGGTTGTAGCCGCCGAGGGCGTTCCAGGCGCTCCCGCGGACTGCGAGCACCGGTCCGTCCGCCGCGACGATCTCGCGTGAGCGGTCGTGGTTCCAGTGGGTGCTCCAGCGAGGCTGGAAGCGGTTCGGGACGAACCGGCTCAGGCCCGACGCGCGCACGAGCGCGACGGCAGGCGTGTCGAGCGGCTTCACCGTCCGCTGCAGCGTCAGGTCGTCGTTGCGCACGCGCGGCACGACGATCCCACGCTCGGGATCCGCCTCGAGCGCGTCCACGAGCGCCGCGACGCTGCCCGGGCGATGGACGAAGGCGTCGTTGTTCATGATCAGGTAGTTGGTGCCGTCGAGCGCGGCCGCGCCGGCGTTCGCGGCCCGGGCGTACCCGACGTTCTCGTCGAGCGCGACGAACGGGCATTCCGGAAAGGTCGCGCGCAGCCGCTCGACGCTGTCGTCGGTCGAGCCGTTGTCGACGATCACGATCCGCTCGGGTCGGACGCCGTCGCCGGCGAGCGCGTGCACGCAGCGGACGGTCAGGTCCGGCAGGCCGTAGTTGATGACCACGGTCGTGAGCCCGTCGAGGCGGTCGGCGGTCACGCGGCGGCCCTCCGCTCGATGTCCTCCTCGCGCGCCGTGGCGAGCGAGATCCCGATGAGCAGCAAGCCCAAGAACGCCGTGGGGAAGCCCGTGAACGAATCGCGGGTGAGCGCGTCGAGGAGGAGGATCGTCAACAGCGACAGCGCGAACCACCCTCCGGTGAGACCCGCGGCCGCGGCGCGCCACGCCATCGTCACGAGGGCGGCGAGGAGGACGAGTCGAAGCCCCAGCCCGACGAGGCCGACATCGGCGATCGTCGCGAAGTACGCCGAGTCGACGGCGGACGACGAGACGGGCCGGTTGGAGCTCGAGACGTCCCGGGCGGCACGGGCTGCGGCCGCCCCGACCTCGCCGGCCCCTTGCCCGAACGGCCACGTCGCCGGCTCCTTCAGGGCCACGCGCCAGACGTCCGTGCGCCCGTTCACCGTGAGGTAGAGCGACGGCCTCGCCTCGACGGTCCGCGTCTCCGTCGCACCGCTGCTCGCGACGAAGAAGCCGACGGCGGCGGCGAACGTTGCGCCGAGGACGAAGACGGCGGGAATCACGTGTCCACGCCGCAGGGCCCACAGCGCCGTCAGCGCGACGACGATGACCGCAGCGCTTCGGACGTACGAGACCGCGACGCCGGCCGTGACGACGGCGCCGGCGAGGATCACGGGCGCGCGTCGGGGCGCGAGGAACATGACGGCCGCCAGCGGGAACAGCAGGAAGCCCGCATACGCGAACGGCTCGTCGAGCGTCCCGAAGCTCCGCAGGCGCCCGTTGAGCGTGCGCACCTCGTGGTCGAACGAGTACCCCATGCCGACGAGGTGCCACTGCCCGACGTACTGCTGCCACAGGCCGTAGAGCGCGACCGCGACGCCGGTGAGGACGAGCGAGACGACCGCCCACCGCAGCATCCTGCGGCCGCCGAGGATGACGCCGACGAGCAGCAGGAGCAGCGGCTCCGCGGTGAGACGCACCGAGTGCATCCAGCCGCTGTCGTAGGCCGATCCGGAGAAGCCGCCCCCGATATTGACGACGTACAGCCCGAGCAGGGCGAGGACGGGAATCCCGATCCTGCGGTCGACGCCCGTGCCGCGCCCGGCGCGCATGTCGGTGAGTGCGACGACGGCGGCCGCCGCCGCGGCGGCGAGGACGATCGCGTCCTTGACGCCACCGGCGGAGGGCAGGAACAGGGTCTTGACGGTCGGCAGGACGGCGAAGATCGGGATCGTCGCGGCGACCGCGACGTGCGGAGCCGCCGCGAAGGCGACTGCGGTCGCGGCGAACGCGACGAGGCCGGCGAAGGCCAGGAACGGCAGAGGTCCGGCCGGACCGGCGGTGGCGAATGCGAACGCGAGCGTCAGGACCGCGCCTGCGCCGAGCCACCTGACGTCGAGTCGGCGAAGCGTCGGTGTCACGATCGCCTACGCGGTGTAGTACGCGTACGAGTCCTCGGACGTGACGTTCGTCATCACGATGCCGCCGATCGGCGCGTGCCATGCCTGCGCCTGGCGCTCGAGTGTCCGCAGGCTGCGGCGCGTGGCCCTCCCGTGCCGGACGACGAGGAGGACGACGTCCACGAGCTTCGACACCTCCGTCATCTCGGGGGTCGCGAGCGCGGGCGGCGTATCGACGATCACGACGTCTGCGTCATCGCCGAGCGTGCGAATCAGCTCGCCCACGCGCGGCGAGTGCGAGATCGCTCCGCGGATGCTCCCACCGGCCTGCAGGACGCGCAGCGAGCCGGACGACTCCGCGGTGGCGGGGACGCCCGGCGCGACGGGCGCCGCGGTCGGCGCGCGGCGCGGCGCGTGGTCGCCGTTGACGCTGACGGTCTCGAGCACGCTGACCGGCGAGACGCCGTCGCGGACGACCTGGAGCACTCCCGGGCCCGACGGAAGCTGGAACACGGGCGCGAGCGACGGCCTGCGGACGTCGAAGTCGGCGAGCACGACCCGCAGCCCGCGCTGCGCCATCGCCACCGCGAGGTTGGAGGCCGTGGTCGTCTTGCCCTCTTCCTTCGTCGCGCTCGTGACGGCGACGACGGTCGGGCCGTCGGCCGACGCGAACTGCATGACGTTCGCGGCGAGGAGGGCGTACGCGTCGCCGAAGCGGTCCGCGTACCGCCCGAGGGTCACCAGTCGCGCGCGCTTGGGGAGCTTCCCGATCGACGCCAGGATCGGCGCCTTGACGATCTGCTCGACCTCCGCGTCGGAGCGGATCCGCGTGTCGAGGACCTCGCGGACGCCCGCGATGAGCAGCGCGACCACGAGGCCGATCGCGACCCCGAGCAGCGTGTCCCGCACGGGATTCGGCGCGAGCTTGGAGGCGCTCTCGGCCGGCTCGGTGAGCATCGCGTTGCCGCTGCTCACGGTCTCCATCACCTCGAGACGCTGGAGCTGCTCGCGGACGACCTCCGGGTCGTCCGCCTCGGGGAGCTCGGCGCGGAGCTGCGCGATCGCCTCCCGGATCCCCGCCGCGGCGACCTCGGCCCGCCACTCCGGGTAGGCGGCCGCGACCGCATTGACCGCCTCGACGGCCTCGTCGCGGCTGTCGGAGGTGGCCGAGAACGAGATGACGTCGGCGCTGTCGCTGCCGGTCACGCGCACGAGCTCGCGCAGCTCGTCCGCGCTGAGGTCGGTCCCGGCGGCGGCGCGCTCGTACAGCTGGGGCGAGCGGGCCAGCGAGAGCGCGTTGTCCATCACGCGTTGCGGATCGACGTAGCTCGGCTGCACGCCGGCGAGGACGGCCCCGAGGTCGGTCGTGGAGAGGAACACGTCGGCGGTCGCGCCGTACTTCGGCCCGTCCGCCTGTCGCTTCGCGTTGACCGTGACGGCGCCCACCAGCATCAGCACGAGGACGAGCGGGATCGCCCGTCGCAGGGCGCCGACGAGGAGCTCGACGGTTCCGGGGTTCACGGGTGGCCTGGCCGCGCCGACACACGAACGCGTCGACGCTTGACATCGGTGGTAAGAAACCGCACTTTTCCCACGATAGCTCGGTTCGAGGACCGGGAGGTCTCACCCCTCGAACGAGGGGTGGCGCCTTTTGCGGCGTGGCCCGATGGACGAGGCGAACCACCACTCGAACGGGGGGATCGTCCATGTCTCGTCGCACCGCCGCGCTCCGGCGGCTTGCGCTGCTCACGCTGGTCACCGTCGTGGGCTTTGCGGCGGTCCAGCTCCCGGCCGCCGCGGCGCCCGCCTCGGCGACCGTGGTGACGACGGGCGATGTGCCTGTTTCGGGGCGCGCGCCGGCAGCCGCCGGCGCCGCGAAGGGCGCGACGCGCGCGGCGAACGCGAAGACGCGGATCGGCATCTCCTCCGGCGGCACGCTGCCGTGGGCGAGCGATACCGACCTCGCGCGCGAGCTCGACGGGTATCGGTCGATCGGCGCCGCCTGGCTCAGGTTCGACCTGCACTGGAGCGTCGTCGAGCGCGCCGGCAAGGGGACCTACGACTGGTCGCTATACGACCGCCTCGTCGCCCAGGCCACTGCCCGCGGGCTCCGGCCGCTCGCGATCCTGGCGTACACGCCTCGCTGGGCCCGCTCGCCCGCCTGCGCGGACAGCGACAAGTGCGAGCCGGCCAAGGTCGCCGACTTCGCCGACTTCGCCGAGGCCGCGGTCCGGCGCTACGCCTCGCGGGGCGTGCGGCACTACGAGCTCTGGAACGAGCCGAACATCCGGCCGTTCTGGCTGCCGGCCCCGAACGCCACGCGATACGCGTCGCTGATGCGCGCCTCGTACGCGCGGATGAAGGCAGTCGACAAGGGCATCACGGTGCTCGCAGGCTCGACGTCGCCCGCCTCGGACGCGGGCGCGGACATCGACCCGAGGACGTTCCTCCGCCAGGTGTACGCGGAGGGCGCCGGCAACAGCTTCGATGCCTGGAGCCATCACCCGTACTACGGCCCGAACAGTCCGGGCGCCGCCTATGGCTGGTCGGCCTGGTACCAGATGTACGGGACGAATCCGTCGCTGCGCTCGCTGATGGTCGCGAACGGCGACGGGTCGAAGAAGATCTGGGCGACGGAGACCGGCGCGCTCGTCGGCGTCACCTGGTCGTGCTGCGGTACGACCACGGAGGGCGCCCAGGCGCAGCTCCTGCGCGAGGCGCTCGACCTGTGGCTGAGCTATCCGTGGGCCGGAGGCTTCATGTACTACAACTACCGCGGTCACCAGGGCTGGTCGCTCACGCGGGACGACTGGTCGCCGCGCCCCGCCTGGTTCGCCTACCGCGACTACGTGGCGCGCGGGTAGACGTCGGTCCCAGGAGGCTTCGACGGAATGCCGTTCGTCGTCGGCGAGAGGCGCGCCTGAGTTAGTGGCTCTGAGCCACTAACTCATCTTCAGCGCCCCGCACGATCGGACGGGCGGGATCGCCGCGTGCCCCGTCCAGGGGCACAGCGCATCCCGCCCGTCACGACACGCCATGTGCCTTGAGAGCAGGTCCCTGGCCGGAGCGCCCGCACCGCAGGTGCGCGCGCGCAGGCCACACGACGATGCCCGGCCACTGCAACGAGAGACCAGGCCCCTCGGCCGAAGGGCGGTTCATCCGCCCGGGAGGCCACGCCGACGCAACTCGAAGCCCTCAGGTGAAGGAGGGGGCTCGTGGGGGAACCATGGGTTCCCCCACGCTCCTAACGGCGTGCGGCGGGAAGGACCCCGCGGACGACGACGTCGCGCACCGCGCCCCGCGCGGCGAGCAGGATGGCGAGATAGAGGAGGAGCGCGAGCGGTGCGGCGACGAGCAGGGGGAGCGGCGCGAGCAGGACGACGGTCATGGCCCCCGACGCGACGAGGACGGGGCGGAGGTACCACAGGTTCGGGCGGAGCCGGTGCCGCCGCCAGGCGAGCGAGCCCATCAGGACGACGCACACGACCTGCGTGACGACCGAGACGACGGCCGCCGCCAGGAAGCCGAACTCCGGGATGAGCACGAGGTTGAGCCCCACGTTCAGGCCCAGCAGGACGAGGGCGATCGCGAGCAGGGGCCGGTCCTCCCCCCAGGCGATCAGCGCGCGCCAGAGGAGCCCCGAGACGAACCCCAGCAGGACGTAGGGCGCCAGCAGCCGCAGCGCGTCGCCCGCCTCACGGAACTCCGGCCCGGAGGCGAGGAGGACGATGTCGGTCGCGCGCAGCGCGAAGAGCAGGAAGATCGGCGCGGCGGAGGCGAGGAGGACGTCGAGCGTTCGCTGGAGCAGCGCGTGCGCACGCGGCGGCTCCGTCGCCACGAGCCGCGCCAGCACTGGGAAGATGGAGATCCCGATCGCGGCTCCGACGAGGTCGGCGAGCTCGATGAACTTGAAGGCGGCGCCGTAGAGGCCCACGTCGCGCGTGTCGCGGAGCGTGGCGATGAGCAGCGCGTCGATGCGGAAGTAGATCTGCGCGATCGCGAGCGCGAGGCCGATCGCGACGGAGCCTGTGGCGAGTCGGCGCCAGTACGCGGGATCGACCCGCGGTCGCAGCGGCACGACGCGCGCGACGGCGACGAGGTGGACGAAGAACGTGATCGCGAGCCCGACGACGTTCGCCAGCACGACCGCCGTCAGCCCGTACCCGGCTTCGAGGACGGCCACCGTCACGCCGAGCGTGACCAGTCGCCCCGCCATGGTGCCGACGATCGCCCAGTGCATCTGCAGGCGGGCCTGCAGCACCGGGATCACGCTGAGGCTCATGAGGGAGAAGAAGGCCCCGGCCGCGCCGACCTCGATCGCATCGGTCGTGGCCGCGTCGAACGGCAGCGCATAGGCGACTGCGACCGCGAGGATCACCGCCACGAAGGAGATCGCCGTGCGCAACGGCAGCGCCGCGCGCATCGCGGCCTCGGTGCGCCCCGGATCGGCCGAGATCTCGCGCAGGAGTGCCGTCGACAGGCCGACGTCGGCCAGCACCACCGGGATGATGAGGAAGACGAGCGCCGTCGTCAGCGACCCGAAGCCCTCGGAGCCGAGCCCCCGCGTGACGGCGATGAACGTCAGGAAGCCGACGACGGACGCGGCGAGGTTGCCCACCACCTGAACGGCGGTGTTGCCCGCCAGGCGGCCGAGGCTGGCCTCCGCAGCCGCGGCCGGTCGCTCCTGCTGGTTCGCCTCGTCGCTCATCCGTCACCGTCCCGCGGCTCTCGTCCGACGAGCCGGCGCTGCCGATACCCGTCCCGTGGCTGTCGGACGGCATAGTGCCGCGGTGAAGGACGAGGTGCAGCGCCCGGACGGCCTCGGCGAGCGATCGCCGGGCGACTCCGCGGCCGACCTGGCGCGACGGCGCGGGTTGCTCCGCGCCGCTGCGAGCGGCTACGTCGCACAGGGCGTGGCGCTCGTCACCGCGTTCCTCCTCACGCCGCTCGTCCTCCACCACGTGGGACCGACCCATTTCGGGCTCTGGGTGCTCGTCGGCGCGCTCGTCAGCTACGGATCGCTGCTCGACCTCGGGATCTCCAGCGCCGTCGTCAAGTACGTGGCCGAGTACCGGGCGCAGGACAAGCCCGACGCGGCGCACGCCGTCGTCGCCACCGCGCTCCGGGTGTACGCGCTGCTCGGGCTGGCGGTCGTGGTCGTCGCCGTCGTGGTCGCGCCGCTCGTCCCGGCCGTCTTCGACGTGCCGGAGGGCGATCGCGACCTCGCCGTCTGGCTGACGGTCGTGGCCGGCGTGGGCGTGGGGGTGGGCATCCCGTTCTCGACGCCCCGTGCCGTGCTGCGCGGGGCGCATCGCTTCGATCTGGCGAACGTCATGGCCGTCGCGGCCACCCTCCTGACCGCTGCAGGGACGGTCGCGATGATCATCCTCGACCGCGGCATCCTCGCGATCGTCGCCGTCTCGGTCGTCGTGACGATCGTGCTTCAGCCCCTCTCGGTCTTGCTCGTCCGCCGCGCCGTCCCCGACGTCGGCTACGGCTGGCGCGGTGCCCGACGCGACGCCGTTCGCCCGATCATGGGCTTCAGCTCCAGCGTGTGGACGATGCAGGTCGCGGGCCAGCTTCTCGGCCGCTCCGGCCCGGTGATCATCGGGCTGACGCTGCCGGTGTCCGCGGTGACGCCGTACGCGCTCGCGCAACGGCTGGCGCAGGCCGCGTACATGTCGATCGCCGAGCTCCCGAAGTTGCTGATGCCGCTCTCGACCGAGGTGCACGTCCGGCGCGACCGCGCGGCTCTCCGTGGCGTGTTCCTCGCGTCGACACGGGTCACGCTGGCGGTCGGAGCGGCCGTGGCGACGACCGTGGCCGTCCTCGGGAGCGAGCTGCTGGAGGTGTGGGTCGGCGCCGACTACGCCGTGTACGGGACGCTCGTCGCCCTGCTCGCGCTCACGGTCGTCACCGACGCCATCAACCTCCCGGCGGTGAACGTCCTGCTTGGAATGGGACATCACCGGCCGCTGGCGGCGATCGCCATCGGAGCCGGCCTCGCGAACGTGGCGCTGGCGTTCGTGTTCGTGTTCCCGTGGGGCCTGACCGGGGTGGCGGCGGCGATGCTCGTCGCGCGCATCGCCGCGCTCCTCGTCCAGACGCCGTACGCCGGCCGCAGCCTCGGCCTTGGGCTCACCGAGATCCTGCGCCGGTCCCTCGCGCCCGTGGTCGTGCCGACGGCGGCGCTCCTCGTCGTCGCAGAGGCGCTGGTCCGCGTCCTCGCGCCCGACACCTTCGTCGAGCTCGTCCCGGTGGCGCTCGCAGCGCTCGCGGCCTTCGCCGTGCCGTACCTCGTGTTCGGGGCGACGGCGGGTGAGCGCGCCTTCTACCGAGCCGCGGCCACCAGGCTCGCCCGCCGGGAGCCACGCCGGACGTCGTCGTCCGCGCTCCGGCCGTGACCGTCCTTCGCGCCGCACTCCGGCGCCTGCCCGCGCGCCTGGCCCGCGTCGCAGTGGCGGATCTCGGCGCGGTCGTGCTCTTCCATCGCGTCGACGACCCGCCCGGCGATCCCTCCCGGGCCGTCTCCCCGTCGCTCGGCACCGCGTGGTTCGAGGAGCAGCTCCGGCTGCTGGCTGCCCGCTTCGACGTCGTGCCGGCCGCAGAGCTCACGGAGGCGGTGCGGCGGCGCCGTCGCGGCGCCCGACTCCCGGTCGCGCTGACCTTCGACGACGACGTCCGCAGCCACGTGGCGGTCGCAGCGCCGCTGCTGGTGACGCTCGGGCTCCCTGCCACGTTCTTCCTCTGCGGCTCTGCGCTGACGCAGCCGCGCTCGTTCTGGTGGGAGCGGCTGGAGCGCGCGATCGAGCGAGGGGCCGCCCCGGGAGACACGGTCCCGAGCGGTGTCGCGCCCGAGCTCGACCCCCTGCTCGCGACGCAGCCCACGCTCGCCGAGCTCCGCGGCGCGATCGCCACCCTCGGGGACGAGCGGCGTGCGGCCGTCGACGAGGCGCTGCTGGCGGCGGCCGGTCCGGATCCGCCGGACGCCGGTCTCCGTGCCGCCGACGTTCGCGCGCTCGCCGGCGCGGGATTCGAGATCGGGTTCCACACGCGGCAGCATCCCTTGCTGCCGCTGCTCGACGACAGCGAGCTGGCGCGAGCGGTCACGGAGGGGCGCGCCGAGCTCGAGGCCGCCGCCGGCGCGCCGCTCGAGGCGATCGCCTACCCCGCGGGGAAGGCCGACGATCGTGTCGCCGTCGCGGCACGTGAGGCCGGCTTCCGCCGCGGCTACGTCGCACGGGACGGCGCAGCGAGAGCGGGGGACGACGCGCTCCTCGTCGATCGGATCGTCGCGCCGCTCGGCCCCGCGAGCGAGCTCGCGCGCCACCTCGACCGGCGCGTCGCCGCGACCCTTGCCGGGGACCGCTAGCCGGGACGGCGTGACGCTTCGAGCTCGCGGTTGCGGTCGTGCCGCAGGAGCTCCTCCACGGCGACGGTCGGAACGACGTCCTGGCCGAGGTCGGCGCGGAGGTAGAAGGCGTTGAAGCCGAGGCGGTTGCCTCCGACGAGCCGGTAGCCGAGCCGCTCGGCGAGCTTCGTCATCGCGACCGGGGAGGCGCCGATGGGCTCGTCGCCGGCATCACGCCAGTCGAAGTCCTCGCGGTACGGCGCCACGTGATCCGCGAGCCCGAGCTCGATGTGCGTCTCCACGACGGCGATCCGCGGCCGGGCGACCGTGAGCGCCTCCCAGATCCAGTAGTCGTTGCCGTCGATGTCGATCGAGAGGACGTCGATCTCTCCGTCGAGGCCCGCCTCGGCGACGATCTCGTCCACGCTGTCCCGCGTCACCCAGGCAGTCGCGAACCTGGGCGGGAAGCGCCTCGTGTCCGGGTGCGAGCCGTAGATCGCCCGGCCGCTCGCCATCGCCTCCTCGCCGGCGTCGACGAAGAGGCCGTGGAACCCGAGGTTGAACGCGAGGTTCGCCGTGTTGCTCGCCGTGACGCAGTCACCCGCGCCGATGTCGACGAACCGGTGCGTCCCGCTTCCGAGCACCGCGAGGAGGAACAGCAGGATGCCGTCCTCGTCGTACTCGGAGAAGACGCGCAGTCCGGTGTCCCGAACGGCCGGGAGACCGTCCCCACGCTCGGCGCCGGCGCGGTACGTCGCCCACAGGGCTCGCAGCGCCGCCTTCGTCGCCGGCGAGGTCTGCTCGGCGAGAGCGGTTCGCCGATCGGTGTAGGCGAGGACGCGGTCGACGGCTGCGCGGGTGGCCCGCTTCGCCGGGTTCCTCATCTCCCGCCTCCGCCGAGTCGGCGGACGACGCGGTGCGGGACACGCGCGATCCGGCCGAGCGTCCGTGCGGCTTCGAGGGCCGTGCCCAGGCGCGCCACGAAGCGGTCGTCCGCTGCCGTTCGCCCCTGTCCCGACAGCTGCCAGAACGCCGCCCAGACGTAGAAGTGGAAGACGACGAGAATCGAGGCGCGGAGCATGCCCGGGACGCCGTCGCGCCACGGCTCGCCGACGACGAACTGCTTGTGCGCCTTCCGGGCGAGCTCGCCCGCCATGCGCCTGGCGGTGAATACCTCGCCCGCGTCCACCATCGCCTGGGCCTGCGCCGGCGCGTACCGGAGCGCGCGCTCGATCGCCTCGGCCACGGTGCGATTGCGCTCGTGCACCATCACCACCTCGTCCGTCGACGGGAGGCGCAGCACGCGGCTCTCGTCCACCTCCGGAAGCGCGTTCGGCACGGTCGGCCACGAGATCGCTGTGCGCCGGTAGAAGCGCGGTTTCGGGTCGTAGCGATGGAGCGGATGGGTCGCCGGGAAGCCGAGGTCGTGGTTGAGGAACGGGATCTCGACGACGTCCACGTCCGTGCGCCATCGCGCCTCCTGCAGCGCGGCGGCGAGCCCCGGCGAGACGCGCTCGTCCGGGTCGACCGCGAGCACCCACTCGCCCGTCGCGGCGGCCGCGGCCTCGTTCCGCACGGCTTCGACGACCGGCACCTGCGGGTGCCGGAGGACGATCGCGCCGCTGGCCTCCGCGAGCGCGGCCGAGTCGTCGTCGCTCTCGAGGTCGACGACGACGATCTCGTCCGCCCAGCGCACGGAGTCGAGGCAGGGGCCGAGCTTGTCGGCCTCGTTGCGGCAGACGATGCAGACGGAGACGCGCGGCGCGTCCGCCGGCGCAGCAGCCGGGTCAGGCGGCGCGGCCAAGGCTTCCCTCCCGTCGTCCGTCCTCGACGCGGGCGCCGTACCCGAGCCCACGGGCGGTGCCGGCGAGAACGAGCAGCTCCTCGCGGACGCCGTTGGCACGACCGCGGGCGAGCGCGCGCAGCAGGAGCGTCAGGCGGAGCCGCAGCCACGACGCGAGGACGCGGAGCGAGTAGCGGTCGCCCTGCCGCAGCCAGAGCACGCAGCACGCTCCCATCCCGAAGCCGTACGGGACGCGACGGGCCATCCGCTCGTCGAGGCTCTTGCGCTCGTGGTAGACGCGGACGCTCGGCTCGTACCGGACGTGCGCTCCGGCGCGCAGGAGTCGATAGAAGAGATCCATGTCGAGGCCGCCCAGGCCGGGCGACCCGGGCCCGAGGCGCTCGTCGCAGCCGCCGACCTCGAGGAAGAGGGCCCGTCGAAGCGCGAAGTTGTTCCCGCTGCCGACGTCCCACGGAGCCGCCTTCCCGTGGAAGTCCCGGCGCATCGTGCTCGTCCGCGACGAGACGGCGTAGGTGCCGGGAGCCGGTGACCCGAGTGGGAGCACCTGCCCGGCCACGACCGCCGGCGCCTCCGGTGCCGCGAACACGGTCGCCAGGTGGGCGACCCACCCCTCGTCGGCCTCACAGTCGTCGTCGAGGACGGCCACCACCTCCTCGCGTGCTTCCACGAACGCACGATTCTGTGCCCCTGCGAGCCCTCCGTGCGGATGGCGGACGTACCGGATCGGGAACGTCGCCGCGGCCGCGGCCACGATGCGCTCCGTCGCCGGGCCGTCGCTCTGGTCGACGACCACGACCTCGGCCGGACGTGCGTGGCCGCGCGCGAGGGAGCCGAGGCAGCGCTCGAGCGCGTCCGGCCGGTCGCGCGTCGCGATCGCCACCGACAACGGCACCTGCGGCGCGTCCGACGTCATGCCGGCCGTGTTCTCCGCGCCCGACGCAGGCGCCACAGCGCCGGGCGCGCGAACCGCCGTGCCGCGACAGACGAGGCGCGGGCGACGACCGTCGGCGTCGGGTCCGACCTGACCGCTTCGATGAGCTGGGCCCACATCCCCGCGTTGTCGCCCCTGTCGAGGAAGCGTCGCGCCCGGCGCACGCCCGTCAGCGCGTTGATCCGGACCGCCCGGCGCGTCAGGTCCCGTGCGACGCGCGGACTGAAGTACCGCTCGTTCGCCGTCATGATCCGCCGCAGCACGCGGGCGTTCTCGGCCGTGCGCAGGTAGTCCCCGGTCAGCGACGCGGCGTGCACGCGGTACTGCGCCAGAGGCTCCGGCTCGTACCACACGGGGACGTGCGCGGCGAGCCGCACCCACATCTCCCAGTCCTCCGCGAACGGCCAAGCGGCGAAGCCGCCGACGCGCTCGTAGGCGTCCCGGCGCACGACCATGCACACGACCTGTAGGCGCTGACCGAGGGCGATCCGCTCCAGGAAGTCGGGAATGCGGCCCGCCTGCGGCTGCTCGAGCGGTGAGAGGCTCTGGCGCACCGACTGCTCGTCGATGCCCGCGTAGCGGCAGAAGGCGGCGCCTGCGTCCGGATCCTGCGCGAACGGGCGCGCCATCTCACGGTAGAACCCCGCCTCGACGCGGTCGTCGCCGTGCAGCAGGTGGACGAGCCGCCCGCGCGAGCGGCGGAGGCACGTGTTGAAGTTCTCGACGTGGCCCACGTTCCGCGGTTGGCGATGGAACGCGACGCGCCCGCCGCCGAGCTCGTGGACGACGGACTCCGGGTCGTCCGCCATCGAGTGGTCGTCGACGACCTCGATCTGCATCGCCGCCGGCCCGGGGTCCTGCGCGAGCACCGACTCGAGTGTCTCGCGCAGGTAGGAGGCACAGTGGTACGTCGGGATCATCACCGACCACTGCGGCCGCGCGATGCCCGCCGGAAGGGGCGGGATCGGCGCCGGCGCCGGAGCATCGGGGTGATTCGTCACGCGACCCTCGCTGTGACGGTCCCGTGGCCCGCGGTCGGGCCGAGCGACGCGTAGACCCGCTCGTACGCGTCGGCCGTCGCCTCCCACGAGGAGTTCCTCTCCGCCCACGCACGTGCGGACGTCGCGAGCGCGCGACGCCGCGCGGGGTCACGGAGGAGCGCTGCGATCGCCTGCCCGAACGGCGCGGCGCCGTCCCGGACGAGGGCGTGAACGCCGTCGTCGATCGCGAGCCCGCTGACGCCGAGCGGCGTCGCGACGAGCGCCTTGCCCGCCCCAAGCGCGTCGAGCACCTTCACCCGCATGCCGCCTCCGAGGCGGACGGGCGCGACCACCACCGCCGCGCGGTCGAGATATGGCTGGACCGAGGCGACTCGGCCCGTCACGACGACACCGTCTCCGGCGAGCTGCCGGATCGTGGCCGGCGGAGCATCGCCGACGATGTAGGTCGTCACATCGGGGACCGCGCTCCGGACGTGCGGCAGGATCTCGGTCACGAGGAACCGCGCCGCGTCGACGTTCGGCGGATGGACGAAGCTGCCGACGAACACGACCGCCTGCTCCGTGCCCTCCGGGTCGAGCGGGGCGCCGGGCGTGATCCCCAGCGGGATCACCTCGACGCGCGGCCGGGACGTCACCGCCTGGACCAGCCGCCCGTCGCGCTCGCTGAAGACGACGGCGACGTCGGCTCGACCGAAGGCGTCGCGCTCGAACCGTGCCCAGGCGCGCCGGTCGAGTCGCTCCCTCAGCCGCTCCCCGACGTCGGCGTCGGCGGGGATCACGGGACTCCCCTCCGCGAGGTCGTGGACGACGAGCACCGTCGGCAGCGCGTGCGGCAGCGAGGGGACGTACTGCGCCATCACGCCGAACTCGACCTGTGCCACGTCCGGTCGCCACGTCCGTGCCGTCTCCGCAACCGCCTCGTGCATCGCCGGGGAACGCAGCTCGTGCGCCCACGCGGGCTCGCGGCGGGCGAGCGCGGCGGCCGTGGCGGCACGGTGGCGAAGCGTCCAGCGTTGGGGCGTCGGCCGCTCGACCTCGCGCACGACGTCGCACCGCTCCAGCAGGACCTCGTCGACGGGCGGTTCCGTCGTCGTTCGCAGCGTGACGAGCGCGACCGGCATCCGCTCGGCCAGTCGGGTCAGCAGCTCCGCCAGGGCCCTCGGGCCGCCTTGCGGCGCGTCGAGCCGCGGTGGGAACGGCACGATCGACAGGAGCCGCGTCATCAGGCTTGCTCCGCCGCCCACTCGGCGAGCGCGCGGAAGGGGCGCGCCCGGTCGGGGGTCTGCGCTTCGTTGGCGGCATGGTGAAGCCAGCACGCGTGGAAGCAGAGCTCCTGCAGATCGTCGGGCAGCCCGAGCACGTCCGTGAGTCGAGCCTGCCACCGACCGACGACTTCCGAACGTGCGCCTCCCGGTTCGAAGCACGATCGTGCCGCGGCGACGCGATCGGCGTACCCCGTCTCCGCCGCCGCCGCATCCGCCACGGCGTAGAGGAAATCCGTCAGCGGCAGCCCGCGCTCGGTTGCGTGTTCCCAGTCGACGACTCCCACACTGTCACCATCGACAAGGACGTTGCTCATCGTGAGGTCACGATGCACGGCGACGAGCGGAGCCGACGTGCCCACGAGCCGCTCGCAGAGGCGGTCGAGGCGTGAGCGCAGCCCGGCGAGCCGGGTGCCGTCGCGCTCCAGGATCCCGAGTGGCCGGAGGACGACCTCGTCGAGGAGCCCCGCCGACACGACCTGCTCGGTCGCCGTCGCCGTACTCCAGCGCTCGAGCCAGTCGGTCAACGCCGCGACGACGGACGTGAATCGGTCGGGCCGCGCGAGCAGCAAGGCGTAGGCGTTGGTGCCGGGGACCGCGGACTCGACGACCGCGGGCCGTCCGCCCAGCTCGTGGCCCAGCACCCGTGGCACCAGCGCCCCCGCCGCCGCGGCCGACGGGCCGAAGCTCGTCAGCGCCTGTGCTCGCGCCCGGGTGCTCGGCTCGTCGACCGTCAGCTTGGCGACGAACGACGGCCGCGCCGCTTCGGCCGCGAACGCGTGGACGATGGGCGCGCCGTTCCCGGCGTGGGGGGGCGAGATGATCGCCGTGCCGTGCCGCGACCCGGCGGGATGCGGGGCGAGCCATTCCAGCGGCGGTCGGGATCCCGTCCGGGCGTATGCGGTCCCTACCGGCGCGGCCGCCCAGGTCACCGCTCCGAGCCGCGGAACCCAGCGCAGGAGGCGCGTGAGGCGCCGCGTTCGGGCGCTCGTCGGGACGAGACAGGAGAACGCGTAGCGGAACGGACCGCGCTCGAGCGGCACGAGGTGGCGTGTCGTCGCCGCATCGGGGACGTGGAGGAACGAGCCCACGCGCTCGAGCCCGTTGCGGGTGAGCCGGCGGCCGAGGCTTCGTCGCGCACGTGGGCCTGCGAGGACGTACACGAGCGCGTTCGGCCCGGTCGCGCTCGCCGCGGTCTCGGCTGCCTGTTCGAGCCACTCCTGTCGACTGGACTCGTCGGGCGTCGGCGCGACGACGACGAGGTCGACGAAGCCGCTCGACGTCCTGTCGCCGTGCGCGGGCCGGAGCATGGGCGGACAGCCCTGTCCGAGGACGAGTGCGGACGTCACGTCGCCGTCAGGGTGGAGCAGCTCGAGCGGCGAGGCCATGCGTGCGCGCGCCAGGGTATCCGACTCGTGCCCGAGGTACGGTGGCCGCCGCATGGCGGACCCGGCTCACCGAGCATCCGTCGCCAGGTGGGGCGCGGTCGCAGCCGATGCCGCTCCCGGGATCGCCGTGATCGCGGTGCTCCTGATCTGGGCGGCCCGGTCGGGTGGGTACTTCCCGACGGACTGGTACCCGGGCGGACTGTTCCTCGCCGCCCTCCTGGTGCTGGTCGCCCTCGTCGCCCGCGCGGGGTTCTCACCACCGCACGGCCTGCGCCTGGTCGCCCTGCTCGCGCTGGCGGCCTTCACCGCCTGGAGCTTCCTCTCGATCGCGTGGGCCGACGCGCCCGGCGACGCCTGGGAGGCTGCCAACAGGAGCGCGCTGTACTGCGTGATCTTCGCGCTCTTCACCACGTGGCGGTGGGATGCGCCCGCGGCGCTCGGCCTGCTGGCGTCCGTATCGGTCGGCGTCTGTGCGATCGGGCTCGCAGCGATCGCCGGAGCGGCGCGATCGTCGGATCCGGGTGCGTCGTTCGTGGACGGGAGGTTTGCCGAGCCGATCGGCTATCCCAACGGGAACGCGGCCCTCTTCCTGCTCGGCTTCTGGCCCGCGCTCGTGATCGGGTCGCGCCGCGAGGTGCCTGCGCTCGCACGGGCGGCGCTTCTCGGCGTCGCCGCCGCGCTGGCGGAGCTCGCGCTGCTCTCCCAGAGTCGCGGCGCCGCGGTCGCGTTCGCCGTCACCGCGGTGCTTGCAGCCGTCGTGCTGCCGGGCAGGCTGCGGCTGCTCGTCGCCACGATTCCCGTGGCGGCTGCCGTGGCCGTCGCAGCGCCCGTCCTCCTCGACGTCGCCTCGGCTGCCGACCTGGCGACGGCGTCGCGGCGCGCGGCGACCGCGGTCGCCCTCTCGAGCGTCGGCGCCCTCGTCGCGGGGCTCGTGCTCGCGTTCGCGGATCGCCGTGTCCGTGTCCCGCCGCGACTCCACCTCTGGGCCGGGCGTGCCGCGGTGGCCGCGGCCGCTGTGGTCGCGCTGGTGGTCGTGGTCTCACTCGGCAACCCGGTGACCCGTGTGGAGCGCGCCTGGGACTCCCTCACCACGCCGACGACGGACTTCGAGGGGCGCGTCGGGTTCGGCCGAGGGCTGGAGACGAACCGTGGCGACCTCTGGCGCGTGGCCCTGCACGAGTTCCGGGCGCATCCGCTCCAGGGGATCGGTGCCGGGAACTTCGCGATCCCGTACCTGCAGCAGCGGCGGAGCGAGGAGGAGACGCTGTACCCGCACAGCCTTCCGCTCGAGGTCCTCGCGCAGACCGGTCTGGTCGGAGCGGCCGCGATGGTGGTGTTCGTCGCGGCGGCCGTGGCCGCGGCGGTCGCCGTCCGGTCGCGGACGGACGGCCTCACGGCGGTCGCGAGCGCCCTCGGGGTGGTGGTGTTCGCGTCCTGGTTCGTGCACGCCGCGATCGACTGGCTGTGGCAGTTGCCGGCGCTCGCCGGCACGGCGATCGCGGCGCTCGCCCTCGCGGGATCGATTCGCCCGCCCGACGCCGCGTCGGCAACGGCGCGGGCGACGCGTGCGCCGAAGGTGGCAGCCGTCGCGGTCGCGATCGCCGTCTCGCTGACGTTCGCGTTCCCGTGGCTCGCGGCACGCGACGTCGAGTACGCACTGGCGTCCTGGAGGTCGCAGCCCGATGCCGCCGACGCCGCGCTCTCTCGCGCGCGCCGGCTCGACCCGCTCAGCGAGCGTCCGGATCTCGTCGCGGCGCTGATCGCGCGAGAGCGGGGTGACTGGCAGGCGATGGGCGCCGCCGCCGCCCGCGCGATCGACCGGAGCGAGGGCAACTGGTACGCCCACCTCCAGCTCGCGCTCTCCGAGGTGCGGCAGGGGCACCGGGAGCGGGCCGGCCGCCAGCTCACACAGGCCGTGCGGCTGAACCCGTCCGAGCCGATCCTCGTCGACCTCCGCCGCCAGGTGGCCCGCGGAGAGCCGGTGGATCTCGACCAGGTCGCGCGCTCGTTCAGGGAGCGGTACGAGGTGCGCGTCCGGTGAGACCCGCGGTTTATTCCTCGAAGATCGGGTGCATATGGTGTGTGGTGGGGCCGGGAGCCCCGCCGAGACACACGGTTTTCGAGCGGGGTCTGAATTCCTCAAATGGGGTATTTCGGAGCGTCCCTCGTTCGGCTACGTTGTGACAGAACGATTCGGGGCCGCCGGATGGCCGGCGGACTGCGGACTGCGGAAAGGGGAATGCGGCGAATGAAGGGCTTTGGCCTCCTTCTAATCGGAGGCGTCGTTAGCCTCGTGCTTGCGGGCACGGTGCTGGCTGCGACGCCGAGTGGACGCGCGTACGGCGGCGCGGGTGGTGAACTCGAACAGCAGGTCGGCGGTGGAGTGGAAGGAACCGGGACGCTCCCGTTCACGGGACTCGATCTCGGCATCGCTCTCGCGGTGGGTCTCACGCTCCTCGCGGTCGGGATCCTGATGCGGCGAATGGCGTCGCGCTAGCGGCGGAACTGCGGCGGCCAGCACCTAGGGCGTAGCTGTGGCGGCTCGAGAGTCGGCATCCCTCGGCGTGCGTGTCGCTGCGCCGAAATGGCGCGGCGATGCGGTCGTCGACGTCACCGCGCCGTCGGCGCGCGTGCCCGGCGTGCGGTCGTGGGCGTTCGTCCGGGTCGCCATGGACGCGGCGACGATCGGGCTGGGGATCGTGGTTGCGGAGATCGGCGCTGCGAGCGCCGGCGTCCCGCCGACGCCGCTGGCGGCTTCGGTGGCGTTCGGCGCCCTCGTCGTCGCGCTCCTCGCATTCCGCGGGATGTACCGGCCGCGACTGAGCCTCGTCCTGCTCGACGATGCTCGCGGCGTCCTCGCCGCGAGCGCGCTCGCGGCAATGGCGGTGCTGTCGGCGCGCGCACTCGTCGAAGGCGGCCCGGCGCTGGCGCAGCAGGGAGTGCGACTGTGGGCCTTCGTCGCCCTCGGGCTGGTCGGCGGCCGCGCAGTGACCAACCTGCTCGAGCGCGACGCGCGACGGCGCGGTGCCACCCGGCGTCCGACCCTCATCATCGGCTCGGGTCACGTTGGGCAGCTCACGGCGAAGCGCCTGCTCGAGCAGCCCGAGCTCGGGCTGCAGCCCATCGGGTTCCTCGACAAGGAGCCGCTGTCCGACGACAGCTGGCTGCCCCTTCCGGTGCTCGGCGCGAGCTGGGACCTCGGCGCCGTCGTGGAGGAGCACGGCGTCGAGCAGGTGATCGTCTGCTTCTCGACGGCACCGACGCCGGTCCTGCTGCGGGTGGCGGAGGAGTGCGAGCAACTCGGAGTGGCGGTCGCCTTCGTTCCGCGCCTGTTCGAGCGGATGACCACTCGGCTGGAGATCCACCACCTGGGCGCGCTCCCGCTCCTGTTCGCCCGGCGCCCGAATCCGCGCGGGTGGCTGTTCGCCGTGAAGCACACCGTTGATCGCGTGGGCGCGGCGCTCCTCCTCCTCGCGCTCTCGCCGGTGCTCGCCGGCGCGGCGGCGGCCACGTGGCGCTCGCTCGGCCGCCCGATCTTCTTCCGACAGGTCCGTGTCGGCTATGACGGGAAGCCGTTCGAAATGCTCAAGTTCCGCACGATGCGGCCGTCGGCCGGGCAGGCCGACCCAGGCTACGAGCTGGCACCCGACACGGCGCCGGGCGGCGTCGAGGGTGAGGATCGGAGAACCCGCGTCGGGGCGTTCCTGCGGCGCTCGTCCCTCGACGAGCTCCCGCAGCTCGTCAACGTTTTGCGCGGCGACATGAGCCTGATCGGGCCACGTCCGGAGCGGCCGGAGTTCGTCGACATCTTCGTGGACAGCGTCCATCGGTACGGCGATCGCCATCGGGTGAAGGCCGGCGTGACCGGCTGGGCGCAGGTCAACGGGCTCCGCGGCAAGACGTCCGTCTCCGACCGCGCCGAGTGGGACAACTACTACATCGAGAACTGGTCGCTCTGGCTCGACCTCAAGATCCTGCTGATGACCGCGGCGGCGGTCGTCGCGGCGTCGCGCCGGGTCGAATAGGGACGGCCCCGAGCGGCAGGGCGAGCTGACGGTACGGCTCGAAGCCCGACACGCCGACACCCACGAGCCGCAGCGCGTCCGGCCGATCCGCGAGCGCGCGGTCGAGCAAGCCGCACGCGAGCTCGCCGAGACGGCCGGCGTCGTCGATGCCGACGGGGAGCGTCGTCGAACGGCTCCGGATCGCGAAGTCGGGATACCGGACCTTCGTCGTCACCGTCCGCGCCGCGCGGCCGGAGCCGGCCAGGCCTTCGGCGAGGCGCGCCGCCATGCGCCGGACCTCGTCGTGGAGCCGCTCACGGTCGGCGACGTCCCGCGGGAACGTCTCCTCGACGCTCATCGAGATCGACTCGGAAGGCGGCTCGAGCGGCCGGGCGTCGATGCCGCGGGCGCGGTCGCGCAGCAGCCGCCCGGCCTTCCCGGGGAGGAGGCGGTCGAGCTCGGCGTCGCCGAGTGCGGCGAGGGCGCCGAGCGTCTCGAGCCCGAGCCTGCGCAGCCGCTCCTCGGTGCGCGGCCCGATGCCCGGGAGCAGCCGCAGATCGAACGGCGCGAGGAACACGGCCTCGCGGCCCGGCCGGACGACGGTGATCCCGCCCGGCTTGCGCCGGTCGCTCGCCACCTTCGCGACGACCTTCGAGGTGCCGACGCCGAGCGAGCACGAGAGCGAGGTGGCGCCGCGTACCGCCGTCTGCACCGCCTCGGTGACGACGCGCGCGTGCGCGAACGTGGGGCAGACCTCGCCGAGGTCGAGGTAGCCCTCGTCGAGCCCGGTGCGCTCGACCGTCGGCACGACGCCGCGCACCGTCTCCCACACCGCGCGCGAGTAGTCGCGGTAGACGCTCATCCGCGGGCGGACGAAGACGGCGTGCGGGCAACGGCGTAGCGCCTCTGCGCAGGACATGGCGGAGCGGATCCCGTACCGCCGCGCGACGTAGTTCGCGGTCGAGACCACGCCTCGCCCCTGCGGGTCGCCTCCGACCACGAGCGGCGCCTCCCGGAGCCGCGGGTTCTCCAGCTCCTCGACCGCGGCGTAGAAGGCGTCGAGGTCGAGGTGCGCGACGATCACGCGAACAAGCGTACGCCCGCGACCCGACGAGAGATTCACCAACGCGTCCGGTACGGCCAGCTGTCAGACACTGAGGGATATGTCCGGTCAAACTCAACAGGGACTCGCAGCGATCGGACGGGTGGGATCGCCGCGTGCCCCGTCCAGGGGCACAGCGCATCCCGCCCGTCACGACATGAACGTGCCGATGAGAGCCGGTCCCTGGCCGGAGCGCCCGCACCGCAGGTGCGCGCGCGCAGGCCACACGAACCCGCCCGGCCACTGCAACGCGAGAGGGCCACGAGGCCGAAGGGCGGTTCATCCGCCCGAGAGGCCACACCAAGGCAACTCGAAGCCCTCAGGTAGAAGGAGGGGGCTCGTGGGGGAACCATGGGTTCCCCCACCACGTAACAAGGGCCGGCGACGAGTCTGCGGCCCACTCGTCTACCGGCCCTTCTGAGCGGATGCGCTCCCCGGGTGCGGCCTCCCAGGGCTATTCGCGTCCGACTCGCACATTAAGACGCCAATCCGCCGAGATGCCAGTACCCCTTCCGGGGGAATTTGCGGCTGGCCCGGCAACGCGCCCTCAGGCCGCGCGGGTCCCCGGACGATGACCAGGGCGAGAGGTTCGGGCGCGCAACCCGCCTGGGCTACACTCACCCCACCTCGACCGACTGGCGGACGCCCCGCCCGTTGCGATCTAGAAAGGGGGTCGAGGTCTTGTTCGAACGCTTCACCGAACGAGCTCGCCAGGTCGTCGTCCTCGCACAGGACGAGGCGCGGGCCCTGAAGCACAACTACATCGGCACCGAGCACATCCTCCTCGGACTCCTGCGTGAGGAAGAGGGCCTCGCCGCGCGCGTGCTCGAATCGCTCGACATCACCGTCGAGGAGGTTCGCGCGCAGGTCGCCCGGATCGTCGGGCAGGGCGACGAGGTGACGACCGGACAAATCCCCTTCACTCCCCGCGCGAAGAAGGTGCTGGAGCTGGCCCTTCGCGAGGCGCTCTCCCTCGGCCACAACTACATCGGCACCGAGCACATCCTCCTCGGCCTCGTGCGCGAGAACGAGGGCGTCGCGGCGCGCATCCTGCTCGACTTCGACGCCGACGCCGAGAAGATCCGCAACGAGATCATCCGCATGCTCTCCGGCCCCGGCCGGCGCCAGCAGGGCGCCGCGGGCGCGTCGGGCGAGAAGACGAAGAGCTCGAAGCTGCTCGACCAGTTCGGCCGCAACCTGACGAAGCTCGCCTCGGAGTCGAAGCTCGACCCGGTGGTCGGGCGCCAGACCGAGATCGAGCGCGTGATGCAGATCCTGTCGCGCCGCACGAAGAACAACCCCGTGCTGATCGGCGAGCCGGGCGTCGGCAAGACCGCCGTCGTCGAGGGGCTCGCGCAGCGCATCTCCTCCAACCAGGTCCCCGAGCTGCTGAAGGGCAAGCAGATCTACACGCTGGACCTGGCCGCTCTGGTCGCGGGCTCGAAGTACCGCGGCGAGTTCGAGGAGCGCCTGAAGAAGGTGATGAAGGAGATCACCCAGCGCGGCGACATCATCCTGTTCATCGACGAGCTCCACAACCTCGTCGGCGCGGGTGCCGCCGAGGGTGCGATCGACGCCGCCTCGATCCTGAAGCCGGCGCTCGCCCGCGGCGAGCTCCAGACGATCGGCGCGACGACGCTCGACGAGTACCGCAAGTACCTCGAGCGCGACGCGGCGCTCGAGCGGCGCTTCCAGCAGATCCGCGTGGAGGAGCCGTCCGTCGAGGACACCGTGCAGATCCTCCGCGGCCTGCGCGACCGCTACGAGGCCCACCACCGCTGCAAGATCACCGACGAGGCGCTCTTCGCCTCCGCGTCGCTCGCCGACCGCTACATCCAGGACCGGCACCTGCCGGACAAGGCGATCGACCTCATCGACGAGGCCGCCTCCCGGATGCGCATCAAGTCGATGTCCGCGCCGCCGCGCTACCGCGAGCTCGAGGACGAGATCGACCGCGTGCGGACGGAGAAGGAGGAGGCGATCGAGAACCAGGAGTTCGAGAAGGCCGCCTCCCTCCGCGACAAGGAGCGGAAGCTCACGCAGAAGAAGCGCGAGCTCGAGGAGAGCTGGCGCTCGTCGGAGAACGAGGTGCAGCCGGAGATCGGCGAGGAAGAGATCGCGGACATCGTCTCGATGTGGACGGGGATCCCGGTCTTCAAGCTCACCGAGGCCGAGTCGCAGAAGCTCATCCGTATGGAGGAGGAGCTGCACAAGCGCGTCGTCGGCCAGCAACTCGCGATCGTCGCGGTCTCGAAGGCGATCCGCCGTGCCCGTGCCGGGATCAAGGATCCGAAGCGGCCGGCCGGCTCGTTCATCTTCCTCGGCCCCTCGGGCGTCGGGAAGACGGAGCTCGCCCGCACGCTGGCCGAGTTCCTGTTCGGGGACGAGGACGCGATGATCCAGGTCGACATGTCGGAGTACATGGAGAAGCACTCCGTGTCCCGGCTCGTCGGCTCGCCCCCCGGCTACGTCGGCTACGACGAGGGCGGCCAGCTCACCGAGGCCGTCCGCCGCAAGCCGTACTCGGTGGTGCTCCTCGACGAGATCGAGAAGGCCCACCCGGACGTCTTCAACATCCTCCTCCAGATCCTCGAGGACGGGAAGCTGACGGACGCCCAGGGCCGCAAGGTCGACTTCCGGAACACGATCGTGATCATGACCTCGAACATCGGGGCCGCGCAGATCTCGAAGAACCAGACGCTCGGCTTCTCGGTCGGCGACGAGCAGGGCCTCAGCTACGACGACATGAAGTCGCGCGTGATGAGCGAGCTCAAGCGCGTGTTCCGGCCCGAGCTGCTCAACCGGATCGACGAGATCATCGTCTTCCACAAGCTCGAGAAGCACGAGATCCTCGAGATCGTCGACCTGATGATGAAGCGCGTCCGCGAGCAGATGGAGACGCACGGCGTCGTCATCGAGCTGACGGACGAGGCGAGGGAGTTGCTCGTCGAGAACGGGTACGACCCGGCGATGGGCGCCCGGCCGCTGCGCCGCGCGATCCAGCGCTACATCGAGGACCCGCTGGCCGACTTCATCCTCGGCCGCGAGCTCGCGCCCGGCTCCACGATCATCGTCGGCCGCAAGGCGCAGGTCGAGGAGGGCGAGGTCGAAGTGGACATCGCCGTGCTCCCGCCGGACATGACCGCCGCGGACGCGGTGACGGTGCCCCCGGCCGAGCCGGCCGAGCCCGAGGAAACGGCCTCGGAGCAGGAGTGAGGGGAGGGCCGCCGCGAGGCGGCCCTTCTCGTTCTCGGAGTATCCTCCGCGCATGGCCGAACCGGCCGCGAGCTCCCATGCGGTGCGCCTCTACGGCGACGACGCCGAGTTGTTCGCGCCGGTCGTCTCCTTCCTCGCGGAGGGCGTCGAACGTCGCGAGCCGGCGGTCGTCGTCGCGACTGCCGAGCACCGGCGCGGGCTCGTGGCGGGGTTGGCCGACCGTGGCTGGGACCCTGACCGGCTCGCGACCGAGGGACGGCTGCTGCTCGCCGACGCCGAAGAGACGCTCGCGGCGATCCTGCACGACGGCGTACCGTCGCCCGACGTCTTCGACCGGACGATCGGCGCGCTCCTCGACCGCGCCGAGGCGTCCGCGCCGGGCCTGCCGGTCCGCGTGTTCGGCGAGATGGTCGACGTGCTCAACCGGCGGGGCGACCCGCGGGGCGCGGCCGTCCTCGAGCAGCTCTGGAACCGGCTCCTGGCCGGGCGGCCGATCTCGCTCCTCTGCGGCTATCGGGTCGACCTGTTCGACGCCGACGTCCAGGCCTCGCTGCTGGCGGACGTGTGCCGGGCGCACACGCACGTCGAGGTCGCCGACGACCCCAAGCGCTTCCAGGACGCCGTCGCCGATGCCTTGAGCGAGACGCTCGGGCGCGGCGACGCGCAGAAGGTCTGGGCGCTGGTCGCAGACGAGATCCGCGACGGCCGCGTTCCGGCGGCCGAGCTGGCCCTGATGTGGGTCAGCACGTACATGCCGCGCTCGGCCTCACGCGTGCTCGAGCGCGCGCGGGAGCGCTACGCGCCCGCGACCGGCTAGAGCCCGTCAGGCGGTGACGTGCGCGCGCGTCACGTGCGCCGGCGTCGGGCAGCCGAGGAGCGCCAGGCCGAGCTCGATCTCGTCCCGGAGCAGCTCGAGCACCCGCGTCGCGCCCGCCTCGCCGTCGGCCGCGAGCCCGTAGAGCGGGGCCCGTCCTGCAAGCACGGCGCGTGCCCCGAGCGCGAGGGCGATCAGGACGTCGACGCCGCGCCGGACGCCGCCGTCGAGCAGCACCTCGCAGCGACTGCCGACCGCCTCGACGACCTCGGGCAGCGCGTCGAGGCTCGCGGGGACGCCGTCGAGCTGGCGCCCGCCGTGGTTCGAGACGACGATGCCCGCCGCGCCGTGGTCGCACGCGAGGACGGCGTCCTCGGCGGTGAGGATCCCCTTGATCACGAGCGGGAGGCGCGTGCGGGAGGTCAGCCACTCGAGGTCGCGCCACGTGAGCGACTCGTCGTGGATCGGGCCGAGCCCGGCGCCGGAGTCGAGTGGCCGGTCCAGCGTCGGCGAGAGGTTCGGCAGCGGCAGGTCGGTCGGCAGCGTGAATTCGAGGCGGAGGTCGCGCTCGCGTCGTCCGGCGAAGGGGACGTCGACCGTGAAGACGAGCGCCGTCGCCCCCGAGTCCTCGGCCTCGGCGATGAGATCGGCCACGAAGACGCGGTCGCTCGACCAGTAGAGCTGCAGCCAGCGCATCGCGTCTGGCGCCTCCGCCGCGAGCTCGGCCGGGCGCAGCGAGGACAGGGTCGACTGGCAGAACACGGTGCCCACTGCGCCGGCGGCGCGTGCGGTCGCGCCCTCGCCGCCGGCGTGCATCAGCCGCTGGTAGGCCGTCGGCGCGACGAGCAGCGGCATCGACAGGTCGTGGCCGAGCACGGTCGCGCGCGTGGAGCACGACGAGACGTCCACGAGCATCCGCGGTCGCAGCGCGACGCGTCGGAACGCGTCGACGTTCGCGCGAAGCGTGTGCTCGTCCCCCGCGCCGCCCGCGATGTACCCGAACACGCCGGCGTCGACCCGCTCCTCCGCGAGGCGCTCGTACTCGGCGACGTTCAGCGGCTCCATGGCGAAGCGCATTCTCTCGTGTCAGTCACCGTGAAGTGGCTCGGTCTTGGACCGTGCCCTTGCTTCAGTGTCTGACACGAGACGTCACGGCATCGAGCCGGAACCGAGCCGACTTCGTCCCGTACCCGATTCGCAATGCCACCGCGGCCTACGCTCGAGCCATGGGACGCCCGCTGCGCACGCTCGAGGCAGGTGGCTACTACCACGTCACCGCGCGAGGGAATGGCGGCTGCGCGATCTTCGTCGACGACCGCGATCGGAAGCTCTTTCTCCGCCTCTTGGTCGAGGCGCGGCGACGAGGACGGCTCCGCCTCGATTGCTGGTGCCTGATGACGACGCATTACCACCTGGTCGTTGAGCTTCGCGAGGTGCGGCTGTCCCGCGCGATGCAGTACCTCAACGGCGTCTACGCGCGTAGGTTCAACGCGCGGCACGGCCTCCGCGACCACCTGTTCGGGGAGCGGTTCGCGTCGACACCGATCGAGAGCGTAGAGCACCTCGACCATGCGATCGCCTACGTGCTCGAGAACCCCGTTCGCGCGGGTCTCGTGGGCGCGTATGAGGACTGGCAGTGGTCGGGTCGGCGCCGCGCCGCCCCTCGGCCGGGGACCGTCCGGGCGGCGGCCTAGGCTGGCCGAGTGGCGAAGCCCGCCCCCAGGTACGCCTGCTCCGAGTGCGGCTACACCGCCGGCCGCTGGTTCGGCCGCTGCCCGGGGTGCGGCGCCTTCGGGACGCTCCTCGAGGAAGCGCCGCCCACGGCCGCGAAGGCCGGCCCGTCGCCGCGCCCACTCCTCCGCCTCGTCGACGTCGAGGTGGAAGAGGCCGCGCGCATCCCCACGGGAGTCCCCGAGCTCGACCGCGTGCTCGGCGGCGGCCTCGTCCCCGCCAGCCTCGTCCTGGTCGGCGGCGAGCCCGGGGTCGGCAAGTCGACCCTCCTCCTCAGCGCCCTCGCCGCAATCTCGAAGGAGCGCCGCGCCTTGCTCGTCACGGGCGAGGAGTCGGTCGCCCAGGTGAAGCTCCGCGCCGAGCGCCTCGGCGGTGCCGACCGGGTCGAGATCATGGCCGAGACCGAGCTCGAGACCGTCTGCGCCACGCTCGAGGCCGAGCGGCCGGACGTCTGCGTGATCGATTCCGTCCAGACGCTCTACTCGAGCGAGATCGGCAGCGCTCCTGGCTCCGTCGCGCAGGTGCGCGAGGCTGCCGCGCGCCTGCTCCGCGTCGCGAAGGAGAACGGCGTCGCCACGATCGTCGTCGGCCACGTCACGAAGGACGGGTCGGTCGCCGGCCCGCGCGTGCTCGAGCACCTCGTCGACTGCGTGCTGCAGTTCGAGGGCGACCGCTATCACGCCCACCGCGTCCTCCGCGCGGTGAAGAACCGCTTCGGCTCGACGAACGAGCTCGGCGTGTTCGAGATGACCGGCGCCGGACTCGAGGGCGTGCCGGATCCGTCCGCGCTCTTCGGCCGCACCGTCGAGGGCGAGGTGGGCGCCGCGGTCGCCTGCGCGCTCGAGGGGACACGGCCGCTCCTGCTCGAGATCCAGGCCCTCGTCGCCCCGACCGACCTCGCGATGCCCCGCCGCGTCGGCACCGGCGTCGACCCGAAGCGCCTGGCGATGATCGTCGCTGTCCTCTCGCGTCACGCGGGCGTCGCGCTCGGCGCCGCGGACGTGTTCGTCAACGTCGCCGGCGGTGTCCGGATCGACGAGCCGGGCGCCGACCTGGCCGTCGCGCTCGCGATCGCCTCGGCCGCGCGCGGTGCTCCGGTCCGCGACGGCGTCGCCGCGTTCGGCGAGATCGGGCTCACGGGACGCCTGCGCCCGGCGACGCAGTCGGAGCGCCGACTCGAGGAGTGTGCGAAGCTCGGGCTCCGCACGGTGCTCGCCCCGGCCGGCACTCCGAGCCGTGGCGCCCTCGCCCCGACGGAGGCCGACACCCTCCGTCGCGCGATCGGCGCGGCCCTCGACGCAGAAGGTGCCCACTAGCAGGGATTTCCCGCAAAATCCCTGGAAACCGTCGCATTTTCTTAACGTTTCGGGTATACTTCGTCGCTGCCGCCGGCGGAGTCCACAGACCGCCGGCACTTCTACGAGACAGGGCAGATTCGAAGGGGAGGCACGCTTGTACGAGGTCGGCGACAAGGTCGTCTATCCGCACCACGGCGCTGGAACCGTCGTGAAGAAGGAGCAGCGGGAGGTCCTGGGTCAGAAGCGCGAGTACCTGACCATCCGCATTGACCACAACGACATGACGGTGCAGGTGCCGGCGGAGAACGCGGAGAAGGTCGGCCTCCGCACGGTGATCGACGGGGACATGGTCACCGTCGTCGTCAAGGCGCTCACCGGCAGCGGGACGCAGATGCCGAAGAACTGGAACCGCCGCTTCAAGCACAACCGCGACAAGATGAAGACCGGCGACATCCTCGAGCTCGCGGAGGTCGTCCGGAATCTGGCGCTGCGTGACGCCGAGAAGGGTCTCTCCACCGGCGAGAAGCAGATGTTCGTCAAGGCGAAGAAGATCCTCGCTTCCGAGCTCATGTATGCGAAGGGCATGGACGAGGAGGAGACGGCCGCCTGGCTCGAGGACGTGCTCACGGGCTCGGGCAACGGCAAGAAGAAGGCGTCGAAGGCGAAGGCCGCCGCGGCGACGGCCTAGTCCGTCTCGCGCTGAATGTCCACCTGGGCGATCCTCGCCGCGGCAGGGAGCGGCGAGCGCCTCGGTGCGGACCGGCCCAAGGCATTCGTCGCGCTCGGCGAGCTGCCGCTCCTCGCGACGAGCATGGAGCGGCTCGACGAGTCCGACTGGATCGACGCGATCGTGGTGGCGGCTCCTCCCGGCTGGGAGGAGCCGTCGATCCTCCTCGCCGAGGAGATCGGCGCCGGCAAGGTGAGCGCCGTCGTCCCGGGCGGCGCGACGCGCGCCGAGTCGGTGCGCCTCGCGCTGGCGGAGGTTCCGGACGAGGCTGTCGCCGTGCTCGTCCACGACGCCGCCCGCCCGCTCGTCGACGACGAGGTCGTCGGTCGCGTCCTGACCCCGCTCGCGGAGGGCTGGGACGGCGTCGTCCCGGCGCTCCCCCTCGCCGACACCGTCAAGCGGGTCGACGGCGACCGCGTCCTCGAGACGCTCGACCGCGCCGACCTGGTCGCGGTGCAGACGCCGCAGGCGTTCCTCGCCGACACGCTGCGGCGCGCGGTCGCGGGCGGCGGCGACGCGACGGATTGCGCGGGGCTCGTCGAGGGCGCCGGCGGCCGCATCCGCTGGGTCGAGGGCGACCCGAGGCTCCTGAAGGTGACGACGAGGGCCGACCTCGACCGGGTCGCGGCGTGGCTGTAGCCGCCGTGGTCTTCGACGTCGGTGAGACGCTCGTCGACGAGACCGGGATGTGGGAGCGGGCCGCGGACGCGGCGGGCGTGTCGCGCTTCACCCTCATGGGCGTCCTCGGCGGGCTCGCGGCGCGGGAGCAGCATCACGGCGACGTCTGGCGGATCCTCGGCGTCGAGCACGCGGCGTCGACCTGGGAGCCGGCCGACTTCTACGGCGACGCGCTGACGTGCCTCGAGCGGCTGCGGGCGGACGGGTTCCGGGTCGCGGCCGTGGGCAACACACCCACGTCCACGGAGGAGCTGTTGCGGCCGTACGTCGACGTGCTCGGGTCCTCGGAGCGCTGGGGCGTCGCGAAGCCTGCGCCGGCGTTCTTCGCGCGGCTTCGCGACGAGGTCGACGTCCCCGCCGGGCGGATCGCGTACGTCGGCGACCGCGTCGACAACGACGTGCGGCCCGCGCTCGCCGCGGGGATGGTCGCCGTCCACATCAGGCGCGGCCCGTGGGGCCACCTGCACGAGCCGCCGACCGACGCCATCCGGATCCGCACCCTCGCCGAGCTCCCGGAGGCACTCGGTGGCTGAGTATCGGGTCGGCACCGGCTTCGACGCCCACGCGCTCGCCGACGGCGTGCCGCTCGTCCTCGGTGGCGTTCGCGTCCCGTTCGACAGGGGGCTCGCCGGCCACTCCGACGGCGACGTCCTCGCGCACGCGCTCACGGACGCCGTCCTCGGTGCGGCCGGGCTCGCCGACATCGGCGCGATGTTCCCTTCCGGCGACGAACGTTGGCGGGGCGCCTCGTCGCTCGACCTGCTCTCGACCGCGTGGGCGTCCGTGCGCGAGGTCGGCTGGGAGCTCGCGAACGCCGACTGCGTGCTGATCGGGGAGGAGCCGCGGGTCGCGCCGCACCGGCTCGACATGCGCGACGCTCTCGCGGGTGCGCTCGGCGTCGACGCCGAGCTCGTAGCCGTGCGCGCGACGACCACGGACGGCCTCGGCTTCACGGGTCGCGGCGAGGGCCTCGCCGCGCAGGCCGTCGCGCTGCTGCGGCGCTAGCGCCGGCGGAGGATCGCCCTCAGGCCGGTGTCGCGCTCGTAGCGCGCGAGCATCGTCGCGGTCGCGACCACGTGGCCCTGGATCTGGGCGTCGAACGCGGCACGGTCGGCGCCGGACGCGAGGACGATGGGAGCGTCGAGCGCGAGCACGGAGAAGCGGACGGCGCGCGTGACGCGCGACCCGAGGCCGGTTGTCCGCGCCGCGTCGGGCCCGCTGTAACCGACCTCCCCCAGCTCGTTCGTGCCGAGGATCGGCGGTTGCTCGTCCTCGGCGAGGTGGCCGCCCGCGGCGGGCAAGCCCCAGCCGAGCCAGCGCGTGGTGGGGTCGGTGCCCTCCGCGAACGCGAACGCGTCGTTCAGCCACCGCACGCCCGAGCGCTCCTCGAGCACGACCGCGAGCTCCCGCGCCGCCATCGGCGGCTCCGACCAGGCGAGCGGCGGTGAGACATTCGCGCCCAGCGTGCCGAAGCGCTCGGGCAGCCGCCCGAGGTCGGCGAACGCGGGGCTGGTCAGCCGGAAGTGCACCGCCACGAGCGGCGTGAGCGGCTCCGCCTCCAGGGCAGGCTCGAACCATTCGGTCATATCCATGGAAGGATCGGCACCAAAGCGCTTGTCCTTGAGCGCACACGCTATGCCGGGAGGGCGGCGACGGCGCCCTCGACGACCACCAGCCCGTCCCGCTCGAGCGAGCGGAGCGCTTCCTCGTCGAGCTCGGCGAGCGGTCGTGGGCTGTCGGCGACGAGGCCGAGCGTCCGCGCCCGGCGCTGCCGGAACGACCCCTCGAGCGGCCCCTGCTTTCGAGCCGGCTCGAAGCGCATGCCTCGCGACGGGCACTCGCCCGCGAGCGGGCACGCGCCGCAGCGGGGGATGCGCGCGAGGCAGACGGTGGCGCCCAGGTCGAACAGCGCTTGCAGGGACGCGCCCGAAAAGGCCGCCCCAGTGCGGTCGAGGATCCGCCGGACGTTCGCGTCGACCGGGAGCAGGTCCTCGCCGAACGCCTGGTTGCGGATCGCGTCCGCGGTGTAGCGGCCGACGCCGGGCAGCTCGGTGAGGTCGTCCGGCCAGCCGGACTCGGCGACGGCGCAGGCGGCCCGGTGCAGGTTGAGCGCGCGGCGGTTGTACCCGAGGCCCTGCCAGGCGCGGATCACGTCGGCGGGCGAGGCGGCCGCGAGCGACTCGACGTCCGCCCAGCGCTCCATCCACTCGACCCACCGCGGCACGACGCGCGCGACCTGCGTCTGCTGCAGCATCACCTCCGAGACGAGGATCGCGTACGGGTCGCGCGTCCGCCGCCACGGAAGGACGCGGCCGTGGTCGCGGAACCAGGCGGTCAGCGCGGCCTCCATCGCCGGGGAGGCTAGACCCTGCGGCCGAACAGGATCTCGAAGGCCGGAGCGATGCGATCCTCCTCGAGCACCTCGAAGTCCTCGAGGTTGACGTTCAGGTCCTCGTCGAACAGCGGCTTGCCGTCCAGCTGCCCCGCGTGTGGCCGGTAGATGTGGAGCCAACTCATCACGGTCGCCGCGAGGTCGACGATGGAGGCCGCCTTGATCCGGACCGCGCCTTCCGCGCCGCGTTTGACGTTGAGCGGCTCGCCCCACACGTAGAAGGGCACCAACGAGTCCTCCGGGAACAGGCTGCCGTGCGTGGACTGGCTTCCGGTGAAGCCGAGGTTCTTGCCGGGCAGGTCGCTCCGACCGCGCACCAGGATCACGTCGCCGGCGCGGAACGTGTGCAGCAGGCGACCGATGCGGTGCCGGGCGTCGACGAACCCGAACTCGTCGTCGTTCAGCTCGCTCAGTGGAAAGACCTCCCAGGCGGTGCCGTCCCAGTTGCGGAAGACGCGCCGGTCGCGCGTGACGAAGAGCAGGACGTCGTCGACCAACGGGCGACTGCCCGAGTGATGGGTGGCGAACGGCAGCGTCTCCGTCATGAAGGCGTCGATCTGCGCCGAAGTCGGGATGTCCCTCCAGTCGCCGGCCCGCAGGTACAGGTGCGCCATGAAGCCGTTCTCCTTCACCCGGAAGAGATCGCCGGGCGTGCTCTCGCCCGGGAAGCGCAGCGTGCCGAGGTCGATCTTCCTCCCCGCCTCGTTCTCGGTGTGACCGTGGTCCGCGATCAGGAAGAACAGCGTCTTCTCGTAGATCTCCGGGTGCTGCTGCTCGAGCTGTGACACGAAGCGCGTGATCTCGCCGTCCAGGAACTGCAGCCCCGCGAACTGCGTGGCGTCCACGCCGTTGAATCCGTGGTCTCTGAACTTGTGCGAATCGCCGTCGATGGCGGCGGCGTACACCGTGAAGACGCTGGGCAGCCCGTTGGACTGCAGGAAGGCCCGCGCCTTGTTGAACGCACGCCGATCGAACAGGCGATTGTCGTCCGGGTCCGGCAGCTTGAAATCGCGCACGTCCTGGAACGCGGGCCGTCCCCACGAATCGTCGATGTTGTCCAGGTCGCCGTCGTACACCTCGTCCCAGCTCCCGGCCTGGTTCAGCGACCGGTTGTAGAACTGGTGGACGTTGAAGGTCGAGAGCCCGTGCTCGTGCGCGTAGTCGTACAGCGTGGGCGTCTGGATGTCGTCGTTCTGCACCCCGCCGCTCGCGTGGAAGTTGAGGAACGACTCGCGATGCGGCCAGAGCGGCTTCCAGAACCCGGGGTGCGCGAGCCAACACGGCGGCTTGAGGATCCAGACACGGGCGTCGTCGAAGCCGTCGATCACGATCCGAAGCAGGTCAGGGAGGAGCCACGGCTCGGTCAGGTTCAGCAGGATCTCGCAGCCGATCTCGGGGAACTTCGAGTAGTTCCAGTCCCAGCCGTAGACGAACCGTGCCTCGTCGCCGCTGAAGACGGAGAACTCGTCGTACTGCCGGTCGACGTCGAGGTCGCGGTAGAAGGCGCCGTTCCCGACGATGCCGTTGCGATCCGGGAAGGTCCCGGTGAAGCACGCGGCCCAGCCCGGGAAGGTGAACGACGGGAAGATCGTGCTCGCCTGCTCGACCGAGACGGAGGAAAAGCCGCCCTGCGCCGGCGCGCGCGCAAGGCGGCGCAGGAAGCTGTCGGGCGGCGCCGTCCCGACGCCTTCCAGCGCGTACTGCTCGAAGATCCCTGCCTTCAGCCCATCGAGGGCGAAGATCACGGCCCTGCGGTCCGGTTCAGCCATGGCTCAGCCGACGTCGGGCACGCGGCCCAGCTCGGCGTGTTGGATCCAGCGAACGGGCGGATCATCGCCGCGCCGCAGCGGCTCGAGATAGAAGCCGAGCGTGACCGGGCGCTCTTCGCGGTGCGCCTGGAACAGCATCAGCAGGATCGAGACGTTGGTCTGCAGGTCCGGGCGCTGCAGCGCCAGGAAGAGCTCGACGGTCTCGTCCGTCGGCGCGTCGTCCGGGAGCAACGTCACGCGCGCGACGTCGGGCAGATCCTCGTTCGAGCCCTTGATCACGCCGAAGCCCGACACGGCCACTCGCTCCAGCACACCGGTGACGACGCCGGTCGGCTTGTCGCCCGTGTCCTCGAGGTCACCACCGCTCACGATCCAGCTCGCCTGGTGATAGGTGCCGCGAGTCCTGACCTCGACGTGCCGGAGCGTGAAGCTCGTCCGGCCGAGCGGAAGCGCGAAGCAGGTCACCGGCAGCCCCTGCGCGAGGGCGTCGCGCAGGAGTGCCGTCAGGATCAGGTCCTGCGGCTCGGGCTCGGTCAGCGGGAAGGTCAACTCGACGACCCGCTCCTCGATCGGCACGTAGAGCCGGATCAGCAGCTCGCGTGCTCGTCCCGAGCCCGACGTCCGGACGCTCAGCACGTAGCCCGACAGCTCGGTGAGCGGCGGCTCCGGTCGCGCTTCCGTGCGCGCCAGGATCGCGTAGGAGACGAATCCCGAGTAGGAATCGTCCCAGTCGGAGCTCTTGTCGCGCAGCCCCAGCGTGCAGCCGACCTCCACCGTGCTGGGGTCCAGCAGCGTGCCGCGTAGGTCGATCGTGCCGATCTTGAAGTGATGATCGTCGCTGTCGTAGCGCAGCTCGAAGCCGGTCAGCCCGACGGTGAAGCTCTGGATCGGGTTGGCGAACGCCTGCGACTCGTCGAGCACCTGCGGCCCGAAGCCCGAGCGGGGCGGGAAGACGATCTGGCTGGTGACGACCTCGAGCATCGCCCTACGCCTCCGTGTCCACGACGACGGCGTACGCCACGAAGCCGGAGTACGAATCGTCGAAGTCGCTCTTGTCGCGAAGACCGAGCGTGCAGGTCACGTTGATCGTGGTCGGATCGACGAGGGCGCCCTCGACGTTGACCGTCCCGATCTTGAAGTGGTGATCGTCGCTGTCGTACTTGAGCTCGTGGCCCGTGACGATCACCGCGAAAGTGCGGACCGGCGTGCCGAAGCTGTGCGTCTGATCGTCCTGCTGCGGGCCGAAGTCCACCCTGCTCGGGAAATCGATCCTGCCGTTCGCAAACTCGAGCATGTTCCCTCCTCTCAGGTCAGCGCCAGAGCGCCGCGAATCGATGCGTGTCGCCCGTCCGGTAGCCCGTGATCGCCTGCGTCCGGAGGCCCTTGCCCGTGAAGTCGCGCCAGGTCGACCCGAGCGCGTCGGCGCCGAGGTCGTGGCGCGCCGCCCGGATCGACGCCTGCGGGGTGACGACCGCCGAGAACCAGACCTTGCCGTCGTGGTTGTACGCGTTCACGTACGCGAGCTCGCGCCTGGCGGCGTGGTTCACCTCGACCCAGTGCTGGTAGTCGTCGCGCTCGATCGTCGAGGCGAGCAGCCAGCCGCCCGCCGCGTGCGACTGCCACAGCGCGGTGTACGAGAGCTTGCCCTGCAACGAGACGACCGAGACGGCCAGGGGCGCATAGCCCTGCGCCTTCAGCTGGTTCGCGAGCTGCTGGTGCTGCGCCGCGGTGCGCGCGTGGTAGGCGGCGATCCGCGTCCGTTCGGGCGCGACGCTTCTCGGCGATGAAGGCGTACCGGATCGCGTCGCCGGAGCGGTAGCTCTCGACGTGCGTCAGTCGGTAGCCCTTCGCGTCCCAGTCCGTGACCTGTGACTGGTAGGCGGTCGCTCGTCAGTCCGTTGCGCAGCACCCAGTCGCCGCCGCCTGGCCGGAAGACGACGTTCACGTACGCCTTGCCGCCGACGTCGTAGCCGTCGAACCAGACCGGCTTGTAGCCGGAGGCGACCGCCCCGTCGCCGTAGTCCTGGAAGCACGTCTCGCGCAGGCCGAACTTCGTCAGCTCGCCCGCGCCGGACGGCCACAGCGGCTCGATCAGCTGCCGCCAGCTCGCGGAGGCCGCCTTCGCGACGGCGAACGAGCGGTTGCGCAGGTCGCACGGCGGCGACTCGTCCCAGTCGACGCCGGCGAAGCGCGTGCGGATGTTCCGGAAGTGGAGCGGGCGACCCTGCCCGCCGTCCTCGCCGGTCGTGTCGACGTGGACGTGGAGGTGTGGCCCGCTCGACTGGCCGGTGTTGCCGACGCGGCCGAGCATCTGGCCGGCTTCCACGCGGACTGCCGTCGTCTCCGTCGCGTTGACGCCGGGCTTCGGGCACAGCTTGGCCGGGATCGAGTCCTTGCGCATGTGCGCGTACAGCGCGACCTCGCCGGTCGCGTGGACGATGCGGAGGAAGTTCCCGGCGCCGGAGGTCTTCTCGCCCGGCTCGTTGTCCGCCTTCGAGCGGCCGCAGCGGAGGATCCAGCCGTCCGCCATCGCGTGGACCGGGAGGCCCCAGATCAGGCTGTTCTCGTTGCGGTTGCCCTTCGCGCCGGCCCTTCGGCTCGTCCACTGCTTGCCGTCCCAGCGGCGGACCACGAAGTCGTAGGCGAAGCGCTGCGAGGAGGAGGAGCGGTGGTTCGACCCCGGGATGTGGCTCTGCCCGTCCGTCCAGTACCAGCCGTCGAGGAGATCCGCGCGCTTGCCCGGGAACAGGTAGGCGCCGCCGGCCACCGGGTTGCGATGCTCGGCCAGCGCGCGGTTGACGAAGAGCGTCTGCCGGTCGAACTCGAGCCGGACGGAGATCGACGGCGCGACCGGGAACGGCAGCACACGGTTCTCCGGGACCTGGATCTTGGCGGACTTCCCCGGCTCGATCGTCAGGGCGTACGCCGTCTCGGTCACCGTCACCGGCGCGCCGGGGTAGCCGACGACGACACGCGTCAGCTTGACGGTCGCCGTCCCCGAGTTGCGAACCCAGACGTCCAGGTTGACGCGCCAGCGCTCGTCCTGGCCGGCGTCGCCGGCGGCCACGCGCTCGACGGCGACCTTGCCGCCGACGAGCGGCTCGACCGCCGTGACCGCGAGTGGGTCGGCGTCCGTGCGCGCTACGGCCGAGGTGGGCATGGCGGCGATCGCGGCACAGGCGACCGCAACGAGGGCGGCGCGGCGCATGTCCACGAGACGGCTGCGACGGGCGCCGTCTTCCGCCGACTACAGTCACGGCATGAGCGACCTCTACGGCGCCGAGCACGTGCGGCGCTACCTCGAGACGGACGGCGAGGTCGGCTACCGGTGGCGGAACGACGCGCCGATCCTGATCCTCACGACGACAGGGCGGCGCACCGGCGAGGAGCGCGTCAAGCCCCTGATCTTCGGCGAGGACGACGGCCGCTACGTCGTCGTCGCGTCGAGGGGCGGGGCGAAGCAGCACCCGAGCTGGTACCTGAACCTCCGCGCCGACCCGGACGTACACGTGCAGGTCAAGGCCGACCGCTTCCGCGCGCGGGCGCGGACCGCCGAGGGCGACGAGCGCGAGCGGCTCTGGCGGCGCATGGCCGAGATCTGGCCGGCGTACGACGACTACCGGCAGAAGACCGACCGCGAGATCCCCGTGGTCGTGCTCGAGCGCGCCTAGTCAGGAGGGCTTGGCGAAATACGCGTTGTGCCGCCGGCGCACACTGCTCGCTCTGCGGGCGGCGTCCTCGGTCGCGTCGATAGCGCTGCTATCGACGCTCCCTGCGTCCTTGCCGCAGACCAAGCAGCGCACGCCGACGACGAACGGCATTCCGCCAAGCCCTCCTAGCGGTCGACGAGCTCCTCGATACGCGCGGCGGCGCGTACGAGCGCGTCCTGCTCGAACAGGTACGGGGTCGCGTTCGGGATCGAGTGCGCCGGGCCGTCGAGGTCGTCGGAGCCGCCCGCCGCGTTGAGCGCGTAGCGAACGGGGATCTCGTGGCACACGACGAGGATGTGCGCCTCGTCGCGCTCGGCCAGCTTCCGGAACGCGCGCGCGTAGCGACGCGCCGTCTCGTCGAGGCTCTCGCCGCCCGGGAAGCGGTCGGCGCGCGTGTGCGCGTTCTTCCACGCCCGGTACTCGTCGATCGTCTGCCCCTCGAGCTCGCCGACGTCGACGTCGTCGAGCAGGGGCTCCTCCTCGGTCGGCACCGGCAGGCACGCCTCGCGCGCGATCCCCGCGGTCTCGCGCGTGCGCCCGAAGCGGGTGTGGACGATCAGCTCGATCGGGACGTTCGCCAGCTGCCGCCCGAGCCGCTCCGCCTCCTCGCGCCCCTGCTCGGTGAGCCCGACCGGCACCGACGGGTCGCCGTTGATCCGGTGCGCGAGGTTGAGCTCGGAGTGCGCGTGGCGGGCGAGGACGTAGAGCGGCACGCGGCGATCGTAACCGGGCGCGGGAGCGCCGTTATCCTCGGCCCATGAGCGTCCGTGTCCGCTTCGCACCCGCTCCGACCGGGTCGCTGCACCTCGGCAACGCGCTCGGCGCGACCGCGAATCGCCGCTTCGGCGACCACCTGCTGCTGCGGATCGACGACACCGACGCCGCGCGGAACGTGCCCGGCGGGGAGGAGGCGATCGTCCGCGACCTCGAGTGGCTCGGAATCGGCTGGGAGGAAGGGCCCGTCCGGCAGAGCGAGCGGCAGGAGCGCTACCGGGAAGCCGCGGCCGGGCTCGGCGTGGAACGGTTCGACGGCGTCCAGCTCCTCCGCCCCGACGGCACCGCGACGTACCACCTCGCGAGCGTGGTCGACGACGTCGACTTCGGGATCACCCACGTCGTCCGCGGCAACGACCACCGGCCCAACGAGGCGCTGCACCGCCGCCTGGCCTTGGCGCTCGGGGCGACGCCGCCGGAGTACGTCCACTTCGGGCTGCTGCTCGGGGCGGACGGGAAGAAGCTGTCCAAGCGACACGGGGCCGAGACGGTGGCCGACCTGCGCGACGCGGGCGTTCCGGCCGCGGCGGTGCGCGCGTACCTCGAGGAGCTCGGCCTGCCGAAGCACGACGTCCACTTCGACGAGCGGCGCCTCCGGCGGCTCGCCATCGACGCGATCGCCGCGATGCCGGACGCCGAGCTCGCCGCCGAGGCGGACGCGCCGCTCGAGCTCGTGCCCGCGTTGCGCGGAGCGCGCGACCTCGTCGAGGCCCGCGCCTTCGCGCGCGCGATCCTCGAGCCCGCCGAGGCGGAGCTCCCCGCGGACGCGGGTCCGACGCTGGCGCGGTTCGTCGAGCTGCGGGCCGGCGCCAACGGTGCGCTCGCACCCGACGGCGCGAAGGCGATCGTGCGCGAGCTGAAGGCCGTGGGCGGCGACCTGCACGCGCTGCGTCTCGCCCTCACCGGCCGGGACCGGGGGCCGGAGCTGTGGACGGTCGTGGCCGCGCTTCCGCGCGACGAGGCGCTGCGGAGGGCCGGTGCGACTCCATAGCACCCTGACGCGCTCGGTCGAGGAGCTCCCGCCGGCGCCCGGGCCGGTGCGGATGTACGTCTGCGGCCCGACCGTCTACGCGCGCGCGCACGTCGGCAACGCGAGGCCGTTCGTCATCGGCATGTGGCTCCGGCGCTGGCTGCGCGAGCAGGGCTACGACGTCACGCTCGTCCACAACATCACGGACGTGAACGACAAGATCTACGAGGCGGCGCCGGGCCGGAGCGCGGCCCTCGCCGAGGAGGCGACGGAGTGGTACCTGCAGGACACCGGCGACCTCGGGCTGGGGATGCCCGACCACGTGCCGAAGGCGACGGAGCACATCGACGGGATCGTCGCCTCGACGCAGGCGCTCATCGACGCAGGGCACGCGTACGCGGTCGAGGGCGACGTCTACTTCCGCGTCGCGAGCTGGCCCGAGTACGGCCGCCTCTCGGGCCAGCGGCCCGACCAGGTCGAGGAGCAGGAGCCGAACCCGCTGAAGGAGGACCCGCGCGACTTCGCGCTCTGGAAGGCGAACAAGCCAGGCGAGGACACGGCGTGGGACGCGCCGTGGGGCCGCGGCCGCCCCGGCTGGCACATCGAGTGCTCGGTGATGGCCGAGGAGCTGCTCGGGCCGGTGTTCGAGATCCACGGCGGCGGGCTCGACCTCGTCTTCCCGCATCACGAGAACGAGCTGGCGCAGTCGCGGGCGCTCGGCCACGACTTCGCGAAGCTCTGGATGCACAACGGGATGCTCCGCTTCACCGGCGAGAAGATGTCGAAGTCGCTGGGGAACGTCACGACGCTGCGCGAGGCGCTCGACCGGTGGGGCCGCGAGGCGCTGCTCGTCTTCTTCCTCACGGGGCACTGGCGCAAGCCGATCGACTTCTCGGAGGAGACGCTGGCGGCCGCGACTGCACGGGCCGAGCGCTTCCGCGAGGTGTTCCGCAACCGGTCCGAGCCGGCGCCCGAGGGCGCCTGGGAGCGGTTCGCCGCCGAGCTCGAGGACGACTTCAACACGCCCGGGGCGCTCGCGGTCATGCACGAGTGGCGCGACCACGAGCTGCTGCGCCGGGCGCTCGACCTGTTCGGGCTCGCCTCGCTCGCCGAGGAGCAGACGGCGCCGCCGGAGGAGGTCGTCTCGCTCGCGGAGGCGCGGGAGCGGGCGCGGGCGGAGCGCGACTTCGCCGAGGCCGACCGCCTGCGCGGCGAGATCGCCGCCGCAGGCTGGGAGGTGCGCGACGAGGCCTCCGGCTTCCGGCTCGTGCGCCTCGCGTGACACGCGAGCTCGTCTACGGGCGGCGCGCCGTGCGCGAGCTCCTGCGCGGCCGGCGGCAGGCGCTCGAGCTGTGGGCGACCGAGCGCGCGCTCGCCGCCGAGGCCTGGCTGCGCGAGGAGCCTCCGGTGAAGGTGCACGTCAAGCCGGAGCGCGAGCTGTCCGAGGCGGCGGCGACGCGCGACCACCAGGGCGTCGTCGCCTGGGCCGAGCCGTACCGCTACGCCGATGCGTGGGAGCTCGCCGCCCGCGAGCGACCGCTCCTCGCCTGTCTCGACCAGGTCTCCGACCCGCGGAACCTCGGCGCCGTGGCGCGGAGCGCGGAGGGTGCGGGCGCCACGGGGATCGTCGTCCCTGCCCACGGCTCGGCGACCGTGACCGCCGCGGTCTGCAAGGCCTCGGCCGGCGCGGTCGAGCACCTGCCGATCGCCGTCGTCACGAACCTCGCGCGCTACCTCGGCGAGGTGAAGCGGGACGACCTGTGGGTGTACGCGGCCGACGCCGGCGAGGACGCGACGCCGATGTGGGAGACGGACCTCACGGGCGGCGCGGCCATCGTCCTCGGCGCGGAGGGGAAGGGCCTGCGGCCGCTCGTGCGGCGCACCTGCGACGCCGCCGTCTCGATCCCGCTGCGCGGGCGTGTCGAGTCCCTCAACGTCAGCGTCGCGGCGGCGCTGCTCCTCTACGAAGCGAGGCGGCAGCGCGGTCATGGCTGACCCGACGCTCTACCTGTTCGACGGCTGGAACCTGCTGCACGCGGGAGACTGGCGGCGGCCCGAGGAGCTGATCGACGCGCTCGCGAGTTTCGTCGCCCTCCGCGGCGCCCGCGGCGTGCTCGTCTTCGACGGCGTCGGCCGGGACGAGACGATCGGCCCGCTCCGCGTGCGCTTCGCCGCCGATGCCGACGCGGTCCTCGAGCGGCTCGCCGCGGAGCACCGCGACCGCGAGACCGTCGCGGTCGTCTCCTCCGACTTCGCGATCCGCGGCACCGCGGGCCAGGAGGTGCGGTCGACGAGCTCGCGCATCTTCCTCGCCGAGCTCGAGCAGGTCACACGTCCGAGCGAGCCGCGGCCGGAGCTCGCCGACCGGCTCGACCCCGGAGTCCGCGAGCGCCTCGAGCGGCTACGGCGCGGCGAGTAGCCGGTCCCAGACGATCTCGCCTGCGACGACGGCGAAGCGACCGCACTCCCTCGTGGTCGTGAGCCCGTCGGCGTCGAGCGAGTAGCGGCCGAGCACGGAGTCGCGGTCTCGCGTGGACCGCGCGGCCAGAGCCGCCCGCTCCCGGTCGCCGCCACCTGCCGCGATCGCGTCGAGCACGAGGGCCATCGCCTCGTAGCCGTAGAAGCCCCACGGTGCGCGCTGCGCCCCGAAGAAGCGCGTCCGCGCAGCCGGCCCGGGCTCGAGCTCGGCAGCGAGCCACGGCGCCGCGACGCCGTCGGTGCCGAGCAGCCACAACTCGGGGTCGAGTGCGTGCAGGTCGCGCCACAGCCCGACCGCTCCGGATCCGGCGGCGCCGACGTAGAGGACGGCCTCGGCGCCGCGGACGTCGTCGGCCATCGCCTCGTCGTGGTCCCAGATCGGTCGGGAGCGGACGTCGAGCCCGCGGCCGCGCGCCGCCTCCGTGCACATCCGGCCGACCGGGATGCCGTAGCCGTCGTCGTGGTCGTGGACGACGAGCGCCGATCGCACCCCGTTGACGGTCAGCCAGTCCGCGATCGCGTGCGCGAGCACGTCGTCGTTCGGCATCAGGCGCACGAGCGTCGCGCCGCTCAGACCGGTGAAGGTCGCGACCGGCGCGACCTGCAGCAACCCTGCGGCCGAGAGAATCGGCGCGGTCGCGAGCACCTGCGAGGAGTGGAAGTCGCCGAGGTACGCGAGCGCGGCGTCGTCCGCCGCTGCGTCGCGCGCGTGGCCGGCGGCCAGGTCGTCGCGGTCCTCCCCATGGCCGTCGAGGACGACCAGCTCCACGTCGGCCTGCGCAGCGGAGAGTGCGAGCTCGGTGCCTCGGAGCAGGTCTCGCCCGAGCGGGCCGCTGGGGCCGCCGAGCGGCAGGCTCGCGTAGACGCGCGGCACGCGTGAGACCCTAACGTCTCGGGTCGGGCGAACACGTGTTCGTATCACCCTGGGTCCCGCGCAAGTTGACTTGTAATTTGTTGGACAGGTTGCTAACTTGCCCTCAACCTCAGGGTGAGAGTTCCCTCACGGCCGTCCAGCCGGACCGCGCGGGAACACCGGCAACCACGGGAGACGACGCGATGAGTGCACGGCCCGCAACCGCCGCCCAGGCGGCCCAGAAGGCTCAACGAGAGCTTGAGGATCTGCAGCTCGTGCTCCGTGCGCGCAACGGGCACACGGCCTCGATGGACGCGCTGATGAAGCGCTACACCGGCTTCGTCCGGCTGAAGGCGAGCTCCTACTTCCTGGCCGGCGGCGACGCCGAGGACCTCATCCAGGAGGGGCTGATCGGCCTCTACAAGGCGGTCCGCGACTTCAACCCGAAGATGGAGACGTCGTTCCGCAGCTTCGCGGAGCTCTGCGTCACGCGCCAGATCATCACGGCGATCAAGACCGCGACCCGGTTCAAGCACGCCCCGCTCAACACCTACGTCTCCTTCAGCCATACGCCGGCCGGGCAGGACGGGGACGGCGAGTGCACGCTGGGCGATGCCCTGCCGGGGCCCGGAGTCGACGAGCCGCCGGTGATCGTCATCTCGACGGAGGAGCTCCAGTCGCTCGTCTTCACCCTCGGCACGGGCCTGTCGCGCCTCGAGTCGGACGCGCTCCGGCACTACCTCGAGGGCATGTCCTACGAGGAGATGGCGGACGAGCTCGGCTGCGACTGCAAGACGATCGACAACGCGCTCCAGCGGGTCAAGCGGAAGATCGTCCAGCACCAGCAGTCGCGCATGGTGCTGGCGTAGTCGCACGGGCGGCGGCTGGGCCATTGCCAAATATGACAATGCCGGACGCGGCTAGCATGCGTGCCGCGCCGGAGTAGCTCAGCTGGTAGAGCAACGGTTTTGTAAACCGTCGGCCGCGGGTTCGAGTCCCGCCTCCGGCTCTTGCTCGTTTGCGCCGCCGGCCGCGGCCCGGCACGATTCGCCGACAGCCCCGGCCGGAAGGAGGAGCGATGCGGTTCTTCGAGCGCCTGTTCGGATCGCGCGACGCAGACGAGGACGAGCCCGCGGACGCCGCCGAGAGCGGCGACCCGTGGCAGCACCATCCGGCCGCGGAGGCCGAGGCCCGCGATACGGGAGAGGTCCCGATCACGCAGAGCGAGTCGGAGTTCTACGAGGGCTTCGTCGACCGGCGCGACGACGCGGCGGCGACGGGCGGCGGCGGCGGCGGGATGTTCCCGGTGCTGCCCGAGTCGACGCCCGGCGAGCTCGGCGGGCAGTTCGAAGGCGACTCGAGCGCTCCGCCTCGCTAGCGGCCCACGCGACGAGCCGCCTCACACGGTGGCCGTCCCGCGCGTTTCATCCCGGATGAAGCTGTACCGCCTCATCGGCGCGGACGGCCGCGAGTACCTGTCGCCGACGCCGGGCACGCTCGGCGGGCATCGCCGCACGAAGGGCTACGGCCGCCTCGACTGCCGCGTCGCGCTCAGCTGGATCGCGAAGGGCCACTACGTGAAGCACCGGGTCTTCTTCGCCGACGAGGCGACCGCGGTCGCGGCCGGCTACCGCCCCTGCGCCGTGTGCATGCCCGACGAGTACCGGGCGTGGAAGGCGAAGCGGACCTGAGCCCGCGTTGACTCCCGGCGGAGCCGCTGGGAGGATCGCGCCGGTGACGGGGCCGCGCCCGTGGCGTCCCGAGGGGGTCGAGCTCGCGGACAACGAGCTCGCGCGCCTCTCGTACCTCGTCGTCGACGAGATCGTCGGCGACGCCGTCGACGTGTCCGTCTCGCCGTGGCCGGGCGTCGACGACCGCGGTCGCCTGATCTTCCCGGACGAGCCGGCGCGGACGGCGCGCGCCGAGGCGGAGGCGCTGCGGCGCTACCTCGCGCGGGACCTGCCCGGGCGCGCACCGCTCCGCACGGGCGACGTGTTCGCGGCCCGCGTGAGCCCGACCGGATTGAGGGAGGCCGGGGAACGTCTGCTCCCGCCGAGCGCGTGGCTGCGCCGCCCCGTCCAGGACCTGCGCGAGCCCGCCCGCGACAAGGCGAAGGAGGCGTTCTTCGCGGCCGTCACGCCGACGCTGACGCCGACGCAGGCCAAGGAGCTGGAGCAGGTGGAGCCGACGTGAGCGCGGTCGCGCCGAACGTTCCGAGGCCGCTTCCCGACGACGTCCTCCGCGACGACGACTTCCTCGCGCGGATCGATCCGGAGGACCTCGTGTACTTCCTCCTGAACGTCGGCGACGGCGACCTGCAGCTGTTCCTCCTGCCCGCGCGGTCGGACGGGACGCGGCGCGCGATCGTCGTCGACGTCGGCCGCGCCGGGAAGCTGCCCGCGCTGCTCGAGACCCTCGCCGGAACGCCGCTCTTCCCCTCGGTGCCGGACGACCGCTACCTTTTTCCGCTCGTCGTCGGCACGCACCCGCACGACGACCACATCTCCGGGATGCCCGACTTCCTCCGGCAGTTCGGCCAGAACGTGCGCGAGTACTGGGAGCCGGGCTACTGGCACACCACCGCGGCGTACCAGCAGACGATGCAGTTCCTCGAGGACTCCGACCCGCACGTCCAGCACACGCAGCCGACGAGCGGGACGACGCGGTTCGTCGGCCGCGTGAAGGTCGTCGTCCTCTCGCCGGCCGTGGCGCTACGGCGCCGCTTCGACACCTACGGGGTCGACCTCAACGACGCGTCGATCTCGCTCAAGCTCGAATTCCCGGCGTCCCGCGTCGAGCAGCGGGGCGCGCGCCGCCGCTACGTCGGGCTGCGGGGGAAGACGCGTACGTTCCTCCTCGGCGCCGACTCGCTGCTCGCGTCCTGGGCGTACGTCCTCACCGACTTCCCCGAGATCGACTCGCGGACGGGGCCGCTCGCGGAGGAGCTCGAGCGCGAGCTCGGGCCCGACGCGCTCGGGGCGGAGGTCTTCAAGGTGCCGCACCACGCCTCGAAGCACGGGCTCAACCTCGGGCTCGTCGAGGCCGTGTCGCCGAGCCTCTCGCTCGTCTCCTCCGTCGGCGGGGGCGGCAAGTACAACTTCCCGCACGCGGTCACGCTCGACGCGCTCCGGGAGGGGCTCGAGGCGACGACGCTGAAGGGGACGCCGCACTCGCCGGACCACGAGCTCGGGATCCACTACACGGCCGCGCGCGACGGCCGCGGCGCGCTCGGCTCGATCGCGCTCGTCGTCTCGCCGACCGGGCGCAAGCGCGAGCTGTGGCGCTTCCGCGACGGGCCGGGCGACGACGTCTCGCTCGCCCGCGCCTGCCGCTTCGTGGGCTGAGACACAACGGAGGCCCCGGGGGAGTCGGGGCCTCCGTCGTCCTTCGCGAAGGTCGGGGCTAGACCGCGGCCGGGCTGGGCTCGGCCTCCGGTGCCCGCTCGTGCTCGAGCTCGGGGAGCCAGTGCAGCCACCGTGGCAGGTACCAGTTCCAGTCGCCGAGCAGCTTCATCGCCGCCGGCAGCAGGACGCCCCGGACGATCGTCGCGTCGATCAGGATCGCGGCCGCCAGGCCGAAGCCCAGCTGCTTCATGTCGACCGTCGAGAGCGTGACGAAGATGGCGAACACGGCCACCATCACCGTCGCCGCCGCCGTGACGACGCCCGCCGTGGACTTGATCCCGTGCGCGACGGCGTCCTCCGTGGACATGCCGCGGTCGTAGGCCTCACGCACGCGGCTCAGGATGAACACGTGGTAGTCCATCGAGAGCCCGAAGAGGATCACGAACATGAACAGCGGCAGCCACGCGGTGATCGCCCCGGTCGAGTCGAAGCCGAGGATGCGCTCGCCCCAGCCCCACTGGAAGACGGCCACGAGGAGCCCGTAGGCGGCGGCCACCGACAGCAGGTTCAGGACGATCGCCTTCGCCGCGATCACGATCGAGCGGAAGGCGACCAGCAGCAGGGCGAAGGCCAGGAGCAGCACGAAGCCGACGACCAGCGGCATCCGCTGCGCCATCAGGTCGTTGAAGTCCTTGGACACGGCCGTCTCGCCCGTGACCGCGGCCTCGACGCCGTCGACGCGGCCGACGGTCGCCGGGACGACGTCGTCGCGCAGCGCGGCGAGGGCCCGGAACGACGTGTCGTCGGTGCCGCCGCCGGCGAGCGGGACGGACACGACCGCGACGCGGCGGTTCGGGCTCACCTGCACGTCGATCGGGTCGGCCATGAGGCCGGTCGCGAGCGCCTCGGTGCGCAGGTCGCCGATCGCGTCCTGCACGGCCGGGGCCGTCACGTCGGTGGCCTCGACGGCCACCACGGCGGGCAGCGGGCCGCCGGGGAACTCGGCCTGGATCCGGTCGTAGGTCTGCATGATCGCGAGCGAGCGGGGCAGGTCGTTGATGCCGGTCAGCTCGGTCTTCATCCCGAGCAGCGGCAGCGCCAGCACGACCAGCAGGCCGGCGGACGCGACGGCCGAGACCAGCGGGCGCGCGAGCACGCGGTCGAGCACGGCGCCCCAGAAGCGGGAGCCGTTCGCCGACCGGGCCCGCTTGCCGAGGAACGGGATGCGGCCCTTGTCGACCCGGTCGCCGAGCCACGACAGCGTCGCGGGCAGCACGGTCAGCGAGCCGGCGATCGCGATCGCGACGACCATGATCGTGCCGATCCCGATCGAGGTCCAGATCGCGGTGCCGCCGAGGAACATGCCGGCGAGCGCGGCGATGACCGTCAGGCCCGAGATGAGTACGGCCCGGCCGGACGTGGCGGCGGCGGCCTCCAGGGCGGCCTCCGGCCCCTTGCCGGCGGCCCGCTCCTCGCGCTCGCGCTTGAGGTAGAAGAGCGAGTAGTCGACGCCGACCGCGAGCCCGACGAGCAGGATCACGGAGTTCGCGGCCTCGTCCATCGCGAACAGCTGGCTCGGGATCGCGAGCAGGCCGATCGCGGCCATGACGGCGGTGAGCCCGAGCAGCATCGGGATGCCCGCGGCGACGAGCGCGCCGAAGACGACGATGAGGATCCCGAGCGTCACGGGCAGTGCCGTGTACTCCGCGCGCGTGAAGTCCTCCCCGATCGTGTCGTCGAGGGCGAGCGTGGCGCTGGCCGCGCCGAACTGCTCGACGCGGAACTCCGGGTTCGCCGACTGGACGTCCGCGACCGCAGCGAGGATCGGCTGCACGGTCTCGGTCGCCTGCTCGGCGTCGTCGGCGAGCTCGAACTGGATCAGCGCGGCGTGGCCGTCGGCGGCGACGAGGTTGGCGCCGTCGTCGTCGAGCGGCGAGCGGACGTTGCTCACGCCCTCCTTGCCGGCGAGCGCGGCCGTCACGTCGGCGACCACCGCGCGGAACGCCGGATCGGATGCTGTCGCCGACTCGCTCTCGACGAACACGCTCTCGTCCGCCGAGTCGCGGAAGTCGCCCGCGTCGACGATCTGCTGGGCGCGCCCGGACTCTCCGATCCCGAGTTCGTCGTCGTCCAGCTTCTGCATGCCCACCGCCCCGCCGATGACGGCGGCCGCGACGACGAACGCGAGCCACCCGAGGATCGCGGTCTTACGGTGGCTCGCGCTCCAGCGGCCCATGCGGGCGGCGATGGTGTTGGAGCGCTTCAAGGGGGTCATGGCGATCTCTCCTGCGTCTCGTTGGTCTGAGGAGGATCGCCCGCACGCCGCTGCCAGACCATGCGGCGGCCTGGCGTCTGCGAGTGCGGAAAGCTCTACCCGCGGAGGTAGGTCAGCACTGCCAGCACCCGGCGGTGGTCCTCTGCGGACGCGGGGAGGCGGAGCTTCTGGAAGATGCTCGTGACGTGCTTCTCGACGGCGCGCGGCGTGATGAAGAGCCGCTCCGAGATGGCCTGGTTCGAGCGCCCCTCGGCCATGAGCTCGAGCACCTCGCGCTCGCGCGGGGAGAGGTCCTCGAGCGGGTCCTCGCGGCGGCGGCGGCCGACGAGCTGGCTCACGACCGTCGGGTCGAGCGCCGAGCCGCCCTCGCCGACGCGGCGCACGGCGGCGGCGAACTCGTCCACGTCGGAGACGCGGTCCTTCAGCAGATAGCCGACGCCCTCGGCCGACTCGGACAGGAGCTCCATCGCATACGCCGGCTCGACGTACTGGGAGAGCACGAGCACGCCCGTGTCGGGGAAGCGCTCGCGGATCTCCTTCGCCGCGCGGAGGCCCTCGTCGGTGTGGGTCGGCGGCATACGGATGTCCACGATCGCGACGTTCGGCTTGTGCATCGCGACGTGGCGGAGGACGTCCTCGCGCGTCCCCGACTGCGCGGCGACCTCGAACCCCGCCTCCTCGAGCAGGCGGACGATCCCCTCGCGCAGGAGGACGGAGTCGTCGGCGATGACGATCTTCATGCGCGCCTCCGCGGCGACGGCGTCGCGCAGCGGCGGGTACTCGGCGTCACCGATCTGGAAGATGCGCTCCGGCTGCGGGAGGTCTCGCAGGCGGAAGGTGCCGAGCTCGTGGACGGACACATGGGTGAGGAGGTTAACCGTCGGCTCGGAGAGGACGATCTGCCCTCCGTGCCCGGCGCCGGCGATCCGGTGCGCGCGGTGCACCTCGATGCCGACGTAGCCGTCGTCGGCCAGCATCGGCAGGCCGGTATGGAGGCCCGCGCGCATGCGGACGCGCGCGTTGTCCGGCCAGTCCTCGTCGGCGAGCCGCCGGTGCACGTCCTCGGCGGCTGCGAGCGCGGCCACGGGCGCCTCGAACGCCGCGAACAGCTCGTCGCCCCGGGCGTCGACGACGACGCCGCCCTCGGCCGCGATCGCGTCCCGGGCGGCGGCCCGGATGCGCCCGAGCACGTCGCCCCAGTGCTCGCCGAGGTCGGACGCGAGCCGCGTCGAGCCCTCGACGTCGATGCAGAGGAAGGTGACGGGGCCGCTCGGGAGGGACGACACGAGGGGAACGCTACGTCACGCTGAGCGGGATGTCCGCCCGGATGATCGTGCCGACGCCGCGGGGGCTGTCGATCGACAGCGTCCCGCTCAGCGCCGAGACGCGGTCGGCGAGGCCGCGGAGGCCCGAGCCGGAGCCGGGTTCCGCGCCGCCGACGCCGTCGTCGCGCACCTCGACCACGACCCGGCCGTTCGACCGCGCGACGCGCACGGCGGCTTCGGACGCCTGCGCGTACTTCGCCACGTTCGCGAGCGCCTCCGAGACGACGAAGTAGGCCGCCGCCTCGACCGGCTCCGGCAGGCGCTCCTCCGGCGCATCGACGACCACCGGCAAAGGCGACCGCGACGCGAGCGACTCGAGCGCCGGCCCGAGCCCGCGCTCGGTCAGCACCGCCGGGTGGATGCCGCGGGCGAGCTCGCGGAGCTCCTCGAGCGCGAGCGCCAGCTCCTCGCGTGCCGATTGGAGCACCGCGTCGGCCCCGTCCGGGTCGGCGGTCACCTTCGCCTGCGCGAGCCGCAGCGCCAGCGAGAGCGAGACGAGACGCTGCTGCGCCCCGTCGTGGAGGTTCCGCTCGAGCCGTCGCCGCGCGTCGTCGGCGGCCTGCACGATGCGGGCGCGCGAGGCGGCCAATTCCTCGCGCTGTTGCGCCTGCTGCGTCACGTCCTGCACCGCGAGGAGGTAGCGGCGCATACCCTCGTCCTCGGGCAGCGGCGAGACATTCCACGTGACCGCGAGCTCCTCGCCGGTGGCCGTCTCCCAGCGCCCGTCGCGCTCGTCGACGTCGGGGTGGCGCCGCATCGCCCGGAACGCGTCGCGGGTCGCCTCCCGGTGTGCGCGCGCGACGAAGATTTCCCAGAACGGCCGCCCGAGCACGCGCTCGTCGCGGTCGACGTAGCCGAGCAGCTCGACGCCGCGCCGGTTCACGCGCAGGATCCCGCCGGCCTCGTCGAGCAGGACGAGGATGCTCGGAGCGCCGTTCACGATGCGGTCGGTCATGTCGCGCTCGCGCTCGAGCTCGCCGAGGCGCTCCTCGAGCTGGCGGTGCAGCGCGAGCAGCTCGTCCTCCTGCCGCCGGCGCGTGGTGAAGTCGCGGACGATGAGGAGGAACTCGTCCTCGTCGACGCGGGCGACGCGGCCCTCGAAGAACCGGCGCTGGCCGTTCAGGTCGAGGTCGTACTCGATCGGCTCGGACGTCCCGCCCTCCAGCGCGCGCTCGCCGCACGCCATGATCGCCTCGGCCACGTCCGGCGGCAGCACGTCGCGCACGGCCCGGCCCATGAACTGCTCGGGCGGAAGAAGCAGGAGGTCGGGGTCGTCGGCCTTGTACCCGCGGTAGACGCCGTCGCTCCCGATCCGGAACATGATGTCCGGGATCGCGTCGAGCAGCGCCCGCGTGCGCGACTCGCTGCGCTCGAGCGCGATCTCGCGGCGGACGCGCTGCGTGAAGTCGCGGACGATGAGCATGAACTCCTCGTCGCCGGCCGCGACGACGCGTCCCTCGTATGTCCGCACCTCGACGCCGAAGTCGAGCTCGTACTCGATCGTCTGCACCCCGCCGGTCGCGAGGGCTCGCTCGCCCGCGCGCATGATCCGCTCGGCGGGCTCGGCCGGAAGGCGCTCGCGCACGGTGCGGCCGATGACCTCGCTGTCGTAGAGGTCGCGGGTGCTCTCCGCCTTGAAGTCGAGGTAGGTGCCGTCGCGCGCGATCCGGAACATCAGATCCGGGATCGCGTCGAGGAGCGCGCGGGTGCGCGTCTCGGTGCGCGCGAGCGCCTCGAACCGGCGCTCGTTCTCGATCGCCATTCCCGCCGCGGCCGACACGGCGTCGAGCAGGTCGCGGTTGTCGAGCAGGGAGGGGTCGTGGATCATCGTCGCGATCGGCTGGCCGCCGCGCTCCACGAGCGTCGCCTGGCGGACGCCGTTCGCGTTGGAGGCGTCGACCGGCGTGCCGTCGTGGTCGACGAACACGCCGTGCTCCTCGTCCCAGCGCGCCAGCGTCAGCGTCGGGTCGTGGAGGACGCGGCGCAGTGAACGACTCGATCCCGTCGGGGCCGCGGTCGCGCCCGATCTCGACGACGAGCTCGCTCACGGCCGCGCGCGAGAGCTTCCGCTCGAGCAGGCCGAGGAGCGACGCGAGCGGCACGGACAGCAGCCCGACGACGGTCACCCACGCGATTGCGTTGACGAGCGTGTCCGACACCCACTCTGCGACGAAGACGACCAGCAGGGAGAGGATCACGATCGTCGAGGTCAGGTAGACGGGAGCCAGGGTGCGGCGCAGCGCCGGCGATGCGCGGTCGTACCGGCGCCAGAGGATCGTGACGGCCGTGGCCGCGACGGCGATCGCGCCGATCTGGACGAGCGATCCGACGATCACCGCTGCCGTGTGCGAGTCCTCCACGAGCAGGCGGTTCGAGGGGCAGGTGACGCCCTCGTCGCACAGGTCCGAGCTCGGCGTGACGAGCAGGATGGCGAGCTGGCCCAGCGTCGCAAGCGTCCAGGCGCCGATCACCGCCGCGCGGGCAGTTGCGTCGTCGAGCCGGCCCGAGGGGAACGCGAGCACGAAGTGGAGGAAGAGCGCGAAAACGATCGACCCCAGCGAGAACCCGATCGTGAACAGCGTCGAGTCGTTTGCGACCGTGAGGACGCCGAAGAACGAACTGAGGCCGATGAGCGTCATCAGCTTGCCGCTGCCGTTCCGCGGGCGGCGGACCCAGGCGATGAGCCCGGCGGTGACGAACGCGAGGCCGGCGGCGCAGGCGAGCACGGCGGTCGCGGCAGGGTTCTCGACGTGGTCGCTCGTGAACACGAGCACGCACGCCGCGACGACCACGCCGAGGGTAAACGTCCAGATCGCGACTGCCCTGCGCGTCGTCATCCGAACGACAGTAGCCTCGTGCTCCGGCGCGCGGCTACCCCAGCAGGGCTGCCAGCGCGGGGCCGCACAGCTCGGCCTTCGCGATGAACCCCGAGGCGCCGGACTCCTCGATGCGTGAGCCGTAGTCCGCGCGGTCGCGGCTCGACACGAGCACGACGCGCGGGCCGTCGCCGTTGCTCGTCAGCCGCGACGCGACCTCGAACCCGTCGATGTCGGGCAGCTGCACGTCGAGCAGCACGATCTCCGGGTGGAGCTCCTCGGCCCGTGAGAGCGCCGAACCGCCGTCCTCCGCCTCCCCGACGACCTCGAACCCCTCCGACTCCAACAGCACGCGCGCGGTGGCGCGGAAGCTCGGGTGGTCGTCGACGATCAAGACGGTGGCGGTCACAGGCGTATCCTCGACCGCTCGAATGGCCGTTCGTATACGGCTAGCCACACACTTTGCGTGCCCTTTGCGGGCTAGGCGTGAACGGTGTCGCGCCCGCGGCCGTTCCCGCGGGCGTGCAGCGCCTGCACCGCCTTGACCGCGAGCCACAGCTCCATCCGCTCGGCGGGACGGTCGGGGTGGCGTCCGGTCTGCTCCTCGAGGCGCTCCATGCGGTAGCGGAGCGTGTGCCGGTGGACGCCGAGCCGGTCGGCCGCCTCGCTCCAGCGGCACCCGGAGTCGAGCAGGGCGCGGAGCGAGTCGACGAGCGGGCCGGAGCGCTCCACCGGGCCGAGCACCCGGTCGACGAACGCCTCGAGGGCGGCATCCGGGAGGCCGAGGAGGAGCTCGAGCGAGCCGAGGTCGCGGTACGAGGCGATGCGTCCGGCGCCGGCGTCGAGCGCGGCGCGCGCCTCGAGCAGGCTGCGTCCGAGGTCGCGGCCCGTGCCCGGCCGGCCGACGGCGACCCTGGCGGACGGCTCGGCCTCGACGACCGCCTCGGCGAGCGCGAGCGCGTCCTCCTCGCCCTCGGCCTCGAGCAGGAATGCGGCGCGGTCGCGGCGCGCGGCGGAGAGGTACAGCAGCCCGCGGCCGTCGAGCTCCCGCGCGACCGCGGCCCGCAGACGCTCGGACGAGGCGCCCGTCTCGCCCTCGGCCAGCAGCGCCGCGTAGCTCCGGTCCGGGTCGAGGCCGAAGGCGGAGATGCGGCGCGAGACGTCGCGCGCATCGAGGCGGTCGTGCTCGAGGTCCTCGAGCAGGTCGCCGGCGAGCCGGAGCTCCGCCGCCGAGACGGCCCGCCGCCGCGAGAGCTCGAACGCGAGCGCGGTCTGGCCGTGGTGGAGCACGAGCCGGTCGTAGTCCGAGAGCGACTCGCGCTCCCGCGCCACCTTGAGGATCGCCGTCTCGCCGTGGGCGACCACGGGCAGCTCGAGCGCGCCGTCGAACGAGAGCCGTCGGCCCGCGTGGCGCTCGCCCATCACGCGCCCGCCCTCGTCCACGAGCGCGAGCGAGACGCGCAGCCGCTCGCACAGGATCGCCAGCAGCGCCTGCACGCCGCGGCCGTCGAGCACCGCCTGCGCGAGCCGTTCCTGCACCTCGAGCGCCTGCGTGACCCGCTCCAGCTCCTCGTTCGCGAGGTGTGCGAAGGCCGCCTTCGTGATCGCGATGAAGGGTGTGTCGTACGGGACGGCGACGACCGGGAAGCCGCGCCGGTTCGCCTCCTCGACGAGCGCCGGCGGCACGTCCGCGAAGCCGAAGCCGAGCCCGAAGCACAGCCCGGCCAGCCCGTGGTCGGCCAGGCGCCGCACGTACGCGCGCTGTGTCGAGGCGAGATCGCCGACGCCGAGGCCGGTCGTGAGGAGGAGCTCGCCGCCCTCGAGCCATGCGGTCGGGTCGGCCAGTTCCGAGACGTGGAGCCAGCGGATCTCGGTGCCGAGCCCTTCGGTGCCCGCAGCCACGGCGAGCGAAAGGCCGGGCAGCTCCGCGATGTCGCGGACGGTCAGCAAGCCTCGTCGCTCCGGTTCGACATCGCGGCCAACCGTAGTCGGGGCAGGATCGGATCGCAAGGCGACCGATTCGCCCGGCGACTCGACAGCGCGGCCAATAGGCACCGACCGCATCTCGCCATCTCGGCCGTTGTGACGGCCGGAGTGGCGCAGGGAGAATCGCCCCGATGTCCCTGCGGGAGCACACGGCGGCCGGCCGCGTCCTCGAGGAGCGGGCCCGATGGGTGGCGCGCGGCGTCTCGACACCCCGGCTCGTCGTCGACCGGGCCCACGGCGCCACGATCGTCGACGTCGACGGCAACGAGTACGTCGACTTCGCCGGCGGGATCGGCTGCCAGAACACCGGTCACGGCTTCGAGCCCGTCGCCGCGGCGATCCACGCGCAGGTCGACCGCTACCTGCACCAGTGCTTCATGGTCGGAACCTACGAGCCGTACGTCGACGTCTGCCGGCGCCTTGGCGAGCTGTCGCCGTGCGTGGGTGAGGAGCAGAAGTCGTTGCTCGTCAACTCCGGCGCCGAGGCGATCGAGAACGCGGTCAAGATCGCGCGCGCCGCGACCGGCCGGCCGGCCGTCGTCGTCTTCGACAACGCCTTCCACGGGCGGACGCTGCTGACGATGACGATGACGCACAAGCTCGTCTACCGCCGCGGCTTCGGCCCGTTCGCGCCGGAGGTCTACCGCGTGCCGGCGCCGTACCCGTACCGCGGCATCTCGTCCGACGCCTCGATCGCGGCGCTCGAGCGGCTCTTCGCCGCGGAGGTCGACCCGCAGACCGTCGCGTGCGTCGTGCTCGAGCCGGTGCAGGGCGAGGGCGGCTTCGTCGTCATGCCCGACGACTTCCCCGGGCGCCTGGCCGAGCTCTGCCGGCGCCACGGGATCGTGTACGTGGACGACGAGGTGCAGTCCGGCGTGGGGCGGACCGGGCCGATGTGGGCGATCGAGCACTACGGCGTCGAGCCCGACCTCCTCGTCTCCGGGAAGTCGCTCGGCGGCGGGCTGCCGCTGGCGGCGGTGACCGGACGCGCCGAGCTCCTCGACGCGCCGGAGCCGGGCGGGCTGGGCGGCACCTTCGGCGGCAATCCGGTCGCCTGCGCGGCGGCGCTCGCGGTCCTCGATGCGGTGGAGGACCCCGGTTTCCGCGCGAGGTCGGACGAGGTCGCGGTCCGCCTCCGCGGCGGCCTCGAGCGGATTACGGCGGGCCACCCGCACGTCGGCGAGATCCGCGGGCTCGGGCCGATGCTCGCGCTCGAGCTCGTGGAGGACCTCGGCACGCGAGCCCCTGCGGCTGGGCTCGCGGCCGAGGTCGTACGGCGCGCCTTCGATCGCGGCCTCGTGCTCCTCAGCTGCGGTCTCGACGCGAACGTGATCCGGATCCTCGTCCCCCTCGTCGCCACCGACGAGGAGCTCGACCGAGGGCTCGCGCTCCTCGAGGAGTCGCTTGGCCCGTGAAACCGCTGTCGCGGTTTCACTAGAGACCGCCGTGGCCGAGTCGAGATTCGAGCTCGCCGTCCATGCCGAAGGGCTCGTCAAGCGCTTCGGCGACGTCCTAGCCGTTTCTGGCGTCGATCTCGACGTCAGAAACGGCGAGTTCTTCTCGCTTCTCGGCCCCTCCGGCTCGGGGAAGACGACGATGCTGCGGATGATCGCCGGGTTCGAGCTGCCCGACGAGGGGCGCATCGAGCTCGCGGGCCGGGACGTCACTCGCGTGCCGCCGTTCGACCGCGACGTAAACACGGTCTTCCAGGATTACGCGCTCTTCCCGCACATGAGCGTGGCCGAGAACGTCGAGTACGGCCTTCGCATCCGCAAGGTGCCCCGGCGCGAGCGGCGCGAGCGCGTCGACGCGACGCTCGAGATGGTGCGCCTGGACGGGTACGGCGGCCGCCGGCCGAGCCAGCTCTCCGGCGGGCAACGCCAGCGGGTCGCGCTCGCTCGCGCGATCGTGAACCGGCCTCAGGTGCTCCTCCTCGACGAGCCGCTCGGCGCGCTCGACCTGAAGCTGCGCCAGGAGATGCAGGTGGAGCTGAAGCGCATCCAGGAGGACGTCGGGATCACGTTCGTCTACGTGACCCACGACCAGGAGGAGGCGCTGACGATGAGCGACCGCCTGGCCGTGTTCAACCGCGGCAAGATCGAGCAGCTCGGCGCGCCGGCCGAGGTCTACGAGCGGCCCGCGACGGAGTTCGTCGCCGGCTTCGTCGGCACCTCGAACGTGCTCGAGCGCGACGGCCGCCGCTTCGCGATCCGCCCGGAGAAGATCCGCATCCTCGATGAGTCCGACGCGCGGGAGCCCGGCGCCCGCGTCGAGTGCGGGCACGTGCGCGACGTCGTCTACGTCGGCGTCCTCACGCGCTACGTCGTCGAGCTCGACGACGGCGGCACGCTCGCCGTCGTCCGCCAGAACCTGGAGCGCTCGTCTGCGGAGGCGCTCGAGGAGCGGGGCCGTCCGGTCCTGCTCGAGTGGAGGCCGGAGCACACGATCCCCATCGAGAAGGAGGAGCAAGGATGAGTCACCCGCGGAGGCGACGGCTCGGCTGGGCCGCACTGGCTCTGCTCGTCGTGTCGCTGTCGCTCGTCGCCGCCGGCTGCGGCGGAGACGACGACGAGGAGGGCTCGGGCGCGGCCGCGACCGGCGCGACCGAGACGACAGGGGCGGAGGCGAACCTGCCGACGTCGGTCGGGGAAGGCGAGGGTGAGCTCAACCTGATCGCCTGGGCCGGCTACGTCGAGGACGGGTCGACCGACCCGAAGGTGGACTGGGTCACCGACTTCGAGCAGGAGACCGGCTGCCAGGTCAACACCAAGGTCGGCAACACCTCCGACGAGATGGTGACGCTGATGCGGACGGGCAACTACGACGGGGTCTCGGCGTCGGGCGATGCGACCCTGCGTCTGATCGCCGGCGGCGACGTCGCGCCCGTCAACACCGACCTGATCCCGAACTACGCGGACGTCTACGACGGGCTGAAGCAGCAGCCGCACAACTCGGTCGACGGGCAGATGTACGGCGTCCCGCACGGCCGCGGCGCGAACCTGCTGATGTGGCGCAGCGACCTCGTGAACCCGGCGCCCGACAGCTGGGGCGTCGTCTTCGACGAGAACTCGCCGTACAAGGGCAAGGTCACGGCCTACGACTCGCCGATCTACATCGCCGACGCGGCGCTGTACCTCAGCGCGACTCAGCCGGACCTCGGGATCAAGAACCCGTACGCCCTCGACGACGAGCAGTTCCAGGCCGCGATCGACCTGTTGAAGAAGCAGCGCGGGATCATCGGCGAGTACTGGTCGGACTACACGAAGGAGCTCGCGGCGTTCAAGTCGGGCGACTCCGTCGTCGGCACGACCTGGCAGGTGATCGCGAACCTCGCGACGGCCGACAAGGTGCCGATCACGACCACGCTGCCCAAGGAGGGCTCGACGGGCTGGTCCGACACCTGGATGATCGCGTCGGAGGCCGAGCATCCGAACTGCATGTACAAGTGGATGGACCACATCATCTCGCCGAAGGCGAACGCGGCCGTGGCGGAGTGGTTCGGCGAGGCGCCGTCGAACGCGAAGGCGTGCGACGAGACGGCCGATGCCAACCACTGCGAGACCTTCCACGCCGACGACGAGGAGTACTTCGACCAGGTCTGGTACTGGACGACCCCGACGAAGGAGTGCCTCGACGGGCGTGGTGCCATCTGCAAGGACTACTCCGAATGGGTCCAGGGCTGGACCGAGGTAAAGGGGTAGCCCGATCTCGACGGGGGTCGTGACGACACGCGAGACGCCGTCCCGGAGAGGCCCGGGACGGCGTCTCGCCTCGTTCTTCCACCGCCACCGGAAGGCCGGGCTCGGCGCGCTCCTCGCCGCCCCGGTCGGGTGGCTGGTGATCGCCTACCTCGGCTCGCTGGTCGTCCTGTTCGTGGCCGCGCTCTGGCGGCTCGACCCGTTCACCGCGGAGATCGTCCACGAGTACTCGTTCGACAACTTCCGGCTGCTCTGGGAGAGCGACGTCTACCGCCGGATCGCGCTGCGGACGATCGGGATCGCCGCCGCGGTGACCGTGACCGACGCGCTGCTCGCGCTGCCGATCGCCTTCTACCTCGCGAAGGTCGCCTCGCCGCGGACGCGGGCGCTGCTCGTCGTCGCGATCCTCATGCCGCTCTGGACGAGCTACCTGGTCAAGGTCTACGCCTGGCGGATCATGCTGGCCGAGAACGGCTTCGTGAACTGGCTGCTCGAGCCGTTCGGCCTCTCGGGCCCGGGCTACGGCAACGTCGCCGTCTGGCTCGTGATGAGCTACCTGTGGCTGCCGTTCATGATCCTGCCGGTCTACGCCGGCTTCGAGCGGATCCCGGACTCGATGCTCGAGGCGTCGTCCGACCTCGGCGGCCGGGCGCGGACGACGATCCGGCGCGTGGTGCTCCCGCTCGTCTTCCCCGCGATGGTCGCCGGCTCGATCTTCACCTTCTCGCTGACGCTCGGCGACTTCATCACGCCGCAGCTCCTCTCGTCGACGCAGTTCATCGCCAACGTCGTCTACGTGAACGTCGGCGTGGCGAACAACCTCCCGCTCGCGGCGGCGTTCGCCACGGTGCCGATCGTGGTGATGATCGCCTACCTGCTCGTCGCGCGGAAGCTCGGGGCGTTCGACGAGTTATGACGATCTCGCCCCTCGCCCGCCTCGCCCTGCGCGTCGCCACCGGACTGACCCTGGTGTTCATCTGGACGCCGCTCGCGATCGTCGGGCTCTACGCCTTCAACGACTCCCGCATCCAGGCGTGGCCTCTCGACGGGTTCACGACGGAGTGGTTCCGCCGCGCGATCGACAACCCGGGCGCCCGCGACGCCTTCCTCTACTCGCTAAAGGTCGCGCTCGGCGCGACGTTCCTCGCGCTGGCGATGGGGACGCTCCTCTCGCTCGCGGTCGCGCGCCACCACTTCTTCGGCCGCGAGACGCTGTCGTTCCTCGTCATCCTCCCGATCGCGCTCCCCGGGATCGTCACGGGTATGGCGCTCAACGCGACCTTCAACACCTTCGAAGTGCGGCTCGGGCTACTGACGTTGATCGTCGCGCACGCGACCTTCTGCATCGTCGTCGTCTACAACAACGTGATTGCGCGCCTGCGGCGGACGTCGGGCTCGTTCGAGGAGGCGAGCGCCGACCTCGGGGCGACGACGTGGCAGACGGCGTGGCACGTGCTCTTCCCCGCGACGCGCACGGCGCTGTTGGCCGGCGCCCTGCTTGCGTTCGCGCTCTCGTTCGACGAGGTGATCGTGACGACGTTCACCGCCGGCGGCGACCAGACGCTGCCGATCTGGATCCTCAACAACCTCTCGCGTCCGAACCAACTGCCGGTCGTGAACGTCGTCGCGCTGTTCGTGATCCTGCTCTCGGCGATCCCGGTCTACGTCGCGTCGCGCCTGACGCGGGACGCGGGCGGCGGCTTCACCGGAGCGAGGTAGGAGTTAGTGGCTCTGAGCCACTAACTCTCGGCCCGTGGCACCTCGAGGCGCGCGAGCCCGGAGAGGCCGACCCAGCGGCGGCCCGGCGCCTCCACCACGGTGAGGAGGACGGTGTCGCACGACGGGCAGCGAACGACCGTGCCGGCGGCGCGCACGTACACGTGCAGCTCCGCCACGGCCCGACTCGCCCCGCAGCCGCCGCAGACGCCCGTCGCGACCGTCATCTCGACACCGAAGACCTCCCATAAGAGGCCGCCGATCGCGTTCCCGTCGAGGTACGTCTCGGTCATCCTCCGACTCCTCCGTAGCGCTCGGTCCTGATGCTCGCCGGCGCGTGCCCCAGGTCGACGAGCGTGCTCGACACGCTCTCCACGAACGGCGTCGACCCGCACACGAACGTCGCAGCGCCGGCGTCGAGCGGCCACGCCACCTCCGCCAGCATCGCCGCGTCGACCCGGCGCGCGTATCCCGTCCACCCGTCGGGCCGGGCGCGGGTGAGCGTGTGCACGACCTCGAGTGCACCGCCGGCGAGCCGGTCGAGCTCCTCGCGGTAGATGACGTCGTCGATCGTGCGCGACGAGTAGAGGAGCCGCACCGGCGTCTCGTCGCCCGCCTCGGCGCGCGCCCGGATCATCGCCATCAGCGGCACGACGCCCGACCCGCCGCCGACGAGGAGGAGCGGTCCGCCGCGGTCCGGCGTCCACACGAAGTAGCCGCCGATCGGGCCGCGCAGCTCGAGCTCGTCGCCGGGCCGGAGCTCGTCGAAGAGGTACGGCGAGACCTCGCCGTCGGCCAGGCGCTGGACCGTGATCGCGAGTCCGTCGCCGGGAGCCGACGCGATCGAGTAGCTCCGCTGCGCCTGGTAGCCGTCCTCGGCGGTCAGCCGCACGTCGAGGTGCTGCCCCGCGAGGTGCCCGGGCCAGTCAGGGGCGTCGAGGACGAGCGTCCGAACGTCGGCAGTCTCGGCGACGGCGTCGGCGACCGTCGTGACCTGCCACGTCAGTCGCCCCAGTACCGCTGCTCGCGCCACGGGTCGCCATAGTTGTGGTAGCCGTTCGTCTCCCAGAAGCCCGGCTCGTCCTCGTCCTGGAGCCGGAGCGCGCGGATCCACTTCGCGGACTTCCAGAAGTAGAGGTGGGGCACGAGCAGGCGCGCCGGCCCGCCGTGCTCGGGGTCGAGCGGCTCGCCGTCGAAGGCGAAGGCGACCCAGGCCTGCCCGCCGGTGAGGTCCTCGAGCGGGACGTTCGTCGTGTACCCGCCGTCGCAGAGGGCGAGCGCGTGGGCGGCGTCGTGCTCGAAGCCGTCGAGGAGCGTGTCGACGGAGACGCCCTCCCAGGTCGTGTCGAGCTTCGACCACTTCGTGACGCAGTGGATGTCGACCGTCGGCCCCTCGGTCGGGAGGGCGCGGAACTCCTCCCAGGTCCAGGTGCGCCGGTCCTCGCCGTACGCGACCGTGAACGTCCAGTCCTCGAGTCGTGTCCGCGGTGTCGGCCCGGCCGAGAGCACCGGGAAGTCGTAGGTCAGGTACTGGCCGGGCGGCAGGCGCTCCGCATCGTCCGCGTCGCTGCGCCGCCCCCGAAACCCGCGCGAGATCGGCATGTGGCGATCTTGCGCGATGACTCCGGGCGCGTCAATCGGTCGTCCGCGCGGCGGCTGCCTTCCGCGCCGCCGCGCGCACGACCGTCGGCTCGAGCTCCGCCGCGGGGATCTCCACCGTGAACGTGGAGCCCCGGTCAGGCTCGGACTCGACCCGGATCCGCCCGCCCATCATGCGCACAAGTTCGCGCGAGATGTAGAGGCCGAGCCCGGTACCGCCGATCCCGCGGGTCATGTTCGGGTCGAGGCGGTAGAACTTCTCGAAGACGCGCCGGTGCTCGGCGGGCGGGATCCCGAGGCCCTCGTCGCGCACGCGGAAGCTGACCGAGCCGTCGTCGCGCCCGATCCGGAGCTCGACGGAACCGCCGTCCGGCGAATACTTGATCGCGTTCTCGACGAGGTTCTCGAGCACCTGGCGGAGCTGGCCCGGGTCGGCGGCGACCGACGGCAGCTCCTTGCCGGCATCCAGGTCGACCGTCACGTTGTCGGGCAGGTGCGTCCGCGCCGCCTCGACCACGAGCCGGGCGAGCTCGACCGGGTCGCAGCTCTCGATCTGCAGCTGCAGGCGGCCCGAGTCGAGGTGCGACGCGAGCAGGAGGTCGTTGACGATCTGCGCGAGTCGCTGGGACTCGTCGGCGATCACCTCGAGCAGGCGGCCCTTCAGGTCGTCCTCGAGCTCGAGGTCGGGACGGAGGATCGTCAGCGCCGAGCCGCGGATCGCGGCCAGCGGCGTGCGCAGCTCGTGCGAGACCGTCGCGACGAAGTCGGACTTCATCTCCTCGACGCGGCGCTCCTCGGTGAGGTCGCGGAAGGCGTAGACCACGCCCTCGGCGAAGCCGACGCCCGAGCCGGAGAGCCAGACCTCGCGGCCGTCGAGCTCGACCGGGAGCGTGAGCGCGGTGACCACCTGCCCGGGCCCGCTCGCGACCGGGATCCGCTGGGCGAGCGCCCGCCAGCCCGGGATCACGTCCTCGAGGTGCCGCCCGACCGCCGCGGCCTCGGAGATCCCCGTGATCATCGCGGCGGCCGGGTTCCAGAGCCGGACGACCCCTCCCGCGTCGGCGAGCACGACCGCGTCGCCGACGTTCGCGAGCGCGCTGGCGGCCTGCGCACGGCGCTCGGCCTCGGCGTACAGGCGCGCGTTCTCCATCGCCGTGGCCACGCGGCGCGCGAGATCCAGCACGAGGGCGAGGTCGTCGTCGCCGTAGGCCCGGCCGGACTCCGTCCGGACGAACGTGATCACGCCGAGGGCCTCGTCGCCGGCGAGGAGCGGTACCGCGATCGACGAGCGCGGCCCGAGCTCGCGGAGGAGGCCGCGGTGGAGGTCGTCCACGGCGGCCGCATCGAGCATCTCCTCGGTGATCTCCGCGACGAATACCGGGTGCTGCGTGCGGAGCACTTCGAGCGTCGGGTCGTCGCCCGCCGGCGGGTACCGCGCCTCGAGCTCCTCGGCGAATGTCAGCTTCGTCGGGTCGACGTGCGCGACCGCGACCCGCTCGAGCGACCTGTCGGCGCCGACGACGTGCACGGAGGCCCAGTCTGCGATTGCAGGGACCGAGGCCCGGGCGACCTCCGGCAGCGTCTTCCGGTAGTCGAGCGACGAGCCGAGGATGTCACCCGCCTCCACCAGGAGCCTCTGCGCGTCGCGCGCCCGGCGCTGGTCGTCGATGTCAGTGGCGGTGCCGACGTAGCCCGTGATCTGCCCGCCCGGGTCGCGCACCGGCACGGCGCGGCCGAGGTGCCAGCGATAGCGGCCGTCGCTCCGCCGCAGCCGGTACTCCATCTCGAACACCCCGCCGCCGGACGCCGCCTGCTCGAATCGGACGATCGTCTCGGGGAGCTCATCCGGGTGCACGATCCCGTGCCACTCCTGGCCGGAGGCGTGCTCGGCGTCGAGCCCCGTGTACTCGAACCAGCGCTCGTTGTAGTACGTCGCGTTGCCGTCGCCGTCGGCGAGCCAGACGATCTGCGGCATCGCCTCCGCGAGCGTCCGGTAGCGCGCCTCGCTCTCGAACACGGCCTCCGCGACCTCGCGCCGCCGCAGCTCCACCTCCTGGCGCCGCAGCAGCTCGCCCTTCTGCCAGAGCTCGACGAACACGCCCACCTTCGAGCGGAGCACGTCCGCCTCGAACGGCTTGAGGATGTAGTCGACCGCCCCGGCCGAGTAGCCGCGGAAGACCTGCTCGCTGTCGCGGCTGATCGCGGTGAGGAAGAGGATCGGGATGTGGCGCGTGCGCTGGCGCTCCTTGATCAGGCGCGCGGTCTCGAAGCCGTCGATCCCCGGCATCTGCACGTCGAGCAGGATCACGGCGAAGTCCCGGCGGAGCAGCTCGCGGAGCGCCTCCTCGCCGGAGTGCGCGCGCACGAGCTCCTGCCCGAGCGGCTCGAGGATGGCCTCGAGCGCGAGCAGGTTCTCGGCGCGGTCGTCGACGAGGAGAACGGTGGCGGTGGGAGGCGCCTCGCTCACCGCACGCACAGCCCGAGGAGGAACTTCCCGATCTCGCGGACGGGGAGGATCGCGTCGGCCGCGTTCGCCTGGATCGCGGCGTCGGGCATCTGCCGCGCCTCCGCCGTCTCCGGGTCCTGCACGATCGCGACCCCGCCGACGTCGCGGATCGCGAGCAGCCCGGCGGCGCCGTCCGCGTTCGCCCCGGTGAGGACGATCCCGATCGTGCGCTCGCCGTAGGCGTCGGCGGCCGACTCGAACAGGACGTCCACGGACGGGCGCGCGTACTGCACGCGCTCGTCGGTCGAGAGGGCGAACGACCCCTCCTCCTCGACGAGCAGGTGGTAGTCGGGCGGGGCCACGTACACATGCTGCGCCAGGATCGGATCCTTGTCGCCTGCCTCGACCACGGGCCGGCGCGTGTGGCGACGGAGGAGCGCCTCGAGCGAGTCGCGCTCCGCGACCGGGGCGCGGTGCTGCGCGAGCACGACGGGCACGTCGACCTCGTCGGGGAGCACGTCGAGCAGCTCGCTCATCGCGCGCAGGCCTCCGAGCGAGGCGCCGACGACGACGATCCCATAGCTCACGCGACCTTCCGGTAGATGCGCTCGCCCGCGTCGAGCTCCTCGTAGCGGTCGGCGAACCGCGTGAAGCGGATCGACTCCTTGTGGCCGAGAACGAGGACGCCGAACATCGCGAGGCTCTCGTAGAACAGCTCGTGGACGCGGTCCTGCAGCGAGCGGTCGAAGTAGATCATCACGTTGCGGCACACGATCGCGTGGAACTCGTTGAACGAGCGGTCCGAGGCGAGGTTGTGCTGCGCGAAGACGACGTTGTCCATCAGCGAGCGCTGGAACTGCGCCCCGTCGTAGGCCGCGAGGTAGTACTCCGAGAACGCGCTCGTGCCGCCGGCGCGGAGGTAGTTCTGCGTGTACTCCTGCATCTTCTCGAGCGGGAACACGCCCGCCCGCGCCCGCTCGAGCACCGCCTCGTTGATGTCGGTCGCATAGATCCGGGAGCGGTCGTACAGCCCCTCCTCGCGCAGCAGGATCGCGAGCGAGTACGTCTCCTCGCCGGTCGAGCAGCCGGCGTTCCAGAGGCGGACGAACGGCCACGTCTTGAGGAGCGGCACGACCTGCGCGCGGAACGCGGTGTAGAAGGTCGGGTCGCGGAACATCGAGGTGACGTTGATCGACAGGTCGAGGAGGAGCCGCTCCATCACGACCGGCTCGTGGAGGACGGCCTCCTGCAGGCCCGAGACGGAGTCGAGCCCCTCGGCCCGGATCCGCCGCCAGACGCGCCGCTTCAGCGAGGCAGGCGCGTACTCGCGGAAGTCGAACCCGTAGCGCCGGTGGATCGCCTCGAGCAGCAGCTCCAGCTCGAGGCGCTCGAGCTCCGGGTCGCGGGGGACGCGGGGGTCCCCGTCGTCGTGGGTTACCGGTACAGCCACACCCGCATCAGGGAGAGGAGCTGGTCGGTGTCGACGGGCTTCGTGATGTAGTCGGACGCGCCGGCGGCGATCGCCTTCTCGCGGTCGCCCTTCATCGCCTTGGCCGTCAGCGCGATGATCGGCAGCCGCTCGAGCTCGGGCAGCTCGCGAATCGCCCGCGTGGTCTCGTGGCCGTCGAGCTCCGGCATCATGATGTCCATCAGCACGAGGTCGAGCTCCGCGTCCTCCCGGATCGCCTCGAGCGCCTCCTTGCCGTTCTCGGCGAAGCGCACCGCCATCCCGTGGCCCTCGAGCACGCTCGTGAGGGCGAAGACGTTGCGGACGTCGTCGTCGACCACGAGCACGCGCTTGCCCTGGAACACGGCCTCGGCGCTGTGGAGCTGCTCCAGCATGCGCCGCTTCTCCTGCGGCAGCCGTGACTCGACGCGGTGGAGGAACAGCGACGTCTCGTCGAGCAGCCGCTCGGGCGAGCTCACGTCCTTCACCACGATCGTCTCGGCGTAGCGGCGCAGGCGCGTCTCCTCGCGCTTCGTCAGCTCCTTCCCGGTGTAGATGATGATCGGCACGTCGCGCCAGCGCTCGTCCTGCTTCACCTGCTCGAGCAGCTGGAAGCCGCTCTTGTCGGGGAGCTTGAGATCCAGCACGACGCAGTCGGCGGGCCGCTGCTCGAGCGCGGTGAGCGCCTCCGCCGCGGTGCCGACGCCCTCGATCTCGACGTCGCCGCCGCCGACGAGCTCCGCGATCGCGTCCCGCTGGGTCTGGTCGTCGTCGACGACGAGCAGCCGCTTCACGGGCCGGTCGATGAAGCTCGCGATGTTCCCGAAGGTCTCCTCGAGGAGCTCCTTCTCGGCGGGCTTCGCGAGGAACGCGACCGCGCCGGCGCGGAGCACCTCGGTGCGGCCGTCGCCGCCCGAGACGACGTGCACGGGGATGTGCCGCGTCTCCGGGTGCCGTTTCAGCTGGTCGAGCACCTCGTGCCCGTCCAGGACCGGCAGCGAGAGGTCGAGCACGATCGCGTCGGGCCGCACCTCGTGGGCCAGCGCGACCGCGGTGTCGCCGCGGAGCGCCACGACGCCCTTGAACCCGCGCTCGCGCGCGACGTCGAGCACGATCCCGGCGAAGTCGGCGTCGTCCTCGACGATCAGGACGACGCGGTCGCCCGGCTCGAGCTCGTCGCGGTCGTCGGGCACCTCGGCCGGCGCTGCGAGGATCGCCTCGACATCCACCGGCGGCGGCGTGGCGAGGGCGGTGAGCTCCTGCACGAGCGACGGCGCCTCGCCGGGCTCGGCGTCGGGCCAGTGCCGCTCGAGCTCGACGTAGCGGCCGGGGAGGAGCAGCGTGAACGTGCTGCCGCGGCCCGGCTCCGACTGCACGCGGATCTCGCCGCCGAGGAGTCGCGCGATCTCGCGGCTGATCGAGAGGCCGAGCCCCGTGCCGCCGTAGCGCCGGCTCGTCGTCCCGTCCGCCTGCTGGAACGCCTCGAAGATGAGCATCAGCTTGTCGTGGTCGATGCCGATGCCGGTGTCCGCCACCGTGAACGCGACGACCGCGTCGGCCTCGGTCAGCGTGGTGGACGCGAAGCGCAGTTCCTGCGATGCCCGGCCGATGGCGAGGCTCACCAGGCCTGCGTCGGTGAACTTCACGGCGTTCGAGAGCAGGTTCTTCAGCACCTGCTCGAGCCGCTGCTCGTCGGTGAAGAGCGTCGCCGGGAGGTCGTCGGCCATCTCGACCGCGAACTCGAGCCCCTTCTGCTCCGCGAGCGGCCGGAACGTCCGCTCGGCGAACGCGCGCAGCTCCGTGAGCGGCACATCCGCCAGGTTCAGCTCCATCTTCCCGGCCTCGACCTTCGACAGGTCGAGGATGTCGTTGATGAGCTCGAGCAGGTCGGTGCCCGCGCTGTGGATCGTGCCGGCGAACTCGAGCTGCTTGTCGCTGAGATTCTCGTCCGGGTTGTCGCGGAGCAGCTTCGCGAGGATGAGCAGCGAGTTCAGCGGCGTGCGCAGCTCGTGGCTCATGTTCGCGAGGAACTCCGACTTGTAGCGCGACGAGAGCGCGAGCTGCTCGGCCTTCTCCTCGAGCGCGCGCCGGGCGAGCTCGATCTCCGTGTTCTTCTGCTCGATGCGCTCGTTCTGCTCCTCGAGCAGGGCCGCCTTCTCCTCGAGCTCCTCGTTCGTCTGCTGCAGCTCCTCCTGCTGCTGCTGGAGCAGCTCCTCCGACGCCTTGAGCGAGGCAGCCTGCTCCTCGAGCTCCTTGTTCGTCTGCTGCAGCTCCTCCTGCTGCGCCTGCAGCTCCTCGGACTGGCTCTGCAGCTCCCGCGCGAGCGACTGCGACTGCTCGAGCAGCTCCTCGGTACGCATCGTCGCGACGATCGTGTTGAGAACGACGCCGATCGTCTCGGCGAGCTGCTCGAGGAACGTCTGCTGCACCGGCGTGAACGCCTGCAGCGAGGCGAGCTCGAGCACCGCCATGACCTGGTCCTCGAAGAGCACCGGGAGGACGACGATGTTGACCGGCGCCGCCTCGCCGAGCGCCGAGGTGACCTTGATGTAGTCGTCGGGCGCCTGCGTGACGAGGATCGGCTTTCGCTCGACCGCCGCCTGCCCGACGAGCGCCTCGCCCGGCTTGAACCGGTTCGAGACCGACTTGCGCTGCTTGTACCCGTACGTGGCGAGGAGGTTCAGCTCGGCCTCGTCGCCCTCGCCCGCGAGCACGAAGAACGCGCCGTGCTGCGCCTCCACGAGCGGCGTCAGCTCGGACATGATCAGCTGCGAGACGTCCTTCAGGTCGCGGCGGCCCTGCAGCAGGCCGCCGAAGCGCGCGAGGTTCGAGTTGAGCCAGTCCTGCTCCGCGTTCCGCGTGGTCGTGACGCGGAGGTTCGAGATCATCTGGTTGATGTTGTCCTTGAGCTCCTCGACCTCGCCCTCGGCCTCGACCGTGATCGACCGCGACAGGTCGCCCTGCGTCACGGCGGTCGAGACCTCCGCGATCGCGCGGAGCTGCGTGGTCAGGGTCGCCGCGAGCAGGTTCACGTTGTCCGTGAGCCCCTTCCAGACGCCCGAGACGCCCTCGACCTCCGCCTGACCGCCGAGGCGGCCCTCCGAGCCGACCTCCTTCGCGACGCGGGTCACCTCGGCCGCGAACGTGTCGAGCTGGTCGACCATCGTGTTGATCGTCGACGCGAGCTGCGCGATCTCGCCGCTCGCCTCGACGGCGATCGTCTGCGAGAGGTCGCCGCGCGCCACGGCCGTCGTCACGTCCGCGATCGCGCGCACCTGGCTGGTGAGGTTGGCGGCGAGCTGGTTCACGTTCTCGGTGAGGTCGCGCCAGACGCCGCTCACGCCCTCGACCTGCGCCTGCCCGCCGAGCTGCCCCTCCGTGCCGACCTCGCGGGCCACGCGCGTGACCTCGGCCGCGAAGGCCCGGAGCTGGTCGACCATCGTGTTGATCGTCTCCTTCAGCTCGAGGACCTCGCCCTTGACGTCGACGGTGATCTTCCGCGAGAGGTCGCCGTTCGCGACCGCGGTCGTGACGAGGGCGATGTTCCGCACCTGCTCGGTGAGCGCCGAGGCCATGAAGTTGACCGAGTCGGTGAGGTCCTTCCAGGTGCCGGACACGTCCGTCACCTCGGCCTGGCCGCCGAGCTTGCCCTCGGAGCCGACCTCGCGGGCGACACGAGTGACCTCGGCTGCGAACGAGCGCAGCTGGTCGACCATGGTGTTGATCGTGTCCTTGACCTCGAGGAGCTCGCCCTTGACGTCGACGGTGATCTTCTTCGAGAGGTCGCCGTTCGCGACCGCCGTCGTCACCTCGGCGATGTTGCGCACCTGCCCGGTCAGGTTGGAGGCCATCCCGTTGACGTTGTCGGTGAGGTCCTTCCAGGTACCGCTGACGCCGCGGACCTTGGCCTGACCCCCGAGCTTGCCCTCGGTGCCGACCTCGCGGGCCACGCGGGTGACCTCGTCGGCGAAGGTCGAGAGCTGGTCGACCATCGTGTTGATCGTCTGCTTGAGCTGGAGGACCTCGCCCTTCGCGTCGACCGTGATCTTCTGCGAGAGGTCGCCCTTCGCCACGGCCGTCGTCACGAGCGCGATGTTCCGTACCTGCGAGGTGAGGTTGCCGGCGAGCGTGTTGACGTTCTCGGTCAGGTCCTTCCACACGCCCGAGACGCCGCGCACCTGCGCCTGGCCGCCGAGCTTGCCCTCGGTCCCGACCTCGCGGGCCACGCGGGTGACCTCGTCGGCGAAGGTCGAGAGCTGGTCGACCATCGTGTTGATCGTCCCCTTCAGCTCCGCGACCTCGCCGCGGACGTCGACCGTGACCTTCTTCGACAGGTCGCCCGTGGCGACGGCGGTCGTCACCTCCGCGATGTTCCGCACCTGCTCCGTGAGCGACGACGCCATGAAGTTCACGTTGTCGGTGAGGTCGCGCCAGACGCCGCTCACGTTCTCGACGTTGGCCTGGCCGCCGAGCTTGCCCTCGGAGCCGACCTCGCGGGCGACGCGCGTCACCTCGGCGGCGAAGCGCGAGAGCCGGTCGACCATCGTGTTGAGCGTCTGCTTCAGCTCGAGGATCTCGCCCTTCGCGTCGACGGTGATCTTCTGCGAGAGGTCGCCGTCGGCCACCGCCGTCGCGACGTGGGCGATGCTCCGCACCTGGTTCGTCAGGTTCGAGGCCATCTGGTTGACGGACTCGGTGAGGCCGCGCCACGTACCGCTGACGCCCTCGACCTGCGCCTGGCCGCCGAGGACGCCGTCCGTGCCGACCTCGCGCGCGACGCGGGTGACCTCGTCGGCGAAGGCGCCGAGCTGGTCGACCATCGTGTTGATGGTCTCCTTGAGCGCGAGCATCTCGCCGCGGACGTCGACCGTGATCTTCTTGGAGAGGTCGCCGCGCGCGACCGCGGTCGTCACGTCGGCGATGTTCCGCACCTGCTCGGTGAGCGCCGACGCCATGTAGTTGACGTTGTTCGTGAGGTCGCGCCACGTACCGCTGACGCCCTCGACCTGCGCCTGGCCTCCGAGCTTGCCCTCGGTGCCGACCTCGCGGGCGACGCGGGTGACCTCGTCGGCGAAGGCGCCGAGCTGGTCGACCATCGTGTTGATCGTGTCCTTGAGCTCGAGGATCTCGCCGCGCGCGTCGACGGTGATCTTCAGCCGCAGGTCGCCCTGCGCGACCGCGGTCGCGACCTCGGCGATGTTCCGCACCTGGCCGGTGAGGTTCGAGGCCATCCCGTTCACCGACTCGGTGAGGCTGCGCCAGGTGCCGCTGACGCCCTCGACCTGCGCCTGGCCGCCGAGCACCCCCTCGGTTCCCACCTCCTGCGCCACGCGCGTGACCTCGGCCGCGAACGACGAGAGCTGGTCGACCATCGTGTTGATCGTGTCCTTGAGCTCCGCGACCTCGCCCGCGACCTGGACGGTGATCTTCTTCGACAGGTCGCCGTTGGCCACTGCCGTGGTGACCGCGGCGATGTTGCGCACCTGGCTCGTCAGGTTCCCGGCGAGCGTGTTGACGTTGTCGGTGAGGTCCTTCCAGACCCCTGAGACGCCGTCGACGTTCGCCTGACCGCCGAGGCGGCCCTCGGTGCCGACCTCGCGGGCGACCCGGGTGACCTCGGCCGCGAACGAGCGCAGCTGGTCGACCATCGTGTTGATGGTCTCCTTGAGCGCGAGCATCTCCCCGCGCACGTCCACGGTGATCTTCTGCGAGAGGTCGCCGTTCGCGACCGCCGTCGTGACCTGCGCGATGTTCCGCACCTGGGCGGTCAGGTTCGACGCCATCCCGTTGACCGACTCGGTCAGGTCCTTCCAGGTCCCGCTGACGCCCTCGACGTTCGCCTGGCCGCCGAGCTTGCCCTCCGTCCCGACCTCGCGGGCGACGCGGGTGACCTCGGCCGCGAACGAGCGCAGCTGGTCGACCATCGTGTTGATGGTCTCCTTCAGCTCGAGCACTTCGCCGCGCGCGTCGACGGTGATCTTGCGCGAGAGGTCGCCGTTCGCCACCGCCGTCGTCACGGCCGCGATGTTCCGCACCTGGCCCGTCAGGTTGCCGGCAAGTGTGTTGACGTTGTCGGTCAGGTCCTTCCAGGTACCGCTCACGCCGCGCACCTGCGCCTGTCCACCGAGCTTGCCCTCGGTCCCGACCTCGCGCGCGACGCGCGTGACCTCGTCGGCGAAGGCGCCGAGCTGGTCGACCATCGTGTTGACGGTCTCCTTCAGCTCGAGGACCTCGCCCTTCGCGTCGACGGTGATCTTCTTCGACAGGTCGCCCCGCGCGACCGCCGTCGTCACCTGCGCGATGTTCCGGACCTGGCTCGTGAGGTTGCCGGCGAGCGTGTTGACGTTGTCCGTCAGGTCCTTCCACACGCCGCTGGCGCCCTTCACTTTTGCCTGGCCGCCGAGCTTCCCGTCGGTGCCGACCTCGCGTGCGACGCGCGTCACCTCGTCCGCGAACGACGAGAGCTGGTCGACCATCCCGTTCACGATCGTGCCCACGCGGAGGAACTCGCCCTTGATCGGCTGGCCGTCGATCCGGAGCGCGATCTTCTGCGAGAGGTCGCCCTGCGCCACGGCCTCGATCACGCGCGCGACCTCGGTGGTCGGGCGGACGAGGTCGTCGACCATGCCGTTGACCGCGTCGATCGAGGCGGCCCACGAGCCCTGCGCGCCCGGAACGCTCGCGCGCTCGGTCAGTCGTCCGTCGCGCCCGACGATCCGGCCGACGCGGAGGAGCTCCTTCGTCGTCTGCTCGCGCATCTCGGCGAGCTCGTTGAACGCGGTCGCGAGCTCGCCCGCGAGGCCGCGCTTCCGGGTCGAGACGCGGACGCCGACGGCGCCGCCGCCCGCGGCTCGGAGCGCGGCCAGCAGGTCCTCGAGCGTCTCGCGGTCGACCGCCGCCTCCGCGGCGCCGGGCATCTTCGGCCTGCTGCGGCCGCGGCGGGCCGACCCGGCCTGGGTGTCCTGCTGTTCTTCGACTGCCACCTGGCTCTCTCTCCTGTGCGGGGGGACGGGGAGAGGACCGCTCGCCGCGGCTGCCTGCCGTTCGCTGCGCAGGGATGCCCTCGATTCACGACCCTCGGAACGGGTTGTGTTGTACCCGCGAGCGCGAGCCTTCACGCCCGCAAACGGGCCTCGTGGGGCGCTTTTCCGCGTTCAGACGGGGAAAACGGCCGCCTCAGGCGCGGTCGAGCGCCTGCGCGAGGTCGTCCCAGAGTCGCTCCACGTCCTCCAGCCCGACCGACAGGCGAACTAAGTTAGCCGGGACGCGGTCGCCCTCCCAGCGCGTCCGCGTCTCGAGCGTCGTGGTGGTGCCGCCGAGGCTCGTGGCGTTCACGATGGCCGCCGTCCCGGTCTCCACGCGCAGCGCCGCGTCGTGCCCGCCGGCGACGTCGAAGGAGAGCATCCCGCCGAACCCGGGGTAGCGGACGCGCTCCACCTTCGGGTGCTCGCCGAGCCGTCGCGCGAGCTCCGTCGCCGACGCCGTGTGCCGCGCCATGCGCACCTCGAGCGTCTCGAGGCTGCGGAGCAGCAGCCAGGCCGGGTCGGGCGCGGGGACGTTGCCCGTGGCGTTGCGGAACGCGCCGATCCGCTCCGCGTCCTCGGCCGTGCGGCACACGACCGCGCCGAGGAGGACGTCGTGGTGGCCGGCGAGGAACTTCGTCGCGCTGTGGAGGACGTGGTCGGCGCCGTGCTCGAGCGGCCGCAGGTTGACCGGCGTGGCGGCCGTCGCGTCGACGAGGAGCGGTGCCGGGTGGGCGGCGGCGAGCTTCAGGTCCGGCATCGACAGGAGCGGGTTCGACGGCGCCTCGACCCAGACGAGGTCGGCCTCCGTCGGCGGCTCGCCGGACTGGTCGTACTCGACGTGGCGGAGGCCCCAGCGCTCGAGCGCGCGGAAGGTGACGCCGGTGCCGTAGTAGGCGTCGCGGGCCAGGGCGATCGTCGCGCCGGGCTCGAGCGTGGCGAGGACGAGGCCCGTGGTCGCGCCGGCACCCGACGGGAACAGCACGGCGTGCCCGCCCTCGAGCGCGCCGAGCGCGGCCTCCGCGGCCGCGACCACCGGGTTGCCGTTGCGCTGGTAGTAGAAGCGCCCCGGCTGCCCGTCCTCGTACGCCCAGATGGTCGACCGGTCGAGCGGGGGCAGCGGCATCGCGCCGCCCATACTAGGCTCAGGCCGTGGCGACGACCGACGACAGGCCCGACACCTCGGAGAACGCCACCGAGGCGAAGCTGCGCCGCCTGCAGGAGCTCCGCGACGAGGCTCGCCACGCCGGCACCGAGCAGGCCGTCGCGAAGCACCGCGAGGCGGGAAAGCTGCTCGCCCGCGAGCGCGCCGAGCGCTTCTGCGACCCCGGCTCGTTCGTCGAGCTCGACCGGTACGTCCGCCACCGCGAGCCGAACTTCGGGATGCTCGAGCGGCGGCCGTGGGGCGACGCGGTCGTCACCGGCTACGGCACCGTCTTCGGCCGCAAGGTCTTCCTCTTCTCGCAGGACTTCACCGTGTTCGGCGGCTCCCTCTCGGAGGTGTTCGCGGAGAAGATCTGCAAGGTCATGGACCTGGCCGTGAAGTACGGCTGCCCCGTCGTCGGGATCAACGACTCCGGCGGCGCGCGGATCCAGGAGGGCGTCGTCTCGCTCGCGGGCTACGCGGAGATCTTCTGGCGGAACGTGCAGGCCTCGGGCGTCGTGCCGCAGCTCTCGCTCGTGATGGGGCCGAGCGCGGGGGGTGCCGTCTACTCGCCCGCGATCACCGACTTCGTGTTCATGGTCGAGGGCTCGTCGTACATGTTCATCACCGGCCCCGACGTGGTGAAGACGGTGACGGGGGAGGAGGTCTCGTTCGAGGACCTCGGCGGCGCGGTCACGCACGCGACGAAGTCGGGCGTGGCGCACTTCGTCTCACCGGACGAGGAGGCCTGCCTCGACGACGCGCGGCTGCTCCTCTCCTTCCTGCCGCAGAACAACCTCGAGCGGTCGCCGTATGCGGCGCCGACCGACCCGGCCGATCGCGAGGACGCCGACCTCGACACGCTGATCCCGGACAACCCGAACAAGCCGTACGACATGCACGACGTGATCCGCCGCGTGATGGACGACGGCGACTTCCTCGAGGTGCACGAGCGCTGGGCGGAGAACGTCGTCTGCGGCTTCGCGCGCCTCGGCGGGCACGCGGTCGGCGTCGTCGGCAACCAGCCCCGGTCGCTCGCGGGCGTGCTCGACATCGACTCGTCGGTGAAGGCGGCCCGCTTCGTGCGCACCTGCGACGCGTTCAACGTCCCGCTCGTCACCTTCGTCGACGTGCCGGGGTTCCTCCCCGGGACGGCGCAGGAGTGGGGCGGGATCATCCGCCACGGCGCGAAGCTGCTCTATGCCTATGCCGAGGCGACGGTGCCGAAGCTCGCGGTGATCACGCGGAAGGCCTACGGCGGCGCCTACGACGTCATGAGCTCGAAGCACATCCGCGCCGACTTCAACTTCGCGTGGCCGACGGCCGAGGTCGCCGTGATGGGGCCGGAGGGCGCGGTCAACATCGTCTTCCGCAAGGAGCTCGCGGAGGCGGACGACGCCGAGGAGCGGCGCGCCGAGCTGATCGCGGACTACAAGGAGCGGTTCGCGAACCCGTACGTGGCGGCCGAGCGGGGGTACGTCGACGAGGTGATCGAGCCGCGCCGCACCCGGCCGGCGCTCGTGTCCGCGCTCGAGACGGCGCTCACGAAGCGCGAGCCGCGGCCACGGCGCAAGCACGGGAACATCCCGCTGTAGCAGCGGCCGTATCCATTCGGGCGCGACGGTCGTTGTGTCGATATGCGGAAGTGCACGTTCGCAGCGGTCGCGGGCGTGGCGGGCGGTCTCGGGGTCGCCGCCGCTGTCGCTGCGTCCGCTGCGACGGGCGCGCTGCCGCCGCTCCCCACCCTGTCCGTGACGACGCCGGTCGCGACGGCGACGGTCGCTGTTCCGCCGCCCCCGCCGCTGCCCGTGACGACGACCGTGACGCTGCCGCCGGCGCCGGTCACGACCGCGGTCACGCTTCCACCGCCGCCTCCTCCGGTCGAGACGGTCGTGTCGGCCGTGACGACGGCGGTCGCGCCGGTGACGACGACCGCGACGAACGTGGTCGGGGCGGTCGGCGGCTCCGCGCCCTCGACTCCCACTGCTCCTTCTACACCGTCTGCGCCGTCGGCCCTGGCCTCCGCGCCGTCCGGGTCCTCCGCCGCAGCGGCCCGGCGCGACCCCGGCGGCCGCCGGGACGCCCGCGACGACCGCCGTGCCCACGGGTGCAGCGGTGCGCGCCGCGCCGACCCTCCGCACGCGGCGCCAGCCCGGACGCGTGGGCGCGCGCAGGCTCGTGCTGACGCTGACGCGGCCACGCGAGCTGACCGTCCTCTTCCGCGGCCCGGGCGAGACGTGTCGGGTGGCGGGCCGCCTCGTCGTCCACGGCCGCCGCGGCACGAACGTCGTCCCGCTGAACGGGCGCGTGCGCGGAGGCCGTCTCGCCACCGGCGTGTTCCGCGTCGAGGTCCTCGACACCACCGGGGGCGCCCGGCGCGTTCTCGGGAAGCTGGCCGTGTCGCTCCGCTACGACGCGCGCGGACGCCCGCACGTGAGCCAGGTCCGCTACGTGCCGCGGGACTGCGCGCTCGGCGCGGCCGCGTTGCTCGCGTCGTCGCGTCTCGTCGCGGGCGAGCGCAGGACCTCGGGACCGACCTCCACGCGGAGCGGCAGCGAGACGAGCTCTCCGCCGGCCGCCGACGAGCCCGTGGTCGTGGACCAGAGCGGCGACGGAGGCGGCCTGGCCGCGCTCCCGAACCTCTCGCCCGGCGACGCGGTCGGCGGGCGCGCGGCCGTGCTCCTGCTCGCGCTCCTCGTCCTCTCGGCCGGCGGCTTCCTCCTCGTCGCCGGGAGCTCGGCGTTCCGCAGACTGCGCCGCTGACGAAATCACTTCTCGCTAACGAACCGGGCGCTAGCGTTCGCCCGTGGGGCGTCTCGTCGCCGTCGCCTTTGCCGCCGCCGTCGTCGTCGGGGCCGCGGCCGCCCGCCCGCCGCATCCCTCGATCCCGACGGTCGCACCGCCGTGGGCGGGTGCCGGCGCGTTCGTCTGGCACGAGGAGTCGGTCGACCCCGTGCTCCTTGCCCGCACCCTGCGGGCAGCGGGCTTCTCCTGGGCCGCGCTCCGGCTCCACGAGGGTGTCGAGGTCGACCCGGTCGAGCCCGGCTGGATCGAGCGGTACCGGGCTGCCGACGGGCCGCCGCTCGGCGGCTGGGGCGTGCTGCGCACGGCACCGCGCCAGGAGGCCGGGGTCGCGGTCGCGCTCCTGCGCCGGCTGCGCCTCGGCTTCTACGTCGCGAACGCCGAGGAGGAGTACAAGTACACGAACCTCGACGGCACGAGCGCCCTGCGCTGGAACCGCTCGCTCGAGTTCGCGCGCTCGTTCCGGCAGTTCACCGGCGCGGTGCCGGCGGCCGTCTCGTCGTACTGCCGCGCCGACCAGCAGGACCTCGACTGGGCCGCGTGGGCCGACCGCGACTTCGCCTTCCTTCCGCAGGCGTACGTGAACCAGCACGGGATGCTCACCGCGCCGCGCGACTGCTTCCGCGGCGCGACCGGGATCTTCCAGCCCGACCGCGTCCATCCGACGATCGGGACGTACACGTCGGCGGTCACGGCGCCGATCGACGCCTACGTGCGGCTGCTCGAGGCGTCGGCGCGGGCGGGCTCCCAGGGCTTCTCCGTCTACCTCGCGGAGACCAACGTGTCCGATTCGGACTGGGCCCTGCTCGGCGCGGCGGTGCGGGCCGGCCGGATCGCCGCGCCGGCGGCGGGCTAGGCGACGACGGCGCGGAGCTGCGGCTTGTCGTAGCCGAGCTCCTCGGCGAAGGCGGTTACCACGGCCGGGTCGAACTGGGTCCCGGCGCAGCGGCGCAGCTCCGCGACGGCCTCCTCGTCGGTGAGGCGCGGGCGGTAGACCCGGTCGGAGGTCATCGCGTCGTAGGCGTCGGCGACGAAGATGATGCGCGCGCCGAGGGGGATCGACTCGCCCGAGAGCCCTTCGGGATACCCCGCGCCGTCCCAGCGCTCGTGGTGGTGGAGCACCCAGTCGGCGAGCGGGTCGACGCCGAGGCTCTCGAGCATCCGGTAGCCGATCTGCGGATGCCGCTCGAGCACGAGCCGCTCCGCCTCGGAGAGCGGGCCCGGCTTGCGCAGGATCTCCTCCGGGATCGCGAGCTTCCCGAGGTCGTGGAGGCTGCCGGCGAGGCGGGTCAGCTCGACCAGCTCGTCGCTCTGCCCGAGCCGGACGGCGATTCGCGCCGCGAGGTCGGAGACGCGGCCCGAATGGCTGCCGGTGTAGACGTCGCGCGCGTCGACGGCCTTCGCGAGCGAGGCGGCCGCGCGGTAGCGCGCGGCCTTGTCGGCGCCGCTTGCGAGTCGCTTCAGCTCGGCGAGCTCGACCACGTCCGGCCGGTACACGCGGACCTGGTTCTTGCCGTGCTCCTTCGCCCAGTAGAGCGCGCTGTCGGCGAGCCGGATCAGCTCGTCGCGGCCGACGCCCTGCGACGGGTAGGTGGCGACGCCCGCGCTGACCGTCATCTCGACGCCGGGGTCGAGCGACGTGGTCGCGAGGCGCTCGACGATCGACGCGGCTGCCAGCTGGGCGTCGTGCTCGGCCGAGTTGGGCAGGAGGACGGCGAACTCGTCGCCGCCGAGCCGGAAGCCCTCGCCGCCCTGGCGCAGCCGCGTCGCGAGCTGCGAGAGGACGCGGTCGCCGGTGGGGTGCCCGAAACGGTCGTTGATCGCCTTGAAGTCGTCGATGTCGAGCAGCACGAGCGAGAGCGGGGTGCTGCGCTCCTGCGCGTCGAGCAGCTCGCGCTGCAGGCGCTCGTGGAAGTGACGGTGGTTGCCGAGCCCGGTCAGCGGGTCGGTGAGGGCGAGGCGCATCGCACGCATCGCGCGGTGGGTCGAGCGCTGGTAGAGCGCGATCGCGAGCAGCGGGCCGATCAGGGCCGCGGCGAAGAACGGCGACCGCTCCCAGAGCACGACGAGCATCAGGGCCGCCGAGGCCATCAGCCCGACCGGGACGATCACCGACTGCAGGTTCGTCCACGCGACCGGCAGGAACGGCCGCTCGGCGCTGACCGAGACGACGAGGCTCAGCAGCAGCCAGTTGACCGCGAACTGCGCGACGAACGCGATCACGACGCGTGCGAGCAGCGAGGCCGGGTCGTCGCCGTCGAACGGCGCGATGAGCAGCCCCGCCACGGCGCAGCCGATCGCGAACGTCGCCGCGTTGTACGACATCCGGATCATCGGCCGGTGGTCGATCAGGTTCGCGACCACGAGCGCGCCGACCCAGACGAGCGCCCCGGTCTCCCAACCGAAGAGCACGACCGCCGAGACCGCGAAGACGACGCCGAGCGAGACGCCGCGCGTGTCGATCCCGTCCACCGGCACGGGATGGCGCTCGGCGATCAGGACGACGAGGAAGAGCGTCGCGATGCCGACCAGGTCGGCCGTATCGCGCGGTGTCGTCGCGAACCCGTAGGCCGCGACGACGATGATGGCAAGGCCCGCCGCCCAGACCGGGACGAGTACCGCGAGCAGCCGAGCCGGGAGAGCCCCCCTCGAGCTCACCGGACCCTGTCCCTCCGCCTTAGCCGCTTACCACTGCCAGCCGGTCCAGCCCCACCCGAGGTGGGCTGCGAACACGGCCGCCGTCGCCAGGATCACCGCAAAGCGCGCATTCCACTGCAACATCGAACTACCTCCCCAACTCGGACGCCAGACGAGGTGGATTGTGCGTGCTGGGGCGGCTCTCCTTCATCCCCCGTACGGGGGAATGTGCGAGATCCCGCACCAAATTGGGCTTTGCACGAACCGATGACTTCCGCGGCGCGCGCAGGTCTCCATCGCGAGACGGTCTCGCCGCGAGAAGGGAGCGCACAGAATGCAGACGTTCATCAACCTGCCCGTCAAGGACCTGGGCAGGGCCACCGAGTTCTTCCGCAGCATCGGCTTCGCGTTCGATCAGGAGTTCACGGACGAGAACGCCACGCGGATGATCGTCAGTGACGAGACCTCAGTGATGCTGGCGGTCGAGCCGTTCTTCCGGGGCTTCATCCAGCCGCAGGACATCGCCGACACGTCGCGCAGCCGGGAGGTCGTCCTCGGGCTCTCGGCCGAGAGCCGCGAGCAGGTCGACGAGCTCGCCGGGAAGGCCGCCGCCGCCGGGGCCGAGGCGCTGGGCGAGGCGATCGACGGGGGCGGCATGTACATGCGCGGCTTCCGCGACCTCGACGGCCACCAGTGGTCGTTCGTCTACATGGACTTCGAGGGCTAGCCGAGGAACGACGCGTCGAGGCCGGCCTCGGCGAGCGGCCGTCGGGCCCAGGCGAAGCGGTCGCGGTACCAGCCGGCGAGCGGCACGAGCGTCGTTCCCGCGCTCGACGAGTGGACCATCCAGCCGCCGCCGACGGCGATGCCCATGTGGTCGACCTGTGCCGGCTTCGACCGCGGGCCCTTCGCGCCGAAGAAGACGACGTCGCCCGGCGCGAGCTGCGCGAACGGGATCCGCTTCGGCGCGGAGACCTCGGCACTCATCGCGAAGGTCGTCCGCCCGCGGAGGGTGGCGGCGAGCGCCGCGGCGCCGGGATACGGCTGGAGCTTGTAGACGCGCCAGACGAAGCCGGAGCAGTCGAAGCCGCCCTGGGCCTGCGGGCCGTACGGGCCGGTCCGGCTCTCGCTCTCGCCGCCCCAGACGTAGGGGAAGCCGACGAACGAGAAGGCCTTGCCGAGGATCGCGCGCTGCCACGTGGTCAGCTCCGGGAGGACGAAGGTGGCGGCCGCGGCGCGAACGGCGTCGACCTCGCCGCCGCGGAAGCGCAGGATCCGCGCGGCGGAGTAGGCCGCCTCGGCGCGCGTGACGGGGTCGTTGGGGCGCAGCTCGAGCGCGTCCTGCGCGGCGGGATGGTTCGTCCGCAGGCCGAGCAGCCGCGCGACGATCTCGGTGCCGAACCGGCCCGGCGGGGCGAGGCCCGCCGACCGCGCACCCATCGTGAAGGCGGCGGCCGCGTCCTGCAGCCCGAGCGTCCGTACGAGCCGGGAGTCGAGCTCGGCCAGCGTGACCGTCGCGACGGGATCGGCCGGAGCCGGCTGCGGGAGCCCGGTCAGGCCCGTCACGAGCTCGGCCAGCTCGCCGCGCGTCAGCGGGTCGTCCGGGCGGAACGAGGCGGCGTCGGGCGCCATCAGCCCCTGCGCGACGACGATCGCGATCTCCGCCTTCGCCCAGCTCGGCGCAGGCTTCGCGGCGCCGGCGGCGGGTGCGAGGACGAGCAGCGCGAGGAACGCGGCGGCGAGGCGGGCCGGGCGGCGCATCCCTCCGGGCATCGGCGCGACCACGGCGCTGCTTGAATCCGGCCGTGGAGCTCGACGTCACGCCAGAGCCGGAGCCCGAGGAGCTCGACGCGATCGTCGCGGCGCTCGGCGACGAGCCGCAGCCGGAGGAGAGCCCGTGGTGGCGCGCCGGGCTGCCCGGCGGCGAGGACGCCTAGGGCGAGGCGACCGCGCGCCGACGGAAGAGCGCCGGGGCGCTGCGGGCGTAGTCGAGCCCCGAGATCCAGGTGAGCACGACCGCGACGAGCAGCGCCCACCAGGCGAAGGCGTCCGACCAGAGCCCGCCGGCCGCGAGTCCGCCGATCGCCGCGGCCAGCGCCTGCGACCACGTCTTCAGCTTCCCGAGATCGCGCGCCGGGATCACGATGCCGCGCTCGATCGCCCCGAGCCGCAGGCCCGAGACGAGCAGCTCGCGCGCCACGATCGCCGCCACCATCCACCCGGGGAACACGCCCTGGTCGATGAGCACGACGAGGACGCAGAGCACGAGGAGCTTGTCCGCGATCGGGTCGAGGAGCGAGCCGAGCGCCGACGTGCGGCCGCGCCGCCGAGCGATCCGGCCGTCGAGCCAGTCCGTCGACATGGCGACGACGAAGAGGGCGGTCGCCCAGTAGTCGTGGTTCGGGAAGTCGAGCTCGAAGAGGAGCACGACCAGCGGCACCGAGAGCGCGCGTGCGACGGTGAGCTGATCCGGGAGCCCCATCCGCCAGGGAGAATACGGAGCCGTGGCAGCCTTCGAGAAAGTCCTGGTCGCGAACCGCGGCGAGATCGCCGTCCGCGTCTTCCGCACGCTGCGGGAGCTCGGGATCGGGTGCGTCGCCGTCTACTCGGACCCCGACGCCGGGTCGCGGCACGTCCGCGCGGCCGACGAGGCGTACGCGATCGGCCCGGGGCCCGCGGCGCAGAGCTACCTCGTCGGCGAGCGGATCGTCGAGGTCGCGCTGCGCGCCGGAGCGCAGGCGGTCCATCCCGGCTACGGCTTCCTCGCCGAGAACGCCGACTTCGCCCGCGCGGTCGAGGCGGCGGGGCTCGTCTGGATCGGGCCGCCGCCGGGCGCGATCGAGGCGATGGGCTCGAAGATCGCCGCGCGGGAGCGGATGCAGGCCGCGGGCGTGCCGATCGTCCCGGGCACGACGGAGCCGCTCGCCTCCGCCGCCGACCTCGTGCGCCTCGGCGACGAGCTCGGCTGGCCGCTCGCGATCAAGGCGTCGGCCGGCGGCGGCGGGAAGGGCCTCAAGATCGTGCGGACGGCGGACGAGGCGGAGCGCGCGTTCGAGTCGGCGCGGCGCGAGGGCGAGGCGTACTTCTCCGACGCGACGGTCTACCTCGAGCGCTACCTCGAGGATCCGCGCCACGTCGAGGTGCAGGTGCTCGCCGACGCGCACGGGAACGTCATCCATCTCGGCGAGCGCGACTGCACGATCCAGCGCCGCCACCAGAAGCTCGTCGAGGAGACGCCCTCGCCGGCGGTCGACGAGGAGCTGCGAGCGCGGATCGGGCGGATCGCGGTCGACGCGGCGCGTGCCGTCGACTACCGCGGCGCCGGGACGATCGAGGGGCTGCTCTCGCGCGAGGGCGAGTACTTCTTCCTCGAGATGAACACCCGGATCCAGGTCGAGCACACCGTCACGGAGCTGGCGACGGGGCTGGACCTCGTCCGCGAGCAGGTGCTGATCGCGGCGGGCGAGCCGCTCTCGGTCGCGCAGGAGGACGTGCGTGCTCCGCGGCCACGCGATCGAGTGCCGCGTCAACGCCGAGGACCCGGCCACCGGCTTCCTGCCGAGCCCGGGGCGCATCACGCACTACCGCGAGCCCGCGGGGCCGGGCGTCCGCGTCGACTCGGGCGTCGAGGCCGGCGCGGAGATCCTGCCGCTCTACGACCCGATGGTCGCGAAGCTGATCGTCCATGCGCCCGACCGCGAGCAGGCGCGGATGCGGATGCTGCGCGCGCTCGAGGAGTTCGAGATCGGCGGCGTGACGACCCTGCTCGGCTTCCATCGCGCGCTGCTCGAGCACCCGTGCTTCGTCGCCGCCGAGACCTGCCACGGGGTGGTCGAGTCCGAGGAGCTGGCGGCGCGGGCGGCCGAGCTGTCGCCGGCCTTCGCCGCGGCACCGGCCTCGGACGGTCGTGCCACGGTCGCGCGCGACCGCCTCGTCGAGGTCGCGGGGCGCCGGTTCTCCGTCCGTGTCCGCGAGCCCGAGGCGCCGTGGCGCGAGCTCGCCCGCGCGCGCGCCGAGCGCGGCCGCAGCGGCGGCACGGGTGGCGGCGGCCGCGACGCGGTCGTGACGCCGATGCAGGGGACGGTGCTCGCCGTCGAGGTCGCCGAGGGCGACAGCGTCACCGCGGGCCAGGTGCTCGCGGTGATCGAGGCCATGAAGATGGAGAACGAGGTGCACGCGCATCGGGACGGCGTCGTCGCGTGAGCTCTCCGTCGCCGCGGGTGAGACCGTCTCGGCCGGGCAGGTTGTCTGCGTGGTGGTGGACGAGTGACGGTCGAGCAGGCGGTCGACCGGCTGCTCGGCGACGACGCGCTCACGCAGGCGTCGCTGAGCGGCCCGCGGCGGCGGGGCGCCGACGTGCCGCGGCGGCTCACGGTGCGGCCGGTGACCGTCGCGTCGGGGCGCCGCTACCAGTGGACGAGCCACTTCGCGACGCGGACGACCGACGAGAACCTCACGCGCGAGCAGACACGGCGACCGGCTCGTCGAGCTGCTGCGCGGCGAGTACCGGCAGGGACTGCTGCACGGGCCCGACGCCGACCTCCAGGTGCTCGCCGGCGGCCGCAGCGCCCGCGTGCTCGAGCGGCCCCCGACGCGCCCGCACGCCGACGAGACGCACGACCGCCGCAAGCAGCGCGTGCTCCCGGAGGGCGAGCCGGTGCCCTTCCTCGTCGAGCTCGGCGTGATGACGCCGACCGGCGCGGTGCGGGCGAAGCGGCACGACAAGTACCGCCAGGTCAACCGCTTCCTCGAGCTGGTCGAGGACGTGCTCCCGGCGCTGCCCGAGCGCGACCCGCTGCGGGTGGTCGACTTCGGCAGCGGGCGCTCGTACCTCACCTTCGCGCTGCACCACCTGCTCGTCGAGCGGCACGGGCGGACGGTGGACATGCTCGGGCTCGACCTGAAGGAGGACGTCGTCGCGGACTGCGCCGCGCTCGCGGGCCGACTCGGCGCCGAGGGCCTGCGCTTCGCGGTCGGCGACATCGCGGGCGCGGACGGGTTCGAGCGGGCCGACCTCGTCGTCAGCCTCCACGCCTGCGACACGGCCACCGACGCCGCGCTCGCGAAGGCGGTCGAGTGGGAGGCCGAGGTGATCCTCGCGGTGCCGTGCTGCCAGCACGAGCTCTTCTCCCAGCTCGACAACGCGACGCTCACGCCGCTCCTGCGCCACGGCGTGCTCCGCGAGCGCTTCGCCGCCGAGGTCACCGACGCCGCGCGGGCGCAGCTGCTCGGCCTCGCCGGCTACGACGTCCAGCTCGTCGAGTTCGTCGAGCTCGAGCACACGCCGAAGAACGTCCTCATCCGCGCCCGGCGGCGCCCGGGCCGCGACACGGAGAAGCTCGCGCGCGAGTACGTCGAGCTGAAGCGCGCCCTCGGCTTCGACCACGCGCTGGAGCGGTTGCTCGGCGACCGGATCGCGGTCCCGGCGTGACCCCGCGCGTGCTCGACCGGTCGCGCCCGCTCTGCGCGGACGAGGCGGCGGAGCGCGGCGACCCGCTGCCCGGCACCGCGAGCCGGATCGGCGCGTGGCTCCTCGTCGAGTACGGCGGTCACTGGCCCTACGAGCCCATCGATTCGACCGTGTTCGCCGGCGGCCTGCGCGAGCGACTGGCGGCGCAGCTGGCCGAGGTCGCGGGCTCGCGCCTCTTCCTCGTCAAGCGCCCGGGTGAGGGACGCCGCGACCGGGTCACCGTCCTCTACGGGACGACGCCCGGCCGCTTCCGCCGCTTCGAGCTCGCGACGCACGGCGGGCTCGCGGACCTCGACCTCGTCGCGATGCTCCGCGGCGGCGAGGGCCCGGGCGACCCGGTCGGGCATCCGCTCCTGCTCGTCTGCGCCCACGGCATCCGCGACCGCTGCTGCGCGAAGTACGGCCAGGAGCTCTGCCGCAACCTCAGCGGGCTCGCGCCGGACGGCTGGGTGTGGCAGACGAGTCACGTCGGCGGCGACCGCTTCGCCGGCAACCTCGTCGTGCTCCCCGAGGGGCTCTTCTTCGGCCGGGTCGGGCGGGAGGAGGCGCCGCGCGTCCTCGGCAGCTACCTCGAGGGCCGGATCGACCTCGGCTGCTACCGCGGCCGCTCCTCCGACCCGTTCCCGGTGCAGGCGGCCGAGGCGGCCGTGCGGGAGCGAACCGGCCTGACCGGCTTCCACGACCTGCGCGTGATCGGCCGGCAGAGCCTCGGCGACGGCGTCTCGGAGGTCGAGCTGCTCGCAGAGGTCTCGGGGGAGACGTACCGCGTGCGTGTAGACCGGCGGTTCGGCGAGCCGCAACTGCTGACGTGCCGCGCGAAGGAGCCGCGGCCGCCGCGGTCCTTCCACGTGACCTTCGTTTCCTAGGAGCGCGCCAGGAGGAAGCCCTCGCGCACGAGCCGGCGTGCGAGGACGGCGCGGCCCGCGTCATCGAGCCGCCCGGGCAGGTCCGCGAGCGCGACGGGGCCCTCGGCCTCCACGAGCGCGCCCAGCGCGTCGAGCGCCTGCGGCGGGAAGCGGATCGCCTTGCCCTCGAACCGCAGGACGTCGCCGTCGAGCTCGGCGATCACCGTCTCGCGCCGCTCGACGATCGTCTCCGGGCCGATCGCGTCGAGCCGCCGGAGCTGCTCGAGCTGCCCGGTCAGGATCGGCCGCCGCCCGTCGACGAACGCGCGCCGCCGCGCCGCCGCGACGCGCTCGGGCTCGAGCTCCGCCCCGAGCCGGTCGAGCAACCCGTCCGCGCCCGTTGCGTCGTCCGGCACCCCGCGCCGGAACTCGACGTCGTCCTCGGCCCGCGCCACCGCCCCGCGTACGGCGTCGGCCCACGCCGCGACGTTGACCCCGACCGTGAGGTGCAGCGAGTCCTCGTCCGAGGTCAGGGCCTCGTGCATCCACCCGCGCGGGAGGTAGAGCGTGTCGCCGGCCTCGAGCACGACGTCGAGCACCGTCTCGCCCGGCGCGCCCATCGCCTCGTCGTAGCGCTGGTGCTTCAGCGGGAGCTCCCAGACCGGGTCGTAGACGAGCCAGCGCTTGCGCCCCGACACCTGCAGGACGAAGACGTCATGTGTGTCGTGGTGGACGGGCAGCCCTTGCGAGTGCCGCGGCGTGAAGTAGGCGTTCAGCTGCGCCGGGTGACCGAGGTAGGCCTCGAGCAGCCGGCAGAACACGGCCGTCGAAGCGCGGTGCAGGTGCAGGCCCTGGAGGACGAGCGTCGCCCCGGCCGCGAAGGCGGCGACGACGTAGCGCGGCTGGGCCGTCCCCGTGAACGGCGTCGGGCGCCAGGAGAGGTCGACGGTGTAGTCGCGCGCCTCGTGCGCCGCGTCGGCCTGCACGAGGCGAAAGCCCGGCGCGCGCAGGCCGGGCTCCTCCAGCATCCGCACCGTCTCGCGCGCGGAGAGGAGGTCGTCGAACCGACCCGCCTCCCCGCGCGCGACGTGCAGCGGGGTTCGCTCCCAGTGCTCCGCGAGGAACTCCTCGGGCGCGATCGGCGCGATCGCGCGGAGGAGCGCCGCGGGGCTAGCTGGGGTCGTCCGCGTCGGCGTCCGAGTCGGAGTCGTCAGCGTCCGCGTCCTTGTCGTCGGCGTCGGCCGTCTCCGCGGCGATCGCGGCGCCGCCGGTGGTCTCGATCTCGTCGTCGGAGAGGGTCTCGTCGGATTCCATCGCGTCCTCCTGCTCGGGGCGGGCCCTGAAGCTACAGGGTGCGCTCCTATGCCACGAACGCTCGCGTCTGCAACATCTCGGGGTGGTGGTCTACGAGTACGCCTGGGGGAACAACCCCCGCCGGGCGGCGCTGAAGGGCCGGCGCTGCGTCGTCGAGGCGCGCGGCCGGATGGACACCGTGCTCGTCCGGTTCCTCGACACGGGCGAGCGGGTCACGACGAGCCGGCGCGCGCTGCGTAGGATCGAGCCCGTGCGAGCGCACGTGAAGTCGACGTTCTCGATCGTCGCCGCCGACCCCGAAGCCCGCGAGGTCGGGTGCGCCGTGCAGTCGAAGTACTTCGCCGTGGGGACGGTCGTGCCGTGGGTGCGGGCCGGGCTCGGCGCGATTGCGACGCAGGCCGCGGGCGTCGCCGCCTACGGGCCGCGCGCGCTCGCGGAGCTCGAGGCGGGCGCCTCGCCCGCGGATGCGCTGGCGCGCGTGCTCGCCGACGACGACGAGCGGGAGACGCGCCAGCTCGGAGCGGTCACCGCCTCCGGCGATGCGGCCGCCCACACCGGCGCCGACTGTCTGGACTGGGCCGGCCACCGCACCGGCCCGGGCTATGCCGTCCAGGGGAACATCCTCGCCTCGGAGGACGTCGTCGTCGCGATGGAGACCGCGTTCCTCGACTCGGCCGGGATGCCGCTCGGGCACCGCCTGGTCGCCGCGCTCGAGGCGGCACAGGAGCAGGGCGGTGACGCGCGGGGGCAGCAGTCCGCCGCCGTCGTCGTCGAGCGGGTCGGAGCGGCGCAGGAGCGGCGCGAGGGGATCGACCGCATCCTCGACCTCCGGGTCGACGACCATGCCGAGCCGATCCGCGAGCTCCGGCGCCTCTACGAGATCCACCGCCGCTGGGACGCCCTCTCCCGCGCGACGTTCCACCACCGGCCGGGCTCGTACGAGCTCGGCGCGGCGATCCTGCGCGAGGCGCTCGACGACCTCGGCGAGGACGCGATCGTCCTCTACGACCTGGCGTGCTTCGAGGCGCTCGCCGGCCAGACGACGCAGGCCGCCGCGCACCTCGAGCGCGCGCTCGAGCTCGACCCGGGCCTCCGCCCGGCCGCCGAGGGCGACCCCGATCTCGCCTCCCTCCGCGGGTGATCGCCCGCGAGGACGTCGAGGCCGCGGCCGCGCGTCTCGACGGGGTCGCGCACCGGACGCCGGTCTTCACCTCGCGCACGCTGGACGAGCTCGCCGGCGCGCGCGTCTTCCTGAAGGCCGAGAACCTCCAGCGCGGGGGCGCCTTCAAGTTCCGCGGCGCCTACAACACGATCGCGCAGCTTCCGCCGGGAACGGGAGTCGCCGCGTTCTCGTCGGGCAACCACGCGCAGGCCGTCGCGCTCGCGGCCTCGCTCCTCGGTGCGCCTGCGGTGATCCTCATGCCCGAGGACGCGCCGCCGACGAAGCTCGCGGCAACACGCGGATACGGGGCAGAGGTCGTGACGTACGACCGCTACACGCAGGACCGCGAGGCGCTCGGGCGCGAGCTCGCGGAGGAGCGCGGGCTCGCCCTCGTGCCGCCGTTCGACCACCCGCACGTGATGGCCGGCCAGGGGACGGCGGCGCTCGAGCTCCTGGAGGACGTGCCCGATCTCGACGTGCTCGTCACGCCGGTCGGCGGAGGCGGGTTGCTCTCCGGCACGGCCGTTGCCGCGGACGGGCGCAAGGTCTGGGGCGTCGAGCCGGAGACGGGCGACGACGTCCGGCGCTCGCTCGAGGAGGGCCGGCGCGTGGCGATCGACGTCCCGCGCACGATCGCGGACGGCCTGCAGACGACGGTCGTCGGCGAGGCGCCGTTCGCGGTCATCCGCGACCGCGTCGCCGGCATCGTCAGCGTGAGCGACGACGAGCTGGTCGACGCGATGCGGTTCCTCTTCGAGCGCCTGAAGCTCGTGGTCGAGCCGAGCGGCGCCGCCGGGGTCGCCGCGCTCCTGGCCGGGAGGATCGGCGGCGACCGGATCGGCGTCGTCCTCTCGGGCGGGAACGTCGGCGCCGAACGCTTCGCCGAGCTGCTCGCGAGCGCTCGCAGCTAGCATCCCGCCCCGGCCGATGGACCTCTACGAGTACCAGGGCAAGGAGCTCTTCTCGCGGTTCGGGATCCCCGTCTCCGAGGGTCGGGTCGCGACGACGCCGGACGAGGCCGAGGCGGCGGCGCGCGAGCTCGGCGGCCCGGTCGTCGTGAAGGCGCAGGTGCTGACGGGCGGCCGCGGCAAGGCCGGCGGGATCAAGCTCGCCGACTCGCCGGAGGACGCCCGCGAGCAGGCCGAGGCCATCCTCGGCATGGACATCAGGGGCCACGTCGTCCGCCGCCTCTGGGTCGAGCGGGCGTCCGACATCGCGAAGGAGTACTACCTCTCGGTCACCTTCGACCGGGGCGAGAAGCGGCCGCTGTTCATGTTCACGACGGAGGGTGGGGTCGACATCGAGCAGGTGGCGGAGGAGAGCCCCGAGGCGCTCGTGCGGCTCCACGTCGACCCGCTCGAGGGCTACCAGCCGTGGATCGCGCGCAGGCTCGTCTACGGCGCGGGCGTCGAGGACCCGGACGAGCAGAAGCAGCTCGCCGCGATCGTCGAGCGGCTCTACGCCGCCTTCGTCGGCACCGACGCGATGCTCTGCGAGATCAACCCGCTGATCGTCACGCCCGACGGCGAGGTCAAGGCACTCGACTCGAAGTTCACGGTCGACGACAACGCGCTCTACCGCCACGAGGACGTCGCCGAGATGCGCGACCCTGAGGCCGTGCCGGCCGAGGAGCGCTTCGCGCGTGAGAAGGGCGTCACCTACGTGAAGCTCGACGGCGACGTCGGCGTGCTCGGCAACGGCGCCGGGCTCTCGATGTCGACCGTCGACGTCGTCACCTTCGTCGGCGGCCGGCCCGCGAACTTCTGCGACCTCGGTGGCGGCGGCGACGCGCAGGGCGTGGTCGACGCGCTCGAGGTGATCACGCGGGACCCGCAGGTGAAGTCGATCTTCTTCAACATCTTCGGCGGGATCACACGCTGCGACGAGGTCGCCCGCGGGATCCTCGCGGCGCTCGACCAGCTCGACATGTCGCGCTACCCGATCGTCGTCCGCCTCGACGGCACGAACGCCGAGGAGGGGCGGCGCATCCTCGCCGAGGCGGGCCGGCCGAACATCCACCCGGAGGCGACGATGCTCGACGGCGCCCGCCGCGCGGTCGAGCTCGCGCAGTCGGCGTGACGGATCTCTGGTCGGAGCGGGCCGAGGCGTACCGCGCTCGGACCGAGCAGGCCGAAGGCGAGGACCTCGAGCTCCTCGCGCGCTGGGCCGCGGGCTGCGTCACCGCGCTCGACGTCGCCACCGGCGGCGGCCACGCGGCCCGGCGGCTGCGCGAGGCCGGTCTGCAGGTGACGACGCTCGACCCCGCACCGGGCATGGCGCCCGACGTCCTCGCCCCGGCCGAGCACATCCCGTTCGCCGACGACGCGTTCGACGTGGTCGTCTGCCGGATCGCGCCGCATCACTTCCCGGACGTCGGGGCGGCTGTGCGGGAGATGGCGCGCGTCGCCCGCCGGCTCGTGCTGATCGAGGACACGCTCTTCGCCTCGGAGGAGGTCGAGCGCGCGGAGCGGCTGCGCGACCCGAGCCACGTCCGCTCGTACACCGAGAAGGAGTGGCGCGGGTTCCTCGGCGATGCGGGCGTCTGGGTCGAGGAGACGCACGTGTACGAGATGCGGCACCCGCTCGACGGCTGGCTCGGCCGCACCGGCGCGTCCGAGGAGGACCAGGCCGAGGTGCGCCGGCTCCTCGAGTCGCACGTGGTCGACGGCGCCTACGTCGACCGGAAGCTCCTGCTCAAGGGAAGGAAGTAACGCCCGATGGCGATCATCGTCGACGAGAGCACGAAGCTGGTCGTCCAGGGGCTCACCGGCTCCGAGGGCCGGTTCCACGGCACCCGGAACAAGCAGTACGGCACCCAGGTCGTCGCCGGCGTCACCCCGGGCAAGGGCGGCCAGGACGTCGAGGGCATCCCGGTCTTCGACACGGTCGCCGAGGCCGTGGCCGAGACGGGCGCGAACACGTCGATGATCTTCGTCCCGGCGCGGTTCGCGGGGGACGCGATCTACGAGGGCGTCGACGCGGGGATCGGCACCGTCATCTGCATCACCGAGGGCCTGCCGGCGCACGACATGCTCCGGATCTACACCTACATCAGGCCCAAGGGCGTCACCCTCATCGGCCCGAACTGCCCCGGCGCGCTCTCGCCCGGCAAGGCGAACGTCGGGATCATCCCGGCCGAGGTCTTCGCGGAAGGCCGGATCGGGCTGGTCTCGCGCTCGGGCACGCTCACCTACCAGATCGGCTACGAGCTGGCCCAGCGCGGCCTCGGCAACTCCACCATCGTCGGCATCGGCGGCGACCCGGTCGTGGGCTCGTCCTTCATCGACGTGCTGCAGGCCTTCCAGGACGACGCGGAGACCGAGACGGTCGTAATGGTCGGCGAGATCGGCGGCAACGAGGAGGAGAAGGCCGCGGACTTCATCCGCGCGTCGATGACGAAGCCGGTCTTCGCCTATATCGCCGGCTTCACCGCCCCGCCCGGGAAGACGATGGGCCACGCGGGCGCGATCATCTCCGGGTCGTCCGGGACCGCGGCCGCGAAGAAGGACGCGCTCGAGGCGGCCGGGATCCGGGTCGGGACCTCGCCCACCGAGGTCGCGCAACTCGTCGCCGACGCGGCCTAGCCCTACAGTGGCGGCCGTGCGCCGCTCCCTCATCGCCGGGATCGCCGCCGCCGCGCTCGTCGGACTCGCTGTCGTCGCCGTCGTCCTCGCGCGCGGTGACGACCGGGAGGCTGCGCCGAGACTCGCCGACTGCCGCAGCGCGCTCTCCGACGCGGAGACCCGCGACTGCTACTCGCGGACGTTCGCGGCGCTCGTCCGCCGGGCCGGCGACCCGCGCGACGCGGTCGAGCGGATCGGCGACGCCGCCTGGGCCGAGGGCGGGTTCCTGCTGGCCAACTGCCACGGGCTCATGCACCCGGTCGGCCGCGCGTACGCCACGGAGCACGACGTGACGCTCGCGACGCTGATGGACGTCCTCCCGCGCTCGAACGACCCCGGCTGCGCGGCCGGGTTCGGGCACGGGCTCGTCACCGGCGTCGCGCCACAGCTCGACGTGCGCCGTCCGCGGGCCGCGGTCGCGGTGTGCGACGCGACCGAGACGCGCTACCGGCGCTACAGCTGCGTCCACGGCTTCGGGCACGCGTTCATGCGCGTCAGTGACGAGCGGCTCGGGCCGGCGCTCGCGCTCTGCCGCGCCCTCGGCCGGGAGGCGCCCGACTGCGCGCAGGGCGCGTTCCATGACTTCTGGCTCGCCGTCCGCGGCGCCGACGGCGTGACCGCCCCGGCCGGCGCGGAGCGGGACCCACGCGTCCTCTGTAGCGGGCAGGCGGACGAGTTCGTGGTGCCGTGCTGGTACCGCGGCTTCGTCGACAACCGCCCGCCAGGTGTCGTCGTCACGCTGCCGGCGGACGTCGAGCGCCTGTGCGACGGGCTGACGGGCGTCCACCGCTCTGGTTGCGTCACCGCCGCGTCCGTGATCGGCCCGCCGGACCCGGACGCGCAGTTGATCCTCTGCGCCGGACTGCCGCGCGCGGACATGGACGCGTGCGTGCGCGGGACGAAGGTGCAGAACCTGCTCGGCTCGCCGACGGAGACGTTCGTCGAGCTGATCGGCGGCTGCGAGCGCTTCCCCGACGAAGAGCGGCTCGGCTGCTACCGCTGGCTCGGGCGCGTCCTGACCGTGCTCACGGACGGGGCCTTCCGGGACGAGGGCTGCACGAGGCTCGCGCAGCCGGCGCAGGAGCACTGCCTCCGCGGCGCGGCCCTGGTCGACGAGCCGCTCGCGACGTTCAGCTAGCCGCGTCGGCCTCTGCGATCGCGCCGCGGCGCTGGCGGCGCGCGACGAGCACGGCGGCGAGCTCCCAGGCGAGCGCCGACGGCGTCGGGAGCGCCCGTGCGACCCGCACGCGGCAATGGATCCCGGCACGGCGATAGACGCCGCCGAACAGGTAGCGGACGCGGGGCAGATGCAGCGGGGCGCAGACGACGGTCGCCTCGGTGACCCCGCGCTCGCGGAGGAGCGGGAGCGTCCGGGACGCGTTCTGCGCCGTGGTCGCGGCGGTCGGCTCGACGAGGAGCTCGACGTCCGTCCGCCCCCGCCACGCCGCGCGCATCTGCTCGGCCTCGCCGCCGCGGCCGCCGGTGAAGACGACGAGCGCCGGCTCGTGCCGGTCCGCGAGGATCGCGGCGGCGTCGACGAGGCGCCGGCAACGGCGGCTGACCCGCCCGCGGCGGCTGTGACCCGGGACGACGATGGCTTCCATGGGCGGCCAGTATGCCTAGGTCAGGGCGTAGGCCAGCACGAGCGCCACGGCGACGCCGACCGCCACCGCGATCGAGGCCCGGAACGCGTCCGGGGACGCGTCCTCGGCCGACCGCACGGCCGACGAGGCGGCGAGGAAGGCGGCGACGAGGAGCGGGATCCCGATCGACGTAAGCCCGAGCACGCCCCAGAACACGAGCGTCGCGCCGGCGGCGGTCGCCAGCACCATGCGGGCACCCGCGCCCTGCACGAGGCCGGCCGCGAGCGCGAGCAGGCCGGCGACGGCGACCGTACCGGCGACCAGGGCGACGCGTTCCCCGGCGTCGGCGTCGTCCTCGAGCCCGACCGCGAGCAGATAGACGAGATCGACCCCGAGCGCGACCGCTGCCGCGCCGAACGCGAGCGCCCGCGCCGACAGGCCCAGCATCAGGCGACGGCTCTGGCGAGCTCGCCGAGGACGTCCACCATGTCGACGTCCTCGTGGTCGAGGTGCTGGAGCATGATCCGCTCGACGCCGGCGCGCTCGTACTCGCCGAGCCGCTCGACCACCTGCTCGAGCGTCCCGGTCACGTGCGGCGTGTCGCCCGGACGCCCGCGAACCTCCTGGAAGCGCATGACCCGATCGTCCAGCTCGGCCTCGTCCCGACCCACGATCGCGCCCGTCATCAGCGAGAACGTGAGCAACTCGCGCCCGGCCGCGCGTGCCGCCTCGTCGACCCGCTCGCGCCGCTCCCGGCATTCCTCCGGGGTGGCGAAGGTCGTGTTGTACTCATCGGCGTAGCGCACGGCCGCGCGGACGGTGCGCGGCTTCGCCGAGCCGCCGACGATCAGCCGCGGGCGGGGCGAGGGTTTCGGCCACACGAGCTCGTCGGCGTCCCAGTGCCGCGTCACGACCTCGAGCTGCCGTTCCAGCTCGTCCATCCGCTCGCCGACGGGCGGGAACGGGAAGCCGTAGGCCTCGTGCTCGGCCGCGTACCAGCCGGCGCCCATGCCGAGCTCGACGCGGCCACCGGAGATCTCCTGCGCCGTCACGACGGCCTTCGCCAGCACCGCCGGCGGCCGGAAGGTGACCGGCGAGACGAGCGTCCCCAGGCGAATCCGGTCCGTCCGCGCCGCGAGCGCCGCGATCGTGGTCCACGCGTCGAGCGAGCCCGCCTCGCCGCCGCGGACGATCGAGAGGTAGTGATCCGAGCGGAACAGCCCCTCGAGACCCGCCGACTCGCAGGCCTCGGCGAGGGCCGTCCAGTGCTCCCAGGTGACCCCTTCCTGGCCCTCGATCATGAGGCAGACGCGCACGACCGGGGAGTCTACGAGCGTCTAGGGTTGGCCCGTGCGCGCCTTCGTCACGGGCGGGACGGGCTTCATCGGCAGCGCCCTCGTCCGTGCGTTGCGGGGCCGCGGCGACGACGTCACGGCGCTCGTCCGGACGCCGGAGCGGGCCGACCACCTGCGCCATCTCGGCTGTGAGCTCGTCGTGGGCGGGCTCGACGACGACGACGCGATCCGCCGCGGGCTCGACGGCGCCGACGCCGCGTTCCACGCCGCAGCCGTCTACCGGATCGGGATCGAGCGCGACGAGGCCGAGGAGATGGAGCGCGTCAACGTCGGCGGCACGGAGCGCGTCCTCGGGCTCGCCCGCGACGCCGGCACCGCACGCGTCGTCCACGTCTCGACGGTCAACGTCTTCGGGAACACGGGAGGCGAGGTGGTCGACGAGAGCTACGAGCGGCCCGGCGAGGACTTCGTCTCGGCGTACGACCGGACGAAGTACCGCGCGCACCGGATCGCGCTCGACCACGGCGCGCGGATCGCGATGCCCGGCGCGACCTACGGCCCCGGTGACTCGTCGCAGCTCGGCGACCAGGTCCGGCAGGCGATGCGCGGGCGATTGCCGTACCTCTCGTTCCCGACGCTCGGAGTCAACGCCGTCCACGTCGAGGACGTCGCCGCCGGCCTCGTGCTCGTCCACGACCGCGGCCGCCCGGGCGAGGCCTACGTCCTCGGCGGCGAGCTGACGACGATGAAGGCGCTGATCACGTGCGCGGCGCGGGTAGCCGGGAAGAAGATGCCGCGGGTGACCATGCCGACGACGGTCGTCCGCGCGATCGCGCCTCTCGGGCCGGCACTCAAGCCGCTCGGGCAGCCGCCGAACCTCCGCGAGGTCGTGGCCGCATCGCATGACGTCACCTACTGGGCGAGCGACGCCCGCGCGCGCGCCGAACTCGGCTACGGGTCGCGGGTGCTCGAGGACGGGATGCTCGACCTCTACGCGGCCGAGCACGCCTCGGCCGGCGCGCACGGGCCGGTCCGGCAGGGCCTCTAGACTGGCCCCGATGGGGACGATCTCGTTCGCGCGCGGGGCGCCGGCGCCGGAGTGCCTCGACGCGACGGCGCTCGCCGAGTGCGCCCGCGCCGCGATCGAGGCCGACCCGTCCGTGCTCGGCTACGGGCCGGCCGGCGGATACGGGCCGCTGCGGGCCTGGCTCGGCGAGCGGCACGGCGTCGACGCGTCACGGATCGCGCTCACGAACGGCTCGCTCCAGGGCTTCCTCTTCTATGCGCGCACGCTCGTCGCCGAGCGTCCCGGCCGGGTGCTCGTGGAGGCGCCGACCTACGACCGGCCGCTCACGCTCCTCGCCGAGCTGGGGGTCGAGGTCGAGGCGGTGCCGCAGGACGAGGACGGGCTCGACCTCGAGGCGCTCGAGGCGGCGCTCGCCCGGGGCCGTGCCTCGTTCCTCTACACGATCCCGACGTTCCAGAACCCGAGCGGCCGCACGCTGCCGGCGGAGCGTCGGCGCCGGCTCGTCGACCTCGCGCAGGCCCACGACCTGCCGGTGCTCGAGGACGACCCGTACGGGCTCGTCCGCTACGAGGGCGACCCGCCGCCGCTGCTGCACGAGCTCGAGGGCGGCGAGCTCGTGACGTACACCTCCTCGTTCTCGAAGACCGTCGCGCCCGGGGTCCGCGTCGGCTACTTCGTCCTGCCCGAGCGGCTCGTGCCGCCGTTCGAGCGGGCCGCGGTGTCCACGTACATCACGCCGGCACTGCTCGGCGAGGCGACGGTGTGGGAATTCGTGCGCCAGGGGCGGTTCGAGCCGAACCTCGCGCGCGTCCGCGGGCTGCTCAAGGCGCGCCGGGACGCGATGCTGGCCGCGCTCGAGCGCGACCTCGGCGGCGGGGCGACGTGGAGCCGGCCCGAGGGCGGCTACTTCCTCTGGGTGGACTTCGCCGAAGACGTCGACGCAGCCGAGTTGCTCGTGCGGGCGACGGGCGCGGGCGTCCCGTTCGTGCGAGGCGCGGACTTCTTCCCCGGCGGCAGCGGCGGCCGCTCCTCGGCGCGGCTGGCGTTCAGCTTCGCCTCGCCGGACGAGATCGGCGAGGGCGTCTCGCGGCTCGCCTCGCTGCTCCCGGCGCGGGTCTAGCTAGGCGACCGCGTGCTGCGCGACCAGGCCGGGCGGCCGCGGGACCAGCACGGGCTGGCGCGGCGGCCGGAGGGCGAGCGACCCCCGGCTCAGGGCGCGAAACGTGGGGCAGACGGTCTCGCCCGGAAGGGCGCACAGCCCGGCGCGACGGAAGTAGCAATCACTGCAGGTTGCTCCGGGCGTGTTGCTCATCGTCTCTCTCCCTCGGTTTTCCAGCCGCACCGACAGTGGTGGATCCTAGAGCCGTGGCCGCCCGCGGCAAGCGTTTCCGAGACGAAAACTGTGCAATTTCCGGGGCTTTCGAATCTGCCCGAATCTGCGCTAATTTGCCGCAGTTGCCAGTGACCGCAACGCCTGTTGAAAGTTGCGCACAGGGATGACTCGCATCCCGTCCGCATGGCGTCTGGCCTCGGCCGCGTTTTCCCCAGCGGGCACAAGGAAGACGTCCACGCCCGCGTCCTTCGCGCCGATCGTCTTCTGCTTGAGGCCGCCGACGGGCGCCACGGTGCCGTCGAGCTCGATCTCGCCCGTCGCGGCGACGTCCAGGCCCTTGTCGACGTCCCGGCCGAGCTTCTCGAGGATCTCGAGCGCGAATGGGAGGCCGGCGGACGGGCCGCCGATGCCCTCGGTGTCGATCTTGACGTTCAGCGGCAGCTCGATGTCGGCCTCCTGCGAGACGAAGACCCCGATCGCCGCCTGCTCCGGGTCCTGGCGCGAGGCGACGGTCTCGAGCCGCGCCGAGCGTCGGTCGTCGCCACGGTTGTAGGCGATCGTCACCTCGTCGCCCGGCTCGACCGACTCGAGCGCGCGCCGGAGGTCGCCCGGGGTGCGTACTCGCCGGCCGTTGGCCTGGACGATCACGTCGGACGGCTGGAGCGCCGTCGCCGCGGGCGTCCCCGGCAGTGCGGCCTCGACGAGCGCGCCCGCCGGGTTCGCTTCGACGTCGTAGCCGGCCTCACGCAGCGCGACAGCGGCCGCGATCTCCTGCGACCGGTCCATCTCGCGCAGACTCGAGCGGCGCCGCGCCCTGTCTGAGATCCCCCCGGGGTTGATCGCATCCTCCGAGACGAGGCTGGCACCGTCGTAGAAGCCGGGGAAGAGCCGCTCGAAGATCGTCGCGCGGCGGACGAGCACGTCGACGAAGAAGATCTCGCCGTCGTCGCGCGTGGCACGCTTCACGCCCTCGATCGTGAGGAGCGGGGCGACAGCCTTGGCGCGGTTCGGCAGGAACAGGTAGCTGTCGCTCGGCGCGAGCAGCGCGATGCCGACGAGGAGCGCGAGGATGACGAGGCCGGCCGCCGCGAGCCGGACGGGGGTGATGTGCCGCCGCACCCGCGAAGGATAGCGGGGTGCCTACAAGAGGAAGCGCGTGAGTCCCCCGTCGACAGGGACGACCGCGCCCGTGACGTAGGACGCCCGGTCCGAGGCGAGGAAGCAGACCACGTCCGCGAGCTCGCGCGGCTCGCCGATGCGCTTCAGCGGGATCCGGTCGATCTGCTCGCGCGACGGGTACGCCTCGCGCAACCGCTCGGTCTCGATCCGTCCGGGGCAGACCGTGTTGATCGTGATCCCCGCGTGGCCGACCTCGCGCGCGAGCGACTTCGCCCAGCCCACGACGCCCGGCCGGACGAGGTTCGAGAGCGCGAGGTCGTCCGTCGGCTCGCGCACCGTGCTCGACTGGACGTTGATCACGCGCCCACGGCCGCTACGCTCGAGATGGGGGAGGCAGAGCTCGGTCAGCGTGATCGCCGAGACGAGCAGGAGCTGGACCGCGTCGTCGACCTCCGCCGCGGTCAGGCCGCGCGCGGGGCCGCGCGGCGGGCCGCCGCTGTTGTTGACGAGGACGTCGATCCCGCCGAAGGCGTCGAGCGTCCGGTCGACGAGCACCTGCAGCGCCCGCGGGTCGCGCACGTCGCCCTGGACCGCGAGCCCGCCGATCCGCTCGGCCTCCCGCTCGAGCACGTCGCGGCGGCGCGCGAACATCGCCACGTTCGCGCCCTCTGCCGCGAGCGCCTCGGCGATCGCGAGGCCGATCCCCTGCGACGCGCCGCAGACGATCGCGGTCTTGCCCGAAAGGCCGAGCTCCATCGACGTCCACCTCCGCCTGAATCGGTGTACGCCGCCGTCGGCGGCGGTGTACACCTACATCTACATCACGTCGTCAGGACGCCGACGACCTCGCGAACGGCGGCCGACGAAGCCTCGAGCAACTGCTGCTCCTCGTCCGTCAGGTCGAGCTCCACGATCTGCTCGATCCCGGCCGCGCCGAGCTTCACCGGCACGCCCATGTAGAGGCCGTCGATCCCGTACTCGCCCTCGAGATACGCCGTGCACGGGAGCACGCGCTTCTCGTCGAGCATGATCGCGTCGACCATCTGAGCCGCGGCCGCGCCGGGCGCGTACCACGCCGAGGTGCCGAGGAGGTTGACGAGCTCGCCGCCGCCCTTCGCCGTCCGCTCGACCATTGCCTGGATCCGTTCCTCCGAGACGAGCTTCCGGAGCGGAATCCCGCCGACGGTCGTCGCCGAGACGACTGGGACCATCTGGTCGCCGTGGCCGCCGAGGACCATCGCCTGCACGTCCTTCACCGACGCGCCGGTCTCCCAGGCGATGAAGGTCGAGAAGCGCGACGTGTCGAGGATCCCGGCCATGCCGAAGACCCGCTCCTTCGGCCACCCCGAGACGTGCTTCGCGACGTGGCACATCGCGTCGAGCGGGTTCGAGACGACGATGAGGATCGCGTCCGGCGAGGTGCGCGCGACCTCCTCGGTCACCGAGCCGACGATGCGCTCGTTCGTGGTGACGAGGTCGTCGCGCGACATGCCCGGCTGGCGCGGGAGGCCGGCCGTGACGACCACGACCTCGGACCCGGCGGTCTCCTCGTAGCCGTTCGAGCCGGTGACGCTGGGCTCGTAGCCGAGCACCGCGCCCATCTGATCGATGTCGAGCGCCTTGCCCTGCGGCAGACCTTCCTTGATGTCGACGAGGACCACGTCGGCGTAGTCGCGCTGCGCGAGCACCTGCGCGCACGTCGCACCCACGTTGCCCGCGCCGACGACCGTGATCTTGCGTCTCACTCGTGCCTCCAGATCGTCGCTGAACGCGCTGGCCCGCGTTCCCGGCGCGGGACTCTACCCACGTGGGCGAGGCACCGGCTCCGGTAGATTCCCGCACACATGAGTACTGACTTCAAACCGGGTCTCGAGGGCGTCGTCGCGGTCGAGACGGAGATCGCAGAGCCCGATCGCGAGGGCGGCGCCCTCCGCTACCGCGGCGTCGACATCGAGGAGCTCGTCGGCAACGTCCCCTACGACAACGTCTGGGGCCTGCTCGTCGACGACGACCTCGACTCGAAGCTCCCCGACCCCGAGTCGTACGCCCCGGTCGGCCTGACCGGGAACGCCCCCGCAGACCTGCAGGCCGAGACCGCGCGGCTCGCCGGCGAGTGGAGCCTCGGCAAGCTGAACGAGATCTCCGACGAGCAGGCGCGCGAAGACCTGGGCCGGCTCTCGGCGCAGATGATGACGATCGTCGCCGCCTCCGCCCGCGTCGCCGACGGCCACCGCGACTCCGTGCCCGAGGACGTCGTCGCCCAGGGGACGACGGCCGCCGAGAAGTTCCTCCTGCGCTGGCGCGGCGAGGCCGACCCGCGGCACGTGAAGGCGATCGACACCTACTGGATCTGCACCGCGGAGCACGGCCTCAACGCCTCGACCTTCACCGCGCGCGTCGTCGCCTCCACGGGTGCCGACTGCGGGGCTGCGCTCTCGTCGGCGGTCGGGGCGCTCTCGGGGCCGCTCCACGGCGGCGCGCCGGCGTACGTGAAGCCGATGCTCGAGGAGGTCGCCGCGAACGGCGACCCGGAGGGGTGGGTGCGCGATGCCCTCGACAGCGGCAAGCGGCTGATGGGCTTCGGGCACCGTGTCTACCGGGCCGAGGATCCGCGGTCGCGGATTCTGAAGCGCACGGCGAAGGAGCTCGGGTCGCCGCAGATCGAGATCGCCGAGGCGCTCGAGCAGGCTGCACGAGAGGAGCTGCGCCGCCGCAAGCCCGACCGGCCGCTCGAGACGAACGTCGAGTACTACTCGGCCGTCGTCCTCGACATCGCGGAGATCCCGCCGAAGCTCGTTCCGGCGATGTTCGCCTGCTCGCGCGTCGCCGGCTGGTCGGCGCACATCCTCGAGCAGAAGCGCACGGGTCGGCTCTTCCGGCCGGCGGCGCGCTACGTCGGCCCCGGTGAGCGCTCCCTCTCGGCGGTGTAGGGGCCCGAGCGGGTGAACCTCGTCGAGGCAGCCGCGCGCGCGGACGAGCTCGCGCGGGCCGGTGACGAGCGGGCGCTGTCGGATCTCCGTCGGGAGTGGGACGACGAGGTCGAGGGGGCGGCGCGCAACGCGGACTACCGCATCCGCGCGCTCGCCTACCGCGCGATCGGGCAGTTCCGGTACCGGCAGAAGCGCGAGCTCCTGCGGCGTGGGCTCGAGGACGAGAGCCCGGCCGCGCGCGGCGCATCCCTGATCTCGCTGGAGCTCTTCGGCCGCGACCATCCCGGTGACGTCAACGCGGCGCGACCGCTCCTGCACGAGCTGGCGAGCCACGACCCGAACACCGCCGTCCGGCGGCTCGCGATCGCATGCCTCAGGCACGGGACGCCAGAGCGGCACACGATCGTCCTCCTCCAGGGCCTTGCCGAAGAGGACGGCAGCGACAAGGAGCTCCGCTCGGCGGCCGCACGGGTCGCCGCGGAGCTCACGAAGAAGAGCCGGTCGCGCTAAGGGGAGTTAGCCGCCCGTGCAGGTGCTGCACACGCGGTGCTCGATGTGCCGCCCGCACGATGGGCAGCTCCGGCGGCGCGCACGCCATTCGAGCATGCGACTTCTGGATGCCCATGGTCATCATCAGGTAGCCCACGCCGGTCGTCGCGGCGAAGAGTCCGATGAGCTCCGGGGACAACGAGGTCATTCGCACCTTTCCACTAGGAACCACGGCGCCTCGCATGTGGATGCGCCTGGAAATACAACTCCCGTCGGCGCCGATCGGATACGTGCGTGTAGAGCTCGGTCGTGGCGAGGTCGGCGTGGCCGAGCATCTCCTGGACGCTCCGGAGATCGGCCCCGCCCTCGAGGAGGTGCGTTGCGAACGAGTGGCGGAGGAGGTGCGGGTGCACGCGCTCGGGCTCCAGCCCGGCCCGCTCGGCGAGACGGCGCAGGATCAGAAACGCGCCGGCGCGCGTGAGGCCGCCGCCGCGGGCGTTCAGGAAGAGCTCCGGGCGATGCCGTGTGTCGAGGTGCGGCCTCCCGCGGGCGAGGTAGCGACGCAGCGCCTCGGTCGCCTCGCGGCCGATCGGGACGAGGCGCTCCTTCGAGCCCTTGCCGAGCGCGCGGACGAGCCGCTGCTCGAGGTCGACGGCGGAGCGCTCGAGCCCGACGGCCTCGGAGACCCGGAGGCCGGCGCCGTAGAGCAGCTCGACCAGCGCCCGGTCGCGGAGCGCGCGCGGGGTCGTCCCGACCGCGGCCTCGACGAGCCGCTGTGCCTCGCCGGGCGAGAGCGTTCGCGGGAGCGTCCGTGTGCGGCGCGGGAGCTTGAGCTCGGCGGCTGGGTTGTCGGACCGTTCGCCGAGCATGGCCAGATGGCGGAAGAAGGCTCGGAGCGCGGCCGTTCGTCGCGCGATGGTCGCGGCGGCGAGGCCGTGGCCGCGGAGGTCGGCCAGGTAGTGCTCGAGGTCCTCCACGTCGGCCTGAGCCGGCGGGCTCCCGAGCCAGTCGGCGAAGTGCCGGAGGTCGCGCCGGTACGCGTCGACCGTCCGCGGCGCCCGCCGCGCGGCGAGCAGCGCGAGGAATCCTTCGAGCTGCGGGTCGGGAGCGGTCTGCGCCATCGGACCCGGAGGATTCGCGGCGAGCGCCGATGCCCCTGCTCGGCGTCACAGATCCGACACCGTCCCGGCACTCACCTGTGCGCCTTTTCGCCATAGGCTGGAGCCAGGCAGGCGGGAGGGTCGGGTCCCTGGGTTACACGCGCGTGTGTACCTCTTGAAGCGCCGGAAGCCCGCCGGCCACTACGACCGCGGATGCGCCCGGTCGTACACGCGCCGCAGCCGCCGCGCGTCGACGTGCGAGTAGATCTGCGTCGTCGAGAGCGAGGAGTGGCCGAGCAGCTCCTGGATCGTGCGGAGGTCGGCGCCGCCCTCGATCAGGTGGGTCGCGAAGGCGTGCCGGAGCCGGTGTGGATGCGGCAGCGTCCGCCGGAGCACCGAGGTGTCGAGCCGCCGCCCGCGCACGGAGAGGAAGAGCGCATCGACGGCGCCCCGCGCGAGCTGCGGTCGGGCGTCGCGCAGGTACCGCGCCGTCCAGTACGCCGCCTCCTCGCCCAGCGGCACGACGCGCTCCTTGCCGCCCTTGCCGCGCACGTGGACGAGCTCCTGCTCGAAGTCGACGTCGCCGAGGTCGAGGGCGACCGCCTCGGCACTGCGCAGTCCCGCCGAGTACACGAGCTCGACGAGCGCACGGTTGCGGAGCGCGAGCGGCCCGTCGCCCTCGAGCCCGGCGAGCTCGGCGTCGACCTCCGCGGCCTTGGGCGCATTCGGAAGGCGTCGTGGGCGCCGAGGCGCGAACGAGCCTTCGGGGACACGCGCCGCCCCGAGCGCGTGACGGATCAAGGCGCGCGCCGCGGCGAGCTTCCGCGCGATCGTCGACGGCGCGAGCCGCCGCGGGCGGCCGCGCCCGAGCTCGGCCGCCCATTCCGAGAACACCCGCGCGTCGACCTCGTCGAGCGTCGTCTCCCGGCGGTCGAGCCAACGCGCGAACGACTCGAGGTCGGAGCGGTACGCCCGCCGGGTCGCGTCCGACAGTGCGGGCGAGGCGAGGAAGCGGTCGATCGCGGCACGCGTCTCCACATGACCGCGTTCGCGTCCGGTATAGGATCGCCTGCCCGTGAACGCCGACGAGCTGACAGGTCGACTCGCCGAGCTCGCCGTCGACTTCGGCGCCAATCTCCAGCCCGGCCAGGTCCTCTTCGTCCAGGCCGAGCCGGCACATGCCCCGCTCGTCCGTGCCGTCGCGGCGGCCGCCTACCGGCGCGGCGCGACCTTCGTCGACGCGTTCTACTTCGACCCCTGGGTCAAGCGCGCCCGCATCGCGCACGCACCGGAGGACACGCTCGAGTTCGTGCCGCCGTGGTACTCCGAGCGCATCCTCGCGCTCGGCGAGCAGCGCTGCGCCCGGCTCTGGATCACGGGCAGCAGCGCGCCCGGGCTGTTCGACGACCTCGACGCGGCGCGCGCCGGCCGCGACCTGCTTCCGCGCCTGAAGGAGACGGGCACGATCGTCAACGACCGCACCACGAACTGGACCATCGTCCCCTACCCGACGGCGGCCTGGGCGGCGAAAGTCCACCCGGACCTCGACGGCGAGGCCCTTGCGACCCTGACCGACGAGCTTGCGCACGTGCTCCGTCTGGACGAGGCCGATCCGGTCGCCGCCTGGCACGACCGCTTCCGCGACACGAACTCCGCCGCCGCGCGTCTGACCGAGCGGCGCTTCGACGCCCTGCGCTTCCACGGCCCGGGCACCGACCTCACCATCGGCCTGTTCCCGAGCTCGCGCTGGGCCGCCGCCACCTTCGAGACAGTGGACGGGATCGAGCACAAGCCGAACCTGCCTTCGGAAGAGGTCTTCACGACGCCCGACCCGCAGCGCGTCGACGGCCACGTGACCGCGACCAAGCCCCTCGTGTTCGCGGACGGGTCGGTCGTGCGCGGCCTCCGCATCCGCTTCGAGGGCGGCCGCGCCGTCGAGATCGACGCCGACGAGGGCGTCGAGAACATCCGCGCGCGAGTCGCGAAGGACGAGGGCGGCTCCTTCCTCGGCGAGGTCGCGCTCGTCGACCGGGAGGGGCGCATCGGGCCGCTCGACGTCGTCTTCTACGACACGCTGCTCGACGAGAACGCGGCGAGCCACATCGCGCTCGGCAGCGGCTTCGGCTTCGCCGTCGACGACGACGCCGACAAGGGTCGCGTCAACACGAGCGTGATCCACATCGACTTCATGATCGGCGGCGACGACGTGGACGTGACCGCGGTCACGCGTGACGGGGACGAGGTGCCCGTGCTGCGGGGTGGGGCATGGCAGATCTGACGCCGCCGGAAGGGATCGTCGAGCGACTCGCCGAGCTCGCGGTCGCGTTCGGGGCGAACGTCCGGAAGGGGCAGATCGTCGGCCTCACTGCCGAGCTCGGGGGACACGAGCCGCTCGTCCGCGCCATCGCCGAGCAGGCGTACCGGCACGGGGCGCGGTTCGTCGACGTGAACTGGTTCGACCCGCACGTCAAGCGGGCGCGGATCCAGCACACCGTCGACGCCGACTCGCTCGAGTTCGTGCCGCCGTGGTACGGGAACCGGGTCCTGGGCCTCGCCCGCGAAGGCGGCGCCATCATCGTCGTCAGCGGCGCCACGGAGCCCGGCCTTCTCGACGACCTCGACCCCGTGCGCGTGGGTCGCGACCGCCTGCCGGCGATCAAGGAGTCGGTCGCCGTCATCAACGAGCGGAGCGTGAACTGGACGATCGTCCCCTACGTCACGGAGGCGTGGGCGCGGCTCGTCCGCCCGGACGTCCCGCTCGAGGAGGCCTACGCGACGCTGTGGGACGAGGTCGCGCACGTCTGCCGGCTCGACGAGGACGACCCGGTCGCAGCGTGGAACAGCCGGATGGACGCGAACGAGCGCGCTGCCAACCGCCTGACCGAGCTCAACTTCGACGCGCTTCGGTACCACGGGCCGACGATCGACCTCGAGCTCGGCCTCCTGCCGACGTCGAAGTGGCACCACACGCGCTTCTCGACCGCGGACGGGCACGTCCACCACCCGAACATCCCGTCCGAGGAGGTGTTCACCTCCCCCGACCCGCAGCGGGCCGAAGGCTGGGTCGAGTCGACGAAGCCGCTCGTGCTCAACGACGGCTCCGTCGTGCGCGGCCTGCGCGTCCGCTTCGAGGGCGGGCGCGCGGTCGAGATCGAGGCGGACGAGGGCGGGCAGACGCTCAACGCGCGGATCGACGTCGACGAGGGCGGACGCCGGCTCGGGGAGGTGGCGCTCGTCGACCGCGAGGGCCGGATCGGGCCGCTCGGCACCGTCTTCTACGACACGCTCCTCGACGAGAACGCCGCGAGCCACATCGCACTCGGCAGCGGCTTCCCGTGGGCGGTCGACGAGGAGGACGTGCCGCGCGTGAACATCAGCGAGGCCCACGTCGACTTCATGATCGGCAGCGACGACGTCGACGTCACCGGCGTGACGCGGGACGGGCACGAGGTTCCCGTCCTGCGCGGCGGCGCCTGGCAGATCTAGCGCTCTTCCGCCCGTTACCGGACTGTGAGGACGCCGTGAGGGCGGCGTTGGCGCGCGCTCCGACGGTGGCCGCATGGCTACCCGGACGCTCCACCTCGTCGCCGCCATCGCGGCCCTTGCACTCACCGCCACGTCCGCCGAGGCCGCCGCCGCGCCGGACTCCACCGCCGGCGACTGCCGCCTGCGGCTCCCCGCGCGGCTGCCCGATCGGACGCTCGCCGTCCCGATCCTCATGTACCACCGCATCAATGTCGTCACCGCCGAGACGCCGCCCGAGTCGCGCGGCCTCACGGTCCATCCGCACGACTTCGCGCGTCAGCTGGGCTGGCTCCGCGACCACGGCTACACGTCGATCACGCAGCGCGAGCTGTGGGACGCGCTCGTGTGCGGTGGGCACCTGCCTCGGCGCCCGGTCCTGATCACGTTCGACGACGGCTACCGCGACGTGTTCTTCCGCGCCTCCCCCGTGTTGCGGCGGCTCGGCTTCCGGGCCACGGCCTACGTCGTCTCGGGGCGCATCTCGGCCGGCGACCCGAGCTTCCTCACCTGGCCGCTGCTCCGTGCGCTCGAACGGCGCGGCATCGAGATCGGCTCGCACACCGTCGCCCATCGCGACCTGACGTCCCTGCCCGACGCGGCGCTCCTCGAGGACCTGCGGAGCTCGCGGCGAACGCTCGAGCGGCGTCTCGGTCACCCGGTCCCGTGGCTCGCGTACCCGTTCGGACGCAACGACGCGCGGGTGCGCCGCCAGGCCCGGCGCGCCGGGTACCTCCTGGCCGTGACGACGCAGTCGGGGGTGCTCGCGTCGGCGCGCGAGCCGCTCGCACTCCCGCGCCTGCGCGTGCTCGACACCACCGGCGTGGCCGGGCTCGCGCGCATGCTCGCGGCGACGCAGTTCGGGGCGCGCGTGGCGCAGCCGATCCGCTAGCGTCAGCGCACGTGATCGCGAAGCACGACGTCCTGGTCGTCGGCGCCGGCTGTGCCGGCATGCGCGCCGCGATCGAGGCCCACGACGCGGGTGCGGACGTCGCCGTGATCTCGAAGCTGCACCCGACCCGCAGCCACTCCGGCGCGGCCGAGGGCGGGATCAACGCGGCGCTCGGCAACGCCGCCGACGACGACCCCGAGACGCACGCATTCGACACCGTCAAGGGCTCCGACTACCTCGGCGACCAGGACGCGATCGAGATCTTCACGCGCGAGGCGCCGGGCGACATCTACCAGCTCGAGCACTGGGGCGCGTATTTCTCCCGGCGTGAGGACGGCCGGCTGGCGCAGCGCCCGTTCGGCGCCGCCGGCTCGCCGCGCACCGTGTACGCGGCGGACATCACCGGCCACGTCCTCATCCAGGTCCTCTACGAGCAGCTCGTGAAGCGCGACATCACCGTGTACGAGGAGTGGTTCGCGTGGCGGCTCGTCGAGAACGACGACCGCTGCCAGGGTGTCATCTGCTGGGACCTGCTGAACGGCGGGCTCAAGCTCGTCGGCGGCAAGACCGTGATCCTCGCCACGGGCGGCGCCGGGCGCCTCTACCGCGCGACGACGAACGCCTACGCCTGCACCGGCGACGGGATGGCGATGGCGCTGCGGCTCGGCCTGCCGCTGAAGGACATGGAGTTCATGCAGTTCCACCCCACGACGCTCTACCCGTCCGGGATCCTCATCACCGAGGGCTGCCGCGGCGAGGGCGGCTATCTCATCAACGCCGAGGGCGAGCGGTTCATGAAGCGCTACGCGCCGAACGCGATGGAGCTCGCCTCCCGCGACGTCGTCTCGCGCTCGGAGACGACCGAGATCGAGTCGGGGCGCGGCGTCAACGGCTCGGTGATGCTCGACCTTCGCCACCTCGGCGCCGAGCGGATCGTCGAGCGGCTTCCGGGCTCGCGCGAGCTCGCCATGGTCTACGCCGGCGTCGACCCGATCTACGACCCGATCCCCGTCAGGCCCGGCGCCCACTACCACATGGGCGGCGTCGAGACCGACAACGACGGACTGACCGAGCTGACCGGCCTCTACGCGGCGGGCGAGGTCGCCTGCGTGTCGGTCCACGGCGCGAACCGCCTCGGCGGCAACTCGCTGATGGAGACGATCACCTTCGGTCGGCGCGCCGGCCGTGCCGCCGCCGAGTGGGCGCTCGCGAACACGACCATCGAGGTGCCGCAGTCGGCGGTCGCCGGCGCCGAGCGCGACCTGCAGGAGCTCCTCGACCGCACCGAGGGCGAGCGGCCGTGGCAGATCCGCGACGAGCTCGGGGCCTCGATGCTCGAGAACTTCGGCGTCTTCCGCCGCGAGGCGGGGATGACGCGCCAGCTCGAGATCATCGACGAGCTCCGCGAGCGCTACGAGCGGGTCGTCGTCGAGGACAAGGGCCAGGTGTTCAACTCCGACCTGACGCAGGCGCTCGAGCTCGGCTACCTCCTCGACACCGCCGTCTGCATGCTCCAGGCGGGTGTGGCGCGGCAGGAGAGCCGTGGCGCTCATTCGCGCCCGGACGACTACCCGACGCGCGACGACGAGAACTTCCTCAAGCACTCGATCTCGCGCTGGGACGGCGATGGGCCCGAGCTCACGTATAAGGAGGTCCGCATGGGGCGCTGGGAACCGACGGAGCGGAAGTACTAGCCGTGCAGATGGCCCTCAAGATCTGGCGGTTCAACAGCGAGACGGGCGAGCGCCAGCTCCGCGAGTACGAGTTCGACGCGCCGGACGAGGCGACGCTCCTCGACTGCCTCGACATCGTCAAGGACCAGCAGGACGGGACGCTCGCCTACCGCAGGAGCTGCCGGATGATGATCTGCGGTTCGTGCGGCATGCGGATGGACGGCGCCGCGGTGCTCGCGTGCAAGACGCGCATGTACGACATCGCGGACGCCGGCCACGTCCCGGTGATCTCGGCGATGGGGAACCTCCCGATCGTGAAGGACCTCGTCGTCGACATGGAGCCGTTCTGGGCGAAGTTCAGGGCGATGAAGCCGTACCTCCAGCCGGGCTACGAGGAGCCGCCGGACGGCAAGGAGCACGTCATTTCCCAGGAACGCATGAACGTGGTGCACAAGGAGGCGCTCTGCATCAACTGCGGCTGCTGCGTCTCCGAGTGCAACGCGATGGAGTCCAACCCGGAGTTCCTCGGGCCGCAGGCGCTCGCAAAGGGCTTCCGCTTCGTCGGCGACCCGCGCGACGGCAAGGTCGTGGAGCGCCTCGAGGAGTACAACGACGAGCACGGGATCTGGGAGTGCACGCGCTGCTACTTCTGCAACGAGCGCTGCCCGAAGGGGGTCGACCCGCGCGACGCGATCGCGAAGCTCGGCGCCGAGTCGGTCAAGGCGGGGATCACGCGCGACATGGGCGCGAAGCACGCCCTCTGGTTCGCGCGCTCGGCGGAGACGACCGGCTGGCTGCGCGAGGAGGAGCTGATTCCGAAGACGCAGGGCTGGGTCTCGACGATCAAGCAGATGAAGTTCGCGATGAGCCTGATCAGCCACGGCAAGGCGCGCCCGATCCCGTTCCCGCACACCGCGGCCGACGTCGACGAGGCGCGGAAGCTGCGCTCGCTCGTGCGCGAGCAGGGCGTGAGCGGGGCGATGGGGATCGTCCAGGGCGAGCACGCGCTTGCCGCGCTCGGCCACGGCTTCGAGCCCGACCGCGACCCGTACGACCGCGAGGACGCCTTCCCGCGGCCCTTCCTCCCCGACGAGAACGGGAGACCGCCCGCGCCCGCCGGAGGCGACGCCGGGATGGGCTCGCGCGCGCAGGCCGACGTCACCCCCGGCGCAGAGCCGACCCGCAAGCCCGAAGGAGGAGCGTGAGCACGACCGAGGTTCCGCAGCGGACGAAGGTGGCGTACTACAAGGGCTGCCTCGCGTCGCTCTCGGCGAAGGAGCTCGACTCGTCCACGCAGGCGCTCGCGCCCATGGTCGACCTCGAGCTGATCGAGCTCGAGTCGGTCACCTGCTGCGGCGCCGGCGACATCCACGAGGCGGAGCCCGACTACTACCTCCACCTGAACGCGCGCATCCTGGCCTACGCGCAGGCGACCGGCGCCGAGACGCTGATGACGATCTGCAACGTCTGCACGCTCAACCTGCGGCAGGCGAACCACCAGCTGCGGCTCGACGACCGGCTCCGCGCCCGCGTCAACGCGAACCTCGAGTCGGTCGGCGTCCCGTCCTACGACGGCACGGTCGACGTGAAGCACTTCCTCTGGCTCGTGGCCGAGGGTGAGGGCTTCGCGCGGCTGCAGGAGGTCGCGCACAAGGGGCTCAAGGGGCTGAAGGTCGCACCGTTCTACGGGTGCCAGATCCTGCGGCCGTCGAAGCTGCTCGGGTTCGAGGACCCGGACCGTCCGTGGTCGCTCGAGCGGATCATCACGGCGTGCGGTGGCGAGCCCGTCGACTACCCGGCCAAGATCAAGTGCTGCGGGTTCCCGATCATCGCCGCGCGCGAGGAGACGGCGCTCGGTGAGCTCGTCCAGCCGATCGAGCAGGCGATCGAGGCGGGCGCCGACGCGATGGTGACGCCGTGCCCGCTCTGCCACCTCTCGCTCGACGCGTGGCAGCAGAAGCTCGAGAAGGCGACGGGGCGGACCTACGGCCTGCCGATCATCCACCTGTCGCAGCTGATCGGCGTGGCCGCCGGGCTCGAGGAGTCGGAGCTGAAGTTCCGCCGGCACATCGTCCCGGTGCAGCCCGTGCTCGAGAAGCTCGCGCAGTAGCGAAAGCGTCGCGCAAGGTTCGCCGCGTTGCGGCATCTGAATCGGCGGAGGGGCGGTTTCCGGCGCGGTGGCTCCTGGAGTCGCCGCGCCGGAACGTCTATCGCGCCCGCCCGGGCGGCGAGCGGCTCGCGCCGGGCAGAGCGCGGCTCCGCCGCGCGCCTCGCGTCGCTGTACGCCCTCCAGTCGGGGGTCCGTGCTGCCGCACTGTTCCCCCTCCCTCCGGACGCCCAGCAACGCGCCGGACGAACGCGTGCAAGCGCATGAAGTGGTTGCTGGGAGGCATCGCCGCGCTCGCAGCCGGAGGGCTCGCGTGGGGATGGTTCGAGGGCGGCTGGGTGCGGCTCCGCGAGCGCCGGCTCGAGCTGCCAGGCCTGCCTACCGAGCTCGAGGGGCTCCGCATCGCGCACATCTCCGATTTCCACCTCGGCGTTCCGTCGCGCGGCGAGCACGCGGTGCGGCAGGCCGTCGACTGGGTCGAGGCGCGGCAGCCGGACCTCACCTGCGTGACCGGTGACCTGCTGACGCGGCCCGCGGGCGAGCCGCTCCTGCGAGAGCTCACGGCTCGCCTCCCGCGCTGCTTCGTCGTCCTCGGCAACCACGACTTCGGAGACGCCACCGACCCCTTCTCCGAGCCGACGGCGCTCGGCTCGCTCACGCCGGCGACGCTGCTCGAGGACGAGTCGCGGACGCTCGAGCTGCGCGGCCGCCGCGTACAGGTCGCAGGCCTCGACCCGCGCACGGCTCGCGGGGCGGGCTCGTGGCCGGAGCCCGATCGCGACGCCGACCTCCGCATCCTCCTCTGCCACTTCCCGCGCGTGATCGAGCGCCTGCGGCCCGGCGACTGGCACCTCGTCCTCGCCGGGCACATGCACGCGGGGCAGATCGTGGTGCCGTGGGTGACAGGCCGCCTCCACCTCGCCCACCTGGGAGCGCGTTACACCCAGGGCGTCTATCGCCGGCGCGGCACGGTGCTCCACGTATCGCCGGGGCTTGGCACGACGTTCATCCCGTTCCGCTTCCTCGCCCGTCCGGAGGCGACCGAGCTCGTGCTTGCACCGGGTCGCGACGCGTCGTAGCGTGCGGGTGATGACGGCGCGACTGTGGCTCGGCGCCGCCGTCCTCGGGGTCCTGGCGGTCGGCTTCGCGCTGATGGTCGCTGACGCCGCGGCCGGTGGAGATTGGCCCGGATGGGACGACGGCTGGGCCGTGGTCGTGTTCCCGCTGGGCATCCCGCTCGCCGTCGGCAGCGGTCTCGCGGTGGCGGCGGAGGGCTCGCAGGTGGCCCGCGTCGCCGTGGTCACGGCGGCCGTCTGGGCGTGGGGCGCGGTTCTCTTCCTGGCCTGGCTCGCGTTCGGGTAGGGCGCCTAGACTGGCGGTGGTGGAGGGGAACGCACAGATCTCGACCGACGTCCTCGCGAGCTACGCCGCGGACGCTGCGCGCGAGGTCGCCGGCGTGCGCGCGCTCGAGGGCCGGCGCGCGGTCCGCGTCTCGACCGACGACGGGCGCGTGGCGGTCGAGCTCCACCTCGGGATCGACTGGGGAGCGTCGATCCCGGAGGTGGCGCTCGCCGTCCAGCACCGCGTGCGCGACTACCTCACGCGGATGGCCGACATCGAGGCGCCGACCGTCAACGTGGTCGTCGACGAGGTCGGCGAGCCGGACCCGGAAGAGGCGTAGTGCCCCCGCGCATCGCGGGCCTCACGGGTGCGACGCTCGCGACGGCGCCGTCCGTCTGTCACGCGTGCGTCTGGTGGCAGTCGCGCGGCAGCCGCCGGTTGGAGAAGCCGCGCTGGATCGAGCGTGCGGAGGACGAGTGGGGCGCGTGGGGGACGATCTACTACGACGAGGCCGGGCGCGTCGTCGGCTCGATGCAGTACGGCCCCTCGCCGCTCTTCCCGCGCGCGGCCGAGCTGCCCGCCGGGCCGCCCTCGGAGGACTCGGTGCTCGTGACCTGCGCCTACCTCGTCGACCCGACCTCGCCGTGGGTGATGCAGTCGCTCTTCCTCGCCGCCATCGGCGAGGCGCGCGACAAGGGGGCGAAGGCGCTCGAGACCTTCGGCTACCGCTATGTGGAAGGGGAGTCGGCGTACGAGCGGTTCCTCGTGCACCGCACCGTGTTCCCGCGCGACTTCCTCTCCGACTTCGGCTTCCTCACCGTCCGCGCCGCGGGGCGCGTGGAGCTGTGCCGGCTCGAGCTCGGCGGGCTGCAGCCGGTGGCGGAGGGACGCCGGGCGAAGGTGCTGCGGCAGGTGAAGGAGGCCTTCATGCCCGCGCCCGTGCCGCAACGGCCCTAGACGGCGATTTCATAAGAAAACAACAGGTTTTCGCCCTTAGGGTAGGTTCTGAACCCCCCTATTCCCATAGGGCCCGGAAGGTTGTAGAAGTATCTGGACACGTACCTTCGATCGAAAGGCGGCCCTTTCGATGCATGCATCTGACTAGTCGTACGGCGGTCACCGTCTCGCGACATCCACTGTGGCTCGAGGCAGTTGGCCAGCTCCTGGAGCGAATCGGCATCACCGTCGCGGGACAGACCACGAGCCCCGCGCGCGCACTTGGCCTGGTGAGGGAGGAAACACCCGATCTGTTGATCGTGGAAGTCGACGCGATCGACGGCGACGTGGACGGATGGCACTGCCTTCGTCGCGCCCGCGAGGTCCACGATGCGGTGAAGGTCATCGCCGTCGCGGATCAGACCGATCATCGCTCAGTCGATGCGGCGTTCGCGTCCGGTGCGGCGGCGTTCTGCAGCAAGGCTGCGAGTCCCGAGGACTTCGCGGCTGCCGTCCGGCAGTCGTTCGAGCACTCGATCTTCCTCGCCACGTCGCGCGGCTCGACGGGCGCGACGGTCCTCGCGGCCGGACCCGAGCCGTCGATCCCGGACCACGACTTGACGAAGCGGGAGCTGGAGATTCTCCAGCTCGTGGCGGAGGGGCACTCGAACTCGCAGCTCGCCCGGATGCTCTGGGTGACCGAGCAGACGGTGAAGTTCCACCTCTCGAACATCTACCGCAAGCTCGACGTCGCGAACCGGACCGAAGCAAGCCGCTGGGCCCAGGTCAACGGGCTCCTGCCGGCCACTCCCAGCGCAAGCCGCAGCGCCGCCTAGGCGCTGCGGCTCGCGCCGCTTCATCACCCCGAGGACAGCCGGAGCACGGCCCGCAGGCCGTCCTCCGAGCCCGGCCAGAGCTCGCGGACAACGTCGGGCCCGGCGACCCGGACGACGTACGCGAGGGCAGCGGCGACGAGCAGGGCGTCGTCGAGCTGGCCGAGGACCGGGATGACGTCCGGGATCAGGTCGAACGGCATCAGCAGGTAGGGCACGAGGAGCGCGAGCGCGACCTTCGCCCGCCGCGGCACCCGCTCGTCTCCGAGCAGCCGGCGCAGCAGGACGACACAGTCCGGCACGAACGCGGCGATCCGGCGCGCACGATCGGCGCGGGCGCCCACGTCAGGCGACGACGCGGAGCCGGCCCGTCTCGACGTCGAAGACGAGCCCGGATACGCCGTAGTCGTCGGGGAAGAGCGGCGACTCGCTGATCCGGCGCACGCTCTCCTGCACGCGTTCCTCCACGTCCGTGAAGGTGAGGAAGCGGAGCGCGCTGACCTCGGCTGCGTCCGTCTCGGCTCGCAGGCGTGCGTGCAGCTCCTCGTCGGTGAAGGTCGCCATGCCGCAGTCGGTGTGGCCGACGACGAGCGCCTCGCGTGTCCCGAGCCGCCAGTGCGACACGACGAGCGAACGCAGGGCATCGTCCGTGGCGATGCCGCCCGCGTTGCGGATCACATGCGCGTCCCCGGCGACGATGCCGAGGGCGCCGTAGGGGTCGAAGCGGGCGTCCATGCACGCGAGCACCGCGAGCCGGCGGGCGACGACGTTCGGCTTCGGCGCGAACCCGGCCGCGTAGGCCTCGTTCGACGCGAGGATCCGGTCGAGCTCGCTCAGGCCGCGAGTGCCGCGCGCTCGAGCAGGAACTCGGCGATCTGGATGGCGTTGAGGGCCGCGCCCTTGCGCAGGTTGTCGCCGACGACGAGGAGCGCGAGGCCGTGCTCGACCGTCGGGTCGCGCCGGACCCGCCCGACGAGCACGTGGTCGCCGCCGGCCGCCCGGCCGGGGGAGGGGAAGTCGTCGAGCCGGATCGCCGGTGAGGCGGCGAGGAGCTCCGTCGCGTGCTCCGGCGAGAGCGGCTCCTCGGTCTCGACCCAGACCGCCTCGGCGTGGCCGACGAGCACGGGCACGCGCATCGTCGACGCGCTCACCGGCAGCTCGGGCAGCTCGAGGATCTTCCGCGTCTCCTCGCGCAGCTTCGACTCCTCGTCGAACTCGACGCCGTCGAAGTCCCAGTCCATGCGCAGGTCGTGCTCCTCGGCCGACTCGCCCCGAAGGCGCTCCATCGCCTGGGCGCCGGCGCCCGACGCCGACTGGTAGGTCGCGACGCGGACCCGCGCGAGGCCGGCGGCGTCCCGCAGCGGCTGCAGCGCACAGCTCAGCGGGATCGCGCAGCAGTTCGGGTTGGCGACGATCCCGTCGTGCTCGAGCGCGCGGGCGCCGTTCACCTCCGGGACGACGAGCGGGATCCCGGGCTCGAGGCGATAGGCGGAGGACTTGTCGATCGCAACGGCGCCGCCCGCAACGGCGTGGGGCACGAGCCGGCGCGAGGCCGAGGTGCCGACGGAGAAGAGCGCGACGTCGAGTCCGCCCGCCTCGAGCGCCTCGGGGGTCGCCTCCTCCACGACGAGGTCGCCGAGCCGCCGTCCGACGGATCGCGCCGACGCGAAGGCGCGGACGTTCTTGTACTCGCGCGCGCGAAGGAGCTCGAGCGTGACGGTGCCGACCGCGCCGGTGGCGCCGACGACGCCGATGCGGGCGCCGCTAGGCACCGGCGCGCTCCGCTGCCGGCGCGTCGAGCTCGAAGGCGGCGTGGAGGGCGCGCACGGCCTCTTCCACGTCGGTGGCCTCGAGGTAGCACGCGATCTTGATCGGCGAGGTGCTCACCACCTGCGGCGTGATCCCGAGCCGGTCGAGCGTGGCGAAGGTCTTGGCCGCGATGCCGGGGTGGCTCTTCATCCCGGCGCCGACGACGCTCACCTTGCCGAGGTCGTCGCGCGCCGACCACGTCGCGCCGAGGTCGTCGAGCACGGGCTCGGCCGTCGGCCGGTCCTCGGCCGGCGCAGAGAAGACGATCTCGTCGCCGGTCTGCACGATCGTGTCGACGTTGACGCTCGCATCGGCGAGCGCGCGGAAGAGCCGGGCTGCGGGCACGCCGGCGACGCGGTAGAGCGTCTCCTCGGTCGTGTGCGTGACCCCGGAGATCATCGCCTTCTCGAGCATCCGGTCGTCCTCCTCGGTGATCCAGGTCCCGTCCGCGTCGGAGAAGGTGGAGCGGACGTGCAGGGTGACGGAGTGGTTCCGCGCGAACTCGACGGAGCGGAGCTGGAGCACCTTCGCGCCCGAGGCCGCCATCTCCAGCATCTCGTCGTAGGTGACGGCGTGGAGCTTGCGGGCGCCCGGGACGATGCGCGGGTCGGCGGTGAAGACGCCTTCGACGTCGGTGTAGATCTCGCACGCGCGCGCGCCGAGCGCGGAGGCGAGCGCGGCGGCCGTGAGGTCGGTCCCGCCGCGGCCGAGCGTCGTCACGTCGTAGGCCGTCGAGACGCCCTGGAAGCCGGCGACGAGCACGATCTTGTCGTCGTCCAGCGCCTCGTGGATGCGCTTGGCGCGCACCTCGACGATCTTGGCCTTCGTGTGCGTCGTGTCGGTGACGATGCCCGCCTGCGAGCCGGTGAGCGAGATCGCCTCGTGTCCGAGGTCGTGGATCGCCATCGCCGCGAGCGCACAGGTGATCCGTTCGCCGACCGACACGAGCATGTCGAGCTCGCGTGGCACCGGGCTCGGCGAGACCTCCTGCGCGAGGGCGATGAGGTCGTCGGTCGTGCGGCCCATCGCCGAGAGGACGCCGACGACGCGGTTGCCCGCATCGCGCGCGGCCGCAAGCCGGCGCGCGACCGCCTTCACCTTCTCCGGGTCGCTGACCGAGGTGCCGCCGAACTTCATCACGACGGTCGCCGGCGGCGCCGCGGCGCGGTCGCTCGCGATGCCCGGGACGGCTTCGTACTCGGTCGCGGTCATCGCTGGACAGTGTAGGCGGCGTACCTGCGGGCAGCCGTTGCCCGTTGTACGTGAGGCATGGGACGGGGTCGGATCGCCCTCTGCGCCGTCGCGCTGCTCGTCTCCGGCTGCGGCGGGAGCGGGGACGCGCCGGCGCAGGGAGGCGAGCGTCCGACGGGGACGCGTGACGCGGGCTGGGCCAGCCGGGCCGAGGTCGCGTGGCTCGTGATCACCCTTTCGAGGGATGATGCGTAGCGCGCGCGACCGGTAGGAATGTGGTGCGGGCGGTGCCTCTCAGCTTGGCCGTGAGACGGGCCGCCCACTCTGTGGGCGCATCCCCACCGCGGCCTGCACTTTCGAATGGCGCGCGACCTGTCGAGGCTTAGTAACTTCCGCGGCTGACGGGTTGGCCGCAGCCCGTCTTGCGGGCCCGCCCGCACCGGCGGCGAGTGTCCTCGGAGGCCAAGCGAGGCCGCTCGCCGCCATTATCTCCCCAGCCGCCCACCGAGGCAGCGTACGACTGCCCGTTCTGAGGGCCTGGACCACTCGAACGGTGGTCGACGGATCGCCACGGTCCATGCAAGCGTCGCGCCGAGCACGAGCAGCACGAGGCGGGTCACGACACTGCGATCGAGGGCGGACGGCGTCGCGGTCTTTGCGACGAACCTGTCTTCGCGTCCCCCCGAACGTCCAGTGCGCTGGGCGCGACCGGGTGAAATGCTCCACGAGAGCTCCCGCCGGTCACCGGTGGGCTTCGGTAATGCGTCACAGAATGCGGCCCACATCACGTTTCGCCCTGGCAGTCCTCGCACTTGCGTGCGTCGCTGCGCCCGCAGCCGGCGCCGCCGCCCGAGGCGATGCGGTCGCGCGCGTCGATGTCGATGCCGGCACGCGCTTCTGGCAGGACGGCCGCGCGTTGCCGTCCAGGTCTTCAGCCCGGCGTCCGCCGACCGCATGGCCGACGTTCCGCGCCACGGCGATGTCGCCGGGTGCCGTGCGCCTCGGATGGGAGCCGAGCCTCACCGGAATCACGGGCCTTGCGCCGGTGGCGCCGGCTCGTGCCTTCACCGCTGCGGCGGCCGCAGGCATCCGCTCGGACGAGTTCAACGCCGCGACGCTCGACACGACTGTCTGGACCGAGGTCGATCCCGTAGGCGACACGACGGTCACCATGACCGGCACGCAGGCACAGCTCGCGCTTCCCGCCGGCACCCGGCACGACATCTGGGGCGCCGTCGACGAGGTGCCGCGCCTGATGCAGTCGGCGACGAACGACGGCTTCGAGGTCGAGGTCAAGTTCGACAGCGCCGTCACGAGCGGCTTCCAGCTCCAGGGGCTCCTCGTCCAGCAGGACGCGGCGAACAAGCTCCGGCTCGAGGTGCACCACGACGGCGGCGGTGCCCACCTCTTCGTCGCCGGATGGGTCGGAGGAAGCTCGAGCACGATCCACTACTCGGACATCACAGGCGCCGCGCCGGCGTACCTCCGGCTGAAGCGAACCGGCAATTCGTGGACGTTCAGCCATTCGAGCAACGGCAGCTCCTGGACGACCGCGCCCAGCTTCACCTTCCCGCTGACGGTCACCGCGATCGGACCGTTCGCCGGCAACAGCGGCGGCACGCCGCCGGCGTTCACGTCCTCGATCGACTACTTCCGCGAAGTGACGCCCGCTCCGCCTGCGGCCGACACGACCCCGCCGGTGATCAGCGCGGTCTCGGCCGCTGCGAGCGGTGTCGGCGCGGTCGTCACGTGGACGACGAACGAGGCCTCGACCTCGCGCGTCGACTCCGGCACGAGCAGCGCGTACGGGACGACGACCTCGGCGTCGGGCTCCACGACGTCGCACCGGGTCACGCTCGCGGGGCTCGCCTGCGCGACGACCTACCACTACGAGGTCCGCTCGACGGACGCCGCCGGCAACGAGGGACGCTCGGGTGACCGGAGCTTCACGACCGCGTCGTGTCCCACCGCACTGAGCTCCGACGAGTTCAACACAGGCAGCCTGAACGGCGGTCTCTGGGCGTTCGTCGACCCCGTCGGTGATTCCTCGGTGTCGATGAGCGGGTCGGAGGCCGTCCTGTCGGTGCCGGCCGGCAACGGCCACGACTTCTGGACCGGCGTCGACGGGCTCGCGCGTCTCGCCCAGGCCGCGCCGAACGCGAACTTCGAGGTCGAGGCGAAGTTCAACGGCGGTGTCTCGGCGGGGTACCAGATGCAGGGCCTGCTCGTGCAGCAGGACGCGGCGAACGGCCTCCGGCTCGAGGTGCACCACGACGGCGGCGGTGCCCATCTCTTCGCCGCCGGCCTCACCGACGGCACCGCGAGCACGCTCCACTACTCGAACGTCGCCGCGGCCGCGACCGTCTACCTGCGTCTGAAGCGCACGGGCGACTCGTGGACGTTCTCGTACTCGAGCGACGGCACCTCGTGGACCTCGACGACCTTCACGCGCGCGATGACCGTGCGCAGCGTCGGCCCGTTCGCCGGCAATAGCGGCAGCTCCCCGCCCGCGTTCTCGGCACGCGTCGACTACTTCCGGGTCGTTCCGGCCGACAACGCCGCGCCGGTGCTCGGCGCGATCTCCGTGACCTCCGGACCGATCGGCGCCGCGGTCACGTGGACGACGAACGAGCCGGCGAGCTCGCGCGTCGACTACGGCACGACGGCCTCCTACGGGTCGACTGCGTCGCGCTCGGCACAGACGACGGGGCACAGCATCTCGCTGACCGGGCTTGCGTGCGCGACCACCTACCACTACGAGATCCGCTCGACCGACGCCTCCGGGAACGAGGCGCGGTCCGGCGACCGGACGTTCACCACGGCCGCCTGCCCGACGTCACTTTCGTCCGACGAGTTCAACACCACCACCCTCGACGCGACGAGGTGGTCGCGGATCGATCCGGTCGGCGACACGAGCCTCACGCTCAACGGGTCGCAGGCCGTCTTCGCTCTGCCCGCCGGCAGTCGGCACGACCTGTGGACCGGTGCGGACGAGGTGCCGCGGATCCTCCAGGCGACGCCCGACGACGACTTCGACGTCGAGGTGAAGTTCGACAACCCGGTCACTGCGATGTACCAGCTGCAGGGTCTGCTGGTCCAGCAGGACGCCGCGAACCTCCTGCGGATCGAGGTGCATCACGACGGCGAAACGCGCCTCTTCGTCGCCGGCCTCACCGGTGGAAGCGCAAGCACGATCCACCAGTCCACGGTCGCCGGCGGCGCTCCCGTCTACCTCCGGCTGAAGCGGAAGGGCTCGACCTGGACGCTCCGCTACTCGAACGACCACACCACCTGGACGAGCACGACGTTCACGCGCGCGCTGACGGTGCGCGCAGTAGGGCCGTTTGCCGGCAACAGCGGCAACAACCCGCCGGCGTTCACGTCCGCGATCGACTACTTCCGCTACTTCCCGCCCGACAAGACGGCGCCGCAGCTGACGGGCATCGCGGCGACCCCGAGTGCGATCGGCGCGCGGATCGCCTGGACGACGGACGAGCCGGCGACCACCGTCGTCGAGTACGGGCCGACGACGGGCTACGAGGCGGGCGCGGTCACGATCGCGGGCGAGAGGACGGCACACACGGTGTTCCTCCACGGCCTCCTGTGCGCGAGGACCTACCACTACCGTGTGCGGTCGGTGGATGCGGAGGGGAACGCTGCCGTCTCCGGCGACCGGACCTTCGCAACGGCTGCCTGCCCGACGAGCCTCCAGTCGGACGAGTTCAACACCACGGCGCTGAACACGGGGCTATGGGAGTTCTTCAACCCGCTCGCCGACGCCACCGCCGGCGCGACGGGAACGCACGCCACGATCTCGGTTCCCGCGGGGACCACCCACGACGTCTGGACGACGTCCGACACGGTGCCGCGGCTGCTCCAGCCGGCGCCGAACACGAACCTCGAGGTCGAGGCGAAGTTCGACAGCCAGCCGACGATCCGGTACCAGCAGCAGGGCCTGATGGTCGAGGGCGACGGTCAGACCCTGCATCCGCGCCGAGGTGCACTCGGAGGGGGCCGGCTCGAAGCTCTTCGTCGCAGTGATCACGGGCGGTACCGCCAGCATCAAGTACAACGAGACCGTTCCGTCGGGCCCGACGACCTACCTGCAGCTCAAGCGCGTCGGCGCGAGCTGGACGATTCGCTACGGGATCGACGGCGAGAACTGGCCGACCGCCGTGCGCTTCGACCACGCGTTCACGGTCAGCGCCGTCGGCCCGTTCGCAGGGAACGCCGGCGAGTACGCCGCGCCTTCGCCGCGAACATCGATTACTTCCGGGTCGTCCCGCCGCCCCCGCCGGACCTGACGCCCCCCGCGCTGACGTCGATCGCCGCCGTGACGCACCGGACGTCGGCCACGATCACGTGGTCGACCAACGAGCTCGCCACGTCGTCCGTCGACTGGGGCCTGACGACCGGTTACGGCGGCGCTCCGGCAGCCGGCGGCGACCTCACGGCTCACCGCGCGCGCCTGGTCGGGCTCGCCTGCGCGACGACGTATCACTACCGCGTCCGCTCGACCGACGCGAGCACGAACCAGGCCACGTCGAGCGACCGGACGTTCACGACGCAGCCGTGTGCGCGCCGGGCCGAGCATCGCGATCTGGCGCGGGAGCCCACAGACGTTCGGCGCCGTCGGCGTGCCTCAGAAGTGGATCAACGTCCTCGGCAACGTCGAGGACCCGAACGGCATCCAGTCGCTCTCGTACCGCCTCAACAGCGGCCAGGCCTCGGCCCTGAGCGTCGGGTCCGTCGGACGACCGCCTCGCGCACCAGGGCGACTTCAACATCGAGCTCTTCTACGGCGACCTCCGCCCCGGGGCGAACGACGTCGAGATCACCGCGACCGACGGCGCCGGGAACTCGACGGTCCGGAACGTCACCGTCGACTGGCAGGGCACTGTGACGACCCAGCCGCCTGCGAACGGCACCGTGCTCGTCGTAGTGGCGCACCAGGACGACGAGGCACTCGGGTACGCAGGCGTGATCGCGAAGGAGCGTGCGGCGGGTCGGCGCGTCGTCATCGCGCTCGTCACGAACGGTGACAGTGGGCTCAGCGGGACGGCGAGCGGGTACTGCGGAGCGGCCAGCGGGAATCCGGCGACGAACGTCCAGTACGGCCTCACCCGATCGGCCGAGACGAGGAACGCGATGGCGCTGCTCGGTCTGCAGTGGACGCCGAACCTCGCAACGACCAACATCATCTTCCTCGGCTACCCGCAAAACGGGCTCGCTCGACGTCGCCGCCTCGGGGACGCCGTGGACGGGCGCCGCGAGCGGGTTCACGCGGACGTACGGCGCGGACTTTGACGCATCGAACGCGACCTGCAACGGCGAGCTGCGCTACCTCGTCGACGGGCATCACTCCGACCTCACGGCCAGTGCGCTCGGCGCCCGACCTTGAGCTGCTTCTCGACGTCACGAACCCGTCCGACATCTACACGCACGCCGAGCTCGACGGGAACGCCGACCACGTCAAGGTCTGGAGCTCGCTGACGGCGGCGCTCGTGCGCAAGCAGGCTCAACGTGCGTATCCACACGACCCTGATCCACCCGGAGGGAACGCAGTTCTGCCAGGTGCTCTCGGCGTCGCAATGGCCGAATCCGGCCCTCCAGAACAACAATCCCTTCGCCCGATTCACTCCGACGCTCGACGTGACCGCGCCGCCGACGCCGGCATGCTCGGACAGCCCGACCGGTACCAGCTGGGGCACTGCCGGCCCTCCGACCGAGCTCGTCGAGGTTCCGCTCTCGATGCAGGCCACGACGGAGGGCGCGAACCTCAAGTGGCAGGTGCTCTCGCGCTACGCCACGCAGCTCAACTGCACGCCGAGCCCGGAGTACCACGTCAACTGCGGCTACATGCGGGCCTTCGTCAAGAAGCACGAGTTCTTCTGGACGCGTCACTACAGCCCGTTGAAGCAGTGGCCGAGGCCGTACCTCGCGCACTGGACCTCGGCGGAGTCGGCTTCGCAGCTCGCACAGATCTTCGAGGGCCAGTGGGTCTACGACGGGCAGGGGATCCGGCCCGCGGCGACCGGCTTCGACCGTGTGATCACCCTCGGTGACACGTCGTGGCTCGACTACGAGGCGAGTGCCGAGATGACCTTCAACTCATTCGACACCTCCCACCCGACCGTCGGCTCTGCCGTCGCTCGCGCTCGGCTGGCAGGGCCACTCCGACTGGGGTCAGCCGCGCTTCGGCCATCCCTCGGTTGGCTCTGTCTCTACGCGTACAACGGGGTCGATCGCGTTGCTCTACCGCCTCCAGATCCGGCTACAGCCCGGGGCCGGCCCACGACACGATCGTCGCCTCGCAGAACCTCGACCTGCCGCTCGGCGTCAAGCACACCATGCGGTTCCGCGAGCGCAACCTCGGCAACGGCCTGACCCGATACAGTTGCAAGCTCTGGCGGAGCGACAAGCCCGAGCCCGCATCGTGGTCGCTCGAGGCCGATATTCCGCACTGGAGCTGGGGAGACGACGACGCATCGTGGATCGATCGTGCTGGTCGCGCACCATGCCGACGCGACGTTCGGCGACGTGTCTGTCGCGTCAGGTCGGCGGGTAGCACCGACCGCCTGTCCGGTCGACTCACGCTGAACCCGTGAAGATCGCGTTCGTCACGCAACCCGGCCATGCTGTGCTGCCGGCGTGGATCGATCGAGCTCTCGGCCGAGCGCTGCGCGAAGGCGCTGGCGCGAGCACGAGGTCACCATCTTCGCGAGTCGTCCACCTTCCGCGCCGCCTCCCTCGGACAGCGACGTGCAGTACCGGCTCGTGCCGCACGAGCGCGGTCGGCCCGTCGTGCGAGGGCTGCGAGCCGCATGGCGGCTCTCGCCGCCGAGGAAGCCGTTCTTCGCGTCCGTTCTGCATCCCCTCGAGTACTGGATGCGCGTCGCTCGAGACGTGCGCCGGTACGGCGCCGACGTCGTCCATGTATTCAACTACTCACAGGCGCTTCCGGTCCTGCGCCGGCTCACCGACGCGAAGCTCGTTCTCCACATGCATTGCGAGTGGCTCAGCCAGCTCGACCGGTCGATGATCGAACGCCGGCTGGATCGGCGAGAGCCTGATCGTGGGGTTGCAGCAGCATCACGGACAAAGTGCGCGAGCGCTTTCCGGCGCACGCGGAACGGTGCGTCACGATCTACAACGGCGTCGACACGGACCAGCTCTCGGCGCTTGGCTTGTTGCGACCGTGGAACAGGACGGTCCGTCTCTGAATGTCGGTCGCGTCGCCGGAGAAGGGCCTTCATGTCCTCGTCGATGCACTGGAGCACGTGGTGTCGCTCCACCCAGAGGTTCGCCTTACCGTGCTCGGTGAGGAGTCGCCGGTGCCCTTCGAGTTCGCAGTAGCAGTCTCGGACGACGATCTCGTGAGGCGACTCAGCGGTTCTACGGACGCAGCTACCTGGAGCAGCTTCGCGAGCGGATGTCGAACCTCACTGCCGCGCGTCACCGTTGCCCGCGATCGCGTCGCGCACCACGAGACCCAGCGTTCTACGAGGAAGCCGACATCTTCGTGTTCCCGTCGGGTCTCGAGGCGTTTCCCGATCCCGCCTATCGAGGCCATGGCTGCTGGCGTCCCAGTCGTCGCTAGCAAGGCGGGCGGCGTCGTAGAAAGCGTGATCCACGAAGACCAGGTAGCAGCGAGGATGTCTACGGCCTCGCGGCGGCGATCCTCCGGCTCCTCGACAATTCCAAGCTGCGGCGATCACTCGCGGCCGCTGGGCGCGCGCTGAGCACTACGCGTGGCCGAAGACGTGGATGACGTCGAGGCCGCATTCAGCGCGCTCGTCGCGACTCGACGTGCTTCGATGTTCGACGCCGACGTCATCGACGCCGCCTAGCGTTCGGCCATGACATCCAGCAGCGACACGCGTCGTGCGCACGATCCTGTACCTCGCGTTTCACTTCCCG
>CAVVCQ010000002.1:0-48590 GCA_963746805.1 uncultured Actinomycetes bacterium | reverse complement strand
GCGCAGGTCCTTGTTCGACTCCATGTCGAACCACATCGCGAACAGCGAGAACTGCGAGCCCGAGATGAGCAGCAGCGCGACCGAGCGCCGCCGTGCCCTGCCGTGATGTCGCCGCCGACGAAGATCCGCGCGATCGCGACGTAGAGCCCGAGTGCCAGGCCGAGGCCCGTGAGCAGGAAGCCGAACGTGTAGAAGAAGACGAGCGGGTGGAAGTCGCGGATCACGTACTTCTCCCGCAGCCGCCAGAAGAAGCCCTTCACGAGCAGCCACGAGATCCGCGGCACGACCTTGCGGATCTTGATCCCCGAGCGCTCGCCGACGCCGTAGATCGGCCGCGACTGGAAGTCGCGCACGCGGGCGTTCCACGACGTTCAGGTGCACGAGGATGTCGTTGGGGAAGCCGTAGCGCTTGTAGATCCGGTCGAGGTCGAGCAGCCGCAGCATCGGCAGCGAGATCGCGGCGTAGCCGGCCTGCGAGTCGGCGACGTGCCAGTAGCCGGAAGCGACCTTCGTCAGCAGCGAGAGGACGGCGTTGCCGAGGTAGCGGTTGCGCGGGATCAGATCCCACGCCTGGCCGGTGAAGAGCCGGTTCGCCTTGTGGTAGTCGACCTCGCCGCGGACGACCGGCAGGCACGCGACCTCGAGCTCGGCCGGGTCCATCTGGTTGTCGCCGGCCATCACCACCGTGCAGGCGATCTCGTCGGCGAGCGCCCGCTTGTACCCGGTGACGATCGCCGCGCCGACGCCCTGGTTCACCTCGTGGACGATGACCTCGACGCGCGGATCGCCGACCTCGCGCGCCCGCTCGGCGGTCGCATCCGTGCGAGCGGTCGTCGACGACGTACACGCGGTCGACCCACTCCGGGATCCCGCGCAGCGTCTCGGCGATCAGGTGCTCCTCGCGGAAGGCGGGGACGACGACGGCGACGGACTTGCCCTCGAGCATGCGACCTTCTCCTTTTCGGCCGCGCGGGGGAAGTCCTCTAGCTCTCCACGGCCTGGATCGTCCTGCGCACGTGGAACCGGATGACCGGCAGCCCGGCGGCGACGAGGCTGACGAAGCCCACCGCGTGCAGGACGAGCGCGGCCGAGAGCGCCTCGGACTCGTCCACGCCGTACGCGCCGAGGGCAACGACGATCGACGCCTCGAAGACGCCGATCCCGGACGGGCCGGCCGGCAGGACGGCGGTCAGCCCGGCCGCGATCGCGGCGAAGATGCCGGCCACGACGCCCACGCCGAGGTCGAAGCTCTCGAACACGAACCAGGACGAGAGCCCGAGCAGCACCCACGAGGCGACGGAGAGGAACAGCGCCCACAGGGCGAGGCCGGGCCGGCGCAGGCCGACGAGGCCCTGCGCGAGGTTGTGGCCGATTTCCTCGAGCCGGTCAGCGGGCACCACGGGCAGGCGCGCGAACGGCCGCATCACCGCGTGCACGGCGCGGTCGCCCCAGACGGCCAGCACGATCACGGCGACGACGGTCAGCGCGAAGACGGCCGCCCCGAGCGAGGCAGCGGCGCGGAGCCAGGTGACCTCGGGCAGCCACGGCAGGAGCACGAAGAGGAGGCCGAGCACGGCGACGAGGTCGTAGACGCGCTCGAGCAGCGCCGTCCCCGCGACCTCGGCCTTCGACGTCCCGGAGCGCTGGCTGAGCGCGACGATGCGGGCCGCCTCGCCCGCCCGGAGCGGCAGGATCTGCAGGAACAGGTAGCCGACGAGCGTCGCCGCCGTCACCGGCCAGATGCCCGGGCGGCGGCTCGGGTCGAACAGCGCGCGCCAGCGCAGGGCGCGGACGAAGACGCTCACGCCGAGCGCGAGCACCGACGGCACGAGCCACAGCGGGTCGCAGCTCTTGATCGCCTCCCACACCGCGTCCGGGTCGACACCCCGCACAGCGATCGCCGCGAAAACGACGGTGACGAGGACGGCAACGAGGACGAGCAGTGCCCGCCGCGACATCGCTACTTGCGCACGCGCGCCGCGATCGGGTCCCACACGAGCGCGGCGAGCAGGCCGACGAGGAGACCGAGGACGCCGGCGACGACGATCGCGTTCCGGCGGCTCTGCGCCGTCACCTTCCGCGCCACGGCCGGCTGCACGACCTGCGGCGCCTCGACGTTCTCCGCGAGCGCGAGCAGCTGCTGCCGGTCGGAGCGCGCCTGGATCACGGTCGAGCGGCGCTGCTCGAGCACGCCGGCGTTCGTGAGCGCGACGAGCTTCGCCTCCTCCGAGAGGCCCGGGGACTGCGCGGCGGTGAGCGAGGCCTGGATCCGACGCTCGAGCGAGCCGAGCTCCTCGTCGGCGGCCGCGATCTGCCCGCGGAGGCCCTCGATCTTGGCGGCGACGTAGTCGTCGGTCCCGGCCACGGTGATCTTCGCCAGCTCGTTGGCCGCCTGCGCCACCCGCCGCGGGGCGTCGCCGCGGACGCCGATGTTGACGAGCGCCGGCTGGCCGACCCGCGGCCCGCCGCCGCCGGAGGGTTGCGAGACGAAGATCCCGCGCCGCACCTCCGCCGGCGTCAGTCCCGAAACCGACGCGGCACGCCGCACCGCCGCCTCAGAGGTGACGATCTCGCGGACGCTGGACACGCTCGTCCCGATCGTGGTCACGCGCGCGCCGCTCGGGGCGAGCGGGTCGCCCATCGAGACGAGTGCCTGCGCCCGGTACACGTCCTCGCCGCCGACGGAGAGCGCCCAGCCGAGCGCGATCCCGACGACGAAGCCGACCACGGGCAGCCACCACCGCGCCGCGACCGCGGACACCCAGCGGCCGAAATCGACCTCCGCGCTCTTCCAGTTCGACCCTGCTCATCGGGCGGCGACTCTACTCCGCGCCCACTCCCACTGCGCCCTCAGGCCGTCCTCGAGCGCCGTCGTCGGCGACCAGCCGAAGTCGCCGCGCGCCCGCGCGACGTCGGCCCTCGTCCGGCGCACGTCGCCGGCCGCGGCGGGCAAGCGCTCGAGCCGGAGCGAGCGGCCCGCGATCCGCTCCGCGAGCGCGATCGCCTCGGCCATCGTGGCCTCGTCGCCGCCGCCGACGTTGTAGGTCGCGCCGGCCGTGCCGCGCTCCATCGCCGCGACCGTGGCCGCGACCGCGTCGGCGACGTAGGTGAAGCTCCGCGCCGCGCCGCCGTCGCCGAAGAGCCGGAACGGCCGGTCCTCGGCGAGCGCGGTCACGAGCGCCGTGAACGCCATGTCCGGCCGCTGCCGCGGCCCGTACACGGTGAAGTAGCGCAGGATCGACCGCCTCGAGCCCGGCTCGGCCGTACGCGTGCGCCAGGTGCTCGCAGGCGAGCTTCGTGATCCCGTACGGCGAGATCGGCCGCGGCGGCGTGTCCTCCGGCGTGGGATAGGCCTCGGCGTCGCCGTAGACGGACGAGGACGAGGCGAAGACGACGCGGACGCCGGCCGCGGCCGCCTGCTCGAAGAGCCGCTGCGTCGCGAGCACGTTGCGCCGGACGTAGAGCTCGAAGTCCGCGCCCCAGCTCGCGCGGACGCCCGGCTGCCCGGCGAGGTGGAAGACCCCGTCGACGCCGTCCAGGTCGAGGTCGTCCGCGGCGAGGTCGAGCCGCTCCACGTCGAGGCCGCGGGCGTTCTCCTCCTTCAGCGCCGGGTCGTAGTAGTCGGTGAACGCGTCGACGCCGCGGGCCTCGTGCCCCGCCGCGACGAGCGCCTCGACGAGGTGCGAGCCGATGAACCCGGCCGCGCCGGTGACGAGGTACCTCACTGCTCCACCATCCCATAGAGCTTCGCGTGGCCGACGAGATAGAGCCGGTCGACGTCGGCGACGACCGGCGTGTACTGCCCGTCGGGGTAGCTCCACAGCCGCTTCCCGGTGCGCGCGTCGAGGGCGTACGTCCGCTCCTTCAGCGTGGCGAAGTAGACGATCCCGTTCACGACCGTCGGCGAGCCGGAGATGTCGCCGTTCGCGCGGAAGCGCCACTTCACGTCGCCGGTGGCCGCGTCGAAGGCGTAGAGGTGGTCGTCGTAGGAGCCCGCGTACACGGTCTTGTTCCAGACGGCCGGCGAGGAGTAGACGAACCCGCCGGTGTCGTGCGACCAGATCAGCTTCCCGGACGTCGCGCCGAAGGAGTAGACCTTGCCGTCGGTCGCGCCGATGTAGACGCGGCCGTATGCAGCTGCGGGCGTCGAGTAGAACGTGCCGCGCGTGCCGAAGCGGCGCTGCGCCTGCGCCCGCCAGAGGAGCTTGCCGGTGTTGGCGTTCAGCGCGTAGAGCCGGTGGTCGTACGAGCCGACGTAGAGGCGGTTCCCGGAGAGGGCGACCGCGCCCTTCACCTGCCCGCCCGTCCGGAACGTCCAGCGCACCTTCCCCGTCTTCTCGTCGAGCGCGTAGACCTTGCCGCGCCAGTCGGCCACGTAGACGCGGCCGTTCGCGACGAGCGGCGACGACTCGCTCGGGCCGATCTTCGTGCGCCAGCGGATCCGGCCGAAGCCCGACGCGAACGCGATCACCTCACCGGTGAGGCGGGCCGAGTCCCGCCGGTCGGCGCCGCGGCCGCGCGAGCACGGAAGGGCCGAGAGGAAGGCGAAGAAGATCACGTGGTTCGAGACCGCGGGCGAGGCGGCGGCGCACCGGCCGATCGCGTGCTTCCACGCCCGCTTCCCCGTCTTCGCGTTCACGGCGTAGGCGGTGCCGTTGTTGTTCACGAAGTAGAGGCGCCCGTAGGCGATCGCGGGTGGGAACTCGACGAGGGTGCGGGCGCCGAACGTCCACAGCCGGCGGTACGGCGGCCGGTGGTCGTAGCCGACCGCGCGGGTGCGCGTGTTGGCGAAGCCGTACGTCGGCCAGAGCACGCCCGGGAGCGGCGGCGCCTCGGGGACGACCACCGCCTCCTCCTCGCCCGTGGTCACGAACTCCTCCGTCGACGAGCCGCGGACGTCGCCCTCCTCGAGGTTGCGCAGCGCCATCGCCGCCGCGGCGCCGGCCGCGACGATCAGCACGATCGCGGCCGCGAGCACGAGCCGGCGCATCACCGGCGCGACTCGACGGCCCAGATCCGCGAGTACCCGTGCAGGAGCAGCCGGCGGCCGTTGCCGGAGACCGGGACGTACTCCCCGTGCGGGAAGCGAAGCAGGACACGGCCCGTGCGGGCGTCCGCGCCGACGATCGAGCCGTGGGTCGAGCCCGCATACGCGACGCCCGCGACGACGACGGCGGCGCCCGAGATCGGGCCGCCCGCGCCGACCGTCCACTGGACGCGACCGCTCTTCGCCGAGACGGCGTAGAGCCGCCCGTTGTACGAGCCGAAGTAGACGCGTCCGGCCCACGCGGCCGGCGAGGAGTAGACGTACGAGCCGGTGCCGACGCGCCAGAGCCGGGCGCCGGAGGTCGAGAACGCGGTCAGCGAGCCGCCCGTGGACGACGGGACGAAGACGCGGCCGTTGGCGACCGCGGGCGTGCCGTAGATGCGCCCGCCGACGCTGCCAGTCCAGCGCAGCCTGCCGCTGCCGACGCGGAGCGCGCGCACCCGGCCGCCGTAGTCGCCGATGAAGAGCGTCTTCCCCCAGATCGCGGCGCTCGAGGTGATCTTCGCGCCGCTCGCGAACGTCCAGCGGAGCCGCCGCGTGCGGAGGTCGAGCGCGTAGACCCGCCCGTTCCAGGCGCCGAAGAAGTCGACGCCGTCCTTCACGATCGGCGACGACTCGATCGGCGAGCCGATCGCGCCTGTGCCAGCGGAGCCGCCCCGTGCGGCGATCGAGCACGCGCACGATCCCGTCCATGCCGTGGACGACCACGTCCTCGCCGACGACCGCGGGCGAGGAGGCCATCTTCCCGCCGGGCGGGTCGTGGGTCCACACGCGCTTGCCGGTGCGCATGTCGAGCGCGACGATCGTGCCGCGGTAGTTCCCGACGAACGCGACGCCCTCGGAGACGACGGCCGGGAACTCGACGAGCGAGCCGATGCCGGCGCTCCAGACGACGCGGAACGGCGGGCGCACCTGGATCTCGGTCTGCGCCTGCGAGCGCGACGGATCGGCGCCGTACATCGTCCACTGGAGCGCGGGCCGGAAGACGCGGACCGTCACCTTGCGGCGGCGCTGGAACGGCATCCGCACGTCCTTCTCGGCGTAGCCGGCCTTGCGGACCGAGACGACCAGCGGGGCGCGGCGCCGGAGCAGGATCTCGGCGACGCCCTTCGCGTTCGTGCGGGCGCTGCGGCTGCCGATCCGGACGACCGCGCCGCGCACGCGCCGGTGCGTGTCGCCGTTCACGACGGTGACGACCACGCGGGCGCGCTTCGGCTTCACCAGTCTCGGCTTCGGGCGCTCGCTTGCCAGGAGGCGACCATCGCCGGTGACGGTCTCCTCGGTCGCGGCCAGCGCGACGGCGCAGCCCACGGCGACCGCCACCGCGACGGCGGCAGCCAGCAGCCACACCCTCATTCGCCCGGCTCGCTCGCGACCGGCTCGGGCAGCTCCTCGGCGAACGGCTCCAGGCTTCCGTCGGGGCCGGCCGCGAGCACGAGGTCGGAGAAGAACCGCGTCATGACGATGCCTGCGCGGAACTCGCCCACCGTCGGCGCGGGCCGCTCGCCCAGCGCGAGGCGGATCGCGAGCTCCGGGTAGCGGCTCCCGGCCGCGAGCGGCAGCGGGAAGGCGCCGCCGAAGCGCGGGTTCACGTCGGTGATGAGCAGGCGCCCGTCGGCCTCGCGGAAGCACTGCACGTTCGCGGGGCCGTACACGGGCAGCGTCTCGGCCACGCGTCGGCCGAAGTCGATCAGCTCCGCGTCGGCGATCGTCATGCCCTTGATCGATTCGCCGCCCTTCGACTCGATCATCGTGCGCGGGATCGCGTTGAGGCAGCGCCCGTCGAAGTCGCAGAAGACGTCGATCGAGAACTCCTCGCCCGCGAGGCAGCGCTGCACCATCGAGTCGAACGGCGTGTGGCGGACGTGGTAGGCGAGCTGCTCGGGCGTCTCGGCGCGGTAGATCCCGCGCGAGCCGAAGCCGACGCGGGCCTTCACGAGCAGCGGGAACTCGACGTCGCCCGGCACCTCGCCCGGAAGCCACGTGTCCGGCGACGGCAGGCCGCGCTCGAGGAAGAACCGGTGCGAGAGCCACTTGTCCGCCATCGCCTCGACCACCTCGAGCTCCGAGAGCAGGATTTGCGCGCCGAGCGTGTCGCGCTCCGCGGCGAGCAGGTGCTGGTCGAGGTCGGTGAGCGGGACGATCAGGTCGACGTCGTGCTCGGCGACGAGGCCGCGGACGGCGTCGAGGTAGCCGGGGTCGTCGATCCGCGGCACGAGCACGCGGTGGTCGGCGTGGTAGAGCGCCGGGGCGAGGGCGTTGACGTCGACGGCGATCGTCGTCGCGCCGGCACGGGCGAAGGCGCTCACGATGTCCACGCGCTGTCCGGCGCAGGTGAAGAGGACCGCGGCGCTCATGCGGCGGCAAGGGTAGCCGGGGCGGTTGCAGGAACTGTTAGGGCGCGTCGACCAGGAAGCGGATCTCTGCCAGCTCGCGGAAGCCGAGGCCGAGCAGGATCGGCCGCGACATCGCACTCGCCCGCGTGACCACGGTCGGGGTGCCGCGGGCCGCAGCCTCCGCCTGGCGAAACGCGACGAGCGCGCGATACGCCCCGCGGCCGCGCGCCCACGGCAGCACCGAGCCGCTGTGGAGGATCGCGCCCTCCGGTGCGAAGGTCGCCGTGGCGGCGCCGGCCGGCTTGCCCTCGACCCACGCGATGTAGCGCACGAATCGCTCGTCGGCGAGCCTGGCCGCGCCATCGCGCTCGATGTGCTCGAGCTCCTCCGGGAGTCGGTCGAGCATCCCGAAGACCTCGTGCGTGACGCCGACGTGTGCCTTGAAAGCCTCGACGTCCTCGACGCGCGTCACCTCGATCCCGGGCGGCATCGGCCCGAGATCACCCTCGAGCACCATGGCCGCGGAGCGGCGCGCCTCGTCCTCGCGCAAGCCGAGCGCGAGGAGGCGCTCGGCGAGGTCCCGCGGGGTCGAGACGGTCGCGGCCTCCCACGTCGTGGTGCGTCCCGGACGCCCGCCCGCGCACCTCCGCGAGCGCCGCATCCACGTCGTCCACGCGGAGCCGGATCCGCTGCACGGTCGCGACCCGCGGCCCGACGAAGAGGACGAAGCGCGAATCCTCGGCGACCTCCTCGTCCGCTGCCAGCGGCTCGTGGACGAGTGTCGCCTCCGCGAGCGCGAGCGGGTCGGTCACCGCCAACCGCCGGTGGCCCCCTTGTAGGTGCCGGAGAAGAGCGCCAAGGGCGTTCGGAGCAGGATCCTCAGGTCGACGGCCGGGGAGCGGTGCTCGACGTACCAGACGTCGAGCTCGATGCGCTCGTCCCACGGCAAGGCGGCCCGCCCGTGGATCTGCGCCCAGCCGGTGAGGCCCGGCTTGACCTCGAGCCGGCGGCGCTGGCGGTCGGTGTAGCGCTCGACCTGGTACGCGAGCGTCGGCCGCGGGCCGATGAGCGACATCTCGCCGCGGACGACGTTCCAGAGCTGCGGCAGCTCGTCGAGCGAGAGCTTGCGGAGCACGCGGCCCACGCCGGTGATCCGCGCGTCGCCGCGTTCGACGGCGTAGCCCGCCCCCTGCCTCTCGGCGCCGACGACCATCGTCCGCAGCTTGAGCAGCTCGAAGGGGACGCCGTCCTTGCCGACGCGCTCCTGGCGGAAGAGGACGGGGCCGCCGTCGCCGAGCTTGACCGCTGCGGCCGCGGCCGCGAGGAACGGCGAGGCGACGACGAGGCCGAGCGCCGCCCCGGCGACGTCCGCGACCCGGTTCACCGCGTCCCCTCCGCCGCCTGCCACGTCGCCGGCACGCCGCGGCGCACGTAGTTCCTGAGCGCCGTGAGCGTCGCGAGCGTGACCAGCGCGTAGTACCGCGGAAGCCCGGGGCGCGCGACGGCGAGCAGGACGAAGGCCGCCTGGCCGGCCAGCGCGACCACGTAGACAGGGCCCGCCGCGACGAGGGCAACGTTCGCACCGAGCAGCACCGCATGGAGAAGACCGCTTCCGTAGCGCAACGCGCGGTGCGAGGCCATCGACGCGAGGTAGAGCGGCGGCAGGCCGCGCAGCATCCGCCCGCGCAGCGCGATCAGCCAGCAGTGCTCGAACATCCGCACCTTGCGCCGGTACTCGGTCTCGAGGTCGGGCGTCGGCTTCTCGTACGCGAGCGCCTCCGGCTCGAAGACCGCGCGGCGGCCGCGCTGCACCATCAGGTACGGGAACGAGAGGTCGTGCCCGAAGCGCGGGTCGACCTCGACGTAGTCCTCGCGCCGCACGGCGTAGATCGAGCCGTTGCCGCCGGTGACCGAGCCGAGCCGGGACTCGCTCTCGCGCAGCCACAGCTCGTAGCGCCAGTACGCGCCCTCGCGGTTCGTCCCGTCCGCCCGCTGCAGCACGAGCTTCCCGCAGACGTAGGCCACCTCCGGGTCGGCGAACGCGCGGACGAGCCGCCGCAGCGCGTCGGGCGCCCACGTCGCGTTCGCGTCGGAGAAGGCGACGATCTCGGCCGAGGTCTCGCGGACGGCGCGGTCCTGGGCGGCGACCTTGCCGCCGCGCGGGTTGCGGACGACGTGCGCGCCGGCGGCCTCGGCCAGCTCGTCGGTGCGGTCGGTCGACGCGTCGGAGGTGACGACGAGCTCGAGCCTGTCGGCCGGGTAGTCGAGGGCCTGCAGGTTCTCGATCCGGCGCTCGATCACCGCCTCCTCGTCGTGCGCCGCGACGATGACGGCGACGCTCGGCTCGACGTCCGCCTTCGCCACGCGCCGCTCCCGCACTCGCGCGAGCGCGGCCGCCGCCGCCGGGTACCCGACGTGCGTCCACGCGAGCGCGGCGGCCGAGCCCCAGAAGAGCGTCTTCAGAACGAGCACGGGCCGGATGCTACGGGGGTCGTTACCCTCATCGCGTGCAGCTGCGTGCGCGACGCCCGTGGGCAATCCTCGCCGCTGTCGCGCTCGCGGCGGTGCTCGCCGTCGGCGCGGCGAAGGCGGCGGCGCGGGTCACCGACGACCCCGTCGTCTGGGGCCTCGCCGGCTGGGTCGTCCCCGGCGACTTCGGCGTCTTCCTCGGCGCCGGCGACGCGGTGCTCGACGGGAGGACGCCGTACCCGACCGGGGAACTGCTCGGCCGGCCCTACGCCTACTACGTCTACCCGCCGCCGCTCGCGCTCGCCGTGGCGCCGCTGACGGCCCTGCCCGCCGGCCAGGCGTCGGCCGTGTGGACGCTGCTCGGGATCGCCGCCCTGCTCGGCGGGCTGCTCGTCCTCGGCGTGCGCGACTGGCGCTGCCTCGCGCTCGCGCTCCTGCTCCCCGGCACGCGGGAGGCGCTCGAGTACGGCGCGATCGGGACGTTCCTCGTCCTGCTCGTCGCCCTCGCGTGGCGCTACCGCGACCGGCTGCCGCGGCGAGCGCGCCGCGACCGCCGGCGCCGTCGTCCTGAAGCTCTTCCTCTGGCCGCTCCTCGCGTGGCACGTGCTGACCGGGCGAATCCGCACGGCGCTCGCCGCCACGGCCGGGGCGGTCGGGCTGGCGCTCCTGACCTGGGCTGCGATCGGTTTCGACGGCCTGACGGACTACCCCCGCGTCCTGCGCGACCTCACCGAGCTCGAGGCGGAGGAGACGTACTCGGTGTTCGCGCTCGGACGGGCCCTCGGGCTGCCGGACGGGGCCGCCCAGGCCCTCGTGCTCGTCCTCGGGGTCGCGCTTCTCGCGGCTGCCTGGCACGCGGCCCGCACGGCCCGCGACACGGACTCGCGCGACGCGCGCTCGCTCGTGCTCGTGCTCGCGGCGGCGTTCGCGCTCACCCCGATCCTCTGGCACCACTACCTGGTGCTGCTGCTCGTCCCGATCGCGCTTGCACGCCCGCGCTTCTCGCCGCTCTGGCTGGTGCCGGCGGTCGGCTTCGTCTTCGAGGCGCTCGGCTGGTACGGCGGCTGGGCCGAGGGGATCGCGCCGCGCGTGAGCGTGCTCGCGCTGGTCGCAGCCGTCACTGCGGGCGCGCTGTGGGCGCTGCGCGACGAGGAGGCCGCGGAGGCGCTTCCGTGGCAGGACCGGCTCCGTCCGCGGCGTCCGGCGCGGGCGTCCCGATGACCTCGCGCAGCAGCGCGCGGTAGCGGCCGATCGCGACCGAGCGGTCGGCCTCGGCGACGACGTACTCGCGGCCGCGAGCGCCCATCGCGGCCAAGTTCGTCCGGACGCTCCCTGAGATCACGGATCGCGCCGGCAAGCAGCTCCGGCCGGCCCGGCGGGATGACGACGCCGCAGCCGACCTCGCGCACCACGTTCGCAGTCTCGCTCTCGTCGTCGGCGGCGACGATCACCGGTCGCCCAGCCGCGAGGATCCCGTAGAGCCGACTCGGGACGACGTAGCCCGAGAGCCCTCGCCCGAGCCCGACGAAGTGGACGTCGGCGCTCGAGAGCGACTGCGCCAGCACCTCGCGCGGCTGGAACGGCTTGAAGCGAACGAACGCGTCGAGTCGCCGGTTGAGGTCGAGGACCTCGTCGTAGCGTGCGCCGAAGCCGACGATGATGATTTCGAGGTCGTCGAGATCGCGGAGGAACGTCTTCGGCGCGGACGAGCGTGTCGAGGTCCTGCGCGTGGCCGACGTTGCCCGAGTGCATGACGACGAACGGCTCGTCGAGATGGTTCTCCCGCGCCCACTCGTTGTCGCGCGGCTGCGGCGTGATCGCGCTCGTGTCGACCCAGTTCGGGATCACCACGAGCCGATCGGGCGGTGTCCCCTTCTCCTCGAGCCGGCGCCGCATCGTCTCGCCGATCGCGACCACGCGGTCGGCGCGCTTGAGGTAGAGCCCGACGAGCGAGCGGAGCAGCGCGACCGCGGCCGGGTTCTCGAGCCGCTTCAGCTCGACGGCGATCTCCGGGAAGACGTCCATCGAGATCACGAGCAGCGGCGCGTCGAACCGGCGCGCGGCCGCGAGCCCGATGTCGCCGACCATCGGCGGGTCGGTCATGCAGAGGACGACGTCCGGCCGCGGGCCGCGGAGCGCGGTCGCGAGCGAACCGGCGAGGTACGTGACGTAGTTCGCGGCGCGGCGCGGCAGCTGCGAGCGCTCGTACGCGGTCGAGGCGACGCGCTCGATCCGGACGCCGTTCCGCTCGAGCTCGCGCGGCTCGTCCTCGTGCCCGTGGAGGACGCCGGTGACGACCCGCACGTCGAACTCGTCGGCGAGCGCCTCGCAGAGGTCGGTGAGGAGGTTCGCCGTCGCCTCGACGCCGGGCCAGTAGTACTGGTTGAGGACGAGGAGGCGAGGCTTCACCGGTGCCACGCTAGCCTCTCGGCCGTGCCCGACGGGCCGCTCACGATCCTCGCGGCGGCGCCCGCGTACTGGCCCGCGACGGCCTTCGGCGGCCCGATCCCGGTGATGCGCGAGCTCGCCCGGCGGCTGACCGAGCGGGGCCATCACCTCGACGTCGTCACGACGAGCATCCTCGACCTGCACCGGCGGCCGGCGTTCCGGTCGCGCGCCGACGACGTGGACGGAGCGCACGTCCACTACCTCGGCACGCCGCTCGCGTACCGGTGGATGGGCGTCGCGCCGTCGCTACCGCTCGAGCTGCGGCGGCTGGCGCGCCCCGATGTCGTGCACCTCTACGGCTTCCGCGACCCGGTCACGACCGGGACGGCGCTGTGGTGCCACGCCCGCGGGATCCCGTACGTGCTCGAGCCGCTCGGGATGTTCCGGCCGCGATTGCGCAAGGTTCGGCTGAAGGAGGGCTTCGACCGCGGGCTGGGGCGGCCGCTCGCGGCGCGCGCCGAGGCAGTGGTGACGGCCTCGGAGCGGGAGCGGGACGACGTCGTCGCCTTCGGGCTCGACCCGGAGCGCGTGGTCGTCCGCGGGAACGGCTTCCCGGAGGCGCCGCCGGGGCTCGACGGGGCGGCGGCGCGCGCCAGGCTCGGCGTGCCCGATGGCGCACCGCTCGCGCTGTACGTCGGCCGCATCGCCGACGGCAAGGGGATCGAGCACCTGGTCGAGGCCGCGCGGCGCGCGCCCGACGCCCATGTCGTCATCGCAGGCCCGGACGACCGTCACCGGGCGACGGCACTCCTCCGCGAGGCCGAGCGGGAGCCTGGGCTCGCCGGGCGCCTGCACGTGCTGCCGCCGAGCGACGGGCCGCCGTGGGAGCTCTACGCCGCCGCCGACGCGTTCGTGCTCGCCTCCGCGGGCGAGAGCTTCGGCATGGCGGCGGCCGAGGCCGCCGCGGCGGGCGCCGCGGTCGTCGTCTCCGACCGCTGCGGCGTCGCGGGCTCGTTCGCGGAGGGCGAGGCGCTCGTCGTGCCCTACGAGCCTGAGGCGATCGTTGCGGGCGTGCGGGACGTGCTCACCGATCCGGGGCTGCGCGAGCGTCTCGCCCGAGGCGCCGCCGAAGCGGCGCGCCGCAATACCTGGGAGCGCGTCGCCGACCGACAGGAGGCGATCTACCGCGCCGCCGCGGCGCGGACGGCCGCGACGAAGTTCTCGATGCTCGGCTCGTAGCCCCAGCCCCGCATCAGCTCGAGCGAGCGCTCGCCGTAGCGCCGCCGGAGCTCCGGGTCGGCGGCGAGCCGGCGGAGCGCGTCGCCGGCGGCCTGCACGTCGCCGGCCGCGACGAGCATCCCGTTCTCGCCCGGGACGAGCAGGTCGGCGTGCGCGCCCACGCGGTCGGTGAGGACGAGCGGGAGCCCACACGCGGCCGCCTCGTTCACGACGACGCCCCACGGCTCGTGCGTCGAGAGCAGCGCGAACACGTCCGCGGCGGCGTAGCGCTCGACGACCCGCTCGAAGGGAACGTTTTCGACGATCCGCAGCCGCACGCCGACCGAGCGCGCGAGCTCCTCCAGCCGCTCCCGCTCCGGCCCGTCGCCGGCGAGGACGAGCAGGAGCCGCGGGTCGGCCGCGGTCGCCGCCGCGAGCACGAGCGTGTCGAGCCCCTTCTCCGGCGCGAGCCGCGCGATCGAGAGGACGACCACGTCCTCGTCGGTCGCGCCCATCGCCGCGCGCAGCTCTGCCCGCCGCTCCTGCAGCCGCTCGGTCTCCTCGCGGAACCAGGGCGCGTCGACCGTGTTCGCGAACCACGCCACCCGCTCCGGATCGGCGCCGCGGGCGAGCACCGACTCGCGCGCGAGGGCCCCGATCGCGAGCACGCGCTCGGCGCCGCGGACGAACGGCGGCACGACGGCACCCTTGACCGCACGGCGCCAGCCCGGCCGCGGGTCGGCGTCGTTGCTCTCGACCACCAGCACGTACGGGACGCCGCGCGCACGGCACCACGCGAACGACGCCTGCGCGGCGAACGTGCTCCAGCCGGCGATCACGACGACGTCCGGCCGCGAGTCCTCGAGCTCCCGCACGATCCGCGTCGTGATCGGGTAGTCGTGGCGGAAGACGTCCCGCACGCCCGGGATCCGCCGCCCGTCCATGAACGCGGCCCGGTGCTCCGGGACGATCGTCCACCAGCGGCTGAAGATCGTGTGGCCGGAGTAGACGACGCGGAAGTCGAGCTCCGGCCGCTGCGCGATGCGGTCGAACATGATCGAGCGGAACGGCGTCGGCTCGGGCGCGACGTAGGTGACGCGGACGCGCTCCGGAGTCGCCGGGTCGAGCTCCCGCAGCGCCTCACGCGCGTCCCGGCGCGCCTCCCGCGCCAGCGCGGCCCGGCGAGCGCGCGCCAGCGCGACGTCGGTCGGCAGCGTCGGCACGAGCGCCAGCGCACGTTTCCGCTCGCCGGCCCGCGCGAGGGTGCGCGCCGCCGCCTCGCGCACCTCGTCGCCGCGGCCGTGGCGGGACTCGAACGCCAGCAGCAGACGCTCGAACGCCTCCGCGCTGCCCGGGCCCTCGCCGCTCCCGAGCAGCCACGCGGCGTCGGCTTCCTCGGTGGTGAAGTCGGGTACCACCGCCGCGATCTCGCGCAGCGCCACCTCCCGCTGGAAGTCACGCTGCACGTCGCGCCGCCGCTTCGTCGCCTGGCGCTCGTGGACGCGGTACAGCACGAGCGGCTCCGCGGTGTTCGCGCCCTCGGCATGCCGGAGCAGCCGCATCCACAGGTCGTAGTCCTCGCTCTCCGCGTACTCGACGTCGTAGCGGAGCCCGTGCCGCTCGAGCAGCTGCCGGTCGACGAGCACGCTCGGGTGGAAGAACGGCGAGCTGAAGAGCCCGTGCCAGCGCACCTCGTGCGGCGTCCGCGGCATCGGGTGGAAGCGGCCGGGGCTGCCGACGGCGTCGAGCTCGAGGATCGCGCTGCCGACGATGCCGAGCCCGTCCGCGCGCGCCAGCTCGAGCTGCCGCTCGAGCCGCAGCGGGAGAGCGACGTCGTCCGCGTCCAGCCGCGCCACCCAGTCGCCCTGCGCGCGGTCGAGCGCGAGGTTGAGCGAGCGCGCGAGGCCGTGCCCCTCCTCGTTGCGGAGCACGACGAGCCGCGGGTCGTCGAACGACGCGAGCACGTCGGCGGTGGCGTCGGTCGAGGCGTCGTCGACGACCACCAGCTCGAGGTCCTGCAGCGACTGGAAGAGGACGCTCGCGACCGCCTCGCGGACGAACGCGGCGCCGTCGCGCACGGCCAGCAACACCGAGACGAGGGGCACGAGGGGCGACGATAGCCTCCCGCCGATGGCCGGCCCGCCGACCTTCGACCTCGTCGTCGCGACCGTCGACCGCGTCGAGCCGCTCGACCGCCTCCTCGCCTCGCTCGAGCGCCAGACCCACCGCGCGTTCCGCGTCCTGCTCGTCGACCAGAACGAGGACGACCGGCTCGACCCGGTGCTCGCCGCACACGGGGCGCTCGACGTGGTGCGGCTGCGCTCGCCGCGCGGCCTCTCCCGCGCGCGGAACGAGGCTCTGCCGCAACTCGAGGCGGACGTGGTCGCGTTCCCCGACGACGACTGCGAGTACCCGGACGACCTGCTGGAGCGCGTCGCCGCACGCCTCGCGGGCCTCGACGGCCTGACCGTGCGCTCCGAGAGCCGCGGCGGCCGCTCCTCGCCGTCGTGGGCCGCCGACGCCGGGCCGGTCACGCGCGACAACGTCTGGAACCGCGGGATCTCGTACGGGATCTTCCTGCGGCGCGAGCTGGTGGAGCGCGTCGGCCGCTTCGACGAGTCGCTCGGCCTCGGCGCCGGCACGCCGTGGTCGTCGGGCGAGGAGATCGACTTCCTGATCCGCGCCGTCGACGCGGGCGGGCGGATCGCGTACGACCCGGCGATCGTCGTCTGGCACGAGGAGAAGGACTTCGACGCGGCGTCGCTCAGGGCCGTCGGCCGGCGCGACGGGGCGAGCGTCGGCTACCTGCTGCGCCGGCACGGCTACGGGCCCGGCACGAAGGCGCGGATGCTCGTCCGGCCCGCGGGTGGCGCGCTGCTCGCGCTCGCGCGGCGCGACCGGGCGCGCGCGGGCTTCCACGCCGCCACGCTGCGCGGGCGCCTGCTCGGGCTCAGCTCGAAGTGAGCCGTGCGAACAGCTCGGCGTGCCGCTCGAGCCACGGCTCGAGCGCGAACCGCTCGACCGCCCGGCGGCGCGCCGCCTCGGCGTAGCGCTCGCGCGCGGCCAGGACGGCGAGCACGGCCCCGGCGAGCGCCTCGGCGCTCGGCGGCGAGTCGCGCTCGAACGAGTCGTCGTGCGGGACGCCGATGCCGCCCTCGCCGACGAGCTCGACGGTGCCGCCGCTGGCCGGGTGCACGACCGGGAGCCCACACGCCATCGCCTCGAGCACGACCGTCGGGCACGGGTCGTTCACCTTCGTGTGGAGCAGCAGGTGCGCGCGGCGGAAGACGTCCGGCGCCTCGCGCTGCGAGTACCGCCCGACGAGCTCGACGCCCTCCCCCAGCGCGATCCCGCTCACGAGGCGCCCGGTGACGAGCAGGCGCGCGTCCGGGTGCGAAGCCCGCACCACGCGCAGCGTCTCCAGCGCCAGCTCCACCCGGTAGGCCTGCGTCTGGTCGCCGCCGAGCAGGAGCACCGGCGCGCCCTCGGGCGGCGCACCGGGCGCGAAGCGCTCGACGTCGACCGCGTTGTGGAGGATCTCCCACTCGCCGCGCGGCTCGTCCGAGGAACTCGTCCGCGGAGCGCTTGCAGAAGGCGCTCTGGTAGAGGACGTGGTCGGCGGCGGCGAGCGCGCGGCGCAGCGGCCGGTTCAGCTCCTCGACGCGGTCGCCGGCCCAGCCCGGGTAGGCGACGCCGTCCTGGTTGACGACGACGGCCGCCTCGCGCCGCCGGGCGATCCGCAGCAGCGGCCCGACATCGCGGGGGAAGTGCGGCGAGGCGAGGTAGAGCAGCGTGAAGTCCGCCGGCCGGTTCGGCCAGCGCTCGGCGAGCTTTTGCAGCTTCGCGGTGCCGCCGGTCGCGGGCTCGCCCGGCGCCGGGACGCGGTCCCATCCGTACGAGACGCGCAGTCCCGGGTCGGGTCGGACGTCCGCGAGCAGCCGCGCCCAGCGCACGCCTGCGCGACCCCAGCGTCCCGCCTTCGCGATCACGCCGGCTCCGCCGCCGCCCAGATCTCGCCCCAGACGAGCCGCAGCTCGGTCACGCGCAAGCCCGCGGCCTCGACCTCGTCGCGCAGCCCGGCCTCGTCGTACTCGACGAAGTGGCCCGGGTCGCTGAAGTAGTCCATCCCGAGCTCGCGGCGCAGCGGCACCGTCCAGTCCCGCGCGAGCACGGGCACGCGGACGAGCACGACCCGCGGCTGCGCCGAGGCGACGAGCTCCCGCAGGAGCCCGGGCCGGTCCTCGACGTGCTCGAGCACGTTCGAGAGCACGACGACGTCGAAGCGCTCGCCGGGCAGGTCGGCCGGCGCCGTCCCGTCCACGAACCGCAGGCGCTCGTGACGGAAGCGCTCGCGCGCGAACGCGAGGTGATGCGGGTCGTTGTCGATCCCGACCACGTCCGCGCCGGCCCGGACGACCAGGTCGTACGCGAGCTCGCCCTTGCCGCAGCCGACGTCGAGCACGCGCTCGCCCTCACGCACGCGCTCGACGAAGAAGTCGTGGTACGCGGTGAGCCGGTGCTTCGCGTGGACGCCGTCGTCGAGCCGGATCGCAGCCGCGTCGAGCTGGCGCCGGGTCTCGGCCTCGAGCTCGAGCAGCTCGCGGACGGCGCGCCGCCGGTCGGGGTCGGCGGCGACGACCGAGAGCCAGAAGCGGAACGGGCCGCGGACGAGCCAGGCCGGCATGACGTAGCGGAACGGCCGCCGCGGCACGCGCCGGCCGAGGCCGCGGACGAACCGGCGGAACGTCACGGCTTCGCCACGAATCCGTCGAGCAGCTGGGCCCACTCGGGATCGAGCCGCTCGTGCGCGTGCGCCTCCGCGAGCGCCCGCGCCGGCTCGCGCCAGGCGGCCCCCTCGCCGGCGTGGACACGCGTCGCCCACTCGACGAGCCCGTCGACGTCCTCCACGTCCACGAGCGCCGCGGTGCGGCCGTGCTCGTGCAGCTCCTGTGCCTGGCCCACGCGGGTGGTCACGAGCGGGACGCCCGCCGCCGCCGTCTCGAGCGCCGCCTTCGGGCCGCCCTCCTGCCGTGAGGTGACGAGGTACAGGTCGAGCGCGTGGTAGGCACGCGCGAGCTCGTTCCGCGTGGCGGCGAGCACGTGGCGGTGCGGGATCCCGAGCCGGTCGAGCTCACGGCGCACGTAGCCACGGGACGGGCCGGTGAGGAGCACGACGAGCTCCGGCGCATCGGGCCGCAGCCGCTCCAGCACGCCGACGAGCAGGTCGGGTCCCTTGATCGCCTTCGGCACGAGCCCCTCGCCCCAGCCGATGCCGTCCTTCTGGAACGAGCCGACGACGAAGGCGCTGTCCGGCAGCCCGAGCGCCGCACGTGCAGCACGGCGCCGCTCCGGGTCGCCGAGCGGGAACGACTCGAGGTCGATCCCGAGCCGGATGCGGTGGACGCGCTCGTCGGGGACCCCGGTTGCGAGCACGAGCTCCCGCATCTCGTCGTGCGTCACCTGCGCCCGGGCGATCCGATCGGGCCGCCGCCGCAGCGCCTCGTAGGCCGTGTCGAACTCCGGCATGCCCGGCGTCCCGGGGCGGCCGTGCATGTACGCGAGCGCGAGCCGGTCGGGGCCCTCGAGCCAGCGCGGCGTGAGCGCCTCGAAGTGGCTCGTGTGGAAGACCGACTGCCCCGGCGCCAGGCCGGCCCACTCCGGCGGCGCGACGTCGTAGCCGAGGCGGCGCGCCGCAGCGGAAATGTGCACCGCGTCCTCGTCGACCGACCAGCCGCCGCGGTCGCCGACGACGAAGAGGCGCGTGTGCGCGTCCCAGCCGCGGGTGCGCGCGCCGACGGCGAGGCGGCGCAGCGGCCGCCCCAGGCGCCGGGCCCGGTGCGCGAGCGCGCTAGCCACGGAGCACCTCGAGGTAGCGGTCGGCCACGTCCGCGAGCGTCGGCACGCGGATCCGCGCGCGCCGCTCGTCCAGCTCGGCCGCGAGCCGCGCGAGCGCGTCGCCGAGCTCCTCCGGCTCGTCGAAGCCGACCCCCGCGTCGCCCGACCAGCTCCGGGTGGCCGCCGCTGCGGCGGAACACGGCCGGAAGCCCGCACGCGAGCGCCTCGAGGAGCGCGTTCGAGCACGGGTCGTCGACGCTCGCAGCGAGGTAGGCGTCCTGCGAGCGAAGGAGCCCCGCGAGGTCGGCCGAAGGCAGCGGCCCGACGACCTGCACGCGCTCGAGCCGGAGCTGCGTGCGCCCGACGAAGGTCACCTCGACGTCCGGCGGGAGCTGCCGGTCGAGCCAGAGCAGCGCGTCGGCGCCCTTGCGCGGGTTGTCCGACCAGGACGAGGCGACGAGGCGCAGCGGCCGGTCGCCGCGCGGCTCGCGGCGACATGGGTGGGAAGAAGATCGCCGGATCGGGCGCGTTCGGGATCACGTGCGGCTCGCGCAGCTCGAGCCCGAGCTCCCGGTGCGCGTCGAGGCTCCACTGCGACTGGAACACGGTCGCGTCGGCGAACGTGGCGTTCAGCTCGACGATCCGCCGGTCGGTGCCGTCGTCGAAGCCGCGGTAGACGCCGATCGGCCCGTCGACGCGGTGCACCATCCGCACGCCGTCGCGCGCGAACCGCCGCAGTCGCCGGAAGCCGAAGTTGAACGAGTTGAAGAGGCAGGACGGCGTGCCGCCCGAGATCCGGTTCCACTCGACGTCGAGCCCGCGCCCCTCGACCTCGCGCACGAGCGCCGCGATGAACTGGTTCCCGCCTCCGGAGGGCGGCGGCGCGTACTCGTGGAAGACGGCGAGGTCGGCGGCGTCGTTGCGGGAGGCGAGGCGCGTCACCTCCGTCTCCGCGAGCGCGCCCGCGCGACGCCCGAGCGAGCGGGCGTGGACGAGGGCCGCGCGCGGCTTCGTGCGGAGCGCCATACCGGGGCGAGCGTAGAGCAGTCACCGGTACGGTTGCGCGCATGCACAGGAACCGGACGAAGCTCGCTGCGCGCGCCCATGCCGTGGGCACCAGGATCGAGCGGCGCGGGGTCGTCGCGACGTACAAGCTCCACGATCGCGTCGGCGCGAACCGCGCCAGCAGGCGCCGTTTCTCGCAGGAGCGGCCGCTGCTCGACGAGACCCAGCAGCGCATCGTCGACGCGCTCCGCACCGAGGGCTTCTGCGTCCTCCCGTTCGCCGAGCTGTTCCCCGATCCGGCGGTGTGGCAGCGCCTCGACGAGGACGGACAGCGGTTCGTCTCCGAGACCGAGGCCGGCCTCGCCGCGGAGGCCGCGGGCGGCGATTCGGGCCTGCGCCGCACGTCGAAGGAGTTCGTCGTGCGCAAGAACGCGTACGGCGCCTCGCTCGGCCTCGACGACCCGTGGCTCGGCCTGGCCGTCGACCCGCGGATGCTCGACCTCGCGAACACGTACCTCGACCTCTGGGCGAAGCTCGAGTACGTCGACCTCTGGTACACGAAGCCGGCCGACGCCGAGGCGGAGCGCCAGTCGTCGCAGCGCTGGCACCGGGACTACAACGACAGCCACCTGCTGAAGGCGTTCGTCTACCTCACGCGACGTCGACGAGGAGGCGGGCCCGTTCGAGTACGTCCCGCGCAGCGCCCCCGGCGGGGAGCTCGGCGAGCTCTGGCCGTGGCGCCCGCTCGGCGACAACTACCCGCCGCAGGACGAGCTTGCGCAGCGGATCGAGGGCAGGCCGGTCGAGACCTTCACCGGCGCGAAGGGGACGATGATCTTCTGCAACACGAGCGGCTTCCACCGCGGCGGCTTCGCCACGGGCAAGCCGCGCGTGCTCGCGACGTTCACCTACGCGTCGCCCGCGGCGCTGAAGTCGCTCTCGGACCGGAACTTCACGCTCGCCGAGACGAACGGCGCCCCGCTCTCGCCGGCGGCGCGGTTCGCGCTCAGCGACTAGCGGCGTCGCGCAGCACGTCGGCCAGCCGGTCGACGTAGCGGTCCCAGCCGAGCTCGCGCTCGACCGTCTCCCGTGCGCGGCGGCCGAGCGCGGCAGCCGCGTCCTCGTCGGCCAGCAACTCTTGCAACGCGGCGGCGAACGCGGCCTCGTCGCCCGGCGGCACGAGCCGGACGTTGACGCCGTCCTCGAGCGCGTAGCCCTCGGCGATCGCGGCCGTGCGGGAGACGACGACCGGCTTCCCGGCGGCCATCGCCTGCAGCAGCGTCGTGGTCGCGCCCGAGTACAGGTTGTCCCGGACAGGGAGCGCGACGACGCGCGCCCGCGCGATCCGCTCCTGCGCCTCGGCGAACGGCAGCTCGGACGCGACGGCGAGGTTGGCTGCGCCGAGGCCCCTCACCTGGTCGGCCGAGGCGACGACCGAGAACGAGCGCTCGGGCATCGTCGCAGCGACGCGCGCCAGCAACCCGTAGTCGCGCTCGGGATCCATGCCGACGGAGATCACGTCCACCTCGGGCTCCACGTCCCGCGGCGCGAACGACGTCGTGTCGACGCCGAACGGGACGAAGCGCACGTCGTGGCCCGGGAGCCACGCTCGCAGCTCCTCGGCCTCCGCGTGCCCATAGGCGACGATCGCCGCCGTGCGCCTGAACGCGCGCTCGTAGACGCGACGGGCGACCCCGTTCCGCAGCTGCGCGAGCCGATGCGGCAGGCCGATGCTGACGTAGACGAGCGGCGGCCGGAGCACGCCCGTACGGCCGAGCAGCACGGCCGGGATCCCGACCGTGTCGACCGTGGAGAGGACGACGTCCGCGGCGTTCGCCTCGCGCCGCGAGGCCAGCACCGTGGCGAAGTCGCCCTCGTAGCCGCCGCCCAGCCGCACGGTCGCCCGTAGTGCGCGGTCGAGCCGCCGCTCACGCGCGCGGGGCGCGAACGCGGGCTCGAGGCTGTGCCGGACGGCGAAGTCTCGCGCGCGCGAGCTCGTCTGCGCCGAACAACGAGTACCGCTCCGCCGACCCCACCTCCGCGCCCAACGCGGCCCGGCGCAGCGGCGAGTCCCGGTAGAGGACGAAGAGGCGGGTTACCGCTCCTCGACCGTCCACTCGAGCAGCGGCCGCACGACGCCCTTCCACTGGCCCGTGAAGCGCCCACGTGCGGAGTCGCCTTCGGCGGGGTCCTGCACGTGGAAGGCCAGCCCGCCGGCGACGGCGTGGCCGTGCAGGCGCGGCGAGGCCACCGAGTGCATGCCGGCCTCGATGTCGGTCAGCCCCTCGTTCAGGAGGTTGCCGGGAATCCACGCCGTCGTGACGTAGTCGCCGGGCGGCGTCGGCTCGTCCCAGCGCGCGCTGGTATCGACGGCGTTGAACGCGACTTCCGCGTTCCGGTCCCGGATCTTGATCTTCGGAAGGATCGGGATCCCTTCACGAAGCACCGTGAAGCCGATCTCGATACCGACGGGACGGCGGACGTCGACGGCGCTCGTCGTCTCGCCGCTCTCGTCGACGACGCGCAGCGACCGTAGCCGGACGAGATCGTCGCCGGGCGCCTCGGCGAGGTCCGGCCACAACGCGCTCGAGCCGGTGCCGTGCACCGACTGCAGGTACGCCGCCACGGTCTCCGAGCTCGGCCCGTCGGCGACGACGGCGCCGCCCTCCAACAGCATCACGCGATCGCAGAGCTGCGTGATCGTCTGCATGTTGTGCGAGACGAGGATCACTGTCCTCCCGGAGTCGCCGAGATCCTCCATCCGACCTAAGCACCGCCGCTGGAACTCGGCGTCGCCGACGGCGAGCACCTCGTCGACAAGCAGGATCTCCGGCTCGAGGTGCGCCGCGACCGAGAATGCCAGCCGGACGTACATCCCGCTCGAGTAGCGCTTCACCGGAGTGTCGAGGAAGGTCGAGATGCCGGAGAACTCGACGATGTCGTCGAACTTGCGCTCGATCTCGCGCCGCTTCATCCCGAGCACGGCGCCGTTGAGGTAGATGTTCTCGCGCCCGGTGAGCTCAGAATGGAAGCCCGTCCCGACCTCGAGGAGGCTGCCCACGCGGCCTCGGATCTCGGCCCGTCCGGACGTGGGCGCGGTGATCCTCGTGAGCACCTTGAGCAGCGTCGACTTGCCGGCGCCGTTGGCTCCGATGAGGCCGAGCACCTCGCCCTCCTGGACCTCGAACGAGACGTCCCGGAGCGCCCAGATCTCCTCGGGCCGGTGACGGCGGCCGACCTTCCCGACGAGCCCGACGATCGAGTCGCGCAGCGTGCCGTAGCTCGCCTGCAGCTCGCCGAGCCGATAGCGCTTCGAGAGTGCGTGCGTGGCGATCGCGGCGCTCATCAGATCGTGTCGGCGAACTTCGGTTCCGACCGGCGGAAATAGGCGAGCCCGCCGACGAAGAAGACGAGCGCGGCGCCGATGCTCAAAGCCAGCTGGCCGAGGGGCGGCGCCGGCGTTCCGAGGAGCGACCACCGGAATCCGTTGATCACTCCGGTCATGGGATTCAGCGCGAACACCCACTGGAATCGCTCGGGGAGGGCCGTGACCGCGTACGCCACTGGCGTGAGCCAAAACCACATCTGCAGGACGAACGGGACCGCGTACGGGACATCGCGATAGCGGACGTTGACCGCCGAGACGAAGAGGCCGACTCCGAGCGCCGTGACGAAGCCCAGGAAGATGAACGCCGGCATCAGCACGAGCGTCCACGAGACGCCGAGGTCGTACCAGGCCATCAGGCCGATGAGGACGATGAACGCGAGCGCGAAGTCGACGATGGGAACGGCGGACGCCGCGAAGGGGAGGAAAACCCGTGGGAAGTACACCTTCGTGACGAGGTTCGCGTTTCCGACCACGCTGCTACCGGCGAGCGCGAGGGCACCGGCGAAGTACGTCCACGGCAGCAGCCCGGAATATGCGAACACCTGGTACGGCAGACCTTCGGACGAGAACTGCGCGAACTTCCCGAAAATCAGCGAGAAGACGATCATCAGCATGACGGGCTGGATCACCGCCCAGCCGACGCCGATGAACGTCTGCTTGTACCGGACCTTGAGGTCGCGCCAGACGAGTATCTGGAAGAGCTCGCGGAAGTGCCAGAACTCGCGGACGTCGAGGTGCGGCCAGCGCGGGCTCGGCTTGATGACCGTCAGGCGCGCGGAGGGCGCGCCCGGGTCGCGGGCGACGGTGGTTCGACCCGTCGTCCGCGTGGGCTCGAGCTGCGTCTGGGACACCTGACGATGCTAGCGGGGCTTGCCGTCGTCCCCGCGCCGGTGCGCGTGGCTTACCGGCCGACCGCGCGCGCGACGCGTCGCTGCACGCGTCGCCAGAAGCGCTGCTCCAGCCAGACGACACGCGCTTCCAGGTCGGCCATCGTGCGTTCCAGCCGCGGGAGGTCGACCTCGCCGACGGCCGCGCACTCGACTGCGTAGGCCGCGTCGTCGACGAGGTCCGGAGCGCGGAACGGGGCAGCATCCTCGCTGGGCGGCGCGTAGCGGCCCTCCGGGCCGACGAGCCCGCCGAGCACGTCCCGGAGGCGGGTATCGGCGACGGTCGGGCCGGGACGGGCTGCCCGCTCGGCCTGCTCGGCGTTTCGCAACGGGAAGGTGAGGACCTCGAACGGGTACCAGGCGCGCAGCGGCACACGCCCGTCCGGCTCGTCTCGCACGAGCCTGAGTCGGTGATCGGCGCGGTAGAGCGGACGCAGCGCCGTCGGCAGCGGCTCGGGCTCGGCGGGCGGCTCGAGCGTGCGCCGCTCTGTCATCCGCTCCCAGAACGGCCCGTCGCCCGGCCGAGGCGCGAACAGCCTGACGAGCCCCTGGACGATCCCGTAGCGCTGCGGCATGGCCTCGAGCGGCGCCTTCAGCGTCGCCCCGCGCGGCCACCAGAACTCGTTCGCACGGGCGTCGAGCAGCCAGTCGGCCTGGTGCTCGGCGACCGCGAGCCGGGCCAACTCGTCGGCACCCGGGCGGCCCTCGACGATGCGCATGCGCCCCGCCTCGACGAACGGTTGGAGCGACAGCGTCACGCCCGGGTCTGAGACGTCCGCGACGACGAGATCGACGCCCGCATGGAGGTGGAAGGCGACGTTGGCCACGACCGCGTCAGCGTCGGGGCCGGCGACCAGGATCTCGACGAGCTTCACCGGCGCGCAACGCTACACCGGGCTAGGCTCGGGCCGCCGATGAGGCTCGTGATGACGATCCTGGTTCGGGACGAGGCGGACGTCATCGCCGAGCAGATCGCGTTCCACCTCGATGCCGGCGTCGACTTCATCGTCGCTACCGATCACCGGTCCTCTGACGGGACGACGGAGATCCTCGAGGGCTTCGCGCGCGCCGGGGTGCTCCACCTGATCCCGGAGGAGTCGGAGCCGGTCCAGCAGGGAGCATGGGTGACGAGGATGGCCAGGATCGCGGCGGCCGAGCACGGGGCCGACTGGGTGCTCAACGCCGACGCGGACGAGTTCTGGTGGCCGCGGGGCGGCTCGCTGAAGGCAGCGCTCGCGCCGATCCCGCAGTCCGTGGCGACCGTCGGCGCCCTCGTGCGCGTGTTCGTGCCGCGCCCCGACGACGGCCGCCCGTTCTGGGAGCGCATGACCGTCAGGCTCGCCACGTCGGCTGCGATCAACGACCCGGCCACGTCGTACCGACCGGTCCGCCATGTCATCCATCGCGGCCATCCATCGGTGGACGTCTCCCAAGGCGGGCACACGGTGCGCGGCCTCGCGGGCGAGCGACAGAACGACCTGTATCCGATCGAGGTGCTCCACTTCCCGTTCCGGTCGCGCGCGCAGATCGAGTCGAAGCGACGCAACGCGCCGTGGGAACGCGCCGGCAACGTTCGCGCCGACCTCGTCCGGGTCCGCCGCGCCGTCTCCGCGGGGCACCGGTCGAGCTACTACGACGAGGTCGTGATCGATGACGACGAGACGCGGCGCGGGCTCGCTGCCGGGTCGCTCGCGGAGGACACACGCGTCCGCGACCGACTTCGGAAGCTCGCGGCCGGCGGGAGCCCGCAGCGGCGGCTCCAGCGCGGCGACGAGGTCGGCGTCGCGGTCGACGCCGCCGTGCTCACCGACGCGCAGGTCGTTCGGCTCGGTCGCCGAGTCGACGAGCTCGCGGCGCGGCTTGCCGGGCTCGGTCGCCGCTGAGGGTCAGGCCCTGCGGCGCCCGTGTCGGCGCTCCACGATCCCGACGCGCGCCGCGAGATCGGTGGCGAACCGGAGCAGCCTGACGACCTCGGCGTCGCGGTACGCGACGGCGTCGACCGCTCCCTCGGCCCAGGCCGTGCCGGCCGGCTGGAGTGCCGCGTCGGCCGGCTCGCCGAGGCGGAAGGCGCCGGTAGGCGAGCGGATCCCACCGGCGGCGCGAAGAGACCGCAATGCGTCGCGCAGCCTCGCGTCCTCGGCGAGCGACCCGGCGGCCAGCCCACGCGCGGCGATCTCGTCGTCGACGACCAGCTCGGCGTATACCTCGGCGACCCGGCCCCGCTCGCGTGCGTGCAGGCCGCGGACGTACTGCCCGAGCGGGCTGTCGCTGTCGCCCCGCGCGCGGCGCATCGTCTTGCGCTCGTACTGGGCGAGGCTGCGGTACGGGAAGTGGAGGACGTCGAACGCCTGCCAGCCCGTGAGCAGCGGCTGCCCGTCGATGCGGTGGGCGCCGTGGTGCACCACGATCGCAGGGTCGCCACGGTGTGCGACCTTCCCGTGCGGTCGGTACGGGCTCATCGGGTCGTTGAGCGCCGCCGCGGCGGCGAAGCGAAGGAGCATCCGCTCGTCGAACGGCGCCTCCCCGTCGGGCCGCGGGACGAAGTGGCGGCTGACGGCATGGACGGCGCCGATCGCCTCGGGCACCGCCGCGAGCGTCTCCTTCAGCGTCCCCCGCCGCGGAAGCCAGAACTCGTCGGCGTCGGTGTTGATCACCCAGTCGGCGCCGAGCTCGCGCGCGGCCAGCCGCGCCATCTGGGTGCGCCACACGTCCTCGTGCACCGGGCCGCTCTCGCGCAGGAGGCGAAGCACGCCGCGCCGCTCGTACTCCTCGAGGATCTCGGTGGTGCCGTCCTCCGACTGGTGGTCGGTGGCGACCACGACGTCGACACCCGCGGCGAGGTGGTACGCGATCTGCGCGTCGACGACGTCCGCCTCGTCACGGACGACGAGCGTCGAGGCGAGGATCACGCCGGCTTCCTTCCGCCCGAGCAGCCCGGCCGACGCCAGCAGCACGAACGCGGGCGCCACGGGCACGACGTACTCCGGCACCGCGTACACGCCGAGCATGGTGACGACGCAGATCAGCAGTGCGGCGGCGGTGAGGACGGCCGGGATCGGCCATCCGCGCGGTCGGCGGAGTGCGACCGCAACTGCCCCGACGACGAGGATCAAGATCGACCGCGGGTAGACGCGCGAGAGCCAGTTCAGCGCTCGCGCAGCGCCTTCGCTGCCGCCGCGCGCTGGGAAGTCGCGAAGCAGGTCGGCGGCGTTCCTCTCGAGCTCGCGTGCATGCCGCGCGTCGTCCGGATCGCGGTACACCAGGTGGTGCTCGGTCGGTGAGGTCCACACGTCGCGGATGCGTACGTCGGGGGTGGAGGCGAGGCCCGGCTGGTGCGCGCTCGGAATCAGGTCGCCCTCGCTCGGCTCCGGCAGCCGCCTCCCGTTCACGACGATCGTCGGCGCCTCGTCGGGCTCCGGCGGCGCAGCCGGCTCCGAGGAGGGCACAGGGAGCAGCAGCGGCGCGCGGAGGAGCACGCCCAGGTCGGAGAGGACGCCGCGCGCATACCGGCCCGGGTGCTTCCGCACCGCCTCGCGGGCGACCGCGGACAGGTGCCCGTAGTCGTCGTCCCAGCCCCAGGTGCGATCGGCGAGGCCGACGAGGTCCTCGTGCATCCGGCCGCTGCCGGCGGTGAAGAACTCGTCGAGCGTGACGCCGTAGGAGCGGTACGGCTCGCGGACGAGCAGGTCGTCGTCGACGGCCCGGGCGAGCTCGCGCGAGGCTGGGCCGTTCTCGGGCGAGACGATCCGGTCGACGACGAAGGCGCGGAAGAACGGCACGGTCGCGCCGCCGCCGCGCACGACGGTGTAGTCGTCGAAGCGGACGCCGTTGTGGATCGCCCACGCCGCCAGTGGCACCAGCGCTGCGGCGCCGAACGCTGCCGCGCGCACGAGGCGCTCGCGGGCGACACCACGCGCCAACAGGGGGACCAGGCCGAGCGCCAGCAGGACCTGGCTCGACGGCCGCACGAAGACGAGCGCCGCGACCGCGCCGCCGAGCGCCGCCGCGCGACCCGTCGTCGGCCGTTCGAGCGCGCGCGCGAGGAGAACTGCGGTGAACGCGAACCCGGCCGCGAAGAGGGAGTCGGTCGAGAGCCGGTGGAAGAGCATCACGTACCCGGGGAACAGCAGGAGCGCGAGTGCGGTCGCGACCGTGGCGGCGGTGCCGAAGCGCCTCGCGACGACGCACCAGGCGAGGACCGAGAGCGCATAGAGGACGGCCATGGCGATCTCGGCGACGACCGCGCCGGCCTCGAGCAGCACACCGATCACGATCGGCGACAACGGCGTGCGGGCCAACATCGACTGCGGGTAGACCGCCTCCGGGTCGAAGAGCTGGACCCAGACGCGCACGTAGGTCCCGACGTCGCGCCCCGGTCCGAGCGGCCAGGCGATCGAGACGAGGGCGTAGACGAGGAGCGCCGCCGCGACGACGGCTGCCGCCGCATACGGCCCGTCGGCGAGCCCCGCGACGGCGCGCCAGGCGCGGGCCGCCCGACTGCGGAGCGCGATCACCGGCGCGAGCGTAGCGGAGCGGGTTCTCTCGGGATCGCCCGGCGGGGTGCTCGTATCCTCGCGGCGTGAGCGCCTACCGCAGCGCCGTCGGGCGCCCCCTCCTGCGGTACCTCGAAGGGCTCTGGGCCGATGCCGAGGACGCGTACCGGACGCACATCCTCGAGGTCGTCGCCGGCCGCGAGGCCGACGCGCTGCTCGACCTCGGCTGCCACGACGGCGCGTGGACGCGGCAGGCTCGCGGACGCCGCGGGCACCCAGCTCGAGCGCGTCTCCGGCGTCGAGGTGGTCCCGACCGCTGCGGACGAGGCGCGGGCGCGCGGCGTCGAGGTCCAGGTCGCGGACCTCAACGACCCGCTTCCGTACGACGACGGCAGCTTCGACCTCGTGCACGCGAACCAGGTCATCGAGCACGTCTCCGACCTCGACCGGTTCGTCTCCGAGGCCCGGCGCGTGCTCCGGCCGGGAGGCCGGGCGGTCGTCTGCACCGAGAACCTCGCCAGCTGGCACAACGTCGCCGCGCTCGTCGTCGGCTACATGCCGTTCTCGCTCGCCAACGTCTCGAGCGCTCGGCTCCGTCGGCAACCCCTTCGCGCTCGGGGCCGCGTCGGAAGCGGCGATCGAGCCGTCGTGGATGCACACACGCGTCCTCACCGCAGTCGGCCTCGCTCAGGTCTTCGAACTGCACGGGCTCCCCGTCGACGAGCGGTTCGGCAGTGGATACCACCCCCTGCCCGGCACGCGTCGCGCGACGCCTCGTGCGCGTCGACACCCGGCACGCGGCGTTCATCGGCGTCGTCGCGGTGAAACGGGGCGATCGGAGCTGACCGAGAGTGCCGGAGAGGCCCGGTACCGGCGCCGCTGTCTGGACAAGACGGGCGTCGCGTTCCGAGGCGACGAGCGGCTGCTCGACGTCGGCTGCGGGAACGGCGGGGTCGCGCGGATGCTGAGGGTGCTCGTCGGAGAGGTCGTGGCCGTGGACGTCGAGGCATCGCCCGATTGGGGAGACGAGCCCGATCTGCGGTTCTTCGTCGCGGACGCCGAACGGCTGCCGTTCGACGACGACAGCTTCGACGCGATCCACTCGAAGGACTCGCTCCACCACATGGACGACCCGCGCGCGGCTCTGGCCGAGTACCGGCGCTTGCTGCGGCCCGGCGGCACGCTCGTGATCATCGAGGGGAACCGCTTCAACCCCATCTTCTACGTCCACATGACCCGGCTGCTCGGGCACGAGCACTTCGCGAGGAGCGTGTTCCGGCGGCTCGTCTCGGAGCGGTTCCCGGGGGCCCGCTTCGGGTCGTTCGAGGCCCACTACGTCCCGTGGGGCGAGCGCCTCGTGCCGATCCAGCACGTCGTCGAGGAGACGCTCGAACGCATCCCGGGCGCGGGGTCGCTCCTTTCGTACAACTACGCGGTCGCGTCGACGTGAGCCGCTCAGCGCTTCGTGCAGACGAAGGCGAACGCGTAGGAGCCGTTCAGCGGGACGAAGCGCGAGCCCGCGTTCCAGGCTCGCTTGACGAGCGGACTCACGCGCGCGGAGGCGTGGATCTGGTTCCACGGTCGCACGTCGAGGATCTCGAAGCCTGCATCCGCCAGAAGCACACGCCACCCGCCGGAGGTGCGGTTCTGCTCCGAGAATCCCTGACCGCCCTCGGTCGGCTGCTGCCCCTGGCGAAGGCCAAACCAGATGTGGCCGAGGAAGAAGAGGTTCGGCACGAAGACCACTGCCCGTCCACCGGGCACGAGCACGCGGCGCATCTCGGCGGCACCCGCCTCGGGATGCGGGAAGTGCTCGAGGCTCCCGAGGCACGTGACGTGGTCGAACGTGCCGTCCTCGAACAGGAGGGCCTCAGCGTCGCCCACCGCTGAACTCCGCCGTTGGAACGCGCGCCCTGGCTGCGGCGATCGCGACGTCGGAGAGATCGGTACCGGTCACGCGCAACCCCGCACCGGCCGCGTACTCCACGAACCCGCCGGCGCCGCACGCGACGTCGAGCAGGGACGCGCCCGCTTCGGGCGCGAGCAGCTTCACGGCCCAGGCGAAGAACCTGCGCTCCGCGACCGTCGTCGGCCCCGCCGGCCCAGCCAGCGCCGCGGTGTGCCACTCGTTGTAGTGCGCGCGAAGCTCCATCCGGCTGCAGTCGGATCTTCCTCCTGTCACCGGACGGTGACAAGAGGGTGAAGGCGGACTCGCTCGCCGCGCTGCTCCGCTGCCCCGACTGCGGCAGTCCGCTCGCGCTGGAAACGGAGGCGACGTGCGCGAACGAGCACCGCTTCCCCGTCGTCGACGGCATCCCGGTGCTCGTGGACGAGGCGGCGCTGGCCGCCGATCCGCAGTACGCGCACCAGCGCGACTACTTCGACGCCGAGTTCTCGCAGTACGAGGCCTACGCGCTCGACCCGTGGCGCGTCAGCTACCTGCAGCGGCTCGCCGAGGCGGACGCGCTCGGCGGCGACGGCGCGCCGCTCGTCGACGTCGCCGTCGGCGGCTCGGGCTACACCGTGATCGAGGCCGCGCGGGCCGGGCGTCCCGCGATCGGCTGCGACCTCTCGCTCGAGGGGCTGCGCGCCGCGAAGCGCTTCGCCGAGGCCGAGGGGGTCGGCGACCGCGTGCTCTTCGTCTGCTGCTCCGCCGAGGCGCTCCCGCTCGCCGACGCGAGCGTCGACGTGGCGCTGGCGATCGCGATCCTCGAGCACGTGCCCGCCGACGGCGCCGCGCTCGACGAGCTCGCCCGCATCCTCCGCCCCGGCGGCCGCGCCTGGATCACCGTCGCCGCACGAGCTCCGCGCGTTCTCGCCGCTGCTCTGGCTGCCGAACCGGCTCCACGACCGGCGGCTCGGGCATCTCCGTCGCTACAGCGCGACCGGGCTCAACGAGGCGGCGCGTGCCCGCGGCCTCGAGCCGGTCGACGTCCAGTTCACCGGCCATGCGGTGAAGCTGCTCCAGCTGCTCGTCGCCCCGCGCCTGCCGGGTTCGACGGGCGAGCGGCTCTGGTGGTGGAGCGAGCGCCGCGACCTCGCCGCGGCCCACCGGCGGCGCGGGAGCATGCAGCTGAGCGCCGTCTTCCGCCGCGCCTAGCGGTGCTACGGTGGCTCGCCGGATGGCGTCGCCCGAGATCTCGGTCCTGATCCCGTGCCTGAACGAGGAGGCCGCCGTCGGCGACGTCGTCGACGAGGCGTGGGAGGGCATCCACCGCTCCGGTCGCACGGGCGAGGTGATCGTGGTCGACAACGCGTCGACCGACCGCTCCGCGGAGATCGCCGCCGAGCACGGCGCGCGCGTCGTCCGCGAGGAGCGGCGCGGCTACGGGAGCGCGTACCTCGCGGGCCTCGACCACGCCGCCGGGCGCTACCTCGTGATGGGCGACGCGGACAACACCTACCCGCTCCGCGACCTCGGCCCGTTCGTCGACCGGCTCGAGCAGGGCGACGACCTGGTGATGGGATCGCGCTTCCGCGGGACGATCCACGGCGACGCGATGCCGTGGCTCAACCGGCGGATCGGCAACCCGATCCTGACGGGGATGCTGAACGTCTTCTTCGGCGTGCGGATCTCGGACGCCCACTGCGGCATGCGCGCCCTCCGGAGCGACGCGGTGCCGCGGCTCGACCTGCACTCGACCGGCATGGAGTTCGCCTCCGAGATGGTCTTCAAGGCCTTCCGCCGCGGCCTGCGCGTGAGCGAGATCCCGATCGACTACTTCGTCCGGACGGGCGACTCGAAGCTCAACCGCTTCGGCGACGCGTGGCGCCACGTCCGCTTCATGCTCCTCTACAGCCCGAGCTGGCTCTTCCTGCTGCCGGGCCTCGTGCTGCTGCTGCTCGGCCTCGTCGGGATGCTCGCGCTCGCCGGCGGGCCGACGGAGGTCCTCGGGCGCCGCTGGCAGATCCACACGATGCTCGCGCTCGTCGCCGCCACGCTGATCGGCGCGCAACTCGTCCAGCTCTGGGCGTTCGCGCGCACGTACGCGGTCACGCGGTTCGGCGACCACGACCCGCTGCTGGAGCGCTTCCGCCGACACCTGACGCTGGAGCGCGGCGTGGCCGTCGGCTCGCTCCTCTCGCTCGTCGCGGTCGTCGTGCTGGCCTGGATCATCGTTCCCTGGGCGATCGACGGCTTCGGCGAGCTGCGGCACGAGTACGCGACAGCGCTCGCGTTCACGCTGCTGGGGCTCGGCGTCCAGGTCGTCTTCGGCTCGTTCTTCCTCGGGCTCCTGACGATGCGCGTCGCGGATCACACCGACCGCCGCGGCTTCGTCGTCGCCGAGGGCTTCGATCCGCGCGAGCGGGTGGCGACGCCCGCAGGCTGAGCCGGCCTGCATGCGCGTCTGCCTCGTCTACGACCACCTGTTCCCGTACACCGTCGGCGGTGGAGAGCGGTGGATGCGCGACCTTGCGGAGCGGCTCTCCGCCGCGGGCCACGAGGTGACCTACCTGACCATGCGCCACTGGCCGGCCGGCGAGCAGGCTGCGCTCCCGGGCGTCCGCGTCGTGGCACTGACCGACGCCGGGCGCGTGTACCGCGACGAGCGGCGCACGCTCGGGCCGCCGCTGCGCTTCGGCCTCGCGGTGCTGCGCCACCTCCGGCGACACGGACGCGAGTACGACGTCGTCCACACGGCCTCGTTCCCGTACTTCCCGGTGCTCGCGGCCGCCGCGGCGAGGAGGCGCGGGCGCTACGCGCTCGTGGTGGACTGGTTCGAGGTCTGGACGCGCGCCTACTGGCGGCGGTACGCGGGCCTGCTCGGCGGCACGGCCGGCTGGCTCGTCCAGCGGCTGTGCGTCGCGGTCCCACACCATGCCAACTGCATCTCGCGCCTCTCGGCCGACCGCCTTGTCGCCGAGGGCTACCGCGGCACGCCGACGGTGCTGCCGGGGCTCTACGCCGGGCCGGTGGAGGCGAGCGTCGACGACGCCGTCGACCCGGACCTCGTCGTCTACGCGGGGCGGCACGTGCGGGAGAAGCGGCTCGACGCGCTCGTCGAGGCCTTCGCCGTCGCGCGGCGGCAGCGGCCGGCGCTGCGGCTCACGATCCTCGGTGACGGCCCCGACCGGCCGCGGATCGAGGCGCTCGTCGAGCGGCTCGGCCTCGTCGACGCGGTGGAGATCACCGGCGCCCTCCCCGAAGCCGAGGTCGGCGCGAGGATGGCCGGCGCGGCCTGCCTCGCGACCGCGTCGGAGCGCGAGGGCTACGGGCTCGTGGTCGTCGAGGCCGCGGCCCGGGGGACTCCGAGCGTCGTCGTCGCCGGCCCCGAGAACGCCGCCGGCGACCTCGTCGAGGAGGGCGTGAACGGGGCCGTCGCAACCTCCGCGGCACCCGACGCGCTCGCCGACGCACTCGTCCGCACGGTCGACGCCGGACCGGCCCTGCGACGGTCGACCGCCCGATGGTTCGCGGACAATGCCGCGATGCTGCGCATCGACGGGTCCCTCGAGCTGATCGAGCGGTCTTACGCGGCCGCCGCGAGACCGACGTGACGTCCACGACCGAGGCTCCCGTCGCCGCGACACCCGTGCCTGCGCCGAGCCGCAGCGGCGCGAGGAGCGCTGCGCTGCTCGGGGTCGCGTCGCTCGCGGCGATCGTCGCGAACTACCTCTTCCTCCTCATCGCCGGACGCGTCCTCGGCAGCGCCGACTACGGCGCGCTGGCGGCTCTGCTGGGAGCGCTCACCGTCGTGCTCCTGCCGACCGGCGCCGTCCAGCTCGCGGTCTCGCGCGAGGTGTCGCGGCGCGTCGCGTCCGGGGAGCGCGCCGACGCCGACGCGTTCTCGTACGCCACCTTCCGGCTCTCGCTCCTCGTCACGCTGCCCGCGCTCGCCGTCGCGTTCCTGCTCGTCGTCCCGGTGCGCGAGCTGCTCGGGATCGACTCGACGGCCGCGGTCGCCGTCGCGGCCGCCAGCGTCGCCGCGATGTTCGTTCTCCCGGTCTCGCTCGGCGTGCTCCAGGGCTACCAGCGATTCGGGTCGGTGGCGATCCTCTACGTCCTGCCGTTCGCACTCCGGCTGGCGCTGTTCGTCCCGATCGCGCTCGCCGGGTTCCGGCTCGGCGGCGCCATGTACGCCGCGGTCTTTGCCGGGATCGTGAGCGCTGCGTTCGCGGTCACGCTGATCGAGCAGCCGCTCCGCCGCGGCGCCCGGGTCGCCCGCCCGGCGCTGCGTCCCTTCTTCGTCTACCTCGGACCGGTCGTCCTCGGCGTGATCGGCATCGCCGTGCTCACGAACGTCGACATCGTCGTGGCGAAGGTGCGATTCGCGGACGCGGACGCCGGCGCCTACGCCGCCGCCTCGGCGTTCGCGCGCGTCGCGTTCTTCCTGCCCGCGACGCTGCTCGCCGTGCTCTTCCCGCGTACGGCGGCACGGCACGCCCGCGGCGAGGACACGGACGACATCCTCGGCCGGTCGCTGATCGTCGTCGCCGGGCTGTGCGGGCTGCTCACGCTCGGCTACTGGATGACCGGGCGCGGCCTCGTCCACACCACCTTCGGGCCCGACTTCGCGCCGGGCGGCGACGTGCTGGCGCCGTTCGCGCTCGCGATGACGCTCTACGCGCTCGCGAACGTGCTCGTCGGCTTCCACCTCTCGCGCGGGGAGACGCGGTACGCCTGGATCCTCGCAGCCGCCGTCCCGGTCCAGCTCGTCGTGCTCGCGCTCGTTCCCGGCGGGATGAACGGGCTCGTGTGGGCGAACGTCGCCATCGGCCGCTGGCGTCGTCGTCGTCCACGAGCTCTTCGTCGGGTCGAGCGTGCCGGCGCTCCGCGTCGGCGGGCGACGCCTCCTCCGCAGCGTTCCATGGTCGGTCGGGACGGCTGCGCGAGGGCGCGCTCGCGGTCGCTGGAGCAGCAGCGTTTGCCTGCGTACTCACGTGGCCGCTCGCCCGCGATCTCGGATGCTCGTTCCTCGGGTCGATCGGTGCGGACGCGAGCGGGACGATCTGGTGGCTCTGGCACCTCCAGCAGGAGGGCGGCTACCACGTCTTCGGATCGACTCACCACGTCCTCGGCGGCGCGCCGTTCGGGTTCCAGGAATCGAACGCACTGAACCTGCAGTGGCTGCTCCCGTACTACCCGGGCTACCTCGTCGACGGCTGTCCTTGGCGAGGTCGTCGCGTACAACCTGGTCGTCCTCGGCGGGTACACGTTCTCCGGCGTCGCGATGTACGTGTTCGTTCGGTGGCTCGGCTGCTCGCCGCTCGTGGCGGCCTGGGCGGCCGTGGCGTACATGGTGTTCCCGGCGCACCTCGCGCGGACGGAGCACGCCTCGCTCCTCCACTTCGAGGTACTCGCGCTGACCCTGTTCGCGGCCGCCGCGGCCGCGGCGCGGCCCTCGGCGGTCCGACTCGGGCTCGTCGGCCTCGCCGTGCTCGGTGCCTGGCTCACGTCCGGCTACTTCGGAGTGATGGCGGCGGTCGGCGCCGTCACGCTCGCGGTCGGGATCGCGGTGCTCGTGCGCGCTGGCCGACGCGCGCGCTTCGTCGTCGGCGTCACGGCGCCGCGTTCGTGCGGCGACAGTGGCTGTCGGCGTCCTGTCGTCGATCTCGGGCATCTCGGTGCGCGCGATCCGCGAGCCCGCGGCACTCGACCTCGCCGTCTATGGCTTGCGCCTACCCGAACTGGTTGTGCCCGCGCCTGGGAACGCTGTCCTCGGCGCCCGCCTCGGCGAGTACTGGTCGACGCACCTCCACGGCGCCAACGGGTCGGAGAGCGAGCAACTACCTCGGCATCCTCACGATCGTCCTCGCGGTCGGCGGCCTCGCGCTCGTGCTCCGCCGCCGACGGCGCCTATCGACGCGCGTCGTCGCGACCGTCGCGGGGCTCGCGAGCGTCGTCGTCGTCTCGCTGCTCTTCGCCCTCCCGAGTCCGTGGGGCCCGCTCGGTTCGTGGACGCCGTCGCGGATCCTGTGGGAGGTCGTGCCGACGTTCCGCGTGCCGTCGCGCTGGATCGCGCTGACGATGACGGCGCTCCTCCCGATCGCTGCCCTGGGGCTCGAGGCGTGTTCGGCACCGCGGTCCGGCGACGCACGACCGCGCCGCTGCGTCGGCGCCCTCGTCGTAGTGGCTGCCATAGGCGTGTCCCTCGCAGAGCTCACGACGGAGGTGTGGGAGAAGGTGACGCCGACGCGACGCCGTCCCGGCCGTGTACGACGCGGTCGAGCGGACGCCGCCGGGGCTCCTCGCCGAGTACCCGCTCAAGCGGTCCGACGTCTACAACTTCTGGCAGCGGGAGCACGGACGCCAGCTCGTCGAGGGCGCGCCATGGGGAACATTCGCCAACGACGTCGAGCGCACCCTCGTCGACCCAGACGCACCGGGGACGGCCGAGCGCCTCGCCCTCCTCGGCGTCACCTCGATCGTCACCAGGCCCGACTCGATGGATTTCTTCTCGACCGACCCTGCCGACGTGCCGCGGACGGACTGGGGGCCGGGCTACGAGCTCGTCGCGGACGTGGACGGGACGACGGTGTGGCGCGTGACCGCCGCCCCGGCGCCGGCGGTTGCGACGCTGCCGTCGGAGTCATTCCTCGAGGGCGTCGTCGACCAGGACGGGTTCGTCGGACACCCGCTCACAGGCCAGACCGGCACGCTCGAGCTCTGGTCGCCACGCGAGCAGGTCGTGCGGCTTTTCGTCGACGCCGTCCCGCAGGGCGAGACGAGGACGCTGCAGGTGCGCGGCGCCGAGGGCGACGTCAACTTCCCGCTCGCCGGGCGGACGCGGGTTTCCACCGTCGTCCGCGTCCCGCGCGGGCGCTCGTCGCTCGACCTGCGGATCGAGCCTGCGCAGGCGGCCGGGGAGTTCCCGCTGCACCTCTCCGCCCCGTGGACGGACCGGACGACGGAGGAGCCGGCGCTCGTCGCGAGGCCGCTCGACGCGCCGACGAGCGAGTGAGCCGGGTCGCGATCGTCGCGAACGGGTTCGCCGACGGGCCGGCGCAGGCGCTCCGGGACTGGCTCGTCGGCCGCGGCGCCGAGGTCGTCGAGGTCGCGCACCCGCTCACGCCCGAGCAGGGGAGCGAGCACGTCGTCGTCCACTGGCGGGACGGCGAAGTGGTCTCGCGCCGCACGCGCACCGTGCCGTTGCGCCCGCCGGCCTCCTTCGCGATCGACCCGCTCGTGCCGCTCCGCCTTCCGCGCGTCGACGCGTGGTTCGGGTTCAACCCGCTGGCCTGCGCGCGCGGCCTCGTCCAGCGGCGGCTCGGCCGCGCCGGGCGCGTCGTCCTCTGGTCGGTCGACTTCGTCCCCGACCGCTTCGGCACAGGCACCGCCGCTCACGCGGCTCTACGACCGGCTCGACCGGCACTGCTGCCGGCGCGCGGACGCGCGGGTCGAGCTGTCCGAGGCGGCCCGCGAAGCGCGCGACCGGCGCCACGGGCTCGACGGCGGGGGCGCGCCCGCGCTCGTCGTGCCGATGGGCGCCTGGCTCGACCGCGTGCCGACCGTCGCCGAGGACGGCCACGCCCGCCGCCGCGTCGTCTTCCTCGGGCACCTCGTCGAGCGCCAGGGCGTGGCCACGCTGGTCGACGCGGTCGCGCAACTCGACGACGTGGCGCTGGACATCGTGGGCACCGGCCCGGAGGAGAACGCGCTCCGGACACGCGCGGCGCCCCTCGGCGACCGCGTCCGCTTCCACGGCTTCGTCCCCGACCACCGCGACGTCGAGCGGCTGCTCGCGGACGCCTCGCTCGCGGCGGCGCCGTACCTCCCCGACCCGGCGAGCTTCACCCGCCACGCCGATCCGGGGAAGCTCAAGGCCTACCTCGCGGCCGGGCTGCCGATCGTCCTCACCGACGTGCCGCCGAACGCACGCGAGCTCGCGGCCGAGGCGGGCGCGGAGCTCGTCCCATCCGAACCGGACGCTCTCGCAGCCGCGATCGCGCGCGCCCACGACGACCCGGCCGCCTGGCGCGCGAGACGGGACGCGGCGCTCGCGTACGTCCGCCGCTTCGACTGGGACGTCCTCTTCGCGGACGCCCTACCGCAGCTCGGTCTGACCGTCTGAGCCGACGGCGATCCCGCGCCGCTCGAGGTCGGCGACGATCACGTCCGAGGGCGACGTGTCCGGGAGCGGCGAGCGGCGCCGGTACCGCGACGGGTCGGCGAGGAAGCCGCGCAGCGCCTCGTCGCGCATCCCGGAGAGGACGACGTTCTCGCCCAGGCCCTCCTGCCGCTCCGTCCGCACGCGGTGCACGAGGCAGGGCCGGTCGAGGTAGAAGCACTCCTCCTGGCTGCCGCCGCTGTCGGTGACGACGAACGCGCTCGCGCGCTCGAGGCGCACGAAGTCGGCGAAGCGAAGACGCGGCACGCGCACGAGCCGGTCGTCGAAGACGCCGTCGAGCCCGCAGCGCGAGAGGGCGGCGGCCGTGACGGAGTGGTCGACGAAGAGGAGCGGCGTCCTCGCCGCGGCCTCGCGCAGCGTCGCGAGCGTCCGCGTGAGGAGCGCGCGGTCGTTGAGCAGCTCGTAGCGGTGGAGCGAGACGACGCCGAACGGCTCGTCCGCGGGCGCCTGCACCGGCAGCGGCGCGTCCTCGACGAGCGCGAGGCTGTCGACGATCGTGTTCGAGCCGGTGTCGACGACGTCGGCGGCGGCGCAGGTTGCCGGCGGCCCACGGGCCGGGCGCGTAGTGGATCGACGCGAGGCGCGAGGTGAGGCGGCGGTTGAGCTCCTCCGGGAACGGGTGGCGCAGGTCGAAGCTCCGCAGCCCGCTCTCGATGTGCGCCGACGGCACGCGCAGCACCCGGCCCATCGCGGCGCCGAGCACCGTCGTCATCGTGTCGCCGTGGACGAGCACGAGCGGGCGTGCCGGGCCCGTCGCGGAGCGCGCGGCGCAGCGACGACCGCCGCGCGGGCGAACGTCGCGAGCACGCCGCCGAGCCAGCCGGGGATGTCCCGATTCGTCCGCAGGTCGCGGCCGCCGGCGCCGCGTGCCGAGCCAGAGGTCGGGCTGCCGCAGGCCGAACCCGTCGAGGAAGGTCGGGATCTGCTGCACCTGCTGCCCGGTCGTCGCGAGCAGGAAGCGGTGCCCGCGCGCCTCGCAGCCGGAGGAGCACCGGCGCGAGCTTGATCAGCTCCCCGGTCGTCCCGAAGACGACGAGGATCACGACCGCCGCCGGAGCGCGAGCACGGCGAGCCCTTCCACATCCCCGCGCCGTGGGCGACCGCGTACACGGGCGCGAGCGCGGCGAACGAGAGCGGCCTCGAACCGGGGCCTGCCCGCGACGGCCGCCACCGCGCCGGCCGCCGCGGCGACGCCGAGCGCGCCGACCGGAACGAGCGCAGGGCGCCGCAGCGCGGCGACTGCGAGCGCGGCGCTGACGGGGTAGAAGGCGACGACGACCGGGAAGAAGCGCGACTCCCGCCGGCCGTGCCCGTCGAGGAAGACGACGCCGCGGTGGACGCGAGTGCCGCAGGAAGGCGGCAGCGAGCCGCGCGGCGTGTACGTGCAGCCGAACGAGGGCGAGAGGTGGATCCGCTCGCGGGCGGCGAGCGCGCGGAGCACGGGCGTGTCGTCGTTCGCGTGACGCAGGTCGTCGTACCGCGTCGAGAACGTCGCGAACGCCTCGAGCAGCAGCTCCCGCGGCGCGAGGAAGCACGTCGTCCCCTTCGGATAGCGGTCGAAGTCCTCGAGGCCGTAGCTCGTCGTGCGCGGCTCGCGGAAGTAGTCGCGCCAGGCGAGCGCGACGAGGACGTTGCCGAAGGCGCCGTACGGGTTCCCGCTCGCGTCCACCTCGACGTGCCCGTTCCAGACGCGCTCGCCCGGCGGCCACGCGTTCCGCCGACGAACGCGAGGGCGTCCTCGTGCAGCCGCACGCGGCGTCGAGCAGGAGCACGAGCTCCCCGTCCGCGGCCTCGAGACCGGCGTGCCGCGCCGCGGAACGGCCGCGATTCGGCTGCGACAGCACGCGGCACGGCAGCCGTCCCGCCGCCGCGTCGGCGGCCGCCTCGCCGCTCCCGTCCGTCGAGCCGTCGTCGACGACGATCAGGTCGACCGCGAACGGGCTTCGCTCGGCGGCGTCGGCGAGCGCGCCGATCGTCGCGGCGACGTGGCCGGCCTCGTCGAACACCGGCAGGACGACCGTGAGGCGGTCGCTCACGCGCCGGAGACGAGCCCTCGCACGAACCCGCCGAGGTACGCCGCCTGGGTCAGGACGAGCGCGGGGACGGCGAGGAGCCCGACCCGCAGCGACTGGAACCGCAGCGCCGCCGAGCGCCGCCGAGGCGAGGATCGCCAGGGCCGCTGCGACGAGGAGCACCCCGCCGACGCGGGCATCGACGCGCGAGCAGCACGAGCCCGACCGCGCCGGCCGCGAGCGGCAGGACCGAGAGGAGCGTCGCGGCGCTGACGCTCCGGCCGCGGGTGCGACGCGCCGCCGCGCCGCGGATCCGGCCGCGCCGCAGCGTCTCGCGCAGGTGCGGCCCGAAGAGAGGCTCCGCCGCCGCGGCGACGATCGCGTCCGGGGTGTAGACCGTGCGCCGCCCGCGCTCCGCGAGCCACGACACGACCCCGTCCGGCGGGACTCCCGCCGCGACCGCGCGCTCCCAGTCCGCGCGCCGGACGACGAGGCTGCCGCCCGCGTCGTCGGTCGTGATCCCGACGTTGCCCGGGAGGTACGCGGAGCGCCGCGAGCCGCCGCCGAGCCGCGACTCGAGCACCGCCGCGGCCGCGCGCTCGCGCAGCGACGCGTCGGGCGGCGTCACGCTCGGCACGACGACGGCCGCCACGTCCGGCCGCGCGAAGAACGGCACGGCCGCGGTGACCCAGTTGCCGCCGGGACGCCCGCGGGCGCGCCAGCGACGGCCACGAGCTCCGCCGTCGGCGACTCCTCGCACGACGAGCGCGGGATAGTCCAGCGCGGCGGCCCGCGCCGGGTCGCCGACGAACGACACCGGCGGCCGCAGGCCCCGCGCCGGCGCATCGCCGAGCAGGCCCGCTTGCGCTGGTACGTCCGCAGCAGCCGCAGCCGGTAGAAGACCGCGGCCGTGTCGATCAGCGCCCGCGCGACCGCGCGCCAGCCGACGCCCGAGCCGCTGAACCGGTACTCGAGCCGCACCGGCAGCTCGCGCACGCGCCCGTGCCCGACGGCATTCGCCACCGCGAGCAGCTCGAGGTCGAACGCGAACCGCTTGACGACGAGCAGCGGCACCACGTCGTCGACGACCGCCCGGCTGAACACCTTCATCCCGACCTGCGTGTCCGCCACGTCGAGCCCGAACAGGAGCCGGTTGAGCTGCTGGTAGCCCCAGCTCATCGACCCGCCGCGAGCGCGGGTAGTCGACGACCGAGCCCGGGATGCCGCTTCGAGCCGATCGCGAAGTCGAGTCCCTCGCGCCGCGCCGCCTCGAGAAACGCCGGCACCGCGGACGGGTCGAGGTCGAGGTCGGCGTCGACGAGCGCCACCCAGTCGCCCTCCGCCGCGAGCGCGCCGAGCTTCACCGCGTAGCCCTTGCCGAGGTTGCGGTCGTAGTGGATGACGCGCATGTCGACGTCGCTGCGCGCCTCGAGCAGCCGCTCGGCCGTGCCGTCGATCGAGCCGTCCGAGACGACGACGACCTCGCACGTCCTCGGGCGCGAGCGACCCGGCGGCGGCGCGCCGGATGACGCCGACGTTCTCGACGATCTCGTCGCCGCCGTTGAAGACCGGGACGACGACGCTCAGCAGCGGCCGCGTCCGCGCCGACGGACGCTGCGGCTCGCTCGAGACGTCCGGGACAGCGTCACGCGGCGATTGTAGGAGGCTACGCTCTCGCTCCCGTGGCCCCCGGAGCACGAGACGCGGCGCGGTCCGCGCTGGCGCGCGCCGAGGCGCTCGCGTCGCGGCGGCTCGGCGCCGTCGTCCTGTTCGTCTGCGGGCTCGTCGGCTACGCGATCGACGGCGTCGCCTGGCCGCTGACCGCGGGCCGCGACCTCGACGAGTACCTCCTCTTCTACCTCCAGGCCTTCGACGCGGACACGCTGCTGCCGTGGTCGATGCTGTTCCGGACGCCCGGGACGCCGCTCGTCGTCGGCCCGCTCGCTCGATCTCTGCGGCGGCGCCCTCGCCGAGCCGGTCTCGGCCGTGCTCTACGCGGGCTCGATCGTGGCCTGGGCCGCCGCAGCGCTGACGTGGGGGCCGCGGGCCGCGCTCGCCGTCGCGGCGGTCCTCCTCTTCTACCCCGGCTACGCGGCGATGTTCCACGAGTTCGGGAGCGAGCTCGTGATGGCCGCCGCCTTCGCGCTCTGGGCCCTGCTCTTCACGCGCGCGTCGGTGCACCCGACGCTCGGCCGCTTCGCCGCCGCCGGCGCCGCCGTCGCGCTCGTCACGCTCGTCCGCCCGGGGAACGTCGTCCTGCTCGCGCTCGCACTCTTCCCGCTCGTGCTGCCGGGGACGTGGCCGAACCGCCTGCGGTGGGCCGGCGCGTTCGCGGTCGCCGCCGTGCTCCCGCTGCTCGCCTGGACGCTCCACAACGGCCTCCGCTACGACGAGTGGGGCCTCGCGCGCGGCGGCAAGGCCGTGATCCCGCTCTACCGCGCGCTGCTCTTCGACCGCATCGTGGAGCCGGACGACGGCCCCGCCTCGCGCCGGCTCGCGCGCGGCCGTCGAGGAGCACCTCGTGACGCGCGAGCCGTACCGCTCCTACGGCGATCACGACCGAGCAGGTGTTCGAGGAGGCGACCGCGCGCGTCCACGAGGACCTCTACACGCTCTCGGACGAGGTCTTCGGCTGGGACGAGGACTACGGCACCGCTGCGCGAGGTGGGCGTCGAGGGGATCCGGACCATCCCGGCGCGTACGCGGCCGGCGTGCTCGACACCGTCTGGCAGCAGCTCAGCGAGCCGTACTACCGCGTCGGCGGCGGCGAGCCCGCGGAGCCGGCGCCGCGCGGACGGGAAGCGAGCGGGCTTCCCGAGCCGAGCGAGGGCCAGCTCATCCCGGGCGGGCAGAACCTCTGGATCCTCCGGCCCGACAACGCGATCCGGCAGGAGTGGACGTCGCCGACGACGTTCCGCTTCGTCTTCGACCGGCCCGCCGACCGGCCGCGCTTCGACGAGCTCGTCCGCCGCCGCGACGAGCTGCTCGCGGCGCTGCCGGACCGCAGCGGGAACGCGACGCTCGCGCTGTGGCTGAACCGCCTGTCGCGCTGGTACCCGCGGCCGATCATCTGGATCGCGCTCGGCGTGCTCGCGCTGGCGCTCCGGCGCACCGTGCGCGCGGCGACGCTCGTCGCGCTCGCGACCGGGGCGCTCCTCGTCGTGGTGCTGAACGCGCTCGGGCTCGGGCCGGACCCGCACTACGTGCTCCCGGTCGCGCCGGCGTTCGTCCTCTTCGGCCTGGGCGCGCTGCTCGGCCCCCGCGCCGAGGCCGGGCAGGCATGAGACGCCGCGTCGCGCGGGGGCTCAGTCTGGCGGCGCTCGCCGTCGCCGTCCTCGGCCTCGCGGTCGCCGTCCCGAGCGCCCTGGACGAGCACGACGCGACGGCCGAAGCGAACAGCGCGCTCGACTGGGCCGACCGCGAGGTCGCCTGGGGCAACGGCTGGACGCTCAGCCAGGAGGCGCTCTACACCGCGCGGTCGCTGATCCCGCGTGACGGCGCGTACCAGGTCTCGGTCGGGCCGACCGACCGGTTCGAGAGCCCCCTCACAGGGCCGTTCGTCTCGGACTACCTGCATTCGTTCCTGATGCCGCGCCGTCAGGTCGACCGCGCCGGGTGGATCGTCTGCTACGCCTGCGACGCGCCCCCCGGCGCCAGCGTCGTATGGGACGGCGGCGAGATCCCGGTCCGCATCCTCCGGCGTGCCGAGGCGCAGCCGTGAGAGACGCCCTCGGCCTGCTCGCGTTCGGCGCCGTCTTCACGCTCGCCGGCTACGGCGTGCTCGCGCCGCTCGTCGCCTTCCGCTCCGCGTGGGAGGCGATCTCCCTCGCCGGGCTCGCGTACCTCGCCGGCCTCGCCTCGGTCGGCACGTTGCTCACGGTCGTGGTCCTGGCGGGCGTGCCGCTCGGCGTCCCCGCCGTGCTCGTCGCGGCGGCGGCCGTCGCGGCGACGGGGCTCGTCCTGTCGCGCCGGCGCACCCCGCCGAGGCTGCCGCGGCGCCGCACGGGCCGCGTCGAGGCCGTGGCGGGCGCGATCCTGCTCGCGGCCGTCGTCGTCGTGCTCGAGGCGGGCTTCCGCGCCGCGCGCATCCACGGGCTCAGTGCCTGGGACGCGGGCGCCTTCTGGGTGCCGAAAGCCGAGGCGCTCTTCTTCACCGGGGAATTCGACGCCGCGCACTTCGGCACGCTCCCGAACCCGAGCTACCCGCCGCTCGTCCCGATCCTGCAGGCGTCCGCCTTCGCCCTGATGGGCGGCGCGAACGTGACGGCGCTGCACCTCGTCGCGTGGTCGACGCTCGCCGGCGCAGCGCTCGGCGCGGGCGCGTTGCTCGCGCGGTTCGCCGGCCCGGCGCTCGCGTGGGGCGCGGCGCTCCTCCTCGTGACCGCGCCGGAGGTCGTCGACGCGGGCACCGCGCCGCAGGCCGACGTCCTGCTCGACCTGCTGCTCGCGTTCGTGCTCGTGCTCCTCGTGATCGCGTCGCGGACGCGGCGCGTGGAGCCGGTCGCGCTCGCGCTCGTGTTCGCCGCGGGCGCAGCCCTGACGAAGCGCGAGGGACTGCTCGTGCTGGCGTGCGTCGCCGGCGCGACGGTGCTCACGTGGCGACGCCCGTGGCGGAGCCGCTGGCACGTCGCCGCGCTCGTCGGCGTGACGGCGATCGCGGTGTCGATCCCGTGGCGGATCTGGTTCACGCGCCGCTCGCTCATGAGCGACGCGCCCGAGGCCGGTGGGGCCGGGCTCCTCGACCACCTCGACCGGTTCGGGCCGTCGCTCTCGCTCGTCCTGCGCACGCTCGCGGACATCGGCGAGTGGGCGGCGCTGCCCGCGGTGGCGCTGCTCGCGGTCGCGGCGGCCTCGCTCGGAGCGCGGCGCCGCGAGGCCGCGCTGGTCGCCGCGTTCCTCGGCTTCTGCGTGATCGGCTTCACGTGGGTGATGTGGGCCTTCCCGAGCCTGCCGTTGACCCAGCAGGCCTCGCTCAACCCGATCGTCCGCCTGTCCGGCTCGGCCCTGATCCCCGCCCTGCTGTGCGCGCCGCTGCTGCTGCCGCGGCTGCGCGCCCTCGGTCTCGGCCGCGCCCGTGCCCCTGCGCCGCCGTCCGACGGCGCTCGCCGCGGCGGTCGTCGCCGTTGGCGCTCGCGTATCCCGTGGCCGTCCTCGCCGTCGACGGGCGGCCGCGCTTCCCGAGCCGGGACGACTGCTCCGACCGGATCGCCGTCCCGACGCCGCCGTTCGAGGTCGTCTACGTCCGCAGCCCGTCGCTCGCGGAGGCGCGTGCGGCCCGCGACCGCCTCGTCGCCCTCGGCTTCGTCGACGCGCAGGCGCTCGCGGACGGCTGCGGGCGCTGGAAGGTCGTGAACCTCGGCGTCCAGACGGCGGAGCAGCTGCGCGGCCACCTCGCGGACGCGCATCGGGTCGGCTACGACCCCTGGATCGAGCGCGCCTAGCGGTCGCCGACCGGGATCGGGAACACCGCCCGGATCCGGTCCCAGCGCGCGATCTGGCACCCGTCCTCGCGGCTGAACCGCACCCAGACCCGGCGCCCGCGGTAGCGACCCCGCACGAGCGCCGCCTGCGGGCCGCCGAAGATCTCGGTGCAGACGACGTCCTCCGGCGCCGGCGCGAACGGCGCCGGCACTGCCGCGAGCTGCCGGCACGCCTTCGCGCGCTGCGGGTGCGTCCCGCCCGAGCGGGCCGCACGTGAGCGTCCACGTCTTCCCGCCTCCGGCCCGCTGCCCCTCCGGCCAGGCCGTCACGGTGAGGCTCGTCGGGGCGAGCGCGACGGCCGCTACGAGCGCGATGGCGAGCACGAGGGGAAGGGTACGCTGCCGCGATGCCACTCGCGGGCAAGCGGATCCTCGTCACCGGCGGCGCCGGGTTCATCGGCACGACCCTGGCGCGCCGACTCGTCGACGCGAACGAGATCGTCGCGCTCGACAACCTCCACCGGGACGCCGTCTCGGGCAGCGACCTGCTCGAGCACCCGAACTACCGACTCGTCCAGGGCGACGTCCTCGACCCCGAGGCGGTGCGCGAGGCGGCCGAGGGCGCGTCGCACGTCGTCCACGCGGCCGCGATCGCCGGCGTCGACACCGTGCTCGAGAGCCCCGTGCGGACGATGCGCGTGAACCTCATCGGCACCTACAACGTGCTCGAGGTGGCGATCGAGCTCCCCGGCCTCGAGCGCTTCGTCGACTTCTCCACGAGCGAGGTCTTCGGCACGCACGCGATCAACGTCGCAGGAGGGGAACGTGACGACGACCGGCTCCGTCGGCGAGGCGCGGTGGACGTACGCGGTCTCGAAGCTCGCCGGCGAGCACATGGCGCACGCCTACCACGACGAGCTCGGGCTGCCGACGGCGACGGTGCGGCCGTTCAACGTCTACGGCCCCGGCCAGATCGGCGGCGGCGCGATCCGGGCCTTCATCGAGGCGGCGCTGGCGGGCCGCGACCTCGAGATCCACGGCGACGGCTCCCAGATCCGGGCCTGGTGCTACGTCGACGACATGGTCGAGGGGCTGCTCCTCTGCCTCGAGCGGCCCGAGGCGGTCGGGCACACGTTCAACATCGGCAACGCCCGCTCGACGGTGACGATCTACGACCTCGCCCACCGCGTGAAGCGGCTCACCGGCTGCCCCGGCGAGATCGTCCACAAGCCGCTGCACTACACCGACGTCGAGATCCGCATCCCCAACGTGACGAAGGCGCGCGAGCAGCTCGGCTTCGAGGCGCAGGTCGACCTCGACGAGGGCCTCGCCCGCACCATCGCGTGGTACCGGTCACGGAAACCGGCGCTGACGTAGTCCGGCTCGCCTCGCCGGACGTCGGCGAGGAGGAGCTCGCGGAGCTCGCCGCGGTCGTCGAGACCGGCCAGCTCACGATGGGCCCGAAGGTGGCCGAGTTCGAGCGGCTGCTGGCCGAGGCCTGCGGCACCGCCGACGCCGTCGTCGTCTCGTCCGGCACGGCCGCGCTCCACGTGGCCGTCCTGGCGCTCGGGATCGGGCCCGGCGACGAGGTGCTCGTCCCCGCGTACACGTTCCCGGCCACCGGCAACGTCGTCGCCCTGGCCGGCGCGAGGCCGGTGCTCGTGGACGTCGACCCGGTGACGATGAACCTCGACCCGACGGCCGCGCACGCGGCGGTGACCGACAGGACGAAGGCGGTGCTCGCCGTGCACCTCTTCGGCCGGCCCGCGCGGCTCGAGGAGCTCCCCGACGTGCCGGTGCTCGAGGACGCGGCCGGCGCCCTCGGCGCGCGCCGCGGCGGCCGCCCGTGCGGGAGCCTCGTGCGCTCGGCTGTCTCAGCTTCCACCCCCGCAAGATCGTCACGACCGGCGAGGGCGGCGCGGTGACGACGAGCGACGCCTCCCTCGCGGAGGCGGCGCGCTCGCTGCGGCATCACGGCTGGAGCCCCTCGAACGCCTACGAGGCCATGCCCCGCGGCGCCTA
>CAVVCQ010000001.1:0-1337464 GCA_963746805.1 uncultured Actinomycetes bacterium | reverse complement strand
CCGAAGGGGCTGTCGCGGATCAGTTTGGTGAGTTCGTCCTCGATCGCGTGTGCACGGTCGCAGTCCTCGCCGGCCGCGACCAAGACCGGGCAGCCTTTGTGAGCGCTTGCACTCGTGCCCTGGTGCTGTGGTCGGCTCAGAGTCGCGCGTCCGGGATCCCATCGCGCTTGTAGAAGTCCCTGGTCCGTCGCCTGGATGCCGGTTAAGCCTCAGGACGTTGTCAGTGAGATCTGGCTCTCCTAACCTGGTCGACGCATGCTTCGCGGGCGCGCGACCGAGATTGGGCAGCTCGACGACCTCGTCGTTGCTGCGCGGGCGGCGACGGAGCGGAGCGGTTGTTCTCCGCGGTGAGGCCGGCATCGGCAAGACCGCGCTCCTTCGCCATGTCGCTTCGCGCAGCGACGGCGCCCTTGTGCTCCACGCCGAGGGTGTCGAGGCGGAGATGGAGCTGCCGTTCGCGTCGTTGCACCAGCTCTGCGCGCCGCTGCTCGGTTCACTCGAGGAGCTACCGTCGCCGCAACGCGAGGCGCTCGAGTCCGCGTTCGGCCTGAGCGCAGGCTCTCGTCCCGATCACTTCCTCGTCGGGCTCGCAGTCTTGACGTTGCTCTCGAACGCCGCCGAGTCGAGGCCGGTCCTCTGCCTCGCCGACGACGCCCAATGGCTCGACCGCTCGTCGGCTCAGGTGCTGTCGTTCGTGGCGCGGCGGATCGAGGCCGAGGGCGTGCTGATGGTCTTCGCCGAGCGCGACTCGGACGGCCCGGTTGAGCTCTCCGGCCTCCCCGAGCTGCGGCTGCGGCGACTGTCGGATGCGGACGCACGCGACCTCTTCGACTCGACCAGCCTCGGCGTGTTCGACGACCGCGTGCGCGACCGGATCATCGCCGAGACGGGTGGAAACCCGCTCGCCTTGGTGGAGCTCCCGCGTGCGCTGGATCCCGCGAGGCTTGCCGGCGGGTTCGCTGTGTCGGACGCCTCGCCGCTCCAGGGCCGGATCGAGGCGTGCTTCCGCAGCCAGGTCGAGGAGCTTCCGGAGGACACGCGTCGGCTGCTGCTGCTCGCTGCTGCCGAACCGCTCGGCGATCCGTCGCTGCTCTGGCGTGCCGGTGCGGCGGTCGGTCTCTCGACCGATGCTGCGGCGCCCGCAGAGGCGGCCGAGCTGATCACGGTGAACGGCCGGATCACGTTCCGCCATCCGCTGCTGCGCTCCGCGATCTACGGCGCCGCGCCTCCCGAGGAGCGGCGGTCGGCGCACCGGGCGCTCGGGGAGGCGACCGATCCCGAGTTCGACCCCGATCGCCGCGCCTGGCATCGCGGTCATGCCGCGCTCGAGCCGGACGAGGACGTGGCGGCCGAGCTCGAGCGCTCGGCGGATCGCGCGCGGGCGCGCGGCGGTCTTCCCGCCGCCGCGGCGTTCCTCGAGTGCGCCGTCAACCTGACGCCGGATGCTCGGCGACGGACGCAGCGTGCGCTGGACGCGGCGCGATTCAAGCGACTGGCCGGCTTCGACGAGACGGCGGCGGCGCTGGTCGCGGCCGCAGAGCAAGGGCCGCTGACCGACGTGGAGCGCGCGCACGCGGCCCGCCTGCGCGCGCTGATCGCCTGGGACGCACGACCGGACTACGACGGGACGCTTCTGCTGCTCGATGCCGCGCGGCAGCTCGAGCCGCTCGATGTCGACCTCGCACGCGACACGCATCTCGAGGCGTTGTTCGGTGCGAGCAACGCGGGGCGGCTCGGTGGCGGCGTCTCGACCCACGCCCACGCCGCTCGCGCGGCGCCGGCCCCGAACCGGCCGCCGGGCGTGAGCGACCTGCTCCTCGACGGGCTGGCGGTGCACTTCACTGACGGACGCGCGAAAGCGGCGCCGCTGCTGAGAGACGCTCTCGCGCGAGCGCGCGACGACCAAGGCCGTGATGAGCACGAACTCCGGGGCGCCCGCATCGCCGCACGCGTCGCCGCTGAGCTCATGGACGAGCAGTCGTGGGAAGCGATCGCCTCGCGCCACGTGCAATCGGCTCGCGAGGATGGCATCCTCGGGCCGCTCCCGGCGACGCTCAACTACCTGGCCACGCTGCGGATCTACCAGGGCGATCTGAACGCCGCGGAGATCCTGCTGGACGAGTCCGACTTCATCAGCAGGGCGACGTTTGGCAGAGAGGGCGCCGTGATGCGTTCGCTACTGACCGCCTATCGCGGGGACGAGGCGCACACTGTCCGGCTCTGCGAGCGCCTCGAAGCTGCGGCGGAGGCGCGCGGCGAAGGCTTGATCGTCGCCGTCTGCGCGCACTCGCTCGCGATCCTCCGCAACGGTCTCGGCCACTACGAAGCCGCACTCGCTGCGGCGCACGACGCGATCTCGGGAGAGGAGCTCAGCGTCTCTCCCTGGGCGCTTCCCGAGCTGATCGAGGCGGCGGCTCGAGCCGGGGAGACCGACATCGCCGCCGACGCGTTCGAGCGCCTCGTCGAGCGCACGGGCGCGGCCGGCACTGATCTCGCCGCCGGCGTCGAGGCACGCTCGCGCGCGCTGCTGCTCGAGGGTGCTCCGGCGGACGCCGCCTATCGCGAGGCGATCGACGCGCTCGGCCGGACGACGATGCGCATGCTCCTTGCCCGCGCGCAGCTGGTGCACGGCGAGTGGCTGCGCCGCGAGAACCGGCGGACGGAGTCGCGCGAACCGCTGGAAGCGGCGCACGAGTTCTTTACCCGCGTCGGTGCGGACGGGTTCGCCGAGCGGGCCGCACGCGAGCTGCAGGCGACCGGCGCGACACCCCGCAAGCGATCGGACGACACCCGCTCGCAGCTCACCGCACAGGAGGCCCAGATCGCCGAGCTCGCTCGCAGCGGGCATACGAATCCGGAGATCGGCGCCATGCTCTACCTCTCGCCGCGCACCGTGGAGTGGCATCTGCGCCACGTGTTCATGAAGCTCGGAATCAGCTCCCGCAGGCAGCTCCGAGTGGCGCTGGCCGACTAGCGCACACCGGGGAACACACCAGGGATTCCGACGGGCGCTACGGGCGTCGGTTCGCGCGAGCATCGCCTCAACCGGTTCAACACAGAAGCCGGACTCGAATCTCAAGGAGGCACTTCAAATGAAGCCCACCGACTGGCAGCGCGTCTGGCGCGGAGCAGGCATCCAGTTCCTCGTCTTCTTCGTCATCGCGGCCGCGATCCTCGGCATGCAGCCGAAGATCGGTGCTCCCACCGACACCCTCCTCGCGTTCTACGACGGCGACCGGGTGCGGATCTTGATCTCGACCGTCATCTTCGGCTTCGCCTTTCTCAACCTGATGTGGTTCGGCGCAGCGATCGCCAGCGCGCTGCGTGACGCCGGCAAGGCCGGCTGGGGCGCGGCGGCGACCGCGGCCAGCACGGCGTTCGCCGGAGTCTGGTTCGTCATCCTCACGATCAACGCAGCACTCGCCTACTCCATCGCCGGCTACGGGAACGCCACCCTCACGTCCGCGCTCAACGACCTCACCTGGATCCTCGTCGTTCTGACGGCCTTCCCCGTCGGGATGCTGATCATGTCCGGCTCGTTCGGACTGTGGCGGGCCGGAATCCTCTCGACCCGCGGCTTCGCGCTCGGCGTAACGGCGATGGTCGTCGTGCTCCTTCGCGCCACCACGTGGGCGAGCGACGGATTCTGGGCCCCGGACGGCGCGTACTCCAGCTACGTCGCAACGGGCGTCATGGCGCTCTGGGTCCTCGGCATCAGCCGCGTCCTCCTCGCTCGGCGTCCTGCAACGACGAGCGCCGTCGAGCACCTGCCGGTGCCGGCGCACTGACGTATCCAGCCCCCTCGACTCCAACGCCGCCGGCGGTCCCTCGACCGCCGGCGGCGTTCGAGCTCAACCAGCTTGCGGGCGTGTCCTCGCGAGATGTCCGCTTCGGGCATGTGGCGGGTACGAAGGCCAGTCTGGCGACGGCAACCGTCGACCAACTCGACGAGCTGCGCAAGAGGCCCCGTAAACGAGCCGTGAGCGGCGCCCACAAGGTGCGCGCCGCTCACGCCTGCCCGCTCACCGGAGTGACCTGAACGCCTCCCGCAGCTCCGATGAGAAAATCTCCGGCTCTTCCCACGCGGCGAAGTGGCCGCCCTTGTCGACCTCATTGAAGTAGATGACGTTCGGGTAGCTCGCCTCGACCCAACTGCGCGGCGTCCGCCAGATCTCACCGGGGAACGTCGTGAAGCCGAACGGGATCGCCGGCGGCGGCAGGGGCTGACGGCCCGCGGCCGGGGCGTCAGGGCCGTAGGCCTCCCAGTACGACCGCGCCGCGGATCCGCCGGTGCCGGTCAGCCAGTACAGCGTGATGTTGTCGAGGATGTGGTCGCGTGTGAGGTTGCCCGAGGGCTGCCCGTCGATGAAAGCGCTGGCGATCTTGTAGTAGGCGTCGGTGTCGTGGTCGATCATCCAGGCGGCCAGGGCGACCGGGGAGTCGAGCAGGGCATAGCCGATCGTCTGCGGGCGGGTGGCCATCTCGACGAAGTAGCCGTTTCCGGACTGCTGGAAGGTGGCGATCTGCGCGGCGGCGGCGCGTTCCTCGTCGGTGTCCGTCGGCATGGTGCCGCTCAGCGCCGGCACCAGCAGGTTCGTGTGGATGCCGATCAGCCCCTCGGGTGCCTGGCGGCCCATCGCGTCGGTGACGCCGGCGCCCACGTCGCCGCCCTGGACCACGTAACGGGAGTAGCCGAGACGGCGCATGAGCTCGGCCCAGGCCCGTGCGGTCCGGCCCAGGTCCCAACCGACCTCGACCGGCTCGCCCGAGAAGCCGTACCCAGGCAGGGAGGGCAGAACGAGATGGAAGGCATCCTCGGCGCTGCCGCTGTCCGCGGTCGGGTCTGACAGCGGGCCGACCGAGTCGAGCATCTCGATGACGGAGCCGGGCCAGCCGTGGGTCATGATCAGCGGCAACGCGTTCTCATGCCGCGACCTGACGTGGATGAAGTGGATGTCCACCCCGTCGATCTCGGTCGTGAACTGCGGCAGCGCGTTGAGCTTCGCCTCGGCCTTGCGCCAGTCGTAGTCGGTTTCCCAGTAACGGACGAGCTCCTTGATCGTCGCCAACTGCACGCCCTGCGACCGATCTGTGACCAGCTCCCCGGAGGGCAGGCGCGTCGCGGCGATCCGGCGGCGCAGCTCGGCGAGCTGCTCATCGGGAGTGTCGACGTGGAAGGGACGGATGTCGGTGGCGGTCTGGGCGATGGTGCTCATCACGACCTCCGTGGTTGGTAGGTGCGGTTCCGGATGACCTCCTCCCGGTTCGGGGATTTGAGGGACGAGGCTACCCCTGCCAGGTGGAGCTCAGCAACCAGTCTCCGTAGAGCGCCACGACTATCGCCCTAGCGCTCGGGACGCTCGCACAGCCGAGTGGCGCAATCTCGCGGCCAGCGTCCGGACAGATCAGACGACCGGCAGTAGCAGGTCGATGATGTTCCGACGCCGGTAGAACTCGATGCCGGGACGTGACGGGTCGCGATCAGGACGCTCAGAGAGCCGTTGGAACGTCGCCCCGATCAGGTCATAGACGTCGGGCGGTTCCCCCGTCAAACGCTGCAACGCGTAGCGACTGCCGGGCAAGCTGCCGACCTCCAGTCCGAGCGCCTGCGGGTCGTCGCCGTCGCGAAGCTGGACGCAGACGCGGTACTCGCCGTTGTTGTCGAACGCGCCGTAGTACTTCCTACCGCGCAGCCCGACCGCCGCTTCCACCTCCTGCATGCTTCGACTGATCGCGCTCGCCTCGTCGGCGACGCGCTTGAACATCACCGGAGTCTCCGCACGCTCAACCAACAGCTGCTGCGATCCCACGGACGGAGCCTACGCACCTTCACGGGACGTTCCCGAACACTGACGCAGCGGAGTGTTTCTCGATCCGACCGAGCTCGCCGAGAAACAGGGCGACGGACCTCGATCCGGCGCCCCTTGGCGGCACGGCTACTGCGTCGTCGTTCCCGACACCGTGGCTGGTGTCTTTGCGTGCTCGACCGCCCAGTCGAGGGCGTAGTCGGCGATCTCCTCCCAGCCGGTCTGCGAGGGCATGAGGTGCGCGCGGCCCTCGTACTCGACGACCTCGGTGATCGTGCCCTCTGCCTTGTAGTGCTTCGCGTTCGAGCGCTGGATCGACGGGGGCATGAGGTGATCCTCGCCGCCAGAGATGAAGAGGAGCGGCGCCCGGTTGGGGTTCTTGTAGTCCACGTGCGTGTCGTCAGGCCCCGGATGGATGTTCGCGAGCGCGCTGGCCCAGAACACGCGGCCCGACGCGGGGATGTGGTAGCGCTCGTAGAGCCTTCGCGCCTCCTCCTCGCTGAACGTGTTGGTGAACACGTAGCGCCATTGCTCGAAGGTGAACCCGACGGCCTTGTGCCGGTTGGCGGGGTTCTTGAGGACGGGGAAGCTCGACCTGATCTGTGACAGCGGCAGGCGCTTGACGCCCTCGGTCGGCGCCGAGTTGATCGCGACGCCGGCGGCGCCGTAGCCGCGATCCATCAGCAGCTGCGTGAACACGCCACCGGCCGAATGACCCATCAGGATCGGCGCCGGCTCGATCTGCGAGACGACAGACTCCAGATGCTCGATGACCGCCGGCACCGTGAGGTCCTCGATCGGCGTCGGGTCCGCATTCAGCGCCTCGACCTCGACCTCGAAGCCGGGGTATGCAGGAGTCAGGACGCGGTAGCCGCGGCTCTTGTAGCGAGCCTTCCAGTCCTCCCAGCTTCGCGGCGTCACCCAGAAGCCATGGATCAGCACAATCGTGTCCGGCGTGGTGCCCATTACCGCTCCTTCCCGTGGGGTCGGCAGCCACGCTACACCCGCAGGGACGCGGGCAGGTGCCTTCCCAACGACCCGCTCAGGCGACATTCCTGAACACTGGCCCAGGCGAGGGTCCTTCGCCCAACCACGGTTTCGATCGCCCTCCCGGTGATGGAGCGGTCGTACTCACAGCTCGATCGGCCCCATCAGCGGACACGGCCCGCCAATCGCCCGCGCCGCCTGCGCGTCGTACCAGGCGACGTCGTCGGCGCACCCAACCCCCTCGCATTGGCGTGTCCTTTCCGGACCCGGTCGCGTGGGTCGCGGCCAGAAAGCCGGGACGCTTCTGTTGCTGGCTTCGTGACGGCCCTCTCGCCTGGCTTCCGCCAGACCACCGACCCCCCGGCGGCGACGAGCCCGAGGAGGACCGTCGGCGCGACCGTCAGCAAGCGGTAGATCATCGTCGCCGCGACCGCCTCGGCGCTGCTCGCGCCGAAGGCGACCAGCACCGCGGTGAGACCGAGCTCGACGAACCCGACGCCGCCGGGCGTGATCGGGATTGCGCCGAGGATGCGCGCCAGCGTCCACGCCGCGAAGGCCTCGACAATCGTCACCTCGGTGTGCGTGACGCCGACGGCGCGCAGTGAGACGACCAGGACGACGAAGACCGTCAGGTGCCCGGCGAGCGTCGAGGCGGTGAGAAAGGGCCAGCGCCCGCGGATGAGCTCGATCGACTCATCGCGAAAGTGGACGAAGGACGCGCCGTTCCACGTGACCGGGGCCTTGTGGAGGAGGCGCCCAGCCGCGCTGACAAGACGTGCGGCGCGGTCGCCGACCCGGTGTGCAAGCCGCTCGCTCGAGAGGGCGATCGCGAACCCCGCGACGATCACCGCGAAGACGGCGAGGCCGACAAGTGCAGCGATCTCCAGCGTGCGGTTTCGGGCCCCCTGCGCCGCAAGGCCTGCGACGGCGATGATCGGGAAGCCGAGGATCACCGACTGGTTCCAGACGCTCGTGACAACGACGGCGAGTCCGACGGGGCGGCCGCTGAAGCCGCGCGCGCGCAGCATCGCGACCGTCGTCGCCACGCCGGCCGCGGCGCCGCCCGGAACGATCACGGAGAGCGCCGTCGACGCGAGCGTGACGCGCGACGCGTGGAAGTAGGAGAGCCCGGGAAGCGCGGCCATGAGCGGCGGGCCGTAGGTGGCCAGGTTGAGGAGCGTCGCGAGCCCAAGCACGGCGAGCCACTGCCACGACAGCTTGCTGATCTCGTCCCAGACGTCTCCGTAGTCCGCGATGCGCGGCAGTGCGAACGCGAACACCGCGGCGACGACAGCGACGGAGACAAGGGTGCCGACGGTCCGCGCGCGTCCCGTGCGGCGCTTCCGGCGCGCCTCGTCGAGCTCGGCGCGGACGAGCTCGTCTTCGGGAGAGGAGACGCCCGTATCGATCTCGCTCAACCGCGATCCCGGTCTTGGCAGCGACTCGTTCACGTGGCGCCTTGCCCTTGCGCCTGCTGCCGGCGTGTCTTTGAGAGCAACTGCCTCGTCTCCGCGTAGCCGAAGGCCCAGAGCATGAGCGCGACGCCGAGAACGACGTTCCACATCATCAGAACCGAGTCTTGCGCGACCGAGAATGCGGCGACGTTCCCGGTCGGAGCGTGTCGGCCGAGCGTGGCAACGTCGAGCGCCTGCGTCTGCCCGACCCCACCCGGTGTTATCGCGAAGAGCCCGGAGAGCATGTGCGAAGAGGCAACCAGCGCGACGGTGTACACGGTCACGGGGATGTCGAAGGCGGCCATGAAGACGACGTTGACACCGATGCGGCAGCAGTACGAGGCGCCGGACGGAAGAGCCACCTCGCTCGCGTAGCGACGCCAGTCGCTGAAGATGGCAAGGCCCTGCTTCCCTTTTCGCCATTGCTCGCGGAGCCACGGCTTCAACCGCGGCCAGAGAACGATGAGGATCACGATCGCCGCGACAACGACGGCTGGAATCAGGACGGGGTGCGACGCGAAGAAGCCGGCGGTCTCGTCCGAGGGTGAGCCCTTCGAGACCACGCGCGGGAGGAGTACCGCGACGCCAAGGAGCATCATCACGCTAACCGCCGTGAAGAAGAGCGCCTGGGCGGCCGTGGCTGCAGCGAGGCCCGCGACCGACGATCCGGGGATGCTCGTCCGGAAGATGCCGATCATGGCGACCGTCCCCGCCTGCGCCGGCGCCACCGCGTTGATCGCCGTCCCTCCCTGCGATGCCGCCCATGCCGTCTTGAACGAAAGGCCACTTCGCGGGTACGCCACGCGCAGGATGTTGCGCCAGCTCAGTCCGATGAAGGCCGACTCGGCCGTCTTCAGCGCAAGGGCGAGCGCGAGCCAGTAAACGGAAACGTCCCCGATCCGCTCGACGACGCCGACGACCCAATCCCACAGGCCACCGAGAACGTTGCCGCTGGCGATCACCGCGCTCCGGACCGGCGGCCGTCGTGTTCCCCGCCGGGCTCCGTGAACCGAGCGATCACATCGTTGTCCTCAGCCATCGCTTCCCCTTCGTTCGACCAGCTCTGACGACCGCACCCTGTCGCGCGTCGCTGCCAAGCGGATGCCAGGCTGGACCTTGCTGCTGCCACGGCGGCCGCTCGCACCCCGTGCCGCGGGCGGACTGCCTCGATGGCAGCGGCGGAGCCATGGCCGGCAGTGGCTTGGCAGCGCCGGCAGCCATCCTGGCCGCCACGAACACGTACGAGCAAACCGAAGGATTTGCATGGACTACGGACACGAGCTGCTCTTCGGGACGTTCATCACGCCGGCTGCGCAGCGACCTGATCACGCCGTCGAACTGGCGGTGGTCGCGGACCAGGCCGGCCTCGACCTGGTGACGTTCCAGGACCACCCGTACCAGCCGGGCTTCCTCGACACGTGGACCCTCCTCACGTACGTGGCGGCGCGCACCTCGCGGGTTCGGCTCAGCCACAACGTGCTGAACCTCCCGCTGCGGCCGCCGGTCATGCTGGCCCGCGCCGCCGCCTCTGTCGATCTGCTCTCCGGCGGTCGCTTCGAGCTGGGGATCGGTGCCGGACGGGTGTGGGACGCGATCGAGGCGATGGGCGGGCCGCGCCGCACCCCCGGCGAGGCCGTGGAGGCGCTCGAGGAGGCGATCACGATCGTCCGTGAAGTCTGGGCCGCGGACAAGCCGGGCGGTGTCTTCTTCGACGGGAAGCACTACCGCGCCTGGGGAGCGCCGCGCGGACCGGCCCCGGCCCACGACGTCGGGATCTGGGTCGGGGCCGGGATGCCACGCATGCTTCGCCTCGTCGGGCGGAGGGCGGATGGCTGGTCCGTGCCGATCCGCCTGTTCCTGCCGGGTGGGCCGCCGACGCTGGCCGAGCCCAACCGCGTGATCGACGAGGCTGCCGCGGCAGCCGGCCGTGACGCGTCGGCCGTGCGCCGGATCCTCACGTTCCCGGGGCGGTTCTCGCGATTGCGGGGTGGCCTGCTCGACGGGCCGCCGGCCCAGTGGGCGGAGGAGCTGGCCGACATGGCGCTGCGCGACGGCGTGGGCGCCTTCGTCCTCGCTTCCGACGAGCCGGCAACGATCGAACGCTTCGCGGCCGAGGTCGTTCCGGCCACGCGTGAGCTGGTCGCGGCCGAGCGGCACGCGGCCGCCATCGCCTGAGCGGAGAGGCCGCGACGTGCACCGATCATCGACGCTGGACTACGACGCCGTCCCGGCGTCCCTCGCCGACGCCGCCGTGAAGCCAGGCGATCCCGCGTACGGTGGGCTGACGTCGACGTACTTCCGCGGCGGAGCGCCCGGCATCGTGCTGCTCCCGCGCACGGTCGAGCAGGTCGTCGACGCCGTCGACTTCGCCGGGCGTCACCTGCATCTGCCCCTCGGCATCCGCAGCGGCGGGCACGGCCTCAGCGGTCGCTCGACCAACGACGGCGGCATCGTCGTCGACCTCCGGCATCTGAACGGCATCCACGTGCTCGACCACTCCGCGCGCCTCGTCCGGATCGGCCCGGGCGCCCGCTGGAGGGACGTCGCCGCCGTACTCCAGCCGCACGGCTGGGCGCTGTCGTCAGGCGACAGCGGCGCGGTGGGCGTCGGCGGCCTGGCGACCTCCGGCGGCATCGGGCTGCTCGCCCGCGCCCACGGCCTGACCATCGACCACCTCGTCGCGGCGCGCGTCGTGCTCGCCGACGGGTCGGTGGTGGTCGCCGACGAGCGCGAGAACCGGGAGCTGCTCTGGGCGGTGCGCGGCGCGGGGGCGAACGTCGGCGTCGTCGTCTCCTTCGACTTCGTGGTCGACGAGGTCGACCAGGTCGGCCTGGGCCTTCTGACCTTCCTGGTGCAGGATCCTGCGAGCTTCCTGGTCGGCTTCGGCGAGGTCGCCTCCGGCGCGCCGCGCGACACCACCACCGTGCTCCTCGCGGGGCCCGGCGACGCGGGCCCTCTCGCCGTGACCGCCGCCGTCGTGGTCGATTCCGCGGACCGCGACACGATCGCTGCCCGCCTCCGGCCCTTCATCGAGCTCGCGCCGCTCGTGCAGCAGCACGTCGTCGTCACTCCCTACGCCGGGGTGATGAACCTCCACGCGACCGACGAGCAGCACGGCCGCGGCGAGCCGGTGGGCCGCTCGGGGCTGCTGAACGCGATCACGCCCCCGCTCGCCGAAGGGATCGCGGCGCTGCTCCGCTCGGGATCCGCCCAGCTCTTCCAGCTGCGGAGCCTCGGCGGGGCGACGGCTGACGTTGCCGCGGATGCGACGGCCTTCGCCCACCGCGACGCGCAGTTCCAGATCAACGCACTCGGCGCCGACGCGCGTGAGGTCGACCGCCACTGGGCGCGGATCCGCCCGCACCTCGACGGCATCTACCTGTCCTTCGAGACCGACCAGCACCCCGCGCGTCTTGGCGAGGCCTTCCCGCCCGCGACGATCGAACGCCTCCGGGCGCTGAAGCGCGAGCTCGACCCGCACAACCTGTTCCGCGACAACTTCAACGTCGATCCCGACGGCACGACGACCGACGCCGCCCCCGCCGCGGCGGTGCCTGGCTGACCAGATGTGACCCGCCGCGGCAGAGAAGGGGCGACGGCTGGCAGCCGTTTGGCAGCGGCTCCGCCCATCGTTCGGGTGACGGCAACGAAGGAGAAGACATGTCCGACCGCAACGGAAAGGTGGCACCGGTCAGCGGCGCGAAGTCGTCGACTGAGACGGCCGTGGGACGGCGGCGCCTGGTCTTCGGCGCGCTGCTCCTCGTGCTCTTCGTCGCGGCGCTCGACCAGACGATCGTCGCGACGGCGCTGCCGACAATCGTCGGTGAGCTGGGCGGCTTCGAGCACCTCTCGTGGGTGGTGACCGCGTACCTGTTGGCATCGACGGTGGTGGGACCGATCTACGGGAAGCTCGGCGACATGTACGGGCGCAAGCGCGTCCTGCAGGCCGCCCTCGTGGTCTTCCTCGTCGGCTCCACGCTGAGCGGGCTCGCCGGGAGCATGCTGGAGCTGATCGTCTTCCGCGCGGTGCAGGGGCTCGGCGGCGGCGGCCTGATCGTCGTCTCGATGGCGGTCGTCGGGGACCTCGTCTCGCCGCGTGAGCGCGGCCGCTACCAGGGCCTGTTCGGCGGCGTCCTCGGCGTCGCGATCGTCGCGGGGCCGCTGCTCGGCGGCTTCTTCGTCGACAACCTCTCCTGGCGCTGGATCTTCTACATCAACCTGCCGCTCGGCCTCGCCGCGCTGGCGGTGATCTCGATCGTCCTCGTGTCGCAGCAGGCGACGGAGCGGTGTCGGATCGACTGGCTCGGCACGCTCGTGCTCGCGGCGGGGCTGTCTGGGGTCATCCTCTACACGAGCCTCGGCGGGACGAGCTACGCGTGGGATACGCCGTGGATGCTCGCGATGATTTCCGCCAGCGTGGCGCTGCTCGCGCTCTTCCCGCTCGTCGAGGCGCGCGCCGCGGAGCCGATCGTGCCGCTCGAGCTCTTCCGCAACGCCACCTTCCGGACGGCGAGCGCGATCGGCTTCGTGATCGGCTTCGCGCTCTTCGGCTCCGTGACGTTCATCCCGGTCTACCTCCAGCTCGTCAAGGGCTACAGCGCCACCGGCTCGGGGCTCCTGCTGACGCCGATGATGCTCGGCGTGCTCGTGACCTCGACGGCGAGCGGTTTCCTGATCTCGCGCTACGGGAGCTATCGCCGCTTCCCGCGCGCCGGCACGGCGCTCGCGGCGGTCGCGCTCTACCTGCTCTCGACGCTCGCGCCGGGAACCCCGACGTGGGTCGCAGGCCTGTACATGCTGCTCCTCGGGCTCGGGCTGGGGCTGGTGATGCAGGTGCTCGTGCTCGCCACGCAGAACGCGGTCGACCACCGGCTCCTCGGCGTCGCCACCTCGGGCGCGACGCTATTCAGGCAGGTCGGCGGCTCGATCGGCGTCTCCGTCTTCGGAGCGATCTTCGCGAACCGCCTCGGCGTGGAGCTCGCGCACCGCCTCCCGCCCGGCGCGGACGCCCCGACCGACGCAACCCCCGCCGCGCTCGAGCAGCTCCCTCCCGCGATCAACGCCATCTACTCCGCAGCCGTCGCCGCCGCGCTCCACCCCGTCTTCCAGACGGCGGCCGCCGCGATGATCGTCGCGTTCGCGCTGAGCTGGCGCCTGCGCGACGTGCCGCTGCGCGAGACGACGCAGGCTCCAGCGGAGGCCCTCGAGGTGCCCGCCTCGGTCATCGGGGAAGAGCAGCCGCCGGTGGCTGATCGAGCACTCGTTCGGAGGGAGCAAGTTCACAATGCGAGCACCTAAGGAGGTGGACTGATGGGAGCGAGACCTGTGAACCAGGACCCCGATCCGCGAAAGCGGCGCCGGACATACGTCGCCGTCCTGGTGCTGCTCGTGACCTTCGGAGTCGGCGTCGCGTTCGGAGTCGGTTTGGCGAAGGCGTTCGTCGAATTCGCTGCGATCCTGGGCGTAGCGATCGTCATCGTCGTGATCGTCGTCGTGGCGTACCACTCGCTGCGGCGCCGCCGTCGACAGGCGAGCGCGCGGCAGGACCCATGATGGGCGACAGGTGCAGGGTCAGGGCGACCCCCCGTGCGGGCGGGCGAATGTGGCCTACTGGCGTGCTTCGCTGATCGCGTAAATGGCGTGCAACAGTCCGATGTGCGAGAACGCCTGCGGGAAGTTGCCCAACAGGCGTTTGCTCTGGGGGTCGTACTCCTCGCTGAAAAGGCCGACATCGTTTCGCAGCGCCATGAGCTGCTCAAGGTTGCGCTCGGCTTCTTCCATGCGCCCGGCCCTCGCCAGCGCACTGACCAGCCAGAAGCAGCAGATGAGAAATGCCCCTTCACCGCCCGCAAGCCCGTCCACGCCGTCCTCCGTCGAGTAGCGCCAGACGAACGGGCCCTCGCAGATCTCCTGCTGGATCGCGTCGATCGTGCCCAGGACGCGCGGGTCGTCCGCCGGCAGAAAGCCGGAGATCGGGATGAGCAGCAGGCTCGCATCCAGGCCGTTCCCGCCGTAGTACTGGACGAACGTGTTGCGCTCGGCGTCGTAGCCTTTGGCCAGGACCTCGGCATGGATCTCGTCGCGAGCGGCTCGCCAGCGGTCGAGGGGCGCATCCTCCCCTGTCGCCTCGGAGTACTTGATGGCGCGATCGATCGCGGTCCAGGCGGAGACCTTGGAGTAGGTGAAGTGCTGCCGCTTGCCGCGGATCTCCCAGATCCCCTCGTCCGGCTCGCGCCACATGCGCTCGACGCGCTCGATTGCGTCGGCGACCTTGATTCCCGGCGAGCGCGTCGGGTCTCGCGGAGGCAGCCCGAGCTCGAAGGCGCGGTAGAGCACCGCCAGCACTTCGCCGAAGATGTCGAGCTGGAACTGCTCGCTCGCGGCGTTGCCGACGCGTACCGGCTTCGAGCCTTCGTAGCCCGACAGCCAAGGCAGCTCGAGCTCGGTCAGCCTGTGCTCGCCGCCGATGCCGTACATGAGCTGCAACTGGCTCGGATCGCCGGCGATCGCCCGTGAGAGCCAGTCGCGCCAGGCGACGGCCTCATCCATGTAGCCGCTCTGCACCAGCGGCGCCAGCGTGAATGAGCCGTCGCGCAGCCAGCAGAAGCGGTAGTCCCAGTTTCGCTCTCCCCCGATTTCCTCCGGCAGCGACGTTGTCAGCGCGGCGACGATGGCGCCCGTCGGCACGTACGTCAGCGCCTTCAGCGTGATGAGCGATCTCAGCACGTCCTCCGCGTGCGCGCCCTCGTAAGTGCAGCGGCCCGACCACGTCCGCCACCACGACTCCGTCCGCGCCGTCATGTTGAACGGGTCGATCGGCTCGGGAGGCGAGACGTGCGAGGGATACCAGACGAGGTGAAACGGGACGCGTTCGCCTTCCGAGACCCTGAACGCCGCCGATGCCGCGCCGCCCTCCGCGCTCAGCTCCACGGGCGTACGCACGCAGACCGCGTCCGGCCCGGCCACGGCGAAGATGCCCTGGTCGATCCGGCCGATCGCCGGGATGAGGCGGCCGTAGTCGAATCTCGGCCTGACCTGCATCTGCATGGCTACCCGGCCTCGCAGCCCTTCGACGATCCGGACGACGTGGTTGTACTCGCCCAGCGGCATGAAGTCCACCAGCCGGACGAGGCCTTCATCCGTCTCGAAGTCGGTCTCCAGCACCAGTGTGCCCGGCCGGTACCGCCGCTCGACGCGGCGCGCCTCGTCCGCCGGCGCGACCTGCCAGTGGCCGTTGGCATCGGTACCGAGCAGTGCAGCGAAGAACGCGGGGGAATCGAATCGAGGCGCACACAGCCAGTCGATCGACCCGTTCTTGCCCACGAGCGCCGCGGTCTCAGTGTCCCCAATCAGAGCGTAGTCTTCAATGCGCAGAGCCACGCTGTTCCCTCCTCGGTCCTTGCGATCTTGGCCGGCCGGCGTGATGGATCGACGAATCCCTGGCGATGCGAGCATCTCACGCGCAGCATGCGGTCGGTCCGGCCCGCTTCCGGCTGAGCCGGCTCCCGGACAGAGCTGCACGTAACGCGCGCCGTCTCCGCGTCGACGGCCCTTTCTGACTCGCTGCGCGGAGTGGTGGCAGCAGCCGCCCGCCGCGTGGCAGCGGCCTGGCAGCGACGCGCGAGAGTCTGCGGTCGACAACGAAGCAAAGGAGCAGATCGCCAAATGTTCGCCAAGCTGGGCCACGCAGTCGCGCATCACCCGTGGTGGGTCATCGCGGCCTGGGTCGTTGCTGCAGCTCTCATCGTGCCGTTTGCGCCGGCGCTCGAGGTGAACTCGGACCAGACGAGCTTCCTGCCGGACAGCTACGAGTCGGTGAAGGCGGCCGAGGTCGCCGCCGCCGCGTTCCCGCAGGCCCAAGGGTCCTCGGCGATGTTCGTGGCCAGGCGCGAAGATCACGGCGAGCTGACCCGAGCCGACCAGAGCAAGGTCGCAACGATCGCCGGCGAGCTCGGAGACGCGCGCATTCCGAGTGTGCTAGCGGTCGTGAGCGGTCCGGAGCAGGTCTCGCCGAACGGCCGGGTGCAACTGGTGCAGGTCGCCTTCTCGGGCGATTCCCGGGGCCAGCGCGTCCAGGACGCGGTGGGCACGCTGCGCGAGCGGGCTGCGCCGCTGTTCGCGGGCACCGGCTTGGTGGCCGGCCTCACCGGGGACGCGGCGATCGTCGTCGACAGAGCGGACGCGTTCTCGAGCGGCGAGCTGATCGTCGGCGTCGCGACGGTCGTGCTCATCCTCGTACTCCTCACCGCCGTCTTCCGCAGCCCTACCGCCGCGCTGGTGCCGCTCTTGGTGGTTGGGCTGGTGTTCGTGATCGCGAACGCGCTCATCGCCGTGGTGGCTAATTCGCTCGACTTCGAGGTCGCCGACACCCTGACGTCGCTCCTGATCGTCGTGCTGTTCGGCATCGGCACCGACTACATCCTCTTCCTGCTCTTCCGCTTCCGCGAGCGGCTGCGCGAAGGCGAGCCGGCACGGGACGCGGTCGCGCACGCCGTCGCCCGCGTCGGCGAGCCGATCGGATCGGCGGCGCTGACCGTCGCAGTCGCGTTCGCCGCGCTCCTGCTGGCCAAGCTTGGGCTCTTCAGTTCGATGGCGCCCGGACTGATCATCGCGGTACTCGTCGCCGTCCTCGCTTCGCTTACGCTCGTGCCCGCGATCCTGGCGCTCCTCGGCCCACGCATCTTCTGGCCCTCAAAGACGTGGCAGAGAGCGCCGGAGGCGACGAGGTACCGCGGCCTCGGCGAGTGGGTCGCAGCGCATCCGTGGAACGCCGCCATCTCCTCGGGCGTTGCGCTGCTCGCGCTCGCCGCCAGCGCGCTCCACTACACCGCCGACTACGACACCCTGAGCTCGCTCCCGGGCGACACCGAATCGGCCCAAGCATTCGAGGACCTGCGTTCCGGATTCCCGGCCGGCGCGCTCAACCCGACGCAGGTGTACGTCACCGGCGACGCGCCGCTCGGCGTCGAGGACCTGCGGCCGATCGGCGACGCCCTCCGTGGTGTCGACGGGATCGCCTCGGTCGCTCCCCCGAGTCTGAGTCCGGACGGGAGGACCGCTCTGATCGCGGCCAGCCTCGAGCCGAGTCCATTCGCGAACGAGGCGCTCGACGTGGCCGAGGGCCCCCTGCGCGATGCCGCGCACGCCGCTGCCGGGCAGGTGGGCGCGCAGGCTCTCGTCGGCGGCCAGACCGCTGCCCTTGCCGACATGCGCGACGCCGTCAACGGCGACATGCTCCTCATCTTTCCGGTCGCTGCCGGGATGATCCTCCTGATCTTGCTTCTGCTGCTGCGGAGTGTCCTTGCACCGCTGACGCTGATGATCGCGGTCGCGCTCGGCTTCGCCGCCACGCTCGGCTTCGCCGTCATCGTCTTCCAGGGCATCGCCGACGAGAGCGGGCTCAACTTCACGCTGCCAATGTTCCTTTACGTGTTCGTCGTCGCGATCGCGACCGACTACAACATCCTCCTCACTTCGCGCCTCCGCGAGGAGTTCCTCGAGGGGCGAGGCGCGCGCGAGGGCGCCGCGCTGGCGATCGAGCACGCCGGTCCGACCGTGGCATCGGCGGGCGTGATCCTCGCCGGGACCTTCGCCGCTCTGATCCTGACCGGCATCGGCCAGCTCGTCCAGTTGGGCGCCTCGATCGCCTTCGGCGTGTTGCTCGCCGCATTCCTGATCGCACCGATCTGGGTCACCAGCCGCGCCACGGTGCTCGGCCGCTGGATGTGGTGGCCCGGCAACCACCCCGCGCATCCACCGGCTGAAGCACCCATCGGCTCGATTACACTGCCTTCTTCGACTCGGAAGAAGTCGGCGCAGACGAAGTCGACCGCCCGGACACGCTGACCTATGGAGCCATGAGCGCGCTGACGGCAGATGGGTTGACTCGGCGCTTCGGGGATCTCGTGGCGGTGAACAACCTGACGTTCGAGGTTCCTGCTGGTGGTGTGGTCGGGTTCGTGGGGCCGAACGGCTCGGGGAAGTCGACGACGATCCGCGTCTTGCTCGGTCTGATCGAGCCGAGCGCTGGTTCGGGAACGGTTCTGGGCGAGTCGATTCAGCAGCCGGAAAGCTTCGCCGACCGGGTGGGCGCGCTGATCGAAGCCCCCGCGTTCGTGGGTTCGTTGTCGGGCCGGGACAATCTGCGGAGCCTGGCCGCACTACGCGGCCTGCCCGCCAAGCGCGTCGACGAAGTGCTCAAGATCGTGGGTCTGGCCGGGCGGGAGCACGACAAGGCCTCGACCTACTCGCTCGGAATGAAGCAGCGGCTGGGTATCGCGGCTGCGTTGCTGCCGGATCCGGAACTGCTGGTGCTCGACGAGCCGATGAACGGGCTCGATCCGGCCGGCATCGTCGAGATTCGCGAGCTGCTCAAATCGTTGGCCGCCGGCGGCCGGACGGTGGTGGTCTCTTCGCATCTTCTCGGTGAGCTCGAGGCGATGGCGGACAGCCTGGTCGTGATCCGGTTCGGGGAGCTCGTGTATGCGGGCAGCCTCAAAGGCCTCATGGAGCACGCGACCGAACGGGTGGTCGCAGCGCCCGAGCCGGCATCCGACATGCCCCGCCTGGTCGGGATCGTCGAGGACAACGGCTGGACGTACGAGACCTCCGATGACGAGGTGATCGTCACCATGCCGGGCGAGCGGTCTGCCGATCTGTACCGGGCCACTGCCGCAGCGGGGCTCACCTTGCGAATGCTCAATCCAGAGGCTGACACGCTCGAGACGGTGTTCCTGCGGCTGACCGGAGCTACCGACACCGAGCTCTCCGAAGAGCGTCGAGTCCAGCGGCACGGAGACGGCTGATGCGCGCCTTCCGTTCGGAGCTGATCCGGATCCAGCGGCCGGCATTTCTCTTCGGAGGCATCGGACTGATGGCGCTGTTCGCGGGAATCGTCTCGGTCTTCATCTTCACGTCGGCCGAGAGCGCACCCGCTGCTCCGCCGCAAGCCGGACAGGGCCCCGGTGCGTACACCGTCGCCGACATCGCCAGCCCGGGCGGCTTCCTCACCGCCCTGCCGACCGTGAGCACGCTGGCCGGCGTGATCTTGCTCGCGCTCTGGGCGATCGCGGTGGCCACCGACTACAGCACGGGACTGATCCGCATCCTCGCCCAGGCGCATCCGAACAGGACGCGCCTCCTCGGCGGCAAGATCGCCGCCCTGGGCGTCTTCACGCTGCTCGCCACGACCGTGACGACGCTCGTCGTCGTCCTCTTCGCGCGGCCTCTCGCGAAGCTCGAGGGCATCCCGATCGACGCATGGAAGACCGACTTCGCGTCCGAGCTAGGGAAGGGCTTCTTCGACTTCACGATCGCAGGGCTCGTCTGGGGGCTCATCGGTCTCATGCTCGCCGTGCTCACCCGCAGCTCGGCCATCGCCATCGGCATCGGGCTCGGCTTTCTGCTGGTCGCGGAGGGCCTGCTCTCCATCATCGCCCCGGACGCCAGCTCCTATCTCCCCGGCGGCACGCTGGACACGCTCGCCGCCGGCGGAAACGACCAACTCGCCTGGGGCGCCGCGCTCGGGCTGGTCGTCCTTTACGGCGTCATCGCCGTCATTGTCTCCCTTGCTGTCTTCCGCACCCGGGACATCATCTCCTGACCTGGACCTCGGTCCTGCCAGTGGAAGGTGCTTGGATCCCGTCGACATAGACGGCTGTTCCAATCGGAGCCGCCGGGGTTCTCGAACACGGCGCTCGGGCAACTCGCGGCGCTCCGCGACCACCGTATCCGCGTCCGCGCCGCGTCCCACGAAGTCCCACGTCCCTTACGCGGCCAGTCGCTCGTCCTCGAAGTGGACGTCGCGATCCGTCACGCACGCGTACGGGTGGTTGAAGACGACGAGCGCCTGGTCCGGCTCGGGCCGGATCTCGAAGTAGGCACCGGCCGTATGGTCGCAGACGCAGACCTTCAGCTCGTCGGTGCCTGGTTGCCAGAAGAGCGTGACCTCGATACCGGCGGTCGCGCGGTAGGCCAACTCCCTCCATCGGCGGCGGCTGACATGCGGGACTGTCATCTTCGGCTCCTCTGTGGTCGGTTGTCGGGACGCCGAGGATCGCCGCCGAAGGCGCTCATGTCTGCGCGGCTAGCTACCAAGCGAAGCCCCTGCCGGTGTCCGAATCACGACTGAAGCCAGCCCCCGCACCGCCCGACGAAGATCCGCATCCGGGCTGACGTGCCACGGGTTGATCGAGCACCGACGGAGCCGCCGATCGCTCGGAAGGCGTGAACGCGGCGACTTCGCTACCTACTGTCCGGCGGCACGGACTGAAGCGAGCCTGAACCTGCCTTTGCTGCTCGCCGCGATGACGCAGGCGGCCGCATCGGCGATCGTACGGCCATGGACGCACCGCAGAACCGGCTCGAGATCCGTCTGCTCGGCACTTTTCAAGTCACCGTCGACGGACGCCCAGCCGGCACGGGTGGGTCGAAGCGGGACGCGCTTCTTGCGCTCCTCGCACTGCGCCGCGGGCGCCCCGCCTCGGTCGAGACACTCATCGACGACTTGTGGGGCTCCGACCTCCCCGCTTCGCCCCGAAACGCCGTCCACCATCACGTCGCGCGGCTGCGTGCGGCGCTCGGCCATGACGCGATCGTCGGGACGCCCAACGGCTACGCCGTCGCGGATGCGACCACCGACGCGCTCGTCTTCGAGGCGTTGCTCGTCGAGGCGCGCGCGGCGCTGTGCGATGGCGATGCGCGTACGGCGGCCGACCGCGCGTCTCGGGCGCTCTCGCTCTGGCGCGGATCGGCGCTGGAGGGTCTCGTGGACACCGACTCGGTCCGCGCCGAGGCTGATCGACTCGAGGAGCTTCGCGTCGATGCGCTCGAGGAGTGCTTCGAGGCGGCGCTCGAGCTCGGGCAGCATCGCGAGGTCGTCTCCGAGCTCCGGCAGGCGGTTCACGAGCACCCCTTCCGGGAGCGGCTCTGGCGGCTGCTGATGCTCGCGCTCTACCGGAGCGGGCGCGCGGCCGACGCGCTCGAGACATACCAGTCGGCGCGGCGCGTGTACGTCGAGCAGCTCGGATTGGAGCCGGGGCCGGAGCTCCGTCGGACACAGGAGGCGATTCTCGCCCACGATCTCGAGATCGCGGCATTCTCAGCCACGCCGCGCGAGGCGCCTTCGCTGCCGCTCGAGAACAGCCGCGACGAGCTCGCACGCGTCCTCGTCCAGCTGCGCGAGAACCTCCGTCACGCGGAGGAGCTCTACGAGTGGGCATGCGGCGCCGTCGAGGGGATCGTGGTGCCCGTCCCGCCGGCTCCCGCGTTCGCGAGACTTGCGCGCTGAGCGCGTCACCGGCTCTGCGCCGCGATTCCTGCTAGCTGCAATGCGGTGATGCGGCGACGTGTGTCACGCTGGGTGAGTGCCGCTCCGCTGCCTGATCGTCGACGACAACGCCTCCTTCCTCGAGGAGGCTGCCGCGCTGCTGCGGCGTCAGGGGCTCGTGGTCGTCGGCTTCGCCTCGAACATGCGCGAGGCGCTCGAGCGCGCGCGGGAGCTGGAGCCCGACGTCGCGCTGGTGGACATCTCGCTCGGATCCGAGAGCGGCTTCGAGGTCGCGCGCCGACTCGTCGAGGCGGAGGAGGGGGCGCTGAACGTGATCCTCATTTCAACGCATGCCGAGGGCGACTTCGCCGACTTGATCGAAGAGGCACCCGTCGCGGGATTCGTGCCGAAGTCCGAGCTGTCCCGGAGCGCGATCGGCCGGCTCGTGGAGAGCGCCTCCTAGCGGGAGTCGAGGAACGTGATCACCGCGAGGACGCGGCGATGATCCTCGGCGGCCTCGGGCAGCCGCAGCTTGCCGAGGATGCTGTGCACGTGCTTCTCGACGGTGCCCTCGGTGACCCAGAGGCGGTGGGCGATGCCAGAGTTGGAGCGGCCTTCAGCCATCAGCTCGAGCACCTCGCGCTCGCGCGGGCTGAGGTCGGCCAGTGGATCGCGGACGCGGCGCGCAGCGACGAGCTCTTGCACGAGCGCCGGGTCGACGGCCGAGCTGCCCTTCAGGATGCGGTCGAGCGTCTCGAGGAACTGGTCCACGTCCGTGACGCGGCTCTTCAAGAGGTAGCCGCTGCGCTCGCCGCTCGCGAGCAGGTCCATCGCCTGCTCGACGTCGACGTGCGCCGAAAGCACGAGGATCGCCGTCTCGGGGATCTCATCGCGGATCGCGCGGGCGGCGTCGAGGCCCTCGGTCGTGTGCGTCGGCGGCATCCTGATATCGACGATGGCCAGGTCCGGCTTGCGCTCGCGGACGATCTCGAGCAGCTCAGCCCCGCTGCCCGCCTGGCCGACGACGTCGAATCCGGACCGTTCGAGCAGGCTCGCCAGACCCTCGCGCAACAGGACGTCGTCGTCGGCGATGACGACGCGACCGCGTGTCGCCGCCTTTCCGTCTGCTCCCGCTTCCACCGCGGCCATTATCCGCCGAGGCGCGGCCTCGCCGTCGTCTCACGCACGATGAGCCGCGTGAACGGCTCCAGGTGCAGTGTGTCGACGGCCTCCTCTCGCATCAAGCGCACGAGGAGGTCGACGGCCGTCACGCCCATCTCGGCGAGCGGCTGTCGCACGGTCGTGAGCGCAGGATGGACGACCGTCGCGTAGGCGCTGTCGTCGAAGCCGACGATGGACAGCTCGTCCGGGATCCCGATGCCACGCGCTCGCGCTGCTCGCATCGCTCCTACCGCGATCATGTCGCTGAACGCAAAGATCGCCGTCGGCGGCGGGTCGAGGTCGAGCAGGACGGCCGCCGCCTGCGTTCCCGGCTCGAAGTCGAAGTCCGCCTCCAGCTCGAGCGCGGCGTCGAACGGAATCCCGGCGGCCGCGAGCGCGGCGCGGTAGGCCCGCCGTCGCTCCTCGCTCGCCACCCACCCCGGCGGGCCAGTGATCGCCGCGATGCGGCGGTGACCAAGCTCGAGCAGGTGCTGCATCGCCTGCTCGGCACCGGCCGCGTGCGCCGCAGAAACCGACGGGATCCGGGCGTCGAGAGGTGCGAGCGGATCGACGACCACCACCGGGTAGCCGTCGGAGAGGGCTTCGACGAGCTCGTCGCTCGAGTGCTCCGGGAGGATGAGGATCGCACCGTCTGTCGCGTTGCGGAGCTCGTCGAGCAGCGCGACCTCGCGGGCGTGATCGTGACGCGTCGGCCATAGCATGAGGTGGAGGCGGTGCTCATAGGCCGCATCGGCGACCCCGTGGACGATTCGCGCGAAGTACTCGTCGAAGACGACCGGGACGAGAACGCCGAACCGGCCGGCGGGGTGCGGGCTCATCAATCCGCCGCGACCGGGAGGTCGACGGAGATGGTCGTCCCGCCGCCGCGCGGACTGACGACGCTGAAGGACCCGGCCAGCGCGTCCACCCGATCGCTCAGCCCCGTCAGCCCGGAACCCGCCCCGGGCTCGGCTCCGCCCACACCGTCGTCTGCCACGGTTGCTCGAACCGAGCGCGAATCGCCGACGACCGTCACCGAGACCGCCTTCGCCCGCGAGTGCTTGATCGCGTTCGCAAGCGCCTCGGAGACGACGTAGTACAGAGCGGTCTCGACGGATTCCGGCGGCCGCTCAGGGACGTCGACGCTCACGTCGACGGGGATCGGCGACCGGCGGGCGAGCGCGCGCAGCGACGGACGAAGCCCGCCGACTGCCAGCTGCGCCGGGTGGACGCCGCGGGAGAACTCCTGCACCTCTTCGATCACCGACTTGAGCTCGCGTTCGACGTGTTCGAGCCCTTCCTGGGTGGCCCGCTCCGCCACCGGCACGTCGGCGCGGAGCCGCTGAAGATGGAGCGCCAGGGCGACCAGTCGCTGCTGTGTGCCGTCGTGCAGGTCACGCTCGATCCTCCGCCTCGCTTCGTCTCCCGCCTCGACGATCCGGGCACGAGACGCGATCAGCTCGGCCTGCGCCTGCGCGCGCGAGATCGCGGTGCCGACCAGCTCGGTGAACGACGCCAGCCGGGACTCGATCTCTTCACCCGACACCGAGGACGAGAGCATTCGGCTCGTGTACCAGCCCGTGAAGAGCGGCAACTCCGCGCGCTTTTGCCGGAGACCGACCATGACCATCCCCCAGACCTCGCCGTCCACGACGATCGGCGCGCCGATGGCCGACGCGAGGCCGGCCGCGCGCACGGCCTCCGCGACGATCCCGCGGCTGTCGGCGGACTCGTCGATCCGGACCGGCGCTCTGGCCTCGCGCACGAGGGCCGCGAGGCTCGATTCCTCCACCGGCCAGCTGCTGCCGACCTCGAATACCGGGTCGTTGTGCGCGGCCACGACCTGGAACGAGTCGCCGGGGTCGTAGCTCACGACCGCGACGGGCGCGCCGCCCAGGAGCCGGGCAGCCTCGTCGGCGACCGCGGCGAGCAGCTCCCTCGGCGTGGCCCCTTCCGCCGCGAGCGTCGCGACACGCCGAAGCGACGCCTCCGAATCGGCCAGCCGCCGCAGCTGGTGTCGAGAATGCGCATTGGCGACGGCGACGGCAGCGAGTTCGGCGAAGTCCCGCAGACGCGTTTCCGCAGCGGCCGCAAGGGGCTCCGCGCGGTTGCCGCCCACCCACATCAGTCCCCACACCGCCCCGTCGACGACGATCGGCGCAGCGACGATCGACCGGATCGCCGAGTCCTGCACGGCGGTTCCCGCCCGCCCGCCGAGGACAGAGACGTCGTCGATGCGCACCGGCCGCCCAGAGGCGATGACCGACGCGTGCAGGCCGGGCTCGTCGAGCGGCCAGCGGCTGCCAATCGGGAACATCGGCGCGTCCAGCGAGGCTATGACGGTGGCCGACCGGTCCGCGTCGATCCGCTCGACCGAGATCGCGTCTACGTCGATCGCCTGGGCGACGGCGCGCGCGACGGCGGCGAACAGGTCGCTCGGCGACGAGCCCGCGGCCACGAGGGTGGCGACGTGCCTCGAGGCCGCCTGCTCCCCGGCCAGCCGTCGCAGCGCCGCCCGCGCCGACGCGTTCGCAACGGCCACCGAGACGAGCTCGGCGAAGTCCTCGAGGCAGGCTTCTGCGTCCGCCCGCGAAAGCTCCCGAGGTTGGGCGCAGAGCGCACCCCACGTCACGCCTTCGACCACGACCGGTGACGTCAGCGACGATCGGAGCGGACCCGAGCCCTCGTGCGGCCAGCGGCTGCCCTTCGGAAACGCCGAGTCGCCCAACGACGCGAGCACCGTCGTCCGTCCATCCGAGTCGTCACGCAATAGCCACGTGTTCGCATCGAGGACGCCCGCGACCTCGGACACGACCGTGTCGAAGACGGTTTCGAGCTCTGCTTGTCGCGTGATCAGCCGCGTCACGCGTCGAAGCGCACCATGCTGCTCCTGCAGCCCGACAACGACGCTCGTGGGGGGTGCCACACGCCCCTTCCTCCTCGACACGACCCGGCCGCGATTCTAACGCGCTGCGTCGCGACGATCGGCGCGTGTTGACGCCTCAGGCGCCGCCCTCGTGCAGCCGGCGCACGACGGCGCAGCGGAAGCGCCGGCGCACAAGCGGCGGGTGAGCGTGCGGCGCGAGTGCCGTCGGCGTTCCCCGCCGTCACCTCGAGCCGGAGCGTTCCGCCGGCGTCTGCTCCTGTGGGCTTCGCTCGTGCGCGACCGCCATGGCAGCGGCACGGCGCGGTCTGGCATCGGTTTGGCAGCGATGCGCGACAGATTGCGGTCGTCATCGATGTTCGACTGAAAGGAGTGGCAATGGCTCAGGAAAACGTGGTGGTCGTTCGGTTCACGGAGCCGAGCAAGGCCTACCAGGCGCTGAGCGTGCTGAAGGATCGCGACGCTGAGGGTCGCATCGGTCTGGAGTCCGCGGCGATCGTGGAGCGCACGCCGCAGGGCGAGCTGCGCATCCCGGAGAGCGCCGACAACATCGGTCCCGTCGGCACGGCGAGCGGCTCGCTGATCGGGATGCTCATCGGCGTGCTCGGGGGGCCGGTCGGTGCTCTGGTCGGCTGGGGCGCCGGCGCCCTGATGGGCGGCGCGTTCGACGTGGATCGCGCAGTCACCTCCGACGAGGCGCTCACGGTTCTCGGTAGGGCGATTCCGCCGGACTCGACCGCCGTGATCGCGCAAGTGGAGGAGCCCGCGGTCGAGGTCATCGACGCGGAGATGTCCAAGCTGGGCGGGGAGGTGACCCGCCGGTCGACCGCGGAGGTGATGGGCGAGCTCGAGGCGGCCGAGGAGGCCGCCGACGCGGCTGCGCGTGAGGCGCGGCGAACCCTGCGCGAGCAGCGCAAGACCGAGATCCACGCAGGTGTCGAGGAGCGCGTGGGCAAGCTGAAGGAGAAGCTGCAGGTCTCCTGACGACGCGGCGCCGTCTGCCGGTCGAAGCCCGCCGACCGAGAGGTCGGCGGGCTTTCGACCTTCACGGGAGCTTGGCAAGCGGGGACGTGGCGGCGCGACTCGACGGGACCCTCACTCGAAGTGCGTTGTGCCGGATGACGAACCGGAGCGGCGGAGTGAGATCGACCGCCTCGCCGTCGACTCCGGCGTGGAGCGGCGCGGGGGCGGTCACCTCGAGACGCGTCGCGGTCCACGCTCGCCCCGGACTGCGGGCGGGGCCTGGCGCGTCGAGGACGATCACCCCGAGCCGCCCGCTGTCGAGTGTGGGCCGGGTGCCGGGTGCGTGCGGCGGGTCGAGCGCATAGGGGTTGTTCGACACGAGCACGACGGACGGGTTGCGATGCGCGTCGCCGCGGTCGTCCGCGAGCTGGAGGTCGGCTGCGGCCGCACTCGGACCGAGTACTTCCGCCGCCGTCTCGAGCAGCGTGCGGGCCTTCGCGTCGCGGTACGTCGGCTGCCGAACGGCCTCGCCGTAGATCCCGAGAGAGACGTTGTTGAGGAAGACGCGGCCGTTCACCTCCGCCACGTCGATCCGGCGCTCGACGCCGTTGGTGAACGCGTCGAGCGACCCGATCAGATCGTCGCGATCGATGCCGAGGTCGAGCGCGAAGTGGTTACGGGTGCCGGCGGGGACGCAGACGAAAGAAAGCCCGTGTGGAACGGCTGCTGTAGCGACGACGGCGAGCGATCCGTCGCCGCCGGCGACCCCGAGCGCGTCCACGCCGTCCGCCACAGCCTCGTCGACCAGCGCTGCCAGGTTGTCGTCTCGGCGCAGAACGATCACCTCGATGCCGCGCTCGCGCGCCCGCTCGGCGAGCCCGACGCGCGTCGCCTTGCCGCCGCCGGACTTTGGATTGACGAACAACACGGGCCGCCGCGGCCGGTCCGCGGCGTGCCAGCTGGAATGCGTCATCCGGAGCGACGGAACCGGAGCGACCGGCGCGGCGGGTCGGTGGGTGGCTTGTGACCGAGCACGAGGACGTCCATGAGCTGGCAACCGCCGAAGTGAAGGGGACCGCGAGGATAACCGCCAATCCGCCGAACAGCACGCCGACGACTGCGACCGACAGGAGCGTGACGAGGGCGACGTAACGGCGCTCGAGGCGCGGGGCTTCACCGGCGCATTCCAGCCTGCGAGACTCATCCGTGCAGACCGCCGAGCCGTCGATGAGCGAACTCCTTGAGATCCGGCTTCTCGGCCCGTTCGAGGTTCTCGCGGGCGGGACGCCCGCGGACGTGGGCGGCTCGAAGCGTCAAGCGCTGCTGGCGATGCTCGCGCTCCGGAACGGCCGCGTCGTCGACGTCGACGGACTCGTCGACGGCCTGTGGGGCGAGGAGCTCCCGGCCGCACCGCGGAACGCGCTCCATCATCACATCGCCCGTCTCCGCGCGGCGCTGGGAGAGGGGTCGATCGTCGGCTCGGCCGACGGGTACGCCCTCAAGGAAGCGCGCGTCGACGCTGTGCGGTTCGAGGAGCTGCTCGCGGAGACGCGCTCGGCGCTGCGCGACGGCGACGTCCCTGCCGCGGCTGACGCGGTCGCGTCGGCGCTGGCCCTCTGGCGCGGGCCGGCGCTGCAGGGTCTGACCGGCGCGGCGTGGTTCAGCGCCGAGGCACGCCGGCTCGAGACGCTGCACGTCGACGCGCTCGAGGAGGACTTCGAGGTCAGGCTCGCGCTCGGCGAGCATCGCGAGCTCACGCCGGCGCTCCGTTCGGCGCTCGAGGACAACCCCTTCCGCGAGCGGCTCTGGGGGCAGCTGATGCTGGCGCTCTACCGCAGCGGCCGCCAGGCCGACGCGCTCGAGACGTTCCAGGAGGCCCGGCGCGTGCTCGCCGACGAGCTGGGGCTCGAGCCGGGGCCGGAGCTCCGGCGGCTCCAGGAGGCGATCCTCGCGCACGACCCGGCGATCGCCACCGTCCCCGTCGACCGCAGGCGCCGCGGCAATCTCCCCGCGACTTCGACGTCGTTCGTCGGGCGCGAGGACGAGCTCGCCCAGGTCGCGGGCGTTCTGCACGAGCACCGTCTCGTGACGCTCACCGGCGCGCCCGGCGTCGGCAAGAGCCGGCTCGCCGTCGAGGCTGCGCGTTCCCTCGAGGCCGAGTTCCCGGACGGCATCTGGCTCGTCGACTTCGCGCGGGCGGGCGGCGCGGACGACGCCGTCCGCCTCCTCGCACACGCCGTCGACGTTCGCGGCTCCGATCCGCTCGCGCGCGCGACTTCACGGCTTCGCCACGCAGCGGCTCTCCTCGTCCTCGACGCGTGCGAGCACGTGCTCGACGAGGCAGCGCGGATCGCGTCGACGGTCCTCGCGGAGTGTCCCCAGGCCCGGATCCTGGCGACGAGCCGCGAGGCGCTCCACGTCGCCGGCGAGGTGAGACTCCCCGTGGCGCCGCTCGAGGCCGCGGCCGTCGAGCTCTTCCTCGAGCGTGCGCGTGCGGCACGACCCGGATTCGAGCCGGACGCCGAGGCCGTCGCGCTCGCTGCCGAGATCGTCCGGCGCGTCGACGGATTGCCGCTGGCGATCGAGCTCGCCGCCGCGCGCGTGAACGTGCTCGGTCTCGCGGAGCTCGTCTCCATCCTCGAGCGGCGCGCGGCGCTCCTGCGTGACAGCCCGGCCTCGGATCCGGCCCGCACCGCGCTGCAAGGGCTCGTGGAATGGAGCTACGACCTCCTGCACGCCGACGAGAAGACGCTGCTCCAGCAGCTGGCCGTCCACCGCGGCGGCGCGTCCCTGCCGTCGCTCGTCGCGCTCGCAGCGAGGCACGGCCTCAACGAGGCGACCGTCGCGTATCTCGTTGCAGCGCTGGTCGACAAGTCGATCGTGTCGGCCTCGTTCACCGGCGGCGCCGCCCGCTACGACATGCTCGACACGGTCCGCGAGTACGTGCTCGAGCGGCTCGCCGAGAGCGGCGGGCTCGCCGCCGTCCCGCGGCGCGCACGCCGAACACTTCGCGGCACTGGCCGACGAGGCGCGCGTCGAGCTGCGCGGGCCCGAATGGCTGCGCTGGGAACGCCGCCTCGAGCTGGAGAACGACAACCTCTGGGCTGCGCTGGCATACGCACGCGACGCGCCCGACCCTGCCGTCGCGGTTCGGCTCGGCACGTTGGGGTGGTACTTCGCGCTGGCCGACCGCGTCTCCGAGGGACGGCGCTTCCTCGAGCTCGCCCTCTCTGCCACGGACGATGACGCTCCGGTCGAATTGCGGATCGAGCAGCTCGCCGACCTCTGCTACGTCGCAACCGAAGAGTTCGATCTCGGCCCCGCGCTCGTGGCCGGTGAACGTGCGGTCTCGCTTGCCGCGACCGCTGAGGCACCATGGCAGCGCGGCTTCGCGCAACTGATGCTCGCGCTCGCCCTCGGGCAATCGGGCGACGTGGAACGCGCTGCCACGATGGCGGACGACGCGAGCGCCGCGTTCGAGGCGGCTGGAGACGACTGGGGCATCGCAGCGAGCAGCCTCATTCGCGCAATCGGTGCGGCGCACGCCGGCGACGTCTCGACCGTCACCGCGACGGCCTCGGTCGCCCGCCGTCACTCGGACGCGGTCGGGTACGACGCGTTTCGCGCGCCGGTGCTGCTGCTCGAAGCGTGGGCGGCCGAGGGACGCGGGGAAGACGCGGCCGCGGTGGATGCGTACCGGCGCGCGTTCGAGCTCGCCGGGCGAATCGGGTTCGGCGACCACGCGGCGTTCGCCCTCGCCGGACTCGGAGCGATCGCTCTCGCGAACGGCGATCTGCGCAAGGCCGAGGGGCTCCAGCGGCAGGCGCTTGCGACAGCCGAGGCAGCCCAAGCGCCGTTGGTCGCGGCCCAGGCACGTGTCCACCTCGCTCGGATTGCCGCGGCGTCCGGAAACACTGACGAAGCGGATCGCCTGTACCGCGAGGTCCTCGAGTGGTCGACGATGCAACGGCCGCACCAGGCGCGCGAGAGCCTCTTCGTCGCGCTCGCCGGCAACCCCGCCACGGCAGCAGAGCGCGGGCTCGCCGAGATCGCCGAGCCCCGCCCCGACACCGCGCTCACCTAGAGCTGGCAGAAGCGCCGACGCGCCTGGCAGAGCGTTGGCATCGGCGCTGACGAGCCTTCGTGGCGTCAGAAGACAGACCAACAGGAGGCTCGAACATGAGCACAACCACGATCGAGGACCCGATTGAGGACGCCCGCCGCCGGATCGACCGGCTGCAGGCATTCGCGCACATTGGTGCCGCTGCGGATAGCTCACGGATCCGGCGGCACCTCGACGCGCTGCACCGGGAGGAGGCATCCGTCCTGGCCGCGGCCCGCGAGGCCCCCGACGAGGTCGAGGAGAAGCTCGGACAGCTGAGGACGAGGCTCGCAGTCGCCGAGAACTCGCTGGTCGCAGACGTCTCCGAAGAGTGGACGACGTTCGCGGCCGCCGTCGAGGACGAGCTCCGCAGCTGGGACACCTACCTCGAGCGGCTGCAGGCGACGGCCGCGGCGAAGGCCGGGAACTGCGCGGGAGCGGGCCGAGGCGGCGATTGCCGACGTCCGCACCCAACGGATCGCAGTCAACGACCGCCTCGCGCAGGCGCGCGCGGACGTCAACGGCGCCTGGCACGAGCAGAGGAACCACGTCAGTGCGGCTCGTGACCAGCTCGACCAGAAGGCCGCCGAACTGTCGGCCAGCTTCCACTGAGGAGGAGGAGGTGACGGAGATGCAGGACGATCGACCCCGCCCTGGTCGCCGCAATCATCGCGGCGTGCGTCGGGGTGCTCATGGTCCAGGCAGGTCTCGCGAAGCGTCAGCTCTCGTGGCGGACGCAGAGGACGAGCCGCCAAGAGGAGGCGGCGGCCGTGATCCGGCGTGCAGAGGCCGGCGCGACGCGTGCGCGGCGGTCCGGCCTCGACCCCCGACGGCTCTCGCACCCCCGGCTCGAGCCGAACCCGGTACTCGTCCAGGAGGCCAAAGAGCGAGCGCAGAGCGTCGAGAACCGAATCGCGGACCGGATCACCGCGTTCGCCGGGTCGATGCGGTTCGTCTACATCCACATCGCCTGGTTCAGCTGCTGGATCGCTGTTCCGCGTCGAGCAATACCCCTTTGGCCTGCTGACGATGATCGTCTCGCTCGAGGCGATCTTCCTCTCGACCTTCGTGATGATCAGCCAGAACCGGGCCGACGCGAAGCGACAGGCGATCGCCGACCAGCAATGGCAGACCGTCAAGAAAGAGGACGGTCAAAACGAAGAGCTGCTCGAGCTCTCGCGTCAGATCCTGGACCTCACGAAGGCGATTCACGCAGAAACGCCTTCGCGACCGGCAGCGTAAGAGAGGCGACTCTCCGCAACCGGGCGCATGCGTCTCGCAGCCTCGATTCGCTGAAGGCGCTGGAGCGCGTGACATCGCCTGACGCTCCGGCGTCTGCCGTCGGAGGCGCTGCACTCTTGGCGAGGACGACTGACTCGCGAACAGCTTTGGCAGCACGGACGGTGGCGGTGGCAGCGGTCTGGCATCGACGTCGAGCAGGTTTCGCGGCGTAAACGTCAGCCCCGAAATGGGAGGTAGGAAATGGAAACGTTGTTCGACCGCGCCGCGAAGATCTCGCGGACGCAGGTCACGAAGATGCGGTGGGTGCTCGGCCTGCACGGCCTGGCGTCCGTCGTGTTCGGCGTGATGATTCTCGCCTGGCCCGGCATCAGCGTCTACGCGCTCACGATCCTGTTCGGCGCCTACACGCTCGTCACCGGCAGCGTCGAGTTCGGCACCGCGTTCACCGCGCAGGGGAAGGAAGAGCGCGCGTGGCTGATCCTGAGGGGCCTTCTCGGGATCACCGTCGGCGTGCTGGTCTTCGCCTGGCCCGACATCTCGGCGCTCGCGCTCCTGTACGTGATCGGCGCATATGCCGTTGCGTTCGGGATCCTGTTCGTCGGTGCGTCGTTCCGGCTTCCACTGGAAGGTCGCGACATGGCGTTGATGATCCTGACGGGCCTCGTCGCGATCGTCTTCGGGATCGTGATCTTCGTGGAGCCGGGCGCAGGAGCGCTCGCCGTGCTCGGACTGATCGCGGGCTTCGCGCTTGTCACCGGGATCAGCGAGCTCGTCGTCTCGATCGCCGGCGGGAAGCTGCTCGAGCGGAAGGTGAAGACCTTCGCGTCGCGTCGGCAGTCGCTCAAGACGCCCGAGCCGTCGCACTGATGGTCGATCTGCTCGACCGCACGTCCTCGGAGCCGGCGAGCACCTCGCCGGCTCCACGCGCCTCTGCCGACCTGCCACCCGTCCTCGACCGGGACGTCCGCTTCGGCGCGGCCGTCTACGGATCGTTCCTCGCCGCATCCGTGATCGGCGTCGCCTACGAGTCGGGGGCGGGCGCACGAACGATGACCGCATCGTTGCTCGGGTCGATGCTGGTCTACTGGGCAGCGCACGTGTGGTCCGACGCCGTCGGCGAGCGAATACGCCTCGGAAAGGCGTTCCGGACTCGCGACGTGCTGTTGATCGCGCGTCGGGAATGGCCGCTCGTCGAAGCTGCCGCTCTCCCGTCGATCCTGCTTGCGCTCGCGTGGGCCGGAGCATGGTCTCGCGAGACGGGCGCGAGGCTGGCACTTGCAGCGGCCCTGGTGCAGGTCATCGCGTGGGGATTCGCCGCGGCGCGGCGCGCCGGTGGGAGCCGGCACGGAGCCGCCGTGCTCGCCGCAGGCCAAGGAATGCTCGCCGTCCTCCTGCTCGCCACCGAACGGCTCATCCATTGACGAGTCCTCTGAACCGACCCGGCGGCAGCAGCAGGGACCGACGCGCGCGCCGCGCATCGTCCGGTCTGCCGACAGCATGGCCTGCTGCGACCCATCGCGTGGCCTCGTATCGTGAGCTCTGTGGGCATCCTCACGATGGCAGACCTCGCGATTGCTGTCGCGGCACATCCGGAACGTGCGGCGGCGAGTCGCGTGTCGAGGCCGACGCGACAGTGAGTCTCGTATGAATGTTTCGCCACCGCCGGAGAATCTGCAGCGGGCTGCGAGCTGGACCTGGCGGCTGCTGCTCTGCGTCGCCGCACTACTCGCTGTGCTCGCGCTGCTGTGGTACGTCCGGGTCATCGTCCTGCCCACCATGGTCGCGCTGACGATCGCACCGGCACTGTCGCCCCTCGTCGTGGCGATCCGACGACGAGCTCGACCGCCCCGCCGCCGCCCTCGCCCTGCTCGTCGGGCTCGCGTTCGTCGGCGTTCTCCTCGCGATCGTCACGGCTTCCGTCGTGGCGCAGTACGACGAGCTCGCCGCGTCGCTCACGCTGGCCGTGAACGAGATCGCCGACATCCTCGAGGGCGAGCCGTTCAACGTCTCTCTCGACCGCACAGAGGATCTCGAGTCCTCGCTCGCCGACTCATGGCGCGATGCCTCTGGCTATCTCGCCTCCGGCCTTCAGGCCGGCGCCGGATTCCTGGCCGGCCTCGTACTCGCTGTTGCGATGTTGTACTTCGTGCTGCGCGACGGGCCGGAGTTCTGGGCGTGGATCCTGGGCCGCTTCTCCAGCGAGAATCGCCCCGCGATCGATCGCGCCGGGCATCGGGCGTGGGACGTGCTCGGAGGCTTCGTGCGCGGAACGGCGCTGATCGCCGTGATCGACGCGTCGCTGATCGGCATCGGCCTCTGGCTCCTCGGCGTGCCGCTCGCGTTCGCGCTCGCCGTCCTCGTCTTCCTCGGGGCGTTCGTCCCCTTCCTCGGCGCGTTCGTCTCCGGCCTCGTCGCCGTCCTCGTCGCGTTCGCCGACGAGGGATGGGAGATCGGGCTCGCGACGCTCGCCCTCGTCCTGGCCGTGCAACTCATCGAGGGCAACTTCCTCCAGCCGATCATCCAGAGCAGGACCGTCGACTTGCACCCGGCGGTGATCCTGCTCGCGGTCGCGGCGGGCGCGTCCCTCTTCGGCATCCTCGGCGCTTACCTGGCGGTGCCCGTGACGGCGGTCGTATTCGCTGTCGCCGCGTCCCTTCGCGCAGAGCCGCCGGCGGACGGGAACTCTGCCCGTCCGCCGGCGTCGACGCTGACGTCCTAGCGACGCCCGTCACCTCGACGCGCCAGCTCAGCGGGCTCGGTTCGTGCAGACCCTTGGGGACGCGCCCGTTCCAGGTGGTGACGACCCGATCGGGCCCCCGCGACCAGCCCCCGACCCGATCGGTGAAGCGAGGGGGTGGGAGTACGGCCGCGGCGTCTGAACGATCACATCGCGCGCGCGTCCGCGGGAGGAGCCGACCCCACGCAGGAGGGCGGGGTCCGCCGTTCCGAGTCCCGGCTTCGTGGTGGGGACCGGGCGATCGACCGAGCGATCGCGCTGACCGCCGGCTCTCGGGCTCGAAGTCGGGGCTGGTCGAGCTCGACTCCTCGCCCGTGTGCGTCACGCTCCGCCGGTGGGCGGTTCGCTTGACGAGCTCGATGCACCGTCCACTTCCAGCCGGAGCAGGCTCGGTGAAATCCACAGTTCGAGGTCGCCGTCCTCATCGAAGCATCCGGTGTAGGGGGACTGCGTCGAGCTCGCCCCGCTCGTATCGGTGGATGCCGAGCTCGGTTCCTCGCTCGGATGCGTCTTGTCCTCGCTCAAGTGTTCGCTCCTGGGTCGCGGGCTACGGGTGCGGTGAGGCAGGTCGAGTGTAGGACCTTCAGCGGCGTAGGTCCAGCCCGGGCGAGCCAGAGCCCGGACTTCCCGGCTCAGAAGATCCGGTAGCCGCGGTAGCGGCCGGGAGTGCGTCTAGTCGGCCGTTTTCCCGGCACTCGGGACGTTGGATCAGTCGAACAGGCGTGCGTAGTAACGCCACGTGCGCTGGCTTGACAACCCCCACGAATCAGGAGGAAGATCGACGCGGCGACGAGGCGGTGGCCCTTACGAGCCCGTCTGCGTGGGGTTGCATCGCCGAGAGGGGAGGACGCATGAAACGATCTGTAGTCTCGGTCGTGGGTGTTTCGCTCGCCGGGGCGACGGTGGCTCTGATTCTGGCCACGGTGGCGTGGGCAACAGGCCCTGTCGTGCACGGGGTGAGCGCGGGCGGGCCGGATGCGTGCGTAGCGCTCGCCGGCACACATCCCGGCTGCGACGGGAATTTCTCTCTCACTGCGAGAGAGTACGCCGATGGCAGCGTGTCGGGCCAATACACGGACCGATTTGCTAACGGAGATGGTTTTCACGCTGTCATTGACTGCCTGGTTGTTGAAGGCAACCAAGCGTGGGTTAGCGGCGTGATCACCAGTGGGATATTTACCGATCCCGATACCGGAGAGGTGTTCGATCTTGCCGGCCTGTACGTCTGGACAACTGTTGTGGATAATGGCACGTCAGCGAACGATCCGGTCGATCAAATCAGCTTCTCGTCTATCAACTTTGAGCCGATCCCCTGCACGGACGCGGCCGAGCTCGATGCTCCACTTTTCGACGCACCCGAGGGACAGGTTCGCGTGACGTAGCCATCACACGCGCAACCTACGACGAAGAGCACCTCGTGCGCGTGGCGGGGTGCTCTCGTTGAAACTCCGCATTGATTGTTCGTCGCTCGACCAGCGTCGTGTGCTCGTCGCTAGAGACGCTTCCTCCAGAACAAGCCCTTCCAGCCCAGCGACACCTGCTTGCGGCCGCGGGCGCTCTGGCTCACGCTTGCGCCTCGCCTGCCGACGCTGAACCCGACGCCGCTCTTGGAGAAGTTCGCGAACAGCCCCGGAGCGATCTTCGTTCGCTTCCGATACCCGAAGCCCATCGGCTATGCCTTCTCACAGGCGACGCCGTCCTTGTCACGGTCGAGCCCACGGTTGTACGACATCGCCTTGTTGTAGAGCGCCGTGCTGCGCTTGAACGTCGTGACCGGGTCGCCCGACTCTGACCTATCGACGGCCTTTGCCTTGCCCACACCGTGCGGGTACTTGGCGTTCAAGTTGGAGCAGTTCTTGTAGAACGGCGGCATCGCTGACACGGCGTTTGTGCCGTGGGGCTGCGCCGAAGCGTCGGGCGCGGCAGCCATGGCAGCGGTCGGAATCGCGAGCGCCGCAATCGCGGTGGCGGTGATGATGAGCTTGCGCATTGCGTCCCTTCGGTGTTGTCAGGCAATCAACGGTGATCGCCGTATCCCGGAGCGTGTCGTGTCCTCTCCTCGCCCGCTAGGACACGATCGGGTCAATACCCCTAGCCCCGCTCGGCCGGAATGGGTCGGTCGGCCCATAGACAGCGGAACCTTTCCCGGTTATCTCTCCACGGGGCCACCAATCGAGGGGAGACAGATGAAAGTGTTTCTGCGGCGTCAAGCTGGGCGCGTTGCGCTCGCTGCCGCATCCATCTTTGCGGGCGCGGCCGGTATCGCGCTTGCGACCGGCCAACTGGCAAGCGACGAAACGCTGACCGCGTGCGTCAGCAACTCGAACGGCAGCATGCGCCTGGTCAATGCCGGCCAGTCATGCAAGGCAACTGAGCGGGCAGCGACCTGGAATGTACAAGGTCCGCAGGGGATCCAAGGCATCCAGGGCATTCAGGGGCAGCAGGGGATTCCAGGGCCTACCGGCGACAAGGGGGACCCTGGCCAGCCTGGTGCTTCAGGTACGCCAGGACCGCAGGGGGAGCCGGGGACGGACGGCGTCGCAAAGGGATACACATACGTGGCCTTCGGCGGGGTCGAGCCGGTGATCGTCCCCGAGCAGACAAAGGGCGTCGAGCGATTCAAGGAGGACGCCTGCAGCGGCGCCGGGGTGTCTGTCCACCTCGGCGCCGCCCGGTTGGCCGTTGGCGGCCGGCCCGCACTCGGAGCTCGTCATCGGCCGCCAGCGGGTGAAGCGGCTGATCGACGCTGACTGAGCCCCGGCGTCGCACTCGCCGCGTCCTGCGTCTCAACGTTCTCTTGCGTTTCGTCCGCATCTGCGCCTGTTGCCACCGTGGGCACCAACAAGGATTGCACCAGTATTGCACCAGTCGTATCCCGATTGCAGCGGTTTCCAGCGGCACCAGGCGGAAGAACTTGGTGGAACAGACGGAATGGAAAAGCCCCGGAAATCCGGGGCTTTTCGCTTGATCTAGCCTACAGGGGCGCAGAGACTCGAACTCTGAACCTCCGGTTTTGGAGACCGGTGCTCTACCAATTGAGCTACACCCCTGGGCTGCGGCTCTGAGTGTAGCCCCGGCCGCGGCGGCGAGTAGCCTGCGCCGCGTGCAGGCCCCCTCCCAGCGCCGCGCGCTCGGCGTCCTCTTCTTCGTCCTCGGCGGCATGTTCGCCGGCATCGCCGTCGCCTCGGCGTCGAGCGCGGAGGGCCCCGCCGCGTGGATCGTCGCCGTCGCGGCCGCCGCGATCGGCCTCTGGCTCCTGTCCCTCGCCCTCCGCGCGCTGCGGCCGCACTGAGGAAAAGACGGAAGCACCTCGTATTCTTCCCGCGTGGCAGCCCAGGACACCACCCAGCTCTGGCGCGAGTACCGCCGCTCGAAGGACCCGAAGGTCCGCGACCGGCTGATCCTCACGTACGCGCCGCTCGTGAAGTACGTGGCCGGGCGCCTCGGCAGCGGCCTCCCCGCGCACGTGGACGACGACGACCTGGTCTCGTACGGCCTCCTCGGCCTGATCGGGGCGATCGAGCGCTTCGACCCGGACCGGGACATCAAGTTCGAGACCTACGCGATCGCCCGCATCAAGGGCTCGATCATCGACGAGCTGCGCGCGCTCGACTGGGTGCCGCGCTCCGTCCGCTCGCGCGCCCGCGAGATCGAGCGTGCGATCGCCGACCTCGAGAGCAAGCTCGGCCGCGCGCCAACGGACGAGGAGATCTCGGGGAAGCTCGGGGTCACCGAGGACGAGCTCAACGAGAGCCTGTCCGAGATCGGGCGCACCTCGATCGCGGCCCTCGACGAGCTCTGGACCGTGTCGGCCGGTGGCGACCAGATCGCCCTCATCGACACGATCGAGGACGAGCAGGGCCCGAACCCGCAGTCCGCGCTCGACGAGACGGAGATGCGCGAGGCGATCGCCGAGGCGATCTCGCGGCTGCCGGAGCGGGAGAAGCTCGTCGTCACCCTCTACTACTACGAGGAGCTGACGCTGCGCGAGATCGGCGAGGTCCTGGGCGTGACGGAATCGCGCGTCTCGCAGCTGCACACGAAGGCGATCCTGCGCCTGAAGGCCCGTCTGGCTGGAGCGCCGAGCCGGGCCGCCCTGGACTAGTGCCCCGTCCAGCGATGCATGCCGCGTTCTGGCCCGCGATCACGCTGCGCCAGAGTCCACCCTCGCCCTTGCCAAGGCGCCCGGCCTTGGCTGCGGACGAGTGCGGCCTCTGGCTTGGTGCTCGCGACCCAGAAGCGCGACGGCATCACTGGACGGGGCACTAGGATCCTCCCCGAATCCAAGCCGCAACCGAGGAGGACGCCAGCTGATGGCCGTAGTCGAGCCCGGCAAGATCCGCAACGTCGCCGTCGTGGGGCATCGCGGGACGGGGAAGACCTCGCTCGTCGAGGCCATGCTGTTCCAGAGCGGCCAGGTCAACCGGCTCGGCACGATCGACGCCGCCTCGACGGTCTCGGACTGGGACGACGAGGAGCACCGACGCTCGATGTCGCTGTCCGCGTCGGTCTGCCATGCCGAGTGGCAGGGGCGCAAGCTGAACCTGGTCGACGCCCCCGGCGACCCGGGCTTCCAGGGTGACGCGCTCTCCGCGTTGCGCGTGGTCGAGGGCGCGGTCTTCGTCCTCAGCGGCGTCATGGGCGTCGAGGTCGGGACGTCGCGCCTCTGGCGGCGCGCGGACGACCTCGGCATCTCGCGCGTCTGCGTCGTGAACATGCTCGACCGCGAGCGCGCCGACTTCTTCCGCACGCTCGAGGCGATGCAGAGCCAGCTGTCCGAGCGCTGCGTCGCCGTGCACCTGCCCATCGGCTCGGAGCACGAGCTCACGGGGATCGTCGACCTCCTGCACCTGTGCGCCTACACGAGCCCGGACGGCGGCAAGGAGGGAGAGCCGACGGAGATCCCGGCCGACATGGCCGACCAGGTCCGGGAATACCGCGAGAAGCTCCTCGACGAGGTGGTGCAGGCCGACGAGGCGCTGATGGAGCGCTACCTCGAGGGCCAGGAGCTCCCCGTCGAGGACGTCGCGCACGCGCTCAAGGACGCGGTCACGCGCGGCGAGGTGTTCCCCGTCGGGTGCGCCGTCGCGACGAAGAACCTCGGCACGACCGCGCTGCTCGACCTGCTCGTCGAGGGCGTCCCGTCGCCGAAGAAGAAGGGTCCGCCGATCAACCTCGACGAGCCGGATGCTGCAGCCTTCGTCTTCAAGACGATCGCGGACCCCTTCACCGGGCGCATCACGATGTTCCGCGTGCTCAAGGGCTCGTTCCGCAGCGACTCGACGATCGTGAACGAGCGCACGCACGAGAAGGAACGCCTCGGCCCGCTGCTCGTGATGCAGGGGAAGGACCACACCAACGAGACGGAGGTGGGCGAGGGGGACATCGCCGCGGTCGCGAAGCTGAAGGACACGCTGACCGGCGACCTGCTCGTCGACGCGGAGTACAACGTGCCGCCGCCCGAGATCGGCTTCCCCGAGCCGGTGATGAGCTTCGCGATCGAGCCGAGGGCGCGCGGGGAGGAGGAGAAGCTCGCGACCTCGCTTCGCCGCCTCTCGGAGGAGGACCCGACCCTTGTCATCCGCCGCGACGCGCAGACGAGCGAGCTGTTGGTCTCGGGGATGAGCCAGATGCACGTCGAGGTCGCGGTCGACCGTCTCAAGAACCGCTTCGGGGTCGACGTCGAGCTGCATCAGCCGCGGGTCCCGTACCTCGAGACGATCCGCAAGGAGTCCCGGGCGCGCCACCGCTACAAGAAGCAGACGGGCGGCCGCGGCCAGTTCGGCGACTGCGAGATCGTGCTCGAGCCGATCGACGGTCACGAGGGGTACGAGTTCGTCGACAAGATCGTCGGCGGCGTGATCCCGCAAAGCTTCAGACCCGCGGTCAACAAGGGAATCCAGGAGGCGATGGCGCGCGGCGAGCTCGCCGGCGCTCCCGTCCAGGGTGTGCGCGTCCTCCTCGTCGACGGGCAGTACCACAACGTCGACTCCTCCGAGATGGCGTTCAAGATCGCCGGCTCGATGGCCTTCAAGGACGCCTACGCGAAGGCGGACCCGGTGCTGCTCGAGCCGATCATGGAGGTGGAGGTGGTCGTGCCCGACGAGGCCGTCGGCGCCGTGAACGGCGATCTCAACTCACGCCGCGCGCGGCTCTCCGGGATGGAGCCGACGGGTGGGATGACGGCGATCAAGGCCGAGGTGCCGATGGCGGAGGTGCTGACCTACTCCCAGTCGCTGACGTCGCTCACCGGCGGCCGCGGCGACTACCACATGCACTTCCTCCGCTACGAGGAGGTGCCGCCGCACATCGCCCAGAAGGTCATGGCCGAGTTCGCGAAGGAGAAGGAAGAGGTCAAGGCCTAGGACTCGGGCGGCCGGCGCGCCGCCCACGGTCGCGCCTCCTCGAGCTGCGCGGCCACCCGCAGGAGGAGCGCCTCGCCGGCGGGCGGGCCGATCAGCTGCACCCCGATCGGCACGCCGTCCTCGTCCCAGTGGAGCGGCACCGACATCGCCGGGAGCCCGCCGACGTTGACCGCGGCCGTGAACGGCGTGAACGCCGCAGCCCGCGCGAACTGTTCCCACGGGTCCTCGGGTGCCGTCACCCAGCCGACCGGGACCGGCGGCAGCGCGAGCGTCGGCGTGAGCACGAGGTCGACGCCCGCGCAGAACGCGGCGAACGTGCGTCCGTAGAGCTGGAGGCGGGCGAAGGCGCGCACGTAGTCCGCGCTCGACGTGGCGGCGGCCCGCTCGACGAACGCCCGGTTGAGCGGCTCGAACAGCGCCGGGTCGCCCGGGTACAGCGACGGGATCGTCTGCCAGAGGACGGCGAAGAGGTCGATCAGCTCCTCGCTCTGCCATGGGGACGCGACCTCATCGACGTCGTGGCCGAGCTCCGCGAGCAGCGCCGCGGCGTCGCGTGCTGCCTCGACGCAGGCGGCGTCCACCGGCATCGGGTGCGGCGGCTCGAGCACGAGTGCGACACGGAGCCGTCCGGGCGGGGCGCCGACCTCCTCGGCGAACGGCCGCTCGGGCGGCGGCGCCACGTACGGATCGCCCGGCGCCGGCCCAGCGACGATGTCCAGGAACGCGGCCGCGTCGGCGACCGTGCGCGCGAGCGACCCGTTGCTGCTCAATCCGTAGACGTCGCCGAACGGCGCGGTGGAGATGCGGCCGCGGGACGGCTTGAGCCCGAACAGGCCGCAGCACGATGCCGGGATACGGATCGATCCGCCGCCGTCGGAGCCGTGGGCCAGCGGCGCCAGCCCTGCCGCCACGGCCGCCGCGGCGCCGCCGCTCGAGCCGCCCGGCGTCCGCTCGGGATCCCACGGGTTGCGGCAGATCCCGTTGAGGGCCGACTCGGTCACGGCCGTCGTCCCGAACTCCGGCGTGTTCGTCTTCCCGATCACGACGAAGCCGGCGTTGCGCACGCGGCGGACGAGCTCGACGTCCCGCTCGGGGACGTAGCCGGCGAACGCGCGCGAGGAGTGCGTCGTCCGGATCCCGGCCGTCTCCGTCAGATCCTTGATCGGCAGCGGGACGCCGGAGAACGGCCCCGGCCGCGGCGATCGGGCCGCGGCGAGGGCCTCCTCCGAGCAGACGGTGACGTACGCGTTCAGCGTCGGGTCGAGCCGGTCGATCCGGCGCAGGTAGGTATCGACGAGCTCGAGCGACGAGACGGCGCCCTCACGCACGAGCCGTGCCTGCTCGAGCGCGGAGAGGAACGCCAGCTCGTCGATCACTCGGCGTCGAAGCCTACGCCGGTTCCGGGGCGGCGTCGCCCTGCAGCTCTTCGCCTGCGCGCAGGCGCTGGATCAGATCCGAGACGTCCGCGAGCTCCTGCTCGAGGTCGCGCTGGTAGCTCTCCAGCCGCTCGAGCACGTTCTCGCGCTCGTACCAGCGCGCGCCGAGCGGGGCGAAGCCCCTGCCGCGGCGTCCGTAGTGCCTACGGTGATGCATTGTTCACCTCCTCTCCGTGGCGTGCGAGAAAGCGGTCGATGCGGTCGCGCGCCCGCGCAAGGGCGTCCACCCACTGCCCCAGCAGCTCGCGGCCTGCGTCGGTGAGCTCGTAGACCCGGCGCGCCGGGCCGGGCGCATCGGCGTCCCACTCGGAGTGGACGAGACCCTCCTCCTCGAGCCGGCGCAGGGCGCGGTAGAGGTTCCCCATGTCCACTCGCTGGCCGGGGACGAGCTCGGGGAGCGCCTCGAGCAGCTCGTAGCCGTGGGCCGGGCGCTCGCGGAGCAGGAGGAGGAGCGCCGGCTCCTCGAAGCGCTCGACGCGGGCGCGGACGGCCCAACCGTGCGGGCCGCGCGTGCGGCAGCGGGCGCCGCGCATCAAAGTCTATGTAAATGACAGATAACGGACCGAACGCTAGCAGGGGCGGCCAACCCTGCGTCGTTCCCGCCGCTACATCCGCTCGATCATCGCCCGCCCGAACGCGGACGAGCCGACCTCCGTCGCGCCCTCCATCAGCCGCGCGAAGTCGTACGTGACGATCCGGTCGCCGATCGCCGCCTCCACCGACGCGATGATCAGGTCCGCCGCCTCGCGCCAGCCGAGGTAGCGCAGCATCATCTCGGCCGAGAGGATCAGCGAGCCGGGGTTCACCTTGTCCTGGCCGGCGTACTTCGGTGCAGTCCCGTGGGTCGCCTCGAAGATCGCCGCGTCGTCGCCGATGTTCGCGCCGGGGGCGATCCCGATCCCGCCGACCTGCGCCGCGAGCGCGTCCGAGATGTAGTCGCCGTTGAGGTTCGGCGTGGCGATCACGTCGTACTCGGCCGGCCGCAGCAGGATCTGCTGGAGGAAGGCGTCCGCGATCACGTCCTTGATCACGATCGAGCGGTCGCCGTCCGCGATCGTCATCCACGGCCCGCCGTCGAGCGGCTGTGCCCCGAACTCTCGCTCGGCGAGGCCGTAGCCCCAGTCGCGGAACGCGCCCTCGGTGAACTTCATGATGTTGCCCTTGTGCACGAGCGTGACCGAGTCGCGCCCGTTGTCGAGCGCGTACCGGATCGCCGCCCGCACGAGCCGCTCGGTGCCCTCCCGCGAGATCGGCTTGATCCCGATCCCGGACGTCTCGGGGAACCGGATCTTCCGCACGCCCAGCTCGTCCTGGAGGAACGAGATCACCCGCAGCGCGCCGGCCGACTCGGCCTCCCACTCGATGCCCGCGTAGATGTCCTCGGTGTTCTCGCGGAAGATCACCATGTCCACCGGGGACGGGTCCTTGAGCGGCGACGGGACGCCGCGGAACCAGCGCACCGGGCGGAGGCAGACGTAGAGGTCGAGCTCCTGGCGCAGCGCGACGTTGAGCGAGCGGATGCCCCCGCCCACGGGTGTCGTCATCGGGCCCTTGATCGCGAGCCCGTACTCCTTCACGGCCTCGAGCGTCTCGTCCGGCAGCCACACGTCCGGGCCGTAGATCCGCGTCGACTTCTCGCCCGCGTAGATCTCCATCCAGTGGATGCGGCGCGCGCCGCCGTACGCCTTCTCGACCGCGGCGTCGACGACCGCCTTCATCACGGGCGTGATGTCGACGCCGATCCCGTCGCCCTCGATGAAGGGGACGATCGGCTCGTCGGGCGTCGGCTCGCCGGGGACGATCCGCGTCCCGCCCTGCGGCACCTCGATGGGGGAGACCGTGCTCATCTCGATCCTCGCTCTCTGCTTGGTGTTCGGCGGGGCCAACGCTAGCTTCCGGGCGGTGGAGACGGCCACGGCAACGGCCGAGCGCATCGCAGCCGCGCTGATCGCCGGCTTCGACCGCCACTACGCGCTCCTGCGCGCCACGAGCACCGCCGCGAAGGAGCGCTTCGAGGCCGCCGACTGGCACGGGGCGCAGCGGGCGGTCCGCGAGCGGATCCGCTTCTACGACGAGCGCGTGGCCGAGGCGGTCGAGCTGCTCCGCCGCGAGCACGCCGACCGGCTCGACGACGCGACCTGGCAGCAGGCGAAGCACCTCTACATCGGCCTGCTCGTCGACCACAAGCGTCCGGAGCTCGCCGAGACGTTCTTCAACTCGGTGACGACCCGCATCCTCGGCCGGACCTACCTGACGAACGACCTGATCTTCGTGCGCGCGGCGATCTCGACCGAGTCGATCGAGTCAGACCCGCCGAACTACCGCAGCTACTACCCGGCGGTCGCAGGCCTGCGCGCGGCGCTGACCCGGGCCTTCGAGGATTTCCGCTGGAGCCTGCCGTTCGCCGACCTCGAGCGCGACGTCGAGCACGTCGTCCGGGCCTTCGCCGAGCACGTCGACGGCGCCTGGCCTGCCCCCGCGCCGAACCTGCAGCTGCAGGTCCTCGGCTCGGCCTTCTACCGGAACAAGGCCGCGTACGTCGTCGGCAAGGTCGTGAACGGCGACGAGGAGACGCCCTTCGCCGTGCCGGTGCTCCATGGCGGCGACGACCGGCTCGAGCTCGACACGATCCTCATCGGCGAGGAGCCGATGAACATCCTCTTCTCGCTCTCGCGCGCCTACTTCATGGTCGACATGGACGTGCCCTCGGGGTACGTCGCCTTCCTGCAGACGCTCATGCCCGGCAAGCCGCGCTCGGAGCTCTACACCGCCGTCGGCCTCGGCAAGCAGGGCAAGACGCTGTTCTTCCGCGACCTGCTCCACCACCTGCACCACTCGCGCGACCTGTTCGTCGAGGCGCCCGGCACGCGCGGGCAGGTCATGCACGTCTTCAACCTCCCGTCCTACCCGTACGTGTTCAAGGTGATCAAGGACCGCTTCGGCCCGGCGAAGCGGACCGACCGCGCGACGGTGATGCGCAAGTTCGAGCTGGTGAAGGACGTCGACCGTGTCGGGCGCATGGTCGACGCGACGGAGTTCGTCAACCTCGCCTTGCCGCGGGCGCGCTTCGCGCCCGAGCTCGTCGAGCAGCTGCTCGAGCTGGCGCCGTCGACCGTCGAGCTCGACGGCGAGCACGTGATCGTCCGCCACTGCTACGTCGAGCGCCGGATGACGCCGCTCAACGTCTACCTCGGCTCCGCGACACCGGCGCAGGCTGCCGTCGCCGTCCGCGACTACGGCAACGCGATCAGGGAGCTTGCGATCGCGAACGTCTTCCCCGGCGACATGCTCTACCGCAACTTCGGTCTCACCCGCTACGGCCGCGTCGTCTTCTACGACTACGACGAGATCGAGGTACTCACCGACTGCGTCTTCCGCACGCTCCCCGAGGCGCCGGGCCCGGAGTCCGAGCTCGCCGGCGAGCCGTGGTTCGGCGTCGGCCGGCTCGACGTGTTTCCCGAGGAGTGGCGCCCGTTCCTGCTCGGCGACCCGGTCGTGCGCGACGCGTTCCTCGCCGACCACGCGGACCTGCTCGGCCCGGCGTTCTGGCAGGACGCGCAGCGGCGCGTGGGGGAGGGCGAGGTCGTCGACTTCTTCCCGTATCCCGAGGCTGTCCGCTTCCGGAATCGCTTCGGCTAGCAGGGGTTTCCTCGCTATGGTCCGGGCGTGAGGGTCACCCGCACCACCGTCGCCCGCTCCTGCGCGATCTGCGAGCGGTCGCTGCTGATGGGCGAGCGCGTCACCCGCTTCGCGCCGCACGGCGACGACGAGCTCGTCGACGTCTGCCCGCTCTGCACGGAGATCGCGCTCGAGCACGGCTGGGTGAAGGAGGGGAGCCCGACCACGCCGACGCTCCCCGCCGCGGAGGCGTCGTCGCCGTGGCGGTCTCGGGCGCTGGCTCGAGGACTTCCGCCGCCCGGCCCTGCCCGAGCCGGTCGTCGCGGAGCCGATCCTGCGCCGCCTCTCCGACGACGAGCTCGCGGTCGTCGAGGCCGCCGACCTGTTCAACGGGAGCGACTACCGACGCACGGTCGGCGGGATCGCCAAGAGCCTCGGCGCCCCGCGGGCGAGCATCGTCCAGATCCCGGGCGTCAACGCCGAGCTCGTCATCACCGTCGCGTGGGACATCTCCTGGTACCAGTACCGCGTCTCGCCCGACGCGTCGCAGCCCGTGCGCCTCGAGCAGCGAGGCCACGATCTCTCCGACCTGTCCGGGCAGTACCAGAGCTGGAACGCGCATCTCGAGGACGACGGCCGCGTCGTCCCGGAGATCGAGCGCCTCTGAAAGGGCCCCGAAAGGGGGACTGGCACCGGCCGGTCGGCTTCGTATGCTGAGAAGGCGATGATCTACTGCGTCATCCCGCGCGAGCTCGCCGACGACCTCTACGACAAGATGGTCGAGTACTACAAGGACAACCCGAACGTGACGGTCATCGTCGACCGGCGCGAGGGGCCCGACCGCCGCTCGGGCCAGGACGGGAGCCGAGTTCAAGGAGCGGCGCGAGACGCGCGACCGGCGTCGCGCGCGCGTGACGGGGACGTTCCCCCGCACCGACGTCCCGGAGTAAGACGACCGACCGATCGTCTCGTCGCGGCTACGATCGCCGCATGGCGACCGCGACGTTCACCTCGTACAACCCGTCCACCGGCGAGGAGATCGAGTCCTTCCCGCGTTCGACCGCGGAGGACGTCGACCGTGCCGTCTCGACCGCCCGCGAGGCCTGGGAGGACTGGCGCCTGACGCCGGCGCCCGAGCGCGGCAACATCCTCTTCCGCTTCGCGCAGCTGCTCGAGCGCGACAAGGCGAGCCTCGCCGACCTGATGACCCGCGAGATGGGGAAGGTCAAGGCCGAGGCCGGCGGGGACATCCAGGAAGCGATCGACATGAGCTACTACATGGGCGGCGAGGGCCGGCGCCTCTTCGGCCAGACGACGCCCAGCGAGCTCCGCGACAAGTTCATGATGAGCGTCCGGATGCCGGTCGGTGTCGTCGGCGCGATCACGCCCTGGAACTTCCCGATCGCGATCCCCGCCTGGAAGCTCTGCCCCGCGCTCGTCTGCGGGAACACGGTCGTGCTGAAGCCGGCCGAGGACACGCCGCTGCTCGCGCAGCGCTTCGTCGACCTGCTCCACGAGGCCGGCCTGCCGGAGGGAGTCGTCCAGGTCGTCCACGGCTTCGGGGAGGAAGCCGGCGACGCGCTCGTGCGCCACCCGGACGTGCCCATCATCACCTTCACCGGCTCGCGCGAGACGGGCGTGCTCGTGACGAAGGCCGCCGCCGACCGCCTGAAGCACGTCCACCTCGAGCTCGGCGGCAAGAACGCGATCATCGTCATGGACGACGCCGACCTCGACCTCGCCGTCGACGGCATCGTCTGGTCGGCGTTCGGCACCGCCGGGCAGCGCTGCACGGCCGCCTCCCGCGTGATCGTCCACGAGCGCGTCTACGGGCAGCTCCAGGGCAAGCTCGTCGAGCGCGCCGAGCGGATGAAGATCGGCAGCCCCTGGGAGGACGACACCGACATCGGGCCTGTGATCAACGAGGCGGCGGTCGAGAAGATCCACTCGTACACCGAGATCGGCAAGGACGAGGGCGCGACGCTCCTCACCGGCGGCGAGTCCGTCAGCGGCGAGGGCTTCTACTACCGCCCGACCGTCTTCGCCGACGTCGACCCGCAGATGCGGATCGCGCAGGAGGAGATCTTCGGCCCGACGACCTCGCTGATCCCGGTGGCGTCGTTCGAGGACGCCGTGCGCGCAGCGAACAGCGTCCGCTACGGCCTCTCGTCCTCGATCTTCACTCGCGATGTGAATACCGCGTTCAAGGCGATGCGCGACCTGCAGACCGGGATCACGTACATCAACGCCGGTACGACCGGAGCCGAGGTGCACCTCCCCTTCGGCGGGATGAAGGAGACCGGCAACGGCCACCGCGAGGCCGGGCAGGCGGCGCTGGACGTCTTCACCGAGTGGAAGTCGGTCTACGTCGACTACAGCGGTCGGCTGCAGCGCGCGCAGATCGACAACCAGTAACGCCGGAAATTGCACGGCCGAGCCAGGCTGAAGCCCGGCACGGCTTGGAACTAGAAGAACTCGCTCGGATCGAGCATGTTCTCGAAGTCGTAGCCGCCGGCGAACGTCTTCCAGACCTCGATGTGGGCGTGGGAGGCGCCGCCCTTCCACGTCGTCACGGACGCCACGTGCTGCCCGGCCTTCACCGCCGCGCCGACGGCGACCTTCGGGTCGACGTGGCGGAAGACCCACACCTTCCCGTCGGGGCCCTGGATCTTGACCGTGCCGCCGAAGATCTGGCCGGTGTTGCCCTTGCTCTTCTTCGCCTCGACGATCGTGCCGTCGATCGGCGCCCGCACCGCGCTGCCGCCCGGGGAAAACCAGTCGAAGCCCGCGTGGTAGCGCTTGCCGTCGTCGGCCTTCGCGCCCTCGGCGTCGACGATCCGGAACTCCGAGCCCTTGTGCGGCTTGCTCGCCAGCGGCAGGACGATGTCGCCGGCCTTCTTCGCGCCGAGCGGGAGCCCCTCGCGCGTCTTCGCCCGCGCCTTGAAGTCTCGCGGGAACGGCGTCTCGCCCTTGAGCAGCGACAGGCCGATCAGGCCGAGGACGCTGTTGATCTTGTCGGCCGGATAGCCGACCCGCCACTTCCACTCCTCGACCGCCGCGGCCGTGTCCTGGCCGTAGAACCCGTCGACGGCCTTGCCCGTGAAGCCGAGGATCCGCTGGACCTCCTCGATGTCCGGTCCGTCGAGTATCGGCTCCATGAGGGCGAGCTGACGCGCCATGTCCACGCTCCTCCTGCCGCAGAGATCGAATGTCGCTCGGAGACGTTGTCGCACGTCGCCTCCGCTCTTTCAAGAGGGTCCAGCGGGGCGCCGTCTTCCGCGGCGAGGTAGAAGTCGGGAAGCGTGACCTTCAAGCTCGTCTACTTCGTCCCCGAGGAGGCGCGCGACCCGACCCGGGACGCGTGCTTCGCCGCCGGCGCCGGCCGCATCGGCGCCTACGAACGCTGCTCCTGGTACACGCTCGGCACCGGGACGTTCCTCGCGGGCGAAGGAGCCGATCCCGCCATCGGGGCGGTGGGGGAGGAGGAGCGCGTGCAGGAGTACCGCGTGGAGATGGTCGTGCCGGAGGCGTCGCTGCAGCCGGTGCTCGCCGCGCTCCGCGACGCGCATCCGTACGAGGAGGTGGCGTTCGACGTGATCCCGCTGCACGCTCCGTGAAGGCGCGCCTGTTCACCGACGGCGGCGCGCGCGGCAACCCGGGCCCGGCCGCCTACGCCTACGTCCTTCAGGACGAGCACGGCGAGCTCCTGGCCGCGCACGGCGAGGCGATCGGGCACGCGACGAACAACGTCGCGGAGTACCGGGCGCTCGTGGAGGGGCTGCGCAAAGCGGCCTCGCTCGGCGTCCGCGAGCTCGAGGTCGTCTCCGATTCGGAGCTCGTGGTGAAGCAGATGCGCGGCGAGTACCGGATCAAGAACGAGGCACTGCGGCAGCTGTCTGTGGAAGCCGGTCGTGCGGCGAAGGAGGTCGGCTCGGTGCGCTACACGGCGGTGCGCCGCGAGCACAACGAGCTCGCCGACCGCCTCGTCAACGAAGCGCTGGACGCGGCCGGGCCCTGACCGGACGACGCCGGGTGTTCCCTGCTAGGCTCGAACGCGCTACGCGGATGTAGCTCAGTTGGCTAGAGCGTCTGCTTGCCATGCAGAAGGTCGTGGGTTCGAGTCCCATCATCCGCTCCTCGAAAAGCCCCGCTCAGGCGGGGTTTTCTGTAGGCAAGTCAGGTTCGTGGATGCGCTAGCCGTGGCGCGGTAGTGGCCCAAACGTCGGAGTTCCGCCCCGATGGGCGTCGCCGCTCTCCTCATATCCGTGGTCGCGCTCGTGGTTGCTGGTTACTCGGTGTGGTTCACGCGCCGCGCTGACATTCGCGGGGAGTTCGCCCACTACCGCGAGGAACGGCGCGAGCAACCCGAGGAGCGCGAGCGACGTGAGTCCGAAGAGAAAGACGCGGCCGCGAGGCAGGCGAAGCTCCGCGTCGAAGCGGTCGGTGGCCAAGGAGGGCCGACCGCCGGCACCCGCATCCTCTGCTTCCGGATCTACAACGCTGGCCCCGCAATTGCACGTGACATTCGGCTATGGCTGGCGCAGCCCTCGGCGGCCGGTGCTGCGGTCTCCGCCCTGGTGCGGAGCGACGCGTTCTCGCGTCAGGCCAAGGGCGTCGTCGACGAGGCGAAGACGCGCGCCTCGGAGCTGCCGGACGACCTCGTGTCGCGCATGCGCCAGACGCAGACCTCGCAGTCGAGCCGGAACGGCGGTGGACAGCGCCGGGGCTCGAGCTCTCGGAAGACGAGCACGTCGCGGAAGACGAAGGCCGCCTCGCGCTGAGGGCGCTCAGGCGCTGAGCGCCGCGTCGCGCGACGGGGCCGCGGCGACGGCGCGAGCGTGTACGCCTCCGACGAGATGAGACGGAGGGCGCCGCCAAGCGACGGCGTGATCCGATGAAATGGAGGCCGGGCGCGTTGGGGTGCTCGGCCGCCACGTGCACGAGCGGCCAGGCGGCCGCTACTCGCCGTCGTCCGAGTAGGTCACGCGTAAGTCCGACCCAGGGTATGGCCCCGATCGAAAGAGCGTGACGGCCGCGGTTCGACCCTCGAGTTCCAGTTGCCCGATCGAGTTCTCGAAGCTTCGTGGTGTGGAGAGCTTCCAGGAGACGTCAACAGGCTCGACGCCGGCGAGACGGGCCAATCGCGCGAAGATCTTCGCCGCTCCTCTCGAGCCGGTTGTCTTCACGACGCGTCGGTCGCGCGGCTCCAGCGGGTTCCGGAACGGGGAGCACACCACCTGGCGCACCTGGGTCGAGCCGCACGCGTCTCCCAGGTCGACGTCCGCGATGTACGTCGTGTGGACATCGCCGCTGAGAATCGTGATCGAGGCCGGCGGGTCGCCGCCGAGCCCTCGGCTGACGGAGCAGAGGAGATCGACGAGTCGGCGAAACGAGTGCTGGTAAGCAGCCCAGTGCTCGAGATCAACGGCGCGTCGCAGCCACTCACCGAGTCGTTGGAGCGAGTGAGCCCCACGCACCGTCACAGATCGCCTCGTTCCACGCCTCCAGGTGATGGATCCCGGGAGGAAGGAACACGGGGAGGGTCGTCGCGACGACCAGGTGATCGAAGGAGCCGTGCCCGTGTTCGACGATCCAGTCCCACTCTGCCTTGGCCATCATCTGCCGTCGGTTCTCGACGACGATCCGCGCGGCGCGTGAGTCGAGGACGAGCAGACGTGAACGACCGAAGTCGCGGTAGTACGTCCAGCGGCTCGACGCGCGCTCCTCGTCCCAGCGTCGAGCCCGTTCTCTCAGACGAGGGCCGCCGTCGTCGTCACGCTGCAGGTCGTGGAAGAAGCGACTCCTCGGCGAGCTCGGGCGGCGAGAGATTCCCGAGATGCTGGTAGAGGAAGTACGACATGAACGCGCCCGTGACGCGCTCGCGCCACCACGGCTTCGCACGCATCTCCTCGATCCATGAATCGGAGATGTTCCAGTCGTCGTGGACCTCGTGGTCGTCGAAGATCATCGTCGACGGCACGGTGGAGAGCAGCCAGCGAATGTCGGGGTTCGACCACGACTCGCGGTAAAGGTGTGCGTATTCCTCGAAGTCGGCGACCTCGTCGGGCGGCGCTCCGTCGCCGTCGCGTCGTGACCGGATGAACGCGGCGGTCTCGGGAGGCACCTCGTCGGCGTAGACCTGATCCCCGAGCAGAACCAGGGCGTCCGGCCAGTCCACGACTCCTGCCTGGAGGCTCTTCGAGTACGCCCACAGCGCATCGACCCCGACGCCGAGCTCGTGCTCGCGAGACGAAAGCGTGTAGGGGAGTTGCTCGGGTGCGCCGACTCGGCACGAGCCGAAGACGAGGCGGACACTGCGTTCGTGGTGACGCGTTCGGATGCACGGCGGCGGGCGCTCCTCGTCGGCACGCGGCCAGACCACAACGTCGTCGAGCATGAGCTCGTACGGCGTCGTGGTTCCCGGCTCGAGCCCGTCGATCACGAGGAGCGCGTAGTGATGCCCCTCGACGTGGAAGGTGCGGGTGCGGTGCCCGAGCACGCCTACCTCGGACGGCTTCGTCGTCTCGACCCAGAGCGTCGCCGTCTCGGTTCCGACGTAGCGGAGGAGCGGGCCGACGAGCAGGTCGGCCGCCCCGGAGGCCTCCAAGTTCCGCTCGTTTGTGATCTCGCTCGAGACAGGTGACATGCGTGGGCCGCGCGCCGTGGTTGGTGCAAACGTAACGCGCCACGCCGGCGCCGATGGATCCTACGACGCGTCGAACGTCGGCTCGCGAGCGCGCATCGCTGGACTCTCGTGACGACGACGCGCGGGGCCTCGGCGCACCCGCCCTGACTGCCTCGAGCTGAGCTGCCACGGCAGCGCCGAAGAAGATCGCGATCGCGGAGAGCAGCGTCCAGAACTGAAGCGCGACGATCCCTGCGAGCGGGCCGTACGTCTGGCCGAACGAGGAGCTCAGGCTCAGGGCGGCGCCGAGCAGAACGGTGACGAGCACCCACCCGGCAACGCAGAGCGCGGCGCCGAACGCGAGCCACGACCAGGCAGGCTGGCGACGATGTGGTGACCACCGCAACATCGCCGTGAGCGCGAGCGTCGCGACGACGAGTGCGAGGGGCCAGCGGACGTACGGCCAGGTCGTTCTCAGGAAGCCCTCGGTGGTCTCGCTTCGGCGTCCGAACGCGAACATGAGAAACGCTGCCGCTAGGCAGCTTCCCGCGCCAAGGGTGAGAACGAACGCACGGCTGTACTTCTGGAGGGTTGGGCGGTCAAGCTCGATGCCGTAAATGCGGTTGAACCCCCGCTCGATCTGGCCCATGGCGGTCGATCCCGTGATGAGCGTGCCGATGAGGCCGAGCAGCAACGGGACGAACCGGTCCTCGGCACCGACGCCGCGGGCTTGTGCCACCGCGTCGGTGAGCAGTTGACCGGCGGGATCGGGTACGGCGCTCTCGATGGCGGCGACGATCTCTCGGCTCATGCGGACGTCGCCGAACGCGGCGGCGAACCCGACGAGCGCGATGAGCCCCTGAACGAGCACGAGCGACGTCACGAATGCCAGCGAGCGGGAGTGGCTGAACCCATCCGCAGCTCGCATTCGCACGAACGAATCCTTCAGCAGCTGCCAGCGTCCGGTATCGAGGAGCGTCTTGCGAGCGTCGTCACCGGTGAGCTCCCACGTCTCGGGAACCTTGGCGGCGGTGCTCATGCAGACCCCGCCGGGACGCACACCTCGACGGCGGCCGGCTCGATCTCGACGTCGAGCTTCTTCACCTCTTTGCGGTCGCCGCCGTCGAGCTCGTACAGGACCTTGCGGTCGAACCGCACGTTGGCCGAACGCGCCTTGGTGACCTGGACGAATGGAGACGCGCTCGAGGCCCCGACCACCGTGCGTCCGATCGTCCGCAGCCAGTCGAGGACGCTGTCGGCGGTCACGACGCCGAGCTCCAGCATGCCGTCGTCAGGACGTGCGTCCTCGAACGCCTCGACGTCGGCGAAGAGCTCCCCGAAGTTTCCGAGCAAGACGCAACTCGCCTTGCCCTTGAACCATGTCGAGCCGTCGACCTTGATCTTCACTTCGAACGGCTTGCGCCCAAGTTGGTTCACGCCGGTCCAGACGTAGGCGACTCGGCCGATTCGATCCTTGAGGCCGGCGTCGGCCTCGCGGATCATGAGCGCGTCGAATCCGGCCCCGGCCATCACGGCGAAGCGCTCGCCGTTGATGCGGCCCACGTCCAGCTTCCGGTGCGCTCCGTGCAGCCCGATGCTCACGGCCTGCTCGATGTCCTTCGGGATGTCCAGGTTCGACGCCAGGAGGTTGGCGGTGCCCGCCGGAACGATCGCGATCGGGACATCGGCTCCGTCGAGAGCGTCGATGCACCGCTGCACCGTCCCGTCGCCTCCCCAGACGAAGACGAGCTCCGCGCCCTCCTCGATCGCCCGACGGAACTGACCGGGCGCCTTGCGACTCTTGGGCACTTCGTACCAGAGCGGGTCCGGAACGCCCTGACGCTCGAGCTCACGTCGGAGCTGGAGCAACCCGCCGTCGAACGTCTTGCCGGCGTGCGCAACGACCGCGACGGTCGTCATGCTCCGCGTGCCTCCCGCTTGCGCGCGACCACTCCCGTCGCACGCGCGAGCGACGACGGCCAGCGTGAGCGCGGCGATCCCCATGAGAACGCCGGCGATCGTGTCGAGCGGGTGGTGCATCCCCCGATACATCCGCGAGACCGCCACGATCGGAGGGATCGCAAGCGCGGCGGCCCACACGAGCGCCTTGGCGCGCGTCGAGGTCATCCGTGAGGTCAGAAGGAGCGCGAAGCCCGAGTACACGGCGATCGACGCCGCGACATGACCCGAGGGGAAGCTGGCGTCGACCGGGAGTGCTTCGAGTCGTTCGACGTCCGGGCGCTCGCGGTCGACGAAGAACACGGTCGTGCGGTACGTCGCCGACTCGAGCAGGATCGCGCCGAGCACGAATCCCGCGAGCAACCACCGCCGTCGCAGTGCCGAGACGATCACGACCACCGCCACGAGCGCCGGAATGACCACCCCGCCGGAAATCTCGGAGCCGACGAACGAGAGGGCATCGAGGGAGGAGGTCCGCCGCTCGGCCATCCACTGCACCGGGCTCGCGTCGAGGGACTCGAACCCGTCCAGCGGCACGATCCACGTGGTGACCGCGAGACCCACCGCAGATCGTCACCGCCGCGAGAACGAGGTAGCACGACAACAGCCCGACCCCGTAGATCGCGGCTGGATGCCAGGTAGGCAGCTTTTCGCCGATCGACCGCGAGGTGCTCGACGGACCCAGCCTCGAGGGCTGGAACTGCACTCGTCCCGGTATCGGCCCGCAGATGCGGGTGACGTTGCGCGACACGAGTTCCGAGGGAAGACGAGGTCATTCGTTGACGTTTCCCCACGCCGGCTCGAGGAAAAACGCTCAGACCGATTCGGAACTCATCTCATGCCACTTCTCGTCCTTCTCCTCGTAGCCCTCAGCGTCGCGACCGTCGTGGCTTGGGTGGCGTGGCACTACCCGACGGGCATCGCGTCACCGACACCGAGCGTCGCTGCCGCACAGGCAGTCGGGTCGCGAGATTGGACATCACAGCCGGCTCCGGCGCTTCATCAAGAGCAGGCTCAACCCGGAAGTGGCGACCGGGCTAGCGCTGACGGTCGCGCTCGGGGCGGTCATCCTCGGAGGCTTCGTCATCGGCGCGCTGGCCTACCTCATCCGGACGAACTCACAGCTTGTCGACCTCGACGCGAGCGTCGCTCAGTGGGGTGCGGATCACGCGGGGGCCGTGTCGGAGCGCGGACTGACGCTGATCACGCAGCTCGGCGAGACGTGGTTCGTGGTCGTGCTGGCGATCGTCGTCTCGGTCGTGGCGTACGTCCGGCGACCCAACCGCTGGATCCCCGTCTTCCTCCTCACGGTGCTGGTCGGGCAGTGGCTTCTCACCAACGGCATCAAGGAGCTGCTCGACCGCGTGCGGCCAACGCTGAACCCCATTGCCGAGACACTCGGACCATCGTTCCCCAGCGGTCATACGACCGCAGCTGCGGCGTTCTACGCGGCCGCGGCCCTCGTCCTCGGCCGCGGGGTGAAGCCACACGGCCGAGCGCTTCTCGCCGGCGCCGCGGCCGGCATCGCGGTGGCGGTGGCGTGCACACGCATCTTTCTCGACGTCCATTGGCTCACGGACACCATCGCAGGACTCTTCCTTGGCTGGGCCTGGTTCGCCGCCTGCAGCGTCGCCTTCGGCGGGCGCTTCCTGCGCTTCGGCGCTGCCGCGGAGGAGGCCGTCCAGAAGGCGGACCTCGAAAAGCGCCGCGTCGCCAATCGGGCGCGCGTCAAAGCGACTCATTGAGCCACGTCGCGGGGATTCGTACGACAGCTTCCTGCGTAGCCGTCTAGATCCAGTTTCGGCGTTTGGCGACTGCGAATGTGAGCGGCGCGATCGCGAGGATCGTCGCTATGACGACGTAGAACAGCCAGGTCGACTCGAAGATGCTGGCCTTGAAGTTCATTCCCATCACGCCCGCGATCAGTGCGCCTGGCAGGAGGATCACCGAGGTGAGCGTGAGGATCTTCATGATGTGGTTGGTGCGGTAGCCGGTCCGGGCGATCAGCACGTCGAACGAGCCGACGATGCTTTCGCGCGCATCGCGCGCTTCTTGCACGGTGGCCTCGAAGCGTCGCATCAGCGACTGAAACCGTTCCCCTGATGCGTCGTTGGCGAGCGCTTCGAGTTCGGGATGGGTGAGCGCTGTCAATGCGGAGCGGTGTGCGGAGAGGGCGCGCCGGAGGACACCCACCGTGCGTCGCTCCTCGATCAGCTCCTCGATGTCGTGCTCGGCCCTACCGTGACCGCGCATCGCTTGCACGTCGAACTCCTCGAGTCGCTGCTCCAGCCGTTCGAACGCGGCCGAGTAGGCGCCGAGTACCCATTCGAGCAGGGTGGCGAGGAACGCCGGACCGTCGAGGGCGCCGGTGTCGCCTGAACCGGACACCCGGTCGGCGAACTCCTGCAGCACCGCCACGGGCTGATCGTGTGCGGTGATCACCCAGTTCTTGCCGACGACACACTCGAGTGCGATGAGGTCGGCGTCGTCGTCGTCGCAGGGGGAATACGTCGTCAGGTGGATGTAGCGGCCGAAGTCGTGGAAGACGGCCCGCCCCGATTCCGACGACTTCAACCGAGCGGTCGTCGATTCGTCGAGATCGAACTTCTGGGCGATCTCCGGCACGTCTTCGTCGCCGCGTCGGTCGATGTCGACCCAGAGAAGCTTGGAGCCGTTCAGCCGCTCAGGCCGGCGCGGCAACTCGTCGAGGCGATCGACCTGCTCCCGATCGAAGAGGATCGCGCTCATTCGCACATCCCCTTGCCGCAGTCGGCCGAGCCGATGCTCGTGAGCGACGCTTCGAGTGGTCTCGGCATCCGGGGAACAACGGCGCACGCAGCCGGGCGGGTACGGCGCCCGTGGCACGGGCCCGACGCGTAACGCGTGCAGCGCCTACGTCGTTGCGAGATTGATGCAGCTACGGCAGAAGCGGACGTGGCGGGAGGTGGCGCGTCGCGTCGCGAATGTGACCCTGGTCTTGTGGGCTGCGGTGGCAGCTGTCGGTGTGCTGTTGGTCGTCAACGCGATCCGCTGAAACCAGAATCGGCGCTCGCGCGTTGTAGCCACGCTCGGGACGCGCGACGTCCGAAGGGGCTAATCAAAAGGAGAACACGCGTGGGAATCATCGCTTTCATCATTCTCGGCCTGCTTGCGGGCGCGATCGCGAAGGCGCTGCTGCCGGGTGACGATCCCGGCGGGTTCATCGTCACCGCGATCATCGGCGTGGTTGGCGCGCTTCTCGGCGGGTTCCTCGCCGGGGTCCTCTTCGGCGCCGATCCGATGGACGAGTTCTTCGACATCTCGTCCTGGCTCACCGCGATCATCGGATCGATCGTCCTGCTGCTGATCTACCGGCTGGTGGTCGGCCGTCGCGGCGGTCCCGTCCGATCCGGCATCTGACCGAGCTCGACTCGCGCGGCGAGGGAAGCGCCTGCTTCCCTCGCCGTCGTGCGGTCGCCTCGCGTCTCGTAGCTGGCGCCGTTCGGGCGTGCCTCATCGATCAACGCGCGGCGGCAACTCCATAGCGACAACGACAACGGGGGTTTGGCCGGGGGGTCGACGGGCAGCCCGACACAAACGAGCAAAATGGAGAGGGGTCTGATGAAGGCGAAGCTTCTGCGCGACGCAGGCGACATCGAGAAAGGGGACGCCGTCGAGATCAAGTCAAGCGCAGGCTGTAACGACGCTCGTTCGGACAAGGACGTGGGGGGACGGAGCACGACGCCCGCACCGGTTTACGAGGTGACCGACAGCGACGGAAACACGGAGAAGGTCGACACACGAGACCTTCAGGTGCTGCCTTAGTCCACACCGCCGGAAGGAATCGTCAGTCTGAGGGCTCGTGTGCGGCTCGTCTCGGATCCTCGAGCAGCCTGTCTGCCGTTCTGTCGTGGAGCGCGTCCACGAGCGACTCCTCGGTACGATCGCCGTCGACCCGTCGCGGATTCCGCTCAACCGTGCGGATTCCGTCGGTGGCGTGGGTGTCGTCAGGCCGCCTGATCCCTTTGCCATGCAGAAGGTCGTGGGTTCGAGTCCCATAATCCGCTCTCCTCCTGGAGACCTCCACCTGAAGATCAAAACTGAGGGAGCCGAGGCGGCTCCCTTTTTCGTCCGATTGGGCTGAGATCGGGACTTCAGAGCGAGCGCCAGTCGAAGCGCTTGCGCAAGCGAGGGCGTGCGCGCGCGGCCCACGCCGTCACTTCCGCGTCGCGTGTGCTCGAAAGGGCGCGGGAGACCGCGCCCTTCGCCGTTCAGTCGGCCGCGCGGAGGCGGACGCGCCGCCTCCGTCGGCCGAGCGCCTCGCTACTTCTCGACGATCGTAAACCCCTGCTCGGGCGCCGAGGCCCTGGCCGCGCTCGCCTCCGCCGACTCCGAGGGCACGCTGACGCAGTGCAGCGCGAGGGTCACCGTCACGTTCTCGTTGCCGGGTTCGCTGTACATCGCGGCCGTCCACCCGGTGCTGTCCGCGGTCGGGCCGGATCCGACCAGCCTGACGAAGAGGTTGGTCCCGGCGGTCGTGAAGCCTCCGCCCGTCACCTTCTTGCCGGACGGACAGAAGAACGTGCCGTAGACCCACTGGCCGCCGGCAAGCTGCGTCGACGCGCTGATGGTCTCGTACCCCAGCGCACCCGCCGGGCCGGGAGCGCCGGGCTGGCCGGGCTGGCCGGGAGCGCCGGGCTGGCCGGGCTGGCCGGGCTGGCCCTGCTGGTTCCAGGACAGCGCCGTCTCCTTCGATTTGCAGGCCACCCCCTCGTCGATCACGCGCAGCGCGCCCGTCCCCTTGTCGTAGCAGCCGTTGATGACGCCGCCCGCGCTCGGAATGGCCGCGTAGCCGACGCCGACCGCGGCGAGCACGAGCGCAAACCCGAGACCGGTCAGGGCGAGGATCCGCTTCCTGCGTTGCATGACACCTCCTGGAGTTCGCGGAAGCGGTGGCCGGCGGCTCTGAAGGACAAGCCCGGAGGACGTGCCGCAGCAGAGGCTCCTTCTTCCCGTTGGGGTCGCTGACTCTACGACAGCCCGGCGTGCGCACTCAAGCGGCCGCTCTGCCGCTTGCGCTCGTGCGCGCGTCTCCGGAAGCGATCAGGGTGCCGCGACAGGAACCTGCTGTTGCGTCGTGCCGCTGCCGAGATGCGAGCGATCAAGGCGGCAAGGCGCTCAGAAAACCGCTGAACAACGTGAACGGAGGACCGGTCTGGTCGCCACACGTTGCGCCAGATCAAGCGAAATTGGAGGACTCCCTCCTCTTAGAAGCCCCGCTCGAGCGGGGTCTTCCTTTGAGAGGCGGGGTCGACGGTCGGTGCAGCTGTGGCCCGCTTGGTGGCGCGACGTCCCTGGTTGACGGAGGCCTACCCCATCGGGCTTCGTCAAAGCGTTCCGCGTTCGACGCTTAGGAGCCGCGTGACGCCTGGTAGCGGGAGGCCGTGGCACGGCCCGAATAGGTCAGCAGGTCGCCCGCGAACCCGATGGCGACGACGATCCACTCACCCCCGTCGACGCCGACGACCGGCGACCAGACGAGCAGGTAGGCGAGCGTCGTCCACGGTAGGAGGAGAAGGCCAAGCAGCGGCCAGATCCAGGAGTCGAATGCGAGTTCGACGCGGTCACCGAAAATCCACCAGAGGACAACGGCGAGACGAGGCCCGATCAGCCCCGCCGTCAGCGCCAGGCAACACATGGCCGGAGACTATGGCACAGAGCAACGGGCTCTCCCGCTGCAACGTCGATACCGCAGTTCTTGGCCGAGTGCTATACGAGGGTGAGCCGCATGACGATCTCCCCATCTTCGACTTCGCCGGTGTCGACGAAGCCGAAGCGTGCATAGAACGGCTGCGGGGAGTGCTCGCCGGGGTGGTAGCTGAGCTTCACCTCCTTGACGCCGTCCTGCCGTGCTTCTTCGACGAGCAGTTCGAGCGCGTGGCGGCCGTACCCTTTTCCCTGGTGACCGGCGTCGATCATGAAGCGCCATACCCAGAACTCCTTCGGCGGGTCGCGGAACGCCATGACGAACCCGACGGGATCGTCATCGGCATGGACGGCGCGAAACCACGCCCGCGGCTCGAAATGAGCCTCGGCGATCGAGCGTGCGTTCGTGGCGACGTACGGCTCCTGCTCCGGCTCGACCGCGAGATCGAGCACCGCCCGCAGTGAGTCTCGTGTGATCTCACGGAGTTCGACCCTGGCGGCCATCTCGGGCATCTGACCAGATTGGCGGAGCTCGCGTCTCCCCTTCGACAACACGGCACCTAGTCGTCGGCGGCAATACGTGCGAGAGTCACAACGACGCGGACGGGCGAGGCGTTGTGTTTTCGCGGCCGAAGGCACATTCCTCGAGACGTTACGCACGTGGGGTGCGCGACATCGGGCCTCGCCCGTCCGCCGATTCAGCGACGGTACTCCTCGTGCCAGCACCATCGCGATGAATGTGTGGACATCGAGACACTGGCCGGGTGCGGGTCGCGCCGGCGAGCTCCCATGGCGTCGGGGCAGGCGGTCCGGTCGCAGAAAAGCTGCGCGGAAGACCCCCGTGGAGCTGAGCCTCCCGCGCAGCAGCAGCGAGCCCAGGCGGGCCCCCGCCCGCCGCAGGGGTGCGCCGTCTTGCCGGGGGATGCCGGCTCAGGCACCGGGCTCGCAGGCCCACGGTAGGGACCGCCGCCCGGGTGGTGCGTGACACGATCAAGTCAATCTCGCGCGCATCCGCCGGAGCAAGAGTCTCTGTCGAGGCCCCTCTCTGGGGAACCCGCCATTGCTTGCGGCCGAGCGTCCGACGGGTTCTCCGGAGAGGGAGCGCGCGATGTCATTCGCTTCGCGCGGCGTGTCTCCTACCTGGGCCCCCGTGACCAGCGCCCGGGATCGCAACACGCGCGGACAAGGCCGCTATGCGGCGGCGACGAGCTCGTCGGGGAGCCCGACAGTACGCATCTCGCGCGCAACCGCAGTCGCGTCGTACTCGGCTCGCTCGATCGAGACCGCGACGCCGTCGGCGACGGCCGTGAGCCCGGCGAAGCCGACGCGTGGGTCACCGTCCTTGGGCGTTCCGACCGACCCGCAGTTGACGAAGAGCACACCGCCGTAGCGGTGCACCCAGGGCTTGTGGGTGTGGCACTCGCCGCGGAGGAGCTGGTAGGCGAGGGCGCCGAGCGCGGCCGCAGCCGGCGAAGACGAGCGCGAAGGTGCCGATGAACTCGGCGGGCGAGGCTCCGCACAGGGCCGTGCTGAGGATCAAGCCTGTCTCGTCGACCTGCTCGCGTCCGAGTCGGGGAGCAGTTCGGCCATCAGCGTCTGGACGCGCTGGTCGAGCTCGTCGCGGATCCGGCGAACGGTGTCGAGGTCCTGGCCGGCGGGGTCGTCGAGCTCCCAGTCCTCGTAGCGCTTGCCCGGATAGATCGGGCAGGCATCGCCGCAGCCCATCGTGATCACGACGTCGGCGGCGCGCACGACCTCGTCGGTCAGCGGCTTGGGGAACTCCTCGGCCAGGTCGATCCCCAGCTCCTCGAGCGAGGCGACGGCGTTCGGGTTGATCTCGCTGGCAGGGGTGGAGCCGGCCGAGCGCACGTTGATCCGCCCCTGCGAGCGCAGCTTGAGCAGCCCGGCGGCCATCTGGCTGCGGCCCGCGTTGTGGACGCAGACGAACAGGACCTCGGGCACGTCTGTCACGCGCCCCCTTCGGTATCGACGGCGATCGATGACCTCCAGTCGCGATGATGCCCAATGTCATCGATCTCTGTCAATATCCGCTCGTGCACACGATTGCGACGATCGCCGCGTCCTGCCCGCCGCTCCTCCAGGAAGCCCTGGAGCCGCACGAGGCCGAGCAGCTTGCCGCCGCGCTCAAGGTCGTCGCCGATCCCGCCAGGCTGCGGCTGCTCAGCCTGATCCAGGCCCAGCCCGGCAGCGAAGCCTGTGTCTGCCACTTGACCGAGCCGCTGGGGCTCAGCCAGCCGACGGTCAGTCATCACCTGAAGGTGCTGCTGCAGGCCGGCCTCGTCGAGCGCGAGCAGCGCGGCAGCTGGGCCTACTTCCGCGTGCGCGAGGAACCGCTCGCGGTGCTGCGCGCGCTCCTCGCCTAACCTCCTCGACGACCTCCCCGCGCGCGCACGGAAGCAAGAAGCCCCCGATGCGTGGGCACCGAGGGCTTCTCGTTCAGCTACCAGTGCCGTGGGGGTGGCGAATCGGGCACCGGGGGCGAGGCGCACGTTCAGGAGCTTTCTCGCCCGAGGCGACGGTATTCGCGGGACGCCGCCGTCGAATGACGCATTTGCGCCGGTTCGCGCCTCAGCACTCCGCGCCGTTGGCGCGCGGCGGCAGTGGCTGCGCGTGGGCGAGGAGCCGGAGCGGCGGGTCGACCTTCCACAGGGTCAGCGAGGCGCCGTCCGGGAAGACCGGGGCGACGCGTTGCAGGTCGAAGCGTGCGAGCCGGTCGCCCACGATCGGCTGCCGGGAGTCGAGCACCGCATAGGGCGGAGCGAACGGCCGTCCCTCCTCGAGCATGACGCCGCCTTGCCCGACCGTGACCCGCGGCGACTCGATCAGGTCGCGCTTGACCTGCTCGGAGACGTGTACGACCCGACCGACGTCCCTGTTGAAGAACTCCGTCCAGAGGACGAGGCCCTGCTGCTCGTAGTCGGCCAGCTCGCGGCACGGCTGGTCGGGACGCGTGAAGCCCATGTGGACGAGAGTCGCCTCGGCGCCACGGGGCAGCTCGCGATCGACCCAGCCGAGCGCACGCGTCTGCTCCGCGTCGAGCGGACCGGTGTAGTCGTTCGCGGCCGCGACGACCGCGAAGGCCAGCGCCATCCCCAGCAGCGGGAAGAGGGATCGGCGCAGGACGACGAGCGCTCCGCAGCCGAGCGCCGTGAGGCCGACGACCCAGAGCTGGGCCGCGACCCCCGGTTCCTGCTCCTTGAGCCCCTGGACGACCGATGGCACGAGGCCCTCGACGTTGTTGGTCTCGAGCAGCACCCGCTCCGGGACCGTCGCCGCCATCCCGACCGCGACCGCGACCACGACGGCGGTGGCGAACAGCGGCCGTGGCTGCCCGCTCGTCAGCCAGTGCGCGAAGCAGGTGAGAACCAGCGGCGTGACGTAGAAGAGCGTGCGGTCGTGGAGGATCCCGTGGCCCTGGGGGCTCGCGGAGAGCACGGCCACGGAGAGCAGCACGCCGGCGAAGAGCGACACCGACGTGACGCCGACCGCGCGCTCGGCCTCGGACGCGCCGCGACGCAGGAGGCGACTGAGCGAGAGCGGGAAGGCGAGCAGCGGGATCACGCCGAGCGCGAGCCCGTAGACGGCGAGGTTCCAGACCGCCCACTTGCCGAGGTCGATCACGCCGAACCGCTCCGCCCAGATCGCCGTGTAGTCGCTGGTGGGGAACGGCAGGCCCGAGAAGGCAAGGATGGCTCCCACCAGTAGCGCGACCCCGAGGACGATCAGGGTGGGCCGGTAGACGACGAGCGTCTGCCGCAGCCGCCGCTCGACGGCGCCGCTGAGGAGGATTGCCCCGACGACGCTCACCGTCAGCGCCAGTGCCTGCGAGCGCACGCCCACGAGGACGCCGAGCCCGGCGAGCATGACGAGCTGCCGTGACCACGTCGGTCGCTCGAGCATCCACACGACGACGAGGGCGAAGGTCGTGAAGGCCAGGTAGAAGAGCGGCTCCGTCAGCATGAGGGCGGAGTAGGCGGTCCACGGGGCGACGGCGACGAAGGCAGCGACGACGAGGCTCCAGCCGCGCGAGACGATGCGGCGGGCGACGAAGTAGGCGGGCACGGCCGCGAGCGCCATCGCGATCGCGTTCATCCACTGCACGGCCTCGAAGGCAGCGGCGCCGTCCGGGGCGAACCGGTAGGCGGGGCTGGCAAACAGCGGGAAGAAGACCGTCCGGCCGAGCTCGAACTCGCCTCGCACGAGCGGCTGCCCGTGCAGGGCGAAGCCCTTCGCGAGGTCCGCATGGAGCAGCTCGTCCGGGAGGAAGCGCGGAATGCTGTTGGCGCCGGCGAGCGCGATCCGGAAGCCCGCTGCGACCGCGATCACGCCGGTGAGCACGATCGCCGTCGGAACGCCCGCGAGCGCGCGGAAGGGCCGTCCTGCTCGCGCCCGAAGCGTTGCGACCCGCTCGTACCGCAGCGCGAGCCGGAGAACGAGCCCGACGACGACCAGCCACACGACGAGCTCGAGGACGTCCTCGGGGCCGAACCGCAGGAAGAGGCGCCGAATCCGGTCTGCGAGTTCGTCGCGCGCCAGGATCACGACGAGCACGGCGACGGCCGCCACGAGCGCTGCGACGGCGAGCTGACCGAAGGGAAGAGCGCGCGATCTCGGCACGGCGTGCTGGAAGGCAAGCCGGGCCGGCGGCCGGCTTCTCTGGGAGGAGCACCGGACACGCTGCCACGGCAGCCCTAGGGAGGGGCGGCCCAGCTTGCTGTGCGCGATGGTCGCAGATATCCCGCGCGCGTGCCGTGGAGCGTCCCAGCTTGACCATGCTCGGACGAGGTCGTAGCCTGCGGGCGCCGATCCGTCCCCTTCGGGGTCGACGGCGGTCAGACCGGCGGGCTGCGGCGCCGATGCGGCGGCAAACGCCCGCGCGCCCACTTCGGGTGCTCCTGTGAGGCGAGCCGTCGAGGCGATCCCTCGTCCGAGGGAACTTGTGGCGCAGCTCCGCGACTCCCCCGTCGGGGGGAGGGCCGGCCTGCGATCCCGCTCCAGACTCTGGCCGTTGACTGCGGCGCCGCGAACGGGGCGCGGAAGGGGGCAAGGGTTGATGGGACGCACGATCGGGGTGACGGCGGACGGGAGCCGCTCGAGCGCGCTCTGGGGAACCGGGAACCGCGGCGGCGAGCACCGCACGTCGGCGCTGTGGGGGACGGGGAACCGAGGGGGCGAGCACGGGTCGAGGGGACCGGCGCTGGGACGACGCGGACTCGGCGTCGTCGCGGCTGCCGCCCTCGCGCTGGCGCTGCCGCTGTCCGCGGGCGCGGGCGACCACAAGCCCTCGTACGTCGCGCCCGGCGTTCTCCAGGCCGCGGGCAAGGCGAAGGGCAAGAAGCTCGACGTCGTGATCCAGGCCGAGCCCGGCGCCGAGCTTCCGAAGAAGGCGCTCAACGCTCTCGGCTCGGTCAAGAAGGAGTTCGCGCAGCTCGGCATGGTCACCGCGGAGATCCCCGCGAACAAGGTCGAGATGCTGCGCGACGTCCCCGGGCTCATCGTCACCCTCGACACGCCGGTGCAGACCACGGGCTACTCGTCGTCCCAGCTCTGGCCGGCCTCGAACGGACTCACGAAGCTGTGGCCCGCGGGGCCGACGTCCGGGCCCGCCATGCCGGCGATCGCCATCGTCGACTCCGGGATCGAGACGGACAACGCGTCGTTCGGGAACCGCGTGATCGCGCGGCAGACGTTCGGCCCCGCGAGCAGCGGCAGCGGACGCGACTCGCGCGGCCACGGCACGTTCGTCGCGGGCATCGCCGCGGGCGAGGCCCCGGGCTATGCCGGCGCCGCCCCGACCGCGCCGCTCGTCGACCTCGACGTGATGGACGAGAACGGCATGGCGTACACGAGCGACGTCATCGCCGCCTGCGAGTGGATCCTCAGGAACAAGGCCCAGCACAACATCCGTGTCGCGAACCTGTCGCTGCACGCGGCGTCGATCCTCAGCATCCGCTACCACCCGCTCAACCGGGCCGTGCAGAAGCTGTGGTTCAGCGGCGTCACGGTCGTGGCCGCCGCCGGCAACTACGGCACGGAGAACGGCCCGAGCGGCGTCGTGCACGCGCCGGGCAACGACCCGTTCGTGCTCACCGTCGGCGCGCTCGACCTCGGCGAGCGGCCGAGCCTGCGCGACGACAGCGTCGCGTTCTGGTCGGCCTACGGCTACACGCTCGAGGGCTTCGCGAAGCCGGAGGTCGTGGCACCGGGCCGGTACATGGTCGGCCCCGTGCCGATGGGCTCGACGCTGGTGGGCGAGCGGCCGGACAAGGTGACGGCGCCCGGGTACATGCGGCTGTCCGGGACGTCCTTCGCGGCCCCGGTCGTGGCCGGGATCGCGGCGCATGTGCTCGCGCGCCATCCCGAATACACGCCGGACCAGGTGAAGGGCGCGATCATGACGAGCGCGCGGCGCCTGTCCGAAGGCTCGGTGCTCCAGCAGGGTCGCGGCGAGGTCAACGCCGTCCGTGCCGTGTCGCTGCGGAGCGTCCCCAACCCGAACGCGGCCCTCAACCGCTTCCTCGTCACCGATCCGTCGGGCGGGAGCCTGCCGGTCTTCAACGCGGCCGCGTGGTCGGAGGCCGCCTGGAGCGAGGCCGCCTGGAACGAGGCCGCCTGGTCGGAGGCTGCCTGGTCGGAGAACGGCGCGGCCGACGCGGCGTGGTCGGAGGCCGCCTGGAGCGAGGCGGCCTGGAACGAGGCGGCCTGGTCGGAAGCGTCCTGGTCCGAGGCGGCCTGGTCGGAAGCGTCGAAGGAGGACAACGCCGAAGGCGAAGCGCCGGGCGGGACGCCTGCGCTCACGCCCGAGGCCGAGGCCGAGCTCGCAGCCGACCCGGCGCTCCAGCTGCCGCTCGAGGCGCTGATGCCGTAGGCGATCAGGGCCGCCGCCCGCGGCGCACCCGCAGGACCTCCAGCAGGAGCAACACGAGCACGACCGCAACAGCGAACAGAGGGAGCAGGTCCAGGATCATGGGACGAACGCAGGCGAGGGCGGTGGAGGAGTCGATGGCCGCAGGCCCTCGCCCCACTCATCGGCCGGACCCGGGTACGGTTGATCCCTCGTTCGCGGCGCGGCCTTCGGAAGACAGGGCCGACGAGCGGCGTCCTGTGGGCACGGCGGCGCGAGGAGAGGGGTCTGCGATGGTGGAGGCGAGCAAGGACGGCACGGCGGCTCTGTCGCCTGCGGAGCGTCGCATCCTCGAGCTGGTCGCCGACGGGCTCACGAACGGGCAGATCGCCCGGCAGCTCTGGGTCACCGAGACGACGATCAAGTTCCACCTCTCGCGCGTCTACCGGAAGCTCGGCGTGGCCAACCGGACGGCAGCGGCGATGCGGCTGCGGCGCGACACGTAAAGCCACGCGAGGGGTCGTTCAGGCCGGCTTCGGCCCGACCGCCTCGGCGACCCAGTACGTGTCGGCCGACGCGAGCCGCCTGCACACGTAGTCGCAGGCCTGGACGCGGCCGAAGACGGTGGCGCCGGTCGGCGCGATCGCCCCGTCGGAGAGCCGGACGACGCGCTCGAACGGCAGCCCGTGCGCGATCGCGTACCACTGCGCGTGCGTGAGCGCCGCCCGGTCGTCGTAGTCGACGTAGACCGGCCCCTCGCGGGCGAACGCGCGCGCCAGAAGCGCCGGCACGTCCGCCTCGAACAGCAGCAGACGCGAGCTCCGTCCGCGCTCGGTGTAGACGTCGACGAAGTGGGCGAGCTGGAGGGCCGTGACGAGCACGAGCCCCGCCGCTGCGGCCCGTGCCCAGCGCGCGCGGCGGGCCGCGGCGACGAGCGCCGCGAGCCCCGGGATCGCGACGACTGCGAGGATCGCCGGCAGCATCGCGAGCCGGAGCGAGTGCAGGCGGTCCTCGGTGAGGGCCGCGGGAACCGGCGTGAGCAGCAGGACGGCGAGGACGTAGAGCCACCAGGCGTCGAAGCGCCGGCCGCGCACGAGCACGACGACACCGGCGATCGCGAGCACGACGGTCGCCGCGTAGAGCTGCCCGGCGCCCCAGGTGTGGATGTAGGGCTTCGGGTCTCCGTCGCTGATCCAGCGCCACAGGTTCAGGTCCTGGAGGTAGTTGGCGACCCCGTGCCGCGCGGTGGCGAAGGCTGACGGCTGCTCGGGAAACCGCGTCGCCTCGTAGCGGGCGGTGAGCGCCCCCGGGTGTCGCTCCACGTAGAACGCCATCGGCAACAGCGCGACCGCGAACGTCGTCCACGCCGAGGCGAGGAAGCGCAGCCCGGGCCGGGCCGCGAACACGAGGAGCGCGAGGGCGTAGAGGGGTGCGAGCAGTCGCCCGGCGGCGTACGTGTAGGCGAGCACCCCGAGCGCGAGCCCGACCGGGATCCCGCGCAGGATCGGGTCGCGCGGCGAGCGGCGTGCCCACTCGACCGCGACCAGGAGCGCGAGGACGACGACGGGTGTCAGGGCCGTGTCGAATGCGACGCGACCCAGCTCGAGCAGCCACGGGGTCGTCCCCGCCAGGACGAGCGACAGCCCCGTCACGAGCGCCGACCCCGTGAGGCGCCACGCAAGCAGGCCGAGCAGGAGCAGCGCGGCGAGCACGGCCGCGGTCGCGACGCCGCGCGCGACCTCCTCGTCGGGGCCCGTGACGCGGAAGACGGCGGCGAGCACGTACGGGTACACCGGCGGCTTCCAGTCCGCGAACGAGGTGAAGAAGAGCGGTGCGCGGGCGCCGTCCTGGTCCTCGAGCGACCGCGACAGCGTGGCCGCGTTCACCGCGAAGGCGGCCTCGTCTCGGATGAAGCCGGGCGGGCTGTCCGGCGCGAGCGCGACGTGGAACACGGCGACCGCGATCACGGTGGCCGCGAGCGCGGCCGCGACCCTCGTCTCCACACGCCGCGGCACCGGCGCGACCCTAACCGGCGGATGCAACCGCTAGGGCCGCAGCTTCACGTGGCCGTTCATCGAGGCGATCCGGGCCCGCTCCGCACGGGCCTCGAGCGCCTGGGCCGCGCCCTCGAGCAGCCGCGCCACCCGGCGCAACCGCTCGTCCTCCGAGCGTGACTCGAGCAGCCCCTGCTTCAGCTTCGGCTCGAGCTCGACGCGCGCTGCGAGCTCGAAGGACGGCGCGTCGGTGACCGGATCGAGGTTCTCCGCGTCGGTGCCGGCGAGCTCGGCGACGCGGCGGAGGTTCTCGACCGCAGTTCCCACAGCGCCCTCGTCCGCGTCCGGCTCGAGATCGTCCAGCGGCTCGACGTCGGCCGTGCGGAACACCCGGCCGGAGGTGAGCGCGACGACGCGGAAGCGCTCGCGGCCCTCGACGACGACGTTGAGCCGCCCGTCGTCGAAGCGCTCGAGCACCGCGACGACCGCTGCCCGCGTGCCGATCTCGCGGATGCCGTCGTCGTCCTGCAGCACGAGCCCGAACTCCTGCTCGAGGTCGATGCACTCGTCGATCAGTTCCTTGTACCGCTCCTCGAAGATGTGGAGCGGGATCCGCTCGGTGGGCAGCAGCACCATGCCCAATGGGAACAGGCCGATCTCGTCCATCTGCGAAGCGTAGAGGCTTGATGTGGATTAGGAGTGCGTGCGGGGCGCACATCGTGCGTGCTCGCTAATTCACATTGAGCCTCTAAACGCTAGGGTTTTGCGCGATGGCCCTGCTGAAGTCGGACGAGGAGCGCGCGGAGAAGACGCGCCTCGAGGAGCTGCGGCGCCGACGGGACGAGAACCCTCTGCGGCGCTTCGAGTACTTCGTCCTACGCGTCGGCCCGAAGGCGCGTGCCGAGGGGCAGCTGAACGAGCTCGGCGGCAAGGGCTGGCAGCTCGTCCAGGTGATCGAGACCGACGGCCACCTGGCCTTCTACCTCGAGCGCGAGCTCTCCCCCGAGGACACCGGCGCAGCCGAATAGGGCGCGTCGCAGCTCGTCTGCGGGTCTCCTTCGCAGCAGCCGAGCTTGAAGCGGCAGCGGGGGCACTGCCACGTCCCGTGGCGCCACTCCATCGCCGCGCTGCAGCGGAGACAGCGTTCGCGCTCCATCCCGGTCGAGCCTAGGAGCGCCGGCGGACGGCGAGCACGGCGGCCGCGCCGACGAGCAGCCCGATCCGTCGCGCGCGCCCGGCGTGCAAAGCCGCGCGCGCGGCGATGAGGCCGGGGCCGCCGTGGACGCCGCCGCCCGGATGCGCGGCCGCGGAAGCGAGGTAGAGGCGGGCGACCGGGGTCTCGGGGCGGCCGAGGCCCGGCGTCGGCCGGAGCAGGAGCTGTTGGTGCAGCTGCGCGGTGCCGCCGTGGAGGGCGCCGCCGGCGAGGTTCTCGTCGAGGGGCTCGAAGTCGCGCGGCGTGAGCACGTGGCGCGCCCGGACGAGACGACCGAAACCGGGGGCGAGCGTTTCGACACGGGCCTCGATTCGGTCGACGAAGCGCGCGGTCTCCGACTCGTCCCACGAGCCCGTGAGCTCGCCGGCCGCGTCGCCCCGGATCGCCTGCGGCACATGCGTGTACGCCCAGGCGACCTCCTTGCCCTCGGGGCAGCGGGTCGGGTCTCCCGCGCCGCCGAGGGCGTACTGGCCGAGGACGAGGAACGGCGCCGCCGGGACGAGCCCCTGCGCGAGCTCCGCGCTCGACCGGGTCAGCTCGTCGACGGAGTCGGCGACGTGGACGACGGGCGCGCGCCGCGCCTCCACGTCGCGCCACGGGATCGGGCCGTCGAGCGCCCAGTCGACCTTGAAGGTCGCGGTGTCGAGCTGATGGCGCCGCAGGTCGTCGCGCAGGCGCGCCGGTACGTGCTCCGGCTCCAGCAGACGTTTGTAGAGGGCGCCGGGAAGCGTGTCGGCGACGACGGCCCGGCGGGCCTCGACGACCGTGCCGTCGGCCGTGCGGACGCCGACGGCGCGGCCGCGTCGCACCAGCACGCGCTCGACCCGCGCGTCGCAGGTGAGGGAGCCGCCGCGCGCCTGCAACCGCGCGACGAGCGCGTCCGTCAGCCGCTGCGCGCCGCCCTCCGGGAACGGGAAGCCGACCGACTGGCCGAGCGCCGTGAGGAACCAGCCGTAGAACCCGCTCGGCGCCTGCTCCGGGAAGAGGTCGGCGTGCAGCGCGTTCCCGGCGAGCAGCCGCGCCGCGCCGGCGCCGCGGAACTCCTCCTCCGCGAGGCGACGGACGCCGAGGAGCCCCATGCGCGCGAACCGCGGGAGGTCGCCGCGCAGCTCGGCCGCCAGCCCGGCCCCGGCGCGGATCGGCGGGAGCGGCGTCGTGATCCCGCGGAACAGGTGCGGCCGGACCCGCTCGAACAGCCGCACGAGTCGGCGCCACGCGTCCCCGTCCCCGGGCGCGAACGCGTCGAGCGAGGCCGCGGTCTCGTCGAGGTCGCGCGACAGGGCGACGCAGGTCCCGCCCTCGGCGGAGGGGTGCGCGAGGACGAGCGGGCCGTGTCGCCAGCGGAGGCCCCACCGCTCGAGCTCGAGCGCCGTCAGCGCGGGGGAGGCGACGGCAAGCGGGTAGAAGGCGCTGAAGACGTCGTGGACGAAGCCCGGCTCCGTCAGCTCGGCCGAGCGGACGGCGCCGCCCGGGGCGGGCTGCGCCTCCAGCACGTGCACCGACCAGCCGGCGTCGGCGAGATGGTTGGCGGCGACGAGCCCGTTCGGGCCTGCGCCGATGACGACGGCGTCGGGCATCGCAGACGAAGTCTGCGGGCGCGGGCTAGGGGAGCGCGCGGGTGAGCGGCGCCACGCGCGTGCGCCCGCTGCGGCCGCCGACCGGAAGGCCGTCGATCGCGAGCCGGAACAGGCGGTGGTCCTCGTTGAGGCCCTTCAGCCGGTGCACGCCGAGCTCCTCGAGGCGCGCGCCGGGGAGCTCGTCCCCGACGAGCAGCGTCTGGGTCGTCTCCGACAGCAGCACCTCGCCGCCGTCGGCGATCGCGCAGACGCGGGCGCCGCGCACCACGTCGAGCCCGAGGTATCCCTCGGCGCCGAGGTCGGGCTCGCCGGTGTGCAGCCCCATACGCACCCGGAGCGGAACGCCTCGTGGCCACTGATGGGAGGCGAGCGCGGTCTGCGCCGCGATCGCGGTTGCCGCAGCATCGCGCGCCCGGGCGAAGGCGAAGAAGAAGGAGTCGCCCTGCGTGTCGACCTCCTGGCCGCCGCCCGCGATGGCGGCGGCGCGGACGAGGCTCCGGTGGTCGGCGTGGGCGACGTGCCACTCGTCGCCGAGCACGCGCGTGAGGAAGGTCGAGTCCTCGATGTCCGTGAACAGGAAGGTGACGGTCCCGGCCGGGAACGCGAAGCCGGTGGTCACGTGCCCGACGCGGCGGGGTGCCGGGAAGGACTCCTCGAGGCCGGGTGCGAGCACCTGGTACAGCCGGACGCGGCCGTCGCCCACCCGGTGCTCCCCGAGATCCCGCCTCCCGATCTCGTCGGCGAGCCCGTCCGCGGCGAGCTCCGCGGTGACGAGCGAGAGCAGGATCTGGCCGCCGTGCGCCGCCTCGCAGATGCTCGACGCCCGGTTCACGGCCTTGCCGTAGTAGCGCCCGCTGACGACCGTCGGCTCGCCCGTGTCGAGGCCCATGCGCACGGTCACGCGGGCGCCGTGCGGCCACTCGGTCGCGGCGAGCAGGCGCTGCGCCTCGATCGCCGCGGCGACGGCGCGGGAGGCCGTCGGGAAGACCGCGAGCATGCTGTCGCCGACGAAGTCCCCGACCACCCCTCCGGCCGCCTCCGTGGCCGTCGCGACGGCGCGCTCGTGCCCCTCGATGACGGCGCCCGCGTCGGCGCCGAGCTCGCGGATCAGCGTCGTCGCCCCGACCATGTCGGTGAAGAGCATGGTCAGGGTCGCCGGCTCGAGCGCCGGAAACACCTGGTCGGGCCGCACGCAAAGAGTGTACGACGCGGGCGGCGCCGCGGGAACCCGCCCTTATGCGGCGTATTCGTCCGCGATCGCCAGCACTTCGTCGAGGATCGCGACCCCTTCCTCGAGCTCGTCGGGCGTGATCGTCAGCGGCGGGCAGACCATCACCACGTTCCAGTGCACCATCAGGTAGAGGCCGCGGTCGAGCGCCGCCTTCGCCACGCGCATGATCGGCGCGGCCGCCTCGCCGGTCCCGTTGAACGGGACCAGCGGCTCGCGCGTCTCCCGGCTCCGCACCAGCTCGAGCCCCCAGAAGCAGCCGAGCCCGCGGACCTCGCCGATCGACGGGTGCCCCTCCTGCAGCGCGCCGAGCCGGTCGCGGAACACCTCGCCGGACGCGGCGGCCTGTTCGACGATGCCCTCCTCCTGGAACGCCTCGATCGACGCGACGGCGGAGGCGCACGCGAGTGGGTGCCCGCTGTAGGTGAGCCCGCCGGCGAAGTACTTGTCCCGCACCCAGCGCGCGATCGGCTCGCGCACGATCATCGCCCCGAGCGGGACGTAGCCGGAGTTGATCCCCTTGGCCACGGTCAGGATGTCCGGCACGACGTCCCAGTTGTCGACGCCGAACCACTTGCCGGTGCGGCCGAAGCCGGCCATCACCTCGTCCGTGATCAGCAGGATCCCGTGCCGGTCGCACGTCTCGCGGATCGACTGCAGGTAGCCGTCGGGCGGGACGATGATCCCGTTCGTGCCCGTGATCGTCTCGAGGATCACGGCAGCGACGGTGTCCGGCCCCTCGTACTGGAGGATCTCCTCCAGGTGCGGCGCGCCCGTGCAGACGGGGCACGGGTCGGGATGGCCCGCGGGGCAGCGGTACGTGTACGGGTCGAACATCCGCACGATCCCCGGGAGCCCCGGCTCGGCGGGCCAGCGGCGCGGGTCGCCGGTGAGCGTGATCGCGCCGGCCGTCGCGCCGTGGTAGGAGCGGTAGCGCGCGATCACCTTGTGGCGGCCCGTGTACCAGCGCGCGAGCTTGATCGCGTTCTCGTTCGCCTCGGCGCCGCCGTTCGTGAAGAACGACATCGTCAGGTCGCCCGGCGTCACCTCCGCGAGCAGGCGGCCGAGCCGCGAGCGCGACTCCGACGCCATCGGCGGGCCGATGGTGCAGAGCCGGTCGGCCTGCTCCTTGATCGCGGCGATCACCTTCGGGTGCTGGTGCCCGATCGAGACGTTGACGAGCTGGGAGGCGAAGTCGAGGTACCGCTTCCCGTCGTAGTCCCAGAAGTGCCGTCCCTCGGCGCCGGCGACGGCGATCGGGTTGATCGCGTCCTGCACCGACCACGAGTAGAGGACGTGCTCCTTCGCGTCGGCGACGATCTGCGCGCCGGTGTGCGGATCCGTCTCGATGGTGGCCATGCGGCGATCCTACCCCCGGCTCAGCCGTAGAGCGCCGCGCCCGTCTCGAGGTCGAACACGTGCAGGCGATCGGTGCGAACGTGGATGCGGACCCGGTCGCCCTCGCGCGCGCTCGACTCACGTCCGGCCCGGGCGACGAACGGGTCGCCGTGCCGCCGCGCCTCCTCCTGCTGCGCCTCGACGGCCGCGTCCTCGACCGCCTCGCGGACGTCCGCGGTCGTCACCGGCTCGGCCGCGACGGCGAAGTGGAGGAAGATCTCGGAGCCCATGTCCTCCCGGATGTCGACGACCGCGTCGAACGTCTCGTCCTCCGGTGCGCCCGGGACGAGGGAGGCGTCCTCGAGGTCCTCGGGCCGGATCCCCAGCGCGACGCGACGCCCGACGTACGAGGCGAGGGCCGGCCGCGCGGCGGCGAGCGAGTCGGCCACGCGCAGCCGGTGCTCGCCGAAGCGGGCGACGAGCGCGCCGTCGTCCCGACCGAGCTCGGCCTCGACGAGGTTCATCGCCGGGGAGCCGATGAACTCCGCCACGAAGAGATTCACCGGGGTCCCGTAGAGCGCCTGCGGCGTGTCGAGCTGCAGGAGCTCGCCGCGCCGCATCACCGCGACCCGGTCGCCGAGCGTCATGGCCTCGCTCTGGTCGTGCGTGACGTAGATCGTCGTGACGGCGAGGTCGCGCTGGATCCGCGCGATCTCGGCGCGCATCTGCACCCGCAGCTTCGCGTCGAGGTTCGAGAGCGGCTCGTCCATCAGGAACGCCTGCGGCTCGCGGACGATCGCGCGCCCCATCGCCACCCGCTGGCGCTGGCCGCCCGACAGCGTCCGCGGCCGCTTGCGCAGCACGTCGGAGAGCCCGAGCAGCCGCGCCGCCTCGTGCACGCGCCGCCTCCGCTCCGTCTTCGACAGCCCGCGCATCCGCAGCGCGAACCCCATGTTGTCCTCCGCCGTCATGTGCGGGTAGAGCGCGTAGTTCTGGAAGACCATCGCCACGTCGCGGTCCTTCGGGGGCAGGTCGTTGACCACGTCGCCGCCGATCCGGATCGTTCCCTCGGTGATGTCCTCGAGGCCGGCGATCATCCGCAGCGCGGACGTCTTGCCGCAGCCGGAGGGACCGACGAAGACGACGAGCTCGCCGTCGCCGACCTCCATGTCGAGCTCGGCCACCGCTTTCGTCCCGTCGGGGTAGACCTTCGTCACCCGCTCGAGCGCGATCTCGGCCACGATCGACCCGCAGCGTAAACGGAATCGACACATTAGGATCCCCGGGTGGCGACCGCCGCCGCCTCGAGGCCGGCGCGGAGGCGCCGGCAGGCGCTCGAGAACCCGCGCGTTCTTGCGACCGCTCTCATCGCCCCCGCGGTCCTCTACATCGCGCTGCTCGTCGGCGGGCCGCTGCTCCTCGCCGGCTATCTCGCCTTCACGAACGCCACCGCCGGCTCGCTCCGCGGCGACTGGGTGGGGCTCGAGAACTTCGCGAACCAGTGGCACGACCCGGTCTTCCGCGATGCCCTCCGGAACACGTTCTTCTTCACCATCGTCTCGCAGGTGATCGTCGTCGTCTGCGCGGCGTTCCTCGCGCACTTCCTGATCAAGGACTTCCGCGGCAAGTGGTTCTTCCGGTTCCTGATCCTGCTCCCGTGGGCGGCGCCCGTCGCGCTGAGCACGCTCGGGTGGCTCTGGATCTTCGACTCGCAGTTCAGCATCGTGAACTGGGTCCTCTGGAAGCTCGGCTTCATCGACTTCACCACCGACCTCCAGTGGATCGGGCAGACGAAGCTCGCGATGGCGGCGATCATCACGGCCCACGCGTGGCGGCTGCTGCCGTTCGCGACCGTGATCATGATCGCAGGGCTCGCGTCGATCCCGAAGGAGGTCGACGACGCCGCCGCGATCGACGGCGCCACCGGCCTGCGGAAGCTCTGGTTCGTGACGCTGCCGCTGCAGCTCCCGATCGCGACGATCGCCGTGCTGTTCGGGATCGTCTTCACCGCCACCGACATGGCCGTCGTGAAGATCCTCACGAACGGCGGGCCGTTCAACTCGACCCAGATGTTGACGACGTGGGCCTACGCGACCGGCGTCGAGTCGCAGTCGCTCGGCCCCGGCGCCGCGGTCGCGCTGTTCCTGCTCCCGATCCTGGCCGCGGTCTCGATCCTGATGCTCGTGTTCGCGCGGCGGGTGGAGGTCTCGTGAGGACGCGGCGGCTGCGCAGCTCGTTCCTCGTCTACGCGGTCGTGCTGCCGTTCGCCTTCGTGGCGGCGTTCCCGTTCTACTGGATGCTCCAGACCGCGCTGAAGTCGGACGCCGACCTCTTCAACCTCGAGAACAACCCGTTCGGCTGGGCCGAGGGCTCGCCCACGCTCGACCACTTCAAGTTCATCTTCACGGACACGCAGTACCCGACGTGGCTCCTGAACACGGCGATCGTGGGCGGGGCGGTCGTCCTCATCACGCTCGCCCTCGCGATGCCCGCGGGCTACGCGCTCGCCCGCCTGTCCGGCCGGTGGGGGCAGACCCTCGGGGTCGGGATCTTCCTCGTCTACCTCGTCCCGCCGACGCTGCTGTTCCTCCCGCTGTCGCGCGTGGTCGCGGAGGTCGGGCTGCAGGACCGGCTCTGGTCGCTGATCCTCGTGTACCCGTCGTTCACGGTGCCGTTCTCCACGTGGCTGATGATGGGGTTCTTCAGGACGATCCCGCGCGAGCTCGAGGATGCGGCCCTCGTCGACGGCTGCTCGCGCCTCCGCGCGCTGCGGTACGTCGTCTTCCCGATCTCGCTTCCGGGGCTGCTGACCGTGGTGATCTTCACCTTCGCCCTCGTCGTCAACGAGTACGTCTACGCGATCACGTTCATCTCGACGTCGACGGAGCGGACGATCTCGGCCGGCGTGCCGACCGAGCTCATCCGCGGCGACGTGTTCTTCTGGGGCTCGCTGATGGCGGCGACGCTGCTGCCCGCGATCCCGCTGGCGCTGCTCTACAACGTCTTTCTCGACCGGTTCATCGCCGGGTTCACCGGCGGTGCGTTCCGCTAAAGGAAAGGAGGCGGACATGGCCGACGACACCACGAAGCTCGGTCCCGAGGAGGTGGTGGAGCGGCGCACCACGCGACGCGAGTTGATCCGCACGGGCGCCGCGGGCGCGCTCGTCGTCGCGTACGGCGGCGCGGTGTCGAAGACCTCGGCGTACGGGGCTCCGCGCTACGCGGGCAAGCAGCTGGCGGGGACGCTCCGGATCATGCAGTGGAGCCACTTCGTGCCCGCGTACGACACGTGGTTCGACGGTACGTACGTCAAGCAGTGGGGCCAGCGGAACGACACGGAGGTGATCGTCGACCACGTCAACCTCGCCGAGCTGCCGGCGCGTGCAGCCGCCGAGGTCTCCGCACAGAGTGGCCACGACCTCTTCCAGGTCCTCTCGCCGCCGGCGGCATTCGAGGACCAGGTCATCTCACACAACGAGATCGTCCAGGAGATCACGCGGAAAATCGGGAAGATGGGGCGGGTCGGCTACAAGTCGACGTACAACCCGAAGACGAAGAAGTACTTCGGCGTCCCGGACAACTACGTCCCCGATCCGGTGCACTACCGGCGGGATCTCTGGCGCAACGTCGGCCGTGCTCCGAACTCGTGGGACGACATCCGGCGGTCCGCCGAAGCCCTCAAGAACGACGGGCACCCGGTCGGGATCGGGATGTCCCAGGAGCTCGACTCGAACATGGCCAACATGGCCCTGATGATGTGCTACGGCGGGTTCCTCCAGAACCAGTCGAGCCGCGTCACGCTCCGCAGCGCCGGGACCGTCAACGCGCTGCGGGCGATGCGCGAGATCTACCGCAACGGCATGACACAGGAGGTCTTCGGCTGGACCGCGGCCTCGAACAACCAGGCGTATATCTCCGGCCGGCTCTCCCTCGCGCTGAACGCGATCTCGATCGCGCGCACGCTCGAAGGGCCGCCGTGGGTGACGACGCCTGCCCGCGACGAACTCAACGGCAACACGTGGATCGCGCCGATCCCCCGCGGGCCGTCGCAGCGGATGGGGCTCGAGCACGTGATGGGCATCTACGTGATCTGGAAGTTCGCCCGCAACAAGGCGATGGCGCGGAAGTTCCTCGTCGACATGCAGACGAACTACCGCCCGCACTTCACCAACTCCGGCTTCTACAACTTCCCCGCGTGGGACAACGGCGTCCGCGGCGGCTACCGCGCCATCCGGCGCGCGACCGCTGCCGACCGGGCCCGCCCGCGTGGCAAGTACACGGTCCTGACCACGATCGCGCAGCGCTACACGACGAACGTCGGGCACCCGGGCTTCGCCAACGCCGCGGTCGACGAGGTGTTCAACAAGTTCCTCGTGCCGCAGATGTTCGCCGCCGTGGCGCAGGACCGGATGAGCGCCGCCGACGCGGCCCGGTCGTTCGACTCCCAGGTGCGGTCGATCTACCAGAAGTGGAGGAACCTGGGGAAGGTCTGACGATGCACGACCCGACCGAGATCGAGGAGTACCTCGAGGACCTGCGGATGGCCGGGTTCGATCTCTCCGCGCCCCTGCCCGTCGAGCACTACCTCCATTTCGAGGTGGCGGCGACGGCGCAGGGGCTCGCGGAGGACCTGCGCCGGGAGGGCTTCGTCGTCGACGTCGAGCCCGAGGACGAGCGCTCGGGGTGGGTCGCCTATGCGACGCGGCCGCTGCTTCCCACGACGGCGGAGCTCCTGCGGATGCGCGATCGTGTCGCGGGCGCCGCAACGGCGCACGGCGGCGAGTACGAGGGGTGGAACGTGCTCGTCGGCGAGGACGAGCCCGACCCGGAGGACGTCGACGTCGACGCGTTCCGCTAGGCCCTCCTAGGTGACCGCGACCGTGTAGCGGCCGGTCGCCGCGCCCTGCGGGTCGAGCACGAGCGTGTGCACTCCCGCGACGGCGGTCGTGAAGGTGAGGCTCTTGGGCGACGTGAACACGTACTGGTTCTGGAGGAGGGCGGCACCGTCCGGCCCGAGCACGGCGGCCTTCGACGACGGCACCGTGACGCCGGTCAGTGCGACCGTGACGGTCCGACCGGCCGGGGCCGCGAACGAGACGCGGGCGCCCTGGCCGGGAACCGTCACGGTCGCCGTCACCGCCGGGCCTGCCACCGTCGCCTCTGCGGTGACGTCCGACGGAACCTCGAGGAAGGTGACGGTCAGCGCGCCCACCGCTGCCGTCTGCGGATCGACGACGAGCTCGTACTCACCGGTGAGCGGGAGCACGCGCGGCTCGACGAAGGTACCGCTCGTGAAGACGTAGCTCGTCGGGCCGAGCGTCGACCCGTCCGGCGCGACGAGGCGGAGGGTGGCGCTCGTCATCGTCACCTGCGTGGCGTTGAGGGCGAGCACCGTCCCCGCCGTGGCGCTCACCCGCACGCGCGCGTTCTGCCCCGCCGCAGTCGTCGTCACGCGGACGTTGCCGCCCATGGTCGCGGTCAGCGCCAGGTCGGGCGGGACGAGCGCGAGCGTGAGCGTGAGGGAGCCGGTGGCCTCCACGGCCGGGTCGACGACGAGCGTGTACGAGCCGCTCGCCGGCAGGGTCGTCGGCTCCAGGAAGCCGCCCCCGGCCCCGACGTAGACGGGCGCGACGAGCATCGTCCCGTCCGGCGCCCTGAGCGAGACGCGCGCGCCGGCCATCGTCACGCCGGAGACGCGCACGCTGACACGGGTGGACGCGGTGCCGTCGAAGACGACGCGGGCGCCCTGTCCGGGAACGGTCGTCGTCACCGTCGCAGGCGGGCCATTCGCCGTCGCCGCAGCCGTCGCGTCGGCGGGCACGTCGTGGAGCGTCGCCGTGGCGGAGCCGGTCGCCGCCGCCTGCGGGTCGACGAGCAACGCGTAGGTGCCGGAGGCGGGGAGGACGAGGGGCTCGACGAAGGACTTCGCGTAGAGGTACGTGGCCGGTGCGAGCGCCGTGCCGTCGGGCGCGAGCACCGTCACCTTGGCGCCCTGGTACGTCGACGCGAGCCCCACGCTCAGCGTCCGGCCGGCGACGCCCGCGAAGGTCGCGCGCGCGTTCTGGCCGGGGACGGCGTTCGCGACGGTGACGGGCGGCCCGCCGAGGGTCGCGGGGCTCGTCTGGTCGGCCGGCACGTCGTAGAGCGTCAGCGTCATGGAGCCGGTCGCAGTTCCCTGCGGATCGACGAGAAGGACGTAGTCGCCCGTCGCCGGGAGCACACGCGGCTCGACGAACGTCCCGCTCGTGAACGCGTACGCCGGCGGCACGAGCGTCGATCCGTCGGGGGCCGTGACCGTCAGCGTCGAGCTCGAGATCGTCACGCCGGACGCCCGCACCGCGAGTCGCCGGCCCGCCGTCCCGGCAAAGCGGACGCGGATGTTCTGGCCGGGCGCGGCCGTCAAGGTCACGGAGGGACCGCCGACGACGGCCTCGAGCGTCGCGTCGACGACGCCGGTCAGCGTCTGCGTGTCGGTGGCGTCGCCGGCGAACGCCGTCACGGCGACAGTGAACGTGCCGGCGGCGGTCGGGGTGACGGTGCCGGTGAAGACGCCATCGCCGCGAGCTGCGAGCGGGACCGGGACGCCGTTCGCGGACGCGGTCACGGTCACGCCGGTCGGGTCGCCGCAGCGCCCGGCGAGGACGCGCAGCGGCACGGGCCGGCCCTGCTCGAGGACGAGCGACGCGGGCGAGTCGACCCACACCTGGGGCCCGCCGGCGCAGCGCACGGCCGCGTTCGCGTTGAGGCGCCCGCCGGTGGCGATCAGGCCCGCGAGCGAGGAGCGCGCGTCGGCCGTGCGCAGCAGGAGCGCCTTGAGCCCGGCCGCGGTCGCGGTCGGGAAGGCCGCCTTCGCGAGCGCGGCGGCGCCCGAGACGTGCGGGGTCGCCATCGAGGTGCCGTCGAGGACGCGGTAGCCGCTCGCGGGCCAGGTCGAGAGGATCGAGGCCCCGGGGGCCGCGAGGTCGACGGTGGCCCGGCCGACGTTCGAGAACCAGGCGCGCGCGTCGCGGTTGTCGGTGGCGGCGACCGAGACGACGTTGGGCAGCTCGATCCCGGACGGGTAGTGCGGGTCGGCGTCGTTGTCGCCGGCGCTGTTCCCGGCCGCGGCGACGACGAGCATCCCGGCCGCATCGGCGGCGGCGACCGCGTCGCGGACGGCCTGCGAGTCCTCGGTGTCGCCCCAGGAGTTGTTCGCGACGGCGGCGCCGTTGGCGGAGGCGTAGAGCAGCGCCTCGACGGCGTCGGCGGTGGTGCCCGTGCCGTCGGCGCCCATCATCCGCAGCGCCATGATCCGTGCGCCCGGTGCGACGCCGGCGACGCCGAGCCCGTTGCCGGCGACCGCGGCGACCGTCCCCGCGACGTGCGTCCCGTGCCCGTGCCCGTCCTGCGGAGTCGCGTCCTCCTGGACGAAGTCCCAGCCGACGATGTCGTCGACGTAGCCGTTGCCGTCGTCGTCGAGCCCGTTGCCGGCGACCTCGTCCGGGTTCCGCCAGGCGTTCGCGGCGAGGTCGGGGTGCGCGAGGGCGACGCCGGTGTCGATCACCGCGACCGTCACGCCCGCGCCGGTGGTGACGTCCCACGCCTCGGGCGCGTCGACGTCCGCGTCGGGCGTCCCGGGCAGCCAGCCGACCGTCTGGCCCGTGTTGTGGAGGCCCCAGAGCTCGCCGAAGCGGGTGTCGTTCGGGAGCGCGTCGAGCGAGAGGCGCCGGTTCGGCTCGACGTAGCGCACGTCGGGGTTCCGCTCGAGCGCCGCGCGGGCGGCTGCGCCACGGACGCGGACGACGCGTGCGCGGATCCGGCCGAACCGCCTCCCGGTGGTGCCGCCGGCACCGCGCACCGCCTGGTCCTGCCCCGCAGCCGTCACGCCGCTGCGGAAGCCCACGATCAGCTCGACCTCGTCGGCACGGGCTCCGCCCGCGGGCGACGCGCCCAGCGCGAGCAGGAGGAGCAGGAGCGCCGAGACGGCGGCGCGCCGGGCGGGGCGAACGAGACGGCGTCGTTCCACGAGGTTCCCTTCGACGGGAGCGGCTTCGTCTCACCGTAGGTGGGCCCGGGCCCGGGGGCCATCGCTGGGACGAGGGAGGCGGTACCCTGCCCCGGAGAGCCAGAGGAGGCGCAGATGACCGAAGTCGCAGAAGCCCCGAAAAGCGGGCAGGAGCGCGAGATCAAGCGGATCGGCCACTGGATCGGCGGTCGCTCCGTGGTGGGGCAGTCGGGCCGCAGCGGCCCCGTCTACAACCCGGCGACCGGCGCGCAGACCGGCGCCGTCGACTTCGCCTCGCTCGAGGAGATCGACGCGGCGATCACAGCCGCGAAGGAGGCGTTCCCTGCCTGGCGGGCCATCTCCCTGTCGCGCCGCACCGAGACGTTCTTCCGGATCCGGCAGCTCGTCGCCGAGCACCGCGAGGACCTCGCGCGGCTGCTGACGGCGCAGCACGGAAAGGTGCTCTCCGACGCGCTCGGCGAGGTGCAGCGCGGGCTCGAGGTGATCGAGTACTGCTGCGGCATCCCCGAGCTGCTGAAGGGCGGCTTCTCCGAGCAGGCCTCGACCGGGATCGACGTCTATTCGATCCGGCAGCCGCTCGGCGTCGTCGCCGGGATCACGCCGTTCAACTTCCCGGCGATGGTGCCCATGTGGATGTGGGCGCCGGCGCTCGCGTGCGGCAACACGTTCGTGCTCAAGCCGTCGGAGAAGGACCCGTCGGCGTCGCTCCTCACCGCCGAGCTGCTGAAAGAGGCCGGCGTCCCGGACGGCGTCTTCAACGTCATCCAGGGCGACAAGGTCGCGGTCGACCGGTTGCTCGAGCACCCGGACGTGCAGGCCGTCTCGTTCGTCGGCTCGACGCCGATCGCGAAGTACGTGTACGAGACGGGCACGTCGAACGACAAGCGCGTGCAGGCGCTCGGCGGGGCGAAGAACCACATGATCGTGCTCCCCGACGCCGACGTGGACATGGCGGCCGACGCGGCCGTGTCCGCGGCGTACGGATCTGCGGGCGAGCGCTGCATGGCGATCTCCCAGGTCGTGGCCGTGGGCGACGTGGCCGAGCCGCTGATCGAGGCGATCAAGCAGCGGATCCCGAAGGTGAAGGTCGGCAACGGCCTCGAGCCCGACTCGGAGATGGGCCCGCTCGTCACCCGCGAGCACCGCGACAAGGTCGCGTCGTACATCGCGGGCGCGGCCGAGGAGGGCGGCACGGTCGTGGTCGACGGCCGCGAGACCGCGCCCGACGGCGACGGCTTCTTCCTCGGCGTCAGCCTGCTCGACGACCTCAAGCCGGGGATGAAGGCCTACGACCACGAGATCTTCGGGCCGGTGCTCGGGATCACGCGCGTCGGCACCTACGACGAGGCCGTCCGGCTCGTGAACGAGAACCCGTACGGCAACGGCACCGCCATCTTCACGCGCGACGGCGGCGTGGCCCGCCAGTTCCAGTTCGACGTGCAGGCGGGGATGGTCGGGATCAACGTCCCGATCCCGGTGCCCGTCGCCTACTACTCGTTCGGCGGCTGGAAGGCGAGCCTGTTCGGCGACTCGCACATCTACGGGCCGGAGGGAATCACCTTCTACACGCGCGGCAAGGTCGTCACCTCGCGCTGGCCGGACCCGGCCACGTCGAAGGTCGACCTGGGGTTCCCGCAGACCCGCTAAGAGCGTGGGGGAACCCATGGTTCCCCCACGAGCCCCCTCCTTCATCTAGCGGCTTCGAGTTGCGTCTGCGTGGCCTCTCGGGCGGATGAACCGCCCTTCGGCCGAGGGGCCGTCTCTCGTTGCAGTGGCCGGGCATGGTGGTGTGGCCTGCGCGCGCGCACCTTCGGTGCGGGCGCTCCGGCCAGGGATCTGTTCTCATCGGCACGGGCGTGTCGTGACGGGTGGGATGCGCTGTGCCCCTGGACGGGGCACGCGGCGATCCCGCCCGTCCGATCGCTCCGGGCCCCTCAGTACGACTTGAAACCGACTTAGTGACAGTCTGTTGCTTTGTCGCTTGCGAACGGCACGATCCCTTACGCAGGTTCGAAGCGAACCACACGCTGCTCGACGTTCGCCTCGACCAGGCGGACGTCGAGCCGGTGCCCGAGCGGGAGGTCGCGGCCGGAGCAGCGCGCCGTGACGGCCGGCTCGTGCAGCTGGACGGAGCCGCCCTCACCGTCCTTGTCGGCGTCGACGACGACCGACTCGAACACGTCGCCGACGCATCCCGCGAGCACCGCTGCCTCGACCAGCGAGACGATCCCGGATTCGAAGCCCTGCTGGCGCCGGTTCGAGTCCTCCATCGTCTCGGGCAGGTCCGGCAGCGCGGCGCGGACCCAGTCCGGCACGTCCGTCCCCGCCGAGACCGCGAGGCAGACCTCGCCGACGTAGCGATCGACGAGCCGCCGCAGCGGCGCGGTCGTGTGCGCGTACGGGGCGCCGATGCCGGCGTGCCGCGGGCGCTCCGGGACGTCGCCGTCGAAGGCCGCGTAGCCTGAGCCGCGAAGCAGCATCGTCGACTTCGCGAGCACCGCGGCGTGAGCCGGGACGCTCGCGTCGAGCCCGCGCAGGAAGTCCGCGAACGACTGCTCTTCCGGCCACGGGACGTGCAGCGCCGCCGCCGTGCGTCGCAGCCGCCCGACCGCGTAGTCGTCGCCCTGCGGCAGCGTGCGGACGATCCCGATCTTCGCCCGGAGCATCAGCAGCGCCGCCGCCTGGCCGGTCAGGATCGAGATCTGCGCATTCCAGTCCTCGACGGGGAGCAGGGCGCGGTACGTCAGTCGGTACGCCCCGTCCGCGAGCTCGACCTCCTGGTCGGGGATCGGCAGGTCGACGCCGCCGACCCGCGCCTGCCGCTGCTGCCGGAGCCGCCCGATCTCGGGCAAGAGCGCCAGCGACTCGTCCGCGGTGCCGTCGTCGACCGCCCGCTGGACGCCGGCGTAGTCGAGCTTGCTGCGGCTGCGGACACGCGCGCGGCGGACCTCCACCGCGACGCCCTCCGACGTCTCGTCGAGGTCCATCGTCCAGACGAGGGCGGGGCGGACCTCGCCCGGCAGCAGGCTCGCGGCCCCCTCGGATACGGCCTTGGGGTAGAGGCGCGCGTCCGCGTCGGGCGCGTAGAACGTCTGCCCGCGCGCGTGCGCTTCGGCATCCATCGCGCCGCCGGGCGGGACGAATGCCGCCACGTCGGCGATCGCGTACCGCACGCGATAGCCGGCGTCGCGCCGCTCGAGGTGGACGGCCTGGTCGAGGTCCATCGACTCGGGCGGGTCGATCGTGACGAACGGGATCGCCGTCTCGTCCGCGTCCGGCAGCTGGGTCGTGCCGGCGGCGCCCTCCGCCTCCGCGACGACCTCGTCCGGGAAGTCGAGGGCGACGCCGAAGCTCGTGCGGAGCTTCGCGAGCGACGCCTGGATCGCCTGCGCGTCGGGCTGCGTGAGGTCGAGGCGGCGCGGCACGGGGCGCAGCCTAGTGTCCGCGGTTGAATCCGGGACAGCGGATGCGCACGATGGCTGCGTGTCCGCCCTCCTCGAACGCGAGGACCTGCTCGCCCGGCTCGACACGCTCCGCGCGGACGGCGGCCGGCTCGTGTTCGTCGGCGGCGAGGCCGGCGTGGGGAAGACCTCGCTCGTGCGCGCGTTCGCGGCGTCCGCGGACGGACTCGTCGTGCACGGCGCCTGCGAGAGCCTCGCAACGCCGACGGCGCTCGGCCCGCTGCTCGACGTGGCCGAGGACCTCGGCGGCGACCTCGCGGCCCGGCTCGACGCCGGGGCCGAGCCGCGTCGCGTGGCCGGGGCCCTCGTCGACGCGCTGCGGGTTCCCACCGTGCTCGTGCTCGAGGACCTGCACTGGGCCGACCAGGCGACGCTCGACGTCGTGCGCGTGGTCGGTCGTCGCGTCGATGGCACGCCGTCCCTCGTGCTCGCCACGTACCGTGACGACGAGGTTGCTGCGCGGCACCCGCTCCGTGCCGTCCTCGGCGAGCTCGCGTCGGCGCCCGGAGTCGTGCGACTGACGGTCCCGCCGCTCTCGCTCGACGCAGTGCGCGAGCTCGCGGCGCCGCACGGCGCCGACGGCGACGCGATCCACCGCCGTACCCAGGGCAACGCCTTCTACGTGACGGAGATTCTCGCCGCCGGCGGCGACGAGCTGCCCGAGACGGTTCGCGACGCGGTGCTCGCGCGGATCGCCCTCCTCGGCGCGGACGCTCGCCGGCTGCTCGAGGTCGTCGCGATGGTCCCGGCCCGCGCCGAGCTGTGGCTGCTCGAGGAGGTCGCCCGGACGGAGCTCGAGCAGCTCGACGCCTGCCTCGCGTCCGGCGTGCTCCGCGCCGACGCGGACGCCGTGGCGTTCCGGCACGAGCTCGCCCGTCTCGCAGTCGCGGAGGCCGTGGCGCCGCACCGCCGCCGGGGGCTGCACGCCGAGATCCTGCGTGCGCTCGTCCCGACGGGCGATTCGTCGCGCCTGGCGCATCACGCCCAGGAGGCGGGCGACGACGATGCGGTGCTCGAGCACGCCCGTGCCGCCGGGCGAGGCGCCTCGCAGGCGTTCGCGCACCGCGAGGCCGCGGCCCAGTACGCACGGGCGCTCCGCCATGCCGAGGCGCTCCCCGAGCGCGAGCGGGCGGAGCTGCTCGTCGCGTACGCCGGCGAGGAGGAGCTGACGGGCGGCTTCGACGACGCGGTCGAGGCACGGCGCGAGGCGATCGCGCTCCTGGGCGCGCTCGGCGACCGGGTCGCGGCGGCCGAGGCGCGGTCGCGCCTGACCATCCCGCTGATCCGCGCCGGCCGCAACGACGAGGCCGAGGAGGCGAGCCGCGACGCGATCGCGGAGCTCGAGGCCCTCCCGCGGGGCCGCGAGCTCGCGCTTGCCTACGCCGACCAGGCGTACGCGCGGATGATCGCCCGCGACAACGACGCCGGGGTCGAGTGGGGCGAGCGCGCGGTGACGGCGGCACGGGAGCTGGACGACGTCGACACGCTCGTGTACGGGCTGAACATGGTCGGCACCTCGCACGTGATGGCGGGCAGGATCGAGCAGGGGATCCCGCTCCTGCTCGAGAGCCTCGAGCTCGCCCGGCGCGAGGGCCTCGAGTTCCGCGAGTACCTGGCTCTGATCATGCTCGGCTCGGGCCTCGCCGAGATGTACGACCTCGAGCGTGGGGAGGCCTACCTGCACCGGTGCGTCGCGTTCGCCGAGGCGCACGAGCTCGCGCTCGCGTACCCGAGCGCGTGGCTCGCGCTCGTCGCGATCTACCAGGGTCGCTGGGACGAGGGAGCGGCAGGCGCGGGCGCCGTCCTGGCGCGCCCGGTCGAGCCGATCGCGCGGATCGCCGGGCTCATCGCCCTCGGCCGCGTGCGCGCACGCCGCGGGGATCCGGGCGCGTGGGAGGTGCTCGACGAGGCGCTCGAGCTCGCGCGCTCGGGCGGACACCTGCAGCGACTCGGGCACGTCCACGGCGCGCGGGCCGAGGCGGCCTGGCTGGCCGGCGACCGCGAGCGGACGGTCGCCGAGGCGGAGGCCGTGTACGGGCTCGCGCTCGAGAAGCGGCATCTGTGGTTCGGCGGCGAGCTCGCGTACTGGCAGTGGAAGGCCGGCGCGCTCGACGAGGGGCCGGCATGGATTGCGGAGCCGTACCGGCTGCAGCTCGCGGGGGACGCGCACGCCGCCGCCGCGGCGTGGCACGCGCACTCGTGCCCGTACGAGGCGGCGCGTGCGCTCGCGGAGGCGGACGACGAGGAGGCGCTCCTCGAAGCGCTGGCGGAGCTCGACCGGCTCGGTGCAGGCCCGGCGGCGAAGCTCGCGCGACAGGCGCTCCACGCGCGGGGCAGCACCGTCCCGCGCGGGCCGCGGCCTGCGACGCGCGCCAATCCGGCGGCGCTCACCGGCCGCGAGGTCGAGGTGCTGCAGCTCCTCGCCGCCGGGAAGCGGAACGCGGAGATCGCCGCCGAGCTCGTCCTCTCGACCCGGACGGTCGACCACCACGTTTCGGCGATCCTCCGCAAGCTCCAGGTGCGGACGCGAGGCGAGGCCGTTGCCGCCGCCACGGACCTCGGGCTGCTCCAACCCCGGTAACGGCCGGTCCCAACATAGGCAATCGCGCCGATGTGGCCGCCCGGGGCCGGTCGTAGCCTCGAACGCGTCCACGATCGGAAGGAGCGGAATGAACACCTACGTGATCCTGCGGCGGGGCGGCTGGCGGTCGGCCGAGGAGCTGGGCGAGGCCGCGGCGCGGTCGAAGCAGGTCGGCGACGAGCAGATGCCCGACGACATCCGCTGGATCCGGAGCTACGTGCTCGAGGAGGGCGGCGGCTCCGTCGGGACGGTCTGCATCTACCAGGCCACGAGCCCGGAGGCGATCCGGCGCCACGCCGCGGTCGCCGACCTCCCCGTCGACGAGATCATCGCGGTCGCCGACACCGTGATCCTGCGGCCCGACCCGCAGCCGGTGGCGGCATGACCGCGCGCCGGCTGATCCTGCTGCTCGTCGTGCCCGTCCTCGCCCTCGCCGGGACGGCGCTCGCGGCCGGCGGCTTCGGCGAGGCGAAGTCGGCGACGGCCGCCTACCACGACCTCGACAAGGCGGTCGCGGCGGGCTACTCCGTTCGCGTCGCCGATCTCTCCGGGGCCACGTGCATCGCCCAGCCGGGGGAGGGAGCCATGGGGACGCACATGCTCGACCCGACGCTCCTCGACGGCACGTGTCGACGCCGACGAGCCGGAGCTGCTCGTCTACGAGACGAGGAACGACGGCTCGATGAAGCTCGTCGCGCTCGAGTACCTCGTGTTCGCGGCCGACTGGGCCGGGAGCGCCACGCCCGAGCTGTTCGGACGGGAGTTCGACTTCGTCCCGTCCCCGAACCGCTACGGCCTGCCGCCGTTCTACGCCCTGCACGCGTGGATCTGGAAGCCGAACCCGAGCGGGATCCTGCATGCCTGGAACCCGCGCGTCAGCTGCGGGACGTGAGCGCAAGAGTGTCTGACACCGGCCGTGGCCGGTGTCAGACACTTTCATGACCCGTGCCGGACTACGCGACCGGCGCCGCGGCCCGCAGCTCCTGCCCGAAGCGGGCGCGGCGGATGAACTGGCCGCTGCCCGGGCGCGCGACGAGCTCGCCGTTCTCGACGAGGACCTCGCCCCGGCGCAGGACGAGTTCCGGCGTGCCGGTCACCTCCGTGCCCTCGTAGAGGTTGTAGTCCGACTTCGAGTGCTGCCCCGCCGCCGTGATCCGGTGCTGTCGCTCCGGGTCGAAGATCACGATGTCCGCGTCCGAGCCGACGGCGATCGTCCCCTTGCGCGGGTAGAGCCCGAACAGCTTCGCCGGGTTCGTCGCCAGTAGCTCGACCATCCGGTTCAGGGTCAGCCGTCCGGAGCGGACGCCGAACTCGTGGATCATGTGCAGCCGGTTCTCGAGCCCGGGCCCGCCGTTCGGGATCTTCGAGAAGTCGTCGCGGCCTATGGCCTTCTGCTCGCCCCATGTGAACGCGCAGTGGTCGGTCGAGATCACCGACAGCGCGTCGCGCCGGACCGCGTTCCACAGCACGTCCCAGTTCGACTTGTCCCGCACCGGCGGCGAGTAGACGTACTTCGCGCCCTCGAAGTCCGGCTTCTTGATGTCGTCGAGCGAGTTGAAGAAGTACTGCGTGCACGTCTCGCCCCAGATGTTCCAGCCCTTCTCCCGCGCGGCCGCGATCGGCTCGACGGCCTCGCGGCAGGTCACGTGGACGACGTAGAGCGGCGACCCGGCGAGGTGCGCGAGCTGGATCGCGCGGTTCGTCGCCTCGCCCTCGACCTCGGGCGGGCGCGTGAGCGCGTGGTAGAGCGGGTCGGTGTTGCCGGCCTCGAGCGCCTCGCGCACGAGGATGTCGATGACGTCGCCGTTCTCGGCGTGCACCATCACGAGCGCGCCCGATTTCGACGCGACCTCCATGGCGCGGTACAGCGTGTCGTCGTCGACCATCAGCGCGCCCTTGTAGGCCATGAAGAGCTTGTACGACGTGACGCCGTGCTCCTCGGGCAGGGCCGCCAGCTCCTCGAGCGTCCCGCCCTCGTCGAGGTCGGTGACGGCGATGTGGAAGCCGTAGTCGATGATCGCGTTCCCGTTCGCCTTGCCGTGCCAGGTCTCGAGCGCGGAGGCGAAGGTCTCGCCCTTGGGCTGGATGCAGAAGTCGACGTGCGTGGTCGTGCCGCCGAACGCCGCCGCGGTATGGCCCGACTCGAAGTCGTCGGCCGTCACGGTGCCGCCGAACGGCATGTCCAGGTGCGTGTGCGGGTCGACGCAGCCCGGGAGCACGTACTTGCCGGACGCGTCGATCACGCGCTCGGCGTCGACGTCGAGCGACTCGCCGATCAGCGAGATGCGCTCGCCCTCGACGAGGACGTCGCCGACGTAGTCGTCGGCCGCGGTGATCACGCGGCCGCCCTTGATCAGAACCGACATCCGGGAACCACCCCTTCCGAAACAGTCGTGGCCGCCCCGAGTATCGCCCGGGGCGGCCACGCGATGCCAGCACGACGGAGCGGGGCGCGGCTAGTTGCCGCCCTTCGTCACCTCCACGTCCTCCTTCTCCCAGCTCGACCCCTTCACGTCGGCGCCCTCGTCCTCGAGCGCCGCGAGCGCGGCCTCCGCGTACTCGGTCGTGTAGGCGTCCTGCGACGGCGCCTGCTTGATCACGCCGAACTGCTCCGCGATCTCCGCCGTGCGGTCGAAGTCCTCCTTGTTCATCACGCCGAACTGGGCCTCGTTCGGCCAGATGAGCGCGTTGATCTCGTTCAGCTGCCAGCGCTGGTGGCCTTCGCCGAGCGTCGGCCCGTTGTCGAGCACGATCTGGAGGCAGTCCTCCGGGTTGTCACGGCAGAAGATCCAGCCCTTCAGCGACGCCTTGAGGAAGCGCGTGGCGACGTCGCCGTTGCCCTCCTCCGCGATCCAGTCGCCGCGCACGAAGACGCCGTCCTCGAGCATGGCGGTGCCGGCTTCCTCCATCGTGATCACGTTGAGGTCGTCGAGCGTGTAGAGCTGGCCCGTCTCCGGGTTCTCCGTCTCGAGCACCTGCGCGAGCTCGTTGTAGGTCATCGCCGCGGCGGCGTCGACCTGCCGCTGCGTGAACAGGTTCATGTCGAACGGCTGGTTGACGATCGTGACGTCGCTCTTGTCCTTCGGGTCGATGCCGTTCTTCGTCAAGGCGGCGAAGAGCTCGAACTCGTTGCCGCAGCACCACACGCCGACCTTCTTGCCCTTCATCCCGGCGACGTCGGTGATCCCGCTGTCCTTCCAGGTCACCTCGGTCATGCCGGAGCGCTCGAAGACCTGGGAGATGTTGACGAGGTCGCCGCCCTGGTCGCGCGTGGCGAGCAGCGACGGCAGCCAGTCGATGCCGAACTCGGCCTGCCCGGACGCGACCACCTGCTCGGGCGTGATGTCCGGCCCGCCGACCTTGATCTCGACGTCGAGGTTCTCGGCGTCGTAGTAGCCCTGCTCGAGCGCGGCGTAGTAGCCGGCGAACTGCGCCTGCGTGACCCACTTGAGCTGCAGCGTGACGCTGTCCTTCGGCTGCTCCGCCGCCTCGCCGGTGCCGGCGCCGGTCGAGCCGCCGCCCTCGTCGTCGTCGCCGCCGCAGCCGGCGAGCGCGAACGCCGCCACGGCGACCAGCGCCGCGAGCCACAGCCATCTCCGGTCCTTCATCCCTCTCTCCTTTGCTCGTACGACCCGGACTATTCGCCCCTTCGCTCCCATCGCAGCACGGCCCGCTCCACGAAGCCGATCGCGAGGTAGAACGCAATCCCCAGGATCGAGGCGACCAGGATCGCCGCCCACGCCGTCTCGAAGCGGAACAGGGCCGCCGAGTTGCGGATCTGCACGCCGAGCGCTTCCTGGGAGCCTCCGAAGTACTCGCCCACGACGGCGCCGATCATCGCCAGCACGCTCGCGACCTTCAAGGCCGCGAACAGGTACGGGAGCGAGTTCGGGATGCGCACGCGGCGGAAGATCGTGAAGTCGCTCGCCGCATAGCTCCGCATCAACTCGAGCGACTGGGGCCGCACCGAGGTGAGCCCGCGGAGCGTGTTCACCATCACCGGGAAGAAGCAGAGCACGGCGGCGATGACCATCTTGGAGAGCGGGTTCAGGAGCCCGAACCACTGGTTGGTGATCGGGGCGAACGCGATGATCGGGACGGCGTTCGCCGCGATCATGTACGGCATCAGCGCGCGGCCGAGCGGGCGCCAGCGGGCGCACACGAGGGCGGCGAGGACGCCGGCGGTCGAGCCGATGAAGAAGCCGCCGAGGGCCTCCTTGAACGTGAACCAGCCCGCGTGCCAGAGGACCGCCCGCTCGTCCCAGAACGTCTGCGCGATGTCCGAGGGCGGGGGGAGCAGGAAGCGCTGGACGTCGAACGCCTTCACGTACCCCTCCCACAGCGCGATCCCGAGCACGAACACGATCACGGCCGGGATCCAGCCGCGGAGGCCGCGCACCGTGCGCCCGAGCAGGGCCTCGCCGGCGACCGGCGCGGCGGGAACGGGGGAGGCGGCGCTCAGCGGTCGGCCTCCACGCTCCGCACGGGCGCGGGCCGTCCCGAGCCGCCGTGGAGCGCCTCGCGCACCTCCGTGACGAGCTCGAAGAAGCGCGCGTCCTCGCGCGTGTCCTGCGTCCGCGGGTACGGCAGGTCGACGTCGACGATCTGCGCGATCCGGCCGGGCCGCGGCGACATCACGGCCACGCGGGTCGAGAGGAACACGGCCTCGGCGATCGAGTGCGTGACGAAGACGACCGTGCAGCCGGTCTCGTCCCAGATCCGCAGCAGCTCGCCGTTGAGGCGCTCGCGCGTCATCTCGTCGAGCGCGCCGAACGGCTCGTCCATCAGCATCAGCGCCGGGGAGAACGACAGTGCTCGCGCGATCGAGACGCGCTGCTGCATCCCGCCCGAGAGCTGCCACGGGTAGCGGCCCTCGAAGCCGGTGAGCTCGACGAGCTCGAGCATCTCGCCGACGCGCTCCTGCCGCCGTGCGCGGTTCCAACCGGCGAGCTCGAGCGGGAGGGCGATGTTCTTCGCCACCGTGCGCCAGTCGTAGAGGACGGCGTCCTGGAAGACGATCCCGTAGTCGCGGTCACGCCGTGCCCGGCGCGCCGGCTTCCCGTTGACCGTCACCTCGCCCGTGGTCGGCGTGATCAGGTCGCCGACGATGCGCAGGAGCGTCGACTTGCCGCACCCCGACGGCCCGATCAGCGAGACGAACTCGCGCGGGCGGATCTCGAGCGAGATGTCCTCGAGCGCCTGCACCTGGCCGCCGACGAACGACTTCGCGACGTCGCGGATCGAGACGACCGACTCGGCGGCGCTCACGCGAGGTACTCCGGCGCCCGCCGCACGACGAGCTTCTCGACCAGGACGACGACGAGGAAGAACGAGATCCCCAGCGCGGCGGCGACGAGGTTCGTCGCCCAGAGGCTCGGCGGGGAGCTGAGGTAGTACTGGTTGAAGTTGATGATCGCTCCGCCGAGGCCGTCCTGGATGGACGACGGCAGCTCGCCGATGATCGCGCCGACGACGCTCGCCGTCGCCGCGACCTTGAACGCGGCGAAGAGGTACGGGAGGGAGGCGGGCAGCTTGAGGTGCCAGAGGATCGACCAGTTCGATGCCGCGTAGGACCGCATCAGCTCGAGCGCACGCGGGTCGGCCGAGGCGAGGCCGCGCAGCGTGTTCACCGTCACGGGGAAGAAGGTCAGATACGCGGCGATCACGGAGACAGAGACCCAGGCAGGCGCCTGCAGCTCGCCGCCGAGGTAGACGACCACCATCGGTGCGATCGCGAGGATCGGCACTGTCTGCGAGGCGACGATGTACGGCAGGAAGCCGCGTTGCAGCAGGCGGGAGTGGTGGAGGACGATCCCGATCAGGAGCCCGATCGTGGCCCCGAGCAGGAAGCCGGCCACCGCCTCCTTGGCGGTGAACAGCGCGGCGTCCCAGAGCACCTCGATCAGCAGCGGCCCGTTGCGTCGCGACGGCTCGAACAGCTGCCCCACGATGTCGTGGAGGTGCGGGAAGGTGACGTCGTTGACCATGAAGGTGCCGAGCGTCAGCTCCGTCCGCTCGCCGACCCACTTGAACCCCTCCCAGAGCGCCCAGAGGCCGGCGAGCACGAGCAGGAAGACCCCGGTGCGGCGAAGGGCGGTCGACGCCATCGGGAGGAACCTAAACGAGCCGACGACGGAGGGTCGATCAGGCCGCGGCCCGGCGCTGTGCGTGGAGAGTCGGCGCACCCTCGGCACGACCGCGTCCCACAGTGTCAGTCACGGTAACGGGGCCACTACTAAGAAGCAGCCCCTCTTCAGTGTCTGACACTCGTCCCTGATCAGTTCAGCGTTCCTGCCAGGTCGCCGCCGGCTGTGGCACGACGCGCCCGCGGAGCGGCGGCGTGCGATCCGGCGTGAGCTCCGCGGGCACCTTCGCGCGCGGCGGCGGAGGACTTCGGCGCTGAGGAGGCGGTCGCGTGGGCGGCGGGCCGCGCACTGGGGCCGTTTCGACCCCCCTTGGAGCGCCGACTTGTGGCGCCTGGCCTGAGCGGCGACATCGAGCAGGGGATCGTCGTCCACACGACTTACCTGCACCGGCTTGCGTACGTGCTCGTTCCGCTCGTCGCGTTCCTCCTCTGGTCGCGCGTCTGGCGTCTGGGACGGCCGCGCTGGAAACGGGAGGCGGCGGCGCTCTAGGATCCGGCCCGTGCCGCTGCAGCCGTCACGCACCGTCGACGAGCTCCGCGAGCTCCGGGAGCTGACCGGCGACGAGAACGGCGCGCAGCGCGTGGCGTGGACGGACACGTGGGTGCGCGGGCGCGACTGGCTCCGCGGGAAGCTCGACGGCCTCGGGCTCGAGTACGAGCGCGACGCGGCCGGGAACCAGTGGTTCACGCTCCGCGGCGAGTCCGACCGCGAGCTGCTCATCGGCGGCCACATGGACTCCGTCCCGAACGGCGGCTGGCTCGACGGCTGCCTCAACGTCCTCGGCGGCGTCGAGGTGATGCGCAGGCTCGCGGAGGAGGGGACGCCGCCGGTCACCGTCCGGCTCGTGGACTGGGCCGACGAGGAGGGCGCGCGCTTCGGGCGGTCGCTGTTCGGCTCGTCCGCGGCCTCGGGGACGATGGCCGACCAGGACGAGCTGCGGCAGCTGCGCGACCGGGAGGGAACGGCCCTGCCGGATGCGCTCGCCGCGCACGACGTCGACCTCGACCGTGCGCTCGAGGCGCGCTCGCAGCTCGCGAACGCCGCCGCCTACCTCGAGCTGCACATCGAGCAGGGGCCGGTGCTCGAGTCGCTGGACCTCCCGCTCGGCGCCGTCATCGGGACGTTCGGCGTGGAGCGCTCGCGCTTCACGTGGACGGGCCAGGCGGCGCACGCCGGCTCGACGCCGATGGATCAGCGGCGCGACGCGCTCGCCGGCGCCGCGAAGCTCGCGCTCGAGATCCGGGACATCGCCGCGCGCGCCGGCGGCGGCGCCGTGTGCACGTCCGGCGGCGTCGTGACGAAGCCGGGGATCGTCACCTCGGTCGTCGAGACGGCGGAGCAGCTGCTCGACCAGCGGCACATGGACGCGGACACGCTCGCGTCGATGCTCCGCGAGGCGCAGGAGGCGGCCGACCGGTTCGCGGCCGAGGAGAACATCGACGTCGCCTGGGAGCGCATCTGGAACATCCAGCCGATCCTGTTCGAGGAGGAGCTGATCGAGCTCGCGGAGGAGTCCGTCCGCGAGGTCTCCGGCACGTCGCACCGACTTCCGAGCGGGCCGCTCCACGACGCGGCCGAGGTGGCGCGGGCAGGCGTGCCGACGGTGATGCTCTTCGTCCAGTCACTCCGCGGCCTCTCGCACACGAAGCTCGAGGACACGAAGCCGGAGCACCTCGAGCTCGCCGTCCAGGCGCTCGACCGCCTCGCCACGAAAACGATCCCCTGGATCGCCGCCCGCGGCTAGCACGACCCGGCCGCGCCGCCGTCGCCGCGCTCGTGCTGGGCGCGGGCGTGACCTGGAACATCGCGAACGTCGGCGCCGTCGCCGACCCGCTCGCCGACGCCTACGAGACGTCGCTTCCCGTCGTCGGCCTGCTGACGACGGCGCTCTTCCTCACCCACCTCGTCTCGCAGATCCCGGCCGGCCGTGCATCCGACCGCTGGGGCGCGCGGCGGGTCGGCTTCGTCGCGCTTGCCTGCTGCGCCGCGGGCAACGTGCTCGCGCTGCTCGCGCCGGACCCGTGGCTCGCGGGCGGGGCGCGGCTCGTGATCGGGATCGGGAGCGGCGCGGGCTTCGTCGCGGGCTCGGACTACGTGCGGGCGACCGGCGGCGGGCCCGCGCTCCAGGGCCTGTACGGCGCGTCGACGATGGCCGGCGGCGGCCTCGCCATCGCGATCACGCCGCAGCTCGTCGGGCTGCTGGACTGGCGGGCGCCGTACTGGACGGGGCTCGCCGCAGCGCTCGTCACCGCCGCCGTCCTGCTGACGGCGCCCCGCGACCCGCGCCACGCCTGGGCGGCGTCCGGGCTCGTGCTCGACCGGCGCCTCATCCGCCTCGGCGTGATCCACGCGGGCAGCTTCGGCGTGTCGGTGGTGGCGGCGAACTGGGCCGTGCCGTTGCTCGAGCGGCACGGCGAGCCGCGCGCGGTCGCGGCGGTCGTGGGCGCGCTCCTGCTCGTCGCCGGGATCGTGACGAGGCCGCTGGGCGGCGCGCTCCTGCGCGGGCATCCGGAGCGGGCGCGGCCGGAGCTGATCGCGAGCGCCGCCGGCCTGGCGCTCGGCCTCGCCCTCCTGGCACTGCCGCTCCCGCTCGTCCTGCTCGCGCTCGGCGCATTGCTCGCCGGGCTCGCAGCGGGCATCCCGTTCGCCTACGTGTTCACCGAGGCGCAGCGGCTCCGCCCCGACGCCCCCGGGGCGGCGATCGGCTTCGTCAACTCGTGGGCGATCTCCGCCGTCCTCGTCGGGACGCCGCTCCTGGGGCTCACGTTCTCGCTGCCGAGCGAGGGCCGCATCGGGTTCGTCGTGGCCGCGTTGCTGGCCGTGGCGATGATCGTGGCCCTGCCACCGCGCAAGAGCGTCTGACACCGGCCATGGCCGGTGCCTGACACTGAACGCTGGGCTCCTTCCTAGCGAACCGCGTCGACGATCTCGGCGCTGAGGCTCTCGTACTGCGCCAGGTACTCGGCGCGCTCGCGCTTGAACTGCGCGATCTGCCGCTCGTACTCGTCCATCCGGCCCGCGGCCTCGTAGAGGCGCCGCGGCTGGAGGACGTCGAGGTCGTCGTCGTCGATCCCCGGCACGTGCGCGGCCACGAGGTAGCCGAAGTCGGGGTCGCGCTCCCACGCGATCGTGCCCTCGGCGATCCCCTTCACGATCGCCGACGAGTGCCGGATCTTCACCTTCTTCGAGCCCTCGACCGACTCGGCGCCGCCGACCCGGCCGGTGTTCATGAGGAAGACCTCGAGCGGATGCTCCTCGAGCAGCTCGAGGAAGCGGTTCCCCTGCAGGTCGTGCAACGCGGGGAAGAACGGGTTCGTCCCGGGCACGCGCAGGAACTTGCCGGCCTCGTCGGCGCCGCCGGCGGAGGTGCCCTGTGTCTCGCCGAGCATGAAGAAGGCAGCTGCCTGCGGCCCTTCGAGCTTCGCGACGGCCGGGATGATGTTCTCGTTCTTGTTGAGGACGAGGAGGAAGTCGGCGCGCTCGATCTCGTGCTCGGCGGCCGCCTCGATCACGCGGAACGGGAAGGTGGCGCGCCCGTTCTGCGTGTACGACGTGTCGTAGAAGTCGACCGCGTCGCCGGTCTGCGAGACGTTCTCGAGGTACGACTCCGGCTGCGTCACGGCGCGGTGGATCGTCGGCTCGTCCTCCGGGTTGAGCCCGAAGGTCTTCGCGAAGCAGCCGTTCTCGGTGACCGCGATGCGGCCGTTCGGCAGCCACGCGACGAAGTCGTCCTGCACCGGGAGCGAGCCGTTCTGCTTGGTGAACGTCGTCGTCGTCTTGCCCGTGCCGGAGAGCCCGACGATGAGCCCGACCCTGTCGCCGGCGTCCGTGGGGATGATCTTGCAGCCGGCGTGGAGCGGGAGGCCGCCCCGGTCGTAGACGAGCTTGTTCCACATCCGCAGCCCGCCCTTCTTCGACTCGCCGAAGTAGTCCGAGTTGAAGACGCGCGTGAGGCCCGCCTCGAGGTCGACGGCGATGAGCCGGTCGTCCGCGTACCCCTCCGCCTTCAGGTTCGGGGTGTAGATGACGCAGAGCTCTGGCTCGAACTCCGCGCCGTCCTCGAGCGGGAAGTAGAGCTGCTGCTGCATGCCGGCGATGTTCGCGTTCGCGGCCTCGACGTACAGACGCGCGGCGACGCGGAACTCCGGGTCGTGCCCGATGAAGCCGTCGACGATCACCATCTCGCGGCCGGCGATGTAGGCGTCCTGGCGCTCGGCCCACGCGAGGTACTCGTCGCGCGCGATCGCCTGGTTCTGCCCGTCGGGCTCGTCCGTGACGATGAAGGTGGAGCCCTTCGAGCGGCTCACGACCTCCGTCTGCACGTTGAGGTTCCCGAATGCCGTCTGCCGCGCGTTCGGCATCTTCGCAGCCAGCGCCTTCAGCTCCTCGGGGCTCGGGTTGTCGTACACCTTCGCCGCCTCGGGCAGCCTCGACTGCATCTTCGCCACGGACACTCCTCGGGTCGGGAACGGAACCGGGGGACTGTACCCGACAATCGGATCCGAAATCCCGTCCAGCCGTCGCGGTTTCCCGGGTTATGCTCGCCTTTCCCGACCCGGCATCGAGGAGGCTCCATGCTCAGCTTCGGCGTCACCGTCCTGCCCGATCCCCCGTACACGCGCTTCCTCGAGCTGATCGAGCTCGCCGAGGAGCAGGGGTTCGACTACGGCTGGACGTACGACTCGCACGTCCTCTGGCAGGAGTCGACGCCGCTGCTGACGATGGCCGTCGAGCGGACGAAGCGGATGAAGTTCGGCCACTTCGTCACCAACCCGGGGACGCGCGACCCGACGGTGCTCGCTTCGATGTACGCGACGCTGCACGACATCTCCGACGGCCGCATGGTCATGGGGATCGGCCGCGGCGACTCGGCGCGCCGCTACATCGGCCAGCAGCCGGTGAAGGTGGCGGAGTTCGAGCGGCGCTGCGCGATGATCCGCGACTTCATGAACGGGCGCGAGGTGAGCTGGAACGAGAAGGAGCTCCAGCTCAAGTGGGTGCGGGAGGCGCTGCCGGACATCCCGCTCTGGGTCGCCGGCTACGGGCCGAAGGCGCTCGCGGTCGCGGGCCGCGTGGCCGACGGGGTGATCATCCAGCTGGCCGACCCGGACATCATCCAGTGGATCATGGGCACGGCCCGGACGGCCGCCGAGGAGGCAGGCCGCGACCCGTCGGAGCTCAAGTGCATCGTCGGCGCGCCGAGCCACGTCTCGGACGACATCGCGGAGGCGCGTGAGCAGACGAAGTGGTTCCCGGCCATGGTCTCGAACCACGTCCAGGACCTCATCGACCGCTACGGCGCCGACGGCTCGGTCGTCCCGCAGGCGCTCACCGACTACGTCCTCCAGCGCAAGTTCTACGACTACGACGACCACTCGCGCGTCGGCGCGAAGCACGGCGACTTCGTCCCGGACGAGATCGCCGACCGCTTCTCGGTGCTCGGGAACGCGCAGCAGATCACGGCGAAGCTCAAGGAGCTCGAGTCGATCGGCGTCGACCAGTTCAACGTCTACCTCATGACGGAGCGGCAGGAGGAGACGCTGCGGGCGTACGGGCAGGACGTGATCCCGCAGTTCACGGGGGTCGCGGCCTAAGTCGCGAGGTCCCCGAGCGCGAAGAGCCCGAGCAGGAGCAGGCCGAGGCCGGCGAGCGCCGCAAGGCCGGTCGCCGCGAGGAACGGGACGCTCACGAGCGGCAGCAGCGGGGCGTACGGCATCAGTGTCTCCCGCGTGCCCGAGCCGAGGCGGAGCAGCCGGAACGGCAGCAGGAGCAGGCTGCCGAAGCCGCGGCGGCCGAAGATCCGCTGCGCCTCGAGGCCGTGGTCCCGCAGGTCCGTCGGCGCCCCCCGAACGCGTCCGGGGAACGCCGCGAGGCTCGCGAGCGCGGCCGAGAAGAGGAACACGAGCACGGCCGGTGTCGCCACGACGGCCGCGACGACCGCGAGGCCGAGCCACTCGGCGCCGTCGTCCGGGGCACCGTCGTCCACGAACGCCGCGACGATCAGCACGGCGGCGACGGTGAGCGCGGCCGCGTAGAGCCGGAACGCGCGCGCGGCGACGGCGACGACCTTCACCGGCCGAGGAATGCGAGCACCCCGTCCCGCAGGCCGGCGGCGGCGCGTGCGCGGTAGGCGGGCGTGGCGAGCAGCCGGTCCTCGCGCGGGTTGGAGAGGAAGCCGAGTTCGACGAGCACGACCGGGACATCGGCCCAGTTGAAGCCGGTGAGGTCGGCGCGCTGCTGGATCCCGAGGTCGCGCGAGCCGAGCCGCGCGACCAGGCGGCGCTGGACGAGCAGCGCGGCGCGCCGGCTCGCCGCGTGGACGTCGTCCGTCCAGCCGCGGCGGAGGGCAGGGCGGAGGGTGTGCGTCCCGTGGGTCGCGCTGTCGCTCGAGCCGTCCGCGTGGATGCGGAGCATGAGCGCCGCCCCGGCGCGGTTGCACGTGCGGGCGCGGGCGACGTTCCCGGGACTGAGGCCGGTGGACGACGTCCGCGTCAGCACGACGCGGATCCCGTCCCGGCGCAGCGAGGCGGCCAATCGGCGCGAGACGTCGAGTGCCAGATCGGCCTCGCGCTGGCGGGTCGCGACCCCGGCCGCGCCGCCGCCGTCCATCACCTTGCGCGTGGACGATCCTGGCCCGATCGGCTCGGTCGCCGGGTTCGCGCGGCCGCCGTGACCGGGGTCGAGACAGACGGTCGGCGGCGGCGCCGCTGCCAGTGCCAGGGCGAGAAGGGCCGCGAGCATGCGGGCTACAGTAGGTGCCCCGGCGCCTTGGCCGAGTGGTTAGGCACAGGTCTGCAAAACCTGGTACACCGGTTCGACTCCGGTAGGCGCCTCCTTTCTGTGCAGGCCTAAATGCCTGCAATTGGGGCGGTTGCGGTGTTCGCCATGGCAGCCGCGCCGTCCGCGCAAGACCGCTGAAACAGTCCGAATCCCGGCGACGATCGGATCGCCGGCGACTAGGAATCCAGCCGCCTGAGGCCCTCGACGATGTCCGCGGGGGAGATTCGCCGAGGCGTCTCGACGACGTCTCTTGCCAGCTGTCGCAGAGGCCGACGGCTTGTGCGGGCAGACTCGCGCAGCAGGGCGAATGCCTGATCGATCGAGAGGTCGTAGCGTTCGGCGAGGATCCCCTTGGCGCGCTCGATGATGAGTCGCGAGTCGAGCGCGCCCTGGAGTTGCCCCACTTGTGTTTCGAGTTCGGCGAGCTTCTGACCTCGAAGGAGGGCGTGGAGGGTCAGCCGCTGGATCTCCTCGTGCTCGGTAAGCGGGCCTGGATGGCCGTCGGTGCCGTCCGTGTCGTGGGTCAAGGTCGTCTCCTTCGCGCCGTTGCGGCTGTGCGCTTAGGGGCGAAACCCTGGGCCCGAGGAGAACGGCGTTACGGGACGAGCACGCCTGTCCAGGGTACCGCGTATTTGTAATTCTTGTCACAAATTCGCTACAACGATTGGGCGCCTGGACCTCGCGCTCGGATCCGCGTCGCAGGTACGCCGGTCCTTTCTCTTGGAAGAGACGCTCCACGAAGGCCCTCGCGCGCCGCGCGTGGGGTGCGGCGCGGGAGGGCCTCAACGTTCCAGAATTCCACCGGCCGTGACCCCGCCGGCGGTTCAACCCGTTTCTTCTGTAGCCAACGCCCGTACCCCGGTGCGCTACGCCTCGGGGTCGCGGTGGTCGCGTTCCTCCTGCTCGCGCTTCGTTCGCTCGGCGTCCGCCAGTGTCTCCCGCCGCAGTTCGTCGGCGTCGGCTGTTTCAGCGGTGGTCATCGGACCTGTCGGCGGTCGGTGTCCGCCCGCAGGCGGTCGAGGAATGCACGCAGGCGCTTCACGGCGGGAGCATACTCGCGGTGCAAGGGGGCGCCCTTTAGGGCCGGGCCATCGGGCATGCCGAGGCCCGTACGCGAAGTGCTTCGGCAGCTGCCCCTCCGACGTCGACGGGGCGACTCGTGCGTGGGCGGAGGCGATCGATGCCCAGTCGCAGGCGAGCCGATAGGGTCGCCGTCCACGAGGGAGGGACGGCTCGGATGATCGCGACGGAACTGCCGCTGGACGTGTTCCGCGAGGCGCAGCGGCACGTCGCGGTGCATGCGCGGCGGACGCCGCTACTGGGGTCGGCCTCGCTGAGCGCCGCGACCGGCTTCGACGTCTCCCTCAAGGCGGAGTCGTTCCAGCGCACGGGCTCGTACAAGCTCCGCGGCCCGCTGAACAAGTTCGCGCACCTGAGCGACGAGGAGAAGCGGGCCGGTGTGATCTGCTCGTCGGCGGGCAACCATGCGCAGGGCGTCGCGCTCGCGGCCGCGCTGCACGGCATCCGCGCGGTGGTCGTGATGGCGGAGAACGCGACGCCGGCCAAGGTCGAGGCGACGCGCGGGTACGGGGCGGAGGTCGTCCTGCACGGGACGATCTGGGACGAGGCCAACGAGAAGGCGCTCGAGCTGGTCGCGGAGCGGGGCCTGACGTACGTCCACCCGTTCGACGACCTCGAGCTGATCGCCGGCCAGGGGACGCTCGGCCTCGAGCTCGTCGAGGACCTGCCCGACGTCCACACCGTGGTCGTCCCGATCGGAGGCGGGGGGCTGATCTCGGGCGTGTCGAGCGCGGTGAAGGCGGTCAACCCGGACGTTCGCGTCATCGGGGTCGAGTCGTCGGGGCGCGCCGGCGATGCAGCGGAGCGTCGCGGAGGGCAGACGGATCGAGCTGGAGCAGCGTGGACTGCGCGATCGACGGGCTCAAGGTCAAACGGGTCGGGGAGAAGACGCTGGCGATCGTCAGCCGGATGGTCGACGAGATCGTCACGCTCCCCGACGAGAAGATCTTCGCGGCGCTGCTCTGGACGCTGGCGCGGACGAAGGTCGTGGTCGAGGGTGCGGCGGCCGCGCCGGTGGCGGCGCTCCTCGAGGGGCTGGTCGAGGCCCCGCCGGGAGCGAAGGTCGTCGCCGTCCTCAGCGGCGGCAACCTCGACCTCGACCAGCTCCGCGGCCTGACCTGGAACTAGTCGAGGCGCGTGACCGCCGCGAGCGTCTCCACGGCGTCGCGTCGCAGCGAGAAGTCGGCCCAGCGGCCGCGCTGCTCGCGTTCGACGAGGCCCGCGTCGAGAAGCTTGCGCATCGTGCGAGACCGTCGGCTGCGAGAGGCCGAGCGGCTCGATCAGGTTGCAGATGCACACCGGCTCGCCGCTCGTCGCGAGGAGGTTGCATCGCCCGCACGCGCGCCGGGTCGGCGAGTGCCTTGAAGAGGTCGGCCGTCGCGGCCGCCTCCTCGTCGGAGAGCACGGGTGCGCGAGCGGCGCGCAGCACTCGACCGGGACGGCGCGATCGGGTTCGGAGGGCCGTCGCATCCATCGACGCTCCTGAATATGTCTCGGCAGCGAGCGCGCGGAGCACGCGTGACGTTCGGCGCAAAGTGCGCAGAAAACGGTTCACCGGAACTTGACCTCGGGCGCTCGAGGGGTGACCGTTCCGCCGGGTTGTCGCAGGCCGAGAGAAGAGACGTCGTCTCGCCCACCGTCTCCGACCGGCAGCCGTCACGTGTACGGAGTGCGGGGCGGCCGCACGCGGATGGTTCCGGAGGGCTGGCGCGCGTTCGTCGTCGGCGGCTACGACGACGAGGACGTCGAGGTCGTCGTCTTCTGCCCCGACTGCGCCGAGCGGGAGGCGGGCTCGGCCTGAGCCGTTCCACCCGTTCGGCCAGTGTGCGCGTCGCGCGCCCCGGTTCACAATCAGCGTCCGGAAGCCGGGGCGCGTCGCGTTGAAACCGCACTGAAGGGTGGAGTCGGGACAGGCGGCAACTGACCCACCTACCCGACGCGTCTCCGCTTCCGTGCGCTCAGCCGGTGCAGCAGTCCTCGCCGGGCGGACCCCGGTGCAGCAGTCGCAGTCGCAGCTGATCGCCCTCCTCTCGGTCGTGATCACATACGTCCCCCGTCGCACGGCCCTCGCATCTGTCAACTCGGCCTTAGATCGAGCCCGAGAAGGTGTCGCACACCGCCGGTCGGCCCTCCTCGTAGCCGCGCGAGAACCAGCGCCGCCGCTGCTCCGACGAGCCGTGCGTCCACGTCTCCGGCGTGACCTGCCCCTGCGTCCGCTCCTGGATGCGGTCGTCGCCGATCGCCGAGGCGGCGTCGAGCCCCGCGTTGATGTCGTCCTGCGTGAGCTGCTCGAGAAGGCCCTGCTCGACCGCGTTCGCGGCCCAGACGCCGGCGTAGCAGTCGGCCTGGAGCTCGGAGCGCACGGCCGCGCTCTCGGGCCCCTGCCGGTCGTTCCCGATCCGGTCGAGCACGCCGAGCTGGTTCTGGACGTGGTGGCCGTACTCGTGCGCGATCACGTACGCCTGCGCGAACGGCGCGCCGCCGGCGCCGAAGCGCGACTGGAGCTCGTCGAAGAAGTCGAGGTCGATGTACACGAGCTGGTCGCGCGGGCAGTAGAACGGCCCGACCTGCGAGGTGGCGATGCCGCAGCCGGTCTGCACCTGCCCGGTGAAGAAGACCGTGTCCCGGTAGGGGTACTGCTCGCCGCTGTCCGTGAAGACCTCGTTCCAGAAGGCCTGCACGCTGTTGACGACGCCGACGATGCGGCAGTCCTGGCGCTCGTTCGCGTCCTCGCCGCTCTGGCACTCCTGCGAGACCTCGCTCGGCGTGTCGCCCTGGCCGACGGCCTGGTCATCGAGCGGCGACAGCTGTCCGAGCCCCTCGCCGCCGGTGAGGAGCGAGATCAGCAGGTAGACGACGAGGACGCCGAGCCCGACGCCGCCGCCGCCGACGGCGAGGCCGCCGCCGCCGAGCCGCCGGCCGCGGATGTCGGTGACCTGGCCCGGTGTCGAGCTTCGCGCCGCGTCTGAATCTCATCGGCGCGTCGTACCCCGGCCCGGGGGAACGGGAAACCGGGCCACGGCGGGCCCGGCTTCCGGCGTGCGACGGCGGCTAGGTGCTGCCCGTGCGGGACGCGGCCAGCGGGGCCGGGCAGCGCCAGAGCTCGACCTCGGCGACGAGCCCGCGGCGGTTGCACGACCGGCGCGACAGGTCCGGCGGCCCTTCGAGCCTGCCGGGGCGACACGCCTGCCACGTGCCCGCCTCGCCGGACGGCGTCGCGATCGAACTGCAGCCGCCCACGAGATGCGTCCGCTCGAGCACGTCGCCGTGGTGGACGGCGACCATGGCGAGCGCGACTGCCCCTGCGGCCATGACGACTCTGAACATCGGTTTCCCTCCCGATCGTCGAGACCCAGCCGCAGATGGGTCTGGCGCGGTATCGGCAGGCGCCCGGCCGCGGCGTGATCCCTCGTTCGAGGGTGCCGGTATCGTCGGGACATGCCGGAGCCGACGACACTGCTGCTGTTCACGGCCGCGGCGATGGCCCTGATCGTCGTCCCCGGCCCGGCCGTGCTCTACATCGTCGGGCAGAGCGTCGACGGCGGTCGCCGCGCCGGTCTCGTCTCGGCGCTCGGGATCGCGACCGGCGGGCTCGTCCACGTCCTCGCGGCCGCGATCGGGCTCTCCGCGTTCGTGCTCTCGTCGGCGACGGCCTTCTCGGTCGTGAAGTACGCGGGCGCTGCGTACCTGGTCTTCCTCGGGATCCGGAGGCTGCTCGAGCGGGACGAGGCGAGGGTCGAGCTGCGCGAGCGCGACCTGCGGCGGATCTACGGCCAGGGGGTCGTCGTCAACGTGCTCAACCCGAAGACGGCGCTGTTCTTCTTCGCCTTCTTGCCGCAGTTCGTCGACGTCGGAGCCGGCCACGTGACGGTGCAGCTCGTGGTCTTCGGGCTCGTGTTCGTGGGGCTCGCGCTCGTCAGCGACAGCGCCTGGGCGCTGATCGCGGGCACGAGCGCGGGGTGGCTGCGCGAGCATCTGTCGCTCCAGCGCTGGGTCTCCGGCGGGGTCTTCATCGGCCTCGGGCTCGCGACCGCCGCCTCGGGGTCGCACCGGAAGGGCTAGCCGAGGCGCTCGCGCCAGCGGCGGCCGGCCTCGCGTCCCTGCGGCGTCGCGAGGAAGTGCTCGAGCGGGACGTGCAGGAACGCGGCCTTCGCCTCGGCGAGCACCTCGTCGCCGTCGACGAGCCGGGCCTCGACGTGGATCCGCCGGCCGCGCGCCGACTCGACCCAGGCGCGCGCGAGGAGCTCGGTATCGATCGGGACGGGCCGGCGGTAGCGGACGAAGATCCGCGCCGTCACGGTCGGGAACCGGTACCAGGTGGCGAGCAGCCCGGCGGCCTCGTCGAGCGCCGCGGCGACGATCCCGCCGTGGACGATCCCGGGGCCGCCCTGGTGGCGCTCCGCGAAGCGCAGGAACGCCTCGTACTCGTCTGCGCCCTCCTCGGGCGGGAGCGGCATTCGCAGTCCGGCCGGGTCGCCGCAGCCGAAGCAGCTCGGGTCGTGATGCGGCGGAATGCGGGCATCCGTCACCAGACGTTCTCGAACGTGCCCAGCCGCAGCTCCCGCTCGTAGTGGAAGGCGGTCTCGTCGACGCGGCGCATGTACGCGTCGCGGTTGGTCTCGACGAACGCGTTGTAGGCCTCGCGCGACTCCCAGCGGTCGATCACGAGGTAGCGGCCGGGCGTCTCGACGTCCCTCAGCAGCTCGGTGCCGATGTACCCCGCGCCGGTGCGGAAGAACTGCGACCACTCGCCCTCGGGGCCGTAGACCTGCTCGAACTCGGCGTCGTCGCGGGCGTCGTACTGGAACAGGAGCGCGAGCATCAGCGCAGGCCGCCGCGGTCGTGGTGCGCCCGGAAGAAATTCTCCGACCCGGCCGTGGCCATCGCGGCCGAGGCCGACATCTCGAGCGCGAGCGCCGTCGCCGCCACGAGCTGCGCGAACCGGTAGACGGTCCCCGGCCCGCCGCAGCCCATCAGCGCGAGCCAGTCGCGCGCGTAGGGGAGCGTCGTGCCGCCGCCGACCGTTCCCACCTCGAGGCCGGGAAAGCGGATCGAGACGTTGAGCCCGCCCTCGACGCGCCGGCCGACGCCGTGCGCCATCGACGAGGTGCCGACCATCCCGAGGTCCTGTCCCGTCGCCGCGAACACGGCCGCGATCGCCGAGGCCGGGGTGAACGCGACCGACTGCATCCCGGACGCGACCGCGCCGTGCGTCCCTGCCCAGGCGAGCTCGAGCAGGTCGTCGATCGTCGTCCGCAGCACGCGGCGCACGGCCTCCTCGGTCAGCGTCGCCTCGGCGATCACGGTCTTTCCGTGGCCGGACTGGAAGAACTCGAAGGACGGCTTCTTGTCACCACCCATGTTCGCCTCGAGGATCGCGCGATCCGGCTTCACCGGCGCCTGCTGCATCACGTAGCCCATGTTCAGCGCGTACGCGTTCCGGGTCATCATGTTCGGCCCGACCGCGTCCCCGGTCGTCCAGCGCCAGAGGACGTGGCACATCGGGCCGATGACGTGCGTCTTCGCCTCCCGCAGCCGCGCGTAGCGCGAGAGCTCCGGGAAGTCCGCCGCCTCGAGGAACGCCTGCATCGCCGGGACCTCGCCCTCGAGCCAGCGTGCGAGGGTCAGCGCCTCCTCCGCCGAGTTGCACACGAAACAGGACGCTCGGGTGATTCGGTCATAAAGCACGTACGTTCGGAACCCGCCCGACTCGGCAGCCGCCTTCGCGCCGCGCTGCACCGACGCCGTCAGCCCGCCCTCGGTGTGCGCGAGCGGGACGACCACGTCCTCCTCGCCGCGGCCGGTCTCGACCACGTCGCCCTCGTCCGAGAGCTCGTACCGGCCGAGCGAGACCCGGAGTTGCGCCACCGACACGGGGACGACGGCGACACCCGTGACCGACTCGGCCGCGCCCGTCCACGGCGAGAGGTCGAACGACGCGACCTCGCCGTCGAGCCCGAGCGCCGCCTGGCGCGCACGGATCGAGGCGTCGTCGTTCTTGCGCGGGAGGCGTGCCATCGCGGGCAGAGGCTAACGTCCGCCGCCGTGGGCGAGGTGATCGACGGCAAGGCGATCGCGGCGCGGATCCGCGAGGAGGTGGCCGGGGACGTCCGGGAGCTCGGGCACGTCGGCCTCGCGACCGTGCTCGTCGGCGACGACGCCGCGTCCGACATCTACATCCGCCTGAAGCAGAAGGCCGCGGCGGAGGTCGGGATCGAGGCGCAGGACCTGCGCCTCCCGGCCGAGACGAGCGAGGAGGAGCTGCTCGGGATCGTCGCCGGCCTCAACGCCGACGACGCGGTCGACGGGATCCTCGTCCAGCTGCCGCTGCCGGACCACATCGACGAGGGCAAGGTGATCCGCTCGGTGACGCCGGCGAAGGACGTCGACGGCTTCCACCCGGTCAACGCGGGACTGCTCTACCTCGGCACGCCGGGCCACGTCCCCGCGACGCCGCTCGGGATCATGGAGCTCCTCGCCGTCTCGGACGTGCAGCTCACCGGCGCCCGAGCGGTGGTGATCGGCCGCAGCGCGATCGTCGGCAAGCCGGTCGCCCACCTCCTCCTCCAGGCGAACGCGACGGTGACGATCTGCCACTCGCGCACGGTCGAGCTGGCGCGGCACACGCTCGACGCGGACGTGCTCGTCGCCGCGGTCGGCGTCGCCGGCCTCGTCTCGCCCGAGATGGTCAAGGCCGGGGCGACGGTGATCGACGTCGGCATGAACCGCACCGACGCGGGGCTCGTCGGCGACGTCGACCCCGGCGCGATGGCAATCGCGGGCCGGATGACGCCGGTTCCGGGCGGCGTCGGACCGATGACGATCGCACTCCTCCTGCGCAACGCGGTGCGCGCGGCGAAGTACCGCAGAGGGGTTCTTGCGTACCCCGGAGGCTGACGTTATGGTTCGCGCGCTTCGCAAGGGACGGCGGCTCGGTGCCCGGGCCGTCGCAGTACTAAGGAGGAAGGTTGGCTCAGGGCACCGTCAAGTGGTTCTCGAACGAGAAGGGCTACGGGTTCATCGAGCGCGAGGGCGGCGACGACGTGTTCGTCCACTTCTCCGCGATCACGGGTGAGGGCTACAAGTCCCTCACCGAGGGACAGCGCGTGGAGTTCGAGGTCGTCCAGGGCCCCAAGGGCGCCCAGGCGGCCAACGTCCAGGCGATCTAGCTCCTCTCGGGAACCGCAGCAAGCCGCCGGGCCCCGACAGGGGCCCGGTTCTTTTTTGGGAGGATTCGAGGCATGGCGATCGACAGGGAGCAGGTGCTGCACGTCGCGCGGCTCGCGCGTCTCGACCTCACCGAGGAGGAGGTCGAGCGCTTCTCGCAGCAGCTCGGCGCGATCCTCGAGGCCGTGTCGACAGTGTCCGAGCTCGAGCTCGGCGACGTGCCCCCGACCTCGCATCCGCTCGACGTCGTGAACGTCTGGCGCGACGACGAGCCGCGGCCGTCGTGGCCGCTCGAGCGCGTGTTCGAGAACGCGCCGCTCGTCGAGGACGACGCGTTCCGCGTCCCGCCGACCGGGGCGGTGCGCGAGTCATGATCGACACGCTGCGATTGACCGCCGAGGACGCGATCGGCCTCGTCGACCGCGGTGAGGTTTCGTCCGCCGAGCTCCACGCCGCCTACCTCGCCGCGATCGGCGAGCGCGACGGCGAGCTCCACGCCTACCTGCGCGTCGTCGAGGAGCCGCAGGGGACGTCGATCCCGCTCGCGGTCAAGGACGTGATCCTCACCGAGGGCGTCGAGACGACGGCGGGCTCGAAGATCCTCGCCGGCTACCGGCCGATCTACGACGCGACGGTGATCCGCCGTGCCAAGGAGGCCGGCCTGTCCGTCCTCGGCAAGACGAACACGGACGAGTTCGCGATGGGCTCGTCCACGGAGAACTCCGCGTACGGCCCGACGCACAACCCGTGGGACCCGACGCGGGTCCCGGGCGGGTCGGGCGGAGGCTCCGCCGCGGCCGTCACGGCCGGGCTGGCCCCGTGGGCGCTCGGCTCCGACACCGGCGGCTCGATCAAGCAGCCCTCGGCGCTCTGCGGGAACGTCGGGCTGCGGCCGACGTACGGCACCGTCTCCCGCTACGGCGCGATCGCCTTCGCCTCGTCGCTCGACCAGATCGGCCCGGTCGCGCGCACCGTCCGCGACTGCGCGCTGCTCTACCGGATCATCAGCGGCCGGGACGCGTGCGACTCGACCACGGTCGACGTGCCCGAGGTCGTCCTGCCCGAGGGCGAGCGCCTCGACGGCGTCCGCATCGGCGTGCCGCGGGAGATGAACGAGGCCGAGGGGATCGAGCCGGGCGTGGCCGACGCCGTGCGCCGCGCGATCGACCTCGCGTCCGAGCTCGGCGCCGAGGTCGACGAGTGCGAGCTCCCTCGCTCCGTCGACTACGGGCTCGCCTGCTACTACCTGATCGCCCCCGCCGAGGCCTCGTCGAACCTCGCGCGCTACGACGGCGTCCGCTACGGGCTGCGGGCAGAGGGCGGCTCGTACGACGAGATGGTCGAGCGGACGCGCGACGAGGGCTTCGGCGACGAGCCCAAGCGCCGGATCATGCTCGGCGCCTACGCGCTCTCGGCCGGCTACTACGAGGCGTTCTACGGCCAGGCGCAGAAGGTGCGGACGGTGATCGCGCGCGAGCACGCGGCCGCCTTCGAGCGGTTCGACGTGCTCGTCTCGCCGACCTCGCCGACCGTCGCGTTCCCGCTGGGCGCGCGGACGCAGGACCCGCTCGCGATGTACCTGTCCGACCTGCTCACGATCCCGTCGTGCATGGCCGGGCTGCCCGGGCTGAACGTCCCCGTCGGCCTGTCGGAGGGGCTGCCGGTCGGCCTGCAGCTGATCGGCCCGCAGTTCGCCGAGAACACCCTGTTCCGCGTCGGCCACGCGCTCGAGCGCGCGCTCGGCTTCGACACCGTCCCGGAGCGGCTCTCGATGAGGCGGTTCGACGACCCTGCCGCCGAGTTCGTCCCCGCCGTCGAGCGGGTCTTCGGGACGCGGCCGCGCATCCTCGACGGCTCGCGCGCCGTGCTCGTCGACGACCTGAAGCTCCAGCTCGAAGCCGGCGAGCGCGAGCTGTGGCTGATCGAGATGCGCGGCGTCCTCGAGCACCGGCTCGCGATGGTCGAGGTCCGGGGGAACGTCGAGCACGCACTCCGTGAGGCAAAGGCGAAGCTGGAGGACGGCGCCGATGACTGAATGGGACACCGTCGTCGGGCTCGAGATCCACGTCCAGCTGAAGACCCGGACGAAGATGTTCTGCGCCTGCGAGTCGGGCTACGGCGCAGAGCCGAACCGACGCACGTGCCCGGTCTGCCTCGCGCACCCCGGGGCGCTGCCGGTGCCGAACGGGCGCGCGATCGAGTGGACGGTCAAACTCGGCCACGCGCTCGGGTGTCGCATCGCCGACCGTGCCGTCTTCGCGCGGAAGAACTACTTCTACCCCGACCTGCCGAAGGGGTACCAGATCAGCCAGTACGACCAGCCGCTGTGCCTCGACGGCGAGTTCCTCGTGCCCGGGCCGGAGGGCGATACCCGGGTGGGCATCGTGCGAGCGCACCTCGAGGAGGACGCGGCGAAGACGATCCACGTCGGCGGCCACGGCGGCCGGATCGGCGGTGCCGCGCACTCGAACGTCGACTTCAACCGCGGCGGTACGCCGCTCGTCGAGATCGTGACGCAGCCGGACCTGCACTCGGCCGAGGAAGCGGTGCGGTTCCTGCGCCTGCTCCGCCAGACGATCGTCGAGACGGGGATCTCGGACGCGGAGATGGAGAAGGGCACGCTGCGCGTCGACGCCAACGTGTCGGTGCGGCCCGCCGGGTCGGACGAGCTCCGCACCCGCACCGAGATCAAGAACATGAACTCGTTCACGCACATCGGCCGCGGGATCGAGGCCGAGGCGGCGCGGCAGATCGAGGTCTGGGAGGAGGGCGGCGAGGTCGTGCAGCAGACGTACGACTTCCACGTCGACACCGGCACGCTCACGGCGCGGCGCTCGAAGGAGGAGGCCGAGGACTACCGCTACTTCCCCGAGCCGGACCTCGTGCCGGTCGAGCCGACGGCGGAGCTCGTCGAGCGGATGCGGGCCGAGCTGCCCGAGCTCCCGGGTGCGCGGATCCGGCGCCTCGAGGCCGAGCTCGACTTCGGGCTCGCCGAGGGTCTCGTGACGAACGGCCGCGACGCGCTGTACGAGGCGACACCGGGCGAGCGACGCGCGGTCGCGAACGTCGTCATGAACCAGCTCGCGGGCGCGGGCGTCGACCCGGCGGCCGTCGATCCCGCCGAGCTCGGCAAGCTCGTCGAGGCGCGGGAGCGCATCCCGCGGAAGGCGTTCGACGAGGCGATCGCGCATGCAGGCGACCCCGGCTTCTCGGCCGACCCGTACCTCGCGGAGGAGACCGTCTCGGACGTCGCCGAGCTCGAGCCGCTCGTCGACCGGATCCTCGCGGCCAACCCCGGCCAGGTGGAGCAGTACCGCGGCGGCAAGCAGGGGCTCCTCGGCTTCTTCGTCGGCCAGGTGATGAAGGAGACCGGGGGCAGCGCCGACGCGAAGGTCGTCTCCGAGCTCGTGCGGTCGAAGCTCGATTAGCGAACGATTCGCCCGGGTATCCCGGCCCTGCCGCAGTGCGGCACCAGTTGTCCCGAGCAAAGGGGTTCTCGATGGATACGTGGGTCTGGATCGTGATCGCGGTCGCGCTCGTCGTGGCGGTCGCGGCGCTCCTGTGGGCCGTCACCGCCAACCGGCGGCGCCAGCAGCTCCAGGAGGGCTTCGGCCCGGAGTACGACCGGACGGTCGCGGAGGCGCCGTCGCGGCGGGAGGCCGAGGCCGAGCTCCGCGAACGGCGCGAGCGGCACGACGAGTTCGACATCCGGCCACTCTCGCCCGACGCGCGCGAGCGTTACACCCGGGAGTGGGAGACGACGCAGGCGAAGTTCGTGGACAACCCGGAAGGGGCGATCCGCGACGCGGACGACCTCATCCAGTCGGTCATGCGCGAGCGCGGCTACCCGGTCGAGGATTTCGACCAGCGTGCCGCCGACCTGTCGGTCGACCACCCGGACGTGGTCGAGAACTACCGGGAGGGGCACGACCTGGCCCGGCGCACGGTGCGCGGCGAGGGCGACACCGAGTCGCTCCGCCAGGCGATCGTGCACTACCGCGCGCTGTTCGCGGAGCTCGTCGAGGCGCACGACGCCGACGAGCCCGAACGCGAGGTGGACGAGCGCGAGGAGGTGCGTCGATGAGCGCCGCCGAGCTCCAGCCCGTGCTCGCCGAGGACGACGCGGCCGAGCTGCGCGAGCGCTGGGAGCGCCTGCAGGCCCGGTTCGTCGACGAGCCGCAGGAGGCCGTCCGCGAGGCCGACGGGCTCGTCGGCGACGTGTTCGACCAGGTGACGCGGACGTTCGCCTCCGAGCGCGAGTCGCTCGAGGAGCAGTGGAACCGGGGCGAGGAGGCCTCGACGGAGGACCTGCGGGTGGCGCTGCAGCGCTACCGCTCCTTCTTCGAGCGGCTGCTCGCGGTGTGACCCGGGGAGGCGGCGGCTGCTGCGGCCCGCCGCCTCCGCGCTAGTCGAACGCGACCTGGAGCATCCCCAGGCACATCTCGTCCTGCGTGCCTTCGCCCCAGAGGACGTACCGGTCGCCCGTGTTCTCGAAGCGGCAGCGGACGCCGATCGCGTGCCCGGTCTCGACGCGGACGGGCTGGCGGAGGTGGTAGGTGTCCTGCCAGTGGAAGTTCCAGGCCGGGATGTGCAGGAGCGTCCGCTCCTCCGGCGTCCCGGGGTCGACGACGACGCGGATGTCGCGGCCGCGCACGTGCATGTGCCCGGCGACGCCGTAGATGGTCAGGGGCCGGTCGGCGCGCTGGAGGCACGACGTCGTCGTCGCGGTCACGTTCGCGCGGCCGCAGAAGGCGAGCAGCGCGTCGGGGAGGAAGGACGAGCCGTAGTCGCGCCGGAGGTGCGCGAGCGCCGCCTCGCGCGTGCACAGCGGACCGGTGGTGCCGGCCGGGCACGCGAGCTCGACCGGTGCCGCGAGCAGCATCGTCTCGAGCGGCTTCGCGTTGGGGGCGAGGCGGAGGCGGACGCGCGAGCGGTCGGCCGCGACGCCGTTCGCCAGGTTGTAGTGCACCTGCATCACGATCTTCGCGCCGGCGCGGACGCGGATCCCGCGGCCGCCCGGCAGCGCGTCGTTGCTGCGGCCCGGTACCCAGGCGGCGAGCCACTGCGGCGAGCCGAACCGCAGCCTCGCGTTCGGTGACGCCAGGTCGAAGCCGAGGTTCGGGCCGCCGAAGCAGGTCCAGCCGCGGCCGCCGGACGCCCGGTCGAGGCGCGCGGCCGTCGCGGCCTGGGTACCCGCGGCCTCGAACAGGATCACGTGGTGCACCTGCGCCGGGCGGCCGGGAGCGATCGAGGCGGCGGTCACCCAGGCGTCGCGCTTCAGGCCGGGATCGAGGACGAAGCAGTGGTAGTCGTCGGACGCGTTCGCCTTCGGCCTGTACGGCCGTGTCGGTGTCAGCGTGATCGTGCGCGAGCCGGCCGGCGCGGCGGCCGCCCTCGGGCGGCGCGGTGCGGTCCCGGTGCCGGCGCGCGCGCCCGAGTCGACCCAGGCCGCGATCGCCGCCTTCTCGGCCGTCGACAGTTGGCGCTGCCCCTGGCCCAGGTACGGCGGCGACTCGGGGCCCGGCATCCACGGGGGCATGCGGCCGGCGGCGACGACCGCGGCGATCCGGGTCGCGTGTCGCCGCGCGTCGCGCGCGCTCGTCAGCGCGAAGGGCGCGATCCCGCCGGCCGTGTGGCAGCCGGCGCATTTCGAGAGGACGATCGGGCCGACGTCCCGGTTCCACGTCGGCGGCTCGGCGCCGTCGCGGGCCGCTGCCACCACGGGGAGCGCGAGCACCGCCGTGAACGCGGCGACGAGGAGTGCCCGGCGCATGGGCTCACTCTAGTGTCGCCGTGGCCCGGGTGAGCGTCTCGTGGACGCTCCGCGCGACGCCGGCCTCGCCGTACCGAGCGCGGGCTCGTTCGCGCGCGAGCCCGCCGCGCCGCCGGCGCTCCGACTCGTCGCCGACCGCCTCGACGAGCGCAGCCGTGAGCGCGTCCTCGTCGTCCACCGGCACGAGCCAGCCCGTCTCCCCGTCGTCGACGATCCGGGCCGGCCCCTGCGAGGCCGTCGCGACCACCGGCACGCCGCACGCCATCGCCTCCGCGAGCACGAGCCCGAACGCCTCGTGGCGCGACGGCAGGACGACGACGTCGGAGGCGTTGATCGCGTCGGCGAGGTCGTCGTGCGCGTGCCAGCCCGCGAGGAAGACGCCCGGGTGCGCGAGCCGCAGCGGATGCTCGCCCTCGAACTCGCCCGGATGGCCGCCGATGAGGACGAGCGGGACGCGGCCGCCGACCGCGCCCTGCACGCGTGCGTGGGCGCGGAGCAGGAGCGGCAGCCGCTTCACCGCCGTGAAGCGGCCGACGAAGAGCACGAGCGGGCGGCCCGCAACGATGGGCTCGAGGTCGGCCTGCGCGTAGCGGACGGTGCCCGGGATCCCCGACTCGTCCCACCCCTGCGGCTCGTCCACGAGCCAGCGCCGCCAGAACGCGACCCGGTCGACCGGGCGCCGGTCGAAGAGCTCGAGGTCGACGCCGCCCGGCAGCTCGACGAACCGCTCGCGCGGCACCGCGAGCCGTTCGGCCGCCTCGTCGGCGATCCCCGGCGCGACGAGGACGGCACGCGAGCCCGTAGCCCAGCGGTGCATCCGCTCGGCCCACTCGGCGGCGAACGGCCACGCCGCGCCCGCGTCGATCTCGCGCAGCATCCCGAGCTCCGTCCCGTGCAGCTCGGTCACGACCGGCACGTCCGGGAACCGCCGCAGAGCGGCCTCGTGGATCGGCGTCAGATGGTGCAGGTGGAGCACGTCGGCCCCGTCGGCGCCCGCGCGCCCGAGCGCGTCGCTCCAGACGTTGACGAGCCGCTCGTAGGTCTGGTCCGGCTCGATCGCGAAGACGGGATCGGGCGCGTCGGGACGATCCTCGTACGAGGGCTGGAACGGCATGCCCCGGCCCGGCGTGTAGTCGACCGGGACGACGTCGATGCCCTCGTAGAACGTCCGCGCGTGGCTGCGCCCGCCGGGGTCGCCGAGCGAGCCGACGACGAGCGTGACGCGGTCGCCGAGCGCCCCCAGCGAGCGCGAGAGCGATCGCGCCAGGTGCGACGACCCGCCCCGCGGGAAGAAGAAGAGTCCCGAGACGATGCGCAGCATCCGCGGGATTCTCTAGCGTCGGACGGTGACGCTCCGTCAGAGCCTGCGCGAGCTGCCCCCGACCGCGTGGCTCCTGTTCGCCGGCACGTTCGTCAACCGGTTCGGGAGCTTCGTCATCGTCTTCCTCGTCCTGTACCTCAAGGACCAGGGGTACACGACGCCGCAGGCGGGCCTCGCCGTCAGCGCCTACGGCCTCGGCAGCGTCGCCGCCTCGCTCGTCGGCGGGCACCTGGCCGACCGCCTCGGCCGACGGAACTCGATCGCCCTCTCGATGTTCGCCTCGGCCGCGGCGATGCTCGCGCTGTCGCAGGCCGAGACGCTGCTGCTGATCGTCACGCTCGCGGCATTCGCCGGGCTCGCCGCGGAGGCGTACCGGCCCGCGTCCGGCGCGCTCCTCGCCGACCTGACGCCGGAGGGCGACCGCGTCACGGCCTTCGCGCTCTACCGCCTCGCGATCAACCTCGGCTTCGCCGCCGGGCCGGCGGCGGCGGGGCTCCTCGCGGAGCGGTCGTTCACGGCACTGTTCATCGCCGACGCCGCGACCTCCGTCGTCTACGGCCTCGTCGCGCTCGCCGCGTTCCCACACGGGCAGCGGATTGCGCGGCACGAGGAGCGGAGGGGGGAGGGCTTCCGCACCGTCGTGCACGACCGCGGCTTCCTGCTCTTCCTCGCCGGCTCCGTCGCCGCCGCCTTCGTCTACATGCAGCACTCGGCGACGTTCCCGCTCGCGGTGCAGGATGCCGGCCTCTCGCTGGCGCTCTACGGGACGCTCGCGGCGCTGAACGGGATCCTCATCGTGGTGATCGAGCTCCCGCTGACGACCGTGACACGTCGCTTCCAGGCGCAGCCGGTGATCGCGCTCGGCTGGCTGCTCGTGGGCGCGGGCTTCGCCCTGACGGGCTTCGCCGATACGGCGCTCGCGTTCGCACTGACGGTGTCGATCTGGACGCTCGGCGAGATCGTGAGCTCGCCGGTCTCGGGCGCCTACGTCGCCGACCTCGCACCGGCGCGGCTGCGCGGCCGCTACATGGGCGCGTGGTCCTTCACCTGGGGGATCGGGCTCGTGGCCGGGCCCCTGCTCGGCACGGCGCTCTACGCGTGGCGGCCGGGCGCCCTCTGGCTCACGTGCCTGGTGCTCGGGGCGCTGGCCGCCGGGCTCGTGCTCGCGACCCCGGGCCGCCGCGTCCAGCCGAAGCCGGTGGACGCGGAGGCCGGGCCGGAGCCCGTCAGATGAGGCCGCAGGCGCGGGCCGTGTTGGGCCAGGGGTAGAAGCCGCGGCCGGAGCGGTACGCCCGCTCGGCGACCCAGATCTGCTCGATCGCCGTCCAGTTGTCGGCCGTGCCCTTGCGCCGCAGCAGCTCGGCGCCGTAGAGGCGCTGGAAGGTGAGATCCATCTGCAGGCCGCCGTAGTACGGGGCATGCGGATCGTTCCACGGCCCCTCGTGGCGCTGGATGCACTTCCAGGCGCGGAGGCGGGGCGGGTTGTGCGCCTTCCGACGGGCGGCGCGCTCGCGCTTGCGCCACAGCGCAAGCACCCACTGGCGGTACACGACGTCGCTCGCCAGCAGGTTCCGGCTGCCGGTCGGCGTGCGCGGCGTGCGCATCAGCTTCTGCCAGGCCCACGTCTGCTTCCGGTAGCGCGTGATGCTCCGCAGCTGGGAGGCCGCATGCGCCGCGGCGAGCTTGCGCTCGCGCGTCTGCGCCTCGGTGACGGCGGGCTGTGCAGCGCCTTCCTCGGCAGCTGCTGGACGAACGAGGGTCACGGCACCGAGCGCGAGCGCGACGGCGACCGCGACCCCGAAGGGAACGACTCTCCGCAAGGAGTCCTCCTGGATCGCTGACACGGACGGCGCCGGGTGGCTCGAGGCCGCAGAAGCCCCTTTGAGGCCGGCACCTGAATTTCCGGAGCCGGAGAGTACCGATTCCGGCAGGTGCTCGTGCGGGGTATGTCGATAATCTTTACTTCTCGACTACGCTTGCCCGGTGGACGTTCTGGCCCACGGCGGCACCCCCGGCCTCATCGCCGAGCTGAGCGGAGTCCTGGCGATCGTCGGACTGTGGGCCTGGGTCTGGTGGCGCTCGCGCGGCGTTCCGGGCGAGGGCGAGCTAGCCGCGGACGACGAAGCCGCCGTAGAGGAGCCCCGCGGCGATCGCGAGTGACGCGGCCGTGCCGGCGATGCCGAGCCCGAAGAGCGCGCTGCCGAGCGCGGCGACCGCGACCCCGGCGAGCACGAGCGCGTTCCCGCGCGGCCGGCGGCGGAAGGTGGCCACGGCGACGGCGACGACGGCGAGCGTCCCGAGGCTGTTGCCCGCGACGGCGAGGATCCGCGCGGGGAAGAGCTCGAGGTGCTCCTGCGCCTCCGGGATCGTCTCTGCGCCGAACGAGCCGTGCAGCGGGACCGCCACCGCGACGCCCGCGGCGACCCCGGCGTAGACGAGTGCGACCGGTGCGGCCCAGCGGAGGCCGTAGCGCAGGAGCGACCCGGCGCCGAGGAGCGCTGCCGTCAGCAGGCCTCCGAAGAGGTAGTACGTGCGGAACGCGGGCTCGCTCCAGCCGGCGGCGGCGCCCCAGGCGAGCGCTGCGGACGCGGCGGCGAAGGCTGCGAGTGACGCGCTCCAGGCCGCGAGGTCGGCGGTTCGCCGCTCGCGCCAGCGCTGCAGCAGGCGGCCCGTCAGGCGCAGCGACACGAGCGCGGCGGCGAAGGCGAGCAGGGCGTCCACGGCCGCGGAGCGTAGTAGGGTCGGACCATGAGGCGTGCGCTGCTCACCGCGGCCGTGGGGGCCGCGGCGCTCGTGGCGCTCGTCCCCGCCGACGCAGCCGAGCGGCTCGACTACGCCGCCTTCGCGCGCAACGTCCTGCCCCCCGGCCAGTCCGGGAGCCTCACCTTCCCGCCGGCCGCGCGCGACCAGCTTGCGCTGTACGACGGCCTCACGCCGAAGCAGGGCGACGTGAACGAGGCCGACCTCCGGCGCTATTTCAAGTCGGCGCGGTTCGGGCCCGACGGCCGCGTCGTCCGCACGGTGCGGCCGCGCGCCGGGGTCACGATCCGGCGTGACGGCTGGGACGTCCCGCACGTCACGGGCCGGACCCGAAGCGACGTCATGTTCGGCGCCGGCTGGGCCACCGCCGAGGACCGCGGGCTCCTGATGAACCTGCTGCGCGGGCCGGGTCGGGTCGCAGCGCTCGACGTCCCCGGCCTCGACGCCTTCGCGCTCGCCAACTCGGCGACCGCGTTCACATCCTCGCCGGAGACGGAGGCTCGGCTCACCGCGCAGATCGGGCTCCTGCGTGCTCAGGGAGCGCGCGGGCGGCGCATCGTGGCCGACGTCGACGCGTACGTGGCGGGGATCAACGCGTTCAACGCGCGGGCCGGCTACGGGATCACGCCGTGGACGCGGAACGACGTCGTGGCCGTCGCCGCCCTCATCGGCTCGGTGTTCGGAGTCGGCGGCGGCGACGAGACCCGCAGCGCCCTCTTCCTCGACGGCCTCCGCGACCGGCTCGGCGGTACCGCCGGGGACGCGGTGTGGAACGACCTGCGCAACGCGCACAACGCCGCTGCGCCCGTCTCCGTGGCGCGGCGGTTCCCGTACGGCGCAGCTGCGCCCGGCGGTTCCGACGTCGTGCTGGACGACGGCAGCTTCCAGCCGCTCCAGCCCGGCGCGGGCACACCGGCGGCGCGCCGGCAGATGTCGAACGCGCTGCTCGTCGGCCGCTCCCGCTCGGCGACGGGCCGGCCGCTGTTCGTCGCCGGGCCGCAGGTCGGCTACTCGTACCCGGAGATCCTGATGGAGCTCGACCTGCACGGCGGCGGCATCGACGCCCGCGGCGCGGCGTTCCCGGGGATCTCGATGTACGTCCTCCTCGGACGCGGCCGCGACTACGCCTGGAGCGCGACGTCCGCGAACCTCGACATCGTCGACTCGTTCGCGGAGACGCTCTGCGGCGGCGACGACCTGCACTACCTGTACCGCGGCGAGTGTCGCGCGATGACCGTCCTCGACGCGGGGACGCTGCAGAACCGGAGCGGGCCGGACCGCCGCATCCTCCTGCGCGAGACCGTCCACGGGCCCGTGCTCGGGTACGCGACCGTCGGCGGGGCGAGGGTGGCGCTGACATCGCAGCGCGCGACGCGGGGCCGCGAGATCCTGAGCGCGTTCCTCTTCGCCGACCTGAACGCGAACCGGCCGCGCGACGCGCGGTCGTTCCTCCGGGTCGCCTCGCAGCTCGAGATGACGTTCAACCTCTTCTATGCGGACGATCGGAGCATCGCGATGTACAGCGCGGGTCGGCTCCCCGTCCGCGCGGCCGGCGCCAGTGGCGCGCTCCCGACCCGCGGCACCGGCGAGCACGACTGGCGCGGGTTCGTCGGAGCGGCGGGCCACCCGCAGGCGGTCGACCCAGCGAGCGGGGCGATCCTGAACTGGAACAACCGCCCGGCGGTGGGGTTCGGGGCGGCGGACGACTCGTTCTCGTGGGGGTCGGTGCAGCGCGTGCAGCTGCTCGAGCGTGGGATCGCGTCGCGGCGGCGGCACACGCTCTCCTCGATGGTGGGCGCGATGAACGCCGCCGCCACCCAGGATCTCCGTGCCGTCGTCGTCTGGCCGCTCGTGCGCGACGTGCTCGCGACCGGGCCGGCGCCCTCTGTGCAGGCGATGCAGGCGGCTGCGGCCGTGACCGCCTGGAACGCCTCGGGGTCGACGCGCCTCGACCGCGAGCTCGACGGGAGGATCGACAGCCCGGGCGCAGCGGTTCTCGACGCCGCGTGGCCGAGGCTCGCGGACGCGGTGCTCGCACCCGTGCTGGGACCGCTCACCGGGCGGCTCGCGCAGCTCGAGACCCGCGACGACCGGCCCGCGCCCGATGGCAGCGCGTACGGGTCGGGGTGGTACGGCTACGTCGAGCAGGACCTCCGCACCCTCCTCGGTCGGCCCCCCGCCGCCCGTTACTCCCGCGCCTACTGCGGCGGCGGTGACCTCGCGGCGTGCCGTGCCTCGCTGTGGGCCGCGATCGACGCCGCCGGGGCCGAGCTCGTCGCGGCGCAGGGGCCCGACGTCGCGGCATGGCGGTCGGACGCGACCCGCGAGCGCATCGCCTTCGGCTTCCTGCCGGATACGGCGCGGTGGACGAACCGGCCCACGTTCCAGCAGGTCATCTCGTTCTCCGGGCACCGGCCGGGCCGCTGAGCGACCGCCGCGGGCTCGGCTACGCTCCGAGGCCCGTGCCGCAGAAGCGCTACCTCTTCACCCCGGGCCCGACGCCCGTTCCGCCCGAGGTGCTGGCGGTCATGGCCGAGCCGGTCGTGCATCACCGGGGCCCGGACTTCGCGCGGACGTACGACCGCGTGCTCGCGCGGCTGAAGGAGGTCTTCCGGACGGAGGACGACGTACTCCTCTTCACCGCGTCCGGGACCGGCGCGTTCGAGTCCGCGGTGGCGAACCTCGTCGACCCTGGCGAGCGGCACCTCGTCGTCTCCGCCGGGAACTTCGGCGAGCGCTGGGCCGAGATGGTGGCCGCATACGGTGCGGAGCTCGTCCACCTGCGCCTCCCGTGGGGCGAGACGCCGACGCCGGAGACGCTCGCCGCCGAGCTCGAGCGGAGCGCCCCGGTGAAGGCGGTCTATCTCGTGCACTCCGAGACGAGCACCGGCGTCGTCGCCGATGTCGAGGCGCTGGCGCGGGTGGTGAAGGACGCGGGCGCGCTCGTGGTCGTCGACGCCGTGTCGAGCCTCGGCGCGGTGCCGCTCGAGACCGCGGCGTGGGGCATCGACGTCGTCGTGTCCGGTTCGCAGAAGGCGCTGATGGCGCCGCCCGGGCTCGGGATGGCGTCGGTCTCGCCGGCGGCGCTCGAGGCCGTCGGTTCGGCGCCGCGCTACTACTTCGACTGGCAGCGCACGCTCGTTGCGCAGCGGAAGCTCGACGCGCCGTTCACGCCAGCCGTGACCCTCGTCAAGGCGCTCGACGTCGCGCTCGGGCTGATCCTCGCCGAGGGGCTGGACGCCGCCTTCGACCGCCACGTCCGGCTCGGCCGCGCCTGCCGCGAGGGGATCAAGGCGATGGGCCTGGAGCTCGCGTCGCCGGACGAGGACCGCGCCGCGGTCGTGACGACGGTCCGCGCGCCGGAGGAGCTCGACGTGAAGGCGTTCCTGCTCGACCTGCGCGACCGCCTCGGCGTGCAGCTGATCGGCGGGCAGGGGGAGTGGGCGGGCAAGGTCTTCCGCATCGGCCACATCGGCTACTTCGACCTGTTCGACATCACGACGGCGCTGGCAGCGGTCGAGGACGGGCTGGTCGCGGCGGGCGTCGCGGTCGACCGCGGCGTCGCCGTGAGCGCGGCGCTGAACGCCTTCGAGCACGCGACCGCGTGAAGGTTCTCATCAGGGAGGAGATCGCGCCCGCGGGCGTGGAGCTCCTACGCTCCCGGTTCGAGGTCGACGTCGACCAGGAGTCGGAGCTCGCGGAGATCATCGGCGCCTACGACGCGATCGTCATCCGCTCGGCGACGAAGCTGACCGCCGAGCTGATCGAGCGCGGGGAGCGCCTGCGCGTGATCGGCCGGGCCGGGGTCGGAGTCGACAACGTCGACGTCGAGGCGGCGACGCGGCGCGGGATCGTCGTCGCGAACGCGCCCGAGTCGAACATCGTCTCGGCCGCCGAGCACACGATCGGCCTGCTCGTGGCGCTCGCGCGCAACATCCCGCAGGCGCACGCGGCGCTGAAGCAGGGCCGCTGGGAGCGATCGCGGTGGGGCGGGGTGGAGCTCGCCGACAAGACGCTCGGCGTGCTCGGCCTCGGGCGCATCGGGCAGCTCGTCGCGCGCCGCGCGCTCGGACTCGGGATGCGCGTCGTCGCCTATGACCCGTTCGTCTCCGTCGAGCGGTTCCGCGAGCTGGGCGTGGACGTGGCCGAGTCGCCCGAGGCGGTCTACGACGCCGCGGACTTCCTCACCGTGCACCTGCCGCTGACCGACGAGACGCGCGGGATCCTCGGCGCCGAGGCGTTCGCGCGGATGCGGCCCGGGATCCGGATCGTGAACGCCGCGCGCGGCGAGCTCGTGGACGAGGCGGCGCTCGTCGAGGCGCTCCGCTCGGGTGCGGTGGCCGGCGCCGCGGTCGACGTCTTCTCCGAGGAGCCGTATGCGGGGCCGCTGCTCGAGGTCGACGGCGTGGTCGTGACGCCGCACCTCGCGGCCTCGACGGAAGAGGCGCAGGACCGCGCGGGCGTGATCGTCGCCGAGCAGGTGGTCGCGGCGCTCGAGGGCGGGCTCGTCACGAACGCCGTCAACATCCCGACGGTCGGGCAGGAGGACCTGGAGGTGCTCGGGCCGTCGATCCCGCTCGCGGCGACGCTCGGCCGGCTCGCGATGGAGCTCGCCGAGGGACGGGCGGCGCGCATCGGGCTCGGCTACCTCGGTGCCCTCGCGGAGTACGACACGCGACTGCTGACCGTCGCGGCGCTCAACGGCGCCTTCCAGGGGTGCGTCGACCAGCCGGTCAACTACGTCAACGCGCCGGTGATCGCGGCCGAGCGGGGGATCGAGGTGCGCGAGGAGCGCAGCGCCGCGGCGCGCGACTTCACGAACCTCGTGCGCGTCGCAGTCGACGACGTGGAGGTCATGGGCACGCTCATCGGCCGGGAGAACCGCCCGTGGCTCGTCGCCGCGCTCGGCTTCCAGCTCGAGATCGAGCTTGCCCAGCGCATGGTGTTCTTCCGCTACGACGACGTCCCGGGCGTGATCGGGCGCGTGGGGACGGTGTTCGGCGAGGCGGGCGTCAACATCGCGAACATGGCCGTGTCGCGGTCGCGGCAGGGCGGCGAGGCGCTGATGGCGCTGTCGATCGACTCCGAGGCGCCGGCCGAGCTGCGGGAGCAGTTCCGCGGGCAGGGCTTCGACGACGTGCGCTTTGTAACGCTTCGCTGAGCGGGGGAACCCATGGTTCCCCCGCTGGCCCCTCCTTCTGGCTGAGCTCTGGAAATCAGGCTCTTCAGCACACGCACGCGAGTAACCCAGGGACCCGACCCTCCCGCCTGCCTGGCCTCGAGCCTACGCCGAAAACGCGCGCGAGTGGGTCACGGAACCGTGCCAGAGGTGTGCCGGTTTGCCCAACCGTTCATGCGGGCGAGATGCCAATGTGCACGTGGTCGCCGTGCGCGATCTCCGCGCCCCACAGCAGCTGCACGCGCCAGCTCCGACCGCCGGCGGAGCACGTGAACGCGTCGTAGCTGTTCGGCTGCCAGGTCGTGCAGCCGAGCGCCTTCGCGAGCGCCCGTGCGTCGTCCTCGCCCGAGAACGTCGGAAAGTCCCGGGCCGCCGTCGTCGACTTCGTCGTCAGGTGGTCCGAGGTCGCCGAGCCGCCGATCGCGGCATTGCGCTCCGGCGTCCGCTTCCCCGAGCCGATGGGCAGGCCGCGCTCGACCATGAACGGCTCGACGAACTGGGTCAGCACGTCGCCGGCCCCGCCCCAGTGCGGCTCGCCGGCCGTCAGCGTGAACCGCACGTCGTCCGGGCCGGATACGCGCGCCCGCTTGTACGCCTCGTAGGCCTCCTTGAGCAGCTTGCGCGCCGGGCCGTCGATCGCCAGCTCGCCGGCGTGCGGCAGCCCTTTCGGGATCTTCACCGAGCGGAGCACCTCGAACGTCTTCTCGTCGAGCCAGCCGGTCGCCGGCGAGATGTCGGCCTGCCGCTGGACGCCGGCGATGCCCGACTCGCTCACGTTGGGTCCGGCGCCGTGGGCGAAGGCGTTCGAGTACTCCTCGTCCCACCCGTCGGGATCCCACTTCCAGCGGCCGAGCCTCGACACGATCCGCTTGTACGCCAGGACCTCCTCGGCGTTGAACTTCGGCTTCTGACCGTGCTCCTCGGCGTCAGGCGGGTACATCGCCTGCGGGAAGCCGGGCAGGTCCGCGGGCTTGCCGCGCTCGTACGGTTGCTCCCACCACTCGGTCATGACGGTCCTCCGTCGCTCGGATGCCCGCCGCAGCGACCTCCATTGTGCGACGGCCGGCGGGCGCCGTCTAGACGTCGCACCCAGGTACCGTTCCGATCGTGTCCGAGTGGCCCGAGCCGGTCCAGCGAGTGGCCACGTTCCTCGAGGAGGCTGGCGCGGAGGCCCGGATCGAGGAGTTCTCCGCCGGGACGCCGACGGCCAAGGAGGCGGCCGAGGCGGTGGGCTGCGCGCTGGGCGACATCGTGAAGTCACTCGTGTTCCGATGCGACGGGCGAGCAATCGTCGTCCTCGTGCCCGGCGACCGCCGCGCCGACGCCGACAAGGTCGCCGGCGCGGTCGGCTGCGCGGACCTCCGCATCGCCCGCGGCGGCGAGATCGAGGAGGCGACCGGCTTCACGCCGGGGGCCGTGGCGCCGTTCCCGTTGCCCGCCGTGGACACCGTGCTGGTCGACCGCTCGCTCCTCACGCGGGAGCTCGTGTGGGCGGGCGCCGGTTCCGATCGGCACATCGTGGGAATCGAACCCTCGGAGCTCGTGCGCCTCTCGCGCGCTAAGGCCATGGACGTCGTCGGAGGCGACGCCTAACATCCGGCGGGCCTGCGGAAAAGGAGCAGTGGTGCAAGAGACAGCGAAGATCTGGATGAACGGAGAGCTCGTCGACTGGGCGGACGCGAAGGTCCACGTCGGCGTCCACGGGCTCCACTACGGCTCGGGCGTCTTCGAGGGCATCCGGTGCTACGAGACCCCGGACGGGCCGGCCGTGTTCCGCCTGGACGAGCACCTGAAGCGGCTGGACAACTCCGCCCGACTGCTGGGGATGGAGCTGCCGTACACGGTCGAGGCGCTCCGGGAGGCGACGTTCGAGCTGATCGGCGCGAACGGCCTCTCCGAGTGCTACCTCCGGCCGATCGCGTTCTACGGCTACGGCGAGCTCGGCGTGGCTGCGCGCGACAACCCCGTCGACACCGTGATCATGAGCTGGCCGTGGGGCGCCTACCTCGGCGAGGAGGGGCTGAGCCAGGGCATCCGCGCGAAGATCTCCAGCTGGCAGCGCATCGGTGCGAACGTGATCCCGCACGTGGCGAAGGCGACCGGCGTCTATCTCAACTCGATGCTCGCCGTCACCGAGGCCAACCGCGCCGGGTACGACGAGGCGATTCTGCTGACCGCGGAGGGCTACGTCGCCGACGGCTCCGGCGAGAACATCTTCGTCGTCCGCGACGGCGAGATCTCCACACCGGGACTCTCGACGTCGATCCTGCCCGGCATCACCCGCGACACGGTGATCCAGATCGCGCAGGACCTCGGCTATGTCGTCAGCGAGCAGAACATCATCCGCTCCGACCTGTACCTGGCGGACGAGGTGTTCATGTGCGGCACGGCCGCCGAGGTGACGCCGCTGCGGTCGGTCGACGATCACGAGCTGGGTGTGGGCCCGATCACGCTCAAGATCCAGGAGGCGTACCTCGACACGGTGCGCGGCCGGACCGAGCGCTGGGCGCAATGGCTCGACCGCGTGGTGCCCGCGCCGACGCAGGCGTGACCGAGACCGAGCGCGGGACCGTCCCGCTCTCGGGGCCGTACCTCGACGAGCGCGAGGAGGAGCTCGTGCTCGAGGTGCTGCGCTCGGGCCGGCTCTCGCTCGGGCCGACGATCGACCGCTTCGAGGAGGCCTTCGCCGAGGCCGTCGGGGCGCCGTACGCAGCGGCCGTGTCGAGCGGAACCGCGGGGCTGCACCTCCTCTGCCGGATCGCCGGCGTCGGCCCCGGCGACGAGGTGATCACGTCGCCGTACTCGTTCGCCGCGTCCGCGAACTGCTTCCTCTACGAGCGCGCCCAGCCGGTGTTCGCCGACGTCGACCCGCGGACGTACAACCTCGACCCGGACGCCGTCGCCGCGGCGATCACGCCGCGGACGAAGGCGGTCGTGGCCGTGGACATCTTCGGCTACCCGTGCGAGCTCGATTCGCTGCGTGAGCTGTGCGAGCAGCACGGCCTTGCGCTCGTCCAGGACGCCTGCGAGGCGCTCGGCGCCGAGTACCGCGGCCGCCGCGTCGGCTCCCACGGCACCTCGGCGGTCTTCGCCTTCTATCCGAACAAGCAGATCACCACGGGCGAGGGCGGCATGGTGACGACGCACTCCGAGGACCAGTGGCGCCTGCTCCGCTCGCTCCGGAACCAGGGGCGGGCCGACGCGGGCGGCTGGCTCGACCACGCGCGCCTCGGCTTCAACTACCGGCTCGACGACATCCGTGCGGCGATCGGCATCGCTCAGGTCGAGAAGCTCGGCACGATCCTCGAGCTGCGGGCGGCCGCGGCGGCGCGGTACGCCGAGCTCCTCGGCGAGATCGACGGGCTCACGCTCCCGCTCGGCGACGACGGCGACCACATCCGCTCGTGGTTCGTCTACGTGATCGAGCTCGACGAGGGGATCGACCGCGAGCACGTGATCGCGTCGCTGGAGTCGGACGGCGTCCAGAGCGCGCGCTACCTGCCGGTGATCCACCTGCAGCAGTACATGCGTGAGCTCTACGGGTTCGCCGAGGGGCTGTGCCCTGTCGCGGAGAGCCTCGCGCGGCGGACGCTCGCGATCCCGTTCCACACGGGAATCGGCGCCGGCGAGCAGGAGCGGGTGGCGACCGCGCTCGAGCGGGCGCTGGGGTAGGCCGTGCGCCGCCGGGCAGGCCCGGCCTGGGCGAGGCGCTCGTCGCCTGGCTCGTGGTCGGGCTGGAGGCCGCGGCGACGCTCGTCACGTACTCGCGGCTCCGGCCGGAGCTGCTCTACAACGTCGACGATGGGGGCGACCTCGTCAGCGGTCTCGGCCGGACGCTCGTCCTGCTCAACTACCCGATCGCGCTCGCCGCCGTCGCGCTCGCCGTGGTCGCGGGCGGGCCGAGGCTGCTCGTCTGGGGCGCGATCGCCCTGTGCGCCGTCACAGCCGTACCCGGCGTCGTCGACCAGGACGACCTCGATGCGCGCTGGGTCAACGCGATCCCCGCGCTCGGGGTCGGGGTCGCGCTCGCGCTGACCCTCGTTGCCGTGCGGCGTGACGGCGCGAGCTTCGTCCGCCGCGCTCGCGGGGACCGGCTCCGGCTCGTCCTCGCCGTCGCGCTCCTCGTCGTGGCGCTGCCGTGGCTGGCCGCCGACGCCGGCTTCTACTTCCCGGGGGACTTCTTCACGGGCGAGGAGGTGCCGGCCGTCCGCGACGAGGGCCTCGCAGCCGTCCACGTCGGCTTCCACCACGGGATGGGCGGCGTGGTGCTCGCGCTCGTCGCGCTCCTGCTCTCGCGCGCGCCGGGGGCGCGGCTGCTGCGCGCGTACCTGTCGCTGATGCTCGCCTACGGCCTCGCCAACGCGCTCCAGGATGCGTGGAACGAGCAGCTGTGGAAGCGGGAGTGGGTCGACTGGCACGCGCCGAGCGTCATCCGGCCCGACGTCACCGCTGGTTGGCTCGTGATCCTGCTGGCGACGACGGCGATCTATGCCTTCTGGTTCCGTCCCGCCCGTCGGGGATAATCCGCCGCTGTGGAGGCGCGGATGGTGTTCCTCGGGTTCGGCAAGTGGGCGCGCGCCGACCGGATCTACGCGCTCGAGCCACTCACCGGGGGCGAGCGCGGCGACGGCCGCCGGACCCGCGTCTGGGTCGACGGGATCGCGGAGCCGATCATCGCCTCGCGCACGGAGCGGACGATCCTGCTCGAGATGGGCGTCCGGGCCGACGCGGTCGCACCAGCGCTCGCGGAAGCGCTCGCGCTCGCAGAGAAGATCGTCGAGGACGCCGAGAGCGGCCGCGTCGACCTGAACGACCTGACCCGGCGGGCGCGGCGCCTGCTCGAGTCGACGGCGCGGCCAGCCGACGCCGAGCGCCTCTTCTAGGGCACCCGGTGGACTCGCATCCCGAAACGCCGCCCGGCGCCGACCGGCCCGGGCTGCGGGAGTTGCTCGCGCGCGTCGCGATCGACACGCGCCCGCTGAAGACGTCCCGGCCGTTCCGCTGGCTCTGGCTCGGCCAGACGGTGTCGTACATCGGGAGCCAGATCGTCGGCGTCGCCGTTCCGTACCAGGTCTACCAGCTGACCGGGTCGACGCTGCAGGTGGGGCTCGTCAGCTTCGTCGAGCTCGTGCCGCTGCTGACGCTGACCCTCGTCGGGGGCTCGATCGCGGACGCCGTCGACCGCCGGCGCCTGCTGCTCTGGACGGAGAGCCTGCTCCTGCTCACGGGCATCGGCTTCGTCGTGAACTCGTCGCTGGAGGAGCCGCGCGTGTGGGCGCTCTTCGTGCTCGCGTTCTTCGCCGCGTCGTTCTTCTGCCTCGGCGTCGGCGCGATGCGCTCGCTGACGCCGCACCTCGTGCCGGAGGAGCAGATCGTGGCCGCCTCGAACCTCAACGGCCTCTACTCGAACCTCGGCGCGGTGGCAGGCCCGGCCATGGCCGGCCTGCTGATCGCCGCGATCGGGCTGCCGCTCACCTACCTGCTCGACGTCGTGAGCTTCGGCGCCTCGCTGCTGAGCCTGCTCGTGCTGCCGCACATCGCGCCGGCCGCGGACGCCGACCGGCCGGGGCTGCGGTCAGTGCTCGAGGGCTTTCGCTACCTGAAGCGCCACCGCGTCGTCCTCAGCTCGTTCCTCGTCGACTCGAACGCGATGATCTTCGGGATGCCGAGCGCGCTCTTCCCGGCGCTCGCGGAGGAGCACTTCGGCGGCGGTGCCGCCACGACCGGCTACCTCTATGCCGCGCCCTACGCGGGCGCCCTGCTGTGCTCGCTCACCTCCGGCTGGACGAGCCACGTGCGCCGCCAGGGCGTGGCCGTGCTCGTCGCGGCCGGGATCTGGGGGGTCGCGATCGCCGCGTTCGGCCTCGTCGACACCCTGCCCGTCGCGCTCGTGCTGCTCGCGGTCGCGGGCGGTGCGGACCTGATCAGCGCGGTCTTCCGCAGCGCGATCATGCTCACGGCCACGACCGACTCGATGCGCGGCCGCCTCGCCGGGATCGAGTTCGCACAGGTCGCGAGCACACCGACGCTCGGGAACGTCGAGGCGGGCATCGTCGCATCGCTCACGAGCATCCGTTTCTCCGTCGTCTCCGGCGGCGTCCTCTGCGTCGTCGGCACGGTCGCGATCGGCCTGCTGTTCCCGGCGCTCGCCCGCTACGACGCCCGGGCGGCGCGCGAGCCGGCGCAGGCCACGTGATCCGCCGCCCGTTCTTCGCGCGCTCGGTGCACGAGATCGCGCCGGAGCTGCTCGGGGTGACGCTCCTGGTCGACGGCGTCGGCGGCGAGATCGTCGAGGTCGAGGCCTACGACCACGAGGACCCGGCGGCGCACGGCTACCGCGGCAGGACGGCGCGGAACGCGGCGATGTTCGGCCCGCCCGGGCACGCCTACGTGTACCGCTCGTACGGGCTGCACTGGTGCCTGAACCTGGTGTGCGAAGGGGAGGGGGTCGCGAGCGCCGTCCTGCTTCGCGCGCTCGCGCCGACGCACGGGCTCGAGGAGATGCGCGCGCGCCGCGGCCTCGAGGACGAGCGGCTCCTGTGCGCCGGGCCCGGGAGGCTGTGCGAGGCGCTGGGCGTGACCCGGGCGCACGACGCGCTCCCGCTCGACGAGCCGCCGTTCGAGCTCCGCGAGCGGATGTCGGAGCCGGAGCTCGTCCGCACGACGCGCGTCGGGATCACGAAGGCCGCCGACCGGCCCTGGCGCTACCTCGTCGCGGGCTCGCGCTACGTCAGCCGCGGGCCACGTCGCTGACGCGAGCGAGGCCATGTCTCGAGGAGCCATGGCCGGTGTCAGACACGAAGTGAGGCGTCCCGGATCAAGGCCAACAGGGCCTCGGATGACTCGGACGGGCGGGATCGCCGCGTGCCCCGTCCAGGGGCACAGCGCATCCCGCCCGTCACGACCCGCCATGTGCCGATGAGACCAGGTTCCTGGCCGGAGCGTCCGCACCGCAGGTGCGCGTGCGCAGGCCACACCATTAGGCCCGGTCACTGCAACGAGAGACGGCCTCTTGGCCGGAGGGCGGTTCATCCGCCCGGGAGGCCACGCAGAGGGGACTCGAAGCCACGAGGCGGAAGGAGGGGGCTCGTGGGGGAACCATGGGTTCCCCCACGCGTCTAGCCGCGTGCGACGACGAGCTTTACCCGCATCCCCGGCTCCGCCGCCACGCCGGCTTTGGGCACCTGGGAGATCACCCGGAACGGCGGCCCGTCCGTCCACGAGGCAACGCGGACATCGAGCTTCAGCCGGCCGAGCTTCTGGCGCGCCGTGCCGAGCGTGAGCCCCTGGACGCGCGGGATGACGCCGTGCATCGGCTTCGCGAGCCACAGCTGGATCTCGTCGTACGCCGAGGCGCGGCCCTTCCGCGGGATCTGGTCGACGACGACACCGAGCGGCTCGCCGGGCTCGGCGGGGCGGTAGAGCACGACCGACCCGAGCGGCTGCTCGGCGAGGCGCTGCTCCGCGGCCGCGAGCTTCCGGCCGACGAGGTTCGGGACCTCCACCTCGTTCGGCTTGCAGTTCGCCGTCCGCTTCGGCCCGGCCCCGCCGAAGTAGAGGACGGTGTACGCGTTGCGGCAGTTGCCGTTGTCGCGCTGGAGGAGGCCGTCGCGCTGGACGACCGCGAGCGGCGCGACCCAGTCCGACGGCGGCTGGTCGAAGCCGGCCGGTTGCTTGCCGAGGTAGGGGAGCGCCTGCTCGGCGAACGTCTTGAAGATCTCCGCCGGGAACGAGCCGCCGGTGACCGACTCGCCGTCGAACTCCGTCAGCATCGGCCGCAGCCCCTTCGGGTAACCGACCCACACGGCGACCACGAGCTCGGGCGTGTACCCGACGAACCAGGCGTCGCCGTAGTTCTCGGTGGTGCCGGTCTTGCCCGCGACGCTCCAGCCGGGGATCGCCGCGCGCGTCGCCGTCCCCTCGCGGACGACGCCCTGCAGCAGCCGGTTCACGGTCGACGCCGTCCGCTCGGAGAGCACGCGCCGCGGCTGCTGCTGGAAGTCGTCGACGACGTTCCCGTCCGAGTCCTCGACCGCGTCCACGGCGCGCGGGCGGTTCCAGGTCGTCCCCGGCTTGCGGCCGCGGATGTCCATCCGGAAGCCCTTGTTCGCGAACGCCGCGTACGACCGCGCGAGCTCGAGCGGATTCGCCACCTGCGTCCCGAGGGCGAGCGAGAAGTACTGCTTCATCGGGCTCGTCACGCCCATCCTGCGGGCGACGCGGATGACGTCGTCGAGCCCGACGAGGGCGGCGAGCTGCGCGTAGACGGCGTTGTCGGAGTGCACCGTCGCCGTCTCGAGCGTGATCGGCCCGAGGTACGAGTCCTCGTAGTTGTGCGGCGTCCAGAGCTTGTCCCCGAGCGAGATCGACCGCTCCGACGACGTCATCGTCGTCCCCGGGCTGATCCCCTTCTCGAGCGCTGTCGCGAGCACGAACGGCTTGAACGCGGAGCCTGGCTGCCGCTGCCCCTGGACGGCGAGGTTGAACTGGCTCGCCCGGTAGTTGCGGCCGCCGACCATCGCGAGGACGTTGCCGGACTTCGGGTCCAGCGCGACCAGGGCCGCCTCGGGCCCCTCCGGGTCGTCGAGGTGCTCCGCGATCGCCTTGCGCGCGAGCTCCTGCAGTCCGAGGTCGATCGTGGTCGTGACGCGCAGGCCGCCGCCGTAGACATTGGCGGCGCCGAAGCGGTCGACGAGCTGGTCGGTGACGTAGTTCGTGAAGTACGGCGCGTGCGGGCTCTGCGTCCCGGGCTGCCGCACGTCCTCGGGCTTCGGCAGCGGCACCTTCCTGGCGGCGGTGCGGTCGGCGGCGGTGATGTAGCCCTGGTCGTGCATCGCCCGGAGCACGATGTTCCGCCGCACGAGCGCGTCGTTCGGGTTCGCGACCGGGTCGTAGTGGGACGGGTCCTGTGGGATCCCGGCGAGCAGCGCCGACTCCGCGACCGTGAGCTGCTTCGCCCCGTGCCCGAAGTAGATCCGCGCCGCCTGCTGGATCCCGTACGCGCCGTTCCCGAAGTAGATGGTGTTCAGGTACGCCGTGAGGATCCGGTCCTTGTCGCGCCACTGGTTCTCGAGCTGCCACGCGAGCGCCGCTTCCCGGACCTTGCGCGCGATCGAGCGCTCGTTCCCCGCGTAGGCGTTCTTCACGTACTGCTGCGTGATCGTCGAGCCGCCCTGCACGGCGTCCTTGTTGCGCACGTCCTCCCAGGCCGCGCGCACGATCCCGCGCAGGTCGACGCCGCGGTGGTCATAGAAGCGCCGGTCCTCGATCGCGACGATCGCGTGCTTCATCATCGGCGCGATGTCGTCGGAGTCGACGAGGACCCGGTTCTCGTCGCCGCGGAGGACCGCGAGGATCGTCTTCCCGTCGTTCGCGTACACGTAGCCGTTCAGCTCGCGGGCCTGCTGGCGCGCCGGATCGAGCGACGGGACCTCGCTCGCGACCGCCGCGACGAGGCCGAACGTGAAGGCCGCGAGCCCGAGCAGCATGAGGACGCTCGCGAGTGCGAGGAGGCGGAGCTTGCGGATCCGGCGCCCGCGCGCGGAGCGCGGCGCCTGCGTGCGTCTTCGCGTGAACACCACGAAGGGCCGGATTCTAGCCCGGGATCAGGCGGCGAACGCTGCGACGAGGTCCAGCACGTCGGTGCCGTAGCGCTCGATCTTCGCCGGGCCGACGCCGTTGACGGCCGCGAGCTCCTGCTCGTCGGCCGGCTTCACCGCCGCCATCTCGCGCAGCGTCTTGTCGGAGAAGACCACGTACGGGGGCACGGACTGCTCCCGCGCGCGCTCGAGCCGCCAGGCGCGTAGGCGCTCGAACAGCGGGTCGCCGTCAGGCGCTGCCGCAGCAGACGCGGCCGACGCAGGCGCGCCCAGCCGGGGCAGCGGCTCGTCGGTGCGTCCGGGGCGGAGCAGCGGATAGCCGTCCTCGCTCGTGAACCGCTCGAGGTGCTCGCTTGCGACGAGCGTCCCGATCCAGCTCTTGATCCGGCTCGGCGGCGCGGCCGCGAGGAGCCCGTACGAGCGGTTGCGGCGACCGGTCGGCGGCGCGCCGACCGAGCCGGACAGCGTCGCGACGAGCCCGCTCGTCCCCAGCGGGCGCTCGAGCGAGCGCACGGCGTCGACGATCGCGCCCGCGATGTCTGCCGGGAGCTCGCGTGCGGGCGCCTCGGTGGCAACGGCGAGAGGCGCCGCCGTGCCGGAGCAGCGGTCGCAGACGCCGCACGGCGCCGCCTCCTCGCCGAAGTGCTCCGCGATCTCCACCTGCCTGCAGCGGTGCGACTCCCCGAACGCGGCGATGCGGTCCGCGCGCGCGAGCGCCTGCGCCCGCGCTCGTGCGAGGAGGAACGCGATCCGCTCGCCCGCGTCGGCCGGCGGTGGCAGGAGCTCGACGCTCATCGCCCGCCCGCGGTCGAAGCCGCGGCGCACGAGGCCGGCCTGCTCGAGCATCCCGACGAGGACGCGCGGGTCGTGCTCCTCGTCCCCGAGCTCATCGGTGCCCGCGACGGCGACCCCGTCCGCGGCGCGCGTACGCAAGGAGCGGTAGAGATCGCGCAGTGCATCTGCGTCGGGGACGTCGCGCTCCGCGAACCGGCGGAGGGCCGAGGCGTCGCGGCGCCCGGAGAAGAGCACGCAGTCGCTCGGCCGGCCGTCGCGCCCCGCCCGGCCGACCATCTGGACGTAGTCCTCGAGCGAGCCGGGGAGGTTGTAGAGCAGCACGAGCCGGATGTCCGGCTTGTCGATCCCCATTCCGAACGCGGTCGTCGCCACGACCACGCGCATCGCGCCGGTGAGGAACGCGTCCTGCGCCGCCGTCCGCTCGCCCGGCTCCATCCCCGCGTGGTAGTGGAGCGCGCGGACGCCGTGCCCGCGGAGGAAGCGCGCGAGCTTCTCGCACGACTCGCGCGAGCGGGCGTAGACGATCGCGGGGCCGTCCGTCCGCGTGAGGCGTGCCAGCAGCCCCCGCTTGCGGTCCTCCTCCGAGTCGAACGCGTCGACGGCGTGGCGGAGGTTGGGCCGGACGACGCTCGCGCGCACGACGTGGAAGTCGCGGCCGAGCGCGCGGCCGATCTCGTTCTCCGTATCGGGCGTGGCGGTGGCCGTGAGGCCGAGCACCGGCGGATCCCCGAGCTCGGCGAGCGCGGCCCGGATGAACAGGTAGTCCGGGCGGAAGTCGTGGCCCCACATGCTCACGCAGTGCACCTCGTCGACCACGACGAGGCCGATCCGCGCGGCCGCGAGCGTCTCGACGAAGTCACGCCGCCGCAGGCGCTCGGGCGCGGCGAGCAGGAGCGACACACGGCCGGCGGCAAGCGCGCCGAGCCGGGCCTCGACCTCGTCCGCCGGCAGCGACGAGTTCACGACCGTGGCGCGGGCGGCGACCGCAGGCGGCAGCTTGTCCACCTGGTCCTTCATCAGCGCGATGAGCGGCGAGAGGACGACGGTGGGGCGGGGAAGGAGCATCCCCGCGAGCTGGTACGGGAGCGACTTCCCCGAGCCCGTCGGCATCAGCGCGAGCGTGTCCCGCCCGGCCAGTGTGCTGCGAACGACCTCCTCCTGTCCGGGACGGAAGTCGTCGAAGCCGAAGAGCTCGCGCAGGGGCGACCGCAGGTCGGTGATCACCCGGGCGAGTCTAGGAGCGGCACCGGACCGCTTCGTGCCGAGAGCGTGACGATCCGTCCCGTCGAGGCCGGCCGCGCCGCACACGGCCGGCCTCTCGGGTCGCCGCGTCGGGTCAGGAGCCCTGTCCCTGCGCGACGATCGCCGCCGCAAGCGCGTCGCCCGTGGCGAACATGTGGGCGTAGGCCTCGCGCGCGAGCGCGTACGCCTGCTCGTAGTCGCCCTTCGCGTAGGCGTCGAGCTGGCCCTTCAGCTCCATGACGTGCATCGAGAGCGCGTCGCGGACGGCGGCCTTGTCCGCCCCGGTCGCGTCGGCGAGGAACGAGCTCTGGGCCTCGACGTAGCCCATGAGCTTGCCGACGGCCTCCTGCTGCGCCGCCTCGTCCTGCTTCGCGAGCGCGACGGTGTACGCGACGAACTGCTCGATGTGGAAGCGCCAGAGCAGCTCGCCGTCGAGGAAGGTCTTCGCCGCCTGGTCGCCGTAGACCGAGCCGATGACGTCCGCGAGGTCACGGCTGTTCGCGTCGAGGGCGCCGGCGATCGCCTCGAAGTCGTCCTCGCCCTTGAGCCCCTTCTGCGTGGCGAACATCGCGAGCATCGCGTGCTCGCCGAGGAGCCGGTCGAGCGTCACGCGCGTGTCCGCGGCCGCGCTCGAGCCCGAGGCGGCGGGCATCTCGTGACCGGCCATCGTCATCGTCGTGTGGTCGGCCGCGGCGCCCTCGTCGTCGTCTCCGCCGCAGCCGGCGGCCGCGACGGCGAGCGCGAGGACTGCGGCGAGCAGCGCGAGCGTCGTGCGAGTCATGTCCCGTCCCTCCTGGTCGATCGCGTGGTCGGGACGGATTCGCCGGGAGCGCGCTCCCGGTTCGGCTCAGCTCAGCGTGGCGGTAAGGAGCGGCTCGCCGGAGGGCGCGTCCACGCCGCCGTCGCGCTCGAGCGTGACCGCGACCGTCTCGCCCGCGGCGACCGGCTCGTCGAGCACGTGGATCCCGCGGCCGTCCTCCGTCTCGAAGACGCCGGCGGGAGTGGCCTCACCGCCGCGGATCACCCACGCCTCGTACGTCTTCCCGGCCGGGGCCTCGCCGAGCGAGACGACGAGCGCAGCCTCCCCGTCGGGTGAGACGACGAGCCGACCGTCCGCGCCGTCGATCGAGACGGCCTGTGCGCTCGGGTCGGCGAGGAGGGCGGACGCCTGGCGCTCCGCGTCCAGGTCGTCGGAGAGCGACACGCCCCAGAGCCCAAGCCCGATCGCGATCGCCGCGGCCGCCGCGGCGATACCGGACGTGACGTAGGCGACGGTCTTCCACGGACGCAGGGGAACGACGTTCGACCGCTCGGCGCGCGCCGCATCGAGGATCCGGCCGCGCAGCCGGTCGGGCGGCCGCGGCGCCTCGGCGGCGAAGGCCATCGCGGCGGCCGCCTCCCGCAGCGTCGGCAGCTCGGCGCGGCAGCGCTCGCACGTGCGGAGGTGCGCCTCGAACTCGTCGCGCTCGTCCGCGTCGAGGGCGTCCAGCGCGTAGGGGGCGATCAGCTCGTGGGCGTCCATGCGTCCTCCTGCTCCCCCTCGCCGAGGAGCTCCGCGAGCCGCCGCAGCCCGCTGAACATCCGGCTCTTGATCGTACCCAGCGGCTGTCCGAGCCGGTCCGCGAGCTCCGCCTGCGTGAACCCGCCGAAGTAGGCGAGCTCGAGTGCTTCCCGCTGCGCGTCGGGGAGCTGGGCGAGCGCGTCCTGGACGCGTTCGCGTTCGAACCGGAGGAGCGCGTCGTCGTCCGCGCCGGCCGTGGCCGGGTCGGGCGCTTGCTCGAGCGGCTCCGTCCGCCGCCGCTGCTCGCGCCGGACGGCGTCGACGGCGCGGCGGTGCACGAGGGTGAGCAGCCACGTGCTCGCGCGCGCGCGCTCCGGGACGAACCGCGCGGCCGTGCGCCAGAGCGTGACGAAGGCCTCCTGCACCGCGTCCTCGGCCAGGGCCGCGTCGCGGAGCACCCGCAGCGCGACCCCGTAGGCGACGCGGGCGTAGCGGTCGTACAGCTCCCCGAGCGCGCCGTCGTCCCCGCGCGCCACGAGCGCGACCAGCGCCTCGTCCGAGAGGTGCGCGAGGTCGGCCACCGGCCTCAGGGTACGCCGCGTGGCCTGGGTCGTGAGCGTGCCCATCTCGCGCTGATTCGTCTGGCACGGCCGATCGGTTCGGTCCGAACCGGACCGGGGCCGAGTGCGAATGCGCCCCGACCGGCGGCTCCGATCTCGACCCCGACGCCGCCGGACCGAAAGGAGAGTCATGCGCACTGCCGCACTGACGGCGCTCGCCGTCGCGCTGGTGGCCGCCGCCACGGCGGCCGTCCTCGTCCGCGGAGCGGAGCCGCAAGCCGCGTCCGCCTCCAGTCACCGGGAGGCTCCGCTCATCGCTGAGGATCCCTCCGCGGACGCGACCGACCTGTACGCGTTCCGCAGCCCGGACCGCCCCGACACGGTCACGATCGTCGGCAACTGGATCCCCGCGGAGGATCCGGCTGCCGGCCCCAACTGGTACACGTTCTCGCCGCGCGCGAGGTACCTGCTCCACATCGACCGCACCGGGGACGGGAAGCCCGAGGTCTCGTATCGGTTCCGCTTCCGGACGAAGGACCCGGTCGCGTTCCTCGGCAACACGGCCCAGACCTACAGCGTCACCCGCATCGCGGGCGGTCGCGCCACCGTGATCGCGGAGGGCCTCGAGACGCCGCCGAACAACATCGGCCCGCGCTCGACCCCGAACTACCGCGCCCTCGCGGCGGCCGGCGTCCACGACCTCCCCGGCGGCGGCAAGGTCTTCGCCGGGCAGCGGGACGACGCGTTCTTCGGCGACATCGGGGCGATCTTCGACCTCGTCGCGATCCGCAACGGCACCGGCGCGACCGGCGGCGGGCGGGACTTCTTCGCCGGCTACGGCGTGCACTCGATCGCGCTGCAGCTGCCGATCGCCGGGCTCGACACCCCGAACCACGTCGTCGGCGTCTGGATGTCGACCGAGCGCGAGCAGGTGTCGGTGCGGCAGTCGAAGCAGGGGCCGCGCCCGTGGACGCGGTGGGTGCAGGTCTCGCGCCTCGGCAACCCGCTGATCAACGAGGTGATCATCCCGACGCCGCAGAAGGACCGCTGGAACGCGCTCGGGCCCGACAAGGACGAGCAGTTCGCGCGGTACTACCGCGCGCCGATCCTCGCGAGCCTGCTGAACCAGCTGTACCCGGCGCTCGGCCCGTTCAAGGACACCGACCGCGACGACCTCGTGCAGGTGCTCCTCACGGGCGTCCCGAACCTCAACAACACCGGGACGAAGCTCGCCGACATGCTCCGGCTCAACCTGTCGACGCCGGTCTCGGCGAGGCCGAACCGGCTGGGCGTGCTCGGCGGCGACGTCCAGGGCTGGCCCAACGGCCGGCGGCTCGAGGACGACGTCATCGACATCGCGGAGCGCGCCGTCGCCGGTGCGCTCATCGGCAAGAGCCTCCCGCTCGGGGACGGCGTCGACGCGAACGACCGGCCGAACCTGGCGGCGTTCCCGTACGAGCCCGACCCGCGGGCCGGCTTCGACAACACCAAGGGCGTCGCCTTCCCGAAGACGGGCTGACGGCGCACGCGTCCGGGGGCGGACCGAACCGGATCCGCCCCCGGCGCGAACAAGCCACGTTCACGGGAGGAGAAAGGGGGACGGCCATGCAGGTCGTCAGCAACCGCAGGAGCCTCATCGGGATCGCCGCGGCGGGCATCGCCCTCTGTGCGATCCTCGCCTTCGGGCCGCGGCCGGACGCGGCACCCGCCTCGAGCCACCGGGAGGCCCCGGTGATCAGCGAGGACCCGACGGCGGACAACACGGACGTCTACGCGTTCGTGAGCCCGGACCGGCGCGACTCGGTCACCGTCGTCGCCAACTACATCCCGCTCGAGGAGCCCGCCGGCGGCCCGAACTTCGCGAAGTTCGGCGACGACGTGCTCTACGCGCTCCACGTCGACAGCGACGGGGACGCGAAGGACGACGTCACCTACGAGTTCCGCTTCCGCACGCAGGTGCGGAACCCTGACACCTTCCTCTACAACACCGGCCCGATCACGTCGCTGACGGATCCGGACTGGAACATCCGCCAGACCTACACCGTCACGCGCGTGCAAGGCCGGAACCGGCAGGTGCTCGGCGAGGGACTGCCCACGCCGCCGGTGAACATCGGGCCGCGCTCGACCCCGAACTACGACGCGCTCGCCGCGGCGGCCGTGTCGGAGCTCCCCGGCGGCATCAAGGTCTTCGCCGGCCAGCGCGACGACCCGTTCTTCGTCGACCTCGGCTCGGTGTTCGACCTGGCCGGGCTGCGGCCGTTCAACCCGTTCCACGTGATCCCGCTCGGAGCCACGGCAGGCGTCGACGGCGTCCGCGGCTACAACACTCACACGATCGCGATCCAGGTGCCGACGACGCAGCTGGCCGCGTTCGGCCGGCCGACGATCGGCGTGTACGCGAGCGCCAGCCGGCAGAAGGTCACGATCATCCGCGAGGACGGGATGCGGGACGCCTCGGGCCCGTGGCAGCAGGTGTCGCGCCTCGCGAACCCGCTCGTCAACGAGGTCGTGATCCCGCTGGGCAAGAAGGATCGCTGGAACGCCTCGGAGCCCGAGGACGACGCCCAGTTCGCGGCGGAGTACACGCAGCCCGAGGTCACGGCGCTCGAGAACCTGCTCTACCCGGTGCTCGACGACGCGCCCACGAGCGGTCGCGGCGACCTCGTCGCGGTCCTGCTCACGGGCGTCCCCGGCGTGAACTTCACGGGCTCGACGCAGGCCGACCTCATCCGGCTCAACACGTCGATCGCTCCGACGGCGGCCGTTGGTGCCGGCAATCGGCTCGGCGCGCTCGGCGGCGACCTCGCCGGCTTCCCCAACGGCCGGCGGCTCGAGGACGACACGCCGGATATCGAGCTCCGCGCGTTCGCGTGCGGCTACGGCGTGGTGGTCGGCCCGATCGTCGAGAGCTTCGGCTTCTGCGGCGGCAATGCCAACCGCACGCCGAACAACATGCTCGGCGACGGCGTCGACGTGAACGACAAGCCGTTCCTCGCGCAGTTCCCGTACCTCGCGACGCCCCACCAGGGATACGAGTCGTGAGACGGCTGCTCCTCGCAGGGGCGGCGGCGGCACTCGCCGCCGCCGCCCTCGCACTCGGCGGCGTCGCGCGCGAGGACGGCGCGCGCGCGTCGGCCGACGACGCCGAGTCGCTCACGCGGCACGCGCTCGGGTTGCAGCAGCGCTGGCGCGAGACCGCGGATGCGTCCTACCTCTCCCGCTCGCAGGAGGCGCTCCGGCGTGCGCTCGTCGTCGCCCCGTCCGATCCGCAGGCGACGGCGGCGCTCGCCTCCGTGTCGCTCTCCCAGCACCGCTTCCGCGAGGCGCTCGTGCTCGGCCACCGGGCGAGGCGCCTGGCGCCCGACGTCGCCCCGACCTTCGGCATCCTCGGCGACGCGCAGCTCGAGCTCGGCCGCTACGACGCCGCGTTCGCGAGCTACGACGCGTTCGCGGCGCGCAAGCCCGGGCTCGCGGCGTACGCTCGCGTCGCGCACGCGCGGGAGTTGATCGGGCGGCCGCGACAGGCGCTCGACGCGATGCTCCTCGCGGTCGACGCCGCGCCGCTCGGTGAGCCGCGCGCCTGGGCGCACCTCGAGGTCGCGAAGCTCCACTTCGGACTCGGCGAGATCGCCGCCGCACGGCGTGCGGCCGAGGCCTCGCTCGCGGCCTTCCCCGGCTATGTCTACGCGCTGGACGTGCTGGCGCGGATCGAGCTCGCGTCGGGCGACCAGGCCCGGGCGCTCGCGCTCGCCCGCCGCGCGACGGAGCGCGTGCCGCTGCCGCAGTTCGTCGGGACGCTCGCCGACGTCCGCGTCGCCTCCGGGCTCGACGCGCGCCCGCAGCTGCGGCTCGTCGGCGCGATCGAGCGCGTACTCCGGGCGAACGGCGTCCGCACCGACCTCGAGACGGCGCTCTTCGACGTCGACCACGGCATCCGGCTGCGCGACGCGGTCGTCCGCGCACGGCGGGCGCACCGCGAGCGGCCGAGCATCGACGCCGACGACGTCCTCGGCTGGGCCCTCACGCGGGTGGGCCGTTGCGACGAGGCGCTCGGCCACGCGCGGCGCGCCCTCCGTCTCGGCACGCAGGACGCGTCGAAGCTCTTCCACCTCGGCATGGCGGAGCGGTGCGCAGGCCGGGCCGACGCCCGCCGCACGTTCCGTCGCGCGCTCGCGCTGAACCCGCACTTCTCGCCGATCTGGGCTCCGGTCGCCAGGAGGTACGCCGCGTGAAGCGTCTCGCACTCGCCCTGCTGCTTCTCGCGCTCGCCCTGCCGGCGACGGCGGCGGCGCACCCGCTCGGCAACTTCACGGTCAACCGGTACTCGGAGGCCGTCGTCTCGGGCGACCACCTGTACGTGCGCTACGCGCTCGACCTCGCCGAGATCCCGACCGTCCAGGAGGGCGCGCGCGTTCGCGCGAGGGGCTTCGCAGCCGAGCTTGGCCGTCGGCTCGACGTCCGCGTGGACGGCGCCCGCGTGCCGCTGCGGCCGCTGGCATCGGAGGTCCACGCGCGCGCGGGCGCCGGGGGGCTCGAGACGCTGCGCTTCGACGCCGTCTACGACGCCGGGCCTGCCGGACGCCGCCTCACGCTCCGCGACCGCAGCTTCGAGGGGCGGGTCGGCTGGCGCGAGGTGGTCGTCCGGGCGGAGCGCGGCGCCGGCATCACGCGCTCCGACGTCCCCGCCCGCAGCGTCAGCGACGCGTTGCGGAGCTACTCGACGCGCGATCCGCTCGACGTCCGCGCTGCCACGGCGGTCGTCGTCCCCGGGGACGCGGCGGGCGTTCCTCCCGCGCTCGCCGCGCGCCCCGATCCGCCCGGTCGCGCGGAGGCCCTTGTCGCCGGAGACCTCTCGGCCGGCGTGGTCGCCGTCTCGCTCCTGCTCGCACTCTTCTGGGGCGCGGCCCACGCCCTCTCGCCGGGGCACGGCAAGGCGATCGTCGCCGGCTACCTCGTCGGCGCGCGCGGCACCGCGCGCCATGCGCTGCTGCTCGGCGCGATCGTGACCGCGACCCACACGGTCGGCGTCTTCGCGCTCGGCCTGGTCACGCTCGCGCTCTCCTCGGTGCTCTTGCCCGAGCAGCTCTACCCCTGGCTCAACCTCGTCGCCGCGCTCCTCGTCGTCGGCGTCGGCGTGGGGGTCGTCCGCGCCCGTCTCGCGCACGCACGCACGCACGCGCGCGGACATCACCATCACCACGATCACGATCACGAGCTCTCGGGCCGGAGCCTGCTCGGCGTGGGGATCTCGGGCGGGATCGTCCCGTGCCCGACGGCACTCGTCGTCCTCCTCGGCGCGATCTCGCTGCACCGTGTCGGCTTCGGCCTGGTGCTCATCGTCGCTTTCAGCATCGGCCTCGCTGCCTCGATCGCCGGGATCGGCCTCATCGCCGTCGCCGCCCGCGGTGCGCTCTCGCGCGTCGGCTTCGACGGCCGCCTCGTCCGGGCGCTCCCTGCGATGAGCGCCGTCCTCGTCCTCGCGCTCGGGCTCGCCATGACCGCCCGCGCACTCGTCACACTCGCCTGAAAGGAGCTTCCGATGTTCGGCCTCGACGACGCAATCGCCTCCTACTCCGACGGCACGAGCCTCGTCCTCGTCGCGCTCGTCGCGGTCCTGCTCGGGCTCCGGCACGCGACCGACCCCGACCACGTGGCGGCCGTGACGACCCTCGTCGCCTCGTCGCGCGAGCGGGCGACGCGGCACGCCGCCCGGCTCGGCGTCGCCTGGGGGCTCGGGCACGCCGCGACCCTGTTCCTCTTCGGCCTCCCGATCCTCCTCTTCGGCGCGTACCTGCCCGAGCGCGTCCAGCAGTTCGCCGAGACGGCCGTCGCCGTCCTGATCGTCGTCCTCGCCGTGCGCCTGCTGCTGCGCTGGCACGCGGGCGGGCTCATGGTGCAATCGCACCTCGACGCCCACGGCGTCCGCACCGCGGGCGGCGCCTTCGGGATCGGGCTCGTGCACGGCATGGGCGGGAGCGCGGGCGTCGGCATCCTCATCGTCGCGTCGGTGGAAGCGACCGCTCTCGCAGTTCTCGCGCTCGGGCTGCTCGCGCTCTTCACGGCCGTGTCGATGACACTGCTCACGACCGGTTTCGGACGCGCGCTCGTCAGCCGACCGGTCTCCGCCGCGTTCGGCCATGTCGCACCCATGCTCGGCGTCGCAAGCCTCGCCTTCGGCATCTGGTACGGCGCCGCCGCGTGGAGCGTGTTCCCGTACCCGTTCTAGGCGGCCCTACAATCGCCGGGTGCCGATCGCCGAGCTGACCCGCAACGCCGTCGACGTCCTGCCCCGGGGCGCGCTCGAGGCGAAGCTGAAGCTCGGCCGGCCCCTGCGCGTGAAGCTCGGGATCGACGTCACGTCGCCGGACATCCACGTCGGCCGCGGCATCCCGCTGCAGAAGATGCGCGCCTTCCAGGACGAGGGCCACACGGGCGTCCTCATCGTCGGCGACTACACGACGCGGATCGGCGACCCGTCGGGCCGCTCGGCCGAGCGGCCGATCCTCTCCGACGAGGAGATCGACGAGAACGCGCAGACCTATCTCGACCAGGCGCTGCAGCTCCTCGACCCGGCGCGGACGGAGGTCCGCCGGAACGGCGAGTGGCTCTCGCAGCTCACGTTCGCCGACGTCGTCCGCCTGACGCGCACCGTCACGGTCGCGCGCCTGCTCGAACGCGACGACTTCGCCAAGCGCTACGCCGCACATCAGCCGATCTCCGTCTCCGAGCTCCTCTACCCGCTCATGCAGGCGTACGACTCGGTGGCCGTCGAGGCCGACGTCGAGCTCGGCGGCACCGACCAGCTCTACAACCTGCTCGCGGGCCGCGAGGTGATGGAGGCGTACGGGCTCGAGCCGCAGGTCGTGCTGACGACGCCCCTGCTCCTCTCGTGGGACGGCGAGAAGATGAGCTCGTCGATCGGCAACAACATCCCGCTCACGGCGGCGCCGGAGGAGCAGTTCGGCCGCACGATGCGGATCCCGGACGGGATGCTCGCCGACTGGTACCGGCTCGTGTGGGAGCGCGAGCTGCCCGCCGACGCCGACCCGCTCGAGGCGAAGCTCGAGCTGGCGCGGTTCGTCGTCGCGCGCTCGCACGGGGAGGAGGCGGCCCGCGAGGCCGAGGCGCACTTCACCCGCGTCGTCCGCGAGGGCGGAGCGCCCGAGGACGTGCCCGAGGCGCCGCTGCCGCCCGACGATCCGGTCCACCTCCCGCGCGTGCTCGCGGAGACCGGGCTCGCGCCGACGACGAGCGAGGCGCGACGGCTCATCGCGCAGGGCGCCGTCCGCATCGAGGGCGAGCCGGTGCACGACCTCGACGTGCCGCGCGAGCGGCTGCGGGATGCGCTCATCCAGGCCGGGAAGCGTCGGTTCGTGCGACTGCGCGACGCTTGACACTCGTCGGGTCGTTGCTACTATTCCTCGGCTGTCCGCAAGGACGGCAATGTTCCCGACAAACGACTGGAGCGCCTTCGGACGCAGCGGATACGACGTTTCATTCGCTCACTGGAGGCCTCTGGCGCGAGTCGGAGGCTTTTTTTCGGTCGGTTCGCCGGCGCGGTCTTTGAAAACTCAACAGCGTGAACGAACGCCGAGACCTCGAGTCCCGGGCGCCGGCTTGCCGACGTTCAGGACGAGAGGCTCAAATCCCGTCACCCTCTTCGGAGGGAGACACTTTGAGCTCAAGCTCAACTGAAGAGATTTGCCCTTCGGGGCAGTTCAGTTTCTTCACGGAGAGTTTGATCCTGGCTCAGGACGAACGCTGGCGGCGCGCCTAACACATGCAAGTCGAGCGAGAACCAGGCCTTCGGGCCTGGGGACAGCGGCGAACGGGTGAGTAACACGTGAGTAATCAACCCTCGGCACCGGGATAGCCCGGGGAAACCCGGATTAATACCGGATGGCCCATCCGCTTTTCGGAGCGGCTGGAAAAGGTAGCTTCGGCCTCTGGCCGAGGACGAGCTCGCGGCCGATTAGCTTGTTGGTGGGGTAATGGCTCACCAAGGCTCCGATCGGTAGCTGGTCTGAGAGGACGATCAGCCACACTGGGACTGAGACACGGCCCAGACTCCTACGGGAGGCAGCAGTGGGGAATCTTGCGCAATAGGGGAAACCCTGACGCAGCGACGCCGCGTGCGGGAAGAAGGCCTTCGGGTTGTAAACCGCTTTCAGGAGGGACGAAGCTACTCGGGTGAATAGCCCAGAGGGTGACGGTACCTCCAGAAGAAGCCCCGGCTAACTACGTGCCAGCAGCCGCGGTAATACGTAGGGGGCAAGCGTTGTCCGGATTTATTGGGCGTAAAGAGCGTGTAGGCGGCCAGACAGGTCCGTTGTGAAAACTCGAGGCTCAACCTCGAGACGTCGATGGAAACCGTCTGGCTAGAGTCCGGAAGAGGAGAGTGGAATTCCTGGTGTAGCGGTGAAATGCGCAGATATCAGGAAGAACACCTATGGCGAAGGCAGCTCTCTGGGACGGTACTGACGCTGAGACGCGAAAGCGTGGGGAGCGAACAGGATTAGATACCCTGGTAGTCCACGCCGTAAACGATGGGTGCTAGGTGTGGGGGGTGTCGACTCCCTCCGTGCCGAAGCTAACGCATTAAGCACCCCGCCTGGGGAGTACGGCCGCAAGGCTAAAACTCAAAGGAATTGACGGGGACCCGCACAAGCAGCGGAGCATGTGGTTTAATTCGACGCAACGCGAAGAACCTTACCTGGGCTTGACATGCGCAGGAATGTCGTGGAAACACGGCAGCCCTTCGGGGCCTGTGCACAGGTGGTGCATGGCTGTCGTCAGCTCGTGTCGTGAGATGTTGGGTTAAGTCCCGCAACGAGCGCAACCCCTGTCCCTAGTTGCCAGCGTGAAAGACGGGGACTCTAGGGAGACTGCCGGTGACAAATCGGAGGAAGGTGGGGATGATGTCAAGTCATCATGCCCCTTATGTCCAGGGCTACACACGTGCTACATTGGCCGGTACAAAGGGCTGCAAACCCGCGAGGGGGAGCGAATCCCAAAAAGCCGGTCCCGGTTCGGATTGGAGGCTGAAACTCGCCTCCATGAAGGCGGAGTTGCTAGTAATCGCGGATCAGCAATGCCGCGGTGAATACGTTCCCGGGTCTTGTACACACCGCCCGTCACACCACGAAAGTTGGCAATACCCGAAGCCGGTGCGCTAACCCTCTGGGAGGCAGCCGTCGAAGGTAGGGTCGATGATTGGGGTGAAGTCGTAACAAGGTAGCCGTACCGGAAGGTGCGGCTGGATCACCTCCTTTCTAGGGAATCCGGAGCTCTTCAACTCCGGGGGCTCCCGAACCCGTCGATGTCGGCCGGCTCTGCCGGTCGTTCGTCCGGATCATTCGGGTCGCCTAGAAGAACGTCGACCTCGGGTTCCGACACGCTGTTGAGTTTTGAGAGACCGCCGCGAGCGGCTTTCTCGAGCTGGACGGGCGCGCGCTGCCCGTGCGCACCTTGAAAACTCCATAGCGGCATCAACGTGTTCTTTCTGATCAAGAGAACAAGAGCACACGGTGGATGCCTTGGCGCTGAGAGCCGATGAAGGACGTGGGCGGCTGCGATAAGCCCGGGGGAGGTGCTGACCAACCTTTGATCCCGGGATTTCCGAATGGGGAAACCTGCACGTGGTAATGCGCGTGTACCCCTGCCTGAACACATAGGGCAGGAGGAGGCAAGCCGGGGAACTGAAACATCTTAGTACCCGGAGGAAAGGAAAGAAACCTCGACTCCCTGAGTAGTGGCGAGCGAAAGGGGAAGAGCCCAAACCATTGCGACGTGACAGGCGGCAGCCGTTGTCGCAGTGGGGTTGTAGGGCTCGTCTTGATCCGTCTGCCGGCGGGTCGGAGAGTTACAAAGTTGCGTGGTAGCGGAAGCGACTGGAACGTCGCACCATAGAGGGCAATCGTCCCGTACGCGAAACCACAGCAGCCTCTCTGGACGAGTACCTGAGTACGGCCGGGCACGGGAAACCCGGTCGGAATCTGCGGGGACCACCCCGTAAGGCTAAGTACTCCTCAGCGACCGATAGTGAACTAGTACCGTGAGGGAAAGGTGAAAAGTACCCCGGAAGGGGAGTGAAATAGTACCTGAAACCGTGTGCTTACAAGCGGTCGGAGCAGGCTTGTCCTGTGACGGCGTGCTTTTTGCATAACGAGCCAGCGAGTTACTCTTCAACGGCAAGGTTAAGGAAACGGAGCCGAAGCGAAAGCGAGTCTGAATAGGGCGATTCAGTCGTTGGAGGTAGACCCGAAACTGAGTGATCTACCCATGGGCAGGTTGAAGCGGGGGTAAGACCCCGTGGAGGACCGAACCGACCTCGGTTGAAAACGGGGCGGATGACCTGTGGGTCGGAGTGAAAGGCTAATCAAACTCAGAGATATCTGGTTCTCCCCGAAATATATTTAGGTATAGCGTCACGCGTTCAATGCCGGTTGTAGAGCACTGTTTGGCCTAGGGGGCTTACCCGCTTACCGAAGTCAGGCAAACTCCGAATGCCGGCATTCCAGAGCGTGGCAGTCAGAGTGCGAGGGATAAGCTTCGTGCTCGAAAGGGAAACAGCCCAGACCGTCGGCTAAGGTCCCTAATTCCATGCTAAGTGGGAAACGATGTCCGATTGCAGAGACAACCAGGATGTTGGCTTAGAAGCAGCCACCATTCAAAGAGTGCGTAACAGCTCACTGGTCAAGTGGTCGGGCGCGGAAAATGTAACGGGGCTCAAGCATGGAACCGAAGCCACGGACTTCGAGCTTGCTCGGAGTGGTAGGGGAGCGTTCCCATGCCGGCGAAGCGGCGGCGTAAGCCAGCCGTGGAGGCATGGGAAGTGAGAATGCTGGCATGAGTAACGAAAGAGGTGTGAGAAACACCTCCGCCGAATGCCCAAGGGTTCCTGAGTAAAGCTAATCTGCTCAGGGTTAGTCGGGACCTAAGCCGAGGCCGAAAGGCGTAGGCGATGGACAACAGGTTGATATTCCTGTACCACGTATCCACCGTTATGACCGATGGGGGGACGGGGTAGGCTAAGGAATCCCAGGCGATGGTCGTCCTGGGGTAACCGCGTAGGGCGGGCGATAGGGAAATCCGTCGCCCATCAAGCCTGAGACGGGACGCCGAGCTCTGAAAGGAGCGAAGTTCCTGAAGCCATGCCTCCGAGAAAAGCCTCTAGGCAGGTGGAGCGTGCCCGTACCAAAACCGACACAGGTGGGCAGGTAGAGAATACTAAGGCGATCGGAAGAACCCTCGTTAAGGAACTCGGCAAAATGGTCCCGTAACTTCGGGAGAAGGGACGCCCCGGTAGGGTGACGCGGATTTACTCCGTCGAGCCCGAGGGGGCCGCAGTGAAACGGCCCAAGCGACTGTTTACCAAAAACACAGGTCTCTGCGAAGTCGAAAGACGACGTATAGGGGCTGACGCCTGCCCGGTGCCGGAAGGTCACGAGGAGAGGTTAGCTTTCGGGCAAAGCCTTGAATCCAAGCCCCGGTAAACGGCGGCCGTAACTATAACGGTCCTAAGGTAGCGAAATTCCTTGTCGGGTAAGTTCCGACCTGCACGAATGGCGTAACGACTTGGGCGCTGTCTCAACGAGGGATCCGGTGAAATTGGAGTCTCGGTGAAGATGCCGAGTACCCGTGGCTGGACGGAAAGACCCCGTGCACCTTTACTACAGCTTGACGTTGGAGTCTGGACTGCGTTGTCCAGGATAGGTGGGAGCCTGTGAAGCGGGAGCGCTAGCTTTCGTGGAGGCAATCTTGGGATACCACCCTTCGGAGTTTGGGTTTCTAACCCCTGGCCGTGATCCGGCAGGGGAACAGCGTCAGGTGGGTAGTTTGACTGGGGCGGTCGCCTCCTAAAACGTAACGGAGGCGCACAAAGGTTCCCTCAGCACGGTTGGAAATCGTGCGTAGAGCGCAAAGGCATAAGGGAGCTTGACTGCGAGACTGACAAGTCGAGCAGGTGCGAAAGCAGGTCTTAGTGACCCGGCGGTTAAGAGTGGAATTGCCGTCGATCAACGGATAAAAGGTACGCCGGGGATAACAGGCTTATCGGGCCCAAGAGTCCACATCGACGGCCCGGTTTGGCACCTCGATGTCGGCTCGTCGCATCCTGGGGCTGGAGCAGGTCCCAAGGGTCGGGCTGTTCGCCCGTTAAAGCGGTACGCGAGCTGGGTTCAGAACGTCGTGAGACAGTTCGGTCCCTATCCGCCATGGGCGCTGGGAACTTGAGAGGAGTCGTCTCTAGTACGAGAGGACCGAGACGAACAGACCTCTGGTGTATCAGTTGTCGTGCCAACGGCACTGCTGATTAGCCACGTCTGGATGGGATAACCGCTGAAAGCATCTAAGCGGGAAGCCCACCTCAAGATGAGGTTCCCCATCCCCTTGAGGGAGTAAGAGCCGTGGGAGACCACCACGTTGATAGGCGGGACGTGCACGCACAGCGATGTGTTTAGCGGACCCGTACTAATTGCTCGAGGTCTTGATTTTGAACACGTTGTGTTGCTATGGAGTTTTGAGGGTGCCGCGGTGGATTCACACGCGAATGCACGCCGAGCCCGGCCGAGGTCTGGCACGGCGATTGCACCCGAGCCGGACTGAAGGTCTGGCACGGAACCTCGACAATTCGGCGGTCATAGCGACGGGGCCACACCTCTTCCCATTCCGAACAGAGAAGTTAAGCCCGTCCGCGCCGATGGTACTCGGTCTTTTCAGGCCCGGGAGAGTAGGTCGCCGCCGATTTTTTCTTGTACCCGAGCCAGACTGAAGTCTGGCACGGACGATGAAATGGGCCGCCGCGAGGCGGCCCTTCGTCGTTCAGGCGGCTCGGAGCTTCGCACGCCACTCCGGATCGAGATCTCGGAGCCGTGCCACCCGCTCCGCCACCGGCGGATGCGTCGCGAACAGCCCTGCCAGCCCGTCCTCGGGGAACGGGTCGATCGTGTAGAGCGGCTCGGTCGCCGGCGAGGCCTGGAAGCCCACGAGCTCCGTCGCCTGCTCGAGCCGGATCAGCGCGTCGGCGAGGCCGTGCGGCGAGCCGCAGACGTCGGCGGCGATGCGGTCGGCGACGAACTCGCGCCGTGCCGAGAGCAGCGCGTGCACGAACGCGGACGCGAGCGGGCCGAGGACGAACAGGAGCGTCCGTTCGAGGAAGCCGCCGATCCGCGACGTCTCGATGAGCGTCGCGGCGAGCATGACGGCGATCGTCTGCGTGAGCACGTCCCGGGTCCGGACGTGCGCGAGCTCGTGCGCCAGCACGCCTTCCAGCTCGGCAGGAGGCAGCGCGACCAGGAGGCCCTCCGAGACGGCGAGCGTCGAGCCCGCCGGTCCGCGGCCGACGACGTAGGCGCGCGGATGCCCGTCGCGCAGGATGCAGACCTTCGGCTTCGCGATCCGGAGCACCGCCGCGAGGCGCTCGACCGTCGAGTGGAGCGCGGGCGACTCGCCGACGGGCAGCTCCCGCGCACCCGTCATCCCGAGCACGAAGCGGTCGCCGTACGCCCAGAACGTCGCCGCCACGAGCGACGCGGCGAAGACGAACAGCGACAGCAGACGCAGCTCGCCGAGGATCCACCCGAGCCCGCCGGCGAGGCCACAGAAGAGCAGGAAGAGGACGAGGACCTTGAGGATGTTTCGGGCCGCGGCGGCGCGCACCGCTTTACGACTCGTCGTCGTCCGAGGGCGGCTCGTCCTCGGTCAGCCCTCGTGGCGGCCAGTGGTCGGCCGGCGCGTCGCAGCGGCTCGAGCAGTGGAGCGAGGCGACGTTCTGGAGCGGCACGAGGATGTGCCCGTTGAGCTCGATGTGCGCGACGTCCTCGACGTAGCAGTAGGCGGTGAGGACGCCTTCCTGGTACTCGCCCCCGAAGAGCGCAACCTCGACCTGCTCGCCCTTGTACTTGTTGGTGTAGTCCTCCACCCGCGTCTCAGTCTAGTGACCGCACCGCCCCGTCCTCGACGGCCAGCCGGGCGACGTGGCAGTTGCCGATTTCCGCCGCCGCGTTCCCACCGGCGGTGTGCAGGACCGCGCGGAGCGGGCCGCCGTGGGCGACCACGAGCACCTGTCCGCCCGGGTGTGCGTCGGCGATGCGGCCCAGCGCCTCCAGGATGCGGGTGGACATCTCGTCGCGCGTCTCGGCGTCGCCCCAGGTCCCCGTCCGGGCCTCCGGGAAGCGGTCGAGCACCTCGACGTCGGTGAGCCCCTCCCACGTCCCGAAGTTCCGCTCCCGCAGCTGGGGCAGCACCGTCACCTCGAGGCCGCGCGCCGCCTGCGACGATTCGCGCCGTCTCGTGCGCCCGGAGGAGGTCGCTCGCGTACACGGCGTCGACGCGCTCGTCGGCGAGCTCGCTCGCCAGCGCCCGCGCCTGCTCCCGGCCGCGCTCGTTGAGCGGGACGTCCGTGTGTCCCTGGACGCGGCGCGCGGCGTTCCAGTCGGTCTCGCCGTGCCGCGCCAGGAGGATCGTCGTCGCCATCGCGTCACTACGCTAGCGGCGTGGATCTCGGGCTCAGCGGTCGCAGGTGCCTCGTCACCGGCTCGACCGGCGGCATCGGCCTCGAGACAGCGAGACTGCTCGCCGACGAGGGCGCGCACGTCGTCACGACCGGCCGGAGCGACGCCCCGGGCGTCGGCGAGGCCCTGCACGTCCGCGCCGACCTGGCGCGCGCCGGCGAGCCGGAGCGCGTCGTCGTGGAGGCCGGCGAGATCGACGTCCTCGTCAACAACGTCGGCGTCGCCGTGCAACGCGACTTCCTGGCGGTGAGCGACGCGGAGTGGGCCGAGTCCTGGGAGCTGAACGTCATGAGCTACGTCCGCGCCATCCGCGTCGCGATCCCCGGGATGCGGGAACGCGGCCGCGGCGTCATCGTCAACGTCGCCTCGACGTCCGGCAAGCGCCCGTCGACGTCGATGCCGGACTACTCGGTCACGAAAGCGGCGGTGCTGTCGCTGTCGCGCGTCGTCGCCGACCTGTACGCGAACGACGGGATCCGGTGCAACGCGGTGACGCCCGGCCCGACCGCCACGGAGGCGTGGCTGGGCGAGGGCGGGCTCGCCGACCAGCAGGCGGCGCGCTCCGGGAAGGGGCGAGAGGAGGTGCTCGCCGCGGTCGGTGCCGGCAGGCCGCTCGGCCGCCTCGCCGAACCCGCCGAGATCGCAGCCGTGATCGCATTCCTCTGCTCGGACCGTGCGTCGTACGTCACCGGCGCGGCGTGGAGCGCCGACGGCGGCACCGTGCCGGTGATCCTGTAGCCGTGAACGAGCGCGTCGACCTCGCGGAGGCGCTGTCGCGGTTCGACGAGCGCTGGTCGCCGCGCATCGTCGGCCGCCTCAACGACCTGAACCTGATGCTCGTGAAGGTCCAGGGCGAGTTCGTCTGGCACACGCACGCCGAGACCGACGACTTCTTCCTCGTCCTCGCCGGTCGGCTCACGATTCAGCTCCGCGACCGGGACGTCGTGCTCGAGCCGGGCCAGCTGTTCGTCGTCCCGCGCGGCGTCGAGCACTGCCCGAAGGCGGACGAGGAGACCCACGTCTTGCTGATCGAGCCGCGGGGAACGCGCAACACGGGCGACGTCGAGACGGCCTTCTCGACCTTCGGCGAGTCGCTCTGACGACCGCTCGGACGACTACCCTGGACCGGTGACGGAACTCGCCGGCAGAGTCGCAGACGCCTTCGCGTCGCGGGTCCGCGACTACGAGGGGCATGCGCTCTCGCCGCTCGCGGTCCGCTCGTACGAGACGCGCGGTCGACTGCGCGACGAGGACGAGTGCCGCCTGCGCACGCCGTTCCAGCGTGACCGCGACCGGCTCCTCCACTCGAAGCCGTTCCGCCGCCTGAAGGGGAAGACCCAGGTCTTCATCGACCCGGCCGGCGATCACTACCGCACGCGGATGACCCACACGCTCGAGACGACGGCGATCGCGCGCGGTGTCGCGCGCGCGTTGCGGCTGAACGAGGATCTCACCGAGGCGATCGGGCTCGGGCACGACACGGGGCACACGCCGTTCGGGCACGCAGGGGAGGAGGCGCTCGACGCCCTCCTACGGGAGCGGTTCGGCCGCCGATTCCGCCACAACGAGCAGTCGCATCGGATCGCCGAGTCGCTGAATCTGACCGCCGAGGTGCGGGACGGGATCCTCCACCACACCGGCGACGCCGACCCCGCGACGCACGAGGGAAAGATCGTCCGGATCGTCGACCGGGTGGCCTACATCAACCACGACATCGACGACGCGATCCGCTTCGGGATCCTGCTCCCGGACGAGCTGCCGCAGGACGAGATCGAGGTGCTCGGCCCGACCGGGTCGACCCGCATCGACACCCTCGTGCACGACCTCGTCGAGACCTCGGAACGCGTCGGGGACGTCAGGCAGGGAGACGAGGTCGGCGCCGCGATGCTGGCGCTGCGCGCGTTCATGTTCGAGCGCGTCTACCTCGGCCCGCACACGCGGCCCGAGCACGAGCGCGCGATGGAGGTCGTGCGCCGGATCTTCGAGCACCTCGTCGAGCGCGGCGACCCGGTCGAGGACGCGGTCGACTACCTCGCCGGCATGACCGACCGCTTCGCCCTCAACTTCGCGGCGACGCTCGGCTGATGGCGCGGATCAAGGACTCCTCGGTCGAGGCGGTGAGGGCCGCCGCGGACATCGTCACGCTCGTCGAGGCGCGCACGCGGCTGCGCAAGGTCGGCGGCCGCTACACGGGGCTCTGCCCGTTCCACGACGAGCGCACGCCGTCCTTCTCGGTCTCGCCGGACCGGGGCACCTACCACTGCTTCGGCTGCGGCGTCGGCGGCGACGCGATCCGCTTCGTCCAGGAGCTCGAGGGCCTCGACTTCGTCGGCGCGATCGAGTGGCTCGGCGACCGCTTCGGCGTGACGCTCGAGTACGAGGAGGCGTCGCCGCAGGCGGACGCCGAGCGCCGGCGCCGCGACCGACTGCACACGCTGCTGGAGCAGACGGCCGCGTTCTACGAGCGCTACCTGTGGGAGTCGCCGCGAGGCGAGGCAGCGCGCGCGTACCTCTCGTCGCGGGCGCTCGGCGAGCCGGTGTGCCGCGAGTTCCGGCTCGGCCTCTCGCCGGAGCCGGGCGGGGTCGTGGCGAAGGCGCGGGAGCAGGGGTACACGACGGAGGAGCTCGCCGCGGCTGGGCTCGCGACGCGCCGGGCAAGCGACTACTTCCGCGGCCGGCTCATGTTCCCGCTCGCCGACGCGCGGGGCCGCGTGATCGGCTTCCAGGCGCGGAAGCTGCGCGAGGACGACCCGTTGCGCGGCAAGTACGTGAACTCGCCGGAAAGCGAGCTGTTCCGCAAGTCGCACGTCCTCTACGGGCTTCACCTCGCGCGGGCCGCCGTCGCGAAGCAGGACCGCGCGATCGTCGTCGAGGGGAACACCGACGTGATCGCGCTGCGCCAGGCCGGGCTCGAGCCGGTCGTCGCCTCGATGGGGACGGCGCTGACCGAACGCCAGCTGCGGGAGCTGTCGCGGCTGACGAAGCGTCTGTTCCTCTGCTTCGACGCGGACGCGGCCGGAGAGGACGCGACGCTCCGCGGGATGGAGCTCGCGCTCGCCCAGGGCTTCGAGATCAGGGTCGTGGCGCTGCCGGAGGGGACCGACCCCGCCGACGACCCGCACGGCTTCGAGCCGCACCTCGCCGCAGCCGAGCCGTACGCGGTCCACCGCGTGCGCCTCGAGCTTGGTCGGGCGCGGGACCGCCAGCATGCGTACGTCCGCGTGCAGGACGTGCTCAACGGGATCCCGGAGTCGCCGGAGCGGCACGAGGCGTGGCGGGTCGCGAACGACAAGCTCGGCCTGACCGTGCAGCTGCGGAGCGGCGTCAGCGGAACCACGTTCGCGGGCGGGCCGGTGTCGCCGAAACTCCTCGACGCGGCCGAGCGGCTCGAGCAGAGCGCCCTCGCCGGCGTGCGGGCGCATCCGTCGCTCTCACGCGTGCTCGCCGAGCTGGGCGCGGATCACTTCGACGTCGAGCTGCACCGCCGCGCGGTCGAGCACCTCCTCGGCCTCGGCGACCCGGACGACGAGCTGTCGACCTTCGTTGCCGCACTCGATGCGCGGGCCGGGCTGGAGGCGATCGACGAGGCGACGGCCGAGCAGCTCCTGCTGCGCCTGCGCGAGCGGAAGCTCCAGCGCGAGCTCGAGACGGCGGCCGAGGACCGCCTCCCGGACCTCCGGCAGGCGCTCGCCAAGGTGCGGACGCGGTTCCGCGAATTCGCCTGACCCTGGGCTACAATTCGCCCGCTCCTTCCCCGGTAGCTCAATTGGCAGAGCATCCGGCTGTTAACCGGAGGGTTGTTGGTTCGAGTCCAACCCGGGGAGCCTTCGCCCACGGCCCGCCTCGCGCGGGTCGTCGCGTCTCAGGCTTTTCCGGTCGACGAGAAACGTCCGGAATTTGCGAGGAAAACGCGTTCGATTCGCCCTTGCGGACCGCACACTGCCCGACTACATTCCCCTCTGCACCGAGCACGGGGCGCGAGTAGGTCGAAGCCCAGCCGAGGGGCAGTACGCGGAAGCGGATGGTCAACCGGCGAGGCGGACGAAAGCGCAACCGGCTCGGTGAATTTTTGCGTGCAATGTTGCCTGCGTAGGCGACGAAACGAGAACCACGCATTTTGCGATCTTTTTCGGTTTCACAGCTCTTGCGGTGCGCACCGACGGCGTCTACATTTCCTCTTGCGCCGAGCACGGGACGCAAGTAGGTCGAAGCCCCGCCGAGAGGCACGCCGCGCAAGCGGAGCGTCAATTGGCAGGGTGGACGAAAGCGCCCCGTCTCGGCCGTTTTCTATGGTCCGATCCATGCATCCGCTCACGGGGATCGTCGACCACGCCGCCCTGTTCCCGCCCGCGTCGATGAGCGTCCCCGACGCGCTCGCGGAGGACGCGCGGGTTCGTGCGTCTGACCGCGGGTGGCTCGTCGGGCGGTTCGTCGTGCGGGCATCGCAGTTGCACGAGCTCGGCGACGTGCCGCTCCGGCTCACGGTCGTGCTCGACGACGGCGAGGCGCTGCTCGAGGACGCGCGGGTCGAGGCGGCGGAGGTTCCGCCGGCGGTCGTCACGGACGTCGACGTCGCAGTCGACGAGGTGTACGTCGAGCGCCCGCTGGACGGGCTCGACTGGCTGGACGAGGTCGCGGCGCTCGGCCGGCGTGCCAAGGTGCGCTGCGCGAGCGCGTCGGTGCCGTCCGTGGCGGAGCTCGCCGCGTTCGTCCGGCGCTGCCGGGACCTCGGCGTCCCGTTCAAGGCGACGGCCGGCCTGCACCACGCGGTCGCAGGCCCCGGGAGGCACGGTTTCCTCAACCTGCTCGCGGCGGCGACGTTCGGCGACGAGGAGCGGGCGCTCGCGGACGACGACCCGGCCGCGTTCGCGCTCGGCGACGGCCGGTTCGCATGGCGCGGGCACGAGACCGATGCCGCGGAGATCGCTCGCGTGCGGCGCGACGTCTTCGTCTCCTTCGGCAGCTGCTCGGTCGCCGAGCCCGTCGAGGACCTCGAGGCGCTCGGGCTCCTGTGAGCGGCTTCGGGCCGGACAACCTCCCGTACGGGGTCTTCTCGGTCGCGGACGGGATGCCGCGCATCGGCACGAGACTCGGCGACGAGGTCGTCGACCTGTCGCACCTCGGTGCGGAGCTCGCCGAGCCGACCCTGAACGCGCTCATGGCAGCGGGCCGGCGGGCGTGGGAGGCGACGCGGGCGCGCGTCCGCGACACGGTCGAGCGCGGAGCCGCGGAGACGCTCCCGCTCGAGTCGGCCCGGCTGCACCTGCCGTTCGCGGTCGCCGACTACGTCGACTTCTACTCGTCCCTCGAGCACGCGACGAACATGGGGCGGCTGTTCCGGCCCGACTCCGACCCGCTGCTCCCGAACTGGCGACGGCTGCCGGTCGGCTACCACGGCCGCGCCGGGACGGTCGTCGTCAGCGGCACCCCGGTGCGGCGGCCGTGGGGACAGGCGAAGCCCCCGGACGTGGACGAGCCGGTGTTCCGTCCGTCGCAGCGGCTCGACGTCGAGCTCGAGCTCGGGTTCGTCGTCGGCGCCGGCAGCGCGCTGGGGGAGCCGCTCCCGCCGGCGCGCTTCCGCGACCACGTCTTCGGTGTCGTCCTCGTCAACGACTGGAGTGCGCGCGACGTCCAGGCGTGGGAGTACCAACCGCTCGGCCCGTTCCTCGGCAAGTCCTTCGCGACCTCGATCGCCGCGTGGGTCACGCCGCTCGACGCCCTCGAGGCCTTCCGCGTCGCGGGGCCGGAGCAGGAGCCGCCGCCGCTCCCGTACCTCGCCTCGGACGAGCCGTGGAACCTCGACGTCGAGCTCGAGGTCGAGCTGAACGGCGAGGTCGTCTCGCGCACGAACGCGCGGCACCTCTACTGGTCGATGCCGCAGCAGCTCGCGCACCTGACCGCCAACGGCGCCTCGGTGCGCACGGGCGACCTCTGTGCGTCGGGGACGATCTCGGGGCCGGAGCCGGGGTCGGAGGGGAGCCTGCTCGAGCTGTGGCGCGGCGAGCGGTTCCTCGCGGACGGCGACGAGGTCGTCCTCCGCGGCACCGCGGGAGGCCGGCTCGCCCTCGGCGAGGTGCGCGGGATCGTGCTCCCGGCGCTCGAGAGTTAGTGGCTCAGAGCCACTAACTCTGTTCCGTCGCAGCAGCCCAGACCCGGTCGAAGGACGCTCGGGCTCGACGGGCGGCCTCGTCGGCCGGCAGCGCCCAGAGGCTGTCCTCCTCGGCGTCGCTGAAGATCTCGACGTCGTACCAACCGCGGTAGCCGGCGTCGTCGAGCGTGCGCAGGATCGTCGGGAGGTAGGAGACGCCGTCGCCCGGGAAGGCGCGGTCGCTCGTGTTGCGGGTCGGCTCGCGCCAGTCGGCCACGTGGACGCCGGCGACCCGCCCGACGTGGGAGCGGAGGTCGTCGAGCAGCGTGGGGGAGTTCCACAGGTGCCACGTGTCGACGAGGACGCCCATGTCGTCCGCGTCCGCCTCGGCCAGGAGCTCGAGCGCGGGTCCGACGTCGGTGACGATCGTCCAGTACTCGGCATACAGGCGCTGGATCGGCTCGAGCGCGACGCGGACGCCCGCCTCGCGCCCGGCCTCCGCGATGCGGCGGATCCCGTCCACGACCGTCGCGTCCGGCCCGCCGGGGCCGGTGAGGAAGAGCACGCAGGCAGGGTCGAACGCGGCGAAGCGGCGCACCGAGGCGCAGATCGCCTCGATCCGCTCGTCGGCGTCCGGCGGTCCTTCCATGAGCGGGAGGGGCAGGATCGACGGCACCTCGGGCACGCAATGGGTGACGGTCAGGCCGGCGTCGCGCACGAGCGCGAGGTCGCGACCGTCGTCGTCGCCGAGCTTCATCTCCCAGATCCCGATCCCTTCGGCCCCGGCTCCCGCGTAGGCGGCGACGTCCTCCGCGAACGGGGCGCCGACGGTCGTGATCTGCGAGATCGAGAGTCGCGGCGTCATCCGCGGCCTCCGACGAACGGCAGGCGGTCGAGGGCGCGGCGCGCGAGCGGCGGCCGGAGCAGCTCGTGCGCGACGATCGTGCCCGAGCCGGCGCCGAGGCCCGGTCCCGGGTGCGTGCTCGCGCCGATGTGCCACAGCCGCGGGACGGCGGTCCGGTGGCCGGGCAGGGACGGGTGCGGCCGCCAGACGAGGTTCTGGTCGAGGGAGAGCGCGCCCGAGTAGATGTCGCCGCCGACGAAGTTCGGGTTCGCCGCCTCGAGGTCGGCGGGCGAGTAGACGCGGCGCGCGAGCGTTGCGGCGTCGAGGTTCGGGACGTGCCGTGCGAGGCGCGCGTGGATCCGGTCGGCGTAGGCCTCGCGCAGCTGCTCCGTCCAGGTGCCGTCGCCGACGTCGAGCTCGCCCGCGGCGTCGCCCTTCGGCCGGGGCGGGAGCTCCTGCAGCTGCAGCCAGAGGATCCACGAGCCCTCGGGCGCGCGCGACGGGTCGACGGCCACGGGCTGGCCGACGGCGATCGTCGCCTCGGTGGGGAGGAGGCCGCGGTCCGCCTCGTTGACGGCGCGCGAGACACCGTCGAGCCCGGGCGTCAGGTGCACGATCGGCGTCCGGAGCAGGCGCTCGTCGCCCTGCCAGTCGGGCCGTTCGGAGAGGGCGTAGTGGATCTGCATCCCCGCGCGGCCGAAGCGGTACCGGCGCCCGACCTCGGCCTGCGCTGCCGGGACGACGCCGTCGGGGACGAGGCGGCCGTAGAGCTGGTCCGGCGTGACGTTGCAGACGATTGCGCGGCCCGCGAGCACCTCCTCGCCCGAGACGAGCCGGACGCCGCGCGCCGCCCCGTCGGCGTCGACGAGCACCTCGGCCACCTCCGCCTCGGTGCGCGTCTCGCCGCCGGCGTCGCGGACGATCCCCGCCAGTGCGTCGACGAGCACCGAGCCGCCGCCGCGGGGTACGGGCATGCCGCCGAGCTGGAGCGCCGCCGCGATGACCTGGCACATGAAGCCGGACGAGGCGGCGTCCGGGCCGAGGCCCGTGTGCAGCACCCACGGCGCCAGCAGCCCGTGCGTCCGCTCCGACGGGAACGTGGCCCCGAGCCAGTCCCGTGCACTCCCGAGCACCTTGCCGCTGAACTCGACGAGTCCGCGTCGGCCGAGCTTCCGGTAGGCCTTCGCGGCGAGCGAGAAGCCCGAGCCCGACCACAGCTCGGTGGTGAGGACGCCGAAGGCGAAGTCGGCGTTCCCCATCAGCTCGTCGAACATCGCGCGCCACTCCTCGCCGTGCGCGGCGACGTTCGCCTCGAGGTCGGTGGTCAGGAACGCCGCCTCGCCGTCGGGGAACAACGTGGCGGTGGGGAGGTCGGTATTGAGGTACTCGACGCCGCGGCGGCCGAGCTCCTCGCCCAGCTCGGCGTAGGCACCGGACGAGGTGAAGAGCGGGTGCCAGCTCGAGAAGACCTCGTGTCGGAAGCCCGGCACCGTGAGCTCGGTGGTGTGGATCGCGCCGCCGAGCCACGGGTTGCGCTCGAGGATGCAGACCCGCCAGCCGGCCCGGGCGAGGAGCGCCCCGCCGACCATGGAGTTGACGCCGCTGCCGACGAACACCGCGTCGACCATCTCCACCTCCCGCGAATCGACCGGTTGCGATCTTGACACGCCGCGAGGCGATTTGATCAAACTACGTCCGTGCTCCTCCGCGAGGTCGAATACGCCCGCCCGGAGACCGTCGAGGAGGCGATCCGCCTGCTCGGCTCCGACGAGGGGGCGCGGGCACTCGCGGGCGGCCAGACCCTGATGAACGTGATGAAGGCGCGGGCCGCGTCCCCGGACGTGCTCGTCGACCTGAACCGGCTCGAGGAGCTGCGCCGCATCGCCCGGAGCGGCGACGGCGGGCTCGAGCTCGGCGCGATGGCGACCTACTCGCAGCTGATGCTCGACCCTGCCGTGGCGGAGTCGCGGCCGGTCCTCGCCGAGGTGGCCGCCGCGATCGCGGACGTGCAGGTGCGGAACCGCGGCACGCTCGGAGGCAACGTCTGCTCGAACGACCCGACGAACCACTTCCCGCCGCTCGTGGCGGCGCTCGGCGGGCGCATGACGATCCGCGGCGCGGACGGCGAGCGCGAGGTCGCGGCGGCGGACTTCTTCCTCGGCGTCTACCTGACCGCGGTGGCGCCCGGCGAGCTGCTGACGACGATCACGCTCCCGGCCGGAGGCCGCGACGGGTTCGCCGCGGTGACCCTCGGCCGCGACGGGACCTGCATCGTCAACGCCGCCGCCAACCTCGACGGCGAGCCGCGCATCGCGATCGGGTGCGTCGACGCCGTCCCCGTGCTCGTCCGCCCGGAGGGGACGGACGAGGAGAGCGTGCGGGCGGCCGTGCGCGGGGCTTCGCTCGACCCGCCGGCAGACGTCCACGCGTCGGCCGACTACCGCCGGCACCTCGCCGAGGTGCTCGCCGTCCGCGCCGTCCAGCAAGCCCAGACCCGGTAAAGGAGCCGCGACGATGGATCCCGTCAGCAGCGCCAGAGTCAGCGTGGAGGTGAACGGCGCGCGCTACGAGGCCGAGGTCGAGGCCCGGCGCCTGCTCGTCCACCTGCTCCGCGACGACCTCGACCTGACCGGCACGCACATCGGCTGCGACACCGGCAACTGCGGGGCGTGCTCGGTGATCGTGGACGGGCAGCTCGTGAAGAGCTGCATGATGCTCGCCGTGCAGGCCGACGGCTCCTCGATCGAGACCGTCGAGGGCCTCGCCGAGGGCGACGAGCTGTCGACGCTGCAGCAGGCGTTCAGCGCGCGGCACGCGCTCCAGTGCGGCTACTGCACGCCGGGGATGCTGATGAGCGCGACGGCGCTCCTACGCGCGAACCCGGAGCCGACCGAGGGCGAAGTGGCGAAGGCGCTGCAGGGCAACATCTGCCGCTGCACCGGCTACTGGAACATCGTCGAGGCGGTCGTGGCCGCGTCGCAGGGCAAGACCGAAGCGGAGGTGGAGGCGTGAGCAGCACCGTCCGTGAGGACGTCCAGGCCCCGCAGAAGGGGTTCATGGGCGTCTCGACGCCGCGCAAGGAGGACCGGCGGCTCGTCCAGGGTCAGGGCGTGTTCGTCGACGACGTGAAGCGCCACGGGATGGGCTACGTCTGGTTCGTGCGCTCGCCGTACGCGCACGCGAAGATCCGCTCGATCGACGTCTCGAAGGCGCTCGAGGCTCCGGGCGTGTACGGGACGCTCACCGGCGACGAGGTGGCGATCCTCACCGACCCGTTCTTCCAGATCTCCTCGCCGCCCGGCTCGAACGTGAAGGACTACGCCCTCGCCGTCGGGAGGGCGCGCTTCGTCGGCGAGCCCGTGGTCGCGGTCGTGGCCGAGACGCGCGAGCTCGCGCGCGACGCCGGCGAGCTCGTCGAGATCGAGTACGAGCCGCTGCCGGCGGTCACGGACGCGCGCCGGGCGCAGGAGGACGACGTTCCCGTGCTCCACGACGAGGCCGGCGGCAACCTGGCGTGGCACGGCGTCTACGACTGGGGCGACATCGAGGGCGCGCTCGCGGACGCGGACCACGTGGTGCGGATCGGCGAGCTCCACTTCGACCGCTTCAACTCCACGCCGCTCGAGCTCGACGGCGCGGTGGTCGAGTACAACCGCGGCACCGGGCAATGGACGATCCAGTCGAACAACCAGTTCCCGGGCTTCGCGATCATCATGATGGGCCCTGCGATGCGGGTGGGGCTGGACAAGCTCCGCTTCGTCTCGCAGGACATCGGCGGCGGGTTCGGCAACAAGATCACCTCGCACCCGCACCTCGTCGCGTGCTGCCTCCTCGCGCGGAAGCTCGGCCGCCCGGTCAACTGGACCGAGTGGCGGACGGACTTCCACCAGAACATGTCGCACGGGAACGAGCGCTGGTTCCAGGACGTCGAGGTCGCCGTCAAGGCCGACGGCACGCTGCTCGGGTTCCGCGCCAGGGCGCTCGACGACGCGGGCGCGTTCCTCCGGTACGAGCCGCTGGGCGGCGTGATCTGGTCGCAGGTCACGCCCGGGTGCTACCGGTGGCGCCACATCCGCCTCGACTACACGCAGGTGATGACGAACAAGGCGCCGGTGTCGCCGAACCGCGGCTACTCGCGGATGCAGCACCTGTGGTTCACCGAGCGGATCATCGACATCGTCGCGAACGAGCTCGGGCTCGACCCGGTCGAGATGCGCAAGCGGAACTACATCAAGACCGAGGAGATGCCCTACGAGACGCCGAACGGCTGCGTCTACGACTCCGGCGACTACGCGAAGAGCCTCGACATCGCGCTCGATCTCATCGGCTACCGCGACCTCGCGGCCCGGCGCGCCGATGCCGCCTCGCGCGGGAAGCTGCTGGGCTTCGGCATCGGCTCGACGCTCGACTCCGGCACGAACAACTTCGGCCAGTCACGGCTCATCAACCCGGAGCTCCAGTTCTCGGGCAACAACGAGGTCGCCTCGGTCAAGCTCGACATCTTCGGCGAGGTCGTCTGCACGCTCGGGACGGCCCCGCAGGGGCAGGGACACGAGACGACCGCGGCGCAGGTGATCGCGGACATCATCGGCTGCACGCCCGACGACGTCACCGTCCGCGCGGGGCACGACTCGTACTGGAACTCGCACGCCGGCTTCTCCGGCACGTACGCCTCGCAGTTCGCGGTCACGGGGCTCGGCGCCGTGAAGGGCGCGTCGGACTTGCTCGCCGGGGAGATGAGGAAGCTGGCGGCCGTCGTGCTCGGCGCGACGCCGGACGACATCGAGCTCGCCGAGGGCTTCGCGCGCCTGCGGGAGAACCCGGAGGTGGCGCTGCCGTTCATGGCGCTCGGCGCGATCATCAACGCCAACAACGCGGGCCTCCCCGAGGACCTCGGCGTCACGCTCAACTGCCGCTACGTCTACCGGCCGAACTTCCAGGTGCCGGACGTCGAGCGGAAGTTCGGCAACCTCACGCTCACGTACGCGTCGCAGGTGCACGCGGTCATCGTCGAGATCGACCCCGAGACGGGGTGGTACGAGCTCGTCGACTACGCGGCCGTGGACGACTGCGGGCGGCGGATCAACCCGCGGATCGTGGACGGCCAGGTGCACGGCGCGACGGCGCACTCGATCGGCGCGGCGATGTGGGAGACGTTCACCTACGACGACGAGGGCAACCTGCTCACGCCGAACTTCTACGACTACCACGTGCCGCACGCGCTGGACATGCCGCCCCTGAAGAACGGCTTCGTCGAGTCGCCGTCGCCGTTCACGCCGCTCGGCACGAAGGGGATGGGCGAGGGCGGTGGCGCCGGCATCCACGCCATCTGCGCCGCGATCCAGGACGCGCTGCGCGAGCGCGGGAAGCCGATCGTCCGCGACTCGCACAACCCCTATCACCGGGTCTGGGACCTGCTGCAGCGGCCCGAGGAGTCGCGCGCCTACGTGGAGGTGGAGTCGAGATGAGAGTCGAAGGCGAGCGCTCGTTCTCCGCCTCGCGCGAGACCGTGTGGGACGTGCTCAACGACCCTGCGCAGATGGCCGAGCTCATGCCCGGCGTGGAGAGCTTCGACGTCCAGGACGACCGGCACTGGTCCGCCAATGTGAAGATCCCGCTCGGGCTCGGCGGGCTCCGCATGAGCATGAAGTTCGACAAGGTCGAGGAGCGCGCGCCCGAGTACGCGAAGCTCGACGCGAAGGGCACCGGCGTCGGCGCGATGCTGTCGATGCAGACCGCGTTCAACCTCGCCGAGTCCGACGGCGGCGGCACGACGATGAAGTGGGAGGCGGACGTGTCGATCGCAGGCCCTGTCGGCGCGATGGGCCAGCGCGTGCTCCAGCCGATCGTGAACCAGCAGGTCGGCGCCGTCCTCAACGCGCTCGAGAAGCAGGTCGAGGCCGCCGCCGGCGCCGGCGACGGGGCGAGCGACGCCGCCCGCCGACGAGCCCGTCGAGGCCGCACCGGCCGCGCCCGGGGCCGAGCCGGCCGAAGGCACGAGCGGCGCCGGCGAAGGCATCAGCCCGTTGTCCCCCGAGCCCTACTCCGAGGATCCCGAGGGTCCGACCACCTCGACCGAAGACTCCCGCTGAGCATTCCCTTCCGCATCGGGGTCATGCAGCTCACGATGGAGCCGCTCGACGAGATGCTCGAGTCGGCCCGCGTCATGGACCAGGCCGGACTCGACACGGTGTGGCTGGCGGAGGCGTACCCGTGGTGGCGCAAGCACGGGATGGAGGCGCGCTCGTCCACCGTCGTGTCGGCGCTGATGGCGCGCGAGACCGAGCGGCTGACGATCGGCTGGGGGATCATCTCGCCGTTCACGCGGCATCCCGTCCAGGTCGCGATGGACGCGCGCGTCGTCCAGGAGGCGGCGGGGCCGGGCCGCTTCCTGCTCGGCTTCGGGACGTCGAAGATCTTCCTCAACAACGCCCGGATGCAGACCAACAAGACACTGGGGCCGATGCGCGACGCGGTCACGATCGTCCGCGGCGTCCTCGGCGGGGAGGCGTTCGCGTACGAGGGCGACACCTGGAGCGCCGACGTGCCGCCGCTCGCGCCGGAGGCCGAGTCGCCGAACGGCGCGCCGCCGGTGTACGTCGCCGCGACCGCCCCGAAGATGCAGGCGCTCGCCGCCGAGCTCGCGGACGGGCTGCTCACGCCCTCGATCACGACGCCCGCGTTCGTCCGGCACGTCCGTGAGAACGTCGCGGCGGCCGGGCGCGACCAGGACACGATCGACGTCGGCTGCACCGTCGTCGCGTCGATCGGCGAGGATCGCGACGCGGGCCGCGACGGGGCGCGCGAGATCGCCGGCATGTACCTGGCGAACAAGTTCCAGAACATCCGCGGCTCCGCCGACACGCTGCTCGAGCTCGCCGAGATCGAGATGGAGGAGCTGCAACCGGTGGCGGAGGCGATGGAGCGGGGCGGGCGGCTCGCGGCGAAGGAGCAGGTGACGGACTCGCTGCTCGACCGCGCGAAGCCGATCGCAGGCACGCCCGAGGACTGCGTCGCCGCGATCGAGGAGTACCGCGACGCGGGCTGCACGCACGTGATGCTCGAGCTCTGGGGCGCGAACCGCCACGAGCAGATCCGCCTCTTCGGCGAGCGCGTGCTGCCCCACTTCCGCTCGTGAGCGGCATCGACGAGCGCCGGCTGGTGGGCTGGGCGACGGACGCCGTCTCGATCCCGAGCTTCACCGGTGAGGAGCAGGCGATGGCGGACTGGATCGCAGGCGAGCTGCGCACGCTCGGCTGCTCGGTGCAGCTGCAGCAGGTCGAGGAGGGCCGCGCCAACGTCCTCGCGACGCGTGCGGGGACGGGCGGCGGCAAGACGCTGATGCTGAACGGGCACATGGACACGTCGTACTCGGGCCGCGAGCCGTGGTCGCAGGGCGTCGAGGGCTTCCAGCCGGTCGGCGTCGAGCGCGACGGCCGCATCTGGGGGCTCGGCATCTCGAACATGAAGGGCGCGCTCGCGTGCTACCTCGCCGCGCTCGCGGCGCTGCGCGACGAGCAGCTGCGCGGCGACGTCGTCGTCGCGGCCGTCTGCGGCGAGATCGAGAAGACGCAGTACGGCGACGCGCAGGGCGCGCAGTACCGCGGCTATGCGGCCGGCACGCGCCACCTGGTCACGCACGGCGGCGTCGCGGACATGTGCCTGCTCGGCGAGCCGACGGAGGGCAAGGTCGTGCTCGGCCACTTCGGCTCGTTGTGGGCCCGCATCGGCGTCGGCGGGGACTTCGTGCACACCGCCTTCAGCGAGGGCCGCGCCAACTCCGTGCTGCGCATGGGCGAGCTGCTCGGGCCGATTCGCGAGTGGTGCGAGTCCTGGGCACGCGACGGCGCGAACGCGTACCGCGGCGTCCCGGCGATCGCGTCCGTGGGCGCGATTCGCGGCGGCTTCGAGTGGCGCCTCTCCCGCACACCGCAGCGGACGAGCGTCTTCCTCGACCTCCGCGTGCCGCCGACCAAGCCGATGGCCGAGGCGCGGCGCGCCGTGCTCGAGCTCGCGCGGGAGCTGCAGCTCGCGCATCCGGACTGGGACGTCGACGCCGAGGTCTACGTGACCGCGCCGGGAGCCGAGATCGACGAGGGGCACGAGCTCGTGGGCGCGATCGACGCGGCGCACGAGGAAGTCTTCGGCGAGGCTCCCGGCCGCGACGTGCCGCGCTGGTTCTCCGACGCGTCGGCGCTCACGGCCTACGGCATCCCGACGGTCAACTACGGCGCTTCGACCGGGCTGATGGAGCCGGGCATGGGGGAGAGCCTCGAGGTCGAGGGGCTCGTGCGGACGGCCGAGGTCTACGCGGGCGTCGCCCGGAGGGTCTGCGCGTGAGGCTCGTCACGTTCGACGGCGGCCGCGTCGGCCACGTCGTCGGCGACGAGATCGCGGTGCTCGGCGTCCCGTCGACGGTCGCGTGGTTCGAGCGGGGCGGCGCCGACGAGACCGGCGAGCGCGTGCCCCTCGCCGAGGCACGTCTGGAGGCGCCGATCCGCCCGCGGAAGCTCTTCCACACCGCCGGCAACTTCCGCGAGCACGAGGAGGAGTCCCGCAACGTCAACTGGTCGCACGCGATCGCGCCGTGGATCAACTTCTTCCAGAACGTCGACGCGATCGTCGGGCCCGACGAGCCCGTGGTCTACCCGGAGCACCTCACGGACGAGCTCGACTACGAGCTCGAGCTCGCGGTCGTGCTGCGCAAGGCCGGGAAGTGGTTCACCGCGGAGGAGGCGGCGGACTACATCGGCGGCTACCTGATCTTCAACGACATCACCGCCCGGGACATCCAGCGCGGCGAGATGCGCTCCGGCGTCTTCAGCTTCTGCAAGGCGATCGACACCTTCTGCCCGCTCGGCCCGTGGATCGTGACGCCGGACGAGGTGCCCGACCCGCACGATCTGGGGATGGAGCTGCGCGTGAACGGCGAGGTGCGGCAGGAGTCGCATTCCGGCCGGATGAGCGTGACGATCCCGGAGATCCTCTCGCGCTTCTCGGCGCTCGGGTTCGCGGCCGGGGACGTCCTCTCCACGGGCACGGTGGCGGGCGTCGCGGGCTTCAAGTCGGAGGAGGAGCGGCGGCGCCTGTACCTGAAGCCGGGCGACGTGATGGAGGCGGAGATCGAGCGGATCGGCGTCCTGCGCAATCCCGTCGTCGGCTGGGAGGAGGCGCACGGGACGCCGCCGCCGCCGCGGATCCGGCCCTGGGGCGACGCCTGATGCCGTGGCCGCGCGACGACGCCAAGCTCGACCGCGTCCGGGCGCTCATGGCCGAGGTGGACCTGGACGCGATCGTCGCCCGCGCACCCGACAACGTCCTCTACCTGACGAACTTCTGGGGGATGAAGGGCTACGACGCGGTCGTCTTCCCGCGTGAGGGAGACCCGACGCTGATCACCATCGAGGCCTCGGAGGCAGACGCCGCGCGGACGGCCTGGACGGACGACGTCGGCTTCATCCGTGGCTACCACCCGGAGGACCCGCGGCCGCCGCTCGCGCGCACGATCGAGGCGGCGCAGGCGGCCCTCACGCGGCACGGCGCCGAGCGCGTCGGCCTCGAGCTCTCCCTCGGCACCCAGGCGGCGGACCGCATGGTCGGCGAGCCGACGACGTTCACGCGCGACTGGTTCCACGCGTTCGGTGCCGACGTGGCCGACGCGACCCCGCTCCTGAACCGGGCGCGGGCGATCAAGACGCCGCAGGAGCTCGAGCGCATGCGACTCGCGAACGAGCTCGCCGCAGGCGCGATGGAGCACTGCCGCGACCGGCTCCGCCCTGGGATGAAGGAGTCGGAGGTCGGAGCGATGTGGAACGGCTGGGTGCACGCCAACGGCACCGGCTACGAGGGCAAGGTCGACCTCGCCCACGGCTTCTCGCTCGTCTGGTCGGGCCCCGGGATCCGGACGTTCACCGCCACGGGCGACCGGCCGGTGCCGGAGCACGAGCCGACGCTGTTCGAGATCTGGGTCTGCGCCGACGGCTACTGGTGCGACCACACGAAGAACGTCTGCCCCGGCGAGCTCGACCCGCGCTACGAGCGCCTGCTCGGGCAGCTGCTCGAGATCTACGGCGGCGGCGATCGACCACTGCCGGCCCGGCGCTTCCTTCGCGGAGCTCGACCGGCTCGTCCGCGACGGGATCGCGGCCGCCGGCTACCCGGGCCAGCCGACGCACCCGATCGCCCACGGCGTCGGCGCCCGCGCGCACGAGCCGCCGTACGCCCACCAGGCCGGCGGCGGCACGATCGAGGAGGGCATGGTGCTCGCGATCGAGCCGGGCATGTACTGGCCCGAGGGCGGCGGCCTGCGGGTGGAGGACAACTTCCTGATCACCGCCGACGGCGCCGAGAAGCTCTCGCGCTTCCCCGACGGCGTGGTCGTGCCGGAGCGGGCCTCGTGAGCGACCTGATCTGGACCGGCTCGATCAACGACGCCCACCGCATCGGCGGCCGCGTCGGGCTCTACGACACGACCCTGCGCGACGGCGAGCAGACCGTCGGCGTCGTCCTCGACCCGGAGCAGAAGCTCGAGCTCGCCCGTGCGATCGACGAGCTCGGCGTCGACCGGATCGAGGCCGGGTTCCCGCGGGTCTCGGAGGACGACCGGCGCGCGGTCGAGCTCATCGCCGCGGCCGGCCTGCGCGCGGAGGTGTGGGGCTTCGCCCGAGCCGTCCCGGCCGACCTCGAGGCGCTGGTCGAGCTCGGCGTCCGCGCGGCCGTGATCGAGTCGCCGATCTCCGACCGCAAGCTCGAGGCGATCGACGTCTCCCGCGAGACGATGCTCGGACGGATCCGCGACGCGATGCGGTTCGCGGACGGGCACGGCATCCACGCCTGCTTCTTCGGCGTCGACTCCACCCGCGCCGATCCGGGTTTCTGCGACGACGTCTACGCGGCGGCGGTCGAGGCCGGGGCGAAGGAGGTGGCCGTGGTGGACACGCTCGGGATCGCCTCGCCCGACGCCGTCGCCGAGCGCGTCGGGCGCACCGTCGACCGGCTCGACGTCCCCGTCCACTTCCACGGCCACGACGACTTCGGGCTCGCCACCGCGTCGGCCGTCGCCGCCGTACGCGCAGGCGCCTCGTGGGTGCACGGCACGGTCAACGGGATGGGCGAGCGCGCCGGCAACGCCGACCTCGCCGAGGTCGCGCTCGCGCTCCGCGCGCTGTACGGGGTCGAGTCGAACCTCCGCCTCGACCGGGCGCGTGACGTCTCGCGGCGGGTGCGCGAGACGGCCGGCTACGACCTCGCCCCGTGGAAGCCCCTCGTCGGCGACACGCTCTTCCGGCGCGAGAGCGGCGCCGTCGCCAGCCAGTTCCACGACCCGCCCTCGATCGAGCCGTACTCGTCCGAGCTCGTCGCGGCGGAGCGCGGCATCGTCCTCGGCAAGAAGAGCGGGATCGACTCGATCCGGATCAAGGCGGCCGAGCTCGGCCTCGCGCTGACGGAGGAGGACGAGCGGCGCGTGCTCGCGGAGGTGAAGCGCCTCGGCGCGGAGAAGCGCGGGCTCGTCACCGACGACGAGTTCCGCCGACTGGCCGCGGGATAGGATCGCCGCGTGCCGCGCAAGGACACGAACCCGCCGGAGCTCCACCCGGCGCCCGGTTTCAGCCACGTGAGCGAGGCGCAGGGGAGCCGGACGGTCTACGTGGCCGGCCAGGTCGCGCTCGACCAGGCGTTCGGGATCGTCGGCGGCGACGATCTCTTCGCGCAGACGGTGGCCGCGATGCGGAACGTCGAGATCGCGCTCCGCGCCGCAGGCGCCGGCTGGGACGACGTCGTCCGGCGCACGATCTACACGCTGCACCCGACCGAGTACGAGACGATCACCCGCGCCGTCGACGAGGTGACGGGCGGCGCCGGCCATCCGGCGCAGACGATCGTCGGCGTCACCGGGCTCGCGGTCGACGGGCTGCTCATCGAGATCGAGTGCACGGCGTCGATCTGATCCGCGTCTACCGCATCCCGTACTCCACCAACGTCGAGCGCGTCGCGCTCGCGGCCGGGCACAAGGGCGTCGCCGTCGAGTGGGTCGACGTCGATCCGGCCGACCGCTCGCCCGTGCGAGCCGTCTCCGGCCAGGATCTCGTCCCCGTGGTCGAGGCGGACGGGCAGATCCTCTTCGACTCTCCGCGGGTCCTCGCCTGGCTCGAGGAGCGGCACCCGGAACCGCCGCTCTATCCCGCCGACGAGGCGCGCCGGGCCGAGGTGCAGACGTTCCTCGACTGGTTCAACCTCGTCTGGAAGCGGCCGCCGAACCTCCTCACCGACGAGCTGGCGAAGCCCGAGCCGGACGCGGCGCGCGTCGAGGAGCTCGGCCGCCGCCTCACCGCCTCGCTCGACCGGTTCGAGGCGCTGCTCGCCGGCCGCGAGTACCTCTTCGGCGAGTTCGGGGTCGCCGACGTGACCGCGTTCCCGTTCCTCAAGTACGGACGGCAGGGCATGCCCGCCGGCGACGACGAGCGCTTCCACCAGGTGCTCGTCGACCACCTCGGCCTCGATCGCCATCCGCGCCTCGCGGCCTGGGTCGACCGGGTCGAGGAGCGGCCCCGCGCCTAGGCGCCCATGTGCCGCGCGACGAGCTCCTCGGTGGTGACGAGGTGCGCCCGGAGCGCGTCCTCCGCCGCGTCGGCGTCGTGGGCGACGCATGCCTCGAGGATCTGCTCGTGCTCGGCGCGGCGGCGCTCGAGCGAGCCGCGGTCGTAGAGCGACGCGATCCGGTAGCGCTCGCTGTTCTCCCACAGCGGGCGGATCAGGCGCGGCAGCCAGCTCGAGCCCGACGCGGCGTACAGGCCGAAGTGGAAGTCGGCGTGCGCGGCCCGCGAGCGCACCTCGTCGCCCGCGCGGAAGGCGGCCACGTGCTCGTCGAGGGACGCGCGCGCGGCCTGGGCGTGCTCCTCGGCGAAGCGGCCGGCGGCCAGGCGGATCGCGGCGGACTCGAGCAGCAGCCTGGCAGCGTAGGTGTCGCGCAGGTCCTCGACCGAGACGCGGCTGACGCGCGCGCCGCGGTGCGGGACGTGCTCGGCGAGGCCGAGGCGCTCGAGCTCGCGTACCGCCTCGCGGATCGGCATCGGGCTCATGTCGAGCGAACGCGCCAGCGCCTCGAGCCGGAGCGGCGTGCCCGGCGCGAGCTCCCCGCTGAGGATCGCCTCCTGCAGATCGGCCAGCGCGCGCTCGGCCAGGGTGCGATGCCGTCGGTGCGCGCTCGTGACCACGAGGCGCTGAGTTTGACACGGCCGCGAGATTTGATCAAAGATCGCACCCGAGCATGCGGAGCCTCTCCACGGCGTGATCGAGCGAGTCTGCATCGTCGGGGCCGGGGTCATCGGAAGCCTCTACGCCGGTCACCTCGCGCAGGTCTGCGACGTCTCGGTGCTCACCCGACGGCGCGAGCACGCCGAGGCGCTCACGGCCGAGGGGCTGCACGTCTCGGGCCGCAGCGACCTCCACGCCAGGGTCACCGCCTCGGCCGACCCGGCCGCGCTGCCGCCGTGCGACCTCGCGATCGTCGCGACGAAGGCGACGGGCGTCGAGGCCGCGGCGACGGCGCTCGAGGGGCACTTCCCGGAGGCGACGGTGATGACCGTGCAGAACGGCCTCGGCGCCGAGGCGATCGTCCGCCGCCACGGCGACTGGCCGCTCGTCTCGGGCGTGACGTTCATGAGCGGGACGCGGCACGACGACACGCACGTCGAGTACATCCTCGACACCGAGACGTGGCTCGGCCCGTACGACCGCGTCCCCTTCGACCGCGTCCAGGAGGCGGCCGACCTGCTCGTCGCCGCCGGGCTGAAGGCCGAGGCGCTGCCGGACCTCCGGCCCGCGCAGTGGTCGAAGCTGATCTTCAACGCGACGGTGAACGCGGTCGCCGCCCTCACGGGCCTGCCGCACGACGCGCACTTCGCCGCGCTCGAGCACCCGTCCGACCTCGGCCACCTCGTCCGCGACCTGGTGGACGAGGGCAAGGCGGTGGCCGCGGCCGCGGGGATCGAGCTTCACGACGACCCGTGGGAGATGAACGTCCTCGCGACGAAGCGGGGGAGCGCTCACTACCCCTCGATGCTCGAGGACGTCGAGGCGCACAGGCCCACCGAGATCGAGCTCATCACGGGCTCGCTCGTCCGCGAGGGCGAGCGGCTCGGCGTGCCCGTGCCGCTGCACACGGCGCTGTACCGACTGATCAAGGCCAAGGAGGCCTCGTGGGGGAAGCAGGGGACATCCGAACCATCCGAGAGGAGACAGCAATGAGGCGGAGGACCGGCTGGGCGGCGCTCGCGTCGCTCGTCGTCCTGCTCGCGCTCGTCGCGGCCGGCTGCGGCGGCGACGACGACGAGTCCGACGAGGCGGAAGGTGCGGCGACGGCGGCGGAGACCGGCGGCGGCGCGCAGGAGTCGGGGCCGATCACGATCGGCTGGGCCTACGACTCGAGCGGCCAGATGGCGCCGTTCGACGGCCCGGCGCTGGCCGCGGCGAAGATCCGCGCGGAGGAGATCAACGGGGACGGCGGCGTCGGCGGCCGCGACCTCGAGATCAAGACGTGCGACACGCAGAACAACGACCCGGCGAAGGCGAAGGCGTGCGCCACCTCGCTCCTGGACGGCGGCGCCGACATCATGTTCGTGACCTGCGACGTCGACTTCGCGACGCCGGTCGTGCAGGAGGCGATCGGCCAGGGCACGCTCGCCGTGGCGCCCTGCATCGGCACCGACCAGATGGGCCCGAAGCGCTTCGGCGAGGCCGGCAAGCTCGCGTTCAGCTACGGCAACGTGGCACAGGACGAGGGCTCGGCGATGGCCGAGTTCGCCTGGAGCAAGGGCTGGAAGACCGCCGCGCTCGCGACGAACACGCTGCTCGTCTACTTCAAGAACGTCGTCGAGGCGTTCGACAAGCGGTTCACCGAGCTCGGCGGGAAGGTCGTCGCGAGTGAGAGCTACGCGACCGGGGCGAACAACGTCAACGCCGCGGTCAGCCGGCTCGACTCGGCCGACGCGGACGTCGTCGTCACCTCGACCGCGTTCGGCGAGCTGCCCGCGATCGTCTCGGGCCTGCGCTCGCTCGGGAACGAGACGCCGATCCTCAACTCGTGGGCCGGCGACGGCACCTACTGGGCGCCGAAGGACCCGCAGGTGACGAACTACTACGCCGTCACCTTCGCGTCGGTGTTCGGCGACGACCCGAGTGACGACGTCAAGGCGCTCATCCAGAGCCTGACGGATGCGGGCGCCGCGCCGGGCACCGGCGGCTTCGTCACCGGCGCGGCGGCGATCGACGGCGTCGTCGAGGCCATCAACCGGGCCGACGGCTCCACGGACGGCGCCGCGCTCGCCGACCAGATGGAGCAGTTCGAGAACGTCCCGACGATCTCGGGCAACGTCAACTTCTCGCCGGAGCTGCACACGGTGTTCGGGCGCGAGTACCGCGTGATCGAGATCGAGAACAACAAGGGCAAGTACCTCGAGGGCGTGACCGCGAAGGTCGTCCCCGAGCTGGGGGGATGACCGAGGCGGTCGTCGCCGAGGATCAGGGGAGGCCCGGGGACACGCTCCGGGCCTCCTCCGTGTCGCGCGCGTTCGCCGGCGTGCGCGCGCTCGACGAGGTCACGCTCGAGCTGCACCGGCACGAGGTGGTGGGGCTCATCGGCCCGAACGGCGCCGGCAAGTCGACGCTCGTGAACCTCCTCAGCGGCTTCGACAGGCCGACCGTGGGGACGATCGAGCTGAGCGGGCGGGACGTGACGGGCTGGGCTCCGGCCCGCCGCGCCCGCGCCGGGCTCGCGCGGACGTTCCAGCACAGCCGCTCGTTCCCGGCGCTGTCGGTGCGGGAGAACGTGGAGGTGGCGGCGCTCGGCTCAGGGGTGCGCGCGCGCGAGGCACGGGAGCGGGCGGCGAGGCTGCTCGGGCTGCTCGGGCTCGAGGAGCGGGCGGACGCGCCGGCGGCGTCGCTGGCGCACGGGGACGAGCGACGCCTCGGCGTCGCGCGCGCCCTCGCGACGGAGCCCCGGTTCCTGCTCATGGACGAGCCGGCGGCCGGGCTGCCCGAGCCGGAGGTGCCCGAGTTCGCCGACGTCGTGCGCCGCGTGCGCGACGACCACGCCGCGGGCGTCCTCTTGATCGACCACAACATGGCGCTCGTGATGGCCGTCTGCGACCGGATCCAGGTGCTCGACCAGGGCCGGACACTCGCGGAGGGGACGCCCGCGGAGGTGCGGGCGAACCTCGACGTCACCGCCGCGTACCTCGGCGAGAGCGCCGTCCAGGAGACCGACGGGTGACCGAGCCCGGGCCGCTGCTCGCCCTCGACGCCGTCGAGGTCCGGTACGGGACGGTCGCGGCCGTCCGCGACCTCACGCTCGCGGTGGGCCGCGGGGAGATCGTCGGGCTGATCGGCCCGAACGGCGCCGGCAAGTCGACGACGCTGCACGCCGTCATGGGCGTCGTCCCGTGCGCGGCCGGGGAGATCCGGCTCGGCGGGCGCTCGCTGCGCGGGCGCCGGCCCGAGGAGGTGGCCCGGCTCGGCGTCGCGCTCGTGCCCGAGGGACGGCGGATCTTCCCGGACTTCACCGTCGAGGAGAACCTGCGGCTCGGGCTCGCGGGACGGCGCACGGACGGTGCGGAGGCGGCGCTCGAGTCCGTCTACGGGCAGTTTCCGGTGCTGGCCGAGCGGCGGCGGCGGCCCGCAGGGACGCTCTCCGGCGGCCAGCAGCAGCAGCTCGCGATCGGGCGCGCCCTCGTCGCGGAGCCCGACCTGCTCCTCCTCGACGAGCCGTCGCTCGGCCTCGCGCCGAAGATCGTCGACCTCGTCTTCGACGTGCTGGCCGGGATCCGCGAGCGCGGCGTGACCATCCTCCTCGTCGAGCAGCGGGCGCAGCGCACCGTCGCCTTCGCCGACCGCACGTACGTGCTTGCGAGCGGCGCCCTCCGCGCCACGCTCGGCCCCGCCGACGCGGACGCCACCGACCGGCTCGTGGCCGCGTATCTCGCATGAGTCCCCTCGCCGTCGTCGACGCGCAGACCATCGTCGACGCCGTCGGCCTCGGCGCCGTCTACGCGCTCATGGCCGTGGGCATCGGCCTCGTCTTCGGCGTGCTCCGCCTCGTCAACTTCGCCTACGGGCAGCTCGTGATGGCCGGGGCGTACACGCTCGCGTTCACGTCGTCGTGGCCCACTGCGGCGAGCGTCGCGGCCTGCGTGGTCGTCGTCCTCGCGCTGTCGACCGCGATGGACCTCGCCGTGTTCCGACCGCTGCGCGGCCAGTCGCCGGCGGTCATGCTCGTGACGACCTTCGCGCTCGCGTTCCTGCTCCAGAGCATCGCCCTGATCCTCGACCTGCGCGACGACACGATCGGCGAGTCGGTCGTCGGCTTCGGGTCGCTGAACCAGGCGATCGAGGTCGGCGGGGTGGACGTCCGCAAGGTGACGCTCGTGGCGATCGCGGCGGCGGTGATCGCACTCGGGCTGCTCGCGCTCCTGCTCGCGCGGACGACGATCGGGCTCCACATGCGCGCCGCCGCGGCCGACTTCCGCACCGCGCGCCAGCTCGGCGTGCGCGCCGATCGGGTCATCGGCGTCGCGGTGCTGCTCTCGGCGCTCCTCGCGGCGATCGTGGCCGTGATCCTCAGCGTCCGCAGCCCGCTCGTCACGCCCAACTTCGCGCTCACCGAGACGATCGTCGTGCTCGTCGGCGTCGTCGTGGGCGGGATCGACCGGCTCTGGACGGCGACGCTCGGCGGCTTCGCGATCGGCTTCGCCACCGGCGTGATCAACGGCGCACTCCCGACGGACAAGACCGTGTTTCTCCCGTCGGCGGTGTTCGCGCTCGTCATCCTCGTGCTCCTGCTCCGGCCCGGCGGCCTGTTCGCGCCGCGGGGCGCGACGACCGCGGAGCGGGCGTGAGGCGCCTCGAGTCGCTCACGGAGCTGCTCGGGCCGGCGCTGCTCGTCGTCCTCGTCGGCCTGCTCGCGACCGTCGTCTCGCGCTCGACCGAGGTGCACGTGCTCGACGCGATCGTCTCGGTCGCGATCGTCGTCGCGATCTACGTCTTCGTCGGCAACTCGGGCGTGCTCTCGTTCGGGCAGATCAGCTTCGTCGCCGTCGGCGCGTTCTGCGCAGGCGTTCTCACCGTTCCGCTCGAGCTGAAGGCGGCCGTGCTGCCCGACCTGTTCCCGTTCCTGCGGGACAACACGGTCGGGAACCTCGTCTCGCTCGGGCTCGCGGCCCTCGTCGGTGGCCTGCTGGCCGCGGCGGTCGGACTGCCGCTGATGCGCCTGTCGGGGCTCGCGGCGGGGATCGCAACCTTCGCCGTGCTCGAGATCACGCACAACCTGCTGCGCGAGTGGACGAAGATCGGACCCGGCGCGACGACGCTCTCGCTCGTGCCGGAGACGACCGAGGCGCTGCAGGCGACGCTGGGCACGCTCGCGGTGGTCTGCATCGCGTTCGCCTACCAGCGCAGCCGACCCGGGCGGATGCTCCGTGCGACGCGGGAGGATCCGGCCGCGGCGCAGGCGGCAGGCATCGGCGTGCACCGGCAGCGGCTGGTCGCGTTCGCGCTCTCGGGCGCGCTCTGCGGCTTCGCCGGCGGCCTCTACGTGCACATGCTCGGTTCGATCACGACGGAGCAGGTGTATCTCGAGCTGACGTTCATCACCCTCGCGATGCTCGTGATCGGCGGCGCGACGAGCCTCTGGGGCGCGGTCGTCGGGCGCGCTCGCCGTCAGCGCCGTCGACTCGTTCCTGGGCGAGGCCGAGCAGGGCGTCGACCTCGGCGTCACGCTCGACGTGCCGGCGGGGACGCGCCTGGTCGTGGTCGCGGCGCTGATGGCCGTCGTGCTCGTGCTGCGGCCGTCCGGTCTGACCGGCGGGCGGGAGCTGCGGCTGCGTAGGGTGCGGGCGCGATGAGGATCTGCGTCGTCGGGTGCGGGGCCGTCGGCTCGCTGTTCGCGGCGAACCTGTCGCTGCTCGACGACGTCGAGGTGTGGGCCTTCGACGTCTCCCGTCCGCACGTGGACGCGATCAACGCGGGCGGGCTGCGGCTCTCGGGCGCCGGCGAGGTGGTCGGCCGTCCGCGGGCGACGGCGGACGCGGCCGAGCTGCCGCCGTGCGACTTCGGGATCGTGGCGACGAAGGCGATGCACACGGAAGCGGCGGTGGCGGCGACCGCGGCGGCCTTCCGCGACGGCGCTGTGGCCTCGGTGCAGAACGGCATCGGCAACGAGGAGGTGGTCGCGCGTCACGTCCCGCGCGTGATCCGCGGCACGACGTTCCCCGCCGGGAAGATCCTCGAGCCCGGCCACGTGCAGTGGGACGTGAAGGGCGACACGACCTTCGGGCCGTTCGAGCCGCGGCCGGCGGCGCTCGAGGAGGTCGAGCGCCTCGCCGACGCCTGCACGCGCGCGGGGATGCCGACGACGGCCGTGGCCGACGCGCGCGGGCCGCAGTGGCGCAAGGTGATCTTCAACGCGTCGACGAACCCGGTCGGGGCGCTGACCGGGCTGACCCACGGGCGCGTGTGCGAGGACCCGGCGCTGCGCGCGCTCGTCTCCGGCCTCGTCGACGAGGGCAAGGCGGTCGCGGCGGCGCAGGGGGTCGTCCTCGACGCCGACCCCGAGGCGCTCATCGACCACGCCGCCAGGCCGGAGGTGGCGTACGACCACAAGGCGTCGATGCTCCAGGACGTCGAGGCGCGCCGGCAGACCGAGATCGACTACCTCAACGGCGGGATCGTCCGCTTCGGACGGGAACTCGGGGTGCCGACGCCGCTCAACGAGGCGATCACCGCACTCGTGAAGGGGGTGGAGCAGTCGTGGGCGTGAGCGAGGCGGAGCGCCGCTACGCGCTCGTGCGGGACGCGATGGCGCGCGACGGCCTCGACGCGGTCGTCGTCTCGGGCTCGGAGTACAGCGGCTTCGAGGGCGCGGTCACGTACCTGAGCGGCTTCACGATCGTGCACCGGTACGCATACGTCGTGCTCCCGCGCGAGGGCGACCCGGCGATCGTGTTCCCGTCGGAGGCGCGCTACGTCGGTGAGCACGGGACGACGTGGATCGACGAGCAGGTGTTCGTCGACCGGCCCGGCGAGTGGATCGCCGACCGGCTGCGCGGCTTGCGCGTCGGCGTCTACGGAATCGACTACGTGCTGACCGTGCGGGACTTCCGCGCGCTCGACGGGGCCGTCGAGGTGGTGCCGTGGGACGTCGAGTTCGACCACGCGCGGGCGGTGAAGTCGGAGGCGGAGCTCGAGTCCGTGCGCGACTCGGTCCGCATCAACACGGAGGGCTTCCACGTCTTCCGCGAGGCGTGGGCGCCGGGGCGGACGGCGGCGGAGGTGATGGCGCCGGCGGAGGAGTGGTTCGTGGCGCAGGGCTGCGGCCGGCTCACGATGAACATGGTCCTGCAGGGGCCGGAGTTCCTGCTCGCGCGCGACGACCTCGTGCTGGGCGACTTCACGCTTCCGTCGCTCGAGGTCGCGGGCCCGGGCGGGCACTGGGTCGAGGTCTCGCGCGCGCTCGGGACGCCGGGCGACGAGGAGCGGCGGATGCTCGAGGCCTACGTCGAGTACTTCGAGGCGGCGAAGGGCGCGATGCGGCCGGGCGCCACCGCGCACGACGTCCACCGCGCCGTGGCGAAGGGCTTCACCGAGCGCGGCTGGCAGCTCGGCCACGTGACCGGGCACTCGATCGGGATGACGATGATCGAGCATCCGAAGATCGGCGAGGGCGTCGACACGGAGCTGGCCGCCGGCATGGTCTTCTCCATGCACCCGCACGTGATCGGCGCCGACGGTCGGACGTGCCTGTACATGCAGGACACGTGGCTGGTGACGGAGCAGGGCGGCGAGCCGCTGGCCGGCCTGCCGATGCAGATCTTCTGAGACGCTAGTCCGAACCGGCGTCTTTTGTCGAAAAAAGGTGTCTGGCACCGGATCTCGACGACGAACCTGTGGACGCTAGCGCTGTCGCGTCCATGCAGGTGTGCCAAGGGCGTGCCGGTTCCGCTACAGCTGCCAGTCGCCGCCGCGGAGGAGCGGCACCTCGTCGCCCTCCCGCGTCGTCGCGGTCACGTCGACCTCGTCGGAGCCGATCATGAAGTCGATGTGGACGTTGCTGCGGTTGACGCGCTCGCGGTCCTCGTCGCCGACCGTGTCGAGGTAGGCCGAGCCGAGCGCGATGTGGCTCGCGGCGTTCTCGTCCAGCAGCGTGTCGTAGAAGACCGTGCCGAGCGGGCCGATGCGGCCGCGCCGGTCGACGAGCGCGACCTCGCCCAGGCGTGCCGCCCCCTCGTCGGACGCGGCACGGGCTCGAAGCGCCTCGGCGCCCTCGTCCGCGTCGATCTGCACCGCGCGCCCGCCCTCGAACCGCACCCGCAGGCCGCGGATCGTCGAGCCCCCCTTCAGCACGAGCGGTTTCGTCGAGGTCACGTGCCCGTCCGTCCGCGCCGGATCCGGCGCCGTGTAGATCTCCTCGGTCGGCACGTTCGCGGCGAAGACGATGCCGTCGACGGTGGTCGAGTCGCCGCTGTCCCAGGTGGAGGTGGGGAGGAGGCCGACGGTCAGGTCGGTGCCTGGGCCGTGGAACCGCAGCGAGTCGAATCGGCGCTCGTTCAGCAGCCGCGTCACCCGGTCGAGCTCCTCGAACCGCGCCCGCCACGCGGCGACCGGGTCGGGCTCGTCGAGCCGCATCACGTGGACGACCTCCTCCCAGAGCTTCGCGAGCGCCGCGTCGGGCTCGAGCTCCGGGTGCACGAGCTCTGCCCAGTACCCGACCGGGCCGGGCGACCCCGTCCAGTTCGTGGTGTTGTCGTCGATCACGCGGAAATACTCCGGGATGAACGGGAACGGCTCCCGCGCGGCCAGTGTGGGGTCGAGGTCGGCGACGACGCCGGTCGGGCCGGTGGGCGAGAGTGCGATCCGCGCGCACCGGAGCTCCCCGAGCTGGAGCACGCGTGCGCGGTGCCAGTCGGGGACGAAGTCGATCGTGTCCGGGTTGCCGTGCTCGATCCGTGCGCGCCGCACCCAGGGGTCGAACCAGTTCGCGTCGACGAACTTCGCTCCGCGCCGGTACGCGGCGGCGGCGATCTCGTGCACGAGCGCGCGCTTCTCGAGGTCGGCACGGACCTCGACGATCTGGCCGGCCTGCACGTTCGCGCCGAAGCCGACGATCAGGTCGGCGTACCGCGCGAGAACCGCCGGGTCGACGCTAGGCGACGTCGGCGTGGATACGCCCACTCGACTCCTTGAGCCGGCCACCGCTGCGCGACGCCCGGATCGCGACGATCTCGCCGAGCACCGACAGCGCGGTCTCGGCGGGCGTCGAGGCGCCGATGTCGAGCCCGCACGGGCCCGAGATGCGCTCGAGCGCCTCCTCCGAGACGCCGGCCTCGAGCAGCCGCTCCCGTCGCGCATCCTGCGCGCGCCGCGAGCCGAGGGCGCCGATGTAGAACGCCTCGGTCCCGAGCGCACCTGCGAGCGCCGGCACGTCGAAGCGCTCCTCGTGCGTGAGCACGACAACGGCGGTGGCGTGATCGACGCCGACCTGCGCGAGCACGTCCTCGGGCCACGCGACGACGAGCTCGTCGGCGCTGGGGATGCGCTCGCGCGTCGCGAACTTGGCGCGCGGGTCGCCGACGACCGTCCGCCAGCCGAGGTCGGAGGCGAGACGGCAGAGCGACTCCGCGGTGTCGACGGCGCCGAACACGAGCACCCGCGGCGGCGGGCCGACCAGGTCGGCGAACACGGTCACGTCGTCGACCACGACCATCGTGCTGCGGCCGCCGCGGACGAGGTCGTGCACCATGCCCGCGAGCTCCTCCGGCCCGTTGCCGAGCCGCTCGCCGCTCTCGAGCACGAGCAGGTTGTCGCCGGCGCGGTCGCCGTCGAGGACGACGAAGCGCACGCCGTGCTCGCCCTCCGCCTCGGCACGGGCGGCCCGGGCGAGCAGCGCCGGGTCCGGCGCCTCGACGAAGACGTCGATCTCGCCGCCGCACGGCAGCCCGACGCCGAACGCGACGTCGTCCGTGATCCCGTATTCGAGCCGCTGCGGCGGCGCTCCGCCGAGCACCTCCTGCCCGACGCCGAAGACCTCGTTCTCGACGCACCCGCCGGACACCGACCCCGCGAGCTCGCCGCCCGACGAGATCAGCAGCTTGGCGCCGACCGGCCGCGGCGCCGAGCGGCGCGTGTCGACCACGGTCGCGAGGGCCACGCGCTGGCCGCCGGCCGCGAACCGCTCGAGCTCGGACGCGATCTCCCGCACCCCGGGATCGTATCCGTGGCCGCCCCGTCTACCCTACGGTCGCGATGGCCGAGCAGGAGACCCACCCGCGCATCCAGAAGCTCCGCGAGCGCAAGCAGCGCCACAAGCAGCGGTCGAAGGCGTTTCGCCTCGTCTGGCTGATCGTCGGGATCGTCCTCGTCCTCGTCGGGATGGTCCTCAGCCTGCCGCTCGTCCCGGGCCCGGGCTTCCTGCTGATCTTCGTCGGGCTCGCGATGCTCGCGCTCGAGTTCGACCGTGTCGAGCGGCTCGTCGAGCGGCTCGTCTACCGCGTCGATCAGCTGGAGGAGTCCGCGAAGCAGGCCTCGCCGCTCCAGCGCGCGCTCTTCATCGGCGCGGTCGTGGTCGGCATCGCCGCGTTCGTCGCGGCCGCGCTGCGGTGGGATCTGCCGGTGCTGCCGTTCTAGCTAGTGGGCGCGCCCGCAGCAGCAGATCTGCTCGCCCATGCTCCGGCGCTCGCGGGGGAGCCCGCAACCGGCGCACGTCGGGGCGACGACTTGCAGCTTCACGAGCACTGCCCGCGTGAGCGACACGGCCAGCGCAGCGTAGATGGCGAGGATCGTCAGGGTCATGACGCTTCTATCGGCCAAACGTAGCGGAACCTGAGTCCCCGTTCTAGGACGGTGACCGTGCCGACTTCGGGCCGCGGGCCGGTAGACTCTGCCCCGTGAGCTGGGTCTTCGTCGCCTTGCTCGCGTGCGCGGTTGCGATCCTCGTCGCAGCGGAGTGGCCGCGGCTCGAGCACCGCTTCGGCGTCGACAGCCGCCGGATGCGCGACCGCGAGCGTCGCAAGTCGAACCTGCGGCTGCTCCGGCCGGAGCGGACGGAGTCGGACGACTTCGCGGCCAGCGTGGAGCGCGACCTCTCACAGCTCCCGACGATCGACGACGAGCAGCGCCGCTAGCCGGCGCGGACGGTGAACGTCGCGGTGAGTCGCGACGTGTTCGGGAGGATCGCGGAGACGTTCTCGTCGTTCTTCGTCTCCTGGAAGTCGGACGCCTGCACCGAGACGGTGTGACGGCCGGGCCGGAGCCCGCCGACGGGGATCCGCAGGCGGCCCCGGACGAGCCGGGCCGTTCGCTCGCCGCCCGCGATCGAGGCGCGGAGCGTGGACGGATCGACCCCGGAGCCGGCGTCGGTGACCGAGACGACGACGGTCCCGTTCGACGTGGCGCTCGGCGTGAGCAGCCGCACACGCGGCGGCGTCTTGTCGTCGAGCCAGAACCGGAACGAGAACGCACCGGCGCCGGCGGCCGTGGGCGAGTCGAAGACGACGTCGTACAGGCCCGGTGCGGGCACGTTCGCCCCCGAGGTCGGCGACGGCTCGCGGTACTCCGGCATGTACGGGTTCATGTTCAGCGGCAGCGACGTGTAGCCGACCTGGGCGCCCTCGTCGCCGGCGCGGACGATCCGCGGCTGGACGGTGACGCCGCGGGCGCGCGAGACGATTGCGACGCCGAAGTTCGCGACCGGCCGCGTGATCCGCACGCGGAAGACCTGCTCCGGCCCGGCGAGCGTGGTACCGCCGCCGGTCGGGAACCGGTACGAGGAGACGCGGGACGGGCGGCGGCCGGCGGTCGAGCCGCGGTGGACGCCCGGGCGCGTCAGGGTCGCGCTCGGCGCCGGGAGGGTCGGCACGGTGATCCCGAGCCAGAACGGGATGCGCCGCGTCTCGCCGTTGCGGCTCAGCACGATCCAGCCCGTCCGCTCGCCGTCCGCGGCGGCCGCCGGGACGGTGGCGCTCACGGTCAGGGCGCCGGGCACGCTCACCGTCGCAGGGACGCGAACCGCGTCAGCGCCGGCCGTCACCGCCACGTTCCAGGTGCCCGCGCCTCCGCCCGCGTCCGTCAGCTGCACCTGCGCCTGCGCCGAGGCGGACGGGCGGAGGAGGCCGAACGAGACGGCACTCGGGCTCGCGAAGACGAGGGGCGTCGCGGCGCGAGCGAGGTCGATCCGGCCGCCGCCGACGCGCGTGGGCAGGGCCTCGGCCCCGTTCCAGGTGGCGGGCCGCGCGGTGAGGACGAGCGCCGACCGCAGCTGCTGCACCGTCCAGGACGGGTTCCGGGCGCGGAGCAGGGCGACGCCGCCGCTCACGTGCGGCGCGGCCATGCTCGTCCCGGAGAAGCGCGTCCACGTGCCCTCGCTCGCCGGGACCGACGAGAGGATGTTCGTCCCGGGGGCGGCGACGTCGGGCTTCATCCGCAGCGACCTCGGGGTCGGCCCGGCGGACGAGAAGGTCGAGACGACGTCGGCGCGGCCCGACTCGGCGGTCGTGACCGAGCCGGCCGTGATCGCCTTGGCGGTGGTGCCCGGGGAGCCGACCGAGCCCTCGCCGAAGTCGTCGAAGTCGTTCCCGGCGGAGATGACCGGGACCACCCCGGCGTCGGCGGCGGCGTCCAGCGCGGCGGTGACGATGTCGCGCGTCGGCTCCGTCTCCGGCTCGCCGATCGAGAGGTTGAGCACGTCCATGCCGTCGGCGACGGCGGCCTCGATCCCGGCGGCGATCTCCGGGGAGTTGCCGTTCAGGCCGAGCCCGGGCGTGGGGATCGTGAGGATCTTGTAGTTCCCGATCCAGGCGCCGGGCGCGATCCCGGAGATCGTCCCGCGGGCGGCGCCCGGGTAGACGCCGCGGTTGCCGGCCGCGATGCCGGCGACGTGCGTGCCGTGCTCCGAGTTCTCGGAGTCGAACGGTTTCGCGGCGTTGCGCCACGCCGGCCGCGCGGGAGCGAACGCGCGCGCGACGATCACCTTCGGCGTCGTGTACGCGGTCTGCCCCTTCGGGAAGCCCTGCGGGTAGGCGAAGCCGGCAGGGTTGAAGAACGGATGGGTCTGGTCGACGCCGTCGTCGAGGATCCCGATCTTGATCCCGTTCCCGCCGCGGGACGGCTCCGCGCCCCAGAGCGCCGGCGCATTGATCTGGGCCGGGCTGCGGTCGAGGCCGGAGCGATAACGGACGACCGGCGCCACGCGCCGGACTCCGTCGACGCGGCGCAGCGCGGCGAGCCCGGACTCCGGCAGGACGACGGAGAACGCGTTGAGGACGATCCGATAGCGCCGGCGGACGGTCGCGCCGGGGAGGCGCTCGATCGCTGCCTCGACGCGCGCCTGCTCGTCTCCGAGCCCGGCCGTGTACGTCCGTGCGAGCGGCGAGCGGACGTCGAGTCGCTGCCGCTTGGCCGCGCTCGTGAGCGTTCGGCTCTGGACGACGGCGCGCGCGAGCGGCGGCGCGTCGAGCTCCACCATGACCTCGACGCGGCGGTCGGACGCGGACGCCGCTGGTGCGGCGACGAGGGAGACGAGCACGGCGAGAACAAGACCCCGGACCAAGGCGGACGCATGGTACGCGGCATTTGTGAGGGATCCGATATCGCCGCTTTGGCGCTTCGGGTAGCCGGGCCGGACGGCGGCTACACTGGCCCCGCCGCGCGGATGTGGCGGAATTGGTAGACGCGCACGGTTCAGGTCCGTGTGGGGGCAACCCCGTGGAGGTTCAAGTCCTCTCATCCGCATCTATGGTCTGAGCAGGGGTTTCCCGCTCAGGCCGTCTCTTCGAGTCCGTGCTCGGTCCGTACAACGCTCGCGCACATCGGAGACCCGTCCCGAGGTGCGAGAATCGCGTCCGTGCCCGGAGCACGGCTCGAGGACTTCGGATCGGGGCTCACGCCCGTGACCGAGGGCTGGTTCGTCGTCAACGTGCGCGACGCCGAATGGTGGTTCTCGGAGAGGAGGGGCGCGAGGTGCGCCTTCGAGAGCGAGTACGGCGATCCGCCGATCGAGTTCGCCCAGTTCGGGATCAACGTGACCGTCCTGGAGCCGGGACAGACGGGCCTCTACCACGCCGAGTCGAACCAGGAGGCGTTCCTCGTCCTCGCAGGGGAGTGCGCGCTGCTCGTCGAGGACGAGGAGCGACGCCTGCGGCCCTGGGACTTCTTCCACTCTTCCCCGTGGACCGCGCACGCGTTCGTGGGCGCGGGCGAGGGGCCGTGTGTGATCCTGATGGTCGGTTCGCGCTCGGGCCCGGGAGTGCACTATCCGGTGTCGGAGCTCGCGGCGCGCTACGGCGCGAGCGTGGCGGAGGAGACCTCCGACTGGAGGCAGGCGTACGCGACGGTCGAGCGGTTCCGGCGAGAGCGGCCGCCGAACTGGCTTCGTCTGCCCTGGGCGTAGGCGCGGCTTCGGTTTAGGAGGCCGGCAACCGGCGCCCGCGGCCCGGCAACCGCAGCAGGCGGCGCCGCCCGCCGTCGCCCATGACGGACACGACGGTCTGCGCGAGGTGCGGGCAGCCGGTCGAGGGGAACGCGTCCCGCCGGTGCCGGTGGAGCACGAGGAAGAGATCTCCGGACGGCGCCTCCCGGTAGATGCCGGCGAGGCGCAGACGGTCGATCGCGGCGAGCGTCGGCGTCCAGATCGCGTCGTGCCAGTCCGCGGCGATCTCGGCGTTCTCGAGCACGCGTCCGCGTCCGCGCATCATGTGGTAGCCGTGGATCTGGACGTTCTCCAGCAGCTCGAGGTAGTGCGCGGGCCGGCTCACCGGGACGCGCACGCCGGGCCGCGCCTCGTCCAACCCACTGTCCTCGAGGAAGATCCGCTCGAGTTCCCGGAGGACGACCTCGAGCATGTCGGCCCCGGCCGGGAGCGGGACGCGCGCGATGAGCTCGGTCACGTCGGCGTCGATCATCTCTCCGCCACCGCGCCGCGCAAGGGCGACGCGGTGGTGACCGTCGATCACGAAGTACGTCTCGCCGAGCTTGACCGTCACGATCGGCGGGAACGCGCCGTCGGCGAACGCCGCCTCGAGCGACCGCAGGCGGTCGCGGCTGAATGCGTGCAGGGGGCGGAAGTCGCGGGTGAACGAGCTGGCGCGGCTGTCCGTGCCGACGAGCGCATCGAGCGGGATCGTGCGGATCCCCAGGTACCGGCGCCCGAACGGCTTCATGCGACGCTCGACCTCGTCGAGCTCGAGCAGGCGTTCGTGGCGCCGGGCCCTCAGTCCCTTCATCTCGAGGTCAAGCGTACAACCGTCGTGCGTCAGGACTCCCGCGCTGGGGGGCCGGCCCGCTGACCGGGCCGGCCCGCACGACGTCGGTCAAACCGTCTTCTCGACGGCCTCCTTTGCCTGCTCGGCGCTCTTCTTGAGATTCCCCTTGGCCTGCTCGTTGCGGCCCTGCCGCGCGAGGGCTTCGTCGCCGGTGGCGCGACCGGCGACCTCCTTGGCCTTGCCGCGGGCCTTGTCCGTCTTGTCGCCCATGTGAGCCTCCGTTCGTCGTCGTGGTCGGTTGCGGGGGATGCCTGCCACCGACTTGAACGGGCGAGGCCGGGCTCGGGATGCGGGTTCCGGGGCGAGCTCACTCTCCCCTGGGAGCTCGGGTCGAATCGGTGCCGCATGACCGCTGGACCTCGGCCCCGAAACCCACAGATCATGTGCCCCAAACGCGACGCCTTGATGCCGGGCCGCGGACGATCCGAACACTTCCTTCACGGATTCGCGCGATGCGGTAGAACGCCCGCATGGCGTACGAGCCCGCCTCCGACCGCTATGAGCTGATCGAGTACCGCCGCTGCGGCCGCAGCGGGCTGAAGCTGCCGGCGATCTCGCTCGGGCTCTGGCAGAACTTCGGCGAGGATGCGCCGCTCGAGCGGAGCCGCGCGATCGTCCGCCGGGCGTTCGACCTCGGCGTAACCCACTTCGACCTGGCCAACAACTACGGGCCGCCGTACGGCTCGGCGGAGGAGACGTTCGGGCGCCTCCTGCAGGACGACCTCGGGCCGTACCGCGACGAGCTCGTGATCTCGACGAAGGCCGGCTACGACATGTGGCCGGGCCCGTACGGCGAGTGGGGGTCCCGCAAGTACCTCCTCGCGTCGCTCGACCAGTCGCTGCGGCGGATGGGGCTCGAGTACGTCGACGTCTTCTACTCGCACCGCCACGACCCGGAGACGCCGCTCGAGGAGACGATGGGCGCGCTCGACACGGCCGTCCGTCAGGGCAAGGCCCTGTACGTCGGGATCTCGTCGTACTCTGCCGACCGGACGCGCGAGGCGGCCGCGATCCTTCGTGAGCTCGGGACGCCGTTCGTCCTGCACCAGCCCTCGTACTCGATGCTGAACCGGTGGATCGAGCCCGACCTGCTCGACGCGCTGGAGGAGCTGGGCGTCGGCTGCATCGCGTTCGCGCCGCTCGCGCAGGGGCTGCTGACGGACAAGTACCTCGACGGGATCCCGGAAGGATCGCGCGCGAGCCGGCCCGGAACCCTCGATGCCGGCCTGCTCACGGATGACCTTCGCGGCCGCCTGCGGGCGATGAACGAGGTCGCCCGTCGCCGCGGGCAGAGCCTCGCTCAGCTCGCGCTGCGGTGGATCCTGCGGGACGCGCGGGTGACGTCGGCGCTGATCGGGGCGAGCAGCGTGCAGCAGCTCGAGGCGAACGTCGCGGCGCTCGACGGGCCGCCGCTCACGCCCGACGAGCTGGGGGAGATCGACCGCCTGGCGGTGGACAGCGGCGTCGACCTCTGGGCCGAGTCGAGCAGCCGCTAGCGGATCTGCAGGCCGCGCGTCTCGAGGTGCGCCGCCACCTTCTCGCGATGGTCGCCCTGGAGCTCGACCGCGCCGTTCTTCACGGACCCGCCCGAGCCGCAGAGCCGCTTCAGCTCGCTCGCGACCGCCTTCAGCTCGCCGGGCGGGAGGCCGCGCACCACAGTCACGACCTTGCCGCGTCCGCCCTGCTCGCGGGTAACGCGGACGATGCCGTCGCCGGCGTCGCTGGGCTCGGGGCGCGCGGGCTCGTCGCGGCGCCGGTCGCCGCCGTCGGTGGAGTAGACGAGCCGGCTGTTCGACACGCCGCGATCGTACGCATCGCGGTTGGATTCGGGGCGCGTGGGAAAGAGCAGCCGTCAACCACCACGGAGGTTCGGCGCGATGATCGTGCTCGGTTTGATCTGCCTCATCCTCGGCCTGATCCTCGGGGCCGGCATCCTCTGGACGATCGGGATCATCCTGATCGTGGTCGGTTTGGTGCTCTACCTGCTCGGCGCCACCGGACGCATGGTCGGCGGCCGGCGCCACTACTACTGATACGCGCCTAGCCGGCGAGCGCCGCGAGCACGCGCTCCGCGTGCGTGTCCGGCTTCACGCCGTACATCGCCGAGAGCACGGTCCCGTCCTCGTCGATCACGAACGTCGAGCGCTTGATGCCCATGTAGGTCCTGCCGTACATGGTGCGCTCGCCCCAGACGCCGTAGCGCTCGGCCACGGCGTGGTCCTCGTCGGCGAGGAGTGTGAACGGGAGCCCGTACTTCTCCTTGAACCGCCGGTGTGAGGCCTCGTCGTCGGGGCTGACCCCGAGCACGACCGCGTCGACGCCGCGGAAGTCCTGCCACTGGTCGCGGATCCCGCATGCCTGCGCGGTACAGCCCGGCGTGTCGTCCTTGGGATAGAAGTAGAGGACGACGCGGCGACCGCGCAGGCCGGCGAGCGTCACGGTGGAGCCGTCGTCGGAGTTGAGCTCGAACTCGGGGGCCGGGGTGCCCGCTTCGATCACGTGAACCTCACTCGGTAGGGTGCGGCGACGATGCTAGATGCGCACCGCGTGCTCGCGTACTCGCTCGTCGCGGTCTGCGGGGCCGCAGGCATCGCGGGCGTCGTCGTGTACGCCCGGCGCCGCGATCCGGGCGCCCTCTCGCGGCAGCTGCTCGCGCTCGCGCAGACGCTGCTCGTCGCGCAGGTCGCGGTCGGGCTGCTGCTCCTCGGCGACGACCGGCGCGCGCCGGACGACCTCCACTACGTGTACGGGACGCTCGCGCTCGCCGCGGTGTTGAGCCCCTGGATGTACGCCCCGCGCGAGCCGCGCGCGCGGCTGCTCTGGTTCACGGTGGCGACGCTCCTGGCCGCCGCGCTCGGGATCAGGGCCTGGACGACGGGCGGCGCATGAGGGGCTTCTTCTCGCGGATGAACCCGACCGTGCGCGGCCTGCTGATCGTCGGCCTGATCGCGCTCGTGGTCGTCGTGCTCCAGCTGCAGGCGACGCTGAACGCGCTCGCCCTCATCCTGCGGATCGCGTTCTTCATCGCGATCGCGATCGTCCTCTACCTGCTCTGGCGCGACCGGATGCGCTGGGAGATCGACACCTGGGGGAGCCGTGCGCGCTGGGTCTTCTACGGGTCGGTGCTCGTGATCGTCGTCGACCTGGGCGTGTTCTTCTGGTTCGGGGCGAGCGGCCTCGGGGCGGTCGCGTTCCTGCTCACGCTCGGGATCTGCGGGTACGCGATGTTCCGCACCTGGCGCGACCAGCGCAGCTACGGGATGTGAGAGCGACTAGAGACCGAAGAGGCGGCGCAACGAGGTTTCGGCCGCGGCAGTCCCGAGGACGCGGTCGCCGATGCCTCGCTCGGGCCACTCGGCAGGGTCGAACGTACCGCAGCCGATGACCGGCCAGGCGCCGTCGCGCAGGGCGACGTGCGAGACGACGATGTGCGTCGCCGCGTCGCCCGGGCGATGGTGCTCGACGTCCGCGAGCGCCGGTACCTCCGCACGGAGCGGCGCGAACACGTACGCGTAGACGGTCCCGCGGTGGTGCCGGGCGATCCGCGCGATCGCGACCGCGCGCTCGGCGAGCGGCACGGCGAACCAGTCGCCGGGCGCGTACCGCTGCCGCGCCACCCGGCGAGTCCGACTCGGCGTCACGGGGATCTCCGACAGCGGCATCACTCAACGCTACGACTCGGTTTCCGGCACGTCTATCTCGGGCGCGACGCGACGCGTGTGACGCGCGTCACATGCGCGGGTCGAGCCGGGCTACGAGGCCGACACTCGGGCCGACGCGCCGTCGAGCGCGTCGAGGCACGCCCTGATCTCCGCGAGCTGCCCCACGAAGATCGGCGTGTCGCGCTCGGTGTAGGCCGAGGCCTCGCTGTCGCGGAGCCTGAGCATCAGGTGCATGAAGTCGGCGGGCTCCTCGCACTCGAACGCGGTCATGAACTCCTGGTCGTCGATCCCGAAGGAGTAGCTCGTGTGGTTCTTGATCCCGGGGAACTCCTCGCGGCCGATGCGGATGTGCTCGTCCATCGCCCGCTGCCGGTCCTCGACCGAGAGCGCGTACCACGGCCGCACCTTCACGAACGGGTAGACGACGAGGTACGGCGAGCCCTGCGGCACGACCTTCCGCGCGCGCCGCGCCGAGGTGTACTGCGAGGCCTTCGTCGTCGCGAGGTACGAGTACGGCGTCTCGAGCCAGCCGGCGAGCGGCGTCCCGTTCAGCGCTGCGCCGAGCTCCCCGAGGTCCTCGTAGCGCTCGGTGATCTTCCAGAGGAAGAAGTCCGAGTCCGGGCGGACGCCCGTGACCGAGTACGCACGGAGGCCGTCCATCCGTCCGGCGAAGTCCTCGACGACCTCGGCGAAGGCGTCCTTGTGCGCGGCCCGCTCCTCCACGGGCAGGCGTCGCCACGCCGGGTCGACGCGATGGAACGCGTACGCGACGTACTGGCCCTCCACGGGCCGAATCGTACGCGTCAGGTCAGGCGGAACGGGTTGGAGAGCACCGGCTTCGCCGGTGCGGGGTTCGCGACCGAGCGCGCCGTGACCTCCCAGCGGAACAGCCCGGCGCGGAGGCTCGGGCGGCGCAGGCGGACGACCTTCTGCGTCCCGCCGACGATGCGGCCGGAGGTCGAGCCGGCAACGGTGCCGTTCTCCCGCAGGAGGCGCACCCGGTAGCTCGCGTCGAGGTTCGACGAGAAGCGGACGGCGACGGCGGTCGGATCGGGCAGCCGCCGCAATGCGACGCGCGGCGTCAGCTGGAGGTTGCAGCGGGCGGCGACGCCGCGGCGGACGGCAGAGGCAGCCGCGCGGACCGTCTCGACGGCCGGCCGCGGCCGCCCCGCGACGTCGTAGAGCCCCGACTGCCAGGCGGCGCGCGCCTTCTCGTCCTCGAGATGGAAGAGGAAGATCCCCGTGACGGTCGGCTGGCAGAACGTCATCTCGATCGCCTCGCGGTAGAAGCGCGCCTGCGTGGCGGCGTCCACCGGCCGCGTCGTGTCCGGCTCGTTGCCGTCGTAGAGGGAGGCGCGGTCGGCCGCGATCTGCGTCTCGACGCCGTACTCGTCGTAGAGGATCGGCAGCGACGTGCCGCGCTGCGGCGTCCCGTCGAACGCTTCGCCGAGGAGGCGGACGAGCTTCGGGTAGTCGGCGATCCCGATCGTGGTCGAGTTCGGGTGCGCCGAGTCCTTCGGCCCCTGGCTGGAGTTGTCGCCGTACGGGTGGATCGCGAGCCCGTCCATGATCGGCGTCGTCCGGCCGCTCGCACGGTAGACGGTGCCGAGGTCGCGGATGAACCCTGTCGGCGAGTGCGTGTGTCGGGCCAGAGCGGGGTTGTCGGAGCCGCGCGGCGAGACGCCGAGGCCCCAGACGACCACCTTCGGGTCGGCGCGCTTGGCGGCGTCGTACGCCTCGGCCAGCAACGGGAGGAACGCGGTCGCGGCCGCGTTCGAGCCGTCGGCGGCGAACTGCGGCATCCAGAAGCGGTTGATGTTCGGCTCGTTGCCGACGATCACCTCGGAGAAGCCGGCGCGCACGACGGCGGCGGTGAACGAGGCGAACTGCGCGCGCGCCTGCGGCGTCAGCGGGGTCACGCTGGAGCCGAACGGGTAGACCGTGACGACGATCCGGATCCCGGCGAGGCGGCCCGCGTCGGCGGCGTTGCGGAGCGCGGCGAGCTCGCCGTCGGGCGGCGCGGTCAGGCCGGGCCGCCACTGGGCGGTCACGCGGATCTGGCGCACGCCCGCGAGCTGGGCCATGGTCACCCGGGCCTTCGCGGCCGTGACGGTCGCCTGCTTGGGCGAGTCCTCGGCGACGCCGACGACGAGGGACGGCCCTCCGGCCGCCGCAGGAGCGGCGAAAACGAGCGCGAGGAGCGCGAGCACGACCCCCTTCATGCCGCCAAGGTAGCGCCCCCGTATTCGGGCCGTATTCGGGATTCGTTAGGCGGCTACGCTGGCTCGGCCATGGCCACCGACCACGTCGAGCGCCAGTTGAAGGGCCTCCCGGCGAAGCCCGGCGTCTACCTCTTCCGCGACGGGAAGGGCGAGGTGCTCTACGTCGGGAAGGCGAAGTCGCTGCGCCCGCGCGTCCGCTCGTACTTCCAGCGGACGCCCGACACGCGCGCCCAGATCGCGCAGCTGCCGGCACGCGTCGAGGACGTCGAGGTGATCGTCACCGGCACCGAGGCCGAGGCGCTGCATCTCGAGCAGAACCTCGTGAAGCGCCACCGGCCGCCGTTCAACATCCGGCTGCGCGACGACAAGTCGTTCCCGTACATCGCCGTCACGGTCGAGGACGACTACCCGCGCGTCATGTTCACCCGCGAGCGGCACCGGCGCGGCGTCTGGTACTTCGGCCCGTACGCGAACGCGAAGAAGGTGCGCGAGACGCTCGACGTCCTCAACCGCGTCTTCCAGTTCCGGCCGTGCGAGGGGCCGAAGCCCGGTCGGCACTCCGGGATCCCGTGCCTCGACTACCACATCGAGCGCTGCCGGGCCCCGTGCGTCGGGTACGTGTCGAAGGAGGACTACCGGGCGATCATCGACGGCGTCGTCGAGTTCCTCTCGGGCGAGTCTGCGCCGATCCTGGCCGAGCTCGAGGACCGGATGCGCGGGGCCGCCCGCGAGGAGCGCTTCGAGGAGGCGGCGCGCTACCGGAACCGGCTCAAGTCGGTGCAGCACCTCGCCGAGCGGCAGGCGGCCGACCGGCGCTCGGTCGGCACGGTCGACGTGATCGGGATCGCCGCCGAGGGCGACCGGGCGGCGGTGCAGATCTTCCCGCTCCGCGGCGGCAAGCTCGTCGACCGGCACAGCTTCCACCTCGAGAACGTGGCCGGGCAGGACCTGACGACGGTGCTCGAGGCGTTCTGCGTCGAGTACTACGGCTCGGCGCCGAGCGTGCCGCCGCAGCTGGTCGTGCCGCGGGACGCGGGCGACGTCTCGGCGCTCGAGGAGTTCCTCTCGGCGCGGCGCGGCTCGCGCGTCGAGGTGCGGGTGGCCGAGCGCGGCGAAAAGCGGCGCCTGCAGGAGCTCGCGGCCGAGAACGCGCGGCTCGCGCTGACCTCCGAGCAGGTGGCCGCGGAGCAGAAGCGCCAGCGCCGCGTCGAGGCGCTCGAGGAGCTGCGCGAGGTGCTCAACCTCGAGAGCCTCCCGCTCCGGATCGAGTGCTTCGACATCTCGAACATCCAGGGCGAGGAGGTCGTCGGCTCGATGGTCGTCTTCCAGGACGCGGTGCCGAAGAAGGCGCACTACCGCAAGTTCGCGGTGCGCGGCGTCGACGGCCAGGACGACTTCGCCTCGATGGGGGAGGTCGTCTCGCGGCGGTTCGCGCGGCTCGGCGACGTCTCGGCCGACGAGTACGACGAGTCGTTCGCCTCCCCGCCGAACCTCGTCGTGATCGACGGCGGGAAGGGGCAGCTCGCCGCGGCGCTGGAGGCGATGCAGCGCTACGACCTCTCGCGCGTGGCGGTGATCGCGCTCGCGAAGCGGGAGGAGGAGGTGTTCGTGCCCGGCCAGTCCGACCCCATCCGGCTCGAGCGCAGCTCGCCCGGCCTGCAGCTGCTGCAGCGGATCCGCGACGAGGCGCACCGCTTCGCCGTCGGCTTCCACCGGCAGCGGCGCGAGAAGCGCGGCTTCGAGTCGATCTTCGACACGCTCCAGGGCGTCGGCCCGGCACGGCGGCGGGCGCTGATTGCGCACTTCGGGTCGGTCGAGGGCGTGCTCGCGGCCACGCCGGAGGAGCTCGAGGGCGTGCCCGGCGTGCCCGCGAAGACGGCGCGGTCGATCTACGCGCAGCTGCACAAGGCCGGCCGCGCATGAGGCTCGCGGTCGTGGTGCTCCTCGCGCTCGCCTGCGTCGGGTGCGGGGGCGCAGGCGAGGAGGACGAGGGGGCGCCGGTCGCCGCAGTCGCGGGCGTCGAGGAGCCCGCGGTCGGGGAGGCGCTCGTCGGCTTCCTCGAGGCGGTCGACCGCGGCGACGACCGGGCGCTGTGGGCGGCCCTGTCGCCGCAGACGCAGGAGACGATGGGCCCGACGTACGCCGAGTTCCATCGCGGCCTCGCCGCCGACCTGCGCGACGACCTCGCCCGGCAGACCGGGCCCCCGAAGGCGATCCTCGCGCGCCGCGTCGGCCCGTGGGGCGTCGCGGCCGTGACCGGCACGCGCGTCGTCGAGGACGAGGAGGAGCCCTACGCGTTCGCGACCGCGTTCCGGCGCGTCGGCGGCGAGTGGCGGGTCGAGCTCGGCGGCGCCGTCGCCGTCGGCCTCCTGCCCGGGCACCTCGACGAGAGCGACGGCACGCCGACCCTCGCGGCGACGCTCGACGCGTCCGGCCCGCTCGAGCGCTCGCTGCTGTGGCTCGACGGCGAGCCGCTGCCGCTGCGCCGCGACGACGAGGGGCCGTTCGGCGCCCGCGTGCGGCACGAGGTCGAGTCGGAGCTCCCCGAGGGCTGGCACGTCGCGACGACGTTCGCGACGACGCCCGAGACCGCTGCCGCCGCGGCCTGGGCCTTCGAGGTCGTGTCCTAGGAAAGCGGGCGGCCGTCGCCGTCGGCCTGCAGGAACGGGTACCGGTAGTCGCGCGGCGGGACGAAGGTCTCCTTGATCGTCCGCGGGCTCGTCCAGCGGATGAGGTTCCACATGGAGCCGGCCTTGTCGTTCGTCCCGGACGCGCGAGCGCCGCCGAACGGCTGCTGGCCCACGACCGCGCCGGTCGGCTTGTCGTTCACGTAGAAGTTGCCGGCCGCGTACTCGAGCGCCCGGTCGGCGTCCTCGATCGCCTGCCGGTCGCGCGCGAAGACGGCGCCGGTGAGCCCGTACGGCGCCGTCTCGTCGACGAGCTCGAGCGTGTCCTGCCAGCGGTCGTCCGGATAGACGAACGTCGTCACGATCGGGCCGAAGAGCTCCTCCTGCATGAGCTTCATCTTCGGGTCGCGCGTGACCACCACCGTCGGCTCGACGAAGAAGCCCTCGCTGTCGTCGACGGTGCCGCCGACGAGGATCTCCGTGTCGTTCGCGCTCCGCGCGAGCTCGATCGCCTCGCGGTGCCCGGCGAGCGCCTTGCCGTCGATCACCGCGCCCATGAAGTTGGAGAAGTCGCCGACGTCGCCCATCGTGATCGAGCCGACCTCGTCCGCGAGCCGTTCGCGCAGCTGCGGCCACATCGACTCGGGGATGTAGACGCGCGAAGCGGCCGAGCACTTCTGGCCCTGGTACTCGAACGAGCCGCGCACGATCGCGGCCGCGACGGCGTCGACGTCGGCGGTGCGGTGGGCGACGATGAAGTCCTTGCCGCCGGTCTCGCCGACGATCCGCGGGTAGTTGCGGTAACTCGCGATGTTGCTCCCGATCGTCTTCCACATCGAGTGGAAGACCGGGGTCGAGCCCGTGAAGTGGACGCCGGCGAGCTGCGGCGACGCGAGCGCGGGGTCGCCGATCTCGGCGCCCGAGCCGTAGACGAGGTTGATCACGCCGTCGGGCAGGCCGGCCTCGCGCAGGATCTGCATCGTGAAGTGCGCGGAGTAGGCGGCGGTCGACGCGGGCTTCCAGACGACGGTGTTGCCCATGAGCGCCGGGCTCGCCGGCAGGTTCCCGCCGATCGCGGTGAAGTTGAACGGCGTGACCGCGAAGACGAAGCCCTCGAGCGGCCGGTACTCCATCCGGTTCCAGATCCCGGGCGAGGAGACGGGCTGCTCCTCGTAGATCCGCGTCATGAACTCGACGTTGAAGCGCCAGAAGTCGATGAGCTCGCAGGCGGCGTCGATCTCCGCCTGGTGCGCGGTCTTCGACTGGCCGAGCATCGTCGCGGCGTTCAGCACCTGGCGGTAGGGGCCGGCGAGCAGCTCCGCAGCGCGGAGGAAGACGGCGGCGCGCTCCTCCCACGGCGTCCGCGACCAGGTCTTCCACGCCTCCGCGGCGGCGTCGATCGCGCGCTCGACCTCGGCCGCGCCGCCGGCGTGGACCTCGGCGAGGACGTGGTTGCGCCGGTGCGGCATGACCGCCTCGAACGTGTTCCCGGTGCGCACCTCCTCGCCGCCGATCACCATCGGCAGCTCGAGCCGCTCGGCCTCCATGCGGCGCAGCTGCTCCTGCAGCTCGCCCCGCTCGGGGGAGCCGCGCTCGTAGCCCTTGACGGGCTCGTTCCGGGGCGCCGGCGGGCGCTGGATCGCGTGGAGTGCCATCCGTCGGCGATTCTACGGCGGAGCCCGTGCGCCCGGTCGCCCCTACCCGTGTCACGTACGCCGCCTTCGAGGCGCCGGGCTGGGGCGTGGGGGAGGTCTGGCTGGACGGGGACCGGGTCGTCCAGGCCGAGCACCCGCGTCCGAAGCAAGTGGCTCAGAGCCACAAAGTCCATCCGCTCGCCGAGCGGTTGCGGGACTGGTTCGCGGGCGCCGAGGACGACTTCCTCGATGTCGAGCTCGAGCTGGACGGGTGCACGCCGTTCCAGCTCGCGGCCGTGGACGCGCTGCGGCGCGTGCCCCGCGGCGAGGTCGTCACGTACGGCGAGCTGGCGGCGCTCGCCGGGTCACCCGGAGCCGCACGCGCGATCGGCACCCTGTGCGCCACGAACCACTTCGCCGTCATCGTCCCGTGCCACCGCGTGGTCTCCGCCTCGGGGATCGGCGGCTACGGCTCGCTCGGCGAGGCGTACAAGCGACGGCTGCTGAGGCTCGATGGAGTGCCCTGGCCGGCCACGTGATCCGCGCCTCTGGGCGGCTGCAGAGCGGCGAATCGCCGCGTCCTCGGCTGCACACGTGCCACCGGCACGCGCGCAGCCTGCGTCCTTGCGACGCTTGCTCTTCGCGCGCCGGAGACACGGCAACGTGACCGCCAGGGCACGTCGCTCTCCGAGGAACTGCGGGACGAGCTCGCCGCGATCGACCCGCGGAGCGAGTGCGATCGGCTCGCCGAGCTCTCCGGGCTGTTCCACACGGCCGGCAGCGTCCACCTCCGCGGCCGCGGAGCCGTCTCGCTCCACCTCGACCTCGCCTCCTCGGCGGTCGCGCGGCGCGCATTCGCGCTGCTGCGCTCGTTCGGCGTCGAGTCGGAGATCCGGACGTACCGGCGCCGCGCCTTCGAGCAGGGGATGCGGTATCAGCTGCACGTCCCGGGCGACGAGCGTGCGGTGACTGTCCTCCGGCAGGCGGGCGTCCTCGACGACGGGCTCGCGCCGCGGGAGCTCCCGCCGCGTTCGCTCGTCGCCCGTGCGTGTTGCCGGGGCGCGTACGTCCGCGGTGCGCTCCTCGGCGCCGGCTCGCTGACCGGCCCCCCGGCGCTCCATCTCGAGATCCGCTCGGCCGGGATGGAGGGCGCGCGGCTGCTGGCCGAGCTCGCGCCGCTCGCCGTGGCCGACCGTGGCCGGCACGCCGTCGCGTACGCGAAGGGCCGAGGTGCGGTCGAGGACACGCTCGCGCTCGCAGGCGCCGGCGGCGTCGTGCTCGAGCTCGAGGAGGGCGCGGTGATGGGCGAGACGCGGGCGCGCGCGAACCGGCTCGCGAACGCGGATCACGCGAACCTCGTGCGCACGAGCAGGGCCGCTCACGTGCAGCTCCGCGCGGTGCGGCACCTTGCGACGCGGGGCGAGCTCACGGCGCTCCCGGAGCCGCTGCGGGAGGTCGCGGAGCTGCGCGTGCGTCACCCGTCGGCGTCGCTCGCGGAGCTCGCGCGCCGCTGCGACCCGCCGGCGACGAAGACGTCCGTGCACCGGCGGCTCCAGCGGGTGGTCGCGCTGGCCGAAGGCGATATCTAGATCGGACTACGATCCAAGTTCGCCAGGCTGTCGAACAAGGTTCTGCACAACTCCGCTGGTTTTCGCCACGCGTTCTGAGTCATACTCACCACTGCGGCGGGTTCCGCACTCGTCGGGCGCCGGATTCAGACCCCGTCCGTCGCCACGGTCCTGGGTGCGGAGAAACCGGGCGAGGAGATCGTCCTCGGAGCTCCTCTCTCGGGCCCGCCGCTTTACCTCTGCACCGGTTCAGCGGCGTACGGCCGACTACTGAGTCCCGGCCGGGGACGCTTGGCTAGAGTCGCCGCGGACTCGGCAGACGACTCCGACCAGGGGGATCGATGGCAACCCGTGTGGGCATCAACGGCTTCGGCCGGATCGGCCGGAACTTCTTCCGCGCGGCGGTCGCGCGGGACGCGGACGTCGAGATCGTCGCGGCGAACGACCTGGGCGACGTCGCCACGATGGCGCACCTGTTGAAGTACGACTCGAACCTCGGCCCGCTCGAGGGCGGGGTCGAGGTCGGCGACGGGACGATTCGCGCGGCCGGCAGGGAGTTCAAGCTGCTCTCCGAGCGCGAGCCCGGCGCGATCCCCTGGGGCGACCTCGGCGTCGACGTCGTCGTCGAATCCACCGGTTTCTTCACGAAGCGCGAGGGCGCGCAGAAGCACCTCGACGCCGGCGCCCGCAAGGTCGTCATCTCCGCGCCGGCGACCGACCCGGACCTCACGGTCGTGCTCGGCGTCAACGACGACCAGTACGACCCGGACCTCCACCACATCGTCTCGAACGCCTCCTGCACGACGAACTGCATCGCCCCGATGGCCAAGGTCCTGCACGACGCGTTCCGGATCGAGCGCGGCTTCATGACGACGATCCACGCGTACACCAACGACCAGCGGATCCTCGACCTCCCGCACGAGGACCTGCGCCGCGCCCGCGCGGCCGCGATCAACCTGATCCCGACCTCGACCGGCGCCGCCCGCGCGATCGGGCTCGTGCTGCCCGAGCTGAACGGCATCGTGGACGGCGTCGCCGTGCGCGCGCCGATCCCGACCGGCTCGCTGACGGACTTCGTCGTCCACCTCGGCGAGGACGTGACGGCCGAGCAGGTCAACGACGCGTTCCGCGCGGCGGCGGACGGCCCGCTCGAGGGGATCCTCCAGTACTCGACGGACCCGCTCGTCTCCACGGACATCAACCAGAGCCCGTACTCCTGCATCTTCGACAGCGAGCTGACGATGGCGTACGGCGGGCCGATGGCGAAGGTCTTCGGCTGGTACGACAACGAGTGGGGCTACTCGTGCCGGCTCGTGGACCTCGTCACGCGCTTGTAGTGCATCGTCCGCGCTCCGTCCGGCAGGCAGACGTCCGGGGGAAGCGCGTGCTCGTCCGGGCCGATCTCAACGTCCCGCTCGAGGACGGGCGGGTCGCCGACGACACGCGGATCGTGGCCGCGCTCACCACGCTTGCCTGGCTCCTCGACGAGGGGGCGACGGAGGTGGCGGTCTGCTCGCACCTGGGCCGGCCGAAGAGCGAGGAGGACCGCGCGAGGTATGCGATGCGCCCGGTCGCGGAGGAGCTCCGGAAGCACCTCCAGGACGAGCGCGTCGTCGTGCTCGAGAACACGCGCTTCCACCCGGGCGAGACGGCAAACGACGAGGAGTTCGCGCGCGAGTTGGCCGACGACCGCGACCTGTACGTCAACGACGCGTTCGGATCGGCCCACCGCGCGCACGCGTCGACCGAGGCCGTCGCGCACCTGCTGCCCGCCTACGCCGGGTTCCTCCTGCTCGAGGAGCTCGAGCATCTCGGCCGGCTCCTCGGCGAGGTCGAGCGGCCGTTCGTGCTGATCGCGGGCGGCGCGAAGGTGGAGGACAAGCTCGGCGTCCTGCAGAAGCTCGGCAGCCGGGCGGACACCGTCGTCGTCGGCGGCAAGATGGCGGAGGAGCTGCGGGAGGAGAACCCGCTCGACTTCCCGGTCGTGCTCCCGGACGACGTGGTCGCCGCGGCGGCGTTCGACGAGCACGCGGAGCATCGCGTCACGCCGTTCGACGCCTTGCCGGACGGCTGGCTCGGCCTCGACATCGGCCCCGAGTCCGAGGCCCGCTTCGCCGAGGAGATCTCGCGCGCGCGGACGATCTTCTGGAACGGGCCGATGGGGGTCTTCGAGTGGGAGGCCTTCGCCGAGGGGACGAAGGCGGTGGCGCGCGCTGTCGCCGAGAACGGCTCGGCGTACTCGGTCGTCGGCGGCGGCGACTCCGTCCGCGCCGTCAACGAGCTCGGGGTCGCGGAGCGGATCTCGTGGATCTCGACCGGCGGCGGCGCGTCGCTCGAGCTGCTCGAGGGCAAGGAGCTCCCGGGCGTGGCGGCGATTCCGGAGGCGCCTCGGCCGTGAGACGTTGTGGCGGACTCGGGTGGTCTCTCCTGTGACCCAAGCCGCTAGGCCGCTTATTGCCGGGAACTGGAAGATGTTCAAGGGCCCGTCCGAGACGAGGACCTTCCTCGATGCGTTCGAGCCGCCGGAAGGCGTCGACGTCGTCGTCTGCCCGCCCGCGGTGTCGCTCGCGGCGGCGGTGGAGCAAGTGGCTCAGAGCCACAAAGTCTCGGTCTACGCGCAGAACGCGCACTGGGAGCCCCAGGGCGCCTACACGGGCGAGGTCGCCGCGGAGATGCTCGTCGAGCTCGGCGTCCGCGGCACGCTCGTGGGCCACTCGGAACGGCGGCAGCTCTTCGGCGAGACCGACGAGATGGTCGCGCGCCGCGCCCGCGCCGCGCTCGCGGCCGGCCTCGACGTCATCGCCTGCGTCGGCGAGACGCTCGAGCAGCGCGAGTCCGAGGACACCGAGCTCGTCCTGAAGATCCAGTGCGAGGCGATCGCGTACGCGTGCGAGGGGCACGACTACGTCATCGCGTACGAGCCCGTGTGGGCGATCGGCACGGGCCGGACCGCGACCCCGGAGCTCGCGCAGGAGGCGCACGAGTTCGTCAAGTCGATCGCGGACGTCCCCGTGCTCTACGGCGGCTCGGTGAAGCCCGAGAACGCCCCCGAGCTGCTGTCGATGCCGGCCGTCGACGGCGCGCTCGTCGGCGGCGCCTCACTCGAGCCCGACTCCTTCCTCGCGATTTGCCAGGTAGCCGCGTCCCTCTCGTAGCGCTCGTCGTCCTCGACGGCTGGGGCTGCGCGCCGGCCGGCCCGGGGAACGCGGTCGAGCTCGCCTCCACGCCGGTGTTCGACCGGCTCTGGCGGGAGTACCCGCACACGACGCTGAAGGCGAGCGGCGAGGCGGTCGGGCTGCCCGAGGGCCAGATGGGGAACTCCGAGGTGGGTCACCTGACGATCGGCTCGGGCCGCGTCATCGACATGGACCTCCAGCGCGTGAGCCGCGCGATCCGGGACGGCAGCTTCTTCGCGAACGAGGCGCTCGTCGGCGCGTTCGCGCGGGCACGCGACCGGGGCGGGGACGTGCACCTGCTGGGGCTCGTCTCGCACGGCGGCGTCCACTCGCACCTCGACCACCTGCAGGCGCTGCTGCGGCTCGCCGAGCAACAGGGGATGGCGGAGCGGACGTGGATCCACGCCTTCACGGACGGACGCGACGTGTCGCCGACCTCGGCCGTCGCCGACCTGGCGGAGCTCCCGCGCGAGCGGATCGCGGACGTCATGGGCCGCTACTGGGCGATGGACCGGGACCAGCGCTGGGAGCGCACCGACCGTGCCGTCGCGGCGATCGTCGATCGCCTCGGGACCGCGGGCACCGACCCGGTCGAGGACGTGCGGCGGAGCTACGAGACGGGCGTGACGGACGAGTTCGTCGAGCCGCTCGTCTACCCGCCGGCGCCGGCGCTGGGGCCGGACGACGCGGCGATCCACTTCAACTTCCGCCCCGACCGCGCGCGGCAGCTCACCGAGCGCCTGCTCGAGCGCGGCCTCGACGTGACCACGATGACCCGCTACCGCGCGGACTTCCCCTGCCCGGTCGCGTTCGCGGAGCAGGAGGTGCGGAACACGATCGCCGAGGTGCTCGCGGGCCACGGCCTCAGGCAGCTCCACGTCGCGGAGACCGAGAAGTACGCGCACGTCACCTACTTCTTCAACGGCGGTGACGAGCGCGAGTGGCCCGGGGAGGTGCGGATCCTCGTCCCGTCGCCGCGGGACGTCGCGACCTACGACCTGAAGCCGGAGATGTCGGCGACGGAGGTGGCCGACCGCTTCGCGGCCGAGATCGGCGCGGGCTACGCGTTCGGCGTCGTCAACTTCGCCAACCCCGACATGGTCGGGCACACCGGCTCGATCCCGGCCGTGATCCGCGCCGTCGAGACCGTGGACGCCTGCCTCGGGCGCGTCGTCGACGCGGTGCACGCCGCCGGAGGCGTCTGCCTGGTCACCGCCGACCACGGGAACGCCGAGGTGATGATCGATGCCGACGGCGGCCCGCACACGGCCCACACGACGAATCCGGTGCCGCTCGTGGTCACGGATCCGGACGTATCGCTGCGTGACGGCGCCGAGCTCTCCGACCTCGTTCCGACGGCCCTCGCGTACCTCGGACTGGACGTCCCGGACGAAATGACCGGGGCGGGGATGGCCAGGCTGGAGTAAACCCGTCTATACTCCGCGCGAATTGTCACTCGCGCAGCCTGATTTTGGCGTCCTGCGGAAGGCGCAGCGGGGGGACGAGCGAGCCTTCTCGCTCATCGTTCGTGCGTACGAAGTCCCCGTGTTCAACTACGTGATGCGCCTCGTCGGGGGCGATCGCCAGCTGGCCGAGGATCTGACGCAGGAGGTCTTCGTCCGGGTCTTCCAGGGCCTGCCGAGCTTCTCGCTGCGGTCGAAGTTCACGACCTGGCTCTTCCAGGTGACGAAGAACCGGGTGCTCGACGAGCTCCGCGCGAGCGAGCGCCGGCCGCGGAACCTCATCGCGCTCGAGGACGCGCCGCCGCTCGAGGTGCTCGACGCGCCGTTCGAGCGGCTGGAGGCGATCGACGCGGTCTGGCGCGCGGTCGAGAACCTCACCGTCGACCTGAAGATGGCGCTGCTCCTCCGTGACGTCGTCGGCATGTCCTACACGGAGATCGCCGACTCGCTCGAGATCACGCTCGCCACCGTGAAGTGGCGGATCTACAAGGCGCGCGAGGAAGTCCAGCTCGCGCTCGCCCGCGAGGGCATCACCTTCGGCGAGAAGGCGAAGCCGGCGGCGGTCGCGTCCGCCGGCCCGAACCTCGAGCTCGCCTAGCCCGTTCCGCCGCGCGCGTTGGCGCGCAGCCACTCCGACAGGTTCCGCGCCGTCTCCTCGGGCGTCGCACCGGCCTGCGGGCCGCGTGGCGCGGGCGGCGTCTGCCGGGGCTCGTCGGCCGGGCCTGGATCGGCGTCGAGGGCGAGGAAACCGGCCACGGCGATCGCCGCTGTCGCGAGCGCCGCGACGAGCCACGGCGCGCGGCGGCGGGCGCGTTCTCGCCGCGGACGGACGACCATCGTCGCCGGCTCCGACGCGGTCGCCGCCCCCGGCAGCGTCAGCGCGACGCGGAGCCCGGCGGCCGTGGGACGCGCGTCGGCCCGGGCGGCGAGGCCGCTCATCACCGCCTCCTCGACCGGCTCCGGCACGTCCGGCGCAAGGTCGCGCACCGGCGTGATCGGGGCCTCGATCGCGTCCACGAGCTCACCGAGCGAGGCGACCTCGCGCGGCGGCCGCCCGGTCAGCAGCTCGTACAGCACCGCGGCGAGCCCGTAGACGTCCGCCGCGGGGCCGACCTCCTCGCCGCGCGCCTGCTCGGGGGCGAGGTACGCCGCGGTGCCGAGGATCGTCCCGGCCTCCGTCAGCCCCGACAGCTCCACCGCGCGCGCGATCCCGAAGTCGCCGATCTTCAGCTGCCCGTCGTGGCGCAGCAGCAGGTTCCCCGGCTTCACGTCGCGGTGCACGAGCCCTGCCGCGTGCGCGTGCTCGAGGCCGTCGAGCGCCTGCACTGCGAGCCCGACCGCGCGGTCCCAGGGCAGCGGGCCCTCGCGGCGGACGACGTCCGCGAGCGTCTCGCCGTCGACGTACTCCATGACGATGAACGGCAGCCCGTCGACCTCGCCGGCGTCGAGGACGCCGACCACGTTGGGGTGGGCGAGCCGGGCAGCGAGGCGGCCCTCGCGGACGAAGCGCTCGCGCAGCTCCGCGTCGCCGGCGAGAGTGCCCGCGAGCACCTTCACGGCGACGAGCCGGTCGAGATCGACGTCGCGCGCGAGGTCGACGCGGCCCATCCCGCCGCGGCCGAGCGGCCGCTCGACGCGGTATCGGTCGGCGAAGGCGATCGCAGCTCATCCGTCGTCCTCGTCGTCGCGGTCCTTCTTGCGCCCCTTCTTCTTGCCGCGCCCGCGCCCGTCGTCGTCCTCGTCCTCGTCGGCCTGCGGCTCCGGCTGGACGACCGGCGGCGGGCAGTTGACGGCGTTCACGAGCTCCTGCGTGCGCGCGACGAGCTCCTCCTGGTAGACGGCGGGGATCTCGCCGGCGTTCACCGCGGCGATCGCGTCGGCGCTGAGCGCATCGGCCTCGTGCGCCGCGCCGCACTCGTCGCCGGCCGCGAGCTTCAGCGCGATCGTGTCGGAGCGCGCCACCAGCCGGTCCGCCGTCGCCGCCGCGAGCGTCGGCCGGGAAGGGGGCGAGGCCTCGTCCGCGCCGTCGCCCCCGCCGCAGCCCGCGAGCGCGAGCACGACGAGGAGGGCGACGACCCCCGCGCTGCCGAGTGCTGTGCGGATCGGTCCTCCTCGGTCAGTGGCCGAGCGCGAGCCGTTCGGCGAGCGAGGCCGGAAGGCCGCGGTCGTGGATCTCGCGCTGTGTCTCCGAGATCGGGTATTCGACGCGGCGGAAGGCGGCAAACCTCGCGTCGAGGTCGAGCAGGAGCCAGGCGGCGCGCGGGTCGCCGTCGCGCGGCTGTCCGACGGAGCCCGGGTTGAGCAGGCGGCGGGCGCCGTCGAGCGGGATCTCGGTGCCGCCGCTCGCGACGCCGCCCTCGAGCCGGTCGCCGTCGAGCGAGATCGCGAGGGCGACGTGGCTGTGGCCGACGAGCACGAGCGCCTCCTGCGGTCGCCTCGAACGTGCCCAGCGCCGCCTCGCCGGTCAGGACGTACTCCCAGACCGGGTCCCGCGCGCTCGCGTGGAACATCGCGGCGCCCTCGCGCCACGCCTCGGGCTGGAGCGACTCGAGGAACGCCCGCGAGTGCTCGTCGAGCGCGGCCGTCGTCCACCGGGCCGCGGCGGCGGCGTCCGGGTTGAACTCGGCCACGTTCACGCCGGCGCTCTCGAGCGCGACGAGGTCGTGGTTGCCGACGAGGCACAGCGTCGCCCGCTCCTGCACGATCCGGCAGCACTCGTTCGGCCGTGGCCCGTAGCCGACGGTGTCGCCGAGGCACCAGATCTCCTCGACGCCCTCCTTCTCGATCGCCGAGAGGACGGCCTCGAGGGCGGCGAGGTTAGCGTGGACGTCGGAGATGACTGCGATGCGGTGGGCCATCGGAAGTGGAACCGTACTCGGCTGGCTCCTGGCCGCGACGCTCCTCTGGCGCGCCGACACGGGTGCAGACCGGGAGCGGACGCGTGGCCTTCGAGCAGCGACGTGCTCGAGCGCGCGGAGGCGTACGCGCGCGGGGCGCGGCTCCTCTGGCTCGCGGCCCTCGCCGTGGAGCTCGCGGTGCTCGTCGCGCTCGTCCCGCTCGGCCCGCGCCTGGCGCAGCGCGCGCGCGGGCCCGCGGTCGTGCGCGGCCTGCAGGTGCTCCTGGTCGTCCTCGCGCGCGATGTGGCTCGCGCGTCTGCCGGTCGCCGTCGCCGCGCAGTGGTGGCGGCGCCGCTACGACCTCTCCGACGCGGGCTACCTCGACCGGCTCGTGCTGAACCCGTGGCTCGAGCTCCTCGGCTCGGTCGTGCTCGCCTGTGTCGCGCTCGCGGCCGGGATGCTGCTCGCGCGGCGCTTCGGCCGCCGCTGGTGGCTCGTGGGCGCGCCGGCGCTCGTCGTCGTCGGCGCCGCGTCCGTGCTGCTGCAGCCGCTCGTCCTCGCGCCGAAGCTCGACCGGCTCGACGACCCGGCGCTCGCCGCGGAGATCCGGGCACTCGGCGACCGGCTCGGCGTGCAGGTCGACCGCGTCGAGGTGCGCCGGGCGAGCGAGCGGACGACGCGGGTGAACGCGGAGGTCTACGGGCTCGGCGCGACGCGCACCGTCGTGCTCTGGGACACGCTCCTCGACGGCCGCTACACCGACGACGAGATCCGCTTCCTCGCGGCGCACGAGCTCGCGCACGTCGAGGCGCACCACATCTGGAAGGGGCTCGGCTGGCTGGCGCTGCTCGCGCCGCCGCTCGTCTGGATCCTGTCGCGGACCGTTCGCCTCGAGGACCCGGGCCAGGTGCCGAAGGCGGTGCTCGTCGTCGTCCTCCTCCAGCTCGCGGTGCTGCCGCTGACGAACGCGGTCTCGCGGCGCTACGAGGCCGAGGCCGACCATCTCGGGCTGGCGGCGACGGGCGAGCCGGCCGCGGCCGAGGCCACGTTCCGCCGCTTCGTCCGCACCAACCTCAACGATCCCTCGCCGCCGGCGTGGGCGCGCATCCTGCTCGCGACGCACCCGACGACCGAGGAGCGGATCCGCGCCGCTAGGAGCTCGGCGGCGCCTCCGGCAGGTTCCTGATCGCCTCGCGGCTCGACCACTTCGACCAGGCGTCGGCGATCGCCGCCTGGAGCTCCTCGACGAACCGGGGCGACATGTTCACGCGCGCGACGACCGCGCCGGGGATCTCGCCCTCGTCGACCTCGTGCTCGATCCGCGCGAACGTGATCGTGAACTCGTAGTCGGAGAAGCTGACGTTCGCGAAGTTCGCGTAGACGCCGGCCAGGTGCTTCTCCGGATCGAGGTGCAGGTTGAGGTGGCGCTCCTGGGAGTCCTCGTCCACGTCTCTACGATACGCCACCCGTGACCGCCGTCGAGCGCCTCCGCACCACCCTCGCCGAGACACTCGGCGCGCCGGTCGCGCTCGAGCGCCCCGGGAACCCCGAGCACGGCGACTTCGCGACGAACGTGGCGCTGCGGCAGGCGGCCGCGGTGAAGCGCCCGCCCCGGGAGCTCGCGGAGGAGTACGCGCGCGCCGCGGAGGGTCTCGACGCGGTCGAGAGGGCGGAGGTCGCCGGCCCCGGCTTCGTCAACCTCTGGCTCTCGCCGGCGTGGTACGGCGAGGCGCTCGCGGAGATCCTCGTGCGCGGCAGCGACTACGGCGGCGGCTCCGCGACGGCGCCCGAACGGATCCAGGTCGAGATGGTGTCCGCGAATCCGACCGGGCCGGTCACCGTCGCCTCCGCCCGGAACGGCGCCTACGGCGACGCCGTCGCGCGCCTGCTCCAGTTCGCCGGCCACGACGTCGAGCGCGAGTACTACTACAACGACGAGGGCGCGCAGATGGACCGCTTCCGCGCCTCGGTCGAAGCCGCCGGGCGCGGTGAGGAGCCGCCCGCGGACGGCTACCACGGCGCCTACGTCGCCGAGCTGGCGCGGCTCCCCGGCGACCCGGTCGAGCGCATGCGGGCGCAGATCGAGGCGTCGCTCGAGCGCTTCCGCATCCACTTCGACTCGTGGGCGCTGCAGAGCGAGATGGCGCGGCACGTCCCGGACGTGCTGCAGCGGATCGAGACCTACGAGGCGGAGGGCACGCTGTGGGCGCCGACGTCGAAGTACGGCGACGACAAGGACCGGCCGCTCGTCCGCTCCTCGGACGGCTCGTTCCTCTACTACGCGGCCGACGTCGCCTACCTCCTCGACAAGCTCGACCGCGGCTTCGACCGCGCGATCTACGTCCTCGGGGCCGACCACCACGGGTACGTGGCGCGGCTGAAGGCCGCGGCCGCGCTGCTCGGGAAGGACCCCGAACGGGTCGAGGTGCTGCTCTACCAGCTCGTCCACCTGACGAGCGGGGGCGAGCAGGCGAAGATGTCGAAGCGGCGCGGCGACGTGGTCTTCCTCGACGACTTCATCGACGAGGTCGGCATCGACGCGGCCCGGTGGTTCCTCGTCAACCGCGGCCCCGACCGGACGATCGAGATCGACGTGGACCTGGCGAAGGAGAAGACGCAGAAGAACCCCGTCTACTACGTCCAGTACGCGCACGCTCGGATCGCCGGGATCCTCCGCAACGCAGGCGACGCGGCTGTCTCGGCCGAGCCTCCGGCGGCGCTCGCCCCCGAGGAGCGCGCCCTCGTGAAGCGGCTCACGGACTTCCCCGCGCTCGTCGACGAGGCGGCCGAGCGGCGCGGGCCGCACGCCGTGCCCGAGTACGCGATCGGGCTCGCCGACGACTTCCACCGCTTCTACCACGAGCACCGCGTGCTCGAGAGCGACGAGCAGGCGTTCCGGCTCGCGCTCGTGCAGGCGACCCGTCACGTGCTCGCCCGGTCGCTCGACCTCGTCGGGGTCGAGGCGCCGGAGCGGATGTAGGTCAGCCGGCGGCGACCGGGAACCGTGCTCGGAGCACGGTCCCGTCGATCTCGAGGCTGCCGTTGATCGTCTCGACGCGGTCGGCGAGCGCACACAGGCGGTCGCCGCCGAGCTCGCCGCAGCCGCTCACGTCGAGCGTCACATGCCCGTTCTGCTGCGCGAGCGAGACCTGGAGGTGCGAGCCGGCCTCGCCCGCGCACTCGATCGCGCCGAGGACGACGTCGTAGGCCGCGCGCTCGATCTCGCCCGGGAAGCGCTCGTCCGGGACGTCGAGCTCGACGGGGACCGGCGCGCGCGTGGACGCGGCGAAGAGCGCCGGCCCGAGGCCGCGGTCGGTGAGGGCGACGGGGTGGAGGCGGCGTGCGAGCTCGCGGAGCTCCTCGCCGGTCAGGGCGAGCTCCTCGATCGCCTGGTCGACGAGCGCGACGGCGTCCGCGTCGTCGAGCCGGCCCTTGAGCGCCCGTAGCAGGAGCGAGACCGCGACGACGCGCTGCTGGGCGCCGTCGTGGAGGGCCCGGCCGAGCTCCGCGCGGGCCGCATCGCTGCACGCCACGAGGCGGGCGCGCGATTCGAGCAGTCGCTGGAACTCGTCTTCCACGCGCTTACGGTACTGCGGCGCTCGGCGTGCGACCAGGGGGTTGACCACACCCTTCCGTAAGCGTACACTTACGTAAGTCATGGCTTACGGAAGGGCGATGGACGCACTCGGAGATCCCACGAGGCGGGCGATCCTCGAGCGGCTCCGCGGCGGCGCGAAGGCCGTGGGGGAGCTCGCGGAGGGCCTGCCGGTGAGCCGGCCTGCGGTCTCGCAGCACCTGCGCGTGCTCGAGGATGCCGGGCTCGTCGTCGCCCGCAAGCACGGGACGCGGCGGCTCTACCGGCTCGATCCGGACGGGCTCGACGAGCTGCGCGCGGCCCTGGACTCGTTCTGGAGCGACGCGCTCGCGGCCTTCGCGGCGGCGGCGCAGGAGGAGGCACGGCGATGACGGCAGAGACGGCAACGCTCTCGGTACGGAAGGTGGTGCGCGTGGAGCTGCCGCTCGAGCGCGCGTTCGAGCTCTTCACCGCGGGCGTGGGCAGCTGGTGGCCGACGCTCACGCATTCGATCCACGAGGCGGACGTGGCCGAGCTCGTCTGGGAGGGGCGCGCGGGCGGGCGGCTGTACGAGGTCTCGACGAGCGGCGAGGAGGCGGACTGGGCCGACGTGCTCGTCTGGGAGCCGCCGAGCCGGTTCGTGCTCGCGTGGCGGGTGAATCCCCGGCGGCCGCTCACGGAGGTCGAGGTGCGGTTCAGCGAGGAGGGCGAGACGACGCGGGTCGAGCTCGAGCATCGCGGCTGGCCAGAGGAGATCGGCGGCGACGGCTACGACGGGTACGACAAGGGCTGGGACGTCGTCCTCGGCAGGTTCGTGGAGGCAGCGGCGGCGTAGTCCGTAGCATCGGGGCCCGTGCGGTGGAACCTCGCCGTCGCGGGCCTCGCTGCCTCCTGGGGGATCATCTCGGTGATCGTCGCGGGCGTCGACCTGGACGCCCGCGTGCTCGTGTTCTGGCGCCTCGCACTCGCGGCCGCGGCGGTGTTCCTCATCTTCGCCGCGGCGCGGCGGCTCGATCTCCTGCGGCTTCCCGAGCGGCCGTGGCGCGTGCTCCTCGTCGGCGCGATCCTCGGCCTGCACTGGTTCCTCTTCTTCGAGACGATCAAGCGCTCGTCGGTCGCCGTCGCGGTGCTGACCGTCTACACCGCGCCGATCTTCCTCGCCGCGTTCGCGCCGCTGTTCCTGCCGGAGCGCCGCAGCCGTGTCGCGCTCGCCGCGCTCGCGCCCGCGGCCCTGGGCCTGGCGCTGATCGCGCTCGCGGGGGACGAGGGCGGGGAGGCGCTCGACCCGGTCGCGGTCGCGCTCGGGCTCGGGGCCGCGGGTACCTATGCCGGGCTCGTGATCGCGACGAAACGGCTGACCGCGACGCTCGAGCCGCCGACGATCGCGTTCTGGAACTACGCCGCCGCGGCCGTCTGCCTCGCGCCGTTCCTGCTCGGCGCGGGCCGGGTGCTGCCGGTCGGCGCCGAGGTCGCCTGGGTGCTGCTGCTCGGCGTCGTCTTCACCGCGCTGTCGGGCCTCCTCTACATCTGGTTGCTCCGGCGGGTGACCGCGCAGGCGATCGGGATCCTGGCGTACCTCGAGCCGGTCTCGGCCGCGCTCCTCGCCTGGGCGATCCTCGACGAGCCGCTGACGGGGACCGTGATCGTCGGCGGCCTACTCGTCGTGGCCGCGGGCCTCCTCGTGGTCATCGCCGAGCCGGACGAGGGGTCGCCGGTCGAGGCGCCGCCGGTTCGCCCGCTTCCATCCGTCAGGGCGTCGAAGTAGAGTCTCCCCCCGAGGGGCGACGCTGCGGCGGTCGCCCCTCTTCGCGCGCGAGTGCCCCGTCCAGCGATGTATGCCGCGACGGCATCACTGGACGAGGCACTAGCATCGCGGGCCGTGTCCTCGACTGCGCGGCCACCGGACCGGAACCTCGCGCTCGAGCTCGTCCGCGTGACCGAGGCGGCGGCGCTCGGCGCGGGCCGCTGGATCGGCCGGGGCGAGAAAGAGAGTGCCGACCAGGCGGCGGTCGACGCGATGCGCTCGATGCTCGACACGGTCGAGATGGGCGGCGTCGTCGTGATCGGCGAGGGGGAGAAGGACGAGGCGCCGATGCTCTTCAACGGCGAGGAGGTCGGCTCGGGCCGCGGCCCGGCGGTCGACGTCGCCGTCGACCCGCTCGAGGGGACGCGCCTCACGGCGCTCGGGCAGCCGAACGCGATCGCCGTCATCGCCGTCGCCGAGCGCGGCTCGATGTTCTTCCCGGGCGCGGCGGTCTACATGGACAAGATCGCGGTCGGGATCGAGGCTGCGGATGCGATCGACATCGACGCCACGCCGACGGAGAACGTGGCGCGCGTCGCCGAGGCCAAGGGCAAGACTCCGCGGGAGGTCAACGTCGTCGTGCTCGAGCGCGACCGGCACGACGGCCTGATCGCGGAGCTGCGCGAGGCGGGCGCGCGAGTCAACCTCATCCGCGACGGCGACGTGGCGCCCTCGATCGCGGCCGCGCACGGCGGGAGCGGGGTGGACCTGCTCATGGGCGTCGGCGGCACGCCGGAGGGCGTGATCTCGGCAGCGGCGATCAAGTGCCTCGGCGGCGCGCTGCAGGGACGCCTGTGGCCGCGCAACGACGAGGAGCGTCAACAGCTCGTCGACGCCGGCTACGACGTCGATCGGGTGCTCACGACCGACGACCTCGTCGCGGGCGAGGACGTCTTCGTCGCCGCCACCGGCGTCACGGGCGGCGCCCTCCTCCGCGGCGTGCGCTACACGCGCGACGGCGCGACGACCGACTCGCTCGTGATGCGCTCACGCTCGGGGACGGTGCGACGGATCGAGGCCGAGCACGCGCTGGAGAAGCTCGCCCGCTTCACGGGGCGCGAGTACCGGTGAATTCGGGCGGACGAGCCCGCCCGAATTCACTGGACGTCTAGCCTCCGGCGTCGCTACGCGACGGTGGAGGCCTCCATCTCCGGCGCGTACGTCCCGGTGCGCGCCGCCCCGTTCATCTTCGCGCGGTGGTAGTAGGCGCGCTTGCCGGCCTCGACGTTCTCCGGCTTCCCGCCCCAGGCCTTGAGCGCGGGCGCCTGCAGCGCACGGCCGTACGAGAACGACAGCTGCCACGGGTGCGGCCCCTTCGCGTTCATCGCGTTGAGGTGCGCGGTCGCGTCCTCGTCGGTCTGGCCGCCGGAGAGGAAGACGATCCCGGGCACCGCGGCGGGGACGTGCCGGTAGAAGACCTGGAGCGTCGTCTCCGCGACCCCGTCGACGTCCGCGCGGTCCGAGGCGTCGTAGCCCGAGAGGACCATGTTCGGCTTGAGCAGGATCCCGCGGTAGTCGACCCGCTGGTCGTGGAGCTCGGTGAACACGGCCTGCAGCACGCGTCCGGTCGCGATCGCCGACTCCTGGATCGTGTGCGTCCCGTCCTGGAGCACCTCCGGCTCCACGATCGGAACGATCCCGGCCTCCTGGCACAGCGCCGCGTAGCGGGCGAGCGCGTGCGCGTTCGTCCAGACGCAGTACTCCGACGGCTTGCCGCCGCCGATCGAGTAGGTCGCGCGCCACTTCGCGAAGCGCGCGCCGAGTCCTCGGTACTCCTCGAGGCGCCCGCGCAGGCCGTCGAGCCCATCCGTGATCGTCTCGCCCTCGGCCAGCGCCAGGGGCTTCGCGCCGAGGTCGACCTTGATCCCGGGGATGATCCCGCGGCGCTCGAGCGCCTGCGGGAACGGCGTCCCGTCGAGTGCGCTCTGCCGGATCGTCTCGTCGAAGAGGATGACGCCGGAGATGTACTCCTCGGCGCCGTCCGTCGTGAACAGCATGTCGCGGTAGGCCTGGCGGTTGGCCTCCGTCGACTCGATCCCGATCGAGTCGAACCGCTTCTTGATCGTGCCGTCGCTCTCGTCCGCGGCGAGGATGCCCTTCCCCTCGGCAACCAGCGCCCGCGCGGTCGACTCGAGCTGCTGTACGTCCATCGTCCCTCCTGTCAGCGCGTCGTCGTCCGGAGCAGTATCCCCGAACGACCGCGCTGCCAAAGAGGGCTACATCAGCCCGACGACGCGCAGGATCGCGGCGCGGATCTCTCCGCTGAAGAAGAGCAGCGCGGCGATGATCCCGGCCGACATCACCGAGAGGACGACGCCGTACTCGGCCATCGTCTGGCCCTGCTCGTTCAATACGCGCTTGCGCATGCGGCCCCCTTTGGTCGCGAAGGTCCCCGACTGCCGCGCGTCGGTCTGCACTCATCGTCGGGTCGCGGCGAGCACTTTGCCAGCCCCTGATCGAGTGACTTGCGGCGGCTACACTGGTCGGCGCGCGGGCGTAGCTCAGTTGGTAGAGCATCAGCTTCCCAAGCTGAGGGTCGTGGGTTCGAGCCCCATCGCCCGCTTCACGGAAAAGGCCCGCTCAGGCGGGCCCTTTCGTTCCCGGAGCGCGCGATCCCGCTCGGCCATCAGCCGGTGAGATGCCGACGATGAACCCGATTGCGAACACCACGAGCACGAGCCAGAGGTAGGCCCAGGCCCACGTCCGCTGCTCGGCTCCGCCTCCACCTACGCACGCACCCTCCTACCGGATTACCCCGTGCATGTCCGGCACGCGTCGATTCGTTCGACCCTAGAGTTCGGGACGTGCCCCAGGACCACTTCGGCGAGCGCGTGGCGGCGCGGTACGACTTCTCGGACGCCGACATGTTCGATCCGGCCGTCGTCGACCCCGTGGTCGACTTGCTGGCCGAGCTGGCGGGCGAGGGCGCCGCGCTCGAGCTCGGGATCGGCACCGGCCGGATCGCGCTGCCGCTCGCCCGGCGCGGCATCCGCGTGAGCGGCATCGATCTCTCGGAGGCGATGGTCGCGAGGCTCCGCGCGAAGCCGGGCGGCGACGAGCTCGACGTGGCGATCGGAGACTTTGCCACGACGACCGTGGACGGCCGCTTCTCCGTCGCGTACCTCGTCTTCAACACGATCATGAACCTGACGTCGCAGGCCGAGCAGGTGGCGTGCTTCCGCAACGTGGCGGCCCACCTCGAGCCCGGCGGGTGCTTCGTGATCGAGGTCGGCGTCCCGAACCTTCAGCGACTCCCGCCCGGCGAGACCGTCCGGGCGTTCACCCTCGGCGCGACGAAGCTCGGCTTCGACGAGTACGACGTCGCGGCGCAGGGCCTGATCTCACATCACTACCGGGTTGAAGACGGGGCGCTCGAGCTGCACTCCGTGCCGTTCCGCTACGTATGGCCCGCAGAGCTCGACCTCATGGCGCAGCTCGCGGGGATGTCGCTGCGCGAGCGCTGGGACGGCTGGACGCGCGAGCCCTTCACGAGCGAGAGCAGGTCGCACGTGTCCGTCTGGCAGAAGCCGCCGTCGTCCCGCTCCTAGCCCATCGGGCAGTTGACCCGACCCGGGGCCGAAACTAGCTTCCCGCCTTCTGCGGCAGGGTGCCACGTGCGCCCATTGACATGGAGGTAGTGAATGCGCAAGCGGATGCTTGGCGCCGTGATCGGGGTGATCGCGATCATGAGCATGAGCGCCGGGCCGGCTCTCGCCGGCGAGATCGGTGGCAACGGCAAGTGGATCGCGGGCTCCGAGGAGGCGGCGCTGCACGGCAAGTCGGAGTGCGCCTACTCGGGCCAGAACGACGAATACGTGCTCGGCGACTCGTCCGCTCCCCGGACGCAGTCGTGGGGCCAGATCGTGCGCGAGGTCGGCCCCCTGGGCGGCGGTCCCGGCGCGGCCTGCAACCCGGCGAAGGCCGGCGGCTAGCGGAGCGAAGCGCGGCCCCGGCTTCGGTCGGGGCCGCCTCGGCGCACAACGGCGGCCAGGGTCCGCGGGCCGGGCCGCCGGAGGCGCGGCTTCCCGAGAGCCGACCGCCGGCCAACCGCCGCCGGCTGCCGCGGCCCGGCCCGCGCAGGGACAGACCCGGACGCGCGCGCGATCTTGCGGTGCGCTCGGCTCGGCGTAGATTCCCCCGCGTGAGCCGCCTCGCGCACCAGGACACGGGCACGGGGCCGCCGGTCGTCCTGCTCCACGGCCTCACCTGCCACCTCGGCTACTGGCGCCGCGTCGTGGCGCACCTCGACGGCCTGCGCGTGATCGCGCTCGACTTCCGCGGCCACGGGCTGAGCGCGCACGCGGGCTCCTACCGCTACGCCGACTACGAACACGACCTGTTCGCCGTGATGGATGCCGTCGGCCTCGAGAGGGCGCCCGTCGCGGGGCACTCGCTCGGCGGTTACGTGGGCCTCGCGGCCGCGAGTCGGAGCGAGCGCGTCTCCGCCGTGCTCGCCATCGACGTGAAGAGCGACTGGACCGAACGGGACGCGACGTTCTCCGAGCGCTCGCGCAGCGCGTCGCAGCGCGTGGTGGACGACCGCGAGACCCTCATGGCCTCGCTGGGCCAGGGCCTCGACCCGGTCGTGGTCGACGCGGACCTCGCCGAGCGCTCGTTCGAGGCCGTCGACGGCGGCTGGCGCTACCGCTGGGACCGGCGCGTCCTCGCCATGGAGCCCGTCGACCCGTTCACGTTCCTGCCTCGCGTCCACTGCCCTGTTCACGTCATGGCGGGCTCGCACAGCGACGTGATGCCGCACGACGCGGCGCGTCGATTCGCGGCCGCGATCCCCGGCGCCACGCTGGAGCTCGTCGAGGGTGTCGGCCATCACGTGGAGCTCGAGGCGCCGGGCCTCGTGGCCGAGCGGATCCGACGCCTCGCCGCCGCCTAGCGGTTGTGGCACACGATCTCGACGTTCGTGCCGTCGGGGTCGAGGACGAAGGCCGCGTAGTAGCCGGCGTGGTAGTGCCGTTCTCCGGGCGGGCCGTTGTCGCGGTAGCCAGCCGCGACCGCGGCGGCGTGGAAGGCGTCGACCGTCGCGTTGTCGCGACCGGGGAACGCCACGTGGAGATGCCGCGTCGGCTCGCCGCCGGCAACGACGGAAAACGAGCCGCTCGCCCCGCCGAAGAACGCCCGGTGCGGGAGCGCCGGACCCTCGTCGGCGTGCTCCTCGCCCTGACGGAAGCCGCCGAACGGGGCGACGAGGTCGAAGAACGCCAGCGCGGCGGCGACGTCGGAGACTCGGATCCAGAGGTGATCGAGGTTCCCCTCGCGCCGCGCGCCGTTGTGCACGGCCTCGACGCTGTTCCCGTCCGGGTCGAGCAGGAAGCCCCCGTAGTAGTCGCCGCCGTACACGGGTCGCGGCCCGGGCTCGCCGTCGGACGGGTGCCCGGCGTCCACGCCCGCGCGCCAGAAGGCGTCGACGTGCTCGCGCGTCGGCGCCGCGAACGCGACGTGGAGCCCCGTCGTGGCAGGCTGCGCGGGCGTCGCCTCCGCGAGGGAGAAGTCGTCCCACTCGGGGAAGTCGTCGCCGGTGTACGTCGGCTCGGCCTCGAGCTCGTGGAGGACGCGTGCATAGAACTGCTCCGATGCCCCGCGGTCGCGGACGCGGACGGTCACGTGGTCGAACACCTCGGAACGATGCACGACCCTGGTAGCCTCGAAACACATCCCCTCCACCACCTCGGTGGTGGGGTGCGAGACCGCCGCGAGGCGGTCTCTGCGTAGATTGGGGTTGCCGTGAGGGCGAACGTGTACGTCGACGGCATCAACCTCCACTACGGCGCTCTCCAAGGCACGCCGTACAAGTGGCTCGACCTGCGCGCGCTGTCACGGCTCCTGCTCCCGGGCGACCGGGTCAACCGCATCCGCTACTTCACCGCTCGCGTGGCGACGCCGCGCGACCAGACGAGAGCGCAGCGGCAGCAGACCTACATCCGCGCGCTCGAGACGCTGCCGCGCCTGACGGTGCACTACGCCGCGACTCGCTTCGACCGGCTGCAGCTGCCCGTCGCCGGGCGGCCCGACGAGCTCGTGTCCGTCACGCGGACGAGTGCGAAGGGCGCGGACGTGCACCTCGCCGCGCTGCTCCTCGCCGACGGCTTCCGCGGCGACTACGAGGTGGCCGTGGTCGTCTCGAACGACTCGGATCTCGTGCCGGCGGTGCGGATCGTCCGTCGGCAGCTGGGGCTGCCCGTCGGTCTCCTGCTGCCGCTGCCGGAGAAGCGGTACGCCGTCGAGTTGATCCGCGCGGTCACGTTCCACAAGCCGATCCGGGAAGGCGTGCTCGCGGCGAGCCAGTTCCCGCCGCAGCTAGCCGACGCCAACGGGACGATCACGAAGCCGAGCGCGTGGTAGCCGTCCTCTGGCTCGACGAGGCGCCGCCCGACCCGCCGGCGCGGCCGCTCGCCGGTGCCGCGGACGCCGACGTCGCGATCGTCGGCGGCGGGTACACCGGGCTCTGGACCGCGCTCACGCTCGCCGAGCGGGCGCCCGAGCTGCGGATCGTGCTGCTCGAGGCCGGTGTCTGCGGCACGGGGCCGAGCGGGCGGAACGGCGGGTTCCTCCACGGGTACTGGTCGCGCCTGGCGCTGCTCCGCGAGCGGCTCGACGACGAGGCGGCGCTCCGGCTCGCACGTGCCGCCGAGGGCTCGCTGGCCGCGGTGCGCGCGCTCGGGGACGACGTCGGTCTCGTCGAGGGCGGGTTCCTCAAGGTGTCGGCGGCACCGGCGCAGGACGCGTCGGTCGACGCGACCGTGGAGGCGGCGCACGCGCTCGGCGTACCCGAGGAGGCGGTGCCGCTCGGGCCGGACGAGGTCGCGGCGACGTGCGCGTCGCCCGTCTTCCGCCGCGGCGTCTTCGTCCGGCACGGCGCGACCGTTCAGCCGGCGCTCCTCGCCCGCGCGCTCCGCAGGCGCGCCGAAGCGGCGGGGATCGCGATCCACGAGCACTCGCCGGTGCGGCGGGTCCGGCACGGCGAGGTCGAGACCGCGGACGGGCGCGTGCGCGCCCCGGACGTGGTCGTGGCGGTGAACGCCTGGGCCTCCTCCTGGGCGCCGCTCGCCCGCCGGCTGACGGCGTTCGGCAGCTTCTGCGTCGCCACCGAGCCGGCGCCCGAGCTGCTCGACGAGATCGGCTGGACCCGGGGCGAGGCGATCGTGGACGGCCGCATGTTCGTCCACTACTTCCGCACGACCGCGGACGGCCGCGTCGTCATGGGCAGCGGCGGCGGCCCGATCGCGCGCGGCCGGCGTCTCGGTGAGAGCCTGTTCACGGACCCCGCGGCGATCGCGCGCGCCGAGGCCGGGCTGAGGCGCCTCCTGCCTGGGCTCGCCGACGCGCGCGTCACGCACGGGTGGGGAGGGCCCATCGACGTCTCGTCCGACCAGCTCCCGTTCGTCGGCGCGTTCGACCGCGTCCACTACGCCGCCGGCTACTCCGGCAGCGGTGTCGGCCCGAGCTGGCTCCTCGCGCAGGCGCTCGCCTCGCGGGTGCTCGGAGCGGACGACGAGTGGGCCCGGCTGCCGCTCGTTCGTCCGCTGCCGCCCGCGCTTCCGCCGGAGCCGCTGAAGGGGCTCGGCGGGGCGCTCGTCCGCCGCGCGGCGCTCGCGGTCGAGGACGCGGAGGAGCGCGGCGGCCGCGGCTCGGCGCCCACCCGCGCCGTCGCCGCGCTCCCGAGCCTGCTGGGGATGCCGCTGGGGCGGAGATAGGGCGGAACGTCACGAAGATGGGCCGAATGGCCTATGGACGCGCGCCGCCGAGCGTCGAACACTCAGCGCATGCGGCTCGTGACGTTCGGCATGAGGGCAGCGGTGCTCACCGCAGGGGTGGCCTTCGGGCTCGTGCTCGTCGCGGCGTATCTCCTCGGCTAGCTCGCTCGTTGTTCTTGTCGACGGACGCCTCCCGAGGGCGTCCCTCCAACGAGAGAGCGAACAAAGGAGACACTTGTGTACATCCCCGGGATCATCGTTCTCATCCTGGTCATCCTGCTGCTGATCTGGCTCCTCTAAGCAGGGCGGCCGACCGGCCCTACGCGGCGGCCGGGCCGTCGAGCAGGACGCGGATCTCCGCGACCTCGACGAAGCCCAGGCCGCCGAGGATCGGCCGCGACTGCGCGCCCGCCTGCGTGACCAGGGCGGGCGTGCCGCGGCGCCTTCCCTCCTCCCAGCGCGCGCGAACGAGCGCTCGATAGGCGCCCCGGCCCCGTGCGGCCGGGAGCGTCGCGCCGCTGTTCAGCACCACGCCGGCGCGGGCGAAGGTAGCGCGGGCGCTCGCGACCGGCGTGCCGTCGAGCTCCACGAGGAACAGCGCCGCGTCCGGTGAGGCGAGCAGCTGCTCGAAGCCGGCCGCGTCGCGCACGCGCATGGCGACGCGGTCCTCCTCCGGGACGCCGAACGCCACGTGCGCGATCTCCTGCGAGGCGGCGTAGTCGGCGAGCGTCTCGACGCGGCGAACGATCACGCCCGCGGGCACCGGCGGCGGCTCCTCCGTAAGCACCATGCCGACGACCTCCGGCTCCGGGTCGGGCTCGAACCCGAGCGTGAGCAGCCGCTCGTGGAGGTCGGCGGGCGTCGCCGAGCCCGAGACCTCCCACTGGCAGCGGCGCGGCCGGTCGAGCCGGTGCAGGAGCTCGCGGATGTCCGCCACCGCGGTGTCCGCGTCGTCCCCGAGCCGCAGCCGCTGCACGACGGTCGACCACGGGCTCTTCGACGGCCCGAGCCAGACGACGAAGCGCGGATCCTCGAGACGCCGCTCGCCGGCTCCGAGCGGGGTATAGGTGTTCGAGTGCTCGGCGAGCTCGAGCAGCTCGCGCGGCAGGCTCATCGGCGCAGCCAGGCCGCGGCCAGCCGCCGCCGCGTCTCGTCCAAGTGCTCGGGCACGACCTTCACGTCGGCGAGCACCGGCATGAAGTTGGTGTCGCCGCCCCAGCGCGGGACGACGTGCTCGTGCACGTGGTCGACGATGCCCGCGCCGGCGACGCGGCCGAGGTTCCAGCCGAGGTTGAAGCCCTCCGGGTCGTACACGTCGCGGAGCGCCGTGAGCGCGTCGGCCGCGAGCGCATGGATCTCGACGGCCTCCTCGGGCTCGAGCTCCTCGAACGCGCCGACGTGCCGGACCGGGGCGATCATCAGGTGGCCCGACGAGTACGGGAAGCGGTTCAGGAGCACGAAGGCGCGCTCGCCGCGGTGGACGACGAGGCGCTCGGCGTCGTCGCCCGCCGCGGCGGTGCAGAAGACGCAGCCGTCCTGCTCGTCCGCCGCCTGGACGTACTCGAGCCGCCAGGGCGCCCAGAGCTGCCTCGTCACGGCGCTGAGCCTATGCGAGCGACGGTTGACCACGTGCCCGCGACGGCGCACGATCGTGGCGAGGGTGCGTGCGCTCGTCGTGTTGTGCGTGGCCGCCGCGGCACTGACCGCGGCTTCGCCGTCCCGTGCGGCCGAACCGGTGGTCGTCGAGGACGAGGCGGGCGACAGCGGCGACGCTCCCGACATCGTCCGGGTCGAGGCGACGCGCGCCCGCGGCGCCGTCGTCTTCGCCGTTCGCTTCGCGGGGACGCCGGCGCTCGCCCGCGATGCGGAGCTCGTCACGATCCTCCTCGACGCCGACCGCGACGAGACGACGGGACCCGAGGGGACCGAGCTCGCGCTCCGGGCCGACGCCGAGGGCGCACGGCTCGAGGCCTGGCAGGACGCGCTCTGGCAGGAGGTCGCCGGGGCCGCAGTGCGCGCGTCGTACGCCCAGAGCGTGCTCACCGTCACGGTGGGGCGGGCCGCGCTGCGAGGCTCGCGCGCGTTCGACTTCGTCGTCGTCGCGTCGGCGGGCGATCTCGACCTCGAAGGCACCATCGACTATGCGCCCGACGACGAGCCTGCGTCCTTCGCGCTGCCCGGTATCGCGCGGGTGATCGCCGGCGTCGGTGCCGCGCGCGCCGGGCGTCGGGTCACGGCCGCGGTCGCCGTGGTCCTGAGCGACGGCTCGCGCGAGCCTCCCACGACGCTCGCCTGCACCGCCAGACTGCGGGGCCGCGTCCTCGCCCGCTCGGGCCGGTGCGCCTGGCGGCTGCCCGCGACGGCGAGCGGCGCGACGCTGGTCGTGACGGTCGGTGGCGACGTGGGAAGGCGCGGCTGCTCGGCCCGTCACGCGCCGGGTACGCGTCCGCTAGCCCGTGAGCTCGAGGGGGATCTCGACCACGTGCATGCGTGGCGGGGTGCCGCCCTCGCCCGAGCTCTGGTTGTCCTCCCACACGGTCAGCGTCACGGGCCCGGCGGTCGCGTCCTCGAGCGCGAAGGTTTCGTCGAAGGTGCCGCGCACGCCGCTGCCGGACGTGGCAGTGACGAAGCTGTCGTAGAGCGTCGTGCCGTCGGCGGCGGTGACCGACACGCGGAAGTTGGCCTCGAAGGTGTTCGCCGTCCCCCGGATCCTCAGCGGCGACGATACGGTCTCGCCGACCGCCGGCGACTCGACGAGGATCGCCGGCGTCTGCGCCTCGATGTCCCCGCGGCCGAGCGGCGGGTCGACGGCCACGCCCTCGCCGCCGATCGCCGTCACCGGCTCGCCGTCGAGCCGGAAGGCGACGCGCTCGATGCTCGGGAACTGGGTCAGCGTCGCCACGACCTGCGCGACGCGCGCCTGCATCGACGCCGAGCCGCCGCCGTCGGCGAACGCGCCGGAGAGATCGACCGTGGCGGTGCCGTCCGCGACGGCGAGGTCGAGCAGCTCCGTCCCGTCCGGGATCTCCGTCGTCATGCCGGCGTCGCGCTCCTCGTCGCTGGGCGCCGCCAGGAGCGCCTCCAGCGCGGCCCGCGCCACGGCCTGGCCCTCGGCCTGCCGCACGCCGACGCCGAGCTTCTCGCCGCGGATGAAGTAGACGGCGACGCGGCTCTGTGCGGGCGCCGGCTCGGGGTCGGTCGCCGTGGTCGGCGTCGGTGCCGTCCCCGTGGGCGTCGAGCCGCCGGGCGAGGCGGCATCGTCGTCCGCGTCCCCGCCGCAGCCCGCCAGCAGCGCGAAGATGGCGAGGAGGGCGAAGATGGCGAGGAGGGCGAGGCGACGCACGCGCAGAGTGTCGCGCCTCCGCACGACGGATCATGTTCGCGATCGGTGAAGGATTTGCGTGGGCGCTACTTCGCGCGGTTCCAGAGCAGCTCGATGTGCGAGAGCTCTGCGACCGCGAGAGAGACCGGCCCGACGTGCTCCTGCACCGCCTCGACCGCCGTCTCGTCGGACGGGTCCGCGAACGCCACCTGGACGCCGGCCCCGAGGAAGCGGACCGGGATGGCGGCCATGCGTCGGCCCACGTCCGCCGGGAGCAGCTGCGCCGCGCCCCAGTCGACGCCGACGGAGAGGAGGTTGAGGTACGGCAGCGACCATTGCTGGGCGAGGGTGCGCGCGAGCTCGTCCTCGAAGACCCAGCGGTGACGCAGGAGCACCTGGCCGACGAGCTCGCCGGTGGTGCGGCTCTCGGTCAGCGCCTGCGTGAGCTGGGCCTCGGTGATCAGGCCCTTGCGGACGAGCAGGTCGCCGAGGCGCGCGGGCGGCGCCGAGCCGTCCGAGTGGGCGAAGAGCTGGAACGTCGACACGCCGGGGTTCATCGAGGGGCTCCTTTGCCGCAGCCGGCGAGGGACCTCGCCGCGTCAGAAGGCATCGGCCGAAAGGGGGAACGCTGTACCCCTACGAAAGGGGATTCGCGGCTGCCGCGGCCGGCGGGGCTCCCTGGGACGAGTGATCTTCGGGAGCGCGGCGGAAGCGTCGGCCGATCGCGGCATCTCCTCGGAGACCGCCTCCTCCCCGGGGGCGAGCGACGCTCCGCCCCCCGGGCGGCGAGGACGGAGCCGAGCTCGCCCCGCCCGAGGGGAACCGTGTCCCCTCGGGCGGGAGCGCGATCTAGTCGTGGCAGAAGACGCGCGGGTCGGTCGGCGGGTACGGGTCGACGCCCTCGAGGGCCCAGGCGAAGACGACCCCGATCCCCTCCAGGTCACACTCGGAGAGCGTGGGCACGATCCCGTTCGCCCGGCTCCAGCCGTAGCCCATCAGGTCGGTGGACTCGAACAGCGGCTCGCCGTGGCCGAGGCCGAGCGCGTGGCCGAGCTCGTGCATCGTCACGTAGTAGAGGTACTGCGGCGAGTACGGATCGAGACCGAGGCTCGGTGGGAGATCCGAGCGGACGATGATGTTCGGGCACTTGTGGTCGCCGCAGATGGCGTAGCCGCCGAACACCGTGCCCCCGGCCGTCGGGTTGTAGTGGAGCACGATGTCCGCCTTGTGCTTCGCGGTGTACTGGTCGGTCACGTCGGTCAGCGTGATCAGGCCGTCGAACGCCTCGTCGAGCGCGGAGTCCCAGTCCGCGATCGCCTGGTGCACGGCGGCGAGCGAGTCCGCGGACACCTTCGGATGCGCCTGCACGGCGGCCGTGAGCTCCGTGTGGTCCCACCAGTAGCCCGGATACGTGAACGCGCCGTGCAGGAGCAGCACGCTGTCGGTGTCCGCAGGCGTCGGTGCCACGGTCAGTGGGGTCACCTGCGCCGACGCGCCACCGGCGGTGCCGAGCACGACGAGCAGCGCCCCCACCACAAGCGGAACGAACCTGTTCATTCCCGTCCTCCCCTCCGTGGATGATCGAGGAGACGATATCGTCTCGTCCACGGACGGCGAGCGGTTCGCCTACAGCCAGCGCTTGTAGCGGAAGAACCCGACCATGCCCACGAGCGTGGCCACGAGCAGCGCGAGGATGATCCAGAACGCCTCGTGCGTGCCCTCGCCGGGGAAGAGGACGTTCATCCCGAAGACGCTCGTGATCAGCGTCAGCGGCAGCACCGTCACGCTGATGATCGTGAGCAGGCGCAGAACGTCGTTCTGGCGGTGCGAGATCACCGACTCGTTCGTTTGCTCGAGCGCGTCGGCGACCTCCTTGTAGTTGTCGAGCAGGTCCCAGATCCGCTCGGAGGCGTCGACGATGTCGTCGTAGTAGATCTCCAGCTCCTCGGGGAGGAACCGCTCCACGCGCCGCTCGAGCAGGCGCAGCGTCGCACGCTCGGGCTTGATGATCTTCCGGTACGAGATGATCTCCTGCTTCACGTTGGAGATGTCCCGGACGACCTCCTGCGCGGCGCCCTCGAACAGCTCGTCCTCGATCCGGTCGAGCTTGTGCCCGATCTTGTCGAGGATCGGGAAGCAGTAGTCGAAGAGGTCGTCGAGGACGTGGTAGAGCAGGTAGCCCGAGCCCTTGCCGAACAGGTCGTCGCGCAGGCGCTCGTCGTCCTCGACCCGGTGGAAGAGCCGTGAGACGGGCAGCAGCTCGACGTTCGGCAGCGTGACCACGTAGTCGCGCCCGAGGAAGACGTCGAGCTCGGCCGCGTTCAGGCGCCCGATCTCCTTGTCGTAGCGAGGGAAGTGGAGGACGGAGAAGAGGTAGTCCGGGTACTCGTCGATCTTCGGCCGCTGACGCTTCGAGAGGACGTCCTCGAGGTCGAGCTCGTGCCAGCCGAAGCGCACCGCGAGCTCGGTCGCCTCGCCGAACCGGGGCGCGTCGAGATGCGCCCAGGTCAGGCCGTGCGCGGTGACTTCGGCGAGCCGCGGCTCAGGCGGAGCCGTGACCTCGCTCGAGGCCAGCCGCGGTCGCGTGCGCCGTATCCGGGGCAGCGTGGGCATTGGTACTGAGCGGGTCTTCCATCGTCGGCATCTGCGTTCCCGATGGTATCCCGAAAGCCTGCTCGCCAGGCGCGCGCCCGGGCGTCCGGCGAACACCGCGCGGCAGCGCGCGCTCGAGGAGCAGGGCGGCTCCGCCGGCCCCGAGGCAGACGGCGGCGGCGACGAGCCAGAACGCCTGGGGGGCGTGCTCGAGGCCGTAGCCGCCGGCGGCCGGGCCGAGGGTGAACGCGACGCTCCACGACCAGGCCGAGAGCGCCATGTAGCGGCCGAGCAGCCGCGGGTTCGCGAGATCGGCGACGAGCGGCGCCTGCACCGTCCCGTGGAGGCACTCGCCGATGCCGAACGCCGTGATCGCGATCACGAGCACGGCGAAGGCGGCTCCACCCTCGAACCACGTCCCGGCCAGCGGGACGAGCGCCCACGATCCGGCCCAGACGACCCCGAGCACCGCCAGCGTCGGCATCCGCCGCCGGCCCGACAGCGCGTGCGCGATCGGCAGCTGCGCCAGCACGATCACGAGCGTGTTGGCGAAGAACGCGATCCCGATCCCGAGCTCGCTCACGCCGGCGAAGTTCTTCGCGTAGGCCGGGAACGTCTCGAGCTGCGCCATCCCGGCGAAGATGAAGACGAAGTTGAGCGCGAGCACGCCGACGAAGATGCGGTGGCGGAGCACGTCGCGGTAGCTCCCCGGCCGGCCCTCGTGCCCGTCGGCCGCGTGGCGCGGCGGGTCGGGGACGAACGCGAGCGCGCCGACGAAGACGAGGAACGTCACCGCGTCGAGGAGGAACAGCGTCTGGAACGTCCCGGGGCTGTCGGCGCTCGCGATCAGGCCGCCCACCAGTCCGCCGAGCCCGATGCCGAGGTTCATCATCACGCGCTGCGTCGCGAAGGCCGTGTGCCGCTTGTCCGGGCGGCGTGAGGCCGGCGATCAGGCTCGACTGGCTCGGCCAGAAGCCGCCGTTGCCGATGCCTGCGATCGCGGCGGCGCCGAACGCCTGCCACGGCTCGGTCACGAACGGGTAGAGGCCGTACCCGACCGCCATCGTCGTCAGCGAGAACGCGAGGACCCTGCGGCCGCCGATCCGGTCGATCATCGCCCCGAGGACGGGCCCAGCGACGAGGCTGACGGCGCCGTTCGTCGCGATCACCAGGCCTGCTGTCCCGAGCCCGATCCCGCGGACGTTGTGCAGGTAGATGAAGAGGAACGGAATCGCGAGGCCGTTCCCGAACGAGTTTGCGAGGCCGCCGGCCTGGAGGATCTGGACGGAGCGGGGGAGCCGCGGGTTCAGCACGCGGATGTAGGCCAGCAGCAGGCGCATCGGCCGAGGCTACCCGCCGATGGCCGCGGTACGGTCGCCGCCACGTGATCGACTCCCAGCGGCAGGTCGACACCCTCGCCGAGTTCGGCGACGCCTCCGTTCGCGTCCTGCAGCGGCGCGGTTCGCTCGTCGGCGTGCCCGGCCGGACGGGGCTGAGCGCCATGCTCTACCGGCGCTGGGGGAACCGCGGGAACGCGGTCGTGACCGCGATCGGGTCGTTCCTCGCGCTGGCGGTGAGCGGGACGATCGCCTGGATCGTGTCCGAGCCGCTCGTCTTCCCGAGCCTCGGCGCGACGGCGTTCCTGTGCTTCGAGACGCCGCTCGCGGAGGTCGCGAGCCCGCGCAACACGATCGTCGGCCACCTCACGGCGATCGTGGCCGCGGCCCTGTCCCTGGCGGCGTTCGGGCTCCTCGATGCGCCCAGCGCGTTCGTCGAGGGGATCACGCCCGCGCGCGTGGGGGCGGTCGCGCTGTCGGTCGGGCTCACCGGCGGCGTCCTGCGACTGCTGCGCTCGGCGCACCCGCCCGCGGGCGCGACGACGATCATCGTCAGCTCGGGCCTGCTCGCCGAACCGGAGCAGATGCTCGCGGTCGCGGTCGGCGTCGTCCTCCTCACCGTCTCCTGCTGGCTCCTGAACCGCGCGATCGGCGTGCCGGCGCCGGCGTGGGGGGCGCCCGCCTAGGCTTTCGGGCATGGCCGACCGGCGGCGAGAGGCGGCGAAGCGGCGCGGGGAGCGCGAGCGCACGACCGGGGTCGACTCGGACGACGAGGCCGCGCGCTGGCTCGAGGAGCACGATCCGCCGCCCGCGCCCGAGGTGCCGAAGTCGGTCGGCAAGTCGAAGCAGCTGCACCGCTGGCGGCGGCGCCAGCCGCCGCGCTAGGCCCGCGGCGTCGCTCCGCCGACGAGTACGAGCGCGACGTCCTTCAGCGCGTCGAGGCTCCGCAGCGGGTTGCCGCGGACGACGAACAGGTCGGCGGGCCCGCCGGGCGCCAGGCGGCCGACGCCGCCGCCGATCCTTGCGCCGGCAGCCGACGTCGCTGCCACGAGGACGGCGCGATTGTCGGGCAGCGCCTGGCGCAGCAGCTGCAGCTCTCCGTGGTCGATCCCGAGCGGCACGCCCGGAACGCCGTAGTCGCTGCCGTACATGACGGTGCCGCCCGCCGCCGCGAACGCGCGGCTGTTCGTGACCCGCCAGCGGCAGCGCGCCGTTTGCACGCGCAGCGTCGCCACGATCGGGACGTCCCGTCGCGCCAGGCCGCGCAGCTCCTCCGCGAGCGGGTCCTCGCACGGCATGTGGGCGAGCTCGTCGACGCCGCCGGCGATCGCGACCTCGAGGCCGCGCCGCCCCTGGACGTGCGCGGTCACGCGGAGGCCGCGCGCGTGCGCCGCCGCGACGAGCGCCCGCACCTGCTCGGCGGACAGCATCGGCCAGCTCCCCGGGCCGGGCTCGAGCGCGATCTTGACGACGTCGGCATGTCGGCCCGCCAGCGTTGCGACGACCTGCTCCGCCGACTGCGGCCCGACGTCGAGCTCGAACCCGTCGCCCCAGTGGACGGCCGGGTACCCGCCGGGGACGCTGACGATCGGGCCTGCGCTCCGCTTCCGCTGTCGCCCCGCGACGTCGGGGCGGTGCGGGAGGGAGGTGAGCGGCTCGCCCAGGTTGCGGGCCGTGGTGACGCCGGCGCGGACGCCGTAGCTCGCGTCGAGGTGGACGTGCAGGTCGACGACGCCGGGGAGGATCGTCGCGCCCGGGAAGCGCCTCGTCCGGGTGGCCCGCGGCCGGAGCGCGTTCCACCCGCCGATCGCCTCGACGCGGCCACCGCGCACGAGCACGGCGTTCCCGGCGACGAGCCGCACGCCGTCGAAGACCCGCGCACCGCCGACGAGGAGCGCCGGCTGCGCCGTCTGCGCGCTCGCGTCGTCACGCGCGGCTCCGCCGGCGAGGGCCGCTGCGAGCAACGCTGCCGCCAGGGCCGCGATCGCAATCGTGCGCACGGAGCGACCGTACCGCGCGCCGGAGCGCGTCAGAAGTCGCCCCCGCCGCCGCCGAAGTCCCCGCCGCCGCCGAAGTCCCCGCCGAAGTCGCCGCCGCCGAGGTCGCCGACGTCGTCCCCGCCGTCGTCGCCGCCGAACGGGTCGCCGAGGCCGCCGCCGAGCATCGAGCCGATCAGGATCCCGGGGAGGATGCCGCCGCCGAAGAAGCCGCCCGTGTACGGCCCGTAGGCCGGCCCGGCCTGCCAGTACGGCACGCGCCGGCCGTGCGAGCTGACCTCGCGGACGGCCGGCTCCTCGCCGCGCTCGAGCGCGCGCCGGTCGTCCTCGCAGACCGGGACCGGCCGCGGCGTCCCGCCCGGCGGCGCCCATTCGATCTCGGCGACGGACGGCCCGTGGCGCGGGTCGAAGAAGCACGGCGGCGTCCGCTCCGGCGGCTCGCGGCCCTCGAGCACGGCCTTCGCGACGGCCATCTCCCAGCGGCCCTCCTCGAGCGCCGCGGCGACCGGCTCGAGCTCCTCGGCCGAGCGCGCCCGCTCGAACGTCCGCGACGCCTCCTCGTAGCGGTCGAGTGCGCGCGTGTATGCCTCCTTCGCCCGCGGGTCGGCGTCGGGCCGTTCAACCTCGGCGTCGAGCGCCTTCACGTCCTCGGCGAGCGCGACGAGGTCGGCCTCCACTTCCTCCCGCACCTCGGCGAGCTCCGCCTGCCGCTCCGCGCCCCGCCGGCGACGTACGACGAGGAAGACGACGGCCGGGATCCCGACCAGGAGGGCGAGCACCCACGGGAAACCGCTGCCGCCGTCACCGCTCGCGGTCTCCGGGTTCTGCTCCGCGCCGACGGCGTCGACGAACGCCACGAGCGTCGGCGCCACCCCTTCGTCGCGGTGCTGTTCCAGGGCCTGCGCGGCGAGTTCCCCGGTGCCCTCGACGTCCGTGCTGCCCGCGCGGAGCGAGTTCCCGACGACGACCGCGTAGGTGCCGTCGCGGCCGAGCTCGTCGTGGAGCCGCTCGACCACCGCGTCGGGGTCGCCGCCTGCCTCCTCGACGGCGTCCTGCGGGAGGATCGCGACGTAGAGCGGCCCGGCCTCGGCGACCCGGATGCGGTCGCGCAGCCGGTCGGCCTCGACGGGCGTGATCGCGCGCTCGGCCTGCGGGTCGACGTAGACCGGGTCGGACCGGAGCGCCTCCGCCGCGTCCTCGATCTCGGCCGCGAGCGCCGGAGCCGGCGCGACCAGCGCGGCCAGGGCGGCGAGCGGCACGAGCCTCACGCCCTGAAGGTAGCCGCAGGGCCGGGGTCGGAAACGGGCCGGTACACTGCCGTCGTCCCCGCGCCCGTAGCTCAGGGGATAGAGCGCGCGCCTCCGGAGCGCGAGGTCGCAGGTTCGAATCCTGCCGGGCGCATCGAACGGGAAGGGCCAGAAACCCGCTTGCACAGAGGGGTCCTGGCCCTTCTTGTGCTGCCAAGTCGAAGTCGCGTTCCGCGCTCGTCTCGATGGGTAGAGGCGGCCCACAGGGAACACCCGTGACCGAAGGAGCATCGATGGGAAAGCTGATTGCGACAGCGCAGGCCACCCTCGACGGCGTCGTCGACCCCGTCGGAGAGTGGGTGCAGCCGGACGGAGACCACGGCGACTACTCGTTCGAGCGTCAGGCGCGATCCAGCGGGCTCGTGCTGGGCCGCAAGACCTACGAGGGGCTGGCGGGCTACTGGCCGAGCCAGTCGGGCAGGTGGGCGGACATGGTCAACCCGATTCCGAAGTGGGTCGGGTCCACGACCCTCGTCGGCGATCTCGAGTGGAACGCGACCGTGCTCGATCGGGACCTCGAGGACTCGATCCCGAAGCTGAAGGACGAGGTCGACGGTGACCTCTTCATGCACGGGAGCGGCGAGTTCGCGTACGCGCTCGCCGAGAAGGGCCTGGTCGACGCGTACGAGGTCTACGTGAACCCGCTCGTCTGGGGCGTGGGCAACGTCCACGTCCTCGGCGACAGGGGGACCGTCCGGATGGAGCTCGACGACGTGAAGCGGTTCGAGTCCGGCGTGGTCCTGCTCACCTACCTTCCGCAGCGTCGAACTCCATGAGGAGCCATCGCCGGGCGTGGTCGTCGTCCGGCTCGCGCTCTTCCACGGCGCGGAAGCCCGCGTTCCGCCAGCCGCGGATGGCGCGCTCGTTCCAGAGGTAGGGGTCCACCGTCACCCGCGTTCGTCCGGCGTGGTCGACGAGGTATGCCGCGAGCGTGCGCGCCGCGTCGGGCCCGAGCGATCGGCCGCGTGCTGCCGGGATCAGGAACATGTCGAGGCCGCCGACGTCCGCCGAGTCTCCGAACCACGCCTGGAGGTATCCGACCGGCTCGTCGTCGCACTCCACGACATACGCGTCGACGTGCGGGCGACGGAGGCGCGCTTCCAGCTGCTCCGGCGTGAACGTGTGGTCGTCCCAGAACGTCCTGACGTCGGGATCGGCGTGCCACCGCGCCAGCATCGGCGCGTCGTCGAGCGAGGCGGGTCGTACGACGACGTGGCGCCCGCGGAGTGGGGCGGACGGGACTCGCGAGCCGGCGTCTTCGCTTGCCATCGCGTCCCCTGATCGTCGAACGCCGAGGACCGGCCCGGAGGCCGGTCCTCGGCTCGAGCCCTACCTGCCGGCCCGGAAGAAGAGCCAGGCGTCCTGCATCCGAGCCGCCTGACCGGGCGTGAACTCGAAGTAGCAGGAGTCGAACGAGTAGTCCATGTAGTTGTGGATCGGGTCGCTGCCCGGATCCTTCGTGCAGCTGTCGCGGCCGATCGGGCAGCCGCTCGTCGGGCTCTTCTGCGCGGGTGTGTCGTCGACGTGGTCGCCGTGGTCGGAGCAGCCCGTGTAGAAGGTGTGCTCGAGGTTGAGCCAGTGGCCGGCCTCGTGCGTGAGCGTCTTGCCGAGCGAGAACTGCTCGCCGTAGGGGCCGCTCGGGAGCGTGTTGTAGTCGAGGACGATGCCGTCGACGTACGGTCGCTCGCGGTAGTCGCCCGGCAGGTAGGCGTAGCCGAGGGCTCCGCCGCCGGCGTTCGTGTAGACGTTGAGCGTCTCGGCGCCCCCTCGGCGGAGTGTCTGCTTGAAGGCCCGCTCCGGATTGGTGCCGAGCTTCGCAGCGAACCACTCCGCGTTGTCCGTGCGCGTGACGCCCGCGAGCTCGAAGCGGAACCCGGTCGCGGCGCCGCCCTCCATCCCCGCGAAGCCTGCGTTCAGGACCCAGAGCTGCCGCTGGATCGCCTCCTGTGAGACCTGGCCCGTCGTGCCCGCCGTGATGACGTGGAACCAGACCGGGACGCTCGCGCGGAACGACTTGCCGCCCTTGCCCTGCTGCGAGGCCGGGACCTCGACGTGGAGCGACTGCGTGTCGCCCTCCGTCCGCTCGCCGCCGCGTGTAAGCGCGGAGGCGGTGAGCGCGTTCAGGCTGTCGAAGGCCGCGTTGCAGTCGAGCGCCGCCGCCGGAGCACCCGCGAGCGCCGGCGACGCGGTCAGCGCCGCGAAGGCCGCGACCGTCGCCGCGAGGACGCCCCCGACGCGTGCGTGAATCGTCATCGTCCGTTCCCCCCTGATCGTGGATCGCTGCGCGTGGAGGGTAGAGGCGAACGGTCGAGGATGCAATATCGCAATCGAGAGGACCGGTCGCCCGGCCCTCTCGATCGGTCCTGCTACGCCCGGTAGTGGCGGAAGCGCTGCTCCATCCGCTTCGTCTGACCGGCCGTGAACTCCGAGTAGCAGGGGTCGTCGGAGTAGTCCATGTAGTTGTGGATCGGGTCGCTGCCCGGGTCCTTGCACGTGTCCTTGCCGACCGGGCACCCGAACGACGGCTCGGCCTCGGCGGGCGTGTCCTGTACGAAGTCGCCGTTGCGGTTGCAGCCGAAGTCGAACGGGTGGTAGAGCCCGAGCCAGTGCCCGACCTCGTGCGTGGCCGTGTGGCCGAGGTTGAAGCCCTCGATCGGCCCGCCGGGGAGCGAGCCCCAGTGGACGATCGTGCCGTCGAGAACCGGGACGCGCTTCGCGTCCTTCGGCAGGTAGGCCCAGCCGAGCAGCGCGTCGTTCGCGCCGTTCGTCGAGTAGATGTTGAGCGTCCCGAGGCCACCGCGGCGGAGCGCCGTCTTTGCGGCGAGCTCCTCGGCGGACCCCGGCTCCATCGCGAACCACGCCGGGTTCACCGTCCGGTCGGTGCCGTCGAGCCGGAAGCGGAACGGCGTGGCGACGCCGCCGTAGAAGCCCGAGTACGCGAGGTTGAGGACGGTGATCTGCGCAGCGACCTCGGCGTTCGTGAGGTTGCCCACGTTGCCCGCGCCGATGAGGACGTGGAAGTAGACGGGGATCGTCACCGGGCCGCCGCCGGTCTTCTCCTTGTCCGCGGCCTTGTCGTCGGCGCCGGCGGTGCTGTAGAGGATCGGGTCGCGTGCGTGGCCGGCGGCGCCGCGGCCGAGGTGCGCGACGGTGCTGAACGTGCCGGCACCCGCCGTCCAGTCGCACCCGAGGCCACGGGCTGTCGTGCCCTGCCCGGCCGACCCGACGGGCGCCGTCGCCGCCGTGACGGCCGCGGCCGCGAGGGCCGCGATGATGAGGCGTCGCATCCTTGCTCTCCCTTCCCGGAGGGGTGGTGCCGAGACGCTACGACCTCGCGATAGCCGTTGCAATCTCCCGTTAGGGTGCGCGCGTGCGGCTCGATGCCCGGATCCAGACGCTGCGCCTCGCGGAGACGTTCCGCATTGCGCGCTCGTCGCAGGACGAGGCGGAGACGGTCGTCGTCGCGATCGAGCACGACGGCGTCACCGGCTACGGCGAGGCCGCGCCGATCGACCGCTACGAGGAGTCGGCGGCCTCCGCCCTCGCGTATGCGCAGGAGGCGGCCGGCGCGCTCGGCGACGACCCCTTCGCGCTCGACGAGATCCTCGACCGGCTACCCCGCCGCGAGTGGGCGGCGCGCGCGGCGATCGACTGCGCGCTCCACGACCTCCAGGGGAAGCTGCTCGACGTCCCGACCTGGCGCCAGCTCGGACTGCGCCGCGGCGGGCCGCCGACCTCGTGGACGCTCGGAATCGGCGACCCCGACGAGACCGCGCGCAAGGCCGAGGAGCGGGCCGGGCGCTTCCGTCGCTTCAAGCTCAAGCTCGGCGCCGGGGACGGGCTCGACGTCGAGCGGGTGCGGGCCGTGCGCGGCGTCACCGACGTGCCGCTGCAGGTCGACGTGAACGAGTACTGGAGCCTCGACGAGGCGCTCGACGCGATCCCGCAGCTCGCGGAGCTCGGCGTCGAGTACGTCGAGCAGCCGCTCCGGGCCGGCGAGTCGGGTGGGGAGGACCTGCGCCGCCGCTCGCCGCTGCCGGTGTACGTCGACGAGGACTGCCACACGCTCGACGACGTCGCCGCCTGCGGGCGCATCGCGCACGGGATCAACATCAAGCTCGCGAAGTCGGGCGGGCTGCGCGAGGCGGTCCGCATGGCACACGCGGCGCGGGCGCTGGGGCTGGGCGTGATGCTCGGCTGCATGGTGGAGTCGGGCCTCGGCATCGCCGCCGGTGCGCAGATGGGGAGCCTCTGCGACCACGTCGACCTCGACGGGAACCTCCTGCTCGCCGAGGACCCGTGGCCCGGAGTCGAGCTCGTCGACGGCGTGCAGACGCCCGCCGACGCGCCTGGGCTCGGCGTCGCCGCCAAGGCTTAACCGAGGCTTTCCTCCCTCCTGGGCTCGTTTTGCCCGCCCCTGGCCGCGCCCGGGCAGGCTCGGATCGTCCCTGATGACGACCCGAAGGAGGAGTGACATGACGAAGCTCGTTCCGATGTTGCTCGTCGCCGTCGCGCTCGTGGCGGGCGGTATCGCGGCGGCGCAGCTCACCGCCGGGAACGACCCGGAGCCACGGCTCAGTCTCGCCTCGGCCTCCGTGCCGGGCACGACGACCGTCGAGACGACGGGGACGACCACGACCGAGACGACGGCCGTCGACACCACGACGGCCGCGTCACACGGCCGAGGACGTGAGCGGCCCGTGCGACGAGGCCGAGCACGCGAACGACCCGCGCTGCACCGGCGCGGCGACCACGACCACGCGCGGTGACGACGACCGCGGCGACGACGACCGCCGGGGCTCGAACCGGGGCCCGGGCGGCGGTGGCGACGACGACGACCACGCCGACGACCGCAGCGGCTCGAACAGCGGCCACGGCGGCGGCGGCGACGACTGAGGAGGAAGCGAATGACGAAGACGATCCTGCTGGCAGCGGCGACGGGTGCGGCCGTGATCGCGGCGGCCGTGCCTGCGCTGGCGGCGCCGTCCGCCCAGACGGTGCGCGTGTCCGAGCGCGACTACCGGATCGGGCTCTCGACGGCGCCGCGCGCCGGACGCGTCACGTTCGTCGTCCGCAACACGGGCGACGACGGGCACGACTTCCGGGTGAGCGGCGGCGGCGTCGAGCAAGCGCTCGCCGATGCTCGCGCCGGGCCGCAGCGTCCGGCTGACGATGACGCTGAAGAAGGGCGTCCGCTACCGGTTCTGGTGCGCGGTCGGCTCGCACGCGAAGAAGGGCATGAGCGGCAGCTTCGTCGCGCGCTAGCCACACGCGGAGAGGCGGCCCGGGTCCTCCCTTTTCCCCCCGGGCCGCCCCTCCGGTGTGTGACGCGACCTGCCGTGGAATCCTTCCGTGGTGCGCATCGGACGCCGTACCGTGCTGCTCGTCGAGGACGAGGAGGCGATCACCACGCCCCTCGCCGAGGCCCTCGGACGCGAGGGCTTCGACACGGTCGTGGCCGCGACGGCTGCGGCGGCGCTCGAGCAGGCGGCCGCGGCCGAGCCCGACCTCGTCCTGCTGGACGTGATGCTCCCCGACGGCTCCGGCTTCGACGTCTGCCGCGAGCTGCGGCGGACATCACGGGTGCCGATCATCATGGTCACGGCCCGCGGCGACGAGGCCGACCGGATCGTCGGCCTCGAGCTCGGCGCCGACGACTACGTGACGAAGCCGTTCAGCGCGCGCGAGGTCGTCGCGCGGATCCGCGCCGTCCTCCGCCGCGCCGAGGACGCGCCCGCCGTGGAGTCGCGAGACGAGGCGCCGGTCGAGGTCGGCGAGCTCGCGGTCGACGAGGCGCGCCGCAGCGCCACCCTCGCCGGCGAGCCGCTCGAGCTGTCGCGCAAGGAGTTCGACGTCCTGCTGCTCCTCGCGCGCGAGGCCGGCCGCGTCGTCACGCGCGAGCGGCTGCTGGAGGAGGTGTGGGACACGACCTGGTTCGGCTCGTCGAAGACGCTCGACGTGCACGTGAGCGGGATCCGCCGCAAGCTCGGCGACGACCCCGCCGCGCCGCGGTACCTGCACACGGTGCGCGGCGTCGGCTTCCGGCTCGCGGCGCCGGAGGAGGACGCGTGACGCGCGTTCCTCGGGCGTTGCTCGCGGCGCACGGCCGGAGGGCACAGTATGGGAATACGGGCCCGGAAGGCCGGGTGCCGCGAGCGGCGTCAGGCGGCGGCGGAGGCCGGTTCCGCCGGCCGGGAGCCGTCGCCGGCGAGGGACGCGCGTGAGCCTCCGCGCCCGCCTCGTCGCGGCCTTCGCGTACGTGCTCGTGCTCGTCCTCGTCGCGCTCGCGATCCCGTTCGCGCTGAGCGTCTCGAGCCGGGTCGAGGCCGAGGTCGAGGCGCAGGGCGCGGCGCAGGCGCACCTCGTCGCGGCGAGCGCGGCCGGGATCCTCGACCGGCCCGCGGAGCTGCAGCGGCTGGTCGTGGACGCCGGCTCGCGACATCCGCGGGCGCGTCGTGGTCGTCGGGCCGCGCGGGCGGCTGCTCGCCGACTCCGAGGGCCCGCGGCTGCTCGGGCGGTCGTACGCCGACCGCCCCGAGATCGCGGCCGTGCTCGCCGACGGCAACGTCGAGCAGGGGCGGCGCACGAGCGACACCCTCGGCGGCGAGCTGCTCTACACCGCAGTCCCGATCGTGCGGGACGGCAACCGCGTCGGGGCCGTCCGCATCACCCGCAGCGCGGCCCCGTCGACGCGCGGATCCGCCGCGACCGCTCGCCGTCGGCGCCATCGCCGTGGCTGCGCTCGCCCTCGGCCTCGCCCTCGCGTGGCTGCTCGCGGGCTCGCTCGCGGCGCCGCTCGCTCGCTCGCGCGGACGGCGCACCGGCTCGGCGACGGCGACCTCTCCGCGCGCGCCGACGTCGCGGGGCCGACCGAGCAGCAGGAGGTCGCCACGGCCTTCAACGACATGGCCGCACGGCTCGAGCGCGTGCTCGAGGCGCAGCGCGAGTTCGTCGCGAACGCGTCGCACCAGCTCCGGACGCCGCTCACCGGCCTGCCGCCTGCGCCTCGAGGCGGCGGCAGCTGAAGACGGACGACCCGGAGCTCGCGCGCGAGCTCGAGGCGGCGGAGCACGAGACGGAGCGTCTGGCGAGCTGCTCACGGCGCTGCTCGCGCTCGCCCGCGAGGGGGCGCCCGCGGCGATCCGCCGCGGTCGACCTCGCCGCTGCCGCCGACGCGGCGTGCGAGCGCTGGCGGTCGGAGGCCGACGCGGCAGGGCGGCGCCTCGCTCGCCGCGCCCGGCGAGGGACGCGCGCTTGCCTCCGAGGACGACGTCGCGATCGCGCTCGACAACCTGATCGAGAACGCGCTGCTCTACTCACCGCGGGGAACGACGGTGACGGTCGAGGCTGCGTGCCGCGGGCGGCGTCGCGTCCGTCGCCGTCCCGACGGGGGCCCCGGCTTCGCGCCCGGGACGAGGAGCGGCTGTTCGAGCGGTTCGCGCGCGGGTCCGCGGGACGCGACGCGCCCGGCACCGGGCTCGGGCTCGCGATCGTCCGCACGCTCGCGCGGCGCTGGGACGGCGACGCCCGGATCGAGTCGCTCCCCGGCGGCGGCGCGCGGGCGGAGCTGTCGCTGCCGGCCGCGTCGGCACCGGTCCCCGGCCGGGAGCCGGTGGTGGCGTGAGCGGTCGCGCGCAGGTGATCGCGCTCGCGGTCGCGGGTCTCGCCGCGGCCGCGCTCCTTGGCCTGGCCGCGTCGTTTCTCGCGCGCGACACGATCGCGCTGCCTGCGACCTCGCTCGCCGCGGGCGAGCGCCTCGGCCACCGCGCGCGACGACGCACGGCAGACCACGCGGCGACGACGACCCGGACGACGACCACCGAAGATCGACGCCGACCGCGACCAGCGACGATCATGGCGGCGACGATGGGAGCGGCGGGGGCGAGAGGGCGGAACCGCGGCCGCGGCGGCGGCGACGACGACTGACGCGGCGCCGCGCAAGCGGTACCTGATCCTGGCCGAGGGCTACTCGGCCGACCCGCACCACGGCAAGACGGCGCGCGGCCTCCTCCGCTACCGCCGCGAGGACGTCGTCGCCGTGCTCGACTCGCGCGCGCGGGCGAGACGATGGAGGGGATGCCGATCGTCGGCGACGGTCGACGACGCGCTCGGCTTCGGCCCGACGACCGCGCTCGTCGGCGTCGCGACGTCCGGCGGCCGCTTCCCGCCCGCAGTGGCGCGAGCTGCTGCGGAGTGCATCGCCGCGGGGCTCGACGTCGAGAACGGCCTGCACGAGTTCCTCGGCGACGACCCGGAGCTGACGGCGCTCGCCGCACGCCACGGCGTCGAGCTCCGCGACCTGCGCCGCCCGCCTGCCGGGCTCAACGTCCCGACGGGCGAGAACCTCGCGCGTGCCCGCGCGCATCGTCGCCACCGTCGGCTCGGACTGCGCGATCGGGAAGAAGACCGTCGCGCTCGAGCTCGACCTCGAGGCCCGCCGCCGGGGCCTTCGCTCCGCCTTCGTCCCGACCGGCCAGACCGGGATCTCGATCGCCGGCTGGGGGATCGCCGTCGACGCGGTCGTCGCCGACTTCCTCGCCGGCGCGGCCGAGCGCCTCGTCGTCGAGGGCTGGCAGCGCGGCGGCGAGGACCTGCTCGTCGTCGAGGGGCAGGGCTCGCTCGTCCACCCGGACTACTCGGGCGTGACGATGGGTCTCCTGCACGGGAGCGTCCCGCACGTGCTCGTCCTCTGCCACCTCGCCGGCGCGACGCACATCGACGACCGCCCCGAGCACCCGATCCCGCCGCTGCCCGAGCTGATCGAGCTCTACGAGCGCTCGACGCTGCCCGCCCGGCCCGCGCGCGTGGCCGCGATCGCTCTCAACACGGCCCGGCTCGACGAAGACGCGGCCCGGGCCGCCGATCGCCGCCGCCGAGGCCGAGACCGGCCGTCCGGCGGACGACCCGGTACGCTTCGGCGCCGCCAGGGTCGTCGACGCCGTCGCCATTCCGTCGTAAGGTTGGTGGCGGTCGCGATCTGGGCTTCCGGGGAATTCGAGTAGAGGGCAACCATTGCGGATGAAGACATTGACGGCGGCGCTCGCCTGCGCCCTTGTTGCCGCCACTGCGGGCACGGCCCGCGCGGCCGACTACGGGGTCACCGAGGACTTCGGCAAGGCGTCCCCCGAATGGATCCTGCAGACGATGCAAGACTTCGGGATGACGCGGAACGTGATCTCACTAACGTTCGACCCCGCCGCCCCGATGCTGCTGCCGCAGGGCGACGAGATCGACAAGCTGGTGGCGCTCGCCCCCGATTACGGCGTCAAGCTCGCCATCGCCGTCTACCAGCGCCGCGCCTCCTCGCTCGCGACGCCGATCAGCCTGGCCGCATTCTCGAGCTGGCTCCGGACTGCGGCGCTTCGCTGGCCGACGGTGACGACCTGGATCGCGCCGAACGAGCCGAACCAGCCGCGCTTCTGGCAGCCGCAGTTCACCGCCCGGTGCGGCAACGCCTCGGCCCAGTCATACCTCCGCGCCCAGGCGACGATGTACGACACGCTCAAGACGGTGAACGGCGCGATCGAGGTCGTCGGCGTCGCCCTCTCGCCGCGGGGGAACGACATGTGCCGCGCCGCCTCGAACGTCTCCACCTCGCCGGTGCGGTTCCTCCAGTCCCTCGGCGCGGCCATGCGCACGAGCAAGCGGAACCGGCCGATCATGGACTCGATCAGCCAGCACCCGTACCCGCTGCTGAACACCCACGGGCCTGCGAAGGGCTACCGCTGGCCCAACATCGGCATGTCGAACATGGATCGCCTCAAGCAGGCGGTCTGGGACGCCTTCAACGGCACCGCGCAGCCGACGTTCGAGCAGGGCCTCGACGTCTACCTCGACGAGCTCGGCTGGCAGACCGAGTCGCTCGGCGAGCCGTACACGGGCACCGAGAACGTCGGCACGATCGACGAGCTGACGCAGGGCCGCTACTACGCGCTGTCGATCCGCATGGCGGCGTGCGACCCGTCCGTGGCGGCCCTCAGCCTCTTCCACCTCCTCGATGAGGGCGACCGCGACCGCTTCCAGAGCGGCCTGCTCCGAGCGGACGGCTCGGCGAAGGACTCCGTCCCGCTCGTGAAGGCGGCGATCGCGTCGGTCGTCGCGGACGGCTGCACCGGGTTCCCGGTGAGCTGGCGCCACGAGACGGGCGTTCTCGGGCTGGAGGCGCGCTTCGGCGGCAAGGGGCTCGTCCGCACCGTCTCGCTCACGGCCGAGGAGGACGTCACCTATCGTGCCGCGATCCTCCCGGTCGCGCCGCGCGCCACGATCGCGCGGGCGCTGCAGGGAGCCTCGGCGGCGCCGCAGGCGAAGGGCACGGTCAAGGCGTACCGGATGCCGCGGCTGCTCGTGCCGCGTCCGGCGCGCGCCGGACGCTATGTCACGGCCGTCCGCGTCGCGGCCGCGACCAACCCGAAGCGGACCGCGGTCCTCCTCAGCGCCCCGTACACGGTCCGGTAGCGCGCGTCGCGGTCATCGCGGACACGCACCTGCCCCGCGGGCGGCGCGTGCTCCCGGCGGCGTGCGTCGAGCGCCTGCGGGCGGCCGACCTCGTGCTGCATGCGGGCGACCTCTCCTCGCTCGCGTTCCTCGAGGAGCTGAGCGCGCTCGGGCCGCCGCTCGCGGCCGTGTGCGGCAACGCCGACGAGCGCGGCGCTGCAGGCGCTGCTCCCGGCCCAGCGCGTCGTCGACGTCGAGGGCGTCCGGATCGGGATGACCCACGCGGCGGGGCCGGCGCTGGGGCGGGAGGCGCGGCTCGCGGCCCTGTTCCCGGGCTGCGACGCCGTCGTCTACGGGCACACGCACGTGGCGCAGGTGGAACGCGTGGGGGTGACGTGGATCCTCAACCCCGGCAGCCCGACCGAGCGGCGCCGCGGGTCGGCCGCGCGTTCGCTGCTGGAGCTGCGCGTCGCCGCCGGGAGGATCGAGCCGGAGCTGATCGCGCTCGACTCTTGACGCGAACAGGCGTTCGTGTATCATCGAACGCATGTTCGCCAGGGTGCTCGTCGCGATCGTCGTCCTCGTCGTCCTCTGGGCCGCGTTCGCGCGGCCGTCCACCGGCGCGGCGCCAGAGCGCGTCTACGTCGTCGAGGCGACGGACACGCTCTGGTCGATCGCCTCGGCCAACTACCCGGGCGACCCGCGGGCGGCGATCTGGAAGCTCCGCGAGCGCAACGGCCTGCGGGGGACGACGATCGTCCCAGGGCAGCGCCTCGTGCTTCCCTCCGCGTAGCCGGGCCCTCCTAGACTGGCGGGGTGGACCTCGACGTCGTCTTCCTCGGCACGGCCGGCTCGATGCCGACCGCCCAGCGCGCGCCCAGCTCGCTGCTCGTCCGGCGCGGCGGCGAGCGTCTGCTCGTCGACTGCGGCGAGGGGACGCAGCGGCAGCTGCTGCGGTCCGAGATCGGGCTCGTCGACCTGCGCGAGGTCTTCCTCACGCACTACCACGCCGACCACTACCTCGGGCTCCCGGGGATGCTCAAGAGCTTCGCCCTGCGCGGCCGGGAGGAGCCGATCACGATCTACGGGCCGCCCGGGCTCGGCGAGCTCTTCGCCGCGCTCCGGCGCATCTTCGGCCGGCTCACGTACGGGTACGAGCTCGTCGAGCTGCGGCCCGGCGAGCGCCTCGACCGCGACGGCTACGCGCTCGAGACGTTCGCGGTGAGCCACGGCGTGAGCGCCGTCGGCTACGCCCTCGTCGAGGAGCAGCGGCCGGGGCGCTTCGACGTCGAGGCGGCCGACGCGCTCGGCGTCCCCTCGGGGCCGGAGCGCGGCTCGCTCCAGCGCGGCGAGCCCGTGACGCTCGCCGGACGGCCGCGTCGTGCGACCGGAGGACGTCCTCGGCGGCGCCCGTCCCGGCCGGCGGCTCGTGCTCGCCGGCGACACCGCGCCGAGCCCGATCGTGCTCGAGGCGGCGCGCGGCGCCGACCTGCTCGTCCACGAGGCGACGTTCTGCGACGACGAGCGAGAGCGCGCCGTCGAGACCCAGCACTCGACCGCCTCGCAGGCGGCGGAGCTCGCACGGGACGCGGACGTGAAGCTGCTCGCGCTGACGCACGTCTCGAACCGCTACTCGGGCCGGGACGTGGCCGAAGAGGCACGAGCCGTCTTCCCGGACACGATCGTGCCGCGCGACTTCGACGTCGTCGAGCTGCCCTTCCCGGAGCGCGGCTCGCCCCGGCTCGTCAAGGGCGGGGTCGCGCGGGAGCGGCGAACCGAGGCGCAGACGGCCGAGGTCGCCTAGGATCACCTCGCGATGGAGAGGTTGGTGCAGCTCACGCTCGCGGGCGACATCACCGAGGCGGAGGAGCTCCGCGCGATCCTCCGGAACGCGGGCATCGACTCGGAGCTCGAGATGGCCGTCGAGCACCACCCGGACGCGATCGAGGACGCGCCGCAGAAGGTCCTCGTCGAGGAGTCCGATCTCGAGGCCGCCCAGAACGCGATCGAGGCCCAGACCGAGCCGGACGACCCGTTCGACGACTGAGCGGCGGCGACGACTGAGCGGCGGCGCGACCGACTTCGGCGAGCTCGCGTCGTCGTACGACGAGCTTCGCCCGCAGGACGCGAACTGGTGGGAGCTCGCGGAGCGCCTCGTCGAGCTCGGCGACCTCCGCGGCCGCCGCGTGCTCGACGCGGGCACCGGCACCGGAGCGTTCGCCGCCGCGCTTGCGGAGCAGTGGACGGCGAAGGTCTGGGGCGTCGACCCGTCGCCGGAGATGCTGGAGGTCGCGCAGGCGCGGGTGCCGTCGTCGGTTGGCCTCAAGCAGGGGTGGGCGGAGGCGCTGCCGTTCCGCGACGGCTGGTTCGAGCGCGTCGTGATGCGGCTCGTCGCCCATCTCGTCGATCGGCCCGTCGCCTTCGCCGAGGCGGCGCGGGTGCTCGGGCCCGACGGCCGCCTCGTCGTCGCGACCTTCGACCACGAGCACTTCGAGCGGTACTGGCTCAACCGCTTCTTCCCGTCACTGCTGCGGCTCGACCGGGAGCGCTTCCCGACGGCGGAGCGGCTGCAGGAGGAGCTCGCCGACGCCGGGCTCGAGCCGCAGCCGCCCGTGCGGCTCGTCCAGCAGGCGAGCCTCGGGCGCGACGAGGCCGTCGAGCGCATCCGCGGCGGCTTCATCTCGACGATCCGCCTCCTCGACGAGGCCGAGCGTGCCGCGGGCCTCGCGCGGGCCGAGACAGAGCTGCCCGAGCGGAGCGACTACGAGCTCCGCTGGCTCCTGGCGACGGCGGACAAGCCCTAGCGCTCGAAGCGGAACTGCGTCGTCCCGAAGATCCCGTCGCTCTTCACGTCGAAGATGCAAGGCCCCATCGAGAGCGGGCGCGCGTCCACCGGGACGGCGACGAATTGCGAGCTGCCGTTCGGCACGTCGAGGGTCCGAACGAGGCGCTCGTTCTGCACGATCTGGATCGGCCTCCCGGACTTCCCGAGCACGGTGAGGAGGAGCCGCCCCTTCCGGCAGTCCCACACGGTGAGCCGTCCCGCGCCGTAGATGTCGCCGTTGCCGAACACGCCGGTGCGCCGCGAGCGCAGTCTCAGCGGGCCGTCGAGGCGCCACAGCACGAGCGCCTGGTGCGCGGTGTTCTGCTGCGGCGCCTGGGCGACCGGCTCGCCCGCGAGCTCGATCCCGTCTGCCGCGACGGCGTAGGCGGCGCGCGACTCGGGGTCGGTGGTGCCGTCGCTCGCGATCGCGAGCTCGCGCTGCGGCATCGGCCCCGGGAGCGGCGAGTCCGGAAGCGTCACCACCGACGAGATCCGCCGGTTCCAGAACGCGAGCTCCCAGACGCCGTTCCAGTTGCCCTCGCCGTCGTACAGGTACGCGGTCGGCCCGGAGCTGGCGCGGTCGATCCACGTGCGGTCGGGGGCGAGCAGCCGGTCGTAGATGAGCCGCGCCTCGGACTCGGCCTGGTCGGCCGCGGCGACGGACCCGGCCGCGAACGCCGCCACGAGCACCGCCGGCACGACAACGAGCAGCCGTCGCGGAAGGAGCACGACCAGCGCGGCGAGGGCCGCCGCGACGACCCAGCCGAGCGAGCCGGGGCCGATCCGGTCGAGGATTGCGAAGCTGGGCGCGCTCGGGATCGCGGTCGGATCGACCCACGAGTCGAGCGGGATCAGAGCGACCAGGGCCACGGCTCCGAACGCGGCGCTTGCGAGGACGCGGCGCCGTCCCGGCGCGCCGAGGTCGAGCCAGCGGCAGAGGACGAGGAACAGCGGCGGCGCTGCGGCGATCAGGTCGCGCTCGGCGAGGTACTCGACGTAGTTCGTCGCGAACAGCCCGACCTCGAGCCCGAGCCAGACGGCGAGTGAGCCGGCGACGGCCAGGAGCGCCGCGTCGCGCGGGGACGGCGCTTCCCGCTGCGCGAGCAGTGCGACGAGCGCGACCACGGGAACGAGGCCGACGACCCAGACGACGCCGCCGAGGTGCCGCACGATGTCGACGAGCGCGTCGGCGGGTGCGAGCGATCGGTCGGCGGCGTCGCGGTAGCCGGCGAGGACGCCGGCCGCGCCGCCGTCCCGGGCGATCCGCCAGCCCGCCCAGAGCAGGCCCACGGCGCCGAGTACGGCTGCCCCCGGCCACAGACGCAGCGCCGTCCTCGGCGAGCGGAGGAGCAGGCCGAAGGCGACCGCCGCGGTCACGAGCACCGGCAGGAAGACGACGCCCTGCAGCCGCGTCGCGCAGGCGAGCAGGATCGCCCCGACGAGCAGCGCTTGCCGGGAGAGCGTCGGCCGCTCCAGCGCGGCCGCGAGCGCCCAGGCCGCCAGCGTCGCGAGCGGGTAGAAGAGCGTCTCGGTCATCAGCAGTCCCGACAGCGCGAGTGCCGGGATGGCCACCGTGAGGAGGGCGGCCACGAGCGCCCAGCCGGAGCGCATCAGGGTCCGTCCCCAGGCGAAGACCGGCACCGCCGCGGCCGCCATCGCGAGCACGCCGAGCGCCTGTGCGACGCGGTAGCCCGTCAGGCCGTCCCAGAGTTCGAGCGGAAGTCCGACGAGCAGGGGGTGGAGGAGGCTGTAGAACGGCACCGGCTCGCCGAGCACCTCCAGCCGCCCGTCGCTCCAGAGCGAGCGTCCGAGCATCCCGTAGAGCGTCTCGTCGGGCGTGATCCACGGGGTCGGGAGCGTGCGCGCGCCGGCGTACCGCAGCGCGGCGGCACCGAGAACGAGCGCTCCGACGAGCGCCCAGGAGGCTGTCCGGCCCACCCGCACCGGGGAGCGATGAAAGCAGACCGGGTCGCTCACCGTCCGCTCGCCGCGCTAGGGTTGGCGCAACACGTCCTCCTTTAACTCGGTCCAGAGAGGCCGGAAAGGAAGCGAATGACAGGCAACACCACCGTCGGCGCGGGCGCGGCCGGGAAGGTCCTCCTCGACGCCGACGCGATCCGGCGCACGCTCTCCCGGATCGCCCACGAGATCATCGAGCAGAACGAGGGGCTCGACGACGTCGCGCTCGTCGGCATCCACACGCGCGGCGTCCCGCTCGCGCAGCGGCTGCGGCGGCTGATCGAGGAGCGGAGCGACGTCGAGGTCGAGTCCGGCGCCGTCGACATCACCTTCTACCGCGACGACGTCCAGATCCGCGGCGGCGAGGCGCCGCTCCATGCCCAGCCGGTCGTCCGCGCGACCCAGCTCGACTTCCCGCTCGAGGGGCGCACCGTGATCCTCGTCGACGACGTCCTCTACACCGGCCGGACGATCCGGGCCGCGATCGAGGCGCTGTTCGACTACGGGCGGCCCGCCCGCGTCCAGCTCGCCGTCCTCGCCGACCGCGGCCACCGCGAGCTGCCGATCCGGCCCGACTACGTCGGCAAGAACCTGCCCACGAGCCGCGGCGAGCGCGTCCAGGTCGAGCTCGTCGAGGTGGACGAGGTCGACCGCGTCCTGCTCGTCGCGAGCCCCGAGGAGGGATCCCTGTGAACGTCCGCGTGATGCGGGACGACCTGCGCCCGCCGACCTCGCCGCCGCGGCGGCACCTCATCTCGGTCGCCGACCTCTCCCGCGACGACGTCGAGCGGCTGCTCTCGACGGCTGCGAGCTTCGAGACCTCGCTCGACCGTGAGATGAAGAAGCTGCCGACCCTCCGCGGCCGGCTCGTCGTCACGCTCTTCTTCGAGTCGTCGACGCGCACCTCGTCGAGCTTCGAGCTCGCGGCGAAGCGCCTCTCCGCCGACACGATGTCGCTGAAGTCGACGGGCTCGTCGGTCGACAAGGGCGAGTCGCTGAAGGACACCGCGCTGACGCTCGCGGCCTACGACCCGGACGTGATCGTCATCCGCCACCCGCAGATCGGGGCGCCGCAGCTCGTCGCTGCGGCCACCGACGCGCGGATCGTGAACGCCGGCGACGGCAAGCACCAGCACCCGACGCAGGCGCTGCTCGACCTGTACGCGATGCGCCGCGCGCTCGGGCGGCTCGAGGGGCTGCACGTCGCGATCGTCGGCGACGTCCTCCACTCGCGCGTGGCCCGCTCGCTGGTGCAGGCGCTCGGGCTCGTCGGCGCCCGCGTCACCCTCGTCGGGCCGCCGCCGCTCATCCCACGCGGGATCGAGGCGGCGCTCGGCTGCGAGGTCACCCACGACATCGGCGCGATCGCGGACGCGGACATCGTCTACGTGCTACGGATGCAGCGCGAGCGGATGCTCGCGGGCGCGAACTACGTCCCGAGCCTGCGCGAGTACACGGCGCGCTGGGGCGTCACCGCGGCGCGCATCCGGCCGGGCCAGCTCGTCATGCACCCCGGGCCGATGAACCGCGGCGTCGAGATCGACGCGGCGGTCGCCGACGGAGCGCAGTCGCTCGTCACCGCGCAGGTGCGGGCCGGGCTCGTCGTCCGCATGGCCGTCCTCTACGACCTGCTCACCACGGGCCGGCCCTCGCCGGTCGAGGCCGCGCTGGAGGTGGCGTGATGCTCTTCCGGAAGGAGACTCCCGCCGCGGATCTCGTCATTCGCGGGGCCCGCGTCCTCGACCCGGTCGCGGGGGTGGACGCGGTCGTCGACGTCCGCGTGGACGGAGGCTCGATCGCGCAGCTCGGCACCGACCTCGACGCCAACGGGCATCGCGTGGTCGACGCCGCCGGGCTCGTGCTCGCCCCGGCGTTCGTCGACCCGCACGTGCACCTGCGCACGCCCGGGCGCGAGGACGAGGAGACGATCGCGAGCGGCACCGACGCGGCGGCCGCAGGCGGCTACTGCGCGATCCTCGCGATGCCGAACACCGAGCCGGTCGTCGACTCGGCGGCGGTGCTCGAAGGGCTGGTCGAGGAGGCGCGGCGGGAGGCCGTCGTCCCGACCGGGTTCCTCGCAGCGATCACGAAGGGCCAGGACGGTGGGGAGCTCACGGAGATGGGTGAGCTCGCCGACCGAGGCGCGGCCGGGTTCACCGACGACGGCCGGCCGGTCGCGTCCGCCGGCGTGATGCGGCGTGCGCTCCAGTACGCGGCCGTCGCGGGGCGGACGGTGGCGGTGCACTGCGAGGAGCCGAGCCTCACCCGCGGCGCGCACGTCCACGAAGGCGTGGTCTCGGCCGAGCTCGGCTTCGGCGGCTACCCGTCGCTCGGCGAGAGCCTGATGGTCGAGCGCGACCTCGCCCTCGCGGCGTACGAGAGGCGGCCGATCCACCTCATGCATCTGTCCGCGCGCGAGTCGGTCGAGGCGCTCGTGCGCGCCCGCGAGGCGGGCGTGGCGGCGACTGCCGAGGTCACGCCGCACCATCTCGTCCTGACCGACGAGGCCGTGCGCACGCTCGACCCGAACCGGAAGATGAACCCGCCGCTGCGCGCCGAGGCCGACCGCACGGCGCTTCTCGAGGCCGTGCGCAGCGGCGCGATCGGAGCCGTCGCCTCCGACCACGCGCCGCACGCGCGGCACGAGAAGGACGTCCCGTTCGAGGCCGCGCCCTTCGGCGTGACCGGGCTCGAGACGGCGTTCGCGGCGCTCCACACGCACCTCGTGGAGCCGGGCCTGCTCGACCTCGAGACGCTGCTCGTCCGCCTGAGCGACGGCCCGGCGCGCGCGTTCGGGCTCGAGCCGCCCCGGATCGTGGTCGGTGCCCGCGCCAACCTCGTCCTGCTCGACCTCGGCGAGACGTGGCGGGTGGAGGAGGACGGCTTTCGCAGCCGCTCCGCCAACTCGTGGCTGCTCGGCGAGACGCTGACCGGCCGCGTGCGGATGACCGTCGCCGACGGTTGCCTGGTGTTCGGCGCGTGAGCGGCTTCCTCGCGCTCGAGGACGGGACGGTCTTCCCCGGCGAGTCGGTCGCGGCCGAGGGCTTCGCCTTCGGCGAGGCGGTGTTCACGACCGCGATGACCGGCTACCAGGAGGTCGTCACCGACCCCAGCTTCGCCGAGCAGCTCGTCTGCTTCACCGCGCCGATGGTCGGCAACTACGGCGTCGCCGCCGAGCGCTCGGAGTCGCGCCGCCCGCATGCTCGCGCGGTGCTGATGCGCGAGGCGCGCGGGCCGGAGTGGACGGACTGGCTGCACGAGCGCGGCGTCGTCGCGCTCTCCGGGATCGACACCCGCTCGCTCGTCCTGCGCCTGCGCGAGGCGCGGCGCGATGCGTGCGATTGCGTCCGGCGGCGACGGCGCGTCGGTCGACGAGGCGCTCGCAGCCGTCCGGCGCCAGCCGGGAATGGCCGGCCGCGCCCTCGCAGCGGAGGTCTCGACCCCGGAGCCGTACGTCTTCCACGCGGCCGGGGACGTCGACGTGGCCGTCGTCGACTACGGCGCCAAGCGCTCGATCCTCCGCCGCCTCGCGTGCGTGGGCGCGCGTGTGACCGTGTACCCGCACGACGTCGACGCCGGCACGCTCGCGGCGCACGACGGCGTCCTCCTCTCGAACGGCCCCGGCGACCCCGAGCCGCTCGGGGCCGAGATCGCCACCGTGCGCGAGCTGCTCGGCCGGACGCCCGTGCTCGGCATCTGCCTCGGCCACCAGCTGCTCGGACTCGCGGCCGGGCACGAGACGTTCAAGCTGCCGTTCGGCCATCGCGGCGCGAACCACCCGGTCGTCGACCGCGTGAGCGGCCGCGTCCTCGTCACGAGCCAGAACCACGGCTTCGCGGTGCGGCCGACGGAGGAGCGGGAGGCGACGCACGTGTCGCTCTACGACGGCACCGTCGAGGGCTTCCGCTTCCCCGACCTCCGCGCGCGGTCGGTGCAGTTCCACCCCGAGGCCGGGCCGGGGCCGCACGACGCCTGGCCCATCCTCGCCGAGTTCGTGGCGGAGCTGCGCGATGCCTAGGCGCGCGGATCTCGAGTCGATCTGCGTGATCGGCTCCGGCCCGATCGTGATCGGCCAGGCGGCCGAGTTCGACTACGCCGGCTGCCAGGCGCTGAAGGTGTTGCGCGAGGACGGGTTCCGCACGATCGTCGTCAACTCGAACCCGGCGACGATCATGACCGACCCGGGCTTCGCCGACCGGACCTACCTCGAGCCGCTCGACCTCGAGGGCGTCGCCGGCGTGCTGCGCCGCGAGCGGCCGGACGCGCTGCTGCCGACGCTCGGCGGCCAGACAGCGCTCAACCTCGCGATCGAGCTCGCCGAGGCCGGGGTGCTCGAGGAGCTCGGTGTCGAGCTGATCGGCGCCGGGATCGACGCGATCCGCCGCGCCGAGGACCGGCTCCTGTTCCGGGACGTTGTGCAGTCCGTGGGCCTGAAGGTGCCGGGCTCGCGCGTCGTCACCGCCGTCGACCAGTTGCGCGGGATCGAGACGCCCGCGGTCGTGCGGCCCGCGTTCACGCTCGGCGGGCACGGCGGCGGCTTCGCCGAGACGCCGCTCGAGCTCCGCCGCCAGGTCGAGATCGGCCTGCGCGAGAGCCCGATCGGCCAGGTGCTGGTGGAGGAGTCGGTGCGAGGCTGGGACGAGTTCGAGCTCGAGGTGATCCGCGATCGGGCAGACAACGTCGTCATCGTCTGCTCGATCGAGAACCTCGACCCGATGGGCGTCCACACCGGCGACTCGGTCACCGTCGCGCCGCAGATGACCCTGTCGGACGAGGCGTACCAGGAGCTGCGCGACGCGGCCATCGAGGTCATCCGCGCGATCGGCGTCGACACGGGCGGCTCGAACGTCCAGTTCGCGCGCAGCCGCGAGACCGGCGAGCTGCGGGTGATCGAGATGAACCCGCGCGTCTCCCGGTCCTCCGCGCTCGCGTCGAAGGCGACGGGCTACCCGATCGCCAAGGTCGCGGCGAAGCTCGCCGTCGGCTACACGCTCGACGAGATCCCGAACGACCTCACGCGGACGACGCCCGCGAGCTTCGAGCCGACGCTCGACTACGTCGTCGTCAAGTTCCCGCGCTTCGCCTTCGAGAAGTTCCCCGGCGCCGACGCGACTCTCGGCACGCAGATGAAGAGCGTGGGGGAGGCGATGGGGATCGGCCGCACCTTCGCCGAGGCGTTCGCGAAGGCGATCGCGAGCCGCGAGCTCGACCCGGGCGCGGCGACGCCGTGGGACGGCCTCGACGACCTGCCCGAGGATCTGCACCCGTGGTTCCTGCGCGAGCTCGAGGCGCTGGCGGCGACGGGGCTCCCCGAGGGGAACCGTGTCTTCCGGCGCGTCGACTCGTGCGCCGGCGAGGTGGACGCGGCCTCGAACTACTTCTACTCCACGGTCGGCGAGGCGGACGAGGCGCCGCCCACCGGGACGAAGCCGCGCGTCGTCATCCTCGGCTCGGGCCCGAACCGCATCGGCCAGGGGATCGAGTTCGACTACTGCTGCGTCCACGCGGTGAAGTCGTTCCAGGCGCAGGGCTACGAGGCCGCGATGGTCAACTGCAACCCGGAGACCGTCTCGACCGACTACGACACGTCCGACCGCCTCTACTTCGAGCCGCTCACCGCCGAGCACGTCCTCGCGGTCTGCGAGCGCGAGCAGCCCGACGGCGTCGTGATCCAGTTCGGCGGGCAGACGCCGCTCAAGCTGGCGCGCACGCTCGAGTCGGCCGGGTACCGGATCCTCGGCACGCCGTTCGACGCGATCGACCTCGCCGAGGACCGCGAGCGGTTCGCACGGCTCGCGGCCGAGGTCGGCGTGCGGACGCCGGCGTGGGGCATCGCGACGTCCGTGACGCAGGCGTCCGTGATCGCGCGCGAGATCGGCTACCCCGTGCTCGTGCGGCCGTCGTACGTGCTCGGCGGACGGGCGATGCGCGTGTGCCACCGCGCGGACGAGGTCGCGGCGGCGTTCCGCGAGGCCCACGGGCCGACGCTCGTCGACCGTTTCGTCGCGAATGCGATCGAGCTCGACGTGGACGCGCTCTGCGACGGGGAGGACACCTACGTCGCGGCGATCATGCAGCACGTCGAGGAGGCCGGCGTCCACTCCGGCGACTCGTCGTGCGTCCTGCCGGCGCAATCCCTCACGGCGGCGCTCGAGCGCGAGGTCGCCGACGCGGTCCGGCGGCTCGCGCCGGCGCTCGGCGTCGTCGGGCTCGTGAACGTCCAGCTCGCGGTCGCCGACGACACGCTCTACGTGCTCGAGGTGAACCCGCGCGCCTCGCGCACCGTCCCGTTCGCGTCGAAGGCGACCGGGATCAACCTCGTCGACGCCGCCTGCCGGCTCGCCGCCGGGGCGCGGATCGCCGACCTCGGCCTGCCGCCCGAGCGGGCGCCGCGGCAGGTCAGCGTGAAGGCGGCCGTGCTGCCGTTCGCGCGCTTCCCGGGCGCCGACCCGGTGCTCGGGCCGGAGATGCGCTCGACCGGCGAGGTCATGGCCACCGGCCCGGACTTCGCGACCGCGTTCGCGAAGGCCGAGCGCGCCGCCGGCCGCCCGCTGCCGTCGAGCGGGACCGCGTTCCTGTCGGTGCGGGACCAGGACAAGGACGCGCTCGTCCCGATCGCGGCGTCGCTCGCCGGGCTCGGGTTCCGGCTGCTCGCAACGGCCGGCACGGCGCGGGCGCTCGCCGCGGCCGGGCTCTCCGTCGAGACGGTGACGAAGGACGCCGGTGTCGTCGACGCGCTTCGCACCGGGCGCTGCGACCTCGTCGTCAACACGCCGAACCGAACCCGCCAGGCGCGGACGGACGGCTACCGGATTCGCGAGGCGGCGCTCGCGGCGCGGATCCCGTGCATCACGACCCTCGCCGGCGCAGCGGCCGCGGCGCACGCGATCGCTCGGGCTCGCGCGGCCCAGCCCACCCTCTCCCTCCAGGAGCGGATCGATGCCGAGACGCGAGCCGCATAACAACCGTGGGGGAACCCATGGTTCCCCCACGAGCCCCCTCCTTCACGTAGCGGCTTCGAGTTACATCCGCGTGGCCTCCCGGGCGGATGAACCGCCCTTCGGCCCCGTGGCCTTGTCTCGTTGCTGTCGCCGGGCCTGGTGGTGTGGCCTGCGCGCGCGCACCTGGCGGTGCGGGCGCTCCGGCCAGGATCCTGCTCTCATCGGCACCTGGCGTGTCGTGACGGGCGGGATGCGCTGTGCCCCTGGACGGGGCACGCGGCGATCCCGCCCGTCCGATCCATGCGAGGCCCAGTTCGTCTTGATCCGAGGCGCTGTCGTTCAGTGTCAGACACCGAACAGTGGCCACTTCGAACACCGAGGCCTCTATACCGTGCCTGACACGGAAGCACGGCTCGGAGCCGACTTCGCGCCGATTCTCCGCTCGCCGGAACGGACGCGCACAGTGTCAGACACGGGCCGTAGCCGGTTCCGCCGCTCCGCGCCACTAGCGCGGCTCCGGCGGCGTGCGTGTCCGGCATCGCCAACAGGAGGGTCCGTTGAAACGCGAGCTGCGTAGCGTCACCGGCGTCGAGGGAGTTGGCCCCTACACGCTCGTCCGCATCGACCGTGGCGGGCTCGAGGCCGGCGCGCCGGGCCAGTTCTTCATGCTCGAGGCGCCGGGTCGGCTGCTGCCGCGGCCGTTCTCGCTCTGTCTCGCGCCGGCCGGCGAGCTCGGCTTCCTCGTCGACCCGATCGGCCCGGGGACGGAGGCGATCGCGGGCGTGGCTCCTGGCGACCGGCTGCAGGTCCTCGGTCCGCTCGGGAACGGGTTCCGACTCGACGTGCCGCGGCCGCTCCTCGTCGGCGGCGGCATCGGCATCGCACCCTTCCCGTACCTCTCGCAGCGGCTCGGCGACCCCCCGGCGCTGCTCGGCTTCCGCACGGCGTGGCACGCCGAGGCGGCGGCTCTCGTGCCGAACGCCGAGGTCGTGATCGACCCGGTGCTCGTCACCGACGCGATGCCCGACGGTCACGATGTGCTCGCATGCGGCCCGGAGCCGATGCTCGAGGCCGTGCGCGAGGTCGCCCCCGCCGCCCAGCTCGCGTGGGAGGCGCCGATGGCCTGCGGCTACGGCGCCTGCTACGGCTGCGCCGTCGAGATCGGCGGCGAGTGGAAGCGACTCTGTGTGGAAGGTCCCATCATCTGCGAGGCCGCGTGATCCTCAACGCCTCCGGCTGCCTCGACGCTCTCACGGCGCCGGAGGTCGCGCGGTCGCTCGACGCCTTCGTGACGAAGACGGTGACGCCGTTGCCGCGCGGCGGCAACCGGCCGGTCCGGATCGCCGAGACCGACGTCGGGATGCTCAACTCGATCGGGCTCGCCAACCCGGGCCGTGAGCGCTTCCTCGCCGAGACGCTGCCGCGGCTGCGCGGGCTCGGCGTCCCGCTGTGGGTGTCGGTCGGCGGCTTCTCGGCCGACGAGTACGCCGAGACGTGCGGACGGCTCGACGGGATCGAGGCCATCGAGCTGAACCTCTCGTGCCCGAACGTCGACGACGCGCCGGAGACGGCCGCCGAGATCGTCTCCGCCTGCCGTGCGGCCACCGCCCTGCCGCTGTGGGCCAAGCTCTCGCCCGCGATCTGGGACCTCGGCGAGGTCGCCCGCGCGGTCGCAGACGCGGGCGCCGACGGGCTCTCGGTCGTGAACACGATCCGCGGCCTCGCCCTCGACCCACGCACGCTGCGGCCCGTGCTCGGCGCCGGGACGGGCGGCCTCTCCGGGCCGGCGCTGCGGCCGATCGCCCTCGCCGCCGTACACGCGTGCTTCCGCGCCACGGGCCTGCCGATCGTCGGCATGGGCGGGGTCGAGACCGGCCGCCACGCGCTCGAGCTGCTGGCCGCCGGCGCCGCCCACGTCGCGCTCGGGACCGTCCTCTTCGCCGACCCCGACGCCCCCGCTCGGGTGCGCGAGGAGCTCGCCGCCGAGCTCGCCGCGCGAGGGCTGCGGGACCCGGCGGAGGCCGTCGGGCTCGCCCACGACGTCGTCCACAGGGGTGTGGAAGATGTGGAAAAACCCCTGCTAATAGTCGAAAATCGTTCAAATTGACGAGCCTGTCAGGGGTGTTAGACTCCCGCACTCGTGGTTACGCCCAAGACCCAGGCGCAGGCTCCCCAACGGTCGCTCGACCAGCGGATGGAGGCCCTCAAGCGAGCCAACGACATCCGCGTCCGCCGCGCGCAGCTGAAGAAGGACCTGAAGGACGGGAGGGTCCAGATCGAGGAAGTGCTGCGCCAGCCGCCCACCTTCGTGGAGACGGCGAAGGTGTTCGACATCCTCATGGCGGTGCCGAAGTTCGGGCGGGTCAAGGCGGCGAAACTGCTCAACCAGTGCCGGATCAGCCAGTCGAAGACCGTCGGCGGCCTCTCGGAGCGCCAGCGGGGCGAGCTGATTGGGCTCTTCAACCGGTAGACCCCTGCGGGTCTTCGTCATGACCGGCCCGAGCGGCGCCGGCAAGGGGACGCTGGAGCAGGAGCTGATCCGGCGGCTGCCCGGCCGCGTCGAGCTCGCGGTCTCGGCGACGACGCGTCCCCGGCGCCCGAACGAAATCGACGGGCTGCACTACTGGTTCAAGACGGACGCGGAGTTCGACGACCTCGTCCGTCACGAGGGCCTGCTCGAGTGGGTCGAGTACGTCGGGCACCGCTACGGCACGCTGCGCTCGGAGATCGACCGCATCCACGGTCAGGGCCGCGCGCCGCTCCTCGACCTCGAGATCGAGGGCGCGCTGCGCGTCCGCGACGAGGTGCCGGGCGCCGTGACCGTCTTCGTCGACGCGCCGCTCGAGGAGCTCGAGCGACGGCTCCGCGCCCGCGCGACCGAGAGCTCGGGCCAGATCGAGGAGCGGCTCGCGATCGCGAAGGAGCAGAAGCGCTTCGCCGACGCGTTCGACCACGTGGTCGTCAACGACGAGCTCGACCGGGCCGCGGCGGCGCTCGAGGGGCTCGTCGCCGGTGAGCTCGCTGCGGCAGCTACCATCGGGCCATGATCTATCCACGCATCGACAGCCTGCTCGGCGACGACCGCGTCGACTCGCGGTACGCGCTCGTGATCGTCGCCGCCAAGCGCGCGCGGCAGATCAACAACTACCACCACCAGCTCGGCGAGGGCATGGGCTTCGAGGAAGCGCCGCCGCCGCTCGTCGAGTCGCGCTCGAAGAACTACTTGACGATGTCCCTGGAGGAGATCTCCCAGGGCAAGATCAAGTACGAGTACTCGCGCTAACCGGTAGTCGCGGCACCCTCGCGTCGGCACAATGGGGCCCATGGCCCGAGTCCTTCTCGGCGTCACCGGGGGCATCGCCGCGTACAAGGCGTGCGAGCTCCTGCGGCTGCTCGTCAAGGACGGGCACGACGTCGTTCCGTTCGTGACGCCCGGCGCGGAGCGCTTCGTCACGCGCGAGACCTTCGCGGCGCTCGCGCGGAAGCCGGCCGACGACGACCCGTACCCGCACCTCACGCGCGCCGACCTGCTGGTGGTCGCGCCGTGCACGGCGAACACGCTCGCGAAGCTCGCCCACGGCCTCGCCGACACCGTCCTCACAGAGGCGGCGCTCGCCCACCGCGGCCCGTTCCTCGTCGCGCCGGCCATGAACCCGCGCATGTGGGCGCATCCCGCGACGCAGGCGAACGCGGAGACGCTCCGCGCGCGCGGCGTCGAGCTCGTCGGCCCCGACGAGGGCGACACCGGCGAGGGCGAGTGGGGCGTCGGCCGGATGGCCGAGCCAGAGGAGATCCACGAGCGCGTCCGCGCGCTCCTCGGTCGTGCCGACGAGCTGCGCGGCCGCCGTGTCGTCGTCTCGGCGGGCGGGACGCGCGAGCCGATCGACGCCGTGCGCTTCGTCGGCAACCGCTCGTCGGGCCGCATGGGCGTCGCGCTCGCCGCCGAGGCCCGCCGGCGCGGCGCGGACGTGACGCTCCTCGCCGCCAACCTGTCCGTCCCGGCCCCGGCGGGTGTCGAGCTCGTCCCGACCCCGACCGCCGCCGACCTCGAGCGAGAGGCGCTCGCGCGGGCCGACGCCGATGTCGTGATCATGGCCGCGGCCGTGGCGGACTACCGGCCTGAAGCCGATCCAGGGCAAGCGCCCGAAGGACGGTGACGCGTGGACGCTCGCGCTGCAGCCGACGGTCGACGTGCTGCGCGAGCTGGGCGCGCGTCCGGCGAACGGCCGCGTCCTCGTCGGCTTCGCCGCGGACGTCGGCGAGCATGGGCTCGAGCGCGCGCGGGCAAAGCGAGACAACAAGAACGCGAACCTGATCGTCTTCAACGACGTAGAACGCACGGACATCGGCTTCGACGCGACCGAGAACGAGGTGACGCTCGTCGGCCCGGACGGCGAGCGGCGCATCGCGAAGGCCCCGAAGGAGCTCGTCGCCGCGGCGATCCTCGACGAGGTCGTCCGCCTGCTCGAGGAGGAACATGGATAGAGCCACGTCAGCTCGGCCCGCAGTCGCCTCGAACGCGGGGCGTGCGGTCGAGCGGATCACCGACAACATCGCGAGCGTCGTCCACGCGCCGCGCGAGACGCTGCGCCTCTGCGCCCTCTGCCTCGTCAGCGAGGGGCACCTGATCATCGAGGACCTCCCGGGCGTGGGGAAGACCACGCTTGCGAAGGCGCTCGCGCGCTCGGTCGGGCTCAGCTTCGGCCGCCTGCAGTTCACGCCCGACCTGCTCCCGTCGGACGTGACCGGCGTCAACGTGTTCGACCAGCGGACGAACGAGTTCGAGTTCCAGCCGGGGCCGATCTTCGCGAACGTCCTCCTCGTCGACGAGATCAACCGCGCCTCGCCGAAGACGCAGTCGGCGCTGCTCGAGTGCATGCAGGAGAACCAGGTCACGATCGACGGCCACAGCTGGGACCTCGAGCGCCCGTTCATGGTGATCGCGACGCAGAACCCGATCGAGTACGAGGGCACCTACCCGTTGCCCGAGGCGCAGCTCGACCGGTTCACGATGCGGCTCGCGGTCGGGTACCCGCCGCTCCAGGACGAGGCCCGGATGCTCACCGAGCAGACGAGCGAGTCGCCGCTCGACAACCTCCAGCCTGTCGCCTCGGCCGTGGAGGTGCTCGCGGCGATCGACGCGGCGAAGGGCATCTTCGTCGAGGAGGAGCTGAACCGGTACGTCGTCGCCCTGTTGCGGCACACGCGCGCCGACCCGCGCCTCTACGTCGGCGCCAGCCCGCGCTCCGGGATCGCGCTGCTCCGCGTCGCGAAGGCACGGGCGCTCGCCGAGGGCCGGGACTTCCTGCTCCCCGACGACGTGAAGGCGGTCGCCGAGCACGTGCTCGCGCACCGGCTCATCCTCGCCCCCGAGGCGCGGTCGGCCGGGATGAGCGGCGCCGAGCTCGTCCGCGAGGCCCTCGAGCGGACGCCCGTTCCGGTCTAGTGCCCCATCCGGCAATGCACGCCTGCTTCTGGCCCGCGATCACACGGCGCGCTGCCGCGTCCTCGGTCGCGCCCATAGCTTCGGCTATGAGCGCTCCCTGCGTCCTTGCATCGCTTGGTGCTCGCGACCCAGAAGCGGGGCAGCATCACCGGACGGGGCACTAGAGCCGCCGTGCTGACCGCGCGCGGTCGACTCGCCGTCCTCCTCGGCCTCGGGCTGTACGTCGCCGGCTGGGCCTTCGGGTCGCTGCCGCTCTACCCGGTCGCGGTCGGCCTGCTCCTCGCGGTCGCGCTCGCGTGGGGCTGGGTGCGGCTGCTCGACCGGCCGATGGAGCTGCGGCGGGTCTCCGCCGGCGTCGAGCACCTCGAGGGCGAGGACGTCTCCGTCGTGCTCGAGCTGGACGTCGACGCGCGGGTCAAGCCGGCGGACGTCCTGATCGTGGACGAGGTGCGCGGTCTCGGGTCGGTCGAGGTGGTCGTCCGGCAGAACCGCAGCGGCGTCCTCGGCGGCCGCTACGTGCTGCCGCGGCTGGCGCGCGGCCGCTACCCGTTCGAGCGCACGACCGCCGTGCTCGAGGACCCGTTCGGGCTGGAGCGGGAGGAGGTCGACCTCACCACCGGCGGTGCCCTCCTCGTCTACCCGCGGCTCGTCGAGCTCGACCGGCTCTTCAGCGAGGCCGGCGCGCACGACCAGGGCGGCCGGCGGCTGCTCCTCCGGCGCCCGTCCGGCTTCGACCTCCACTCCGTGCGCGAGTACGAGCAGGGCGAGTCGCTGCGCAAGGTGCACTGGCGCACGACGGCCCGCCGCGGACGGCTGATGGTGAAGGAGCTCGAGGACGAGCCGCGCGACGAGGTCGCCGTCCTCCTCGACGCGGCCGCGGGGGTCTCCGCCGGCGACCCGCCCGACTCGAGCTTCGACATGCAGGTGCGCGCGGCCGGGTCGATCCTGCGCGCGCACGCCCGGCGCGGGCGCCGCGTCGCGCTCGTCGTCAACTCCGCGGGCCGCGAGACGCTCAGCCTCCGCGGGCCGGACAGCGACTGGCGGAGCGCGATGGAGCTGCTCGCCGCGGCGGAGCCGAACGGCGTGGCCCCGGCCTCGTCCTTCCTCGGCGAGGGGAGCGCGGCCGGGCACGCGCTCGACCTCGCGGTCGTGACGGCGAGGCTCTCGCCGGACCTCGTCGAGCGCGTCGTCCAGCGGGCCGCCTCGCGCCGCGGCATCTCCGTCGTGTACGTGGACGCGCCCTCGTTCGCCGGGCGGCCGTCGCCGCCGGAGCCCGGGCTGCTGCGCCTGCAGTCGCTCGGCATCCCCGTCACCATGCTGCGACGCGGCGACGACCTCGCGGCGCGGCTCTCGGCCGGACCGGAGGCCGCGGTTGGCTAGGACGGTCCTCCTGTTCGTCGTGCCCGCGCTCCTCCTCGGTATCTCCTGGTTCGGGCTCGAGACCGGCGACCGCCACGGGATCGCGGCCGTCGGGATGGCGCTGCTCGCACTGCTCCCGGCGCTCGCGCCGACCGGGCGCACGCGGCTCGTCGCGGCGCTCCTCGTCACGCCCGTGGCGCTCGCGCGCGCCTTCGACGTGCCGTTCTCGCTCGGGTTCCTGGGCGACGTCGTCGGCGACCTGAAGGAGGGCGTGCTCGCGTTCTACGACGTCTCGCTCCCGTTCCGGGCCGGCGAGGAGCCGCTCATGCACGGGGCCGTGCTGACGGCGATCTTCGCCTTCTGCCTCGTCGTGTCGCTCGGCCTGGCCGCGCGCCGGCCGCTCGTCGCGGCGTTCGGGCTCGTGGTGGGCGCCTCCTGGCCCGCGACGCTCGTCGGCTCCGGGAACCGGATCGGCCTCGGCGCGCTGATCCTCGCCGGGGTGCTGTCGCTCCTGGCCTGGGGCGGGCGCCGGCCCGCGCAGTCGCCGCGCCCCGCGCTCCTCGCCGGCGCGGCGGTCGTGCTCGCCGCCGTCGCCGCCGGCGCGCAGCCCGCGGTGGCGAAGGGCGAGTTCCTCGGCTGGAAGGGCTGGGACCCGTACGACCAGCCGGCGGACCCGGTCGGCGTCGACTACGTCTGGGACGCGAGCTACGACGGGATCGAGTTCCCGTCCGAGCCCACCGAGGTGCTGACCGTGACCGGGCCGCAGCGCGCGCAGTACTGGCGCGCGGGGATCCTGAACGACTTCCGCAACGACCGCTGGGTCGAGGAGCCGTCGATCATCGCGATCAGCGACGGTGCGCAGGATCTCTCGAACGACCCGTTCCTGCCGGTCCGCGCGCGGACGATCTCCCAGCCCGTCCGCGCGAGCGTCGAGGTCGAGGCGCTCCGCGACGACCACCTCGTCGCGCCGGGCACGCCGGTTGCCCTCGACCCGCGCGGGATCGGCACGATCGAGTACCGCGACGGCAACGTCGCCGTCGTCGACGGCGGGCTCGAGCGCGGCGACGAGTACACCGTCTGGAGCTACGTGCCGAGTCCGCGCCCGCGCCAGCTGGCGAGCGTGCCCTTCGGCATCGACCGGCGCAACACCCTCGAGTCGGACTTCCTCGAGATCCTGCCGGGGTTCGACGTGCCGCCGCTGGGGTCCGAGGACCGCCAGGCCCGGGTGCTCTCGCTGACCGAGAACGAGCGCGTCGGCGAGGCGGTTCGCCGTTACCTCCCGCTCTACCGGCGCGCGCAGTCGGTCACGCAGGGCGCGAGGACGCAGTACGCGATCGTGATCGCGCTCGAGTCGTGGTTCCGCTCGGCCGGCGGCTTCCGGTACACCGAGACGCCGCCGAGCCTGCGCTCCGGGGCACCGCCGCTCGTCGACTTCGTGGAGCGGACGAAGGCCGGCTACTGCCAGCACTACGCCGGCGCGATGGCGCTGATGCTCCGCTACCTCGGGATCCCCGCCCGGGTCGCGGTCGGGTTCACGAGCGGCGACTACGACGAGGACAACCGCCGCTGGACGGTCACCGACCACGACGCGCACGCGTGGGTCGAGGTCTGGTTCGATGGCTGGGGCTGGCTCCCGTTCGACCCGACGCCGACGCGCGGAGCCGTCTCGAGCCCGTACTCGACGGCCTCGTCGAACCCGGCTGTGCAGACGGCGATCGCGGATCTCCTGCGGCAGGAGCTGCGGCGTAACGTCGCCCCGTCGGGGCCGGCCGAGGGGACGCAGGCCCAGGCGGGCCGCGACGTCCCGGGCGACCTCGGCGGTACGGTCACCGCCGCGGCACGCAAGGGCGGGAGCCTGCTGAAGCTCCTCGGGCTGCTGGCCGTGCTCGCGCTCGCCGGGGTCGCCCTGGCGAAGCTGGGGCGCCGCCGGGTGCGCTACCTGACCCGCGATCCGCGCCGGGTCGCGCGTGCCGTTCGCGCGGAGCTCGCCGAGTACCTCCTCGACCAGGGGCTGCCCGTGCCCCGCAGTGCGACACCGCACGAGCTGGCCGAGCTCCTCGACCGCGAGCTCCGGATCGACGGCTCGGCGTTCGCGGACGCGCTCGCCGCGGCGCGCTATGCCCCGCAGGCGCGGGCCGCGGCGGCAGCGGGCGACGCCCGGCGCGAGCTGCGCTCGATCGAGCGGTTGCTCCGCAAGCGGCTGACCAACGCCGAGCGCGCGAGGGGCTTCCTCTCGGTGCGCTCCCTCGGGTTCGGCGCAGCAGCGTGATCCGCACCGCAGTCGTGATCGCGGCCGGGGAGGGGCGGCGCCTCCGGCCGGTGACCGAGCGCTGGCCGAAGCCGGTGCTGCCGATCGACGGACGGCCCGTGATCGTCACGCTCCTGCGGGCGCTCGCCGAGGCCGGGGTGGAGCGGATCTGGGTCGTGGTCGGGCACCTCGGCGACCAGGTGCGGGCGCTCGTGGCCGGGCTCGGGCTCGACGTCCGCTTCGTCGAGCAGCCGCGCGCCGACGGCTCGGCCGACGCGGTGCAGCGGGCGCTCGACGCAGGCGCGGAGCCGCCGTTCCTCGTCACGGCGGCCGACACCGTGTTCCGGCACGGCGACCTCGCCGCTTTCGCCGCCGCGGCCGCCCCGCACGACGGCGGCATCGCCGGCCGCCGGCAGCCGCCGCCCTCGCCGCCGCACCGCTACCCGCTCGAGGTACGGAACGGCCTCGTCCGCCGCGTCCTCGGCGAGGACGGCGCCGACGGGCTCGCTGCGGCGCCGCTGTGGCTGCTCGGCGAGAAGGTCACGGCCCGGCTCTGTGAGGACGAGTCGCCGTACGAGCTCGCGAGCGCGTTCCAGGCCGCGATCGACGACGGCGCCGCGATCGCGGGCGTCGAGATCGGCCCGACACGCGATTTGACCGATCCGCTTGACTTGATGCACGAGAACGTCGCGTACCTCCGAGGCCTGGGTGTCTGACACGTACAACCTCTTCCAGGAAGGCCGCGCCCGGCTGAAGGAGGGCCGTGCCGCACAGGCGACCGTGCCGCTCGAGAAGGCGAAGCGCGCCGAGCCGGACAAGGCGTCGATCCGCGAGGCGCTCGGGATCGCGTACTTCCGCCTCCAGCGCTGGGAGGACGCCGAGGAGGAGTTCCGCGCGATGCTGGAGCTCGCGCCGGTGGACGACTACGCCCACTACGCCCTCGGCCGCTGCCTCGAGAAGCAGGGCCGCTCGCACGAGGCGAACGGGCACTACAAGCTCGCGCGGTCGCTCCGGCCGGGGAGCGAGCAGTACGCGAAGAGGGTCTTGGATCTCGATTGAGCGTGGGGGAACCCATGGTTCCCCCACGAGCCCCCTCCTTCTACCTGAGGGCTTCGAGTCACATCGGCGTGGCCTCTCGGGCGGATGAACCGCCCTTCGGCCGAGCGGCCGTCTCTCGTTGCAGTGGCCGGGCATGGTGGTGTGGCCTGCGCGCGCGCACCTGGCGGTGCGGGCGCTCCGGCCAGGGACCGGCTCTCATCGGCACTTGCGTGTCGTGACGGGCGGGATGCGCTGTGCCCCTGGACGGGGCACGCGGCGATCCCGCCCGTCCGATCGCTGCGTGGCACTGAATACGGCTTGGAAGTGACTAAGTGACAGTCTGTTGCTTTGTCGCTTGCGAACCGGTATCTCGCTGGCATGCGGGCGGTGGTGCAGCGGGTCTCCTCTGCGGAGGTGCGCGTCGCGGGTGACGTTCGTGGCCGGATCGGTCACGGCCTGTGCGTGCTCGTCGGCGTCGCGCGCGGGGACGGGGACGAGGCGGCCCTCCGGCTCGCGGGCAAGATCGCGCGCCTGCGCGTCTTCGAGGACGAGGGCGGGCGCTTCGACCGCAGCCTCCTCGACGTCGGCGGCGCCGCGCTCGTGGTGAGCCAGTTCACGCTCCTCGCCGATAGCAAGCGTCAGAAGGGAACTCGACCCGACTTCTCCCAAGCCGCGCGGCCCGAGGTCGCGGAGCCCCTCTACGAGCGGCTCTGCGAGGAGCTTCGCGCGCTCGGCGTCCCGGTCGAGACGGGAGTGTTCGGCGCCCGGATGGAGGTCGAACTCGTCAACGACGGGCCGGTGACGATCATCCTCGACATAGAGGTCGCCAGCCCTGTCCCCGAGGGCCACTAGAGTTTCGCGGCGTGATGGAGCGCGGCGATCGTGCTGGGGTGACTGAGGATGAATCGAAGGTGGCTGACCGCGACGCGATCGTGCGCGCGGCTCTCGACTACTTCGAGGGATGGTTCGATGGCGACGCGGCGCGCATGGAGCGGGCGCTGCATCCCGATTTGGCCAAGCGATCCCCGGACGCCCCTGCCCCCGGAGAACTGGAGAAGCTCACGGCGCGGGAGATGATCGAGGCGACGGCGAAGGGCGTCGGGAAGACGCGAGACGTCCCCGATCGCGGCATCGAAGTCGAAGTCGAGCACGTGCATCGCGAGATCGCGAACGTGACCGTCCGCTCCGCCGTCTACGTCGAATACCTGCACCTGGTGCGTACTCGCGAGGGATGGAAGATCGTCAACGCCCTCTGGCAGCACCCTTGAGCTGCGAGAGCGGCGCGATCTCGGTCCGTTACGCCGCGCGCAGGCCTCCGTTAGGCTCGCGTCGTGCCGCAGCTGAACGCGATCGGGATCGTCGCCTCGGACCTGGGACGGTCGATCCGCTTCTACCGGCTCCTCGGCCTCGACGTCCCCGAGACGCCCGACGAGGGCCACATCGACACGTTCCTTCCGAACGGCGTGCGGTTCATGCTCGACACCGAGGAGACCGTGCGCAGCTTCTCGCCCGACTGGTCGCGCGAGACCGGGAACCAGCTCGCACTCGCGTTCGAGTGCGCGAGCCCGGCCGAGGTGGACGAGGTCTACGCACGCGTGACCGGAGCGGGATTTCACGGCGAGCGCGAGCCGTTCGACGCCGTCTGGGGCCAGCGGTACGCGTCGGTGCTCGATCCCGACGGCGTCCCGGTCGACCTCTACGCCGCGAACTGAGGCCGAAGAACTGGTCTGGCCCTCCGCCCACGGCTGCCGTACGCTCTGTCGGAGAGCGACGGTCGGAGAGGCGGTCGAGAATGGGCGAGTTGGCCGGCAGATTCCCCCAGCGCATGCCCCGCGCCTGGTGGCTGCGCGCCCTCAACGTCGAGCTGGTCGTCGCCGTGGTCGCCTGCCTCACGATCGTGGTCGGCGAGGCCGTCTACGCGCTCGAGGAGCGACGCGACGCTGCGCACATCCACGATCACGGCCTCTACGGGACGCTCCTCGACGTCGCGTGGGTCGTCTTCGTCCCGGCGGTCGCGCTCGCGCTCCTCGGCGGCGTCGTCGCCCTCGCGGGCGGCGCGCTCGCGCACAACCCGGCGGTCTCGCGCTACGGCACGCGCGCGGTGGCGTTCTGCGCCCTCGCCGTGGCGGTCGTGGCGCTCCTCGAGCTCGTCGGCTCCTAGCGTGTGACGGGCGCCGCCGTCGCGCTCGCGCTCGGCGCGGCGCTCCTGCACGCGCTCTGGAACCTCCTCCTCGGCGGCTCGCGGGACGTCCTCGCCGCGACCGCGGTCGCGCTCGGCTCGAGCCTGATCCTCGCGGCGCCGGTGGCGGTCGCGACCTGGGACGTCGAGCGCGAGGCCGTGCCGTGGCTCGTCGCGTCCGCGTCGCTCGAGCTCGTCTACTTCTTCGCGCTCGCCGCCGCATACCAGCGCGCGGACGTCTCGCTCGTCTATCCGATCGCCCGCGGCGGCGCGCCGGTGCTCGTCCTCGCCTGGACGCTCGCGTTCGGCGCCGAGCTCGGCGCCTCGGAGGTCGCGGGCGTCCTCGCCGTGGCGGTCGGGGTCGTGCTCGTGCGCGGCTTCGGCCACGGCGACCGCGTCGGGGTTGCGTTCGGCGTCGCGATCGCGCTGCTCATCGCGGCGTACACGCTGGTCGACGCCGAGGGGATCGAGTTCGCCGATCCCGTGCCATACCTGCTGCTGATCCTCCTTCCGACGACCGTCGCCGCAACGCTCGCGACCGGGACGGCGAGGCTCCGCACGCAGCTCTCCACGCGCACCGTGCTGGCGGGCTGCGCCGGCTTCGTGGCGTACGTCCTCGTCCTGGCCGCGTACCGGCTCGCGCCCGCGGCGGTCGTCTCCGCGGTGCGCGAGACGAGCGTGCTTTTTGCGGTCGCGCTCGCCGTGCCGATGCTCCGCGAGCGGGTGCCGCCGTCGCGTCTCGCGGGGGCCGTGCTCGTGGTCGGGGGCGTGGCCGCGATCGCGCTCGGCTAGGCCCCGGAACGGGGCCGCACGGCCCCGTCGCTGCTATCCTCCGCGCACCACATTTCACCGGCTTGGCGAAATGGGCGCTCGATGCGCCCATTTGTTTTGAAGGGGGCCGAATGGCCGAGGTACACGACAGAGAGAAGACACTTGAGCAGGAGATCGTCCGCACGGTCGAGGCCGGCATTCGCGGCGTCGAGGTGCTGGCGGTCGAGCTCACCGGGCCCGAGCACTTCACCGTCTTCGTCGACCACCCGCAGGGGGTCGACCACGCACTCTGCGCTCGCGTGACCGACCTGCTGCGCGGCTACCTCGACCGCTACGCGATCGACGTCTCGTCCCCCGGGCTCGCGCGTCCGCTGCGCAAGCCGGCGCACTTCGCCAACGCCGTCGGCCGCCGTGTCGCCGTCCGCACCGCCGCCGAGATCGACGGCCGCAGGCGGTTCCGCGGCGAGGTCGTGGAGGCCGGGGAGCGCGCCTTCACGGTTCGGACGGCCGACGAGACCGCCTTCACCATCCCGTACGAGGCCATCGTACGGAGCAACCTGATCGACGAGGGGTAGGGACATGACGCAGGAGATCATCGACGCGGTTCGCGAGATCGAGCGCGAGAAGGGCATCGAGAGCGGGACGCTCATCGACGCGCTGCAGGACGGCTTGCTCGCCGCGTACAAGAAGACCCCGGGCGCCGCACGCCATGCGGTCGTCGAGCTCGACGACGCGGGCGACTTCCGCGTCTACGCGGTGCAGCTGCCGCCGGACATCGAGGAGCGCCTCCTCGACGAGGCGCGTGAGCGTGCGCTCGAGGAGCTGGAGCGCCTCGAGCAGGAGAACGGCGAGCGCTCGCACGTGCTCCTGAACGACGACGACCTCGAGATCGACTGGTCCGACGTCCCCGAGGAGCAGGTGCAGTTCGAGGACGTCACCCCGGACGACTTCGGGCGCATCGCCGCGCAGACGGCCAAGCAGGTGATCCAGCAGCGGATCCGCGAGGCCGAGCGCGCGATGATGTACGACGAGTACATCGACCGCGTCACCGAGGTCGTCACCGGCATCGTCCAGCAGGCCGGCGACCGCAACAACGTGCTCGTCGATCTCGGCAAGGTCGAGGCGCTGCTGCCGCGCTCCGAGCAGGTCGACGGCGAGCGCTACGAGCAGGGCTCGCGGATCAAGGCCGTGATCACCGAGGTTCGGAGCGGCACGAAGGGCCCGCAGGTGATCCTCTCGCGCCGCGACCCGGAGCTGATCAAGACGCTGTTCGAGCTCGAGGTGCCGGAGATCGCCGACGGCCTCGTCGAGATCCGCGGCGTCGCCCGCGAGCCGGGCTACCGCTCGAAGATCGCGGTCGAGTCGCACGCTCAGGGTGTCGATCCGGTCGGCGCCTGCGTCGGCCCGCGCGGCTCCCGCGTCCGCATGGTCGTGTCGGAGCTCCGCGGCGAGAAGATCGACATCATCCCGTGGAACGACGAGCCGGCGCGCTTCCTCGCGAAGGCCCTGTCGCCGGCACGCGTGCGCGAGGTGCTGCTCGACGACGACGCCCGCGAGGCGACCGTGATCGTCCCCGACGACCAGCTGGCGCTCGCGATCGGCAAGGAGGGGCTCAACGCCCGCCTGGCCTCACGCCTGACCGGCTGGAAGATCGACATCACCTCGGACACGGAGTTCGCACAGCAGGAGGCCGACGCGGCCTACGGCGGCGAGGGCGCCGAGGGCGAGGACTTCTCCGGCCGCTGCGGCGCGATCCTCTCCAACGGCAAGCGCTGCCCGAACGAGGCGCTGCCCGGGACCCGCTACTGCGGGCTCCCGGCGCACCAGGCGCTCGCCGGCACCGAGCCGGCCGTGCCCGCAGCGGTGCCGGCGACATCCGAGACGGCCACCGCGGAGGAGGCCGAGGAGCTCGAGCCGGTGGCCTCGGTCGAGGTCGAGGAGCCGGCAGAGGCGGCCGTCGAGGCCGAGAACGTGGAGGGCGACCGCGATCCGGCGTGACACACGAGCCGATCAGGACGTGCGCCGGCTGCGGGCGGAAGGCGCCACAGCGGCAGCTCGTGCGCTTCGTCGCGCGGGAGGGCGTCCTGACCCTGTCGCCGCACGGCGACGGCCGCGGCGTCTACACCTGTCGGCGGCTCTCGTGCTTCGAGCGCGCACTGACGCGGCGCGCGTTCGCGCGCACGCTGCGGCGGACGGTGCGCGTCGATCCGGAACTCGCGGGCCTCTACACTGGAGCACGGACTGATGGCCGAGAAGCGACCGAATAGACCGATCAGGCCTCGCGGCGCCGGTTCCGCGCGCGGCAAGCGCCGCGTCGTCATCGACCAGGGCGGGAACCGCCCGGGCGGCCGCGACCAGCGCCAGGGGCGCGGCGACCGCCGCGAGAGCAAGGGCCCCGCGCAGCCCGTCGTCGCCCCGACCGGGCCCGTGACCGTCCCGTCCGGGGTCACCGTCCGCGACCTCTCGCAGGCGCTCGGGATCCCGGCGGCACAGATCATCAAGAGCATGATCGGCCTGGGCGAGATGGTGCAGATCACGCAGTCGCTCTCGGACGAGGCCGTCCAGCTCATCGCCGCCGAGGTCGACCGCGAGATCATCATCAAGCACGCGGCCGAGGATGAGGAGCCCGAGGAGTTCGTCGACGAGGAGAAGGATCTCCAGCCGCGCCCGCCGGTCGTGACGATCATGGGCCACGTCGACCACGGCAAGACCTCGCTCCTCGACGCGATCCGCGAGACCGCTGTCGTCGAGACCGAGGCCGGCGGGATCACGCAGCACATCGGCGCGTACCAGGTCGACGTCGACGGCCGCAAGGTCACCTTCCTCGACACCCCGGGCCACGAGGCGTTCACCGCCATGCGCGCCCGCGGCGCGAAGGTCACCGACATCGCCGTCCTGGTCGTCGCCGCCGACGACTCGGTGATGCCGCAGACGAAGGAGTCGATCTCCCACGCGCGCGCCGCCGAGGTGCCGATCGTGGTGGCCGTCAACAAGATCGACCTGCCCGACGCCAACCCCGACCGGGTCAAGGCCGACCTCGCCGCCGAGGGCTTGCAGCCCGAGGACTGGGGCGGCGACACGCAGTTCGCGCTCGTCTCGGCGAGGGAGGGAACGGGGCTCGACGACCTGCTCGAGCGGATCCTGCTCGTCGCCGACGCCGCGCTCGACCTGAAGGCGAACCCGAGTGCCGAGGCCTCCGGCCCGATCATCGAGTCACGCCTCGACGTCGGCCGTGGCCCCGTCGCGACGATGCTCGTCCACCGCGGCACGCTGAAGGTCGGCGACGCAATCGTGGCCGGCGACGCCTGGGGCAAGGTGCGCGCGCTGAACGACTATCGCGGCGAGCGGATCGCCGAGGCCAAGCCGGGTGACCCGATCGAGATCCTCGGCTTCGACACACCCCCGCACGCCGGCGAGCTCGCGCGCGTGGTCGAGACCGAGCGCGCGGCCCGGCAGCTCGCGCAGCAGCGCGAACAGCGGCTCCGCCGTGAGCAGCTCGCGCAGCGCCAGCGCGCCGCCGGGGTCTCGCTCGAGAACCTCTTCGGCCTCATCCAGGAAGGCCAGGTCCAGGACCTCAACATCGTCCTCAAGGGCGACGTCCAGGGCTCGGTCGAGGCGCTCGTCGGCGAGCTTGCGAAGTTCCACAACCGCGAGGTGCGCGTCAACGTCATCCACCAGGGCGTCGGCGGCATCACCGAGTCGGACATCATGCTCGCCTCCGCCTCGGGCGCGATGGTGGTCGGTTTCAACGTGCGGCCGAACGCCGAGGCTCGGGCGCTCGCCGAGCGCGAGGGCGTCGATATCCGCACCTACCGCGTGATCTACCAGCTCACCGAGGAAATCGAGCAGGCGCTCGTCGGGATGCTCTCGCCCGTGCAGACCGAGGAGACGATCGGCGAGGCCGAGGTGCGGGCGCTCTTCCGTGTCTCGCGGCTCGGGACGATCGCCGGGTGCATGGTCACCAACGGCGTCGTCCGCCGCAACGCGCAGGTCCGCGTGATCCGCGACGGCACGGTCATCCAGGAGTCGACGATCGCGCAGCTGCAGCGGTTCAAGGACCAGGTGCGCGAGGTCGCCGAGGGCTTCGAGTGCGGCATCCTCCTCGACGGGTTCAACGACCTGCGTGAGGGCGACGTCTTCGAGGTCTACGAGACGCGCGAGATCGAGCGGACTGCGCTCGACGAGGCCGCGCCTGCCGAGCCCGCCTCGACCGCCTAGCCCGGCGTCGACATGGCCGCAGGCTGGGTCGGGATCCTCAGCGCCGAGCTGCATTTTCCCGAGAGCCGGTCGCTGAAGGACAAGCGCATGCACCTGCGCTCGCTGAAGGCGCAGCTGCAGAACCGGGTCGGCGCGTCGGTGGCCGAGGTCGACCACCACGAGACGTGGCAGCGTGCCACCGTCACGCTCTCGTGCGTCGCGCGCGAGTACGGCGAGGCGGCGCGGCTGCTCGACGAGGCCGACCGCTGGCTGCACGGCCAGGACTGGGTCGTGACGCGGACGACGCGGGACGTGGTCACCCTCGAGGACTGACCGCCGTTACGCTGGCGCCCGTGTCCGACCGTCTGCGCCGCGTCAACGAGACCCTGAAGAAGGTCATCTCGGAAGGGATCGCCGAGCTCAAGGACCCCGGGATCGGGTTCGTCACCGTGACGGGGGTCGAGGCGACCGAGGACGTACGAGAGGCGACTGTCTACGTGAGCGTCTACGGCTCGGAGCAGGACCGGCGCGCGACCCTCGAGGCCCTGCGGCGCGCCCACGGCGTGCTCCAGGCGAGGGTCAACCGCGAGCTGCACCTGCGGCGGACGCCGCTGCTCGCCTTCGCCTACGACGAGTCCGTCGAGCGGGGCGTCAGAATGTCGAAGCTGATCGATGAGCTCGCTCCCGCCGACGACCCCACCGACGATCGCGAGTGACCTGCAGGCGGTCGCCGCGGCGCTCCGCGGGCACGACCGCTTCCTCGTCACGACGCACGAGAACCCCGACGGGGACGCGCTCGGCTCGCTCCTCGCCGCGACGCTCGCCCTGCGTGGGCTCGGCAAGGACGCCGTCATGTTCCTCAACTGGCCCGCGCCGCTCCCGGGCGAGTACCGGTTCATGGATCTCGGGGACCTGCGGCGCGACCTTCCCTCCGACCTCGAGCGGCGCGTGCTCCTCGCGGTCGACTGCGCGAACGAGTCGCGCCTCGGCGACGACCCCTCCTTCCTGCAGCGCGCCTCGACGGTGGTCGACGTCGACCATCACCACGACAACACGCGCTTCGGCGACGTCAACCTCGTCGTTGCGGACGCGTCGTCGACCGCGGAGGTGCTGCGCGACGTCTTCCTCGAGCTGGACGTGCCGCTGACGCCCGAGATCGCGGAGGCCCTCTACATCGGGCTCGTCACCGACACGGGCCGGTTCCAGTACGCGAACACGACGCCCAAGGCACTGCGCCTCGCGGCCGAGCTCGTCGAGCGCGGGGCGGACGTCCACAAGGTGTTCGAGAGCGTGTACGAGTCCGTCCAGTTCGCGAAGCTCAAGCTGCTCGCGCGGGCGCTCGACCGGGCGAAGATCTACGACGGCGGGCGGATCGTCGTCTCCTGGCTCCGGCGCGACGACTTCGCCGAGGTCGGTGCCGAGGAGCCGTACTCCGAGGGGATCATCGACTTCCTGCGCGCGGTCGAGGGCGCCGAGCTCGCGGCGCTGATCCGCGAGCCGCCGAGGGACGCCGGGCCGACCCGGCGTGTGAGCCTCCGCGCGAGCACGGACGACATCGACGTCTCGGCGATCGCCCGCAGCTTCGGCGGCGGCGGGCACCGGCAGGCGGCGGGGTTCTCGACGGACTCGACGGTCGAGGAGATCACCGACCTCATCCGGCGGCAGTACGCCGACCAGGCCGCCGCCCGCACGGCGTGACGCCGCCCCGCGGCCTCGAGCCGACGGGGATCCTGCTCGTGGACAAGCCCGCCGGCCCATCGTCGTTCGCGATCGTGGCCGACGTGCGGCGCCGGACCGGGGCGCGCACGGGGCACGCCGGCACGCTCGATCCGTTTGCGACAGGATTGTTACTCCTGTTGTCGGGCAGGGCAACGAAACTGGCAGGATCATTCGTCGGCCTGGACAAGCGCTACCTGACGGACGTCGACCTCGCGGCGCGAACGACCACGGGCGACCCGGAGGGCGAGGAGCTCGAGCGGACCGAGCCTCCGCCCGCCGCGGAGCTCGAAGCACGGCTCGCGGGCCTCCGCGGCGAGGTCGAGCTGCCGATCCCGGCCGCCTCGGCGGTGAAGATCGGCGGCGAGCGCGCGTACCGCCTGCACCGCAGGGGAGTGGCCGTCGAGATGCCCCTGCGCCGCTCGCGCGTCGACGCGCTCGACGTCATCGCGTATACGGAGGGCGTGGCCACGCTCGACCTCCGCGTCAGCTCCGGCACGTACGTGCGCGCGATCGCCGACGCGCTGGGCGGCCACTGCCGCACGCTGCGGCGGTTGGAGGTGGGACCGTTCTCGGTCGACGAGGCCGATCCCGAGCGGATCGTCCCGGCGGAGCAGGCGCTCGCACGCGTGGAGGCGTACGGCGAGTGAGGGTCGCGCGGACGCCGGAGGAGCTTGGGGCGGGGACGCGCGCGGTCGCGATCGGGACGTTCGACGGCGTGCACCTCGGGCACCGCGCGGTCGTTGCGGCCGCAGTCGAGAGCGGCCTGCCGGTGGTGGCCGTCACCTTCGATCCGCACCCGCGCAGCGTCCTCGGCCCGGAGCCGGTGCCGCTCCTCTGCTCGCTCGAGCGGCGGCTCGAGCTGCTCGGGGAGCTCGGGGTCGCCGAGGCGCTCGTCGTCCCGTTCGACCGCGAGCTCGCCGCGCTCGCGCCCGGTGCGTTCGCGGAGCGCTGGCTGGCGCCGCTCGGCGCGACGGTCGTCGTCGCGGGCGCGGACTTCCGCTTCGGGCGCGGCCGCGCCGGCGACCTCGAGCTGCTGCGGTCGCTCGGGTACGACGTCCGGCCGGTGCCGCTCGTCGACGGCGTGTCGTCGAGCCGCGCGCGCGGGCTCGTCGCGGCCGGCGAGGTCGTCGAGGCCGCGCGCCTGCTGGGACGACCGGTGGAGGTCGAGGGCACCGTGGTCTCCGGGGACGCACGCGGGGCCGGGCTCGGGTTCCCGACCGCGAATCTCGAGCCGCCCGAGGGCGTGCTCGTGCCCCGGCTCGGGATCTATGCCGGCGCTGCGCTCGGCACCCGGGCGGCCGTCTCGGTGGGGACGAACCCCACGTACGACGTCGGCGAGCTTCGCGTCGAGGCGTTCCTGCTCGACTTCGAGGGCGACCTCTACGGCAGGCGCCTGGTCGTCGAGCTGTGGCGGCGGCTGCGCGACGAGGCGCCGTTCGACTCGGAGGAGGCGCTCGTCGCGCAGATCGCGCAGGACGTGGCCGAGACGCGCGCCGCGGTCCGGCCCGTCTGACCGGCCCGCAAGTTTTTCCTGCACGCGGAGTCTTTCCTGTCATGAACGCCCCCGCATCCGCCCATCCCTCGCTGTCCGTCCTCGAGAGCGTGCGCTGCCTCGACTGCGGCGCCGTCTACTCGAAGCCGTCCGGCGGCGGCACCCCGAAACGGAACCCGGGCTGCCCGGACTGCGGCTACCTCGGCTGGATCTCGACGGCGGTCCCGCTCACGTCGTCGTCCGAGCGACGCCGCTCCGCCGCGGGTCCGCAGCCGGGCCGGCACGCGCAATCAGGCTGACGCCGCCGAAGTAGTGGTGGCGGCCGGGCCAGACCCGGACGTCCCACCCTGCCGTCCTCAGCGTCTCGAGCGCGTCGTCGTCGACTCCCGGCTCGGCATTGAGGACGGTGCCGACGGGATGGAAGCGCGGCCGGTCGACCGCGACCTGCGGATCGAGGCGCTCGCGGAGGACGGCGTCCGCGACACCGACGAGCGCGGTGCGGAGCCTGCTGCCGCCGGCCGAGCCGATCGCGAGGGCGGGGCCGTCACCGTCCAGCGCGAGCGAGGGCGCCATCATGCTCTCCATCCGCCCGCCCGGGACGAGCGGCCCGAGGAGGAGCTCGGCCTCGCCGAGCATGCTGTTCAGCTGCAGGTCGAGGCCGGGCAGGTAGTCGCCGGAGCCGAGCCCGAGGCTCGTGGTGATGACGCAGACGTTGCCGTCCCGGTCGGCGGTGACGACGTTCGTCGTGTGGCCCTCGCCCGCCGGCGTCCCGGCCAGGAGCTCGACGAGCGTGAGGACACGTTCGGTCTCGCCCGCGCCGACGAGCGCCGGTAGCGCCGCCAGCGCCTCCGGCACGCCCGACAGCCCGCCGCGGCTGAGGAACCGCGTGCCGCGGAACGCCACCTCCACCGGGTCGGTCCAGCGCGCCTCGTACGCGGCGAGGTCGGCGCGTGTGATCGCGCCGCCGCGCTCCTCGGAGAGCGCGAGGAGGGACTCGGCGACCGAGCCGGTGTAGACCGTCGCCGCGCCCTCCTCGGCGATCGCCTCGAGCGCGACGGCGAGGCCGGGCTGCTCCAGCCGGTCTCCGGCCTCGAGGAGCGCGCCCCCGGGCGAGTAGATGCGCGCCCCCTCGTCGAGCGTGAAGACCGGCGCGAGCATCGCCAGGCACGCCGCGTGCGCGGGCGTGACCGCGACCCCGTCCCGCGCGAGCGCGAGCGCGGGCTCGACGAGTCGCGGCCACGGCAGCGTCCCGTACGACTCCCAGAGCGCGTGGAACCCGGCCGGCACGCCCGGCACCGCGCAGGACGCCGCCCCGATCGCGTAGTGGACGAGCTCGGTCCCGAACGGCACCTGGAGGTCCACGAGGGGCGCTCCCTCGCCCGACGGCACGCTCACGAAGCAATCGAGGTTTCGGACGGCTCCCGTCGCCGCGTCGTAGTGGATCGCGTGCCCGCCGCCGAGGAGGCCGGTCATCACCGTCTCGGCGACGCAGGACGCGAACGAGGCGGCGACGGCGGCGTCCGCGGCCGAGCCGCCCGCCTCGAGGATCTCCAGTCCGGCTGCGCAGGTCGCCGGATGCCCGGCCGCGACGCCGACCGGCAGCGGCGTCACGGGACGCGGTCGGCGAGCACGCTGCCCATGCGGAACCGGCTGCCGGGGAAGTCGAAGGAGCTGCCCGCCACCTCGCCCTCCATCACCGCGAACGTCCGGGGCGAGGTCGGCCGGCCGACGAACTCCGGGAACTCCGTCGTTTCTCCGGTGAAGGGGTCCCGCTCGGAGAGGCGCACGCCGAGGGCAGAGCCGCGCACCGCGACGACGACCTCCTCGTCCGGTCCCTCGTAGCGTCCCACGAGCGCTTCGAGCTCCTCGGGGCCGACGTCCGCGAGCGACGGCGACCAGGGCGGCACGTCCGCGAGCGCCCCGAGGAGCGCGTCGACGACCGGGGTGAACGCCGCCGAGCCGCGCGCGCTGTTCGAGAGCGCTGCCACGGCGACGCGGCGGTCGGGGACGAGCGCCAGGATCGACTGGAAGCCCGCGGCGGAGCCCGGATGGTGGACGACGCGACGGTCGCCGCGGCGCTCGACCATCCAGCCGGGGCCCTGCTCGCCGCCGGGACGCTCGGCGAGCGGTTCGGTCCCGCCCCAGGAGCCGTCGGCGAACCGCAGCAGGTCTGCGACGCTCGCGACGAGCCCGCCGCTCGGCCGTCGCGGCACCGGGTAGTCGGGCACCGGGTAGAAACGGTGCTCGATCGCACCCGTCGCGACCGGCTCGTGCCCGGCGGTGCTCGGCGCGTCGAAGCCGATGCCGTCGAGCCCGCGCGGCTCGAGGACGTGCGCGCGCATCGCCGCCTCGAACGACGAACCGGTCACCCGCTCGACCTCCGCGCCGACGATCCAGTAGCCGGCGTTCGAGTAGACCCAGAGCTCGCCCGGGCGACCGAACGCGCGGAGCCCGGCGCCGGCGACCGCCTCGGAGACCGAACCGAACGCGTCGAGCGGTCGCTCGGCCTCGCACCGGAGCCCGCCGAGGTGCGCCAGCAGTTGCCGCGGCGTCGCGGGCCCGGCCGGCGTCTCGAGCGGCTCGTCGAGGTCGAGCACCGCCTCCGCGAGCGCGGCCGTGAACGGCTTCGTGATCGAAGCGATGCGGAAGGTCGCGTCCGGCTCGAGCGGCTCGTCGCGGCTCGAGGGAGGCGACGCCCCAGGCCCGGACGGCCGTGTCCCCGTCGGCGAGCACGCCGAGCGCCAGGCCGGGCACGCCCCAGCGGGCGCATTCCTCGCGCGCGAGCGCGTCGACGGCTGCGAGCGCGCGTTCCACCACAGGAGCTTGCTACCTTACCGCGCGACCGTCGCCGCGGCCGTCCGTGTCCTTCCTTCACGGCGCGCGGGGGTGACGGAGTCATCCGAATCGGAGGTGCAATGACCCTCACCAAGGAAGCCAAGCTGGAGCTCATCAAGAAGCACGGCCGCAGCGACGCCGACACCGGGTCGCCTGAGGTCCAGATCGCGATGCTGACGCAGCGGATCAACGAGCTGACGCAGCACCTGCGGACGCATCCGAAGGACCACTACTCCCGCCGCGGGCTGCTGAAGCTCGTCGGGCGGCGGCGCCGTTTCCTGAACTACCTCCAGAAGCACGACCTCGAGGGCTACCGCGCCCTCATCAAGGAGCTCGGCCTCCGCCGCTAGCTCCCAGTCATGACACGGAGGGTGGAGATTCGAGCGAGCTCCCCCCGGGACCTGGCTCGAGTCCCCACTCTCCGCGCAGTTCGAAGAGTGGAGGAACCCACCACATGAGTATCGCCACCGCCGAGAGCCTCAAGCAGGTCTCGGTTCAGGTCGGTCGGGACGAGATCTCGTTCGAGACCGGCAAGCTCGCCAAGCAGGCCGACGGCGCCGTCGTCGTCCGCCAGGGCGACACCATGGTCCTCGCCACCGCGCAGGGCCGGACGGAGGCCCGCGAGGGCGCCGACTTCTTCCCGCTCACGGTCGACGTCGAGGAGCGGATGTACGCGGCCGGGAAGATCCCCGGCGGCTTCTTCAAGCGGGAGGGCCGCCCGACCGAGCGCGCCATTCTCACCGCACGCATGATCGACCGCCCGATCCGGCCGCTCTGGCCGAAGGGCTTCCGCAACGAGGTGCAGGTCATCTGCACGACCCTCTCGGCGGACATGGTCACCCCGCACGACATCCTCTGCATCAACGGCGCCTCCGCGGCGCTGATGATCTCGCCGCTGCCGTTCCTCGGCCCGGTGGGCGCCGTCCGCATCGCGCTGATCGACGGCGAGCTCGTCGTGAACCCGACGCTGCAGGAGAGCGAGGCGGACAACTCGCTCGACCTGATCGTCGTCGGCACGAAGGACGGCCTGACGATGGTCGAGGCCGGTGCCAACGAGGTGCCGGACGAGAAGCTGCTCGAGGCGTTCGAGCTCGCGCACCAGGAGATCCGCAAGCTCTGCGAGGCGCAGGAGGATCTCCGGGCCCAGGCCGGCAAGCCGAAGTGGCTCGACCCGTCGGTGACGGAGGAGCTCGAGGGCGAGCACGGCCACACGATCTGGACGCGGATCCAGGAGGACGGCCTGCGCGAGGCCGCCGCGATCGTCGACGACATCGTCTCGCAGATCGCCCCGCCGCTCACGATGGAGGCGACCGACGAGGACGTCCTCCGCGGCTTCCAGGCGCGGCAGAGCCTGCACCTCATCCTCGAGAGGCAGCGCCAGGTCGCCTGCGAGGGCCCGGTCCGCGAGCAGTTCGAGAGCGAGCTCCGCGCGCTGACCGATGCCGAGCAGGACTCGAAGGAGCTGCGTTCCGCCAAGCGGGCGCTCCTCTTCGACCGGATCATCGAGGGCGTCGAGCTCCCGTTCCCGGTCGGCCCCGCGACCGTCGACGGCGAGCCGCCGCAGGTCAAGGACGCGCTCACGAAGCAGTTCGTCAAGAAGGCCGCCGACGCGATCTACAAGGACCTCGTCCGCAAGAAGATCGCCGTCGACAAGCGGCGCCCGGACGGCCGCGGCACCGAGGAGATCCGCCCGATCGACTGCGAGGTGCGCGTGAGCCCGCGGACGCACGGGTCGGGGCTCTTCACGCGCGGCCAGACGCAGATCATGTCGCTCCTCACCCTCGGCACCGCCAAGGAGGGCCAGCGGATCGACGACCTGTCGCTCGAGACCGACCGCCGCTACATGCACCACTACAACTTCCCGCCCTACTCGGTCGGGGAGACGGGCTTCATGCGCGGCCCGAAGCGGCGCGACATCGGCCACGGGGCGCTCGCGCAGCGGGCCCTCGAGGCCGTGATCCCGACGGCCGAGGAGTTCCCGTACACGATCCGCATCGTCTCGGAGACGCTCGAGTCGAACGGCTCGTCGTCGATGGGCTCGGTCTGCGGCTCGACGCTGGCCCTGATGGACGCCGGCGTGCCGATCAAGGCGCCGGTCTCCGGCATCGCCATGGGTCTCGTCAAGGAGGGCGACGACTACGTCATCCTCACCGACATCCAGGGTGCCGAGGACCATCTCGGCGACATGGACTTCAAGGTCGCCGGCACGCGCGACGGCATCACCGCGCTGCAGATGGACATCAAGATCACGGGCGTCACGCAGGAGATCATGCGGAACGCCCTCGAGCAGGCCGGGCGGGCGCGGAACTTCATCCTCGACCGCATGCTCGAGGCGATTCCGGAGCCCCGCGAGGAGCTCGCCGGGCACGCCCCGCGGATCTCGACGATCAAGATCAACCCGGACTTCATCGGGATGGTCATCGGCAAGGGCGGCGAGACGATCCGCTCGCTCGAGTCCGATCACGAGGTCCAGATCGACATCGAGGAGGACGGCACGATCCTCATCTACGCGACGTCCGGCCACAACGCCGACGCCGCGGCCTCGACGATCACCGCGCTCACGAAGGAGCCCGAGGTGGGCGACACCTACACGGGCAGGGTCGTGAAGACGACGCAGTTTGGTGCGTTCGTCGAGCTGAAGAAGGGGACGGACGGCCTGCTCCACGTGTCGAACGTGGGCCCGGGCCGCGTCGGCCACATCGAGGACGTGATCACCAGGGGCGACACGCTCGACGTCGTCGTCCAGGAGGTGGACCGCGATCGGGGCCGCATCGGCCTCAAGCTCGTGGCCAAGCACGAGAACGGGAACCTCGTCCAGCCGGAGGAGCTGATCGAGCGGGCGAAGGACGCCCCGCCGCGGCCCCCGGAGGAGGATCGCCCGCGCGGCGACCGGCGCGGCGGCCGCGGCGGCCGCGACCGTCGGTAGGCGCGACTAGCGCGAGGTGTGTGACGAGGGGCGGCGCGAGCCGCCCCTCGTCGTTTCCTCAGCAAGCGGTCCGCACGGTGAGCGTGCCGGCCGGGTTCAGTAGCACGACGCCGCCGTCGGGCCCGAGGACGGGTGCGACGTCCGTCGTCCGCAAGAACCGACAGCTCGAGCCGTTCAGATCCAGCAACGGCGCGTTGAGGCTGAGCACTCCTGCACCCTGCGCCGTGAGCGGCCCGGACGACTGAAGCGACGTCGCCGTCGTCCCGCGCAGCGTGAGCGCAGTAGCCGCCTCCGCAGTCATCGCGGCGTCGGAGCGAAGCGTCATCCCCGTCGTCCCGCGGAGCGCGAGCGCCTGGCCCGCGATGGCGGTCAGCGGCCCGCCGGATGCGACCGATAGCCCCGTCGCACCGTCGAGCGCAAGAACGCCGCCGGCCGATGCGGTGAGGCCAGCGCCCGCCTGGAGCGTGAGCCCCGTCGCGGCGGCGAGCGTCAGCGCGCGACTCGAGTCGACCTCGATCCCGCTCGCGACGAGGCGCAGGCGCGCCTCCGGGCCCTCGAGCCGGATGCCGTCGTCGGCGACCGTCAGCCGGTACAGACCGTTCGGGCTCGCGAACGTCCCGGTGAAGGTGCCGGGATCGCCCTTGTCGCCCTTCTCCCCGGGGTCGCCCTTGTCTCCTTTCGGCCCGGGCGGGCCGGGCGGCCCCTGGAGCCCCTGCGCGTTCCAGCTGATCGGGATGTCGCCGGGCTGGCACCCGGACCGGCCGCTCTCGCCGCCGATCAGGTACAGCGTGCCGTTCGACGGCTTGAAGCAGGCCGTGATCGCGTCGCCGGCGAGCGACGCGTATGCGGCGCGACCGCCGAGCGCCGCCGCAACCAACAGGGCGCCCGCGGCAAACGCGACCGCCGGGCGCCGGAAGAGTCGGGTCATGGGTGGCCTCCTCGGACGAGGGACGGTCGCCGGAAACGGCGACTCCGTCCGTCGATCGAAGCACAGCGCCGATGCGAGGGGAAGGGGCTGACCCGGGCTTCGCCGGCGGTCGTCGCGCCGAGCGCGACGTGGACGAGGGGCGGCGCGAGCCGCCCCTCGTCGTTCCGCTAGTTGATCTCGACCTTCGAGCCCTTGATGGTGATGGTGCCGGCCGACTCGATCACGATCCCCGAGGCGGTGAGCCGGACGTGGCCCGTCGGCCCGTCGAGCTCGATGCCTGCGTCCTCGAGGCTGATGCTGTACGCGCCGTTCGGGCTCGTGCTCTCGGCGGAGAAGCCGCCGTTGCAGGCGTAGGTCACGCCGCTCGCGGACGTGAACTTGCTCCCGCCGAGCGGGCAGTTCGCGTCGGCGCCGGGCGCGAGCGCGACGTCGCGACGCTGACGCCGTCGGCGCCGTCCTCGCCCGCGGGCCCTGGGCGTTCCAGCTGACGGGCTCGTCGCCGGGCTGACAGTCGGCGCGCTCCCGCCGACGAGGTACAGCGTCCCGTTCGAGGGCTTGGAGCAGGCGGTGATCACGTCGTCCGTGAGAGCGGCGTAGGCGGCACGGCCGCCGAGTGCAGTGGCGACGAGGAGCGCTCCCGCGACGAATGCGAGCGCGGGGCGAGGGAAGAGTCGGGACATCGGGTGCCCTCCTGGGCTCAGGGGATGCCGCCGTCCCGGGTTCGCGACGATGCGCTTCGATCGAAGCACAGGAGCGCCGGGAGGGGAAGTGCCCGCGCTCAGCCGGCGAGGATCGCCTGCGTCTGCGTCACGCGGGCGACGTGGCGGTCGTCGTCGTCCCGGAGGTCCGTCTCGAGCACGATCGTCGTCCGCCCGCGGTGGAGGACGGTCGTCGTCCCGTGCACGTGCCCGCCGCGCACGGCGCGGAAGAAGTTCGTCTTCGACTCGATCGTCGCCGTTCCGGCTGCGCCGTCCGGAAGGTTGAGGAAGGCGAGCAGGCCGCCGGCCGCGTCGGCAAGCCCCATCAGGACGCCGCCGTGGAGGACGCCGCCCGCGGTGCAGAGCTCCGCACGCCAGGCGAGCCGGCTCCGCACCTCCTCGGGCGACGCGGCGGTGAACTCGATCCCGAGCGTCGGCCCGAACGGCATCGCCTCGTCGATCGGCGACTGGTCGAAGTCCGTCACGCCGGCGCGATCACCACCGGCGTGCCGATGCGCACGCGCTCGAACAGCCACTCCGCGGACGGGATCGCCATGCGGATGCAGCCGTGCGAGGCCGAGTACCCGAGCGAGGCTGCGTTTGGCGTCCCATGGATTCCGACGCCGTACACGTCGAGCCCCATCCAGCGCGTCCCGAGCGGGTTCCCGGGGCCTGGCGGCACGGGCTCGAGGCCGCGTGCCCACTCGGATGTCGGCGGCGGGTACCACCATGGATGCCGCTGCATGTCGACGATCCGGAACGTCCCGAGCGGCGTGGGGTAGCGCGCCTCGCCCGTCGCCACCGGGAACGCGGCGACGAGCTCGGCGCCCTCGTAGAGGAACAGGCGGTTGGCGTAGCGGCCGATGACGACGATCGGGCCGAGGTCGCGGATGCGGACCTTCGGCTCGACGCGGACGAAGCGCACCGCGACCGGGTCGCGCCGGCCCTGGAGCAGCGCCCGCTCGATCGCGGCGGCGAGCTGCCTCCGGTCGATCCGCCGGCCGGGCTGGGCGGCGGCGAACTGCGGGCGCAGGTCGACGACGCCGAGGAGTCGCGCGTCGCGGGCCGGCTGTCGCAGCCGCTGGTCGAGCCGGCGCACGTACCGCGCGATCCGCGCGCGCTCGACGGTCGCCCTCGCGCCGAGCCGCATCGGCTCCGACGCGGCGAGCGCCTCGGCGACGGCATCGTCCACCGCGCCCGCGAGCCCGAACGTCTCCGGAACGAGGCGACGCTCGACGCCGTCGGCGACCACCGGCAGCGGCCGCGACATCGCGTCCCGGAGCAGCCGCCGGGCGGGCTCGGACGAGAAGCCGCCGAGCGGCACGCCGTAGACGACGACGCCGGGCGCGATCCGCGCCCCGGACTGCCCTGCCGCGGGCGCGACGACACAGGCCGCGCCCACCGCGAGCGCGAGGCCGGCGACCAGAACGAGCACCCGGCGCAGCATGGACAAGGGAATATGCCTGCTGGGAGCGCATCCGAAAAGCCCTGCACCCGGCGGGACTGCCTAGGATGCGCCGATGCAGAACTACGTCCTGTCCGAGCTCGACTCCGGAGAGCGCGTCGTCTCCGAGCACGTCGGGAGCGTCCGGTCGGTGTCGCTGGGGTTCTGGATCGGTACCGGCTCGCGCGACGAGACGCCGCCCCACGCGGGCGTGAGCCACTTCATCGAGCACCTGCTCTTCAAGGGGACGAGCCGCTACACGGCCCAGGAGATCGCCGAGGTGTTCGACGGCCTCGGCGGCGAGCTCAACGCGGCGACGTCGCGCGAGCACACGGTCGTCTACGCGCGCGTGCCGGACCATCACGTCGACACCGCGCTCGACCTGATGACCGACATGGTCTTCGCCCCGAGTTTCGACGACCTCGACAACGAGCGGGAGGTCGTGCTCGAGGAGATCGCGATGTACGAGGACACGCCGCAGGAGCTCGTGCACGACCTCTTCTCGGAGGCGGTCTTCGACGACCATCCGCTCGGGCGCCCCGTCATCGGCACCCGCGAGGTGCTGTCCTCGATCTCCCGCGACGAGGTCGCGCGCTTCCACGGCGTCGCCTACGTCGGCGCGAACATCGTCGTCGCCGGGGCCGGGAACCTCGAGCACGAGCACTTCCTCGAGCTGCTCGGGCGTGCGCAGGCGGGCCGCGTCCCCGCCGCCGCGCCGCCGCCGCCGACGCGCCACCTGCTCGTGCAGCCGCCGCCGCCGGGCCTCCGCTTCGCGCGGAAGGAGACCGAGCAGTACCACGTCTGCGTCGGCGCCCCCGGGATCGCGCGCTCCGACCGGCGACGCTTCGCCGCCTCGATCCTCGACGCGATCCTCGGCGGCTCGGCGTCCTCGCGGCTCTTCCAGGAGATCCGGGAGAAGCGTGGCATGGCGTACACCGTCTACAGCTTCGTCTCGCAGTACTCCGACACCGGCCTCGTCGGCGTCTACGTGGGCACGCGCGAGGAGAACCTCGAGGACTGCTTCGCGATCGTCGCCGAACAGCTCGCCGACATCGCCGCCGGGAACGTGGGCGAGGCGGAGCTCGAGCGCGCGAAGGAGAACATCAAGGGGCGGCTGATGCTTGCGATGGAGTCCACCTCGAACCGGATGACGCGGCTCGGGAAGTCGATCGTCACCGACACGGAGCTGCTGACCACCGAGCGGCTGATCGCGGAGATCGACGCGGTCGAGGCGGCGGCCGTGTCGGAGCTCTGCGCGCTCCTCCTCGAGCCGGAGCGCGTCTCGGCGTCCGGGATCGGGCCGAGCGAGGAGCGGTTCCGTACCGCGGTGGCGCGCGTGAATCCGGGCCTCGAGGCGCGCGCGGCGGCGTGAGGTTCCTCACGTTCCTGGGACGTCGCTTGCGGCGCGCAGGACGGTGGGACAGTACGGAAGTACGGCCCGCCGGCTGGAGCGGCGCGAGCGACGTCAGCCGTTCGCGAAGCCCGGCTCCGCCGGGCGGGAGTGAAGGGCGACCAGGAGCGTGAGGGTCTGCCTCAACGGCCGGACCGGCAAGGTCGGCCGCGTGCTCGGGCCTGCGCTCGAGCGCGAAGGGCACACGCTGGCGGAGCTGGACGAGGCGGAGGCGGTCGTCGACTTCACCGCGCCCGACGCGGCGCTGCCGAACGTCCTCGCCGCGATCGAGCGGGGCGTTCCGGCGGTCGTGGGCACGACGGGCTGGGAGGTCGAGGCCGCGGACGCCCCGGCGCGCGAGGCGGGCGTCGCCGTCTTTCACGCACCGAACTTCGCCGTCGGCGCCGTCCTGATGATGCGCTTCGCCCGCGAGGCGGCCCGGTACCTGCCGCAGGCCGAGATCGTCGAACTGCACGCCGACACGAAGCGGGACGCACCCTCGGGCACGGCGAAGGCCACGGCCGCGCTGATCGGCGGCGAGGTGCCGATCCACTCCGTCCGGCTCCGCGGCCTCGTCGCGCACCAGGAAGTGCTCTTCGGCGGGGAGGGGCAGGTGCTGACCGTCCGCCACGACACGACGTCGCGCGAGGCGTTCGTCCCGGGTGTGCTCCTCGCGCTCGGGCGTCTGCCGGACTTGCCGCCGGGGGTCACGGTTGGTCTCGAGGCGCTCCTCGACTGAGCTCGTCCGTCTCGCGCCCGAGGAGGTGCTGGCGCGCCGGGTGGAGATCGCGGCCGTATGGACGTGGGTGACCGAGGACCGCGTCGGCGAGATCCTGCCGCGTCACACGGCCCGCGACGCGTTCACGTTCCTCGCCGCCGTCGACGGCGCCCGCCACATCGTCGGGTTCGCGTACGGCTACTGCGGCGCGCCGGGTCAGTGGTGGCACGACGCCGTCCGCGCGGCGATGACGCCGGCCCAGCGCAAGCGGTGGTTCCGTCCGGGTCACGTCGAGCTCGCCGAGCTCCACGTCGCGCCTGCCTGGCGCCGCCGCGGTCTCGGCACCCGGCTCCACGACGAGCTCCTGGCGTCGTATCCCGACTCGCCCACGTCGCTGCTCTCCACGCAGGCCGGCAACGAGCCGGCGCTCTCGCTGTACGAGGGGCGAGGCTGGGTGACGGTCGTTCCGACGCTCCGCTTTGCCTCGATCGGTGACCCGTACACGATCCTCGGGCTCGACCTTGCGGGAACCCGCGGAGGCACGCCGGTGTAGAGCGGGCGTCGCCACCGGAGGAGGTCGCCGATGCCAACCCGCATCGTTGCAGTCGCCATTGCCGCCCTGACCCTCGCAGCGCCCGCGTTCGGGAAGGGGGACGTCACGGCGACGATCGTGACGCCCATCCCCGCGGATGCCGAGCCGGGGACGGAGGTTCGGGTCGTCTGGAGCCTCCGGATCGAGGAGGAGCAGTCGCACCGGGTCAACGCCGACGGCGTCTACCTGCGCCTGTTCGGCGCCGACGGCTCGCAGCAGGACGCCTATGCGCGTTCGGGAGCGCACGAAGACGGGATCTACGCCGCGACCGTCCGCGTCCCGGCCGGAGGCGTCGAGCGCGCCGTCGTCGGCATCCGCGGGACGGCGACCTACGCCGGCGGCCGCAGCGAGCGGCGTGACGCCTTCTTCGCGCTCGCGAACGAGCCCGTCGCGAACGCGTCGTCCGCGCTGGAGTGGGCGATGCCGCTCACGGGCCTCGCGCTCGCCGCCTTCGCAGCGGTCGCGCTCGGCCTCGCGTGGCGCCGTCGGCCGCAGGGAGGAGCCGTGGCGACGGCGGAGTAGACTCCCGTCGTGTTCGGCGAGGTCCTGACCGCGATCGTCACGCCCTTCGGGGCCGACGGCGAGGTCGACCTCGACCGGTTCCGCGCGCTGGCCCGCCACCTCGTCGAGAACGGCTCCGACGGGCTCGCCGTCACCGGGTCGACCGGCGAGGGGGCGACCCTCTCCGACGACGAGAAGGTGCTTCTCTGGCGCACGGCCGTGGAGGAGGTCGGCGACCGTGCGACCGTCGTCGCGGGGGCGGGCACCTACGACACGCACCACTCGGTGGAGCTCGCGAAGCGCGCTGCGGGCGCCGGCGTCGACGGACTGCTCGTCGTCGCGCCCTACTACAACAAGCCGCCGCAGCGCGGGATCGTGGCGCACTTCCAGGCCGTGGCCGACGCCACCGAGCTGCCCGTGATCGCCTACAACATCCCGGGCCGCGTGATCGTCAACATCGAGCCCGAGACGATCACCGAGCTCGCCGCGATCCCGACTATCCGGGCGGTGAAGCAGGCCTACGACGACCTCGCGCAGGCCCGGCACATCGTCGACGTCGGGCTCGACCTCTACGCGGGCGACGACGACCTCGTCCTGCCCTTCCTCGAGCTCGGCGGCGTCGGCGGCATCTGCGTCCACACGCACGTCGTCGGCCCGCAGGTGAAGGAGCTGATCCGCCGGTTCCGCGAGGGCGACGTCGACGGCGCGCGCCGGCTCGACGAGGAGCTGCGGCCGGCCCTCGACATCCTCAAGGTGGTCGTCAACCCCATCGCGATCAAGGCGGCCCTGAACCTGCTCGGCCACGAGGTCGGCGGCCTGCGCCTGCCGCTGGTCGAGGCCACCGACGAGGAGCGGGAGGTCGTCCGCGGCTGCCTCGAGCGCCTCGGGCTGCTCGCTCCGGCAGCGGCCTAGGACACCGCGCGCAGCGGCGGCACGTCGCCGAACGCCGCCAGGGGCCGCTCGGCCGCGAACCGTTCCAGCGCCGCCACCACGACCGGGCAGAACTGCGAGCCGGCGTTCGCACGCAGCTCGGCCAGCGCTGCAAGCGGGTCCCGCGCCGGGCGGTACGGCCGGTCGGTCGTGATCGCGTCGAACGCGTCGGCGACGAGCACGATCCGGGCGGCGAGCGGGATCGCGTCGCCCGTGAGCCGGTCGGGATAGCCCTGCCCGTCGATCCGCTCGTGGCTCCAGCGGGCGACCTGGCGCACGATCGGCGGCAGCTCGACCTCCGAGAGGATGTAGTCGGAGATCACCGGGTGCTCGCGCATCACGGCCCACTCGTCGTCGTCCAGCGGGCCGGGCTTGTGGAGGATCCGCTCGGGGATCCCGATCTTGCCGACGTCGTGGAGCAGCGCCCCGATCTGGAGCGCGTCGAGGTCGTCCCCCTCGAGCCCGAGCCGCTTGCCGAGCTCGACGGCGAGGGTGGCGACGCGCTCGGTGTGTCCGCCGGTGTAGTAGTCCTTCGCCTCCATCGAGCGCGAGAGCGCGGCGATCGTCGCCAGGTGCGTGCGGCGGGCCTCCTCGACGCTGACGACGTTCTGGATCGCCGTCGCGAGGTGCGGGAGCACTGCGTCGCGGAGGCGGCCCCAGCGCTCCTCGTCGCCGTCGACGAGGCTGAGCGAGCCGACCTGGACGCCGCTCGCGCGCAGCGGGACGCCGCCCGAGCCCGGACCGATCCGGATCTTCGCGTCGCCGCGGGTCACGCGCGAGAGCCAGCGCTCGGTGTACGCGACGAGCTCTGCGCGGTCGTGCGCGTGCTGCGAGAGCCCGCCGGCGAACTCGAGCAGCTCACGCAGGTCGTCGTTGCGCGCCGCGAGCTGGGCGTTCGCCGTGGCCAGCCGCTCGTTGACGGCGCGGACCTGCTCCACCGACTCGCGCGTCCGTGTGAGGTACTGGCGCATCGAGTGCACGAGCACGGCCGGCGGGAGCGTGAAGGCGACGAGGCCCAGGACGCCGACACGCTCCTCGGCCAGCACCGACGCGAGCGCGAGCGGCCCGTACGCGAGGTAGTACGGCGTCAGCCAGCGGAAGCGCTCGTTCCAGACGGCGACCGGCGAGAGGCTCTCGGAGAACGCCATCACGAGCGTCAGCAGGCCGATGTTGAGGAGCCAGAACACGGTGCCCGCGGCGAGGCCCGCCGCGCTGCGGAGGAGGACGCTGTCGCCGGCGCCGGCCACGAGCGTGTAGATCTCGGCGCCGGCCGCCGCGGCGATCGCGAGCGCGCCCGCGTTGAAGATCGCACGCTGGGGACGTCCACCGAGCCGCAGCCAGGCCGCGGCCGCGACGAGCACCGCCGCGTACGCCGCCGGCCCCGGGCCGAGCGCGATCCCGATGGCGAGCAGCCCGATCGCGCCGACGCTGACGGTGCCGCGACCGTAGACCTCGACGTTGACGAGCCCGAGCCCGAGCGCGATCGCGAGGTAGGCGGCCGCGACCGCGGGCTCGGCACGGACGGCGTCGAGCGCCGACCCGGCCGTCAGCACGAGCACGACGGTGGCGCCGCACGCGAGCAACGTGACGAGGGCGGACACGCCGCCGTCGTGAAAGCGGTCCAACCCGTGGCCGCTCCGGCGCGAAGCGCCTGCCGCGGTGCCATCAACGCGCACCTGTACGTTCTCCTTCGTAGTCCGATCGGGCGCTTCCCCCTTCCGAGGGAACCGGGGCGCGCGCCGGGTCGTCTCTACACTCCGATGCCGTGAACGGCGCAACCTGTCACATCATCCCGCTCGGCGGCCTCGGCGAGGTCGGGAAGAACATGACCGCTTTCGAGTGCGAGGACCGCATCCTCGTCGTCGACGCCGGCCTCGCCTTCCCGCGCGACGAGCATCTCGGCGTCGACCTCGTCCTGCCGGACTTCTCCTGGCTCGCCGACCGCCGCGACCGGATCGTCGGCGTCGTCCTCACGCACGGGCACGAGGACCACGTCGGCGCACTGCCGTACCTCCTGCGCGAGGTCGGCGCGCCCGAGGTGCTGGCGACCCGCCTCACGCTCGGGCTCGTGAAGTCGAAGCTCGACGAGCACGGGCTGCTGCGCGCGGCCGAGCTGCGCGAGATCGCGCCGAACGAGGCGCCGGTGCGGCTCGGGCCGTTCTCGCTGGAGTTCGTCCGCGTCGCGCACTCGATCCCGGACGCGGTCTCGGTCGTGATCGAGACGCCGGCGGGCCGGATCGTGGTCACCGGCGACTACAAGCTCGACCACACGCCCGTCGACGGCCAGCGCACCGACGTTGGCCGCCTCGCCGAGATCGGCAACCGCGGCGTCGACCTCCTCCTCGGGGACTCCACGAACGCCGAGCGGCCCGGCTACACGCGCTCGGAGCGCGTCGTCGGCGTCGCCTTCCGGCAGATCATCCCGCAGCGCAGCGGCCGGGTGCTCGTCTCGACCTTCGCCTCCAACGTCCACCGCCTGCAGCAGGCCGTCGACGTCGCCGTCGAGTGCGGCCGGAAGGTCTGCGTCGTCGGCCGCTCGATGCGCAAGAACCTCAACATCGCGCGGAACCTGGAGTACGTCCGCGTGCCGGACGGCGTGCTGATCAAGCCGGCCGACCTGGACGAGTACCGTCCGGAGGAGGTCCTGATCATGTGCACCGGCTCGCAGGGCGAGCCGCTCTCCGCGCTGACGCGGATCGCCTACGACGACCACCCTGCGGTGAAGGTCGAGCGCGGCGACACGGTGATCATCTCGGCGAAGCCGATCCCCGGGAACGAGCTCCGCGTCCACGACGCGATCAACCGGCTGACGAAGAACGGCGCCGAGGTGCTCCACGAGGAGAACGCGGACGTCCACGTCTCCGGCCACGGCAACGTCGAGGAGCTGCGGACGATGATCGCGCTGCTGCGCCCGCGCGCGGTGATGCCGGTGCACGGGGAGTTCCGCATGCTCACTGCGCACGGGCGGATCGCCGCCGACGCGGGGCTCCCGGCCGAGTCGATCATCCTCGCCGAGAACGGGTCCGTCGTCGAGCTCGAGCAGGGACGCGCGCCGCGCATCGTCGACCGGATCGACCAAGGCGTCACCTTCGTCGACGGCCTCGGCGTCGGCGACGTGAAGGACGTCGCGCTTCGCGACCGGCGCCACCTGGCCGAGGACGGCGTGCTCATCCTCGTGGCCACGGTCGCGGCCTCGAACGGGGTCGCGGCGGCCGAGCCCGAGCTCATCTCCCGCGGCTTCCTCGAGCCGGGCCCGGTGCTGGACGAGCTCCGCGAGGAGGCCGCCCGCGTGCTCGACGAGTGCCTCCGCAACGACGTGCGCGAGATCAAGCTGCTGCAGGAGCACCTCCACGACGGCGTCGGCCAGCTGATCTACGACCGCACGGGGCGGCGCCCGATGATCCTCCCGGTCGTCGTCGAGATTTGACGCCTCGGCGCCTCGTCCTGGACTGGCGGGACGTGCTCGACGAGCAGGGCGCGAGCGAGGTCACGACAAGGCGGCTCGTCGGCCAGCTCGCCGCGGCCGAGGTGGCCGCCCTTGCCTTCTGCCGGCTGCTCGAGCGCTGGGCTCGCGGCGAGCCCGATCCCGCCACGCCCGGACAGCGCGAGGCGGCCCTGCGCCGCGCCGCCGACCGCGCCGAGACGGCCGTGGCGGGACTCGAGGACCCGCTCGGGCGCTACCTCCTCGAGCTCGAGGCCGGCAACGAGTCGGGGCGCTCCTGGTACGGCGAGCCGAGCGCGGCCGAGCTGGTCGAGTGGGGGCCGGTGCTCCTGCGCGCCGGCGTGAGGGCGTCGCCGGTCCGGGTCGCGCAGGCCTACCTCGAGCTCGCGGTCCTCGTGCGCGCGCTCGAGGGCCTCTCGGACGCGGCGCGGATGCGCCTCACGCCCGACCGGAGCTCGCTCTGGGCCGGGCTGTTCGACCTGCGGGAGAACCTGCTCGGCCGCGCCGCGGACGAGCTGCGCGCGCTGGCGGCTTGAGCCCCTCCGTCGCCGTCGTCGGCTCGGCGAACCTCGATCTCGTCGCGCGGACGGCGCGGCTGCCGCGGCCGGGGGAGACCGTCACGGGCGCGAGCTTCGCGCGGATTCCCGGCGGCAAGGGCGCGAACCAGGCGGTCGCCGCGGCCCGGCTCGGCGCAGACGTGCGCTTCGTCGGCGCCGTCGGCAGCGACGACTTCGCGCGACAGGTGCTCGAGGCATTGCGAGGCGACGGCGTCCGCACGGACGTGGTCGAGCTCGACGCGCCGACCGGGATTGCGCTGATCGTCGTCGACGACGCCGGCGAGAACACGATCGTGGTCGCGCCGGGCGCGAACGCGGAGCTGCGGCCGGAGCACGTCGACGTGGGGGAGGCGGAAGCGGTGCTCTGCCAGCTCGAGATCCCGCTCGACACGGTCGCCGAGGCGGCGCACCAGGCGCGGTTCCTCTGTCTCAACGCCGCACCGGCGCGGACGCTGCCGTCCGAGCTGCTCGCGCGCGTCGACCTGCTCGTCGTCAACCGCTACGAGCTCGAGACGCTCGGTGCGCAGGACGGCTTCGTCGCGCTCACGCTCGGCGCGGAGGGCGCGGTGCTGCTCGAGGGCGGGGCGGAGGTCGCGCGCGCGGAGCCGCCGCGGGTCGAGGCCGTGGACGGGACCGCCGCCGGCGACGCGTTCACCGCCTGCCTGCTCGTCTCGCTCCTCGAGGGCCGCCCGCGGGACGAGGCGCTGCGCCGTGCGTGCGCCGCAGGCGCGATCGCGGCCTCGCGTCCGGGAGCACAGCCCTCGCTGCCGACCGCCGTCGAGGTGGACGCGATACTGGAGGGGCGATGGCGATCCCCGTCCTGATCGACTGCGACCCGGGCCACGACGACGCGATCGCGATCCTGCTCGCGCTCGCGAGCCCCGAGCTCGACGTGCTCGGGATCACGACCGTGTCGGGCAACCAGACGCTCGAGAAGACGACGGCGAACGCGATCCGCGTGCTCGACCTGCTCGGCCGCGACGACGTCGAGGTCGCCGCCGGGGCGGAGCGGCCGCTCGTGCGCGAACGCTGGGTCGCCGCGCACGTCCACGGGGAGTCGGGCCTCGACGGGCCGAGCCTGCCGCCGCCGAGCCGGCCGGCGCACAGGCTCCACGCGGTCGACTTCATCGCCGAGAAGGTCATGGCGGCACCGGGGCCGGTCACGCTGATCCCGGTCGGACCGCTGACGAACGTCGGCCTCTTCCTCGCGCGCTACCCGGACGAGGCGCGGCGGATCGAGCGGATCGTGCTGATGGGCGGCGCGATCGCCGAGGGGAATGTCACGCCGGCAGCGGAGTTCAACGTCTGGGCCGACCCCGAGGCGGCGCAGCGCGTGTTCACGAGCGGCATCGACCTGACGATGATCGGCCTCGACGTCACGCACGAGGCGTTGATGACCCGCGCGATGGCCGACCGCCTGCGCGAGGAGGGCGGCAAGGTCGGACGCTTCGTCGCCGAGCTCTACGACTTCTTCTCGATCTACCACCGCACCACGTACGGCAGCGAGGACTCGCCGATCCACGACGCGGTCGCCGTCGCGCACGTGATCCGGGGCGACGTCGTCGAGACCGCGCACCGGCACGTCGTCGTCGACTGCCAGTCGGAGCTCTGCCGCGGGCGCACCGTCGTCGACCTCTGGAAGCGGACGGGGAACGAGCCCAACTGTCACGTCGGCGTCCGCATCGACCGCGACGCCTTCTTCGCGCTCCTGCTCGGGCGGCTCGAGACGTTCGCGTAGAGGAGCCGGGCCGCGGGCGGCGAAGAGCCGCACCATGCCGCGCCGCAAGCGCACGAGGAAACTGCGCCCGAAGACCCCTGCGCGGATCCGGAAGAAGAAGCGCGCCGGGGCCGCCCGCAGCGCGGCCGCACGGCCGCAGCACCACCACGAGCTCTGGGGGCTCGCACTGCTGGCGCTCGGCCTCTTCCTCGCGTGCGTGCTCTATCTCGACTGGGAGGGCGGCGTCGTGGGGGGCGCGGTCGCGGACGCGACGCTCGCGCTGATCGGCTGGGGCGCGTACGTCGCGCCGGCGGCGCTCGTCGTCGTCGGTGGGCTGATGGTCACGCGCAGCGAGCTGGTCGACGTGCGCCCGTTCCGGACCGGGCTGGCCTTCGCGATCCCGGGCCTGCTGCTGACGCTGGGCGATTCGCATGGCGGCAGCCTGGGCGAGGCGCTCGAGCGCGCCGTCGCGTGGGCGGTCGGCCCGACCGGCGCCGCCCTCGTCGGGGCCACGCTGCTCGCGACCGGGATCCTCCTGCTCTCGGGCGCGTCGATCGGCGCCGTCCTCCGCCGCTCGGGCCACGTCCTCCGAACGCACACGGAGAGCCTCCGCCGCGAGCGCCCACGGCCGCAGCCGCTGCCCGCCGCGGCCGACACGTGGGAGAAGCCGCCGCCCACGCTCGCGCCGCCCGTGGACGCCGAGCACGACTTCCCCGACGTGGTCGAGACCTTCGTCCAGCCGCCGCTGCTCGTGGAGGACGACACGCACGAGCACGAGCCGGAGCACGACGACCACCCGAGCCTCTTCGACGCGAAGCCGACGGCGGCCGAGTACGTGCTCCCCGACCGGCGCGTGCTCAAGCGCTCGAAGCCCACCGAGGGGCGTGTGGCCGAGGGCAGCGACCGCCTCGCCGGCGTACTCGTCCAGACGCTCGCGCACTTCGGCATCGACGCCACCGTGGTCGGCCAGATCGCCGGCCCGCGCGTCACCCGCTACGAGCTCCAGCTCGCGCCCGGCACGAAGGTGTCGAAGGTCGCGGCGCTCAAGGACGACCTCTCGTACGCGCTCGCGACGACGGAGATCCGGATCCTCGCGCCGATCCCCGGCAAGCAGGCCGTCGGCGTCGAGATCCCGAACGCGAGCCCGAACCTCGTCACCCTCGGCGACATCTACGACGACCTGCCCGCGACCGCGAGCCCGCTCTCCGTCTGGCTCGGCAAGGACATCTCCGGCACGGCCGTGTGGGCCGACCTGGCGCGCATGCCGCACATGCTCATCGCCGGCACCACCGGCTCGGGCAAGTCCGGCTGCATCAACGCGATCCTCACCTCGATCCTCCTGCGCTCGACGCCGGAGGAGGTGCGGATGATCCTGATCGACCCGAAGCGGATCGAGCTCAACTACTACGAGTCGATCCCGCACCTGCTCACGCCGGTCGTGTCGAGCCCGAAGGAGGCGAGCGCCGTCCTCACGAACGTCGTCGCCGAGATGGAGCGCCGCTACGAGCGCCTGTCGTTCGTGCGGGCGCGGAACCTCCCCGAGGCGAACCGCGCCTTCCGCAAGCGGAACGAGGACACGCTGCCGTACCTGCTCGTCGTCATCGACGAGCTCGCCGATCTGATGATGGTCTCGCCGCAGGCCGTCGAGGACGCGGTCATCCGGCTCGCGCAGAAGTCCCGCGCCGTCGGCATCCACCTCGTGCTCGCGACGCAACGGCCGTCGGTGGACGTGATCACCGGGATGATCAAGGCGAACGTCCCGAGCCGGATCGCCTTCGCCGTCTCGTCTCAGACCGACAGCCGCGTGATCCTCGACCAGTCCGGGGCCGAGGCGCTCCTCGGCCAGGGCGACATGCTCTTCAAGCCGCTCGGCACCTCGCGCCTGCAGCGCGTCCAGGGCGCCTTCGTCTCGGAGGAGGAGGTGACGCTCGTCGTCGAGCAGGCGCGCGTCCAGCGCGAGCAGCAGCTCGACGAGTCGCTGCTCGAGCTCCCGGAGGTCTTCACGGACTCGGACGACGACGTCGACGGCGACTTCGACCCGGACGAGGACCCTCTGCTCGACAAGGCGATCGAGATCGCGGTGCAGACGCAGACGGCCTCGGTCTCGCTGCTCCAGCGGCGGCTCCGCGTCGGCTACACGCGCGCCGGCCGGCTCATCGACATGCTCGAGCGCCGCGGGATCATCTCCGGCTACGAGGGCTCCAAGCCGCGCCGCGTGCTGGTGACCGAGGAGGATCTCGCGCGCCTCCTTGCCTCCCAAGAGGTCTAGTTCAGGCTTCGTTACGGGTGGTAGCGCCGTCCGCCTTCGCTCAGTAGGATCGCCGCGGCAACATCGGAACCGGGTAGAGGAGGCGTATTTCTTTGAGCAAGAAACTTCTGTGGCTGTTCGCTGCGCTTGCGGCCACGCTCGTTCTCGTCGCGGCCGGCTGCGGCAGCGACGACGACGAGGAGGGCGCGGGCGACACAGCCGCGAGCGAGACGTCGACCGGCGGCGGGGCGGCCGAGGCAATCAGCGTCGGGCTCGTGACCGACATCGGCGGCCTGAACGACCGTGGGTTCAACGAGCTCGCGAACACGGGTCTCGAGGAGGCCGAGTCGGAGTTCGGCGTCGAGGGCCGTGTGCTCGAGTCCAAGTCCGACGCGGACTACATCCCGAACCTCTCCACGCTCGCCGAGGAGGGCTCGAACCTGATCGTCACGAACGGGTTCCTGATGGGGGAGTCCACCCACCAGGCGGCCGAGCAGTTCCCCGACACGAACTTCGCGATCATCGACTTCGCCTACGGCGGCGAGGGTTGCGAGGAGACGAAGTCCTGCGAGCTGCCGAACCTCCAGGGCCTGCTCTTCCGTGAGCAGGAGGTCGGGTACCTCGCCGGCTACATGGCGGCGAAGATGAGCAAGACCGGCACGATCTCGAGCGTCGGCGGCCAGAAGATCCCGCCGGTCGACCGCTTCATCGCCGGGTACCAGGCAGGTGCGAAGGCAGCGAATCCGGACATCAAGGTCCTGAACGGGTACTCGCAGGAGTTCGTCGACCCGGCGCCGTGCAAGGAGATCGCGCTCGACCAGATCTCCAAGGGCTCGGACGTCGTCTTCCAGGTCGCGGGCGGCTGCGGCCTCGGGGCGCTCGACGCCGCGAAGGAGAAGAGCGTCTGGGGCATCGGGGTCGACAAGGACCAGGCGTTCCTGGGCGACCACATCCTCACGAGCGCGGTCAAGCGCGTCGACGTCGCCGTGAAGTCGACGATCGAGGCCGCCGCGAACGGTGAGTTCGAGGGCGGCGGTGTCTCCGAGTTCACGCTCGAGAACGACGGCGTCGGTCTCGGCGAGACGAGCAGCGAGGTGTCGCAGGAGCTGCTCGACGAGATCGAGGAGCAGAAGCAGATGATCATCGCCGGGGAGATCGACATCCCGGACACGGTGGGGTAGACCCAAGGCGTCGACGGGGCGGGCGGCGTCGCCCGCCCCGTTACGCTCTCACCCACATGGCAGACGCGCCTCTTCTCGAGCTGAAGGGCATCACGAAGCGGTTCCCGGGAGTCGTCGCCAACGACTCGGTCGACTTCGAGCTCCGCGCCGGCGAGGTGCACGCGCTCCTCGGCGAGAACGGCGCCGGCAAGTCGACGCTCATGAACATCCTCTACGGGCTCTACCACCCGGACGAGGGCGAGATCCGCATGCGAGGGGAACCGAAGCGGATCAGCTCGCCCAACGAGGCGATCGACCTCGGGATCGGCATGGTGCACCAGCACTTCATGCTCATCCCCGTGATGACGGTGACCGAGAACATCGTCCTCGGCGTCGAGCCGAGCCGCGGGCCGTTCATGAACATGGACGACGCCCGCGAGCGGGTGCGCGACATCTCGAAGCGCTTCGGGCTCGCCGTGCAGCCCGACGCGAAGATCCAGTCGATCTCCGTCGGCCAGCAGCAGCGGGTCGAGATCCTGAAGGCGCTCTACCGCGGCGCCGACATCCTCATCCTCGACGAGCCCACGGCGGTGCTGACGCCGCAGGAGGCCGACGAGCTGTTCGCGATCCTGCGCTCGCTCCAGGCCGAGGGCAAGTCCATCATCTTCATCACCCACAAGCTCCACGAGGTGCTCGACATCGCCGACCGCGTCACCGTCCTGCGGCGCGGCAAGACGATCGAGACCGTGCCGCGCGAGGGCGCGACGGAGGACAGTCTCGCGACGCTCATGGTCGGGCGCGAGGTGCTGCTGCGCGTCGACAAGGGGGCGCCGTCGCAGCCGGGTGACACGATCCTCCACGTCGAGGACCTGCAGGTGCGCGACGAGCGCGGGCTCGAGGCCGTGCGCGGCGTCAGCTTCGACGTACGCGCGGGCGAGATCGTGGGCATCGCCGGCGTCGACGGCAACGGCCAGAGCGAGCTCATCGACGCGATCACGGGGCTCCGCAAGATCGAGGCGGGTCGCGTCGTCATCGGCAGCGTCGACGTCACCGGCGAGAACGCGAAGCATTCGCTCGACGCGGGGCTCGGCCACATCCCGGAGGACCGGCACCGGCGCGGGCTCATCCTCGACTTCTCGCTGGCCGAGAACCTCGCGCTCCACGACTACGACCACGTGCCGAACTCGCGCTTCGGCTGGCTCTTCCCGAACCGGCTCGTCCAGGTCGCGAAGCGGCTGCTACGCGAGTTCGACGTCCGCGGCGGCAGCCCGCAGACGCCGGCGGCCTCCCTCTCGGGCGGGAACCAGCAGAAGGTCGTGATCGCGCGCGAGGTCAACCGCAACCCGAACGTGCTCGTCGCGGCGCAGCCGACCCGCGGCCTCGACGTCGGCGCGATCGAGTTCGTCCACCGGCGTCTCGTCGGCGAGCGGGACGAGGGCCGCGGGATCCTGCTCGTCTCGTTCGAGCTCGACGAGGTCCTCTCCCTGTCGGATCGCATCCTCGTCCTCTACGAGGGCCGGATCGTCGGCGAGTACGACCCGTCCGTGTCCGAGCACGAGCTCGGCATCGCGATGACCGGCGGGCGCCGGCAGGAGCCCGAAGCCGCGTGACTGAGCCGCAGCCGCCCGCCGGGCCGCCCGTGTCGCCGCCGGCCGAGGAGCCGGAGCTCACGGGCACGAAGGCGGTCGCGCACTGGTTCTCGACGCGCGCCGGCGGCATCCTCGTGCCGTTCGCGGCGGCGGTGCTCGCCTTCTTCGTCGGCGGCATCGTCATCCTCTCCACGGGCCACAGCCCCTTCGGCGCCTACCAGGCGATCTTCGAGGGGACGGGGCTCAACTACCCCTATCTCTGGCTGACCGGCCAGGAGACGCGGGCCGCGTGGAGCGATCTCCAGCAGACGCTGATCATCACGACGCCGCTGATCCTCACCGCGCTCGCGGTGGCGTTCGCGTTCCGCTGCGGGATGTTCAACATCGGCGGTCAGGGCCAGTACTGGGTCGGGCTGATGGCGGCCCTGTTCGTCGGCCTCCACTTCGACGGGCTGCCGCGGCCGCTCCACGTCCTCCTCTGCGTCGCTGCCTCGCTCCTGGCCGGCTTCATCTGGGGCGGGATCGCGGGGATCCTCCGCGCCACCGTCGGGGCGCACGAGGTGATCACGACGATCATGCTCAACTGGGTCGCGATCTACGTGGGCCAGTACCTCGTCGAGCTCAACGGACCCCTCCAGGGCGCGGAGCCGTCGATTCCCCGCTCCGACGACATCTTCGATTCGGCGAAGCTCTGGACGATCGGCAGCGGGCTCCAGCCGCTCCACGCCGGCATCTTCATCTCCATCGCCGCCCTCGTCGTGTACTCGGTGATCCTGAACCGCACGACGCTCGGCTACGAGGTCCGCGCCGTCGGGTTCAACCCCGAGGGGGCGCGCTACGGCGGGATCTCGGTCGGTCGGAACTACTTCCTCGCGCTCGCGATCTCCGGCGCGTTCGCCGGCATCGCCGGGTCGGTCGACGTCCTCGGATGGAAGTATCGGCGTGGCGACGAACGACTTCGACGTCGGTTCGATCGGGTTCATCGGCATCGCGGTCGCGCTGCTCGGCCGCAACAAGGCCGTCGGGATCTTCTTCGCCGCGCTGCTCTTCGGTGCGCTGCAGGTCGGCACCTCGACCCGCCAGCTCGACCCGGACGTCTTCCCGCCGGAGCTCGCCGGCAACCTGGCGACGATGATCCAGGCGCTGATCATCCTCTTCGTCGGCGCCGAGCTCCTGATCGTGTCCGCGTGGGGCCTGCGCAAACGCGTCGGGTTCGGCGGGCCCGCGCGAGTCCAGCCGGAGATGAAATCGTGAGCACGTTCGAAGCTCCCATCTCGCAGCTCGCGAAGATCGGCAACACGCGGCTGGCCGCGATCGGCGGCATCGGACTCGGCCTGTTCGCCTTCTGGCTGTCGCTGCCGCCGTGGAACGTGGACGCGGCCGGGGCGCCCATCGGCGTCGGGATCACGGGCGCGCTGCTCGGCCTGTTCGCGTTCATGCGGGACGAGCGCAAGCTCGGAGCGTGGGCGCTCGTCGCCTCCGTCCTCGGCATCGCGTCGGCCCTGTGGATCCAGGGCCAGAACGACGCCGCCGTCGAGGCCGTGATCACCACCGGGCTCATCGCCTCGATGCTCCGCTTCGCGACGCCGCTCGCGTTCGCGGCGATCGGCGGGATCATCAACGAGCGCGCGGGCGTCGTGAACATCGGCCTCGAGGGGATGATGCTCGCGGGCTGTTTCTTCGGGATCTGGGCGACGGCGTGGAGCGGTTCCTGGCAGGTCGGCCTGCTGATGGCGATGGTGTTCGGCGGCCTGTTCGCGCTCATCCACGCGTTCTTCTCCATCCACCTACGCGCGGACCAGATCGTCGTCGGCACCGCGATCAACTTCCTCGCCCTCGGCCTCACCGGCTACCTGTTCCGTGACATCTACGGCACGCAGGGAACGCCGTCGGACATCGACCGCATTCCGACCGTCAACATTCCCTTCATCGAGGACATTCCGTTCATCGGCGACGTCTTCGGCAACCTCAGCCTGATGATCTGGCTGATGTTCGCGCTGCTGATCCTGTCCTGGATCGTGATCTTCCGGACGCCGATCGGCCTGAGGCTCCGTGCCGTCGGCGAGCACCCCCGCGCCGCGGACACGGTCGGGATCTCCGTCTACGGCGTCCGCTACGTCGCGGTCGTCATCTCGGGCATGCTCGCGGCGCTCGGCGGGGCCTACCTCTCGATCGGCTTCACCGGCACCTTCAACGAGAACATGAGCGCCGGTCGCGGCTTCATCGCGCTGGCCGCCGTCATCTTCGGCAAGTGGAACCCGTTCGGCGCCTTCGGGGCCTGCCTCCTCTTCGGGTTCGCGAGCGCGCTCGCGATCCCGCTCCAGCGCGAGGCCGACATCTCCGCGAACCTGCTCTCGACGCTGCCGTACGTGCTCACGCTCGTGGCGCTCGTCGGGGTCATCGGCCGCTCCGTCGGTCCCGCCGCCGTCGGGCGGCCGTACACCAAGGGGTAGCTCCGATCGCGCGGAACGCAAGCGCGGGCGCCTCGGCGCTCTTCGGGTTTCTCGCTGCCGCGGCGATCCCGGTCGCCGTCGCGGTCGCGGAGACGACCGACGTGCGCGACTTCGAGCTGATCGACGCGTGGGTCGCGATCCCGGTGGCGGTCGCCCTGGGCCTCGTGGCGCTCGTGCTGGCGCGGCGCGGCCGCAGGCGTGCGGTGCGGACCGTCTCGCGCGGTGGCGACCGGTGGGCGCGCCTCGGCCGGGCGCTCGGCGTGCTCGCGCTCGCGCTCGCCGCCGCCGCCGGGATCGCGCTCGCGTTCTACTGGTACCTCGACCGGATCGGCGCCTAGCCCGGTCGGCCAAAACGCCACTACACTGGCGCGCGGATGTTCGAGATCGGCAGCAGCCTGAAGGAGGCGCGGCTCCGTCAGGGCGTGGACCTGAACGAGGCGGAGGCGGCGACCAAGGTCCGCGCGAAGTACCTGCGCGCGCTCGAGGACGAGCGCTTCGAGATCCTGCCCGCGCAGACGTACGTGAAGGGTTTCCTGCGGGCCTACGCCGATTACCTCGGCCTCGACGGGCAGCTCTACGTCGACGAGTTCAACTCGCGCTACGTCCCCGGTGACGACGAGCTCGCCGCGTTGCGCGTACGCCGCAGCCCGGCCACGTCGCAGCGCGCACCGTCGCGTCGAATCCGGCGTCCTGGTCGTGGCTCTCGCGGGGATCGCGGTGGCCGCCGCGCTCGTCGCCGTCGCCTGGAAGTGGGGCGGGAGCGAGCCCGACCGGATCGCGAACCTCGGCGGCACCCAGGCGCAGCCGTCGGCCCCCGCGGGCACCGCCGGCGCGCGCTGCGTGCCGCCGTCGAAGGGCTCGTGGATCTCGTTCGAGCTGGCGGGCGTGCGCACCGGCTCGCGCGTGACCGTCTACCGCGGCGCCTCGACGGCGGGCAAGCTCCTCTTCGACGGCACCGTCGAGCCGGGCAGGAAGCTCGTCTGGACCGGCGGCAACGTCTGGGTCGAGGCGACGATCCCCGAGAACCTCGTGGCCCGGATCAACTGCCGGCGCGTGGCATTGCCGGCGGACGAGCAGCAGTTCGTCGCCTCGCGCGTGGGCGTGCGTGCCGCGGCGGGTTGACGCGCCCGCGGGCCTACCTCGCCGTCACCGGCAGCGAGCTCGTCCGTGGCGAGCGCACCGACCGCAATGGACCGTGGCTCGCCGGGCAGGCGCTCTCGCTCGGCCTCGAGCCCGTGCGGATCGCGATCGTCGGGGACGATCCGGACGAGCTGCGGACGACGCTCCTGGCCGGGCTCGACGCCGACCTGCTCGTCACCTCCGGCGGGCTCGGGCCGACGCACGACGATCGCACGGTCGAGCTCGTCGCGGCGGCGACGGGGCGGCAGCTCCGCGTCGACGAGGTGCTGATGGCGGAGATCGACGGCATCTCGCGCGCGATCGCGGAGCGTCTGCGCCGCCCGTACGCGGACTTCCAAGAGGGCGTCCGCAAGCAGGCGACCGTGCCGGAGGGTGCGGTCTCGCTCGGTCTTGCGGGCACGGCGCCGGGCCTGATCCTCGAGCACGAAGGCACGGTCGTCGTCGTCCTCCCGGGGCCGCCCGCGGAGCTGCAGCGGCTCTGGCCGAGGGCGCTCGACGCGGAGCCGATGCGGCGCCTGCTCGCGCGCGCCGCGCCGCCCGGCCGGCGCGTGCTGAAGTTCTTCGGCGCGAGCGAGTCCGCGGTCGCACGCGCCCTCGCGGAGGCGGGCGGCGACGGCGACGGCGTCGAGGCGACGATCTGCGCCCGCGACTTCGAGATCCACGTCGACCTCGTGGTCGAGCCCGGGGCCGAGGAGCGGGCGGAGGCGCTCGAGGCCGCCCTCGTCGAGCCGCTTGAGCGGCAATTGTTCTCCCGCGACGGCAGCAGCGTCGAGGAGATCGTGCTCGACCTGTGCCGCGCGCGCGGGCTGACGCTCGCCACGGCCGAGTCCTGCACCGGCGGGATGGTGGCCGAGCGGCTCACCGCCGTTCCCGGCGCGAGCGACGCATTCGTCGGTGCGGTGGTCGCCTACGCGAACGCGGTGAAGGAGGACGAGCTGGGCGTGCCGGCGGACGTGCTCGCCGCGCACGGCGCCGTCTCGGAGGAGGTCGCGCGCGCGATGGCCCGCGGCGCCCGCGCGCAGCTCGGCGCCGACGTCGCGGTCAGCGTCACCGGGATCGCAGGCCCGGACGGCGGCACGCCGGAGAAGCCGGTCGGCCTCGTCCATCTGGCCGTGGCCGGGCCGGACGGGGAGGACGCGGTCGTGACGAACTTCCCGGGCGACCGGGACGGGATCCGCCGTCGCGCCGCCGTGACGGCGCTCCACCTGGTGCGGCGGCAGTTGACACAGAGTCGGCACACACGCGCGTGAGCGCCGGCGGTACCGTCGTTCGCGGTGACCGCCTGCGCCTCTTCCTCGCCCTGCAGCTCCCCGCCGACGTGGTCGAGCGCCTCGCCGCGTGGCAGGCTGCCGAGCTCCCTCGCGGACGGCTTGTCCCGCCCGAGCACCTGCACGTCACGCTCGCTTTCCTCGGTCAGCGTCCGGCCGACGACCTGCCCCGGGTGCTCGACGTGCTCCGGGACGTCGCCGCTCCGGCTCCGCGGCCCCTGCTCGCGCTCGTCCGCTACCGCGAGACCCGGAGCGTCGGGATGCTCGTGCTCGACGACGAGGACGGGCGCGGCGCCGCGATCGCCGACGCGCTCGGCCGCCGCCTCGAGGAGCTCGGGCTGTACCGGCGCGAGCAGCGTCCGTGGCTCGCGCACGTCACCGTCCTCCGCTTCCGCGAGCGCCCGCGGCTGCAGCCGGCGCTGCCGCCGCTCGAGCCCTTCGCTCCGTCCGAGGCGGCTGCTTACCTATCCCGGCTGCACCCGTCGGGGGCACGCTACGAGGTCCTCGATTCCGTCCCGTTAGGAGGTTGATCAGGTTGGATCGCGAGCAAGCACTCGAGGCCGCGCTCAGTCAGGTGGAGCGCAACTTCGGCAAGGGCGCCGTGATGAAGATGAGCGACCGCGCCGCGGTCTCGATCGGCGCGGTGTCGACGGGCTCGCTCTCGCTCGATCTGGCGCTCGGGATCGGCGGGCTGCCGCGCGGCCGCATCGTCGAGATCTTCGGCCCGGAGTCGTCGGGGAAGACGACGCTCGTCTACCACGCGGTCGCGGAGGCGCAGCGGCGCGGCGGGATCTGCGCCTTCATCGACGCCGAGCACGCGATCGACCCGGCCTACGCGAAGCGGATCGGCGTCGACATCGACGAGCTGCTCGTCTCGCAGCCCGACACTGGCGAGCAGGCGCTCGAGATCGCCGAGCTGCTCATCCGCTCCGGCGCGCTCGACATCGTCGCGGTCGACTCGGTCGCGGCGCTCGTGCCGAAGGCGGAGATCGAGGGCGAGATGGGCGACAGCCACGTCGGCCTGCAGGCACGGCTCATGAGCCAGGCGCTGCGGAAGCTCGCCGGCACGCTCAACCGTACCGAGACGATCTGCATCTTCACGAACCAGCTCCGCGAGAAGATCGGCGTCATGTTCGGCAACCCGGAGACGACGCCCGGCGGCCGCGCGCTGAAGTTCTACGCCTCGGTCCGCCTCGACATCCGCCGGATCGAGACGCTGAAGGAGGGCGTGGAGGCGATCGGCAACCGCGTCCGCGTGAAGGTGGTGAAGAACAAGGTCGCACCGCCCTTCAAGCAGGCCGAGTTCGACATCATCTACGGCTCCGGGATCTCCTGGGAGGGCACCGTCCTCGACGCGGGCCTCGACCGGAAGATCGTCACGAAGTCGGGCTCGTACTTCAGCGTCGCCGACGAGCGGCTCGGCCAGGGGCGCCAGAACGCGACGGCGTTCCTCCGCGAGCACCCCGACGTGACACAGCAGATCCTCGCCGGGATCCAGCGCGAGCTCGGCGACGACCAGGTCGCCTCGGCGCGGCTCCTGCCCTCCGCCAACGGTGCAGCCCCGGCCACGAACGGCACCGCACCGGCTGTGGCCGACGCCGTGGAGGACGAGGACGCCGAGCAGGTCGAGGCGACGGCGGAGGCCGGAGCGAAGGCATAGCCCCGCCGTGGCGTGCGTGACCGCGCTCCGCGAGCGGGGAGGAACGGTCGAGGTCGAGCTGGACGGGGCGCGCTGGCGCTCCGTCCCGCTGGATGCGGCCGCGCGCGTCGGGCTGCGGGTCGGTCTCGAGCTCGATCGGCCGCGACTGCGCGAGCTGCGGCACGAGCTGCGGCGTGCCGACGCCCGCGCGCGGGCGCTTCGGGCGCTGCGTCATCGTGACCTCGCAACGGCGGAGCTCGACGCCCGCCTTCGAGCGTGCCGGCTTCTCCGAGGCGGAGCGCGAGACGACCGTCGAGCGCCTTGCGGACGCCGGCCTCGTCGACGACGCCCGCCTCGCGGCCGCCCGCGCGGAGGCGCTCGCCGCTCGTGGTCACGGCGACGCGGCGATCCGCTGGGACCTCGAGCGGCGCGGCGTCGGTCCCGACGAGGTCGAGACGGCCCTGGCGCGGCTCGAGCCGGAGCGCGAGCGCGCCCGCCGAATCGTCGCGGAGCGCGGCCCTGGGCCTGCCACGGCGCGATTCCTCGCCCGTCGCGGCTTCGACGAGGATGCCTTCGACAAAGCGGTTGGCACGGACGGCTGAGCGGCGTTAGGATGACGGTCCTTTCCACATTGACATTTTTCCTGCACAGAAGGCTTTTCCCGACACCCGGACGAACGATGAACCGCATGACCACGACGATCGCGACCTCAAGGACGAGTACCAGGCAGCGCTGAGGGTGTGACGCCGGGCCGTCGCGCGAGCCGCCGGCCGCGCGGCCTTCGACCGATGTTCGGGACGCCTCCTGCGCCGGATGAGAGGCAGGAGCAACCATGCTCGTCACGGCATCGCTGGTCGTGGGTCTCGTCGTCGGAGCGATCGCCGCCGTCCTCGTCCTCCGCAGGTGGAGCGGGTCCGCCGTCGCCTCCGCCGCCCGCCGCCGCGAGGCGCTGCTGGCCGAGACCGACCGTCAGGTCGAGGCGCGGGAGCGCGAGGCGCAGATCGAGGCTCGCGAGCAGCGAGCTCCGGCTGCGCGAGGAGCTCGAGCAGGAGCTCGGCGAGCGACGGCGCCAGATCGTCCAGCTCGAGGAGCGGGTGCTCGCGCGCGAGACCGAGGTCGACACGAAGCTCGACGAGCTCGCGCGGCGCGAGCAGGGGGTGGCCGACCGCGAGACGCATACCCGGCAGCTGCAGGAGGAGCTGAAGGAGACGCGGTCGCACGAGCTCGCCGAGCTCCAGCGGATCTCCGGCATGACCGTCGGCGAGGCGAAGCAGCACCTCCTCGAGCGGTCGGAGGACCTCGTCCGCCACGAGCTCGCGCGGCGCGTCCGCCAGCTCGAGGAGGAGGCCCGCGCCGAGTCGAAGCGCCGCGCCCGCAACCTCGTCGCCGACGCGCTGCAGCGGGTCGCGGCGAGCCACGCGGCCGAGACCACCGTCTCGCTCGTCGAGCTCCCGTCCGACGACATGAAGGGCCGGATCATCGGCCGCGAGGGCCGCAACATCCGCTCGCTCGAGCACCTGACCGGCGTCGACTTCATCATCGACGACACGCCGCAGGCCGTCGTGCTCTCGTCGTTCGACCCGATCCGCCGCGAGGTCGCGCAGCCTCACGCTGGCGAAGCTGATCGAGGACGGCCGCATCCACCCGGCGCGGATCGAGGAGATCTACTACGACTCGAAGGCCGAGCTCGACGACTCGATCCGGCAGGCCGGCGAGCAGGCGGTCTTCGAGGCCAACTGCGGCGAGTTCCACGAGGAGCTCGTGAAGATCCTCGGCCGCCTCCGCTTCCGCACGAGCTACGGGCAGAACGTGCTCAAGCACTCGCTCGAGGTCGTCCACCTCGCCGGGATCATGGCCACGGAGCTCGAGGCCGGCGTGAAGACGGCGAAGCGGGCCGCGCTCCTGCACGACCTCGGCAAGGCGATGACGCACGAGGTCGAGGGCTCGCACGCGATCATCTCGGCGCAGCTCGCGAAGCGGTACGGCGAGTCGCAGGCGGTCGTGCACGCGATCGAGGCGCACCACTACGAGGTGCAGCCGCAGACCGTCGAGGCCGTGCTGCTGATCGCCGCCGACGCGATCTCGGCCTCGCGTCCGGGCGCCCGCGGCGAGAGCGCTCGAGAACTACGTCAAGCGCCTCGAGGCGCTCGAGGAGATCGCCGCGCGAAGAAGGGCGTCGAGAAGGTCTACGCGCTTCAGGCCGGCCGCGAGATCCGCGTCATCGTGAAGCCGACGGAGGTCGACGACGACGCCGCCGTCCTGCTCTCGCCACGAGATCGCGCGCGAGATCGAGGACCAGCTCGAGTACCCGGGCCAGGTCAAGGTGACGGTCATCCGCGAGAGCCGGGCCGTCGAGTTCGCGAAGTAGGCGTGCGGTCGGTCGCTGCACTCGCGCTCGTCCTCGCCATTGCGGCCGCGGGCTGCGCGGGCGGCGACGAGGCCGCCGAGACCGTCGACCGTGACCGCGCCGACGCCCACGGCCGCGCGCGACGCCGCTCCCGCCGGCGCGAGATCGTGGAGTTCGGGCCACCATCACCGGGCTCACCCGCGGTGACCGCGGCTGAGACGATCGCGCTTCGACCGGCCGCCTGGTTCCTCTCCGGCGAGACGGCGACGAGCAGCGGCTCGAGGACTGGCGCGGTCGAGCTCCGGCGCAGCCGGTCCTCGAACGACACTTGACCGTCTCGGCGAGTGGCGCACCTGCCGCTGACCTACCGCGTCGCCGACGATCGCGCGCGTGCGCGTCCTGACCCGGCGAGGGCGATGCGGCGCAGTTCGCGCGCGACGCCGATCTCGCGTGCGGAGTCGACCGCGTGCTGCGGGGAACGAGCGACGTCCGCCTCTTCGAGCCGCTCGACACCGAGTCTGCGATCGCGGTGCACGGCGACACCGTGCGCTCGATCGACCAGCAGTACCAGCCGTGACGCGTCAGGAGGCGGCTCGGCGGAATGTTCCCGTTGAAGCGGAAGACGTTGGCCGGGTCGTACTGCGTCTTCAGCGCGACCAGCCGCTCGTAGTTCGCCTCGCCGAACGACGCGCGCAGCAGCTCGTCGCCCTCCTCGAAGAAGCCGGGGAAGTTGAGGTAGGCGCCGCCGGTCGAGAACGGCCGCAGCTCCGCGAGCGAGTCGCGCACCCAGGCGATGTTCGTCGGCCGCCTCGGCCGGCGTCCTCGAAGTTCGCCTCGTAGCCGAGCAGGATCGTGCGGCCGGCGCGCCGAACGCAGTCGCCTCCGCCGGGACGCGGCCCATCGCGCCGCCGTGCCACCAGACGTCGATCGTCGAGTGGTCGGACGGGGCGGCGGCCGCGTGCTCGATGAGCCGGTCGCACGACCTCGTCGGCGAGAGCTCGTCGAGCTCGAGCGACTTCCAGTAGTAGTGCCAGCCGTCGGGGTAGTCCTCGTCGAGGAGCCTCTGGGCCTCGACGTACGGCATCGCGTCGCTGAGGTCGACGATCGGGTCGCCGAGCTCGCGCAGCGGCCGCAGCACCTGCTCGCCCTCCGCGACCGGCGCCGGGATGCACGCCCGCGATCGCGACGTACGGCTGCCCGTGCGCCTCCGCCGGGAACATGTCGGCGTGCGGGACGCGCCCGAGGAAGCAGCAGCGGGCTCGACCTCCTCCGGCGCCTCGGCCATGTACGCGGCGAACGCGTCGCATCACCTCGACCGCGCGCTCGCCGGGGTAGAGCACGAACGCGACGGCCACCTCGGGCCCGACCGGGTGCAGGCGGTACTCGAACGAGGTGACGACGCCGAAGTTGCCGCCGCCGCCGCGGAGCGCCCAGAAGAGCTCGGGGTGCTCGTCCTCGCGCGGTGCGCACGACGCTGCCGTCGGCCGTGACGACCTCGGCCGAGACGAGGTTGTCGGCGGTGAGCCCGTGGGCTGCGGCGCAGCCAGCCCATCCCGCCCGAGAGCGTCAGGCCCGCGATCCCGGTCTGCGAGACGACGCCGAACGGCACGGCGAGGCCGTGCTCCTGCGTCGCGGCGTCGACGTCGCCGAGCCGGCTGCCGCCGCCGGCGCGCACGAGCCGCGCGCTCGGGATCGACCTCGACGCCGCGCATCCGCGACAGGTCGACGACGATCGCGCCGTCGCAGACGGCGCAATCCGGCGACGCCGTGGCCGCCGCCGCGGACGGCGACGGGAAGCATCGTGCTCGCGCGCGAAGCGGACGGCCTCGACGACGTCGTCGGCGTCCCGGCGCAGCGGACGATGAGCGCCGGGCCGGCGGTCGATCATGCCGTTCCAGACGCGGCGCGCCTCGTCGTAGCCGCGGTCGCCCGGTCGGATCACGAGCCCGTCGAGCCGCGCCTCCAGCGCGGCGATGTCGTCGGCGGCGAGCGCGATCTCGCGCCCGTCGAGGGTCTGCGATCGTCTGCGTCACTGCGGCCTCCTTCGCACGGCGCCGCCCATGGTCGCGGCCTGGCTCCAGCGAGGACAAGGCGGTGAACCGAACCTCGCGGGTGCGGCGGCTACGATGGCCGCGCGATGCGCCGGTACTTCGTCACGACGTTCGGCTGCCAGATGAACGCGCACGACTCGGAGCGCATCAAGGGCACGCTCGAGTCGCTCGGCCTCGGCGAGGCGCCTCGCGCGAGCGAGGCCGACGTGCTCGTCTTCAACACGTGCACGATCCGCGAGAAGCCCGACCAGCGCTTCGCCGCGCACATGGGCGACGCGAAGGTGCTGAAGCAGCGGAACCCGGACGCGATCGTCGCCGTCGGCGGCTGCTACGCCGAGGCCCAGCGCGAGCGCCTGTTCGAGCTCTACCCGTTCGTCGACGTCGCCTTCGGCCCCGGCACGATCCCGCACCTCGCCGACTGGATCGGCGCGAACGGCGAGGGCGTCGCGCGCGGCGCGTTCGGGATCGCCGAGGAGCGCTCGTTCTCCGGCTGCGCTGCCGCTCCAGCGCGAGCGCCGCTTCCAGGCGTGGGTGCAGGTGTCGATGGGCTGCAACTCGAAGTGCGCCTACTGCATCGTCCCGTCGGTGCGCGGCCGCGAGGTGAGCCGGCGGCCGGGCGAGATCGTCGCCGAGGTCACGCGGCTCGCCGGCGAGGGCGTGCGCGAGGTCACGCTGCTCGGCCAGAACGTGAACTCGTGGGGGCGCGACCTGCTCCCCGACCTGCGCACGGAGTTCGGCGAGCTGCTGCGTGCCTGCGACGCCGTCGACGGGATCGAGCGCATCCGCTTCACGAGCCCGCACCCGAAGGACTTCCGCGAGCCGGTGATCGCCGCGATGGCCGAGTGCGCCGCCGTCTGCGAGCACGTGCACCTGCCGCTCCAGTCGGGCTCGTCGCGGCTGCTCAAGGCGATGCGGCGCACGTACGACGCGGAGCGCTACCTCCGACTCGTCGACCGGCTGCGCGCCGCGATCCCGGACCTCGCGCTCGGCACCGACGTCATCGTCGGCTTCCCGGGCGAGACCGAGGCCGACTTCGACGAGACGCTGCGCGGTGGTCGAGGCCGGTGCGCTACGACAGCGCGTTCACGTTCATCTACTCGCCGCGCCGCGGGTACCGAGGCGGCCGACCTGCCCGACCAGGTGCCCGACGAGCTGAAGCACGAGCGGCTCGAGCGGCTCGTCGAGGTCGTGCAGCGGATCGCCGCCGAGCGGAACGCCGAGCGCGTCGGGCCGCGTCGAGGAGGTGCTCGTCGAGGGGCCGAGCCGCACCGACGCGTCGCTCCTGCGCGGCCGGACGCGGCGGAACACGACGGTGAACTTCGCCGGCGACGCCCGGCCCGGCGAGCTCGTCGACGTCGTCGTCGAGGGCTCGACCTCGACGACGCTGCGCGGCCGCCAGGCGGCGCTCGTCGCTGCGTGAGCGTCGCACGCGACCTCGTCTGGGACGGCTGCTCGAACGTCCGCGACCTCGGCGGTCACGCCACCGGGGACGGCGGCACGACGCGCTTCGGCGCCGTCGTCCGCAGCGACAGCCGCGCGCACCTCACCGACGCCGGCTGGGACGCGCTGCTGGCATACGGCGTGAGCCGGATCGTCGACCTGCGCCGTGACGAGGAGCTCGCCGACGACCCGCCCCGCGCCACCGACGTCGAGGTCGTGCACGTGTCCCTCATGGCCGGGATCGGGCCCGGCGACTCCGGCTGGACCGCCATGGTCGCCAAAGCCGAGGCCGCGCCGGACGCGCTCGGCCAGTACGTCGCCTTCTACGACTGGGCGCTCGAGTGCCGCGCCCCGGCGATCGTGCGCGCGCTCGCGGCCGTCGCGTCGGCGCCCCCCGGCGCCGTGGTCGTCCACTGCGTCGGCGGCAAGGACCGCACCGGCCTCGTCGCCGCCCTGCTGCTCCGGCTCTGCGGCGTCTCGCTCGCGGACGTCGACGCCGACTACACCCTGACGGAGGCACGGCTCCGGCCGACGCTGGGCGAGGTCGCGACCGCGCCCGCCGGGGCGATGGCGACGGTGCTCGACCGGCTCGAGCACCGGCACGGCTCGGTCGAGGCGTACGTCGTCGCTTCCGGTCTCGCGCCCGAGGCGGTCGAGTCGCTCCGCACCCGCCTCTGCGGATGAGCCGGGTGCTCGCGATCTTCGGCCCCACGGCGTCCGGCAAGACGGACGTCGCCGAGGCGATCGCCGACCGCGTCCCCGCCGAGCTCGTCTCCGCCGACGCGATGCAGGCCTACCGCGGGCTGCCGATCCTCACGAACCAGTCGGAGCGCCCGACGGCGCTCGTCGGCGTCTGGCCGCTCTCGCACGACGGCTCGCTCGCGGAGTACCAGGAGCTCGCGCACCGGGCCGTCGACGCCGCGCTGGCAGCGGGGAGGACGCCCGTCGTCGTCGGCGGGACCGGCCTCTACCTTCGCGCCGCGGTCTCCGACCTCGAGCTCCCGCCGCCGCCGGCGCCGGGAGCGCGCGAGCGGTGGGACGCCCGCTACGAGGAGCTCGGCCCCGAGGGCGCGCACGCGGAGCTCGCGGCCGTCGACGCCGCGGCGGCCGCCAACGTCCATCCGAACGACCGCCGCCGCGTCGTCCGCGCGCTCGAGCTCGCCGAGGCCGGAGCGTCGCTGAGCCCCGAGCGCGACGGCCTCTGGAGCGAGGACACGCGCCACCCGACGCTGCTCGTCGGCCTCGACCTGCCGCGGGAGGAGCTGGATCGCCGCATTGCCGCACGGACGCAGTGGATGCTCGAGCGCGGCGTGGTCGACGAGGTGCGCGAGGCGCTCGCGGGGGAGGTCTCGGCCACGGCCCGGACGATCCACGGGCTGCGCGAGTTCTCCGAGCTGCCGCCGCTCGAGGCAGCCGCTGCCTACGACGCGCGTGTGCGCCGCTACGCCGCCTACCAGCGGAAGTGGATGCGACGCATCCCGGGGATCCGCCTGGTCGACGCGACGCGGCCGCCCGGCGCGGTCGCGGACGAGATCCTCGCGTTCGGCTAGGCGCCGCGGAGTCGCCGCCGCCGGGCCGCCTGGTTGGCGCGGTCGGCGCAGAGGTCGCAGCAGTAGCGCCGCGTGCGGCTCCGCGAGCGGTCGACGAACGCGCACCGGCACGGCGCCGCGACGCAGGTGCCGAGCCGGCGCCGTCCGTGCGTCCGGATCTCCTCCAGCAGCGCCGCCGCGCACAGCGCCGGCGCGAACGCGGACGCGGACAGGCCGGGCTCGTCCCAGCGGAACGACCAGGCGTCCTCGTCACGGACGAGCGTGCGGTGGGCCGCGCCCTCGCCGGCCAGCTCGTTCAGCAGGGCCACCGCGGCGTCGTCGTCCGGCGCGTCCCAGGCAGCCTGCACGCGGCCCCGGAGCGCCTTCAGCGCGGCCAGCTCCGCCTCGTCCATCCGGGCTGCCGCGTCGTCGAAGCCGTGGCGACGGAGGAAGCGGGCACCGATCGACGGATCGCGCAGGAGCTCCGGATCGGGCTCGAGCTCGTCCCACGAGTTGAGGAGCCGTACGACGAACGCCATCCCGTCGGACGGCTCGAAGAGGCGTTCGGTCGCCATCGGGACAGCCTAACCATCGTCAGTGTCATAACGTCTTATGACACTGACAGCGACCGAAAGGAGAGTCCCGTGCGACTCCTCGCCGCAACCGTGCTCCTCGCCGCCGCGCTCGCGCCGGCCGCGGCCGCCGCGCCACCCGACGTCGTCACCCACACCGACGTCGACAGCACCCGCACGCTCGGCGTCTGCGGCTTCCCGATCACCTCGCACTCGCAGGGGGTGTTCACGGTCTGGGAGTACTTCGACGACGCCGGCAGGCTCGTGCGCGAGCGCCTGCACGTCGAGCGCAGCTTCACGGTCACGCTGACGAACCCGGCGAACGGCAAGTCGATCTCGTCGGTGCTCGGCGGCCCGGTCTTCAACGAGTACGGCCCGGACGGCACGCTGACGCAGACGGTCGCCGGGCGGGAGCGGCTCTTCATCGCGCGCGGCGAGGGCCCGGTGGCGATGCAGGTCGGCCGGATCGTCTTCGTCGTCGATCCCGCCGGCAACGAGACGATCCCGTTCGCGACCCCGAAGTGGGACGTCGACATCTTCCCGGAGCTCTGCGCGTACCTCGCGTAGGCCGGCGCGGGGCCGGGGCGCCGCGTCCCGGCCCCGCTGGTCTACTACGCGCGTGGAGCGCTGGGACGCGCAGGGCAACGTCTACCTCGTCGGCGAGCCGTTCGGCGCCACGCCCGAGCGCGTGCGCGAGCTCGTCGGCGATGCGGACGGGATCCTCGAGGTCACGCCGGCGGGGGCGGTCACGATCTGGAACCCGGACGGATCGCGGGCGGAGATGTCCGGCAACGGGACGCGCATCGCCGCGGCGTGGCTGGCCGGCCGCACCGGGGCCGACGAGGTGACCGTGGTCACGGGTGGCCGCCCGGTGCGCGTGCGGGCACTCGGCGGCGACCTGTGGGAGCAGGAGGTGGGGGAGGTGGTCGTCGGCGCGGAGGAGGAGGTCGAGGGCGTCCGCTTCGTGCCCGTCGACGTCGGGAACCCGCACGCCGTGGTCGCAGGAGACCCGGCCGAGCTGCCGCGGATCGGGCCGCTGCTCGAGACGCACCAGCGCTTCCCGGAGCGGACGAACGTCCAGGTCGCGCACGTCGAGGGTCCCGGTCGGATCCGGGCACGGGTCTGGGAGCGGGGAGCGGGGGAGACGGCCTCGTCCGGCAGCAGCGCCGTCGCGGTCGCCGCCGCGCTCGTCGGGGAGGGCGAGACGGCGGTCGAGTTCCCCGGCGGCGAGCTTCTCGTCCGGATCGAGAACGGGCGGGCGGTGCTGATCGGCCCCGCGGTCCGGGTGGCGTCAGGGTGATCCGAACCAGGTCGTCAGCGCCTCGCGCAATCCGGTATCCGTGCCGTCCCCGACCCAGGCGACGTAGCCGTCGGGTCTGATCAGCACGGCAGCGGGGGCTGCGACCCGGCCCAGGGCCGGAAGCTCCCAATCGCCGGCATGGGTCGCATCGATCGCCGACACCCGGCGCGCCCACGGGGAGAGGTCGACGTCCCAGCGCTCGCCGAGGTTCAGCAGGACCGGGTTGGCGTCGTGCAGGAGGGTGAAGACCCTCACCGTTCCGCCGGGAGTGGCCAGGTCGAGGTCGGGCATGCGGCGTCCGAGCAGCGGGTGCCCCTCGCCCAGGTCGTAGTGAATGTCCAGCCCGGACATCATCGCGGCGAATCGTTCGCGCGGCTCGTCCATGGTCAGCAGCTCGGACACGACGTCGCGCACGGCTTCGCTGCGATCGTCGGGGCGCATCAGCGCAACCTGCGCCATCGTATGGCGCAGCACCCGAGCCGCGACCGGGTGGCGCTCGGCGTGGTAGGTATCGAGGAGGCTTTCGGGCGAGGTCCGCTGGACCACCTGCGCCAGCTTCCATCCCAGATTCACCGCGTCCTGCACGCCGATGTTGAGGCCCTGTCCGCCAACCGGCGAATGCACGTGCGCCGCGTCGCCGGCCAGCAGTACTCGTCCCTTGCGGTAGGTCGCGGCCTGTCGCGTCATGTCGGTGAACCTGGTGATCCAGGTGGGACTGTGGATCCCGTAGTCGGACCCATAGACGGCGATGAGGCCCTCGCTGAGATCGCGCAAGGTCGGCTCGCTCGATCCGACCTGCGATTCGGTCAGCATGACACCGACCGTTCCGCCCTTCTCGTAGACCACCTCGCCGTCCTCGATCTCGTACTCCACCTTGCCCAGGGCATGCGTGCCGGAGGGAGTGCGGCGGATGCCCAACTCCGGCTCCTCGGTCATCTCGACCTCGGCGAGCAGGGCACTCGTCGTCGGATCCCAACCGGGGAACTCGATGCCGGCCGCCTTCCGGACAAGGCTGCGTCCTCCGTCGCATCCGACGAGATATTCGGCCCGCAGCGACTGGCCGTCGGACACCTCGACGTCGACGCCGGTGTCGTCCTGCGCGAAGCCCGTGACTTCACGTGCGCGGTAGATCGTCACCGCCAGCTCGCCGACCCAGCCGGCCAGGATGCGCTCGATGTGCTTCTGCCACAGCCCGAGCCCGTATGGGTGCCGCGTGGGGAAATCGCTGAGGTCCAGCGTGGTCCCGGCGAATCCCGCGACCTGCGCCGTCTGCCCCTCCGAGAGGAACCGATCGGCGATTCCACGCTGATCGAGGACCTCGATGGTGCGCGCGTGCAGACCGCCTGCGCGCGACCCGGGGAGGTGCTGGCTGGCGCGTCGCTCGACGACGGCGACGTCGACACCCGCCAACGCCAGCTCGCCCGCCAGCATCAGCCCCGTCGGGCCTCCTCCGGCGACCACCACCGCATGCTCGGCAGCCATTACGCCCACCCCCGTTTCCGTCGGTTCTAGCCCGCGGCGATCTCGAACTCGCGCAGCACGTCGTTCAGGCTCGTCTTCAGGTCGGTGCTCGCGCTGCGCTGGCCGACGATCAGGGCGCAGGCGACCTGGAAGGTGCCGGCGGGGAAGTCCTTGGGCCGCGTCCCGGGGAGCACGACCGACCGCGGCGGCACGTAGCCGCGGTGCTCGACGGGCTCGGGGCCGGTCACGTCGATGATCGGCACCGAGGCCGAGAGCGCCACGTTCGGCGCGAGCACTGCGCCCTGGCCGATACGGACGCCCTCGGTGACGATGCAGCGCGAGCCGACGAAGGCGCCGTCCTCGACGATCACCGGCAGCGCCTGCGGCGGCTCGAGCACGCCGCCGATGCCGACGCCGCCCGCGAGGTGCACGTCTGCACCGATCTGCGCGCACGAGCCGACGGTCGCCCAGGTGTCGACCATCGTCCGCGGGCCGACCCAGGCGCCGATGTTCACGTACCCGGGCATGAGCACGACGCCCTCGGAGAGGTAGGAGCCGTAGCGCGCGACCCCGGGCGGGACGATCCGCACGCCCGGCGCGTGCCGCTTCAGCGGGATCTTGTCCTGGAACGCGAACGGGCCGATCTCGACCGGCTCGACCTTCCGCAAGCGGAAGTAGGCGAGGATCGCCTCCTTCGCCTCGGTGTCGACGACCCACTCGCCGTGCCGCTGCTCCGCCACGCGCCGCTCGCCGCGGTCGAGCGCGGCGACGAGCTCCTCGACCTGCTCGTCGGTCACAGCGCCTCCTCGAGGATCGCGGCGGCGCGGTGACACTCGTCGAGCGTGGGCACGAGTGCGAGCCGCGCGTAGCCCTCGCCCGCCGGACCGAAGTACGAGCCGGGGGAGACGACCACGCCGCGCTCGAGCAGCCGGGCCGCGAACGCCTCGGAGTCCTCGCCCTCCGGGACGGCGAACCAGAGGTACATCGTCGCCTGGCTCGCCGCGATGCGAATTCCCTTGCGTGCGAACAGCTCGAGGAAGACCTCGCGCTTGAGGCGGTAGACGTCCCGGGTCGCGGCCACGTGCTCCTCGTCGCCCCAGGCCACGATCGACGCGCGCTGGACGAAGTCCTGCGGCGCGGTGCCGACGCTCGGACGAAACGCCTTCATCGCCGCGATCAGCTGCGGGTCGCCGGCGGCGAAGCCCGAGCGGTACCCGGTCATCGACGAGCGCTTCGAGAGCGTGTTGAAGGCGAGCACGTTCGTGCGGTCGGCCACCTGCAGGGCCGACACGGGCGGCTCGTCGAACCACAGCTCGGTGTATGCCTCGTCCGAGGCGAGCACGAAGTCGAACCGCCGGGCGAGCTCGGCGAGCCGCTCGTAGAACTCGAGCGGCGCGAGCGCCCCCGTCGGGTTGTTCGGGTAGTTGACCCAGAAGACGGCCGTCCGCTCGAGCACCGCCTCCTCGAGCGCGTCGAGGTCGGGCAGGAACCCGTGCGCCTCCAGCAGCGGCACGAACACCGGCTCGGCGTTGGAGAAGAGGGCGCCGCGCTCGTAGACCGGGTACGCGGGCTCGGGCACGACGATCGCGTGCTTCCCGGGGCCGACCACGATCTGCGCGAGCGAGAAGATCGCCTCCTTCGAGCCGAGGGTCGGGATGACCTCCGTCGCCTGGTCGAGTTGGACGTCGAAACGGCGCCCGATCCAGGCGGCGATCGCCTCGCGGAGCTCGGGCAGGCCGACCGCGCGCGGATAGCCCGCCGTCTCGTCGATCGCCGCCACGAGCGCGTCGCGGATGAACGGGGCGGTCGGCTCGCTCGGGTCGCCCATGCCGAAGTCGAGGAGCTCGATGCCCCGCGCGGCCACGGCCGCCTTCGCCTCGTCCTGCCGCACGAACGGGTAGGCGGCGAGCTCGGCGAGAGCGGGGGAGAGCGGCACGCCTAGACGCTACCGAGGGCGAAGCGCTGCAGCGCGCGGAAGGTCCGCTCGAGCGAGGCGGCGTCGACCTGCTCGTCGGCCGCGTGCGCGTAGCGGGGGTCGCCGGGCCCGAGGTTGATCGCGTCGAGCCCGTGGGCGGAGAACTCGGCCACCGGAGTCCACGCCTGCTTCGGCTCGAGCGCGAAGCCTCCTGCCTCGCGCAGTGCCCGCGCGAGCGGCGTGTCGACGACGACCCGCGCGGCGGGCGAGTTGGCGATGTCGACGAGCGCGCCGGCATCCCCGACGAGCCGCCTCAGCTCGGCCTCCGCGTCCTCGGGCGTACGGTCGGGCGCGTAGCGGTAGCTGAGGGTGGCCTCGGCGCGCGCCGGGATCACGTTCCCGGCGATCCCCGCGTGGAGCTGCGTCACGGACAGCACCTCGCGGAAGACGAGGCCGGAGAGCTCGACGTCGCGTGGCGGCAGGCCGACGAGCGGGGACAGTCCCCGCACTGCACGGTCGATCGAGTTGTCGGCGAGCCACGGCCGTGCGGAGTGCCCGCTCCGGCCCTCGAACACGAGCGTCGCCGCGATGTGCCCGAGGCAGCCGGCCTGGATCGCGTTCGCCGTCGGCTCGAGCACGACCACGAGCTCCGCGTCGTCCGCGAGGCCGGTTGCGAGAAAGGCCGGGATCGCGCTCTCCGCGGCCGGCAGCTCCTCTCGCGGGAAGAAGAGGAACGCGAGGTCGACAGCCAGCGCGGGATGCTCCTCGGCGACCCAGCGGGCGAGCTCGATCATCACCGCGAGCCCGGCCTTCATGTCCGCCGCGCCGAGGCCGTGGACGACGTCGCCGTCGAGCCTGCCGGGAAGGTTCCCCTGCGGCGGCACCGTGTCGAGATGCCCGGCGAGGAGGACGAACGGCTTGCCGGTGCGCGGCGCCTGATAGAGCAGGGTCAGGTCCTCGCGGTGGACCGGCTCGAGCGGGACCTCGGCGGCGATGAGCGCCTCGAGCATCCCCTCCTCGCGCGAGAGCGAGGGGACGTCCACGAGCTGGAGCGTCAGCCGAGCAAGGACATCGCGCATGGCCGCGATTCTGCCCTGGTGGCACAATCCCCGCGTGCCGCTGCGACAGCCGGAATCCGCTCCGGGCGTCGAGCCGGAACGCGGGTTCGCGCTCGCAGTCCTCGCTCAGGGCGCCGACGTCGACGAGGAGCTCGGCGAGCTCCGCGACCTCGCGCGGACCGCGGGGGTCCAGCCCGTCGGCGAGCTCGTCCAGCACCGGCCGCATCCCGACCGGCGCACGTACGTCGGCAAGGGGAAGCTCGAGGAGCTGAAGGAGGCATATCGGTCGGCCGGAGCGGAGGTGCTCCTCGTCGACGACGAGCTCGACCCGCCGCAGCTCCGGGCCCTCGAGAACGCGCTCGACGCGCGGGTCATCGACCGCACGCAGCTGATCCTCGACATCTTCGCCCAGCACGCGGTCACGGCCGAGGGGAAGCTCCAGGTCGAGCTCGCGCAGCTCGAGTACAACCTGCCGCGCATGCGGGGCATGTGGAAGCACCTCGAGCGCCTCGGTGGCGGCACCGGCGCGATGGGCGCCGGCGTCGGCACCCGCGGCCCCGGCGAGTCGCAGCTCGAGAGCGACCGCCGCATGGCGCGGCGCCGCATCACGGTGCTGAAGCGCCGGCTCGAGAGCGTCGAGCGCCAGAGGCAAACGCGCCGGAAGCAGCGCACGCGCTCGCAGACGCCCGTCGTCTCGCTGGCCGGATACACGAACGTCGGCAAGTCGACGCTCCTGAACGCGCTCACCGGCTCCGACGTGAGCATCGAGGACCGGCTGTTCGAGACGCTCGACCCGACGACGCGCGCCTTCGAGGAGGACGGCCGCCGCTACCTGGTGACCGACACCGTCGGCTTCATCCGCCGCCTGCCGACGCAGCTCGTCGAGGGCTTCGCGGCGACGCTCGAGGAGACGCTCGTGGCCGACGTGATCCTCCACGTGCTCGACGGCTCCGCGCCGGACGACCGGCTGACGGAGCAGAAGCAGGCGGTCGAGGCGGTACTGCACGAGATCGGCGCGGACGACATCCCGGTCGAGCTCGTGCTCAACAAGATCGACGCCGTCGACCCGCTCCGCCGTCGGCGCCTCGAGAATGCGTATCCGACGGCGCTGCAGGTGTCGGCGCAGACGGGCGCCGGGCTCGACGAGCTCAAGCACCGGATCGCCGACCGCTTCGCCGACCGGTTCGAGCCGGTGCAGCTGCTCGTGCCGTACGACGCCGGCGACGTGCTGTCCGAGCTCTACGCGATCGGGACGCCGATCGAGGAGCGCCGCGACACCGAGGAGGGCGTGCTCGTCCGCGCCCGCCTGACCGGCCCGGCGCTGCGCCGCTACGCGCCGTACCTCGTCGCGGGCGCCGAGCGGGCCGGGACGACCCGGACCGCCTCGTGATCGAGCTGCCGATCCGGCGGCTGCACGGGGAGGCCGTGCTCCCGACGCAGGCCTACGCCGGCGACGCGGGCCTCGACCTCGCCGCGGCGGAGCGCGTGGTGCTCGCGCCGGGCGAGCGCGCGACGGTCGGGACGGGCCTCGCGGTCGCGGTCCCCGAGGGCTACGCCGGCTACGTCCAGCCGCGCTCCGGCCTCGCGGCGCGGCACGGGATCACGATCGTGAACGCGCCCGGGCTCGTCGACTCGGGCTACCGGGGTGAGCTGCGGGTGATCCTGCTCAACACCGACCGCGAGACGGCGTTCACGGTCGAGCCTGGGATGCGCATCGCCCAGCTCGTCGTCCTGCCCGTGCCCGGCGTCGAGCTCGTCGAGGTGGACGAGCTGCCCGAGTCGGAGCGGGGCGTGCGCGGCTTCGGGTCGTCGGCGTCGTGAACGAGCCGCAGCCGCGGATCCGCGTCTCGGCGATCCTCCGCTGGGCCGACCGGCTGCTGCTCATCCGCCACGAGAAGGGCGGCCGCGAGAACTGGCTGCTCCCGGGCGGGGGCGTGAAGAGCGGCGAGAGCATCATCGACGCCCTCCAGCGCGAGCTCTCGGAGGAGCTGGGCATCTTCGGCGTGGAGGACGAGCTCCCGGTCGAGGGTCCGGTGGCGATCGTCGACTCGATCTCGCCGCCGGGCAAGCCGTCGAAGCACGTCGTCCACATCATCTTCTCGGGCGACCTCACCGGGAAGTCGCTCGAGGCCGTCACCTCGCGCGACGCGGCCGTCCGCGGCCACCGGCTCTTCGACGTTCGCGACCTCGACGGGATCGCGCTCCACCCGCCGATCCAGCGCTTCCTGCGCCGCTGGCAGCCGGGAGACCCGGTTGCGTATCTTGGCGCTCTGTGGGCGCCGTAGATCCCACCGAGCGCGAGCTGCTCCTGCGGACCGCCGGGCGCGCGGCGGACTTCCTCGAGACGCTCGGCGAGCGGCCGATCCGCGAAGTCCGCCAGCGTCGAGGAGCTGCGCGAGGCGCTCGGCGGGCCGCTGCCGGACGGGCCGACCGATCCGGTCGCAGTCGTCGGCGACGCTCGCGGACGCCGCCGAGCCGGGCGTCGTCGGGATCCCGAGCGGCCGCTACTTCGGTTTCGTGATCGGCGGTGGCCTGCCGGTCTCGATCGCGGCGGACTGGCTGACGTCGACCTGGGACCAGAACGCGGGCCTCTACGCCGCCGGCCCGAGCGCAGCAGTCGTGGAGGAGGTGGCGGGCGCCTGGTTGGCCGAGCTGCTGGGCCTGCCCGACGGCGTCTCGACGGCCTTTGTGACCGGCTGCCAGATGGCTCATGTGACCGCGCTGCTCGCGGCTCGCCACCACGTGCTTGCCGGCGCCGGCTGGGACGTGAACGCCGACGGGCTCCAGGGCGCGCCGCGCATCCGCGTCCTCGCGGGAGCCGAGAGGCACGCGACACTCGACCGCGCGCTCCGTTACCTCGGGATCGGCACCGCGCAGATCGAGCTGGCCGAGGTGGACGCGCAGGGGCGGATGCGTCCCGACGCCCTGCGCGCGCTCCTCGGTGGCGACACGCCGACGATCGTCTGCGTGCAGGCGGGCAACATCAACACGGGTGCCTTCGACCCCCTCGAGGAGCTCGCCGACGTCGCCCACGAGGCGGACGCCTGGCTCCACGTCGACGGCGCATTCGGGATGTGGGCGAGCGTGAGCCCGCGGCTGCGGCACCTCGTTGCCGGAATCGAGCGGGCCGACTCCTGGGCGACGGACGCGCACAAGTTCCTGAACGTGCCCTACGACTCGGGACTCGCCTTCTGCGCGCACCCCGACTCACATCGGACAGCGGTCGGTGTCCGGGCGGCGTACCTGATCCACGCCGAGGAGGAGGCCCCGGGACGAGGTCGACTGGACGCCCGAGTTCTCGCGGCGAGCCCGCGGCTTCGCCGTCTACGCGGCACTGCGTCAGCTCGGCCGGGCCGGCGTCGCCGAGCTCGTCGAGCGCTGCTGCGACAACGCCCGGCTCTTCGCCGAGCTGCTCGAGGGCCGGGAGGGGGCGCGGATCCTCAACGACGTCGTCCTCAACCAGGTGCTCGTCCGGTTCGGGGACGACGACGCGGTCACGCAGGACGTGGTCCGCCGTGTGCAGGAGGACGGCACGTGCTGGCTCTCCGGCACGACGTGGCAGGGCGTCGGCGCGATGCGGATCTCCGTCTCGAACTGGCGCACCACGGCGGAGGACGTCGAACGCTCGGCCGCGGCGATCCTCCGCTGCGCTCGCGCCGCTGCGCTCCGACGCGTCGAAACGCCGACTTAGTGGCTCAGAGCCACAAGGTCAGAACCGGCCGCCTCGCTCGCGCGCCCGTCTCGACGAGACGGCGTGGGCCTCGGCCTCGAGCTCGTCCGCGAGCGGCTCGAGCTCCGGCGCGTCGCCGCCCTCCGCGTGGCCGAGCGCCTGCCGGAGCAGCCAGTCGGCGAGCCACGGGTTGCGGGGGAGGAGCGGGCCGTGCAGGTACGTCCCGAGCGCGCGTCCGACGCGGCAGCCCTCGAACCCGCTCTCGCCGTCGTTCCCGAAGCCCGCGACGACTCGCCCGAGCGGGATCGCATCCGGATCGAGCCGCGTCCGGCCGGCATGGTTCTCGAACCCGGCCACCGGCCGCCGTTCCCCGGGGTCGAGCTCGCACTCGATGAGCACGTCGCCGATCATCCGGCGCTCGCCGGCGACCGTCTCGTGCGGGAACAGGCCGACGCCGGGCTGCTCGACGCCGTCGGTGTCGAGGTAGAAGCGGCCGAGCAGCTGGTAGCCGCCGCAGACCGCGAGCAGCGCCGCGCCGTCCGCGACCTCCGCCCGCAGAGCATCTCCCTTGGCGGCGAGGTCGGGCGCGATCAGCGCCTGCTCCCGGTCCTGACCGCCGCCGACGTAGAAGAGGTCGATCTCGCCGCGCGGCACGTCGTCGCCGGGCCCGATCGCACGCACCTCCAGCTCGTGCCCGCGCCAGCGCGCCCGCCGCTCGAGCACGGCGATGTTGCCGCGGTCGGCGTAGATGTTGAGGTAGTCGGGATAGAGGTGGCCGACGACGATCCGGGTCACGCCGCCCGCTCCCAGTAGTTCCGGACGTGGCCGCGGGAGGCGACGACCCGGCGCAGCGCGAGCATCGCCGTGTACGTCGGGAGCACCACGAGCTCGCCGCCCGGCGGGACGAGCTCGAGTCCGCGGTCGAGCGCGCGCTCGAGCTCCGGCTCCACCTCGATCCTCGCCGGGTCGAGGCCGCCGTACTTGAACCGGAGCGAGAGCTCGGCGGCGCGCGAGCCGGTCGCGACGAGGCGCTCGAGCCCGGGGACGAGCGGCTCGAAGTCCACGTCCCAGATCCACGACACGTCCTGGCCGTCGGCGATCGCGTCGTTGAGCGCGAGCACGAGCGTGCGCGGCGGCTCGCCCTGCAGCAGCGTCCGCACGGCCTCGTTCGCGCCGGCCGGGTTCTTGACGAGGAGCATGAGCAGCCGCCGGTCGTCGAGCTCGATGCGCTCGAACCGCCCGAATGCCGCATCGAAGCGCTCGAGCCCCGGCACGATCTCGTCGAGCGTCGATCCCAGGGTCCGGGCGAGCGCGGCCGCGGCCAGCGCGTTGTAGACGTTGTAGAGACCGGGCAGGCGGAGCCGGACGCGTGCGGAGGCGTCCGGGGTGACGAGCGTGAACGCCGCATGGTCGACGCCCGCGAGCTCGATCTCCCGCGCGACGACGTCGAGCGGCGGCCGCGCGTGCCCGCAGTTCGGGCACCGGTAGTCGCCGAGATGGCCGATGTACGCGGCTCGGTACTCGTACGCCGTGCCGCAGCGGACACACCACTTCGAGTCGGCCGCGTGCTGGAGCTCGCGCCGCGCGTGCCGCTCGTCGTCGAGCCCGAAGCGGACGCTCTCGCGCCCCGAGTCCGCGAGCGAGGCCACCTGCGGGTCGTCGGCGTTCAGGACGAGCACGGTGGCGGGGGAGGTCGGCGGCGGCGACCCGCCAGCGGTCGGCGACGTGCTCGAGCTCGCCGTAGCGGTCGAGCTGGTCGCGGAAGAGATTGCCGAGGCAGACGGCCCGTGGCCGCACCCGCGCAGCGATCTCGGGCAGCGCGGCCTCGTCGACCTCGAAGAGCCCGAGCTCGGCGCCGCGCGCCACGAGCAGGGTGGAGGCGACGCCCGAGACGAGGTTGGCGCCGGAGTCGTTGTGGGCGAGTCGAACGCGCCCGCGCAGGATCTCGGCGACCATCGCCGCCGTCGTCGTCTTGCCGTTCGTCGCGGATACGAGCGCCGACCCCTGCGGCAGCCGTGCCGCGAGCCGGTCGATCGCGCTCGGGTCGACCTTCCACAGGAGCTTCCCGGGAATCGTCGTGCCGCCGCCGCGGCCCGCGAGCCGTGACAGCGCGCCCGCCGCCCGGGCGGCCGCGACCTCCAGCGAGAGCGGCACCGGGACGCGCACGGGGCGAGCCTAGCGACGCATCACCCTTCCGGGGGAATTCGGCCGCGGCGACCCCCGCGTACCGCATTCGGGGGATTCCCGGGCCTCGCGCGCGTCGTACCTTCCGGGCCAGCGCCGGGCCCAGGCCCGTCGTGCGGTTCGTCTCTGGAGGATCTGCGGCCCCCATCGGGGGCAGAAGGAGACCGTCGTCCGTGAATCCGGCACCGCCCTTGACGAACGCCCCGTCAAGCGCGACCCCCGTCCTGCCGATGAGGAGAGCGTCGGCATGACCGCGATTCCGAGCGACCTCCAGCCCGTCGACGCGGCCGAGCCTCTCGAGGCGCCGCAGCGAAACCCGCTCTCAGGGCGCGCCACCGCATACCTGCTGTCGGTGATCGCGCTCACGGTCGCCGTGAGCACGCCGTTCATCCTCGACCTCGTGCGCGGGGAGAACGTCGACGGCTGGCTGACGTTCGCGATCCTCGGCACGGCGGCGGCGATCGCGCAGCTCTTCACGGTGCGGTTCCAGTCCAAGCTCCTGTCGTTCCACACCTCGATCGTGTTCCTGCTCGCCGCGGCGCTGCTGCTCCCGCCGGAGCTCGTCGTCCTCATCGGGATCGTCCAGAACATCCCGGAGTGGCTGAAGGAGCGCTACACCTGGTTCGTCCAGGGCTTCAACATCTGCAACTTCACCCTCAACGTCCTGGGCGCGTGGGCGGCCTACCACCTCATCCTCAACTCGGACGGGCTGATCGCGAGCGAGGACGCGCGCGCGGCCCTCGGCGCCGGTGCCGCCTGCGTCGTGTTCGTCGTCTCCAACCACTTCCTGCTCGCGTCGATGCTGCGCATCGGGCGCGGGTTCTCGTTCCGCGAGACGCAGCTCTTCTCGGTCGAGAGCCTGTCCACCGACCTCGTCCTGGCGAGCCTCGGCGTCGCGCTCGCGACCTTCTGGACGTGGAACCCCTGGCTGATCCCGGTCGCGCTGTCGCCGCTCCTCGTCCTCCACCGCTCGCTGAGCGTCCCGCAGCTCCAGGCCGAAGCGCGCGTCGACCCGAAGACGGGCCTCTACAACGCGCGCTACTTCGCGACCGCCCTGAACGAGGAGCTCGCGCGCGCGGCGCGCTTCAACCGCCCGATGTCGCTCATCATGGCCGACCTCGACCTCCTGCGAGACATCAACAACACCTACGGCCACCTCGCGGGCGACGCGGTGCTGAAGGGCATCGCCGAGGTCTTCCGGGCCCAGCTGCGCCACTACGACGTGCCGGCGCGCTTCGGCGGCGAGGAGTTCTCCATCCTCCTGCCCGAGACGCCGCCGGAGCAGGCGCTCGAGATCGCCGAGCGCATCCGACGCGCCGTGGCCGAGCGCGAGTACGAGGTCGAGACGGCGTCCGAGCCGATCCGCGCCACCGTCTCGATCGGCGTCGCGGGATTCCCGAAGGACGCAATGGATGCGAACGAGCTCATCCACCAGGCCGACCTCGCCGTGTACCGCGCCAAGCTCCAGGGCCGCAACCGTGTGCTCGGCGCCAGCGCGGAGCCGCTCCTCATGCCCGCCGACCGCCAGTCGCGACTCGTCGCCGTGCCGGAGGAGGGCGACCACCGCGAGCCGCTCCCGGCCGCCCCGGAGGCGCGCCCGGCTGCCGACCGGCGCCATCCGCGCCCGCACGCGCTCAACGGGCCACGGTTCCTCTCGCTCTCGACCAGGCTCTCGCTCCTCGTCGGGACGGTCTCCGTCGGCGGCGTCGTGGCCGGCATCTTCGGCGCGGCGCTCGGGACGAGCACGGACTGGATCGGCCTCCTCGCGGTGATCGCGCTCGTCGGCGTCGGGCAGGCGCTCGCGCTCGAGGTCATGGACCAGGGAACGCTCTCGGTCTCCGCCGTCGGCATGCTCGCCGGCGCCGCCCTCTTCGGCCCCAGGGCCGCCCTCGCGCTCGCCGTGACGACCGTCGCGGTGGAATGGAGCGCCCGCCGGCCGCCGGTCCACAGTGTCCTCTTCAACGTCGGCAACCTCACGTTCGCGTCGCTCGCTGCAGCCGGGGTCTTCGCTCTCGGCGCCGACCACAAGCTGCTCACGGCGGGCGGGGGCATCGTCGCCGGCGCGGCCTACTTCGGGGTCAACATGGGCCTGCTCTCGCTCGCGCTCGCGCTGGAGGGCCACGAGCGCTGGTGGCGCGTCTTCCGCGAGCGCTTCGCGTGGCTGCTCCCGCACTACGTCGCCTACGGCTTCATCGGCGGCGTGATCGCGATCGGGTACCAGTCGGTCGGCCTCTATGCGCTCGCCGTGTTCGCACTGCCGCTCCTCCTCATGCGCAAGACGCAGGAGGCCTACCTGGCGCACACGCAGCGCTCGGCGCAGAAGCTCCGTGAGGCCGCCGAGACGATCCAGAGCCAGAACGTCTCGCTCGAGCAGGCGAACCGGCTGTTGAAGGAGCGCTCGACCGCGGCCATGGAGTCGCTGTCAGCGACTGTCGACGCCCGCGACTCGTACACCGCCGGCCACTCGCGCCGCGTCCAGCAGCTCGCGCTCGCGATCGGGCGGGAGATGAAGCTCTCGCAGGCCGAGCTCGAGGTGCTGGGCCACGCGGCGCTCTTCCACGACATCGGCAAGCTCGCGATCCCGGACTCGATCCTGCTGAAGCCGGCGTCGCTCACGCCCGACGAGTGGGCGCTGATGCAGCGGCACGCGGACGAGGGCGCGCGCATCATCGACCGCCTCGGCTTTCTCAACGACGCCGTCCCCGCGATCCGGCACCACCACGAGCGCTGGGACGGGACGGGCTACCCGGAACGGATCCAGGGCGAGGAGATCCCGCTCGGCGCGCGGATCATCCACGTCGCCGACGCGCTCGACTCGATGCTGACGACCCGCATCTACCGCGCCGCCCGCCCGGCCGCCGAGGCGCTCGGCGAGCTCAGGCGCGCGGCCGGCACGCAGTTCTGCCCGCGCACGGTGAGCGCGCTCGAGCGGATCCTCCCCGTCGACGGCATCGAGCACGACGAGACGCGCGACGAGGTGCTCGAGTCGGCCGCCGGCCGCGAGAAGATCGCCTCCTAGGGCACCCGGAGCCGCGTCCGATCGGGCGCAGTTGCAGAATCTCCACCGCGCTCTATGCTTCTTGCATGGGGCGCGCACGCCAGCCTCGCGTGGCCGTCGACGACGCGGCGCTCGAGGCGTTCCGCGCCGGCCTCCGCCGCCGCTACTCCGACGAGGAGATCCTGGACGAGCTGCGTGCCTCGGCCGGCCGCCTCGGCCGCTCGCCGACGATGCGCGAGTTCGCGGCGGACGAGGGGACGCAGGTGCACCCGCAGACCGTGATCGAGCGCTTCGGGTCGTGGAACGCGGCCAAGCGGCAAGCCGGCCTCGTCCCGCGCCGCGGCCTCTCGCGCGCCGACCTCGTCGCGCTGCTCCGCGAGCTGGGGGAGGAGCTCGGCCGGCCGCCGACGGCGCGCGACCTCGACGAGCACCGCGAGCGTATGCCGTCGAAGTCGCTCTACTGGCACACGTTCGGCTCGCTGACCCAGGCCCTGCGCGAGGCGGGGTTCGACGTTCCGGTGGGGGAGGAGCGGCTCGAGCGGGCGGTGGAGCAGGGAGCGGCCCTCGCGCGCACACTCGGCCGCCTGCCGAAGTTCGCCGACTGGGCACAGGCGCGGAAGGCGGACCCGACCCTCCTGACGGAGTGGCAGGTCTACCGGATGTTCGAGTCGCGCCGAGGTGCGTGGTCCGCGTTCCAGTTCCTCGTGCGCGAGGCGCTGCTCGAGGAGGGCGCGGAGGTGCGCCCGGACGGGACGGTGGGCTGAACCGCTAGGCCGCGGCGGCGATCGTGGCGAGCCGGGCGAGGCAGGAGCGCCCCTCCTCGGCGGAGCGGACGGCCGGGAGCGGCTCCTCGACGTGGGAGCGGTCGGGGCTGAACCGCTCGCTCCACGCCGTGCGCCCGGCCGCGAGGGCCAGCAGCGTGCCCTCGTCGACCTCGCGCTTCGTGAGCGTCATCCGCAGCGTGTCCTCGACGACCTCGAGCGCATGGCGCGTCGACGCGAAGAAGGTCTCGTGGCGCGTGTGACCGGTCCAGAGCGGGCGGCCGACGCCGCGGACGAGGAAGAGCACCCCGGGACGCGTCTCGTCCATCCAGGCGGCGGCCATCGAGCCGACGAAGCGCTCGAACACGTGCGGGCTGCCGTGCTCACGTTCGACGAGGGCGAAGATGATCTCCGAGTCGACGGACATCTCGGCGTGGTGCCGCTCGATGCCCTCGTGCGCGAAGAGCTCGTCGTCGTTGGCGATGATCCCGTTGTGGATCCCGACGACCGACCCGTGCCGGACGGGATGGTTGTTCGCCTCGATCGACGGGTGGCCCTTCGTGTAGTCGCGGACGTGGATCAGCGCCTGCGTCGCCGGCTGCGGCACGTTGAGGCGCTCGAGCACGGCGGTGGCGCCGGAACGCTGCTTGCGGACCGCGACCTCGGGGCCGCCGCTGCGCCAGGCATATCCGACCGCGTCCGCGCCGCGCTCGGCGATCCCCGCGAGGAGCGCCTGAGCAGCGAGCGTCCGGTCGAGCCGGCTCGCATCGCCGAGGCTGTATCCCGCAATGCCGCACATAACAGTGAATCTAGGTTCCTACTCGGACATCCCTTGAACATGCACGACACCCGATCGGGTGCCGTCTCGATGAGTTTGACGCAGATTTCGGCGCATCGGCAGCTACTAGACGGAGATCTTCACGAAAACTTTGCATCTGCCTCCACAGCGCGAACCGGGCTGAAGCACGCGCCGCTCAAGGGAATCGTCGCGAACGCCGATAGGGCATCGCAGATGGAAGGGCAGCCCCTGCTCGACGCCGGGCCCGACGACCCGGCCCCCACGGTCCCGCACCTCGAGCTGCTCCCGCAACTCGATGACGGCGACGCTCCGGCCGTGGCCGAGCCCGCCGCCGAGGCGGTCGAGGACGAGGAGGAGGCCGAGGTCGAGGCGGCGACACCGCCCGAGCTCGCCGACCCGCTGAAGCTCTACGTGCGCGCGATCGGCGACGGTCGCCTGCTGACCCCGTCGGAGGAGCGCGAGCTGGCGCGGCGCAAGGACCTCGGCGACGAGGCGGCCAAGCGGAAGCTCATCGAATGCAACCTGCGCCTCGTCATGTCCATCACCCGGAACTACACGAAGGCCGGCGTGCCGCTCCTCGACCTGATCCAGGAGGGCAACCTCGGTCTCATCCGCGCGGTCGAGAAGTTCGACTACCGCATGGGGTTCAAGCTCTCGACGTACGCGACCTGGTGGATCCGCCAGGCCGTGACGCGGGCGCTCGCCGACCAGGGCCGCACCATCCGCCTGCCGGTGCACGTGGCCGAGCAGGTGCGCCGCGTGATGCGCTCCCGGCGGATCCTCGCGCAGAAGTTCAACCGCGACCCGACGGTCGCCGAGCTCGCCAAGGAGAGCGGTTTCACCGAGAAGCGCGTCCAGGAGCTGCTCGACCTCGTCGAGGATCCGGTCTCGCTCGAGACGCCGGTGGGGGACGGGGAGAGCCTCTACGGCGACCTGATCGAGGACACCGACGCCGAGAAGCCGGACGAGACGACGGCGACGAACTTCCGCACGACCGAGCTTGCCGCGGCACTCGAGCTGCTGAACCCGCGGATGCGCCACGTCCTCGCGCTCCGATTCGGCCTCGACGGCGAGAAGCCGCGGACGCTCGAGGAGGTCGGCAGCGGCCTCGGCATCACCCGCGAGCGCGTCCGCCAGCTCGAGGCGCGGGCGCTCCGCGAGCTGCGCGTCGTCGCGCCGGACCTCGAGCACTACCTGCGCTCCTAGGGCCCGTCGCTACCCTGGACGGCGATGGGATTCGTCGACGTCCACAGCCACGTGCTCCCATCGGGCGACGACGGCGCGGGCACGCTCCGCGAGGCACTCGAGCTGGCGGCGTCCGCGGCCGCGCACGGCACCGGGATCCTCTTCGCCACGCCGCACGTCTGGCCGCAGCTACCGCTGACGATCGCGCGCGAGGGGGAGGTACGCCGTGCGTTCGAGCGGGCGCGGCGCGAGCAGGGGCTGCCGCTCGAGCTGCGACTCGGCTTCGAGCTCACGCCCTCGCGTGCGCTGCTGCAGGAGGATCTGCGGCGGTACGAGCTCGAGGGCACGGGCGCGGTGCTCATGGAGGTGCCGTTCAGCGGCCCGGCCGACATCCTCGTCCAGCTGGCCGAGCACGCCGAGAGCTTCGGCCTGCTGCCCGTGATCGCGCACCCGGAGCGGACGCAGGCGGTGCAGGACCGGCCGGCCCTCGCCAGGGAGCTCGCTGAACGCGGGTGGCTCCTGCAGGTGAACGCGACCTCGCTCACCGGCGACCACGGCCCGGACGCCGACGAGCTCGGCTGGCGGCTGATCCGCAGCGGGACGGCCTCGCTCGTTGCCTCCGACGGGCACCGGCCGACGCGGCCGCCGCATCTCGACGCGGCCTACGCGGAGGCGATCCGGAAGGTGGGGGCGGAGCGGGCTCGGTGGCTGTTCTGCGCGGGAGCGCTCGGTTTCAGCGAGCGAGCTCCATCTCTCGCAGACAGGCCAGCCGCCTGAGCGACTCCACCTCGATCTGTCTGACGCGCTCGCGCGTCAGGCCGAGGACCCGGCCGATCTCCTCGAGCGTCTTCGGCTCCTCCTCGGCGAGCCCGTAGCGCAGCACGAGGACATGCCGGTCGCGGCTGGGGAGGGCCGTCAGCGCCTCCATCAGCGCCTCCGAGCGGAGATTGACCTCGACCTCCTCGTCCGGGAGCGGCCCGTCGCCGGCGACGAAGTCTCCGAACACCGCGTCGTCGCCGTCGCCGATCGGCTGGTCGAGGCTCGTCGACGCGCGCGCCGCCGCCCGCACCTCGAGCGCCTGCTGGAGCGGGAGGTTGGCCTCCTCGGCGATCTCCTCGAGTCGCGGCTCGCGCCCGAGCGTGGCCCAGAGCGTCCGCTCGGCGCGATTCATCTTCTGCAGCCGCTCGACGATGTGGACCGGCATCCGGATCGTGCGGGCCTTGTCGGCGAGGGCGCGCGCCACGGCCTGGCGAATCCACCAGGTGGCGTAGGTCGAGAACTTGAACCCGCGCCGCCAGTCGAACTTCTCGACGGCGCGGATGAGGCCGAGCGTCCCTTCCTGGATCAGGTCGAGGAACGGCAGCCCCTGGTTGCGGTAGTTCTTCGCGATCGAGACGACGAGGCGGAGGTTGGACTGGATCATCCGCTGCTTCGCCAGGTCGTCGCCACGCTCGATCGCCTTCGCGAGCTCGACCTCCTGCGCCGCGGTCAGCAGCGCATGACGACCGGCCTCGCGAAGGAAGAGCTGCAGCGCGTCGGTCGTCGACTCGGCGACGGCGATGACCGGCGGGGGCGCGGGCGCAGGGGCCTCCTCGGGCTCGGCCTCCTCGACGACGTCGACGCCGCGGGCCTCGAGCTCGTCGCGGAGCGCCTCGAGCTCGGGCGGCTCGAGCTCGAACGGCTCGACGAGCTCGAGCAGATGCAGCATGCGGACGGTGCCCGTGGGCTCGGCGCCGTCGATGAGGATCTGCAGCTCCTCCCATTCGAGCAGCCGCTCGACGACGTCGGGCTCGGCCATGGGACTCGGTATCCCGCGGCGGCTCGGGGGTCAAACACACCGGCTGCGGCGTGCGCCCGCGACCGTCCGCGGCGTGCGACGTGCCGGGACGTCAGGCGAGTGCCGCGCAGAGGTCGGTGGCGTTGCCCGGCGACGAGAACCTGAGGGAGGCGAACGTCTCGAGATCGACGAGCGCGCTCGAGGGCGGAGGCGCGCGAGGCCAACTTGACATAACGTCGATTCTCGTGCGTTGGGATTGAGAGAGGGCTTGCGCATGCGGAGAGGCTCTTCGAGGAACGCACGATTGCATTCAAGTTCCCGCAGATCGTGGTCGGCGACTGGAGCGGCTGGCGCTAACGCCTATCCGGTACCACGCGCACGCGGCCGAGCCAGGCGGCGTCGGACTGCTTTGAGCGCCTCGCCGATCCCTGCGGCTGCAAGAAGTCCGATCGAACAGAGGATCCACAACAGCATGACGCCGGCCCCGATGTTCGCCCCTTCGTCGGGGGCGAGATCGATGGACGCGACGGAGAGGAACATCGCGGTGAGCGTGGCGGTGCAGCCGAAGCCGATTGCCCAGCGCAGAGTTCTGTTCGAGAGGAAGATGCTCGCGAGTTGGAGCAGGAGGATTAGCGGGATCGGGATCGCGAGGTAGTCGGACCAGGGCTCTCCGCCGGTGTCGTCGAACGGAGCCGGGAGGCATTGGAGCGCGATCGGGATCGCGAGGTAGTCGTACCAGGGCTCTCCGCCGGTGTCGTCGAACGAAGCCGCGACGGCCCACGCGAGCATGAGAGCCAGAATCGCCGTGTAGGCGATCGGGACGATCGCGCCCGCGAGCGTCCAGCCTTGCTCGTCGAAGCGGCCGACGAACTCCAGAGAGCCGAGGATGAGGGAGAGGCCGATGATGATCCCCGGCCACGCGAGCCACGCCTCGAACGCGGACGACTGGAGCATCGCCACGCCGATTAGGACCGTCCACGCGCCTGTCAGGAGGTAGCCGAGGCATTCCCCGATCCCGATCCCGAGGTAGCGGTGGAACGACTGGAAGGCGACCGCGGTCGCCTCGCGCGTCGCCTGGCTCGAAGCAGGATCGGCGTACGCACGCGCGAGTGCTGGGACGAGGAACGGCCAACGAGCGAGTCCGAGGAACTGCACGACGGCTGCCAGGACGCCGATCGTCGTCGCCACCGGGACGATCTCTAGGCCGTCGCGGGCGAGCAGCTGTCCCAGGAGCACGGCAAGCGGCGCGAGCAACACGGCGGTCAGCATGAAGCCGTACCAGAGAAGCATCAGGCGCACTCCACCCGCCCGGAAGCGGCCGAGGATCTCCTCGGCTGGGCGGCGCAGGATGTCCGGGTAGTCGAAGCGTCGCCCGAGCAGGAAGAAGAACGCGTTGAACGCGAGCGGCAGGAGGATGCATAGAGCGCCTGCGGCGCGTTCTATGTTCATCGAAGAGCTGTGGTCTGCGGGGTAGTCAGGCTGTCCGCTTCGGAGGGCGGCCCCGCACGCCAGCGTACTCGCTCTCCACGAGCGGAACGTCTGCGCCCGGAGGTGGCGCGCGTCTTATCGCCCCTCGAGGCTTGCGCGGATTTGGCGGTCGGTCCGATTTGTGCCGTTCGTAACAACCGGTTGATAGACTGCGGTTAGCTTCTGTTGGAGAGTTTCCTCGCCTGTCGGGCGAGCGCGATGCCGGACACAGCGGCCTTCCGCTCACTTGTAGCGGCTCGGCCAACGGGGCTCTAAGAAGGAGGCCGTGATGGCCACCAATGCTCCCGTCCTACCGCGCCCTGCGTCGGCGCATGAAGTGGCATCAAAGGCGCCCGATCACCGGAACGACGCGCCCAGTCGCGCCGTTCATACGCAAAGTGACTGGAAGGGAACCGCACGTCGGCTGTGGCTCTGGCCGGTCGCGATTCTGCTCAGCCTCCCAGTCGGGGGGTTCATCGCAGACCTGGTAATCAACGGAGTCGATTCCGTGGGAACCGCGCTCGCTGGCGGCGCTCATCGCGGGCTCGATCATCGGAGCGGCAACATGGTTCGTCTTGCGGAAGCGCGTCTCCTGGCTCTGGATCCCGGCAACAGCCGTGGGGATGGCCGTCGGCCTCGCCGCGGGAGCGGCTCTGGTTGATTACGGCATCACTCGAGGAGACGTTGTCCTCATGGGCGCCGTAACCGGTCTGGGTGTAGGCCTGTTGCAGGCGCTCGTGCTCGCACGACACCAGATCCCGAACGCGTGGTGGTGGGCGCTCGCGAACCCGCCTGCCTGGGCCCTCGGCTGGTTCGTGACCTCGTACGTGATCTCGAGAAACGTCAAGGAGCAGTTTGTCGTCTTCGGCGCGAGCGGAGCGATCGTCTTCGGACTGCTGACCTTGGCGCTCCTCGCCGTGCTGTTCCGAACGCCGGCACCCGAAGCTAGGGGGACCGCAGCCACAGCGCCTCGGTGACCCGAAGACGAGGGCGGACGCTCGCGACTGGATTGCGCGCGAGCGCCGCTCGCCTATGCAGAAAACAGAGGGCGGCCCTTTCGGCCGCCCTCTGTACGCCTCCCGTGCCGGTGGCGGCCACCGAATCCGCCTTTCGGCTAGTAGCACGGTCACGAGGACGCACGGCCGGAGCTCGGGTGGTACTGCGCGAAGTGCTCTGCTCGAGAGTTCGGCTGGGTCTGACGGCGCTGCCACCGTCGGGGAATCCCCACACCGGTCTCCCGTCTTGCGGCTAGAAATCCGGCCGAAGGCGGGGTCAGAGCAGAGGGCTGAGAACCGTCTTTCCGAGGTCTCGTTGTTGCGAGCCCAACGAGCCTGGTGCCAGCGGTGAGAGCGGCGCGCGCAGACCTGGACGATGCGTCCGCCCCCTCGCCGCGCTCTGGGGTCAGACGCACCCGAGGCTATCCCATACCGAGCGCGGCCCACCGTTCGGTCTCGAGTGCCGACAGCGCGACCGTGCATTGCCGTCCGTCGTCGAACTCCACGACGCACTCGTGCCGGTCTGGGATCGTGATCACGCGGGCTGTCGTCCCAGCTGGATAGTGAGCGACGGGTGAGAGCAACTTGACGAGGTCGCCCGGCATGAGGGACATGCCGCAGGTCCTTTTCGTCCGTGGGGAACGACCCTGTAACGCGCGACGTCACGAAGGCGTTACGCGGCGTGCCGCGCTCACTCGTCGGTCTTGCGGGTTCGTGTGGGGTTGTCGAGTGCGGCGAGTTGCGCGCGCAGTTGGAGGACGGTCTTTTGTACGTCGACGATCGTGCCGAACAGTTTTGGGTCGTCGCGGCTGGCTAGCTCGGCGAGCATTGCCTCGGACTGGTCGAGGAGCGCGACAAGTCGTGCCCTTTCGTTTTCCACCTAGACCCCTCGGAGTTGGCGGCTTCGCAAAGGGGCGCCGCAAACAGCGACGGGCGCTCTCACGGCGCCCTCTGCGCTTCTCTCGGACAACGACTCGCGCGCGAAGACGGGTACGCGGCCGGCTACGCGCGGATTTCGCCTCGAGCAGCCTTCGCTAGCGTCGCGAGCTGGTAACGGTCGGCGACCGCGGCGATCGTCTCGAGGCCGACGCGGCTGGCGAAGCCGGGCAGGCCGGCGACGGCGCCGAGCAGCATCTGCACGTCGGAGAGCCGGAGCCGTCGTCTCGACGGCGAACCGGCCTACCCACCGGACGGCCGCTCGTTCGAACTTGTCCGGGTCCTTCCGCTCGATTAGGAGCAGGAGCCCGAGCGCGTCGGCGAGCGACACGAACCCTTGGTCGCGGGCGGCGGCGTACGCGCCCGGCAGGTCCCGGCGCTCGAGTGCGCGTTGGAGGCGAGCGTGCGTGCTGCCGGCGTTCCCACGAACGTACGTTCTCACAATCCGCATGGGCGCGAGGGGTGCGAGCGGTCCGCGCCACTCAGTCCTCGTCAGTCCATTCGAACACTTCGGCCTCGACGATCTGAACTGGATTTTCGTGAATGCGCCTCTTCCTCTTCTCGTAGTCATCGAAGAGATGTTGTCGTTTGAGGGCTTCGTGCAGATCCGATATCGCGGCCTCGGGATCCTGGATCGCTTCTGTGATCTCGAGCTCCGGTCGCTCCTCGATCTCTGGGGTCAGCTCGCGTTGCCGATACTCGACGATGTCGCGGAGTTCCCGCTCAGCGCGGCCAGTGCGAGCAACGCGTTTCCAGGCTTCCTCGTCATCTCCCACGGCTTCCCGACGTTGGCGCTCCCATACCCAGCGCTGGTGTTCGCGATCCTCGTCCCTGAACTGGCGCTCCTTCTCGGCCTCCTCGCGCTTTGCGCGTTCCTCGCGGCGCATGCCGCGGTTGTCCCGAATTCGATCCGTGAGGTCCGCAACGTCTTCGATCGCCGCAGTCCACCGGCGGATGAGAAATGGAACGGTTCCGACGAGAGTCAGGACACCGACTTCGAGGACGAGCGGCGACTCGTAGCGCGCCTGGCGCAAGAACGGCTGATACTCGAGCGGGACGGGCCAGCGGTCATCGCGCATGCGTGTCGGCACGTCCGCCGGTATCCAATCCCATCGCGACATCGACGCGTTGGCCACGAGGCTATAGACCGCGCCGAGGTCGACGAACAGCCCCGCGACGTCACGCAGCGAAAGCGGCTCTGGCTCAACGAATCCGAACCTGAACGTCGGCCCTAGGAGCCGCGGAGAACCCGCCGGCCAAGACACGCGGCGAGCCTATTCCGCATGAACTCACGGACACAAGGGCACGAGAGACAAGCCGAGTGACAATGCGCCGATGGTCGGCTTCAAGTTCCGCCTCTACGCACCCGACGGCGATGACCTCGGCACACGCACATTTCAGCGAGCCCAACTGGCAGGTTGGGGACACGGTCGCGCTGCGTGACCGCATCTACCGCGTCTACCGCGTCGTCTACCTCGACGACGACGGCGAGGTGCGCGGGATGCTGATGCTCGAGGAGCGGTCCCCGTCGGATGCCGACTAGATGTGGACGGAACCGAGTTAGTGTCGTGGTGCCCCGATGCCTCTCTGGATAGATCCGACAAACTTGCCGCCGGAGACGGCAGCGGAGTTCGACCGTGCCGAAGGGAAGCTCAGCCTGGAGGTAGACATCGAGCCGCCGCTCGAGGCTCCGGATGAGCGAGAGGCATCCCCCGTCGCCGTCTCTCCCGCAAGACCGAGTAGCGCGGCGACGGCGGAGGTCACGACGACGAGCCTCCAAGGAATCGCCTCCCGCAGCACCGCGTCGGAGGACATGAGCCGTTGTTGCCCGTCGTGCGTCGAGGCTTAACGGTCCAGGACCCTGAGCCTGCGTTCGGATTTGACCCGATCAGGTCATGCACCGCCCGGGTGGCTGTCCGTCGTGGTCGGCGTGCGGCGCGGCCGGCGCTAACGACTATCCGGTACCACGCGCACGCGGCCTCGTCGGGGGCGAGATCGATGACGCACTACCGTGGCCTGGCGAGTTCGGTGCCTGAGCCGGCATCCCCGGCGACGGTGCCCCCTGCGGCGGGCGGGGCCTGCCCGGACTCGTGTTCACTGCGCGAGAGACTCGACTGACCCCGCGGTCTCTCGCGCAGCTTTTTGATCTCGCTGCCTTCGTGGGGTTCGTGTCCCCGGGCAGGGAGGGTGCGGCGCGGGTGTTTTGGCGTTACTGTCGCGGGGTGAGCGAGCAGGGTCGCGAGGCCCGCGTGGGACGGAACGAGGCGATGTTCCGCACGGTGAACGAGGAGCTGCGGGGTCTCAACGAGAGCTTCGCGCCGATCACGGACGAGTACGCGATCGTGTGTGAGTGCGCGGATCTGTCGTGTATGGAGAGCCTGCGGATCCGGGCGTTCGAATACTTCGCCGTTCGGGATAACCCGCGGCAGTTCGTTGTCGCGCTGGGCCATGTAGTCCCGGACGTCGAGCGCGTGGTCGCCGCGTCGGATGACGGGTACTTGGTGGTCGAGAAGATCGGGGAGGCGGCGGTCGTCGCGGAGGCGACGACCGAGGACTAACCATCCGCGTTCAGGGGATGCCCTGGTGGATGGACGGCCGACGCGCGTGGGTGGAGGAGCTGGTTGGGGCGTGCGATCGCGCGCTGGCGCGACTTGAGGAGCGTGACGACGCCGACTTCGAGTTGGTTGCGGACCTCAAGCAGCTTCGCGCTCGCCTCGTGGACGAACTGCGGCATCGTCCCGTAGCCTGAATCAACCTTTCGGCCAGTAGCGTCACTGCCCCGCTGCGCCACACGCGAGTTCGGCGCGGCCTGACTGTTGGTGAATCCCCACGGTTGAGAGAGCGTAGGGGCGGCTACAACTCCGGCGAAGGCGGGGTCAGATGTGGGGTCTGGTAACCGTCTTTTACGGATCCTCGTTGGCGGCCCAACGGGGTCTGGTGCCGAGCGGTGAGGGTGGCGCGCGCATACCTGGAGAATGCGCCGCCCCCTCGCCGCCGAGTCGGCGCTGATGGCCGTGCCCGTCGCCTCGACGCTCTTCACACCGGGGCTAGACACGCCTTCACCCGCGGATCTCTCGGCGTGCCGCCTTGGCATGGCCGCCTCGGCCTCCATCGAGACGCTCAGACTGGGCTGCGACCAGGTCCTCACGCGGGCGCGGAATGACCTGATCGGGTCATGCCGGGCCTGGGCACCGGTCCCTACCGTGGCTGGTGGCGAGTCGCGTGCCGTTAGCTGGCCGCAGCCGAACGGCGCACCCCTGAGGCAGCGGGGGCTGCCCGGCTCGCCCTTCGCTGCGCGGGAGGTCGCTCCATGGGTCCTCCCGCGCAGCTTTTCTTTCTGACCGGTCAGGTCTGGACGCCGGGCGGGTGGAGCCGGAAAGAGCCCGGCTCCACCCGCCGATCGGACTACTACGACTCCGGGCCGAAGAAGCAGAGCTCGATCGAGTCGATGCCCTTCCCGTCGCAGTTGTACTGCGGGCCACCCTCGCGGGCGGGAGGCAGCACACCTTCGGGTGCACGCAGGAACGTGGACGCGCTCAGGTCCCCGCCATCGGTGAGCGCGACGAACGCCCCGTGCGGCTTCTCCTCGGTCCCCGGGTTCGGCTTCAGGACCGTCTCCTCCCCGGTCATGACATTGACCTGCACGACCGCGCCGGCAGTGGCCGGCTTCTTCGCGACGAAGCAGTCGTGCGCGAGCGCCGACGGAACGACCACCGAGACGGCCAACACGCACGCCGAAAGCGCCACCAGAAATCGCTTTCCCATATCTCCCCTGTTCTTCCGGCGGGACCAGCCCAACCGGATCGTGTTACGAAGCGCCGCACCGTAGCCCGGCCAGCAGCGCCCGCCGAGATCCCCCATCTGGAGAGACATGTTCGACTCGAACGGTCAGGGACTTGACCATGCCGCGCTCGACCTCATCGGAGGTCGCCTTACGGCGTGCCGTAGTCGCCAACGATCTCGCCCTTGTCGTTCACGTCGAGGGCGCGGGTGTAGGTCGCGTCGCGGCTGCCGTCGATCAGTGTGTAGCGGCCTCGCTCGTAGAGGAAGGCGCGCGAGCCGCCGCGGGCGTCGCCCCGACGACGCCGTCCTCCACGAGGAACCCGTGCAGGGTCGAGCCCCTCGAGGCCGGCGGCGTGTCGGCGGACGCCGGAATCGCGGCGAGAGCCGCGAGCGCGATCGACGCAACGACAACGAGCACGCAGACGGTCGTTCCCCTGTGTGCGGTGACGGCTTGCTTGGACATGCGAACCCCTTCCTTGGTCGAGACGGATGCCGTATCTCGCCAAGTGCTTCGCACGCGCCTACGCGCGCGGTTCGAGCAGAAGCTCATCGGAAGGGGCCAAGACCCGGAGGCCCGCCGAGTGCGGGCCTCCGGTTGGCTGCGACGGATCTCGATACGACGCGTCGGCTAGGAGCCGAAGCGAGCCTCGACGCACGCCGTGACGGCGCCGACCCCTCCTGCGACCTTCGCGCAGGCGAGGAAATCGAACGCCTCCTGGCGGCTGAAGCCCGGCCCGGTGTTCGTCGCCCGGCACGGAGCATCCCCGCCGGACACGAGCGATACCTGGACGCGGCCGAGGGCTCGATCCTGGTAGAAGATCGGCCCGCCCGAGTCGCCGTTGCACGTGCCCGCTTCGCCCTTGGCGATGTTCATCGACAGGCGAAGCACGTCGTTCACGGGGTTGTGCGCCGCGAACGAGAGCCCGTCAGCGATGTAGCGGATGAGGAACTTCGTGTCGTTGCTCCCGGACGGATTCGCAGGCCCCGTCTCCTCGCCCGGGATCGGGAACTTCTCACCGGTGCCGTAGCCGACCGCCGTGAACGACAGCGTCTGCGTCGGGTTGCTCACGCTGTTGATCAGGTTCGACAGGTACCCCGTCGTCGGAGCCACCTGAACGGGCGCGAGCGCACCCCACCGCTCGGTGACCGTCTGGCCGACGGCGTTCTCCGCATCCGCGGGGAACGCGACGAGGCCGTAGTCGAACTTCTCGAAGGGCGCGTCCTTCGCGGGGAAGCTGATGGGAACGCCGCCCCTGACGTAGAACGTCCCGTTCGTGATCGTGCCGTTGACCTGGTTGTTCTGGTCGAACGAGACCCCGACCGAGTCGATGGTTCCCGCCGCGATCGCGCCGGCCCAGGCATCGGTGCAGTGGGCGGCGGTCAGGATGACGACCTTCTGCGCGTCTCGCTGCAGGAGACTCCCGCTACAGCTGATGCGCGCGAGGTTCTGCGCATGAACGATCCCTCTGACCGACGCGACGTTCGGATACTCGTTGTTCACGTCCGGCCGACCCCACGTGATCGCGACAGCGGTCGAGGCCATGACCGCTGCGCCGACGACGCAGAGGCCCAAGACGAGTCTTCTCATTCCGATCCCCCCTGATCGTGCGGATGCCGAGACGGCTTCCGACAACCGGGAAACGATAACGGCGGCGTTCCGGCCGGTCGAGTTGCCCTCAGCTCAGGCGGTGAAGCCGCTCGGCCGTTCGCTCCACCGAACGGTGGCGGCGACGTCTGGCTGCAATTGCCAGTAGCGGCGAACCTCGTCGTCGGACCAGTCCGGGAGTCGGTTGCCCTCGTACGCGCGCGAGCGTTCTCCGCCGAGCGTGGACGTGTAGCGGCGGTCCTCGAAGTCCGAGTAAGCGGCGCCGAGCCCGGTGTCGTTGACCCTCCCGAGCCAGGTCAACGGGAACCGCGCCTCTCGCGCCAGCGGTGGCGCTACGACCGGGTTGAACCACGCTCCGCCTTGTCGCTGGGCGACCAGGACGTTCAGGGCAGGCCCGTTGCCGACGTTGTGCAGCACCCAACACTCCTGCGCGGGGTCGTCGACGAACACGAGGACGGGCTTGCGTGCGCGCACGGCGGCGCGCTGGCCCAGCCAGACGTTGACGACGAAGGAAGCCGCGGCAATCACGACGGAGACGATCGCGATCACGGTCGCCGCGCTCACGGCTCGGTCCGTCGCAGGACGTAGGCGACGCTTCCGGCGAGCGGCGGGACGCGCTCCACGAGCCGCTCGAGCCGTGCGACCGGCGACGGCACCGACCGCACGAACGCGGGAAACGCGTGCAGCCACGAGCGTGATTCGACGCGGAGCCCGGCGGCGGCGAACGCGGCCTCCCATGTTCGCCGCCGGAAGTGATCCTCGTCGAGACCCTGACGCCGCATGCGCTCCTGGCTCAGAGCCACGTACGGGTGCAGCGAGTTCGGCTCGATCGCCGCGACGACGCCGCCGGGCGTGAGCGCCGCCGTCACGGCGGCGAGGAATGGCGCCGGATCGGCGACGTGGTGCAGGACGTCGATCGCGAACACGAAGTCCGCCTGCTCGGGGATCGGGTCGCGGCCCACCTGTGCGACGGCGAAGCGGAGCCCGTCGCGCCCGTGCGCCTCGTTTGCGTACGCGACCATGGCGTCGTCCACGTCGAGGCCGAGGCAGCGGAGCTCGGGCCGCGCCCGGGAGAAGTCCGCCAGCACCGAGCCGGGCCCGCACCCGAGCTCGACGGCCGTCCCGCCGGCCGGCACGGTCGTGGCCGCCTCGAGCACGAACGCGAGCCGGCGCGCGTGGAAGTGCCCGGCCCGGCTCGCCTCGTACTCGCGCGGCGTGAGGACGAGATGCGACCGCATCCGCGAGACGCTACCCGGCCTCGGGCCCGGGCTCCCGCGGCCGCCGCCCGCCCGCGGTCGCGAGGACGATGCCGCCGACGACGACGAGGATGCCGACCAGCTGCACCCCGGACGGGTCCTCGTCGATGAGCAGCATCGCGAGCACCACCGCCATCACCGGCTGGAGCGTGAGCACGACGGAGCTCAGCGACGCCGGCACCTGCGGCAGCGCGGCGGTGATGAGCAGCCAGCCGAGCACCTGCGACGTCAGCGCGAGGACGAGCAGCCAGCCGATGGCCTCCCGCGACGTCCCGAAGTCGAGCTCGCCGAGGAGCAGCCCTGCCGGGACGATCACGATCGCCGAGGCGAGCGTGGCGTGGAAGAGCGCACCGGACGAGCGGCGGGCGTCCGTCGAGCCGGCGCGCAGGACGAGCAGGAAGCCCGCGTACGCGATCGCCGTGAGGATCCCGAACACCGCCCCGAGCGTCGGGTCGTCGCCGTAGGCGCCCGCGCCGAGGACGCCGGAGATGAGCACGACACCGATCAGCACGACGGGGACGGCCACGAGCACCTGGCGGGTCGGACGCTCGCGCAGCAGCAGCCAGGCCGTGAGCGGGACGAGCACGACCTGGACGTTCCCCAGCACGGTTGCGAGCCCGGCTCCGACCTTCGCGATCGAGTGGTGCCAGAGGATCAGGTCGGCCGCGAAGAACGCGCCCGCCACCCACGCCAGCGTCCGCAGCCGCGTCCCGCGCGATCCGTAGCGGCGGCGCTCCCAGTACGCGAGCGCGGCGAGCGGCGGCAGCGCGAGCGCGCAGCGGTAGAACGCGGCCGTCGACGGCTCGACGTCGGCGAGGCGGACGAGGATCCCCGAGAACGCGATGCAGACGGCGCCCGCGACGACGAGCGGGACCGGCCTCCCGCTCAGAAGCCGGCTCCGCGGGCCCCCGAGGCGATCAGCAGCACGATCACGGCCGCGGCGACCAGCCGGTACACGACGAAGAGCGTGTAGGTGTGCCGCCGCACGTAGGTCAGCAGGACGCTGATCGCGAGGAAGCCGCTGAGGGCGGCGGCGAGCGTCCCGACGAGGAACGGTCCCTCCCAGCCCGGCGGCAGGTCGCCGAGCACGACGTCCGTCAGCCCCTTGTAGAGCACCGCCCCGACCGTGATCGGCACGAGCAGCAGGAACGAGAGCCGCGCGGCCGAGTCGCGGTCGAGCCCGAGGAAGCGGCCTGCCGTGATCGTGATCCCGGAGCGCGAGACCCCGGGCATCAGCGCGAGCGACTGCGCCAGGCCGAGCCCGAGCCCATGCCAGGGGCCGACGTCGGCCATCCCCCGCCGCTCCGGCGTCCGGTCGGCGATCCAGAGGAGCACACCGAAGAGCGCGAGGTTGATCGCGATCTGCCACGGCTCGCCGAGGTGGTCGGCAATGAGGTTCTCGCCGAGCGCGCCGACGAGCGCGGCCGGGATCGTCGCCACGAATACGACCCAGGCCGTCCGCTCGAGCGGCGTCTCCACGCGCCTCCGGCCGACGCTCCGGAGCCACGCGCGCAGCAGGTCGACGATCTCATGCCGGAAGTAGGCGACGACCGCGACCAGCGTGCCGAGATGGAGCGCGACGTCGAAGGTCTGGTTGAACGCGTCGTGCTCCTCCAGGTACGTCCAATCGGCGAGCCAGGGCACGAGGATCAGGTGGCCGGACGAGGAGATCGGCAGGAGCTCCGTCGCGCCCTGCACGACCCCGAGCACGAGCGCCTGCCAGTTCGTCAATGCGCCCGGCTCCTCCCCCCAGCCCGCGGCGGCGAGCGCGACCACGACGACCGCCACCGCCGCGCCTCCCACCCACACCGCCCGCGTGCGCACGCGGCAACGCTACCGCCGCCGCCCCTCGCAGACCGTGTCCACAGGGTTATCCACAGCTGCACGAAAGGCTGTGGAAGTATTCACTCCTGGAGAGGTCGCAAATTGCGGACTTTTCCGTTCGCGGCACCCTTGCGAGGGTCGGCGACCCCCCGTAGTGTCCCCCTTGCGTCGAGCACGGAGCGGAAGTAGGTCGAAACCGCGTCCGGGGGCCGTAGGCGGAAGCCGAAAGTCCGCGGGTTCGGTGGACGAAACCGCCACCGGCTCGGCGAACTTTTTTTTGGTCCGACACGGGCCGCGGCTCCCGGGATTCCCCGATGCGCCCTCCCCCCGCTCCCGCCAGTCTCGGAGCGACACTTCGAGGAGGGACATCATGTCGACAGCAGCTCCTCCGGTCGGCGCCGCGCGCTCACGCGGCGGCGGATTCGGCCGAACCGTTCTGATCGTCCTCGGCAGCATCGCCGCCCTGATCGGCATCGGGCTCGTCCTCGCCGCCGGTGCGATCGTCTGGGCCAACGCGACGCAGCGCGACGATGACGGGTTCTTCACCACCTCGAGCGAGCGCTTCGTCTCACCCGGCTACGCGATCACGCACGAGCGGGTCGAGGTGCTCGCCGAGGAGGATATCCCCGGCCGGCTGGAGGACGAGCTCGGCACCGTCAAGGTGACCGCGACGGGCGAACGCCCTGCGTTCGTCGGGATCGGACCCGCCGACGACGTCGAGTCGTATCTCGACGGCGTCTCGCGGAGCGTCGTCGACGACGTCGACTACCACCCGTTCCGCGCGGACTACGTCCAGGAGAGCGGCGGCGCGCCCGCGGCGGCGCCCGGCGAGGACGACTTCTGGGTCGCGTCGAGCGCGGGCAGCGGCCCGCAGACGATCAACTGGGACGTCGAGCAGGGCGACTGGTCCCTCGTGGTGATGAACGCCGATGCCTCGCGCGGCGTCCTCGCCGACGTGGAGTTCGGCGGCAAGGTCGACTGGCTCGGCTGGCTCGCGCTCGGCCTGGCGGGCACGGCGATCCTCTTCATCGGCGGCGCCGCGCTCCTGCTGACGCTCGGCATCCGCGGCCGGCCCGTCGAGCCCGGCGCGGGAGCGGCGGCGGTGCCGAGCCCCGCCGCGGCGATACCGGCAGCGGAGGCGGCCGTCCCCTACCCCGTCACGGTCGATGCGGAGCTCGATCCCGGCCTGTCGCGTTGGCGCTGGCTTGTGAAGTGGTTCCTCGCGATCCCCCACTGGTTCCTGCTCGGGTTCCTGTGGGCGGCCTTCGTGGTGCTGACGATCGTCGCCTTCTTCGCGATCCTCTTCACGGGCCGCTACCCGCGCGGGATCTTCGAGTTCAACGTCGGCGTGATGCGGTGGACCTGGCGCGTCACCTACTTCGCGACGAACGGGATCGGCACCGACCGGTACCCGCCGTTCTCGCTCGGCGAGGAGCCGGGCTATCCGGCGCGGCTCGCGGTCGAGTACCCGGAGCGGCTCTCGCGCGGTCTCGTGCTCGTGAAGTGGCTGCTCGCGATCCCGCACCTCGTCATCCTCTCGCTCCTCGTGTGGGGCGTCGGCTGGGCCACCGACGGCTGGGAGGGCGGCTCGATCAGCGTCAACACCGTCCTGTTCCTGGCAGCGGGCGCGTCGCTCCTCTTCGCCGGGCGATACCCCCGGGAGATCTGGCGGCTGGCGGTCGGGATCAGCCGGTGGGCGATCCGGGTCGGAGCGTACGTCGCATTGATGCGGGACGAGTACCCGCCGTTCCGCCTGGATCCGTGACGGAAATCGGGGCACGGCGGTCGTGTAGCATCGGCCGCCGTGCACCTGCGGCCCCCGAGCATCGACCCCGGCCTCAGCGCCGGCCTCTGGGCCGTGGGGCTCGCCCTGTTCCTCTTCTTCGGGATGCTCGCGCTGGACGTCGAGGGCGCGACGGCACTGATCGTGTCGATCGTGTCGGGGTTCGCGATCTTCCTGTACGTGCGCCTCTACGGGCGCGACGCCGAGGCCTGAGCGCCCCCGCCCCGGGGGTCGCCCGGGGCCGGGAAGCAGTCGGTCAGCGGCGGAAGAGGCCGCGGCGGCGCGGCTCGTCCTCGTCCCTGGTGTGGGCGTCTCCGTCGGTGCGGTCGGTCGCCAGGGCGGGCTCCGGCTCCCGCTCGCGGACCGTCGAGTCGTCCCAGTTGTCTGCCGTCTCCCGGTCACGCCGCAGCGCGTGGCGCTCGGCCGTGACGGGCTCGTCGGTCGCACGCCCGTCGACCGGGACCGCAGGCCGCTCCTCGACGACCTCGTCCTCGTCGACGACCGGTCCGGTCGTGTCGAAGGAAAGGCCGAACGTGAGCCCGATCAGGAACGCGACCGCCGGGAGGACTGCGGTGAAGTCCGCGGCGAGGCCGTCGAGCCCGAGGTCGGCCGCCCAGCCCGTGCCCCACGCGCTCGAGTCCGGCTGCGCAGCCAGGAGCACGAGCCCGCCGGCGGCGAGCGTCGGCAGGAAGCCGATCAGGAAGACCGTCGGGGAGAGCCGTGGCCAGCCCCACTTCGTCCAGCCGCCCAGCAGCTGTGAGAGCGCCATCACGAGCCCGGCGCCGGCGACGAGCGCCATCTGGGCCCAGTAGTCGCCGTTCGCGTCCGCCTCGAGCTGGCTCGCCAGCCAGAGGAGCGCGCCGGCCGCCGCCACGCCGATCAGGGTCATGGTTCCGCGCGTCAAGCCGTACACGTCGTCCTCTCCTTGTCCGGGGGTACATCAGGGAAACGGCCCCGGCCCGGGTTCGGTTACTCCAGGGAGAGGCGGCGCGCGTCGAACCCGGACGAGTACAGCTCGGCCTGGAACTCCTCGACGAGGCGGGCCGCGTCGTCGGCGAAGACGTGCGGGACGACTCCGACCTCGCGGTCGTGGTGCCACGGGAGGTCGACGTGCGCGTGCGTGACGAGGTTGACCGAGACCTTGTGGCAGGCGGGGCAGCGGACGGCCACGCCGAGCGAGCGGTCTCCCGGCGCGAGCACGCAGAACGCGGACGGGTAGACGGGGCGCGGGCGCTCCTCGGGGTAGCAGAAGAAGCTCCACGGCCACTCGCCCTTCGTGATCCGCCGTGCGGCCAGGTCGCCGAGCTCGACGCCCATGTGCTCCACCCGCGAGGTCATGAGGTTGAGGAAGGCGACATCGCCCGCGAACCCGAGCGGCGCCCAGTCGAGCTCGTCGTGCGACACGAGCCCGGCGTGCTCGTCCCCGCACGGGCACGCGAACGTGACGTGGTAGACGGCGGGATGCGCGGCGCCGGGCAACCGGTCGAGCACGCGGAAGGCGGACAGGCGCACGGACGTCTCACCCCTGGCGGGGCACGGGAACCGGTACGTGCCCTTCAGTGCGTCGAACATGCGTCTCGCCATTGTTATCGGCAGCGCGGACGCCGAGCGCAACCGCGAGTTTTCGCCCAGGTTTTCGCTCAGTACGTGATGAGCGAGTGCACGTCGTATGCGCCCAGGCGCTCTCGGCCGTGCAGGAAGTCGAGCTCGATCAGGAAGAGCACGCCGACCACCTCGCCGCCGAGGCGCTCGACGAGCTCGCACTTCGCGGCCGAGGTGCCCCCGGTCGCGAGCACGTCGTCGTGGACGAGCACGCGCTGGCCTTGGACGATCGCGTCCGCGTGGAGCTCGAGCGCGTCGAAGCCGTACTCGAGCGCGTACTTCGCCGTGACCGTCCGCCACGGCAGCTTCCCCGGCTTGCGCGCGGCGACGAAGCCCGTTCCGAGACGCTCGGCGAGCGCGCCGCCGGTGATGAAGCCGCGGGCCTCGGCCCCGAGGACGATGTCCGGCTTGCGCGGCTCGGCCCAGTCGGCGAGCTCCTCGACCGCCTGGTGGAACGCCTGGGCGTTCGCGAGCAGCGGCATGATGTCCTTGAAGACGATTCCGGGCTTGGGGAAGTCCGGGACGTCCCGGACGAGCGAGGCCAGGTCGAGCGATTGCGTCTCCGTCACGGAGCGCAGCCTACAAGCTGGCCTGGTTGCGCAACTCGCGCCACAGGAGGAGCTGGGAGAGCTCCTGGGCCAGCTCGCCGAGCGTCTGCAGGTCGTCCACCCCGGCCTGCCGACGCTCGGGGCTCCGCGCACGCAACGCGGGCGCCACGACGGACTCGAGGAGGCCCGTGATGCGGTCGTTGCCCGTGCGGAAGGCCCGGAGGTGCCGCGGCGCGATCCCGTACGCGGCGAGGCGCGTGCAGGCGGTGACGACGTCGACGTCCGTCTCCGGGTAGAGCCGCGTGCCGGCCTCCGTCCGCGCCACGACGAGCCCGAAGTCCTCGAGCTCGCGCAGCAGCTCGGCCGACGCCCCCGAGCGGTCGAGCAGCTCCTCGGCGGACACCTCGTCGTCGCGGTCGACGAGGCCCGCCGGGCGACGCCTCCGCCGCTCGGCCGCGCCGCCCGCGTCCAGTTCCTGGCGGATGACGCGGAGCGGCAGAAACTCGTCCCGCTGCAGCTCGAGGATGCGCTGGAGCCGCTCCACGTCCTGCTCGCCGAAGAGGCGGTAGCCGCCCTGCGTGCGCTTCGGCTGGAGCAGCCCCTGGTCCTCGAGGTAGCGGATCTTCGAGATGGAGATGTCCGGGAACTCGGGCTTGAGTCGACGGCAGACGGCACCGATCGTGAGCAGCCGCTGCGGGGGCGGAGTCGCGCGCTGCGGTGTCGTCACGGTCGTCATCGCGCCATGAACGTGAGCCGGTACTTGCCGATCTGGACCTCGTCGCCGTCGCTGAGCCGCTGCGCCTGCTCGATCCGGCGGCGATTGACGAACGTGCCGTTGAGGCTCCCGAGGTCCTCGATCGAGAACGCGCCGTCCTCCTCGACGAGCACGGCGTGCCGGCGGGAGACGGTGACGTCGTCGAGGAAGATGCCGCAGTCCGGCGAGCGCCCGATCGTCGTGCGGTCGCCCTGCGGGAAGAACGTCTCGCCCGAGCGGCCGCCCCCGGAGCGCACGACGAGCGCGGGCCCCTCGATGCCGAGGTCCTCGGCCATGCCTGCCTCCTCGGAGTCCTCCACAGGGGTGAACGTCTGCGTCGTGTCACCGGCTTCCTCCTTCAGCAGGTGCGCGCCGCAGCGGGCGCAGTAGTTCGCGGCCTCCGGGTTCTGGAAGCCGCACTCTGGGCAGTAAATGTGGCTCATCTCACGTCCTGCAGACTTTGGCGGGGCTCACGTTTCTCTGGATACCTGCTTCGTCGGCGTAAACCAGCGCGCGAGCGCCGGCTCATCTCACGCTCAGGCCGGCGGCGTCGACCTCCCTGCGAGGATTGCCGACAGTGACTCCACGTCGACCTGGTCGAGGACGCTCCTCCCGCCCGTCTTCTGGAGCCGGGCGACCAGCTCAGCCTTGAGGATGTCGATCTTGCCGTGGAGGATGCGGCGCCGGTACGAGACCTCGTTCTCCTCCCGCTTCAGCTCGTCGATGAGCTGCTTCAGGTCATCGTCGGAGAGCGAGGCGAGATCGGGCAGGGCTTCCATGAACGCCTTTCGGGTCGCGGGATCGTGGACCCATTGAAGCAGGGGTCCCCTCTAAGGGTCAACCTCTGGTTGAGAGTCTAGGCGCTCTCGTCAGGCCGTGGTTCGCTCCTCGGCGCGCGCTCCCTGCACGATCGCCTCGACGAGCTCGCGGATCTCGCGCTCGAGCTCGAGCGAGCGTTCCTCGGAGTCGCCCTCGGCGTACAGGTGCACGATCGGCTCGTCCGGGTCGGGCAGCACCTGCACCCAGCCGTGCTCGCCGGTCACCTTGATCCCGTCCGTGACGTCGACGTCGCGGTCGGCGAAGCGCTCGTTCAGGAGACGCATGACGAGGCCCTTGGCGGCCCACGGGCACGGCAGCTCGCGGTGGACGACGGTCGAGACCGGAAGCTCGCCGACGAGTTCCGAGAGCGGCTTGTCGAGCGGCGCCAGGAGCTCGAGCAGCTTGCAGAGTGCCGCGACTGCGTCGTAGGCCGGGAGGAAGGTCGGGAAGACGTAGCCGCCGCCGACCGCCCCGGCGAAGACGACGTCGTCGCCCGCGGCAGCCGCCGTGAGGTCGGCGAGCGACGCGGGCGTGCGCACGACCTCGAGCGCGCTGCCGTCGACGATCGTCTCGACGAGGCTCGTGATCGTGACGGGGAACGCGAGCTTGCCGCGATGGCCGTCCGAGACGAGCAGCCGCAGGAACAGGAGCAGCGTCTGCTCGTTCGTCACCGCCTGGCCGGTCTCGTCGACGAGGTAGAGCCGCTCGGCCGCCCGGTCGAGGACGACGCCGAGGTCGGCGCCGACGGCGGACACGAGCCGCCGCGTCTGCTCGACGAGCTCCGGCACCGAGCCCTCCTGCCCCGGGTCGGCCATCGCGGCGAAGCCGTGGGCGGAGACTGCCTCGACGCCGAGCGGGCCGAGCACGAGCGGGAGCACGAACGACGCGGCGGAGTAGCCGTAGTCGACGACCACGCGGAAGCCGCGGGCGCGGATGGCCGGGGCGTCGAGCGACTCGAGGAGATCCTGCGCGTAGCTCTCGCGGACACGCGCCGGATAGCCGATGTCCCCCACCTCGTCGTACGCGGAGCGCCGCAGCTCCTGGCGCGTGAAGAACTTCTCGATCTCGCGCTGGAGTGCCGGCGACACCTGGATTCCGGGCGGCTCGAAGATCTTCACCTGGACGACCTCGGGGTCGGACGAGCTCGTCCCGACGTGGATGCCGGCGTCGTAGGCGTGCATCTTCAGCATGTGCCGCGCGACCGGCGACGGCGCCGCACGCAGGTCGTCGACGTCGACGCCGGTGGAGATCAGCCCCGTGATGATCGCGCGCTTCACCATCCGGCAGGCCGGCGCCGGGTCGCGGCTCGCGACGACCCGGGCGCCGCGGTCGAGGGCCGTGCCGAGCGCGGCCGCGAGCCGGATCGACACCTCCGGCGTCAGGTCGACGTTCACCAGCCCGGCGATGCCGTCCTTTCCGAACAGCCGCGAGGAGGCGCGCGACTCCCAGATCAGGCTCTCGTGGATCTGCGCTCCGGTCTCGACCTCCTTGTACGGGAAGATCCGGACCCCCGGGAAGACGACGCTCTCCGCGCCGAGCGTGACGTTGTCGCCGATCGCGACGCCCTCGTGGACGCGGACGTGGTCGCGAAAGTCGCAGGCACGGCCGACGATCGCGCCTTCGACGAGCGCGCTGCGGCCGATGTGGGTCGAGGAGTCGAGCACCGACCGCGTCACGCGCGCGCCTTCACGGAGGGTGACGTTGTTGCCGAGCACGGCCGAGGCGCCGACGGTGGCTCCCGGGGCGATGCGGACGTTGTCGCCGATGAAGGCGGGGCCCTCGATCGCGGCGAGGTCGGCCACCTCCACGCCCTCGCCGATCCAGATGTTCCCGCGCAGCCGGATGCCCTTCACCTCGAGCCCGACGCCGCCCTCGAGCGCGTCCTGGTTCGCCTGCCGGTACTGGTCGAGGTTGCCGATGTCCTGCCAGTAGCCGTCGCAGACGTGGCCGTAGATCGGGCGGCCCATCTCCAGGAGCAGCGGGAAGAGCTCCTTCGAGAAGTCGTAGGGCCGGTCGTCCGGGACGTGGCGCAGCACCTCGGGCTCGATCACGTAGATGCCGGTATTGATCGTGTCCGAGAAGACCTGCCCCCACGACGGCTTCTCGAGGAAGCGCTCGACGCGGCCGTCCTCGTCGGTGACGACGATGCCGAACTCGAGCGGGTTCTCCACCGACTTCAGCCCGATCGTGACCGAGGCGCCCCGCTCGCGGTGCGAGGCGACGAGCGCCGTCAGGTCGATGTCGCACAGCGCGTCGCCGGAGATGACGAGAACGGTGTCGTCGAGCTTCGCGCTCGCGAGGCGCACCGAGCCGGCCGTGCCGAGCGGCGACTCCTCGACGGAGTACTCGATCTCGAGCCCCATCGCCTCGCCGTCGCCGAAGTAGCTGCGGATCGCCTGCGGGAGGAACGCGAGCGTGACGATCACGTCCCGGAAGTCGTGTCGGCGCAGGAGCTCGAGGATGTGCTCCATACACGGCTTGCCGACGATCGGGACCATCGGCTTCGGCTGGTTCGACGTGAGCGGGCGGAGGCGCGTGCCCTCGCCGCCGGCCATGACGACGGCCTTCACGCCCGCACCTCCCGCAGCGCCTTCCAGCCGTAGCCGACCAGGGACACGAGCGCGAGCACGACGCCGGCCCAGAAGATCCACAACGGCCAGTCGGTGCCTTCCGTGGTGACCATCAGGAACGCGAGCGACGCGTACAGGAGCCAGGTCGCGGCCTTGCCGACGAGGTTCACCTCGAAGCGGTAGCCGCGCCCGATCGCGAGCGGCGTGAGCACGATCAGCGCGAGGTCGCGGGCGGGGATCAGCAGCGCGATCCACGGCAGGCGGTCGTGCCAGAAGAGGAGGAGCACGGCCGCGTCGATCATCAGCCGGTCGGCGAGCGGGTCGGCGATCTTCCCGAACGCGGACTCGACGTGCCAGCGCCGCGCGAGGAAGCCGTCGACCTGGTCGGTCACGCCGGCGACGGCGAAGACGATCGCCGCGGCCCAGCTCTCCCCGCCCTCGGCCGGCACGATCAGCGCGACGAAGACCGGGATCAGGAGCAGCCGCGCGACGGTGAGCGCATTCGGAAGCTGGGCGAGCGGGCTCGGGACCGCGCGGGTGGCCACGCGTCAAGGATAGTTGCCGACCGTCGTCCGCCTGGCCGGCGCTTGCATCGAATCCAGAACGCAGGTGTCTGGCACCAGATCTCGGTATCGAACCCCGCATCGTCGCTGCTCCGCGCCCGCAAAACTGTGACGATTGCGTGCCGATGGACGCGCGGCTCGAGCTCCCCGGCTTCGTCAACGCGCACTCGCACGCCTTCCAGCGCACGCTGCGCGGCCGGTCCGAGGGCGGTGACTTCTGGGCGTGGCGCGAGCTGATGCTGGTCGAGGCGGCGCGGCACACGCCGGACTCGGTGCGCGAGCTCTACGCGGCCGTGTACCGCGAGATGCGCGCGGCCGGATTCACCGCCGTCGGCGAGTTCCACTATCTCGGCTACGACGAGGCGCTGGCCGCGGCGGAGGCCGCCGAGGAGGCGGAGATCGAGCTCGTGCTCCTCCACGTGGCGTACGCGCGCGGCGGGATCCCGCGGTTCCGGCGCGACTCGCCGGCCGCCTACCTCGACGAGGTCGAGTCGCTTCGCGCCCACGGCCTGCGCGTCGGCGTCGCCCCCCACTCCGTGCGCGCCTGCCCGCTGCCGTGGCTCGAGGCGGTCGGCCGCTACGCCGCGGCGGAGGGCCTTCCGCTCCACGTGCACGCCGACGAGCAGCCGCAGGAGATCGAGGAGTGCCTCGCCGAGCACGGCGCGCGCCCGCTCGAGGTGCTCGACCGCGCCGGCTGCCTCGGGCCGCACACCACCGTCGTCCACGCGACGCACGCCGACGGCGCCGAGCTCGACCTCGTCGCCCGCACCGGAGCCCGCGTGTGCGTCTGCCCGACGACCGAGGCCAACCTCGGCGACGGGTTCCTGCCGGTCGAGCGCCTGCGCCACCGCGAGATCCCGCTCTGCGTGGGCTCCGACTCGAACGTCCGCATCGACCCGTTGGAGGAGCTGCGTGAGCTGGAAGGGATCGCACGACGGCAGTCCGGCCGACGCAACGTGATCCCGCTCGACCAGCTGCTGGCGGTCGGACGCGACGACGGCGCGGCCGCGCTCGGGCTCGAGGCGTGGCCCGACACGGCGGTCGACATCGCGCACCCGTCGCTCGCGGGCGTGGCCGAGCCCGACATTCCGGCCGCGCTCGTCTTCGGCTGCGCCGCCGACGTGTTCGTCCTCTGAGCGGCGGAATCCGGGCGCCGCGACGCGCGTTCCCACTGCTGATGGACGTCAGCGAGTCGACCTTCGCCGCCGAGGTGATCGAGCAATCGGCCGAGCTTCCCGTGGTCGTGGACTTCTGGGCCGAGTGGTGCGGCCCCTGCCGCATGCTCGGGCCGGCGCTCGAAGCCGCCGTCGTCGAGCGCGAAGGCCGGGTCGTGCTCGCGAAGGTGGACGTCGACGCGAACCCCGGCCTCGCACGCGAGTACGGGATCCAGGGCATCCCTGCGGTGAAGGCGTTCCGGAACGGGCACGTGGTCGACGAGTTCGTCGGCGTGCGGACGCCGCAGCTCATCGCCGAGTTCCTCGACAAGCTGAGCGGCCCGAGCGAGGCCGACCGGATCGTCGAGGAGCTGCGCATCGAGGGCGAGTGGCCCGACGTGGTCGAGGCGCTCGACGCCCGCGACTACGAGGCGGCCTTCGAGGCGCTCCTCGCGAGGGCCTCCGACCCGCAGGCCCGGGACCGGATTCGCCGGCTGATGGTGGCGCTGTTCGCCGACCTCGGCACGCACCATCCGCTCAGCGCGACCTACCGCCGGCGGCTCGCTACCACCCTCTACTGAACCGGGCCGTCCAGTACGCGGTGCGGTCGAGGTAGGCCCGCTCCGCGTCCGGCCCGCGCGTGCCCCAGGCGCCGTCGTAGCCGTGATAACCGCGCCGGGGGCGCGCCGGCTCGATCTGCGTTCCCTCGTGCCACTCGTTGTAGCTCGTGATCGTGACGAGGTTGGCGCCCGCCCTGATCGCGCTCGCCCACATCCCGTCGTACGTCTTTCCCTGGCGCCGCGGCCGGACGCGCGCATCGGCGACCGCTCGCCGCGCGTCGTAGCCGGGCCCGACCGACGGCGCGCACAGCAGCTTGGCCTTCCGCGCCTGCTCGCAGAGCCGGGCGAAGCGGTCGCCGGTGAAGACGAGGACGTCGTACGTGTAGACGCCGTCGAAGCGCCCCGCGGCGGCCCAGCCGACGAGGTGCGTCTGCGCGAACAGCCGCACGTCCGCCGGCAGCGAGGCGTGCGCAGCCGCCCAGTTCTCGGCGGTGTCGTCCTGCGGCCCGTAGACGTAGAAGTCCTTGATCCCGAGCTCGCGGAGGTGCCGGACGTCGGCGGCTGTCGAGGCCGCCGTCCGACCGCCGTAAGGCTCCAGGTGCGCGGCGACGTCCAGCCCGTGCGTCCGCGTCTCGGGGAGGAGCAGCTCGAGGCGCTGGTCCTCGACGGAGCCCCAACCCCACCACGAGACGGAGATCTGGTCGACGCCGGCGCGGCGGATCTCCTCCATCTGCGCCGCCAGCACGAGCCGGTCGGCGCTGGAGTACGGGCCGCGCGCAGGGTAGTACGACGACGCGATCCGGCCCGGCGGCACGGCCCCGTTCTGCTGCCAGTGGATGAAGGAGCCGTCGTGGCGCGGCGTCCCGTACCACGGGTAGTAGAAGATCGAAGAGCGGACGGCGCCGGTCGCGGCGGCAGGAGCCGCGAGCGCTGCGGCGAACAGGAGGACTGGAAGGAGACGCCGCAGCATCTGACCGGCCGGTTCTACACGGTTCGACGGTCGGCTTCTACCCCCTTTCGATGCAACGCAGGGATTGACGCCGTGACCTGCCGGGAAATACCGCGCGATGGGTCCGCTGCGGCCCGATACCGCGACGAAAGGAGAAGCGTGGGAATCATCGCCTTCATCATCCTCGGGCTCATCGCCGGGGCGATCGCGAAGGCCCTCCTGCCGGGCGACGACCCGGGCGGGTTCATCGTCACCGCGATCATCGGGATCGTGGGGGCGCTGCTCGGCGGCTTCGTCGCCGGGCTCGTGTTCGACGCCGACCCGCTCGACGAGTTCTTCGACATTTCCACGTGGCTCACGGCGATCATCGGCGCGATCGTCCTGCTGCTCATCTACCGGATGGTGGTCGGCCGCCGCGGGGGTCCCGTCCGAGGGGGGATCTGACGCGCGAGGCCACACAGAAGTGAGCGGAGAAGCCCTGCCCCGGCGGGGCTTTTTCGTGGTCCCGGCGCTGCTCAGCGGGTGCTGGCCGCGGTGGCGAGCGACCGCAGCAGCCACAGCCCGGTGAGGAAGGTGGCGACGAGCGCCGGCAGGATCACACCGAGTGCGACGAGCTCGCGCGGCTCGACCGGGGCCGTCGCGAGGACGCGCTCGAAGAGCCGTGCTGCGCCGTCGGCGAGCAGCCACGCCGCGCCCGCGGCGACGAGACGCACGGTGAGGCTCCGCGGGGCCAGCGACGGGAAGCGCGCGTCGAGCCACACGGCCAGGAGCGCCCCACCGAAGGCCGCGGACAGCGTGAACACGACGGCGCCGTTCACAGGAGGATCTCCAGCGCCGTCCGGGGCGGGCAACCGCGCGCGAGCAGGTCGGCCGCCACGTGGACGTCGACGGGAGCCCGCGCCAGGATGAACGCGTCGTCCCGGTCGTACCCCGCCTCGCGGAGGACGCCGTACCGCCAGCTGAGGACGAGGGCCGCCTCGGCGTTCTGCGTGTCCCGCTTCGTCGCGGCGGCATCCATGTGGCGATTCAACGGGATCGGGTCCGGCAGGGCACCGTTCATCGGGTGAGACGACCCTCCCCGAACGGACGGAACCGCGAGGTTCACCGTTTCGAGGGATACGACGGTGTGCCGGGACCAGGAATGGTGTGGTCATTCAGTGATGCGGCCACTGAACCTGAAAATCCTCGTTGTGGACGACCACGCGCTCATGCGGGAGTCGGTCCGCGCGATCCTCGAGACCGACGACGGGTTCGAGGTCGTCGGCGAGGCCGAATCCGCTGCGGCGGCGGTCGAGCGGGCCGGCGCGCTCCGTCCCGACGTCGTGCTCCTCGACCTGCGGCTGCCAGACGCCGACGGGTTCACGTGCCTCGACGCGCTCCGGCGCCTGCTGCCGGACTCGGCCGTGATCGTGTTCTCCGCGGTGGACGAGCCCGAGCTCGTGTCGGCCGCGCTCGACCGCGGTGCCGCGGGCTACATCCTCAAGCGCATCGGCCCGGTCGACCTCCCCGCCGCGATCCGCGGCACCGTCGAGGGCAGTGTCGTCCACGTCCACCGGCTGGCAGGCCCGCCGAAGGGCGCCGGGTTGTCGCCGAAGGAGCACGACGTCCTGGCGCAGCTCGCTCAGGGGCTCACCAACCGCGAGATCGCCAGCGAGCTGTGGATCAGCGACCAGACGGTGAAGTTCCACCTGCGCAACGTCTACCGCAAGCTCGGCGCCTCCACGCGGACGGAGGCGATCCGGATCGCGCACGAGCAGGCGCTCGTCCGCGCAGCCTGATCAGCCCGGCGCCTTCGTCTCGAGCGCGATGGAAAGCCCCGGGTGGGAGAGCTCCCACGTGCGGGCGAAGAACGTGAGCTCGACGATCGCCTGGCGGGCGTCGGCGAGCGTCGCGACCCAGGGGAACGCGACGTCGACGCCGCCCGCGGCGCGGTCGGCCACGCACTCCCCGCGGCGGAGCGCCGTGAGGAGGTCGGGGATCGCGGCGGGATCGCTGACCGTGAGTCGCATCGTCGGCCGGAGTATTCCCGGCGCGGCGGAGAGGCGGGGAACCCCGAAGGGCTAGGGTCGACCCGCCGGATAGGCAGCAGGCGCCGAGACGAGGACCGCGCCCTCGCGGAGCCCGAGGCGGTCGGAGTGGCCGGCCGGGAGCTCGAGCACGTCCCGCGTGCCCCGCGCGCCCGCGAAGCGCCACGGCCGCAGGCCGCGGACGATCTTCGCGACGCGCCCCTCCCCGTCGAGGAAGACGACGTCGATCGGGAAGCGCATGAAGTGGGTGTGGACGGAGCTCGTGCGCGGGATCAGGAGCCCCTCCCCCACCTCCAGGCCCGCGTGCGCCGAGGAGGCCGCGAAGCCGTGCGCCGAACGAGTCGGCGACGCGGCAGTCGGCGCAGATCTCGATGCCGTCTGACGTCGCGATCTTCACGGCCTGGACTCTCGCCGCACGTGTGGTCGGCCCGCTTGAGCCGAACGGGTAGTCCCCTCCGCTCCTTCGAGGGTGGGTGGACGGGCCGCATTCGGACTGGATGGAGTCATCCAACACAGCAGGTCGCGCCGTGGGGGCGAGACCTGCGACTTACCGGGGAGGTAAGGGTCAAATGCATACGCTCATCGAGCGGTTCGCGCTCGCTCTGAAGCGCGAGGACGGTCAGGGTGCGGTCGAGTACGCGCTCGTCGTGCTCGGCGTTGCCGCGATCATCGCGCTGGCGGTCGCCGGATTCACCACCGAGATCACGAACTTCATGTCGGCGGCCGGCGACAAGCTGCAGTCGTTCATCTCCTAGGACACTGCGGGCGGCCTCGGGACGAGCAGCCATGCCATCGTTGCACCTTCCTGCGCCGCCGGCACGAACCGGCACGCCCGGGTGGACGTCGTCGCTTTCCGCGGCGTCCACCCCGGTGCGTCCCAGGGGCGGACGGCGAGTCTCGCTCGCACGTGAGCGGGGGCAGGCGGCCGTCGAGTTCGCGCTCGTCGTCCCGATGATCTGTCTGCTCGTCCTGGCCCTCATCGATTTCGGCAAGGGCCTCAACTACTGGCTCGACACGAGCCACCTCGCGAACGAGGGCGCAAGGCTTGCGGCCGTTCTCGGGAACTCGCCCGAGCCGGGCGGCAACTGGAAGCAATGGATCCAGCAGCAGGCCGAGACGTCGGAGCTCCGCGACGGCACGGGCTCGGTCACCTCGGCGGCACGCGTGTGCGTCTCGTTCCCGGCCGGCACCCCCCCGAAGATCGGGGACCCCGTCAGGGTGAGCGTGAGCGCCGATTACAAGTGGATCCCGTTCGTCGGCGGCGCGACGATCACGCTCGAGAGCAACTCGACCATGCGCCTCGAACGGCTGCCGACGTACGCCGCGGGGTGTTACCCGTGACCGCCCGCACCCGTCTCAACGGTGAAGAGGGCGGCGTCCTGATCCTCACGGCAGTCCTCATGCCGGGGATGCTCTTCCTGTTCCTGCTCGTCATCGACGTCGGCAACTGGTACGTCCACAAGAAGCACCTGCAGATGCAGGCCGACGCGGCTGCACTCGCCGGAGGCGCGCACTTCGGCGACTGCTTCTCGCCGGATCCGGCGAAGGTCTCCGGCGCCAATCTCGCGATCAAGGACGCCGCCACGGCCTACGCGGGAAACAGCGCGAGTACCTACAACTTCCAGGTCGGCGGCGGCGCGGCTCGGGTCACGACCCGGTTCAACAGCAAGACCTTCGCCGTCGGCAGCTTCGTCGACTCGAGCGTCGACATCGAGGAGCCGTGCCAGACGCCGCACCTCATGTTCGACGTCAAGCAGACCGAGGCCGACGTGCCGTACATCCTCGGCTCGATGGTCGACGCCCTCGTCCCGGGCGGGGCGACCGTCGTCCCTGCGATCAACGCCCGGGCCCGCGTGCAGCTGAAGAAGGCGACGATCGTCCAGGGCTCGCTGCCGCTCGCCGTCCCGGACATCGACCCGAAGCACGTCACGGTGACGTACGTGAACGAGAGCGCCGGCGGCAGCTTGCTCGCAGGCCCGTTCGAGCTGACCAAGGGCACGTCGGCCGGCGGCCTCAACTACTGGTCGGGCTCGTCGTCGGTGACCGTCCCTGCGAAACGCGAACGTCGGGGTGCGGATCGGCGTCGGCGGCACGAGCGGCGCGTGCGCCTCCTCGAACGGCGTCGGCGGCACCGGCTACGTCTGCTTCGACTACGAGAACTCGGGCATCGGCCTCGCCTCGATCCGCGGCGTGGGCGCCGCCGGGACGCCGACGGCGCCGACGCCGCGCGTCTGGGTCACGACGTCGTGCGCGCCGAGCGGCGGGCCCTTCTTCGTCGCAGAGAACCTCGTGGCGCCGGCGACGTCCTGCGCGGCCTCCGTGCAGGCCGTGATGGAGTCGTCGACGGCGATCGACCCGACGGGGATCCAGCTGTTCGAGGCCACCCTCGACGGTGGCGACGTCAAGAACGTCACCCACGCGCTGACGAACACCGGCCCGTACTGGTCGACCGGCTACGTCTACGACATTCCGGCCGAGAACGGCCCGGTGAACGTCTCGCTCCGCTGGCGGTACAAGCCGGCCACCGGCGGGCCGGTGACCACCACGTACACGAACGTCCAGCACGTCTACGCCGGCGCCGAGGAGCCGTCGGGCCCGATCAAGGAGCTGGCGCTCACCTCGTCGGCGGGCACGACCGGCGCTCCGTACGCCGTGTCGGCCGGCTCGCAGACGTTCACCGTCACCGTCGGCCTCAAGGGAAGCCTCGACCTCTCGGAGATCGAGAAGATCGTCGTCCTCCGTCTCACCGGCGGCAGCAAGACGAGCGCGGTGGCGTGCGACGGCTCCGGCGCGTCGGACTTCCGCGACGCGATCGTCTTCGGGTGCAAGACGCCGTACCAGCTCAACGCGACGGGGGCGTGCCCGGAGGCGTCGCCGCCGCCGGGCCCGGCGACCTGCGTCCCGAACAAGACCGGCAGCATGGTCGGCCCGACCGAGAAGGCGCTCGACGACCGGTTCGCGACCTGCCCGCCGGTCCACTGGCCCGACTACGACGTGGCCACGGATCCGCGGGTCGTGAAGCTCATGATCACCGACTTCTCCGCACTCGACGGAAGCGGCCACACGACATACCCCGTCACCAACTTCGCGGCGTTCTACGTGACCGGCTGGACCGGTTCGAAGTGCGCCACGAACGACCCACCGCCCTTCCCGTTGAAGAAGGGCGGCATCTGGGGCCACTTCATCAAGTACATCGCCCCCGATCCCTTCAGCGGCGGCACCGAGGCCTGTGATCCCACGGCCGTGACGCCCTGCATCGTCTCCCTCGTCAAGTGACCGTCGACCCGGAGGTACCAGGACCATGGAATTCGCACACAGGCTGATCTCCACGAGGCGGGGGTCCATGTACCTCGCGGCCACCGCCGCGCTGCTCGCCGGCATCGTCATCCTCGTCTACCTCAACGGCTACCGCGAGAACCTGCGGACGGGCGGGACGCCGGTGACGGTGCTCGTCGCCCGCAGCGCCATCCCGAAGGGCACGTCGGGCAGCGTCGTCGCGACCAAGCGGCTGTACACCGCGACGACGATCCGTGAAAGCCAGCTCCGCGAAGGCGCGATCAGCGACCCCGCGAGCCTCACCGGCCGCGTCGCGACGCGCGAGATCTACGAGGGCGCACAGCTCACGGCGGCCGACTTCTCCACGGAGGCGACCTCGCTCGCCTCGGCACTCACGGACGCGGAGCGGATCGTGTCCGTGCCGCTCGACGCCGCGCACGGCCTCATCGGCCAGGCGCAGGAGGGCGACCACGTCGACATCTACGCCGGCTTCAACGTGATCCCGCTCGGGGCCGACGGCCGACCGCTGAACGGCGGCACGGCGCGGCCGGTGCTGCGGCTGATCATGTCGGACATCCCGGTCGTCCAGATCGACAGCGAGGCGACGAAGGCCACGAACGTCAGCCTGCGCGTGACGGACGAGCAGGCGGCGCAGCTCGCGTTCGCCTCGGACAACGGCAAGGTCTGGCTGTCGCTCCGGCCGGCGGTCGGCGCCAAGGAGTCCAAGCCGGGCATCGTCACGGTCGAGACGCTGCTCCTCGGCGTCCGGCCGATCACGGCCGTGCGCTCGCTCGGGGGCCGGCAGTGAGCACGCTCCCGCTGACCATCCAGATCCTCCTCGAGGACGGCATCGACCCGGTGCCGATCGAGGAGGCGCTCCCGGCCGGCACCAGGGCGCGGACACAGCGGCTCGCCGACGTCGGGACCGCGGCCCTCGCGTCGGGGGACTCGCACGACATGCTCATCGTCGGCGCGGCGGGCCACTCCGACGGCGTGCTCGGGCTCGTGGAGGCGGCGGCGCGGCAGCGGCCCGAGCGGCCGATCGTCGTGCTGCACACGGGCAGTCCGAACGGGTTCATGGAGCTGGCGTTCGCGGCCGGCGCGGACGACCTGATCACGCTCCCGCTTCCGCAGGCGCAGCTCGCGTTCGCGCTCGAGAAGGCCGTCGCGCGGCGCCGCGGCGTGGCTCCGACGACGGGGACGGCGACGATGATCTCCGTCCTCGGGCCCAAGGGGGGCACCGGCAAGACGCTCACCTCGTGCAACCTCGCGGTGGCCCTCGCGGCCGGCGGCGCGCGCCCGGTGATCGTCGACCTCGACCTGCAGTTCGGCGACGTCGGCCTCGCGCTGGGCCTGCGGCCCGAGCGGACGATCTACGACCTCGCGGTCGCGGGCGGCTCGCTCGACGGCGACAAGGTCGACGCGTTCCTCGCCGAGACCGAGTCCGGCGTGCGTGCGCTGCTGGCGCCGCTTCGGCCCGACCAGGCGAGCGCGATCGACATCGCGTTCCTTCGTGCCGTGTTCGAGCACCTGCGGACGCGCTACGAGTTCGTCATCGTCGACACCCCGCCGGCCTTCACGCCGGAGGTGATCGCGGCGGTCGACGCGTCCTCCCAGCTGTGCGTCGTCGGGATGCTCGACGCGCTCTCGCTGAAGGACACGAAGATCGGGCTCGAGACGCTCGAGCAGATGGGCTACGACCCCGACGCCGTCACCCTGGTGCTCAACCGCGCCGACACGAACGTCGGGATCGGCCAGTCGGATGTCGAGCGGCTGCTCGGCCGCAAGCCCGACGTGTTCGTGCCGAGCGATCGGGCGATCCCGCGGGCGATCACCGACGGGCGGACGATCAGCGAGGCGGAGCCGCGCTCCGGCGCTGCGAAGGCGTTCCGCTCCCTGTCCGAGCACTACGTCCGCGTCGCAGCGGCGGCTGCCGGCCAGGCTCCGGCGGAGCCTGAGGCTCGCCGGCGCGGGCTGCGCCGGAAGGGAGGCAACTGATGGAGCTCCACGAGCGCCTCCAGCAGGCAGGCGCCCCGGTCGAGGTCCGCCCCGACGCGGCGCGGGACCCGTTCGCGGACGTGAAGAACCGGATCCACCTCGCGCTTGTCAGCGAGCTCGGGCCGCGGCTCTTCGACGTGTCCGACGGCGACGACGCCCGCGAGCGGGTCGAGGCCGAGATCCGGACCCAGCTCCTCCAGGAGCCTGGCCTCTCGCGCGAGGACCGGACGCGGCTCGCGTCCGAGATCGCCGACGACATCTTCGGCTACGGGCCGCTGGAGCGGCTCCTGCCCGACGCGACGATCTCGGAGATCATGGTCAACGGCCCCGACGACATCTGGATCGAGCGCCGCGGCCTGCTCTCGCGGACGGGGCTCGGCTTCACCGACGAGTCGCACCTGCGGCGGATCATCACGAAGATGGTCGGCCAGATCGGCCGCCGGATCGACGAGTCGTCACCGATGGTCGACGCGCGCCTGCCCGACGGCTCCCGCGTGAACGCGATCATCGCCCCGCTCTCGCTCTCCGGGCCGCTCCTGACGATCCGCAAGTTCGCGCGAAACCGCTTCGCGACGGACGAGCTCGTCGAGATCGGCACCCTCTCGCGCGACTCGGCCGATTTCATCGCCAAGTGCGTGCAGGCCGACCTCAACATCCTCGTCTCGGGCGGCACCGGCTCGGGCAAGACGACGCTCCTGAACGCCATGTCGGCGGCGATCCCGGACAGTGACCGGATCGTGACGATCGAGGACGCGGCCGAGCTCCAGCTGGCGCAGCAGCACGTCCTGCGGCTCGAGTCGCGCCCGAAGAACATCGAGGGCGAGGGTGAGATCTCGATCCGCGACCTCGTCCGCAACGCCCTGCGCATGCGCCCCGACCGGATCATCGTCGGCGAGGTCCGCGGCGCGGAGGCGCTCGACATGCTCCAGGCGATGAACACCGGCCACGAGGGCTCGCTCTCGACGGTGCACGCCAACTCACCGCGCGACGCGCTCAGCCGGCTCGAGACGATGGTGCTCATGGCCGGCTACGAGCTGCCGCTCCGCGCGATCCGGCAGCAGGTCTCGTCGGCGCTCGACCTGATCGTCCAGCTCGACCGCCTCGACGACGGCACGCGGCACGTGACGGCGATCGCCGAGGTGCAGCGGATGGAGGGCGAGACGATCACGCTCCAGAACCTGTTCGAGTTCCACGTCGACCGAGTCGAGGCGGACCGGACCGTGGTCGGCCGGCTCGAGCCGACGGGCCTCCGCCCCGCGTTCCTGTCGAAGTTCGAGCGCCACGGGATCGAGCTCCCGCACGACCTGTTCGGGACGCCGCTGGCGGCGATGTTCGGCGCGGGCGCGAACGGCGCAGACGGTGCGCGGCGCAACGGGGGGAACCAGGCATGAGGGCGCTCACCGCCACCCTCGCCGCGCTCGTCACGGTCCTGGCGCTCGCGGGCGCCGGAACCGCGGCCACGGGAAGCCTCGAGCTCACGCCCGTGGGCCGGCTCCCGTTCCCGGAACGCGGCTACGTCGTCGACCTCCAGGGCCGCGCGTCGGTCGACCCGACGTCGGTCCGCGTCACCGAGAACGGTCGGCGGGTCACCGGCGTCGACGTCGCGCCGGTCGCCGCGGCGGGGATCCACTTCGGCGTCGTCCTCGCGCTCGACGCGAGCGAGAGCATGACCGGCGCCCCGCTAGCCGGAGCGCTCGACGCCGCCCGCGCGTTCGTGACGCGGCGCGAGGGCGAGCAGGAGGTCGGGATCGTCGCCTTCAACGGCATCGTCCGGGTCGTCCAGGCCCCGACCAACGACGCGGCAGCTCTGCGCGGCGCGCTCGCACGGGCGCCGGAGCTCGGCTACGGCACGCGGATCCACGACGCCGTCGACGAATCGCTCGCGCTGCTCGCGCGGGCGCGGCTCGCGAGCGGCTCGATCGTGCTCCTCTCGGACGGCGCCGACATCGGCAGCCGCACGAGCATCGACGCCGCGATCGCGAAGGCGCGCGCGCGGCACGTCCGCGTCTTCGCCGTCGGGCTCCGCTCGGGCGCGTTCGACTCGACCACGCTGCGGAAGCTCGCGCGGGAGACCGGCGGCACCTTCGCGGAGGCGTCGTCGCCCGAGCGGCTCGCCGCCATCTACGACGCGCTCGGCCGCAGGCTCGCGAGCGAGTACGTCGTCCGCTACCGCTCGGACGCGGCTCCGCGGTCGGAGGTGGACGTCTCCATCGGATTCGACGGCCTCGGCGCTGCGACCACGACGTATGTCGCGCCGACGCCGGCCGGGCTCCGGCCGTACCACCGCTCCGACTGGTCGCGGTTCGTCGCCTCACCTGCTGCGCCGTTCGTGCTCGCCCTCCTGATCGCCGGGCTGGCGGCGCTGGCGGTCATCGGTTTCGCGCGCCCGCGACGGAGCACGCTGGTCGAGCGCGTCGACGACTTCGCCGGGGGCCACTTCCGTCCGGCACGGACGCCGATCGCGCAGGCGCCGAAGCGCCCGCGCCGCGAGGGAACCACCCTCCTGCGCACGCTCGAGCGGCGGCTGGAGATCGCGCGGATCGACATGCCCGCGAGCCGGTTGGTGCTCCTGACGGCCGTCGCCACGGCCCTCGCCGTGCTCGTCCTCTGGGTGATCTCGCCGATCTTCGCCCTGCTCGGTCTGCTCACGCCGCTCCTGACGCGCGCGTGGGTGGCGAAGAAGCTCAAGGCTGTCCGTGATCTGTTCGCCGACCAGCTGGCGCCGAACCTGCAGGTGCTCGCCTCGGCGCTCCGCACCGGGCACAGCTTCATCGGCGCGCTCACCGTGGTCGTGGAGAACGCCCACGAGCCGTCGCGGAGCGAGCTCCGGCGCGCAATCGCGGACGAGCAGATCGGCGTGCCGATCGACGAGGCGGTTCGGCGCGTCGCCGAGCGGATGAAGAGCCGCGACCTCGAGCAGGTAGCGCTGCTCGCCGAGCTCCAGCGCACCGCCGGCGGGAACGCTGCCGAGGTGCTCGACACGGTCGTGGAGACGATCCGCGAGCGGGCCGACCTGCGCCGCCTCATCCGCACCCTGACCGCCCAGGGGCGCATGGCGCGCTGGATCCTCTCAGCGCTGCCGATCGTCGCCGCGCTCGGCCTCGCCGCTCTGCAACCGGACGCGGTCACGCCGCTGATCCAGACCGGCACCGGCCAGGCGATGCTCGTCGTCGCCGCAGTCATGGTCGTCACGGGCTCGTTCGTGATCCAGAAGATCGTCGACATCAAGGTCTAGGGGGCGTCCATGGTCATCCTTCTCCTGCTCGGACTCATGCTCACCGGGGCGGCATTCGCCCTCTCCGTCCGGGCGCTCGCGCTCGGCGGCCTGCGGCGCGAGGAAACGTTCGCCCAGATCACCACCTACGGCTTCTCGCAGCGCGCGTTCGCCCAGGAGACTCGCGAGCGCAGCGGGCTCCGCGAGACGGCAAACCGCATCGCGGCAGCTGTCGGCGCCCGTGCTCTGGGCGTGCTCGACGAGCGGCACGAACGCGAGCTGCGCACGGTGCTCCGGAGTGCCGGGCTCTACAAGACGGCCCCGGCGACGTTCATCGGGTACCGGGTGCTCGCGGCGGTCCTCCTGCCTTCCTGGCTCCTGCTCATGAACGCGGGCAACCTGGGCATTCGGCAGGTCGCGGTGGCGCTGTTCTGCGGCGCCGTGGGTTGGGTGCTGCCGTCGTTCGTCGTGAAACGGCGTGCGGCGCGGCGTATCGAGGCCATCGACCTCGAGATGCCCGAGCTCGTCGACCTGCTCGTGACGACGGTCGAGGCCGGCGTGGGCTTCGCGGCCTCTCTGCAGATGGTCGCGCGCCGCGTCGAAGGCCCGCTCGGCCAGGAGCTGCGGCTCACCCTCCAGGAGCAGAGCATGGGCCTGACGATCGAGGACTCGCTGCAGAACATGCTCGGGCGCGTCGACAGCATGTCGGTGCGAACGTTCGTGCAGGCGATCGTCCAGGGGCAGACCCTCGGCGTCTCGATCGGGAAGATCCTGCGCGACCTCGCGGGCGACATGCGCAAGCGCCGCCGGCAGATGGCCGAGGAGCGCGCGCAGAAGGCGCCGACGAAGATCCTGTTCCCGCTCGTCTTCCTCATCCTCCCGGCGCTGATGATCGTCGTGCTCGGCGGCCCGGTGCTCGGGCTCGGGCGCGTGCTCGGCGGCAACCTGTGACGGCTACGGACGGAGCGCGGCGAGCAGGCGCAGCATGAGGGCGAGCGTCCAGAACATGCCCGTGAGCGCCGGCAGGACGACGAGCATCAGCGCGGCCGCGACGCCGTACGGCGCCCGCTCGGCGACGGGATCGATCAGCACGAGCGAGAGCTGCAGCCCCACCGCTGCGACGACGCCGGCGGCGAGAGCCATGGTGACCGTCCGTGGTCCGAGCGAGGGGAAGCGGACGACGAGCCAGAGCGCGATCGCGGCGGCGCCGACCGCGTAGAGGCCGAGGACGAGCGTCAGGTTCACGCCCTGCTCGCTTTCCGCTCTGTGGTCGACGTGGACATTCGGCGCATCGGATCGTGATCGCGGCCTCGGACGACCTCCCGCCAGGCCGCTGGCGACGAGCCTACCCTGACGGGCGGGACCCGGCCACCCATTCGACGGAATCGACTGCCGCGTCAGGGCGCGAAAGTGGGTGTGATGCGGATCGTCGCGCGCGTGGTGCGGTTCGCGGGCCTGTCGGCCGTCCGCGTCGGGTCGCTCGCCGGGCTGCTCTTCGGGCTCGTGTTCGCGCGGGGCGGCGCACCCGTGCTCGGGACGGCCATGGCAGCGACGGCCGCCATCCTCTACGTCGCGCTCGAGCGGCGTCGTCCGGACGGCGCCTTCTGGCTGTTCTACGTGGCCGCGTTCCTCGTCTTCGCCGGCCTACGGCAGGTCGCGGACGGGCTCGGCGCCCCCGTGCGCGCCGGCTACGTCATCGCCCTCGACGGGAGCCTCCCGGGGGCGGACATCCCAACCGTGTGGCTTCAGCGGCTCGCCTTCGACCCCGGACGGATCGCCGCGTGGGACGTGGCCGCAGCGGCGGTGCACACCTCGTACTTCGTCGTGCCCCACGTCGTCGCATTCCTGCTCTGGCGGCAGGGCTCCGAGCTCTTTCGGCGGTACTGCCTCGCGCTGCTCGGGGCCGTCTACGCAGGGCTCGTCGCCTGCGTGCTCGTCCCGACCGCACCGCCGTGGCTCGCGTCGCAGGAGGGCCTGCTCCCGCCGGTCTCGCACGTGATCCCGGCTGTCTGGAACCACGCTGACGAGGCTGTGTACGCCAGCGGCGAGGCGGCTGTCGGCCCGAACCCGGTTGCGGCGATGCCGTCGCTGCACATGGCCGGCGCGGTCCTCGTTGCACTCGTGATCTGGCGCGCCCTGCCGTGGGCCCGTCCACTGGCGGTCGCCTATGCCGCAGCGATGGCGCTGACGCTCGTCTACACGGGCGAGCACTACCTCGTGGACGTGGCCGCCGGCGTGGCCGTTGCGGCTGCCGCGTGGGCAGCGGCCCCCGCCGTCGCCCGTCGCTTCGCGGGGTTCCGTCTGCGGTCCCGGACCGCGGTCGCGGTCCTCGAACGACCCTGATTCAGCGCGGCGTCGGAACGGCGCGGCCGTAGCGGGACGCGTGCACCCGAAGAGGCCCGCCGAGCCGGACGAGAGCCATCCCGGTCCGCGCGTCGCGCGCGACGACGTCGCCGTCGACACGGATGGTCGGGTCGATCAGCACGTACTCCGATGCGTGCTCGGCGCCATGGCCGTGAATCGGTTCGGCGGGAAGATGCCGGAGCGGGCCGCCCGAGACGCTGTAGAGCCCGGCGATCGACCGGTTGAAGAAGGCACCCTCCCACAGGGGCAAGGCGGAGCGCCAACCGGCGGCGTCGCTCCCCGACCAGACGGCAGCGACGGAACTCTCCTCACCCACCGCTGCGTCGATCCAGTCCGGCCGGTCTCGTGCGACACCGAGCTTCGCCACCCCATCCGACTGCACGAGGCTCGCGACTTGGGCGAGAAGGGAGACGGACACGAACGTCAACAGCAGCGCCCTCGGGATCACGTGCGAGCGGCGCGAGAGCAGCGTCAGCGACGCGAGCGCCAGCGAGAGCACTGCCGTCGCAACGTAGACCGCGGCGAGCGACCCGGTGAAAAGCCGCAGGAACGCCCATGGGACGAGGCTCGCGGTCGAGCTGCTGACCCCCCACTCCCGGTCGTACAGGATCGCGCCGAATGGGATTGCGAGCGGGAGCAGCGCGGCGCCGCCGACCGCGACCGCTCCCCACCGAGCCGGTCTGCGACCACGCTCGAGCCAGATGAAGAGCGCGAGCAGGAGGAGCGGGACGAGGTAGAAGACATAGCGTTCGTAGATTCGTCCGTGCAGCTTCGGCTGCGTGGCGTACAGGCCGGCGAGCGTCAGCAGCCAGACCGCCACCGCTCCCGTCAGGAGCACGAAGATCCGGAGCTCCCGCGGCTCGTCGCCCCTTCGCAGGGCAGCAGCCGCCAGGAGCACGAAGGCGGCGAGTGGGACGACGCCGGCCGCAAGGTCGATCTCCGCGAGGTGGTAGAGGGCCCATACCGGAGCGCGGCCCCATTCGACGCGTCCGACGACAGCGGCGTGCAGCCCGAGAATCCCGTCAGGCCCGGAAGTCGCCGCGAGCGCTCCGGCTGCGACCGCCGGCACGGCGAGCAACAGCAAGGTCGGCCGGAACCGGCGGAGTACCTCTCCCGGCTGTACCGCCCCGGCCGCGAGGAAGGCAGAGGCCATCACGGCCACGACGTACGCAGGCACGAGTGCGACCATTTGCATGCGCGTGAACACCGCGAGCGCGAGCAGCGCGAGCGCGGCGACCTGCCGGCCCGTCGTCGGGCGCTCGAGCGCCCGCTGGAGCCCGAGGAACGTGAGGAGGAACACCGGGTACGCCAGCGACTCCGTCATGATTTTCGTCGTGTAGACGAGGGACGGCAGCGCGAGGCAGAGCGCGGCGAACAGGAGCGCTCGGCGCTCCGTCAGGAACCGCCGCGCGAGGAAGTAGGCCGGTACGGCGGCGAGGGAAGCGACGAGGCAGTTCACGAGCTTGATCGCCCCGTAGGCGGCCTCCCCATCCCCGGCGACGAGGAAGATCGGCGAGATCAGCACCGGGTAGACGACGCCGTACGTCCAGGGCGAGAACGCGGCGCCGAAGACGGTGAACCCGCCGTCGAGCGCCAGGCTGCGCGCCAGGTCGAAGTAGATGAGCTCGTCGGGGAAGATCGAGGGCGCCGGCGTCGCGCGCGCGGCGAGGAAACGGAGCCCCGTGGACAGCACGACGAGGCCGGTCAGCCACAGCGCCGGCGCCCGGAGCGCAAGCCGTCCTGGCGTGGTCGTGGCAAGGACGAGCGCCCCCTGCGCATGGACTCGCGCCGACGGTCCGCGCATGCCTAGGTGCGCGCCGCCGGCCCGCGCGACCGCCGAGCGCTCCGGACGGCGGCGCCGAGCGCGACGACGATGGCAAGCGTCGCCGCCAACAGCACCGCCAGAGATACGACCGTCGCCTTGAGGGAGACCTTCCGGCCGTCGCCAGCCTCCCGAGGTGCCGTATCGACGGCGCCCGTGCGTGCCGGCCGGGAGCCCCGGGCAGGCTGCGAGCGCGGAGCAGGCTGCGCCGCCGCCGCCCGGTCGCGCTTCCGCAGGATCGCGACCGCCTTCGGGTGCGTCCGCACCCACCGCTCGTACGAGAGCCCCCGCCCGCGCAGCCAGCGGGCGAACTCCGCCTCGCTCCGGAAGACGCGTTCGGACCAGACGATCGCGGCCGGCGTGCCGCGCGTCTCGAGCGGGGTCACGTTCCGCAGGTGCGTGACGACCTGCACCCAGGACACCGTCGCCGCGACGAGCGTGGCGGCGAACACGGCCGCGACCGCAAGCGTCCGGCCCGGCGAGGCGCGACGCGGCTCCGTCCGCTCGGCCCGCCGCTCGCGGTTCATCCGTCCTGGGACGAGGGTCGTGGCACGGCGTCGATCGCCGCCGCGATCACCTCGGCGCCCGCGAGGCGCTCCGAGATGACCCGGTGCGCGAGGACGTGCGGCGCCATGCGTACGACGTCCTCCGACTCTGCCACGCGACGGCCGGCCAGGACGGCGCTCGCACGCACGGCCGCCTGGAGGTGGACGGTCGCGCGCGGGCTCGCGCCGAGCGTGACCTCCTCGAGCTGGCGCGTCTTGCGCACGATCGCGACGAGGTAGCGGGACACGTCCTCCGGGACGACGACGTCGTCGACGAGCCCCTGGAGGCGCAGCAGCCGCGCCGTGTCGAGCAGCGGCCTGATGTCCTCGAGCATGTCCGGCGTGACCCCGCGGTGCGGGATCGCGAGCATCTCGAGCTCGTCGGCTTCGGTCGGGTAGTCGATCGCGACGCGGAACAGGAAGCGGTCGAGCTGCGACTCGGGCAGCCGGAAGACGCCCTCGTGCTCGAAGGGGTTCTGCGTCGCGATCACGACGAACGGCACGGGCAGCCAGTGGCTGCGGCCGTCGATCGTGACGTGGTGCTCCTGCATCGCCTCGAGCAGCGCGGCCTGCGCGCGCGGCTGGGCGCGGTTGAGCTCGTCGGCGAGGAGGACGTTCGTGAACACCGCGCCGGGCGCGAACGTCCGCTCCCCGAACTTCACGACCGTCTCCCCCGTGAGCTCGCTCGGACGGGTGTCCGGCGTGAGCTGGATCCGCGAGAACTGGACGCCCAGGGCTCGTGCGAGCGAGCCGGCGAGCAGCGTCTTCGCGACCCCGGGCGGGCCCTCGAGCAGAACGTGGCCGCCCGCGACGGCCGCCGTCAGCAGCAGCTCGATCGGGCCGCGGTGCCCGACGACGACCTTGGCGATCTCGGCCGTGGCCTCGTCGAGGAGCGCCTGCGGCGCCTCGGGTGCGGCGGTCTGCGCAAGGCTGGTCACACGTCGAAGTTCAATCGAGCGGGCCGCGGTCCGACCCCCTCTTCGGCGCGGTTCGACCTAGCCCGACGGACATTGGTTTGGGGCCCGGCGCCGCCGGCCGGGCCCCCCGGCGAAGCAGTGCCTCGCCGTAGCTCGAGTCGCCGCCACGTGGCCCCTGGAGTCCCGAAGAGGTGATGGGCCCGGCACGCGACTTGCCCACTCACAGTGGCCCGGCGCCGCCGGCCCGGCGCACGTCGTCCGGGTGGCTCGCGCCGACCCCTTCGGACGGTTCAGGCGGCCGCGACGAGGTCGCGCTCGAGCGCGAGGCGCAGGGCGTCGGTGCGGTTGGCGACGCCGAGCTTCCGGTACACGTTGCGCAGGTGGAACTTGACCGTCTGCTCGCTCAGCCAGAGCGTCTGGGCGATCTCGCGGTTCGAGTGGCCCTTCGCCAGCTCGGCGAGCACGACGGCCTCCTTCTGCGAGAGCCCGGTCGCACGGGACGGCTCCAGGCCGTCGCGGCTCGCCCGGTCGGGCCGGAACACGCTGCCCTCGACGGCCTGACGGACGGTCGCGGGCAGGTCGAGCGGGTTCACCGACTTGAGCGCGTACGCGGCCGCGCCACGCCGGAAGGCAGCGTCGATCGTCGCGGGTTCGTCCGACCCGGACACGACGACGGTCGTCACGCGCGGGTGCCGCTCACGGAGCAGCTCGAGACAGCGCAGGCCGTCGAGCCCCGGCAGGCCGAGGTCGAGGGTCACCACGTCGGGCTCCTCGGCCTCGAGGAGCGCGAGGAGCGCCGTGCCGTCCACCGCTTCGCCGACGACCTCGATGCCCTCGTCGGGCGTCAGCACCGCGCGCAGCGCCGAGCGCATGAGCTCGTGGTCGTCGCAGACGACGACGCGGAGGCACCCGGCCGCTGTCACCGGCGCGCCTCGTCGAGAGGGCGGGGTGGCCGGACCGGCTCCTCAGGAGTGCGGCGAACGATCCGGAGCAGACGCGTGGCCGCACGCGACCACTCCGTCGTCCGCGACACGTGCACGGCCCGTTCCTGCCACCCCGCCATCGCTTGAAGGATCCCAGAGCGCACGCCCGCTCCCACGACCCCGACGGGTGGACCGGACCTGCCCCCCCGCGTAGCGCTCAGGCGGAAGGACGCCAGCGCGGGACCGTGGCCGCCACGCGCGTCGGGCCGCCGGGGCGGCTCTCGACGACGAGGCGCCCGCCGAGCAGCCTGACCCGGTCGTGCATGCCCGCGAGCCCGAGCCCGTCGTCGCCCCGAGCGGGGTCGAAGCCGTTGCCGTCGTCGGTGACGACGAGGGAGACGCCGTCGCTCGTCGCCGTCGCCGTCAGCCGGACGGCCGTCGCTTGGGCGTGGTCGCGGATGTTCGTCAGCGCCTCGCGCGCCACCCGCGCGAGCGCGATCTGCTGCGACGCCGTCATCGACCCGAGGTCGTCGTCGACCTCGAGCGTCGGTGCAAACCCGGCGCGGCGCGCGAATGCCGCTGCCTCGCGCTCCAGGACCTCCCGGAGCGGCGCCCGGAGGATCGCGCGTGGCTCGAGCACCTCCGCGAGATCGCGGATGTCGCGACCGAGGGCCGCCAGCCGGACGCGGATGTCGGCCGCGAGCTCCCGCGTCGCGTCGAGCCGCTCGGGATCCGCCAGGTCGGCCTCGAGGAGCGCCGCGTCGGCCGCGAGCGCGGCGACGTCCTGCGCCGGGCCGTCGTGCAGATCGAGCGAGAGGCGCCGCAGGCGGCGCTGCGCCGCGGTCAGCATCTCCCCCACGCCGTCGCGGGCGGACGACCCGAGGCGACGGGCGGCGCCGAGCACGCGTGCCGTCTCCTCGGCGTACGCGCGTCCGACCACGTCGCCGTCGGGCGCGACCTCCGCCACGAGCGCGAGGCCGCAGTTCATGATCGGAATCGCCCCGGCGGGAGCGTCGGGCAGCGGCTCGAGCCGAGCCTCGGTCACCGGTGCGAAGGCACACAGGCAGTGCAGCAGCACCTCGACCGCGCGCGCCCGGGACGGCGCCGCCACGATCGCGTCGAGCAGCGCGCGCTGGAAGAGGGCGAGGCGCGTTTCGGCCGGCTCCGTGCCGGACCGCTCGGCGGCCCAGGCCACCAACTCGTTCGCCCGCTCCGTCGTGAGGCGTCCCTCGAGGGCCAGGCGTGCCGCTGCGGCGCCGCCGACGATCGTGGCGGCCACCCGTGCACCTGCCGCGTCCGAGGCGGCGGCCGCGAGAGCGTCGGCGTGCTCCGCGAGGTGCTCGAGCTCGATGTCGTCGAGCTGCGGCCACGCCGGCTGCGCCTCGACGAGATCGGCGGGAAGCGGCGGCGGGAGCGGCGTGGCGCGCGCCCGGGCCGCGCTCATGCCCGCGACGAGCTCGCGGACGACCGCGCGAGGCCGTTCGCGATCGCCCACCGTGCGGCCTCGACGCGGCTGCCGATCCCGAGCTTGCGGTAGATGTTGCGGAGGTGGAACTTCACGGTCTGCTCGCTGACGCAGAGCTCGCCGCCGATCTGCTTGTTGGTGAGCCCCTGCGCCAGCGCGCGGACGATCGTCAGCTCGCGCTCGCTGAGGCCGTGCGCCTCGCCCACCGACGGGCCCGGGTCGACGACCTCAGGCCTGAAGACGGCGAACTCGGCTGAGGAGACGGCCGTCCGGACCATGTCCGCGAGCTGGAGTGGGTCGACCGTCTTGACGATGTAGCCGCTCGCGCCGCGCTCCCGCGCCGCGTCGACGTGGTCGTCGCCGGCAAACGTGGAGAGGATCACGACGGCGACGTCCGGGTAGCGCTGCCGCAGCCGCTCGAGGCAGGTGAGCCCGTCGAGCTGCGGCATCCGGATATCGAGCAGGACGACGTCCGGTAGAAGCTGGCCGACGGTGGGCACGATCTTCGTCGCCTCGTCGACCTCGCCCACGACCTCGACGCCCTCCGCCCGGGAGAGCGCGCGTCGCACGGCGGCGAGCATCAGCCGATGGTCGTCGGCAATGAGCACGCGCAGCGTGGAAGAAGTGGCCGCAGTCATCGTTCGAATGCGTCCCCGGGGCGGTCGCCTTCCGCCGGACCGGGGTCGCACCCGGATCCTGTCGACGGCGCGCGCGGTCCGCATCCCCCTTCCGAGGGGAACGCGCGCGACGACTCGTCAGCCGGTGACGAGGACGACGCCGACGCCCGGGTTCGCCGCCCGCCAGGCGCCGAGGCGCAGGTCGAGCTCGAGCCGCATGAACGGCAGGCGCTGCGAGCCGAGGAGGTTGACCTCGACCACGCCCCGGCCGGTCTCGGCCGCGATGCAGTCCGGCCGCGCGTTCAGGTACGAGACGAGGTCGTCGGCCGCAGAAGGATCGTCGAGTTGAAGCCGCATGCCGGGTCACTGAACCGGAACCGGGTTCCGGCCGCCTCGACCGGACGGGTTGATCGGCCCCACCTCGATGGGGTGCACGGCCTGCCGCGGCCGTGCGTCATGCCCCGCGGGCAGCGCCGTCGCGGAAGGTCAGCCAGAACCCGGTGACGAACAGCCAGACGGGCAGAAGGATGAAGCCGAAGAACCCCACCGGGGTGAGCAGGCTCGCTCCGATGACGATGGTGGCCCACGCGAGCCACTTGGGCAGCATCGCGTTCCGGAGCGCGCCGAGCCCGGTGGCGAGAAGGAGAGCGGCGAACGCGGCGTTCCACGCGAGCCAGTCGTAGGAATGCAACTGGTTCAGCGCGTAGACCGCCTGCCGGTTGCCGTCTTTCGCGGCGTTCGTCATCGCCGCCTCGAGCATCCCGACCAGGAGGAACGTTCCGGCCGCGAGCAATGCGCCCCCGAAGGCGACCAACCCGTGCCCGGAGTCCTCGCTCCCGAAGGACAGCCGCCGTCTGAGGCCCGCACCGAAGAAGATCAGGAGGAGTCCCATCAGAGGCGTCAAGAGCAGGGCGACGATCTGGTGGCGCCCTCGGTCGTCCTGCCAGTACGAGAACGTCGCTGCCACATCGCTTTCGCTCGGCGGGTCGTTGCGAAGCACGAGCAGGCCGGTGAGGAAGAGCAGCGCAGCGAGCATGCCCGCGAGCGGTTGGAACCGAGCGAAGCGGTCAGCCGGCATTCGCGGCCGACCATCTCCGACCCGGGGCGGCGCAGCAACCGTCAACGGGATAGGTTCACGACGGGCCGCCGTCCGCGGACGTCACCGGTCTCCCGGCACCGAGTCGGCGAGGCGAGCGTGTGTCGAACGACCGCCTGATTGGCCTCCCATAGCGGGCCGGGTGTTAGTGGTCGAGCTCTCGGAGGGCGAGCTCGGCGGCGAGGCTCTGGCGTCCCACGGCGTCACCTCGACGCGCCCCGACCCGCAGATCCGAAACAGCGCCTCCAGCCCCGAACGGGCGCCCGCACAACCCAGAGGTCAAGATCCCGCTAGCAGCGCCTGAGATCGCCTCACAGGGAAACCGACATGCCCATTTGCAGGGCTTTCATGTCGCGTTTCTGGAGGACCCTGCCGTTCCTGACCGGCTGAGCACGCTTGCCGCACCGGCACATCACGGACGCCGAGGAAGGACCCGCGACCAAGAACCCATCCTGCGAGCAATGGAACTCAATCCAGCCGCGCTCCGTCTCCGCCATCGACAACGACATCACCAAGTTCCTTTCCAGTCTCGGAGGAGGTGCAGAAAGACCTGCGGTAAGGGGACATTGGCACTAGTCAACGCGTTGCTTCCGCGAGACACTGGACGCCCGAGGGGTCACCCAGCTAGCGGGAGCGAGCCATGCGCAACGCAGCCCGCGTGGGAACGCCACGACTCGTGATCCTCACCGTCACGCTGTTCGCGCTGACGGCCGGAGTCGCCGTGGCAACCACGCTGATGACGAGCAACGCCTACACGGACGCGAACGGCGTGTACCACGGATGCGTCGGCGACAGCTCGAGCCAGCTTCGTGTGCTGGCGTCCGGCGAATCTTGCAAGAACAACGAGACGGCGATCGACTGGAGCCAGACCGGTCCACAAGGCGCGCAAGGCATCCAGGGTCCGAAGGGCGACAAGGGCGACACCGGAGCCCAGGGCATCCAAGGACTGCAGGGAACGCCCGGCGCAAACGGCGCCCAAGGACCCCCCGGTGTAAGCGGATATGAGGTCGTGTCGAGCGATTTCTTCCTCCCCGCGCCGACAGTGACCTCGCTCTTCGGAATCAGCGCGACCTGCCCAGCCGGCAAGGTGCCGGCGGGCGGCGGATACCACAGCACCGCCTTTGTCGGGACGGTCACGGCCAGCGCGCCAAGAGAAGCTGGCTCCCCGCCAGGTTGGGAGGCCAGAATTCGCCGAGAACCAGGCGATCCCGACACGACCATCATTGTCTACGCCATCTGCGTCAACGCCACCTGAATCGACGCCAAGGGCGGGTCCTCCACGGCTCACGAGAACCGGGAGGACCCGTCGCGGCGCTCTGAGACCGGTCAGCCGCTCGGAGTTAGACCCGCCCTCGCGGTCTTAGACCATGGCGACGCGGACTGGGAGGGCTCATGGCGTACGAAGACATTGAGGCCAAGGAAGCCAAGCAGGCGCGTGCGAAGGCCCTCGAGGCGCGCGCCGAGGCCGAGCGAGTCGAGCATGAATTCGAGCCGCGCCCCGCCGACGAGGGACGGGAACCAGACCCCGGTGTCGACCCTCCGTCCGAATCGCCCACAACCTTCAGCGATTGCACCGCCCTCTATCAACAGGCTACGGCCGAGTTCATTGCGGCGATCGCGCTCATCCAAGCGAGGGGGAGGGGGTCGACCCGGCGGGTCCGGGCTTGGCCGGGTCCGGCATGACCGGGATCGGGCGGCTAGACCTGGCGAGCTCGAGGCCGGCAAGGGACAAGCAGTCCCACGTCCAAGCTGGTTCAAGCCGCATGGCTATGCGGGCTAAAGCCGGACAAGCCAGGCGGGTACAGCTGCGGGTACACCAAGCCCCGCCGGGCCGGTCAAAGCTCAACCCAAGCATGAGGCTTGAGGACGAAAACCCCGCCTGAGCGGGGCTTTTCATCGGGGCGCCGAGATTCGAACTCGGGACCTCCAGTCCCCCAGACTGGCGCGCTAACCAGGCTGCGCCACGCCCCGTAGGGGCGGATCGTAGCGAAGCACGGGGAAATGCTGGGTTTCGGGACCGCGACTGAACAGCCGGCTCGAAGCCGCGGGACTCGTCGAACGCGCCGACGGACGTGCCTGCCGCAGCCGCCTCACTGCGAGCCGGCTTCGAGCAGCACGTCGCCGACCACGCATGGTCGAGCTATCAGCACGAGTTCGGAGCCAACGCCAGCCGCGCCGACCGTACGGCGGCCGACCTCGACTTCGACTCACCGCTCACGCGGCTCGCCGCCGGCGGCCGCCCGGCGCCGGAGCAGCGCGACGCGCCTGAACCTCAACCGAGCGACCTACGCTCCGAGAACGTTCACCGCCCGCGCGGCGACGAGCAGCACGATGACGGCAGAGATCGCCGACTCGACACCCATCGTCGCCTTGGCACGCAGTGACAGCGGCAGGACGTCAGTCGGGCTGAACGCGATCGCGTTCGTGAGCGCCAGGTAGGCGTAGTCCCAGACCTGCGGAGACCAGTCCTTCGGGGCGAGCTGCGGGTTCTCGTCCTGCGCGAACTGGAAGTCCGGCGTGTCCCGTGATCGGGCCTGCATCCGGGCGACCGGGCCCCCGGCGTCCAGCTCCCAGAACAGGAGCGCGAACGCGATGGCGTCGGTGGCCCAGATCGCGAACCCCGTGAGCAGGAGCTCCCCGCCTCCGAGGTCCTTCGTGGTGGCGGTGACGAGCCCGCCGATGAGGATCGCGAGCGCGAGGAAGTTGCCGAGAACGAGAAGGCCGAGCAGGGCAACTGCCCCCTCGCGCGACCGAACGAGCCCGGTCCCGCGGAAGGTCAACGAGAGGTCGATCGTCAGGAGAAGCGCGGGCATACCCAGGACGAGCCAGATCCACCAGGGCAGGCCGAGCAGCTCCCAGCCTCTCGCCCAGCTCACGGCGGCGAGCGCGACGGGCACGAACAATGCGAGGAACGCAGCGGGGGCTGCCTCCCGACGCCCCTGCGCGCGCGCTTCGGCCTCGCTCATCGACATCGGGAGTGTCTTTCGCGATGTGGAGTCCGGGCTCCTCTCGCTCGATGCGGTGCCTCGACGCGTGCCGGAAGGTCCAGGCCTCGTGGAACGTCAGGCAAGACGGGAAGGAGGACTCGCCGGTGGGTGCGGTGCGGATCGCGTTCGGCCTGTGCGCGGCGTTCGCCGGCGGCGCTTTCATGCTCCGCGGCCTGATGCTGGCGGTGCGCAACCGACGCAGCGCGCAGACGGAGCGGCGGTGGGCCATGGGGTGGGAGTTCTGGCTGGGAGTGTCGCTCCTCGCGGCGGGCGTGCTCCTGATCATGTCGCCCGCCGACGGCGCGAGCGCCGACACGGCGCCGGAGTCGACCGCGCTGTCAGATCGAACCGCGTTCGGCGTGATCGGGGCTCTCGCGATCTGCGCCGCCGTCGTCATGTGGGTCTTCGCCGACCGACTCACGTCCCGGTTCGGCAAGAGCAAGAAGCGCGCCGCGAGCGGCGAGTCCGTCTCCGACGAGTCGTCCCGGTTCGGCGACGAGCTGCTCTCGGACGGCCCGCTGGTCGCCGTCTCGAACGCGTTCTGGCGCCGGCTCGGAGTGCGTCGGGCTGCGTCGCTGATCGCCGCGCTCGGGATCGTCTACCTGGCGGGAGTCCTCTGGCCGTCCGTGCCCAACGCGATGCTCGACGGGCTGGGGGCCCTCGAGGACGTCGGCGAGCTCCTGCTGTTGCTCGTCTGGCTGAGCTTCGCCGTCTTTTGCGTGGTCTCGGGCGTGAAGGAGCGCCAGCGGGCGAGCGTCTGGTTCGGCACGACCATGCTCGCGCTCCTCGTCCTGGTAGGCGTCCTCTCGGTCCGCACGGGCCTGCTGGACGGCTGGGTCAGGGTCGCGAGTTGGCTCAAGGCGCCCTTCGACTGAGCACGGTTGGTCGTACCGGCGGCACACGTGCGCGGCCCGACGCGCCGTGACCGGTTTCCGTCACCGCCTGGTGCTCGGCAGCGCGCAGGAGTACGCTCCCTCGAGAGGCGCCTCCTTTCATCCGTGCCCGAGCCGACCCGCCAGCGGTCGCGCCTGAGAGGTTCCGTCCGACGTCGACGGCACCCGCGGGTCGGAATCGAGCGGTGGGGATCGCAACCTCCGCAGCACTCCAGGCACCTGCTCAACCCGTTCCCCGTGTCCCGGGGGCCTTGCTGGTCTGGGCGATCGTTCTCGGCGGGTGTGCGGCCGCCGCGGGAGCCTTCGCGCTCGCCCTGACGAGCGAGGCGGTCCCGGGCGAGCTCGGCGAGCCGCTCGTGATCGCCTTCCTCGGTAACTGGATCACGCTCTCGTACGTGCTCGGCGGGCTGCTCGCCTGGTCGCGGCGGCCTGAGAGCAGGTTCGGCCCGTTGATGATCGCTGCCGGGTTCGTCAACTTCGTGGTGACCCTCTCGTGGACGACGAACGACGTCACGTTCACGCTCGGGCAGGCGCTCGACCTCGTCCCGCCGGTGCTGTTCCTGCACGTCTTCATCGCCTATCCGACGGGCAGGCTGGACGGGACGTTCGAGCGCCGGCTCGTGGCGGTCGCGTACGCGACGGCGATCGGGCTCCAGCTCGTGCGGATGGCGTCGGGTGGGTTCGGGCCTCACAACCTGCTCGAGGTGGCGTCGAACCCGCGGGTGGGTCTCGCAGCCGTGCGGGTCCAGCTCTTCGCGGTCAGCGTGTGCTGCCTGCTCGGAGTCTCGATTCTGGTCGCTCGGAGACTCCGCGCCGGGCGTCCGCTCCGCCGCTCGTTCGCGTTGCTCGTCGACGCGTTCGCGCTCGGACTCGTGATGGTTGCCGCGCTCTTCCTCTCGCTCGTGTTCGGAGGCCCTGCCACGCAGCAGCTGCGGTGGGCGACGTTCGCGGCGCTTGGCCTCGCCCCTCTCGCCTTCTTGGTCGGACTCATGCACGACCGGCTCGCACGTTCGTCGGTCGGTGAGCTCCTGCTCGAGCTGCGCCCCGATCCTCCACCGGGTGAGCTCCGGGACGGACTGGCGCGCGCGCTCCGCGATCCCTCGTTGACGCTCGCGTTCTGGGTGCCCGATTTCCGCAGTTATGTCGACGTGGAGGGCCGGGTCGTGAACCTGCCTGCGCCGGAGGAGCGGCGCTCGACCGCGTTGATCGACCGCGACGGCGCGCATGTGGCGGCGCTGATCCACGATCCGGCGCTCGACGACGAGCCCGAGCTGCTGGAGGCCGTGACTGCCGCGGCAGGGATCGCGCTCGAGAATGCGCGCCTCCACGCCGAGCTGCGCGCGCGCCTCGAGGAGCTGAAAGGCTCGCGGGCGCGGATCGTCGAGGCCGGCCAGACGGAGCGCAAGCGGCTCGAGCGGAACCTGCACGACGGAGCGCAGCAGCGCCTCATCGCCTTGTCCCTCGAGCTGGGACTGTGGGAGGAGGGCGTGGGTGACGATCCCGACGCGCGCGGACGCCTCGATCGCGCGCGGCGAGAGATCGCGACCTCGCTGGAGGAGCTCCGGGATGTCGCCCGTGGCCTCCACCCGGCCGTGGTGAGCGGACACGGGCTGGAGGTGGCGCTCGAGCAGCTCGTGGCGCGGGGCCCGGTGCCCGTGCGGCTGCGCGTCGATGTCGGCCTCCGACTGCCGGAGCGCCTCGAAGTGGCGGCCTTCTACCTCGTGTCCGAGAGCCTCGCCAACATCGGCAAGCACGCGCAGGCGACGTCGGCCACCGTCGACGTCCTGCGCAGCGACGGCCTGATCGTGATCGAGGTCGTCGACGACGGGGTCGGCGGCGCGGACACGGAGCTGGGAACCGGCCTCCGAGGTCTCGCCGACCGCGTCGAGGCACTCGAGGGCTTCCTGCGGATATGGAGCCCGAGAGGTCGCGGCACGCGTGTTCGAGCGGAGATCCCATGCGTGTCGTGATCGCCGAGGACAGCGTGCTCCTGCGTGAGGGACTCGAACGCCTGCTGAGCGAGAACGGGCTCGACGTCGTCGGCAGCTCGGGCACCGCCGAGGAGCTCCTCCAAACCGTTCGCAGCGATGATCCCGACGTCGCGGTGGTCGACATCCGGCTGCCGCCGACGCACAACGACGAGGGGATGCGGGCGGCCCTCGAGATCCGCGCCGCGCATCCGGCGACCGGCGTGCTCGTGCTGTCGCAGTACGTCGAGGTCGGACTGGCGATGAAGTTGCTGGCGGAATCGGCTGAGGGGGCCGGCTATCTGCTCAAAGACCGCATCGGCGACGTGAAGGAGTTCACGGCCGCCGTCCGCCGCGTCGCGACGGGAGGCTCGGCGATCGACCCGATCATCGTCTCGACCCTCCTGTCCAAGCGGCGGAGCAACGACCCGCTCACGGCGCTGACGCCACGCGAGCGCGAGGTGCTCGAGCTGATGGCCGAGGGCAGATCGAATCAGGGGATCGCGGACAAGCTCGTGATCAGCCTGCGGGCCGTGGAGAAGTACGTCTCCAGCGTCTTCGGCAAGCTCGGCCTGCCGTCGAGCGGCAGCGACTCGCGCCGCGTGCTGGCGGTGCTGCTCTTTCTCAGATTCTGAGCGCGGAAGCCGCAGGACCACCAGAAACCCGGCCCCCAAACCGCCAGTCACCCGCCTTCCCGGCAACTCCGGGGCCTGCGAGCGTTGGTGTCCCGCAGCGGATGAGGAGACCGACCATGAAGACCCGCGTGATCCAGAACGACGCCGAGGAACCGCCGCAGGACGGCGGGGCCACTGCGGCCGGCGAGCCGCGCCGCACCAACCTCACCGGCCGGATCGGCCGCTGGAGCGCCCACCACCGCACGATTGCGATCGGCGGCTGGTTCGCGTTCGTCCTCGCCTCGTTCTTCGTCGGCTCGTTCGTGATCGGCGCGGAGCAGGCGACAGAGGTGAACGGGCCGGGCGAGTCGGGTCGGGCCGCCGCGATCCTGGACGAGAGCTTCAAGCAGCCTGCGGGCGAGACCGTGCTGATCCAGAGCGACTCGCTGCAGGCGACCGACCCCGCGTTCGTCGCGGCGACCCGAGCGGTCGTCGCCGCACTGGTGGCCGAGGACGCCGTCATCAACATCCGCTCGCCGCTCGACGCGGTGAACGCCGGCCAGATCTCGCCGGACGGGCGCTCGGCGCTCGTCGACTACCAGATCCGCGGTGACGCCGATCTCGCCGTCGACCACATCGACCCGATCCTCGCCTCGCTCGCAAAGGTACAGGCGGCGCATCCGCAGCTGTTCGTCGGCGATTTCGGCGACGCCAGCGCCGACAAGGAGCTCGAGGCGTCGTTCATGGACGACCTCAAGAAGGCCGGGCTCTACTCGGTCCCGCTCACGCTCGCGATCCTGATCGTCGTCTTCGGCGCCCTCGTCGCGGCCGGCATCCCGCTGCTGCTCGCGCTGACGGCCGTGATCGCCACGTTCGGGCTGTGGGCGCTCCCGAGCAAGATCTGGCCGAGCGACGAGTCGCTCTACGCGATGGTGCTGCTGATCGGGCTCGCCGTCGGCGTCGACTACTCGATGTTCTACTTGAAGCGGGAACGCGAGGAACGCGCCGCCGGGCGCAGCTCCGAGGAGGCGCTCGAGATCGCCGCCGCCACGTCCGGGCGCTCGGTGCTCGTCTCCGGCGCCACGGTGATCGTCGCGATGGGCGGCATGCTCTTCGCCGGCGAGACCTTCGCGCCGTTCGGCGTCGCGACCATGATCGTCGTCACCGTCGCGGTGATCGGGTCGCTGACGGTCCTGCCGGCGGTGCTCTCCAAGCTCGGCGACAACGTCGACCGTCTCCGCGTGCCGTTCGTGCACCGGCTGACGCGCGACGACGGCGAGGGCCGCGTCTGGGGCGCGATCATCGACCGGGTTCTGCGCCGGCCGGTGCTCTCGGTCGTGCTCGCAGGAGGGCTCCTCCTGGCCATCGCCGCACCTGCGCTCAGGCTGCACACCGCCGAGCCGGGGATCGACACCTACCCGCAGTCACTCGACGTGCTGAAGACGTACAACCGGCTCGAGGCGGCGTTCCCCGGCACCGAGATCCCGGCGAATGTCGTCGTCAGGGCCGACGACGTCACCTCCGGCGAGACCGCCGCGGCGATCGCCGCGTTGCAGAAGCGCGCGCTCTCCAGCGGGCTGATGCACGAGCCGATCCTCGTCGACGTCAGCGAGGACGGCACCGTCGCGAACATCGCGATCCCGATCGACGGCAACGGGAACGACGGGCCGTCGAACGCCGCCCTCGCGGCGCTGCGGGACGACATCGTCCCGGCGACCGTCGGCTCGATCCCGGACGCCGAAGTCGCCGTCGGCGGGTTCGCGGCCGAGTCGAAGGACTCGAACGACGAGATGAAGTCGGTCGCGCCGTACGTGTTCGCGTTCGTGCTCCTGTTCGCGTTCGTGCTCCTCCTCTTCGCCTTCCGCTCACTCGTGATCGCGGCCAAGGCGATCGTCCTCAACCTCCTCTCCGTCGCGGCCGCGTACGGGATCCTCGTGCTCGTCTTCCAGTACGGGTGGGGGAAGCAGTTCCTCGGGTTCGAGGCGACGGGCGGCATCGTCCCGTTCCTCCCGATCTTCCTGTTCGTGATCCTGTTCGGGCTCTCGATGGACTACCACGTGTTCATCCTCAGCCGGATCCGCGAGGCCTACGACCGCGGCGACAGCACCGAGGACGCGATCACCCACGGGATCAAGACGACCGCCGGCGTGATCACCAGCGCGGCGCTCGTGATGGTCTGCGTCTTCTCCATCTTCGCCGTACTCGGCTTCATCATCTTCAAGCAGATCGGCGTCGGGCTGGCGGCCGCGATCCTCATCGACGCGACGATCATCCGCGCCGTGCTGCTCCCGGCGACGATGAAGCTGCTCGGCGACTGGAACTGGTACCTCCCCTCGTGGCTCGAGTGGCTCCCCCACCTCGAGCACGGCGGATCGGTCGACCAGGTCGACGTGCCCGCTGCGCCGGTTCCCTCGGCGTGAGCGAAGCCGCCGCGCCGGCCGTCGACGTGCGGGCCCACACCGACGCGTGGGCCCGCGTCGTCACGGAGTCCCGCCTGGCGAGGGGCGCGCTGGCCGTCGTCGCGCTCCACGTCATCGACGACAGCTTCCTCCAGCCCAACCCCGGAACATCGGCTACGGACCATCTCGCCGGCGGTCTCATCCCGTTCACCCTGCTCGTGGTCGCGATCTGGCTCTACCCGCGCGCCCGGGCCGGCGCGCGCGCGACGATCGCGCTCCTCGGTGGCTACCTCGGCGTTCTCGGCGGCGTCGAAGCGATCCACTACACGAAGGAAGTCGGGCCGTCGGGCGACGACTACACCGGGCTCCTGTCCATCGCCGCCGGTCTCGTGCTGATCGGACTCGGCCTCGCGATCCTCTGGCGGTCGCGGAAGGGCGGCCGGCTCTGGTGGCGGTACGGCCGGAGGCTGCTCATCGCCGCTGGGACGCTGGTTGTGGCCGCGGTCGTGCTGTTTCCGGTGGCGTTCTCCTACGCAATCACGCATGCGGCCCGGCCATACGTGCCTACGGCCGACCTCGGCGCTCCGTACGAGGAGGTCGAGTTCAGGACCAGCGACGGCCTTCTGCTGAAGGGCTGGTACATCGAGTCCCGGAACGGAGCTGCGGTGATCTCGTTCCCCGGCCGCGCCGGCTCGCAGAGCAGGGCGAAGATGCTCGCGCAGCACGGCTACGGCGTCCTCCTCTTCGATCGCCGCGGTGAGGGTGAGAGTGAGGGCGACCCGAACCTGCTCGGCTGGCAGGGCGAGCGTGACATCCACGCCGCCGTGACGTTCCTCCAGCGCCGACCCGACGTCGACCCGCAGAAGATTGGCGGCATTGGCCTTTCGGTCGGCGGCGAGATGATGATCGAAGCCGCGGCCGAGTCCGGAGCGCTACAGGCGATCATGTCCGAGGGCGCCAGCGCCCGCTCGGTCAAGGACACCTGGGCAAACGGCGGATCGAGGTGGGACGAACTGGTCGGCCTCGGCATCTTCACTGCCGCGTCGGCGATCTTCACCAGCAACCTGCCGCCGGCTGACCTGAAGGGTCTCGTCCCGAGGATCTCCGGTGCCACCTTCTTCGTGTACGGCGAGAACGGCCAGCCAGAGGAACAGCCGGCCAACGAGGGCTTCTACGAGCAGGCGCGCGGCCGTACGGAGATCTGGGAGGTCCCGGGCTCCGGCCACGTGAAGGGCATCGAGGCGCAGCCGCAGGAATACGAGCGCCGCGTGGTCGGGTTCTTCGACCGCGCCCTTCTGCAATGACGTCCGAGGCGTCCAGCCGCGGCACCATCGTGCGGCGAGCCGTCTTGCTCGGCGTCCCGATCCTCTACGTCGTCCTCGGGCTGCTGCATCCGACGGAGAACCCGGAGGTCGGCGACGAGACAGGCCTGTTCATCGGGCTGCACGTCGCGCAGCTCTTCCTCATCGGCGGGCTCGCGGCCGTGCTGTGGCTGCTGGTCGAGGGACTCGACAGCCGTGCTGCGACCGTCGCACGCGTGCTCATCATCCCCTTCGTGGTCGTGTACACCGCGCTCGACGCCGTCCTCGGCATCGCCTGGGGAATCGTCGCCCAGAAGGGCGGAGAGCTCGCCGTCTCCGACCAGGCCGCTGCCGGGCGGCTCGTCGACGCGCTCCTCGAGCCGGAGCCGCTCGGGTACATCCTCTACTTCGGCGCCGGCCTGCTCTGGCTCGCGACCGTGCTGGCCGTCGTCACCGCGATCGGGAGGCGGGCTCCGGCAGGCGCGCTGGTGCTCATGTCGGTGGGCGCAGCGGTCTTCGCGCTCGGCCATGCTCGCCCCATGGGCCCGATCGGCATGTCCCTCTTCCTCGCCGGCGTCGCCTGGCTCGAGCTGCGGCCGCGCCGGGAGCCGGCCATCGAGGTCGGCTCGCTCCAACGCGCATGACGCCGGCGGCCTCGCCGGTCGTCTCGTCCGCGGAGGTCGAGATCGAGGCTCCGATCGAGGTCGTCTGGGGCGTCCTCGCCGCGATCGAGCGCTGGCCCGCGTGGAATCCCGACGTGCGGTCGGTGACGCTCGACGGCCCCGTGGCCGAAGGCACCGCGTTCTCCTGGAAGGCCGGTCCGGGGACGATCAAGTCGACGATCGTGCGTCTCGACCCGCCGCAGCTCATCACCTGGACGGGACGGACGCTCGGAATCGACGCGGTCCACGTCTGGCGGCTCGACCACCGCGACGGGCGAACGCTTGCCCGCACCGAGGAGGCCTACAACGGCCTCGTCGCGCGGATCTTCCGGCGCCCCCTCCAGAGGGTGCTCGACAAGACGCTCACCGATGGAGCGCGCCACCTGAAAGCCGAAGCGGAGCGACCCCTGCGCTGACCAGACGAGTCGCGTCCCGCGTGGTGATTCACGCGCCAGGAACCGGGGACAGAAACGAAAGCCACCGGCTGAACCCACGGCCATCTTGGCGATCGGAGGTCACTGCGTATGCGCGCAACCGTCATGTACGGAGCCGGCGATGTCCGGGTCGAGGATGTCGCGGACGCCCGGTTGATCGACCGGACGGACGCACTCGTCCGGGTCACGCGCGCCGCGATCTGCGGCAGCGACCTGTGGCCGTACAAGTCGATGCCGCACGACGATGCCGGCCGGCGGATGGGACACGAGTTCATCGGCGTCGTCGAGGAGGTCGGCTCCGACGTCGAGACCGTCAAGGTCGGCGACGTGGTCGTTTCGCCGTTCCTCTGGTCGGACGGATCCTGTGTCTTCTGCCGCGAAGGGCTGCAAAGCTCGTGTCTCCATGGCGGCCGGTACGGGGACGTCGACGTCGGCGGCGGCCAGGGCGAGGCGGTGCGGGTTCCGCAAGCGCAGGGGACGCTCGTGGTCCTGCCGGTCGGTGCGGACGACGCGCTCATGCCGTCGTTGCTCACCCTGACCGACGTGATGGGAACCGGCTACCACGCGGCGCTCACGGCGAAGGTTGGTCCCGGCAAGACGGTCGCTGTCGTGGGCGACGGCGCCGTCGGGCTGTGTGGCGTGATCGCGTCGAAGCGTCTCGGCGCCGAGCGGATCCTCCTGCTCGGCAGCAACCCCGAGCGAACCTCGCTGGGGCAGGAGTTCGGCGCCACCGACGTCGTGCGCGAACGCGGCGAGGACGCAGTCGAGCGTGTCCGCGAGCTGACGCAGCACGGCGCCCACTCGGTGCTCGAGTGTGTCGGCCTCGAACAGGCCGTCGAGACCGCGCTCGCGATCGCGCGACCCGGCGGCGCGATCGGCCGCGTCGGCGTTCCCGAGCGCGACACCACCCCCACCGGCGTCGCCTTCTGGAAGAACGCGTCAATCGCAGGCGGTCCCGCACCCGTGCGCGCCTACATCGAGGAGCTGCTGCCCGACGTGATCGAAGGTCGGATCGAGCCGGGACGTGTCTTCGACCGCACCGGATCGATCGAGGACGTGCCGGACGGCTACCGCGCGATGAACGACCGCGAAGTCCTGAAGTTCCAGATCAAGCCGTGAAGCCGGTCAGGAACTCCTCCCGGAAGGGAACGTCAGGCGCCGGTCTCGTGAAGCGCGCGTAGGCCTCCGCCGGGTGCGGCGTCTCCTGCTCGACCCCTGCGCCATGCCTCAGCGCCGTCTCGTCTCGCGGGTAGACGATCACGTCGGGGCCGAGCCGGTTCCCAACGGCGAGGACGAGGGCCGGTCCCGTGCCCGCTCCGACGATCGCGTGGGCAACGTCGGGCGGACAATGGAAGTAATCCCACTCCCGGAGCTGCAGCTCCTGGCCCTCGACGATCAGCAGACACTCACCGCGCAGCACGAGGAATCCCTCCTGGTAGCGCTCCCGGTGGTACATCGTCATGGGCTGTCCCGGCGCCAGCGCAGTCAGATTGATGCCGAATTCGGCGAAGCGTTCGCGGTGCTTGTCGAACTCGCAGGTTGCGCCCAGCTCGTTCTCCTGCCACCGCAACTGGCGGACGTTTGCGACGAAGTAGGAGCCGGTGGTCTCATCGTCGGTCGTCATCGCGCAAATCCTACGATCGCGAGTCCCGCACCGCGTCACGAGCCGGCGTGACCGCCGGGAGCAGCGCGCGATCGAGTGCTGCGTCCTGACCCCCGATCGTGCACGCGACCGTGCCGAAGGTCGGCGCTGACCGCGGATCGACATTTAAGGATTCGCATAAATCCGTTTGTGCGGTTCGCAGCTATAGGGGTGCACAGACCGCCCGCCCGCCAGGGCCTTTCTTGGGAGAGGAAGCACATGACCGCGAAGAGGGTCGTTCTGCGCCGTGCGGTAGGCGCTGCAGTCGCTCTTGCTCTTGCGTTGGTCGTCGCTGGCCCGGTCGCCGCCGGCAAGAAGCCGCCGCGCCGGCCGGGGACAAGACGCCGCCGACGACGCCGACGAATCTGCACGCGACGAGCGTGGGCCAGACGAGTGTCACGCTCGCCTGGGGCGCGTCCACGGACAACTCGGGGAGCTTCAGCTACTCCGTCAACAAGGACGGCCAGGGCTTCACCGTGCCGCAGGGCCAGACGACGTTCACGATCGACTGGCTCAGCGCCGGCCGGACGTACACGTTCTACGTGACCGCCGTCGACAAGAGCCTCAACACGTCCGGGAAGAGCAACATCGTCACGATCACGACGCTGGCGGATACGGCCGCTCCTCCGGCTCCGACGCTCTCGGGGCAGGTGCGAGGTCCCTCCCAGGTCCGGCTGACGTGGAACCGTGTCGAAGACGACACCTCGGAGTTCGTCATGTACCGCATCTTCGCCAACGGTGCCCGGGTCACCCAGCACCTGAACTGGTACGGCGAGACGGATGTCGTTCTCCGGCACCTCACGCCCTCGACGACGACCGCGTTCACCGTCCAAGCGGTCGACGCAAGCGGCAACGCGTCGACGAGCAACGCGGTCGCGCTAACGACGGAGGCGTCGAGCGACGTGACCCCGCCCACGGCGCCGACCAACGTGCGCATCGTGGGCAGTTTTGGTTGCCCGGAGTTCTTTGTCGGCTGGACCCAGTCCACCGACGACACCGATCCGCCGCACCTGATCGAGTACGAGATCTACGTCAACGGCGTTCTGAGCCCGCTCGCCGTCTCAGCCGGAGTCGACGAGGACTTCGTCTACGCCACGTCGAGCGGAGCGAACACGTTCACCGTGAAAGCGGTCGACCAGGCGGGCAACACCTCGCAGGCGAGCAACGGAGTGACGGAGTTCTGCTGAGTAGCGCTTGCCGTCGTTGCTGCAGGGCCGGCCCACCCCAAGCGGCCGGCCCTTCCCCCGACTGGCGCGCTAACGAGGCTGCGCCATGCCCGCAACGCTCGACGCGGATCGAGCCGCTTCTAGGCGCGGCTCGCACGCGACGCGCTGCGTACCCTTCCCCGATCGAGATCGAGCCGTTCAGCATCGCCGTCGACGAGGACGTGCTCACCGACCTGCGCGAGCGGATCCTCCGGACACGGTGGCCGGATCACGTGCCCGGCTCGGGCTGGCAGTACGGGGCCGACGTCGAGTACCTGCGCTCGCTGCTCGCGAGCTGGGCCGAGCTCGACTGGCGCGAGGTCGAGGAGGAGCTCAACCGTCTCGCGCACTTCCGGGCCGAGATCGACGGGTTGCGGATCCACGTCGTGCACGAACGCGGACGGGGACCCGACCCGCTTCCGATCGTGCTCACCCACGGCTTCCCGAGCTCGTTCGTCGAATACCTCGATCTGCTGCCGCTCCTGACCGACCCCGCCGCCCACGGAGGGCGCGCCGAGGACGCGTTCGACGTCGTGATCCCGTCGCTGCCGGGCTACGGCTTCTCCGATCCGCTCACCGAGCCCTTCCTCGAGACGACGATCGCCGACCTGTGGTGCCGGCTCCTCTCCGACGGGCTGGGCTACGAGCGATTCGGCGCCCACGGCAGCGACGTCGGCTCCGGCGTGACCATCGAGCTCGCCCGTCGGCATCCTCGACGGCTCGTCGGTATCCATCTCAGCGCCTTCTACCTCTACCCGCCCCCCGAGCCATGGCCGGAGCCGGTGCGGCGGTTCAAGGAATGGGCCGCGACCGGGCGCAGCGACGACGTCGCCTACTCGCAGATGCAGGCGACGAAGCCGCAGACCGTGGCGTACGGACTGACCGACTCGCCCGCCGGGATGGCCGCCTGGATCGTCGACCTCTTCCGCTCGTTCAGCGATACGGGCGGCGACCTCGAGTCCGGCATCAGCCGCCGGCGCATCCTCGCCAACCTGACGCTCTACTGGGTGAACGCGGCGATCGGCGCCGCGATGCGCGGTTACTACGACTTCGCCCACGACACCCAGCCGCCTCCGTCGGGAACCCGCATCGAGGTGCCGGCCGGGTTCGCGGTCTTCGCCGACAGCTATCGCCCCGATGCCGTCCGCACACCACGCGAGCTCGCGGAAGGCTCCTTCGAGATCGCCCGCTGGACCGAGATGCCGCGCGGCGGGCATTTCGCCGCCCTCGAGGCGCCCGAACTGCTCGCGAACGAGATTCGCGAATTCTTCCGCCCGCTCCGCTGAACCTCCGGGTTTCGGCCTCGACGCTCCGGTTCGGCTACTCGGGGTCGGCGGCGACGAGCTCCTGCGCTCGCACGACGTCGGCTCGCCCGACCAGGATCTCGCGCGGCCCGACGTCCCCGATCGCGTCGCCTGCGCCTGCGCCGAAGTCGGTCTGGCGGTGGTCGCAGGCGATCCCTTCGGTTCGCAGGAGCCCGCAGATCGTCTCTGCCTCCAGCGAATTGCCGACCACCATGAGGCGCACCACGTCGGTCACCCTGCGAACCTAGCCGAACGCGTCAATCCGCGGCGAGCTCGAGCCCGATCTCGTCCACGTAGCACCACGCCCACGCCTCGCCGGGCTCGGCCGAGCGGATCAACGGGTGAGCGGTCTCGTGAAAGTGCGCCGTCGCGTGCCGGTTCGGCGAGGAGTCGCAGCACCCGACCTTGCCGCAGGCGAGGCACATGCGCAGGTGCACCCAGCGGTCACCCGTCTTCAGGCACTCCTCGCACCCGAGGAGCGGATCGGGCAGCTCGGTGAAGCGGACGGTGTCGACGTGGGTGCAGGTCGGCGTCTTCTCCTCCTCCACCGCCGTCAGTCGCTGACCGCCGGATCGACTCCGACGAGATCCTGGTACTCCGGATGCCGGCGGATGTACGTCGGCGGCGAATGGGCAAAGCGGGACGGCGAGCAAACCGCGGGCGCGGATGTCGTCGAGGGCGCCGACGACGAGTCGTCCGCCGAGCCCGCGGCCCTCGAACGCCGGGTGGACATCCGTGTGGACGAGGACGACCGTCCCCGGCTCGACGCGGTAGCGCAGGACGCCGGCGAGGGCTCCGTCCACCTCGAGCTCGTACCGGAGCTCCGCCGGGTTGTCCACGACGCGGACTCCGTCGTCGCCCGTCCGTTGCTCTTGCATCCGGTTCGCCCTCCCCTCAGGCGAGCTCGGCGTCCAGGCCGAACGCTGCGAACATGCTCGGCGCGATGAAGGCCGTGACGTCGCTGATCACCGCGCCGTCGAGCGTCAGGACGTCGATCGCCGACGCGACGTAACGCCCGGTCTCCGCGTCGAGCGTGTAGGAAGCGATCGCGGGCTGCCCGTTGGCGTGTGTGAGGACAGAGCGGGAATCGGGGCATGACCCCGCGGTTGCCTCCACGAGGGCGATGATCTCGTCGCGGCCACGCCACCAGCTCGGCCACGGCGGCATCGAGAAGACCGCGTCCTCGGCCAGCAACGACTGCAACGCCGCGACGTCTCGCCTCATCCACGCATCGACGTAGGCGTCGACGAGCTCCTTCACGCGCCTGTCGCCGAGCAGGCGCAGCGTCCCCTGCTGGCTTCGCTCGGGAAGCCGTCGCTCGAGTGACGCGCGCGCACGCTGCAGTGCGCTGTTCACGGAGGCGACCGAGGTGTCGAGCGTCTCGGACGTCTCCTTGGCCGAGAACCCGAGCACCTCGCGCAGGATGAGGACCGCGCGCTGCGTCGCGGGCAGGTGCTGCAGCGCCGCGACGAACGCGAGCTCGACCGCCTCGCGTTGCTCGTAGCGGGCGTCCGGTGAGGCGAGGCCGTCCCCCAGGCCGAGCGCGTCGTCCGGATAGGGCTCGACCCAGGTCGTCTCGACGAGTGGCTGGCCGAAGCCGGCGCCGGCGGCGATCGGTGGGCCGTGGTCGCTCGGGAGGACGCGCTTCGGACGCCGGGCGATCGCGTCGAGGCAGACGTTCGTCGCGATCGTGTGCAGCCAGGTACGCAGCGAGCTCCGGCCGTCGAACCGGGGCAACGCGCGCCACGCCCGCAGCAACGTGTCCTGCAAGGCGTCCTCTGCGTCGTGGAAGGACCCGAGCATGCGGTAGCAGTGCGCATGCAGCTCCGCGCGATAGTCGTCGGCGGCTCGGTGAAAGCCGCTCTCGTCGAGTTGAGGTGCCGCCTGGCTCGCGCGCACCGAGCCGACCGAAGTCGCCATCGTCATCGGGGTAGACCGACCGCGTCGCGCGAACTCATCGGTCACCTGCATGGCTCAAGCCTAGGCGGCCGGTGAGGGCGACCGTCGCGGTCGCATAACCAGCTAGTCGGACTCGGCGGCGAGCTCGCGGCGGGCGCAGTCCGGGCAGAACGCGATCCGCAGCAGCTCGCCCGTCTCCCTGTCCTCCACCGCCGCCGCGACCCAGCCCCGATCGCACGGCTGCTCCTCGGTCCCGCATTCGGCGCACAGGAGCACCGCCGCATTCAACCGCATCCGAGCGCGGCCACCAAACCGGCACCTTCGCCCGGTTCGCACGGACGTGACTTCGACGGACGCCACGGGTAACCGCGGCGAACACACTTCCAGGCGTAATGTCGCGGTGACGAAAGGAACGAGATGCCGCCCACACCGCCGTCACCGCCTCAGCGGCCCAGGTTCGGGTTCGGGTTGTCACGTCGCTGGATCTTCTTCGCCCTCGCGCTGCTCGCCGTCAACCTGTTCATCACGAGCCGGGCCATGGAGCCCGCGTCGCGGGTGCGCGTCCCATACAGCCCGTTCTTCCTCGACCAGGTCATGACGCGCAACGTCTCGGAGATCACCTCCAAGGGCACGGACGTCCAGGGCACGTTCAAGAAGAACGTGACCTTCGAGGACTCGAAGCCGACGACCCGATTCCGAACGGAGATTCCCGCGTTCGCGAACGAGGACGAGCTCTCCCGGCTGCTCGAGGAGAACGACGTCACGGTCAACGCTGAGCCGCTCGAGACGGGCGCGCCGTGGTGGCAGACCCTGCTCTTCGGCTTCGGGCCGACGCTCCTGTTCCTCTTGCTCCTGTTCTGGCTGTTCCGCCGGGCCGGCAACGTGCAGAACGCCCTCGGGGCGTTCGGGCGGTCACGTGCCCGCCGCTACGAGCCGTCCGGCGACAAGGTCACGTTCGCGGACGTCGCCGGCATCGAGGAGGCCAAGGACGAGCTGACCGAGGTCGTCGACTTCCTCGGCAACCCGGACAAGTACCGGCGGCTCGGCGGCCGGATCCCGCACGGCGTGCTCCTGTCCGGACCGCCCGGGACCGGGAAGACCCTGCTCGCGCGCGCCGTCGCGGGCGAGGCGAACGTCCCCTTCTACTCGCTGTCGGCGTCGGAGTTCGTCGAGGCGATCGTGGGCGTCGGCGCGTCGCGCGTGCGCGACCTGTTCAGGGAGGCGAAGGAGAACGCGCCGTCGATCGTCTTCATCGACGAGCTCGACGCGATCGGCCGCTCGCGCACGTCCGGCGTCGCCGGGTTCAGCGGCGGCAACGACGAGCGGGAGCAGACCCTGAACCAGATCCTCACCGAGATGGACGGGTTCGACTCGGCGACGAGTGTGATCGTGATCGGGGCGACCAACCGACCCGACGTGCTCGACCAGGCGCTCCTCCGCCCCGGCAGGTTCGACCGTCGGGTCGCAGTTCAGCCGCCCGACCGCACCGGACGCGAGGCGATCCTCCGCGTGCACACCCGCGGCGTCCCGCTCGCACCCGACGTCGACCTGGCACGCATCGCCGCCGCGACGCCGGGGATGACCGGAGCGGACCTCGCCAACCTCGCGAACGAGGCGGCGCTGACCGCCGCCAGGCGCGGCCACGACGTCGTCGAGGTCGCCGACTTCACCGACGCGCTCGAGCGCATCGTGCTCGGTGCCGAGCGCAAGGTGATGCTGAGCGCGGACGATCGCCGGCGGACGGCCTACCACGAGGGTGGGCACGCGATCGTCGGGATGCTGACGCCGGGCGCAGATCCCGTGCGCAAGGTCTCGATCATCCCGCGCGGCATGGCGCTCGGCGTGACGTTCTCCGCCCCCGACGCCGACCGCTTCAACTACCTGGAGCCGGAGATCCGCGCGAAGATCAAGGTCGCCCTCGGCGGCCGCGTCGCCGAGGAGCTCGTCTTCGGCGAGATCAGCACCGGCGCCGAGTCCGACATCGAGCAGCTGACCGCACTCGCCCGGCACATGGTGGGGCGCTGGGGGATGAGCGATGCGGTCGGGCCAATCGCCGTGCTCCCCCGCGACGGGTTGGGCCCGCTCCTCCCCGGCGCGACCGAGGCGTCGGCCGAGACGCAAAGGCTCCTCGACCATGAGGTGCGCCGCATCGTCGCCGAGTCGCACGACGAGGTCGTCGAGCTCCTGACGGAGCACCGCGCCCGGCTCGACGCGCTCGCGCGCGCGCTGCTCGAGGACGAGACCCTGGACGAGGACGACGCCTATGCGGCCGCCGGCGTCACCCGTCCGCGGGCGGCTCCGGCCGGAGAGCTCGCCGCGGCGGCGCGCTCCGCGAGCGACGACATCCGCTAGGGCGACACGACGAGCGAGCGCGACTCGGCGCGAACATGCACGCGACCTCACCGCCCGCTCCAACGAGAGGGCCCGCGGGTGCAGGCCCTCTCGTGGCGCGGCGTTGCCCGTCGGAGTCAGAACGGGCAGCTGTCCGGCGCGGGCGCGTCGATGCGCCGCACCGAGTCCTTCGGGATGATCTGGAAGGCGACCGTCTCCGCCGGCGCGTCGCTCTCGTTCCGCAGGATGTGCACCTGGCCGTCGCCGGGATCGACGAAGCCGTCGCCCGCGCGGTACCGCGTCGGGGTGCAGGACGGGTCGTCGCCTCGGTACGCCGTGATCTCGCCGGCGGTCACGATGATCAGGCTCGGGCCCGGATGCGTGTGCCATCCGCTGTGGCCGCCCGCGGCGATCGCGTTGCGCGTGATGTAGACGTCGGAGACGCCCTTCGTGTCGATCTTGACCTTGTGCGGCTTGAACGCGTTCGTCATGACGTCGATGTCGCCGAACACGCCCTTCCACTGCTGCACGGCGGCGAAGTCCTTCGCGGTGGTCGCCGACACGCTCGCGGCGAACGCGGCGACGCCGACGAGGCTGATGACGGCGACCAGGGCCCAGCGCGGATTCATGTCTCCTCCTTCGGGCGCACGCACTTCCTCTCGCCCGCGACGCTACGAGCCCCCCGCGCCGGCCGGAAGTCGGCAAATTCCTACACTTTGCTCGGCGGCCGGATCTCGAGCCGGCGTACCAGCTCGGTGCGCGAGTGGACGCCGAGCTTCGCGTAGAGCCGCGACAGCATCGTCCCGACCGTCTTCGGCGTCACGAAGAGCACCGCCGCGATCTCCTTGTTCGAGCGGCCCTCCGCGACGAGCTCGGCGAGCCTGCGCTCGGTCGGCGTCACCTCGCCCCCGTGCGGTCTGCGGCCGCCGATGCGCGCGAGCTCGGCACGGCCCGTCGCGGCCCAGCCGGCGGCGCCGAGCGCGTCGAATGCGACCACGGCGGCCTCGATCGCGTCGCGCGCGGCACGTTTCTGACGGCTGCGACGTCTGACCACACCGAGCGCGAGCAGTGCCCGCGCGCGGCCGAACGGGTCGCCGGCCGTCACGTGCTCGGCGACCGCCCGCTCGAGCACCGACGCCGCGAGCTCCTGGTCGCCCTGCGCGGCTGCGACGAGGCCGCGGCAGCGGGCTACGTGCGCGAGCACGCGCTCGCGCTCGAGTCGCGTGGCGTCGGCCTCCCACGCGTCGAGTGCGCGAACGGCGTCGTCGATCCGCCCGAGCTCGAGCAGCACCTCCACCAGGTCCGCGCTCCACCAGCGGATGCTCGGCTCGCCCCAGCCGAGCTCCGCGGCGGCCCGGTCGGCCCGCTCGAGCCAGATGGTCGCGCCGGGCGCGTCACCGCGGCCCCACGCGACGAGACCGAGGATCGCCTGGTGCTGCGGCGGCTGGAGGCCGAACTGCTCGTCGGCCAGCGCGAGCGCCCGCTCCGAATGCTCACCGGCGATATCCAGCTGCCCACGGTGGACCGCGACGAGTGCGATCGGCAGGTGGTCCTGCGGCACCTCGAGGCCGTACTGGATCGAGATCTCGTGCGCGCGCTCGGCGCACGCCGCCGCGCGGTCCCAGTCCCCCGCCCAGAACTCGACCCAGGCGAGGCCCCAGAGCGCGCGGGCGCTGCGCGGCTCGTCGCGGTCCTGCCACTCACGGCTCTCGCGCTCGAGCAGCGACCGCGCCTCGTCCCAGCGCAGGGACGACACGAGGCTGCCGACGACGGCGAACGTCGCCTCCTGGACGAGCCGCTCGCCGCCGAGCACGGTCGCGAGGTCGTCCGCCGGCAGCGGCAGCTCCGGCGCGGCGCCGTCGCCGACGATCCAGCCGAGAATCGCGCGCACGACCCCGGCGCGCGCGCGGAGCCTGTCGTCGTCGAGCCCGTCGGCGAGCTCCAGCGCCGTGCGCGCGTGCTCGAGAGCGTGCACGTATCCCGTGCGGAACCGCGTCGCCCAGGCGAGACGGCAGTGGATCTCGCACTGAAGCTCGGGGCGCGACGCAGCCTCCCGCAGCGCCTCCTCGAGCAGCGGGACGGCGCGCTCGACGCTCTCGAGCTCGGCCAGGAGCACGAGCGCGTCGGCGCGCACCGCACTCTGCTCCCCGTCGTCCAGCAGCTCGAGCGCGATCGTGCGAGCGCGCGTCCACTCGCCTGCAGCACGCTCGGCACGGGCCGCGGCCAGGGCGCGGCGCCGGCGCTCGTCCTGCTCGTCCGGCGGCGTCAGCCGGAGCGCGTGCTCGGCGAGCTCCGCCGCAATCGCAGACGCGCCGCGGCCGGCCGCCAGCGCCAAGGCGGCGTCGAGCGCGCTCGCAACGCCTGCGTTCGCCGTCTCCCGCGAGAGCGCGAGGTGGCGCGCACGGAGGAGCGGGTCGTCGACGAGTCCCGCGATCCGCTCGTGGACGGCCAGCCGCTCGTCGCCCAGGCCGCGGTACAGGACGGTGGCAAGCAGCGGGTGCGTGAAGCGGACCACCCCGCCGTCCCGCTCGAGCACCTGGGCGGCGAACGCCGGCTCGAGCGCGGTCGTTCCGATTCCCGCCCGCTCGAGGAGCGCCGGCGACGTCGAGCCCGATGCCGAGAGGAGCGCGAGCGCGCTGCGGGTCGACGACGGAAGGCCCGCGAGCCGCTGCTGGACGACCTCCTCCAGCGTCTCGGGAACCGGCAGCGGCTGCGTCGGGTCGGCGTCGGGGTCGACGAGGCGCGCCAGCTCGAGCGCGAAGAACGGGTTCCCGCCCGACCGCTCGTGGATGCGCAGGAGCGTCTGGCGGGCGAAGGGCCGATCGAGCCGGGCGCGGAGGAACCGGTGGAGCGCGCCGACACCGAGCGGCGCGACCGCGAGCCGCCGGACGCGCTCGGGGCCGAGCGCCTGCTCGAGCTCCGACGGCTGCGCGGTGCGCGTCGCGATCAGCAGGCGCAGCTGGCACGCGTCGAGCCGCCGCAGGGCGAACGCGAGCGCGCGCCCCGACGGCGGGTCGAGCCACTGGAGGTCGTCGATCGCGACGAGCAACGGCGTCCGCTCGGCCAGCACCTCGAGCGCACTCCGGGTCGCGAGCCCGACTGCGCGCGGATCGACGGCGCCGTCGTCCGGCTCCTCGAGCAGCAGCGTGACCTCGAGGGCGTGCCGCCTCGGCGGCGGCAGCACGGGCAGCACGTCGTCGAGCGCGCCTTCGAGCAGGTCGCCCAGCGCGACGTGGCCCAGGCCTCGCTCCGCTTCGGTGGGCCGCGCGAGCAGGACGCGCACGCCCCGCTCCCGCGCATGCTCGACCGCCGCCTCGAGGAGTGTCGACTTGCCGATCCCCGGTTCGCCTTCGAGGACGAGTGCGGCCGGCCCGGCCCGCGCGTCGTCGACGAACCCGAAGAGGGCGCGCAACTCCTCGGTTCTCCCGACGATCGTCGACACGGACTCTCGCGTCGATCGTGACAGAGCCGATCCAGAACGCAACGTCAGCGCCGCCGGCTCCTGCCTGGCGGATCGAGGATCAGGTCGGCGACGAGCGCCGTCCAGCCGGTCTGGTGGGTCGCGCCGAGCCCCGCGCCGTTGTCGCCGTGGAAGTACTCGTTGAACGTCAGGTTGTCCCGCCATGCCGGGTCGGTCTGGAGCCGCTCGGTCCCGCCGTTCAGCGGCCGGCGGCCGTCGGGTCCCGGGAGCCAGATCGAGACGAGGCGCTCGGCGAGGTCCTGGGCGATCTCGGCGAACGTGCGCTTCTCTCCCGAGCCCGTCGGGTACTCGACCGTGAAGCCGTCGCCGAAGAACTCGTGGTAGAGGACGAACTGCCGGATGGCGAGGTAGTTGAGCGGCATCCAGATCGGCCCGCGCCAGTTGGAGTTCCCGCCGAACATCGTCGTGGTCGACTCGGCCGGCTCGTAGTCGATCCACGCTCCGGGGACGCCCTCGAGCGTGTACGGGTTGTGCTCGTACCGCTTCGAGACCGCGCGGAGCCCGTGCGGTGAGAGGAACGCGGCCTCGTCGAAGAACGCCTCGAGCGTGCTGCGGAGGTCGTCGGGGTCGATCACGGAGAGGAGCACCGTCCGTTCGTCGCCGAGCCCCCGCACGCGGCCGATCATGGTGCCGCCGGTCTCCTCGAAGGTCGCGCGGAGGCGGGCGAAGCGCTTGCCGAGCCGCTCGGCGAGCTCCGTCGCCCGCGGCGGGAGGCCGACCGCCGGCAGCACCGGGAGCAGGCCCGCGATGGTCTGCACCTTCACCTGGGTCGTCTCGCCCGAGGGGTAGACGAGCCGGTCGTAGAAGAAGCCGTCGACGGGGTCGTACAGGCCCTGCCGCTCGAGCGCGCGCGTGATCAGCACGAACTGCTCGAGGAACTTCACGACCATGTCCAGGTAGACGTCGTTCTCCTCGGACAGGACGATCGCGATCACCAGCATCGACAGCGCGTAGTAGGCCATCCATGCGGTGCCGTCGGCCTGCTCGAGCTTCATCCCCTCGGGGAGGTTCGAGCGGTCGACCGGGCTGATGTTGTCGAGCCCGAGGAAGCCGCCGCCGAAGACGTTGTTGCCGTCGGCGTCCTGGCGGTTGACCCACCACGTGAAGTTGACGAGCAGCTTCTGGAAGACACGCTCGAGGAACTCGCGGTCGCGGCTGCCGTCGAGCACGAACACGCGCAGCGCGGCCATGACGTGCACGGGCGGGTTGATGTCGTCGAAGTTCCACTCGTAGGCCGGCAGCGCGCCGTTCGGGTGCTGGAACCACTCGCGCAGCAGGACGAGGACCTGGTACTTGGCGAAGGCCGGATCGAGGTGCGCCCACGGCACGCAGTGGAAGCCGAGGTCCCACGCCGCGAACCACGGGTACTCCCACGGGTCCGGCATCGCGAGCACGTCGAACGCGTCGAGGTGGCGCCAGTCGCTGTTCCGGCCGCGCAGCCGGGACGCGGGCGGCTGCGCCTCGCCCGGGTCGCCGTCGAGCCAGCGGCGGACGTTGTACGGGTACATCTGCTTGCTCCAGACGAGGCCGGCGCAGGCCTGGCGCAGGATGCGCATGCGCTCCGCGTCGGTCCCGTCCGGCGCGAGCGCCGCGTAGAACTCGTCCGCGTCGGCCTCGCGCGCGGCGATCACCTCGTCGAACTCCTGGCCGGCCCAGTCCGGGCGCGGCTCCGGTCCCGGCGCGGACAGCCGCAGCCGGAGCTCGGCCGTGCCTCCGGCGGGAACCGTCACGACGTAGCGCAGCGCGGCCTTCGTGCCGAACCCCTCCGGGTTCACGGTCGCCGCGCCGGAGACGACGTGGTCGTTGATGCCGTCCTTCGGGTAGGGCGTCGAGGCCTCCGAGCCGAACACGCGCGGCGCGTTGGACTCGTTCTCGCAGAAGAGCGCCTCGGGCGCCGAGCCGTCGGGCGCGGGCCCCGCCTCGAGGCGGTAGCCGGCCAGGCGGTGGTCGCGGACCACGAGACCGGTGTCGTCGCCCTCGAGCCGGGGACGCTGCGAGCCGTCCTGCCAGGACCACGTGTTGCGGAACCAGAGCGTCGGCAGGACGTGGAGCGTCGCCTCGTCCGGCCCGTGGTTCTCGAGCTCGATTCGCAGCACCAGCTCGGTCGGCGACGCCTTCGCGTACGTGACGTCGACCGACCAGTAGCGGTCGTCGTCGAAGACGCCGGTGTCGAGCAGCTCGAGCTCGGGATCGTGGAGACCGCGTCCGTGACGGACGAGCGCCTCGTAGGGGAACTCGGCCTGCGGGTAGTGGTAGCGCCACTTCAGCAGCGCGTGGCTCGGCAGGCCCTCGAGGTACCACCAGTACTCCTTCACGTCCTCGCCGTGGTTCCCCTCGGGGCCGGCGAGGCCGAACATGCGCTCCTTGAGGATCGGGTCCTCCCCGTTCCACAGCGCGAGCGCCAGGCAGAGCTCGTGCCGGATGTCGGAGATGCCGGCCATGCCGTCCTCGTTCCAGCGGTACGCGCGCGAGCGGGCGTGATCGTGCGGGAACGAGCTCCAGGCGTCGCCGCTCGCCGAGTAGTCCTCGCGCACCGTGCCCCACGCTCGCTCGCTGAGGTACGGGCCCCACTCGTACCAGGGGTTGGCCTCGAACAGGTCGTCCTCGGCGCGGCCCGTGGCCTCGGCGAGGCGGGCGTGCTCCGCGGTCGCGGCGTTCGGCATGGCGATCACTCCTCGAGCGGTGTGAGGTCGAACAGGTGCCAGGCCCAGGGGTCGAGGGCGACGTAGAGCCCGTCGCGCAGGTCGTCGCCGCTGCGCTCGTAGACCTCGCCGGTCGTGCCGTCCTCGAGCCGCCACGAGCGGCCGCGCAGGTCGTCCCACGGCAGCGAGACGTGCCCGGACGACGGCGCGTCGCCGAGGTTGACGATCACGAGCTTGCGCGGCCCGTCGTCGCGCCAGCCCCAGGCGACGAGGCTCCGCCACGCGTCGTTGCCCTCCCACCCACTCGCGCCGCCGAGCCGCCACTCGCCGGTGCGGAAGACGGGGTCGCGGAGCGCGCCGAGCAGGCGCTCGTAGAAGGCGCGCAGGTCCGTGTCGGGCTCCTCGTCCGGACGGCGCGCGAGGAACACCGGCACGCGCACTGTCCGCCCCTCGAGCTGGCCCTCGTGCACCAGGCGGGCGCCGGCCTGGGTCAGCGTCGCGACGGCGGCGGCGCGCGCCTTCGCGGGCGGGAACGTCGCCGCTGCCCGGGGCTCGTCGTGGTTCTCGACGAACCGCAGGAGCCTGCGCTGGTACGCCGGATCCGCGGTCAGGTGCCCGCGCACCGACCCGGCGTCCTCGTGCGCGAGGCGGTCGTAGAGGCGTTTGTCGTAGCAGTAGTCGAAGCCCTGCTGCTGGAGCCCCCACTCCATGTCCCAGTACGCCTCGGCCGCGAACACGAACTCCGGCCGACGCGCCTTGACGGCAGGGATCACCGTCGGCCAGTAGTCGTCGTCGGGGCGCGGACCGGCGCGCTCGCCCCACGTGCGCTCGAAGACGCCGTTCATCACGAGCATCGCCATGTCGCAGCGGACGCCGTCGCACTGCTCGGCGACCGCGCCCAGCGTCTCGATCACGGCGCCGCGCAGCGCCGGCGAAAACGCGTTCAGCTGCACGACGTCGGGCCAGGCGGGGAAGTACGGGTCGCGGCCGTTCGCGAGCACGCGGTTGCCCACGCGCACGAACGACGCCGGGTCGCGCTCGAGGTCCTCCTCCCCGCCCTGGACGAAGTACTCGGGGTGCGCCTCTGTCCACCGGTGGTCGGGCGAGACGTGGTTGGGCACAAAGTCGAGGATCAGCCCGAGCCCGCGCGCCGCGAGCGCCTCGCGCGCCGCGGCGAGACCATCCGGGCCGCCGAGGTGGTCCGCCACGGCGTAGTCGCGGATGCAGTACGGCGAGCCGACGACGTCGGTGACGGTGAAGCCGGGCAGGGCCCGCTCGAAGTCCGCACGGAGGCCCTCGTTGCGCAGGGCTATCGCGGTTCCCGCGGGGCTCCGCTCCCAGACTCCCATCAGCCACACCGCGTCGAACCCCAGCGTCGCGATCCGGTCCCATTCCGCTGCCGGCACGTCCTCCAGCCCGATCTCCGCGCCGAGCTGCCCGCGCAGCTCCTCGAGCCAGACCCAGGTGTTGAGCTCGTAGATGAAGGGGTGCTCGACCACGGTTCGCGAGCCGTGACGCTACCCGCACCGTCGCGGCGCCCGAGACGGCTCCCGCTTGACCGCGGCCACGCTTCCCGCGGATACTCCCCGCCGTGCGTCGGGGACCCGGCTTCGAACTCGTGCTGCTGCTCCTCATCGGCTGGGGCGTCAACATCGTCGCCCTTCTCGTCATCGACTGGCTGTTCGACGGCGTGGAGATCGAGCGCTGGGGCCCGGTGCTGCTCGGGGCGGCGGTGCTCGGCCTCGGGAACGCGATCCTGAAGCCGATCCTCGCCCTCCTGACGCTGCCGCTGATCCTCATCACGTTCGGGCTGTTCTACTTCGTGCTCAACGTGGCGATGCTCGCGCTGGCCGAGTGGATCGCGCCGGACTTCTCGATCGACGGCTTCTGGACGTACGTCGGCGCGACCATCGTCGTGTGGCTCGTGAACTGGATCCTCGGAATGATCGTCGGCGGCGCCTTCGGCGGCAGCGACGAGCGCCTGGCGACCGACTGAGCACGCCGGTCACGCTCGCCGACGTCCTCGAGGCCCGGCGCCGCATCGCGCCGCACCTCCCGCGGACGCCCACGTATCCGTACCCGGGGCTGAGCGAGCTCGTCGGCGCCGACGTCCGGGTCAAGCACGAGAACCACCTGCCGGTCGGCGCGTTCAAGGTCCGGGGCGGGGTCAACCTCGTCTCGCACCTCGACGCATCCGAGCGCGAGCGCGGCGTGATCGCGGCCTCGACCGGCAACCACGGCCAGTCGGTCGCGTTTGCCGCGCGCATCTTCGGCGTGCCCGCGCGGATCTGCGTTCCCGAGGGCGCGAACCCCGTGAAGCTGGCGTCGATGCGCGCGCTCGGCGCGGAGCTGATCGTGCAGGGCGCCGACTTCGACGAGGCGCGGGAGCACTGCGAGGCCGCTCGCCGCGGAGCACGGCTACCGCTACATCCACTCCGGGAACGAGCCGCTGCTCATCGCCGGCGTCGGCACCGGCACGCTCGAGCTTCTCGAGGACGTGCCACGAGTCGACGCGATCCTGGTCCCGATCGGCGGTGGGAGCGGCGCGGCCGGGGCGTGCGTCGTCGCGAAGGCGACGCGGCCCGGGATCGAGGTGATCGGCGTCCAGTCGGAAGCCGCGCCGGCCGCGTACGAAGCGTGGCGCACCGGCGAGCCGGTCGCCGCCACCACGGCGACCGCGGCCGAGGGCCTCGCGACGCGCGTCTCCTTCGAGCTCCCGCAGCGGATCATGCGGGAGCTGCTCGACGACTTCGTGCTGGTGAGCGAGGACGAGATCCGGCGCGCGATCGTGCTCATGCTCGAGCACACACGCAACCTGGCCGAGCACGCCGGCGCGGCCCCGCTCGCGGCGGCCCTGAAGCTCCGCGAGCGGCTGCACGGCAGGCGCGTCGCGCTCGTCCTCAGCGGCGGGAACATCAGCCCCGCACAGCTCGCAGACGCCCTCGGCGCGCATCGCTAGGATCGAGCGGCGGGACGCCGTCCCGCTCCTCAGCATGCCGACCACCGCTCTCGCAGCCGCGTGATCCAACTCCCAGTCGCCGACCCCGGCGTCCCGGACACGCGCTCGCCCGTTCGGCTGCTCGTCTGGGTCGGCCGGCACCAGGTGCCGACGCTCGTCGCCGGGGTCGTCTTCGGGATCATCTGGATGCTCGCGCAGGCGCTGATGCCCTTCGCGATCGGACGTGCGATCGAGGACGGGATCGTCGAGGGCGACAACAGCGCGCTCGCCACGTGGTCGCTCGTCCTGCTCGGCCTCGGCGCGACGCAGGCGATCGCCGGCGTCATGCGCCACCGGAACGCCGTCGCCAACTGGCTCCAGGCAACGTTCCGCCTCTCGCAGCTCGTCGCGCACCATGCCGCCCGCAGCGGCGGCGCGATCCGCGGGCGGCTCTCGACGGGCGAGGTCGTCGCGACCGTCGCAAACGACGCGATGCGGGCCGGCGGCGCGTACGACATCACCGCGCGGCTCTCCGGCGCAATCGTCTCGTACATCGTCGTGGCGGTGATCCTCCTGTCCTCCTCCGTCGTTCTCGGGCTGCTGGTGCTGCTCGGTGTGCCGGTGCTCGTGCTCCTCCTCGGCACCGTGATCCGGCCGCTGCAGGCGCGGCAGCGGGACCAGCGGCACGAGGTCGGCCGCCTCACCGCGCTCGGGGCCGATACCGCAGCCGGCCTCCGCGTGCTGCGCGGGATCGGCGGCGAGCAGGCGTTCTTCGACCGCTACCGCGAGAGCTCGCAGCAGGTGCGGATCGCGGGCGTGCGCGTGGCGCTGCCGCAGTCGACGCTCGACGCCGCGCAGGTCTTCCTCCCCGGGGTCTTCGTCGTCCTCGTGACCTGGATCGGCGCCCGGTTTGCGCTCTCGGGCCGCATCACCGCCGGCGAGCTGGTGGCCTTCTACGGCTACGCGGCGTTCCTCGTCATCCCGCTGCGCACCGCGGCCGAAGCGGTGGACAAGGTGACGCGCGCGGTCGTCGGCGCGCGGCGAATGCTGGACGTCCTCGCGGTCGAGCCCACGGTGGCAGACCCGAAGGCACCCGTCGCCGAGCCGCCGCCTGGCTCGGAGGTCGCGGACGCCGACTCCGGCCTCGTGATCGAACCCGGGCTGCTGACGTGCGTCGTCTCGGCGAACCCGCACGAGTCGGCGGCGATCGCGGACCGGCTGGGCCGCTTCGCGGACTCCGCGGGCGCCACGCTCGGTGGTGTCTCCCTCCGGGAGCTGCCGCTCGATGCCGTGCGGCGGCGCATCCTCGTCGGCGAGCCGGACCCGATGCTGTTCTCCGGAACGCTCCGGACGGTGCTCGATCCCTGGGGAGGTGCGACCGACGCCGACATTCTCGCGGCGGTCTCGATCGCGGCGGCCGAGGACGTCCTCGAGGCGCTCCCCGACGGGCTCGACGAGCTCGTCGACGAACGCGCACGCTCGTTCTCCGGCGGCCAACGCCAGCGGCTCGCGCTCGTCCGCGCCTTGCTCGCCGACCCGGAGATCCTGATCCTCGTCGAGCCCACGAGCGCTGTCGACGCGCACACCGAGGCGAGGATCGCGGGTCGGCTCCGCCAGGCGCGATCGGGACGGACGACGGTCGTCGTGACCGCAAGCCCACTCGTCCTCGATCGTGCGGATGCGGTCGCGTTCCTCACCGACGGCCGCGTCGCGGCGACCGGCGTGCATCGCGAGCTCCTGCGGGAGAGCCCGGACTACCGGCTCACGGTCACCCGCGGCGAGGAGGAGGACGCGGCGTGATCGAGCGCCTGCCCGTCGCCGGCCGGGAGGACCTTGCGCTCCATGCGCGGCTGCTGGCGCGCCGCCATCGGCTCTCGCTCTTCGCGACCGTTGCGCTGCACGCCACCGCCGCCTCGGCCGGTCTCGTCGCGCCGTTGCTCCTCGGAGAGCTCGTCCAGTCGGTGACGGAAGGGACGACGACGGCGTACGTCGACCGGATCGTGCTCGTCCTCGCAGGGTTCCTGCTCGTACAGACGGTCGTGACCTGGCTTGCCCGACGGGCATCGTTCGTCCTGTCCGAGACGATCTTCGCCGAGCTCCGCGAGGACTTCATGCGACGGGTGCTCGCGCTCCCGCTCTCGACGGTGGAGCGCGCCGGGACCGGCGACCTCGTCGCCCGGACGACGGCGGACGTCGACGCGCTCGCGCGCACGATCCGGTTCGCCGTGCCGGAGACGCTCATCGCGGCCGTGACGTCGGTGCTGACGGTCGCAGCCGCCGTGTGGGTCAATCCCCTTGCGGCGCTCCCGTGCATCGTCGGCGTGCCGACGCTCGTCATCGGCACGCGCTGGTACCTCCGGCGGGCACCGCAGACCTATCTGGCCGAACGGGCCGCATACGCCGTGCTCGCCGGCACGCTCGGCGAGACCGTCGAGGGCGGCCGAACGGTCGATGCGCTCCGCCTCGGCGAGGAGCGTGTCCGCCGGATCGACGCCGACCTCGCGGATGCGTACCGGTGGGAGCGGCGCGGGCTCTACCTGCGGACGATCTGGTTCCCGACCGCCGAGTTCGCGTACGCGCTTCCCGTGGCGGCGGCGCTCGCCTGGGGCGGCTGGCTGGTCTCGCAGGGGAATGCGTCGATCGCCGAGGTGACCGCGATCGCGCTGTACGTCGCGGCGCTCGCCGATCCCGTCGACCGCCTGATCTCATGGCTCGACGAGATCCAGGTCGGCGCGACCTCGTTCGCCCGTCTTGTCGGGGTCGCGAAGGTCCCGGCCGACCGCGCCGCCACCGGTGACCAACCCGACGACGACCGCCTACGCGCGCACGACGTCCGCTACGCCTACGTGGACGACCGCGACGTCCTCCACGGGATCGACCTCGAGCTCGCGCCCGGCGAGCGCGTCGCAGTGGTCGGCCCTTCGGGCGCGGGCAAGTCGACGCTCGGACGCCTCCTCGCGGGGATCCACCCGCCCCGCGCCGGACGGGTCGATGTCGGAGGCGTCCGGCTCGTCGACCTTCCGCTCGAGACGTTACGCCAGGAGGTCGCGCTCGTCACGCAGGAGCAGCACGTCTTCGTCGGGACGCTGGCCGAGAATCTCCGGCTCGCGCGCCCATCGGCGGGTGACGACGAGCTCATATCAGCCCTGGCCGCCGTTGACGCGCTTGACTGGGCCGAGGCGCTTCCGGACGGGCTCGAGACGACCGTCGGCGCCGGCGGACACCCGCTCTCGCCCGCGCAGGCGCAGCAGCTCGCGCTCGCTCGCCTCGTGCTCGCCGACCCGCACACGCTCGTGCTCGACGAGGCGACGTCCCTCCTCGATCCGCGCGCGGCGCGTCACCTCGAGCGCTCGCTCGGCCTCGTGCTCCAGGGGCGCACGGTCGTCGCGATCGCGCACCGACTCCACACCGCGCACGACGCCGACCGTGTCGCCGTGGTCGAGGACGGGCTGCTCAGCGAGCTCGGGACGCACGACGAGCTCGTCTCCCGCGAGGGCTCCTACGCCGCCCTCTGGGAGTCGTGGCACGGCGAGCGCTAGCGGACGAGCGTCGAGACCGACGTCGACGTGACGGCGCGCAGCTTGTTCGCCGCGTCGAGTGCGGCCACCTTGTACGCCTCGGCGAGTGTCGGGTAGTTGAAGACCGCGTCGACGAGGTAGTCGACCGTCCCGTTGAGGCCCATCACGGCCTGGCCGATGTGGACGACCTCGGTGGCGCCCGTGCCGAACGCATGGACGCCGAGGATCTTGCCGTCGACGGGCGAGACGAGGAGCTTCAGCATCCCGTGCGTCTCCCCCATGATGTGGCCGCGCGCGAGCTCGCGGTAGTGCGCGACCCCCGACTCGTACGGGATCGACGCGGCGGTGAGCTCGTCCTCGGTCTTGCCGACGAAGCTGATCTCCGGGATGGCGTAGATCCCGAACGGGAGCAGGTGGTGCCCGAGCGAGCGCGGCTCGAGGCCGAGCGCGTCCGCCGCGGCGATGCGCCCTTGCTCGGCGGACGTGGCCGCCAGGCTGGGGAAGCCGATGACGTCGCCCGCGGCCCAGATGTGCGGCACGGCCGTGCGGTACGTCGGGCCGACCTCGATCCGGCCCCGGTCGTCGCTCTCGAGACCGGCGTTCGCGAGCGCGAGCGCCTCCGTCGCGCCCTGACGCCCTGCGGAGTAGAACACGGCGTCGGCGGCGATCTGCTTGCCGCTCGCGAGCGTCGTCAGCGTCCCGGACTCGTGCTCCTCGACGCGTTCGACGCGCTCGCCCAGGCGGAAGGTGACGTTGATGTCGCGCAGGTGGTAGCGCAGGGCCTCGACCACGTCCCGGTCGGCGAAGTCGAGGATCTCCGGCCTCAGGTCGACCACGGTCACGCGCGACCCGAGCGCGGCGAACATCGAGGCGAACTCGATCCCGATCACGCCGGCGCCGACGATCAGGATCGTGGCCGGGATGCTCGTGAGCCGGAGGACGATGTCGTCCGAGTCGAGGATCGTGCTCCCGTTGAAGGCGATCCCCGGAGGGTGCGCAGGCTCCGAGCCGCTCGCGAGCACGAACGTGGCCGCCGTCACACGCCGCGTCGACCCGGCAGCATCGACGACGAGAAGCGTGTGCGCGTCCTCGAACGACGCCGTGCCGGCGAGCAGCGTGACGTGGTTGCGCAGCAGCTGGTCGCGGATCACCGCCCGCTCGCGCTCGACGACGTAGCGCGTGCGGGTGGCGAGGTCTTCCACGGAGATCTCGTCCTTGAGCCGGTAGCCCTCGCCGTAGATCGACCGCTGGCTCATCCCCGTCAGGTAGAGGATCGCCTCACGGATCGTCTTCGACGGGATCGTGCCGGTGTTGACGCAGCTGCCGCCGACCTCGCGCCGGCGCTCGACCAGGGCGACGCGCCGCCGCAGCTTCGCGCCCTGGATCGCCGCCTTCTGTCCCGCCGGGCCCGACCCGACGACGATCAGGTCGAAGTCGTGTGCCGGCGCCTCCGCCACGTCTCAGCCGGTCGCGGCGAGTGGGCCGGCGACGCGCTCTTCCTCGCCGGCGAGGTAGGCATGAACGAGCTGCACGGCCGTTGCGCCTTCTCCGACGGCCGTCGTCACGCGCTTGACCGAGCCGTGGCGGGCATCTCCCGCCGCGAATACCCCGGGAACGCTCGTCTCGAACAGGGCGGGCGGCCGTTCGAGCGGCCAGACCCGCAGCGCCTCGTCGCGCATCAGATCCGGGCCGGTCAGCACGTACCCGCGCTCGTCCCGTGCGACGGCGCCGTCCAGCCAGTCGGTGTGCGGCTCGGCGCCGATCATGACGAACAGCGCCGCGGCCTCGAGCCGCTCGACCTCCCCGGTGCGGCGGTCGCGCACGACGATCGCGTCGAGGCGCCCGTCGCCCTCGCCGTCGACGAGCTCCGTGCCGAGGCGGACCCGGACGTTCGGGATGCGGCCGAGCTCGGTCGTCAGGTACTCGGACATGCTCGCGGCGAGCGAATCGCCGCGCACGAGCACCGTCACCGTCTCGGCGAAGCGCGCGAGGTACGCGGCCGCCTGCCCCGCCGAGTTGCCTCCGCCGACGATGCAGACGTGCCGCCCGCGAACCGCCCGCGCCTCGGCGGCCGCGGCGCCGTAGAACACCCCGACGCCGATGAGCGCCTCCAGCGCGGGAACGTCGAGCCGGCGCCACTCGACCCCGGTCGAGAGGATGACGGCCCGAGCCGCAATCTGGCGGCCGTCCGCGGTCTGCACGATCCGAACGCCGTTCTCCGCCCGGAGCGCGTCCGCGCCGGTGTTGAACACCATGTTCGCGCCGAAGAGCCATGCCTGCTCGCAGGCCCGGTAGGCGAAGTCCGAGCCGCCGATGCCCCAGGTGAAGCCGAGGATGTTCCGCATCCGACTGCTCATCGCCGCCTGCCCGCCGGACGTGAATCGCTCCACCACCACGGTCTCGAGACCCTCCGACGCGGCGTACACGGCGGCCGAGAGGCCGGCGGGGCCGGCGCCGACCACCACGAGATCCACGAGCTCGGAGCCGAGGCGCGTCGAGCCGCCCATCGCCTCGACGAGCTCGCCGTTGGACGGGTCGACGAGGACCTTGCCGTCGTGGCGGATCACGACCGGCCGCTCCTCCCCCGCCGCCCCGGCCTCGCGCAGCAGGGCGGTCCCGTCCTCCGAGCCGGTGGCGACCGACACGAACGGCAGCCCCAGGCGCGCGAAAACGTCCCGTATCTCGTGTGATCGTGGGCTCTGCTCCGGCGCCACGATGCGGAACAGGGTGAAGCCCGTGGAGCGCGTTCGCGACCACCCGGAGAGGAACTCGCTGATCGCCGGGTAGAGGCTGCTGTGGGGGAACCACGGCTTGACCAGGTGGTAGTCGATCTGGCCGAGCGTCATCGCCGTGACGACCGGGTTCGCAGCGGTGTAGTTGCGCTCGACGAGCAGGATCCGCTTGGCCGCGGGGTGCAGCGCGTGCGCGCGCACGGTGAACTCGATCCCGCTGATCGTGCCGAGGTCCTCGTCCACCATCAGCAGCGCGACCGGCGCACGCTCCGCGGCGAGCTCCGCGAGGCGCGTGAGCGCCTCCTCCGGATCGCGGAAGGCCAGGATCTCGCAGTCGTTGCCGAAACGGCGCGCGACATCAGGCTCGAGCGCTTCGAGCACCGCCGCCTCGTCGGCGACCAGGACGATGATCGGCTGTTCCACGTCGGCTCCTCTCGGGATTCCGGCCGGACGGTACCGCGGCCGGCGTGGCGGCGCTACCCGCTCTCGAGCCGCTTGTACAGCCGGTCGATCAGCTCGGGCATCGCCTCGAGCCGCTCGGTGATCACGCGCAGGCGGTACTCGCGAAAGTGCTCGGCCTCGACGCCGAGGGCGCGCGCCAGGCGCTCGATCACGTCGCTCGACGGAACCGGCCGGTTCCCGTGGACGAGGTGGTTGAGGTAGCCCGCGGACAGGTCCGTGCGCTCCGCGAGCGCCCGGTACGTCGTCCCGCTCTCGGTCATCAGCCGCTCGATCGTCGGGCCGAACGGCTCCTCCGAGAAGCGGCGTCTGCGCGGGCGCGGCACTAGTGCCTCTCCAGGTGGTGCTGTCTAGCTTCCGGGTCGCGAACACCAAGCAGGCGGCCGCACGCGTCCGCAGCCAAGGCTGGACGCCTTGGCAAGGGCGCGGGTGGACGCCTGCGCCGCGTGGTCGCGGGCCGGAAGCGGGCGTGCATCGCCTGGAGAGGCACTAGGCCGCCTCGGCGACGTCGTCGACGGCCACGCGCCGTTCCTCGCCCGTCTGGCGGTCCTTGAGGTCGACCGCGCCGTCCTCGAGCGTCTTCTTGCCGACCGTGACGCGCACCGGGATCCCGATCAGATCGGCGTCCGCGAACTTCTCGCCCGGCCGGCGGTCGCGGTCGTCGACGAGTACGTCCTGGCCATGTGCGGCGAGTGCCTCCGCGACCTCGAGCGCGCGCTCCTCCAGCCCCGGCACGACGACGACGTGGACGTCGTACGGCGCGATCCCCTTCGGCCAGACGATCCCGTGCTCGTCGTGGCGCTGCTCGACGGCTGCGGCCATGACACGGCCGGGGCCGATCCCGTACGAGCCCATGATCAGCGGCTTCTGGCTCCCGTCCTCGTCGAGGAAGGTCGCTCCGAGCGGCTCGGAGTAGCGGGTGCCGAGCTTGAAGATGTGGCCGACCTCGATCGCTGTCTGGAAGCGGAGCGCGCCGCCACAGCTCGGGCAGGTGTCCGTCGGCGCCGAGGTGCGCAGGTCGGCAAAGCGCGCCGTGTAGTCGCGCCCGGCCTCGACGCCGCGCAGGTGCCACCCGTCGCGGTTCGCACCGGCGACGAACTGCCCCTCCTGCAGCGCGAGGTCGGCGACGACCTCGCCCGTGAAGCCGACCGGGCCGAGCGAGCCTCCTGACGCGCCGAACGCGGCGCGGATCTGCTCGTCGTCGGCGGGCCAGAGCGGCTCGCCGAACGCGGCCGCGAGCTTCGCCGCCTCGAGCCGGTCGTCCCCGCGGATCAGCGCGAGCACGACCGTGCCGTCCTGCTTCACGTGCGGCATCGCCTTCGACGTCGCACTCGCGTCGACGCCGAGGCGCTCGGCGAGGGCGTCGATCGTCGTCACACCGGGGGTCTCGACGTCCTGCGGCGTGTCGAGGCGCTCCGGGAAGACGGGCGGTCGCGCAACCGTCCGGGCCACCTCGATGTCGGCGGCGAAGTCGCCGTTCTCACAGGTGACGAGGGTGTTCTCGCCTGCGCCCGCGGGCGCGAGGAAGTCGCGCGACTCGGAGCCGCCCATCATCCCCGGCTCGGCCACGACGTCGTGGGTGAGGAGGCCGCACCGCTCGAAGATCCGCACGTACGCGCCGCGCTGCCTGTCGAAGCTCTCGCCGAGCCCGGCCTCGTCACGGTCGAACGAGTACGCGTCCTTCATGATGAACTCGCGGACGCGGATGAGGCCGCTGCGCGGGCGCGGCTCGTCGCGCTCCTTGATCCCGAAGTGGTAGAGCATCTGCGGCAGCTGCCGGTAGCTCTGCAGCTCGCGCGCGTGAAAGGTGACCGTCTCCTCGTGCGTCAGCGGCAGGACGTAGTCGGCGCCCTTCCGGTCCTTCAGCCGGAACAGCTCGTCGATGAAGTCACGCTTCGACTGCTGCCAGAGCTCGAGCGGCGTCAGGACCGGCATCAGCATCTCCTGGCAGCCGATCCCGTCCATCTCCTCGCGGATGATCTGCTCGATCTTGCGGTGGACGCGCCAGCCGAGCGGCAGGTACGTCCAGACGCCGGCGGCGACCTGGCGGATGAACCCGCCGCGGACGAGAAGCTTGTGGCTGACCGCCTCGGCGTCGGCCGGCGCGTCGCGCAGGGTCGGAAGGAACAGCTGGGATGCGCGGCCGATCATCGTTGCCCGTGCAGGCTACCTCGCATCGCGGGCGGCCGACGTGCGGTGGCTACTCGAGCGGGATCAGGCTTGCCTCGGCCATCGCGAGCGCCGCGGGCTTCGCCATCTTCAGCCGCTTCGGGCGGTGCATGCCGGCTTCGATCCAGTGGTCGATCTCGTGGAAGAGCTCGTCCACGAGGATGTCCGACGAGACCTTCTTCAGCACGCGGCCGTGGGCGTAGACGAAGCCCACGTCACGGCCGCCGGCGATCCCGAAGTCGGCGTCGCCGGCTTCCCCGGGGCCGTTGACCGCGCACCCGAGGACGGCGACCTCGAAGCTCTGCGGGTACGCGCCGAGGCGTTCCTCGACCCGCTCGGCGAGCGTCTGCACGCCGACGTTGTCCCGACCGCAGCTCGGGCACGCGATCATCACCGGGCCGCGCTCGCGGAGGCCGAGCGCCTTGAGGATCTCCCACGCGACCCGCACCTCCTCGACCGGATCGGCGGTGAGCGAGACGCGCATCGTGTCGCCGATCCCGTCGACGAGCAGCGCGCCCATGCCGACCGCGCTCTTGATCGAGCCGCTGAACGGGGTGCCGGCCTCGGTGACGCCGAGGTGGAGCGGGTAGGGCACCTTCTCGGAGAGCATCCGGTAGGCGCGGATCATCGTCGGCACGTGGCTCGACTTGACGCTGATCTTGAAGTCGTGGAAGTCGAGCTGCTCCAGAAGGCGGACCTCCTCGAGCGCCGCCTCGACGAGCGCCTCGGCCTGGTCCTGCTGGGCCAGGTCGGCGAGGTGCTTCGGCAGCGAGCCCGAATTCGCGCCGATTCGCATCGGGATCCGTGCGCGCTTGGCCGCGTCGACGACCAGCGCGACCTTGTCGTCGCCGCCGATGTTGCCCGGGTTGATCCGCACCGCTGCGACGCCGGCCTCGATCGCCTTCAGCGCAAGGCTGGCGTTGAAGTGGATGTCCGCGATCACCGGCAGCGGTGAGAGGCGCACGATCCTCGGCAGCGCCTCGGCGTCCTCGGTCTTCGGGACGGCGACCCGGACGAGCTCGCACCCGGCGCTCGCGAGGGCCGCGATCTGCGCCGTCGTGGCCTCGACGTCGTGCGTCTTCGTCAGCGTCATCGACTGGACGGCGACAGGCGCGCCGCCGCCGATCGCAACGCCGCCGACGGAGATCTGGCGGGTGCTCGGCATCACGGGCAGGGTAGCCCAGCTCCCGGGCCGTTCCCGCCACGGCCGGTGTCAGACACTGAGTGAAGCGTCCCGGATCAAGACAACAGGGACTCGCACCGATCGGACGGGCGGGATCGCCGCGTGCCCCGTCCAGGGGCACAGCGCATCCCACCCGTCACGACATGCCTGTGCCGATGAGAGCAGGTTCCTGGCCGGAGCGCCCGCACCGAAGGTGCGCGCGCGCAGGCCACACCACGGTGTCCGGCCACTGCAACGAGAGACGGCCTCTCGGCCGAAGGGCGGTTCATCCGCCCGAGAGGCCACGCAGACGTAACTCGAAGCCCTCAGGCGAAGGAGGGGGCACGTGGGGGAACCATGGGTTCCCCTACGACGAAGAGATGCGGCCCACGTCGTTCGTGAGCCCGATCATGAACAGGAACAGCACGAGCGCGATGCCGATGATCGAGACGCGCTCGTAGACCTCCCGGCCGATTGCGCGGCGGCGCACGCCCTCGACGATCGAGAACGCGATGTGGCCGCCGTCGAGCGGAAGGAGCGGCAGCAGGTTGAGGTATGCGAGCGACAGGCTGATGAGGCCGACGATGAAGAGGAAGTCCTCGGTCCCGCGGTCGAACGCCTGGGCCGACGCGTCGGTGATGCCCACGACGCTCGATACCTCCTCGCGGTCCTCGCCGCGGATGAGGTTCGGGAAGAACGCGAGCACACTGCGTCCCACGACGCCCGAGATCTCGACGGAACGCGCCGTCGCGTCCCAGAGCGAGCGCCCCTCGACCTCGCGGGCCTGGACGTCCACCGTGACGGGCTCCCCGCCCCGCTGGACGGTCAGCGCCAGCTCGCGGCCGTCCGAGCGCTGGATCCGGTCGAGGAGCCCCGTTGGCCCGACACGCGTCCCGTCGACGGCGACGATCCGGTCACCGGGCCGCAGCCCCGCCGCCTCGGCGGGCGAGTCCTCCATCACCTGGGCGAGCCGGGTCGTCGCGGTGCCGTCGCCCGCGGCCGCGAGGCGCACGCCGATCTGGTGCGTGCCCTGCATGAGCACGATCGTGAAGAGCAGGATCGCGAGCAGATAGTTCGTCGCCGGGCCGGCCAGGATCACGAGCACCTTGCGCGTCGTCCGCTGGCGCCAGTACGCGTCGCCGCCGAGGCCGTCGTCGATGTCGGTCAGGCCGCGCTCGGCCGACTTGCGCGCCAGCGGCGTCAGCTCGGCCTGCGCGACCGCCGCGTGGAGCTCCGGCAGCACCGTGGCCGCGCGATCCATATCCCCTTCGGCCAGGATCGCCTTGAACCGCTCGGCGACCTGCGTCACCTCGCGGGACTCCTGCGCCGCACGGCCGAGGTGCACGTCCACGTCGGACGGCGCCGGACGGTGCATCCCCGGGATCTTCACGTAGCCGCCGAGCGGGATCGCGCCGATGCCGTACTCGATGCCCTTGCGGCGCACCTTCGCGAGTGCCGGCGGGAAGCCGACGTAGAACTTCCGCGGCCGCATGCCCGTGGCGCGGGCGGTGAAGAAGTGCCCGGCCTCGTGCACGAGCACGAGGAAGGCGAGCGCGAGGATGGCGACGGCGAGGCTCATGCGGCGACGAGCGCCTCCTCGGCGGCCCGACGCGCATCGGCATCTGCCCGGAGGAGGTCGTCGAGGTCGCGGGCGGGCTCGCTGTCGGCGCGAGCGAGCGCGTGCTCGACGAGCTCGGCGATCGCGAGGAACGGGATCCGCCCCTCGAGGAACGCGGCGACCGCCACCTCGTTCGCGGCGTTGTACACACACGGAGCCGTGCCGCCCCGACGACCCGCCTCGTAGGCGAGCCCGAGCAGCGGGAACGTCTCGTGGTCCGGCTCGTGGAACTCGAGCGAGAGCCCGCGCAGGTCGAGCGGCGGCACCGGCGTCGCCGCGCGCCGCGGGTACGTGAGCGCGTACGAGATGGGGACGCGCATGTCCGGCAGCCCGAGGTGCGCGAGCGCAGCGCCGTCGCGGAACCGGACGAGCGCGTGGACGGTCGAGGTCGGGTGCACGAGCACCTCGATCCGGTCGTACGAGATGCCGAAGAGGACATGCGCCTCGATCACCTCGAGGCCCTTGTTCGCGAGCGTGGCGGAGTCGACCGTGATCTTCGGCCCCATCGCCCAGGTCGGGTGCGCGAGCGCGTCGGCGACGCCGACGCGCTCTAGGTCGCTGCGCGACATGCCAAGAAAAGGTCCGCCCGAGGCGGTGAGTACCAGCGAATGCACCTGCTCTCCAGCGCGGGCTTCCAGGCACTGGAAGACCGCGCTGTGCTCGCTGTCGACCGGAAGCAGCGCGCCGCCGCCACGAGCGCGCGCCGCGGTCGCGAGCTCGCCGGCCGCGACGAGGCTCTCCTTGTTCGCGAGCGCGAGCGTGACACCGCGCTCGAGCGCCCAGAGCGTCGCTCGGATCCCCGCGAAGCCGACGATCGCGTTGAGGACGACGTCCGGCTCGGCCCGCTCGAGCAGCTTGGTCGGGTCGCCGCCGACCTGGGTCAGCGGCGCGAGCCCGTCGATCGGCGTCGAGCCCGACGACGCCGCGACGAGCTCGAGCTCGGGGCTCGCGGCGACGATCTCGAGGGCCTGGCGGCCGATGGAGCCGGTGGCTCCGAGCAGTGCGACGCGGGTCATCCTGGATGAGTGTGCCCGACGGCTACGTATGTCCGAAGGCGAGGAGGAGGTAGAAGGTCGCCGGCGCGGCCCAGAGCAACGAGTCCACGCGGTCGAGAACGCCGCCGTGCCCGCCGAGGAGCCGGCCGGTGTCCTTGACCTGCATGTCGCGCTTCAGCGCCGACTCGAACAGGTCGCCGAGCGCGGCCGCGATCGCCACGACTCCGCCGAGGACGAGCGCCTGCCAGATCTCGAGGTACGTGTCGCGGTCCTCGTAGAGCGCGAAGAAGGCGACCGCGATCGCCGCGATCGTCCCCGCCACGAACCCTTCCCACGTCTTCCCCGGCGACATCGTCGGAGCGAGCTTGTGGCGGCCGAGCAACCGCCCGGCGAAGTAGGCGAGCGTGTCCGCGGCGAACACCGCGATCAGCACGGTGAAGATCGCTAGCCGCCCCTCCTCGGAATCGCGGAGCAGCAGGATGTGCGCGAGGCCGAACCCCACCCAGGCGACGCCGAGCAGGGTCGACCCGATCGCGATCGTCGGCGGCTGCCGCGTCTCGGCAAGCAGATGGAGGAGGAAGGTCACGGCGATCGCGAGCATGAAGCCCCCGAGCAGCCATTCCGGGCCGCCGAGGCTCGCGCCGAGGAGCATCGCGACGACGCCGATGTAGCCGCCGAGCAGGACAGGCCGCAGCTGCCGCGTCATCGACGTGTACTCGTGCAGACCGACGATCGCGGCCGCGGCGAGCAGCCCGAAGAGCCACCATCCACCGAGCCAGACGAGGCCGAGGACGATCGGGAGCGCGACGACCGCGACGACGACGCGCGAGACGAGCCCGCTCACGCCGAGCGGCCGCCGAACCGGCGCCGGCGACCCGCGTACAACTCGAGCGCGGCACGCAACTCGTCCTCGCCGAAGTCCGGCCAGAGGATGTCGACGAACACGAGCTCCGAGTACGCCACCTGCCAGAGGAGGAAGTTCGAGATCCGCTCCTCGCCCGAGGTCCGGACGAGGAGGTCCGGATCGGGCATCTCCGGCGCATAGAGGCGCGACGCGAGCGCCGCCTCGTCGACGCCGTCCGGCGGCACGCCGTCCGCGACGAGCGCCCGGGCCGCGTCGACGAGCTCGGCGCGGCCGCCGTAGTCGAACGCGATCCAGAGCTGGAGCCGCGTGTTCTCGGCGGTCGACGCCTCGGTCTCCTCCATCTTCCGGCGCAGCTCCTCCGGCGCACGCTCGCGGCGGCCGATGAAGCGCGTCCGTACGCCCTGCGCCGACAGGTCGGGGAGCTCGCGGTCGATCGTCTCGGTGAAGATCTCCATCAGACGCGGTGACCTCGCCCGGGCGAGCGGGCCCAGTTCTCGGTCGAGAAGGCGTAGACGGCGAGCGAGTCGACGCCGAGGTCGATCGCGCCTTCGACCGTCCGGCGCAGCGCCTTCGTCCCGGCGCGGTGCCCCTCGGCCACGGGCAGGCCGCGCCGCTCGGCCCAGCGGCCGTTCCCGTCCATGATGATCGCGACGGAGCGGGCGACCGGGGTGTCGGCGGGAGCGTGCTCGAGGTCGGAGGCAGGAGAGGCAGGCACGCCTCTCAGACCTCCATGATTTCGGCTTCCTTGTGCTTGACGAGCTCGTCGATGGCCTTCACGTGCTCGTCGGTGAGCTTCTGCGCGCGGTCCTCGGCCCGATGCTCCTCGTCCGCGCCGACCTCGCCGTTGTCGACGAGCTCCTTGAGGCCGTGGATGACGTCGCGCCGGACGTTCCGCACCGCCACGCGGCCCTCCTCGGCGTACTGGCGCGCGATCTTCACGTACTCCTTGCGCCGCTCCTCGGTGAGCTGCGGGATCGGCAGCCGGATGAGCTTGCCGTCGTTGGAGGGCGTGAGCCCCAGATCCGACTCCTGGATCGACTTCTCGATCGCCTTCATCGAGCTCGGGTCGAAGGGCTGGACGGTGAGCATCCGCGCCTCCGGGACGCCGATCGTCGCGAGCTGCTTCAGCGGCGTCTGCTGGCCGTAGTAGTCGACCGTGATCCGGTCGAGCATGCCCGCCGAGGCGCGTCCGGTGCGGACGGAGTTGAGGTGGTCGCGCGTGGCTTCGATGGCCCGGTCCATGCGACGCGTGGCGTCCGCGAGCAGCTCCTCGATGGTCATGCCGTCGCCTCCTCTTCGTTCCGGATGATCGTCCCAACCCGCTCGCCCTCGACGACGCGCAGGATCGTCCCGGGGGCGAGCCCGAACACGTACAGCGGCAGCTTGTTCTCCATGCACAGCGAGAGCGCGGTCGTGTCCATCACCTTGAGCCCGCGCTCGATCGCCTCGAGGTGCGTCAGCTCCGGGATGAACTGCGCGTCCTCGTCCACGCGCGGGTCGCCGTCGTAGACGCCGTCGACCTCGTTCTTGCCCATGAGGATCGCGTCCGCGCCGATCTCGAGCGCGCGCAGGGCGGCCGCCGTGTCGGTCGTGAAGAACGGGTTGCCGGTGCCGGCGGCGAAGATCACGACCCGCTCCTTCTCGAGGTGCCGGATCGCGCGGCGCCGGATGTACGGCTCGGCCACCTCCGACACCGTCAGCGCCGACAGGACGCGGGTCGGCACGCCCAGCCGCTCGAGCCGGTCCTGCAGCGCGAGCGCGTTGTGGAGCGTCGAGAGCATCCCGACATAGTCCGCGGTCGCCCGGTCCATCCCGTCGGCCGCCGCGGCCATGCCGCGGTAGATGTTCCCGGCGCCGACGACCACCGCCGTCTCCACGCCGCGCGCGTGCACCTGCGCGACCTCGGCCGCGATCCGCTCGACCGTCGGCAGGTCGACGCCGTACTCCCTCGGACCGAGGAGCGCCTCGCCCGAGAGCTTCAGCAGGATGCGCGAGAACGCAGCCGCCGGCGCAGACCGCTCGTCCCGCGACGAGGCGGCCGCCACGCTCTCCTCGGGGCTGATCGTCAAAGCCCTCTTACTCTGTCACGCTGGCGCGGACGAAGTCGACGACCTCGATTCCCGCCTCGTCCAGGGCCTGCCTCACGTTCCTGTTCGTCTCGTAGATGTAGGCCTGGTCGAGCAGCGCGCCGCCCTTCGCGGCGAAGAAGCGCTTCGTGAGCATCCCCTCGACGATCTTGTCTCGGGCCTGCTCGGGCTTGCTCTGCACCTCGTCGGAGTTGCGGAAGATCTCGCGCTCGGCGGCGACCGCGTCCTCCGGCGCCTGCTCGCGCGTGAGCCACTGCGGGGCCTCCGACGCGATGTGCATCGCCACCCGGCGGGCGGCGTCGCCGTCCTCGCCGCGGTAGCGGAGGAGGACGCCGATCTTGTTGGCCGGCGTGTGGACGTACTGCGCGAGGTCCTCGGCGCCGATCGCCTGCAGCTGCCGCTCGGTGCGGATGACGATGTTCTCGCCGAGCTTCGCGACGAGCTCGACCCGCTCGCCCTCGAGCCGCTCGGCCGCGCCCTCGCCGTCGTGGAAGACGCTGTCGAGCGCCTTCTCGGCGAACGCCCGGAACCCGTCGTTGTTCGACACGGGCTCGGTCTCGCAGCCGACGGCGACGATCGCGCCGACGCCCGCCTCCGAGCGGACGAGCACGCGTCCCTCGGTCGTCTCGCGGCCGGCGCGCTTCCCGGCCTGCGCCATCCCGCGCTCGCGGAGGAGGATCCGGGCGGCCTCGAGGTCGCCGTCGGTCTCCTGCAGCGCGCGCTTGCAGTCCATCATCCCCGCACCGGTGAGGTCGCGGAGCTCCTTGACGAGGGCCGCGGAGATCTCCGCCATCTAGCTCTCCTCCGTCGTCTCGGTCGTGGTCTCGCTCACGGTCTCGGTGGTCGGCTCGGGCTCGGACGGGAGCTCGCTCGGCTCCTCGGCCTGCGCCGCCGGCTCGGGCGCCGCCGGAGCCTCGGTCTCGACGACGGGCGCCTCGGCTTCGGGCGCCGCGGTGACCTCCGGCTCCGCCGGGGCAACCGCCTCCGGCTCCGCCGGGACAACCGCCTCCGGCTCCGCCGCGATAACCGCCTCCGGCTCCGCCGGGACAACCGTCTCCGGCTCGCCGTTCGCGGCGGCGACTTCGGCCGGCCGTTCGCGCCGCGGTGCCATTTCCTGCGGCGTGACGCGCTGCTTCCCGGCGATGACGCCGTCGGCGATCACGCGCGTGATCAGGTCGCAGGCGCGGATCGCGTCGTCGTTGCCGGGGACGACGTAGTCCGCCTCGTCCGGGTCGGCGTTCGTGTCGACGAGCCCGATGACCGGCATCCCGAGCCGCCGCGCCTCCTTCACCGCGAGCGCCTCCTTGCGCAGGTCGACGATGAAGGCCGCGTCCGGCTGCCGGCGCAGGTCGGCCACGCCGCCGAGGTTCGCGTCGAGCTTCTCGAGCTCGGCGAGCATGCTGATCCGCTCCTTCGACGGGAGCAGCTCGAGCTGCCCGTCGGACTTGAGCCGGCGCAGCTCGTGAAGGCGCTCGATCCGGTTCGACATCGTGCGCCAGTTCGTGAGCAGACCGCCGAGCCAGCGGTAGTTCACATACGGCATCCCGGCGCGGCCCGCCTCACGGGAGATCGCGTCCTGGGCCTGCTTCTTCGTGCCGACGAACAGGACGGTCCCGTTGCGCTCGGCGACGTTGCGCGCGAAGTCGTATGCCTCCTGCAGCAGCTCCTGGGTCTGCGTCAGGTCGATGATGTAGATCCCACCGCGCTCGGCGTAGATGTACCGGCGCATCTTGGGGTTCCAGCGTCGCGTCTGGTGGCCGAAGTGGACCCCGGCCTCCAGCAGCTCGCGCATGCTGGCGACTGCCATGGTGACTCCTTCTCGGTTGCGGTGCATCGGCCGGCAGGCCCGCGTGGAACCGGCCGCAGAGGCCGGCACCCGCCACGAGGGTCGTCCCGCCGGATCGGGGACGAAAAGCGCCTGCATCGTAGCCGATTCGGCTCGTATTCTCCGGTGATGGGCACGGCGCCGCGACCCGTCGACCCCATCGCCCGCCTCGCCGCCGAGATCCGCGAGGCCTCGTTCGACCTCGCCCTCGAAGCCGTGGAGGAGGGCCTGCGCGACGACACCGTGCCCTCGCTCGACCGCGTCGGTCGGCTCGGCCAGCTCGGGGATGTCCCGATCTTCATCGGAGAGCTCGCGCTGCAGCTCGAGGATCCCCAGCCGGGGCGGCTGCGGCAGGGCGCCCCGCTCGCCGCACGTGCCCGCGACCACGCCCGCAACCGCGAGGCGCTCGGGTTCGCGCCGCGCGAGATCGTCACGGAGTTCCTCCTGCTGCGACGCGTGCTCTGGCGGTTCGTGGCGCGCCGGGCGGCCGAGCTCGGGGCGGACGACGTGCTCGAGGTCGAGCGTCGCCTCGACGACGCGATCGACCGTCTCGTCGTCGAGTGCGTCGTCGCGTACTTCGACCGGGCCATGGGCGAGCTCGCCCTCCAGGCCCGGCAGGACCCGCTCACGGGGCTCCTCAACCACCAGGCGTTCACGCACGCGCTCGAGGCCGAGGTCGCGCGTGCCGCGCGCTACGGGCACGGGCTCGCGCTCGTCTCCTTCGACGTCGACCGGTTCAAGGAGGTCAACGACACGCTCGGCCATCCGGAGGGCGACCGCGTGCTCCGGGTGGTGGCGGCGATGGTCGACGGTTCGCTGCGCCGGAACGACGTGGCCGGGCGCATGGGCGGCGACGAGTTCTCCGTCGCGCTCGTCGAGAGCGAGGCCGACGCGGGCGGCCTCTACCTGGCGCGGCTGCACGACGCGATCGACGAGCGGATCGCCGGCGGCGAGCTGCCGCAGGGGTTCTCGGTGAGCCCCGGCGTGGCGCACTTCCCCACGGACGGCGCCGCCGCCGATGCGCTCTTCCGCGCCGCCGACCGGCGTCTCTACGAGGTCAAGCGGGCCGGTGCCGCGCCAGCGCCAGTGCCGCCTCCAGATCCGCCGGCAACGGCGACTCCGCCTCGACCCGCGCAGCCGTGATGGGGTGCTCGAACGCGAGCCGGGCGGCGTGCAGGAACTGCCGCTCGAGCCCGAGGTCGCCCGCGACGCCGTAGACCGCGTCGCCGGCGACGGGGAGGCCGATCGCAGCGAGGTGCACGCGGATCTGATGCGTGCGGCCCGTCTCGAGGCGGACGCGCAGGAGCGCGTGCTCCGGAAGCAGCTCGTCGACCTCGAAGTGCGTCACCGCCTCCCTCGCCGACGCCGAGTCGAGCGCCATCCGGGTCGGCTCGTTCCGATCACGGCCGACCGGCGCCTCGATCCGCCCGGCGTACGAGCGCGGCCGGCCGCGGACGAGGGCGACGTACTCGCGCGTCACCTCGCGGCTGCGGATCGCCTCCTGCAGCGCCCGGTGCGCCGGGTCCGAGCGCGCGACCACGAGGAGCCCCGAGGTGTCGCGGTCGAGCCGGTGGACGATGCCGGGTCGCTCGGGGTCCTCCCCGCCCTCGGCCTCGTGCGCGAGCAGGCCGTGGACGAGCGTTCCGGTCCGGTGCCCGGCGCCCGGGTGGACGACGAGCCCGGCCGGCTTGTCCACGACGAGGAGGTGCTCGTCCTCCCAGACGACGTCGAGCGCCATCTCCTCCGGCTCGAGGTTGCTGCCGCGGCGCGGCTGCACGGCGACCTCGAGGTCTTCGCCGCCGAGGAGCCGGAAGCTCTTCGCTCGCGCGGTCCCGTCCACGAGAACGTGCCCGCCCTCGACGAGGCGCTCGGCCTCGGCGCGCGAGCCGATCTCCGGCAGACCGGCGAGGAAGCGGTCGAGCCGCGCGCCGGCGGCCTCCCGGGGAACGACCGCTCTCAGAGGACCGAGCGGAGGCGCCGCGGCTCGCGGTCGGAGGCGACGATCGCGCCGAGGAGGACGGCCACGCCGACGACGATGAAGATGTCCGCGAGGTTGAAGGCGGGCCAGAAGGTGAAGTCGAGGAAGTCCGTCACGTGCCCGAGCCGGACGCGGTCGACGAGGTTCGCGACGCTCCCGCCGAGGACGAGCCCGAGCCCGACCGGCAGCACCGGGTGGCGGGCGCCGGAGCGGGCGAAGAACACGAGCATCCACGCCACGGCGAGTCCCGTGAGCGCGATCACGATCGTCGTCGCGGTCGGGAAGAAGCCGAACGCGATCCCCGAGTTCTGGACGTGGTGGATCGAGAACGGGCCGAGCGCCGCCGTCTCTTGCCCGAGCTCCAGCTGACGGCCGACGAGCTGCTTCGTGGCCTGGTCGGCGGCGATCGCGGCGACGGCGACGAGCCCGAGCGCCAGCCACTGGCGCAGGCCGGCGGCGAGCGAGCGCTCCGCGACGGAGATGGGCTCGAGGGCGTTCGGCGTCGACCCGACACGCACGTCGGGCGCAGGCGCCGGGCGGCGCGGCGGATCGGCGACCGGCTCGCTCATCTGCGGCCGAGCGCCCGCTCCACCTCGCGCTGGCAATCGATGTCGAGCTCGGCCCAGGGACGCGCCTCGAGGCGCTCGACGGGGATGTCCTTCCCGCACCGCTCGCACTTCCCGTACGTCCCGTCCTCGATCCGGCCGAGGGCGCGGTCGATGCGCGCGAGGAGCGCCTGCTCGCCGTCGTGCAGCGTGTACTCGAGCTCGCGGTCGTACAGCTCCGTGGCCACGTCCCCGGGGTGCTGGTCGAAGCCGGGGTTCAGCTCGCCCGTCTCGTCGCTGAGCGAGCCGGTGTTCTCCCGCTCCAGGTTCTCGAGGGCCTCCGCCACGCGACGGCGCTCGTCCTGCAACCGCGCGCGGAAGTGCTCGGTGTCGATGCTCATCGGGGCGAATCCTCCTTCTCCGCCGAAGCCAGGCGGCCGTCGAGCTCGCTGGCGTCGATGCCGGAGAGCTCCACGATCTTGTCACGGGACGCCTGGCCCGAAACGAGCGTGACCGTCCCCTGGGGGACGTCGAGCGTCCGCGCGACGAGCTTCAGGACGGCGCGATTGGCCGCACCGCGCTCGGGCGGCGCCGCGACGCGGACCTTCCAGCCGTCGCCGTACCGGCCCACGAAGGCGTCCCGCCTCGCTCCGGGAACGACCCGGAGCCGCAACCGTGCCGAGGTCGTCACCCTCGGATCGTAGCCCCGCTAGGCCGCTTCCCAGTGCTCCGGGGCCGGCCCGACCTCGTCTTCGTCGTCTTCGTCGTCCTCGTCGTCCGTCACTTCCACGGTGTCGAGGGCGGAACGGAGCAGCGACCGGATGCGCCGGGACTCCCGCTCGAGCCGCTCGCGCTCGGCCGCGGCCTCGCGAAGCACCGCCCGCGCCTCGGCGTGGGCCTCCTCGACCACGCGGCCGGCCTCGCGCTTCGCCTGCTCCTTCAGCTCCGAGGCGGTGCGCTCGGCCGACACGAGCGTCGTGCGCAGCAGCGTTTCGAGCTCCTTGTGCCGGACGAGCTCGCCCTCGAGCGCCTCGACGCGGTCGGCGAGGTCCGCGCGCGAGCGCCAGACGTCTTCGAAGCTGTCGGCGACGTCGAGCAGGACCTGCTCGACGGATGCGCGCCTGTAGCCGAACGGGCGGCGGGTGAACCTGACGTGTCTGACCTCGACCGGGGTGAGGGACACCGCAGCCTCCTCTCTACAGCTCCGTCAGGAGCCGGACGACGACGCTCTGGACGATCAGGAGGACGATCACCGCCACCATCGGCGAGAGGTCGAGCGGGCCGACCTGCGGGACGATCCGGCGGAAGAGCCGCAGGTAGGGCTCGCACACGTCGTACAGGAAGCGCTGCACCCGGTTGAGCCACGGCGAGTACGGCAGCCGGATCCACGAGGTGATCACGTACGCGAGGATCAGCAGCACGTAGACGAACACGAACACGTCGACGAAGCTCGCGATCGAGTCTGCGACGGCGGCCAGGGGAGCAGTGGCGGTCACGCCCATCGCGTCGGTGTTCGGCACGTCTGCGGCTCCTCCTTGCGCCCTGAGCGGGTCAGAGCTGGTTGAAGAAGCCGCCGCGTTCGATGATCTTCGCCCGCTCCTCGGCGGAGACCTCGACGTTGCGAGGGGTCAGCAGGAAGACCTTGTCCGCCACGCGTTGCATGCCTCCGTCGAGCGCGTAGGTGAGCCCGCTGGCGAAGTCGATCATGCGCTTGGAAAGCTCGGCGTCGGCGTTCTGCAGGTTGAGGATCACCGGGATCCCGTCCTTGAACCGGTCCGCGACCTGCTGCGCGTCGTTGAAGCTCCGCGGGATCACCAGGTGCACCTTCGCCGCCGCGCCCAGGGGCACCGCGTCCACGCTGCGCAGGCGCGGGCGCTCGGCCGTCCGCTCGGACCGGCGGGGCCGCTCGGCCGGAACGACGGCGGTGCGGTCGGTCGGCGACACGTCGTCGCCGGACGGGTCGGTCCAGTCGTCGTACTCCGCCCCGCGCGCGGCGCGCCGCGGCGCCAGCCGGCGCACGTTCGGGCGCTCGCGGTAGCGGCCCTCGAGCTCCTCCTCGGTCACGTAGCCGTCCTCGTCCCAGTCGTCGTCCTCCTCGGCGATCCCGAAGTAGACGAGCGTGCGGTTCCAGACGTCGGCGAAGCCCATGGTCAGCGGGAATGGTAGTCCGCGTAGAGCACGTTGCCCACACGGACGAGCGTTGCGCCCTCCTCCGCCGCGATGCGGAAGTCCTGGCTCGTGCCCATCGACAACTCGCGCAGGCCGTGCCGCTCGGCGAGCTCGCGCAGGCGCGCGAACCACGGGCGGGAGTGCTCGGGGTCGCCGGTCGCGGGCGGCATCGTCATCAGGCCCCGGATCTCGCACGGCACGGCGTCGAGGAACGCGGCGAGCTCCTCGGGCGCGATCCCGGACTTGGACGGCTCGCCCGAGAGGTTGACCTCGACGAGGGCAGGCACGGTCAGGCGCCCGGCCGCGGACGACGACGAGAGCGAGTGGACGAGCTCGCAGGTCGCGTTCAGCACCTTGGCCTTGTTTGACTGGAGGTGGCCGATGAAATGCCAGCGGAAGTCGTCCGCGTGGCGCGCGTGCTTGGCCTGCAGGTCCTGCGCGCGGTTCTCGCCGACGACCTCCACCCCGGCCTCGGCCAGGACGGCCATGTCCTCGAGGCCGACGTACTTCGTCGCGGCGACGATCGTGACCGCAGGACCGACCTCCTCGCGGATCCGGGCGAGGTTCGCCCGCACGGTGTCAGCCGACAAGCCCGAGAACACCCTGTCTCCCCGTCACGCCCGCGTCGCGGCGGTGCGAGAAGAAGCGCTCGCGCTCGCAGGCCGTGCAGGCGTCGAACCGCTCGACCGTCGCGACCCCGGCCGCGCGCAGGGCCCGCTCGGTCGCGAGCGGCAGGTCGCCGCGGCGCTCGCGGACGACGTCGGCGCCGAACGCGGCGCGAAGCGGACGCGCAACCTCGTCGCCGATCTCGAAGCAGCAGGGCCCGATCGCCGGTCCGACCGCGGCAGCGACCTTCCCGCCGAGCGTTTCGACGGCCGCGGGGACGACGCCGGCCAGGAGCCCGCGCCAGCCGGCGTGGACAACGGCGACGGCCGGCCGCTCCCCCGCCTCGCGGACGAGGGCGATCGGGACGCAGTCGGCGGTGAGCGCGCCGACCGGGAGCCCCGGCTCGTCGGTCCAGAGCGCGTCGCCCTCGACCTGGCCTCGGCTCCCGGCGCGCGCCCGGATGACGGTCGCGCCGTGGACCTGGCGGTTGAGCGCGAGCGCCTCCGGGTCGGCCCCGAGCGACGTCACGACCCGGCGCCGGTTCTCGTGGACGTGCTCGGGCCGGTCGTCGGTCGCGAGCCCGAGGTTCAGCGAGGCGAACGCTCCCTCGGAGACACCGCCTTCACGGCCGGTGAAGACGACGGCGTACGGGCCTGCGACCTCCCAGCGGATCACCGCAGCCGCTCCGCCTCGTGCAGGAGCCACTCCCGCCGGTTCAACGATGGGTCGCCGACGACCTCGTGCAGGAGCCGCTCCAGCGTCTCGCCGATCACCGGTCCCGGGCGGTAGCCGAGTGCGAGCAGGTCGTCCCCGGTGATGGCCAGGTCGCGCAGCTGGTGCGGCTGCTCTCGCTCGGCAATGACGAGGTCGCGGAAGGCGGCCACGAGCGCGAGGTCCTCCTCGGGCTCGGTGCCCTTGCCCTTCAGGTCGGCCTCCTTGTGCGCGAGCAGGTCGAGCGCGAGCGTCTCGCCGTGGCGCGCAAGGAAACGCCGCGCGCGCGCCGGGTCGGGATGGCGCGGCGGGAAGAACATGTGCCGCTGGACGATCCGGCGCACGCGGCGGCGAAGCGCGGTGGGGTAGCGCAGCCGCCCGAACACCGCGGACGCGATCTCGGCGCCGACGTCCTCGTGCCCGCGCTTCCCGAGCTCCTCGTTCGCGTAGTAGTGCAGGAGCCCGTCGTCCCCGCGCCACGCCGACTCGGGCTTGCCGAGGTCGTGCACGAGCAGCGCGAGCCGGACCGCGAGCGGCGCGCCGGCGTCGGCCGCGGCCTGCACCGCTTCGAAGTGGTGCTCGTCGAGGGGAAGCTCGTGATACCGGCTGGCCTGGTCGAAGCCGAGCGCCGGCGCGTACTCCGGCACGATCGCGACGAGCACACCGGTGTCGCGCGCCAGGCGCAGCGCCCGCGCCGGCTCGCGCCCGATGAGGAGCTTCGACAGCTCGCCCATCCCGTCCGCGGCGAGCCCGCCTCCGATCCGCTCCGCCGACACGTAGGCGACCTGCGGCGCCCACTCGCGCATCTGGCGGAGCGTGTCCTCGTCGGGCTCGAAGCCGAGCTGTGAGACGAGACGCAGGCCGCGGACGATGCGCAGCGGGTCATCGCGGAAGCTCGTCGGGCTCGTCGTCCGCAGGACGCGCCGCTCGATGTCGCCGCGGCCGTCGAGCGGGTCGAGCAGCTCGCCGGTCTCGACGCTGCGCGCGATCGCGTTGACGGTGAAGTCGCGGCGGCGCATGTCCTCCGCGAGCGGGATCGACGCGTCGGCCACGATCTCGAAGTCGTGTCGGCCCGGCCCGGTCGACTGCTCGACACGAGGCGGCGCGAACTCGATCCCGGCCGGCGCCAGCGCCCGCACGTCCGCATCGCGCGGGTAGAGCCGGACGCCGACATGGCGGCCGTTCACGGTCAGGTCCTCGACCCGGCCGTGCGGCGCGAGCTTGGCGCGGAGATCCTCGTAGTCCGACGCCCGGGACGACGAAGTCCGTGTCCCTGTGCGGGATCCCGAGCAGCTCGTCGCGCACGGCGCCGCCGACCTCCCACGCATCGAGGTCGAGGCTGCGCACGTACTCGGAGACGGACGTCCACGTGGAACCGGTCACGACCGACATTGTTCCGACTCGCGCGTCACCGGTTCGCTTCGCACGCCAGTGCCTGACACTGAATAAGGACCCGGTCCTCGACCGTGGCCTGGTTTCCGTGTCTGACACTTCGTCCCGGTCAGCGATGGGCGACGGCCTCGATCTCGACGCGCGCGCCGGACGGGAGCGCCGCGACCTGCACCGTGGAACGCGCCGGAGGACGGTCGCCGACGTGGCTCGCGTAGACGTCGTTCATCGCGGCGAAGTCGGCCAGGTCGGTGAGGAAGACCGTGGTCTTCACGAGCTTGCCGAGGGCGCTGCCGGCCTCGTCGAGGATTGCGCCGAGGTTCTGCATGACCTGCTCGGTCTGCTCGGTGATCCCGGGCCCGACCATCTCCGTCGCCCCGGGCGCGAGCCCGAGCTGGCCGGCGACGAACACGAGGTCGCCGACGACGATCGCCTGGTTGTACGGCGCACCCTGGAACGGCGCGGGCGCGCGCTCGGTGCGCACGACGTCCTTCGCTGCCACTGCAGCTCCTTTCGTCTAGGGCTTCTGGCGCAGCGCCTCGCCGAGCGCGGCACCGAGCGCCTTGAAGATCGCGTCGAGCACGTGCTGGGTCTCGCGTCCTTCCAGCAGCCGGACGTGGACGGTGAGGCCGGCGGCCTCCGCGAGCGCCTGGAGGAAGCTCGCAACGGCGTCCGTCTCGAGCCCGCCGACCCGGGCCTCGGCGAGGTCGACGTTCGACACAAGGAGCGGGCGGCCCGACGCCTCGAGCGCGACCTGCGCGAGCGCCTCGTCGGCCGGGACGACCGCGGAGCCGAGCCCGCGGACGCCGTCGGCCCGGAGCGGCCCGGCGAGCTCGTCGCCCACCGCGCGCCCGGCATCGGCGACCTCCTGCACCGGCGCGCCCGGTGCGACCTCGAGCGAGAGCCCGAAGCCGCCGGAGGTCGCGGCCAGGCCGAGGAGGTGGTCGAGCGCCGGGATGCCGGTCTCGACCGTGCCGCCCGGCTGGCCCAGGCGCAGGCGCGCACGCGTGCGCCGGCCGTGCTCCGCTCCCTCGATCGCTCCCATCCCAGCGGGGGAGGCTACCGGCTAGAGGTCGACGCGCTCGATCCGGGCGCCGAGGCCCCGCAGCCGCTCGTCGATCCGCTCGTAGCCGCGGTCGATCTGCTGGACGTTCCCGATCGTCGACGTGCCCTCGGCGCAGAGCGCCGCGATCAGCATCGCCATTCCGGCGCGGATGTCCGGGCTCTCCAGCCGCTCGCCGTAGAGCCGGGCCGGGCCCGTCACGACTGCCCGGTGCGGGTCGCAGAGGATGATCCGCGCGCCCATGTTCACGATCTTGTCGACGAAGAACAGGCGGTTCTCGAACATCTTCTCGAAGATCAGGATCGTGCCCCGCGCCTGGGTCGCGACGGCGAGCGCGATCGACGTGAGGTCGGCCGGGAACGCGGGCCACGGGCCGTCCTCGATCTTCGGGATCTGGCCGCCGAGGTCGTCGACGACCGCAAGTTCCTGCTCCGCCGGGACGCGCACGCTCGATCCTTCGATCTCCCAGCGCACCCCGAGCCGTGCGAACTGGTGCTCGAGCGGGAGCAGGTCGGCGGGCACGACGCCGTCGATCACGAGCTCCCCGGCGGTCACCGCGGCGAGGCCGATGAAGCTCGCGACCTCGATGTGGTCGGCGCCGATCGTGTGCTCGCCGCCGCCGAGCGTCCGGACACCCTCGATCCGCAGCACGTTCGAGCCGATGCCCTCGATTCGCGCGCCGAGGCCCACGAGCATGCGGCACAGGTCCTGGACGTGCGGCTCGCAGGCGGCGTTCCCGATCACGGTCTCGCCGTCCGCGAGCACCGCGGCCATGACGGCATTCTCGGTGCCCATCACGCTCGCCTCGTCGAGGAAGATGTGTCGGCCGCGGATCCTCTGCGTCGTCAGCTCGTAGCGGCGTCCCGCGACGATCTCGATCCCGAGCTGCTGGAACGCGTGGATGTGCGTGTCGAGCCGCCGGCGGCCGATCACGTCGCCGCCGGGAGGCGGCATCGTGGCCCGGCCGGTGCGCGCGAGCAGCGGCCCGGCGAGCAGGAACGACGCGCGGATGCGCCGGCAGAGCTCCTCGTCCGGCTCGGACTTGACGAGCTCGGCCGCATGGACGTGGACGTCGTTCGGCCCCACCCACTCCGCCTCCGCGCCGAGGTCGGCGAGCAGGTCGACCATCGTCTCGACGTCGCGGATTCGCGGCATGTTGTGCAGCGTCACCGGCTCGCCCGTGAGTAGCGTGGCCGCGAGGATCGGGAGCGCGCCGTTCTTGTTCCCGGCCGCGCGCACCGTGCCGGAGAGCGGGTGCCTGCCCTCGATCACGAAGGACGCGCTGTGCTGGGTGACGATCGCGGTCTGGGTCATGGGCGCAACGCGGGTCAGGCCGAGGGATTCGTCCCGGACGGCGGGCTATCGTACCCGTCGTCGTGGAACCGACACGCGAGCGCGCCTGGGAGACACTCACCCGCTACACGGAGAGCGACCCGTTGCGGAAACACGCCCTCGCGGTCGAGGCCGCGGTGCGGGCGTACGCGCGCAAGTTCGGCGAGGACGAGGAGCTCTGGGGCGTCACGGCGCTCCTGCACGACTTCGACTGGGAGATGCATCCGACGCTCGAGCAGCACCCGCAGGACGGCGCGCCGATCCTCCGCGAGGAGGGCTGGCCCGACGAGGTGATCGAGGCGATCCTCTCCCACGCCGAGCACCTGGAGCTCCCGCGCGACACCCTGCTCAAGAAGACGCTGTTCGCCTGCGACGAGCTCTCGGGCTTCATCGTCGCGTGCGGCTACGTGCGCCCGACGGGGATCGACGGGCTCGAGGTGAAGTCGGTGAAGAAGAAGCTGAAGCAGCCGTCCTTCGCCGCGGGCGTCAACCGCGACGACGTGACGAACAGCGCGGAGGCGCTCGGCATCGACCTCGACGAGCACATCGCCTTCGTGATCGCGGCGCTGCAGCCGCACGCCCGCGAGCTGGGGCTGCGGACCGAGGCCGACGCGGCCTAGCCGCGTCCGCACGACTTCGGCAAAAACCTGCTGCAATACCGGCCGTCAGGTCGTCCGGGTTCCGAGGGGGTCTCCCGTGCAGCTTCACCGCCTGGCGGCGTTCGCCGCGGTCGCGTGCGCCGTCACAGCTCTCGCCGCCGCCGGCGGCGCCACCGCGGCCGCGCCGGCAACGCGCGCCACCGCGCCCGTCCCGTCGCTCACGCCGAAGGCCACCGACGCCCTCTGGCGCCGACTCGTCCGCGAGCGCCGCGGCCGGTCCTTCCGCGCCACCGCTGACTGCCGTCCGCTGCGCGCGGTCTTCTACGCGCCCACCGACTGGCTCCGCCTCACGACGAAGCTGGCGTCCGCCGCGTCGCCGTGCGCGCAGTACTTCGTGACGGTGCCGCCGCTCGTGGCGGACAAGTCGCAGCCGCGCGCAGACCAGGCCTGGCGGATTCGCGCGCTCGGCCCCGACTTCCACGCGCTGGCCGAGATCCACGTGGGCGGCTGGACGACGTGGCTGGCGAACAACCCCGGTCGGACGTGGTACGAGGCCGGCGTCGAGGCGCGGCGGCGCATGGCGGCGGCCGGCTACGACGTCTCCCTCGGCGACGGGTGGGCCGTCAACGAGCTGTCCTCCGCGGTCCGGGTCGGCAACGGCAACGCACGCGCGAACATCCGCGCGTTCCTCCGTGGCCTGTACGAGGGGGACGGCGTCCTCCCGCGCGTCCGGGGTGCCGTTTTCATCACCGGGATGAACCAGGGCACCGGCGAGCTCTCGGTCTACCAGGCGCGGGTGCAGGACTGGTACGAGGACGCGGGCTTCTGGCAGGACATGAGCGCGTACGTGTCGGACTGGTCGCAGGAGCTCTACGGCGACGTGCGGAGCTACGCGGCCACCGGCGTTCCGCTCGAGGCGCGTCGGGACTCGCTGAACGACTACCTCCAGCACCAGGTCACACTCGGGCGGGTCGCGCCTCCGTCCGCGAGCGCGGCCGCGGGGTTCCTCGAGTCGGCGTCGAGCCCGCTCGCCAATGCCGCGTGGGCGTACGACGCGGCCTTCGGCTGGACCGCGGTTCCCGTCGAGCTCATGCAGCACTTCGTCTCGGCGCAGACCTACGCGCTGCGGAGCGCCGGCACCGCGCGCTTCGGTTTCGCGTGGTCGCCGAAGAACCTCTGGGCACTCCCGACGGCTGACTTCACGGCGCAGACGGACGCGCTGCTCGACCGGCTCGCGACCGCGATCCGCGACTCGGGCCCCGACGGCGCCGATCTCGCCGCGTGCGGTACCACGTGGTGCGCCGGCGACCTCGAGGGCGCCGCGCTCGCGACGCAGTGGCAGACGTTCGACGCGTGGAAGCCATCGCAGCTGGCGTTCGCCACGGCTCCGGTCGCGCTCGTCGCGGGGACGGAGGGCACGTACACCGTCGAGCTCCGGACGGCCACCGGCATCCCGTACACGGCGGGGCTGCCCGTCGCGGTCTCGCTCCACTCGACGTCGCCCGCCGGCCGCTTCGCCACCACCGGCGACTGGGCGCCGACGCTCGACATGACGATCCCGAGCGGCGCCACGAGCATCGCGTTCCGCTACCGCGACACCGCCGCCGGGACGCCGTCGCTGACCGCGGCCGCGGCAGGGAAGGCCGCGGCGACGCTGGCAGTGAATATTGCGGCCGCGCCGCTGGAGCGGGTCGTCGTCGCCCCCGCCTCGGTCGCGCTGGATCCGGGCGACTCGGCCACGTTCACGGCGTCGGCGACCGATGCGTTCGGCAACCCCGTGGCAGCGGACATCGCATGGAGCACGACCGCGCCCGGCGCGCTGTCGGCCGCGATCGGGCCGTCCACGACCTTCCAGGCCGGAACGGGCGGCGGCAGTGGGACCGTCACCGCCACCGCGGGCGGCGTCGCCGGCAGCGCGAGTGTCGCCGTGTCGGGCGGGGCGCGCGTCGCGTCGGTCTCGTACCTGCGGATCAGCGGCGGCTTCAGGATGACCGTGCGCGTCGTGGACGGCGCAGGGCGCGCGGTCCCGGCCGCGGCGGTCGGCTACCGGATCCAACGGAACGGTGTCACGTACCTCACGAGCAGCGGTGTGACCGCCGGGGACGGGACCCTCTCGCGCACCCTCAGCGTCCCAAGCGGCTGTTACTCGACGACTGTCACGAGCGTCGCGACCCCCGGCTGGGACGGCGCGACGCCGCCGAACTCGTTCTGCAAGTAAGACGCTCACCCCGCGAGTCCGGCGACGAGCCGTTCGACGTCGTCCTCGCTCGTCCAGTAGCCGCAGGAGACGCGCGCGAGCCCGGTCCCGGGCAGGTCGCGGATGACGACCCCGCGGCCGACGAGACGCTCCGCGAGCGCGGCCGGGTCCTCGCGCGGGCGGAAGGACACGAGCGTGGCCTGCTCCGGCTCCGTCACGAGCTCGACGTGCGGCTCGAGCAGCTCGCGGCACCGGATCGTCGCCGCCTCGGCATGCTCGTAGCGGTCCTCCGGGTGCACGTCCAGCGCCGCGTCGAGCCCGGCGAGCGACGGGACGGGGATCCAGCCGGTGTCGAGGCGGAGCGCTCCGGCCTGCGGCTCGAACGACGGCGCCTCGAGGTCGTACGCGGTCTGGGAGAAGTACGTGGGCGCGGTCAGCCGCAGGGAATCGGGGTCGCGGAGGACGAGCGCGCCGGTCGCATCCGGGCCGCAGAGCCACTTCTGCGCGGACACGGTGTAGAAGTCCGCGAACGAGGCGTCGACCGGGATCGCGCCGGCGGCCTGGGCGCCGTCCACGAGGAGCGGCAGGCCGGTCTCCTCCTTCAACGCCTCTACCGGGAGGCGGTTGCCCGTGATCCAGGAGACGTGCGACAGGGCGAGGAGCCTCGTCCGCGGCGTCACCTCGGCGAGGATCGCGCCGAGTGCCTCGCCGGCCGGCCGCCGCCGCACGCGCGCCACGCGAACGTGGGCGCCCGAGGCGACGAGGCCCCCGATGACGCCGAAGTGCTCCGTGTCGGTCGTGACCACCTCGTCGTCGGCGCCGAGGCCCAGCCCGTTGACGACGAGGTTGACGGCTTCCGTGGTCGAGGTGACGAGCGCCACCCGGTCGGGGGCGACGCCGACGATCGCGGCCAGCTTGTCCCGCACCGAGGCGCGGAGCGCGAGCATCCGCTCGAAGTAGGGCGTCCCCATGCGACCCTCCGCGCCGTCGCGCCGCTGCTGCTCGGTCATGGCGTCGAGGGTGGCGCGCGCGAGCGGCCCGAACGTCCCGGCATTGAGGTAGGCGATGCGGTCGAGCACGGGGTACGCGTCGCGCGCTGCGGTCATCCGACGAGCGCCTCGATCGGGGTGTGGTCGGAGAGCGTTCGTCCGTCGCGGATGCGTCGCTCGGGCGTCCAGGCGTGGACGTCCGCGATCGGGATGCGGCGCGCGAGCACGTAGTCGACGCTCGGTCCGCCCCCGCCGGCGAACCCCCACGAGTCGGACAGCAGGTCGCGGAGCGTCCACGAGCTGCGCCGGAACACGTTGAAGTCGCCCGCGAGGACCGTCGGCTCGTCCGGGCCGGCGAGGGCGTCGACCCAGACGGCTGCGCGGAAGAGCTCCGCGTCGGCGAGGCGCCCGTCGGGCCGGTACGCCGTCGCGTGCAGGTTGGCGAGGAGCAACGTCCCGCCGCCGGGGAGCGCGAGCCGCACGGCGTGCGCGACGCGGCGCTCCTTCGCCCAGGCGAGCCGCGCGATCAGCGGGAGCCGCAGCCAGCGCGCCTGCGCGTCGCGGAAGCGCGGGGCGTTCAGCTGCACCTCGTGCGTCTCGAGCACGCGCAGCTCCTTCTTGACCAGCACCGCGTTCGCCTGTCCCGAGAAGGCGGAGCGGAACAGGCCGGCGTTCAGGTCGGTGAGCCGCCTGCCGAGGTCGGCGCCGATCGGGATCGGCCCGAGCATCGGCGACTGTGCGATCGCGCCCACGGTCGTCATCCCGCTCCATCCCTCCAGCCGCTCGAGCGCCCAGACCGGCACCTCCTGCAGGCACACGAGGGCCGGGCCGTCGGAGGCGACGAGCTCGACCATCTCGCGCAGGAACGCGTGTCCCTCCGGCGGCACGGCGTTCCCGTGGAAGACGTTCCAGGAGCGCACGAGCAGGGGCACGGGCCGGGACGCTACCGGCGTACGCTGGGCGTATGCGCGTCCTCCTCGCCGACCCGCCCGGCTTCACGCTGTTCTACGACCACGAGCTCGCCGCCGGGCTCGCCCGGGCGGGGGCCGACGTCGAGCTGGTCTCGTCGCGCTTCCGCTTCGGCGCGGACTGGGAGCCGGACGGCTACCGGCGCTCGAACCTCTTCTACCCGGTGTCGTCGAGGGTCTTCCGCCGGTCGCGGCTGCGGGTGCCCATGAAGGTGCTCGAGCACCCGGTCGGGATGGCGCGCCTGGCGCTGCGGCCCGCGGACGTCGTCCACGTGCAGTGGCTGTCCGAGCCGCGTCTCGACCGCTGGCTGCTCCGGCTGCGGGCGCCGGCGGTGTTCACCGCGCACGACCTGCTGCCGCGCCGGACGGCGCACCGGCTCGAGCTCTGGCGCGAGCTGTGGAGCCGCTTCGCACGGATCGTCGTCCACAGCACCCGCGGCGCGGAAGCGCTCGCCGGGCACGGGGTCCCGCAGGAGAAGCTGCGGGTGATCCCGATCCCGGTCTTCCCCAGCGACCCGGAGCGACGCGACGACGGCCGGACGCTCCTCTTCTTCGGGATGATCCGGCCCTACCGCGGCCTGGGCGACGCGCTCACGGCGCTCGAGCGCGTGCCGGACGCGCGGATGATCGTCGCCGGCGACCCGGTCGAGCCCGTCGACGCCTACCGGGCACGCGACGGCAACCGGGTGGACTGGAGGCTCGGGTTCCTCCCCGACGCCGAAGTCGACCGCGCGCACGGCGAGGCCACCCTGGCCCTCTTCCCCTACCGGCCGGAGATCGACCAGTCCGGGTCACTGCTCCGCGCGCTCGGGGCGGGCGTGCCGGCGGTCGTCTACGACGTGGGCGGGCTCGCCGAGCCCGTGGCGCGGTTCGGCGCGGGGCGCGTCGTGTCGCCCGGGGACGTGGACGGGCTCGCGGCGGCGGTGCGCGAGCTGCTCGACGACCCGGCGGCGCTCGAGGCTGCGCGGGCCGGGGCGCGACGGGCGCGGGAGGAGCTGACGTGGGACGAGTCCGCGCGGGCGCACCTCGCCGTCTACGAGGAGCTCGTGCCGTGATCTTCCGGCGCCGCCGCTTCGGCGACCTGCTCGAGCGGCAGCTGGCCTTCTTCGAGGAGGAGCACGCCGGGCTCCTGCGGGACGTCCGCAAGGCCGAGACCGCCTACGACCGCGCGGGACGCGACGAGGCGGAGGAGCGCTACGGCGACTACGTCGACCTCGTCGACACCGGCACCGAGCTGCTCGCCGGGATCCGCGACGCGTACTCCGCGACGCTCGACGACGAGACGGCGGCGCGCTACGAGGAGGAGTTCAACCGCACCGCAGCGCGGCGGCTGCCGCAGTTCGCGCTCGAGCTCGGCGAGACCTAGGGGGCTCTGGCCTAGTCGTCCGACTCGCCGCCCCACGGCGCGCGCTCGAGCGCCTGCTCGTAGGCGGCCCGATCGTGGACGGGCTCGCCGTGGGCGACGATCACGTGCTCGAACGGGAGCTCGAGCAGCGCGCGCAGGGCCGGCAGGGCGCGCTCCTCGTGCCACGGCGTCGCCCAGACGCGCAGCTCGCCGCCCGGCGCGGTCAGCGCGTCGGCGAAGACGAGGGCCCGCTGCTCCGGGAGCCACACTGGCGTCTCGGCGCGGCCGCGGCCGTCGTACAGGGCGACGAGGCCGCCGGGAAGCTCGCTGCCGGGCTCGATCCGCTCGAGCTCGGTCTCCGGGATGTCGTCGCGCCAGAAGAGCGACGGGCCGAATGCCCGGGCGCCGTACCGGCGGACGAAGAGGTCGATATCGCGCACGTGGTCGGGCTTGAGGACGACGGCGACCGTGGGCGGACGCGCGTCGAGGCGTGCCCAGACGTCGCGTGCGTCGGGAGGGGGCGCGAGGGCGTCGAGGACGAGCGTCTCGCCGCGGGACTCGACGGTCGTCGAGGTGACGAGCTGCTCCCAGCCCAGCCCGGGGCGCCAGTCCGGGTGCTCGGTGCGCCAGAGCCACAGGCCGTCGGCGATCTCGCGGAGCTCGTGCGTCATCGCTCTCTCCTCGCAAGCCCCAGCGTGGCGAGCGCGAGCCCGGCCGCAAAGGCGATCCGGTCGCGGTTGATGCTCGCCCAGAGGAGAGCGCTGCGGTCGGACGCCCGGTCGCCGAACGTGCCGCGCGCGGCCCAGTCGCCCGGCACCGGCGCATCGAGGTTGTCGGGGCGGTCGGGCGCCACGGGCTCCTCGGTCTGCTGCGCGTCGACGCCCGTGCGCGCGAGGTAGTGGTCGAGGATCCCCGGCGCGAGCCGCTCCCCCCACACGGTCTGGACGGTCGGCCCGGCCACGAGGAGCTCGCGTCGGCGGTGCTCGGCCGCGTAGACGATCGCGGCAGCGGCGACCTCGGGCTCGTAGATGGGCGGCACCGGCTGTGGGTGTCGCGGCAGCTTCGTCCGGCCCCACTCGAACTGCGGCGTGTTGAGCGCAGGCAGGTGGACCATCGTGACGTGGACGCGGCTGCGGTCGTGCAGGAGCTCTGTTCGCAGCGACTCCGTGAAGCCCTTGAGCGCGTGCTTGGCGGCGCAGTACGGCGCCTGCAGCGGGATCCCGCGATACGCGAGCGCCGAGCCGACCTGGACGATCGTGCCGTGCTCGCGGGGCCGCATCCGTCGGAGCGCGGCGAGCGTCCCGTGGACGGCCCCGAGGTAGGTGACGGCCGTTGTGCGCGCGTACTCGTGCGGGTCGACGTCCCACGTCCGGGCGTAGACGGTCGCCATCGCGTTGTTCACCCAGACCGCGATCGGGCCGAGCTCCTCCTCCGCACGGGCGGCGGCCCGTTCGACGGCGTCGGGATCGGCGACGTCGGCCGCGAGGGCGAGCGCGCGGACGCCGCGGGCCTCGAGGTCGAGGCGCGCCGCCTCGAGGCGCTCCTCGCCGCGCGCGAGCACCGCGACGTCGTAGCCGCGGTCGGCGAAGGCGCGCGCGGCGGCGCGGCCGACGCCGGCGGAGCCTCCGGTGACGACCGCCACGGGCACGAGCGTCTCGTTCCGGGTCGCGCGCGGTGGAAAACGTCGCAGGCGTCTCAGCGATGGCCGAAGTGGTGCGCCTCCGGCAGCGTGGCGCCGACCTCCTCCTGCTCCGAGATCCGTCGCGCGAGCGGGCCGAGGGTGCCGAGCCGGCTGACGAGCAGGTTCCGGTTGCGCCCCACCCGCTCGAACCGGCCCCACGCCTCGACGAGCGGCTCGCCGCGCACGACCGCCCGGTACCGCTCGTACACGGGCGGCGGCACGATCAGGTTGAACGGGCCGTGCTCGTCCTCGAGGAGCATGAACACGACCCCGTTCGCGGTCGCCGGGCGCTGACGTGCGACCACGAGACCCGCGGTCCGGACGCGTGAGCCGTGCGGCCGGGCGAGCAGCTCGAGCGACGACAGCGTCCCGGCGGCGAGGTGCGGCCGGAGGAGCTCGAGCGGGTGCACGCCGACGGTCAGACGCGTCGTGCGGTAGTCGGCGAGCATCCGCTCCCACACCGTCTGCTCCGGCAGGTCGGGCGTCGCGGCCGTCGGGTCGAGCGGGAGCGCGAGCTGCTGCTGCTCGCCGCGCGTTCCCGGCACCGAGGCCGTGCGCGGGACGAGCCCGAGCTCCCACAGGAGCGCCCGGCGCTTCCCCCAGGCGTCGCACGCGCCCGCGCCGATCAGCGCCTCGACCTGCCGCTCCGACAGCGGCGCCCGCTGCACGAGCTCCCGAAGCGATCCGTACGCCCCGCCCTGCTCCCGCTCCGCGACGAACGCCCGCGCCTCGGCGTCGCCGATCGAGGTGACGTACCCGACCCCGACGCGCACCTGCCCGTCCCGCGCCTCGCACCGCGCCCCCGAACGGTTCACGTCCGGCGGGATGATCTCGACACCGCGCCGCTGCGCATCCCGCACGAGCGTCGCCGGCGGGTAGAAGCCCATCGGCTGCGCGTTCAGCAGCGCGCAGAGGAACTCCGCCGGGTGGTAGCGCCGCAGCCACGCCGACTGGTAGGCGAGCAGCGCGAACGCCGCCGCGTGCGACTTCGGGAAGCCGAAGCCGGAGAACGCGACGAGCTTGTCGTAGACGAGGTCGGCCGTCTCCTCGTCGACGCCGTTCCGCGCCGCGCCCTCGAGGAAGCGCTCGCGGTACGCCTCGAGCGCAGCGTGGCTCCGCTTGCGGCTCATCGCGCGCCGCAGGCCCTCCGCCTCCCCCACGCTGAACCCGGCGAGCGCGATCGCGACCTCGAGCACCTGGTCCTGGAAGACGACGACCCCGAGCGTCTCCCGCAGCGGCTCGGCGAGCAGCGGATGGTCGACCGGCGAGACGTACGAGGGGTCCTCCCGCAGCCGCTGCCGGTTCTCGATGTACGGGTGCACGGCCTTGCCCTGGATCGGCCCCGGCCGCACGAGCGCGACCTGAACGACGAGGTCGTCGAGGTTCTCGGGCCGCGTCCGCAGGATGCTCTGCTGCTGGGCGCGGCTCTCGATCTGGAAGTCGCCGATCGTGTCCGCCTCCTGGATCTGCGCGTACACGTCCGGGTCGTCGAGCGGGATGCGGGAGAGGTCGATCGGCTCGCTCTGCGTCCGCGCGATCTGCTCGACGCAGTCCTCGACCGCCGACAGCATCCCGAGCCCGAGCAGGTCGATCTTGAGGAAGCCGGCGTCGTCGCACGAGTCCTTGTCCCACTGGCACATCTGCCGCCCGGCCATGGCCGACGGCATCACCGGGACGAGCTCGACGAGCGGCCGCGACGAGATCACCATCCCGCCCGGGTGCTGCGAGATGTGGCGCGGGAGCCCGGCGATCTCGGCGGTCATGTCCGAGAACGCCCGCCAGCGCGCGGAGGCCCGCTTCGCCTCGAGGCCGGGCACGAGCGCGAGCTCCTCCGCGACCCGCCGCGCGTTCCAGCCGTCGGAGACGCGGGCGAGGCGCTCGAGCTCGGCATGCGGGAGCCCGAGCGCCTTGCCCACGTCCCGGATCGCGCCCCGCGAGCGGTAGGTCGCGAACGAGGCGACGAGGGCGGCGTGCTCGCGGCCGTACTTCTCGGTCACCGCGACGATCAGCTTCTCGCGGATGTCGCGTGGGAAGTCGAGGTCGACGTCCGGCACCGCCACGAGCTCGCGGTTGAGGAAGCGCCCGAGCGACAGGTCGGCCTGCACCGGGTCGACGTGCGAGAGGCCGGTCAGGTAGCACACGATCGAGCCCACGGAGCTCCCCCGGCCGCGGCCCGGCGGCAGGACCGAGCGCGGCGAGTCCCAGCCCCGCACCTCCAGCGCCACGTCGCGCGCGAGCTCGAGCACCTCGTGGTGGAGGAGGAAGAACCCGGCCAGGCCGAGGTGGTCGATGAGGGCGAGCTCGTCGTCGAGGCGCTCGCGCGCGAGCCGCCGGCGGCCGTTCGCATCGCCGTAGCGCTCGGCGAAGGAGCGGTCGCAGATCCGGCGCAGCATCGCGATCGCCGGCTCGGCGCCGTCCGAGAAGTCGGGGTACCGGTAGCCGAGCTCGTGCGTCAGGTCGAACGTGCACCGTGCGGCGACCTCGGTGGTGCGCGCGACGGCGTCGCGGTCGTCGGGGAACCGCTCCGCCAGCTCGGCCGGCGAGAGGAGAACGCCCTCGTGGTTCCCGCGGCGCTCCGGCTCGCACGCCTCGAGCGGCGCGTGGCTGCGGATCGCCACGAGCACGTCCTGCAGGAACGCGCGGCGGCGCGAGTGCGCGTGGGCGTCGCCGGTCGCGACCGTCGGCACGTCGAGCGTCGCCGCCAGGTCGCGCAGCGCCGCGTTCCGGCGCACGTCGCCGCGCTCGTAGGGGCGCTGCAGCTCGACGTAGAAGCGGCCGGGGAAGGCCGGTGCGAGCGCGGCCGCGAGGTTCGCGTTGCGCACGCCGAGGCCGCGCCGGGCGCAGCCGGAGAGCACGATCAGTCCCTCGTTCAGCTCGGCGAGGACGCCCGGGTCGAGCGCGGGGTCTCCGGGCGGCTGCGACTCGCGTCCCGGCGGCCGCGTTGCCGCGTGCGCCGCGGTCACGAGGCGGCAGAGGTTCGCGTACCCGCGCTGGGATTCGACGAGTACGGTCACGTGCGACCCGTCGAGCAGCGTCAGCTCCGCGCCGGTGATCGGCCGCACGCCGAGCGCCTTTGCCGCATGGGCGAACTCGAGCGAGCCGTAGAGCCCGTCGTGGTCGGTGAGCGCGAGCGCCTCGTAGCCGAGCTCGGCCGCCTGCACGGCGAGCTCCTCGGGGAGCGAGGCGCCGTCGAGGAACGAGTACGCGGAATGGCAGTGGAGCTCGACCACGCTCATGCGAATCCACCTGGCGGCGATCGGCGTTGAGGAATCGCCACGTCCCCGTCGAACAGGACGATCCCGATGAACCTCCTCGCTTCCTTCATGGGTTTGCTGCTCGTCGTCGCGACGGGTCTCGCCTTCCTCGGCTGATCAGACGCCCGCCTGGGTGAACCAGCACGCGCGCTCCTCGTCGCGGAACACGACCGAGCGCTGCCCGGTCTCGAGCACGACGTCGAAGTAGCGCCGGCTCAACGGCTCTTCCGTCCACCACCGGTCGACGACCCGCCACTCCTCGCGCACCACCGCGACTCCCTGCCGGTTGACGCGGCTCGGCGTCCCGTCGACGTGCTCCTCGACGAGCGCCGGCCGCGGCTCGTTCAGTCGTCGCGCGGAACGAACAGCGCTCGTGATTCCGGAATCGAACGTGGAGGAACCCATGGTTCCCCCACGAGCCCCCTTCTTCAGCTCAGATCGATCAGTCATCCCTGGGCACGAACAGCGCCCGCGTTTCGGGAATCCGCGACCACGGCGCCACCTCCACCACCGAGTAGACGGCCGCGCCGCCGGTGCTCGCCCGTACCTGGCGGAGGCCGTCCCTCAGCCTCGTCCTCGTCTCCCTGCCCGTCGGCGCGACGAGCTCCAGCTGACGACCAGCCTCCTCCGTCAGCTCGACGAGCTCGACCCGCAGGAGCGTGACCGGCGCCGGCAGCTCCGCGAGCTTCGGCCCGAGCGCGATCCGGATCCGGTCGACCTCGGCGGCGGGCTCGCGCAGCGTCAGTGTCCGCCGCCACGAGCCCCCGCCGACGAGCTGCGCCGAGACGGCCACCTTGCGGACGAACCGCCCCACACGGTCCGGCCGCGCCAGCGTCCGCTCGACGAGCGTCCCGAGCGCGCGACGGAGCGTGAGCTCGTTCGCCACCGCCTCGGGGAACTCCAGGGCCTCGACGATCTCCGCGGGCGGTCGCCGCCCCCGCACGCGCCCTCGCCGCCCACCGCGGGCGAGCTGCCACGCCTGCCTCCCGTCGGGCCCGAGCCGCTCGGCGACGGCGCCGCCCGGCAGCGCCGCGAGCTGGCCGAGGCGCTTCACCCCCAGGTCCTGCAGCTGCGACTGCTCCCGCGCCGGCAGCGGCAGCAGCTCGAGCGAGAGCGGGGCGAGGAACTCCGCCGTCCGCTCGTCGTCGACGACCACTGCCTGCCCCGGCCGCGCAACCGTCGCCGCGGCGAGGGCCGCAAACCGGCGCTCGGCTGCTCCCGCGCGCGGGTCCCACGTCGCGCCGGCCGCCGCGAGCGCCCGCTCGAGCGCTCCCTGGAGGCCGCCGTACAGGCGCTCGACGCCCCGTGTCTCGAAGTAGACGACCCCCGGCTCGGCCGAGTCGACGGAGAACCCGGCATCCTCGAGCCGCCGCAGCACTCCTTCCCACTCCTGCTCCGCCGCCGACGGGTCCTGCTCCACGAGCACGAGCTGCGGGCACGTCGAGAGCGCTTCCCCCATCCGCATCCCCGGCCGCACCCCGAGCGCCTCGGCCGCGGCCGTCACCGGCCCGAGCAGCGGCTCCTCGCCGGGACGCGGCGAGAGCGCCGCGGGCCGGAGCGCGAGCCCGGGCCGGGCCCGGAGCGCGGCCCGGAGGGCGAAGCCGGGGATGAGGAGGCAGGCGACCATGGGAACGTATGTTCTACACGAACAGGTGTTCCCCTTGCAAGTCGTCCCAAACGGCCCCGGCTGACCGCTTTCTCGGAACTCCGGACTAGGTCCTGCTCAGCTCCGCCTTGACCCCGAGTCCGGATCAGGTCTGCCGCAACCCTGCCCGTGCCGAGTCGCCAGTCCTCTCCTGCAGTGATCTCACGTCCTTCTTCTGAGCAGCGTCCGCGCTCCGTGTCCGGGTGTGCAAACGGTCGGCGTTGGCGTCGTCTCGAGGCACGTGACCGATGAGGTTCGGCCAGCTCGACAGCAGGGCATCCTGCAGTGGAGAGGCCCACGAAGCCCAAGTGGATCAGGGGCCGGCTGGGCTCAACCACCCACTAGAGGGAGCGACAAGTGATGCAGTTCTTCTTGACCGTGCCCCACGACTCGGCCGAGGAGCCGACCATGGCGTCGATGGACCCGGCCGAACTGGAGGCCGCGCTGGCCGCCGTGGAGGAGTTCAACACCGACCTACACGAGTCCGGGGCGTTTCGCTTCGCCGGAGGGCTGCACCCGCCGTCGTCGGCCAAGACCGTCGACGCCTCCAACGGAGAGCCCGTGGTGGTCGACGGACCGTTCGTCGAGGCGCCGGAGTACGTCGGCGGCTTCTGGGTGATCGAGGCGGCAGACCAAGATGCCGCGGTCCGGTGGGCGACGAAGGCGTCGAAGGCACTGGGTGGCCGTATCGAGGTGCGCGCCTTTCAGGACCCGCCGGACGACTGATCGAACGCAGATCGCCGACGGCCCCTACCGGTCGCATTTCGCCTCCAGGCCAAGTGCAGCGAACAGACGTTCGTGGGCGAAGCTGGCTCGGCAGCTGGGCGTCTCCGGCGGGGACTCGAAAACGGCAACCTGTTCATCGCCGAGCGGGCCGCCCCGAGCTCGGCTGGCCGGCTGCCACCTCCGCCGACCGGCGCGGTTCGAACGCGTCGCTGTCCGCTGGCACGGACGGTTCGAGCTCGAGGTGCGCGGCCTCGGCTTCGCGGAGTCCCAGGTGCTGTTCGGCGCGCTCGCCGGCCTGCGCGGCATCGCGCCGCGGTTCGAGCTCGAGCTGGATTCGCGCAGCTCGCGGAGAAGCTGCGCGCCGACTCGGTGGCGCTGACGGCCCGACGCCGTCTCTGAGCAAGCAGCAGCGAGAGGCCTGGCCGCGTTCCCGGAACGCGGACTAGCTCTGACCTCCCCGCGGCTGCTCACCATGGGCGAGCTGCTACCGCGAGGCTGGCGCAACTACGTCACCCGCCGCGATCCCAACGATCCGACCTAGTCCGAACTTTCGGGAAAGCGGGCACCGGCGCTCAACGGCTCCGGCACTGTGTGGTTCGGCGTAGGCTGCGCGCATGAGCATCATCGACCGGATACGAGGGCTCTTCGCCGGCAGGCAGTCCGACGCCACCACCGCGGCCGGAGTCACGGCCGCCACCGGCGCGTCGGCTGCAGCCGTCAGCGACGACTCCCCCAAGGATGTCGACCCCGGCTCGTCCGGCGGCGACTTCAGCAGCGGTGGCGGAGACTTCGGCGGCGGCGGAGACGGCGGAGGCAGCAGCAGCAGCAGCAGCAGCTAGGGGCGCCTCACCGCGTCAGAAGCGAATCGAGAGCACGCGCGCCTGCCAGGCGCCGCGCGGCGCATCGACGTGCACGAGGTCGCCGACCGCAGCGCCGATGAGCGCCTTCCCGAGCGGCGACACGGGCGAGACACCGCCGACGCTCGAGATCTCGACCTCCATCCGCTCGCCGGCCTCGTCCTCGATCTCGACCGTGGCGCCGACGGCGACCTTGCCGCTCGCGGCGGCGGCCTCCTCGTCGACGAGCACCGAGTGCTGAAGGCGGTGCCGGAGCGTGCGGATGCGGGCCTCGAGGATCCCCTGCTCGTTCTTCGCCGCGTGGTACTCGAAGTTCTCCGAGAGGTCGCCGAAGCTGCGGGCGGTCGCGATCGCCTGGACGACGTCCGCGCGCTTCGGGCCCTCGAGCTCGGCCAGCTCCGCCTCGAGCTGCTCCTTCTGGGACTTGGTGAGGTGCTCGACTCGCTCCCGCGCCATCGGCGGGAGGGTAACGGGCGGCGTACAGTGGCGACGGATGGCCGCACGGATCTCGCTCGCCCTCATCCTCGGCCTCGGCCTGGCGATTCTCGTCGCGTGGGGCTTCCGCGCGCTCGTCGTGTACGCGTTCTTCGCGCTGATCGCGGGCGGGGTGTCGTTCGCGGCGGCGGGCGGCGGCGAGTGGCTCACGCGCTCGAGCCGCGGCCGCTTCCACGACCGCGGCCGCTAAGGGCTCGGTGGATACGCTAGCTCCGTGGTCGAGGCGGCCGAGACTCGCTATTGCTATCGGCACCCGGACCGCGAGACGGGACTCTCCTGCTCCGACTGCGGTCGGCCGATCTGCACCGACTGCGCGACGTTCGCGCCGGTCGGGATCCGCTGCCCCGACCATTCGGGCAAGCCGCAGGGCGTCCAGCGGGTGACGACCGGCGCCCGGCGCGCCTCCGCGACCGGTACCGGCTCGATCGTGACGAAGTCGCTGATCGCGATCAACGTCGCCGTCTACCTGATCGGGGTCGCGCAGGGCGGAGGCGTGGGCAGCGCCGGCGGGACGCTCTACGAGCAGGGCGCGCTCTTCATCCGCGGCGTGCTCCCCGACGGCTCGACCGCCGGGCTGGCCGAGGGCGAGTGGTACCGCCTCGTCACCGCGGCGTTCCTGCACAGCGGGATCGTCCACCTCGCGCTGAACATGTTCATCCTCTGGATCGTCGGATCGCGCCTCGAGGAGACCATCGGCCGCGGCCGCTACATCCTCCTCTACTTCGTCTCGGCGCTCGCGGGCTCCGCCGGCGCCCTGCTGCTCTCCCCGAACGCGATCACGGTCGGCGCCTCGGGGGCGATCTTCGGCCTCTTCGGCGCCCTGGTCATCCTCGAGCGGCAGGGGACGTACGCTCTCGGCGGCAGCGTGATGGGGCTCGTGATCCTGAACCTGGTGTTCACCTTCGCAATCCCGAACATCTCGATCGGCGGCCACCTCGGCGGACTCGTCGGCGGCGCGCTGGCAATGCTCGCGCTCTCGCGCTTCGGACGCGGGCACGCGGTCTACGGACGACCGGGCGTCGTCGGGATCGTCGGCGTCGTCGCCGTCGGGGCGCTCGCGATCGCCGTCGCCTGGGCGCGCGTCCGCGGCTACGTCGCGTAGCGCAGCTTGCGGACGAACGTCCGCCCGACCTTGCCGCTCGGAGAGATCGAGGTGAGATCGAGCCGCGACGGCCGCGACGCGAGCGGACGGCGTGCGACCCGCTTCGTCACCGGCAGGCGGAGCTTGACCAGGTTCTGACCCGCCTTCACGCGCACCGTCCGGACCGTCTTCCCGCCGGCGGCGACGCGCAGGGAACCGGGGTTCGTCGCGAAGAAGGCGAGCGTGAGGCTGCCGTTCCGCGCGACGCGGAGCGGCGCGGAGGTCGCGAAGCTGAGGGTCGGCGGCGGCACGGCGTCGGCGGTGGGAACGGCGGGCCGCGGGTCCGGCGTCGCGACGGGCGCGTCGGGCGAGAGGATCGTGTCGAGGTCGACCGATGTGAGCGTCGCCGTGACGGTGAACTCGGCGCCATTCGCGGACGTGCTCGGATTCGGGACGGCGACGAGCGCCTTGTGCCCGGCCGCCCACGTGCACGTGTCCCACGGGGTCGTCAGGGTCGCCGTCGACCCGATGAGGGCGAACGGCTTCAGGCCGCCGTACTCCTGCGCGTAGAAGCTCGGCTTCGCGCCGGTGCCAGTCGGGACCGAGACCTCGAGCTTCAACGTCGCCGGATGGCAGACGCTGCCGACGCCACTGCCGGGGACGAGCTCGACGAACTGCACGGCGAGGTGGTTCGCGGCGACCTTGGTCGTGGCCACCGAGCTGACGAGCGCACCCGTCTTGAGCGAGTCCGCCGTCTTCGGCTTCACCGCGGTCAGGTTCGGCGCCTTCACCGTGCCGGCCGCGAGCGCGCCGGCGAAGTCGTTGAAGACGGCGGTGAGCGTCGTGCCCTTGGCGACCATCACGTCCTCGAGCGCGCCGACGCCGTCGGCCGCCGCGCCGGCGCGTGCCGCGACCTGCGTCCACACGTCGCGCACGGCGTCGTCGCCGAACCGGTCGGTCAGGTACTGGAAGAAGGGCCAGCGCGCCTGGCCGTTGTAGAAGAAGAGATCCTCGTCGCAGGGCGCGTCGTAGCAGTCGAGCGAGATGTCCGGCTTGTCGAGCATCGACGCGAACTCGGGGAAGCCCGCGCTCGTGAGCCCGGCCCACTCGGCCGTGCCGAGGCTGAACCACTCCTGCCAGGCGCCCCACAGCGCGAGCGTCGACCCGTGGAACGCGGCCGCGCCGGCCCAGTGCGCCTCCGCCGCCGCGGCGCCGCCCAGCGCCGCCCAGCCCGCGACCGGGCCCGGTCCCGCGCCGTCCGCCGCGAAGATCGCCACGAACGGGTCGGTGTCGAAGACGTAGATGTCCATCTTCCCGTCGCCGTCGTCGACCGGCGCCGGGAAGCCGCGCTTGACGACCCAGAGCGCGTACGAGGCCTCGGCCGCGGCGAGCACGGCGCCGGCCTGCGGCTGGTGGAAGTCGGTCGCGTCGGGGCAGTCGGTGCTCGCCCCGTCCGGGTCCCAGTGGACGACGAAGTGGGCGCTCGCGAGCGAGCCGTTGAAGACGCAGTTGGGCCGCGCCGACGCCGACGGGGCGAGGAGCGCCGCCGCAGCGAGCGAGAGCACGAGCAGGAGGAGGCCGCGGCGAAAGCTCACGGGAGGTGGATCGGCCGCGGTCCGGGGCCGCTCGTCCCTCGTTCGAGGGACGCCCGGAGGCTCAGCCGCCCCCGTAGCGGAGCCTCAGCACCCATGTCTTCCCCTGCAGGCCGGTCGGGGAGATCGCCGTCAGCTGGAGGTGCGTCGGGCGTGCGCGGCGGGCGCGCGAGGACCCCGCGCCCGGGAGCGCGACGCGGAGCAGGTTCTGGCCGGCGCGGATCGGGATCGTGCGCGTCGGCGCGCCGCCCGTCTCGAGCCGCAGCTTGCCGGCGCGGCTGGCGAAGAAGTGCAGCGTCACCTGGCCCGACGTCGTGACCGGCACCGTCGCGCCGGTGTAGAGCGTCAGCACGGGCGGGGGCACGAGGCCCGTCGTCTGCACGATCGGGCGCGTGTCGGGGACCGGCCAGGCGCCCGCGCCGACCTCGGCGCGCGCCGCGCTGCCGTACGTCTTCCACTTCGCCGCCGGCATGTCCACCTCGGCGAGGTAGAGCGAGAACCCGGTCGTGACCGAGCGCGAGAGCATGGTCACGTACTGCTCGGCCGAGACGCGGAAGGCGGACGGGTAGGTGCCGACGGTCGGGTGCACGCGGTCCATCGGGAACGCGCCCGCGGCCGACTCGGCGCACCTGTCGGGCCCGAAGTCGGCGCCGAAGTCGTTGGCGTAGGCCTGCGGGAGGAAGTCGAAGCCGGCGTCGCGCCAGACGGCCCAGTCGATGTCGTGGTTCTTCGCGTGGCAGAAGGAGGAGACCGCGGCCGGCAGGCCGGGCTTCCGTGCGCGGAAGGCCTCGACGAAGCGCCGCGAGCGGCCGAAGCGCTCGGGGCTGTAGCCGTCGTCGCCCGAGTACTTGTACTCCATCTCCGCGTTCGCGATGTAGAACGGCAGGTCGTAGCGGTCGACGAGCTGCGCCGCGAGCGCCGCCTCGCTCTCCGGGTGCTCGCGGTTCACGCCCCAGGCGCCGAGCAGGACCGAACCGCCGGCCGCCTGCCGGAAGCGCTGGATCCAGGCGGCGTCGATCGGGTCGGCGGTCATGCCGTCGTGCAGGAGGAAGGCTGCCCAGCGGAAGTTGTTGGCCTTGAGCTGCTGCGCGAGCGACTTCGGGTCGATGTTGCCCTCGCTCATGACGAACGCCCCGGCGCCGTCCCAGGGATCGACGGCCGCCGCCGCGGTGAGGGAGCGGGTGGCGGCGGGACGGCCGGGATCGGGCGCGGCGGACGCCGTTCCCGTGCCCAGCGCCGCCGCGACCGCGGCCGCGACGAGGATCGCGCGGCGAGGACGCATACATCGCAGATCGGCGCGCCGGGGCGCGCTCCCCTCCCTCCGAAGGGTGAGTCCTTGCGGCTAGCCGCCGGCGACCGCGTAGACCGAGCCGCGCTCGGCGAGCGCCGCCTGGGCCGCCGCCAGCCGCGCGAGCGGGACGCGGTACGGCGAGCACGAGACGTAGTCGAGCCCGAGCTCGTGGCAGAACGCCACCGACGCCGGCTCGCCGCCGTGCTCCCCGCAGATCCCCATCTTCAGCTCCTTCACCGCCAGCCCGCGCTCGCGCGCGATCCGCATCAGGTCGCCGACGCCGCTCCGGTCGAGGGTCTCGAACGGGTTCCGCTCGAGCACGCCCGTCTCGAGGTAGTGCGTCAGGAACTTGCCCTCGGCGTCGTCGCGCGAGAAGCCGAGCGCGGTCTGGGTGAGGTCGTTCGTCCCGAAGGAGAAGAAGTCGGCGTGCTCGGCGATCTCGTCGGCGCGGATGCAGGCGCGCGGGAGCTCGATCATCGTCCCGCACAGGTACTCGCCCGCGCCCTCCTCCTCGGCCACGCGCACGGTGAGCTCGCGCAGGCGGCGCAGCTCCTCGCCGAAGCCGACGAGCGGGTGCATGATCTCGACGAGCGGCGCCTCGCCCCCGCGCGCCTCGACGGCCCTGGCGGCACGGATGATCGCCCGCACCTGCATCTCGTAGACCTCGGGCCACTGCAGGCCGAGCCGGCACCCGCGCGTGCCGAGCATCGGGTTCGCCTCCTGCAGGGCCTTGATCCGCTGCCGCATCCGCTCGTCCTGCGCCTCCTCGAGCGGGGGCAGGAACTCGTGCAGGGGCGGGTCGAGCAGCCGGATCGTCACCGGCAGGCCCGCCATCGCCTCGAAGATCCCCTCGAAGTCGGACTGCTGCATCGGGAGCAGCCGTTCGAGCGCCGCGCGGCGGCCGTCCTCGTTCTCGGCCATGATCATCTCGCGGACGACGGGGAGCCGGTCCGGCGCCATGAACATGTGCTCGGTGCGGCAGAGGCCGATCCCCTGCGCGCCGAACTCGCGGGCCTTGCGGGCGTCCTCGGGCGTGTCGGCGTTCGCGCGCACGCGCAGCCGTCGCAGCTCGTCGGCCCAGCCGAGCACCGTCTGGAAGTCCTCGTTGATGTCCGGCGCGACGAGCTCGACGGGGCCGAGGATGACGTCGCCGGTGCCGCCGTCGATCGTGATCGTCTCCCCCTCGCGCACCTCGTGCCCCGCGATGCGGACGAGCCGCGCGTCGAGGTCGACGTGCAGCGCCTCGCAGCCGGCGACGCACGGCTTCCCCATCCCGCGCGCGACGACGGCCGCGTGCGAGGTCATGCCGCCGTGCGCGGTGAGCACGCCCTCCGCCTCGATGAGCCCGTGGATGTCGTCCGGGGTCGTCTCCCAGCGGACGAGGATCACGGCCTCGTGCTGGCCCTGCTCGGCGGCCGTGTCCGCGTCGAGCACGACCTTTCCGGACGCGGCTCCAGGTGACGCGTTGAGCCCCTTCGCGACGACGTCGTAGCTCGCGTTCGGGTCGAGCCGCGGATGGAGCAGCTGGTCGAGCTGCCCGGGGTCGATACGCGCGACCGCCTCCTCCCGCGAGATCAGGCCCTCCTCGCTCATCGACACCGCGGCGTTCAGCGCGGCCGCAGCCGTCCGCTTCGCGGAGCGCGTCTGCAGGAGGAAGAGCGCGCCGTCCTCCACCGTGAACTCGATGTCCTGCATGTCGCGGTAGTGACGCTCGAGCCGGCCCATCGTCCCGACCAGCTGCGCGTACGCGTCCGGGAGAATCGCCTCCATGCGCTCGAGCGGCTCCGGTGTGCGGATCCCGGCGACCACGTCCTCGCCCTGCGCGTTCACGAGGAACTCGCCGTAGAGCCCCTGCTCGCCGGTCGACGGGTCGCGCGTGAAGCACACGCCCGTGGCGGAGCGGTCGCCCTTGTTGCCGAAGACCATCTGCACGACGTTCACGGCGGTGCCGAGGTCGTCCGGGATGTCGTGCGCGCGGCGGTAGACCTGTGCGCGGGGCGTCTCCCACGAGTCGAACACGGCGCGGACGGCGAGGCGCAGCTGCTCCCGCGGGTCCTGCGGGAACGCGCGGCCGAGCTCCTCCTCGTAGATCGCCTCGAACGTCGAGACGAGTCCCCGCAGGTCGTCCTCGTCGAGGTCCGTGTCCTGCGCGACGCCCTTCGACGCCTTCAGCTCGGAGAGCGCCGACTCGAAGCGGTGCGCGTCGATCCCGTCGACGACCTCGCCGTACATCTGGATCAGCCGCCGGTACGAGTCGAGCGCGAAACGGGCGTTCCCGGTCGAGCGCGCGAGACCCTCCACCGCCTCGTCGTTCAGCCCGAGGTTGAGGATCGTGTCCATCATCCCGGGCATGGAGACCGCCGCGCCGGAGCGGACGGAGACGAGCAGCGGCCGCTCGGGGTCGCCGAAGCGGAGCCCGCTGCGCTCCTCGAGGCGGCCGAGGTGAGCGTCCACCTCCTCGTCGAGGCCGGCGGGGACGTCGTGCGCGGCCATGTAGGCGCGGCACGCGTCGGTCGTGATCGTGAAGCCCGCGGGAACGGGGATCCCGAGCTGCGTCATCTCGGCGAGGCCGATGCCCTTGCCGCCGAGGAGCTCGCGGCCGCCCTCGGCCGGCTCCTCGAAGCTGTAGACGTACCTGGTGGTGGAGGCGATGTCGGTCATCGAATGGATCTTTCCTGAACCATGGGGGCGATGCGACCGTGACGCGTGAGGTCAAGCTGTCGAGCGCGGACCGCGTGCTCTTCCCGAAGGACGGGATCACGAAGGGCGACCTGTGGGAGTACTACGGCGCGGTCGCGGACGTCCTCGTGCCGCACCTGCGCGACCGGCCGTTCACGATGAAGCGCTGGCGCGAGGGCATCCCCGGCGGCTCGTTCTTCCAGAAGCAGGTGCCGAAGGGGACGCCGTCGTGGATCCCGACGCGCCAGTTCACGACGCGGCAGCGCGACGGCACCACGCGCGAGGTCGACTTCGCGCTCGTCAACCAGCGCGAGGCGCTCCTCTGGATGGTGCAGATGCACTGCATCGACATGAACGCGTGGTACTCGCGCGTCGACAAGCCGCACCGGCCGGACTGGGTGCTCTTCGACATCGATCCGCCCGACGACGACGCGTGGCCGGTCGGCGTCGAGGTCGCGCACCTCATCCGCGGGCGCCTGCAGGAGCTCGAGCTCGAGTCGTGGGTGAAGACGAGCGGCTCGACGGGCATCCACGTGATCGTGCCGATCGTCCGGCGCTCCACCTGGGACGACACGTACGAGTTCGCCGAGCGGGTCGCGCGCGGGCTCGAGGAGGAGCATCCCGGGACGCTCACGACGCAGTGGCTGAAGGAGAAGCGGACCGGCGTCCTCGTCGACCACCGCCAGAACGCCTGGGGCAAGACGATCGCGTCGGTCTACTCGGTGCGGCCGCGCGACCGCGCGCCGGTGTCGACGCCGCTGCGGTGGGAGGAGCTGACGCCGGACCTCGACTTCCGCGCACTCGGGATGCAGGAGGCGCTCGCGCGGGTCGAGCGCGACGGCGACCTGTTCGCGCCCGTGCTCGACGGCGGCCAGAGCCTCGCGCCGGCCCTGCGCCGATTGCGGGACGAAGCGGACTAGCGCTGCTCGACGGCGAGGATGTTGCCGTCCGGGTCCTTGAACCAGGCCGCGCGAACCCCCGCCATCGACGCCACGCCGTTCTCGGTCTTGAGGCCCGGCAGGTCGTAGTCCTCGAACGTGACGCCGCGCTCGCGCATCCCGGCCATGGCCGCGTCGAGGTCGTCGACGACGAAGCCCGCCTCCGTCGCGCGCCCTTGCCCCGCAGCGGCGCTCTTGTAGACGAAGATCGTGCCGTCGCCGGCCTCGAACACCGCCTCCGGGTTGTCCGGGAGATCCGCGTTCTGGTCGATCAGCCGCAGGCCGAGCGTCGAGCCGTAGAAGTCGATCGCCCGCTCCAGGTCGGAGACGGGGACGATCGCGGCGATCCGCGCGTTGCCGAGCATCGTTCCCTCCTTGGTCGGGGCGACGCTACCCCACCCGGCGGTCCGCGAGCCAGCCGGCGACGCGGATCCCGATCCAGATGGGCGTGAGCAGGACGTAGAAGACGAGGTCCGCGGCCGCGAGAATCGCCAACCACGACGCCCAGCGGAGCGGCGAGACGCGAGGCGGCTCGCTCATGTCGCCGCCTCGGCGTCGAGGCGCCGATGCTCGACCGAGCGGATGATCCGGTGCGCCGTCTCCTCGACGGAGAGGTCGGTCACGTCGATCACGGGGCAGCCGAGCTTCCGGTGGATCGCAGCCGCCTCGTCGAGCTCCTCGTAGATCTGGACGAGCTCGGCGTACCCCCGCTTGCCCCCGCCCATCGAGCGCACGCGCACGGTCCGGATCTCGGCCAGCCGCTCCGCCTCGATCGTCAGCCCGACGATCTTCGTCCCGTCGATCTCGAACAGCGCCGCCGGCGGCTGGATCCCCTTCACGATCGGCACGTTCGCCGTCTTGTGCCCCAGGTAGCCGAGGTACATCGAGAGCGGCGTCTTCGACGTGCGCGAGACGCCGACGAGGACGATGTCCGCGTCGCTCAGGCCGGCCCCGACGCCGTCGTCGTACTTGACGGCGAACTCGATCGCCTCCATCCGCTTGAAGTAGGCCGAGTTGAGCGGGGCGCGGGCGCCGGGCCGCATCTTCGCCGCCTGGCCCGAGACCCGGGCGACCGACTCGATCGGGTGGCCGAGCAGGTCGGCGTAGTGCACCTTCGCGCGCCGGCAGAGCTGCCGCATCGTGTCGCGGAACTCGGGCTCGACGAGCGTGTAGATCGCGACCGCCGGCCGGCCCTTCATCCGGCTCACTGCGATCTGCAGGTCGTCGAGCGACTCGACGCGCGGATGCCGGACCTCCTCGAACGGCTGATCCGGGAACTGCGCCTCGAGCGCCTGCACGAGCCGCGCGGCGGTCTCACCGGTCGAGTCGGAGACGATGTGGAGCTCGACGGCGGTCGGGGCAGGTGGCACGCGCGGATTCTGCCCCGGACCGTGCCCCGGCCGCGCCATGGGGAGGTCGGCGCGGCCGGGGTCGTGGGAGAGGAGGGGTTCGGCTAGCTGGGACGCGTCCCGAGCGTGACCGTGATCGTCTGCGTCTCGCCGTCGCGCTCGATCGTCAGCTCGACCTTGTCGCCGGGCTTGTGCGCGGCGATCGCGCCGCGGAGCTCGTCGCCGTCGCTGATCTCGTCGCCGTCGAGCTTCGTGACGACGTCGCCGGCCTCGAGGCCCGCGTCGGCAGCCGGCGCGCCGCTGCGCACCTCGCCGATCTGCGCGCCGCCGCCCTGCGCGTCGCCGAGCTGGACGCCGAGGTAGGCGTACTCGACCGCGCCGCCGGAGCGCAGCTGCTCGACGACCCGCTCGATCGTCTCGATCGGGACGGCGTAGCCGATGCCGACGTTGCCGCCCGACTCGGACGCGATCTGGGAGTTCATCCCGACCACGCGGCCCTCGAAGTCGAGCAGTGGGCCGCCCGAGTTGCCGTGGTTGAGGGCGGCGTCGGTCTGGATCGCGCCGTCGATCGTGTAGCTGTTCGGCGCCTGGAGCTGCCGGTTCTTGGCCGACACGATGCCGGCGGTGACGGTGCCCTCGAGTCCGAACGGGCTGCCGATCGCGACGACCGGGTCGCCGATCCGGAGGCTCTCGGACGAGCCGCGCTCGAGCGGCTGCAGGTCGTCGGGGATCTCGTTGAGCTTCAGCAGCGCGACGTCGCTCGACGGATCGGTGCCGACCACGTCGGCCTGGATCTCGCTGCCGTCGTGGAACTTGACGGTGACCTCGCTCGGCGCCGTCGACGACGTGCTGGTTCGTGACGATGTGGCCTTCGCTGTCGAGGACCCAGCCGCTCCCCGTGGCGGTGCCACCGCCGCCGGGCTGGCCGGCGGCCGAGCTCTGCGCGCTGATCTCCACCACGGCGGGAATGGTCTGCTCGTAGATGTCGGCGACGGAGCCGCTCGTCGCGGCGACGGGCCGGTTGACGGTCGCGGTCGCGGTGGCGGCTGCCGGGGCGGTGTCGTCGTCGACCGCCTCCCACAGGCCGACGCTCGCGACGCCGCCGATGAGTGCCGCTGCGATGAGCGCGACGAACGGGACGACGATTCTCTTCACGGTTCCTCCTGGAGTCTGCACGGATTGCATCGGCGGCAGGATGCCCCGGCAGCCTGAGAGCCCCGTGAGAGCGCCGTTGCGAGACCGTTAAAGATCGCGCCGCGCTCTCAGCCAACGTTCAGCGTGGCGGGGCACACTTCGGGCATGCGCGTTCTCGTGGTCGACGACGAGCCTGCGGTCCGGACGGCGCTCGAACGCGCGCTCGTGCTCGAGGGCTACGAGGTCGATCTCGCGGCCGACGGCGGCGAGGCGCTGCACAAGGTGGCCGCGGAGGCGCCCGACGCGCTGCTCCTCGACGTCTTGATGCCGGGCGTGGACGGGCTCGAGGTGGCGCGTCGGCTCCGGGCCGACGGCGACCGCACCCCGATCCTGATGCTCACCGCGCGCGTCGGCGTCGGCGACCGCGTCGAAGGCCTCGACGCCGGCGCGGACGACTACCTGGCGAAGCCCTTCGCGCTGGAGGAGCTCCTCGCGCGCCTGCGCGCGTTGCTGCGCCGCTCCGGCGCGGACGGCTCCGGCCAGGTGTTCCGCTTCGCAGACCTCTCCATGAACACGGGCACGCACGAGGTGCGGCGGGGCGAGCGGCGGATCGAACTCACGCGGACCGAGTTCCAGCTGCTCGAGCTGTTCCTGCGGAACCCGCGCCAGGTGCTCACCCGGTCGCTCATCTTCGACCGCGTCTGGGGCTACGACTTCGGCCCCGCCTCGAACGCGCTCGAGGTCTACGTCTCGTATCTCCGCCGGAAGCTCGGCGAGCCGCGGCTCATCCACACCGTCCGCGGCGTGGGGTACGCCATGCGCGACGAGGAATGAGCTTTCGCACCCGCCTGACGCTGGTGGCCGCCGCGGCGGTCGCCGTCGCCGTCGCGCTCGCGTCGGCCGGCGCATACGTGGCCGTGCGGAACGTCCTCCGGGGCGAGGTCGATGACGCGCTGAAGGCGCGCGCGCACGACATCCAGGTGCCGGGACGCTTCCCGGGCGACTTTCGCCTGCTCGACCGGCCGCTCGGCGGCGCGCCTGGCGTCATCCAGCTCGTCGGCGCCGACGGCACGGTGTTCCGGCGCGACGAGTCGTCGATCCCGCTGCCGAGCGAGGGCGCGCCCGAGGTCGCGGCAGGGAACCGGAAGCCGTTCTTCGCGGACGCCACCGTCTCCGGGACACACGTACGGATCCTGACGACGCAGCTCTTCCCCGGCGTCGCCGCACAGATCGCGCGGCCGCTCGAGGAGGTCGACGGGACGCTCCGCCAGCTCGCGATCGTGCTCGCGCTGTTCGCCGTCGGCGGGATCGTGCTCGCCGCGGTCCTCGGCCGGGCGGTGGCCGAGGCGGCGCTCGCGCCCGTGCGGCGCATGAGCGAGGCGACGCGGCGGGTCACGGCAACCCAGGACCTCTCGGAGCGGCTCGAGGTCTCGGGCCGCGACGAGCTCTCGAGCCTCGCTGCGGACTTCAACGTGATGCTCGGCGAGCTCGACCGCTCGCTCGCCGCGCAGCGGCAGCTCATCGCCGACGCATCGCACGAGCTCCGCACCCCGCTGACCAGCCTGCGGACGAACGTCGAGGTGCTCGCGCGGGGGACGGAGCTGCCCGCCGAGGAGCGCCGCGCGATGCTCGGGGACGCAGTCACGCAGATCGAGGAGCTGACGGCCCTCGTCGGCGACGTCGTCGATCTTGCGCGCGGCAACCGCCTCGACGAGCCCCCGCAGCCCGTGCGTCTGGACGAGCTCGTGGACGCGGAGGTCGAGCGCGCGGCGCGGCACGCACCGTCGATCCGCTTCGAGACCGCGCTGGAGCCGTCGACCGTGGACGCGTCACCCTCGTCGCTCGCACGGGCGGTCGCGAACCTGCTCGACAACGCGGCGAAGTGGAGCCCGGAGAACGCGACCGTCGAGGTGGACGTGCGGGACGGCGTCGTCACGGTTCGCGACCATGGGCCTGGGATCTCGGACGCCGACCTCCCGCGCGTCTTCGACCGCTTCTACCGAGCGCCGGCGGCGCGCGGCATGCCTGGGTCCGGGCTCGGGCTCGCGATCGTGCGTCAGGTCGCAGACGCGCACGGCGGGCGCGTCACGGTGGCGCACGCCGACGGCGGCGGGTCGGTCTTCCGCCTCGAGCTGCCGCGGAACGGCGCCGCTCCGGGCACGTGAACGCGCCCGAGCGGCGGCGCCCGCTGGAGTTCGCCGTGAGCATCACGCCGGAGGCCGAGGACACGGCGAAGCTCATGCGGCTGGTGCTGGCGGCCGAGGCAGCCGGCCTCGAGCTCGTCGCGATCCAGGACCACCCGTACCAGCGCCGCTTCCTCGACACCTGGACGCTGCTCTCGTACGCCGCCGCGCGGACGGAGCGGATCCGGCTCTTCCCCAACGTCGCGAACCTGCCGCTGCGGCCGCCGGCCGTGCTCGCGAAGGCGGCGGCGTCGCTCGACGTCCTCTCCGGCGGCCGTATCGAGCTCGGCCTCGGTGCCGGGTTCTTCTGGGACGGGGTCGCGGCCATGGGTGGGCCGCGTCGCGGGCCCGGCGAGGCCGTCGACGCGCTGGCGGAGGCGATCGACGTCATCCGGCTCGTGTGGAGCGAGGAGCGCGCCGTGTCGTACGACGGGCAGTTCTACTCGCTGTCCGGCCTCCACCCCGGTCCGCCGCCGGCGCACCCGATCGGGATCTGGCTCGGCGCGCTCAAGCCCCGGATGCTGGCACTGACGGGTCGCGCGGCCGACGGGTGGTCGGTCTCGCTCGGCTACGCGGGGCCGGACGAGCTCCCGGCGATGCAGCGGCGGATCGACGAGGCGGCGACGGCCGGCGGCCGGTCGCCTGCTTCGATCCGGCGGATGCTGAACGTGCCGGGCGACGTCGCGGCTGACGACCTGGCCCGCTTCGTCGAGCTGGGCTTCGATACGTTCGACGCCTGGCCGCGCGAGGACGAGGAGACGGCGATCCGGCGTTTCGGCGAGGAGACCGGGCCCCGTCTGCGGGAGCTTGTGGGCGGCTGAGCGGCCGTTGCAGGCACACGCGCGCGTGATACCCGGGGTCCCGACCCGCCCTCCTGCCTGAGCGCGAGCCTACCGCGAAAACGCACACCGGTCCGTCACGCCGACGTGCCGCGAGTGTGTCGAGCGATCCACCGGCAGCGGCCGCCGACAAGGTGCGGCTACCGCGGCTCCCAGCGCGCGTCGAGCCGGTCGCGCAGCAGCGTCGGCACACCTTCCAGGGCCACGCGCTCCTGCTCGAGCGAGTCGCGGTCGCGGAGCGTCACGGTCCCGTCCTCGAGCGTCTGGTGGTCGATCGTGAGCGCCCACGGCGTCCCGATCTCGTCCTGGCGCCGGTAGCGCTTGCCGATCGCCGCCGACGCGTCGAACTCGACCGGCAACCCGCGCCGGAGCTCTTCGTAGAGCCGCCGGGCCGTCTCGACGAGGCCGCTGTCGTTGCCGACGAGCGGGAGCACCGCCGCCTTCACGGGCGCGATCCGCGGGTGGAGCCGCAGCACCGTCCGGGGGCGGTCGGCCACGACCTCCTCGTCGTAGGCGTCCACGAGGAACGCCAGCGACGCCCGGTCGACGCCCACCGCCGGCTCGATCACGTGCGGGACGTACCGCTCCTCGTGCCCGACCCACTCGAGCTTCGTCCCAGACGCGGCCGTGTGCGCTCGCAGGTCGTAGTCGCCGCGGTTCGCGATGCCCTCGAGCTCGAGCCAGCCGATCGGGAACAGGTACTCGAGGTCGCTCGTCTCGCTCGAGTAGTGCGACAGCTCCGCCGCCTGGTGCGGGCGAATGCGCAGGTGGCTCGCGCGCAGACCGAGGTCGAGGAACCAGCGGTGCCGCGCGTCCACCCAGTACTCGAACCACTTCCCGGCCTCGTCGGGCGGCACGAAGAACTCCATCTCCATCTGCTCGAACTCCCGCAGGCGGAAGAGGAAGTTCCCGGGCGTGATCTCGTTGCGAAAGCTCTTCCCGATCTGCGCGACGCCGAACGGCGGCTTCACGCGCAGCGACGAGGTGATGTTCTTGAAGTTGACGAAGATCCCCTGGGCCGTCTCGGGCCGCAGGTAGGCGCGCGACGCGTCGTCGCGCACGGCGCCGATCTGCGTCTCGAACATGAGATGGAACTCGCGTGGCTCGGTCAGGTCGCACTGCTTCGCCTGGCCGGGCGCGACGGACGGCTTCTGCCCGCACCGGCTCTCCTCGAGGTGGTCTGCGCGGAAGCGGAGCTTGCACGTCCGGCAGTCGATCATCGGGTCGGAGAACCCCTCGACGTGTCCGGACGCGACCCACACGGCCGGGTTGAGGATCACGGCCGAGTCGAGCGCGACGACGTCCTCGCGCTCCTGGATCATCGCGCGCTGCCACTCGTCCTTGACGTTCTGCTTGAGCAGGACGCCGTAGTGCCCGTAGTCGTACGAGGAGCCGAGCCCGCCGTAGATGTCGGACGACGGGTATACGAAGCCGCGACGGCGTGCGAGCGCGGCCACCTTCTCGATCGTGGCGACCCCCTCGTACGTCTCGAGCTGGGTGTCGTCCGCGGCGCTCATGGGCTGGCCATCCTAGATGCGCGCTTTATCCTCGTGGCCGGGTCATCACCGTGGCATCCGGGGCGCCGAAGCCGAAGCGGCTGTACAGCTCGTGGCCGTCGTCGGTGTTGAGGAACCAGCGCGCCCGCGCGAACGGGCCCTCGTCGACCGTGAAGCGCACGAGCTCCACGCCGAGGCCACGGCCGCGGACGTCCGGATGGACGTAGACGTCCGCGAGATACGCCACCGCGACGCCGTCCGAGACCGTGCGACTGAAGCCGCACTGGCGGCCGTCGGCGTCGTACAGGCCGACCAGGCGCTCCGAGACGTCGAGCAGGCGGTCGACCACCTCGCGCGTGCGGCCACGCGCCCAGTAGCTCTCCTCGGAGAGGAACCGATGCACCTCGTCGCGGTCGATCCGCCCGCGCTCGTCGTCGAGCTCGAACCCGCCCGGCAGCGTCCGCCTCACGCGGAGAGCGTTCGGAGGCGGAACCCGCCGTGGAACTCGTACGCCGCGGTGATGAGCCCGAGGATTTCCCGCGCGTCCCGCTCGCCTACCGCCGCCGCGTGCGCCTCGGCGAGCGGTCGGTGGAGGAGTGCGTCGACGGCTGCGAACGCGTGCGGCGAGACCGCAACGGTGCCGGGCTCCGTGCATGCGCGGCACACCGCGCCGCCCGCGCGCGGCAGGTACCCCGCGAGTGGAGGCCCGGCGCCACACTCCGCACAGCTCTGCGTATGCGGCTGGTAGCCGGAGAGCCAGAGCAGCTTGAGCTGGAAGGAGAGCGCGAGCGGATCGTGTGCGGCTCGCGCCGTTCCCGGCTCGAGGACGTCGCAGGCGTCGAAGAAGCGCGTGACCGCCTCGAAGGCTCGCGCGTTCGCTTCCTGCTCGGGGAACAGGCGCAGCATCGCCTCGGCGCCGACGAGTCCGACCGAGAGCCGGTAGTGCACGTCCCGCGTGGCCGCGTGTGGACGGACGAGGTGCACACCCGTCACCGTCCGGAGGTCGCCGGAGCCCTGGTGCAGCATCACCTCCACGTGCGAGAGCGGCTCGAGCCGCGCGCCGAAACGGGACTTCGTGCGGCGGATCCCCTTGGCGACCGCGCCGACACGCCCCTGCTCGAGCGTGTAGAGGTGGAGAACTCGATCGGCTTCGCCCAGCCGGAAGGAGCGGAGGACGACGGCTTCGGTCTTCGTCGTCCTTCCGGCCACGGCTCCAGTGTACGAACCGCGGCTGCCGGCGCCCCGGGAACGAATTCGGGGTCTTCTCCGTTACAAGCCCGGATGGCCAGGATCCAGATGTACTCGACGGAGTGGTGCGGCTACTGCGTGCGGGCCAAAGCACTCCTCGACGGCAAGGGGCTCGAGTACGAGGAGTTGCTCCTCGACGAGGGCCCGGACTTCCGCCAGCGGCTCTTCGATCTCACCGGCGGCTGGACGGTGCCGCAGATCCTGATCGACGGCGAGCCGATCGGCGGCTATACCGAGCTCTGGCGGCTCGACCGCTCCGGCGAGCTCGACGAGCAGCTCGCCGCCTAGTTACCGGCGCGGCGGGCGCTGGCAGTGCGGGCAGTACCAGGTGCCCCGGCCGCCGACGACGATGCGCTCGATCGGCGTGCCGCACCGCTCGCACGGCTCGCCCAGCCGGCCGTAGACCTTGAACTCGTCCTGCATCGACCCCTCGGCGCCGTCCGGCCGGCGGTAGTCACGGAGCGTCGAGCCCTGTCGCGCGATCCCGACTTCGAGCGCCTCGCGCACCGCGGCGTGCACGCGCCTGACCTCGGCGGTGGAGAGCGAGCCGGCCTCGCGGCGCGGATGGAGCCGCGCACGCCACAGCGCCTCGTCGGCGTAGATGTTCCCGAGCCCGGCGACGCTGCGCTGATCGAGCACCGCCGCCTTGAGCGGCGCGGTCCGGCCCGCGAGCCGCTCACGGAGGAACCGGGTCGTGAACCCGTCCTGGAGCGGCTCCGGCCCGACCCGGATGGCGAGGTACGGGTCGAGCTCGTCCGGCTCGAGCAGCAGCCAGGTGCCAAATCGGCGCACATCGCGATAGGCGACGTCCGACCCGTCGTCTAACCTGACAACAGCGCGGCGGTACGCATCGGCCTCCAGATCGCCGTTGCGCGCCGTGCGAAACGATCCCGTCATCCGGAGGTGGACCAGGAGAGCCCGCTCCGAACCGAATCGAACAACCAGATACTTGCCCCGCCGATCGACGGCCACGATCGACTCGCCCTGCAGCTCGGACGCCACCCACCCGGGCTCGACCGGCCTCGTCAGCCTCGCGTCGAGGATCTCCGCCCGGTCGATCCGCTTCCCGGTCAGCACCGGCGCGAGCTCGCGACGAACGGTCTCGACCTCGGGAAGCTCGGGCACCGAGCCAGCCTAGCCCCGCGGGCTCGGGCGACCGCTCAGTCGAACGACGTCAGCGTCTCGATGATGATCGGGCGGCCCGCGCCGGCGTCCTCGCCGAGGTCGTAGGCGGCCAGGACCTCCGCGACGGCCCGGTCGGCCGACGCCTCGTCCCGCGCATGGACCTCGGCCAGAGGCTGCCCGGCCTCGACCCGGTCGCCGCGCTTGGCGAGACAGACGACGCCGACGGCATGGTCGATGTCGTCGTCCTTCGTCTGCCGGCCGGCGCCGAGGTGGAGCGCCGCCCGTCCGACGGCGATCGCCCCCGCGCGGACGACAACGCCTGCGCGCGGTGCCCGCACCTCGCGGACAACGGGTGCCGACTCGAGCGCGGACACGTCCGGGTCGCCGCCCTGGGCGCGGATCCAGCGCTCGTACGCGAGGAGCGCCGACCCGTCGGCGACGGCGGCCTCCGCGCGGCGACGGCCCTCGCCGTGGTCGACGCGTAGGTCCGACAGTGCAAGCAGGTGGCCGCAGGACGCGAGCACGAGCTCGGTGAGGTCCGGCGGCCCCTCGCCGCGGACCGTTTCCAGTGCCTCGCGGACCTCGAGCGCGTTCCCCACCGCGCGCCCGAGCGGCTGGTCCATGTCGGTCAGCTCGCAGACGACCTCGCGTCCGGCGCCGCGGCCGATCTCGATCATGATCTGCGCGAGCTCGCGGGCCTCGTCGATCGTCTTCATGAAGGCGCCGTCGCCGACCTTCACGTCGAGGACGATCGCGTCCGCGCCGCCCGCGAGCTTCTTCGACATGATCGAGGAGGCGATCAGCGAGCGCTGGTCGACCGTCGCCGTGACGTCGCGGAGGGCGTAGAGCTTCTTGTCCGCCGGGACGAGGTCTCCGGTCTGCCCGATGATCGCGCAGCCGACCTCGCGCACGGTGCGGACGAACTCCTCGTGCGTCAGCTCGACGCGGTAGCCGGGGATCGCCTCGAGCTTGTCGAGCGTCCCGCCGGTGTGGCCGAGGCCGCGGCCGCTCATCTTGCCGAGCGGCACGCCGCACGCGGCGACGATCGGCCCGACGGCGAGCGTCGTCTTGTCCCCGACTCCGCCGGTCGAGTGCTTGTCGACCACCTTGCGGCCGAGCTCGGCGCGCAGGTCGATCGTCTCGCCGCTCCGGACCATCGCGTCGGTCAGCGCCAGCGTCTCGGCCGACGAGAGGCCGCGGAAGAAGACGGCCATGCAGAACGCCGCCATCTGGTAGTCGGGAACCTCGTCCCGTGCGTAGGCGAGAACGAGCTCCGCGAGCTCCTCGGGCGGGAGCTCCTCGCCGTCGCGCTTGCGCTGAATCAGCTCCGCCGCGGCGGTCACGCGGCGGTGTGAGCGACGAACACGACGAACGAGCTCCTCGTCCGGAACGGCTCGGCCAGCTCGGAGACGCCGTTCGCGAGGTGCGCGCGATTGCTCGTCGCGGCGACGAACTCGCGCACGCTCGCGCGCGTCGGGAACTCGAGGATGCCCGCGGCGTCGCGGCACTCGACGGACGCGAACGCGTCGGCGAGGACCCCGGCGCCGTTCTCGCTCCAGAAGCTCAGGCCGTCCGTCGAGCGGTCGCCGAGCGCGGTCCAGAGCTCGGCCATGTGGCCGACGCCCATCGTCGCGGCGACGAGCCGGCCGCCCGGCCGGAGCACGCGCGCGAGCTCGGCCGCCGCCGCTCGCGGGTCGCGCGCGTGGTAGAGCACCCAGTTGGCGACCGCGCAGTCGAAGCTCCCGTCGTCGAACGGCAGCTTCTCGACGTCGGCCACGACGGCCTCGATCCCGCGCTCCTTCGTCAGCGTCGCCATCCGCGGCGACACGTCCGAGGCGACCACCTCCGCGCCGAGCTCGTCGCGCACGCGCGCGGCGAACTCGCCCGTCCCGCAGCCGACCTCGACCACCGCCGCAGGCCCGGCCTCGCGGACGGCGTCGAAGGCGATGTCCTCGGCGCTCGGGCCCGTGATGAACCGCCGGTACGTCTCGTTGCGCGTGACGAGCCGTTCCTCGCTCGCGTACTCCCACGAGACGAACAGCGGGTCGTCGGGAGGGAACTGCGTGCTCACGAGAGCACGAGCGGCTCCCCCGGGATGCCGCGCGGCGCCGCTTTGCCGCCCAGCCAGGCGTTCACCGTCGCGCCGACGTCCGCGAACTCTCCCTCGTGGATCTGGCCCGCCGCGTTCCGCCCCTCGACGTACGCGAGCAGCATCGCGTGCTCGCGCGAGTGGTCGGTCGACGGCGTCGTCGGGTCGCAGCCGTGGTCCGACGTGAGCACGAGCAGGTCCCCGGCCTGCAACGCGTCGAGGATGTCCGGGAGCCGCCGGTCGAAGTCCTGCAGGCACCGGTGGAAGTTCACCGGGTCGTTGCGGTGGCCCCAGAGCATGTCCGTCTCGACGAGGTTCACGAACACGAAGGTCCCGTCGGGTGCGTTCCGGAGCAGCTCGGCCGTCGTCTGGATCCCCTCGACGTTCGACTTCGTCGGATGCGAGTCGTCGATGTCCTGCCCCGCGAAGATGTCGCCGATCTTGCCGACACCCTGAACGTTGCCCCCCGCGTCGCGCACGAGCGACAGGTAGTTCGGGCGCTTCGGCAGCAGCGAGAAGTCGTGCCGGTTCGGCGTCCGTTCGTAGCTCCCCGGCGAGCCGACGAACGGCCGCGCGATCACCCGCCCGACTGCGTGCTTGCCGACGAGCACCTCCTCGCGCGCCACCTTGCACGCCGCGTAGAGCTCCTCGAGCGGGATCGTCTCCTCGTGGGCGGCGATCTGGAACACCGAGTCGGCGGACGTGTAGACGATCCACTTCCCGGTGCGCTGATGCTCCTCGCCGAGCTCCTGGATGATCTCCGTCCCGGACGCGGCCTTGTTGCCCAGCACGCCGCGGCCGGTGCGGTGCATGAACGGGTCGATGACGTCGTGCGGGAACCCGTGCGGGTAGGTCGGGAAGGCCGTCGGCGTGAGCACGCCCATCAGCTCCCAGTGCCCCGTCGTCGTGTCCTTGCCCTTCGAGCGCTCGACGAGGCGGCCCGCGATCGCCGGCGCCCCCGGCTGCGGCGGGCAGCCCTCGAGCGGCTCGACGTTGCCGAGCCCGAGCGCCTCGAGGTTCGGCAGGTCCAGGCCGCCGACGGTGCGCGAGACGTTCCCGAGCGTGTCGGAGCCCTCGTCGCCGTACTCGTCGGCGTCCGGGAGCTCGCCCGCGCCGACGGCGTCCAGCACGATCACGCACGCGCGGGCCATGCCGCTACTGTAACCCCCTCATGGACACGGTTCTTGGCCTCATCGGGCTCGTCCTCTTCATCGTCGCGGTGGTCGGCTACGCCGCACTCGTGACGTTCATCGTGATCAAGGTCTCCCCTGCCAAGGACCGGCCGAAGAAGGCCGACCCGGCGCCGGAGTCCTAGACCGCCGAGAGCGGCAGGACGTCCTCGAGCGGGGTGAACTCGAGGTCGTGCGCCTCGGCGACGGCCTCGTACGTGACCTTCCCGTCGAGGACGTTGACGCCCTTCGCAAGCGCCGGGTCGTTCGCCACGGCGTCACGGAGGCCGTTGTCCGCAATCGCGAGCACGTACGGCAGCGTCGCGTTCGTGAGCGCCTTCGTCGACGTGATCGGCACGGCGCCGGGCATGTTCGCGACGCAGTAGTGGATGACGCCGTGCACCTCGTAGACCGGGTCGCGGTGCGTCGTCGCGCGTGAGGTCGCGAAGCAGCCGCCCTGATCGATGGCGACGTCGGCGATGACCGCGCCCTCCTTCATCCCGCGCACCATGTCCTCGGTGACGAGCTTCGGCGCGACCGCGCCGGGGATGAGCACGGCACCGATGACCGCGTCCGCGTCGGCCACCGACTCCTGGATCTGCAGCGAGGACGACATCATCAGCGTGACGCGGCCGGAGAGGATCTCCTCGAGATGCCGCATGCGGTCGATCGAGCGCTCGAGGATCGTGACCTGGGCGCCGAGGCCGATGGCGATGATCGCGGCGTTGTAGCCGACGATCCCGCCGCCGATGACGACGACGCGCCCCGGTGCGACGCCCGGGACGCCCCCGAGCAGCAGGCCACGGCCGCCGTAGGGCGTCTCGAGGTAGTACGCCACCGCCTGCGCCGCGAGCCGGCCCGCGACCTCGCTCATCGGCGCCAGCAGCGGCAGCCGCCGGTCCGCGGTCTCGACCGTCTCGTACGCCACGGCGGTGATCCCGGACTCCGCGAGCGCGCGCGTCAGCGGCTCGTCCGCGGCGATGTGCAGGTAGGTGAACAGCACTTGCCCGTCGTGCAGCCGCGCGTACTCGGGCTCGATCGGCTCCTTCACCTTCAGCAGGAGCTCGGACTGCTCCCAGACCTCGTCGACCGACGCGATCCGCGCACCGACCGCCGTGTACGTCTCGTCGTGGAACGCGCTCCCGAGGCCGGCGCCGGTCTCGACGACGACCTCGTGACCGTGGTCGACGAGCTCCTTCGCACCGGCCGGCGTCAGGGCGATTCGGTACTCGTCCGACTTGATCTCCTTGGCGACGCCGACGCGCATGGCGGCGCAACCTTACACCGCTAGATCCGGGCCGCCGAGGCGAGCAGGAGGCCGGCAACCGTCTTCGCGTCCTCGAGCTCCGCGGCCCCCGCCACGGCCTCGGCGAAGGGCACGAGGACGACCTCGACCTCCTCGTCGGCCTCGGGCGACGCCGCTCCCGGCTCGACGTCCTCCGCGAGAAAGAGGTGCATGCGCTCGCGGAGGAACCCCGGTGACGTCCAGACCGCGCCGAGGCGTCGCCACGTGCCGCCGGCGAAGCCGGTCTCCTCGCGCAGCTCCCGCTGTGCGGTCACCAGCGGGTTCTCCCCGGCCTCCATCGTCCCGGCGGGCAGCTCGAGCAGCACCGTGCGCGCGGCCTCGCGCAGCTGACGCACGAGGACGATCCGGCCGTCGCGGTCGATCGCCACGACCGCGACCGAGCCCGGATGGTCGACGATCTCGCGTCGGCGGTCGCCCCACCGCTCGAGGACGACGCGGACCAGCGAGCCGTCGTACGCCGTCTCGGTCTCGTCCGGCCTCATCGCGCCAGCCGCTCGACGTACCCGCGCTCCTCCGGGCCGAGCCAGGGCGGGCTGCCCGCAGCCGCGTTCTCGGCGGCGCGCGGCGGCCGCGACGTGGCGGGGATGACGACGTCGACCCGGTCGTCCGACAGGATCCACTTCAGCAGCGCCTGCGGCCACGTCTCCACGCCGAACGGGCGGAGCGGCTCGAGCGCCTCGGCCGGCGGCGACGAGCGGACGAGCCGGCCGGAGGCGAACGGGCGCATGACGACGACGCGCACACCGAGCTCGGCGGCGAGCGGGAGCAGCTCGCGCTCGACCTCGCGCTCCTCGACCGAGTACGGCAGCTGCACGGCGTCGAACCTGCCCGTCCGCAGCGCGCGGGCGAGCTCGCCGAACGCCGAGGAGGCGTAGTGCGTGACGCCGACCAGGCCGATCCGGCCCGTGTCGCGCTCGGCCTCGAGCCACGGGAGGTGCTCCTCCCAGGCGACGAGGTTGTGGATCTGCTCCAGCTCGACGTGCCCGTACCAGCCGAGCTGGCGCTCGAGCTGCTCGCGGGCCTCGTCGGGCGACGGCGTCCAGATCTTCGTCGCGACCGTGACGCCGTCGCGGCGGCCCTCGAGCGCGGCGGCGAGCGACGCCTCCGCGCCCCGGTACATCGGAGACGTGTCGACGACCCGCACGCCCGCCGTGAGCGCCGCCTCGAGGATCCGGCCCGCGAGGTCCGCGTCCGCGTCGAACGTGTTCCACGTGCCGAGGCCGACGACCGGGCCGACCCGCCGCTCCTCCATCACGACGGCCACAGCGTCCGAGCGAGCACGCCGGCGGCGTAGGCGGCCTCGAAGAAGCGCGGATCCTCGTCCGGCCCGCGGCCCATGTGTGAGAGCGGCAGGCCGGCGCAGGCCTCGCGCCAACCGGCGGTCTCGACCTCCGTGAGCGACGCGATCCGGTCCGGCGCCTCCCACCCCTTCGGCCAGGCCACGACGGGCCAGCCGAAGGCGAGCTCGAGGACGGCCTCCGTGTGGTGCGACACGCCGCGGTGCCGGTCGCGCGCATCGGCGTCCGAGACGCGGGCCGCGAGCACGGCCACGCCGTCGAGGGCCCGAGCCGCGTTCGCCGCCTCCGCTGCCGCTGCAGCCCCGTGCCCGAGCCTGCTCCCGGTCCCGACGATGCCCGGCCCGATCGAGCAGACGACGGCGTCGAAGCCCGCCGACGCGGCCCACGCGAGCGCGGACGCGACGTTCACCGCCGCGTGGCTGCCACCGAAGCAGGCACCGACGGCGACCGTCTCGACCCGGACGATCCGCAGGGTGTCCGACAGCCCGACCGGGAGCGCACCGCCCGGCAGCTGCACGTACGCGCAGCGTGCCCCGGCGAGCCCGGCGAGCACCGGGAGCACCTGGCTGTGGAGCGTGCAGCAGACGACGGGGAGCCCCCCGAGCTCGGGTGCGAGCTCGCCGTCCTCCTCGACGTGGCGAACGGCGTGCTGGACCGGCGTGTACGGCAGCTTCATCACGTGCGCGCCCGGCTCCGCGTCGAGGCCGAGCCCGCGCGTCAGGTTCGCGTGCAGCACGTCGAAGCCGCCCGAGCCGAGGCCGAGCAGCTGCGCCTGCTCGTTGACGAGGACGTCGTCGCCCTCCTCGACGTCGCCGGTCAGCTCCGGATACGCGACGCACGCGATCCCGTCGACCTCGAGCCGCACGAGCCCGTCGAGGCGCTCGAAGACCGCGGTGACGCGCCCGCGCCTAAGCGAGAGCGGCACCGCGGGCCTCCTCGACGAGGGCGAGCGTGAAGGCGACCATGCGATCGAGGTCGGCGACGGCCACGTGCTCGTCCGGCGTGTGGATCTCGGCCATCCCGTTCGCGACGTTGACGCACGGGATCCCCCGCGCCGTGAAGACGTTCGCGTCGGCGCCGCCGCCGGTGAGGGCGTACGTCGGCTCGGCGCCGACGGCACGCAGCGCGTCGGCGGCGAGCCGCACCGGCACGTCCTCGCGACGGAAGCGGTAGCCGCGGTAGGTCTCCTCGATCTGGGTCTCGACCTCGCAGTCGGCCGCCTGGGCGGCGAACGTGATCGAGTCGAGCATCTCCTGCACGAGGTCCTGGAGCTTGCGCTCGTCGTGCGAGCGGGCCTCGGCCTCGAACGTGCACCACTCCGGGACGATGTTGCGGGCGGTGCCGCCGACGATCGTCCCGACATTCGCCGTGGTCTCGTCGTCGAGCCGCCCGAGCCGGAGCTCGGCGATCGCTCGGGCCGCGGCCGCGATCGCCGAGCGGCCTTCTTCCGGGACCATCCCGGCGTGCGCCGGCCGGCCGTGGAAGCGGACGTGGAGCGAGCGTTGCGTCGGCGCGCCGAGGACGATCTGCCCGATCGGCGCCGCCTGGTCGTAGACGTACCCGACCCGTGCGAGCAGCCGCGTGTGGTCGAAGGCGGCCGCGCCGAGGAGCCCGACCTCTTCCTTCGGCGTGAACAGCAGCTCGATGCCGGCGTGCGGCCGGTTCTCGCGCAGGATCGTGGCGGCGGCGACGAGCATCGCCGCGACCGTCGCCTTGTTGTCGGCGCCGAGGATCGTCCCAGCCCTGTTCCGGACCACCCCGTCCGCGACGACCGGCTCGATCGGCCCTTCCGGCGGGACCGTGTCGAGGTGCGCACAGAGGAACAGCGGCAGGCCCTCGTCGGACGTTGGCGGAACCCGCGCCAGCAGGTTGCCCGTGTCGCCGCCGACGGCCGCACCCGCGTCGTCCTCCTCGACGTCGAGCGCGAGGTCGCGGAGGTAGCGCGCGACGAGGTCGGCCGCGGCCCGCTCCCGCCCCGGCGGCGTCGGCAGCGCTGCGAGCTCGAGGAACAGGTCGAGCACCTCGGACATCTGGCCGGATGCGGCAGCAAGTGGTACGTTCATCTACCGAAATCTGTCGTACGCAAAGGGGTTTGAGACCCAGGTGCGGAAGCAATCGAACGTCGCGCAGCCGCTCGTCCAGGCGAGCCTGATCGGAGAGGCTATCGACGCCGGTCCGGTGCTCGTCTTCGTCTTCGACGAGGACGGCCGCTATGTCGCGGCCAACCAGAAGGCCTGCGACGCCCTCGGGTACGAGCGTGAAGAGCTCGTCACGCTCACGGTGGACGACGTCGCGCTGTCCCCGGAGACGGCAGAGGGCGAGCACGAGGCCGACGCGGCCCGGACGAAGCGTGGGCGCATCGAGCTGACGCGGAAGGACGGCTCGACGTTCCTCTTCGAGTACCGCTCGCAGGAGGCGGTCGTCGCCGGGCTGACGGTCTACGTGTCGGTCGGCTGGCCGACGGACGAGGTCAGCGAAGCGCTCGCGCCTCGACGCCGCTCCGCTCGCGCGCCCGGCTGAGGGCCGCGCCGACAAAGCCGCGGAAGAGCGGCGCCGGCCGCGTCGGCCGGGACTTGAACTCCGGATGGAACTGGCTTGCGACGAACCACGGGTGGTCCGGCAGCTCCACGATCTCCACGAGCCGGCCCTCCTGGAACGTCCCGGAGACCGTCAGCCCGAGCTCCTCGAGCCGCGGCCGGTACTGGTTGTTCACCTCGTAGCGGTGCCGGTGCCGCTCGTGGACGACGTCGCCGCCGTAGAGCTCCTGGGCCTGCGTCTCGGGCGCGAGCTCGACGGCCTGCGCGCCGAGCCGCATCGTCCCACCGAGGTCCTCGACCTGCTTCTGCTCCGGGAGGAGGTCGATCACGGGGTGCGGCGTCTCGGGATCCATCTCCGTCGAGTTCGCGCCCTCGAGCTCCGCGACGTGGCGCGCGAACTCCGAGACGGCGACGTGCATCCCGAGGCAGATCCCCAGGTACGGGATCCCGTGCTCGCGCGCGACGCGGCAGGCGAGGATCTTGCCCTCCCACCCGCGCGAGCCGAAGCCGCCGGGGACGAGCACGCCGTCGACCTGCTCGAAGGTCTCGACTGCCTCGTCGTAGGACATGTGCTCGGCGTCGACCCACGTGACCTCGACGCGGCAGCGGTGGTGCAGGCCGGCGTGCTTCAGCGCCTCGTGCACCGAGAGGTAGGCGTCGTGGAGCTTCACGTACTTGCCGACGAGCGCGATGCGGACCGTCTCGGCGCCGAGGCTGCGGATCCGCTCGAGCAGGTCGTCCCACTCGCCGAGGTTCGGAGGCGGCGGCGCGTCGATCCCGAGCCGCTCGCAGACGAGCTCGTCGAGCCCCTCCTCCTGCAGCACCTCCGGGATCAGGTACACGTCGTGCACGTCCGGGCTCGCCACCACGGCGCGGCCGTCGACGTCGGCGAAGAGCGCGATCTTGTCGCGGATGTCGCGTGAGAGCGGCTCGTGCGAGCGGCAGACGACGACGTCCGGGTGGATACCGATGCGCCGCAGCTCGTTCACGGAGTGCTGCGTCGGCTTCGTCTTCAGCTCGCCGGCCGCCTCGATGAACGGGACGAGTGTGCAGTGGAGGTAGAGGACGTTCTCGGGGCCGACCTCGCGCCGGAACTGGCGGATCGCCTCGAGGAACGGCTGCGACTCGATGTCGCCGACGGTGCCGCCGATCTCCGAGATGACGACGTCGGCCGGGTCCTGCACCGCGACGCGCCGGATCCGCTCCTTGATCTCGTTCGTGATGTGCGGGATCACCTGGACGGTCGAGCCGAGGTACTCGCCCTTGCGCTCCTTGCGGAGCACCGAGTACCAGATGCCGCCGGCCGTGTGGTTCGCGTTCCGCGAGAGGTTCTCGTCGATGAACCGCTCGTAGTGCCCGATGTCGAGATCGGTCTCGGCGCCGTCCTCGGTGACGAACACCTCGCCGTGCTGGAAGGGGCTCATCGTCCCCGGGTCGACGTTGAGGTACGGGTCGAACTTCTGCACCTGCACCTTGAGGCCGCGCTCCTTCAGCAGCCGGCCGAGCGAGGCGGCGACGATGCCCTTGCCGAGCGACGAGACGACCCCGCCGGTGATGAAGACGTACTTCACGGGCGCCGCCCCAGCGCGTCGAGCTCGCGCAGCACCGGCGTCGACTCCAGCAGACGGCCGAGCGAGCGGCGTTCTCCGAAGGCGGTGAGGGCTGCGAGCGAGGCGATCGCGATCCAGCGGCCCTTCCCCGTGAAACGATCCACGGAAGACAAGCCTAGCATCGCTCCCAGCGCGTTCGACCCCGAGTCCCCGAGCATCACCACCTCGCGAAGATCGTAGGGCGCGAGCAGGACGGCGGCTCCGACCGGCGCGCGCAGCGGCACGGCCGCGACGAGGTAGGCCTTGAGCGCGCGGCCCGGGCGCGTGTCGAGCTGGTTGAGGGCGTTCGCGGCGAGGCCGACGAGCAGCGCCCCGGAGAGGCTTCGCGTGCGCAGCAGCGCCACGAGCGGGATCCCGACGAGCTTCAGCGTCCCCGTGGTGAGGCCCGCGCGGAGGTGGCCGCGGAAGCCGCGCTCGGGCCCGCTCCAGAGGTCGTCGGCGAGCCCGATCGCGGCGACGGCCGCGACGGCGGGATCGCCACGGAGCCCGAGCGTCCAGCCGGCGAGGGGCAGACGCAGGCCGCGGAAGTTGACCGCGAGCGGTCCTGCGGCGAGGACGATGTCGCGCAGCTGGCGTCCGCGGTGGACGAAGCCGCGGAGGTCGCGGCCCGTGGCGCGGTGGCGGAGGCCGAGCTCGTCCTCCGCGATCGCGAGGCCCGCTCGGGCGGCGTCGATCGTCATCCGCGTCTCGGCGCCGAAGCGCGGCGCGAGCGGGAAGCAGGCCGCGCGCACCGCGGGCGAGAGGGCTCGCTGCCCGGAGAGCGGCGCGCGGGCGCGGTAGCCGGAGCGCAGGCGGATCAGCGCCCGCGAGGCCTCGCGCGCGAGCCCGAGGCCCCCGCCCTCCGCGACCGCGAATGCGGCGACGACGAGGTCGGCCTCACCGTCCATCAGCGGCCGCAGGTCGCCGCGCAGGTCGGCGTCGGCGAGCAGAACGTCACCGGGCGGCGCTGCGCGCTCCGCTGCCGAGAGCGCCTCGCCCTTGCCACGGCGCGGGAGCCGCAGGACGACGGCGCCGGCGCCCTCGGCCTCGGCCGCGGTGCCGTCGTGCGAGCCGTCGTCGGCCACGATCACCTCGGCGCCCGGGAACTGCTCCCGCAGCGCCCGCACGGTGTCGCCGACCCGGCCCTCCTCGTCGCGCGCCGCCACGAGGACGGCGACGGGCTCACGAGGCTGGCGGGGCAGTGACCGGCTCCACCGGCGGCAGGACGCCGTCGGGTGCGTCGACGCCGTAGTGGCGTCCCTGCGGCTCGCCGGCGAGGAGCAGCGCGAGCGCGAGCCGCCCGACGCGAGTCTCGACGTTGTTCACGGTCGAGAAGTCGTCGAATGTGCCCAGGACGGGGAGGAACGACGGGTCGGCGCCGGTCGCCTCCACACCGACCGCGGGCACCGCCCCCTCGAGCCCCTCGTACACGCCGCGCAGGAAGCGCGCCGTGTCGCCGCCCTGTGGCTCGGCCGTGCGCGCCACCACGACCGCGTCGACCTCGTCCGTGAGCGAGCCGGACTGCTGGAGCACGAGCTGGCCCTCGAGCGCGTCCCAGGTCGGGGTCTCGCCGCCGACCACGAACTCCCGGCCGAGCGCCCGGCCTGCGTTCGCAGGGGACGACTCGGCCGGGTCGAGCTGCTGCTCGATCCCGTCCGCGACCGGCACCTGGATCGCGCGCTCGCGAACGAGCGTCCCGCCTGCGCGGTCGACGACCTCCTCCACGGCCTCCTCCACGCCCTCGTCCGCGCCGCCGACGAAGAGCACGGCGACCTTCTTGCCGGCGAGCCGGTCGCGCAGGACGGCGTCATACGTGCGCTCGACATAGTCCTCCGCGGCCTGCCCCCGCTCCGAGCGCTGCTCGGCCGAATCGAGATCGTCCTGCAGCCTTCCGACCTGCTCGCGCAGGGCCGCGTTGTCGATGCGCCGGTCGAGCTCCGGGTCCGAGATCGCGACGCCGACGAGGATCCCGAGCACGAGCGCGAGGAAGACGGCCGTCAGCGAGACGACGTGGTAGCGGAAGTCGAACATCGCGCCGTGCTATAGCACGGTCACGCGGTCGCCGACGGAGATCGTCCCGTCCGTGAGGATGTCGGCGTTGATGCCCGCGCGGTGGACGAGCTCCTCGATGATCCCGGGCCGCGTCAGCTCCTGGAGGTGGAGGCACGGCTCGCACAGCTCGACGCCGTAGCACTCGACGTCGCCGACACGGAACCGCTTGCCGACGAGGTCGTTGAGCCGCACACCGCGGACCGTCACCTGGCGCCGGGTCTCGCCCGGCCGGAGCCCGACGTCCTCGACGGCCTCGGCCTCGACGAGCGTGAGCGCCTGGCCGGGCGGAGCGCCGTCGGGATGGAAGTGCCGATCGCCCTCGAGCCCCTTGCCCGTGAGCGCGCGCGCGGACTCGACCGTCCAGAGCTGCGCCTCGAACGGCGCGCCGAAGTGGATCCACTCGACCTGCACGTCACGATCCTAGAGACCCAGGGTGTCCTGCACGCGGCTCGCGATCAGCTCGACGAGGTTCCGCAGCGCCGGCGAGACGATCACGGCGACGAAGATCGCGGCCAGGCCCGCGAGCACGACGGCGAGGAGCGGCCAGAGGCCCGGCCCGCGCGAGACGAGTCGCGACACGCCCTTCGCGTCCACGAGGATCTCGCCGACCTTCAGCCGCGTGACGAAGGTGGAAGACATCCCGCGCCGGTTGCGCTCGAGGAACTCCGTCAGGTTCAGGTGCGTGCCGACGGCGACGATCAGCTCCGCGCCCTTGTCGTGGGCGAGCAGGAGCGCGGCGTCCTCGGAGATTCCCGGTGCCTCGACCGTGTGGTACGGGAGTCCGAGCCCGTCGAGCCGCGCCGCGCCGGGTGCGTCGCCGCCGCGATAGGCGTGGCAGACGAGCTCCGCGCCCGAGCGAAGGGCGCCGTCCGAGACGGAGTCCATGTCCCCGACGATCACGTCCGGCCGGTAGCCCGCCTCGAGCAGCGCGTCCGCGCCGCCGTCGACGGCGACGAGCACCGGCTTGAAGTCGCGCACGTACGGCCGGACCATGCGCAGGTCGCGCTTGAAGCCGGGGCCGCGCGCGACGACGAGCGCGTGCCGGTCGCGGAACCGCGTCTTCAGCATCGGGAACGCGAGCTCGCCGGCGAGGACGCTGCCCTCCTCGCGCAGGTACCGCATCGTGTTCTCCGCGAACTCCTCGAGCGCCTCGGTGACGCGCTCACGGCCCTGCTCGACAGCCGCCTCGAGCTCGTGCTCGGCGAGGATGCGGCCGCTCGCGAGGCACGTGCCGTTGCGGAAGAGGCCGCCGCCGCGCACGGTGACGAGCTCGCCGTCGCTGACGGAGTCGAAGAGCTCGGCGCCGGGCGCGTCGATGAGGCGGACGCCGCCGCGCACGAGCACGAGCGGGCCCGGGTTCGGGTACCGGCCGCTCTGCGACGGGGCGATGTTGACCACGACGCGAACGCCCGACTCGACGAGCTCCTCGGCCGAGACGCGGTCGAGGTCGGTGTGGTCGATGATCGCGACGTCGTCCGGCGTGAGCCGCTTGACGAGGTGCTTCGTCCGCTTGTCGAGGCGCGCGCGGCCGGTGAACTCGACGAACGAGGCCACCGCTATTGCACCTGCTCGAGGAACTCGCGTCCGCCGAGCATCCGCTCGAGCTCGTCGCGCCGGTCGTCGTCGGCGAGCGCCTGGATCGTCGTGTGCGTCGGGTCGCCGGGCACCTTCTCGACGACGAAGTGGCGGTCGGCGAGGCTCGCGATCTGCGGCAGGTGCGTGATCGTCACGACCTGCGCGCGCTCGCCGAGCCGCCGGAGCGCGGCCCCGACCGCGTTGGCGGTGCGCCCGCCGATGCCCGCGTCGATCTCGTCGAAGATCAGCGTCGTGCCGCCGGCCACGGCGGCGATCGCGAGCGCGACGCGCGACAGCTCGCCGCCAGAGGCCGTCTCGGCGACCGGGGCGAACGGCAGGCCTGGGTTCGGCCGGATCAGGAAGTCGACGCCGTCCGCGCCGGACGGGGACGGCTCTCGCTCCCGCAACTGCGCCAGGAACTCGCCCTCGCCCATGCCGAGCTCCCGCAGCTCCCCGGAGACCGCCTCCGCGAACGGGTCGACCGCCGCGCGGCGGACGTCGCGGAGCGCGCCCGCGAGCTCGCCGACGCGCGCCTGTGCGGCGGCCGCCGCTCGATCCGCCGCGTCGACCGGGTCGCCCCCGCCTGCGAGCTCGACGCGCGCCTCCGCCCCGCGTGCGAGCAGCTCGTCGAAGCTCGCGGCGCGGAAGCGCCGCTTGAGGTCGGCGATCCGCTCGAGCTCGGACTCGACGTGCTCCAGCCGCCCGGGCTCCGCCTCGAGGGCCTGGAGGAAGGCGCGCAGCTCGGCCGCGGTGTCGCGGAGACGCACGGTCGCGTCCCGCAGCTCCTCCCCGGCCCGCGCGAGCTCCGGGGCGAGCGACTCGAGCGGCGCCACGGCCCGCTCGGCCACGGCAGCCAGCCCTGCGGCGCCGTCGCCCTCGTCCGGCGCGAGTGCCTCGGCCGCGGCCGAGGCGGCGCGCGCGAGCTCGTCCACGTGGCGCAGCCGCTCGCGCTCGGCGCGGAGCGACTCCTCGGCGCCGGCCTCGAGGCCTTCCGTGTCGTCGGCGAGCGCCCGCAGCTCCTCGAGGCGCGAGGCCTCGTCCCCGGCCGCCTCGAGCCGGCGCTTCGCCGCCTGGAGATCGCGCCACGCGAGCCGCAGGTCGCCGCGCCGGCGCAGCTGATCCTCGCCGCAGAACGCGTCGAGCACGTCGAGCTGGTACGCCGACCGCGCGAGCCGGCGCTGCTCGAACTGCCCGGACATCGCGATCAGCCGCTCCCCCACCGCCGCGAGATCCTCCCGCGCCGCGCTCCGGCCCCAGGCGTACGCGCGCGTGCGTCCGTCGGCGTAGACGCGGCGGGCGAGCACGAGCCCGTCCTCGTCCTCGGGCCGCAGCTCGGCGAGCGCCTCGAGCCCGTCCTCCTCGAGCAGCTCGGCGGGCAGGTCGAGCTCCGCCTCGACGTACGCCTCGGTCGCGTCGGGCCCGACGAACCCGGCCTCGCCCTTCGCGCCGAGGAGGAGGCCGATCGCCTGCGCGAGGATCGTCTTCCCGGCGCCCGTCTCGCCGGTGATCGCGTTCAGCCCGGGCGCCAGCTCGAGCTCCGCCTCGCGGATGAGGACGAGGTTCTGGATCCTGAGCCTACGCAGCAAAGGTCTCCCTGTACCGCCGGAAGAACGAGCGCTCATCGGAAAGGACGGCGAGGCACGCACGCTCGTCGCCGATGCGGATCGCGACGTCGCCGCCCGGCGCGAGCTCGCCGACCGCATGCCCGTCGACGAGGACGACGACACTCACGTCGGGGGTGCGGTTGACGATCTCGAGCCGGGCGTCCTTCGGCGCGACCAGCGGCCGCGCGTGGAGCGAGTGCGCGGCGACGAACGTGATCGCCATCGCCTCGAGTCCCCAGACGAGGACGGGGCCGCCGTTGGACAGGTTGTACGCCGTCGAGCCGACCGGGGTCGACACGATCATCCCGTCGCACGGCTGCGTGCCGAGGTCCTCGTCCGCGGATCGACCAGGAGAGCTCGACCATGCGGCCGACGTCGGCGCTGCGGACGACCACGTCGTTGACCGCCGTGTGCCGCTCGCCGTCCGCCCGCGTCTCGAGCGTCGGGAGGTCGACCGTGTCGAAGTCGCCGCGGAACGCGCGCGCGAGGCCGGTCTCCATCTCCTCGCGCGGGATCGCGGAGAGGAAGCCGACGCGGCCGAAGTTGACGCCGAGGACGGGGATGCCGGTCCCGAGGAAGCGGTTGAGCGCGCGCAGCATCGTCCCGTCGCCGCCGAGAACGACCACGACGTCGGCCGCCTCCAGCGAGGGATGCCCGTCCGTGCGGCCGTGCTTCTCCGCCTCGTCCGTCGGAAGCAGGAGCTCGACGCCGTGCTCCCGCGCGAGCGTCTCGAGCCGCTCGAGCGCAGGCCCGATCGCGGCCGTCTTGCCGTGGGTGATCACCGCCGCGCGGCGGACGGCTTCACGGGACGGCGCGTCTGATCCGGTCGTCGATGTCATCAGGCAGGGCTGCGTGCGGGTCGTGGACGAGGTGCAGGAACACCTCCCGGTTCCCCTTCGGGCCGGGCACGCCGGAGTCTACGGCCGCCACGGTGCGCCCTTCCCACGCGAGCGCGGCCTCGGCGACCTCGCGAACGACGCGGCGCCGGACATCGGGGTCGCGGACGACGCCGCCCTTGCCGACGTCCCCGCGACCGGCCTCGAACTGCGGCTTCACGAGCACGACCGCCTCCCAGTTCGGCGCGGCGAGGCGCAGCGCCGGCGGCAGCGCCGTGCGGACGGAGATGAAGGAGACGTCGCAGACGACCAGGTCCGGCGCGTACGGGAGCTCCGTCAGCGCGCGGGCGTTCGTCCGCTCGAGCACGGTCACGCGCGGGTCGCCGCGGAGGCGCGGGTGGAGCTGCCCGTAGCCGACGTCCACGGCGATCACGCGCGCGGCGCCGTGTTGGAGCAGGACGTCGGTGAAGCCGCCCGTCGAGGCGCCGACGTCGAGCGCGTCGCGGCCGGTGACGTCGATCCCCAGGGCGTCGAGCGCATTGGCGAGCTTGTCGCCGCCGCGGGAGACGTACGGCGGCAGGCGCTCGACCTCGAGCGGCGTCCCCTCCTCGAGCTGCTGGCCCGGCTTCGCCACCCCTGGCACGAGCCCCGCGAGGACGAGCGCCTGCGCCTGTGCCCGGCTCTCGGCGAGCCCTCGCTCGACGAGGAGCACGTCGGCGCGCTTCTTCACCGGGACAAGGCTAACCGCGTCGCGCGGCGGCGCCAGTGCCCGAATCGGTCATGACGTCCGGGCGGCGAGCGTCTCGACGATCTCGGCCAGGACGGTCGTATCCGCAGACACCGTCTCGAGCGCCGCGAGCGCACGCGCGGCCGCGTCGTCCGCCGCCTGCCTCGTCCACGCCTCACCGCGCGTCCGTACCGAGCCGTCGCCGTCGAGCAGGTCGTCCACCGCCTGGAAGAGCACCCCGAGCTCGGCCGCGAACGAGCGCCACGGCTGCTGCGACGGCTCGGGCACCTCGGCCGCCCACAGCCCGCAGGCGACCGCCGCGTCGAACAGCCGCCCGGTCTTGAGCCGGTTGACCGCGTCCTCGTCGACGCCCTCGCCGCGGAGGTCGAGGTACTGCCCGCCGATCATCCCGAGCGTCGCCTGTGTCAGCTCCCGGGCGACGCCGGTGGAGGCGTACGACAGCGCCAGCCGGAACGCCTCCGTGAGCAGCGCGTCGCCGGTCAGCACGGCCACGTCCTCGCCGAAGCGGACGTGCACCGTCGGGCGTCCGCGCCGCTCGTCGTCGTCGTCGAGCGCCGGCAGGTCGTCGTGGACGAGCGAGAAGGTGTGGACGAGCTCGACCGCCGCCGCGGCCGGGAGCGCACGCTCGGCGTCGGCGCCGGCCGCCTCCGCGGTCGCGAGGCAGAGCACCGGCCGCACGCGCTTGCCCCCGCCGGCGAGCGCGTAGCGCACCGGCTCCTCGAGCCCGTGGAGCTCCGGCGTCAACGCGAGGTCCGCGAGGTAGTCCTCGACCGTCGCCCGCAGCTCGTCCGGTCTACGGGGCAGCGTCGGCCTCCCGCCGGGCCCGCTGCAGCTCGGCCTCGACCTCCTTCGCCAGCTCCGAGAGCCGCGTCAGCGCCTCGATCGCGCCGTCGACGTCCTCCGACTCCGACAGCCGCTCGAGCTCGGCCCGCGCCTCCTCGAGCTTCGCGAGCAGCTCCTCGGCGCGCGCCAGCGACTCCTCGGCGGACATCTACGCGACCCTCTCGCGCACGACGCGCCCGAGGATCCCGTTCACGAGCCGGCCCGCGTCGTCGCTCGCGTACCGCTTCGCGAGCCGCACGGCCTCGTCCAGCACCACCTCCATCGGCACCTCTCCCCTCTCGAGCTCCTTCAGCGCGATGCGGAGCACGTTCCGCTCCACGGCGCCGAGCCGGTCGGCCGTCCAGTCCTCCGCGTACTCGCCGATCGTCGCGTCGAGACGCTCGGCGTCCTCGCACACGGCGCGCGCGAGGTCGAGCGCCCACGGGTCGACCTCGGCGCCGTAGAGCGAGCCGAGCGGCTGCCCGGTCACGTCCCACTGGAACAGCAGCACGAGCGCCGTGCGCCGCGCCTGCCGGCGCGAGACCTGCCGCGGGCTCATCCGTCCAGCTCCTCGACCGACACGTCCACGGACGCCGTCTCGAGGCCGGCCATCTCCCGGAGCGCCGCGTCCACGCGCCGCTGCACCTCCGCCGCCACGTCGGGCAGCACCTCGCCGTAGCGCACCGCGAGCTCGAGCTCGACCCGCACCGTTCCTCCGTCGACGTCGACGTCGAGCCCGCGCCGGGGACGTCGGACGCGCGCGCCGCCGACGCTCTCCGCGGCGGCCACCACGAGGTGCGAGAGCACACCCGCGGTCACCGTGACGGTGCCCTCCTCGCGCGTGATCGTGTGGTCGTCGCTCATCGTGAGACCGCGGCCAGCTCGGTCTCGGCAAGGTAGCCCGTGTGGTACTCGCCGGACCGAAAGGCCGGCGAGTCGAGGATCTCGAGCGCCGCCTCGCGCGTCGTCGGCACGCCGCCGACCTCGAGCTCCCGCAGCGCCCGCAGCGCCCGGTCGATCGCCGAGGGCCGGTCGACATCCCAGACGACGAGCTTCGCGAGCAGCGAGTCGTAGTGCGGCGGGACGTCGAGCCCCGCCTCGAGGTGCGTGTCGACGCGGACACCGGGCCCGCCGGGCAGGCGCAGCCGGTCGATCCGCCCCGGCGCCGGCGCGAACCCCCGCGCCGGGTCCTCCGCGTTGATCCGGCACTCGATCGCGTGCCCCTGCCGCGGCGCGCGCCCCTCGAGCGACAGCGGCTCGCCGGCGGCGATGCGGAGCTGCTCGCGGACGATGTCGAGCCCGGTCACGAGCTCCGTCACCGGGTGCTCGACCTGCAGGCGCGCGTTCAGCTCGATGAAGTAGAAGCTGCCGTCGGGGCCGAGCAGGAACTCGAACGTGCCCGCGTTGACATAGCCGATCGCGCGGCAGGCGCGCTCGGCTGCGGCCTCCATCGCCTCGCGCGTGGCCGGGTCGAGCGCGGGCGACGGCGACTCCTCGATCAGCTTCTGGTGGCGCCGCTGGATCGAGCACTCGCGCTCGCCGAGCGTGAGTACGCGGCCGCCCGCGTCGCAGAGCACCTGGATCTCGACGTGGCGGGCCGGGACGAGCGCCTTCTCGAGGTAGAGCGACCCGTCCCCGAACGCGCCCTCGGCCTCGGCGCCGGCGGTCGCGTACGCCGCGGCGAGCTCGCCCGGCGCGTGGACGAGCCGCATCCCCTTGCCGCCGCCGCCGGCCGCCGCCTTCAGCAGGACGGGGTAGCCGAGCTCGTCGGCCGCGGCCCGCACGTCCTCGAGCGAGGCGCCGCCGTCGGTGCCCGGCACGAGCGGCACGTCGGCGGCCCGCATCTCCCGCTTGGCCTGGGCCTTGTCCCCCATGCGCTCCATCACGTCCGCCGGCGGGCCGACGAAGACGAGGTCGTTGTCCGCGCACGCGCGCGCGAAGCCGGCGTTCTCGGCAAGAAAGCCGTAGCCCGGGTGGACGGCCTGGCAGCCCGTCGTCTCGGCCGCGGCGATCACGGCCGGGATCGACAGGTAGCTCAGGCCGGCGGGCGGCGGGCCGATGCGGACGGCGCGGTCCGCCAGGCGGACGTGCAGCGACGCCTCGTCCGCGCTCGAGTAGACCGCGACCGCCTCGATCCCGAGCTCGTGGCACGCACGGATGACGCGGACGGCGATCTCGCCGCGGTTCGCCACCAGGACGCGTTCGAACATCAGTGCACCTTCCAGTGATGGTCTCGCGTCTCTGGCGACGGCACGACGTCTGCAAGCCAGGACGCAGGGAGGCGCGATATGCAGGCATATCGGGCCGACCGAGGACGCCGCATGCGGACGTCGTGCTCCGCCAGAGGCGCCCTGACTTTCGCTGGAAGGTGCACGGAGTTAGACCGCGTCGAGCGGCCGCGAGTCGAGGCGCTCGAGCTCGAACAGGAGCTGGCCGAACTCGACAGGCGAGCCGTTCTCGGCGTGCACGGCGCGGACGACGCCCTCGACCTCGGCCTTCAGCTCGTTGAACAGCTTCATCGCCTCGAGCAGGCACAGCGTCTGCCCCGGGACGACGACGTCGCCGACCTCGACGAACGCCGGCTCCCCGGGCTTCGCCTGCCGGTAGAAGACGCCGACCATCGGCGACTCGACGGGGACGAGCCCGCCGACCCGCGCACCAACCGGCGCCGGGCCGGGCTCCTCCAGGGCGAGCGGCGCCGCGTTCGCGACCGTGGCCGGCGCGGCCGTCTCGTCGCTGCTCCGCACGGTGACGCGGAAATCCTCCTCCTCGATCGTCACCTCGGCGATGCCCGACTCCTGGACGATCCGGACGATCTCTCGGATCCGCTCCGCCCGGTCCTGGTCGACCCCGCCCGCGGCGAGCCCTTCGTCCCGCGAGGCGCGGCCGCGGATCGCCTGGAGCAGCGGCTCGGCGTCGTCGCCGAACAGCGCGAGCAGGAGCAGCTCCTCCTCGCTCGCGGCCAGCCCGCCCGCCTGCGAGCGGAGCTCCTCGAGCGCGGCCGGCGGCTCCGCCTCCTCCCCGTCCGCCGAGAGCAGCTGCACGGCGCGCTCGACGACCGGGTCGACCTGCCCCGGCGGCGCGCCGTAGCGCCCGAGCACGAGGTCGCGCAGCTCGTCCACGACGACGCCCCAGCGCTGCGCGGAGAGGACGTGGAGCAGCGCCTGGGAGGCGAGCACCTGCCCGACCGGCGCGGCGAGCGGCGGCATCCCGACCTCCATCCGCACGCGCGCGAGCTCGTCGAGCACCTCGTCGATCCGGTCGCTTGCCGCGTTCGCGCCGAGGTGCGAGTCGAGGCCGGCGACGAGCCCGGCCGGCAGCGCGAACTGCGCCGCACGGACGGCGATACGCGGCGCGAGCGGGATCACGGGCTCGTCGCCGATCTGCTCGTCGACGAGCTCGGACGCGCGCCAGAGGGTGGCGACGTCGACGCCGGCGTCCATCGACAGGCCGGTGAGCGCCGCCGCGAGCGACTCGCTCGAGACGCGGTGCAGGGTCAATGCGACCGGGTACGCGGCCGCGGCGAGCAGGTCCGCCCCGGCCCGAGCCGCCTCGATCGCGCACGCGAGCGCGGCGCCGCCCGCGCCCTGGAAGTACACGCCGACCGGCAGCCCGCTCGCCTCCTTCAGCCGGGTCACGAGGTCGCCCGCGCGCCCCGGCTCGAGCGACCCGGTCGGGTCGTGGAGGAGCACCCGCGCCGCTCCGAGCTCCGGGAGCCGGCGCGCCGCCTCGACGAGCGTCTCCGTCTCGCCCGTGATCCCGGAGCTGTAGACGAGGCCCCCGTCGAACTCGCAGCCGGAGGCCGCGATCGCCTGCGCCGCCTCGGTGAGGTTCGAGACGTCGTTGAGCGGGTCGTGGAGACGGAAGACGTCGATCCCGTTCGCGGCGGCGGTCGAGACGAAGCGCTGCACGAAATCGGCCGTGACGGGGCGCGAACCGACGAGGAAGCGGCCGCGAAGCGCCATCCCGAGCGGCGTCTTCATGCGGCTCTTCAGCGTGCGGATGCGCTCCCAGGGGCTCTCGACCCCGCGGCGCACGGCCGTGTCGAAGACGCCGCCGCCGGACACCTCGAGGTACGCGAACCCGGCGCCGTCGAGGACGTCCGCCAGCTCGAGCAGGTCCGCGGTCGGCATGCGCCCCGCGAGCGGCTCCTGGCCGAGGAGCCGGATCGTCGTGTCGGCCAGTCTCGGCATCGACCCGGGAGACTAGTGGCTTCGCCGGGCGCGGACCCGGCGGCGCGCACCCGCTACGCGCGGGAGATGTAGCGCTTTTCCTTCGGGTCGACCTTGACCCGGTCGCCCACGTTCACGAAGAGCGGCACCTGGACGACGGCGCCGGTCTCGAGCGTCGCCGCCTTCGTCACGTTCGAGACGGTGTCGCCCTTCACACCCGGCTCGGTCTCCGCCACGGTCAGCTCGACCGAGGCCGGCAGCTGGATCCCGCTCGGGCGCCCGTCGACCGTCAGCATCTGCACGGTGCTCGACGGCTGGAGGAAGGACAGCTCGTCCTCCACGCCCGACCGCGGCAGCCCGAACTGCTCGAACGTCTCCTCGTCCATGAACACGACCTCGTCGCCCGAGTCGTAGAGGTACTGGACGTTCTTCACCTCGGTGTGCACGCGCGCGAACTTCTCGCCGGCGCGGAAGGTGCGGTCGACGACCGAGCCGCTGTCGAGGCTCTTCACCTTCGTCCGCACGAACGCGCCGCCCTTGCCCGGCTTCACGTGCTGGAACTCGACGATGCGCCAGACCGAGCCGTCGAGCTCGATGTGCATCCCGTTCCGGAACTGGTTGGTGGAGACGACCTCGGCCACGCGGCGATGCTAGCCGACGTGTCGCAGCTCCTTCGGGAACAGCGAAAGGCGCTCGCAGCCGTCCTCGGTGACGACGACGAGGTCCTCGATCCGCACCCCGCCTTCACCGGGAAGGTAGATCCCGGGCTCGACCGAGACGACGTTGCCTGCGGCGAGCGTGTCGTGCGACTCCGCGCGCATCGTCGGCGCCTCGTGGATCTCCAGCCCGACGCCGTGGCCGAGCCCGTGGCCGAACGTGCCCTGGAACTCGCTGTCGTCGATGAGGCGTCGCGGGACCGCGTCGGCCGCCTTCGCCTCGATCCCGGGGGCGACCGCCTGCAGACCCGCGAGCTGCGCGTCGTGCACGAGCTGGTAGGCCGCCGCGAGCCGGTCGGAGAGGGCACCGGCGGCGAACGTCCGCGTGCAGTCCGAGCAGTAGCCGCCGAAGCGTGCGCCGGCGTCGACGATCACCGTGTCACCGGCCTCGACGCGGCGGTCGCCCGGCACGGTGTGCGGGTTCGCCGCGTTGGGGCCGGAGGCGACGATGATCGGGAACGCGAGCGCCTCGGCGCCCTCCTCGTGGAGGAGCTGCTCCATCGTCCACGCGAGGTCGCGTTCGGTCCGGCCCGTGAACGGCTGCGCGGCCAGGCGCTCGTACGCGCGGTCGGTGATCGCCGCGGCCTGCCGGACCGCGTCGAGCTCCTCGGGCTCCTTCACCGCGCGCAGCCCGAGTGTGAGGCCGGTCGTCGGGACGAGCTCGAGTCCGCCCGCTCGCAGCGTCTCCCACGCCGCATAGGTGACGTGGTCGGCCTCGAACAGGATCCGTCCGGACAGCTGCTGCGCGAGCGCCGCGGGGAGGTTGCGGCTGACCTCGACGAACTCGGCCTCGCGGAGGTGGCGTCCCTGCTCGGCGTAGCGGAAGTCGGCGAAGACACGGACGCGCTCGGGCTCGACGAGAACGGCGGCGTTCGAGCTCGTGAAGCCGGTCAGGTAGCGAACGTTGACGAGGTTCGTGACGAGCAGCGGCCCGTCGACCAAGGCGCGCAGGCGCTCGATCCGAGCGCTCACGCGGCTCCCTCCTGGAGGAACTCCAGTGCCTCGCGGTACCCCTCCGCCCCCTTGCCGACGATCCGGTGGGCGCGCACGTCTTCGAGGACCGAGAAGCGCCGCCACTCCTCGCGCTCGTCCACGTTCGACAGGTGCACCTCGACCACCGGCACCGTCACCGCCTCGAGGGCGTCCCGGATCGCCCACGAGTAGTGCGTCCACGCCGCCGGGTTGACGATCGCGCCGTCCGGGCCGGCGAGCAGATCGTGGCAGAAGCCGACGAACTCGCCTTCGTCGTTCGTCTGGCGGCAGCGGACGTTGATCCCCAGCTGGTTGGCCCACGCGTAGATCCGCGTCTCGAGCTCGGAGAGCGTGAGGTGGCCGTAGTGCTTCGGGTCGCGACGCCCGAGCACATCGAGGTTCACGCCGTTGAGGACGTCGATCCGCACGAGTCGGAGCGGGACTCTATCCCGCGATGAGCGCGTCGAGCGCGGCGCGCACGTCGGCCTCCGGGACCTCCGCGCCCCAGCGCGGGCGGCCCGGCGCGTCGAGGAGCACGAGCCGCACCTCTCCGTCCCGCGCCTTCTTGTCGCGCTGCAGCGCCGCCCACGCGCGCTCGCGGTCGACGCGGACGGGACGCGGGTCGAGCACGCGACGAACCGGCTCGTCGTCAAGGCCCGTGAGCCGCAGCGCCGCCAGCAGGCCGAGCGCGACGGCGCGGCCGTGGCTCACCTCGCCGTACGCTCCGGCCGCCTCGAGCGCGTGCGCGAACGTGTGGCCGAGGTTGAGGACGTTCCGTGGGCCGTGGTCGTGCGGGTCGCGCACGCACACGGCCGCCTTGTAGGCCGCGCAGCGCCGGACGAGCTCGAGGTCGGTCAGCTCCCACAGCGGCACGCCGGCGAGCAGGCCGGTCTTCACCACCTCCGCCATCCCCTCGAGCCGCTGCGCCTCGGGAAGCGTCGCGAGCAGCGACGGGTCGATCACCGTCCGGACGGGCCAGTGGAAGGCGCCGACGAGGTTCTTCCCGGCCGCGAGGTTCACCGCAGTCTTGCCGCCGATCGCGGCGTCGACCTGGCCGACGAGCGTCGTCGGCACCGGCACCCAGGGGATCCCGCGCAGGTACGCGGACGCCGCGAACCCCGCCGCGTCGGTCGCGCAGCCGCCGCCGAGCGCCACGAGAGTGCCGTCGCGCCCGAGCCCGAGCTCGTCCCACAGCCTTGCGACCTGCTCGAGCGACTTCGCCGCCTCGCCGGACGGGAGCTCGTGCGTCGTGGCGAGGCGGGCGCCGAGCGCGAGCTGGGCGTCGGCGCCGTGGATCCCGGCGACGTGCCGGTCGGAGACGAGCGCGACACGGCCGTCGCCCGGGACGTGCTCGCCGAGGAGGCCCAGCGCCCCAGCCTCGACGTGGATCCCGGCTGCCGCGAGCGCGATCTCGGCAGCGTCCCGGACACGCGCGTCCGCGACCTCGAGGTAGATCGGCTCGCGCTCCTCGTACAGCCGACGGAAGAGCTCCTCGTCCTGCGCGAGCGGCCGGTCGCCGTCCTTGACGCGCTGCCACGCCTCCTCGAGCTCGACGTCCACGAGCAGCGTCAGCGCGCGGTCCCGTAGCGACTCCCGCACGCGCTCGGAGAGGACGGCGCCGCCACCGAGCGCGAGCACAGCGGGGACGGGATCCGCGAGCGCCTCGACGGCCAGCTCCTCCTCGATCTCGCGGAACCCCGGCTCGCCGCGCTCGGCCCAGAGGTCGGCGATGGTGGTGCCGAGCTCGCGCTCGAGCTCGAGGTCGACGTCGTGGAACGGCCGTCCCAGGCTCGCCGCCGCCTCCGCCCCGAGGCTCGACTTGCCGGCGCCCATGAAGCCGACGAGCGCGACGTGCCGGTCGAGCGCTACGGGCGCCACGGGATGCGGGCCAGGTACGCGCGGTGGGCCGCGACGAGGTCGCCGAGCGAATCGCCGCCGAACTTGTCCCGCGCCGCGCGCGCGAGCTCCCATGCGACCGCGGCCTCGGCGACGACGGCGAGCGCCTCGACCGCCGAGACGTCGCTCCGCTCGACGAGCGCCTCGGCCGGCTCGCCCGAGTCGAGGTCGACGGTGCGGAGCGGCCGCATCAGCGTCGGGAGCGGCTTCATCGCGGCGCGGACGACGACCTCCTCGCCGTTCGTCGTGCCCGCCTCGATCCCGCCGGCGCGGTTGGACTCGCGGCGGAAGCCCTCCCCGATCTCGTCGTGCGCCGCGGAGCCGCGTTCGGACGCGAGCGCGAACCCGTCGCCGACCTCGACGCCCTTCACGGCCTGAATGCCCATGAGCGCCGCGGCCAGCCGTGCGTCGAGGCGGTCCTCCTTCGTCGCGTACGAGCCGAGCCCGGGCGGGACGCCGGTGGCGCGCACCTCGACGATGCCGCCGAGCGTGTCGCGGTCGGTGCGCGCGGCGTCGACGGCCTCGCGCATCGCCTCCTCCCCGCGCGCGCCGCCGACCTCGAGCGCCTCGCCGCGCACCGAGACGCCGATCTCCGCGAGCAGGGCCTTCGCGACTGCGCCCGCCGCCACGTGCGCCGCGGTATGGCGCGCCGAGGCCCGCTCGAGCGCGTCGCGAACGTCGTCGAGGCCGTATTTGAGGACGCCGGAGAGGTCGGCGTGGCCGGGGCGCGGCACCGTCACGCGCTTCGTCCCCTTGCCGGCGGGCTCGCCCTCCGGCGGCCACGGGCTCATCCCGTGCGTCCAGTTGGCGTGGTCGCGGTTGCCGACGACGAGCGCGAGCGGCGTCCCCAGCGTGCGGCCGTGGCGGAGGCCGGCGAGCACCTCGACCGCGTCGGACTCGATCCGCTGGCGCGGGCTGCGCCCGTACCCCTCCTGGCGGCGCCGCAGGTCGGCGTCGATCGCCTCGCGCGAGAGCACGAGGCCGGCGGGCAGGCCGGTCACGATCGCGACGAGCGCGGGCCCGTGCGACTCGCCCGCGGTGACGAGGCCGAGGGTCATCGGCGCGGAGCGTACAACGCTCCGCGCGGCCTACCTGGCGGCGACGAGGTCGTCCCGGTAGGCGACCGCGACCGCCTGCGCCCGGCTCCGGACCTCGAGCTTCTCGAGGATCCGCTCGATGTGCTTCCCGGCCGTGCGCGGGCTGATCACGAGCGTGTCGGAAATGTCGCGCTGGCTGTGGCCCTCGGCGAGGAGCTGGAGCACCTGCTGCTCGCGTGCCGTGAGCCGGCTCGCGCGCGGACGCTCTCCGGCGGCGCGGCGCAGCAGCGCACGCACGCGGGCGAGCAGCTCGTCGGGCGCGAACGGCTTCACGAGGTAGTCGTCGGCGCCGAGCAGGAGCCCGGCCACCCGGTCGTACGGCTCCGTGCGTGCGCCCGAGACGAAGACGATCGGCAGCGTCGGCCCGTACAGCTCGCGCAGCGCACGGCAGACCTCGTACCCCGACAGGCCGGGAAGGTTCACGTCGAGGATCGCCAGGTCGGGCCGTTCCTCGCGCGCGACCTCCAGTGCCGCCTCTCCGCTCATGACCGCCGTGACGTCGAGCTCCTCGAGCTCGAGCAGGCGCGTGAGGAGACCGAGGAGTCCCGGGTCGTCGTCCACCACCAATGCTCGTGCCGCAGCGCTTCCCGTCCGGTCAGCGCGCACGTCGCCTCCTCCTCGTCCTCGTCTTACAACAGACAACGAAAGTGCGCAACTTCTTCCGTACGGCGTTGACCTCATTGAGACCGGGTGTTTGCCGTCTGTGCCTCGCCGGAGGGCGGTCGTAGCCTCGATGGAGACATCCGTCAACAGGAGGGGATTCGATGCAGGCACCACCCACACGCAGGCGCCGCGGCCGCCTTGCGTGGATCACGGCGACGCTGACAGCCGGCGTCGCCACCGTCGTGTCAGGTGCGGCCTTCGCCGTGCCGGGCGTCACACCGGCGAGCGTCAGCGCGACGCTGCTGCCGGGCCAGTCGAACGTCCAGGCGAAGAGCGTCGAGACGTCGCCGATTCCACCCAAGCCGGACATCCTGTTCTTGGCCGATACGACCGGGAGCATGGGGTCGGCGATCGCGAACGTGCAGGCGAACGCGACCTCGATCATGAACACCGTCCGCGCCGCGCAGGCCGACTCGGAGTTCGGCGCCGCCGAGTACCGCGACTTCAACTGCACCGACCCGTTCGCGTATCGGCTGAACCAGGACATCACCGCGTCGATCGCCAACGCACAGGCAGGGATCAACGCGTGGGCTGCCGGTGACGGGTGCGACACCCCGGAGGCGCAGGTGAACGCGCTCTTCGAGGCGGCGAACGCGACCAGTTGGCGCACCGGCTCGTCGAGGATCATCGTCTGGTTCGGCGACGCGTCGGGCCACGATCCGAGCGGGGGCCATACGCTCGCCCAGGCGATCGCGGCCCTCAACGCGAACGACATCCGCGTGATCGCCATCAACGTCGCGACGGGCTCGCCCTTCTCTGACGGGCTGAACGCCACGGGCCAGGCCGCGCTCGTCGCATCGATGACCGACGGGAGCTTCTTCCCGAGCGCGACGCCCGATCAGGTTGCGAACGCGATCCTCAGCGAGCTCCAGAACCTTCCGGTCACGGTGACGCACAGCGTCAGCTGTCAGGCCGGCGTGTTCGCGAACCTGACACCCGCGAGCCGGACCGGAATGAGCGGCGACACGTTCGCGTTCAGCGAGACGTACGGCGTCAACGCCGGCACGCTCGCCGGGACGTACGTCTGCACGGTCGACTTCCTCCAGAACGGCCTCGCGAGCGGCCCGGCCTTCCGGGAGACGATCACGATCACCGTGCCCCCGCCCGACCTCTCGATCGCGAAGACCGGGCCGGCGCTCGTCACCGAGGGCGACAACGTCGTCTACACGCTGACGGCGAGGAACCTCGGGCCGACGATCGCCACGGGCGTCACCGTCACCGATCCGGTCCCCGCCGGCACGACGTTCGTCTCCGCGGGGCCGGGCTGCGCCCACGCAGCGGGCGTCGTCACCTGCACCGCCGGGACGCTGAACCCCGGACAGACGGTCACGTTCACGTTCACCGTGCAGGCCGGCTCGGGTGCCTTCATCGTCAACACCGCCACGATCGCCGGGAACCAGCCCGACCCGAACCTGGCGAACAACACGGCGACGTTCACGACCGAGATCAACCTCAACCCGATCTGCACCGCGGCGACCACGGGGCTCGGCGACCTCTGGCCGCCGAACCATAAGCTCGTCGACGGGCAGATCGCGGGCGTGACCGATCCGGACGGCGATCCGATCACCCTCGCCGTGACAGGCATCCAGCAGGACGAGCCCGTGAACGGCGGCGCCGACGGCAACACCGCGCCGGACGCGACGATCGGCGCCGGCGGCTCGTTCTCCGTGCGTGCCGAGCGTGCAGGCACCGGCGACGGCCGGGTGTACGCGATCGCGTTCCAGGCCACGGACGGCCTCGGAGGCGAGTGCACCGCGACGCTGCTCGTCGGCGTCCCGCACGACCAGGGCAACGGCTCCACGCCGGTGAACTCCGCACCGCCGTGGTTCGACTCGACCGCGTCCTAGCACGCGGCTGGTGAGCGGCTGAAGGGGGCCTCCGGGCCCCCTTCGTCGTTCCGGCCTAGGGCCTGACCGCGGCGCGCATCAGCTCGAGCGGCGCCTCGACGCCCGTCCACGTCCGGAACGACGCGGCGCCCTGGCGGACGAGCACGTCGAGCCCGTCGACGACCGGGCAGCCGGCGCGGCGCGCGGCGGCCACCAGGGCGGTGTCGGCGCCGTCCGGGCGATAGGCGAGGTCGACGACGGTCTGGCCCGGCCGCGGCTCTACCAGCACCTCGTCCACCAGCGGCGTCGCGTTGACGAGGAGCGTCGCGTCGGTCTCCCGCGGCGGCCAGTCCGGATCGCGCCGCGTCGCCACGCGGACCCCGGCGCCCGCGTCGGTGAGCGCGGCCGCGACCGCGTGGCCGGCGCCGCCGCCGCCGAGGACGAGCGCGCGGGCGCCTCGCGCCGTCGACGGCCTCGACCACGGCGAGCCCGTCCGTGGACGAGCCGAGGATGCGTCCGTCCCGGAACACGAGCGTGTTCACCGAGACCGCCCGAGTCGCCGCACGGTCGAGCTCGTCGCAGAGGTCGGCCACGGCGCGCTTGTGCGGGATCGTCACGTTCGCCCCGGCGAAGCCGAGCGCGACGAGCCCGCGCACGCGCGTCCTCGAGGTCCTCGGGCGCGACGTCGAGCGCCACGTAGGCCCAGTCGAGCCCGCGCGCCGCGAAGGCGGCGTTCTGCATCGCCGGCGAGCGCGAGTGCGCGACCGGATGCCCGAGGAGCGCGACGAGACGCGTGGAGCCCGAGATCACGGCCGCATCATCCAGTGTCAGGCACGGAAGAGCGGCTTCGGTCCACCACCGTGGCCTCTCTACCGTGCCTGACACGTTGCGACGCGGTCGTGCCGAGTTCGCGCCGACTCGTCACCCGGTCAGCAGCCGTAGCCGTACTCGCACGCCTTGGCGTAGAACTGCGACTCGTCGGCCGTGAAGAAGTGGTGCACCTTGTCCGGCTTGCGCACGAAGTACAGGTAGTCGACGTCCGCCGGGTGCGCAGCCGCCTGGATCGACGCGAGCCCCGGGTTCGCGATCGGCGTCGGCGGGAGCCCCTGCCGGTTGCGCGTGTTGTACGGGCTGTCGCTCGCGAGGTGGGACTGGCGCAGCGGCTCCGTCCCCGGCACGTCGAGCCCGTAGCGGATCGTCGCGTCGATCCCGAGCGGGATGCCCGCCTTCAGCCGGTTGTAGATGACGGCGGCCACGAGCGGGCGCTCGTCCGGCGCGATCGTCTCCTTCTCGACCATCGAGGCGATGATCGAGCACGTCGTACGGCGTGAGGTTCTTCGACCGCGCGTAGCCCATGTCGACCTGCTTCCAGGCCTTGCGGAACGCGGTCAACTGCTTCTCGACGAGCTGCCGCGTCGTCGTCTTCGCGGTGAAGTCGTAGGTCGCCGGGAAGAGGAAACCCTCGAGGTTCCGCACCTTGCGGTCGCCGGCGAACTCGCCCGGGAGCCTGCTCCGCTCGGTCAGGGAGAGGTACTGCTGCTGTCGGAGCAGCGGGTCGACCTTCCGCTTCTCCTTCGCGATCTTCCGCACGGCCGCCACGCGCGCACCCATCTCCCGTCGCGTGTAGCCCTCCGGGAACACGATCCGCAGCGGCTTCGGCGGCGGCGGGGCCGCGACCGTGGTCGGGGGCGGCGGCGGATCGTCCGCGGCGACGCCGTTCACGGCGAGCGACGCGAGCCACGCCGCGAGCGAGAGCGCGGCGATCAGCGCGGCGAGCGCGACGAGGCGGCGCACGAGCAGGCGCCGACGGCCGGGGCGCTCGCCCGGGACCCTCACGCGCGTCGAGTCGTCCACTCCAGGTATCCCTCCAGCAGGTGCGCGGCGGCGCGGGCGTCCTCCTCGCCGGAGCCTCCTGTGCGTGCCGCGATCGTCGTCGTGAAGCGCTCGTCGAACGTCTCGACCGGGACGTCCACCACCTCCCGCAGGGCCTCGACGAACCGGGTCGTCTCGGCCGCCTGCGAGCCCGCATGCCCGCGCAGCGTCAACGGCATACCGACGACCACGCAGTCGACCCCCTCCTCGCCGACGAGCCGGGCCAGCCGCGCGAGCCCGTCGCCGGTGGCGGCGCGCTCGACGACGCCGAGGGGACGCGCGAGCGTCCCCGTCGGGTCGGAGACGGCCACGCCGGTCCGCGCCGAGCCGTAGTCGAGCGCCAGCACCTTCACCGACTAGTGCCCCGTCCAGTGATGCTGCCCCGCTCCTGGGTCGCGGGCACCAAGCGATGCAAGGACGCAGGGAGCGTCGATAGCCGAAGCTATCGGCGCGACCGAGGACGCGGCAGCGCGCAGCGTGATCGCGGGCCAGGAGCAGGCGTGCATTGCTGGATGGGGCACTACCCCTCGAGCGCGGTGAGGATCAGGCGCTCGGCCTCTGCGAGCGCGTCGGGAAGCCTGTCCGCGTCCTTGCCGCCGGCGCGCGCCATCGTCGGCCGGCCGCCGCCGCCGCCGCCCATGAGGGCCGCCGCCTCGCGGATCACGTTCCCGGCGTGGACGCCGCGGCTCTCGAGGGACGGGTCGACGTTGATGACGAGCTGGACGTTGCCGTCGTCGCGGGCGCCGACGATGACCGCGGCCGGCGCGTGCTGCTGCTTGAGCCGGTCGGAGACGTCGAGCGGGTCGCCGCTCTGTACCTCGACGACGAGCACGTGCACGTCGCCCGCGTCGGTCTGCCGCGTGATCTCGAACTCCGGCCCCGCCTCCACCGTCGGCTTCCGCTTCGCCTCCTTGCGCAGCCGCTCGATCTCGGCGCGGACGTCGTCGACCTCGCGCGCGCGGCCGTGGAGGTACGCGTATGCGTCGCCCGCGGTCACCGCCTCGATCCGGCGCGCGCCCGAGCCGACCGAGCCCTCGCTGAGGATCGCGAACGGGCCGATCTCCGCGGTGGCACGGACGTGGGTGCCGCCGCAGAGCTCGCGCGAGTAGCCGTCGACCTCGACGACGCGCACCACGTCGCCGTACTTCTCGCCGAAGAGCATCATCGCCCCGAGCTTCTCGGCCTCGTCGCGCGTCGTCTCGAACGCGCGCACGGGGACGTTGCGGAACACCTGCTCGTTGACGCGCCGCTCGACCTCCTCCCGCTCCTCGGCCGTCAGCGCGTGCTCGTGCGTGAAGTCGAAGCGCAGCTTGTCGGGACGGACGGCCGAGCCCGCCTGCCGCACGTGGTCGCCGAGCACGTCCCGCAGCGCCTGGTGCAGGAGGTGCGTGGCCGTGTGGTTCGCCATCGTCGGGTAGCGCACGGCCCACGGGACGACGGCGTGCACGCGCTGGCCCGCCTCGAAGCCCTCGCCCGCGAAGAGGAGCACCTGGTCGTCGCCGAGCCGGAACGCCTCCTGCAGCTCGGCGCGCCGGCCGTCCTCGCCCTCGATCCAGCCGGCGTCGCTCACCTGGCCGCCGCCCGCCGGGTAGAACGGCGACTCGCGCAGCTTCGCGAGGAAGCGCCCCTCTCCCGCCTCGGCGAGCGCGCCGATCTGCGTCCGGACGTCCGTCTTCTCGTAGCCGACGAACTCCGTGCGGAAGTCGGTGGTGCGGTTGAACTCGGCGGCCTGCGCGACGCTCGTGTCGCCGCCCGCGCGCGAGATCTCGCGGTGCCGCGCCATCTCCTCGCGGTAGCCGTCGACGTCGACCGCCTGGCCGCGCTCCTCGGCGAGCTCGACCGTGAGCTCGATCGGGAACCCGTGCGTCGCCGCGAGCGTGAACGCCTCCTCGCCGCGTGATCGCCTCCGTGCCGGCGAGCTCCTCGAACACCTTCAGCCCGCGCTCGAGCGTCTCGCGGAACCGCTCCTCCTCGGCGCGGACGACCCGCTCGACGGTCTCGCGGTGCTCGACCACCTCCGGGTACCACGGCCCGACCTGGTCGACGACGATGCCGGTGACGCGGTAGACGTCCTCGAGCCCGATGCGCCGCGCCTGCACGACCGCGCGCCGGATGAGGCGGCGCAGCACGTAGCCACGGCCCTCGTTCGACGGTGTCACGCCCTCGGCGACGAGGAAGGTCATCCCGCGCCCGTGGTCGGAGATGACGCGGTGCGCCTTCGTCGCCGCCGGTGAGTCGTGGTAGCCGACGCCCGACTCGCGCGCGATCCAGTCCATGATCAGGCGGAAGCCGTCGGTGTCGAAGATCGACTCGGCGCCCTGGAGCAGCATCGCGCCGCGCTCGAGGCCCATGCCGGTGTCGATGTTCTGCTTCGGCAGCGGCGTCAGCGTCCCGTCCGCGTGCCGGTCGAACTCCATGAAGACGAGGTTCCAGAACTCGATGTAGCGGTCGCAGTTGTCGCAGTTCGGGCCGCACGTCTCGAGCCCGCAGCCGTGCTCCTCGCCGCGGTCGAGATGGAGCTCCGAGCAGGGGCCGCACGGCCCGGTCTCGCCCGCGGGGCCCCAGAAGTTGTCGCTGCGCGGGAAGGCGACGATCCGCTCGCGCGGCAGGCCCTTGCGGAGCCAGCCCTGCACGGCGACCTCGTCCTCGCCCAGCCCGAGCTCCGGGTCGCCGGCGAAGACGGTCGCCCACAGCCGGTCGGCGTCGAGTCCCATCTGCTCGGTGACGAACTCCCAGGCGAGGTCGATCGCGCCGTCCTTGAAGTAGTCGCCGAACGAGAAGTTGCCGAGCATCTCGAACATCGAGGCGTGGCGCGCCGTCAGGCCGACCTCGTCGAGGTCGGTGTCCTTGCCGCCTGCGCGCAGCACCTTCTGCACGGTCGTGAAGCGCGGCGCCGGCGGCTCCTTCGCCCCGGAGAAGTACGGCTTCAGCGGCTGCATCCCGGCCGAGATGAAGAGCGTCGAGGGGTCGTCCTCCGGCGGCAGCAGCGACCACGACGGAAAGCGCGTGTGCCCGCGCTCCTCGAAGAAGGAGAGAAAGCCCTCGCGCAGCTCGTCGGTCGTCTTCATCCGCGGACAGTGTAGGGACGTCTAGATTCCGTCCCGTGGTGTCGCGCGCGCGGATCCGGTTCGGTGAGCGCGTCAGCCCGCTCGAGCTCTTCTTCGACCTCGTCTTCGTCTTCGCGATCACGCAGGTCACGGCGCTCATGGCCGCGAACCCGACGTGGGAGGGCATGGCGCAGGGGCTCCTCGTCCTCGCCGTCGTCTGGTGGCCGTGGGCCGGCTACGCGTGGCTGACGAACACGATGGACCCGGAGGACGGCCTCGTGCGGGTCGCCATCTTCGGCGCCATGGGCGCGATGCTGCTCGTGTCGCTCGCGGTGCCGCACGCGTTCGGCGACGACGCGCTCTTCTTCGCGTTCGCGTACCTCCTCGTCCGCGCGGCGCACATCGTCGTCTTCGCACTCGCCGACCGCACGGACACCGAGCTCCGGCACGCGGTCGGCACGCTCGTCCCGGGGACGCTCATCGGCACCGGGCTCCTCGTCGCGGCCTCGACGCAGGACGGCTGGCGTGCAGGGGCTCTTCTGGGTCGCTCGCGATCGCCTTCGACTTCGGCGGCCCGTTCGTGCTCGGCGTCCGCGGCTGGCACATGTCGGCCGCGCACTTCGCCGAGCGCCACGCGCTCATCGTCCTCATCGCCCTGGGCGAGTCGATCGTCGCGCTCGGGATCGGCGCAGAGGGCATCCCGCTGACCGTGGGCGTCGTCGCCGCGGCGATGCTCGGCGTCGCCGTCGCGTGCACGCTCTGGTGGGCGTACTTCGACGTCGTCGCGCTCGTCGCGGAGCGGCGACTGCGCGACGCGGTCGGGGAGGCGCAGCTCCGCATGGCGCGCGACTCGTACAGCTACCTCCACCTGCCGATGGTCGCGGGCATCGTGCTGTTCGCGTTCGGCGTGAAGAAGACGCTCGGCGAGGTCGGGGAGCCCCTGAAGCTCGTGCCGGCCGTCGGCCTCTGCGGCGGCGTCGCGCTCTATCTCCTCGCGCACGTCGCCTTCCGTCTGCGCAACGTCGGCACGGTGAACCGCCAGCGCCTCGTCGTCGCGGCGGTCCTGCTCGCTCTCGTGCCGCTCACGCGCGACGCTCCGGCGCTCGCTGACCCTCGCGCTCGTCGCCGCCGTCACGGCCGTGCTCATCGCGTACGAGGCGATCCGGTTCGCGGAGGCACGGGAGCGCATCCGGCACGCGGAGGCCGCGGCCGCGCCGCAGCCCTAGCCCCGCGCGGCGCGGCGGCGCGGCGCGGCGTCCTCGATCGGCACGTCGCCGCCGATCTCCTCGCGGATCTTCTCCAGCGAGCGCCGGATCAGCCGCGACACGTGCATCTGCGAGATCCCGATCTGCTGCGCGATCTGCGACTGCGTCAGCCCCTCGAAGAAGCGCAGATGGAGGATGCGCCGCTCGCGCTCGTCGAGGGCCTTGAAGCCCGGCTCGAGCACGGCGCGGTCCTCCGAGACGAGGTACTGGTGCTCCTCCTCGCCGATCGACTCGAGCGGGTCGAGGTCGTCGTCGTCTCCGCCGCCGCCCTGCGAGAGCGAGAGCGAGGAGTACGCGCGGCCGGACTCGAGCGCCTCGAGCACCTCCTCCTCCTCGACCGACGCGGCCTTCGCGAGCTCCGAGATCGTCGGCGAGCGGCCGAGCTGCACCGTCTGCTGCTCGATCAGCCGCGACAGCTGGACGTTCAGCTCCTGCAGGCCGCGCGGGACCCGCACCGACCAGCCCTTGTCCCGGAAGTGCCGCTTGATCTCGCCGATGATGTTCGGCGTCGCGTAGGTGGTCAGCTCGACACCGCGGTCGAGGTCGAAGCGGTCGATCGCCTTGATCAGGCCGATCGCGCCGATCTGGACGAGGTCCTCGAGCTGCTCGCCGCGGTACGAGTAGCGCCGCGCCAGCGAACGGACGAGCGACATGTACTGCTCGATGAGCTGCTCGCGCGCCTGCAGGTCGCCCTGCTCGTGGTAGCGCCGCAGGAGGACCTTGTCGTGCTCGCGGCCGCTCACGGCCGACCGACCCGGTCCACGGTCTTGACGAGCTCGACCTCGTCGCCCTCCACGTGCACGGAGTCCGTCACCGTGGCGAGCACGCGGCCGAGCCCCATCTGCTCGTCCCGGCCGAGCTCCGCGCGGAGCCGCTCGCCGTCGACGGGCCCGATCCGGGTCGTGACGCGGTCCCCCTCGACCCGGACGGCGATCGTGACCGCCTCGGCGACGTCGTGCTCGTCGAGCAGGCCGGCGATCGCGAGCTGCAGGTCCTCGAGATGCTCGAGCGTCAGATCGAGCCGGACGGCGAGGCCGCCGACGACGAGGTGCGCGATGCGGAAGAACTCCCGGTCGCGCGGAAGCGTGAGCCGGATCTCGTCCGTCAAACCGTGCGGCCTGCCTCCCGCAGCTCCTCGGCGAGCTCCTCTTCGCGCCGGCGTGCGGCCGTCTTGGCCGCCGCGACGGCGCCGCGGAAGTCGCGGTGCACGCGGAAGTCGGCGAACCCGTGGCTGACGCCTGACGCCAGGCCGGCGACCTTCGTCACCGGTCGCTGGATCGCGAAGCTGACCGCCCTGACGGCGGTATCGGCACTGTCCACGGCGTCCACGGCGCTGTCCGTCATCACGTCCACCTTGTCGAGTTGCGCGTTCACACGGTCGAGCGAGCCGCCGACCTTGTTGATCACAGGGAGGATCTCGTCCTGCGTTCCCTTGATGAACGTCGAGAGGCGCCCGAGGGTTCCGCCCAGGCGGACGAACGCGTAGGCCAGCGTGAGGCCCGTGGCGAGGAGGAAGACGGCAAGCGCGACGTAGGCGGCGTCGCTCGCACTGAAGGCAAGGGTCGTCATGGGCCTCGATCCTAGTCAGCGCGCGCGGACGTGACGAGGCCTGACCCGACCACGACGTCGCCGTCGTAGAGAACTGCGGCCTGCCCGCGAGCGACGCCGAAGGCCGGCTCGTGGAGGTGGAGGCGGAACCCGCCGCTCGTCGCGACGACGTCCGCGGAGCGCGCCGGCGAGCGGTGGCGAAGCGTCGCGTCCGCCCGGGTCGCGGGCACGAACAGCCGCCCGCGCGCGGTCACGGTCGTGGTCGCGAGCGAGCCCCGCGGCCCGACCACGAGCGTGTTCGTCCTGGGCTCGGCCCGCAGCGCGTACAGCGGCTCGGCCGCCGAGATGCCCAGACCCTTCCGCTGGCCCGGGGTGTAGCGCCAGAGCCCGTCGTGCCGGCCGAGTGCCGTCCCGTCCTCGGCCACGATCGTGCCCGGCTTCGGCTCGAGCCCTCGCCGGTCGAGGAAGTCGCGGTAGTCGCCGCCGGCGAGGAAGCAGACCTCCTGGCTCTCCGCGCGGCCGGCGGCCGCGAGCCCGGCTTCAAGCGCCTGCGTCCGCGTGTCGGCCTTCGTCTGCTCCCCGAGCGGGAACCAGACGCGGTCGAGCACGCGCGGGTCGAGGCGGGCGAGCATGTAGGACTGGTCCTTGTCCGGATCGGCACCGCGCGCGAGCAGCAGCCGTCCCTCGTGCTCGACGATTCGCGCGTAATGGCCGGTCGCGAGCCTGGACGCGCCGATCCGGCGCGAGAAGGCGAGGAGCTGCGCGAACCGGAAGCCGCCGTTGCAGCGCGTGCACGGGTTCGGCGTCTCGCCGCGCGCGTAGCCGCGAACGAACGGCTCGACCACCGCGCGCCGGAACGCGTCGCGGAGGTCGAGCGTCACGTGCGGCAGCCCCCGCTCGTGGCACGTCCGCCGCGCCGCGATGACGGCCTCCGGCGAGCAGCAGGCGCGCTCGACGTCCGGCCCCTCGGGGTCGATCCAGAGACGGAGCGTCACGCCGACGGCTCCCGCGCCGGCGGCGAGGAGCGCGACCGCCGAGTCGACGCCGCCGCTCATCGCCACCGCGATCCGGCCGGGGTCGGCGCTCGCGCGAACGACCGGGCCGAGCGCGTTCGCGAGCGCGTCCACGGCCAGCGTCTCGCCGCCGACCGCGGCCGCCTCGAGCAGCGACAGGCCGCGCAGGTCGTGCGCCAGGCCGTCCGCGTCGGCGTCGACGATCCGTTCGCCGTCGACCCGGAGCCGGACGAGCGCGAACTCCGTGCCGCGCGCCGAGTCTCCGATCAGCTCACGCATTGCCTGTCAAGGTAGCCGCCAGGCGGGCGGAGAGCCCGCGCCGGCGACCGAAGAAAACGCTCCACCCCGCCGTCGGGCCGCGTTGTGCGTGAACCTGGAACACCAGGTGGGCGCCTTGCCGGACGGGTACTGCCCTTCCGGAACCCGGCTCCCTAGCACGTAGCGTTGGTTCTACGTTGTACGCGGCCTCGCGCACAGGGTCGAGCAGTCGCAGTGTACTCGCGGTCGGGGCCTTCGTCAGCGCGGGAACTGCCAGCGCACTTGCTGGATGCCCTGGAGGTGGATCCGCTGGGCGAGCGGACGGCTGACGTCGAACTCGCGGCCGGGGACGTCCGGGCCCCGGTCGATCACCTGCGTGAGGACGCGGGTGCCGTCGTACTCGAGCACGATCTTCGCGCCGCACGGGAGCACCGGGTGCGAGACGCCCATCGTGCGCGGGCCGATCGCGATGCCGCACGCGGTCCGCTCCGCGCCCTGCTCGAACGCGTAGGGCGAGGCGAGCGCGACGTACCAGTCGCCGGCCGGCTCCGACGCGGGCGCCGTCTCCGCGGCGTCGTCCTCGGCGCGTCCCGTCACCGCGCCGAGTGCGAGCGCGACGACGAGTGCCAGTACGGCGACCGCGGCGAGCGCCGCTTCCCGCTGCGCGAGCGCCGGGGTCACGGGGTCTCGATCAGCTCGCCGAACGACTCCCGGACGAGCGGGTCGAAGTCCCGCGGGAGCGTGCCCTCCGCCGAAGCGAACTCCCGCAGGTAGAGCAGCAGGAATCCCCACTCCTGGTCGCGGGCCGCGTCGACGCCGGCCCGCTCGCGGGCACGGCGCTCGAGCTCCCAGACGTTCCACTCGCGCGGCTCCGCCGGGCGCAGCTCGACGACGTTCCGCTCGGGCTCGGGCTCGGGCTCCGGTTCCGGATCGGGGTCGGGCTCCGGGGCCGGGACGACGGCGAGCGGCGGGGGCGCCGGCTCGGGCTCCGGTTCCGGTTCCGGCTCCGGCTCCGGTTCGGGCTCGGGTTCCGGCTCCGGTTCTGGTGCAGGCGCCGGCTCCGGTTCCGGCTTCCGGCTTCGGGCTCGGGTTCGGGCTCGACTTCCGCCTCCGGCTCGGCCTCTGCCTCCGGCTCCACGACGGGCACCGCCGCAGGCGCGATCTCGACCGGCGCGGGCTCCACCGGCACGATCGCCGCGGTCGCCGGCGGCTCGGCCGCCGCGACGGTCCCGGGCGGGAGCGCGCTCGACCGGCGTCGCGGGTGCGCGAACGCGATCTCCGCGACCGCGACGAGCAGCCAGGCCGCGAGCGTCAGGCCGATCGCGGCGGGAATCGTCAGCTCGAGGAGAGCCGCGAGGACCGCGACACCGACGATGAAGAGGGCTTCCGGGACGAACCGGGGCCCGAGGGTCCGGCGCAGCACGAGCGCGCTAGCCGCGCTCGCCGGGCCCGCCCTCGTCCTCGTCGTCCGCACCCTCGTCCGTCGCCTGCGCCTCCGGCGAGACGGGCGGCAGCGGCGGCGGCGACACGGGCGGCGCGGCGGGCGGCTCGTCGACGGCTTCGTCGGCCGCCTCGGCCTCCGGCTCCCCGTCCGTCCGCTCGAACGGCGAGGGGCCTCCGAGCGGTGGCTCCTCCTGCGTCGTCTCCGGCTCCGCGAACGTGGCCGCGGGCGGCGGCTCCGGCGTGGGCGGCGGCTCCTGCGTGAGCGGCCGAGACGGCTCCGGCGACACGGGCGGCACGGCCGCGGGCGGCGCCGAGCTCCGCGGCTCGCCCATCGACGCCTGGGCCGACCGCACGATCGTCTGCGCGACCTCGGACAGCGCGGGCTCGCCGAGCCCGGCCGCGCGAAGCAGCTGCTCGGCGCCCTGCTGCGCCCGCTGCAGGATGGCGCCGGCCTGGGCGCGAGCCCACTCGAGCGTCTGCTCGACCTCGGCGCGGGCGGCGTTCGTGAGCTCCGTCGCCTGATGGCGGGACTGCTCGAGGAGGCGGTTGCCGCCGACCTCGGCCTCGCGGAGCTCCTGGCTCGCGTCGCGGTGCGCGTTCGCGAGCAGCTCGCGCGCCTCGGCCTTGGCAGCGGTCAGGATCTCGCCGCGCTGGCGCTCGCTCTCCTGGCGGTAGTGCTCGACCTCGGCCTCGTGGTCCTGCAGGGCGTGCTGCCGCGCCGAGACCTCCTCCTCCGTGCGTCCGAGCTGCGCCGACGCGGCGTTCTGGGCGTCGCGCTCGAGCGTGTCGGCGAACTCCGCGGCCGCGCGGATGAGGTGCAGCGCGTCCATGCGCACGGAGTGGCCGGTCGGCTCCACGTGCGCGGAGCGCCCGGCGGCCTGCAGCACGCGGAGCTGCGCCTGCATCTGCGCCGAGTGGCGGCGAAACGCGTCGAACGCCTCCCGGACCTGCTCGGGGTCGTAGCCGCCGCCGGGCAGCTGCGGCAGGTCCTCGAGACGAGGCAGCGCAGTCAGGCCGGGCGCGGCGGGGAGGCCGGGTTCCTGTGTCGACACGTGGGGATCCTCTCTTGCGGCGAACCGCGCGCGTGCGCGGACAGACAGTATGACTCAGGGATCGGAAGGTTTCAGGGCCGCTTTAGGGATTCGGCGTCCGGGCGGCGATTCCCAGGTCGGCGAGAATCGCGTCCGGCATCGCCGTCGGCGCGCCGGACAGCGGATCCGAGCCGCTCGAGACCTTCGGGAAGGCGATCACCTCGCGGATGTTCGGCTCGCCCGCGAGCAGCGCGACGAAGCGGTCGATCCCCATGGCGAAGCCGCCGTGCGGCGGCGCGCCCATCGCGAGAGCGTCGAGCAGGAAGCCGAACTTCTCGCGCGCTTCCTCCTCCGACAGGCCCATCGTCGCGAACACCGCGCTCTGCAGCTCGGGGCGATGGATCCGGATCGAGCCCGAGCCGAGCTCCCAGCCGTTCCAGATCAGGTCGTAGTGCTGGCTGAGCGCGCCGCCGGGATCGGACGTCACCTTCTCTTCGTCGCCGGGCACCGGCGCCGTGAACGGATGGTGCAGGAACGTCCACTGCCCGGACTCCTCGTCCCGCTCGAACAGCGGGAAGTCCACGACCCAGTGGAACGCGTCGCCCGCGCCCTCGGCGAGCCCGAGCTCGCGCCCGAAGTGCGTGCGGAGCCCGCCGAGGACGCGCGCCACGGTCGCCTCGTCGGCGGCGGCGAACAGCACCGTCGACCCGGGCTCGGCCGCGAACGCCTCGAGCTCGCGCTCGGAGAGGAACTTGGCGATCGGCGACCGCACCTCTCCGCTCTCGTCGTGCACGAGGTAGGCGAGACCCTTGGCGCCCCATTCCTTCGCGATCTCCTCCAGCCGCGTCAGCTCGGCCCGGGAGAACGCCTTCGGCGCGACGAGGAACCGCACCCTCTCGGCGCCCGCGAAGACGCCGAACTCGGAGCCGCGCGTCACCTCGGTCGCGTCCTGGATCTCGAGCCCGAAGCGGAGGTCGGGCTTGTCGGTGCCGTACTTCGCCATCGCCTCCGCGTACGACATGCGCGGAAACGGCAGCGGCGGTGGCTCGCGGCCCGCCGCCTCGAACGCGGCGGTGACGCACTCCTCGAGCACCTCCAGCACGTCCTCGCGCTCGACGAAGGCCATCTCGAGGTCGAGCTGCCGGAACTCGAACTGCCGGTCGGCGCGGAGGTCCTCGTCCCGCCAGCAGGTGGCGATCTGGTAGTAGCGGTCGAGCCCGCCGATCATGCAGAGCTGCTTGAAGAGCTGCGGCGACTGGGCGAGCGCGAAGAACTTGCCGGGCTGGAGGCGGACGGGCACGAGGAAGTCGCGGGCGCCCTCGGGCGTTCCCTTCGTCATGCTCGGCGTCCAGACATCGACGAACCCGAGCGCGTCCATCGTGCGCCGGATCGCGGCGATGGCAACGTGGTTGATCCGGAGGTTGCGCTGCATCTGGCCGCGGCGCATGTCGAGCCAGCGGTACCGCAGGCGCAGCACCTCGTCGACGTTCTCCTCGTCGAGCTGGAAGGGCAGCGGCGTCGAGCGCGAGACGATCTCGAGCCGGTCGAGACGGAGCTCGACCTCGCCCGTCGGCAGGCTCGGGTTCACCGCCTCGGGCGCGCGCGGGACGATCTCTCCCTCGGCACGCAGCACGAATTCGTTACGGACTTCGTGCGCCGTCGCCGCGGCCTCGGCGGCGTGCTCCGGGTTGGCGACGAGCTGGAGGAGCCCGGTGTGGTCGCGGAGGTCGATGAAGACGAGGCCGCCGTGGTCGCGCCGCGTGTCGGCCCAGCCGGAGACGGTGACGCGGCGCCCGACGTGCTCGGCACGCACGTCCCCGCAGTAGAGGTCGCGCCAGCTAGAGGTGGTCGGTGACTCGGTCGACGACGTCATCGAGCGGCACAGGGTAGTCGGCGGGCTCGCCCCATCGCTCGATGCGGGCGTCGGCCGAGCCCACCACCACGACGACCCGGGGCCTCAGCCGCTGGGCGAGCTTGTCCTGGCCCTTGCGCGACCGGCCGGCGTAGTCCATGTCGGCCGAGTGCCCGCTCGCGCGAAGCGCGGCGAGGAGGCGGACCATCGTCCCCCGGTCCGCGTCCGGCTCGGCCACGACGAAGACGTCGAGCGGCTCGGGCGCCGCGGGCTCGGTCTCGCGCTCGATCGCCAGCAGCAGGCGCTCGAGCCCTGCGCCGAACCCGATCCCCGGCGTCGGCGGCCCGCCGACCTGCTCGACGAGGCCGTCGTAGCGCCCGCCGCCGCAGATGGTCGAGTTCGCGCTCTCGTCGGGCCCGACGAACTCGAACGTCGTCCGCGTGTAGTAGTCGAGGCCGCGCACGAGCGTCGGCGTGACGACGTAGGGCACACCGAGCGTGTCGAGGTGCCGCTTGACGGCGTCGAAGTGCTCGCGGCAGGCGTCGCACAGCGACTCGCCGATCGTCGGTGCGTCGGCGAGCGCGGCCTGCACGGCCGGGCTCTTCACGTCGAAGACCTGGAGCGGGCTCGTCGCGCGCTTGTGCCGAGCGTCCTCGTCGAGCGCCTCGGGATGGGCATCGAGCCAGGCGTTCAGGCGCTCCACGTAGGCCGGCCGGCAGTGCTCGTCACCGATCGAGTTGAGCAGGAGCTCCCACTCCGTCACCCCGACTCGGCGCAGGAGCTCGACGTAGAGGTGAAGGAGCTCCGCGTCGATCGCGGGGTCGGCCGAGCCCATCGCCTCGACCGACCACTGCCAGTGCTCGCGATATCGGCCGCGCCCCGGCGCGCCGTACCGGTACATCGGCGCGATCGTGTAGGCCTTGACGGGCTGCGGCTCGCGGTGCAGGCCGTGCTCCACGTACGCGCGCGCGATCGGCGCGGTGCCCTCCGGCCGGAGCGTGAGCGAGCGGTTGCTCCGGTCGGCGAAGGTGTACATCTCCTTGTGGACCACATCGGAGCCCTCGCCGGAGGTCCGCGTGAAGAGCGCCGTGTCCTCGAAGCCCGGCGTCTGGATCCGCCGCCAGCCGTAGAGCGCGGCGAGCTCCTCCAGCTCGCGCACGAGCCGCCACCACGCGTGGTTGGACGGCAGGACGTCGTGCGTCCCGCGCGGCGCCTGGAACGAGGTCACGAGGCGCGGAGCTCCGCGAGGAACGGGTTGCCTGCGAGCTCGGCGCCGAGCGTCGTCGATGCGCCGTGGCCCGGGAAGACCTCGGTCTCGGGCGGGTACGCGTCCGTGAGCGCGCGGATCGACGCCAGCAGCACGTCCCAGTCCCCGCCCGGCAGGTCGACCCGCCCGACCGAGCCCGCGAAGAGGACGTCGCCGGAGAAGAGCGCGGAGCCAACGCGGAACGACAGGTGCGCCGGCGAGTGGCCCGGGACGAGCATCGTCTCGAAGCGGAGGCCGGCGACGTCGAGGGTCTCGTCCCCCTGCAGGCGGACGTCGGGGCGGCGGCCTCGGATGTCGACCCCGAGCGGGCCGTAGAAGTCCTGCGGCCGCTCGAGCACCATCGCCTCGCCGTCGGCGGCGTAGACCGGAGCCCCGGTCGCCTCCGCGAGGTCGGCGACACCGCCGATGTGGTCGTAGTGCGTGTGGGTGACGAGGATCGCCACGCAGGTCAGGCCCTTCTGCGCGAGCTCGGCGCGGAGCCGGTCGGCCTCCGCGCCCGGATCGACCACGACGGCCTCCGTGGCGTCGGCGTCGGCACGGACGACGTAGCAGTTCGTCCCTATCGGGCCGAGCTCGTAACGATCGACGGCCGGCGACATCGGAGCGCGAGTGTACCGCCGCCCTCTGCCCCGCCCTCTTGTAGCCTCTCGCGGTGTGCAGCACTGGGATCTGACGGCGATCGAGGCGCCCGACGGGACGCGCGATCCTGCCGTGCTCCACACGTCCGACGGGGCGCGCGCCGTGCTCATCTCGCTCCACCCGGGCCAGGCGCTCGGCGAGCACGAGGTAACCGAGCGCGCGTGGCTCTGGGTGGTCGAGGGAGCGATCGAGATCCAGGCAGGCGGAGAGCGGACGGAGGCCGGCGCCGGCACGCTCGCGACGTTCGCGCCGTCGGAGCGGCACGCGATCCGGAGCGCGGGCGGCGCCCGGATCCTCCTGCTGCTGGCACCCTGGCCGGGCGTCGGCCACTACCGCGGCGGCGGCGGCCCGCGGGAGTCGGCCGCCTCCGAGGTCTAGCGCGACTTCGCCGCAGGCGCGCCGGCCGCTTGATCGCGCGCGAGACGCTTCTGCCACATGCGGTACGTCATGCGGTCCATGACGTAGCTGAAGGGCAGGAAGATCGCGAGAAGCTGGAGCGTGAAGAACCCCCGCTCGAGGTACGTCGTGCCGGGCTCGATGAACGTCATGAGCAGGAACATCGCCGGCGCGAACAGGAGCCCGCGCTTGCCGACCCGGCGCCAGGACGGCGGCTGGACGGTCCGCCCCGACGGAGCCGCGGCGGCCTTCTTCGTGGTGGTGGAGCGACCATTGGACGACGGGGCCTCGTCCTCGGGCACCTCGACCTCGTTCCCTTCGGCGTCGACGTAGACGGTCTCCCACTCGTGGCGCTGGTCCTTGGCCCGCCGCCGCCGCTGCTTCCTGGTCGCCATTTCGCGCCTAGGGTAGCCGGACGGGCTCGCCCGCGACCACGACCGTGTGGACGAGATCGCCGCCCAGGTGGTAGGCCAGGTGACGCCAGTCGGGCACGTCGAGGAGGACGACGTCCGCGCGGTAGCCGGGCGCGATCCGGCCGACCGTGTCGGCGCGCCCGAGCACGTGCGCTGCGTTGACGGTGACGGCCGCGAGCGTCTCTGCCGGGGCGAGCCCGAGCTGGGTCGCGGCCAGCGCACACACGAGCGGCAGGCTCTCGCAGAACGAGCTCCCCGGGTTGAAGTCGGTCGCGAGCGCCACGGCTGCCCCCGCGTCGACGAGCGCTCGAGCCGGAGGCATCGGCCGTCCGAGCACCAGCGCTGCGGTCGGGAGGCAGACGCCGACCACGTCGCTCTGCGCCAGCGCCGCGACGCCGTCGGGCCCGGTGGCTTCGAGGTGGTCGACCGAGCGCGCGCCGAGGTCGATCGCGAGCGGGATCGCGCCGGCCTCGGTGAACTGGTCGCCGTGGAGTCGCAGGGCGAGGCCCGCACGGGCGCAGGCCTCGAGATAACGCCGGGCTTGGACCGCGTCGAACGCCCCTCGCTCGAGGAAGACGTCCGCGGACTCGGCGATCTGCGCCGCTTCGGGCAGCACCTCCTCGAGGGCGAAGTCGAGGTAGGTGTCCGCGCTCTCGAACTCCGGCGGGACGGCGTGCGCGCCGAGCCAGGTCGGCACTCCGCCTGCGTCCGCGACGGCGCGCAGCGACGCGAGCTCCGTGTCGCGGTCGAGGCCGTAGCCCGACTTGCCCTCCCACGTCGTCGTGCCGGCCCGGAGCATCCACGACCGGTGGCGCTCGACCGCGAGCGCGATGCCGTCCGCGCCCGCCTCGCGCGTTGCGCGAACCGTCGACAGGATGCCGCCACCCGCCTCGTGCAGCTCCTCGTAGCTCGCGCCTCCTGCGCGGAGCGAGAACTCCTCGACGCGGTCACCGCCGAAGGCCGGATGCGTGTGGCAGTCGACGAGGCCGGGGATCGCGCAGAGCCCGCGCCCGTCGAGCTCGACGACGTCGGCGTCGAGCGGCCCGAGATCCGCCGTGCCCCCGACGTCGACGATCCGATCGTCGGAGCAGAGGACGTACGCGTCGTCGATCCAATCGAGGTCGGCCAGTGCGCGGCCGCGGAGCGGCGCGTCCCGCCCGGCCGGCGAGACGACCTGGCGGAGGTCGCGGATCAGCAGACCGCCCACGGCGCCGAGCCTACTTCGTCGCGTCCCGTCCGCCGACGCGTGCCCGCTAGGCGCTCGGCAGGTCGAGCCGCTGCTCGGACGCCGCCGCGAGCGCCTCGGAATAGCCCGCGTCCGCGTGGCGCATCACGCCTGTGCCCGGATCGGCCGTGAGCACGCGCTCGAGGCGCTCCGCGGCCGCTGCGGTGCCGTCGGCGACGACGACCATGCCGGCGTGGATCGAGTTGCCGATGCCCACGCCACCGCCGTGGTGGACGCTGACCCACGTCGCGCCCGCAGCCACGTTCAGGAGCGCGTTCAGGATCGGCCAGTCCGCGATCGCGTCCGAGCCGTCGCGCATGGCCTCCGTCTCGCGGTAGGGCGACGCCACGGAGCCCGAGTCGAGGTGGTCGCGGCCGATCACCACGGGCGCCCCGACGGCCCCGCTGCGCACCAGCTCGTTGATCGCGAGGCCCGCCTTCGCGCGATCACCGAGGCCGAGCCAGCAGATGCGGGCGGGGAGGCCCTGGAACGCAACCCGTTCCGGTGCGAGCTCGAGCCACCGCTGCAGTAGCGCGTCGTCCGGGAACAGCTCGCGGAGACCGGCGTCGATCGTGGCGATGTCCGCCTCGTCGCCCGACAACGCCGCCCACCGGAACGGCCCGATCCCGCGGCAGAAGAGCGGCCGGATATAGGCCGGGACGAAGCCCGGGTATGAGAAGGCCTCCTCTACCCCACCTGCTTCGGCCTCACCTCGCAGGTTGTTGCCATAATCGAAAACATACGCGCCCTGCCGGACGTACTCCAAGAGCCCGCGCACATGCGTCACGATGCTGGCACGAGCTCGTGACAGGTACTCGTCCGGATCGGCCGATCGCAGTGCCGCCGCCGCCGATACGTCGAGCCCGGACGGGACGTAGCCGGTGAGCGGATCGTGTGCCGCCGTCTGGTCGGTGACGAGGTCGAACGACTCGCCGCGCCGCGCGAGCTCGGGCACGACGTCCGCTGCGTTCCCGAGGAGGCCGACCGACAATGCACGCCCTTCCCGCGCGGCCGCGCGCACGCGCGCGAGCGCATCGTCAACGGAGTCCGTCGCCTCGTCGAGATAGCGCGTCCGCAGCCGGCGCTCGATCCGCTCGGGATCGACCTCGACGCAGAGGATCGCCGCTCCGGACATGGTGGCCGCGAGGGGCTGGGCGCCGCCCATCCCGCCGAGGCCGGCGGTCAGGATCGTCCGCCCGCTCAAGTCCGGCGAGCCGAAGTGGCGCTCGCCGGCGGCGGCGAACGTCTGGTACGTGCCCTGCAGGATCCCCTGCGTGCCGATGTAGATCCACGAGCCCGCCGTCATCTGGCCGAACATCGTCAGACCCTCGGCTTCGAGGCGGCGGAACTCGTCCCAGGTGGCCCAGCGGGGCACCAGGAGCGAGTTCGCGATCAGCACGCGCGGCGCTCCCGCATGCGTCGTGAAGACGCCGACCGGCTTCCCGCTCTGCACGAGGAGCGTCTCGTCGTCACCGAGCCGGAGCAGCGTGCGGACGATCGCCCGCAGCGCCTCGTGACTCCTCGCGGCACGACCCGACCCGCCGTAGACGACGAGCTCCTCGGGCCGCTCGGCGACCTCGCGGTCGAGGTTGTTGAGCAGCATCCGGAGCGGCGCCTCCGTCTGCCACGACCGCGCGTTCAGCGCGGTTCCGCGGGGCGCGCGGATCCGGCCGAGGTCGCCGCACAGCGCCTCGACCGTGGCCTCGACGGTCTCCGTCGCGCTCATTGCCCGCGCCGCTTTGCCGCCGCCAAACGCTCGCGCCAGCGCCACCAGCTCCACCCGGTCGCGCCGACGAACGCGATCCCCGCGAACGCGATCGCGCGGGCCATGTCGCCGCCTGTCAGCCAGGCGACGACGAGGATCACCGAGGCCATGGCGAGATAGAGCAAGGCTGAGTCCCGATACGGATGCTTCGGCGGCGGAGGCGCGTCCGGCCCGCCCCAGTCCAGCTTGCGCGTCACAGCAGCTCTCCGACCTCGCCCTCGACCGCCGCGACGATCGACCCGTCGCGAACCGCAGCGGCGACCCGGGCGATGTCGTCGGCGAGCGGACGGTCGTCGCGGAGCCTCGGCGACAGCTCGCGGACGGCGGCGCGGGTCGCACGCACACCGACCCCCGGCTCGAGCGGCGCCAGGAACTCGACCGCCTGCGCCCCGGCGAGGAGCTCGATTGCAAGCGCCTGCTCGGTGTTCGCGAGCACCTGCCACCCCTTCAGCGCGGCCGCGTTCCCCATCGAGACGTGGTCCTCCTGCCCGGCGCTCGTCGGGATCGAGTCGACGCTCGCGGGATGACAGAGCACCTTGTTCTCGCTGACGAGTGCGGCGGCGACGTACTGCGGGATCATGAATCCGGAGTTGAGCCCGCCCTCGTGCGCGAGGAACGCCGGCAGCCCGTCGGAGAGGTTCGGGTTCACGAGCCGCTCGACACGACGCTCGGCGATGCTCGCGAGCTCCGAGACTGCCATCGCGAGTGCGTCGAGCGCGAACGCGAGCGGCTGCCCGTGGAAGTTCCCGTTCGAGACGAGCATCCCGTCGTCGACGAGCACGAGCGGGTTGTCGGTAGCCGCGTTGAGCTCCGCCCCCATCGTCGCGTCCACGTAGTCGAGGAGATCACGCGCCGCGCCGTGCACCTGGGGCGCGCAGCGGAGCGAGTACGCGTCCTGCACCTTGTCGCACCAGCGGTGCGCCTCGATGATCGCCGAGTCCTCGAGCAGGCGGAGCACGTTCGCAGCCGCGTCGGCCTGGCCCTTCAGGCCGCGGAGCGCGTGGATCTGGGGGAGGAAGCTCGTCCGCGACCCCTGCAGCGCCTCGAGCGACATCGCGCACGCGAGGTCGGCCGCCTTCACGAGTCGCCGCGCGCGGACGACGCCGAGCGCGCCCGTCGCGGCCATGAACTGCGTGCCGTTGATGAGCGAGAGCCCCTCCTTCGCGACCGGCTTGATCGGCTCCAGCCCGGCGCGTACGAGCGCAGTGCGGCCGTCGAGGAGCTCGCCGTCGAACCACGCGCGGCCCTCGCCGACGAGGGGCAACGCGAGATGGGCGAGCGGCGCGAGGTCACCGCTCGCGCCGACCGACCCGCGCGACGGGACGTCCGGTAGGACGCCGCGGTTGAGGCACTCGACGAGGAGCTCGACGGTCTCGACCCTGGCGCCGGAGCAGCCCTTCGCGAGCGTGTTCGCGCGGAGGAGCATCGCGCCGCGCACCACCTCGCGGGGATACGGATCCCCCACGCCGCAGGCGTGGCTGCGAAGCAGTCGCAGCTGGAGCTCGTCGGTCAGTTCCGGCGGGATCGTGCGGCTGACGAAGCGGCCGAAGCCGGTGTTGATCCCGTAGGTGTGCTCCTGCGACCCGTGCGCGGCCTCCTCGACGAGCGCGCGGGCCGCGTTGACGCGCTCCCGTCCCAGGTCGGACAGCGCCACGGTCGCGCCGTCGACGGCGACGTCCCAGACGTGCTCGGCGACGAGGTCGTCGCCCGTGAGGGCCACCGCCGTCCGCTGCGCCATCGCGAGCGAGTCTAGACGCGCGCGGCGCGACCTCAGCGATCGAGGAGCCGGAGCTCGAGCACGCGCGAGGCGTCGAACCGATCGAGCCGCAGGGCCGCGCCGGCGGCCTGCGCGGCGGCGCCCGCCGGCATCAGGCCGACGAGCTCGGACCCCAGCACCTCGGCCCCTCGCAGCGCCGCCTCGGCTTCGATCCGTGCGAGGATCTCGTGCAGCCTCGCGGCCTCCCAATCCTCGACGTTCATGCTCACCTGTGCGTGACGGGCCGCCGGTAGGTCGAGCCCGAGGGCACGGACGCCGGGGAAGCCGCCGCCGGTCTCCCGGACGACGGCCGCGATCTCGCGCGCCGCGTCGACCGTCCCGCGGAGATTGACGTTGAACGCGATCAACGGCCGCCGCGCGCCGACGAGGACGGCGCCCGCAGCGGCGTCGAGCCACGGCGGGCCGTACGCGGGAGCGACCTCGCCCTCGTCGAGCCGCCGCTGGAGCTCGTCCGTGCCGCCGCGCCGGAAGAACGCCGGCCCCCGCCCCTCGCCGACCTCGCCGTAGAGGAACGTCGTCAGCCCGAGCTCCGCGGTCAGCCGCTTCGCGAGCAGGCGCGCCGTCCGCATCGCGCGGGGCATGTCCTCGGGCCGGATCGGGACGATCGGGACAACGTCTGCCGCGCCGATCCGGGGATGCACCCCCTCGTGCCGGCGCAGGTCGATGCGCTCCTTCGCCACCGCCACGCCCGCGACGAGCGCTTCCTGCAGCGCCTGCTCGGAGCCGACCAGCGTGAAGACGGAGCGGTTGTGATCGGGATCGGAGTGGACGTCGAGGAGCGTCGCGTGCGCCGCGAGGGCGTCGCCGATCGCGCCGATCACCGCCGCGTCCCGCCCTTCGGAGACGTTCGGGACGGACTCGAGCGGGAGCACGGCGCCTACCCTACGACGCCGTCGTGACCGTCCGCCGCAGCTCATACCGGTCGCTCGTGTCGCTCCAGCGCGACAACGCCCGGTGCCGTGCCTGTCTCGAGGCGGGCTATCCGCTCGAGTCGCTCCCGGTCGTCGAGGGCAGCCCCGGCCAGCGCGCGTACGTCCTCGGCCAGGCTCCAGGGGTCGTCGAGGGCGAGGAGCGCCGCCCCTGGCGCGGCCGCGCCGGGCAGACGCTGCGGCGCTGGCTCGAGCTCGACGAGGACACGTTCTACGACACCTTCTACTGCGCGTCCGTCACGCGCTGCTATCCGGGTCGAGCCGCCTCCGGACGCGGCGACCGGACGCCGACGCCGCACGAGCAGGAGCTGTGCGCCTTCTGGCGTGAATGGGAGCTCCCCCTCCTGCGTCCGGAGCTCGTTCTCACCGTCGGCGGGATGGCCGCCCGCAGGCTGCTCGGACAACCCTCGCTCGCGTGCATCGGCAGCCGCTTCGCGGTCGCCGGCGCCGTCGCGATCCCGCTTCCGCACCCGAGCGGGGCGAGCGGCTGGCTCAACCTCCCGGCCAACCGGGCGCGCCTGGAGCAGGCGCTCACGCTCGTCCGCGACGAGCTCGGCCGCCTGACGGCGTAACCCGGAATCGGCTCGGTACCGTGGTCGTTGCCGTGTCTGTGAGCGCACACGTCCCCTATCGCACGACCTTCTTCCGGCTCGTCGGGTTCCTCCGCCCGTACCGCTGGTCGATGGCCGTCTCGACCGTACTCGCGGTCATGTCGCAGCTCGCCGCGATCGCGCTCGTGCTCGTCACCGGCGACGTCATCGACAAGGCGGTGCGACCGCAGGACCACGACCTGCTGTGGACGTACCTCGGCGTGATCGCCGGGATCGGGCTCGTCAAGGCGGTGCTGATGGTCGGCCGTCGGTTCATCTCCGGCCGACAGGCGCTCGCCGTCGAGTTCGACCTCCGCAACAGCCTCTACGCGCATCTCCTGCGGCTCTCGTTCGGCTACTACGACCGCCACCAGACCGGGCAGCTGATGTCGCGCGCGACGATCGACCTCCAGACCGTGCGCTTCTTCCTCGGCTACGGCCTCATCTTCTTCTTCCAGCACATCCTCACGATCGTCGGCGTCACCGCGGTGATGCTGTGGCTCGAGTGGCGGCTCGCGCTCGTGGCGCTCGCGGTCACGCCCGTCGTCGTCGTCCTCGCGTACCGCTACAGCCACGTGTCGCACCCGGTGCTGCGCGAGGTGCAGCAGAAGATGGCCGACGTGACCACGGTCGCCGAGGAGGCGATCGTCGGCGTCCACGTCGTGAAGGCGTTCGCGCAGGAGGAGCGGCAGCAGGCGCTCTTCGAGCGGCGGTCGGAGGCGGTCTTCGACCAGAGCCTGCGCGCCAACCGCCAGCGCGCGCTCTACGTGCCGGTGCTCGCGTTCGTCCCCCTGGTCGCACAGGCGGCGGTGCTGCTCGTCGGCGGGCGCATGGTCGCGAACGGCACGCTCACGCTCGGGACGTTCATCGAGTTCAACCTCTTCGTCGTGATGCTGATCATGCCGCTGCGCATGCTCGGCATGTGGATCGGCCAGGCACAGCGCGCGACCGCGTCGGGCGAGCGCATCTTCGAGGTGCTCGACGAGCCCGAGGAGATCGCCGACCGGCCCGGCGCCGGCGCGCTCCCGCCGGGCGCGGGGCAGATCCGGTTCGAGGACGTCTCGTTCGAGTACGACAAGGGGCGGCCCGTGCTCGACGGCGTCGACCTCGAGCTCGAAGCCGGCACCACCGTCGCGCTCATCGGCCACACGGGCTCCGGGAAGACGAGCCTCGCCTCGCTCGTCCCGCGCTTCTACGACGCGAGCGAGGGCCGCGTGCTCATCGACGGCGTCGACGTGCGCGACGTGACCCTGACCTCGCTCCGGCGCCAGATCGGGATCGTCGCGCAGGATCCGTTCCTCTTCTCGGCCACCGTGCGCGAGAACATCGCCTTCGGCCGGGGCGACGCGACGGACGCGGAGGTCGAGCGCGCGGCCCGGCTCGCGCAGGCGCACGACTTCGTCGAGCGGCTGCCCGACGGCTACGACACCGTGATCGGCGAGCGGGGCATCACGCTCTCCGGCGGCCAGCGGCAGCGGATCGCGATCGCGCGGGCGCTCATCCTCGAGCCGCGCGTCCTCATCTTCGACGACGCGACCGCGTCGGTGGACGCGACGACCGAGGCCCGCATCCGGCTCGGGCTCCAGGAGGCGATGGAGGGCCGGACGACCCTGATCATCGCCCACCGGCTCTCGACGATCGCGCTCGCCGACGAGCTGGTCGTGCTCGACGGCGGCCGCGTGGTGGCGCGCGGCCCGCATTCCGAGCTCATCCGCAGCTCGCCGATCTACCGCGAGATCTACGAGCACGGGCTGCTCGAGCGCGAGTTCGCCGAGCGGGTGGAGCAGCGCGCGGAGGCGTCGGCATGACACCCGCCCTGTGGAGCACACGGCACGCTTCCGGCACGCCCGCGTGGGTCTCTCGCGCGCGTTTTCGCGGTAGGCTCGCGCTCAGGCAGGGGGGCGGGTCGGGACCCCGGGTATCACGGGCGCGTGAACCCGAAAGGGCGGCGCGATGAGGGTCTGGCAGCCCGGCAGCCACCTCACGATGGAGCGCGGCGCGAACGTCAGCGACTGGACGTGGCGCCGCACCGCGCGCCGGATCACGACGCTCGCCCGCCTCGCGGCGCCGTACAAGCGGCAGACGACGCTCGCGATCGCCTCGCTCCTCACCGCGACGCTGATCGCGCTCGCCCCGCCGTACCTCGCGAAGCTCGCCGTCGACGGAGTCGAGAGCGGCGACAGCACCGGCTACATCGCCGGCATCGTGGCCCTCTTCCTCGCCGCCGGCATCGGCGGCCCTCGTCGCCACCTCGGCGCAGACCTACTTCACCGGGTGGACCGGCGAGCGGATCCTGGCCGACCTCCGCAACCGGCTCTTCAAGCATCTCGGCCGCCTCTCGCTCGGCTACTTCGAGCGCAACCGCGCCGGCGTGATCATCAGCCGCCTCACGAACGACGTCGAGGCACTCGACCAGCTCGTCACCGACGGCGTCACGACCCTCGTCCAGAACACGCTGATCCTGATCGGCTCGGCCGTCATCCTCTTCTTCCTCGACTGGCAGCTCGCCCTCGCCACCGTCACGGTCATCCCGCTCATGGCCGTGGCGACGGCGCTCTTCCGCGTCTACTCGGCCCGCGCCTACCGCGCCGTCCGTGAGCGCCTCGCGCTCGTCACGGCGACGCTCGCCGAGGACATCGCCGGGATGCGTGTCGTCCAGTCGTACACGCGCGAGGAGACGAACCTGCGCCGGTTCCGCGAGGTCAACGCCCACTACCGCGAGGCCAACCACCAGACGGTCGTGACGAACGGCCTCTACTTCCCCTTCGTCGACTTCCTCGCGACCACCGCCACGGCGATCGTGCTCGGCTACGGCGGCTACCGCTACTTCGAGGGCTCGATCACGATCGGGACGCTGCTCGCGTTCATGCTCTACCTGTCGAACTTCTTCGACCCGGTGCAGCAGCTCTCGCAGCTCTACAACACGTTCCTCTCAGCCGTGGCGGCGCTGGACAAGATCATGGACGTGATGGACGAGGACCCCGAGGTCGTCGACGCGCCCGACGCCCGCCCCCTCGCCGCGCATCGACGGCCACGTCCGCTTCGACGGCGTCCGCTTCCGCTACCGCACGGGCCCGGAGGTGCTGCACGGGATCGACCTCGACGTCCCCGCCGGCACCACCGTCGCGCTCGTCGGCCACACCGGCGCCGGGAAGTCGACGATCGCGAAGCTGCTCGCCCGGTTCTACGACCCGCAGGAGGGCGCGATCACGATCGACGGCGTCGACCTCCGCGAGGTCACGCAGGAGTCGCTCCGCCGGCAGCTCGGCGTCGTGCCGCAGGAGGGCTTCCTCTTCGCGGGCACGGTCCACGAGAACATCGCCTTCGCCCGGCCTGACGCGACGCCCGACGAGATCGTCCGGGCCGCACAGGCCGTCGGCGCGCACGAGTTCGTCCTCCGGCTGGAGAACGGCTACGAGACGGAGCTCGGCGAGCGCGGCACACGTCTGTCGCTCGGGCAGCGCCAGCTGGTCGCCTTCGCGCGCGCCCTGCTCGCCGACCCGCGGATCCTCGTCCTCGACGAGGCCACGTCGTCCGTCGACATCGGCACCGAGCGGCGCATCGAGTCCGCGCTGCGCACGCTTGCTCGAGGGCCGGACGGCGTTCGTGATCGCGCACCGCCTCTCGACGATCCGCGACGCCGACCTCATCGTCGTGCTCGAGCACGGACAGGTCGTGGAGCAGGGCACGCACGCCGAGCTGATCGCCGCGCGCGGCCTCTACACCCAGCTCTACGGCGACTGGGCCGACGTCGCCTAGTCGGGCGACGCGGCGGCCGCCGGTGCGTTAGGCTCCGCCGCGATGTCGCCGACCGCCATCATCGGGCAGACCTGGGACCTCTACAAGAAGCAGTGGAGGCACCTCATCCCGATCGCGCTCGTCGTCTACGCGATCCTCGGCCTCGTCTCGATCCTGCTGACGTGGGCGCTCGGCTGGCTGGGGGCGCTCCTCGGCGCGTTCGTCTCCATCCTCGGCGTCTTCTGGCTGCAGGCCGCGCTCGTCGAGGCCGTCGCCGACGTGCGCGACGGACGCGCGGACATGTCCATCTCCGAGACGTTCGCGCAGGGTCGCGAGCACCTCGGCTCCGTGCTCGTCGCCGGCCTCATCGCCGCGGTCGCGATCACGATCGGCCTGATCCTGTTCATCGTCCCGGGCCTCTTCCTGCTGACGATCTGGTGCGTGATCGTGCCGGTCATCGTGCTGGAGAGCCGCTCGGCGGGCGAGTCGTTCGGCCGCAGCCGCGAGCTCGTCCGCGGTGAGGGCTGGAACGTGTTCGGGCTCATCGTGCTCGTGTTCCTCATCCTCATCGGGGCGGGGATCATCCTCGGCATCCTGCTCTCGTGGCTCCCCGGCTGGCTCGGGTCGTACATCCAGAGCGTCGTCTCGAACTCGATCACCGCGCCGTTCGTGGCGGTCGCGCTCACGCTCGTCTACTTCGCGCTTCGCGGGCGCGAGGCGCCGGAGGCGCCGATGGAGCAGCCGGCAGTGGACGCCGCGCCGGACGAGCCGGCACCACCGGCACCACCGGCCCCACCGGCACCACCCGAGCAGCCCGCCGCGCCCTAGCGTGAGCGACCACGAGCTCGAGGCGGCGGCCGAAGGGCTCGATCCCGAGACGACGGAGCGGATCGAGTCACCCGCGTCCGACGAGGCCGAGCGCGAGACGAGGCTGACGCCGTCGCAGGCCGTCGCCGGCATGCGAATCCGCGTCCCCGAGCGGGCGAACCGGAAGCTCCGGCGCATCGTCGAGCGGGCCAACGCGGACAAGCAGCTGAAGGGCTGGTGGCACGTCGCGAACGTGAACGCCGTCGTGCGCATGGAGATCAACGACCACTCCTGGGTGCACATCCAGATCGTCACGAACATCGCCCTGAAGCTCCTCCGCCAGCTCGCCAAGCACGGCGTCGAGCCGATGGTCGTCCGCGACTACGGCATGACCCAGGACGACGCGGAGGTCGTGGTCGTCCTCGGCGCCCTCACGCACTGCATCGGCATGGCCGTGCACCGCGACGGCCACGAGGACTTCAGCCTCTTCCTCGCCGAGCCGAAGATCCGCGAGCTCCTCGACGGGATCTACGAGGAGCCGGACCTGACCGTGATCGCGGCCGAGACGCTCCACTGCATCACGAGCCACCGCAACGACGGCAAGCCGTTCACGCTCGAGGCCGGGATCGTCCGCGTCGCCGACGCGCTCGACATGGCGCAGGGCCGGTCGCGGATCCCGTTCGAGCGCGGCAGCGTCTCGATCCACTCGCTGTCAGCGGCCGCGATCGAGGAGGTGCGAATCGGCGACGGCGAGGCGAAGCCGATCGGGATCGAGATCGTCATGAACAACTCCTCGGGCATCTACCAGGTCGACGGACTGCTGAAGTCGAAGCTGCGTGGCTCGGGCCTCGAGCCGTACGTCGAGGTCGTCGCGCACATCGACACCGAGGCCGAGAAGCGTCTCGTCCCGCTCTATCGGCTCGAGACCTAGGCGGCTACACTGCCCCGGCCCTTTGCGGGGTCGTCTAATGGTAGGACGCCTGACTCTGGATCAGGAAGTTGGGGTTCGAATCCCTGCCCCGCAGCCTGAGGAAGCCGCTGGACAAAGCGGCTTTTCATCCTGCCGGGTCGTGTAGGTGATTAGAGCCGTCGACGCACGCTCGATCAGGTCGTCGCGACCGTTCGTCAGCGCGTGTCGTCGACACGGTTCGGCGCATCCGCATGCACGGCCGTGCGCGCGCTGTGCCAGTAGGCGATCGCCTTCCGGTTCGCCTCGACCTCCGCCGCCGGCGCGCCCGTCGAGCGGAGGCGTCGCTGCTGATCGACGAGGGTCGTGAGGATGCGACGGATCGCGCTCGTGTCGCTGCGGGCGGGCCGCATGCGCGTATTGTCCGCCTGGTTCGTTCGCTTTGCCACTAGGCGAGAGGACGGTCCGGTCGGTGACGCGGCACAACCCGAACCCCCCGCGCCGCGTCTCAACCGATGTGGAGGCTCCCGGGCGTCGGGACGACCCCCCGCGCGCCCGGCGCGTGGCGACCACGGCCGCGGTCGCAGCGGCGATCATCGGGCTGCTGACGGTCGTCGCCGTCGCGTCGGTCGCACGCGAGCCGCTGGTCGGCCGGTCGTCGGCCGAACGGGATCTCTCGCCCGCGGTCCTGGACTACGTGCTGAGCACGTTTCTCGCGCTCTACCTCGCGCTCATCCCCGTCGCCCTGTACACGACCTGGAAGCGCGGCGGCTGGCGACGGGATCCCAACGCCGGGCGGCGCCGCGACGTGGCGCTGCTCGTCTTCATCGGCATCATCCTCGCCGTGCTGGTGGGTCTGCGCGGGCTCGGGCGCCTCGAGCAGAACCCCGCTCCCGAGCCCCTGCCGCAGATCGAGGGCGCGACGACCGCCGCACCGCTGGACGAGAGCGACCGCCGCCGCGGCGAGCTCCGGCTCGCGCCGTTCGTCATCATCGGCCTCGGTCTCGGCGCAGCCATGGTCTACCTCTCCTACCGGCGGCGACAGCTGCGACGGCCGCTCCGCGAGGGCGACGAGGATGCGCTCGCGGACGAGCTCGGGCTGCTCCTCGACAACGCGATCGACGACCTGCTGGCCGAGCCCGATCCGCGCCGCGCGGTGATCGCCGCGTACGCCCGGATGGAGCGGGCGCTCGCTGCCTTCGGCCTGCCGCGGCAGGACGCCGAGGCGCCGCTCGAGTACCTCGAGCGGATCGCACCGGCGATCGCACACATCCCCGGCGCCTCCGGCCTGGCCTTCGAGCTCACGCATCTCTACGAGCGGGCCCGCTTCAGCGCGCACGCGGTGGACGTCGAGATGAAGGACGACGCGCTCTCGGCGCTCGTCCGCCTGCGCGCGGAGCTCCAGGAGTGGGCTGCGTGAACCGGCGCGTCGTCGCGCTCGCGGCCGCGCTCGGCGCACTCCTCGCCGTCGTCGCCGCGGCGTCGGCGGTGTCCACACCTGCGCCCGAGGGCGGCGGGCTCGGCCTGCCGGAATGGGTCGTCACGTACGCGTACGCCGTGCTCGTGCTCGTCGGGTTGGCGGGCATTCCAACCCTCGTCCTGCTCGGCATCAGAGAGCTCCCCGAGGCCCGGCGCACCGGCAAGCAGCGGTGGCTGTCGCCGCTCGTGCTCGCGGCCCTGGTGGTGGTGGCCGTCGCGATCTCGTCGCGCTCTGACGGCCGCCTGAGCGAGATCCTCTCGCGCCTGCGTGTCGCCGAGCCGACGACCGCGGAGGCCGAAGCTGCCCGTCCCCCCGAACCGGCCTGGCTGCCCGTGCTCGTGGCGTCGGCGATCGCGGTCGGCGGCGTCGTCGTCCTCGGACGACGGTCGCGGCCGCGCCGGCAGGGACTGGGCGACCGGCTCGAGGCCGCGCTCGCGCAGCCGCTCGCCGACCTGCGCGACGAGCCGGACGTGCGCCGTGCGATCGTGGCGGCCTTCGCGCGCCTGGAGCTCGCGCTCGAGGCCGCCGGTGCACCGCGCGACCCCGGCGAAGCGCCGCTCGAGTACGTCGCGCGCGTGCTCGGCGAGCTCGATGTCCCGCCCGCACCGCTCGCCGGGCTCGCGTCGCTCTTCGAGCAGGCGAAGTTCAGCCTCCACGCGCTCGACGAGGGCGACCGGGAGGCGGCGATCGGGGCACTCGAGGCAGTCCGCGAGGCGCTGCGGTGAGGCGCTGGCTCGTCGTCGCGGTGGCGGGAGCCGTCGTCGCGGGCGCGGCCGTCCTCGCGGGGGCGGCCGGCGGCGACGAGGCCGCGGACGGCTACGCGCTCTTTGTCGGCGCGGTCGGGATGCTCTGGCTCGTCCGCCGGACGCGGCGCGCGAGCGGCGCCGACGTCCCGTCCGCCTACGACCGTGCCATCGCCGCGCGCCGCACACCGCGGCCGTCTCGCCCGGCCACGCTCGAGCGGGTCGAGCGCGAGGTCGTTCTCTCGAGCGGAAGCGCGTTCGACCTGCACGTTCGCCTCCGCGCGCGGCTCCGCGCGATCCTCGAGCACCGGCTCGCCGCCCATCGCGGGCTCGAGCTCGACGCCGGCACGGCCGAGACGCGCGACGTCCTCGGCACCGAACTCTGGGAGCTCGTTCGGCCGGACCGGCCGATGCCGACGGACCGGCTCGCGCCCGGCCTCCCGGTTCGGCGCCAGCGGGACCTGCTCGACCGAGTGGAGAGGATCTAGTGCCCCCTCAGGCGATACACGCCCGCTTCCGACCCGCGAGCACGCATCGCGCTGCGGCGTCCTCGGTCGCGCCCATGGCTTCAGCCATGGACGCTCCCTGCGTCCTTGCATCGCTCGGTGCTCGCGTCCCGGGAGCTAGACAGCATCACCTGAGGGGGCACTAGGCTCCCGTGGTGGCCGAACGCGAGCTCGACGTCGACACGGTCGCCGCGACCTGCGCACTCGTCCTCGACGAGGTCGAGCGAGCCGTCGTCGGCAAGCGCGACGCGCTGGAGCTCGTGCTGCTCGGCCTCCTCGCCGACGGGAACGTGCTCATCGAAGACTTCCCTGGGCTTGCGAAGACCCTCGCCGCCCGCTCGCTCGCAAGCGCCACCTCGCTCGAGTTCGCGCGGATCCAGTTCACGCCGGACCTGATGCCGTCCGACGTCACCGGCTCCTCGATCTACAACCAGCGCGAGGCCGACTTCGAGTTCCGGCCCGGCCCGATCTTCACGAACCTCCTCCTCGCCGACGAGATCAACCGCGCCCCGCCGAAGACGCAGGCCTCGCTGCTCGAGGCGATGCAGGAGCGGCAGGTGACGATCGAGGGGCGCACGTACCCGCTCGCGCGGCCGTTCGTCGTGCTCGCGACGCAGAACCCGATCGAGTACGAGGGCACGTATCCGCTCCCGGAGGCGCAGCTCGACCGGTTCCTGCTCCGCATCTCCTTCGGCTACCCGGCCGTGGACGACGAGTGGCGCGTCCTCGAGGCGCGCGCGGAGCGGCAGACGGACGAGGTCGAGCTCTCGCCGGTCGTCGACGGCCCGACGCTGCTCGCGCTCCAGGCGGCCGTAGAGCGCGTCCACGTCTCCGAGCCGATCGGCCGCTACATGGTCGACCTCGTCGGCGCCACGCGGACGAGCCGGCGGGTCGCAGGTCGGTGCCAGCCCGCGCGGCTCCCTCGCGCTGCTGAAGCTCGCGCGGGCGCGCGCCGCACTCTCGGGACGCGACTTCGTCACGCCGGAGGACGTGAAGGGCGTGGCGGTCCCGGCGCTCGCGCACCGGCTGATGCTGAAGCCGGAGCTGTGGGTGCAGCGGATCCGCGGCGACGACGTCGTGCGCGAGGTGCTCGAGACCGTCCCGACGCCGCCGGCCGAGGACGTGCGCGCCCCCGCCGCCGCGTCGTGACCCGCCGCGGGTCGCCCCGTCTCGGCGCCTACGCGGGCCTGTCGGCGTTCGGCCTCGCCGCGTCGCTCGTCCTCGGCCTGCCGGAGCTGGTCGTCCTCGTCGCGCCCTTCGCCCTGCTCGTCGGCGTCGGCCTGGTGGGTGCCCGCCCGCCGGTGCTCACCCTGCAGGGAGGGCTCGAGCGGGAGCGGGCGCTCGAGGGCGAGACCGTGGCCTTCCGTCTCGTCGTGCACGCCGACGACGCCGTCGAGCGACTCGAGCTCTTTCTCGCGCTCGCGCCGGGGCTCGACGCGGAGCCCGGCACCAACCCGCTCGCCCTCCGTCTCGCGGCCGGCGAGGAGCGCGAGGTCGAGGTGCCGATCGGCTGCACGCGCTGGGGCGGCTACGCACCCGGAACGGTGTACCTGCGGGCGCGCGACCGACTCGGCGTCTTCGCGTTCGAGGACGTCCGCAACCTGCGCGCGCCGCTGCGGGTCTACCCCGGGCCCGAGCGCCTGCTCTCGCTGCTGCGCCCGCTGGAGACGCAGCCGAGCGTGGGCAACCAGGTGGCCCGGACGAAGGGCGACGGGATCGAGTTCGCCGACATCCGGCCGTTCGTCCCGGGCGACCGCGTGCGGCGCGTGAACTGGCGCGCGAGCGCGCGGCGCGGCGACCTCGTCGTGAACGAGGCGCATCCGGAGCGGAACACCGACGTGATCCTCTTCCTCGACACGTTCTCCGAGGTGCGCGGGACGGAGCGCGGGACGCTCGACCTGACCGTCCGGGCCGCGGCCGCGCTCGCCGACGCCTATCTCGCGCGGAAGGACCGCGTCGGCGTGATCGGCTTCGGTGGGATGCTCAGCTGGCTGCTCCCCGGCACGGGCATGCGGCAGCTCTACCGCATCGTCGACTCCCTGCTCGAGACGGAGATCGTCCTCAACTACGCGTGGAAGGACGTCGAGCTGCTGCCGCGGCGGACGCTGCCGCCGCAAGCGCTCGTCGTCGGGCTCACGCCGCTCCTCGACGAGCGCTCGGTCGGTGCGTTGCTCGACCTCCGCGCACGCGGCTTCGACCTGGCGATCGTCGAGGTCTCACCCGCGGCGTTCGCGGTCGCGGGCGACGACGAGGCCGACCGTGTCGCGTATCGGTTCTGGCTCCACACGCGGGCGGCGCTGCGGTACCGGTTCGAGACCGCCGGCGTCCCGGTGGTCGAGTGGCGCGACGGCGAGGCGCTCGCCGCGCCCCTGGAGGAGGTGTCGGCGTGGCGGCGTCAGGCTCGCGTGGCGCGCGGATAGCGACGGGTGCCGCTGCGGTCGTGCTCGCCGTCGGCGTCGCGGCCCACGCCGGGGCGGAGGACGGGGTCGTGGTGGCGACGGCGGCCGTCGGCGTGCTGCTCATCGCCGCTGCGGTGGCCCTCGGACGCGGTCAGCTCGTCACCTGGGGACTCCTCGGGCTCGCGGCGGCGTACGCCGTCACGCTCGCGGATGAGCCGGGCGTCGACGGCGCGTCGCCGCTCGTCGCGACGGGGCTGCTCCTGGTCGCGGAGCTCGGCTACTGGTCGGTCGAGCTCGCGGCGACGGCGCGCGAGGAGGCCGCGGTGGCCGTGCGGCGCCTCGTCGCCTTGGGGGCCCTCGCGGCCGCCGCGCTCGTCCTGGCGACGTTCGTGCTCGCCGCCACCGCCGTCCCGCTCTCGTCCTCGACGATCTGGAACGCCGTCGGGATCCTCGCCGCGGCCGCCGTGCTCGCGCTGATCGCCCGGCTCGCGCGCGGCGAGGACGACTCAGCCCGGCGTCCGGAAGAGGCCTGAGCGGGTCCGACGCCGCTGCGCCTCCGGCTCGGGCATGGAGCGGAGCACGTACGCCTGTACCGGCTCCTCCTTGCCCTTCAGGTCGAGCGGCGCCCGCTCCTCGACGACCGCCTCCGGCGGCAGGTGCCGCGTCGTCTCCTCCGCCACGAGCACGCAGCCGACCGGAGCCGCGGACTGGAGCCGCGCCGCGACGTTGACCGTGTCGCCGACCACGCCGTGCTTCCGCAGGCCAGTGCTGGCGCCGACGATGCCGGCCGTGACCACGCCCGTGTTGAGGCCGGCGCGGAAGCGGGGCCAGCTGTTCTCAGCGATCCGGGCCGCCTCCTCCTGGAACACGAGCGCTGCCCGCCCTGCGCGCGCAGCGTGGTCATCGCCGCGGAAGATCGCCATCACCTCGTCCCCGATCAGATCCTGGACGTCCGCGCGGTAGCGCTCGAGCACCGGGAGGAGCTCGGCCCAATAGGTGTTCAGCATCCTCGTCGCCTCGTCGGGCCCCACGCGCTCCGTGAAGCTCGTGTAGCCCTGGAGGTCGGCGAACATCAGCGTCACCTCCTCCGACGCCGACAGCGTCTCGTCGAGGTACAGATGCGCGAACCGCTCCTCCGGCCATTCCTTCCACGCCGCGAACGAGATCGACGCGAACGCGAGCACCATCAGCACGTGCCACTCCCACCAGCTGAGGCGCCAGTTCTCGGCAACGGCGACCACGAGCATCGCCTCGGCGAGCAGGACGAAGGCGACGGTGATGCCGAAGACGAGCTTCGTCCCGCGCTCGCGGTAAAGGCGGAGGTAGCCGAACGCCGCGATCGCGTACAGCGGTAAGCCGACCATCGCGATCGCCCACAGCGTGCTCTCCGCGTCGTCGAGCGTCAGCGCGCGGTCGAGCGGCGGCAGCTCGAAGACCGAGAACACCGCCCACACGCCCAGGACGCCGAGGAGCAGTCCCATGAGGACGCCCGACCACGCGATCAGCCGCAGCGAGGTGCGTCGGTTCCAGCGCCACGGCGAGAGCGCGGCGAACACGCCGGCGACGACGAGCCCGATCGGGTTCGCGAGGAGGAATCCCGGCGTCGATCCCTCGAGCAGCACGCCCGGCGTCGCGAGCGCGTGGAGGCCGAGGAAGCCGGCGGCCGCGACGAACGCGAGCGAGACCAGGAGCAGTCGCGCGTCGCCGCGCTGCCGGGCCGCGCGGAAGACGGCGACGCCGAGGCCGACGCTCGCGAGCGCCGCCAGCAGGACGAGCCAGAAGTGCGCCGGCTGGTTCTCCCACGTCGCATCGAGCGACGGCCGCGCGAGCAGAAGCAGGAGGATCGCGACGGGCAGCGCGAGCAACGCGCCGACGACCAGCACACGGCGTCGAGCGGGCATCGCGACGACGGTACCGCGCCTCCTAGGCCGCGGGCAAACCAGCTACACTGCCGCGCGTCCGGGGCGCATTCGTCTAGAGGCCTAGGACACCGCCCTCTCACGGCGGCGGCACGGGTTCGAATCCCGTATGCGCCTCCTGACGAAAACCCCTGCATATGCGGGGGTTTTTGTTCACCTGGTTGGGTCTTCGCTCAGGCTCAGGAGCGCGCGAAGAGAGGGGCGATGACACCCGAATCGTCACAGGATTGTCACAAGGAATGACGCCGCCCTCGCGGGCGCCCGTTCCCAATGTCGGCAACGCGGCGCGGTCGAGTTCAGCGCGACGTCTGCTCGAGCATCAGCATCCCTCGCACGTCGTCGTCGTCGTCGAGGTAGACGGCGGCGTCGGGCTTGTCAAGCGGTCCGCCCGCCGGGGAGAATGCGCCCGGCATGAGACCGGTTTGGATCATTCTCGGCGTGATCATCCTTGTGGCGGCTGTTGCCGGGGGCATCGCCATACACAGCTTGATTTGGCTGCTGCTGATCTTGGCCTTGATTGCGTTCGCAATCGGAGTGTTCACAGGCCGAATCGACGAATAAGGCCCGTCTCCGGCGGAGCTCATGCGCTCGTCGCCTGCTGCGTCTCTTCGAGCCGCGGCATCCCGCGCACGCCACCGTCGTCGTCGAGGTAGACGACGCGACAACGCGATAGACCTTGTCGCACAGCGCCACCGTGTCACGGCGTTCCCGCAACGCGAAGACGGCCGCTCGCGCATGGGCAGAAATTGCCTCTTGTCATAATCGGGGGAACCCCGGATGGACGCGAGGAGACATCCTCCTAGGATTTCGGCGCGGGCAAGACGGTGGTCGCACCCGGTCGCTCCGGGGGCGGGCGGCGGAGGTGCCGCATCTCCGTTGCGCCCACAGCCGCCTCTTGCCCGCACTCTGCGGTCGTAGGTCGAGAGCGAGCATTCGGCTCCGCGAACTCGCGGGCGCCCAAGGTCTTCGCCGTCCTTCGCGTACCCGCCCACGAAGGGACTTCCCGTAGCCCGTCGTCAGCGCCAGCTGTCCCGTCGGGCCTCGGCCGTCCTAGAAGTAGGCCCCCGGCGGTATGTCGACTGGGCCGAGGTCGCGTTCCTCACCGCAGTCACGGCAGACGATGTACCTGTTCTGCTCACCGTGCTCGTCGCGCCATCTCACCACCCATCGGTGCAGTCTCACGTAGCAGCGCCAGCGCTTGGCCATGATCAGAGCGGCCTAGCCATCGCCGTCGCCACCGGCGCCCTCGCCACCGCTGGGGTAGCCACCTTGGTCGTCCTTCCGCCCGTAGCCCGTGGCACCACGCGGCCCCCGAGGCTCCTTCCCACACCTCGCGCACACCTTGTACCTCTCTCCATGTTCAACGCGGGCCGTCCACTCATGACGACCCAGCCAACATGCGACCGGTCTCATCGCCCCTCCAATTCAGCGCCGGCGAACGGTGCCCGTCGACAGCCAGTGCGCGACCTCGTCAATGAGCACCGGCGCCATCATCCAGCCCAGGCCGCCGACTGCGCCGACGATCAGGATCGGGCCGAGCAGGCCGCCGGTCGTCAACGTCACCGCCAGCCCGGCGAGGAAAACGACGGCGAACAGGGCGAGCGCAAGACGCACTAATCGCCGTCCCCACCGACGCCGCCTCGGTCAGGCAGCTCCCGGTCAGTTGCCGAAGACGGGATGCCCAGACCCTTCCTACGTCCGCAATCCTGGCAGCGCTTGACGTGGCGCAGGCCTTCGTGCTCGAACACCCAGCGATGACCGAGCGGCCACTTCCAGAAGCAGCGAACGTGCGCTGCCGTCATGCCGCGATCATTCCATCTCGTATCGACTCGCACAAGGGGAACGCCCCGAGTCCGTGAACGATCACCACGTGCCCCCGCCCGCCGCCAGCCTGCACCGGCGCTAACGGCCTTTGTTCCGGTCGGCCCGGCCGCCCACGACGTGATCTTCGCTCAAACGCGCGGCGCCGCCTCGCCAGGGCGGGGGAGCTAGGTCGCGCCGGGACCGGAGCCCATGTAGCGGTGCGTGTTCTCGGCAACGCGATGTACGGCGTCCTCGTCCTGCATCGCCCGGGCTGCCTTCTCCCGCTCGCGCCGCTTGCGCGCTCTGCGCCGCCTCAACTGTGGCGGCGGTCATCGTGCGCGTCTGGAGGCCAATCCCGACGGTTCGCCCGGACGACCCGCCGAGCTAGTGCCGGCGATCGACGCACGGAGCTATCGTCCCCGCGTGGCCGAGCTCGAGGCGTTCGGGATCACGACCGCCGACATGGCCGCATCGCTCCGGTTCTACGGCCTGCTCGGGGTCGAGGTGCCGGACGCCGGCGAGGACCACGTGGAAGCCGATGTTCGCGGCCGGCTCCGGCTGATGTGGGACACCGAGGAGCTCATCAGGCAGATCGAGCCGGACCTGCCGAGCCCCGTGCGTCAAAGAGTCGTGCTCGCCTTCCGCTGCGCCGACCCTGCCGACGTCGATGCGACCTACAGGCGCGTCGTCGACGCCGGGTTCGAGGGCAAGCGTGAGCCCTGGGACGCGTTCTGGGGACAGCGGTTCGCCTACCTCCGCGACCCGGACGGCAACACGATCGGACTGTTCGCGCCGCTCGACTAAGGCGCGCGACGGCGTCGAGCTCAGGCGCCGCTGCGGAGGTCGTCGAGACGCTCGGCGCGGTAGGAGATCCGCTCGAACGCGACGGCGCACCCGTCGCCGGTCGGGGACTGGGCGGCGAAGCCGACGAACGGCTCACCGGCGCCGTCGAGGGCGAAGTGGCGGACGAAGCTCCACCGGTCGCCGTCGGTCGACGCGTGGAAGGCGAACGCCGGCCCGATCCTCGCGATGCGCAGCCACACGGACGGGCCGTCGACGACGAACGAGTTGCAGTCGTCCGACACGCCCTGCGTCACGACCGAGACGACCATCGGCTCGCCCTGCGGCGAGTACTCGAAGCAGAGCTTCGCCCAGACGTCGTCGCGCTCGTGGAGCATGAGCACACCGGCGTCGTAGGTCGCGGCGAAGTCGACCGTCACGCGCGCGCTCAGAAGGTAGTCGCCGCTGGGAGCGCCGACGAGCGCCGGCGCGTTCACCGTCGCCTCGGTCGAGCGCTGCGGGTCGACGAACCAGTCGGTGCGGGCGCCCGCGACCACGTGGAGCGATGCCTCGTCCGGAACGCGCGAGCTCTGCGGCTCTCGAAGCCACCGCAGCGGCATTGGCAGCGCGGCGATCCTCACGCGAGCAGCTCGCGCCCGGGCGTGACTTCGATGCCCTCGGCGGCGAGGAGGAGGACGGCTCCGCAGTCCACGACGAACCCCGTCACGATGGCCACGCTACCGCACCCCGAGACGAAAGTGGTGAGCGCCATGAGACCCGACCTCGAGCCCGGCAACCCGTTCCCCGACCTGGAGCTTCCCGACCACACCGGCGCGCCCCGCAGGCTCTCCTCGATCGCGTCCGAGCACCCGCTCGTCCTCGCGTTCGTGCGGGGCTGGTGGTGCCCGAAGGAGCAGATCCGCGTCCGCAACCTCGTCGCCATGCAGGACGAGCTCCAACGCGAGTACGGCCGCATCGCGGTCGTCACGATCGATACGCCCTACGTCAACGGCGCCTTCCGGGCCGGCCTCGGCGCCGACTTCCCGTTCCTCTCCGACGAGGACCGGGCCGTCGCCGAGGAGCTCGGCATCGTCGAGTTGACGGACGAGAAGCACCGCCCGTTCCTGCCGCTGACCTTCGTCCTCGACTCGAAGCGCGTCATCCGGCGCCGCTGGAACGGCTTCTGGTTCTGGGGGAACCCGACGCCCGACGAGCTCCGGACGACCCTGCGCGAGATCACCCGCGACGAGCAGCCGAGCTACGACCCGATCTCGGTCTGGGCCGCAGGCGCTGCGCCGCCCGACGCCGGGATCGACGCGCCCGTGGTCTGGATCCGCGAGGACTCGGCGGGCCGCGAGCTCTGGCGCGGCGCGTGGTCGGAGGACGAGCTGCCGGAGGTCGGCGCCGAGGTCACGCGCTCGTCGGTCGACGGGCGCTGGTGGGCGGTCGTCGAGATCGAGCGTGCCGGCGACCGCGTCGCGATCCACCTGCGCAAGCGGGGCGACGCGCCGCACGATCGACAGTTCGTCCAGCACAGCGTCACCGTGCCGCCGCTCCGGGCGCTCACCTAGCGGCCGACGGCCGACGCGACCGCTATCCATTCGGCCATGCGCGACTCGGAGCTGCTGCGGCTCGACCACGAGCGGAACGTGGCGCGGCTGCGCGAGCTCGGGGAGATCCGCTTCCGCCTGCTCGCGTTCGTCCCGACCATCGCGGGCGCGACGGTCGCGATCCTCCCGCAGCGCGCCGAGCCGGAGGACTTCGCAGCCGTCGGGCTCGTCGGCCTCGTCGCGACCCTCGGCGTGTACCTCTACGAGCTCCGGAACACCACGCTCCTCCGGGAGGTGGGCGCGCGCGTGCTGCTGCTCGAGCGTGGGCTCGACCCGGAGGACGGCGCGCCGCCTCCACCGCCCGCAGAGCCACAGGCCGGGCCTCGCCTGTTCGGCGTCGTGCGGCCGACGCACGGACGCGGCCTGGCCTTGATCTACGGCGCAACGCTCGGCTCGTGGATCTATCTCACCGTCTGGGGCGTGCTCGGGTCCCTCGAGGTGCCGAGTGCGGACGCGATCGGCGCGATCGTCGGTGTCGTGGGCGCCGTCGCGGTGATCGCCGACGCCGAGCGCTTCAGCTGAGCCCCGCCTCCACGAAGCGCGCGCCGAGCGTCGTCGCCAGGGTGCGGTGCGCCGCGCTCGTCCCGACGAGGACGGAACGCGCCGGGTCGACGTCGTGCGCCCGCGCGAAGGCGAGGGGCAGGCCGGGGAGCGGCGGCCGGCACCAGCAGCGCGGCGGACCGCCGCCGTGCGGGCAGAGGGCCGCCTCGACCGGGCCCGTGACCGCTGCGGATACGCGTGCGGCGATCGACGTCAGCGCATCCGGCGCGGACTCAGGGCGCCAGTCGAAGACGAGGTGCGGCGCGTCGGGGTCGAGCCCCTCCCAACCCTCCGCGTCCACGGCCGCCGCCGCGACGAACACCCCGGCGCGCCCCGCTCCCGGCACCCGCCGGAACTCGACCCGCTCGACGGCCGCGAACCCCTCGTCCTCCGTCGGCGGCTCCAGCTCGCGGAGCAGGCGCATCTGGGAGGTCGGCGCGAGCACGCCCGGACGCTCGCGCGCCAGCTTCGCCAGGTCGTCCGGCGACGGCAGCGACCCGACCTCCGTGAGCAGGCGCTCGACGAGGTTGACCTGGGCCTGTGCGAGCGGTGTGTCGAGCCAGACGCACCGCACCGGGACGCCGTGCCGGCGCGCTGCGTCGACGACGTAGCTGCGCGCCGAGCGGGTGACGTACGTGTTGTCGAGGACGACGCGCGGCTCGCCCGCGGCCAGCTCCTCGTCGAGCGCGTCGGCGAGGTCGCGCAGCGAGCCGGCGCGTTCGTCGCGGTTGAGGCGCCGGTACCCGCGGGCGACGTGCTCGGCGGCGAGGCGCGTCTTGCCGGCACCGGGGATGCCCATCACGAGGACGACGTCTCCGTCGCGCGTCGGCGTCGCGCGAGCTCGGGGTCGCGACCGTCCGAGCGCATCCAGGTCCTCGACGGCGAGCTCGAGGGTCGCCGCGCGCGAAGCTGAGACGGCCGTCTCAGGGCGGCGCGCTCCAGGGATCGCGACGACGGCCGGAGACTGTGCGAGCAACCACGCGAGCGCGACCTCGGCCGGCGTCGCCGTCCGCGCACGTGCGACCGCGGCGAGCGCCTCGTTCCGCGCGAGCGAGCCCGCCCGGCGCACCCCTCCCAGGGGCGAGTGGGCGATCACCGCGACGCCGGCGTCGGCGCACCGCTCGACGAGCCCACCCCGGAGCGCCCGGTCGTCGACGAGGCTCAGCGCGACCTGGACGGCCGCGACCGGCGCGAGCTCGAGCGCCTCGTCGAGCTGCGGGCGGTTGACGTTCGCGACGCCGACGCGCCGGACGAGCCCCTCGTCGACGAGCCGTGCGAGCGCCCGCAGCGTCGTCCGCCACGGCGTCCCCGGGTCGGGGGCGTGGACGAGGTAGAGGTCGATCGGGAGCCCGTCGAGGGCGACGAGGCTCGCCTCGCAGTCGGTGCGAATCGTCTTCGCGCGCCCGTCCGGGACCCAGCCGCCCCCGTCGCGACGCATCCCGCCCTTCGTCACGATCCGAGCGCTCGCCGCGCCGATCGACCGGAGCGTCTGAGCCAGGAGCCGCTCGTTGTGGCCGACGTCGTCCGGCCCGAGCCCGTACGAGTGGGCCGTGTCGAACACCGTCAACCCCGCATCCGCTGCGGCGGCGATCGTCGCGGACGCGCGACCCTCGTCCCGGTCCTCGTCGGTCGAGAGACGCATGCAGCCGAGACCGATGCGCGACTCCGTCGTGTCAAGCCATGGCGAGCCGCCCAGATGTCCAGCGTACGTGACACGCGCGTGCGGGCCGCTTTAGGATCGCCGTCCGTGGCCTTGCTCTCCGTGGAGGGAATCACCCGGCGCTTCGGCGGCATCGTGGCGCTCGACGACGTCTCGCTCTCCGTCGACAAGGGCGAGATCGCGGGCCTGATCGGGCCGAACGGCGCCGGCAAGACGACGGCGTTCAACGTGATCACGCGCCTCTACGAGCCCGACGCAGGCCGCGTCGTGCTCGACGGCACCGACCTGCTCGGCGTCGCGCCGTACAAGGTCGTCCGGCAGGGCGTCGCGCGCACGTTCCAGAACGTCGAGCTGTTCCGCGGCATGTCCGTGCTCGAGAACGTGCTCGTAGGCGCCCATTCGCGGACGGGCGTCGGCGGCGAGAAGGGGGTGCGCGCCGAGGCGACGGCGACGCTCGAGGAGCTCGGGCTCGGCGGGATCGCGCACCTGCCGGTCGCGGGGTTGCCGTTCGGGACGCAGAAGCGGGTCGAGCTCGCGCGGGCGCTCGTCTCGAAGCCGCGGCTGCTCCTGCTGGACGAGCCCGCGGGCGGGCTGAACCACGAGGAGGTCGAGGAGCTCGCCGGGCGGATCCGCCGGATCCGGGCGGAGTACGACCTGACGATCCTCCTGGTCGAGCACCACATGAACCTGGTGATGTCGGTCTCGGACCGCGTGCACGTGCTCAACTTCGGCCGCAAGATCGCGGAGGGCACGCCCGCCGAGGTGCGTGCGAACCCCGAGGTGATCGAGGCGTACCTCGGCGGTGAAGTCGACGTCGATGACGGCGGGAATGGCGACGCTCCTCCAGCTGCGTGACGTCACGGCCCGGTACGGGCCCGTCCAGGCGCTGCACGGGATCACGATCACCGTGGACGAGGGCGAGGTCGTGGCGCTGCTCGGCGCCAACGGCGCCGGGAAGACGACGACGCTCCGGGCCGTCTCCGGCACGGTCCGCACCGGGGGCGGGATCACGTTCGCCGGCCGCGACGTGAGCAAGCGCACCCCGGACGGGATGGCGCGGAGCGGGATCGCGCACGTCCCGGAGGGGCGCGGCATCCTCGGCGAGCTGACCGTCTGGGAGAACCTGCGCATGGGCGCCTACGTCCGGCGGCGCGGCGCCGACTTCAAGCGCGTCTTCGACCTGTTCCCGGTGCTCGAGCGGCGCCGCGACCAGCAGGCGGGGACGCTCTCCGGCGGCGAGCAGCAGATGCTCGCCCTGGCGCGGGCGCTCGTCGCGCGGCCGCGCCTGCTCATGCTCGACGAGCCGTCGCTCGGGCTCGCGCCGATCGTCGTGGAGGAGCTCTTCCGCGTCGTCGGCGAGCTGAACCGCGAGGAGGGCCTCACGGTCCTCGTGGTCGAGCAGAACGCGAACGCCGCGTTCTCCGTCGCCGACCGCGCCTACGTGCTCGAGGTCGGCCGCGTCGCCGTGCAGGGCGCGAGCGCCGAGCTGCGCGAGGACGAGAACGTGCGCCGGAGCTACCTCGGGTACTGATGCAAGAGTTCCTGCAACAGCTCGTCTTCGGTCTCTCGATCGGCAGCGTCTACGGCAGCCTGGCCCTGGCGCTCGTCCTCATCCACCGAGCGACGGGAATCGTGAACTTCGCGCAGGGCGAGATGGCGATGTTCACGACCTTCATCGCGTGGTCGCTGATCACGAACCACGGCTTGTCGTTCTGGCCGGCGTTCTTCCTCACGCTCGCGATCGCGTTCGTGCATCGGCGTGGGCGTCGAGCGGGTCGTCATCCGTCCGTTCTACCGCTCCTCGCCGCTGACGATCATCCTCGTCACGATCGCGCTGTTCGTGATCTTCAACGGGCTCGCGGCCTGGATCTGGTCGCCGGAGACGCGAGCCTTCCTCGGCCCGTTCAGTGCCAAGCCGTTCGAGATCGGAGGGGTCGCGATCGCGCGCCAGGACGTCGGAGTGCTGGTCGTGACGCTGATGAGCGTCATCCTGCTGTGGACCTTCTTCCGCTTCACCCGCATCGGCCTCGCCATGCGCGCCGCTGCGATCGGGCCGGAGGCGAGCCGGCTCCTCGGCGTGCGTGTCGGCTGGATGTTCGCTGGCGGTTGGGGCTTCGCCGCCGTCCTCGGCGCCATCTCCGGGATGATGGTCGCGCCGATCGTCTTCCTGAGCCCGACGATGATGCAGGCGACGCTGATCTACGCGTTCGCCGCGGCCGTGCTCGGCGGGATCGACAGCCCGGTCGGCGCCATCGTCGGCGGCCTCCTCCTCGGCGTGCTCACGACGCTCCTCGGTGCCTACGTGGGCTTCATCAGCGGCGAGCTCGAGCTGCCGGCGGCGTTCGTCGTCCTCTTCCTCGTCCTGCTCATCCGGCCGGCCGGCATCTTCGGGCGTGTCGTCGTGAGGCGCGCGTGATCAGACGCTACGGGCCCCGCGTCGTCGGCTACGGGCTGCTCCTCGCGCTCGTGATCGCAGCGCCTCACATCATCCCCGAGGAAAAGGTGACCGACACGCAGCTCTCCTACGTCGGCACGTTCGCGATCGCGCTCCTCGGGCTCGTGATCCTCACCGGCTACACGGGGCAGATCTCGCTCGGGCACGGCGCGTTCATGGCGATCGGCGCGTACGTCACGGCGAATCCTGTCGCGTCGACCACGGCGTGCCGGACCTCCTCACGCTGCCGCTCGCCGGGCTCGTGGCCGGGGTCGTTGGCTTTCTCTTCGGCTTCCCTGCGCTGAAGCTCTCCGGCGTCTACCTCGCGCTCGCGACGTTCGCGATGGCGGTGATCGTCCCGTCCCTTGCGACGACGGTTCGAGTTCACGGGGGGATCGGCCGGGATCCTCCTCGACCTCCCCACGAGCCCGATCGGTCGCCTGACGCCGGAGCTCTGGCTGTACTACGTGACCTGGGGGATCGGCGTCGTCCTGTTCGTCGGTGCGCTCTGGTTCGTGCACGGCCGGCGCGGCCGTGCGCTGAAGGCGATCCGCGACGGCGAGATCGCGGCCGTCTCCTCCGGCATCAGCCTGGCGCGTTACAAGACGCTCGCGTTCGGCGCGTCCGCCTTCTTCGCCGGCGTCGCCGGCGGGCTCTACGGGATCCTCAACTTCATCGTCACGCCCGGCACGTTCGCCGTGACCCTCTCGATCCTGCTCCTCGCCGGTCTCGTCATCGGGGGCGCGGCGTCACTCCCCGCTGTCATCGTCGGGGCTGCATTCGTCGAGTTCATGCCGCTCTACGCCGGCGACATCATCGCGCCGGTGATCAACACCGTGCAGAGAGTCGGCGTCCCCGTGGACGACATCGACCCGACGACCCCCGGCGTCCCGTCGGTCGTCTACGGCGTCGTCCTACTCCTCGTCCTCTTCGCCATGCCGAACGGCGCGGCCGGACTTTTCCGGCGTCTTGGCGTCTTTACCAAAAGGACTTACAGTCGTCTGTGGTCATCCAACAATCGGGTCATCCCCTCAAGGAGAAGAGCATGAAGAAGCTCGTCCTCGTCCTCGCGGCGATTCTCGCGGTCGCGCTCGCAGCTGTTCCGGGCGCCGTCGCGAGACCCGACGGGGCGGCCGCCGATCCCGGTATCACCAGCAAGTCCATCACGATCGGCGCCACACTCCCGCTGAGCGGGCCGGCCTCCCTCTACGCCCGCATCGGCACGGGCATGCGTGCGTACTTCAGCTACATCAACGCACGACGTGCACGCGACGGCAAGCGCGGGGTCTACGGCCGTCAGATCTCGCTCAAGATCTACGACGACGCCTACCAGGAGGCGCAGACCGTCCAGCAGACCCGGCGCGCGGTGGAGCAGGACCGCGTGTTCGCGATGCTCGGCGGGCTGGGCACGGAGAACCAGCAAGCGGTCCGCGCGTACATGAACCAGCGCAAGGTGCCGCAGCTCTACATCTCGACCGGCCTCAGCGAGTTCGGGCGGCTGTATCCGCAGAACCGGTGGACGATCGGCTGGCAGCCGGACTACGTCCAGGAGGGCATCCTCCTCGGGCGTTACGTCCGCACGAACCTGCCGAACGCGAAGGTCGCCGTACTTCGACAGAACGACGACTACGGCCGTGAGCTCCTGCAGGGCTTCCAGAACTCGCGCAGGCGCCGGCAAGGTCGTCGCCACGGAGACGTACCCGCGCGGAGGCGGCGCCGCCGTCATCGCCGGTCCCACGGCGCGTCTGCGCGCGTCCGGTGCGGACACGTTCCTCATCATCGCCACGCCGACCGAGGCGATCACGGCGCTCGTCGTCGCCTACCGGATCGGCTGGCGGCCGAACAAGCTCGTCAACTCGGTCGGCGCGACGGACACGTACATGACGGCCGCGCGCAACTCCGCCGGGTCCCGCCCTCGCGGTGGACGGCGTCGTGACGACGGGGTACCTCAAGGACCCCTCGTCGCCGACGTACGCCAACGACGCCCAGGTGAAGCTCTACCAGCGGCTGATGGCGAAGTATGCGCCGGGCCAGCCCGCGAGCGACGGCCTGTTCTTCTACGGCATGGCGAAGGCGGACACGTTCATCCAGGCGCTGTACCGCTCGGGTCGGAACCCGACGCGCCAGTCGGTCATGAACGCAGCCGCGAACCTGAAGTGGAAGAGCCCGTGGCTGCTGCCGGGGTCGACGATCAACACGTCGCCCGGGAGCGCGTTCCCGATCCGCTACCAGAAGCTGTCGCGGTATCAGAACAACGCGTTCATCGAGTTCGGCAACCTCGTGAAGACCCGCTAGCGATGTCAGGTCAGGCGCGGCGCGCGTCGAAGTAGACGCGCTCGCCCTTGAACCGCCGCTGCTCGCGGTCCCAGGGGAAGAAGATCACGACCCTCCACTCGACCCGTTCGCCGGTCGGCGCCTGCCCGAGCCATTCGGCCGCGAAGGTCGCCTCCACGTCCGCCTGCTCGACGACGCCCTGCGGGCCGATGACGATGTCCGTGAGCATGAACTTCACGTCCGGGAACGCGGTCAGGAGCTGCGTGTAGAACCGCGCCGCGCCTTCGTGACCCTCCCAGCGGTCGCCCGTCTGGACGAGCTCGTAGACGCAGTCGTCGGTGAGCGTCGCGATCAGGCCGGGCAGGTCGCGGTTGTCCTCGGCGATCGAGTGCGCCTTCCACAGCTCCCGGATCTCGTCGTACTCGGCCTGGTCGAGATCCCGCCGCAGCAGCTCGACGACGGCGTCGTGAGCAGGGTGCGTCGTGCTCATCGGTTCCTCCTCCACTGGCTCCAGTACCGCTCCATCGTCGTGTCACGGGCGGGATGGAGCGGGTCGTAGGGAATGTAGTTCACGGTGCGAACGATCCAGCCGTCGGGGCCGAGGTCGAGGACGTTGATGCACCCGGCGGCCTGCTCGAACCCGCCGAGGTAGGGCACGCCGCCGGGCGCGAGCGCGTACGAGAGCAGCACGCGGTTGATCCCGCCGTGCAGGACGGCGAGGCAGGTGTCCCACTCGCGGGCGACGAGCCGCTCGAGCGCCGGCGCGACCCGGGCGCGCACCTCGCCGAGCGACTCGCCGCCGAGGAAGCGGTCGTCGTCGTCCGTCACGTGCAGCGCCCGCGTGAACACGTCCTCGAGCTCCTCCTCGGGCACGTCGTGGAGCCGTCCTCCCTCCCACTCGTTCAGCTCCGGCCAGCGCTCGGGCTCGCGGCCGGAGACGATGCGGGCGGTCTCGGCCGTCCGCTCGAGCCCCGACGCGATGACGAGGTCGAACGCGTCCACGTCGAGCGCGTCCCGGGCGGCCTCGGCCTGGGCGCGACCCTCCTCCGTGAGCAGCACCGTCCGCGGGTTCACCGGGTCGCCGTGCTCGTCGAAGTACGCCACCTCCGCGTGCCGCATGAGGTAGAGCCGCCGGCGGCGCGGCGTCAAAGCGCGAGCTCGGCGACCGCGCGCAGGGCCTCGGGCTGGCGCGTCGAGAGCAGCAGCGTCGTCGCGCCCGAGTCGCGGTAGGCCTCGAGCCGCTCGGCGATCCGCTCCTTCGGCCCGACGAGCGCCGCCTCGTCCACGAACGCGTCCGGGACGAGTGCGGCCGCGTCGCGCTGGCGGCCGTCGAGGTACGCGTCCTGGATCGCCTGCGCCTCCGCCTCGTAGCCGTACCGCGCGAAGAGCTCGTTGTAGAAGTTCTTCCCACGCGAGCCCATGCCGCCGATGTAGAGCGCGTAGTACGGCTTGAGCGCGTCGCGCGCGGCCTCCACGTCGTCGAGGAGCACCAGCGGAACGCTCGGCGCCACGTCGAACCCGTCCCGTCCGACGTCGCCGAAGACCGCACGCGCCCGCTCGGGGACGAAGAAGAGCGGCAGCCAGCCGTCGGCGATCTCCTGCGCGAGCGCGACCGCCTTCGGCCCCATCGCGGCGAGATAGATCGGGACGTCGGCGCGGAGCGGCCGCGCCATCAGCTTCAGCGGCTTGCCGAGCCCCGTCGCGCCGGGCCCGTCGTACGGGATCGTGTAGTGCTCGCCCCTGTGCTCGACCGTCTCCCGCGCGAGCGCCGCGCGGACGATCTCGACGTACTCGCGCGTGCGTGCGAGCGGCTTCCCCCACGGCTGCCCGTGCCAGCCCTCGACGACCTGCGGGCCCGAGGGTCCGAGCCCGAGCAGCAGTCGGCCGCCGGAGAGGAGATCGAGCGTGGCCGCGGTCATCGCGGTCAGGGCCGGCGTGCGCCCGGGCATCTGCAGGATCGCGGAGCCGAGCTTGATCCGCTCCGTCGTCGCCCCGAGCCAGGCGAGCACGCTCACCGCGTCGGTGCCCCACGCCTCCGCCGCCCACGCCGAGTCGTAGCCGAGGCGCTCGGCCTCCTGCGCGAGCTCGATCAGCTCGAGCGGGTTCGTGCCCGGGGGCGCGTAGCCCATGTAGAAGCCGAGGCGCATTGCGTGCGATGCTAACGGCGTGACGGACACCGTTCTCGCCCCGCCCGCCCGGCGCCTCGCCTACCGCGCCTTCATGGAGGAGCACGTCTACCCCAACGAGGCGGCGATCGCGCGCGAGGACGACGCGGCGCTCGCGCTCGTCGCGGAGCTGCAGGCGAAGGCGAAGGACGCCGGGCTGTGGGCGCCGCACCTGCCGCCCGAGGCCGGCGGCAGCGGCGAGGGCTTTCTCGACTACGCGCAGCTGAACGAGGAGATCGGCCGCTCGACGTACGCGCAGCTCGTCTTCGGCTGCCAGGCCCCGGACGCGGGGAACGGCGAGATCCTGTGGCTGTTCGGCACCGAGGAGCAGCAGGAGCGGTTCCTGCGGCCGCTCGTCGCCGGCGAGGTGCGGTCGTTCTTCTCGATGACCGAGCCGGACGTGGCCGGCTCGGACCCGACGCTGCTGCGGACGCGCGCCGTGCGCGACGGCGACGAGTGGGTGATCGACGGGACGAAGTGGTTCTCCTCGGGCGCCCAGGGCGCGGCGTTCGGGATCGTCATGGCCGTCACCGACCCCGACGCGCCGCCGCACCGCCGCGCCACGCAGATCCTCGTCCCGGTCGACACGCCGGGGCTCGAGGTCGTGCGCCCGATCCCGACCATGGGCCACGCGGGCCGCGGCTGGACGACCCACTGCGAGGTGCGCTACACGGGCGTCCGCGTGCCGGTGGCGAACACGCTCGGCCAGCCCGGCGACGGTTTCCGGATCGCGCAGAAGCGGCTCGGCCCGGGCCGCATCCACCACGTGATGCGCTGGCTCGGCCAGATGCAGCGCGCGTTCGAGCTGATGTGCGAGTACGCCCTGCGCCGCGAGGCGTTCGGCTCGCGCCTCGCCGACAAGCAGACCGTCCAGAACTGGATCGCCGACTCGGCGGCCGAGATCCAGGCGTGCCGGCTGATGACGATGGACGCCGCGCGGAAGATCGACGACGGCGAGGACGCACGGATCGAGATCTCGCTGATCAAGTTCCACGCCGCCCGCGTGCTGCACGACGTGATCGACCGCGCCGTCCAGGTGCACGGCGCACGCGGGCTCACCGACGAGACCCCGCTCGCGGCGATGCTCGCGAACGCCCGTGGCGCGCGCATCTACGACGGCCCGGACGAGGTGCACCGGATGGTCGTCGCCCGCCGGATCCTCGAGTCGTTCGAGGCCGGCGAGCCCTGGCGGTTCTCCTAGCCCTGGGTCGGGCCGGTGTCGAGGCCCGGCACGGCGGGCCCGTCGATCTGCAGCTGCTTCGTGAGCCAGTCGAGATGGTCGGCGTACGCCTTGGCGTTGAGCTCGTGACCGGCCGGGTACCAGCGGATCTCCTTCGGCTCCGGCGCCGCGCCGTAGAGCCGGTCGAGCGCGGCGCGCGGGACGACGTCGTCCGTGCGCCCGTCCTGGAACAGGAGCGGCGCCTTCGAGCCGGCGATCCAGCGCAGCGGGTCGACGTCCGAGAGGAGCGAGCCCGCCTCGAGCCGGAGCTCCGTCGGGAGCCGGCTCGTGTACGCGCCGACCGGCTCCGAGCCGCCGGACCAGAGGACGACCGACGAGAAGCGTGGCTCGACGCCCGCCACGATCGCGGCGGCGCGGGCGCCGGCGCTGAAGCCGACGAGGCCGATCCGGTCGTCGTCGACCTGCGGCAGCGACCGCAGCGCATCCACCGCGCGGCGCGTGTCGATCACGCCCCGGACGGCGAGGTCCCGCTCGTTCCGGAGCGCGTCCATGCCCGTCCCCTCGGGCTGCTCGCCGACGAACGGCGAGTCGATCGTGAGCGCCACGGCGCCACGCGCGGCGATCCAGCTCGCGATCCCGACGAAATCCTCGCGCGTCCCGCCCGAGCCGTGGAGGTACACGACCGCGGGGAACGGGCCCTTGCCCGGCGGCGTCAGCAGGTAGCCGCTGACGGCATGGCCGTCGGCGCCCGCGAAGACGACGTCGCGCACCTGGAGCTGCGACTTCGAGTTGACGCGGCCGAGATCGCGCAGTCGCACCGGTGCCGCGGCGTCGTAGCCGTACGGGCCCTGCGTCGGCGTGGGCTCGGTCGTCGTCGGCGCCTGCGCTGGACCCGTGTCGCCGGGCTCGTCGTCGCCGCCGCAGCCGGCCGCGAGGGCGAACAGGGACAGCGCGAGCAGCAGCAGGGTCCGGCGCACCCGCGCAGGGTACGCAAGCCGTCCGGCTACAGGGCGATGATCGCGAAGAGGCGCCGCCTGCGCATGGGCGCTACAGTAGCTTTTCCAAAGGATTTTTGCAAAGACTCTTTGCGATGAGTACTCCCACGACCCCCGCCACCATGACCGTGCGCCAGGTCCGCGCCACGGCTCACCCGCTGCGCCTGCGGATGCTCGAGGTCCTGGCCGAGGGCCCGTCGACGGCCTCGAAGCTCGCCGAGCGCCTCGGCGAGTCGTCCGGGGCGACGAGCTACCACCTGCGCGCGCTGGCGAAGGCCGGCCTGGTCGTCGAGGACGAGCAACGCGGGAACGCGCGCGACCGCTGGTGGCGCCGCCCCGAGCGGATGATGCTCGCCCCCACCACGGGGACGCCGGAGGAGATCGCGGCCGGCAAGCGCGTGCGCGCGGTGATGCTGGAGCGCGACGAGAAGGCGCTCGACGCGTTCGTCGCCGCCGAGGAGCAGCTCTCGAAGCGCTGGGCCGAGGTCGCGTTCATCGGGAACTGGGTCGTCCACATGACGGACGAGGAGCTCGAAGACTTCTCGGCCCGGTTCCTCGAGCTCGTGGTCCGGTACCGCCGCCCGCCGGAGGAGCGTCCGGACGGGACGCGCCCTGTGCACCTCGCCTACCGCGGCCTACCCCGGTAGGTCCGACCCGCCCGGACGGGGGAAGGCGGCGCCGCGGCGCGTCCGTACCTTGAGACGGAGTCCAGTCGTTCTCCCGGCATGTGCAAGCACTGCAACCTCTCGACTCCCTGCGGCGGTCACGAGCTGTGCCACGCGTGCTCGATGCGCGTCCGCGCGGACGCGCGCCGCGGGCTCGACGCCATCGAGGACTACCTCGGCGCGTGGTCCGAGCTCGAGCGCTGGCTGCGCGAGCAGGACGGCTGAGCCAGGCGCTAGGCCTTCGTCTTGGCCTTTGTCTTGCCCTTCGGCTTGGCGGCGGAGGTCAGCTCCGACCGCGTCTCCTGGAGCTGCTCGATCACCTCGGCCTTCACCGGCCGGCCGCCGACGGTCCTCGTCGCGAGCGTGTCGATGAGCGAGTCGATCGTCTTCGTCGCGTCCGCCTCCGCCCCGGCCTCGGCGAGCCGCTTCGCCGTCCGCTCCGCGATCCCGCGGTAGCGGATGTGGCCGAATGTGTCCGCGGCCGTGCGCGCGCGGTCGACGAGCGCCGGCTCGAGGTACGTCGTCGCCTCCTCCGGCTTCGCCTTCGCGAGCGCGAACGCGAGGTCGTCGCCCTTCGGCGCGAGCTGCTTGTAGTCGATCGTCAGCGGCCCGCCGAGCGCGACCCGGGCGTGGATCGCGATGCGCCGATCCGGAAGCCGCTCGACGATCTCCGCCAGCACGTCGTTCGCGCCGCCGAGCGCCTTCGTCCCGCCGAAGACGAGCGTCCGCGCCGGGTCCTGCGTGAACAGGTCGCCCGCGAGGTACTCCTCCTCGCGCGAGACCGGCGGCGCGATCCGCAGCTCCAGCGGCTGCGAGACGACGTCCGACTCGGCGACGTGCGCGGCCGCCTGGATCGTGTACCGACCCGGCTCGGCGACGTCCCAGCCGTTGAGCCCGGCCGAGACCAGCACCGTCCCGTAGAGGGACTCGCCCGGCTGCAGCACCGTCGTCTCGGGCTCCACGCACTTCTGCCGGAACGGGACGAGCTGCCGCGCCGGCCTCCGATCCTGCTTGAGCACGATCGTGAGCGAGTCCGCATCGAGCGCGTGCGCGTCGACGAGCTGCGGCTGCTCTGCGATGTTCGTCAGCTTCAGCTCGATCCAGACCGGCTCCATGAACTCGTACCGCGCCTGCTCGCGGTTGACGCGGAGCTCGAGCGCGAAGCCAACACCCTCCTCGATCCGCGCCTCCTCGAAGCCGTGGTGGTCGAACCAGGCGGCGTTGCCCATCTGCACGAACCGCTCCGGCGCGTGCCGGATGAAGAGGAGCTCCGGATCGCTGAAGCGGAAGGCGAAGTCCGACCAGAACGCGTTCTGGCCGCCGGCGACGTTGTACGGGTAGTTCATGAAGCTCCGCGCCTCGGGCTCGTTCGCGAGCGGCACCCAGCCGGAGGCCCCGGCCTTCTGCCACGAGTGCGCGAGGTTGAACGCGTGGCCCATCTCGTGGACCGCGGTCCAGAACCGCATCCGGTCGCGCCACGCGTCCGGGTTCGGGTCGCGCGACGGCGGGTTGGCGATGAACGAGTCGAGGAACAGCGCCGTCCCCTGCCGGTGGTTCGGGCCGAGGTCGTCGTACATGATCCCGCCGAGCCCCGCGCCCGACTCGTGCAGCGCGGCGAAGAAGACCCACATCGACCACTGCGCAGTGTTGGCGAAGCGCGACCAGTGCACCTGCATCGCGTCGTGCATCTCCATGTCCGACCAGGTGCCGCCGGGCGCGGCGCCGACGATGCTCGGCGGATTGGTCGTGACCTGGCAGCCGACCCGGCGGTAGACCGTCTGGATGCTCAGGCTCTCGCACGCGAGCCCGGCCGGCCGGATCGGGTGCGCGCACGTGTCGATCGCCGTGTCGAGGACCTCGCCCGACTGGACGTCGAACTCGAAGTTGACCGTGCGGAAGTACCCGGAGGTGAAGGAGTACTCGACCGTCCGCTTCGTCGCGCCGCCGCCGCTGAAGACGATCTTCACGCGGCGCTCGGCCGGGAAGGTGCTCGGCGTCGCGGTCACGTCGACGGTCGTGTACGGGAACGACGTGCCGGCGCCGTCCTTGTACCAGATCGATCCCTGGAACCGGTTCGGCGCGATCCGGCGCAGCCGCGCAACCCAGTGGATCCGCGACACGAGCGCGCCGATGATCGTCCCGCTCACGGTCATCTGCGGGTAGCGGCCGTCGACGTCGAGGCGGATCACCTCACGCCGGATCGGCCTCGTCCCGACGGGCGCAGAGCCGAGCCGGACGGGCGTGGCCGGCCCGTCGTACAGCCCGCTCACCGGGCTCGTGACCGGCACCGGCGGCGGCTCCGGGGCGGGCGTCGGGGCCGGGGCCGGGTCGTCGCCCGCGGCTGCCGCGAGCTCGAGCTCGTCGTCGTGCGCTTCCATCCTGCTCTCCTCTCCTACGCGAACCCGAGCTGCTCGGGGTACGAGACCTGCAGCCCGCCGTCGGCGACCGCGACCACCACGTAGGGCCGGGGCTCGAGCTCGGCGGCCAGGCCCTGCGTCGGCACCTCGACCTCGACCCGCGCGTCGTCGCCCGCCTCGACCTCCGCCGAGCCGGCGTGGCTGATCTGGGTGCGCGTCGTCAGGCCGTCGCCGCGCCATGCCTCGGCGCCGTCGACGCGGATGACCGCGGTGTCGTCGGCGAAGCCGTCCGAAAATGCGACCTGAATCTGCATTCGCTCGAACGGGGCCGCCGCCAGCCCCCGCGACCGATGCTAGTACCGACCGGGCGGGCCTACAAGAGGGTCAGCGCGTCCGCGCGAACCGGTTGACCGCCGCGAGCAGCTCGTCGGTCTTCGCCCGCGCGGCCTCCTCGTCGCCCGAGGCGAGCGCGCCGGCGACGCAGTGGGTCACGTGGTCCTCGAGGACCTTGGACGCGACCGCTTCCAGCGCCGTCTCGACCGCGGCGATCTGCGTGAGGATGTCGACGCAGTAGCGGTCGTCCTCGACCATCCGCTCGATCCCGCGCACCTGCCCCTCGATCCGCCGCAGGCGCTTCACGAGCGCGTCCTTGTGCGGTGCGTAGCCGTGGCTCATGCGACCTCCCTCCCGCTCCGGAAGCGGCGCAGCCGCAGCGAGTTGGTGACGACGAAGACGCTCGAGAACGCCATCGCGGCCGCCGCGACGATCGGGTTCAGCAGCCCGGCGACGGCGAGCGGGATCGCGGCGACGTTGTAGGCGAAGGCCCAGAACAGGTTGCCCTTGATCGTGCGGAGCGTCCGCCGCGCGAGGCGGATCGCGTCGCCGGCGGCGCGGAGGTCGCCGGAGACCAGCGTGAGGTCGCTCGCCTCGATCGCGACGTCGGTGCCGGTGCCGATCGCGAGCCCGAGGTCGGCCTGGGCGAGCGCCGGCGCGTCGTTGATCCCGTCGCCGACCATCGCGACGACCCGGCCCTCGGACTGCAGGCGCCGGATCTCGGCCGCCTTCCCGTCCGGGAGCACCTCGGCGACGACACGCTCGATCCCGACCTCGTCGGCGACGCGGCGCGCCGTCCGGCCTGCGTCCCCGGTCAGGAGCACGGGCTCGAGCCCGAGGGCGCGGAGCTCGCGGACGGCCGCGGCGCTCGTCGGCTTGACCGTGTCGCGGACGACGAGCCGACCGGCGTCCTCGCCGTCGACCCGGACGCCGTCACGGTCGATCTCGACGCGCCGGCCCTCGACGAGCCCGACGACGCCCCGGCCGGGGAGGTTCCGGAACTCGGAGACGGGCGGCAGCGTCCCGAACCGCTCGCGGGCCGCCGTGACGACCGCCTGGCCCACCGGGTGCTCGCTCGCGACCTCGACGGCGCCGGCGAGACGGAGCACCTCGGGCGGGAGCCCGTTCTCGAGCCGCATCCGCCCCTCGGTGACGGTGCCCGTCTTGTCGAGCACGACCGTGTCCACGCGCCGCGTCTGCTCGAGCACCTCGGGGCCGCGGATGACGATCCCGAGCTGGGCGCCGCGGGCCGTCCCGACCATGAGCGCGGTCGGCGTGGCGAGGCCGAGCGCGCACGGGCAGGCGATGATCAGCACCGAGACGGCGGCCTCGAACGCGACCGCGGCGCTCTCGCCCGCGGCGAGCCAGCCGGCCAGCGTGACCGCCGCAAGTGCGATGACGGCGGGGACGAAAACAGCGGAGATCCGGTCGGCGAGCCGCTGCACCGGCGCCTTCCCCGCCTGCGCCTGCGCCACGAGCCGGGCGATGTGGGCCACCGCCGTGTCCGCGCCGACGTGCGTCGCGCGGACGACCAGCCGCCCGTCCGTGTTGATCGTGGCGCCCGCGACCGACGCTCCGGGGCCGACCTCGACCGGCACCGACTCGCCCGTGAGGAGCGACTGGTCGAGCGCCGACTCGCCGGCCTCGACGACGCCGTCCGTCGCGACCTTGTCGCCGGGCCGCACCACGAAGAGATCGCCGACCCGCACGTCGGCAGCGGGGACGAGCACTTCCTCCCCGTCGCGCAACAGGCGCGCCTCCTTCGCGCCGAGCTCGAGCAGCGCGCGCATCGCGGCCCCGGCCTGGCTGCGCGCGCGTGTCTCGAGCCAGCGCCCGAGCAGGATCAGGGCGGTCACGACCGCAGCGACCTCGAGGTACATCTCGTCGCTCACCGACCCGGCCAGGACGACCAGCGACCAGCCCCAGGCAGCGAGCGTGCCGACGGAGACGAGCGTGTCCATCGTCGCGGCGCCGTGACGCAGGTTCGCCGCCGCGGCCCGGTGGAACGGCCACCCGCCCCAGAGCACGACCGGCGTCGCGAGCGCGAGCGAGACCCACTCCCAGCCGGCGAAGCGCAGCGGCGGCACCATCGCCAGGAGGACGACGGGCGCAGCGAGCACCGAGGAGACGACGAAGCGCCGGCGCCAGGCGTGGGCCGCGTCCTCGGCCGACGACGGCAGCGCGGCCCGATACCCGGCCGCAGCGACGGCGCCGACGAGGTCGTCCGGAGCGGCGAGCGCCGGGTCGAACTCGACGGTGGCGCGCTCGGTGGCGAAGTTGACGGTGGCGCTGACACCGTCGAGCCGGTTCAGCTTCTTCGCGACGCGGACGGCGCAAGCGGCGCACGTCATCCCCTCGATCGGCAGCTCGAGGCGCCGCGTCTCGAGCGTGGCGCTCATGCCGCCTCGTAGCCGGCTTCCCCGATCGCCGCGCGCAGGGCGGCGTCGTCGAGGCGCTCGCCCCGGACGACGACACGCTTGGCGTCGAGGTCGACGAGAACCTCGCGCACGCCGTCGAGGCTTCCGACCTCGTCGGCGATCGCGGCCCGGCAGTGGGCGCAGGACACTCCGGGCACGGAATAGGTGCGCTCGTCCACCGCTCTCACCATACCCCATGGGGGTATCAGCGAGCCAGCGACTCTCAGAGCTCTGGGACGGTCCCTTCGCCCGTGCCGCGCGGCCCCGGGACGCCGGGGAAGCGGAAGCGCAGCGGCTCCCGCCCGGGCTGCACCACCCAGGCCTGCCCGACCTCCTCGTCGCCGGCAGCGCGGACGACGGTCGCGGCGACGTCCTCGGGCCGGAGCAGCGGGAAGCCGGCCGCCTGCAGCCGATCACGGATCGTGTCGGTCATCGGCGTGTCGACGATGCCCGGGCAGACCGCGTTGAGCCGGATGCCCCTGGCCGCGAGGCCCGGCGCGACCGAGCGGACGAAGCCGACGACGGCGTGCTTCGTCAGCGCGTAGATCGGATCGGACTCGACGGCGGTGAGGCCCGCGAGGGACGCCGTCGCGACGATCGCGCCGCCCGGTGCCATCGTGCGCGCGACCGCGCGCGTCCCGAGCACGACACCGTCCACGTTCACGGCCACGACGCGCCGGTAGGCCTCGACGTCGAGGTCGCCCACGTCCCCGGGCGGCCCGAGCACGCCCGCGTTGAGGCACGCCAGCTCGACCGTGGGCGCCTCGTCCCACGCGGCCGGGTCGGTGACGTCGAAGCCGTCGGCGACGTCGAGCACGTGCACCTCCGTCCCCTCCGCCTCGAGGCGCGCGACGATGGCGGCGCCGATCCCGGAGCGGCCGCCCGTGACGAGGGCGCTACGGAACAAGGACGACCTTGCCGACGTGGCGCCGGTCCTCGATCAGCCGGTGCGCGTCGGCCGCCTGCTCGAGCGGGAAGGTTGCCCCGACGAGCGGGCTCACGTCTCCGTCGACCCACGCCTCGAGCACTTCGTTCGCCGCCTCGCGGACACGGCCCGGCGACAGCCGCATGAGGCGGCCGAGATAGAAGCCGAAGACCGTGAGGTTGCGCCCGACGAGCAGCTGCGTGTCGAGCGGCGGCCACGGCCCGCCCGCGTAGCCGATCGCGATCAGTGTCCCGAGCGGGTTCACCACGCCGAGGCTCCTCGCGAAGACGTCGCCGCCGACCGGGTCGAGCACGATGTCGGCCTTCACGGCATCCGCGAACTCGTCGTAGCCGTACGTCTCCGTCGCTCCGAGGCTCCGCGCCTGCTCCCGCTTCTCCTCCGTCGAGGCGGTTGCGACGACCCGAGCCCCGAGGAGGCGGGCGACCTGGATCGCGGCGCTGCCGACCCCGCCGGCGCCCGCGTGTACGAGCACCGTCGCGCCGGGCCGGACGCCCACGTGGTGGAGCGGCATCCACGCGGTCAGGAAGGTCATCAGGAACGCGGAGCCCTGCTCGAACGTTGCCCGGTCCGGGAGCGGGAACACCCAGTCGGGGTCGACTTCCGCGCGCTCGGCATAGCCGCCGCCGGTGTGGCGGAGGAGCGCCATGACGCGGCGACCGTCGAGCTCGCCCGCGACCTCGGTGCCAGGCGTGGTCGGCAACGGCGGCGGCTGCGGGTACCGGCCCTGGCGCACGAGCACGTCGAGGAAGTTCACCCCGGCGGCGCGGACCGCGATCGTGTCGCCGTCCGGCTCGGGCACCTCCTCGACGCGCAGCCGGTCGGCGTCGCCCGTCTCGCGGAGGACGACTGCTCTCATCTAGTGCCCCATCCAGCGATGCATGTCACGTTCTGGCCCGCGATCACACGGCGCCGGAGTCCACCCTCGCCCTCGCCAAGGCGCCCAGCCTTGGCCGCGGACGAGTGCGGCCTCCGGCTTGGTGCTCGCGACCCAGAAGCGCGACGGCATCACTGGACGGGCCACTACCGACCGGTGAACACCGGCTCGCGCTTCTCGATGAACGCGGTCACGCCCTCGAGCCCGTCCTCGCTCGCGAGGCAGCGGCGGAAGCCCTCCGCCTCCCGCGCGAGGCCCTCGGCAAGCGGGAGGTCCGCGGTCTCGGCCGCGAGCTCCTTCAGGACGCCGACAGCGACCGGCGACCGCGAGCCGATCGTGCGGGCGATGCCGAGGGCCGTCTCCTCGAGGTCCGCGAGAGGCACCGCCCGGTCGACGATCCCCCACTCTGCGGCGACCGAGCCGGAGATGGGGTCGCCGGTGAGGTTGAGCAGCATCGCGCGGCCGCGGCCGGCGAGGCGGGGCAGCCGCTGCGTGCCGCCGCCGCCCGGGATCAGACCGAGCTTGATCTCCGGCTGGCCGAGCTGCGCGTCCTCGGCCGCGACGCGAATGTCGCACGCCATCGCGAGCTCGAGCCCACCGCCGAGGCAGAATCCGTGGATCTGCGCGATCACCGGCGTCCGCATCGCATCGATCGCGAAGCCGACCTTCTGGATCCCGCGCGCGGAGCCGCCCTCGGCCGGCGGCGCTTCGCGCAACGCCGGGAACTCCTTGATGTCCGCGCCCGCCACGAAGGCGCGCTCGCCCCCGCCGCGGACGACGATCGCACCGATGTCCGCGTCCGCATCGAGCGCTCCGAGCTCGGCCTCGAGCTCCTCCAGCAGCGCCGCCTTCAGCGCGTTCACCGGCGGGTTGTCGATGGTGACGACCGCGACGCGCCCGTCTCGCTCGGTGGTGACGTATTCGCCCACAGCCCCTCCCTGTCGTGTCAGCGCGGCCCCATGCGCAGAGCCCCGTCGAGCCGGATCGTCTCGCCGTTCAGGTACTCGTTCTCGATCACGTGCCGGACGAGCCCGGCGAAGTCGTCCGCGTGGCCGAGGCGCTTCGGGAACGGCACCTGCGACTCGAGCGAGGCGCGGATGTCGTCGCGGAGCCGCGCGAGCATCGGCGTGTCGTGCGGGCCGGGCGCGATCGTCACGACCCGGATCCCGTGCCGCGCGAGGTCGCGCGCCAGGGGCAGCGTCATCCCGGCGACGCCGGCCTTCGAGGCCGTGTAGGCGTGCTGGCCGATCTGCCCGTCGAAGGCGGCGTTGGAGGCCGTCATCACCACGACGCCGCGGGTCCCCGCCTCGTCCGGCTCGTTCTCCGCCAGGCGCCGTGCCACGTGCTTGACCGACAGGAACGTCCCCACGAGGTTCACGTCGACGATGCGGCGGAACTGCTCCGCCTCGAAGTCGAGGATCCGGGCCGAGCCGCCGATCCCGGCGCAGCAGACGACGCCGTGGAGATTGTGGCTCTGAGCCACTAACTCCTCCACGCTGGCCTCGTCGGTCACGTCGCACTCCGGCAGGTCGGCGACGACCGCGCCGGCCCCCGCGTCCTCGAGCATCGCGACGACGGCCGCCCCGAGCCCGGAGCGGCCGCCGGTGACGAGAAAGGTCTTGCCCTCGAGCCTCAAGCCTCGACGGGCTCCTTCGCGAACTGGTCGCGCAGCGCCGTCTTGCGGAACTTGCCGACCGCCGTCTTGGGAATCTCGTCGACGCTCTCGAACCGGTCGGGGAGCTGCCACTTCGCGAAGCCGGCGCCCGCGAGATGCTCCCGCAGCTCCTCCGGCGTCGCCGACTGCCCCTCACGCCAGACGACCACGGCGAGTGGACGCTCTTGCCACTTCGGGTCGGGGACGGCGATCACCGCCGCCTCGGCCACGGCCGCGTGCCCCATGAGCGCGTTCTCCATGAGCACGGACGAGATCCACTCGCCGCCGGACTTGATCACGTCCTTCGAGCGATCCTGGATCTCGATGAACCCGCGCTCGTCGATCGTGACGATGTCGCCGGTCTTGAACCAGCCGTCGTCCGTCCAGCGGTCGGCCTGCGACTCGTCGTCGTAGTAGGCGGACGCGATCCAGACGCCGCGCACCTCGAGCTCGCCCATCGTCTGCCCGTCCCAGGGGACGAGGCCCTCGGCGCCGCGAGCGCGGATCTCGACGAACGGCGCGGGCAGCCCCTGCTTCGCGCGGTAGGCGAACCGGGTCTCGTCGTCGGCGTCGTCGAGGTCAGCCGTCAGCTCGGCGACGGTGCCGAGCGGGGACATCTCGGTCATCCCCCAGGCGTGGATCACCTTCAGCCCGTGGCGCCGCTCGAAGCCCTCGATCATCGACCGAGGCGCCGCGGACCCGCCGACGATCATGCCGCGGACGGACGAGAGGTCCCAGCCCTTCGGGTTCGCGTCGAGCAGCTGCAGGATCCCGAGCCAGATCGTCGGCACCCCCGCCGTGACGGTCACGCGCTCCTGCTCGAGCGCGTCGAGGAGGCTCTGAGGGTCGAGGTGCGGGCCGGGGAAGACCTGCTTCGCGCCGACGAGCGTGTTGTGGAAGGGGAAACCCCACGCGTTCGCGTGGAACATCGGCACCACGGGCAGGCACGTATCCCGCTCCGAGATCCCGAGCGTGCCGGCCTGCGTGGCGGCGAGCGAGTGGATCGCGAGCGCCCGGTGCGAGTACAGGACGCCCTTCGGCTGCCCCGTCGTCCCGCTCGTGTAGCACATGACCGCCGCGGAGCGCTCGTCCACGTCCTCTGGCTCCCAGTCCTCGTCGCCGGTCGCGAGGAACTCCTCGTACCCGCGCTCACCGTCGCGCGGCTCGCCGATCACGATCACCTGCTCGAACGAGACGCCCGCCTTGATCGCGTCGTAGAGAGGAAGCAGCGACTGGTCGACGACGAGCGCGCGGTCGCCCGCGTGGTTCGCGATGTAGGTGAGGTCGGCCGGCGAGAGGCGCAGATTCAGCGTGTGGATGACGTTCCCCGAGATGGGCGCGCCGAAGTAGACCTCGAGGTGCTGGTAGTGGTTCCAGCAGAGGGTCGCGATGCGGGCGCCGTCGCCGAGCCCCGCCTTCTGGAACGCCGAGCCGAGCCGCTTCGCGCGCCGGCCGAAGTCCGCGTACGTGTAGCGGTGGAAGCTCTTGTCGGGCAGCCGCGTGACGATCTCCTTGCGCCCGAACAGCTGCTCGCCGCGGCGCAGGATGGACGAGATGTTCAGCTCGTAGTCCATGATCAGCCCGTTCACTGCATCCTCCCCTCGCTCATCGCGCGGCGGCGCTCCGCGTCCTCGTCGGAGACCGCGTGGCCGTCGCGCTCGACGTAGCCGTCCTTGCCGCCGACGATCAGGAGCACGAGGTCGCCGTCGCCGACGTTCGAGACCTTGCGGGGCGTCGTGGACTCCACGTGGACGACGCCGCCCTCGTCGAGCTCGAACGACTCGCCGTCGACCTCGAAGCGCGCCCGGCCCTTGTGGACGAGGTAGAGCTCGTCCTGCGTGTCGTGGTAGTGACCGACGCCGTCCCAGCCGGGCGGGTAGACGATGAAGTTCACGCCGAAGGCGGTGACGCCGAGCGGCATGCGCACCTTGCGGAAGCCGTAGCCGTCGCCGAGCTCGTCAAGCGACGATGCTCTGAAGCCCATCTCGCTCCTTCTCTTCGCTGACGTCGTCGAGGATCGCGGCGGCGACCAGCGCCCGCAGCTCGGCGGGGCCGCCCCCGAACCGCTCGAGCCACTGGGCCCGCTTGTAGAGCCGGTGCAGGACGTGCTCCCAGGTGAAGCCGATGCCGCCGTGCACCTGGATCGAGCGCTCGCACGCCGCCACCGCGGCCTCCGTCGCCTTCGCCTTCGCCGCGGCGGCCGCGACGGGCGCCTGCGGGTCGGACTCGGCCACGCACCAGGCGGCCCAGTACGCGACGGAGCGGGCCGTCTCGAGCTCGACGAACGTCGTCGCGAGCGCGTGGGAGACCGCCTGGAAGACGCCGACCGGGCGACCGAACTGCTGCCGCGAGCCCGCATGCTCGACGCCGAGCTCGAGCGCGCGGGTACCGACGCCGATCGCCTCGAGCGCGCAGGCGGCGTGGAGCCGGGGCCGGTCGACCGCGCGCGCTGCCGCCGCCGAGCCGGCCGAGCGGCCGCGTCTCGTCCATCGTCCGGCCGGGCTCGCCCGTCGCGGCCACGGGCCCATCCGCGGTGACGACGAAGTCCACCTCGCCGAGATTCGGCACGAGGCCGTCCACCTCGGCCGACCAGCGCTCCTCGCCCGCGGCGACCCGTGCGAGCTGCTCCGCGTCGAGCAGCGGCTGGGCAAGCACCGTCGTCGCGAACCACGGCCCCGGCATGAGGGCGCGCGCCGTCTCCTCCAGCAGGACGGCCTCCTCGAGGAAGCCGAGGCCGAGGCCGCCGTGCTCCTCCGGGATCGAGACGCCGACCCAGCCGAGCTCGACGAGCTGCTCCCACGTCGGCTCCGGGTTGGCAGCGAGGAACGACCGCGCCTGGCGGCGGAGCTCTTCCTGCTCGGGCGTGAACGCAAAGTCCATTAGTGCTCCTTCAGGTAATGCTGTCTAGCTTCCGGGTCGCGAGCGCCAAGCAGGCGGCCGCACGCGTCCGCGGCCAAGGCTGGTTGCCTTGGCAAGGGCGCGGGTGGACGCCTGCGTCGTGCGATCGCGGGCCGGAAGCGGGCGTGTATTGCCTGAAGGGGCACTAACGGCTCCTGGGAAGGCCGAGCACGCGCTCGGCGACGATGTTGCGGAGGATCTCGGAGGTTCCTGCCTCGATCGTGTTGCCGCGGCTGCGCAGCTGCTGGTGCTGCCAGAAGCCGCCGTCCGCGTCGAGCAGCTGCGCCTCGGGGCCGAGCAGCTCGAGGCCGAGCTTCGTGAGGCGCTGGTTCTGCTCCGACCACGCGAGCTTGACCCCGGAGCCCTCCGGCCCGGGGATCCCCGTCTGGACGAGCGCCGTCAGCGCGCGCAGGTTCGTGAAGCGCAGCCCCTGGAGGTCGATCCACTCACGGGCGATGCGGTCGCGCACCAGCGGGTCGTCGACGCCGCGCTCCCGTGCGAGGGCGACGAGCTTGCGGACGTTCACGTCGAGCTGCGTCGTCAGCGCGAAGCCGAGCGTCGCGCGCTCGTGCAGGAGCGTCGTCATCGCCACCGCCCAGCCGTCGCCGATCTCGCCGAGGACGTTCGCGACCGGGACGCGGACGTCGGTGAGGAAGATCTCGTTGAACTCCGCTTCGCCCGTGATCTGGCGCAGCGGCCGGACCTCGACGCCGGGCGCGTGCATGTCGAGGATCAGGTAGGTCAGGTTCCGGTAGCGCGGCGCCTCGGCGTCGCTCCGGGTCACGAGGATGCAGAAGTCGGCGATGTGGGCGTACGACGACCAGACCTTCTGGCCGTTGACGACGAAGTGATCGCCGTCGCGTCGCGCCTCGGCCCGGGCCGAGGCAAGGTCGGAGCCCGCGTCGGGCTCGGAGAAGCCCTGGCACCAGATCTCCTCGGCGGACAGGATCTTCGAGAGGTAGCGCGCCTTCTGCTCCTGGGTGCCGTGCGCGATGATCGTCGGCCCGGCCATGCCGAGCCCGATCACGCCGACGTGCGGCGGCGCCTCCGCCGCGGCCATCTCCTCGTAGAGGATCGCCTGGTGCTCGTATGGCGCGCCCCGGCCGCCGAACTCCTCCGGCCAGGTCAGGCCGACGTAGCCGGCGTCGGAGAGGGAGCGGCTCCACGCGCGGAGCTCGGGCCCCTCGAAGCGCTGCGCGCCGCCACGGTGGCCGCGGAGCTCGTCGGGGAGGTTCGCGGCGATCCAGGCGCGGACCTCCGCGCGGAAGGCGGCCTCGCCCGGGCTGTCCCGCAGGTCCACGTCGCGACTCTACTTCTCGGCGGGGGTCCCTCCAACCCGAACCAGAACCGTGTGGCCGTGTGGCGCGAACACCGAGTCGCCTTCGAGGACCCCCGTGACCACCACGTAGTCGCGGTCCTGCCGTAGCTGGCGCACGAGCGTGGCCGGCTCGGCGAACGTGCCGATCAGCGCGTACACGGCCGCATGGCGCTCGCCTCCGCGACGCTCGGAGCTCAGATCGAGCACGAGCACGCCGTCCTCGATCGACCAGTCGTCGAGGCGGAGCACGTCCGAGCCCTCGCAGAACCGCCGCACGTGTGGCAGCAGGTGGTCGTCCGGATCCTCGGCCACCCAGTCGGGCACGCCCATGGCCGCGCGGAGCGCGTCGGCGTGGTCGAGATAGGCCTCGGCCGAGGCGACGCCGCGGCCGCGCTCGTCGATGTCCCAGCGCGGCCTCATCGGCCCTCGGCTGCGTCGCCGCGGAGGGTCATGCACGTCGACGAGGCGCGGGCGATCAGGCGGCCGTTCTCGTCGCGGACGTCGGCCTCGACCATCCCGACGGTGCGGCCGCCGGACACGATGCGCCCCTCGGCGACGAGCCGGCCCGTCCAGAACGGCCGCAGGAAGTTCATCTTCAGCTCCAGCGTGGCGAAGCTCTCGCCGGTCCCGAGCTGCGACGCGTAGGCCGTGCCCATGGCCGCATCGGCGAGGTCGCAGAGAATGCCGCCGTGCACCGTCCCCATCGGGTTCGCATGCCGCCCGGTGACTTCGAGCTCCATCCGCGACGAGCCCTCGCGCGCGTAGACGAACTCGAAGCCGATCAGCTCGGCGACCGGCGGCGGCAGCCGGAAGTGGTCCGGGAAGGTCGCCTCGCCCACCGGCCGGATCGTACGGGAGGGGCGGAGGCGTCGCCTCCGCCCCTCCGCACGCGCTAGAGCAGGCCGTTCGCCTCGAGGAACGCCTTGGCGACGTCGTCGGGAGACTGCTGGTTCTGCGCGACGGCCGCGTTCATCGTGATAATCGCGGCGTCCGTCAGCAGCTCGGTCACCGCGTCGAACGTGGCGGCGAGCTCCTCCCCGCCCGCGTCGGCGAGCTCCTGGTCGACGACGGGCGCCACGTTCTGGAAGCCGAACTGCGCCTTGGGGTCCTCGAGCACGACGTAATTCCCCGAGCTCAGCGGCGGATCGGTGGAGAAGATCGCGGCGGCGTCGACGTTGTTCGAGTCGAGCGCCTCGTACGGGCTGATCCCCGCGAAGGGAACGAACTTCACGTCGGTGAGGCCGTAGTTCTCCACCAGGCCCGGCAGGCCCTGGCTCCGCGTCCTGAACTCCGGCTGCCCACCGAGGCTCAGGCCTGGCACCTTCGTCAGGTCGCCCAGGCTCTTCAGCGAGTACTTGCGGGCCAGGTCGAGCGTGACCGCGATCGCGTCGGAGTCGGAGAACGGCGTCATCGCGTACAGCGTCTGGCCGCGCTCCTCGTACTTCGACTTCGCCGCCTCGTACGTCGCCTCGGCCGTCTCCTTCGACCCCGGCTCACCGAAGACGACGGTGAGCGCAGTGCCGGTGTACTCCGGATAGACGTTGATCTCGCCGCTCGTGAGCGCGGCGTCGATGATCTCGGTCGAGCCGACGTCGCTCTTCAGCGTCACGTCGTAGCCCTTCGCCTCGAGGGCCTGGCGGTAGAGCTCACCGAGGACGTACTGCTCGGTGAAGTTCTTCGTCCCGAGGACGATCGCCGGCTTGTCACCGGAGGTGCCCGCGGTCGACGCGGCGGTCGCGGCCCCGGCAGTGTCAGCCGCGGCCTCGCCCTCCCCGTCGTCGCCTCCGCACCCGGCTGCAAGGAGGCCTGTCATCACCACCAGGAGGAACAGCAGTCTGCGCCACGTGGGTTTCACGGTTGGAACTCCTTTCGTGGAAGGGACGCCGCGGCGGACCCTAAACCGCAGCGGGCCTCGTGCTGGTATCCGGTTCCAACGAGGGCATCCGCCCGCGCAGTCCCGGCGGCGTCATCGCGCGCTGGACGGCGGCGAGGAGCGCGTCCACGGTGAACGCGAGCGCCGAGACGCAGAGGGCCGCGCCGATCACGCCGGCGAGCCGGTAGCTGGCCTGGTTGACGATGATGTCGCCGAGCCCGCCGCCGCCGACGATGCCTGCAAGCGTCGCCGTCGCGATCACGTAGAGCGACGCGGTGCGGACGCCGGCGAAGAGCAGCGGCAAGCTGAGCGGGAGCTCGATCCGCCTCAGCACCTGCCACGGCGACATGCCCATCCCCCTCGCCGCCTCGACCGCGTCGGAGTCGACGCCATCCACGGCCACGAACGCGTTCGTCACGATCGGCGGCACCGCGAGCACGACGAGCGCGAACACGACGTTCCACATCCCGATGCCGAAGATCGCGAGCCCGAACGCAACGACGGCGAGGCTCGGCAGGGCGCGGCCGACGTTGCCGAGGTTGATCGCGAGGAACGAGCCGCGATGGAGATGCCCGAGCACGATCCCGACCGGGAGCCCGATGAGCAGCGCGATCACGATCGCGATGACCGACAGCTCGAGGTGCTCGAGCGTCTTCTCGACGATCAGCCCGGGGTTGTCGCCGACGAACCGGACGCCGTCGACGAACACGCCCGGCTGGAAGGTCTCGGCGATCACGCCGGCCTCCTTGCCCGCGTCCACGGCGTGAGCGCGCGGCCGAGCAGGACGAGCAGCGCATCGGCGACGAGGGCGAGGGCGACCGCGAGCGCGCCGGCGACCACGAACTTCGTCTGGAAGAACTCGCGCAGCCCGGAGAAGATCGGCGCGCCGAGGCCCTCGGGGACGACGTACGCGGCGACGGTCGCGAGCGAGATCGTGAGCACGACCGTGATGCGCAGCCCGGCCATGATCGCCGGCATCGCGAGTGGCAGCTCGACCCGGAAAAACGCCTGCCGCGAGGACATCCCCATGGCGCGCGCCGCCTCTCGCACGTCCGGCGATGCCGCCCGCAGGCCCTCGAGGATGTTCCGGAACAGGACGAGCAGCGTGTAGGAGACGAGCGCGATCTCGACCGTGGTCAGGCTGAGGCCCGTCACCGGCACGAGCAGCTGGAAGAGCGCGAGGCTCGGGATCGTGTAGAGGAAGCCGGAGAGCCAGCCGATCGGCGTCTCGAGCCAGTGCATCCGGTAGGCGACGTAGGCGAGGACGAACGCGATCACGAACCCGATCGAGACCGCGATCAGCGCCAGCTTGATGTGCTCCAGGAGCGCGGGCTGGAAGGTGTCGTCCCAGTGCTCCTTCGTCCAGTCCCAGCAGAAGAAGCGGTTCTCGACGACGCAGTCGGAGCCCTCGCCGAAGTCGGGAATGACCGGCTCGGACGTCATCGGCGCGCCAGCAGGCCGGCGATGCGGTCGAGCGAGAGCGACCCGAGCGGCTCGACGCCGTCGACGACGACGCAGCGCGAGGCCGCCTCCGACAGGATCACCGACAGCGCGTCGCGGAGCGTGGCCGAGGCGTCGACACGCGGGTCGTCGTCCGACGCGAGCTCGGCGGGCTCGAGTTGCACCTCGTCGACGCGGTGGAGCGACAGCAGCTTCAGCCCGCGGTCGGCCCCGACGAGGCGCGCGACGAACTCGTCGGCCGGGTGCGCGAGCACGGCGTTCGGCGTGTCGTACTGCGCGAGGACGCCGCCCTCGCGGAGGATCGCGATCCGGTCGCCGACGCGCACCGCCTCGTCGATGTCGTGCGTGACGAAGAGGACCGTCTTCCGCACCGCCTCCTGCAGGCGCAGGAACTCGTCCTGCAGCCGCGCCCGGGTGATCGGGTCGAGGGCGCCGAAGGGCTCGTCCATGAGCAGCACGTTCGGGTCGCCCGCGAGCGCGCGCGCGATCCCGACCCGTTGGCGCTGGCCGCCGGAGAGCTGCGCGGGGTAGCGCTCGCGGTACTCGCCCGGGTCGAGCCCCATCAGGTCGAGGAGCTCGTCGACGCGCTCCCCCGTCACCCGCTTCGGCCACCCGAGCAGCTGCGGGACCACGGCGACATTGCCCGCCACGGTCAGGTGCGGGAACAGCCCCACCTGCTGGATCACGTAGCCGATGTGCCGCCGTAGCTCGGTCGCATCGAGCTCCCGCACGCTCGTGTCGTCGAGGAGCACGTCGCCCGAGTCGAAGTCCACGAGCCGGTTGACCATCTTCATCGCCGTCGTCTTGCCGCCGCCGGACGGCCCGACCAGGACGCAGATCTCGCCCGGCTCGATGCGAAGGGTCAGGTGGTCGACGGCATAGCGCGGCTGGCCCGCGTAGCGCTTCGTCGCCTCGCGGAACTCGATGGCGGCGGCAGCCCCGCCGTAGGCCCCGTTCCGTCCGGCCACGACGGAATCTTGGCACGCGGCCCCCGGTGCCCGGCGCATTCGACGGCCTCCGCATCGCCGAGTAGCATCTCGCGGGCCCGGCGGGCCGAGCCATGAGAGACGTCATCCTCCTCTGCCCGCAGCCGCGGGACCTCGCCGGAGTCGCAGCCGCCGGCCTCGAGTCGGAGTTCCGCGTCCACGCCGTCGGGCCGGACCTCGACGCAGTCGAGCGGATCGCCCCCGAGGCGATCCTCGCGCAGGCCGACGGCGTGCCGGCCGACGGCGTCGTCGCGACGAAGGACCGGTCGGCGCTGCTCGCCGCGCTCCTCGCCGAGCGGCGGGGGCTCCCGGGGCCGAGCCCGCAGGCGCTGCTCGCGTGCCAGCACAAGCCGACGTCACGGGCCGTTCACGAGCGCGTCGCGCCGGAGGTGACGCCACGATGGGCCGTGCTCGGCGCCGAGCCGCCGCCGTTCGGCCCGCCGTGGTTCGTCAAGCCCGTGGTCGGCCGGCTCTCGCAGGACGCGCGGCGCGTGGACGAGGCGGCACAGCTCAACGGCCTCTCCGGCTGGGACGACTACCGCGCCGGGTACGCCGCGATCGCCGCCCTGGCCGGGCTCGACGGCGACGCCGTCCGCGGGTACATGGCCGAGGAGGTGCGAAGCGGCGACGAGGTCACGCTCGAGGGCTTCTCGCGCGAGGGCCGGGTGACCACGATCGGCGTCACGGACTCCGTGAAGTACCCGGGCACCAACAGCTTCGAGCGCTTCGAGTACCCGTCCCGGCTCGCCGCCGACAGGCTCGCGGAGCTCGGGGACGTGGCCGCGCGGGTCCTCCCCGCGCTCGGCTTCGACGACGGGTTCTTCAACGTCGAGTTCTTCGTCCCCGACGACGGCCCGGTCACGCTGATCGAGGTCAACGGCCGGCTCGCCTCCCAGTTCGCACCGCTCGTCCAGGCCGCGCACGGCCGCTCGACCTACGAGGCGCTGTTCCGGCTCGCCTGCGGCGACGACCCGGGGTGGCAGGCGGGCGCGCCCGAGTGTCACGGCGTCAGCTACGTCGTCCGGCGCTTCGAAGACGCCTTCGTCGAGGCCGTGCCGCAGCCCGAGCCCGGGCTCGAGGTGCTCGTCGAACCGGGCCGGCGCCTGTCCGAGCAGGGGACGAACGACGCGCAGAGCTACCGGCTCGCGATCCTCTACGCGCGGGGCGCGAGCCGCGAGCAGGCGCTCGCGCGGGCGAAGGAGCGCGCCGACGCCCTCAGCTTCCGGCTGCAGTCGCCGGCTCGGGCTCGCTGACCTCCTCGCCGCGGGCCTCGCGGTTCGAGATCCAGGCGACGGCGACGATCGCGCCCGCGAACGCGAGCGCGGCCGACACGAGCATGCCCGCCCGGAACGCGTCCACGGTCGCAGCCGACTCCGAGCCCAGCTCGAGCGGCGTCCCGGTCCCGCCCTGCGACTCGTAGACCCGCTGGATGACGAGCCCGATCACCGCGACCGAGGTGAGGCTGCCGGTCCGCGACACCGTGTTGTTCACGGCCGACGCGACGCCGGCGTACTCCGTCGGCGCCGACTTCAGCGCCGTCGCGGTGATCGGCGCGACGAGCGCTGCGAGGCCGACGGCGAACACGAGCAGGCCGGCGATCCCCCACGTCCAGAAGTCGGAGCGCTCCGTGATCGGCAGGTAGAGCAGCGTCCCGAAGCCGACGAGCGCGGGGCCGACCGTGAGGAGCAGCCGTGGCCCGATGCGGTCGGAGAGCGCACCGAAGCGGGCCGCGAGGAGGATCATCACGACGCTCGTCGGGATGAAGATCAGGCCGGCCTCGAACGGCGTGAAGCCGAGCGCCTGGACGTAGATCGTCAGGTAGACGAAGACGCCGTACAGCGCCCCGTAGACGAGGAACGTCTCCAGGTTCGCGGCGGCGAAGTTGCGGCGCCGGAACAGTTCGAACGGAAGCATCGGCTGCTCCGTCCGCCGCTCGACAAGGACGAACGCGAGCAGCGCGACGGCCCCGACGAGGAACGACCACCAGACCTCGGCGAAGCCGCGGTCGGCGCCCTCCACGAGCCCGTACGTGAGCGTGCCGAGCCCGAGCGCGACGAGCACCGCGCCGGGGATGTCGAGCCGCCCCGTCCGGAGCTGCGCGCGTTCCTCCTCGCCCCGGCCGAGCTGCGCCGCGATCACGGCGAGCCCCGCGAGGGGCAGGTTGATGAGGAAGATCCAGCGCCACGACACCCATTCCACGAGCGCCCCGCCGACCGGCGGTCCGGCGATCGTGGCGACGCTCGTGAACGCGGTCCAGAGCCCGACGGCGCGCCCGGCCTGGTCGCCGTACGTGGCGCGCAAGAGCGCGAGCGAGTTCGTGGTCAGGAACGCGCCGGCGACCCCCTGCAGCGCGCGGGCGAGCAGCAGCACCTCCTCGTTCGGCGCTGCCCCGGCGAGGAGCGACGCGAGCGCGAAGGCTCCCGCGGCGGCGATGAACACCCGCCGCCGGCCGAACTTGTCGCCGATCGCCCCGCCGGGCAGGTAGAGCGCGGCGAGCGCGAGCGAGTACGCCAGGAACACCCACTGCTGCCCGGAGAGGCCGAGGCCGAGGTCCTCCTCGATCGTCGGGAGCGCCACGACCACGACCGTCGCGTCGATGAACGCGAGCGACGAGCCGATGACCGTCGCCGTGAGCGTCAGCCGGCGGCGCTGCTCGAGCGGGAGCGCCATCGGCCGAGGATACGTCGTCGGAGCCGGTCGGCTAGGCCAATCGGCGCAGCTGCGGCTGCCCCGCCTGCGAGAGCACCGTCTCGAGCAGCCGGAACGAGTGCAGGACGTGTTCGCGCGCGAGCGCCCGTGCCCCGGCCGCGGACCCGGCCGTGAGCGCCTCGCGGATGGCGCGGTGCTGGAGCACGTTGTGGTGGTACAGGTCGTCGATGTCGGAGCCGCCCGGGCCCCAGACCGCGTGCCCGGAGAACGTGCGGCGCGCCGACTTCGCAATCCGCTCGACCATCGGCGCGGCCGCGACGCGGTAGATCACGTCGTGGAAGGCGTGGTTCGCCCGCACCCATTCGGACGTCGCGGCGCGGCGTTCCTCGAGGTCGCGCGTGCGCCCGCCCGTGAGCCGCTCGGTCATCTCCGCGAACCGTTCCTCCGCCGCGATCAGCTCGTCGACGTCCGACGGCGTGATCCGCGCCGCCGCAAGCTCCGTCGCCAGCGACTCGAGCTCGGCCCGGACGAGGAACGCCTCCTCGAGATCCTCGCGCGAGAGCGTGCGCACGCGCACGCCGCGGTTCGGCTCGAACGAGACGAGTCCCAGCGCGGCGAGGCGCCGCAGCGCCTCGCGCACAGGCGTCCGCGAGACGGCGTACTGCTCCGACAGCGTCTCCTGCCGCAGCACCGTCCCGGGCGCGATCTCGCCCGTGACGATCTTCTGCTCGATCGCCTGTGCGAGCTCGTCGGCCTTCGTGACCTCCAGACTCATTCCGGAAGCAGATCGTACGCCGGAAGCGTGAGGAATTCCTCGAACGCCGGCGCGAGTGCAAGCCCCTCGAACAGCTCGGCCGCCTGCGGGTGCTCGTCGCGCCAGGGCGCGATCTCGTCCCGCACCCGCTCGGGCGAGAAGCGACCGGCCCGTACCCATTGCCACACCTGCCCTCGCGAGATCTCGGCCGTCGCTGCGTCCTCCATCAGGTTGTCGATCGCTGCCGCGCCCGTGCCGTGCAGCCACGCGTGGAGGTAGCGGACGCCGACGGACACGTTCGTGGCCAGGCCGGCGTCGGTGATCTCGCTGCCCGGGATGCGGAAGTCGGTCAGCTGCGCCGCCTCGACCGCGACGTCGTCGCGCAGCCGCTCGACCTGGTTCGCGCGCTCGCCGAGGACGCCGTCGAAGACTTCGGTCGCCACGGGCACGAGGTCCGGGTGCGCGACCCAGGTGCCGTCGAAGCCGTCGCCGGACTCCCGCTCCTTGTCCTCGCGCACCTTCGCGAGCGCGAGCGCGTTCACCTCGGGGTCGCGGCGTGAGGGGATGAACGCGGCCATCCCGCCGATCGCATGCGCACCGCGCCCGTGGCAGGTGCGGACAAGCAGCTCGGTGTACGCCCGCATGAACGGGACGGTCATCGTCACCTGCACACGGTCCGGGAGCAGCGAGTCCTCGTGCGCCCGGAACTTCTTGATCACCGAGAAGATGTAGTCCCAGCGGCCTGCGTTGAGCGCGGTCGCGTGCGGCCCGAGCGCGTGCAGGATCTCCTCCATCTCGAACGCGGCGAGGATCGTCTCGATCAGGACGGTCGCGCGCACCGAGCCGCGCGGGATGCCGATCCAGTCCTGCGCGAGCTCGAAGGCGTCGTTCCAGAGCCGCGCCTCCTCGTGCGACTCGAGCTTCGGCAGGTAGAGGTATGGCCCGGAGCCCCGCTCGAGCAGCTCGGCGCCGTTGTGCCAGAGCCAGAGCCCGAAGTCGAAGAGCGACGCGGACACGGGCTCGCCGTCGACGAGCAGGTGCCGCTCGGGGAGGTGCCAGCCGCGCGGGCGGATGACGAGGGTCGCGATCTCGTCGTTCAGGCGGTACTGCTTCTCCCCCGTGTCGAGGGCGATCTCGCGACGCACCGCGTCGCGGACGTTGCGCTGCCCCTCCACGACGTTCGTCCACGTCGGCGAGGACGCGTCCTCGAAGTCCGCCATGAACACGCGCGCTCCGGAGTTGAGCGCGTTGATCATCATCTTGCGCTCGACCGGGCCGGTGATCTCGACGCGGCGGTCCACGAGTCCCGGCGGGGCGGCCGGGACGCGCCAGTCGGCCTCGCGGATACCGCGCGTGTCGTCTCGGAACACGGGCTTCGCGCCCGCGTCCAGCTCGGCCTGGCGCTCCCGCCGTCGCGCGAGGAGCGCCGCTCTCGTCGGGCCGAGCTCGCGCTGGAGCCGCGCCACGAGAGCGAGCGCGTCCGGCGCGAGAATGGCACCGTCCGCCGGGGCGAGGACCTCGACGCCGTCGGGGACGGTGATCGAGGTCACGCCAGGGCGGCCTCGTCGAACTGCTCCTCCTCGGTCGAGCCCTTCAGCGCGAGCGTGGAGGCCTGCCCGCCGCTGACCGCCGTGGCGATCGCGTCGAACCAGCCGGCCCCGACCTCGCGCTGGTGGCGCGTCGCGGTGTACCCGTGCTCCTCGAGGGCGAACTCGTGCTCCTGGAGGCGGACGTAGGCCGGCATGCCCTCGTCACGGTATCCCCGCGCGAGCTCGAACATGGAGGCGTTCAGCGCGTGGAAGCCCGCCAGGGTGATGAACTGGTAGCGGTAGCCCATCCGCGCGAGCTCCTCGCGGAACGTCGCGATCCGGTCGTCGGAGAGGTGCTTGCGCCAGTTGAAGCTCGGCGAGCAGTTGTAGGCCAGGAGCTTGCCCGGGAACCGCTCGTGCACGGCCGCCGCGAACTGCTCGGCCTCGTCGAGGTCCGGCGTCGAGGTCTCGCACCAGAGGACGTCCGCGAACGGCGCGTAGGCGAGGGCGCGGGCGATCGGCGCGGCGATCCCGTCCTGGACGCGGAAGAAGCCCTCGGCGGTGCGCTCGCCCGTCAGGAACGGCTGGTCGCGCTCGTCGACGTCGCTCGTCAGCAGGGTCGCCGAGAGGGCGTCGGTGCGGGCGACGAGCACGGTCGCGACGCCGGCGACGTCCGCCGCGAGGCGGGCGGCCGCGAGCGTGCGCAGGAACTGGCCTGTCGGGACGAGCACCTTCCCGCCGAGGTGGCCGCACTTCTTCTCCGCCGCGAGCTGGTCCTCGTAGTGCACGCCGGCGGCCCCGGACTCGATCATCTGCGACATGAGCTCGAATGCGTTGAGAGCGCCGCCGAAGCCCGCCTCGGCGTCGGCGACGATCGGCAGCCCGTAGTCGACGTCGTGCCGGTCTTCGGCAAAGTCGATGCGGTCGGCGCGAAGGAGCGCGTTGTTCAGCCGGCGGACGAGCTGCGGCACGCTGTTGGACGGGTAGAGGCTCTGGTCGGGATAGGTCTGGCCCGACTGGCTCGCGTCGGCCGCGACCTGCCAGCCGGAGAGGTAGAACGCCTTCAGCCCGGCCTTCGCCATCTGCACCGCCTGGCCGCCGGTGAGCGTGCCGAGCGCGGCCACGTACGGCTCGTCGTGCAGGAGGCGCCACAGCTTCTCGGACCCGAGCCGGGCGAGCGTGTGGTCGACGTGGATGGAGCCGCGCAGACGCACGACCTCCTCGGCCGTGTACGGCCGCTCGATCCCGTCCCAGCGCTCGTCCTCGCCCCACTGCGCACGCAGGTGGGTCGCCACCGTCTCCGCCCTGCCGTTCCCGTTCGCACCGCTCACCGGCCGCTCCTTTCGGATCCGAAACTGCGTATGGTTGGATCCTAGATCGCCCGCCGGACGGCCGTCAAACCATCAAACGGCCAGGTTCGGATCCAACCTCGCACCCCGACCGCGTGGGAAGATGCGCCCGTGACTGCCTCGCCCGCGGCCGTGGACGTCGTGTCGACCGCCGCCGAGGCGGCCGCGCTGCCCGTCCCGCCGCTGCTCGTGCTCGAGGACGTCGAGCGCTTCTTCGACGAGCACGGGCTCGGCAGCGGCCCGCCCGCCGTGCGCCGGATCGGGGCGGGCAGCTCGAACGTCACGTTCCTCGTCGAGCGGGACGGAGCGCGGCTCGTGCTCCGGCGCCCGCCGCGGCCGCCGCTGCCGCCGTCCGCGCACGACATGCTCCGCGAGGCGCGCCTGCAGCTGGCGCTCGCCGGGCTCGGCGTCCGCGTGCCGCGGATCGTCGCGCTGTGCGAGGAGGACGCCCTCGGCCAGCCCTTCTACGTGATGGAGCACCTCGACGGCGACGTCGTCACCGACGTCCTGCCGCCGCTGCTCGAGGCGCACGAGGACGAGCGTCGCCTCGCGGTCGAGGACCTCGTCGAGGCGCTGGTCGAGATCCACGCCGCCGACGTCTCGTCCCCTGCGCTCGCGCCCTTCGTGCGCCCGGGCAGCTTCCTCGAGCGCCAGGTGCGCCGCTGGTCGGGCCTCTGGGAGGCGGCGGCGACGCGCGACATCCCGGACTTCACCGCCGTCGGCCGCTGGCTCGCGGAGAACCTCCCCGAGGAGCGCGAGCGCACGGTCGTCCACGGCGACTTCCGCCTCGGGAACGTGATGCTCTCGCGCGCCAGCCCGGCGCGCGTGCTCGCCGTCCTCGACTGGGAGATGGGCGCGATCGGCGACCCGCGCACCGACGTCGGCTACCTGCTCGCGACCTACTCCGACGGCAGCGCCACGGAGCGGACGCTCCAGCTCTCGCCGGTGACGGCGCGGCCCGGGTTCCCCTCGCGCGCCGAGCTCGTCGAGCGCTACGCGGCCCGCAGCGGCCGCAACCTGGACGAGCTGCCGTGGTTCGAGGCGCTCGCGCTGTGGAAGTCCGTCGTCTTCTGCGAGGCGATCTACCAGCGCTGGCTGCGCGGCGAGATGGAGGGCAACCGCTTCGCGCCCGGGCTCGAGCAGGGCGTTCCGGCGCTGGCGCGCGCTGCGGCAGCGGTCGCCGAACGTGCGTAGGCGTGAGTCCGAAGTCGAGTTTGTGGCTCTGAGCCACGAAGTCGGATTTCGGCACGCGTCTGTGTCTCTAGCGTGCCGACCAGCCGAGGTCGAGCACGAGCGGCGCACCCGTGAGCGCCCGCCCGTCGGGACCGAGCGCGAACGCCGCGGCAGCCGCGACCTCCTCGGGCTCGAGCAGCCGCTTCACCGCCTGCGGTGCGAGCAGCACCTCCTCGAGCACCCGCTCCTTCGGCAGCCCGTGCGCCTCCGCCTGCGCCGCGACCTGCGCCTCGACGAGCGGCGTGCGCACGTACGCGGGGCAGATCGCGGCCGCCGAGATCCCGACCGGCGCGCCCTCGAGCGCGAGCACCTTCACGAGCCCGAGCACGCCGTGTTTCGCCGCCACGTACCCGGCCTTGAACGGCGACGCGGCGAGCCCGTGCACCGATGCGATCACGAGGAAGCGCCCGTCGCCGCTCTCGCGCAGCGCCTCCCAGGCGTACTTCGCGAGCAGGAACGGGCTCGTGAGGAGCAGCGCGAGCAGCGCGTCCCAGCGCTCCTCCGGGAACTCGGCCACCGGCGCCACGTGCTGGAAGCCGGCGTTCGCGACCACGGCGTCGAGCCGCCCGTGCTTCGCGAGCGCCGCGTCGACGACGGCGCGGTTCCCCTCCCGCGTGGTGAGGTCGCCGTCGTCGACGTCGACGCCGTGCACCGTCCAGCCGTCCGAGGCGAGGCGGGCGGCGATCGCCGCGCCGATGCCGCCCGCCGCCCCGGTGACGAGCGCGACCCGGCTACCGCGGCCCGCCAACGCTCCCGTTCGGGGCCGTGAGGAAGTCGCCCACGAGCGCCCACGTCTCGGGCGAGTTGAGGATCCCGAGGTGCGCCGAGCCGAGCACGGCGTCGTAGCGTCCCTGCCCGACGAGGTCGACATTCGATGCGAGCGGCCCCTCGACGCGCGCGCTCCCCGAGAAGTCGTGCGGCCGGCCGAGCCGATCCTCGGCCGGGACGGGCGCGAGCACGCCGTCGACCGCGGAGAAGTAGACGAAGCTCGTGTCCGCGTTCCGGAGCGCGAGGACACGCGTCGGCCCGGGCGTCTCGACGCGGTTCAGCGCGGTGAGGAACGGCGTGTCGGCCGCGCCGTACTCGCGGCAGACGGCGGAGTCGGGCCCGAAGCCGCCGAGCGACGGCAGCGCCCAGTAGTTCCCCGGGTTCGGCGAGCAGGTGACGATCCCGTGGTGCGGGCTGTCGATCGTGACGAGGCGCCGCACGAGGTGGCCGGCGTGGTCCTGCCGCATCCACTCGCGCGCGAGCGTCCCGCCGAGGCTGTGCCCGACGATGTCGACGCGCTTCGCGCCCGTGTAGTCGAGGACGGCGTGGACGAAGTTGCGCAGATCCGGCACGTTGGCGACGGTCGTGTGCGCCGCGGACGAGCGGATCGTCGGGTCGGCGAGGATGTCGCACTGCGGGCCCTGGTAGCCGAGGCCCCACAGCTCCGACGGCGCGTAGCCGCCGGCGAGCAGCGCGTCCGCGAGCGCCTGCACGTCGCCGTAGAACGGGTTGCACGCGGTCGGATAGGGCGTGTCGTTGTTGCCGTGGAGGAGGATCACCGGCGTCCGCGCGACCGGGCCGGCGGCGCCGAAGCCGAGCACCGGCGTGCCGAGCGACGCGTCGGTGATCGCCGGGAAATCGGCCGGGAACGTCGTGCCGACGGCGGCCGACGCCGGGCCGGCGAGCGCGAGTGCGGCGGCGAGGGCGGCGAGCAACGTCCTGGTCATGCGGAGCCTCCTGGGTCGGTGAGGAACCGGAACACGAGCTCGGCGACGCACACGGGCTTCTCCGCGCCCTCGCGCTCGACCGTCGCAGCGAGAGTCACCTGCGTCCCGCCCGTGACCTCCTCCACGCCCTCGACCCGGAACCGCGCACGCACGCGGCTCCCGGACGGGACGGGCGCGGGAAAACGGACGCGGTTCAGCCCGTAGTTGACCGTCAGGGCCGTGTCCTCCACGGGCAGCAGCTCGTACGCGAACGGGACGAGCAGCGCGAGGGTGAGGTAGCCGTGGGCGATCGTCGTCCCGAACGGGCCGGCGGCCGCGCGCTCGGCGTCGACGTGGATCCACTGCGGGTCGTCGGTCGCCGCGGCGAACGCGTCGATCCGCTCCTGCGTCACCTCGCGCCACGCGCTCGGGCCGAGCTCGAGCCCCGGCCGCACGTCGGAGACCTTCACGCCGCGCCCCAGCGGACGACCGACGCCGCCCACGTGTAGCCGGTGCCGGCGGCGAGCAGCAGCACGAGGTCGCCCTCGCCCACCTCGCCGGCGCGCACGGCGCGGTCGAGCGCGAGCAAGGGGTCGACGCCGCTCATGTGACCGGTGTCGTCGAGATAGGCGGCGCGGGACGGATCGAGGCCCAGCGTTGCGACGAGGCCGTCGTGGGCCGAGCGCTTCATGTGGATGCCGCACAGGTAGGACACGTCCGCGAGCGTCGCGCCCGACCGCGCCAGCGCCCCTTCGGCCGCGGCCCGGAAGTTCGCGAGGGTGACGTCGTCGAGGCGCGCCTTCATCGCGGCCGGGTCGGCGACGTCGAGGAAGCGGTAGCCGCCGTTCGGCGACACGCTCCCGCCCGACGGCACCTTCACCTGCAGCGAGAGCGAGCCGTCGGTGATGCCGTGGGAGCCGAGCAGCAGGTTCCGGTCGGCGTCCTTCGCGAGCAGGGCGGCGACCGCGCCGTCGCCGAAGTTGAACATGAAGCGCGAGCGCTCGTTGCGGTAGTCGAGCAGGTACGACTCGCGGCACGCCGCCACGACGAGCACCGTGCGGACGTCGTCCTCCGCGACGAGCATGTCCTTCGCGAGCCGCAGCGCGACCGGCGTCCCGCACGAGACGTTGTCGTACTCGACCGCGTAGGCGCGCTCGAGCCCGAGCCGGTGCGCGATCCACGGCGCGGCCTGCCAGACCGACCAGTCCTTCCAGATCGAGCCGAAGTACATGAGCACGTCGACCTCGCCCGGGTCGACGCCGGCCTCGGCGAGCAGCGCCTCGCCGGCGCGCACCGAGAGGTCGCTGACGTGCTCGTCGTCGGCCGCGATGTGCTTGCCGCGGAGGCCGAACTTCTCGACGATCACGCCCTCCGGGATCCCGCTCGCGGCGGCGACCTCGGCCGCGCTCATCACGCGCTCCGGGAGGTACGAGGCGGTGGCGACGAGGCCGACGCGCGTCATCGCGTCTCCAGCACGCCGCCGATGATCCGCGCGAGCTCGTCGACCACCTGCTGCGGCATCCCGTCGCCGTCCTCGCCCCAGAGGATCCAGCGCATGCCGATGAGCTCGCCCATCCCCATCAGCGCCCAGGCGGTGACCTCGGGGTCGACGGCGCCGATCTCGCCCGCGGCGACGGCCTCGCGCAGCGCCTCGACGTAGCCCTCCGACAGGCGCTCGTAGTGGTAGTGGAGCATCTCGGGCGAGACGAACTCGGCCTGGCGGATGATCCGGTAGAGCGCCGGGTGCTCGCTCGTGAAGCGGAAGTAGGCCTGGAAGCCGAGCAGCTCGGCCTGGAGCCGGTTCGCGCCCTGCGACGAGCCTTCCTTCATCGCATGGCGGACACGGCCGTTCAGGTCGCGGACGAGCTCGTCGAAGATCTCCTTCTTGCTCGTGAAGTAGAGGTAGAACGTCCCCTGCGCGACGCCCGCGTGCTCGGTGATCTTCACGATCGACGCCCCGTGGTAGCCGAGCTCGGCGAACACGGCCTCGGCGGCCTCGATCAGCCGCGTCCGCGTGGCGGTGCCGCGCGCCGAGAGCGTCCGCCCGTCCGCGCCCTTCATCACCTCGGTCACGCCCGGACCTCCGCCACGAGCGCGGCGAGCTCCTGCTTCAGCACCTTGTCCATCCCGGAGCGCGGCAGCTCGTCGAGGAACACGACGCGGCTCGGCACCTTGAAGCGGGCGAGGCGCTCGGCGCAGTGTCCGACGAGCTCCTCGCCGCTCGTGGCCGCGCCGCGCCGCAGGACGACGAAGGCGATGCCGGTCTCGCCCCAGCGCTCGTCCGGCACGCCGACGACGGCGGCCTCGGCGACGGCGGCGTGCTCGTGGAGGACCGACTCGACCTCGGCCGGGTAGACGTTCTCCCCGCCCGAGATGTACATGTCCTTGAGGCGGCCGGCGATGCGGACGAACCCCTCGTCGTCGAGCTCGGCGACGTCGCCGGTGCGGAGCCAGCCGTCCTCGAACGCCGCCCTGGTCGCCTCGGGGTTCCGCCAGTAGCCGGGGAACACGTTCGGCCCGCGCACCTGCAGCTCGCCGTGCGCGCCGAGGCGGACGTCGACGTGCGGGTACGGCTTCCCCGCGCAGCCCGCCTTCCGCACCGCGTCCTCGGGCGGCACGCAGAGGACGTTCGGCGCCGCCTCGGTCAGCCCGTAACCCTGCGCGATCGCGACGCCCCGCTCGTGCCAGGTCTCGAGGAGGGGCAGCGGCATGGGCGCGCCGCCGACGACCGCGGTGCGCAGGCTGGAGAGGTCGGCCGAGTCGAAGCCGGGCGCCTGCGCCATGAACAGGTACGTCGCCGGGACGCCCATGAGCGTCGTCACGCGCTTCCGCTCGATGAGCTCGAGTGCGCGCGCCGCGTCGAACTCGCGCTCGAGCACGACCCTGGCGCCCTTCCACCACGCGAGCAGCGGCTGCACGTTCCAGCCGCCGACGTGGAACTGCGGCAGCACCTGGAGGACGACGTCGTCGGCGCCGATCCCGACGATCCGGTCGAACGACAGGTTCGTCCAGAAGCAGTTCGCGTGGGTGAGCAGCGCGCCCTTGGGCCGGCCGGTCGTCCCGGACGTGTAGACGAGGAGCAGCGGGTCGTCGTCCTCCGCCACGTCCGGTGCCGAGTGGACTTTGTGGCTCTGAGCCACTAACTCGGTCTCGAACCGGTGCCCCGTCTCGGATGCGAGCTCGGCCTGCTCCGGCTCGGCGAGGAACAGCGCGGGCTCGGCGTCGTCGAGCTGGTAGCGGAGCTCGGCCGCGGCCAGGCGCCACGAGAGCGGGAGCAGGATCACGCCCGTCTTCGCGCAGGCGAAGAAGAGCGCGACGTGCTCCGGCGAGTTCCCGGTCAGCGTCGCGAGCCGGTCGCCGCGCCGCAGCCCCCGCTCGTGGAGCGCGGCCGCGAGGGCGTCCGAGCGCGCATCGAGCTGCGCGTACGTCGTCTCCGCGTCGAAGAAGTCGATCGCGACCCGGTCCGGCGAGGTGCGGGCGCGGTCGCGGATCCAGCGCCCGAGCGTCAGCGTCCCGGTCACGCGAGGAACTCCTCGACCGCCGCGACGAAGCCGTCCGGGTCCTCCCAGAAGAAGAGGTGCCCGCGGCCCTCGAACAGGCGCACGCGCGCGTCCGGGATCCGCTCGGCGAGAAGCGCGGCGTTGCGGGAGTCGACGACGCCGTCGTCGGTGCCGTGGAGGATCAGCGTCGGGGCGCCGATGTCCGCCGATCCGGTCGAGGGCGTCGAAGCTCGCCCCCGCCGCGGCCTGCGCCTGCCAGCCGGCCGGGTCGGGCGGGCTCGCGAGCCGGTGCGCGTAGATGCGGCCGACGAGCTCCTCCGGCGCGTCGTCGGCGAGGGCGTTCTCCACGAAGCGCCGCAGCGCGACCTCCGGAGCGAGCGAGGGCGCCTCGGCGATGAGGGCGAGCGTCCGCTGCGGGAGCGGGAACGCGCCCGCGCCGCCCGGGGTCGTGCACGCGAGGACGAGCCGGTCGACCCGCTCCGGGCGGGCGAGCGCGAGCTCCTGCGCCACCATCCCGCCGAGGCTCGTCCCGACGACGTGCGCCCGATCCACCCCGGCCTCGTCGAGCACCTGCGCCGCGTCCTCCGCCATCGCCGCGGCGGTGTACGGCCCTGGCGGCACCTCGCTCTCGCCGATGCCGCGGTTGTCGAAGAGGAGCACGCGGAAGCGCTCCGCCAGCCGGTCCGCGACCGGCCCCCAGCCCCAGCGCGCGTAGCCGAGGCCATGGATCAGCAGCAGCGGCGGCCCGTCGCCGCGCGACTCCCACGCGATCTTCACGGCGCCTCGCCGACGCCGACGCCCGGCCGCTCGCGCACGCTCGCCTCGAGGCGCCGCAGCCCGCGCCGCGGCCGCGCCGTCAGCGCCCCGACGATCCCACCGGGGAGGAAGTACACGAGCAGGATGAACAGCGTCCCGAGGACGAACAGCGGCTCGGAGAGCGGCACGCGCAGCACGCTCGGCAGATCCTGCACCGTCGGCGTCGCCGTCCACGCAGTCAGGCGGCTGTCGAGGAACGTGTAGAGGATCCCGCCGATCACCGCGCCCCAGCGCGTGCCGGTGCCGCCGAGCACGACCATCAGCAGCAGCGACAGGGTGAACGCCGGCGTCGTCACCGCCGGAGTCGCCCCGCCGACGAGGAGCACGTAGACGACTCCCCCGGCCGTGGCGAGGAAGGACGAGAGCACGAACGCGGCGAGCTTGAAGCGGAACGGGTGCAGCCCGAGCACGTCCACGCGCGGCTCGTTCTCGCGGATCGCCTGCCAGACGCGGCCCGGCGACGAGTCGACGGACCAGTGCACGATCAGCGAGACGACGACGAGGTAGCCGAGCGCGAGCCAGTAGAGGTTCTTCGTGTTCAGGACGCCGACGAACGCCTCCGGGAGCGCCTCGAACGCGACCGGCGTCCCCTCCTCGCCCCCGGTCCAGCCGTTCGGGTTCTTGTCGACGAGGATCGAGCCGGCCTCCGCGAACGCGAGCGTCACCATCGCGAACGCGATCCCGCCGACGCGGAGGCTGACGAACCCGAGCACGAACGGCAGGACGACGCCGACGACGGCGACGAGCGCGAGCGTCTTGCCGAGGCTCCACTCCCAGCGCGTCGTCGCGATCGCCGTCACGTAGACGCCGACCGCGAAGTAGAGCGCATGCCCGAACGAGAGCAGGCCGGTGAAGCCGAAGAGCAGGTCGTACGTCAGCGCGACGGCGCCGAACACGAGGCAGAGGCCGAGCAGCTGCAGCGATCCGGGGCTCGACAGCTCCGACGAGAAGACGCCGTGCGTGTCGACGTCGAGGTACGGCACGACCGCGAGCAGCACGACGGCCGCGAGCGGGAGCACAAGCGAGAGGACGCGCCTCAATGCGCCACCGCGACCTTCCCCCACAGCCCCGTCGGCCGCACGAGCAGCGTCAGCGCGAGGAGGAGGACGACGGCGAGGTCGCCGACGCCCGACGAGGCGTAGTAGTTCGCGTACTGCTGCACGAGCCCGACGACCACGGCCGCGACCGCAGAGCCGCCGATCGAGCCGAGCCCGCCGATGACGACGACGATGAAGGCGAAGATCAGGAGCGCCGTGCCCTGGTGCGGGTCGACGGCGCCGAAGTAGACGCCCGAGAGGATCCCGGCGAGGGCGGCCGCGATGCCGCCGATCGCGAACACGAGCGTGAACGCCCAGCGCACGTCGATCCCGAGGGCCGAGACCATCGCCCGGTTCTCGACGCCGGCGCGGATGATCAGCCCGTAGCGCGTGAAGCGGAGGAACGCGAGCAGCCCGAGCAGGACGACGACCGCGGCCCCGATCTCGACGAAGCGGTCGTTCGGGATCCGCGCGCCGAGCAGCGTCGTCGTGTCGTAGAGCCACGACGGCGCCGGGTAGATCCGCTCGGTCGGCCCCCAGATCGCCTGCACGAGCGCGACGAGCGCGAGCGACAGGCCGACGGTCACGAGCACCTGCTCGATCGGCCGGCGGTAGAGCGGACGGATGAGCACGACCTCGACCAGCGTCCCGACGATCGCACCCGCGGCGAGGCCGGCGAGCGCCCCGATCAGGAAGCGGAGCCCGAGCGAGGCGATCTGGCCGTCCAGTCGCTCGGTCACCCACCACGAGACGTACGCGCCGATCGTGAGGAAGGCGCCGTGCGCGAAGTTGAGCACGCCCATGAGCCCGTAGATCAGCGACAGGCCGGAGGCGATGAGGAAGTACATCGCGCCCAGGCCGAGCCCGGTGACCGTGAGGAGGACGAAGGTCTCCATCAGTGCCCCGCCGCCCGTGAGACCCCGAGCAGCTGCCGCAGGAGCACCGGGTTCCCGAGCAACTCGTCCGCCGGGCCCGCATGGACGACGCGGCCCTGGTCGAGCACGACCACGTGCCGTGCGAGCGCCTGGACGACGCCGAGGTTCTGCTCGACGAGGAGGATCGTCTCCGTCTCGCTCACGCGCTCGAGCGCCCGTGCAACCTCCGTGACGAGGAACGGCGCGAGTCCCTTCGTCGGCTCGTCGACGAGCAGGATGCGGTTGTCGTTGAGCAGCGCCCGGGCGATCGCGACCATCTGCTGCTGACCGCCCGAGAGCGTCCCCGCACGCTGCGCCGCCCGCTGCGCGAGCTCGGGGAAGAGCTCGTAGACGAGGTCGTACCGCGTCGAGCCGTTCCGGACCGAGAGGCGGAGGTTCTCCTCGACCGTGAGCCCGGTGAACACGTCGCGGTCCTCCGGCACGTAGCCGACGCCGCGGCGGACGATCCGGTGCGTCGGCAGCCGCCCGATCTCCTCGCCTTCGAGCGCGACCCGCCCGCGCGGGGGCACGAGCCCCATCAGCGCGCGCAGCGTCGTCGTCTTGCCGACGCCGTTCCGCCCGAGCAGCGCCGTCACGCCGCCCGGCTCGACGTCGAACGAGACTCCCTGCAGCACGTGCGACTGTCCCAGGTGGACGTGCAGGTCGCGGATCTCGAGTAGCGGCGGCATCAGAGTGGCTCGCCGAGGTACGCCGCCTGGACGGCCTCGTTGCGCATCACGGCGTCGGTCGTGTCGACCGCGAGCAGCCGCCCGTGGTGCATCACGGCGATGCGCTCGGCGAGCCCGGTGACGACCTCGATGTGGTGCTCGACCATGAGCACCGTGCGGCCCTCCTCCTGCTGCACCGAGCGGATGACCTCCACGAGTCCCGGCACGTCCTCGGCGCTGACACCGGCCATCGGCTCGTCGAGCAGGATCACGCGCGGCTCGCCGGCGAGGAGCATCGCCAGCTCGAGCTTTCGCTTGTCCCCGTGCGAGAGCGCCCCCGCCGGCGCCGGCGCCCTGGCCTCGAGCCCGACGCGCGACAGCGCCGCCCGGGCGCGCTCGACTGCCTCGTGCACGCCGCTGGCGCGCCGCCAGATCCGCATCGTCCCGCCGAGTCGCGCCTCGGCGGCGAGCCGCACGTTCTCGAGCACCGACAGGCGCGGGAACACGCTCGAGATCTGGAACGTGCGGCCGAGTCCGTCATGGGCGCGGCGGTGCGGCGGCCGCCCGGTGACGTCCTGCCCGTCGAGCTCGACACGGCCCGACGTCGGCCGGTAGAGCCCGGAGAGGAGGTTGAAGAGCGACGTCTTCCCGGCCCCGTTCGGGCCGATGATCCCGAGCAGCTCGCCCTCGCGCACCTCGAGGCTGACATCGGCGACGATCGTCGCGCCGCCGATGTCGAGCCCGAGGCCGCGGGTGGCCAGGATGGGTGCGGCCACCGCGCGGGACTACTTGAACGGCGTGACCGGCGGCTGCAGGTTCCCCGGCGAGAAGGTCTTCACCGGCACCGCCCGCGGCCGTCCGTTGACCATGCGGAGGCGCACCTGGAACATCGGCTGCAGCAGCGCGTGATCCTGCTGGCGGATCCGGTTGAGCCCCTTGGGGCCGACGAACTGCCAGCCCTCGAGCGCCGCGATCATCCGGTCGACGTTGTCGCCGCCGCCCCGCGCGACGGCGCGCGCGATCATGATTCCGGCGTTGAACCCGTCCGGCGTGAACAGGTCGGGCGCCTGGTTCCGGCGGCGCATCTGGTTGATGAGCCAGGTGTTGACCTTGTTCTTCGGGGCGTTCGAGACGTAGTGCGAGAGGAAGTCGATCCCCGTGGGGAACGAGCCCCAGGTCGCGCGCTCGGCGAGACCGGTCGTGACCTTCACCGTCCCGAGCACGCGCTGCTGCTCGAGTGCGCGCCACATCGCCGGCGCGCTCGTGCCCGCCCACGCGACGTAGAGCAGGTCCGGGTTCGCGTTCTTCGCCTGCTGCGCGAACGGCGTGAAGTCGTTCGCCGAGGCCGGGACGAGGATCGACGAGACGGTGTGGCCGCGGGTGCCGAACACGTTGCGAACAGCCACGACATTGCCCTGGCCGAACGCCGTGTCCTGGGCGAACACGGTGATCTTGCGCCCGGCGCCGCGACCCAGGATCTCCTTCGCCGCGAGCGTGTCCTGATAGCTCTGGCGGCCGGAGCGGAACGTGTAGCGGTTCATGCCCGTGAGCGCATCGACCGCCGCAGGGCCTGAGATGTAGAGGATCCGGTTCTGCTCGGCGAGCGGCGCGAGCTGCAGCGCGTTCCCCGAGGAGGTTGTCCCGACGATGATCTTGTAGCCCTGGCCGATCAGGTCCTTCGTGGCCGTGACGGCCTTGGCCGCGTCGGTCGCGTCGTCGACCATCGTCAGCTGGATCCGCTTGCCGCCGACCGTGTTGGTGCCCTTGGTCGCGTACTGGAGCCCGAGCTTGAGCCCCTGGATGTACTCCGCCCCGTACGCGGAGAGGAGCCCGGTGCGGGAGTAGACCACCCCGACCCGGACCGTCGCCGTCGCCGATGTCCCGTCCGTACGGCCGTAGCCGGCCTCTGCGCTCGCCCCGACCGCCGCCAGCACCGCGACGATCCCGACGAGCACAGCGACCACGTGCCAGCGCCCTCGCGTCATTCCCCGCTCCTCCTGAGATAACGAAACCTGAGACCCGATTCAGGTCTTATGTCGGGCGGGAACCTAGTCGGCCGCGACGGCCGCGTCAAGGGGCTCAGGCGTGCGTCAGCTCGGCGAGGAGCGGCCCGGTGTCGAGCGGCTCGAAGCCGATCCGCGACGCGACGTCCTCCGAGGACGGACGCGTGCCCTGCCGGAACAGCTCGCGCAACCGCTCGCCCGTCTCCGGCCGGCGCCACCAGTCCTCGCCGACCTCGCGGACGAGGTGCGCGCGCAGCTGCGCGGAGCGGATCCAGGCACGGAGGTAATCGGCGGAGTAGAAGCCGGCGTCCATGTCCGAGAGGTACGCGTCGCGCCGGTAGCGGACGCCGGTCGCGGCGGTGAGCCGCTCGTGGTAGCCGTCGGCGGTGCCGCCGTCGTCGGCGAAGCGGCCCCAGAAATCGAGCTCGAACTGGAGCTTCGCCGTGTAGCGCCGGTAGAGCAGCGCCTCGAGGAACGTCGTCGCCTCGGCGTTCTCGCGCGCCTGCTCGTCGGGGAGGCCGAAGTGCTCGGCGTGCCACGCGGGCTCGCGGCTGATCGCCTCGAGGATGTACGAGTAGATCTCCGTCAGCGCGTGGTCACGCGAGAGCTTGCGGAAGGTGTACGGGAGCGCCGGGTCGCAGCCCGCGTAGTGGAGCGCGTGCCCCGCCTCGTGGAGGAAGGCCTGGTAGTCGTGGAGCCCGCCCTGCGCGCGCGTGATCAGGTGCACGACCTGCGGCGGGTCGGAGGCGATCACGCAGGCCCGCGGCGACTTCTGCGGGCGATCGTCGAGGTCGAGCTTGATCCCCTGCTCCCGGTCGAGGTCGAAGCCGAGCCGCGCGAGCGTCTCGACGCACACCGGGACCGAGCGCTCCTTCGTGTAGAGCTCCTCGAGCGGCGAGAGCCGGCGCATGTAGGCGACGTGGTTCGACGTCGGCTCGTCGTCGCGCTCCGGCCCGAGCAGCCGCTCGAACCAGCGCTCGCGGAGCGATGTCCACGCCTCGGTCGCGGCCCGCGATGCGGCGTCGAGCGCGCGCTCGAGCTCGCGCAGCGAGATGCCCTTCTCCTCCTCGCTCCGCGCGACGGGATCGGGCTCGCCCGAGATCTCGGCCTCGAGCTCCTCGCCGGTGCGGAGCAGGTCGAGGCGATCGGGGTTGAACTCGGCGGAGCGCTCGGCCTGCAGCGCCCCGAGCTCCTCGCGGTCGGCGTAGACCTCGAGCACGGCGAGCTTCGCCTGCGCCGAGCGGAGCGGAAGCTCCTCCCCGCGCCAGGTGACGCGCGCGCCGAGGATCGCGTTCTCGAGGGCGTCGTCGCGCTCGGCCAGCTCGGCGGTGATGATCCCGGCCTCGCACGTCTTGCGGAGCCGGTAGAGCCGCTCGCGCTCGTCCGGGTCGCCCGCGGCCTCCTCCGCCTCGCGCAGCGCGTCGAGCTGCGGCCGGCTGAAGAGGTCGGCGTAGCGCGCGACGATCGCGGCCTGCTCGGAGATCTCCTTCTCGCCGACGCGGACCGCGCGGCCCTCCTCCGAGCGCTCGAAGAGGTAGCGCTGGAGCGTGCCTTCGTACTCGGCGGGCGTGCGGAGGGGCGTCTGGACGGCGATCGAGTCAGCCTACCTGCGGTACGCCGGCCGCCAATCCCTCGATCGTGGCGACGAGCGCGACCGGGTCGAACGGCTTCGGCACGACCGCGTCGGCGCCCGCGGCCCGGATCGCGGCCGTGTCCGCGGTGCCGGTCAGCATGACGACACGGACCTGGGGGAGCAGACCGCGCAGCACCGCGAGAAACGCGACCCCGTCGCCAGAGCCGACGTGCACATCGAGCAGCACGACCTGCGGCCGCTCGCCCGTGGCCGCGGCGGCCGCGTCCTCGAGCGTGCCCGCCTCGACGACCCGGTGCCCGGCGAGCTCCAGGTTGAGCCTGCACAGGAGGCGGATCGAGGGGTCGTCGTCGACGACCAGGACCGTGAGGGCGGACACGGCGGGCGAGTGTAGCCCGGACCCGTACCTTCAGCCGGGCGCCGACCGTTCCCATCCGTAGAGCACTCATGACGGTCCCGCCCCCCAGCGACCGTCGGCCCGATTCACCGCCCGACCGCGGGGTCCCCGGGCACGACGCACTGCCACTGCCCACGGCGCAGTTCCGTCGCCGTGCGTGGATCGCCTTCCAGCGGGCGCTCGACCCGCTCGCGCAGCCGCGGCCGCTCCGCCCGCCGCGTCAGCGCTGACGGCGGAGCCGCTCGAGCGAGACGTCCTTGCCGAGCAGCTCGAGGCTCTCGAAGAGCCCCGGCGAGATCTTCGAGCCCGTGACCGCGACGCGGACGGGCTGGAACGCCTTCCGCGGCGAGAGCTCCATGCGCTCGGCCATCCCGCGGAGCGCCTCCTCGATCGAGCCCGCGTCCCAGTGGCCGACGGGCTCGAGCGCGTCCACGGCCGCGCCCGTGACCTCGGCGTCCACCGGCTCGCCGTCCGGCGACACGTCCTCGAAGAGGAACCGCGCGAAGTCCGGGAACTCGCCGAGCGTCGAGATCTTCTCCTGCACGAGCGGCGCCGCGGCCCGGATTCGCTCCGCCGGCCAGTCGAGCCCTTGGTCGTCGACGTACTCGACCAGCCGCTCGGCGAACTCGTCCGGGTTGAACGAACGAAGGTAGACGCCGTTCATCCACTCGAGCTTGCGGTAGTCGAACGTCGCGGGCGAGGCGCCGACCCGCTCGAGCGAGAAGCGCTCGACCAGCTCGCCGCGGCTCATGATCGTCGTCTCGCCGTCGGGCGCCCACCCGAGCAGGGCGAGGAAGTTGACGAGCGCCTCGGGGACGTAGCCGGCGGCGCGGAAGTCGTCGACCGACTGCGCGCCGTGGCGCTTCGAGAGCTTCTTCCCGTCCTCGCCGAGGATGTCCGGCGCGTGTGCGTAGACGGGCGGCTCGTGTCCGAGCGCGCGCAGGATCTGGATCTGTTTCGGCGTGTTCGAGACGTGGTCGACGCCGCGGATCACGTGCGTGATCCGGTCGTCCATGTCCTCCACGGGCGAGGCGAAGTTGTAGGTGGCGCGCCCGTCGGAGCGGACGATGACGACGTCCTCGAGCTGGTCGTTCGGGAAGTCGATCCGGCCGCGGATCGCGTCGTCCCACCCGGTCGTGCCCTCGTCGGGCATGCGGAAGCGGATCGCGCCCTCGTCCTCGTAGGCGTGCCCGCTCGCGACCAGGCCCTGCGCGAGCTCGCGGCACCGATCCATCGCGTCGAGCTGGAACGTCACCGGCCCGTCCCAGTCGATCCCGAGCCACAGCAGCGAGCGCTGGATCTGCTCGGTCGCCTCGGCCACCTCGCGGCTCGTGTCGGTGTTCTCGATCCGCAGCAGGGACTCGCCCTCGAGCCCGCGCGCGAACAGCCAGTTGAACAGGAAGGTGCGTACGCCGCCGATGTGGAGGAAGCCCGTCGGGCTCGGGGCCATGCGGACGCGGACGCTCATCCGGCTCGTACTGTAGTGGCGTGCTCTTCGGCGCACACTGCTCGGGGGGAGTCAAGAAGGCGCTCGACCGGGCGGCGGAGATCGGCGCGGACGCAGTGCAGCTCTTCATCCAGTCGCCGCGCGCGTGGCGCTTCCCCGAGCACGACCCGGCCGACCTCGAGCGGTTCCGGGCACGCCGGGCGGAGCTCGGGCTGGGGCCGGGCGCCGTCGTCGTGCACGCGCTCTACCTCGTCAACCTCGCCTCGCCGGACGACGCGCTGTACGAGAAGTCGACGGCGACGATGCGCGACACGGTCGACGCCTCGTGCGCGATCGGCGCGGACGCGGTCGTCTTCCACGTCGGCTCGCACCTCGGCTCGGGCTTCGAGGCCGGGCTCGAGCGGGTGGTGCCCGCGCTCGAGTCGGTGCTGGAGCATTGCCGCGACGAGACGTGGCTCTGCCTGGAGAACTCCGCCGGCGCCGGCGGCACGATCGGGCGCTCGCTGGAGGAGCTCGCCGTCCTCGTCGACCGGCTCGACCGGCACCCGCGCCTCGGCGTCTGCCTCGACTCGTGCCACCTCTGGGTGTCCGGCTACGACGTGACCGATCCGGCCGCGCTCGACGCGGTCGTGGCCGAGGTGGACGAGGGGATCGGCCTCGACCGGCTTCGCGTCCTGCACGTGAACGACGCTGCGGCGCCGCTGGGGTCGAACCGCGACCGGCACGCGAACGTCGGCGAGGGGGAGATCGGCGAGGGTATGGCCGTGTTCCTCGCCCATCCGGCCTTCCAGGGCCTCCCGGCGCTCCTGGAAGTCCCCGGCCCGGACGGCCACGGCGCGGACGCGGCGGAGGTGCAGAAGCTGCGGGACCTCCATGCCCGGGGCACCGCCGCCCGCAAGCCGCGCCGGGGTCGGGGACGAGGGGCAGCGGGGAAATCCGGTTCGAAAGCGCGCAAGTGACAGACTGTCACTTTCTCCGTTTCGAGCGGTACGAATCCACGGCCTCGTCCGCGGCAGCCACGGCCGCCCGGCCCATCGTCCGGTAGCCGCGGACGAGCAGCGGGTCGAACGCGCCGGCCAGGAAGTCGGCCGCGATCGCCCGCCGGCGCAGCCGCCGCTCGATCGCCTCGTGCGCGAGCACCCGCACCTGCTCGTAGCTCGGACGCGTGGAGCCGAGCCGATCCGCCTCGGTTCCGACGGCGCGCCAGACCTCCGCGAGGACGACGCCCGGCCGAGCCTGCCGCGAGATCACCGCGAGGAGCCGGAGCGAGATGAGCGGCGAAGCGACGGGCACGCCTCCGATGATCCGGCACGACCCGTCACGGCCGGGTCACGAATCCGAGCCGAAACCGACAAAGTGACAGTCTGTTGCTTTCTCACTTCGGAGCGGTATCGAGGGCGACGACGTCGTCGGCCAGCTCGATGAGGATCGGGTCGTGGGTGGCGCAGACGACGGCGGCGCCGTTCCGGGCTACGTCGCGGAGGAGCCGGCCGATCGCGGCCGCGGTCTGGCGGTCGAGGCGGGCGGTCGGCTCGTCCGCGAGCAGCAGCGACGGGCCCGACGCGAGCGCCCGGGCGACGGCGACACGCTCCCGCTCGCCGCTCGAGAGCCCGCCGAGGCTGCGATCCGCGAGCCCGTCGAGGCCCACGCTGTCCAGCGCCGCGCCGGCGCCGTCCGGCCCCAGGCCGCGCACCGCGAGCGCGGTCTCGACCGTCTCGCGCGCGGTCAGCCGCTCGGCCAGCATCGGCTGCTGGGCCACGTAGCCGATCGAGTGCCGGCGGAAACGGGCCCGCGCGGCGCGGTCGAGCTCCGGGAGCCGCGTGCCGAGCACCTCCGCGTCACCGGCCGTCGGCAGGTCGAGGCCCGCGAGCAGCCGCAGGAGCGTCGTCTTCCCGGACCCCGACGGCCCCGTGACCGCCGCGAGCCGGCCGGAGCGGAACGCGGCCGACACCGTCCCGAGGCCGCGGATGCCGTCGTAGGAGCGCTCGAGGCCGTCCACCTGCGCCACGACCGCCCCGTTCACGGCCTGCGAGGACACCACGGCCGAGGCTTCCTCCCCGCGCGCCGCGCCGCCGCGGAGCAGGACGCCGGCCTCGACCTCCTCCAGCCGCACGGCCCGTCCGATCCCGGCACGCCGCAGCAGCTCCTCCGGGACGCGGATCCAGCCGCCGAGCCCGATGACCGCCGTCTCCTCACCGGCCCGGGCCTCCTCGGCCACGCGGCCGTCGCGGATGCGGACGACCCGGTCGGCGATCGCGGCGGCGCGCGGGTCGTGCGTGACGAGGAGCACCGTGCAGCCTTCCTCGCGCGCAAGTGACGCGAGCAGCTCGAACGCGCCGTCGGCCGTCGCGGGGTCGAGCTCGCCCGTCGGCTCGTCGGCGACCAGCAGCCGCGGCCGGTGCGCGATCGCGGCGCAGAGGGCGACGCGCTGCTGCTCTCCGCCGGAGAGCTCGGTCGCGCCCGCCTCCTCACGGCCCGCGAGGCCGACGCGGCCGAGGAGGTCGGCGGCCCGGTGCCGCCGCCGCGTCGGGGAGTCGCCGGCGAGCGCGCCGTGGAGCGCGACCAGCTCGAGCGCGGAGAGCCCGGGCGCGAGCGCGAGCCAGTACCGCTGCTCGAGGTAGCCGAGCTCCTCGCGCCGGAAGCGCGCGGCGCCGCGGCGGCCGAGCGTGGCAGGCTCCCGCCCGAGCACGCGGAGCGAGCCCGCCGACGGCCGGTCGAGCCCCGCGACGAGTCGCAGGAAGGTCGTCTTCCCGGCGCCGCTCGGCCCGAGCACGGCACACACCTCTCCTTCGGCCACGTCCAGTGTCAGACCCTGGAGCGCGGCGACGCCGGCGCGCCCGCTCCCGTGGACGCGGAAGAGCCCGCGTGCCTCGACGGCCGTCACCGCGTGCTCCCGACCGCGCGCGTCGAGGCAGCGCCGACCGCGGCCGCGGCCCCGAGGACGAGGACGACGAGGCCCGCCGCCAGTGGCAGCGGCTCGAACGCGAGGCGGAGCGGCGGCACGGGAGTCCCCGCGTTCGCCGTCACCGCCACGAGGTCGACCACGAGCGCCGCCAGCACGGCGCCCACCGCGAGCGCGAAGACGAGACCGGCCCCCGCGAGGATCGCGGCGCGGACGCGCAACTGCCGGCGCAGCATCCCCGGCTCCGCGCCCTGCGCCTCGAGGTCGAGCAGCTCCTCCCGCTCGTCGCGCGCGTCGCCGAGCACGAGCAGCACGAGGCCTGCGACGGCGAGCACCAGGGCGACGGCGGCGGCCGCGACGAGCGTCGCGAGCGTCACCTCGGCCAGCGGATCCGTCTCGAGCCGCCGTGCGAGTGCGGCCCGCGAGTCCACGGCGAGGACGTCGAACGGCGGCCGCCGTAGCCGCGCCTCGACGGCCCGGGCGGCAGCGGCGCCCGGTGCCCCGATCCAGATTTCGGACACGGCCGCCGCGCCCGGTGGCGCCGCGGCCTGCAGCGCCGTCCGGTCGACGACGACGGCCTCGCCGCGCGTGCCGGGGATGCGGCGGGCGACGGCGGCGACGCGCACGCGTACCGCGTCGCCCGCGACCCGCAGCGTCAGCGTCCCGTCCGACCCGGCCACGGCCGCGGCAGCCGGGGTGACGAGCGCAGGCGGGGGCTCGGGCGGGCGCGGCCGGAGCAGCGCCGTCTCCCGGTCGGTGAGCGCGTAGCGGACGGTCGTGCCCTCGTGGTCGAGCCCGCCCTCGCCCACCCACGAGGCGACGTCGAGCGGCCGCCCGTCCGCCTCGACGCCGTCGAGGCGGAACGAGCCGACGAGCGCACGCCCGGAGTCGGCGCCGCGCTCGAGCACGCGAGTCGTCGGGCGTACGACGAGCCGGACGAGCCGGGCGCCGCGCGCCTCCACCGGCACCGGGACGGAGAGCGGGCCGCCGTCGAGGCGCCCGAGGTCGAGCACGACACCCCGCCCGTCGCCGCGCAGCGCCACGAGCGACAGCGTCACGCCCTCGCCGCTCGCGTCGACGCGCAGCGTGCGCGCGTCCTTCGGGATCGTCGGACCGACCGGCTCGGCCCCGCCGGCGAGCAGCCGTCCGAGCTCGCGCGGCGACGTCCGCGAGAAGTCGTCGCGCCACCCTGCGAGCGCCGGGAGCGCCGTCGGCGTCGATGCCGACCAGCTCGAGGCCGCCGATCCCCGGAGCGGAGGCCGCGGCCCGCGCGACCGGCTCGACCCGCAGATCCGGCCCGAGTCGCCGGTAGGCCGCCAGCGGCGCGGCCTCCGTCGGCGCGACGAGGTGCCCGAGGTCCTCACGGACGCGCAGGTCGAGCGGGAGCGCGAACGCCGCCTGGTCGCGCTGCCCCTCGAGCAGCGTCGAGCGATACGTCGCGGCGAAGAGCGCGAGCCCCAGGCTGACGACGAGGAAGCCGACCGCGACCGCGGCGAACGCCGAGCCACGCCCGAGGGCGAGCAGCGCCAGGCGGAGCGTCACCCGCCTCGCCGGCACACGCGCGGCGAGCGCACCGAGCACGGACGGGACGAGCCTGGCCGCGAGCGCCCCGGCGGCGAACGTGGCGAGCCCCGGGAGGAGGAGCAGGAAGACCCCGGTCCCGTCCTCGCCCACCTGCGACGCATCGGCCTCGCCGCGCAGTAACCCGACCACGAGTACGGCCGCTGCACCGAGCGCGGCGACGTCGAGCGGACGGAGCCTCCCTCCACCCCGGCCGGGCTGCCGCTGCGCCAGCACGATCACCGCCGCCGCTGCGGCCGCGAGCGCGAGCGCCGCGACGAGCGCGTCGGACGAGAGCAGGCCGCGCGTCACGACCTCGCCGCCGGGGACGCCCTCGCGGCGGGCGAGCGCCCCGGACGCGGCCGCGCCGACGCCCCAGCCCACGAGCACGCCGGCGACCGCGGTCGCCGCCGCACCCGCCGCCGCGACGAGCCCCGCCTGCCACGGCGCCGCGCCGGACCACCCGAGCCGGTCGCGCCAGCGGGCCGCGTCCCGCCGCGCCGCCGCCGCGGCCAGCGCTGCGAACGCGAGCAGCAGCCCCGCCGCCTGCCCGCCGACGACGAGCAGCCGCCGAGCCGAGGTCCGTCCGGCCCGCTCCGCGGCGCGAACCTCCTCGACGGGCGCCGTCACGTCGAAGCCGCTCGACGACGACGCCAGCTCGGCCCGCGCCCCGTCGACGTCGCGCGCGAACCGGCCCACGTCCCAGGCGTGGATCCCGCTGTCCGCGAGCGGGAGCAGCCACGCGTAGCTGCGAAAGAGGCGCGCGAGCGGCGGCGCCTGCACGAGCCCGTCGACGCCTTCCGCCAGCACGAACGGGGGTGGCGGCGGCTGGTGGTACGCGCGGGCCTGGCGGACGACGGGCGACAGCTGCCCGCTCCGGTCCGGCGCGACCGAGCCGCCGAACAGGACATCGTCCCGCAGCAACGCGGTGCCGACGACGGCGAGCCGGAGGTCCGGCGCATCGGGCAGCGCACCTTCGCCGCCGATGCGGAGCACCTCGCACCGGCTCGGCCGGCACGGCCGCGGCAGGCGCCCGCTGCGGAGGCGGACCCAGCGACCGACGTCCTCGGCACCGGCGATCCCGACGAAGCGTCCCGCGACCGTGCTCTGCCGGTAGAGCACGAGCGCGGTCGGATCGCCGAACGGCGCGAGCGCGTCGCGCGCCTGCCGGTCGAGCTCCGACCAGCCGACCGCTCCCGGGCCGGGGACGCCGAACCACGCGACGCGGACGGAGCGCTGCGCCGTCGGCACCTCGTCGAGCGCCCGCGCGAGGCTGCGGTCCCGCGCGACGAGCGACGCGCCGAGCACCGCCGCGAGCATCGCCGCGGCGGCCGCGATCCCGAGCGCCGCGAGCGCGGTCGTCGCCCGGTGCGCTCCGCGCCCGGACGGCCGCGAGCCGCAGCGGGACCGCCACGCGCCGGAGCGGGCTCATGGCCCGACGGTGCCAGTCGCGACGCGGGTCACCGCCATTCCTGTTCGCTGCGCTCGCGTTAAGTTTCACTACATGCTCGACGTCACCCGGCTCCGGGTCCTCCGCGAGGTCGTGCGCGCCGGCTCCATCTCGGGGGCCGCGCGGGCGCTGTCGTACACGCCTTCGGCCGTCTCGCAGCAGCTCGCGAAGCTCGAGCGGGAGACGGGAACACGCCTGCTCGTCAGGTCGTCGCGCGGCGTGCGGCCGACCGAGGCGGGAGCCGCGCTCGCAGCACGAGCCGACGACATTCTCGGCCGCCTCGCCGATGCGGAGGCGGAGATGCACGCGCTCGCGGGCCGGCCGGCTCCGCTCTCCATCGGCTCGTTCCCGACCGCCGGCGCGTCGGTGCTGCCGCCGGCGCTGCGCTCGCTCTCGCGCACGCACCCGGACGTCGAGGTGCGCGTGGAGCAGCTCGACCCGCTCGAGGCGATGGCGCGGGTCGCCGCGCACGACCTCGACGTCGCGCTCCTCTACGAGTACGACCACGTGCCGCTCCCGGCCGACGCGCGCCTCGAGCTGATGCCGCTCTTCGCCGAGCCACTGCGCGTCGTCCTCCCCGCCGACCACACCGCCGCGCGCGCGACCCAGGTCGTCCTCGCCGAGCTCGCCGACGAGACCTGGCTGTCGTCCTCAACGCGTTCGTCGTGCCACCCGTTCACGGAGCGCGCGTGCGCCGCCGCCGGTTTCCGGGCCAAGATCGGGCTCGGCTTCGACGACTACACCGCGATGCAGGCGCTTGTCGCGGCGGGGATCGGAGTCGCGTTCGCGCCCGATTCGGCGCTCGCGCGGCCGCATCCGGGCGTGGCCGTCCGGCCGGTCGCGTTCCAGGGTCCGAACCGGCGCATCTACGCCGCCGTCGCGTCGGAGGTCGAGCCGCATCCCGGCCGCGACGCGTTCATACGCGCGCTCGTCGCCGCCGCGGGGGCGGGCGACGCCGCGTACGCCGCGGCGACCTAGGTCGGCATCGGCACGCGGTCGAGCGCGCGCCACGTGTCCTGGCCGACGACCGCGTCGTCGTCGAGGCCGTGCGCCCGCTGGAACTCCTCGACCGCCTTCGTGAGCGCCTTCCCCCAGACCGGCGTCATCGCGAAGATCGGCGGGCCGTCGGTCGCGGCCGCGAGCTTCTCCTTCAGCTCGAGCACCGCCTTCCCGCGGGAGCCCTCACGGAGCACCGGCCGGTCGCGCGGGATCGGTGCGTCGTCGAGCCAGGCGGTGACGATCCGCAGCCGGTCGAGCACGTCGCGGCCGTAGTTCGCGTGCGCCGTACGGCGATCGGAGTCGCCGTCGCGGTAGCCCTTGATCGCATTGCCGGCGCCGGCGTTGTACGACGACAGCGAGAACTTCAGCAGGTCGACCGGCTTCACCCCGTTCCGCCGACCGAAGCTTCCGTTGTCGAGGAGGAGCTGCGCCGCGTACAGGGCCGCCTCACGTGTCGGCGGCACGCCGCCCGGGCCGAAAGCGCCGTGCTTGCGCAGGAAGACCGGATGCGCGCGGTCGTCGATCTGGAAGTACCCGCGGCCGTGGCCGCCGTCGCCGACGACGTTGCGGCAGTGCGTCTCGCGCGAGGAGATCGCGAGGAGAATGCCTCGCGGCAGCCCCTTCTTCTGCTCCGCCTCGAGGCAGATCGCGTCGAGGCCCTTGCCCCGTGCCCGCTTGAGCGAAGCGACAAGCTGACCGGGCGTCTCTCCATGCGGCATGGCGTGCTCCTCTCGGCTGGCTGGACCGGGAGCCGCGCCGCAGGAACGGTCCCTCGGCTAGTGGTACCGCGCCGCGCGCGGAATTTCTAGGAGCGTTCGGGTCGGAGCGTCGTGAAGACCCGGAACGTCGGCCGGCCCTCCGGCAGCTCCGAGAACTCCGGGTTGACGCAGCCGAGCTCGCCGGTGCGGTGGTCGTAGCAGCTCTCGACCTCGGTCCGGCACATCGGCAGCGGGTTCCGGGTCGCGCGGATCGCGCCGAAGCCCTCGCGCCGCGCCTCGGCTGCCCGGAGCATGTCGACGTCGATCTCGACCCGGAACACCTTCTGCATGCAACCGACGTAGGTGTGCCCGAACTCCTCGTACGCGTAGACGAACGGGCACGCGCGCTGGAGACAGGCCGACGGGTACACGACCTTGTCGCAGTGGACGTCGCACCGGCGACAGGCGACCTCGTCCTGCGGCCGGAGCGGCAGCTTCGGCGAGGTCTCCTGTGCGCGGTATTCGGAACCCATCGAGAAGATTGTGGAGCGGCGTCGGGACCGCCGCAAGGCTTGACAGGAGGGGCCTACCGCGCTAGGCCCCGGCGCAATCATCGGTCGCATCGTTAGGGTTCTCGGCCGCCCGTGGTCCGCCGCTTCCTCTTCGGCTCGCTCGCCCTCGCGCCGATCGCGATCGTCTCGCACTACGTCCTCCACCGCGACACGCTCGACTTCGTGCTGGCGGCGCTCGCGCTCATTCCGCTCGCGTGGCTGATCGGGGAGGCGACCGAGCACGCGTCGCACCACACCGGACCCGGGATCGGCGGCTTCCTCAACGCCACCTTCGGGAACGCGCCTGAGCTGATCATCGCGCTCTTCGCGGTGTCGGAGGGCCTGTTCGAGGTCGTGCGCGGGTCGCTCACCGGCTCCGTGGTCGGGAACCTGCTGCTCGTCCTCGGGTTCTCGCTGCTCTTCGGCGGCCGGGGCCGGATCGACCGCCCGTCGTCCTTCCTCTCGCTTGGGCTGGTCGCGTTCGCGACGCTGCTGTTCCTGATCCCGGCAATCCCCGGCTTCTCGGCCGAGGATCCCGACGCCGAGAAGTACGCGCGCCTCTCGATCATCCCCGCGGTGATCCTGCTCGTCGTTTACCTGGGCGTGACCTGGTGGTCGCTGCGGCGGCACGCGCTCATGCACGTCTCGGACGAGTCGGAGGCGATGGCGGCCTGGTCGCTCCGGCAATCGCTGCTCGTGCTCGCCGGGGCGACGGTGATCACCGCGCTGATCGCGGAGATCCTCGTCGGCTCGCTCGACGACCTTCTCCGAGAAGGCCGGGCTGAGCGAGTTCTTCGTCGCGGCGGTGATCGTCGCGATTGTCGGCAACGCGGCCGAGCACGGCGGCGCCGTCGTCGTGGCCGCGCGCGGGAAGATCTTGCTGGCGACCGAGATCGCGCTGGCGTCGAGCGCGCAGGTCGCGGTCTTCCTCATCCCGGCGGTGGCGCTCCTCTCGTGGCTGATCGATCCCCTGGCTCTGACGTTCCGCGAGGTCGAGATCGCCGTGCTCGCGGTGTCGGTCACGGTGGCGACAGCGCTCCTCTTCCAGGGCCGCTCGAGCCGCTGGCGCGGCGCCGTCCTCATCGCGGCGTATGTCGGCGCCGCTGCCGCCTTCTGGATCGCCGGCGACCGCTGAGGAGGGGGTTAGCCGTATTGCGCGTCCCCGGCTGGGTTTCGTTACGGTGACGGCGTGAGCGACGCGACCGAAGCCGCCGCGGCCACGGCAGAGCCGACGACGTCCGAGACGGTCGTCGAGGCGATCGGGCGTCTCGCGCCGCTACGGCGAGGGCGAGACGGCCGTCGACGCGCTCCGCGGCATCGACCTCAAGGTCGAACGGGGCCAGCTGGTCGCCGTCATGGGCCCGTCGGGATCCGGCAAGTCGACGCTCATGCACATCATGGCCGGGCTCGACAAGCCGACCGAAGGCGACGTCGCCATCGCCGGCACCCGCGTGTCGGACCTGAACGACACCCAGCTCACGCGGCTGCGCCGCGAGCACATCGGCTTCGTCTTCCAGTTCTTCAACCTGCTGCCGATGCTGACCGCGGAGGAGAACGTGCTCCTGCCGCTGTCGCTCGCGGGCGAGAAGCCGGACAGGGCGTTCTTCGACGACATGATCCGTCGGGTCGGGCTCGCCGACCGCCTCACGCATCGCCCCGCCGAGCTCTCCGGCGGCCAGCAGCAACGCGTCGCGATCGCCCGCGCGCTCGTCAGCCGACCGACCGTGGTCTTCGCCGACGAGCCGACCGGCAACCTCGACTCGAAAACCGGCGGCGAGATCCTCGACCTGATGCGCGAGTCCGTCGACGCGTACGGGCAGACCACGGTGATGGTCACCCACGAGGCGCGCGCCGCCGCGATCGCCGACCGGATCCTCTTCCTCGCCGACGGGTTGATCGTGAAGGAGCTGCCGCGGTCGCAGCCGCACGAGGTCCTCGCGGCGCTGGAGTCGATTACCACGGCGTGACGAAGTTCGCCCTGAAGGGACTGCTGGGGCGCAAGCTGCGGACGGCGCTGACGGCGATCGCGATCGTGCTCGGCGTCGCCATGGTCAGCGGCACGTTCGTCCTGACCGACTCGATCGACAAGGCGTTCGACACGATCTTCACGGACGTCCGCCAGGGCTCGAACGCCGTCATCAGCGGCAAATCCGCCTTCGACCTCTCGGAGGGCCAGGGCTCGTTCGCGCCGACCCTCGACGAGTCGCTGCTCCCGGAGGTACGCGAGCTCTCGGGCGTCGAAGCGGCGGAGGGCAGCGTCGACGGCGAGGCCCAGCTGATCGGCGAGGACGGCAAGGCGATCGTCTTCGGTGGGGCGCCCAACCTCGGCTTCTCGATCGCAAACGGCGACTCGCCCTTCAACCCGCTGGCCCTCGTCCAGGGCGCGTGGCCCGGCCCGGGGGACGTCGTCGTCGACGAGTCGACCGCGGACCAGGAGGACCTCGCAGCTCGGCGAGACGGTCGGCGTCCAGGCCGAGGGCCCCGTTCAGCAGCTGCGGATCTCCGGGATCGTGCGGTTCGGCTCGGTCTCGACGATCGGCGGCGCCACGCTCGCCGGCTTCGACCTCCAGACCGCGCAGGAGCTCTTCGGCAAGCGCGGCAAGCTCGACGAGATCGCCGTCGCCGCCGAGCCGGGAACGACCGACCAGCAGCTCATCCAGGAGATTGAGCCGGTCCTACCGCCGACGGCGCAGGTGCAGTCGGCCTCGCAGCAGGCGACCGACGACGCGGAGGAGACGAACGAGTTCATCGGCTTCCTCCGCGGCTTCCTGCTGGCCTTCGGCGGGATCGCGCTGTTCGTCGGCAGCTTCGTGATCGCGAACTCGCTCTCGATCACGATCGCCCAGCGGACGCGCGAGTTCGCGACGCTGCGGACGATCGGCGGTTCGCGCCGCCAGGTGCTCATGTCGATCGTGATCGAGGCGCTCGTCGTCGGCGCGCTCGCGTCGGTCGTCGGGCTCGTCCTCGGACTCCTCCTCGCCCACGGCCTCTTCTGGCTGTTCGACGCCGTCGGGTTCACGCTGCCGAACGAGGGCCTCCTCCTCGAGCCGCGAACGGTCGTCGTGTCGCTGCTCGTCGGGATCGTCGTGACGCTGCTCGCGAGCCTCCGGCCGGCGATCCGCGCGACCCGCGTCCCGCCGATCGCGGCCGTGCGCGAGGGCGCGGAGCTGCCGCAGTCGCGCTTCGCCCGCTTCCGGACGCTCGGGTCCGTGCTCCTGACCCTGCTCGGCTTCGCCGCGCTCCTGTTCGCGCTCTTCGCGCCCGACCTCGGCACGACGCAGATCCTGATCTGGATGGGCGTCGGCGCGATCCTGATCTTCTTCGGCGTCGCGCTCCTCGCCGCCCGGATCGCCCGCCCACTCGCCGGCGTCCTCGGCATCCCCTCCCGCCGCATGGGCGGCGTCGCGGGACGCCTGGCGCGGGACAACGCGCAGCGGAATCCGCAGCGCACCGCGTCGACGGCGTCGGCGCTGATGATCGGGCTCGCGCTCGTCACCCTCGTCGCCACCCTCGCCGCCGGGATCACGTCGACCTTCACGAACGCGGTCGAGGACCTCTGGAGCGGCGCCGACTACGCGATCACCGCGCAGAACAACTTCTCGCCGCTCCCGGTCTCGGTCGCCGACGCGGTCGAGGAGTCGCCGGGCGTCGAGGCCGTCGGCAACGTCCGCACCGGCGAGGCGCTGGCGTTCGGCGACACGATCTTCGCCACCGCCGTGAACCCGGAGGCCGAGTCGATCTTCAACGTCGACTGGAAGGAGGGGTCGAACGCGGTGCTCGGATCGCTCGGCGCCGACGGCGCGTTCGTCGACGAGAACTACGCCGACGACCACGACCTGCGCGTCGGCTCGCCGATCGAGCTCACCTTCGCGAACGGCGAGACGGAGCAGTTCACGATCGACGGCATCTTCGAGCCGCCGGCCGGCGGCTCGCCGTTCGGCAACGTCACGATCTCGCAGGCGGCCTGGGACGAGCACAACCCGCAGCCGCGCAACCTCTACTCGTTCGTGCGCATCGAGGGCGGCCAGACCGACGCGAACGCCGCCGCGCTCGAGCAGACGCTGACCGAGTTCCCGAACGCGAAGGTTGCGACGCGCGACGAGTTCATCGACAACCAGATCTCGGGGCTGAGCGCGATCCTCAACATCCTCTACGTGCTGCTCGCGCTGTCCGTGATCGTGAGCCTGTTCGGGATCGTCAACACGCTCGTGCTGACCGTGTTCGAGCGGACGCGCGAGATCGGGATGCTGCGCGCGATCGGGATGACGCGGCGGCAGGTGCGCCGGATGATCCGCCACGAGAGCGTGATCACGGCGCTGATCGGCGGCGTCCTCGGGATCGTGCTCGGGGTCGTCCTCGGCGCGCTCCTCGTCGCGCGCGTCGAGTTCATCGAGTTCTCGCTCCCGATCGGGCAGATCATCGTGTTCGCGATCGCCGCGATCATCGTCGGGATCGTGGCCGCGATCTTCCCGGCGCGGCGCGCGGCGCGGTTGAACGTCCTGCAGGCGCTCCAGTACGAGTAGGACGAGCGGCTAGGGCTTCGGCTCGAACGTCTCCGGCTTGCGCGTGAACGGGTAGCCGGCCCAGTTGAGGCGGTCGACGGCGCCGTCCTCGTCGCGCCGCACGCGCAGCCACTCGCCGCGCTCGCGGCCCGAAACGGTCCGCCACAGATCCGGCTCCTCGCGCTCGAAGACCGACGGCGGGCGCCAGACCGGCAGCACGTCGAGCCGCGCCTCGAGCCGGCCGCCGCGCCACGCGAACGTGAACGAGTGGCCCTCGGACCACCAGACTCCGAGCAGCGGGACGACGTCCTCCGGCGGCGGCGACGGGCGCCACTCCCCCGGCGGCTCAGGCCGCGCCTCGAGCTCCTTCTCCCCCAACGCGAGCGCCAGCTCGTCCGGGTCGGCGCGAGCCCCCGAGTTCGTGACCACGGCGACCGAGAGCCGCTCCTGCGGCCGGAACAGCAGCGCCGCGAGGAAGCCCGGCATCGCGCCGCCGTGCCCGGCCCAGACGCGGTCGCCGTGCCGGACCAGCGCGAGGCCCGCGCCCCAGCCGAGCGTCCAGCGCTCGGGCTCGGACATCACGTGCACCGTGTGCATCTCCTCCGCCGCCGCAGGCGAGAGCACGTCCGGATCGGGATCGACGAGGAACGCGCCCCAGCGCGCGACGTCCCCGGGCCGTGCTCCACAGCTCGCCGGCCGCGCCGAGCGAGCCGTCCTCGAGCATGGGCTCGGCCGAGACGGCGTCGGCGTACGGATCGACGAGGTAGGGCCGGCGAACGGCTCGGCGGGCGTCCACGTCGTGCGCGAGAGGCCGACCGGCGCGAGCAGGCGCTCGTTCACGACCTGCCGGTACGGGCACGCCGCGGAGCCGCTCCACCACGAGCCCGAGGATCGCGAACGCGAGGTTCGAGTAGTGCCAGTGCGAGCCCGGGATCACGCGCTCGGCCATGCCGAGGCTCGCGACCAGCTCCTCCTCGCTCGGCATCCCCATCGTCTCCCACATGTCGCCCGGCTGCTCGCGCTGCAGCCCGGACACGTGCGAGAGCAGCGCGCGGATCGTCGGCGTCGCGACCGTGAGCTCCTCGACGTGGTCGCCCGAGCGTGTCGTCGAGGTCGAGCTGCCCCTCGTCGCGGAGCTGGAACACGGCCGCCGCCGTGAACGTCTTCGTGATCGAGCCGACGCGGTACTGCGTGTCCGGCGTCGCCGCGCGCTCCGTCGCGAGGTCGGCGAGTCCGACCGCCTCGCTCCAGACGACCTCGCCGCCGCGGACGACGCGCCGCGGCCACGCTCGGCAGCCGCTCGTCGGCCTGCGCGCGGCGGACGAGCCCGCCGAGCTCGTCGTCACGCCCGGACAAGGACCCCCAGGACGCGCGGGACGAGCTCGGCCGCGCCGTCGACGTCGGCGTCCTCCACGTCGAGGTACGTGACCGCCGCGCAGCCACCCTGGGCGGAGGCCGGAGAGCAGCACGCCCTCGTCCTCGAGCCGGCGCAGCGTCTCGCCCTCGTCGCGGCCGTCCAGCGGGATCGCGACGAAGTTCGTCTCGGCGGGCTCGACCGCGAGACCCTGCTCCGCGAGCCGGACCGACAGCCGCCGCGCGCGCTCGTGGTCGTCGGCGAGCCGCTCGACGTGGTGGTCGAGCGCGTGGAGCGCCGCCGCGGCCACGATCCCCGCCTGGCGCATCGCGCCGCCGAAGCGGAACTTCTCCACCCAGGCGCGCTCGATCAGCTCGGCCGAGCCGGCGAGGACGGCGCCGAGCGGACAGCCGAGCCCCTTCGAGAAGCAGACCGTGACCGTGTCGGCGAGGCGGCCGTACGCGGCGGTCGGCACGCCGCTCGCGATCGACGCGTTGAAGAGCCGCGCGCCGTCGAGGTGCACGGCGAGCCCGAGCTCTCTCGCGCGTGCCGCCACCGCGACCAGCTCGTCGAGCGGCCAGACCTTCCCCCCAGAGCTGCGGTGCGAGTTCTCCACCACGAGCAGCTCGGCCGGCTGCAGCGGCGGGTCGGCGGCCGCGACCGCGCCCTCGACCTGCTCCGGTGGTCAGGCGCCCGTTCGGCGACACGAGCCCCCGGGTGACGAGCCCGGAGTTCGCGGCCGCACCGCCCGCCTCGTAGACGAGGACGTGCGTCCGCTCCTCCGCGAGCACCTCGCCGCCGGGCCGCGCGAGGACGCGGAGCGCGATCTGGTTCGCCATCGTCGCGGTCGGGAGGAACAGCGCCGCCTCCTGGCCGAGGAGCTCCGCCATCCGCGCCTGCAGCGCGTTCACGGTCGGGTCCTCGCGCAACTGCTCGTCGCCGACCTCGGCGGCGGCCATCGCCGCGCGCATCGCCTCGGTCGGCTTCGTCAGCGTGTCGGAGCGCAGGTCGATCACGGCCGGGACGCTACCGCTTCGGACACTTGCGGCCTGCGTCCGACGAGCAGGCGGCGGCGCTACCGTGACGCCGTGGACCTCGAGCTCCTCGACCGCACCCTCGCCGACCGCGGCGAGCCCGCCTTCCGCGGCCGCCAGGTCTGGGAGTGGGCCGCACGCGGTGCCGGCTCCTACGCGGAGATGACGAACGTCTCCGCGGCCCTGCGTGAGGCGCTTGCGGAGACCGTCCCGTTCTCGACCCTCGCAGTCGAGTCGGAGCGCCTCGCGCGCGACGGGACGCTGAAGGTCCTCTTCCGCACGCACGACGGCCACCCGGTCGAGGCGGTGCTCATGCGCTACCGCGACGGGCGCCGCTCGATCTGCGTCTCGTCGCAGTCCGGCTGCCCGCTCACGTGCACGTTCTGCGCCACCGGCTCGATGGCGTTCGGCCGCAATCTGACCGCGTCGGAGATCCTCGACCAGGTGCTCCACTTCCGGCGCATCGAGCCCGTGAACCACCTCGTGTTCATGGGGATGGGCGAGCCGCTGCTGAACCTCGACCACGTGCTCGCGGCGGCGCGGCGGCTCCCGGACGTCGGGATCACGCACCGCCGCACCACGGTCTCGACCGTCGGCTGGCTCCCCGCCCTGACACGCTTCGTCGACGAGGTCGAGGAGCCGATCCGGCTCGCGTTCTCGCTGCACGCGCCGGAGGACGGGCTCCGCTCGCAGCTGATGCCGGTGAACGAGCGCTTCCCGCTCGCGGACGTCCTGGCCGAGTGCCGCCGCTACGTCGAGCTGCGCGGGCGCAAGGTCTACGTCGAGTACGTCATGCTCGGCGGCGTCAACGACCGCGTCGAGCAGGCCCGTCAGCTCGCCGACCTGCTCCAGCCCCGCGGCACGTTCAAGGTGAACCTGATCCCGTACAACCCGACCGGGATGTACGACGGCTCCTCCCGCAAGGCGATCGACGCGTTCAAGGCGGTGCTCGACGCGCACGGCGTGCCGGCGACGGTGCGGCTCACCCGCGGCCGCGACATCGAGGCGGCGTGCGGCCAGCTCGCGGCAGCGCCGAAGGCCGCGGACGCAACGCGCCCGCGTCCACGTGCCGACGCAGTAGCGGCGCCCCTCTCCCGACCACTACAGCCGCGACGCCGGCGGCGTCCACACCGGCCTCTCGTCATGGGCCGGATTGCGAGTGACGTTCGTCTGCTCGCTGCCATCGGCGTTCATGACGTAGATCTCCGCGTTGCCGTCGCGGTGGCTCGTGAATGCGATCCTGCGGCCGTCCGGCGACCAGCGCGGCTCGGTGTCGTGCACGCGGTTCTCGGTCAGCCGCACGAGCCGAGTGCCGTCGACGTCGAGGACGTAGATCTCCCAGCCCCGATCCGACGGGCCCGCCGCGGACACGACGAGCCTCGTCCCGCGGACGTCGAAGTTGCGCACCTTGTGCCCGGGCAAGAGGTCGCGGCAGCGCCCGCCGGTGCGGGCGACGGCACAGAGTCCCTCGACGTGGTCGTACAGGAAGAGGAGGTTCCTCCCGTCCTGCGTCCAGGTGAGCGGGCTGTTCGGCTGCAGCTCCGGGGAGGAGTTCGAGATGCGCCTCCGGCCGCGGCCGCGGTCGTCCATCAGGTAGAGCCCGGACGGATGCCAGTTGGCGAACGCGATCGTGCGGCCGCGCGGGGCCCAGGCGGGTTGCCTCCCCGCGCGGGTGAGGATGCGTCGCCCGCTGCCGTCGACGTTCACGACGCCGACCTGCGCAAGGTCGACGTCCCGGTCGCGCGTGTACGCGAGCGTGCCGGAGTCCGGCGACCAGGTCGGCTCGGCGGAGCTCCACGGCGGGGTCTCGCGGAGGATCTGGCGGCGCGCCCGGCCGTGCGCGTTCGCCACGAACAGGCGGGCGAAACGCCCATCGTGGACGGCATACACGAGTCTGCGCCCGTCGGGAGAGAAGGTCGGGAGGGCGGGAAGGCTGGAGCGGTGCAGGCCGCTTCCGTCGGCACCGACGACGGAGACGCGGCGGGTGCCCGCGGGATCGGAGCGAAGGAACACGAGCTTCCCGCCGGGCTCCGCGACACGATGCTCCGGTCGTGCCGCCGCAGCCGGGACGGCGACCACGACCGCCGCCGCGGTCAGGAGCCCGAACAACGCAACCCGCGCCACCTCCTCAATGGTCTCACGCACGTCGCTTCAAGTGGTGGTGCCGACTTCGTGGTTCTCGCTCCCACGATCAGCGGAACCCCTGACGGCCCACCCCGCACGATGGGCGAGCGTGAGGCGGAAGGAGGTGTGAGATGACGAGTGCTCCGCACGCGTCGCCGCAGACCACACAGCGCTGGTCGGTTCGGCTCGCCGTGCCCGCGATGTGGGCCTGCTTGACGATCGTCGCCATGTGGCTCAGCGTCCTGGTCTGCGCGATCTGGGGCCCGGACATCGTGACGCACGACGTCTCGGGGAGCAGCGCGACCGTTCCCTCGGCCGTCGTCCTGGGGCTGTTCGCGTTCTTCGGCACCTGGGTCGTCGCCCGCTACGGCTTCGGGCACGGCTCGAAGGAGCCGCCGGAGGACTAGTCCACGCGATGCCCGACCTCGAGGTGCTCGCCGAGCAGTGGCAGCTCGCGCTCGACGCGGCCGAGCGCGCGCTGCGGACGGCCGGCGCCGCGCTGTCCGCGGCCGAGCTCGCGGAGCGGTGGCGCAGGCTCGCGGCCGAGCGCCGCGTCACGGCCGCCGCGCTCGCGGGCGTGGGCCGCGCCGCCTACCCGGCCTGCTCGCCGCCGACGAGCGCAAGGAGGCTCGCGTGCTCCTCGCGGCAGGCCGGGCAGCCGTCGAGGTGGGCGCGCAAGCCGGGGATCGCCCGGTCGGCGTCCTCCCCGGCGAGCTCGAGCTCGACGTACCGGTCGAGCTGGTCGAAGCAGGCGTCGCAGCCGACCTCCGCCTCGGCCGGTCCGAGGATCCGGCGCAGCGCCTCCTGACGGTCGGGTCGCTCCATCAGCGTTCCTCCTCCCGGGTGTCGAGGGAGAGCCCCGAATCCTCGAGGTGTCGGCGCAGCTTGCGCCGCGCGTCGTGCAGCGTCTTGTAGAGCGCGCCGCGGGTCGTGTCCCAGCGCTCGGCCAGCACGTCGATCGGCACCCCGTTGACCGCGAGCGCCACCAGGACGTCGCGCTGCCGGGGCGTCAGCACCTCGTCGATCGCGTGCCGCAACGTCGTCAGCAGCTCCGACTGCTCGAGCCGGCCGTCGGGCCCCAGCGACTCGCTCCCGAGCACGCTCCACGACTCGGGCTCGAGCGGCACCTCACGGCCCTGCCACGCGCGCTTGCGGAGCTTGGCGGCGGACTCGAGCAGGGCGAACTTGTAGACCCAGGTCGTGAACCGGCTGCCGCCGTGGAAATCGTCGAGGCGCCGGAGCACGCTCATCAGGGCGTCGTCGGCCGCCTGCATGGCGACGTCGTCGAAGTCGGCGCCGCGGAGATGCGGCATCGCCGCCCGGCGACGGCCGACCTCGAACCGCGCCGCCCGCAGGAGCAGGGCGTGCAGGCGCGCGACGGCCTCGTCATGCGTCGGCCCGTCGGCGCGAAGGCCCTCCAGCCACTCCCGTGACTCGGCGTCCAGCGGCGGCGACACGAGCGGCACGGCCGGTTCCACGGCGGGGACCGTAGCCGGTCGTAGTGCGAGCGCGGACACGTCGTCGCTACCGGAAGCGCCTCGGGAACTGCGCCACGAGCCCTTCAGACAGGAGATCGGCGAGGTGGAGCATGTGCACGTGCACCTTGTCGTAGGCGGCCACGTCGCCGTTCCAGTCGCCGTGGAGGCGCGCGACGACCTCCTCGGTCGTGAGCGTCAGATGCGTCCGAAGCTCGCGCTTCATGGTCGCGGGCTTCCAGTGGCGCGGGTTCGCGCGCGCGAGCATCGCGGCGATCCCGTCGGCGTTCGCCGTCCAGCGCGCCTGCGCCTCGGTGAGCGCGGCCGCGTCACCGGCCTTGGCGGCGGCGATCACGTCGGCGGCGATGAGGATGTGGCTTCGCAGCTCACGGGTGAGCGCGTCGCCGGCGGCCGTGCCGTAGAACGGCTCGACCGCGTCGCCGATGTCGGTCTGGTTGCGCAGCAGCCGGCCGACCGTCGCCTCGGTGTCGGGCGACCCGGTCGTGAGGCTGATGATCGCGAGCCGCGTCCACGTGACGTGGTCCTCCCAGAGCTTCCGCATGTCCTGGTGGAGCGCCACCTCCTTCGCGGTCATCCCATTGGCGCCATGCTGCGGCTCGGAGCCGTGGGCCACCGCGTCGTGGCCGTTCGAGACGGCGAGCGCCGCGAGCGCGCTGAAGAACGCGACGAGCGCTGTGAGGAAGAGCGGGATCGGGCGAGTCGTGCGGGTGCTGTCCATGTCAGATTCCTTTCGTTTGCGGCGTGGTCAGGGCGACGGCCCGCACGCCGTGGAGGAGGCTCCAGGCGGTGACGAGACCCGCCGCCTCGATCGCCTTCGTGAAGACCGCGAGGCCGTCGACCGGCTCGGGCTCCGGGTGCAGCAGCGGCAGTCCGGTCGTGACCGCGAGCGCGTATGCGGCGAGCAGTCCGGCGAGCGTCGCCGCCGCGAGGACGAGCGGCAGGCGGGCGGTCGGCCGACGCGTCAGCGCCGTCGCGAGCACGGCCAGGATCGCGGTCGAGACGGCGAATGCCCAGCCCGCGGCGGCGCGCTCCTCGAGGTGCGCCGGCACGAGCGCCCCGTGGATCCCGGCGCTGATCGCACACGCGAGGATGACGACGTCCCGCCGCACGGACGCGCTCACGTGACCGTCACCGTCCCGTCCATGTCGCGGCGGTGCAGCGTGCAGACGTAGTCGTAGGTGCCGGGCTTGTCGAACGTGATCGAAACGCTGTCGCCGCGGTCGACCTCGTGGTCCTCCTGCCCGTCGACCTGCACGGTGTGCGTGAAGTTGTCGTCGTTCGTCCAGGTGACCGTGTCGCCCGCCGCGACGGTGATCGCCTTCGGCTCGAAGCGGTAGCTCTTGGCCATCTGGACCTCGGTCGTCGCGACCGGCTCGGCGTCCTCCTCGCCGCCGCAGCCGGCCGCGAGCACCGCGAGCCCTGCGAGCAGGACGGCGAGCCGCATCAGCCGCTCACCTCGAGCTCCGGCCGGCGCACGGTGGAATAGACCGCGCCGGCGAAGATCAGGACGAACGCCGCGAGGTCGAGCACCTCGGCGATCGTGTGCGCGAAGAGGAAGACGGTCCAGTCGAGGTGGTACGTCATGTAGACGAGCTCTGCCGCGGCGTAGAGGGCGAAGCCGGTGCCGAGGAGCCCGAGCTCGCGCTTGTACGCCACCCAGGCGAACCCGGCGCCGACCGCGAACGCCGCGATGTGCACGACCAGGAAGAACGCGGTCGGCAGGTCGTTGATCCAGTCCCCGTAGGGCATGTCCTCCTCCTTCGCCGAGTGGTGTCGGAGGAGTTGGTGCCGGCGGGGCGCCGGTTCTTACCTCGTGGCTAGTGGACGGGAGGCGGGGGTGCCGGCTCGCTGCCGAGCGGTGCCGAGATGTTCGTCGTTCGCTGCCCCGGCACCTCGAAGATCGACACGGCGTACGACTTCAGCGAAGCGCGCGTCGCCCCGGATGCCGTGGCCGCGAGGTCTCCGAGGCTGTCGCCGGCCGAGGCGCTGGCCTCGGCGGACTCCGCATCGGCCCACAGCGTGATCACGAGCGACTCCTGCCGCTCGTCGTCGACGAGCCCGATCAGGCCGCAGAACCCCGTGCTCTCGCGGGCCCACGGCAGCAGCACGTCGCGGACCATCTGGTAGCCGCGTTCGTACTCCTCCGGGCCCGTCTCGAGCGTGTGCACACGCGCGAACATCGCCACCTCCCCGTCGCAACCGGCTCGGCCGCAGCGTACGTGTGACGCTCCAGCCGCGCCAGGCGCCGCGACCCAGCGAGACGCGGTCGCCGCCTAGCCCACGCCGGACGCCTGCCGAGCCCGCTTCGCGAACGCGTCGACGAGAACGGCCGCGAGCAGCACTCCGCCGGTGATCACGAACTTGTAGCCCGACGCGAGGTTCAGCAGGTCCATCCCGTTCGCCACGGTCGCGATCACCAGAGCGCCGAGCAGCGCACTGATGACGCGGCCGTGCCCGCCGAAGAGGCTCGTGCCGCCGATGACCGCCGCCGCAATCGCGTTCAGGAGCAGCTGCCCGCCGCCGACGCCGGGATCGACCGAGCGAAGCCGCGAGGCGAGGATGATCCCGCCGACCCCGGCCATGAAGGCGGAGATCATGAACACGGCGATCCGGATCCGGTCGACGTTGATGCCCGCCCGTCGTGCCGCCTCCGGGTTCCCGCCGACCGCGTAGACGTGCCGGCCGAAGCGCGTGCGGTTGGCGATGAAGGTCCAGAAGACGAGGAACGCGCCGACGATCAGGGCCACGACCGGGACACCGCGATCCTTGTTCGCGTACCAGACCGCCAGGGCACCGATGACGCCGATCGCGACCAGCTGGAGCAGGATGAGGACGAGCGGCCGGTGCGCGACGCCCCGCTCCCGGCGCGCCCGCACCTTCGCGAGCTCGAGCAGGAGGTAGGCCACGAGCAGCGCGCCGAGGAGCGCCCAGCCCCACACGTCCGCGAGGTAGTTGTTCGCGATCCCGAGGGCGACATCGTCCTGGATCCGGATCGTGCCCGCGCTCGACGCCTCGGTGGTGAGGATCAGGACGACGCCGCCCCACGTGAGGTACCCCGCGAGCGTGACGACGAAGGATGGGACCCGTCCCTTCGTGATGATCAACCCCTGCAGCAGGCCGATGCCGGTGGTGATGACGAGCGCGACGCCGATCGCCGCCCACCATGGGAAGTTCTGCTCCTCGGGCCGGAGGAGCAGAACCATGATCACCGCGCAGACGCCGCTCACGAAGCCGACAGAGAGGTCGATCTCGGCGATCAGGAGGACGAAGACGACGCCGATCGCAATCGTCGCGATACCGGCGGTCTGCAGGAGCAGGTTCACGAAGTTGCGCTCGGTGTAGAAGCTGTCGTCGAGCACCGAGAACAGCACTGCGAGGGCCGCGAGTCCGACGAAGATCGGCAGCGCCCCGAGATCTCCGGCCCGCAGCCGCCGCACCCAACCGCGCCACGCCTCGCGCAGGGTCTCGGCGATGCTGTCCGCCTGCGGCGCGACGACCTCCGTTGTGCCCTGGGCCTCGGGCACCACGGGTTCGCTCATGCCACGACCTCGGCGGCCATCCCGGGCACATGCGCGAGCTTGCCAGCCGTGATCGCGTGAACGACCTCCTGCTGGGTCGTCTTGTCCTTCTCGTAGAGCGCGACGCTCTGGCCGAGCCGGAGCACGGTGATCCGGTCGCCGACCTCGAAGATGTCATGGAGGTTGTGGGAGATGATCACCACGGCGAGGCCGCGGTCGGCGAGCCGGCGGACGAGGTCGAGCACCTGCCGGGTCTGCGCGACCCCGAGCGCCGCGGTCGGCTCGTCGAGGATCACGACCTTCGAGTTCCACATCACCGCCTTCGCGACGGCGACGGCCTGCCGCTGGCCGCCGGAGAGCCCGGCGACCGCCTGGCGTACCGAGCGCAGGCTGGTGACCGACAGGCTGTCGAGCGTCTTCCGCGCCGTCTGCTCCATCGTCGGCTCGTCGAGGACGATCCGGTTCACCTGTTCCCGGCCGAGATACATGTTGGCGACGACGTCGAGGTTGTCGGCCAACGCGAGATCCTGGTAGACGACTTCGATCCCGTGGTTTGCGGCGTCGCGGGGGCCGTGGATGTGTCACCTGCTCCCCCTCGAAGAAGGTCTCGCCCTCGTCGAACGAGTGGATCCCGGCGATGCCCTTGATCAGCGTGGACTTGCCGGCGCCGTTGTCGCCGACGAGCGCCATCACCTCGCCGCGGCGCACCTCGAAGTCGACCTTGTACAGCGCCTGCACGGCGCCGAAGCTCTTCGAGACGCCCTTCAACTCGAGGATCGGGCTCGCCGTCTCCGCCATGCGTCAACCCCCTTCGGCTCGGAGGGCGGGGGCGCCGCGCCCCCGCCCTCGCTCAGTCCGCTACCGGTCGGCGGGACAGTACTGCTCGTACTCGCCCGTGCAGACCTCGTCCCACGTGCGGAAGCCGTCCGCGATGACGGTCTCCTCGATGTTGTCCTTGGTGACCGCGATCGGCTCGAGCGCGATGTACGGCAGGTCCGTCTCGCCGTTGTTGATCGTCTGGACCTCCCACTCGCCCTCGACGTCCTCCGGGCTCTCGCCGTTCAGCAGCCCGATCGCGATCGCCGCGGCCGCATCGGCCTCGGCCTTGATCGGCTTGTAGACGGTCATCGTCTGCCAGCCGGCGAGGATGTTCTGGATCCCGCCCGAGGTCGCGTCCTGACCCGACAGCGGGATCGGGTCGACGTTGGCCGACTGCAGCGCGGAGACGACTGCGCCGGCGATCCCGTCGTTCGCCGCGTAGACGGCCTGGACGTTGTTGTCGTTGGCGACGAGGATCTGCTCGAACAGGGTCAGCGCCTCCTGGTTGTCCCAGTCCGGCACGTCCTGATCGGCGACGACCTTGATGTCGCCCGCTTCGGCCTTCTTCGACACGGCGAAGTCGCCGGTCTCGTTGTAGCCCTGCTTGAACAGCTTCGAGTTGTTGTCGGTCGGGCCACCGTTCATCATCACGACGTTCGGCGTGCCGTCGAGCTCGTCGATCACGGGCCCCACGGTGTCCGCCATCGTCTGGCCGACCTTCACGTTGTCGAAGCTGACGTACGCGTCGGCGCCACTGCCTGCGGCGGTGAGCCGGTCGTAGTCGACCACCTTGACGCCCGCGTCGCGCGCGGTGTCGATGATCGTCGCGCCGGACTCCGAGCTCAGGTTCACGAGCAGGATCACCTTCGCGCCCGCGTTGATCGCCTGCTCGGCCTGCTGGAGCTGGGTGCTCGCGTCGCCCTCGGCGTTGACGATGTTGCTCTCGACGCCCGCGGCTTCGAACGCCTCCTGGAAGAACCGACGGTCGTCCTTCTCCCAGCGGTCGGAGCTCTCCGTGTCGGGGAGGAGGACCCAGATGCTGCCCTCCGCGGCCTCGCCGCCGGTCGCCGCGGCCGTGCCGGTGTCCCCTGCTTCCTCGTCGTCGTCGCCGCCGCATCCGGCGGCCACGACCGCGAGCGCCGCAATGAGCGCAGCGAACAGCAGCAGACGCCAGCGCGCGCGACGACCTTGGATGTCTTTCTGCACCTGAACCTCCTGTGGACGGACTGCAGCCTGTCGCGACCATAAGGCCCGGGCACGCCACCGTGCAACCGCTTTGGCGTCAGTCGTCCTGGTCGAAGCGCAGCGCGGCCGAGTTGATGCAGTAGCGGAGGCCCGTCGGGTCGGGCCCGTCCGGGAAGACGTGGCCCAGGTGGCCGCCGCAGGCGGCGCAGACCGCTTCGACGCGCACCATCCCGTGACTGCGGTCCTCGTGCGTCTCGATCGCGTCGCCCGAGGCCGCCTCCCAGAAGCTCGGCCAGCCCGAGCCGGAGTGGTACTTCGCGTCGGACCGGAACAGCTCGGTGCCGCAGCCGGCGCACCGGTACGTGCCGGGCTCCTCGGTCGACTCGTACGCGCCGGTGAACGGCGGCTCGGTCGCAGCCCTCGCGCAGCACGAGGTACTGCTCGGGCGTTAGCACGTTCCGCCATTCGGCGTCCGTCTTCTCGACGCGATTCACCGGTTCACCTTCGCCCATTCTACGCGGCCGCCCTCGCCGGCTCGGTCGGAAACCGCTCGAGGATCCACGCTGCGTCGAGTCGGCGCTTCCAGTACGGCTCGCCGCCGACGAGCGCGAAGTCGCCGGTGCGCGGGTCCATCGGGAGCCGCGCCTCGATCGGGTACCAGCGGTTGTGCCGCTCGATCAGCTCGTTGACGGCGTCGAAGCGCCAGCGGGCGGCGACCGCGCGCCAGCGCCGTGCGAAGTCGTGCCCGGCCGCGGTGCGGCGGAGGGCGTGGTACGCCTCGCCGAGCCGCGCCTCGTGCTCCTGCGTCTCGTCGTGGATCGCGCGCAGCCGCTGCATGTACGGGAGCGGCCCGCCGAGGGCGGAGATGTAGCTGTCCGCCTCCGGACGCCAGTTCCGGTGCCGCGCACGCAGCGGCCGGCCGGCGAGCGGGCTCAGGCTCAGGTCCTCCTCGAGCGCCGACCGGACGGCGCGCCCGCGCACGGTGTCGTCCCGGATGCCCCACTCGCCGAGGATCCGCTCCCGCTCGCGCCGGTCCATACTCGTAGTGTGCCGCAGGAGGTCCGGGTCGACGGCGCGCTGCTCGCGCTGCACGAATGGGGCGCGCCGGACGGTCGGCCGGTGCTGTTCTGGCACCCGCTCGGGCCGGCCTCGTCGGGGCGCTACGCGAGCGAGCTGGGCCCCGTGCTGGCAGAGCGCGGCTTCCGCGTGGTGGCGCCCGACGGGCCAGGGCACGGCGGCTCGCCCGCGCTGCCGCGCGAGCGGTATGCGCTGCCGGCCCTCGTCCGCGTCGTCGAGGCGCTCTTCGACCAGCTCGGGTGGGAGCGCGCCGCCTTCGTCGGGCACTCCTGGGGTGCCTCCATCGGCCTCCACGTCGCCGCCGCGGCGCCCGAGCGGCTCACCGCGCTCGCACTGCTCGACACGGCCTACGACGACCCGGCGAACATCCCCGGGCGCGGCCCGCTGACGTATGAGGAGCAGCTCGAGCGGCAGCGCGCGACCACGGCGAGCTGGCGCTGGGAGAGCTGGGACGCGCTGGTGGACGACCTGCGGGGAAGCGTGCGCGAGCTCCGGCCGGGGTTCCTCGAGGTCGTCCGCGGCGCCGTGATCGAGGACGAGCGACGGCCTGCGCGCGCCCGCCGACCCCGAGGTGCGGGCGGCGGCGCTGACGGCGCTCTACGACTCGTGGGACGGCGACGCGATCCGCGCGCTCGGCGCCTCCGGTCTGCCGGTCCTGCTCCTCGTCGCCGCGCTCCCGGAGGAGCAGGAGGCGTACCGCCGGGAAGCGGTGGCCCGCTTCCGGGAGCTCGTCCCGCAGGCGGACGTCGAGCCGATGCACGGCTGCGGTCACGACCTGATCGCGGACGCGGCTCCGGAGGTGGCCGCGCTCCTCGCCGAGTGGCTCGATCGCTAGTGGTGGAAGCTGGCGGCGCTGTCTTCGTCGTGCACCGGCTCCGGCTGCCGCTGCAGGCGCGGGAGCTGGCGCTGCAGGTCGCGGATGAGCAGATCGGCGACGTCGTGGCTGAAGCCCCGCTTGACCACCACACGGAGCGCCGCGAGGTCGGTGCGGTTCTCCGGGAAGGTGTACGCGGGCACGAGCCAGCCGCGCTCGCGCAGCGCGTTCGAGACGTCGAAGACCGTGAAGTTGTCGATCTCCGGGCTCACCGTGAAGGCGAAGACCGGCAGCTCGTCGCCGCGGGTCAGGAGGGTGAACGGCCCGAGCTCCTCGATCCGGGCCGACAGCCGCGTGGCCACGTCGCGCGCGTAGCCCTGCACGCCGCGGTAGCCGTCGAACCCGAGCCGGAGGAAGTTGTAGTACTGCGCCACGACCTGGCCGCCGGGCCGTGAGAAGTTGAGGGCGAACGTCGGCATGTTGTCGCCGAGGTAGTTGACCCAGAAGATCAGGTCCTCGGGCAGCGACGCGGCGTCGCGCCAGACGATCCAGCCGACGCCGGGGTAGACGAGGCCGTACTTGTGCCCCGAGGCGTTGATCGACGCGACGCGCGGGAGGCGGAAGTCCCACTCGAGGTCGGGATCGACGAACGGCGCGACGAACGCGCCCGAGGCGCCGTCCACGTGCACCGGCACGTCGAGCCCGGTCCGGGTCTGCAGGTCGTCGAGCGCGTCGCAGATCTCCTTGACCGGCTCGTACGAGCCGTCGTAGGTCGAGCCGAGGACGGCGACGACGCCGATCGTGTTCTCGTCGCAGTGCGCCACGGCCTCCTCGGCCGAGAGGTTGAACCGGTCGCCCTCCATCGGCACGAGGCGCATCTCGACGTCCCAGTAGCGGGCGAACTTCTCCCAGCAGACCTGGACGTTGATGCCCATGACGAGGTTCGGCGCGTCGGTCGACTTGCCCTCGGCGCGCCGCCGCTGCTGCCAGCGCCGCTTCAGGCCGAGCCCGCCGAGCATCGCGGCCTCGCTCGAGCCGGTCGTCGAGCACCCGGTGGCATGGTCCGCCGCCGGTGCGTGCCACAGGTTCCCGAGGATGTCGACGCAGCGGGTCTCGAGGGCCGCGGTCTGCGGGTACTCGTCCTTGTCGATCATGTTCTTGTCGAAGCACTCGGCCATCAGGCGCTCGGCCTGCGGCTCCATCCACGTGGTCACGAAGGTCGCCAGGTTGAGGCGCGAGTTGCCGTCGAGCGCGAGCTCGTCGTGGATGATCTGGTAGGCGACGTCCGGCGGCCGCGCACCCGCGGGCAACTCGGTCCGTGGGATCTCGCCCTCCAGCTGGAAGATCCCCGCGATGGCCGGGTCGGAGCTGGCGGTCGCGGGTGGCTGCGGCCTGGTCACGTGCGGTCCCTCCCGTCGTCGACATCGCGACCCTAGGCGCAGGCACCGCGTGCCTCATCGTCCCGACGGGATGACCCTCCACGGGCATCGAGGCGCGATCATCGGGAGCGTGGGGGCGCCGCGTCAGCCGGTACTGCGCGCGCCCCGCAGCGCGGCATGGTGGATCGCGGCGCTGTTCGCAGTCGGCTCGACCTGCTTCCTGGTCGGGCCGTTCCCCGGCTTCGTCGAGCTCGTGGGGTCTGCCGTCGACGGCGCCGTCTTCTTCGTCGGCTCGGTGTTCTTCACCTCGGCGGCGGCGCTCCAGTGGCTCGAGACGCTGCGGGTCGACGCGAGCGGCACGGCGCGTGGGCGGCGGCTCGTCAGCTGGGAGCCGCACCGGCTCGACTGGTGGAGCAGCGGCGTTCAGCTCGTCGGCACCCTGTCGTTCAACGTCACGACGTTCCGCGCCATGGCCACGGGCCTCGGCTCGCCCGAGTACGACCGGCTCGTATGGGCGCCGGACGCGTTCGGGTCGGTCTGCTTCCTCGTCTCCGGGTTCGTCGCCTACGCCGCCGTGTGCGGACGCCCCATCTGCCGGCCGCGGCGGACGCTCGACTCGGTGATCGCCACCGTCAACCTCGCCGGCTGCGTCGCGTTCGGGGTCGCGGCGGTCGCGGGCTACGTCGTCCCGAGCACCGGCAGCGCCCTCGACCTCGCGGCCTCGAACGCCTGGACGGCCCTCGGCGGCCTCTGCTTCCTCGTCGGGTCCCTCCTGCTCTTCGCCGAGCCCGTTCCCGCCAGGGGACACGAAGTCGCGATCGCGCCACCCCCGCTGGCGTCGGGCTGACCTCAGACGGGCGGCTGCGGGTCGTACTGGATGTAGCGCTTGACCTCCCGCGCGCGCTCGACCGAGTGGAGCCGCGCGACGAGGTGGAGCGCCATGTCGATCCCGGCCGAGACGCCGGCGGCCGTGACGATCTCGCCGGAGTCGACGAAGCGGTCGTCCGGCCGGACCTCGATCGTCTCGTCGAGCGCCGCGAGCCGGTCGAGCGCCCCCCACCACGTCGTCGCCGGCCGGTTCCTGAGCAGGCCGGCGGCGGCCAGCACCATCGACCCGGTGCAGACGCTCGTCGTCAACGTCCCGTCCTCGTACAGGTCGCGCAGCCAGGCGAGCACCTCGACGTCGGCGAGCTCGCGCCGCGTGCCCACGCCGCCCGGGACGACGACGACGTCCAGCTTCCCGGCGTCGGCCCACGTCAGGTCGGCCATGACCCGGAGCCCCTTCGCGCACACGATGGTGCCTGCGGTGCGCGCGACGGTCACGACCTCGACGTCGTCGTCCGGGAACTGCTGCGCCCAGGCGGCGAGCACCTCCCACGGCCCCGCCCAGTCGAGCTCCTCCGCTCCGTCGAAGAGGTAGATCCCGATCCTCACGGCGTCCGCCCGCCCGGCGGCTCGAGCTTGTCCAGCTGCCGGCGGAACCAGCCGCGCGACGCGAGCCGCAGCACGTTCCCCCGCTGGGAAGCGATCTCCTCGTCTGCGCGCTGGAGCAGGACCTCGCCGAGAACCTCGCGCTCGTCGTCGTCGAGCGACGCGGCGTACGCCTCGACTGCCTCCGCGAACGCGGGGCCGCCGTCGTGCTCCTCTCGGAGCGCCTCAACGATCTCCTCGATCTGGCGACGGGACGGCATCGTCGGGATTATTCCGGCGCCCAGGCGACGTCGGTCGCGTCGATCGGCAGCGCGACGACCCGCGGCGTCGCCGACGTGCCGACCCGGACGAGCGCGATGACCTCCCGAGCGGCGACCGCGAGCCAGCGCTCGTCGGGCGACCACGCCAGGGCACGCACCTCGCCGAACGCGTCAGGAATGTCGAGACGTGGCCCGTCCGCACGAACGGCGAACGCGGTCCCCGCCGCGACGTAGCGCGACCCACGCGAGACCTCGAGGCGATCGCGGTCGTCGTCGAGGAAGTAGTAGCTGCCCCGGACTCGGCCGTTCTCGAAGACCGCGACCAGATCCTGCGGGCCGAGCCTCGGGATACGCACGCGCAACAGCAGGACGGCGCGGTCGCGGGCGAGCCAGGCGACGTCCTCCACCTCGACTGCCTCGATCCCGGCCGGCCCGTCGGGCACGTTGGGATGCTGCCGCGCCGCCGCCTCGACGGCGTCGCGGTCGATCAGCACCCTTCCGCACGGCACCCTGAGCCCGCACGACGCGCCGACCGCCACGACCTGCCCGTCTTCTACGAGCGTGAGCGTCGGCGGCGACCCGGGACGCCACGCCGGGGCGCACCCGCGGAGGATGCGACGAGGCAGTTCGACGATCGACGTGCGCAGCTCGACGTACGACGCCCGATTGCAGATGGCGTACTCCTCGGACCCATGCCAGGCGGCACCGGCAGGGGCAACGCGCATCCCGTCCGGCGAGAGCTCGAACGAGCAGTCGCCCGACTCGTCCCGGGGTGCGCGCGTCTCGGCAAGAGACGGAAGGCGGACTGCGTGGAAGCGGCAGCCGCGGTCGGTGTAGACAAGCGTGCCGCCGGCGCCGAGCGAGGTCAGCGCGGCAACGGCGTCGGCACGGGGCGCGGCCGCCGGCGAGGGCGGACTCCCCTCTCGGTCGTCGCCTCGGAAGGCGTCCACTGCGATCGCGAGCAGGAGCACCGCGACCGCCGCCCCGATCAGCGCGTCAAGCGCCCTTCTGCGCCTCGAGCTGCCGCGGCTCCGGCGACGGGGTGTCCGAGAGGTCGGGATGGTCCTCGAACAGGTACCGCACGACGGCGCGCTTTGCAGCCTTCACCTCGTCGAGCCGCCCGACGGGCCGACCGTGCGGCGCCTGCTTCAGCAGCTCGGGCGAGTCGGCCGCCTCGCGCGCGATCGCGGCCATCGCGTCCGCGAAGGCGTCGAGCGTCTCCTTCGCCTCCGTCTCCGTGGGCTCGATCATCAGCGCCTCTGGGACGACGAGGGGGAAGTAGATCGTCGGCGGGTGGAAGCCGTGGTCCATCAGCCGCTTCGCGACGTCGAGGGCCGTGACGCCGTGCTCCCGCTTCAGCGGCCGCGCGGAGACGACGAACTCGTGCATGCAGAGCCGGTCGTACGGCAGCTCGTAGTCGTCGCGCAGCCGCGCGAGCAGGTAGTTCGCGTTGAGGACGGCCACCTCCGACATCTCCCGGAGGCGCGGCCCCCACATGCGGATGAAGGCGTACGCGCGGACGAAGACGCCGAACGGCCCGGTGAAGCCGCGCACCTTCCCGATCGACTGCGGGCGGTCGAAGTCGAGGCGGAAGCGCTCGCCGTCGCGCACGACCGCGGGCACGGGCAGGTACGGCTCGAGCGTCTCGCGGACCGCGATCGGGCCGCCGCCTGGGCCCCCACCACCGTGCGGCTGCGAGAACGTCTTGTGCAGGTTGTAGTGGACGATGTCGAAGCCCATGTCGCCGGGCCGCGAGATCCCGCAGACGGCGTTGAGGTTCGCGCCGTCGTAGTACATGAGCGCGCCGACACCGTGGAAGATCCGCGCGATCTCCTCGATGCCCTCGTCGAAGAGCCCGAGCGTCGACGGGTTCGTGAGCATGAGCCCCGCGGTCGTCTCGTCGACCTTCGCGCGGAGGTCCTCGACGTCGAGGTTGCCGCGCGCGTCCGTCTTGACGTTGACGAGGTCGAAGCCGGCCATGGCCACACTCGCCGGATTCGTCCCGTGGGCGGTGTCCGGGACGACGACGCCTCGACGCTGCTCGATCTCGCCGCGCTCGGTGAAGTACGCGCGCATCAGCATCAGCCCCGTGAGCTCGCCCTGGCTGCCGGCCGCCGGCTGCAGCGACACCGCGGGCAGGCCCGCGACCTCGGCGAGGATCTCCTGCAGGCGCCACATCAGCTCGAGCGCCCCCTGCGCCCCGTCCTCCTCCTGGAGCGGGTGCAGGTCACGGAAGCCGGGCAGCGCGACGACGCGCTCGTTCACGCGCGGGTTGTGCTTCATCGTGCAGGAGCCGAGCGGGTAGAAGCCCGTGTCGATCCCGAAGTTGCGGGTCGTCAGCTCGGTGAAGTGCCGGACGAGCTCCGGCTCCGCGAGCTCGGGGAGCCGCGGCGGCTCGGCACGGCGGAGCTCGGCCGGAAGCTCGGGGACCGGGAGCCCGGGGCTCGGCACGATCCCGGCGCGGCGCCCTGGCCTCGACTTCTCGTAGATCAGCTTCACGCCGCCGCCTCGGTGAGGACGTCGACGAGCCGGTCGATCTCGGCAGTGGTGCGGCGCTCCGTGGTCGCGACGAGGAGCACGTCGTCCATCCCCTCGTAGTCCTGTCCCAGCGCGTAGCCCGGGTGGACACCCTTTCGGCGCGCTTCCGTCACGACTTCGCGCGCGTTGCGGCCAACGCGGACGGCACACTCCTTGAACGTTGCCCGCTCCGGAAACACGAGCTCGAATCCCGCCGCCGTCAGCCGCTCCTTGGCGTAGGCGCCCAGCGCGGTGCAGGCCTCCCCCACCTCGCGCAGCCCGTGCGGACCCAGCCAGGCGAGGGTGATCAGCCCGCCCAGCGCGAGCAGTGTCTGGTTCGTCGTGATGTTGGACGTGGCCTTCTCACGACGGATGTGCTGCTCCCGGGTCTGCAGCGTCAATACGAATCCGCGGTCGCCGTTCGCGTCGGTGGTCTCGCCGATGATCCGCCCCGGCATCCGCCGCGTGAACTCCCGCTTCGCGGCCAGGAACCCGTAGTGCGGGCCGCCGAACGCCTGCGGGTTGCCGGCGCTCTGCCCCTCGCCGACGGCGATGCCGCAGCCGTAGGAGCCGGGAGCCTCGAGCAGGCCGAGCGACACCGGGTCCACGTGCGCGATCGCCACCGCCTCGGCTTCGTTCGCCGCTGCGGCGAGCTCCGGTGCCGGCTCGAGGCAGCCGAAGAAGTTCGGTTGCTGGAAGAGCACGGCCGCGGCTCCGTCCGCCGCCGCGCGGAGCTCGTTCGGATCGGTGACGCCGCGGCGGTGCGGGACCTCGACGACCTCGAGGCCGAAGCCCGGCGCATACGTCCGTACGACCTGCCGCACCTGCGGGGCCGTCGTCTCGGTGAGGACGATCTTGCTCCGGCCGGTCTGATGGCGCGCGACGAAGCACGCGTCGGCCGCGACCGTCGTCCCGTCGTACCCGGACGCGTTCGAGACGTCCATGCCGGTGAGCTCGCAGATCGCCGTCTGGTATTCGAAGATCGCCTGGAGCACGCCCTGCGACAGCTCGGGCTGGTACGGCGTGTAGGCGGTCAGGAACTCGCCGCGGGAGAGAATCGCGTCGACCACCGCCGGGACGTAGTGGTCGTAGATGCCCGCGCCGAGGAACGAGAGCTCCTCGCCGGTGTGCGTGTTCCGCGCAGCGAGCGCCTCGAGGTGGGCGACGAGCTCCTGTTCGGTCAGCGTCGGCTCGAGGTCGAGGTCGCGCCGCAGGCGGACGCCCTCCGGCACCTGCGCGAACAGCTCCTCGACGTCGGCGACGCCGATCGCCTCGAGCATGGCGTCGCGGTCGTCACCGGTGAGGCTGAGGAACGGGTGCGGCTGCGTCACTGGTCGGCCAGCACCTCGCGGTAGGCCGCGAGGTCGAGCAGCCCGTCCGCCTCTGCCGTGTCGCTCATCCGGATGCGGATCAGCCAGCCCGCGCCGTACGGGTCGTCGTTCACGGTCTCGGGCGCGTCGACCACGGCCGCGTTCACCTCGAGCACCTCGCCGGAGAGCGGTGAGATCACGTCCGAGACGGCCTTCACGGACTCGACCTCCCCGTACGACTCGCCGGCGGTGACGGTCGCGCCGGCCTCCGGCGCCTCGAAGTGAACGAGCTCGCCGAGCGCGTCCTGCGCGAACCAGGTGATCCCGAGCACCGCCTCGTCGCCGTCGATTCGCGCCCAGTCGTGCTCGCGGTGGTACTTCAGGTCCTCGGGATAGCTCTCGGCTGCCGCCACTACGGTCGCTCCTTTCGATAGATCGGCTTCGGAACGATCCGCGCGGCGCGGTCGCGGCCACGGACGTCGATGGTGATCCTGGTGCCCGCCTCGGCAGACGCCGCGTCCACGTACCCCATCCCGATGCCCTGGTCGAGCATCGGCGAGTGCGTGCCGGACGTGACCTCGCCGCCCTCGCGGATCGCCATCCCGTGCCGCGGGATCGCCCGCTCCTCCATCGTGAACGCGACGAGCCGGCGCCGCGGGCCCTCTGCCTTGACGCGGCGCAGCTCCTCCGCGCCGGTGAAGTCCTTCTCGAGAGCGCACACCCAGCCGAGGCCGGCGGAGATCGCGTCGGTGTCGGGACCGATGTCATTGCCGTGCAGCGGGTAGCAGACCTCGAGCCGGAGGCTGTCGCGGGCGCCGAGCCCGCAGGGAGTCACGCCCTGCGCGACCACCCAGTCCCACAGCAGCGGCGCGTCGGCGGCGTCGCACAGGAGCTCGCAGCCGTCCTCGCCCGTGTAGCCGGTGCGGTTCACCATCACCGGGACGCCGCCGAGCTCCTCCTCGGCGAACGTGAACGGCCGCGCCTCCGACAGGCCGAGCCTCTCGATCGCACGCGGTCCCTGGACGGCGAGCAGGCCGAACTCGTTCGAGCGGTCGCTGACCTCGGTGCCCCGGATCTCGCGCTCCTTCAGCCAGGCGAAGTCGTCCTCGCGGTTCGAGGCGTTGACGACCAGGAGGAAGCGGAACTCGTCGAGCTGGTACGCGATGAGGTCGTCGACGATGCCGCCGCGCTCGTTCGTGAGCAGTGTGTACTGCGCCTGGCCCGGCCCGATCTTCGCGAGGTCGTTCGAGAGCAGCGGACTGCAGCAGCTCGGTCGTCCGCGGGCCCTCGACCTCGAGCTCGCCCATGTGCGAGACGTCGAAGACGCCTGCGTCGGTGCGGACGGCACGGTGCTCCGGGATGACGCCCTCGTACTGGACGGGCATCTCCCAGCCTGCGAACGGGACCATGCGCGCGCCGAGGGCGACGTGGCGGTCGTGGAGCGGCGTGCGCAGGAGCGTCTGCACCGACGCGATGCTAGTCGGTCGCGTGCGCGCGCCCGCAGGTGAAGGGCGCGACGTTTCGTCCTCGCGTGGCGCGGTACATCCGGGCTGCCCTCGGGGCTCCGGCCGACAGGTTGGGAGCCCTACGACCCGGTCCACCGCCCCGGTTCCCACGAGCCGGGGCGGTGCCGTTTTCGGGGACGTCAGCGCGTGGCCGGTGCGAGCACGTCCACGACGTGCTCCTCGCCCGTCAGCGCGTCGTCGCCGAGAGTGTCGTGCAGCTTCTCCTGCAGCTCGCCGCTCGCGAGCAGCTCCTCGCAGATGTCGGCGCCGCCGACCAGCTCGCCGCGCACGAAGACCTGCGGGATGGTCGGCCAGCCCGAGATCACCGACAGCTCCTGGCGGATCTCGGGGTCGGGCAGGATGTTCACGGCGGCGACCGGCGCACCGAGCGCACGGAGCGCCTCGAGTGCGCGCGACGAGTTGCCGCACATGACCAGCTGCGGCGTCCCCTTCATGAAGAGCGCCACCGGCTCGTTGTCGATCACGTCCTGGATGCGGTTGCGCAGCTCGCTCATGTCGTCCCCTTCGTCCGGATTCGCAGCTCGTGGATGGTGCCGTCGCGGAAGTGCTCGGCGAGGGCGTCGTTTACCGCACGGTGCTGCTCGACGAGCGGCACCCCCGCGAATCGCGGCGTCGCCACGATCACCTGGAAATGGTCGCCGCCACCGGTGCGGTCGACGACCGAGAGCTCGGTCGCGTCCGGGAACGCGTCCCGGAGGGTCGCCTCGAGAAGCTCCGCCGACACGCCTGGATCGTAGCCGCGCGCCCTTGCTCTACTCGTCGCGCAGGAACGACGGCACGTCGAGCACGTCGCGCTCGGCGTCGAACGGCTGCGCGGTCGCCGGCACCGGCGCCTCGCCGACGCTCGACTCGCGGCGCCGGCGGCGCCGACGCTCGCCGAAACCGGTCGCGATCACAGTGACCCTGACCTCGTCGCGGAGCGAGTCGTCGATCACGGCGCCGAAGATCACGTTCGCGTTCTGATCGGCCGCGCCCGTGACGACCTCGGCCGCCTCGTTCACCTCGAACAGGCCGACGTCGGTCGGGCCGGACACGTTGAGGAGGATGCCGGTCGCGCCCTCGATCGACGTCTCGAGCAGCGGCGACGAGACGGCGGTGCGCGCGGCCTCGGCGGCGCGGTTCTCGCCCGAGGCGACGCCGATGCCCATGAGCGCCGACCCGGCGTCGCTCATGATCGTCCGGACGTCCGCGAAGTCGAGGTTGACGAGGCCCGGGACGGTGATCAGGTCCGTGATCCCCTGGACGCCCTGCCGGAGGACGTCGTCCGCCATACGGAACGCCTCGACGACCGAGGTCTTCTTCTCGACCACCTGGAGCAGACGGTCGTTCTCGATCACGATCAGGGTGTCGACGTGCTCGCGCAGCTCCTGCGTGCCGACCTCGGCGCGCTCCGAGCGCAGGCGGCCCTCGAAGCCGAACGGCTTCGTGACGACCCCGACGGTGAGGGCTCCGAGCTCGTCCTTCGCGAGCTCGGCGATGATCGGGGCCGCGCCGGTGCCGGTGCCCCCGCCCTCGCCGGCAGTGATGAAGATCATGTCGGCGCCCTTCAGCGACTCCTTCAACTCGTCGCGCGACTCCTGCGCCGCCGCCTGGCCGACGGCCGGGTCGGCGCCCGCGCCGAGGCCTCGCGTCGCCTGCGAGCCGATATGGATCTTCACGTCGGACTCGCCCATCTGCAGCGACTGGGCATCGGTGTTCACCGCGACGAACTCGACGCCGGTGACACCGGCGTCGACCATCCGCGAGACGGCGTTCGTGCCCGCGCCGCCGACTCCGACGACCTTGATGACCGCGAGGAAATTCCCGGACTGGCTGCTCATCGCCACTGCGTGTGACCTCTATCTCTCGTCGAGGTTAAGGGCAACGGAGGGTCCTGTTGAGGTTCAGGGTACGGACGCTTGTCTCCGCTGTCAACGGACGGTAGCACGATGTCTGGGGCTCGCAAGCCTCAACCTTCACCTCCGACTTGAGGGTTCAGACCGGCGACGGATCGCTCCGGAACGCTGACGTCGAGGTAGTCCGGGCCGCCCTCGGCACGGCCGGCCAGCGAGGGCAGGATCGCCGCCGTGACCGCGAGCTTCAGCGGGACGTCGCGCGGCGCGCCGAGGCGAACCTCGAGCCCGCCCGCAAGGACGAGGAGCGCGACGCCGTTCGTCACCGCGACGCTGCGGACGGCGACCGGGAAGTCGGACGGAAGCGACCGGACGACAAGCACCGACTGCGCGACCCCCGGCCGCCGGAGCAGCTGGCCCGGCTCGAGTGGGCGACCGCCCGCGACCCACACTCGCGGAAGCCGCGGATGCCGTCCGCGAGGAAGGGAGCGGAGGACCCGGCCGCGCTCCGACAGGAGCCACGACTCGGGGCCACGGCGGAGCACTGCCGCGGGTACCTCCCGCTCGACCCGCACGACGAGCGTATGCGGGAAGGCCCGGTCGTAGACCGCTGTACGCACGTCCGGCAGGGCCTCGAGGCGCGCCACGAGGTCGCGGTCGAGCGCGAGCAGGCTCGTCCCGACGTCGTGCTCGAGCGCCGCCCGGACCTGGCGCGCCACGGCCGGCGTCGTGCCCTCGACGCGGATCTCCTCGACCGCGAACGCAGAGGTCGACCGCGCGAGCGCGTAGGTGCCGACGGCGAGCGCGACCAGGCCGAGCCCGACGGCGACGGAGCGCCCCGACGGGAGCATCGCCCCGACGCGCCCGGCCGGGCGCCGGACGGGCAGCGCGACGACGGCCGTGCGGGCACGCGACGTTCCTCTCCGGTTGGAGGCCACGGCCCCCGGTTCGGCGGAGGGGCTTCGAGTCCTCGCCTAGAGGACGAATTCGTCGTCGTTGTGCCGACGCCGCGCGAGCGACCGGAGCACGAGTGTGGTCACCACGACGGTCAACGGCGTGAGGATCAGCGCCCACACGTCGCGCCAGGCGATCGCGACCCAGAGGAGCGGCACGCCGGCCAGCGACGCCAGCCTCACCTCACGTTCGTCGGCGAGACGGCGGCAGTGGTCGACGAGCCGGCTCATCACGCGTTCGCCGACCGCCGGGCCCGCAGCTGGGCGAGCTCGTCCTCGAGCGCCGCGCCGCCGGCCTCGGTGTAAGCCTCCGCGAGCAGCGCGCGCGCCGCCACGATCCGCATCGCGTGGTCGGGCGAGCCGTCGCGCATCGTCGCCCGCATCGCTTCCTCGAAGCTCCGCCAGACGCCATCCGCGTGCTGCTCGGCGCGGTGACGCAACAGCCGGCGAACGTCGACGGCGGTCTGGACGGCCTGCTCGTGCCGGTCGAGGTCCGTCTCGCGCTGGTCGGCCGTCGCTTCCCGCTCGGCGATCTGGCGCTCGCGCTCGGCGAGTGCGTCCTCGGCGGCCGCGAGGAACGCGAGCCGCTGCGCGAGCTCGTCCTCGCGCGGGTCCTGCTCCGGAACCGGGTCGGGCGGCGGCGGCGTCTCGAGTGCGAGCGGTTCGGCGAACTCGAACCCGAGGTGTGCGCGGAGGCCCGAGCCGAACTCGTGGTTCTCCTCCATCACCTCACACGATGCTCGTTCCTGCGAAAAGGTTCTCCCTCACAAGGGGGATTCGATCGACCCGAGCAATTCGACCTCGTGACGGAGCTCGACCCCGAACTGCTCCCGGGCCCGCCGCCGCGCCTCGGTCATGAGGGCGACCGCCTCCTCCGAGCGCGCGTTCCCCGCGTTCTCGATGAAGTTCGCGTGCTTCGGGGAGATCTGCGCGCCGCCGACGCGGTAGCCCTTGAGGCCGCACGCCTCGAGCATGCGGCCGGCGGTGAGCTCGTGCTCGGGGTTCTTGAACACGCTCCCGAAGGTGCGCCGGTTCGTCGGCTGCGCCGCCTTGCGGGTGGTGTTCAGCTCCCGGACTTCGGCCTTGATCTCGTCCGGGTCCCGCGGACGGAGGCGGAACTCGACTCGCGCCACGACCTCGCCGTGCACGAGGTCGGAGTGGCGGTAGGACATGCCGAGCTCGTCCGGCGTCCGCCAGCCGGCGCCGTCCGCAGAGACCACGTAGGCGCGCGCCATGATCGCGCGCCAGTCACCGCCGTACGCGCCGGCGTTCATCCAGACCCCACCGCCGGCCGTGCCGGGGATCGCGCAGGCGAACTCGAAGCCGCCGAGGCCCGCGGCGCGCGCGCGGTGCAGCGCCACGGCGTTCGGCGCGCCGCCACCGCACACGAGCAGCTCGCCCCGCGTCTCGACCACGGCGAGCCCGCCGGACAGCTTCAGCACCAGGCCATTCACACCGTCGTCCGCGACGAGCAGGTTCGAGCCGAGGCCGACCACGAAGACGCCGATGCCGCGGTCCGCGGCGAAGGTGAGCGCATCGGCGAGCTCGGCCTCGGTCTCAGGACGCGCGAACCAGCGCGCCGGGCCACCGGTGCCGAGGGTCGTGAACCGGGAGAGCGCGACGTGCTCCTCGATCGTCATCCGAGCGCCTCGAGCAGCAATGGGCCGGCCCGGTCGACATCACCGGCGCCCACCGTCAGGACGAGGGTGCCGGGCCTCACCCACTGAAGCAGGATCTGGACGGCGTCCTCGAGCGTCGGCGCATACCCGACGCGCATCCCCGGTCGCCGGTCGAGGGCCGCGTCCACGACGAGCTTTCCGGTCACGCCCTGGACAGGCTCCTCGCGCGCTCGGTAGATGTCGGTCACGACGGCTGCGTCGGCTTCGGCGAGGGCTGTGCCGAGTTCGTGCGCCGAATGCAACGTCCTCGAGTAGAGATGCGGCTGGAAGAGGACGACGACGCCGGTGTACACCGCCGCCGATGTAGGTGTACACCGGCACAACGCTCGTGCGGCCGCAATGACCGCCTCGACCTTGCGCGCATTGTGTGCGTAGTCGTCCACAACCACGACGCCGCCTGCCTCGCCCACCCGCTCGAAGCGACGCCCGACACCGGCGAACTCGGGCAGCACCCGCTTCGCCTCCTCGCGCTCGACGCCCGCAAGCTCCAGCGCGGCCAGGGCGGCCGCCGCGTTCCGGCGGTTGTGCTCGCCGGGAACCGCGAGCTCGAGGTCCACCGGCTCGAGCGTCTCCCCTCGGACCACCCGGGGCACGTCGGCGACCCAACGGTCGAACATCGCCTCGACCTCGGCGCGCGAGCCGAACTCGGTGTGGTGGTCGAGATCGACGTTGAGGACGACCGCTATCTCGGGGCGCAGCGCCTCGACCGTCCGGTCGGACTCGTCGCCCTCGACGACGAGCCAGCCCTCCCCCGCGCGCGCGTTCCCGCCGAGCTGTGGCACGTCGCCGCCGATGACGAACGCGGGATCACGGCCGAGCCGGTCGAGAACGAACGCGATCATCGCGGCCGTCGTCGTCTTGCCGTGCGCGCCGGAGACGACGATCGACGGCTGCGCCGCGACGAGCTCGGCGAGGAACGCGGCCCGCGTCTTCCCCTCGACCCGGCCGCGGTACGCCGACGAGACCACGACCTCCCACCCGTCCCGTCCCGCCGGCTCGGGGCCCAGCTCGAGCTCGACGCCGTCGAGGCCGTCGAGGTACGGGGTGTGCACCCGGTCCCACCCGCCGACCTCCGCGCCCCACGCGCGCGCGAGCTTCGCGTATGCCGAGAGCCCGGCGCCGCCGATCCCGACGAACCAGATACGCCTACCGGCGAATGCCGGCAAGGGCGATCAGCTCCTCCGCGATCGTCTCCGCCGCCTCGGGCCGGGCCGCGGCGAGCATCGCCTCGCGCATGCGCCCGCGGCGGTCGGGGTCGTCGAGCAGCGAGCGAACGAGCTCCGCGACGCGGCCGAGCTCGGTCTCGGGGACGACGACCGCGCCGCCCGCCCGCTCGAAGTGGCGCGCGTTCTTCGTCTGATGGTCGCCCGTGGCGTACGGATACGGGACGAGGACGGCCGGGACACCCGCGGCGGCGAGCTCCCAGACCGAGCCGCCGGCGCGCGAGACGGCGAGGTCGGCTGCACCGAGAGCGGCGCCGAGGCCGTCCGTGACGGGCAGGAGCACGTAGTCGGGACGGTGCACGCGATCGCGGAGCGAGGGGTAGTCGCGCTCGCCGGAGATGTGGAGGACGGCCGGGCCCACCTCGCCGAACGTCTCCACCGCCCACTCGTTCAGCGCCTGCGCTCCGGCACGCGCGCCCATGACGAGCACCACCGGCTCGTCGGCCGGGAGCCCGAGCTCGCGCCGCGCCTCGTCGCGCGGCCACGGCCGCGACGCCGCCGGCACGGGACGGCCGACGACGCGGTCCTTCGAGCGCGTTCCGGCCGGGTACCTCGTAGGCGAGCAGGACGCGGCTGGCGAACGGCGCGGCGAGCCGGTTCGCGAGCCCGAGGTGCGCGTCTGCCTCGGTCAGTGCGGCCGGCACGCCCTTCGTCCGTGCCGCGAGCACCATCGGCCCGGCGACATACCCGCCCGCGCCGAGGACGACGTCGGGACGGCGGCGCTCGACGATGCGCCGGCACGCGAACGGGGCCGCCGCGGCCTGCCCCAATGCGCGCAGCAACGCGAGCCCGGGCCGGCGCGGGAAGCCGGAGATCCGGAACGTGTCGAGCTCGTAGCCGGCCGCAGGGACGAGCTGCGCCTCAGCCCGCTCGGGCGACCCCGCGAACGTGACGTGGACGCCGCGCTCCCGCAGCGCGTCCGCCACGGCGAGCGCCGGCAGCACGTGTCCCGCCGTCCCGCCGGCCGCGATCAGGCACCGAAGCTGCGACTCGTCCATTCGCGGCCACATTCAAGAGGATGCCGACCGACGCAAGCTGCACCACGAGGTTCGAGCCGCCGTAGGAGACGAACGGCAGCGGGATCCCGGTGAGCGGCGCGAGCCCGAGGACGGCCATGAGGTTGATCGCCGCCTGGCCGCAGACGAGCGCGACGAGTCCGGCGGCAAGGTGCTTCCCGAACGGGTCCCGGCAGGACAGGGCGACGCGCAGCCCGGCCCAGGCGAACAGCGCGTAGGCGAGGATCACGCCGCCGGTGCCGACGAGCCCGAGCTCCTCGCCGACGATCGCCAGGATCATGTCCGTGTGCGCCTCGGGGAGGTAGTGGATCTTCTGCACGCCCTGCCCGAGCCCCTCGCCGAACAGGCCGCCGGAGCCCAGGCCGATCTGCGCCTGCACGATCTGGAACCCCGCGCCCTGGGCGTCCTCCCACGGGTTGAGGAAGCTGAGCAGGCGCTCGCGCCGGTACGGCTCGAACCAGATCGCGACGGCGCCGAGCGCCATCGTGATCCCCGCCGCCGAGCCGAGCACCCGGCCGGGGACGCCGCTGACGAGCAGCAGCGCCGAGGCGGTGACGAACAGCGAGATGGTCGTCCCGAGGTCGGGCTCGACGAGGATCACGGCGCCGAGGAGCACGAGCACGAGGCCGAACGGCTTCACGAGCTCCGACAGCGTCTGCGGCGGTTTCCGGCGCGACAGGTACGCCGCACCCCAGACCGCGAATGCGAGCTTCGCGAGCTCGGACGGCTGGAACGTGAACGGGCCGACGCCGAGCCAGCGGCGCGCGCCGTTGACCGGCTCCGCGACGACGAGCACGGCCACGCAGAGCGCGAACGAGGCGACGAGGAGCGTCGGCGCGAGCGCGCGGAGCTTCCGGAAGTCGAACCGCGAGGCGAGGATCAGCAGCCCGAGTCCGAGCAGCGCATACGTGCCCTGCCGCTTCAGGAACTCGCTCGGATCGTCGCGGCCGAGCGCGGCCGCAGCAGACGTCGCGCTGTAGACCATCACGAGCCCGAAGGCGGCGAGGCCGAGCGTGACGAGGACGAGGATCTGTGGCTCGAGGCCCCGGCGCTTCACCCCTGACGGGTTCGCACGAGCCGCTTGAACTCCTGTCCGCGGTGCTCGAAATCGCGGAACTGGTCGAAGCTCGCGGCGGCCGGCGAGAGGAGCACGACGTCGCCGCGCTCCGCCCGTCCCGACGCGGCCGTCACCGCCAGCTCGAGCGAAGCCGCGCGCTCGTACGGCACACCGACCCGCGCGAGCTCCCCGGCGAGCTCGGACGCCGTCTCCCCGACGAGCACGGCCGCCTTCACGCGATCCGCTGCCGCCTCCGCGAGCGGCGCGAAGCTCTCGCCCTTGCCGCGCCCCCCCGCGATGAGGACGATCGGCGCGTCGATCGCCGCGAGGGCGCGCAGGGCCGCGCCGACGTTCGTCGCCTTCGAGTCGTTGACGAAGAGCACGCCGTCGACCGTCGCGACTTCCTCGAGCCGGTGCTCGACGCCCGCGAACGTCCGCAGCGCCTCGGCGATCGGCTCGTCAGGGATGCCGAGCGCCCGCGCCGCGGCGGTGGCGGCGGCGGCGTTCTCGCGGTTGTGCCGGCCGCGGAGGCGCGGCTCGGCCGGGAGCGGGTCGTCCGCGTCGAACTCGACCCGCCGCGCCTCCCCCGGCACCGGTCCGAACCCGCGCGGGACGACCGCCACGTCCTCGGCGCCCTGGTTCTCGAAGATCCGCAGCTTCGCGTCGCGGTAGGCCTCGAACGAGCCGTGCCGGTCGAGGTGGTCGGGCTCGAGGTTGAGCAGGATCGCAACCGCGCAGCGGAGCTCGTCGACGTCCTCGAGCTGGAAGCTCGACAGCTCGACGACGACGAGCTCGCCGTCCGTGACGTTGCCGTCGAGCTCCGACAGGGCGCGGCCGACGTTGCCCGCGACCTTCGCGCCGAGCATCGCGCCGAGGAGCTCGCTCGTCGTCGTCTTGCCGTTCGTGCCCGTCACTCCGACGAGCCGTGCAGCGAGCAGCCGCGCCGCGAGCTCGACCTCGCCCCAGACGGGCACACGCGCGGCGGCGACGATCGGATTCTCCTTCGGGACGCCCGGGCTCTTGACGACGAGCGCGACGCCGTCGAGGAGCGACACGTCCTCGTCGTTGCCGAGCGAGCGGTCGGCGCGCACGACGTCGATCCCGCGGCGCTCCAGCGCGGCCGCGGCCGCGAGCCCGGACCGCGCGAGTCCGAGAACGAGCGCGCGGCCGGGCGGGATCCCCTCAGCGCCGGCGCGCAAGCAGGCCACCGACGAGGAGACCGACGATCGCACCCGTCCCGGCCCACCGCACCGCGTCCGCGGGCACCTGCCGCTGCACGACCCCGCCCGGCTCGACCGTCACCTCGTCGGCGACGACGACCCCGGCGACACCCTCGGCGCCGATCGTCACGCGCTCGGCGCGAACGGGGCCGCAGCCGCCCTCCCGGATCGACACGGACCCGGCGCGCACCGGCCCGCAACCACCCTGCCGGATCGCCACGTCGCGGCCGGCGGTCACCGGCCCGCAGCCGCCCTGCGTGATCGCGACGTCGCCGTCGGCACGTACGAGCAGCGCGACGACGTGGTCGAGCCGAACGTCCGTGCCGCGGATCGTCATCGCCAGGTTCCTCATGGCACCTCCTCCACTAGCGTCGCGCGGGCAGGAAGCCGTCGACGAAGTAGCGGTAGTACAGCGCGAACCCGGCCGCACAGAGGATCCCGGTGACGATCCAGAAGCGCACCATGATCTTCGTCTCCGACCACGCCTTCATCTCGAAGTGGTGGTGGATCGGCGCCATCAGGAAGACGCGGCGGCCGAGGTACTTGAACGTGAACACCTGCAGCATCACCGACAGCGCCTCGAGCACGAAGATCCCGCCGACGAGGAGCAGCAGCGCCTCGGCCTTCATCATCACCGCGAACGCGCCGATCGCGCCGCCGAACGCCATCGAGCCGGTGTCGCCCATGAAGACCTCGGCCGGGAAGGCGTTGTACCAGAGGAACCCGACCGCGGCCCCGATCAGTGCGCCGCCGAGAATGGCGAGGTCGAGGTACGAGATGCTCTGCTCACCGAGCTGGCCCGTGCGGATGTACGAGTACACGGCCATCACCGTGAAGGTGAAGATCGCGATCATCGAGGTGCCCGCGGCGAGGCCGTCGATCCCGTCCGTGAGGTTGACGCCGTTCGCGAACCCCGCGATCACGAGGAACAGGAACGGGTACCAGAGCCAGCCGAGCGGCAGCGACCAGTCGAGCAGCGGCAGGTAGATCGAGGTCGAGAGCCCGAGGTCGTGGGCGAGCAGGCCGACGGCGACGCTGACGAGCGCGAGCAGGATCATCTTCCAGCGGCCGGAGAGCCCCAGCGAGCGACGGTGCGTCAGCTTGATGAAGTCGTCGGCGAAGCCGATCGCGCCGCAGGCGACCGTGGCGAAGAAGACCGTGAGCGCCGCGGTCGAGTAGCGCGAGAGGACGATGAACGGGATGGAGGCGGCGAGCAGGATCAGGACGCCGCCCATCACCGGGGTGCCCTGCTTCAGTTGGTGCCCCTGCGGCCCCTCCTCGCGGATGTGCTGGCCGAGCTCCCGGCGGCGCAGGAACTCGATGAACTTCGGGCCGATCACGATCGAGATCACGAGCGCGACGAGCGTCGCCGCGAGCACTCTGACCACTAGCCGAGGGCCTCCGCGACCCGTTCGAGGCCCGCGGCGCGGGAAGCCTTGACCAGCACGACGTCGCCGGGCCGCAGCCGCTCGCGGACGAGCGCGACCGCCTCGTCGACGCTGCCGACGAGCGTGCCGCCGTACTCGCGCGCGAGGCCGTTCCCGACCGCGACGACGTCGAGGCCGAGGTCGGCAGCGGCCGCGCCGACCGCGCGGTGGTACGTGGGCGCGTCCGGCCCGAGCTCGGCCATCTCACCCAGCACGGCGAGCGGGCGCCGGCCGCCGGCCCGCACGCGCAGGTACCGGAGCGCGGCGACCATCGACACCGGATTCGCGTTCCACGCGTCGTTGATGAGCAGGCCGCCGCCCGGGAGCGCGCGCTCCTCGCCCCGCCAGCGCGAGAAGGCGATCGTGCGCGCGCCCTCCGCGGCACGCTCGAGCGGCAGCCCGAGCGCGTGGTAGGCGGCGAGCGCGGGCAGCGTGTTCCGCGCCTGGTGCTCGGCCGTGAACGGCACCTCCAGCGTCACGCGCTCGCCCGCGACGTCCGCGACGAGCCGCGGCGGCGCGAACTCGACCAGCCGGACGTCGCCGCCGTCGCCGCAGCGGAGGGTGGTGACGTCGTCGCGCAGGAAAGGGTCGAGCAGCGGCTCGCGGGCGGGGACGATCGCCGTGCCCCCGGGTGGGAGCGCCACGAGCAGCTCCGCCTTCGCGCCTGCGACGTTCTCGATCGTCCCGAGGAGCTCGAGGTGGACGGGCGCGATGCTCGTGATCACGCCGATCCGCGGCCGCGCGACGGCGGCGAGCGCCGCGATCTGGCCGGGGCCGCGCATCCCCAGCTCGGTGACGAGCACCTCCGTGTCCTGTTCCACTCCGAAGAGCGTGAGCGGGAGGCCGATCTCGTTGTTGTGGCCGTGCTCCGCGGCGACGGTGCGCGCGACGGGGCGGCACAGGGCGGCGAGGATGTCCTTCGTCGAGGTCTTGCCGACGGAGCCGGTGATCGAGACGACGTCGGCGTTGCTGCGGTCGCGCACGAGCGAGGCGAGCGCCGCCAGCGAGGCGTGCTCGTCGTCGGGAACGAGTGCGGCGGCCGCACCGGCGGCGAGCGCGTCGTCGACGTGGCGGACACCCCCGCGGACAGCAACGAACAGCGTCCCGGACGTGGCGGTGCGCGAGTCGGTCGTGATCGCTGTGACCGGCCCGCCCGTGCCGGACCGCAGCTCGCCCGGCGCTGCCGCCCGCACGTCCTCGAGCGTCACCGGGATCACGCGAGGACCTTCCGGAGCGCGCCGCGTGCGACCTCGCGGTCGTCGAACGGGAGCACCTCGCCGCCGATCTCCTGGCCCGGCTCGTGTCCCTTGCCGGCGATGACGACGACGTCACCGGAGCCGGCCTGCTCGATCGCCCGCTCGATCGCCGCGCGCCGGTCGAGCTCGACCTGGACGTCGCGGCCGGCGCCGGCGAGCACCTCGTCGACGATCGCCTGCGGATCCTCGCCGCGCGGGTTGTCCGACGTGATCACCGCCACGTCGGCGAGCTCCGCGGCGATACGGCCCATGAGCGGCCGCTTCTCGCGGTCGCGGTCGCCGCCCGCGCCGACGACGACGAGCACGCGTCCGTCGGCGAGGTCGCGGGCCGTGTGGAGCACGTTCGCGAGCGCCTCGGGCTTGTGCGCGTAGTCGACGAGCACCGTGAACGGCTGCCCCTCGTCGACGGGCTCCAACCGCCCGGGCACCCCGCGGAGCGCCTCGACGCCCGCCGCGATCGCATCCGGCGCCACCTCGAGCAGCCGCGCTAGAGCCACCGCCGCGAGCACGTTCTCCACGTTGAAGCGGCCGCGCAGGTGCGTTCGCAAGTCGATCCCGTCTGCGCGGAAGCGTGCTCCGCCGCTCGTGAGCTCGAGGCGCTCGGGCCGGATCCGCGCGTCCGCGTCGAGCCCGAAGGTGAGCGCGTCGGGCAGCTCGGCGCCCAGCCTGCGGCCCCACTCGTCCCCCACGTTCACGGCCGCGAGCGGCGGCGGATCGGCGAGAAAGAGCCGGCGCTTCGCCGCGAAGTACGCGTCCATCGTCCCGTGGAAGTCGAGGTGCTCGTGCGAGAGGTTCGTGAACGCGAGCGCGCGCAGGCGGACGCCGTCGAGGCGGCGGAGCTCGGAGGCGTGCGACGAGGCCTCGATCACCGCGCTGCGGTTGCCGGCCTCGAGCATCTCGCGGAACAGGCGCTGGAGGTCGATCGCCTCGGGTGTCGTCCGCAGGAGCTTCCGGTGCTCGTCGCCGACGCGCGTCTCGACCGTGCCGACGAGGCCCGGGCGCCTGCCGGCCGCCTCGAGGATCGAGTGGAGCAGGTACGCCGTGGTCGTCTTCCCGCTCGTCCCCGTGACGCCGGCGACCTCGAGCTCGTCCGTTGGCCGGCCGAAGAAGACGTCGGCTGCGGCGGCCATCGCGGCGCGGGCGTCCTCGACGACGAGCTGCGGCACGGGCAACGGCAGCGCGTGCGTGACGACGAGCGCGACGGCGCCGGCCGCGACCGCCTCCGCAGCGAAGTCGTGGCCGTCGCGCGTCGTGCCGGGAACGCAGATGAACAGCGTGCCGGGTCGCGCGGTGCGGGCGTCGTAGGCGAGGTCGCGGACGTCGACGGGCGTCCGCTGGACGACATCGGCCGGCGCGAGCGCGGTGATCAGGCGCTCGAGGTCCATGGTCGGCAGGACTCTAGCGTCGCGGTCGGCTCGGACCTACGGCCCGAGCGGGGCGTCGGGCGGTACTTCCAGGTACTGCAGCGCGAAGCGGGCGATCTGCTGGAACGCCGGCGCCGCGACGACGCCGCCCCAGATCGAGCCGCGCGGCTCGTCGACGTTCACGAGCACGACGAGCCGCGGCTTCGTCGCCGGCACGAACCCGACGAACGACGCCACGTACCTCGTGGACGAGTAGCCGCCGCGCGGGTCCGGCTTCTGCGCGGTGCCGGTCTTGCCCGCGACGTAGTAGCCGGGGATCGCCGCCGCCGTCCCCGTGCCGCCCTCGTCGACGACGCCGCGCAGCAGGGTCTTGAGCGTCGCCGCCACACCCTCCGAGACGACGCGACGACGCTTCGGCACCATCCGCGGCCCGCCGGCCACGCGTGCGACCAGGTGCGGCTGCACGGCAAGGCCCTCGTTCGCGATCGCCGCGTAGGCCGAGGCCATCTGGATCGGCGTGACGCCGATGCCCTGGCCGATCGGGACGTTGCCGATCGTGGATCCCGACCACTTCTCCGACGGGAGCACGATCCCGGAGCTCTCCCCGGGGAAGTCGATGCCGGTCGCGTGGCCGAAGCCGAAGCGGCTGACCCAGCGCTGGATCCCGTCGCGCCCGAGCAGGTGCGCGAGCGTGACCGTGCCGACGTTCGACGAGTGCGAGAGGATCTGCGCCACCGACATGCGCTCGGTCGCGCGCGGGTGCGAGTCGTGGATGACCCGGTCGGCGACATGGAGCTCGTACGGCAGCGTGAATGCCGTCGACGGCGTGGCGAGGCGCTCGGAGAGCACGCCCGCGACGGTCACGAGCTTGAAGGTCGAGCCCGGTTCGTACACGTCGGTGACGGCCCGATTGCGCGTCCGGTCGACGGGCACCCGCCCGAAGCGGTTCGCGTCATAGCCCGGCGCGACCGCCATCGCGAGCACCTCCCCCGTCTGCGGGTCGAGCACGATCGCGCTCGCCGCCCTCGCGCCCCACTTGGACACGGTCTCCCGCAGCACCCCCTCGGCCTGCGCCTGCACGGTCCGGTCGAGTGTGAGGTGGACGTCGCGTCCCGGAAGCTCCGGCTGCCGCGACAGCACCTCGATCACGCGCCCGAACGGGTCGCGGACGATCGTCTCGTGACCGGACCGGCCGGCGAGCACCGCGTCGAGCGACCGCTCGAGCCCGGCCAGCCCGCGGTTGTCCACGCCGGCATAGCCGAGGACGTGGGAGGCGACCGACCGCTGCGGGTACGTGCGGCGTTCCTCCGCGTAGGTGCCGATCCCGTCGAGGCCCTTGTCGGAGACGCGGGCCGCGCGCGTGGGGTCGGCCTGCCGCGCGACATAGACGAACCCCTTGCCCCGGTCGGAGAGCTTGACGGCCAGCCGGTCGGGATCGACGCCGAGCTCGCGCCCGACCATCACGGCGACGGCGCGCGGCTCGGTGATCTCGTGCGGATTCGCGTAGACCGTCGTGGCGCGCTCGCCGAGCGCGAGGACGCTGCCCGTGCGGTCGTAGATCGTCCCGCGCCGGGCCGGGAGGTCGATCCGTTCGCGCTGCTGTCCCTGCGCGAGGCGCGCGAGCGGCTCGGCGTGCACCGCCTGGACCCAGACGGCCCGGCCGAGCGTCGCCGCGAAGGCGAGCGTGAGGACGGCGAGCAGGAGGCGGATGCGCCGGTCGACGGCCTGTCCGCGCCGCTTGCTCACCGCTTGCGCTTCAGCTGGACGTACTGCTGCTGCTCGGGCGCCGCGAGCTCGAGCCCGAGGCGCGCGCGGGCGAGCGACTCGACCTGCGGTGTGGCGCCCGCACTCGAGAGCTGCGAGGACAGCTGCGCGTTTTTCGCCTGGAGGTCCGCGCTCTGCCGCGCCAGCTCGTCGAGCCGGACGTTCGCCTGGAGCACCGCGACGTTGAGCGCGACGATCCCGCCGAGCAGCGCGGCGAGCGCCGCGATCCACACGACGCCGCCGAGCAGCGCGGGGCGCCGGCGCGCCTTCGCGCGGGGGACCGCCTTCGGGCGTGGGCGCGGCCGAGGCGACGGCGTCCGTGCCGGTGCGTGTGCCGCGCTGTCGGCCCAGGAGGCCATCAGACCTTGACCGCCACCCGCAGCCGCGCGGAGCCCGCCCGCGGGTTCGCGGCCGTCTCCTGGGCGCCCGGCCGGATGGCCTTGCGCACGACGGAGCGCAGGGTCGGCTCGCGCCCGCACACGCACACCGGGAAGTCCGGCGGGCACTCGCACCCGCCCTCGAGGCCGCGCACGAACCGCTTCACGGCGCGATCCTCCAGCGAGTGGAACGAGATGACCGCGAGGCGTCCGCCCGGTCGCAGCATCTCGACCGCTGCGGGGAGCGCCGCCTCGAGCGAGCCGAGCTCGTCGTTCACCGCGATCCGCAGCGCCTGGAAGACGCGCTTGGCGGGATGCCCGTCGCCGAACCGCGCCGGCGCGGGCATCGCCGCCTTGATCGTCTCGACGAGGTCGCCGGTGCGCTCGAACGGCCGCTGCGCGCGCCGCCGCACGATCGCGCGCGCGATCTGCTTCGCGTACCGCTCCTCGCCGTACCGCTTGAAGATCGATGCGAGCTCCGCCTCGTCCGCCTCGTTCACGAGCTCGCGCGCCGAGAGGTCGGCGGTCGGGTCCATACGCATGTCGAGCGGCGCGTCGGCCGCGTACGAGAACCCGCGGTCCGGCCGGTCGATCTGCATCGACGACACGCCGAGGTCCATGAGGATCGCGTCCGCGCCGACGCCGTTGTCCGCGAGCTGGCGCAGGACGACGGCGAAGTCCCCGCGCAGCAGCCGCGACTGCAGACCCGGGAAGCGGCGGCCGAAGCGCGCGAAGTACGGCCGCACGGTCGGGTCGCGGTCGATCGCGATCAGCTTCCCGCGGCCCTCGAGCCGCTCGGCGAGCAACGCGCTGTGCCCGCCGGCGCCGAAGGTGCAGTCCACGACCGTCTCGCCCGGCTGGACGTCGAGGAACTCGACGACCTCGTGGGCGAGGACGGGGACGTGGTCAGTCGCGCTCGGCAAGGCGTTCGGCAACATCCTCAGCACTCCCTTCGACCTCCGCGAGCTCGCGGCGCCACGCCTCGCGGTCCCAGATCTCGACGTGGTCGTTGACGCCGGCGACCACGACCTCTCGTCCCAGCCCGGCGTGCTCGATGAGCGCCGCCGGGACGTTCACGCGCCCCTGCTTGTCGAGCTCGCCCTCGGCCGCGCTCGCGTAGAAGAATCGCTGCATCCGGCGTCCTTCCTTGCTCAACGGGTTGAGTGTGGCGATCCGGCTCTGGACGAGGGCCTGCCACGCGTCGGGCGAATACGCGTAGAGGCACCCGTCCATGCCACGGGTCACGACGATCCCGCCCGCGAACGCCGACCGGAACTTCGCCGGGAGCGTGAGCCGGTTCTTGTCGTCAATGGTGTGTTCGAACTCGCCGAGCAGCATGGAGTGGCTCCGAGGTGGTCTCCCACTTCGCCCCACAGTAAACCACGATTCCCCACTACGCAAGCCCCCGCTCCCACGACGGCGCTCACGGCTCAAGTCCCGACCGCCGGCCGCCGACGTCCAGAATCGAGCGCAGCGTGACGAAGCCGACCCTCCACCTCGCCTTCACGGCCGCCGCCGCGCTGCTCCTCGTGACGTCCGGCAGTCTTCCCGCGCGCCCGATGCCCGAGCGGATTCTCTTCGACGACTTCGCCCACCGCGACGTGGCGCAGCTCGCCGCACGCGGCTGGACCGTCCGCACGCGCGCGGGCGGGCCCGGCGCACACGAGGCGTCGTGGTCGGCCGCGAACGTCGCGCTCGTCCCCGATCCGCTCCGACGCGGGAACCGGCTCCTGCGGCTCACGGCCAGGACGGACGGCACCACGCCGGGGACGTCCCAGGCCGAGGTCGCGACCGCCGCGCGCGCGTTCGGCGAGGGCACGTATGCCGCGCGCGTCCGCCTCAGCGACGTGCCGGTCACCGGCCCCGACGGCGATCGCGTCGTCCAGACGTTCTTCGGGATCGGCGAGCTCGCGCGCCCGCTCGACCCGGGCTACAGCGAGGTCGACTTCGAGTACCTGCCCAACGGCGGCTGGGGACGGCACGGCCCGACGCTCCTCGCGACGAGCTGGGAGACCTACAGCGAGGAGCCGTCCGTCAACCGGATGGCGACCACGCCACGGGCGGGGAGTCACGCCGGCTGGCACACGCTCGTGATCCAGGTCGCGGGCGGCACCGTCCGCTACTTCGCCGACGGCCGACGCGTGGCCGCCCACGGCGGCCGCTTCTACCCCGAGAGCCGGATGGCCGTCAGCTTCAACCTGTGGGTCCAGCGAGGCGGGCTCGCCGGCTCCCGGACGTCTCGCGTGTACACGCAGGACGTCGACTGGGTCTTCCACCAGGCCGACGCCGCGCTGGCGCCGCGAGAGGTGGACGCGAAGGTCGCATCCCTCCGCCGCGGCAGCGTCCGCTTCCGCGACAGCGTCCGCTAGCACCTGCCCTTCCGGCCAGTTGGCACGGAAACGGGCGGGTGGTACGACCGAACCCGTGCGGACCGCGTCCCTGGCCGGCGTCGTGATCCTCGGCGGGCTTTTCGCCGTCGCCGTGGCACGCCGCCGGCGCGCGGCGCGTCCGACGCGTGCGCCGGCGCGGCCCGCAGCGGCGGCTGCGCCGGTGCATCCGCTTCCCGTACCGCGGCCGCCGCCCGAGCCGGACCGGACACCCGCGCTCGCACCCGTGGCCGCGTTCGACGGAGCCACCGCCCTGGCGCCCGCGCCCCTGGTCACACCTGCGCCCGCCGAGCGGCCCGCGCTCCACCTCGTCGCCGCCGCGCCGCCCGAGCCCGAGCTGCCCGAGCCCCTGTTCGAGCCCGAGCGCGTGCCCGAGTTCGCGCCGATGCGGTGGGAGACCTGCCGGGTGCGGCTCTGGCGCGGCTACGTGAGCTGGCAGCTCGTGGCCGAGAACAGCACGACGGCGAGCCCCATCGCGCTCTCCCCCACGTTCCGGGCTCGCCGCGCGAACGATCTCCCGGATCCCGCGCCGACCGAGAACGCAGCGGCGAGGCAGGCGGTCGAGACGTTGCAGGCGATGCTCGAGTCCCATGGCTGGGAGCGCGTGGGCGACGGCGACGCCTGGTACGAGGGCCGCTTCCGCCGCCGCACCTGAGCAGACGCCGGTAGGACTCCGGCGTGGCTGCCGCCGTGCTCGACCCGCGGGCGCTCAACCGCGCGACGCTCGCGCGACAGCTCCTGCTCGAGCGCGAGCCGCTGGCGCCGCTCGACGCGGTCGGACGGCTGGTCGGCCTCCAGGCACAGGTGCCGCGCGACCCGTACGTCGGCCTCTGGGCGCGGCTGGACGGGTTCCGCGCGGAGGAGCTGTCGGCGCTGGTCGAGCAACGGAAGGTCGTCCGCACCGCGGCGATGCGGGCGACGATCCACCTGCTCACGTCCGACGACGCGATCGCGATCCGTCCGCTCGTCCAGCCGGTGCTCGACGCGGAGCTCGGGCGCCACCCCGAGCACGGGCCGCGCCTGCGCGACGTCGACCTCGCCGCCGCGCTCGTGGCCGGGCGGGGCCTGCTCGCCGACCGGCCGCTCACGACGACGGAGCTGCGGGCGGCGCTCGCGGAACGCTTCCCCGAGCTGGACGCGCCCGCGGTTGCGTACGCGTGCCGATGCCTGCTCGCGCTCGTACAGGTGCCTCCGCGCGGGCTCTGGGGACGGAGCGGCACCGTGCGGGTGACGACCCTCGAGGCGTGGGTCGGCCGCGAGCTCGACGCCACCCCCTCGCTCGACGCGCTCGTCCTGCGGTACCTCGCCGCCTTCGGCCCGGCGACCGTCGCCGACGTCGCAGCGTGGTCGCGGCTCACCGGGCTGCGGCCCGTGCTCGAGCGGCTGCGTCCGGGTCTCGCCACGTTCCGCGACGAGCGTGGCCGCGAGCTCTTCGACCTTCCGGACGCACCCCGGCCCGACCCCGAGACGCCGGCGCCGCCGCGCTTCCTGCCCGAGTACGACAACGTCCTCCTCTCCCATGCCGACCGGAGCCGGTTCGCCCCCGCTGGAGTGCGGCGGAGCTTCGCGGGCGTCGAGGGCCTCGGGCACGGCGGCGTGCTCCACGACGGGCGGTTCGTCGGCCTCTGGCGCGTCGAGGACGGGGCGCTCGTGGTGCGGCACGCGTCCCCGCTCGCCGCCCGGGCCCGCAGCGCGCTCGCCGCCGAGGGTCGGCGTCTGCTCGGGTTCCTCGGCGAGGACGGAGGCGCCGTCCGCTTCGTCCGGCTCCCCTGAGTCAGACCGGCGAGGCGTCGCGGCCGAGGGCCCCGCGCCGAGTGAGTGCCTCGGCGCCGTACTCGGCGGCGAAGGCGAGCGCGTCCTCGAGCGCCTGCTCCTCGGCGAGCGCGAAGGTGAGCGCGGCGGCGAAGGAGTCGCCGCACCCGTACGTGTCCTCGACCTCGCCCGGAGGCGGCACGGCGCGGTACGGGCCGCCGGGCTGGGCCCAGCCGCCGAGGGCACCGGCCGTCGCGACGACGAGGCGCGGCGGCGGGTCGAGGTCGCCCGCCCGGTAGCGCTCCCCGTCGTCGTCGCCGCTGCCGACGAGCGCGTCGAGCTCCACGGACGCGCGCTGGAGCGTGTCGAGCTCCCGCGGCGTCGCGACGAGCATCCGCGCCTCGCGCGCGTGCCGGAGAGCCTCGGGGTCGCCGCTGACGAAGTAGACGGCGTCCTTCCGCGCGAGCTCGCGCCACGGCAGCGCGTCGCTGCCGCGTGGGACGAGCTTGCGGCCGACGACCGTGATCGTCCGCTCGCCCATCGCGTCGACGTGGACGAGCGCCCGGCGCGTCCGCTCGCCGCTCGGCACCGCATGCACCTCGATCCCGAGCGACTCGAGCCGTTGCCGCGCCCGCCGCCCGAGCTCGTCGCGGCCGAGCCCGGTGAAGAACGTGCACGAGCCGGCGAGCCGCACCAGCTGCGCCGCCGCCACGGAGCCGCCGCCGCCCGGCTCCTCCCAGCACTCGTGCGCGTGCACGATCCCGCCGGACGCCGGCATCTCCGCGACGCGGAGGAACTCGCACCACTCCACGTGGCCCACGACCGCCACGTCCATCTCGGCAGTCTCACACGCGCGGCCCCGGACGCGTTAGAACGGGTGGATGACCGCGACCGCCATCCCCCCGTTCGAGCGCTTCTACGCCGCGCACTGCGACGAGGTGTTCCGTCTCCTCGCCCGCAGGATCGGGCGCCAGGCGGCCGAGGACGCGTTCCAGGAGACGTTCCTGCGGGCGTTGCGCGCCTACGACCGCCTCGAGCACGGCGAGCACCTGCGCGCATGGGTGCTGACGATCGCGTCGCGCGTGGCCGTCGACACCCTACGGCGGCGGCGCCCCCAGTCGGCCGACGCCGAGCCGGTCTCGCACGACCACCGGCCCGTGCTCGCGCAGCTGGAGCATCTCACCGACGAGCTGCCGCCGACGGAGCGCACGGCGGTCGTCCTCCGCTACGGCTTCGACCTCGACTACGCCGACATCGCCGCGGCACTCGGCTCGACCCCGGAGGCGGCTCGCCAGGCCGCGTCCTCCGGCGTACGCCGGCTGCGGCAGAAGGAGCTTTCGCCATGACCGTCCCCACCTCGCTCGACGAGCGCTTCCGCGCGGCCGCGGCCGCCGAGGGGCTGCTCGACGCCGGCTACGACGTCCTCGACTCGCCGGTCGGCCCGCTGTTCGTCGCGGCGACGCCCCGCGGCGTCTGCCGGATCTCGTACGACGCCGACGTCGACCGCCAGGAGGCGCGGCTCGCGCAGGCGTACGGCCTGCGGGTGCTGCGTGCACCGCGCGCGATCGACGAAGCGAAGCGCGAGCTCGACGACTACTTCGAGGGCCGCCGGACGAGCTTCGACCTCGACCTCGACCTCGAGCGCGTCGCGCCGTTCCACCAGGAGGTGCTCGCGGAGCTCGCCCGCGTGCCGTTCGGGCAGACGACGACGTACGGCACCCTGGCGGCCCAGGCCGGCCGGCCGTCCGCGGCCCGCGCCGTCGGCACCGTGATGAACCGCAACCCGATCCCGATCGTGCTGCCATGCCACCGCGTGGTCGGCGCGAACGGGAGCCTCACCGGCTACGCCGGCGGCCTGCACGTCAAGGAGGCGCTGCTCCGCCTCGAGGGGGCAATCCTCTAGCTGCCGGTCTCAGGCGTCGCGGTCGCCGCCGCCGAGGGAGCGCTCGAGCGAGCGCATGACCTCGGCCTCGATCCGGTCGGACATCCGCTGTGCCAGGTCCTCGGCGCGCTGATCGATCGAGCGCTCGGCGGCGGCGGTCCGGGCGGGTGGCTCGCTCGTCGCGACGCCCTCGATCTCGAGCTCGTAGACGCGCTCCGGCTCGTCGAGGTCCTTCAGCCTCCGCTCCCCGACCGGATGCACGGCCACCCCGTCCGGGACGGCGGAGCCAACGAGCGCCCGCGTCGTCTCCGACAGGAGGACGCTGCCGCCTGCGGCGGCGCCGCAGAGCCGAGCGGCGCGGACGACGTCGAGGCCGTGGTAGCCCTCCTCGCCGACCGCCGGCTCGCCTGTGTGGAGACCCATGCGCATGCGGACGTCCACCGCCTCCGGCCACGTATGCGCCGCGTGCGCACGCTGCGCCTCGACCGAGGCCGCGACCGCGTCGCGCGCGCGGGCGAACGCGAAGAAGAAGGCGTCGCCCTGCGTGTCGATCTCGACGCCGCCGCGGTCGCCGAGCGCCTCGCGCATGAGCCGCCGGTGGTCGGCGAGCACGTCGCCATACCCGTCGCCGAGGCGCTTGACAAGGGCCGTGGAGCCCTCGATGTCGCTGAAGACGAAGGTGACGGTGCCGGACGGGAGCGTCGCCATCGCCCCGCACGCTACCCCGTTGACGCATTGCCCAGACCGTCATACCGTCGTCTGAGCGGGAATACCACCCGCGATGAGCTGCGGCAGCACCACGAGACGCGTCATGAGCGCGAACGAGCACCCGCAGCCTGCGCCCGCCGAGCCGAGACGATCCCGGGTCCGGATCGTCGCCATCGTCGCCGCGGCCGTCGCGATCGTCGTCGCGGGGCTTGTCGCTGCCCTGATGCTCACAGGCGAGACGTACAAGCCGGGCGCCGAGCCGACGACTCAAGCAAGGCCGCGGTACCCCGGCGGGACACTGCCCGGCGTGGACGGCGGCGACGTCGACGAGGCGCTCGCCGCCCTCGAGCCGGCGAACATCGCGTTCAACACGCCGACGGAGCTCCATCTCGACGAGCAGGAGGTCGTCCGGCTCCTCGTGTCGCGCGAGGAGACGATCGACGAGCTGCAGAAGCAGATCGACGACGCGGTAGGCGACAAGGAGGGCGTCACGATCAGGGTCTCCGACGTGATGGTCGCGAGCCTCACGGGCCTGGACTTCGACATCGAGCGCACCTCGGACGCCCGCCAGCCCGTGGCGTCGACGGGCGTGACCATGTGGGGGTGGTCGGTCGAGCCCACCGAATCGGGCACTCGGAGCCTGCACCTGACGCTCACCGCCCTACTCGACGTCGACGGCAAGGAGGAGACCTACACGGTGAAGACGTTCGACCGGACGTGGACGGTCGTCGTGCCCTGGCCGGACCGCGTGACGGGCTTCGCCGGCGAGAACTGGCAGTGGCTCTGGACGGCGATCTTCCTCCCGCTCGCGGCGATCGTCTGGCGCCGGCTGCGGCAGCGCGGCGACGAGCGCCCGGTCGCGCACGGCTGAGTTTTCAATCGTCCAGCAGCCGGTAGCCCACCCCCCACACGTTGACGACGAACGGACCGGCGCCGGCCGTCGCCAGCTTGCGGCGCAGGCGCGAGGCGTGGGAGTCGACCGTCCTCGTCCGGCCCGCGCTGCGGAAGTTCCACACGTCGCGGAGCAGCTGCTCCTTCGTGAAGACGCGGAGCGGCTCGCCGGCCAGCGCGAGCAGGAGCGCGTACTCCTTCCCGGAGAGCGCGACCGGTCTCCCGTCGACGGTGACGCGCCGGGTAGCGCGGTCGATCCGGACCGGGCCGGCCTCGATGACGTCCTGCTCGTCCGCCGCCGCGCGCCGCAGGAGCGCCCGGATGCGCGCGAGCAGCTCGTCGTAGGCGAACGGCCGCAGCACCACGTCGTCTGCGCCGCGGTCGAGCGCCCGCGCCACGGCCACCGCGTCGTCGCCGTCGCGGCCGAGGACGATCACCGGCACACGCCGGTCCCAGGACCGCCCGCGCTCGCCCTCGCGAAGCCGACGGCAGACCTCGAGCGCCGTCGCATCGGGGAGGGGGTCCGCGAGGAGCACGAGGTCCGGCTGCGAGCGCTCGGCGACCTCGAGCGCCTCGCCCGCGCCGTCGGCTCCGAGGACGTCGAAGCCGTCGGACACGAGGTGCCGCTCGAGGTAGCCGCGCGTCTCGGGCTCGGTCTCGGCGAGGAGGAGCGCGGCGGTCACGAGGGCGAAGCTAGCATCGAGAATTCCGGCGGAACAGATGGCCATTCGCGCAGATCTGCCACAGTCGATCCCCAGCCGTCCACCCCGGCCGCGACGCCTCTGGACGCCGCTCGCCGCGGCGGCGCTCGCCCTGGTCGGGGCCGCTTCGGCCACCGCTCTCGCCGACCGCTGGAGCGCCGGCACGTCCGTCCCCGAGCCGCGGACCGAGGTCGCTGCCGCGCGGTTCGGAAGCGAGATCGGCGTCGTCGGAGGCTTCCTCGCGGACGGGACCTCGTCCTCCCGAGCGGACGCGTACTCGCCGGCCCGGAACGCGTGGCGACCGCTCCCGCGCTACCCGCTCGCGGTCAACCACGCCGCCGCGACCGCGTGGCGCGGCCGCCTGATCGTCATCGGGGGCTACGTCGCCCAGGGCATCGGGACGACCCGCGGATTCGAGCTCGTCGGCGGCCGCTGGCGGGGCCTGCCACCGATGCCCGAGTGGCGCGGAGCCGCCGGCGGCGCCGTCGTGGGCAACCGCCTCTACGTGGTCGGCGGCGTCGCCCCGGGCGGGCTGGCCAGACGGACGTTCGTGCTCGACCTCCGCACGCGGCGCTGGAGCCGTATCGTCGGCCCCGAGCCGCGCGAGCACCTCGCCGTGACGGCGCTGGGCGGCCGCGTCTACGCGCTCGGCGGGCGACTCGCAGGCATCGACACGAACCTGCGGACACTGCAGGTGCTCGACCCGAGGACGCGGCGCTGGACCCGGCTTCCGCCGATCCCGCACGCACGCGGCGGCACGGGCGTCGCCGCAGTCGGAACGGAGCTCGTCTCGGTCGGCGGCGAGGAGCCGAGCGGCGCGATCGCGAGCGTCTACGCGTACGACACGCGGACGAGGCGGTGGCGGCGGCTCCCGGACCTCCCCACACCGCGCCACGGCCTCGGCGTCGCGTCGTCCGGCCGGCGCGTCTACGTCGTCGCCGGCGGCCCTCGTCCGGGGCTCTTCGTCAGCGACGCGAACGAGGTGCTCACACTCGACCCGCGGTGATGAGGCGAGAGCGCGCCTGTCGGCCGCACCGTCCATGGCCCGTGTCTGACACTGACGCCGAGGTTCCGGTTCAAAAGCCTGACCCGCCTCGGACGAATCGGACGGGTGGGATCGCGGCGTGCCCCGTCCAGGGGGCACGGCGCATCCCGCCCGTCACGACATGCCCGTGCCGATGAGAGCCGGTCCCTGGCCGGAGCGCCCGCACCGTCAGGTGCGCGCGCGCAGGCCATCCAACCCGCCGGCCCCTGCAACGAGAGACGGCCACTCGGCCGAAGGGCGGTTCATCCGCCCGAGAGGCCACACCCAGGCCACTCGAAGCCACAACGCAGAAGGAGGGGGCTCGTGGCGGAACCACGGGTTCCCCCACGTCTACAAACGCCCAGAGCGAATGACGCCGAGTAGGAGCCAGATGCCGAGCAGGACCGACGCGACGAATCCGAGCACGGAGAGGAAGTGCACGCCGAAGATCTGCGGCCCGTCCGTGGCGAAGATGCCGATCAGGCTCGACCCGATGAGGCCGCCCGTCACGATCAGCGCAACGGCCAGCCGGTTGAACATGATGTCGAGCTTGTGCGAGACCTCGTCGAGGCCCTTGTGGACGAAGCCGACCTCCATCTGGCCGTCGCGGAGCTCCTCGAGCACGTCGTGCACCTGGTACGGGAGCTCGGTCGCGATGCGGGCGAGGTTCGTCGCCTCGCGCCGCGCTCGCAGGGCCACGCGCCGCGGCGTGTACCGGGAGAGCATCAGGTCGCGCGCGTACGGCCTCGCGACTTCGAAGACGTTGAACTCCGGGTACAGCTCAACAGTCAGCGACCCGAGCGCCGCGATCGTCTTGTCGAGGAGCACGAAGCGGGTCGGCAGCCGCAGGTTCATCGAGTAGATGAGCGAGAACACCTCCCGCATCACCTGGATCGGATCGACCTCGGACATCGAGGAGCCGTAGTAGCGGTAGAAGAGCTCGCGCAACTCGGTGCGGAGCGGCTCCTCGAGCTCGCGCGGATAGCGGACGCCGAGATCGGCCAACCGCTGCGGCAGCGCGTCGACGTTCTCGTTCGCCGCGTCGATGAACAGCCGCGTCGCCTTCGAGATGTCCTCGTCCGTGAGCTTCCCCGCCTGGCCGAAGTCGACTAGGCCGATGCGGTCTGGCGCGCCGAGGACGAGGATGTTCGCCGGGTGCGGGTCGGCGTGGAAGAACCCGTGCCGGAAGACCATGTGCATCCACGCCTCGGCGATCGTGTGCGCGAGCCGCCGACGCTCGTCGAGTGTGTACACGTCGAGCGGCACGTCCGCGAGCTGGACGCCCTCCATGAACTCTGTCGTGATCACGCGAGTCCGCGTGTAGCTCCAGAAGACCTTCGGCACGTGGACTTCGTCGATGCCGACGAAGACGTGACGGAACAGGTCGGCGTTGCGCCCCTCGATGCGGTAGTCGAGCTCCTGCCGGATCGACCGTGCGAACTCGTCGACGAGCCCACGGGTGTCGATGAAGTCGAACGCGCGAATGCGCTCCTTGGCGATCCGCGCCGCCTGGTAGAGCAGCGCGAGGTCGGCCTCGATCTGGCGGGGCGCGTTCGGCCGCTGCACCTTCACCGCGACGCGGACGCCGTTCGGCAGGGTCGCGCGATGCACCTGGCCGATCGAGGCCGCCGCGACCGGCGTCTCCTCGAACTCGACGAAGAGGCGCTCCACCGGGAGCTCCAGCTCGGCGCGGATCGTCGCCGCCGCCTCCTCGTAGGGGAAACCCTTGACGTCGTCCTGCAGCCCGCGGAGCTCCGCGATGATGTCCGGCGGGAGCACGTCCGGGCGCATCGAGAGGAGCTGCCCGAACTTCACGAAGGTCGGCCCGAGCTCCTCGAGCATCTCCTTGAGATGCCGGCCGCGCTCCGACGCCGTGCTCGCGTCAGGGGGCTCGGCCTTGCGCGACCAGGGCACGCCGCGCCGCGAGTCGAGCACGTACCCGAACCCGTGCTTCACCGCGACCTGGGCGATCTCCGACAGCCGCCCGAGGTTCCGTTGCTTTGGCTGCGTCGCCATCGTCGATCAGTCTGACAGGCTCTTCGGCGTGGAAGGCCTACTCCTCCTCGTCGTCGGCGCCATCCTGCTGGCGTCGCTCCTCGGCGCGTTCGCGGCCGGGCGCACCGGGCTCCCGCTCCTCGTCGTCTTCCTCGGGCTCGGGATGCTGCTCGGCTCCGAGGGGCCCGGCGGGATCCCGCTCGACGACCCCGAGCTCGCCCGCACCATCGGCGTCGTCGGGCTCGTCGCGATCCTCTTCGAGGGCGGGCTCACGACCGCGTGGCGCGGCCTCCGGCCCGTGCTCCGAACCGCCTCCCTGCTCGCCACGGTCGGCGTGCTCGTCACGGCGATCGTCACCGGCTTCGCCGCGGTCCTGTTGTTCGACGACCTCGACCTGCAGACGAGCCTCCTGCTCGGCGCCGTCGTCGCCTCCACCGACGCCGCTGCGGTGTTCGCGACCCTGCGCTTCACGCCGCTGCGGCGGCGCGTGGCGCGCGTGCTCGAGGCCGAGTCGGGCGGCAACGACCCGTTCGCCGTCGCCCTCACGATCGGCCTCATCGGCTGGATCGAGGGCGAGATCGGGCCAGTGGGCTTCGGCCTGCTCGTCGTCGGCGAGCTCGCGCTCGGGCTCGTTTTCGGCGCCCTGCTCGGCCTCGGCGCCTCCTGGGCGTTGGCGCGGCTCCCCGCGTCGATGGACCCCTTCGTCCCGGTCGCGTCGATTGCGACCGCGGCGTTCACGTACGGGCTCACGGACGTCGCGCACGGGAGCGGCTTCCTCGCCGTCTACGTCGTCGGCCTGTTCGTGGGGAACACGCGCTCGCCGTTCCGCCACGAGATCGTGTCGTTCCACCAGGGCGTCGCCTTCCTCGCTCAGGTCGTCCTGTTCGTCGTCCTCGGCCTGCTCGTCTTCCCGAGCGAGCTCGGCCCGGTCGCGCTCCCGGGGATCGCGCTCACGCTCGTGCTGCTCCTCGTCGCGCGGCCGTTGGCCGTCTGGGTCTCGACGCTCGGCCAGGGCTTCACCCGGCCCGAGCTCGCACTGCTCGGCTGGGCGGGCCTGCGCGGAGCCGTGCCGATCGTGCTCGCGACCATCGCGCAGTCCGAGGGGATCGACGCAGAGCGACACGATCTTCAACGCGGTCTTCTTCGTCGTCCTCGTCTCGGCGCTGCTCCAGGGGACGACGCTCGAGTGGGTCGCGCGCAGGCTCGGGCTCGTCCGCGTGTCGGCGCCGGCGTGGCGCGCACCGCTCGAGGTCGGCGTGGTCGGCCTCGAGCTGCTCGAGTACACGGTGCGGGCCGACGAGGCGCCGGCCGGCTCCTTCGTCCGCAACCTCGGCCTTCCACGCGAGGCGCTCGTCGCCGTCATCGTCCGGCATGGCCGGTCGATCCCGCCGCGCGGCAGCACGCGCGTCGAGGACGGCGACCAGCTGTTCGTCCTCACCGGACGAGATGCGCGCGACGAGGTCGAGGCGCTCTTCGTGGAGTGGCGGCGCTAGGCCTCGTCGTCGGGCTCGAGCAGCCGCACCCGGTGCTCGAGCTGGGCCACGCGGAGCTCGAGCTCTTCCCACTCCTCGCGCGTGACGAGGCCGAGCTCGCGGAAGACGCCCGCGAGCCGGCGTCCGAGCTCCTCGGAGTGGACGTTCACGGCCGTGAGGTCGCTCGCGAACCGCTCGACGCGCTCGCCGGTCACCGACACCGCTCCCACGAGCGCGAGCGCGAGGCGCTCCGCCAGGTCTCTCAGCGACGCGTCGCCGTTGGGGCTAGCGGGCTCGGCCATGGGGCCGCGACCTGCGGCGCTGGCGGCGCTGCTCGCGCCGGTCGCTGCCGTTCCCGGCCGTCGTGGTGACCGGGGCCGGCCTCGGCGCGGGCGCAGCCGCAGGCGCCGGCACGGGGGCCGCCTCGTCGCCGTCGTCGGACGGGACCCGGTCGTCGTCGACGCCCAGCTCGCCGGTGAAGACGCCCTTCCGCTTCGCGTACTCCGGCTCGCGCTCCTTCAGCGACGTCAGCAGCGGCGCCGCGATGAAGATGGACGAGTAGGCGCCGGAGCCGATGCCGATCAGGAGGGCGAAGGCGAAGTCCTTCAGCGTCTCGCCGCCGAAGAGGTAGAGCGCCGTGATCGGCAGCAGGGTGATGAACGTCGTCGCCAGCGAGCGGCGGATCGTCTCCCACAGCGACACGTTCGCGATCTCCTGGAAGGACGAGCGCCGCATCAGCGGGATGTTCTCCCGGATGCGGTCGAGGATGATGATCGTGTCGTAGATCGAGTATCCGAGCACGGTCAGGATCGCGGCCACCGTCGCCGTCGTGACCTCCAGGTCGGCGACCGCGTAGATCCCGATGGCGATGACGACGTCGTGGAGCATCGCCACGATCACCGCGACCGAGAACTTCCACTGGAAGCGGAGGGTGATGTAGATGACGACGAAGAAGAGCGAGAGCAGGATCGCCCAGATCGCGCTCCGCGCCACCTGCTCGCCGAAGCTCGCCGAGACGGTGGTCACGTTGAACGAATCGGCCTCGAGCGACGCGTCCGCCGCGAGGGAGCTCCGCAGGCGCTGCTGCTCCGGCCCCGAGAGCGCCTCGCTCTGGAGCTGGAACTCGGAGTAGCGCTCGTCGCCGACGCTCTCGCCGACGCCCTGGATGACCGCGTTCCCCTGGCCGACACGCTCCGCCTGGGCGCGCACGTCCTCGAGCGCGACCGGCTGGGTCGTCGCGAACGAGATCTTCGAGCCGCCCTCGAAGTCGATCCCGAGGTTCAGGCCGCGGATGCCGAGCGCGAGCACGGCGATCACGAGCACGACGCCCGAGATCGCGAACCAGATCCGGCGCTTGCCGACGTAGTCGTGACGGATCCAGTTCGGGATCTGCACGCCGGTCGCGCCCATGAAGCGCCGGGCTGTCGAACCAGCGGAAGCCGGCGAGGAGGCCGAGCATCGCGCGCGTCGCGAAGACGGCGGTGACGAGCGACATCGCCGTCCCGATGAGCAGCATCAGCGCGAAGCCGCGGACGCCGGCGGTCGCGAGCGCGAACAGGACGAGCGCGGTGATCGCGGTCACGACGTTCGCGTCGATGATCGTCGCGAAGCCCTTGGCGTAGCCGGTCGAGATGGCTGCTCGGACGGATTTCCCGCCGCGCGCCTCTTCCTTGATGCGCTCGAAGATGACGATGTTCGCGTCGGCCGCGACGCCGATCGTGAGGATCAACCCGGCGAAGCCCGGCAGCGTCAGCGTGACGTTGAAGAGCAGGATCAGCGCGTACAGCAGCGCCGCGTAGATGGCGAGGCCGAAGACCGCGACGAGGCCGAGGAAGCGGTAGAAGAGGAGCAGGAAGATCGCGACGACGACCATGCCCGCGATGGCGGCGCGGAGCGCCTCGCGGAGCGAGTCCTGGCCGAGCGTCGCGGAGATCTGCGTCTCGGAGAGCGTCTGGAACTCGACCGGCAGCGCACCGGTCTGGAGCACGAGCGCGAGATCCTGGGCCTCCTGGACGGTGAAGTTGCCCTCGATCTGCGCGCGGCCGCCGCCGATCCCGTCGCTGAGCGTCGAGTCGGTGTAGTCGATCGACGGGAACGACTGGATCTCGCGGTCGAGCACGATCGCGAAGTGCTGCGGCGCGTTGCGGAGGCTGCCGCGGGTGTGCTCCTCGCGCGTGATCCGCTGGAACTTGTCCTCGCCCGCGTCGGTGAACTGCATCGTCACGATCGGCTGGTTGCCGCCCTGCGTGTCGAAGTCCTGACGCGTCCCGTTCAGGCGCAGGTCCTCGCCCGTCATCTGCGGAATCGAGTTCGGGGCGTTGGGGCGGTACTTGAAGAGGTAGTAGACGTCCTTGCTCGGCTGGATCCCGGGCGGGCAGAGGTCGGCCGCCGGGCCACAGGTGATGACCGTGGTGCCGTTCGGCACCGCGTAGAGCTTGACGCCCTCGGCGCCCTTCACCTTGTCGGCGTTCTCGATCGCCCTCTTCGAGGGGAGCGGGCCGGCGACGAGCTTCCCGTCCTCGTCGTAGGCGTACCAGGTCTTGCCGCCGAAGCGCTCGACGAGCGACTGCGTCTGGGCGCTGCGCAGCAGGTCGTAGAGCGACTCGCTCGGGACGGCCTCGCCGTTCGCGCTGATCGACGGGCCGGTGAGCGAGGTCTCGAGGTCGTAGAGCTCGAGCTTCGCGGTCGAGCCGATGACGTCGCGGACGCGGTCGGGGTTGTCCACGCCGGGCAGCGCGACCGCGATCTGGTCGTCGCCCTGCCGGCGGATCTCGGGCTCGGCGACGCCGAGCTTGTCGACGCGGTTGCGGATGATCTCCGTCGACCGCTCGATGTCGGAGTCCTGCAGCGGCCTGCCCGGCGGCGGCTCGGCCTTGAGGACGACCTCGAAGCCGCCCTGCAGGTCGAGGCCGAGCACCGGCGACTGGTGGAGCGGCGAGCCGGGGATCGCCAGCAGAGCCGATCCGACCAGGGCGGCCAGGATCAGCGCGACGAGGACGAGATGGTTACGACGCTCTTTCACCGCGAAGCCCGACAGGTTAGCGACGGTCGTCGGCGATCGGGGCTCCGAGCCGTGATTGACGCATCTGGCTCAACCGGCTCCGCGGCCTCCTCGGCCTCCGCGTCCTCCACGTCCTCGATCTCGTCCTCCGGGATCAGGGCGCCGATCGCGCGCTTCGCCACGCGCACCTCGACGTCGGGCGCGATCTCGAGCCCGAGGTCGTCCTCGCCGAGATCGGTCACGGTGCCGTACAGCCCGCCTGCGGTGACGATGTAGTCCCCCGGCTTGAGCCCCTTGATCATCGTCTCCTGGGTCTGGGTGCGGCGCCGCTGCGGGAGCACGATCAGGAGCCACAAGAGGGCGAAGCAGAGGCCAAGGAAGACCAGGAATTCCACGGGGCCTCCTAGACGGCGGCGGCGCGCCGAGGCGGGCGAGCGCGTCGGCCGTGTACGCGGCGAGCGCCCCGCTCGATCGCGGCGCGCGCGCCGTCGGTCAGTTCGAGCAGGAAGCGCAGATTATGCAGGCTCAGCAGCCGCAGCCCGAGCAGCTCCTGCTGGTTGATCAGGTGCCGGACGTAGGCGCGCTGAAGCGCGGCAGGCCGGGCAGTCGCAGGCCTCGTCGAGCGGGCGCGGGTCGCCGGCGAAGCGGGCGTTCCGGAGGTTCAGTCGCCCTTCCCACGTCAGCGCCGAGCCGGTGCGCGCGATGCGCGTCGGCAGCACGCAGTCGAACATGTCGACGCCGGCGTCGATCACGGCGAGGATCCCCTCCGGGTCGCCGATCCCCATGAAGTAGCGCGGCTTGTCGGCCGGAAGGAGCGGCGCCGCCTCGCGGTCGTCTCGAACATGACCGTCGCGGTCCTCGCCGACGGAGAGGCCGCCGAGCGCGTAGCCGTCGAAGTCGAGCGCGACGAGCTCGTCGACCGAGCGGCGGCGGAGCTCGGAGTCGGTCGCGCCCTGGGTGATCCCGAAGCGGAGCTGGCCCGGCGCACGCGGCGCGTCGAGCTGCCTGCGCGCCCACACGGTCGTGCGCCGGACGGCCTCCTCGAGCTCGCGCCGCGGCACGCCGGCCGGCGGGCAGCTGTCGAGGCACATCGCGATGTCGGCGCCGAGCGCCGCCTGGATCGCGGCGGCGCGCTCCGGCGTGAAGCGCTCGAGGTCGCCGTCGTAGACCGAGCGGAAGGTGACGCCGTCGTCGTCGACGCGCCGGATCGTGTGCCGCAGGCTGAAGACCTGGAAGCCGCCCGAGTCGGTGAGGATCGGCCCGTCCCAGCCCATGAACGCGTGCAGGCCGCCGAGCTCGGCGATCAGCTCCTCGCCCGGGCGGAAGTGCAGGTGGTACGTGTTGCCGAGGATCAGCTGCGCCCCGAGCGCGCGCAGCTCGTCCGGGTCGACCCCCTTGACCGTGCCCTTCGTCCCGACCGGCATGAAGACCGGCGTGCGCACCTCGCCGTGGGCGGTGCGGAGGACGCCGGCGCGCGCGGCGCCGTCGGTGGCGGTGACCTTGAAGGGAGGCGTCATGGCGCGCATCCTGCCGTGTCAGACACCGAGAAGGGACCCTGTCCTGGATCGTGCCCTGGTTTCAGTGTCTGACACGAAAGCGCACGGCTCCGTCCCGAGTTCGCGTCAAAGCACGAGCATCGCGTCGCCGAACGAGTAGAAGCGGTACCGCTCCTCGACCGCGAGGCGGTAGAGCCGGCGCGTCTCCTCCACGCCCGCGAAGGCCATCACGAGCGCGAGCAGCGTCGAGCGCGGCAGGTGGAAGTTCGTCAGCAGCGCGTCGACGCGGCGGAACTCGAACCCCGGGACGAAAAGAGAGACAGTCCGCCCGGCGAGCGGCCCGCCGGCGGCGACCGTCTCGAGCACCCGCACCGTCGTCGTCCCGACCGCGAGCACCCGCTCGGCGGCGGCGATCCGCTCCCACGCGGGCGGGGCCACCTCGTAGCGCTCGCCGTGGAGCTCGTGCTCCTCGAGCCGCTCGACCGCGACCGGGCGGAACGTGTCGAGCCCGACGTGGAGCGTGACGCACTCGACGTCGAGGCGCGCGAGCAGCTCCGGCGTGAAGTGCAGCCCGGCCGTCGGCGCCGCGGCCGAGCCGGCGTCCCGCGCGTAGACGGTCTGGTAGCGGGACGGGTCGGCGAGCGGCTCGACGATGTACGGCGGCAGCGGCGTCTCCCCCGCCGGCTCGCCCTCGAGTCGCACGCGCCAGCGGCCCTCGCCGAGGTGCTCGAGGAGCGTCACCGGCCCGTACGTCCGCCCCGGCCGCAGCCGGCGCGTCGGCCGCGCGAGCGCCTCCCACTCGTCCGCGCCGGTCCGCTCCAGCAGCAGCACCTCGCCTCGCGGGCGCTCGAGCGGGATCCGCGCCGGCACGACGCGCGTGTCGTTCGCGACCACGAGCTCGCCGCGCAGCTCGTCCGGCAGCTCCGCGAAGCGTCGGTGCCGGACCGCGCCCGTCGCCCGGTCGTAGACGAGCAGCCGCGACTCGTCGCGCCGGTCCGCGGGCCGCTGCGCGATTAGTTCCGGCGGGAGCGGGTAGTCGAGGTCGGTGAGGTTCATGCGGCGAATCGTCCGACGCCCGTTGTAGCGTCAGGCGAGATGGATCCTGAAGCGGTCGAGCGGGCGATGCAGCGGCTGGCGAACGCCGCTGAGGGCCGCGCCGGGCAGGGGGACGTGGACGCCGCGCTCGAGCGGGCGCGGACGCAGATCGAGTCGCTCGCCCAGACCGCCGCCGAGCTCGAGTCGTCGCTCCCGACCCGCGTCGGCGACGCCGTCCGCGACGGCGTCCGGGCCGAGGCGCTCCCGGTCGCCCGGCAGATGGCGGAGGTGCGCGGCCTCCTCAACACCGTCATCGCCCGGCTCGAGCGCGTCGAGGGCGACCTGCTCGCCGAGCGGCACGCACGCGTCGACGACCTCGGCGTGCTCGTCGACCTGGTCACGTCGGGCTGGATGAGCGTCGACCGCCGGCTCGAGCGGATCGAAAGCGCGATCACCGCCGGCAGCGACGCGGTCGTCTACCGGATCGAGGAGCGCCGCCCGCCCAACGCGGGCTCCGGCCCGTAGGCCTGGAGGTCGCCCGCCGGCAGGCGCAGCTCGAACCGGCTGCCCTCGCCCGGCGCGCTCTCGAGCTGGATCCGCCCGCCGAGCGCGACCGCGAGCTCGTGCGCGATCGCCAGCCCGAGGCCGGTGCCGCCGCCGTCGCGCGACCAGAACGGGCGGAAGATCCGCTCGCGCTCCGCCGGCGCGATTCCCGGCCCGCTGTCCTCGACCGCCACGGAGACGGTCCCGTTCGCCGCGGTCAGCGCGAGCTCGATCCGGCCGCCGTCGGGCGTCCAGCGGAAGGCGTTCGAGAGCAGGTTCGAGATGATCTGCAGCACGCCGGTCGCCGTCGGAGAGGATCACCGGCTCGCGGTCGATCGTCTGCCGGTAGTCGATCGCGCGCCGCCGGGCCTCCCCGCCGAACGTCGCGTAGGCCCGGTCGACGAGCCGCTCGCATGTCGACCTCCTCCCGCAGCACCGTGAAGCGGTGCGCGTCGAGCTTCGCCAGGTCGAGCACGTCGCCGACGAGCCGCTCGAGCCGCGCCGTCTCGAGCGCGACGACGTCGAGCGACTCCGCGCGCAGGTCCGGATCCTCGACGACGCCCTCGCGCAGCGCCTCGACGTGGCCCCGGATCGCGGTCAGCGGCGTGCGCAGCTCGTGCGAGACGCTCATGAGGAAGTTCCGCTCGAGCTCCTCGGTCTCGCGCAGGCGCTGCGCCATCTCGCCGAACCGCTCCGACAGGTGCGCGATCTCGTCGCCGCTCGTGGAGCTGCGGCACCTCGACGTCGTAGCTTCCCCGCCGCGACCTCGTCCGCCGCGCGCGAGAGCGCGAGCACGGGCTTCGTGATCCGCCGCGCTCAGGTACCACGCGAGCAGCGCCGGCGACGAGCAGGCCGCCGAGGAACGCGAGCGCGAGGCGCTGCGCGAGCGTCACCCAGCGCTCGCCGAGCTCCGTCATCGGCTTCGCCGACGATGAGCGCGCCGATAGGTCGTGTCGCCGATCCCGAGCGGGGACGCGACGGCGAGGAAGGCGCGGTCCTCGTTCGGCGGCGTGAACTCGAACGATGATGGCGCCGCTCTGCTCGAGCGCCGCGCTGTCGACGGCGTCGGGCGGCAGCGGGCGGAGGCCGAACTGCTGCGCCGGGAAGAGCTCGATGCCGGCGGCGAAGGGGACGTAGAAGAGGCGGTCGCCCGTCGCCTCCTCGAGCGCGCCGGCCGAGAGCGTCTCGCGCCCCGCGTTCTCGGCGTACAGCACCGCGATCCCGGCGGCCTCGCGGCGCAGCTCGTCGATCGTCTGCTCGCGTGCGTAGTCCTGGAAGAGCCGCACGGCGATCAGCGTCGACACGAGCCCCGAGAGGACGAGCCCGGCGAGGAAGATGGCCGGGAGCCGGAAGCGGAGGGAGCGGAACACCGCCGCCGCCTCGCCTACGCCCCGGTTGCGGCGGCCTCGCGGCTGGGGGAGACCTTGTAGCCGACGCCCCACACCGTGACGATCGGCGACGCGTCGCCGAGCTTGCGCCGCAGCTGGCGCACGTGGACGTCGACCGTGCGCGTGTCGCCGGCGAACGTGTAGCCCCAGACGCGCTCGAGCAGCTGGTCGCGCGTGAGCACGAGGCCCTTGTGGTCGAGCAGCTCCCAGAGCAGGTCGAACTCCTTGGGCGCGAGCTGGATCTCCTCCTCGCCGACGCGCACCTCGCGGCGGCCGGCGTCGATCGAGAGGTCGCCGTGCGTCAGCACCTTCGTCTCGAGCTCGCTGCGCTCGGGCGCGGCGCGGCGCAGGATCGACTTCACGCGGGCGACGAGCTCGCGCGGGTTGAACGGCTTCGTCAGGTAGTCGTCGGCGCCGACCTCGAGCCCGATGATCTTGTCGACGTCCTCGTCGCGGGCGGTGAGCATCAGGATCGGCACGTCCGAGGTCTTCCGCAGATGCGTCGGCAGACCTCGATCCCGTCGATGTCCGGGAGCATGAGGTCGAGGATGATCAGCGAGACGTTTCCCGGACGCGGCCTGGATGAGCGCGTCCGACCCGGTCGAGACGGTCTTGACCTCGTAGCCGGCGTTCTTGAGGTAGAGCGAGACGAACGACGCGATCGAGGCTTCGTCCTCGACGACGAGCACGGTCTGGCCTGTGCGCAGCCATGGGCCTAGGGTACCGAGCCGATGCGGACGTTCCGGCCTTCGTCGGGCAGGGAGCGCCAGTCGCTCCCGTCCACGGAGTACAGCCCGTCGTCGAAGAGCGTCGGCGTCCCGCGCACGAAGCCGCGTCCCTGCCCGACCGCCGAGAGCGCGATCCCACGGGCGTTGATGCGGATCGTGTTCGGCCCGCCGACGAGGCGGAAGCGCATGCCGCTCGTGGTCGTGTACCAGCACTCGAGCACGCGGTCCTCGCCGAGGCGGCGCACACGCGGCCACTGGTCGTCGGCGTCCCACACGAGCAGCGAGTCGCAGTCGTCGCCCTTGGGGTCGACGATCACGAGCGTCCCGGTCGAGATCCGGCCGAGGACGACGCCGCGGAAGTCGTTGAGGCGGACGATCCCGTCGCCGGAGCGGACCGCCAGCGACCCGTCGCCCGGAATGAGCGCCTGGGCCGCCGCGATCGCGGGGATCGCGAGCGCCAGGACCACGGTGATGACGAGGATGCGCCGCATCTGTATGGGGAGTATCGGGGGTCGCAGTTCGGCGGCGTTGATGGCGCCGTAAGAAAAGTGTAAGTGGCGCGAAGCCCCGGAGCCAGCCCTCGCGGGCGAATCGACGAGGAGCGGGTCCGGACGAGACGTTAGCGTCACCTCCGTGGACGAGGTCGTCGTGTTCGGGCAAATCCTGGCCGTCGTCTCCGTCGGCGTCGTGCTCGCGCTCTTCGCGACGAAGATCACCCGGCGGATCGGTGTCCCCGCGCCGGCGGTGTTCCTCGCCACGGCGGCCGTCGCGTCGGACCTCTTCCCGTCGCTCGGCGACCACGTCGACACGAGGACCGTCGAGCGGATCGGCGTCGTCGCGATCGTGATCATCCTCCTCGACGGCGGCATGCACGTCGGCTGGCGGCGGTTCCGGAAGGCCGCCGTCCCGATCAGCGTCCTCGGCGTCGTCGGCACCTTCGCGCACGGCCGGCGCGCTCGCCGTCGTCGCGCACGCCGTGCTCGGCCTCGACTGGACGCCTGCGTTCCTCCTCGGCGCCGCGCTCGCGCCCACCGACCCTGCCGTGATGTTCTCCGTCCTCGGCAACCGCGAGGTCCGCGGGCGCTCCGGGACGATCCTCGAGGGCGAGTCGGGCGCGAACGACCCGGTCGGGATCGCGCTCATGCTCGGCGTCATCGCCTACGCCACGAGCGACGACGGGACGGCGTGGACGGTCGTGGAGGATTTCGCCGTCCAGATGGTCGTCGGGCTCGCCGTCGGCGTCGTCGGCGCCGCCGCGCTCCTCTGGCTGATGCGGAACTCGAGCCTGCCGGACCGCGGGCTGTATCCGCTCCAGGTGCTCGCCGTCGCGGGCGCGATCTACGGGATCGCGTCCGTCCTCCACGGCTCCGGCTTCCTCGCCGTCTTCATCGCCGGCCTCCTGATCGGCGACGAGCGCGCGCCCTACAAGGCCGAGATCGAGAGCTTCCACACCTCGCTCGCGAGCCTCGCCGAGATCGCGGTGTTCGTCGTGCTCGGGCTGACGATCGACGTGACGCAGCTCGTCGGACGAGGGCTGGTGGCTCGAGGGCGCGGTGATCTTCCTCGTGCTCGCCTTCGTCCTGCGCCCGCTCGTGGTGCTGCCGCTGCTGCTGCCGTCGCGGCTGCGCCGCGGCGAGCGGCTGTTCGTCGCGTGGGGTGGGCTCAAAGGCGCGGTGCCGATCCTCCTCGCGGCGTTCGCGGTGCTCGGCGCCGTCGAGGAGGCCGACCGGATCTACGGGATCGTGTTCGTCGTCGTGCTCCTGTCGGTGCTCGTCCAGGGCTCGACGCTCGAGCGCGCAGCGGCGCGCTTCGGCGTGCCGATGCGCACGGTCGAGCAGGTCGGCTTCGAGGACGCGGCCGGCTCGTACCGCTTCCGCGTCGCCGCCGGCTCGTACGCCGTCGGACGACGGATCCGCGACCTCCCGCTCGGCGAGAGCGGCTGGATCGGCGCGATCGTCCGCGACGGGAGCCCGCGCACCCCGCACGGCGGCGACGTCCTCGAGCCCGACGACGAGGTCGTGGTGCTCGCCGACCCGGAGCGCGTGCCCGCGATGCGGCGGCTGTTCGAGCACCGCTAGTGGCACGATGACCCGATGAGGGTCGGACGCCGCGGGTTCCTGCGCGTGCTCGCGCTCGGTGTGCTCGCGGCGCCCGCGGCGGCGCGCGCGGCCGGCGGGCGTGGGCCCGAGCTCCTCGGCCTCCGCGTCCGCTCCGCACGGCCGTTCGCCGGCGACCGCCGCCTGTTCGCGACGCTGTCGCCCCGGCGCGGCGTCGCCCGCGTCTCGTTCCGGCTCACCCGCCCGGCCCGTGTGCGGATGGAGGCCGTGCGCACCGACACCGATCCGCGCGGGCCGAGCGGCCGGCGAGACGGTCTGGCGCGTCGAGCGGTCCCTCCGGCCCGGGTCGCACGAACTCGCGTGGCGCCCGGGGACGTCAGTCCCTCCGCGCACGTACGTGCTTCGCCTGACCGCGACGGATGCGGCCGGGCGCCGCCGGACGTACGGCGCCCATGCGCCGGGGCGCGCCCCGGACGGCCCCGTCGTCCGCGTGCAGGGCGTCGACGTCGCGACCACGCGCTCGAGCTACGTGCCCGGCGAGCCGGCCGACCTGCGCATCGCCACCGACGCCGCCGCGCTGCAGGTCCAGGTCTTCCACTACGGCGCGTCCCGACCCGCAGATGCCGACCTGCGCACGAACGGCGTCGCGGTGACGCCGCCGGTCGTCGTCGACTGGCGCGCCCACGCCGACGCGCCCGGCCACCTTCGTCTCCTCCGCGCGGGCGACTGGCAGAGCGGCCTCTACTTCGTCCGCGTCGGCACCGACGACGGCCGCGCCGGCTACGCGCCGTTCATCCTCCGGCCGCGGCAACTCGGCAGCGAGCGCGTGGCCGTCGTCCTCTCGACGAACACGTGGCAGGCCTACAACTTCCAGGACGCGGACGGCGACGGGTGGGGCGACTCCTGGTACGTCAGCGACCGCTTCCACAGTGTCGACCTCGGGCGGCCGTACCTCGACTTCGGCGTCCCGTTCCGCTTCAAGGACTGGGACCTGGCCTTCGTCGCGTGGCTGAACCGGACCGGCAAGCGCGTCGACTTCCTGTCCGACGACGACATCGAGGCGGCCGGCTCGGGCGACGCGCTGCGCCGCGCCTACGACCTCGTCGTCTTCCCCGGGCACGAGGAGTACGTCACGACGCGGGCGTTCGACGTCGTCGAGCGCTACCGCGACCTCGGCGGGAACCTGCTCTTCCTCGCGGCCAACAACTTCTTCTGCCGCGTCCGGCGCGACGGCGTCCGCATCGTGCGCGAGCAGCAGTGGCGCGAGGTCGGGCGCGACGAGGCGCGGCTCGTCGGCGTCCGGTACGTCGGCTCCGACCAGGGGCAGCGGCAGGCGCCGTACACGGTCGCCGGCGCGGCCGCGGCGCCGTGGCTGTTCGAGGGGACGGGCCTGCGGGACGGCGACACCTTCGGCCGCTACGGGATCGAGATCGACGCGCGCAGCCCGGCGAGCCCGCCGGGGACGATCGTGCTCGCGCACGCGCAGGACCTGATGGGCCCCGGCCGCTCGGCCGAGCTGACGTACTACGAGACGCCTGCGGGCGCGCGCGTGCTGGCCGCGGGAGCGATCAACTTCGTCGCGTCGATGACCGACCCGCGCGTCGAGCGCCTGGTCGAGAACGCCTGGCGGCGGCTCGCCGAGGCCTAGGGCTCGTCGTAGCGGTAGAAGCCCTCGCCGCTCTTCCGGCCGAGCTTCCCCGCCTTCGCCATCGCCACGAGCCGCGCCGGCGCGGCCATCCGCGGCTCGCGCAGGCCCTGCCACAGCGCCTCGGACGCGTGGACGTGGACGTCGATCCCGACGAGGTCGACGAGCGTCGCCGGCCCCATCGGCCACCCCGCGCCGAACCGCATCGCCCTGTCGAGGTCCTCCGGCGAGACGCCCGCCTCGTCGAGGACGCGCACGCAGTCGTTGAGCAGCGGGATGAGGATGCGGTTGACGACGAACCCGGGCGTGTCGTTGCAGCGGATCGGCTCCTTGCCGAGCGACGCGGCGAATGTGTAGGCCGACTCGAACGCGTCCTCGTCGGTGCGCTGCGCGCGCACGATCTCGACGAGCTTCATCAGCGGGGCCGGGTTGAAGAAGTGCATCCCGACGACGCGCTCCGGCCGCGCGTAGGACGCGGCGATCTCCGTCACCGACAGTGCCGAGGTGTTGGTGGCGACGATCGCCTCCGGCCGCAGGAGCTCCGACAGCTCGCGCATCAGCGCGTCCTTCACGGCCATGTCCTCGAAGGCCGCCTCGATGACGAGGTCGCAGCCGGCGAGGTCGGCGAGCTCGGTCGTCACGCGGAGGCGGCCGACCGCGGCGTCCTTGTCCTCCTGCCGGAGCTGGCCCTTCTCGACCTTGCGCGTGAGGAAGTGGTCGATGCGCGCGCGCGCCGCCTCCCCGGCCTCGGCGGCGAGCTCGCGCCCGACGGTCTCGTACCCCGCCTCGACGCACACCTGCGCGATCCCCGCGCCCATCGTCCCCAGGCCGACGACGCCGACCTTCCGTGATCTCCATGGCGCGCGATCCTACGCAGCGTCGGCGATCGCGTGCCAGGCGGTGTCGTAGCCCCCGGGGGTGAGCCGGACGTACGAGTGGCGGCCGAGGCTGCGCGGAAAGACGCCCGCGGCCTCGACCGGAGGCGCCTCGCGCAGGTCGTGGACGGCGAGGAGCGGCCGGATCGGGAACCGCCAGGCCCAGCGCGCCTTCGCCGGGTCGTGTACCGGCTCGCCGGTCACCTCGACCGCGGCGAACACGACCTGCCAGCCCGCGGCGTACAGGATCGCGAGGTCGCCCGCCTGGATCGCCGGCCGCCGCGTCGACGAGTGCGCCCGCAGCTCGTCGGGCCGCACCTCGGCCTCGAGCCGCCGGTCGCCGCGGCCGCGGACGAGCAGCCAGTGCTGCACCCGCTAGACGCGCTCGACGACGGCCGCGATCGCCTGGCCGAACCCGATGCACATGCAGGCGACGCCGTAGCGCTCGTCACGCCGCTCGAGCTCCGACACGAGCGTCGCGGTCATCCGCGCGCCGGTGGCGCCGAGCGGATGGCCCAGCGAGATGCCGCCGCCGTTCGGGTTCACGTCGCCGGCCTCCCAGCGCTCGTGCAGGCCGGTGTCCTTCAGGAACTGGAGCACGACCGTCGCGAACGCCTCGTTGACCTCGATCACCGCGACGTCGTCCCAGCCGATCCCGGCCTTCGCGAGCGCCTTCTCGCACGCCTCCGGGTTGCCGTGGAGCATCAGCGTCGGGTCGACGCCCGCGAGCCCGAACGAGACGAAGCGCGCCCGCGGCGTCAGCCCGAGCCGCGACACCGCGGCCTCCGAGGCGACGAGCAGCGCCGCCGCGCCGTCGACGATCTGCGACGAGTTCCCGGCCGTCACCTTCCCGTCGGGGATGAACGCCGGCTGGAGCGACGCCATCTTCTCGAGCGTCGTCTCGCGCCGCACCGCTTCGTCCGTGTCGAAGGTGAAGCCGACGTGCGGGTTCGTCAGGTCGATCGGGACGATCTCCTTCGCGAACCGCCCCTCGTCGATCGCCCGCGCCGCGCGCATGTGCGACTCGTACGAGAACGCGTCGCAGTCCTCCCGCGAGAGCTCCCACTTGTCCGCGATCAGCTCCGCCGAGATCCCCTGCATGACCACCTGGAAGCGGTCGTGCACCTTGTCCGAGAACGACCCGCGGTTCGAGCCCATCGGGACGCGCGACATCATCTCGACGCCGCCCGAGACGACGAGGTCGAGCTGCCCCGACCACACGGCCGCCGAGGCGTTGAAGTTCGTCTGCATCGAGGAGCCGCACTGGCGGTCGACGGTGGTGCCGCACACGGTGACGGGCCAGCCGGCGGTGAGCGCGACGTTGCGGCCGATGTTCCAGGCCTGCTCGTCCACCTGGGTGACGCAGCCCCACTGGACGTCCTCGATCTCGGCGGGGTCGACGTCCACGCGCTCGACGAGGCCGTTGACGACCTGCGCGGACGAGCTCGTCCCCGCGGATGGACGCGAGCGTGCCGTTCTTGCGCCCGATCGGGCTGCGCACGGCGTCGACGATGAAGGCTTCGCTCACGGATTCGAAGCTACCACTCGGAGCAGGCGCCAGGAGCCCGGCACGCCCTTGAGTTCCCGCTCGCCGAGGTCGTCGAAGCCGAAGCCCGAGCCTGCGACGAGGTCCCGGACCGTCCCGGAGACCACGACCTCCCCCGCGCCGGCGGCAGCCAGCACGCGTGCGCCGACGTGCACGGCGAGGCCCGCGAGCTTCCCGTCCGAGCGCTCGCACTCGCCGGTATGGATGCCGGCGCGCACTTCGAGGCCGAGCGTCCGGGTACGGTCGACGACGGCGCTCGCGCACGCGATCGCGCGGGCCGGCCCGTCGAACGAGGCGAAGAAGCCGTCGCCTGCCGTGTCGAGCTCGGTGCCGCGGTAGCGCACCAGCTCGTGCCGTACGAGGCGGCGGTGCTCGTCGAGCAGCTCGCGCCAGCGGTGATCGCCGAGCTCGACCGCGCGCTCGGTCGACGCGACGAGGTCGGTGAAGAGGAGCGTCGCGAGCACGGACTCCGGCACCGGCAGCCTGCGTGGTCCCTTTCGAGGAACGCGTCGATCGCCTCGAGCGCGAAGTCGTTCTCGAAGATCGCGCTGCCGATCCCGGGAAGCACCGACGTGGTCGGCGTCCGGGATCGCGTCGCGCGACCTCCTCCGCCTCGTCGCGGCAGAACTCCTTCGACAGCACGAGCGTCGGCACGCGGATCGTCGGCAGGACGTCCCCGACGTCGAGGTCGAGCTGCATGCGGCGGAACTCCGCCCACGACGCCGGCGACGCCGGTCAGACGGTGGTGCCACACGAACCACTCGAGGTACTCGGGGTCGTCGGACCATTGCGGGTTGATGCGGCGCGCCAGGTCCTCGAGGAACCCACGCTCGCCGTAGCGCGCCCGATCCGCCCGGATCTGCGCGACCTCGGCGTCGCGCTCGCCCTCGTCCGCCGTTCCCCGCACGAAGGGCACGAAGAGGACGAGTCGCTCCGTCCGCTCGGGATACGACGCCGCGAAGAGGGCGCACGTCGCCGCCGATTCGGCGATGCCGAGGAGTGACGGCCGCCGCGACGTCGACGTCGTCCAGCACGGCGTGCACGTCGTCCATGCGGCTCTCGATGGTGAAGCCGCGCGGTGCGGTCCGAGAGGCCGACGCCGCGCAGGTTGATCACGATCAGGCGCCGGCCGCTCGCAAGCGTCGCGGCAGAAGTCCGCAAACGGCGGGCGCAGCCAGAGCGAGTAGAGGTTCGAGTGGAACGGAAGGAGGACGAGGTCGGCCGGGCCGTCACCGATCACCTGGTACGCGATCGCGACGTCGCCCGAGCGGGTGTAGGCGACGTCGGGGATCTCCATGGCGCCAGGATCCCACAGATGTACGCTCACGCCGTGGCCACGACAGCGATCGAGCGCCGCCTCCTCCTCGCGGGCGAGTGGGTCGAGACCGGTGAGTGGATCGACGTTCGCTCGCCGTATTCCGGCGAGGTCGTGGGGCGCGTCGCGAAGGCCGGAGCGGACGAGGCGCGCCGCGCCGTCGACGCCGCCGAGCGCGCGATGGCCGAGCCGCTGCCGGCGCACGAGCGCGCCGCGATCCTCGACCGCGTGGCCGCGCTCCTGCGCGAGCGCCACGACGAGGTGGCGCGGACGATCTCCGCCGAGGCCGGCAAGCCGATGAAGGCCGCCCGGGTCGAGGCGCAGCGAGCCGTGTCGACGTACACCTCGGCCGCGGTCGAGGCGCGGACGCTCGCAGGCCACGTCGTGCCGATGGACGCGTCGCAGGCCGGCGAGGGGAAGCTCGCGTTCACGATCCGCCGACCGGTCGGGGTCGTCGGCGCGATCAGCCCGTTCAACTTCCCGCTGAACCTCGTCGCGCACAAGCTGGCGCCCGCCCTGGCCGCCGGCTGTGCGGTCGTGCTGAAACCGGCGACGCAGACGCCGCTCTCCGCCCTGCTCCTCGCCGAGCTCGAGACCGAGGCGGGCCTGCCGCCCGGCTGGCTCAACGTGCTCGTCGGCCCGGCGTCGGCGATCGGGGACGTGCTCGTGGAGGACGAGCGCGTGAAGGCGATCACGTTCACGGGCTCGGCCCCCGTCGGCTGGGGGATCGCGGCCCGCGCGCCGAGGAAGCGCGTCGCGCTCGAGCTCGGGAACGCGACCCCGGTGATCGTCCTCGGCGACGCGGACCTCGACGGCGCGGCCGCGAAGCTCGCGGCCAACGCCTTCTCGTTCGCCGGCCAGAGCTGCATCTCCGTCCAGCGCATCTACGTCGAGGACGGCGCGTACGACGCGTTCCTCGCCGGGTTCCTGCCGCGCGTCGAGGCGCTGAGGCTCGGCGACCCGGGCGAGGAGGACACCGACGTCGGCCCCGTGATCGACGACGACAACCGCGCCCGGATCCTCGAGTGGATCGAGGAGGCGCGATCGGCCGGCGCGGAGATCCTGGCCGGCGGCGAGGCCGACGGGCTCATCCGCCCGACCGTGATCGCCAACCCCGCGCCGGAGCTCAAGGTCTCGTGCGAGGAGGTCTTCGGCCCCGTCGTCACGGTCACCCGCGTCGAGGGCCTCGACGAGGCGATCGAGCTCGCGAACGGGACGCGCTTCGGCCTGCAGGCGGGGATCTTCACCGCCTCGGTCGAGGCCGCGCTCGAAGCCGCGCAGCGGCTCGAGTTCGGCGGCGTGACCGTCAACGAGGCGCCCACGTTCCGCGCCGACCAGATGCCGTACGGCGGCGTGAAGGACTCCGGCAACACGCGCGAGGGCCCGCACTACGCGGTGCGCGAGTTGACGGAGGAGCGGCTCGTCGTGCTCCAGCTCTAGCGGCGCACCGGAGCCGACAAGGGGCACTGTTACGCTCCCGCACGTGGCCCGCCCGTCGTTGTTCCGCCGCGCGCGCGAGGACGCCGCACCGGCGGCCGCACCGCCCCCGACCGCACCGCGGCGGCATGCGCCTCCCGTCGCCGAGCTGCGACGCGAGCGCCGGGCGCTCCTGCGCTTGCGGGAGGAGCGGCTCCGCGACGTCGGCGGGCTCGCGATGGAGATGTTCCGCCGCGACTCGTTCCGCGAGCACGTCCTCCACGAACAGTGCGCGGAGGTCGCCGCGATCGAGGACCGGCTGATCGAGCTCGAGACGCTCCTGTCGGTGCGCCGGCCGCCGGCGGCCCGCTGCGAGTGCGGCGCGCCGCTCTTCTGGGGCTCCCGCTTCTGCGCCAGCTGCGGCCGCCCCTCGACCGTCGGCACCGCCGCAGCGGCGACCGGCGCCTGCGGCGTCTGCGGCCACGCGCTCGCCGCCGACGCGCGCTACTGCCCCTCGTGCGGCGCCGCCGCCCCGGACGCGTGACGACCGTCGAGGCGCCTCCCGCGCTCGAGTGCCCGCGCTGCGGCTCCGGCGTGAGCCGCGGACAGGAGTACTGCCTCGAATGCGGCGAACGGCTGCCGCTGCCCGAGCGGGACGCGGTCCGCGGCTCCGCCCCGTGGCTCGTGCCGGTGCTCGTCGCGCTCGTGGTCGCGGCCGTCGCGTCGGCCGGCGTCGTCGCCTACGGGCTCGCGACCGAGGGCGGCGACCCGGAGCTCGTCGCGACGACCCAGCAGCCGGCCGTGATCCCGACCACCGCCCCGCCCGAGCTCCCGACAGCGACCGCGGCGCCCACCTCGGAGGCTCCGGCCACGCCGCCGCCGCCGCACGACCCAGACCCCGCCCCCGCAGCAACAGAACCGGATCATCTCCTGGCCGCAGGGCCGCTCCGGCCACACGATCGTGCTCGCCTCGCTTCCCGCCACCGGCGGCCGGCCGGCGGCGGTCGCGAAGGCGCGCGAGGCGATCGACGGCGGCCTCCGGCAGGTCGGCGTCCTCCGCTCCGACGACTACTCGAGCCTCCATCCCGGGTACTTCGTGGTGTTCAGCGGCGTCTACCCCACCAACGGCGCCGCGCAGGAGGGAATCGCCGCCGCGCGCGACGCCGGGTACAACCCCTACGTCCGCCCGATCACGCAGTAGGTGTAAAGCCCGCGGTGCAGGGAATTCCCTGCCCTCGGAGACCCGCCGGCGAGCCCGCAGGTTCGCAGCGGAGGCAACAAGGAGCGCGACTTTGTGACAGCGGCCCGATCTGTATAGACTGGACCGCGGGTCGCGCCGGACGTGGGTCAAACGTCCGCTTTAGAGCGTTTTTCGGCGGTGAACGGGAGGACAGGCAGAGTGGAACTCGACGAGCGAACCCAGCGGTTGCAGAGCTGCATGTATCAGTACTCGCGAGCCATCTACCGTTCGGTGAAGGACCTCATCGACCCGTACGCCGACCACGAGACACGGCTCGCCTCCCGACGCGCGGTGCTCGAGCACTGCGAGACCACGATGGCCCGCCTCGCGACCGACCCGCTCTACTTCGCGAAGCCGGACCGGGCGCTGTTCCAGGACATCCGCCGCTACTTCCCGATCACGGCGCAGGCGCAGGTCGCCTGGGCCGTGCACGAGGGCGTCGGTGCGGCCTGCAGCTTCATCGAGGAACAGATCGAGGCCGGCGCGCTCGACGGCGGGGTCGCCCGCTGCCGCGCCACCACCCGGAAGGGCAAGCCGTGCCAGCGGACGCCGCTGCCCGACCGCGACTACTGCCCGTCGCACCAGCACCTCGAGGCCTCGACCAAAGTCGCCGCCTGATCGCGCTCCGATAGGCTCGCTCACCGTGAGGGAGAGTGACCTAGCGTTCCTGACGCGTCGCTCGCGGCGCGAGGCCGGAGGGCACAGTACGCCAGGTACGGGCCCGGAGAGCATCGCGGCGCGAGCGGCGCGAGGCGGCGGCGGAGCCGGGCTCCGTCCGGCGGGAGCCGACGCCGGTCAGGGGCGCTAGGCGTGTCGCACGACACGGACAAGCTGATCCGCCAGCTGTCGCTGGTTGCGTTCCTGATGGCGGAGCGACGTCCGCTGACGGCCCGGGACGTCAAGCAGAACGTCGAGGGCTACTCGGAGATGTCCGACGAGGCGTTCGCGCGCCGGTACTACTCCGACCGGGCCGAGCTGATCGGCCTCGGCGTCCCGCTCCAGTCGCAGCGCGACGAGTTCACCGGCGAGGAGCTCTACACGCTCCGCTCCGAGCAGTACTTCCTGCCGCCGCTCGAGCTCTCGGACGACGAGCTCGCGGCGCTCCAGACCTGCTTCTACCTCCTCGAGGGGAAGTTCGCCTACGCGGAGCCGCTGCGCCTCGCCCTGCAGAACCTGGCGCTCGGCCGGCCCGGGCTGGCAGGACGCCCCGACGGAGACCGCCGGCGCCGTCGAGGTGTCCGACCCGGACTACTCCCCGGAGATGCCGGGCCGGCTCGGGAAGCTCGAGAACGCGATCTCGAAGCAGCGCACGGTCAAGTTCAACTACTGGTCGATCTCGCGCGACGAGGTGCAGGAGCGCACCCTCAACCCGTACGCGCTCCTGCCCGAGCGGGGCGTCTGGTACGTGATCGGCCACGACCTCGACCGCGACGACGCGCGCACCTTCCGGGTCTCGCGCATCCGGGGCGACATCCGCTTCGCGACGCGGCGCGAGCGCGACTTCCGCATCCCGGCCGACTTCGACGTCGGCGCGTACCGCGACCGGCCGACGTGGCAGATCGGTGACGCGTCCGGCGAGGCGCGCATCGAGGTGAGCCCGGCGACCGCGTGGTGGGTCGAGCGTACGTTCGGGACAGCCGGGACGCTCGAGGGCGACACATTCGTGACGCCGTACTCGAGCATCGGCCTGCTCGCCTCCTGGATCCTGCGGCAGGACGGCCGCGCCGTCCCCACCGCTCCGGACGCGCTGCGGCGCGAGGTCGCGCGGTCGCTGCGGGCGATCAGGGACGCGCACACCGGCGCTCCGGCAGAGCCGGCCGCCGAGGCCGCTGCACGCGAGCCCGACGGCGCGCCCGAGCGGCCCGCGGGCCCGGTCGCGCCCGAGCGCTTCGCCGTCCTCCAGGCGCTCCTCGCGTACCTGCTCGCCGCTTGCGGCGACGGGCGCGAGGCGGAGATCCCGGCCCACGAGCTCGTCGAGCGGTTCAACATCCCGGAGGAGGCGCTCGAGGAGCACCTCTCGCTCCTGAACCTCGTCAACTTCGGCGGCGGCTGCTACGCCGTCTACGCCGAGCTCCGCGGAGACCACGTCCACGTGGACAAGGAGCTCTACGGCGACACCTTCCGCTCCGCCCCGCGCCTCACGCCGCTCGAGGCCCGTGCGATTCGCCTCGCGCTCGAGTTCGTCGGGCCGATGGTCGCCGCCGGTTCGCACACGCCGCTCGATCGCGTCCGGCGGAAGCTCGAGGAGACGTTCGGCATGTTCGAGCTCGCGCAGACGCCCGCGCCGCACGAGGGCACGGAGGAGGAGCGGCTCGTCGTGCGCTTCTCGGAGGCGATCCGCGACCACCGGCTGGTCGAGATCGAGTACCTCAAGGAGGGCGAGTCGGAGGCCTCGACGCGCCTCGTCGAGCCGTACACGCTCGAGCGAGAGCTGCCGAACTGGCGCGTCCACACGTGGGACCGCACGCGCGACGGCGAGCGGAGCTTCCGCCTCGACCGGATGCGCAGCGCCACCACCTCGAAGGAGCGCTTCGAGCCGCGCGCGGACTTCGCGCCGCTCGCCCTCCGCGGCGCGCGCACGGCGCGCATCTGGTACTCGCCGGTGATCTCCCGCTGGCAGATCGAGAAGGGAGCGCGGCCGCTCGCGGACGGCGCGGCGCTCGACGAGCGTGCGGTCGGGAGCCCGGAGTGGCTCGTCGGCGAGGTGTTCGCGCATCGCGGCGAGGCGGTGGTCCTCGAGCCGGCCGACCTGCGCCGGAGGATCGCGTCGCGGGCGAGCACCCTCGCGCGTGAGCTCGGGGTCGATCGGCTCCGCGTCGCGCGATGAGCGACGACGAGAAGCGAGCCGCGCTGAACCAGGCCGTCGCGCGCGACGCGAACGAGACGGTCGAGGACCTCGCCGGCGCCTGGGATCCCCCGGCCGACCCCATCGACATCCGCTGCGAGTGCGCGCGTACCGACTGCCGCGAGACCCTCCGTGTCTCCGTCGCCGAGTACGAGTCCGTCCGCGACGACCCGCGGCACTTTCTCGTCGTCCCTGAGCACGTCGACGAGCGGATCGACCGCGTGATCGGCTCCGTCCGGTCGTACGCGCTCGTCGAGAAGGTCGGGGAGGCTGCGTCGGTGGCCGAGGAGACCGACCCCAGGGCCTAGGCCGCGGCCGCGCGCTCCGCGATCCGCGCGAGCGCCCAGGCCGCCGTCTCGCGCAGCATCTCGTCGTCGTGCTCGAGGTACGGCTCGATCGCGCGCGCATGCTCGGGCCGCCCCGCATTGCCGAGCGCGACGAGTGCGTTCCGCTTGAGGAAGCGGCCGTCGTTCCGCGGGACGTAGAGGCGGTCGTAGGCGCGGCGCAGCTCGTCGTCCTCGCGCTCCAGCCAGTCGACGAGCGAGACGACAGGCTCGCCGCGCGCCGGCGCGGCGGCGCGGCGCTTCTCGATCCCGCGGTTCCACGGGCAGACGTCCTGGCAGATGTCACAGCCGTAGACGCGATCCTCGAGTGCGAGCCGCATGTGCTCGGGCACCGACCCGGGCGACTGCGTCGTCCAGGAGAGGCAGCGCGTGGCGTCGAGGACGCCCGGCTCGTCGAGGGCGTCGGTGGGGCAGGCCTCGATGCAGAGCGTGCACGAGCCGCAGTCGGCGTCGAGCGGCGGCGTCGACTCGACCTCGGCCTCGGTCACGAGCGTCCCCAGCACGACCCACGAGCCGTGCCGCCGCGTGATCAGCATCGTGTTCTTGCCGTAGAAGCCGACGCCGCTCCGCGCCGCGGCCTCGCGGTCGACGTGCTGGTTCGCGTCGACGAGCACGCGGTAGGCGCCGCCGAGCCGGCGGCCGAGCGCGTCGAGCTTCTCCCGCAGCTCGGCGTACCCGTCGTTCCAGGTGTACCGCGGCAGGCGCCCCTCCCCCGGCCCCGGCTCGGGTGCCGGCGCCCAGTAGCAGAGCGCGGCGGAGACGACGGTGCGGGCGCCGTCGAGCAGCCGCTCGGGGTGGCACGAGAGCTCCGGCTGGGCGATGGTGAAGCGCATCTCGCCGAAGAGCCCGCGGGCGCGGCGCTCGCGGATGTGCCGCTCGGTGTCGAGGTAGGGCTCCGCCGGCGCGGCGCCGACGACGTCGAGCCCGAGCTCCTCGGCCAGCCGTTCCAGCTCCTGCGCGGTCACCGTCATAGTGTTCCCGCCGTGAAGGCGGTTCGCATCCACGAGGACGGCGGTCCCGAGGTCCTGCGGTACGAGGACGTGCCGGAGCCCGAGCCCGGCCCGGGCGAGGTGCTCGTCGAATTGCGGGCGGTGTCGTTGAACCATCTCGACGTCTGGGTGCGGATGGGGCTGCCCTCCGTGCCCAAGCCGCGGATCCTCGGGGCCGACGGCGCGGGTGTCGTCGCGGGGCTCGGCGCGGGCGTCGACGGCTTCGCGGAGGGCGACCGCGTCGTCATCAACCCCGGGCTCGAGCACGGCGCCGTGATCACGGTGATCGGGGAGCACACCGACGGGACGCACTGCGAGCGGATCGCCGTGCCCGCCGGGAACGTGTTCGCGCTCGACGACGCGCTCTCGTTCGAGGTCGCCGCCGCGTTCCCGCTCGTCTACGAGACGGCGTACCGCATGCTCGTGACGAAGGCGGGTCTCCGCGACGGCGAGTGGGTGCTGATCTGGGGGATCGGCGGCGGTGTCGCGACGGCGGCGTTCGAGCTGGCGCGGGCGCTCGGCGCCCGGACGCTCGTGACGAGCGGCAGCGACGAGAAGCTCGAGCAGGCGCGTGCCTGGGGCGCGGACGTGGCGGTGAACCACCACGCGGGCGACGTCGTCGCAGCGGCGAAGGAGCTCGGCGGCGTCGACGTCGTCGTCGAGACGGTCGGGGAGGCCACGTGGAAGCGGTCCCTCGGCGCCGTCAAGGCAGGCGGGCGTGTCGCGGTCTGCGGTGCGACGAGCGGCCCGAATCCGCCGGCCCAGCTGCACCGGTTCTGGTGGAAGCAGCTCACGATCTACGGCTCGACCATGGGAACGCGGGAGGATTTCCTCGGCGCGTACGACCTGATTCGCGCCGGGCGCGCGCGGGTCCACGTCGACTCGGTGCTACCGCTCGCGGAGATCCGCGCCGCGCACGAGCGCCTGGAGGCCGGGGCGCAGCTCGGCAAGATCGTGCTGGTTCCGGAGGGAGCTGCTAGCCGAAGCCGAGGATGAACTTCGCGTCCTCGGACATCAGCTCGGGCGTCCAGGGCGGCTCCCAGGTCAGCTCGACCTCGACGTCCTCGACGCCAGGGACGCGGCGCGCGGCCTCGTCGATGCCCTCCTGGATCATCGGCCCGGCGGGGCAGCCCATCGAGGTGAGGCTGTGGATCACCTTCACCTTCGGCCCCTCGACCTCGACGTCGTAGACGAGCCCGAGCTCGACGACGTCCATCCCGAGCTCCGGGTCCTCGACCTCGCGGAGCTGCTCGTAGACCTCTTCCTTCGTCGGCATGCATCGAGGATAGCCGCGTGGGGGAACCGCATGGTTCCCCCACGAGCCCCCTCCTTCTGCCTGAGGGCTTCGAGTCACGCCTGGGTGTGGCCTCTCGGGCGGATGAACCGCCCTTCGGCCTAGTGGCCCTCTCTCGTTGCTGTGGCCGGCAGATCGGACGGCCTGCGCGCGCGCACCTTCGGTGCGGGCACTCCGGCCAGGGACCGGCTCTCATCGGCACCTGCGCGTCGTGACGGGCGGGATGCGCTGTGCCCCTGGACGGGGCACGCGGCGATCCCGCCCGTCCGATCGCTCCGCGGACGCTTACTGCTTGAAAGCGACTAAGTGACAGTCTGTTGCTTTGTCGCTTTCGGATCGGATCACGCGCATTCAACCGACGGTGCGTTCGCCGACATACCCGAGCGCGTCGAGGACGCGGTCGACGGTCTCGACCATGGCGCGTGCCCCGGCTGAGGCCGCGTGCCCGCCGCGAGGATCGTACGAGGCGAACGCAGACTCGAGCTCTTCTGCGAGGGCACGGAGCGCCAGGAGGTTGCCGACCACCTCGGCATACGAGCGCTCGGTAAGGACGAGCTCGATCGGGTCGGATCCTTGTTCAGGCCCGGGCACCTATCCGCCCATCAGCCGACGAGGAGCCGGATCTCCTCGCGGCGCTCGCGCGAGAAGAAGTGCAGGCCGTCGGTGAAGCGCACCCAGTTGCAGCGCGTGCACATGACGAGCGAGTGCGTGCGCGCGCTGTCGGCGTAGAAGCGGACGCCGCGGAGCAGGTCGCCGTTCGACACGCCGGTGGCGGCCACGATCACCTCGCCGGGCGCCAGGTCCTCGGTGAAGAAGATGCGGTCGACGTCCTCGATCCCGGCCTCGCGCGCGTCCTCGATGTCGCGGCGCGACGTCGGCCACAGCTGCGCCTGGACCTCGCCGCCGAGGCAGCGGAGCGCCGCGGCCGAGACGACGGCCTGCCGGGTGCCGCCGATCCCGATCGCGAGGTGGTCGTTCGTGCCGCGGATGGCGGCCGAGATCGACGCGGTCACGGTCCCGTCCTGGATCAGCTTGATCCGGGCGCCGGCGCCGCGGATCTCCTCGACGAGGTCGTGGTGACGCGGCCGGTCGAGCACGATCGTGGTGATGTCGCCCGACTGCCGGCCGAACGCCTCGGCGATGGCGGCGATGTTGTCCGCGACCGGGCGCTGGATGTCGATCTGCCCCCGCGCGCGCGGGCCGACGGCCATCTTGCGCATGTACATCTCCGGCAGCGCGAGCAGCGAGCCGGGCTCGGCCACCGCGATCATCGACATCGCCCCCGGACCGCCCCGTGCCACCACCCCACGGCCCTCGAGCGGGTCGAGGGCGAGGTCGACCGGGTCGCCGCCGCTGCCGAGCTGGCTGCCGGCCGCGAGCGGTCCGTCGTCCGTGCCGATCACGACGCGGCCGTCGATCTCGAACGTCTCGAGCGCTGCCGCCATGGCCGCGCCTGACGCCGTCTCGGCCGCCTCCTGGTCGGCCCGGCCGAGCCAGCGCGCTCCCGCGAGCGCCGCCCACTCGGTCGCGCGCGCGTACGTCTCGCACCGGCACGGGCGGCGCGTCGCCGCCTCGGCCTCGGCCGGCTCCGGCGCGTCGACGACCTCGCTCACCGCGGCACCGCCGTGAGTGCCTCGGCGCGCTCGTACACGGCCTCCATCACGGCTGCGATCGCGCGCTCGATGTTCCCATTCTGGACCACGGCGACGCCCGACTTCGAGGCCTGGTCGACGATGAAGTCCTGCAGGTGGCGGATGTCGCCGAACCGGTCGAGGTACTTCTCGAGCGCCCGCTCGCCGCCCGTGGCGGCGTCGCGGATCGTGAAGTGCGCCGCGTGGAGGGACTCGTCCTCGATAGCCATGATCACGTGGACGAAGACGACGCCCGGCGGCGGCTCCCGCATCATCCCCGGCACGAGATGGACGCCTTCGAGGACGACCGACCACCCCTCGTGCTGGGCCCGGTCGATGGCCGCCTCCACGCCCACGAGAACGTGTCTCGTCTGGTCGACGAAGCCGATCAGCAGCGGGTCGCCCGCCTCGCGCTCGGCCGCCGGGAGCGCCTCTCCGGCCTCGAAGCTCGAGTAGTGCACCGAGGGCATGAACTCGACGGAGAAGAATGCGCGCATCGTCTGGCGGAGGAAGTCGGTCGACGTGACGCGCGTGATCCCGAGCCGATGTGCGACCTCGCTCGCGGTCGTCGACTTGCCGGTCCCGGTCGCCCCGCCGATGAGAACGACGATCGGCGCGTCGAGCTCGCGCAGGTGCTGGTAGCGGCGCAGCCGGCCGATCGTGACCGCGGCGGCCTCGGGCCCGAGCGTCTCGACCGCGAGCTCCGACACTCGCTCGAGCGCGACGGTATCGGCCCCGCGCCCGCGCAGGTCCGACTCGATCCGGTGGGCGAGCTCGTACGCGGGCAGCGGCTGGAGGCCGGCGGCGATGAGCGCGCGCGCCATCACGCCCTTCGAGTAGGGCAGGCCGTGGTCGCCGCCGAGCGGCAGCGGCTCGCGCCGGCGCGGCTCGGTCACGACACCGCCACCCCCTCGCGGGCCGCGGCCGCCAGCCCGCGCAGCTCGCCGTCCACGTCGCCGGCGGTCGGGACGACGTCCGTGTCGGCCAGCACGAGGCGGCAGCCGCGCGCGGCCGCCGCCTCTGCCACGACGTCGATCGCAGCCGCCTTGAGCTCCACCAGGAACACGTCCGCCCGTCGTGCGCTCGAGGTCGGCCCGCAGCTCGGTCCGCCGCGACAGGTGCGGCGACGTCAGCACGACGTCCGCGCCGTGCTCGTCGCGGAGGTGCTCGGCGAGCCGGTCGAGGGCCGATGCGGGCGCGGTCGAGAAGAAGGCGACGCGCTCGCCCGCCACCGGTTCGAGCGGCCGCGGCCGGAACGTGCAGGCGACGACCGGCACGTCCTTCACCTCCCGGATCGCCTCGGCCAGGCGCTCGTGGGGCGACGCCTCCTCGGCCGCCGTCAGCACGACGAGGTCCGAGACGAGGATGCGGTACGCGTTCAGGTACCCGGCGACGACCTCGGGCGGCTGGGCGGCGTTCGCGACGAGCAGGCGCACGCTCGTCTCGACCGGTGGCAGCGCGGCGCCGCTTCCCTCGAAGACGACGAGGTCGGGCCGTCGCTCGGCCGCGATTCGCGCGCCCTCGAGCACGTTCGACTCGACGACCGCGCCGGCCAGCCCGCCCCCGGCCCGCCGGCAGCCGATCGTCGGCACGCGCGCGAGCGCCGCCACCTCGAGGTAGTCCGAGGCCGCGTGGTCGCCGCCGCGCGAGAGCGCAAGCAGGTCGTCGAGCGTCGGCGGCGTCTCCGCCACGACCGGCTCCGCCGGCCCGCCTCGCCCCATCGCCACGACCAGCACGTCGTGCTCCTCGGCCCACAGCCGCGCCGCGTGGCCGGAGACGCCGGTCTTGCCGACGCGCTTCCCCGTCCCGACGATCCCGATCGAGGGCAGCGCGAACGGCTCGAACCGCGGCGGCTCGAAGCGGAAGTCGGCGCCGACGTACGCGATCCCGGCGGCGAGCACCCGGCTCGCGAGGCGGAGCCGCTCGCGGGGCCCGAGCACGGGCTCGTCGGAGAGGTCGAAGACGAGGTCCGGACGGTGCGCAGCGAGCGCCTCGTCGAGGTCGTGCACGAGCGGGACACCGTAGTCCTCGCCGCCGCGCAGCTTCTCGGTCCCGCCGAGCATGACCGCGGCCACGACGTCGTACGGCAGCGCAGCGATCGCGTCGCGCACGACCGGCGCGTAGTGCTCGCCGTCGACGAGAGCGAGGCATCGCACGCCGTGCGGCTCTACCAGGACGTCACCTCGTCCTCGATCCGGGCCGTGTACTTCTCGTACGCCCGTGTCTCGGTGGAGAACTGGATGATCCGCTCCTGCCCGTGGAACGGATGGCGGCGCCAGACCGTGACGTGCGTGCCGCTGACCTCGACGAGGTTGTAACAGGGCCGCACGTTGCCGCGGAGTCGCAGCGTCGAGACCGTCCCCGCGTTCACGATGAAGAGGTCCTCGAGCCGCCAGGCGTACGGCACGTGCTTGTGCCCGCAGAGAACGAGGTCGACGCCCGAGCGCTGGAGGCACTCGATCGCGTCGCCGGCGTCGTAGACGACGTTGCGCTCGCGGCCCGTCCCGGGGACCGGCAGCAGGTGGTGGTGCATGACGAAGACGCGCATGCGGGCGTCCCCGGCGAACTCGCTCTCGATCCACGGGTAGCGGCCGCGGCCGATGACCCCGTGGTCGAGGTCGGGCTCGGTGGAGTCGACGGCGACGATCGTCACGTCCTTCACGCGCAGGACGGAGCTGCGGTCGCCGAAGAGCCGCTCGAAGTGGACGTAGCCGACGTTGCGCGAGTCGTGGTTGCCCGGAATCACCACGATCGCCTCGCACTCGAGCCGGTCGAGGTACCGCTTGGCCTCGGCGTACTCCTCCTTGAACCCGAACGTCGTGAGGTCGCCCGAGCAGACGACGACGTCCGGCTCCAGCTCGTTGATCTCCGAGATCGCGCGCTCGAGCAGGTTCGGAACGAAGTACGGCCCGCCGCAGTGGAGGTCCGAGAGCTGGGCGATGACGAAGGACTCGGCGGCGGCGGCCATCGCGGAGGAGTCTACGTCCGGGGCCGGTGCTACGCTGATCGAAGTGCCCCCGGAAATACCGGATTTCCAGGCATTTGTCGGGTCTTCACCGCCTCGTTTCGTCAATGAGGCGGAGCTCGAGTGCGCGAAGATCCTCGACTACCACGGAGTCCCCTGGGACTACGAGCCGCGCACGTTCGTGCTCGAGCGGGACGAGGAGGGACGGGTGACGGAGGCCTTCACGCCCGACTTCTACCTCCCGGAGCAGGATCTGTACCTCGAGATCACGGTGATGAAGCAGTCGCTGGTGACGCGCAAGAACCGGAAGCTGCGGAAGCTCCGCGCACTCCAGCCGGAGATCCGCGTCAAGCTGTTCTACCGGCGCGACATCGAGCGCCTCGCGCAGCGATACCGCCTGAAGCTGGCCTCCTGACGCGCGATCCTCGGATCGGCGAGGTGTACCTCACCGCCGGGGAGCTCGCGTCGCGCGTCCGGGAGCTCGGCGCGGATCTCGCCCGCGACTACGCGGACGCCGAACCGATCCTCGTCGCGTCGCTGAAGGCCAGCGTCGTGTTCGTGTCCGACCTGTCGCGAGCGACGCAGATCCCACACAATCTCGACTTCATCGAGCTGGCCGGCTACGGGCCAGACACCGAGACCGGTGGCCACAGCCGTATCCGCTTCCTCAAAGACCTCGACGCGCGGATCGCCGACCGCGACGTGGTCCTCGTCGAGGACGTGATCGACACCGGCCTGACCATGAACTACCTCGTCCGCTCGCTCGAGCTGCGGCGGCCGCGCTCGCTCGCCGCCGCGACCCTCCTCGACCGCCCCTACCGGCGGCTGGTGGACGACCTCCCGGTGCGCTACGTCGGCTTCACCGTGCCGGACGAGCTGTTCGTCGGCTACGGGTTCGACCTCGAGGAACGCTGGCGGAACCTGCCCGACCTGCACGTCCTGCGCGACGCGTAGCGGCACCGGGAGGAAGGAACCGGCCGCCCCTCGGAGGAGGCGGCCGGCTTCGTCGTCGGGAGACGACCCCTAGGGGAACGCCCGCAGACCCCACGCCAACGTCGTTCCTCCTTGCAACTGACAACGATGCAGGTCGTGAGTCGGGTACGGGAGCACGGGTTTAGCCATGCCTAACTTTCCGCTATGCTGCGACGGTGCCGAAGCTCACGCGCCGTACCCTGATCGCGGCCGCGGCGCCCGTCGTCGCGGCGGGCCCGCTGGCGAAGCTCGCCCTCGCTGACGGACAGGCCGAGCAGCTCGCCACGCACCTCGGCCACGACCGCGCCCACGCGGCGAGCGGCCACGCCGCGATGATCGGCGAGAGCGTCCCGGCGGTCGGCGGCCCGCACGACCTCGACCGGCTGCTCTATCCGCCCGAGGCGCTGCCGTACCGCCCCGGGCGCGTGCGCGACTACCAGATCAGCGCGGTCGACCGCGAGCTCGAGATCGCGCCCGGCGTGTTCTTCCCGGCCTGGACGTACAACGGCACCGTCCCCGGCCCGGTGATCCGCGCCACCGAGGGCGACACGCTCCGCGTCCGCTTCGTCAACGGCGGCTCGCATCCGCACACCATCCACTTCCACGGGATCCACCCGCCGAAGATGGACGGGGTCTTCGAGATCGTCGAGCCCGGCGACACGTTCGTCTACGAGTTCGAGGCCCGGCCGGCGGGGTTCCACCCCTACCACTGCCACGCCACGCCGCTCAAGAAGCACATCCACAAGGGCCTCTACGGCTCGCTGATCATCGACCCGAAGGAGCCCCGGCCGCCGGCGCAGGAGCTGGTGATGGTGATGAACGGCTACGACACCGACGCCGACGGAGGGAACAACTTCTACACCGTGAACGGGCGCTCGTTCTACTACGCGAAGTACCCGATCACGGTGAGCCGCTCGAAGCTCGTCCGGATCTACCTGTCCAACCTCACCGAGTTCGATCTCATCAACTCGTTCCACCTGCACGCGGACTTCTTCCGCTATCAGCCGAACGGGACCGGCGACGCCTGGGAGTACACCGACACCGTGATGCAGTGCCAGGGCCAGCGCGGCGTGATCGAGATCTCGTTCGCGAACGAGGGCCTGTTCATGTTCCACGCGCACCAGTCCGAGTTCGCCGAGCTCGGCTGGATGGGCTACTTCCGCGTCGTGCCGTGACGGAGGCCCGGGCCGAGCGACTCGACCGCGGCCTCGGCTGGCGCCTGTGGGCGCTCGGGCCGATCGTGCTCCTCGCGCTCGTCGTCGGGGCATTCGCGGCGACCGGGTCGTCGCTGATCGAGCTGATCGGGCAGAACCCCCCGCCGGCCGACGAGTTCGACGTCCGGCGCGTCGAGTTCCGGCCAGGGGAGATCCGCATCCGCGTGACCAACCCGCAGCGCGAGGACCTCACCGTCGCCTCCGTGACGGTGGACGACGCGATCGTCCCCTACACGCTCGACGGGCCCGCCACCCTCGGCCGGCTGCGGTCGACGACGATCGTCGTGCCGTTCGACTGGGTCGAGGACGATCCGATCAACGTCGGCGTCACGAGCTCGACCGGTATCGAGACGGTCGAGGAGATCCCGGCCGCGGTCGAGACGGCACGGCCGTCGGCGCGCGGGTTTCTCGGCTACGGCGTCATCGGCCTCCTCGTCGGCGTCGTCCCCGTCGCGCTCGGCCTGCTGTGGCTGCCGTCGCTGCGACGCGCCGACGAGCGCTGGCTGTCGGCGTTCATGGCGCTCACGGGCGGGCTGCTGACGTTCCTCGGCGTCGAGGCGCTGTTCGAGGCGTTCGAGCTCCAGGCGACGCTGCCGGGGACGCTCGGCGGGCCGGGGCTCGTGATTCTCGGCGTCGCGATCAGCTACCTGACCATGACGCTCGTCTCCAGCAGGCTCGGCGGGGCGTCGGGGGCGACCGGCCTCGCGCTCGCGCTGCTCGTCGCGCTCGGGATCGGCCTCCACAACTTCGGCGAGGGCCTCGCGATCGGGAGCTCCTTCGCGTTCGGCCAGCTCGCGCTCGGAACGTTCCTGATCGTCGGCTTCATGATCCACAACGTCACGGAGGGGCTCGGGATCGCGGCGCCGATTGCCGAGGACCGCAAGGCCCGCCCCTCGCTCGCGCGCCTCGGCCTGCTCGCGGTCGTCGCCGGCGCGCCGGCGATCGTCGGCGCCTGGATCGGCGGCTACGTCGCCAACGATCTCCTCGCCGTGGTCTTCTTCGGCGCCGCCGCGGGGGCCGCGTTCGAGGTCGTGGTCGAGGTCGGCCGCTACGTCGCGAAGCGGGCCCCCGGCGGGCTCTCCTCGCCGTGGGTGATCGGCGGGTTCCTGGCCGGGATCGCGGTCATGTACGTCACCGGCCTGCTCGCCGGCTAGAAAGCGTGGGGGAACCCATGGTTCCCCCACGAGCCCCCTCCTTCTGCCTTGTGGCTTCGAGTGGCCCGGGTGTGGCCTCCCGGGCGGATGAACCGCCCTTCGGCCGAGAGGCCGTCTCTCGTTGCAGTGGCCGGGCACGGTGGTGTGGCCTGCGCGCGCGCACCTTCGGTGCGGGCGCTCCGGCCAGGAACCGGCACTCATCGGCACCTGCGTGTCGTGACGGGGCCCCATGAATACGGCTTGAAAGCGAGTTAGTGACAGGCTGTTGCTTTGTCGCTTCGAAGCGACAAAGCACCGGAAGCCGCTTGAGGCGACCCTAGAGGTAGCCGAGTGGATCGACCGGCGCGCCGTTGACGCGCACCTCGAAGTGGAGGTGCGGGCCCGTCGAGTGCCCGGTCGAGCCGACGTAGCCGATGGTCTGACCCTGCGACACGTAGGTCCCGGAGCCCACGGCGATCGAGGACTGGTGGCCGTAGGCCGTCGCGAGGCCGTTGCCGTGGTCGATCACGACGAGGTTCCCGTACCCGCCCATCCAGCCGGCGTGGATGACCGTCCCGCTCGCCGCCGCGGAGATCGGCGTGCCGGTCGGGGCGGCGATGTCGATCCCCTCGTGCATGCGCCCCCAGCGCCAGCCGAAGCCGCTCGTGAGCGTCCCCGACGTCGGCCAGACGAACCCTGCGGAGGACGGCGGCCGGCTCGACTGGGACGACGACGAGCGTGCCTGCGCGGCCTGGATCCTGGCCGTCAGCTGGGCGCTCTCCGCCTGGAGGTTCTCGACGTGCTTGCGGTCCTGCACCTCCTGAGAGCGCACCGACGTGAGCACGTGGTTCTTGTCGGCGCGAACCGAGGCGAGCGCGTTCTGGTCGGCGACAAGGCGGTCGCGCACGGCGCGGTGCTCGTTCACGCGGGCCTCGACCGCGGCCGTGGTGGCGGCGACCTGCTTCCGCGTCCTCGCCGTGCGCGCGCGCGTCCGCTTCATCGCGAGGCGCGCCTCCCGCACCTGCGTCGCGATGCGCTTGTCCTGGCGTCCGACGTCGCGCATGTAGTCGAGCTGGTCGAGCACCTCGGCGAGGCTCTCGGAGGTCAACACGACCTCGACCGTGTCCGGCGAGTCCGACTGGTAGATGGCGACGAGCCTGCGGTTCAGCTGGTCCTGCGCGGCGAGGTGCTGTTGCGTCAGGAGCTGCAGCCGCTGGGTCTGGAACTCGAGCAGCTGCGACAGTCGTGCGAGACGGTTCTTGTAGACGACCAGCTCGCCCTCGAGCGTCGTCACCCGTGCCTGCGCGCGGTCGACGTCGTCCTGCAGCCCGCGGATCCTCGTCGTGAACTGCTCGATCTGGTCGGTGAGGACCGCTTCCTTGCGGTCGGCCGACGCGATGCGCCCCTGGAGCGCCGCGATGCGGTTGTCGAGCGCACGCTTGCGATCGCCCATGTCGTCTGCCCATGCCGGGGCCGACAGCACGAGCGCAGCGGCGACGATCAGCAGAAGCCGGCCCATGGCGTTGGATCTTCGCCGGGCGATCGGTCGTCCCTCCGCCCGCGAATCTGCGCGAATGTAGCGAAATCGGCAGCGAACTGTCGCCGCCGCGCCGGATCAGGCCCGCTCGGTCGGTGGCTCGGGCTCGGGGATGCGCGGCGGCTCCGGCGGCGACCCCTCGTCCGGCGGCGGGTACGGCTCGGGGACGACGGGCGGCTCGGGCGGGGTGCCCTCGTCCGGCGGCGGGTACCCGGGCGACGGCTCCGGCTGGTCCGGCGGCACCTCGACCATGGTCGGCTGCGCCTGCAGCCGGGCCTCCTGGACGTGCTCCTGTGTCTTTGCGGCGACTGCCGCCATCTCCGCCTCCTTCGCCGCGATCTCGGTGTCGAGGCGCGCGACCGCCGCGCGCAGCGACTCGGTCTCCCCTTCGTCGGCGTGGTAAACGGCCGTGCCGAGGGATCGCATCAGGTCAGAGCGGCGCCGGGCCAGCTCGTCCCGCTCGCGGCGGAGGACGGCAATCCGGCGCCGGGCATGCGAGCGCGCGCGGACGACCGCCGCGCCCTGTGCCGCGCGGGCGCCGAACGCGGAGCGTCCCCGTCGGAGCTGCGGGGCGCCGGCGGCGAGCAGCAGCAGGAGCACGGCCCCGGCGACGATCACGACGGCGCCGGCGACGACCGCGTCGAGGGCGAGGAGCAGGATCCCGACCGCGACGGCGGCGGCGCCGACGACGATTGCCGCGACGGTCGGGGTGACGCCGAACAGGTGCGGCTCGCCCGGGTCGAACTCCGCCCGCGGGGCCGCCTCCTCGACCGGCACCGGCTCCTGCAGCGTCGGGTCGCCCTGCACGCGCCGGCCGCACTGCGAGCAGAAGCGGGCTCCGGGCGCGACCTCCGCGCCGCAGTGGACGCAGCTAGCGGCTCGTGCGGACACGTTCCCCCTTCGCCCCGGCGCGCGGCTCGAGCGCCCGCAGCGCCTCGGCCGCCTGCCGCCGGAGCGGCCCCACGAGCGCGCGGTAGTCCTCGTCGGTGATCTGGCCCGTGCGGTGGTCGAGCTCGAGCTCCTTCAGCGCCGCGAGCGCCCGGTCGCGCTCCTCGGCGAGGAGGAGCCGGCGGCGCTCGAGCTCGTCCGGCTCGTCGAGCCGGTCGCGCACGGGCTCCGGCTCCCGGAGGAACGGGAGCGCCACGTAGACGACGCACGCGATCGCGAGCCCCGCCCCGAGCACGAGCGCCAGCCCCGTCACGCCCGCGCCCTCGCGGCGCCCTCGCCCTCGTACCGCAGCGCGAGCCGCCGCGCCTCGCGCGCGTCCGGCCACATCGCGACCAGGGCGCCGATCACGAAGACGAGCCCGGCGAGCCAGACGAGGTTCACGAGCGGCTTCACGAAGACCTTGAAGTAGACCGTCCCGTCCGGGTCGATCTGGTCGGCGATCACGAACAGGTCCTCGCCGGTGAGCAGGTCGCTGCGGATCGCGACCTCGTTGGAGACCTGGTCCTCGACGGGATAGCGGTTCTTGCCCGGACGGATCTCGCCCAGGTCGCGCCCGTCGCGGGAGACGACGAGCGTGGCGCGCGTCTCGGTCGCGTTCGCCGCCTGCCGCCGCTCGACGCCCTCGTGGCGGAGGACGTAGTCGCCGACCGCGAACGTCTGCCCCGGCCGGGCCTGCACCTCGGCCACCGTCTGGTACGCGCTCGAGCCGGCGATCCCGATCGCGAGCAGGACGATCGCGGCGTGGACGATGTAGCCGCCGTAGCGGCGCCGGTTCTGCCCGATGAGCGACGAGAACGCGCCCGGCCAGGTGCGGGCGCCGAGCGCCTTCCGCGCCCGCGTGCCGCGGCCGAACTCGATCGCGATCGAGGCGAGGGCGAACGCGGCGAACGTGTACGCGAGCAGGCCCGGGACGGACGAGCCGGCGCCCAGCGCGAGCAGGATCGCGCCGACGACGAGCGAGACCGCGAAGGGCCACACGAACGTCCGGCCCACGGAGCGCAGCGAGGCGCGCCGCCACGCCACGAGCGGCCCGATCCCCATCAGCAGCAGCAGCGGCAGGCCGAAGACGCGCAGGAAGAAGTTGAAGTACGGGGGCCCGATCGTGAGCGTCGTGCCGCGCACCGCCTCGGAGACGATCGGGAACAGCACGCCCCAGAGCACGGTCAGGCAGAGCGCGACGAGCAGCAGGTTGTTGTAGAGGAACGTCGCCTCGCGCGAGACGAGCGACTCGAGCCGCGTCTTCGACCGCAGGAGCGGCAGCCGCCAGAGGATCAGCGCCACCGAGAACGCCGCGACCACGATGATGAAGCCGAGGAACCACGACCCGATCGAGCTCTGCGTGAACGAGTGGATCGAGGTGAGGATCCCCGAGCGGGTGAGGAACGTCCCGAAGAGCGAGAGCCCGAACGCGAGCGTCACGAGGCTCACGTTCCAGAGACGGAGCATGCCGCGCTTCTCCTGGATCATCACCGAGTGCAGGTACGCCGTCGCGGCGAGCCACGGCATGAGCGCGGCGTTCTCCACCGGGTCCCAGGCGTAGTAGCCGCCCCAGCCGACCTCCTCGTAGGCCCAGTGCGCGCCGAGCAGCTGGCCGACGCCGAGGAACGCCCAGGCGCCGAGCGTCCAGCGTCGGGTGGCGACGATCCAGCGCTCGTCCGTCCGGCCCGCGAGCAGCGAGCCCATCGCGAACGCCCACGGGATCGTCAGCCCGACGTAGCCGAGGTAGAGCATCGGCGGGTGCGCGAGCATGTACGGGTTCTGCAGCGACGGGACCATCCCGGCGCCGTCGGCGACCGGCGTCTGCGTCGCGAACGGCGAGGCCACGGCGACGAGCAGCAGGGCGAAGAAGGTCGCGACCCCGCCGAGCAGCGGGACGACCCAGGCGACGAGGTCGCGCCCGGCGCGGCGTCCCCAGGCGACGGCGCAGGCCGAGACGCCGGTCAGCACGAGCAGCCACAGGAGCAGCGACCCCTCCTGGCCGCTCCAGAACGCCGAGAGGGCGTAGCGGCGTCGGCAGGTCGCGCGAGGCGTGGTCGGCGACGTAGACGAAGCCGAAGTCCCGCCGCCAGAGAGCGGACCCGAGCACCGCCGAGGCGACGAGCGTCGCGGCGAAGGCGGCGAGGAGCGCGTTCTGCGCGGAGACGGCGAGCCGGCGCCGCCGCCGGTGCGCCGCCCAGCCGCCGGCGACCGCCGCGTAGACGACGAGCCCGAGGGCGACGAGGAGGGCCGCGCGGCCGAGCTCAGCCACGGCGGCCTAGGTCGACGCGCGCTTCGTGTACTTCGACGGGCAGCGCGTGACGAGCGTCCCCGACTCGCCCACGAAGGTCCCGCGCCGCAGCTCGCCCTTCAGGTAGACGTCGCGCCCGACCTGGAACATGTCCGGCACGGAGCCGCTGTAGACGACCGGCACCCTCGCGGTCCCCTGGACGTCGCGCATGGTGAAGCGGATCGTGCGGCCGTCGCGCTCGATCGTGCCGACCACGCGGCCGGCCAGCGACACCTCGCCGGGGTGCGCGCGGAGCTCGCTCGGCTGCACCGACGGCGTCCCGCCGCCCGCCAGCGACGTGTAGACGAGGAAGACGGCGAGCGTCGCCGCGACCGAGAGCGCGAGGACGAGCCGGGCAGGATTGCGCCGCCGCGTCACGCCGAGGAGTCTAGCCGGTGCCCGGTGGCGCTACGCCTCGGTAACCGGCGTCCGCTCGGGCACGCGGTAGCCGTGATCACGGCAGAGCGAGCCGGGCGCGTCCTCGGTGAGCGCGTCGCAGTACCCCTTGCCGTAGGCCGCGCGCATGAACGCGGCCACGACCTCGAGGCTCCACTCCTCGATCTCGGCCGCCTCGCGCCAGAGGTCGGTGAGGCGGAGGTCGATGTCGAGCTCGAGCAGGTCGATGCGTGTCGGTTGCTTCAGCATGTCGGGAAAATCGTAGGACCCCGGTCGGACGGCATCGGCGCGAAGGGCGCTTCTCGAGCGGTACGGTCGGGGTGTGGGAACGATTCGCGTGGGCCCTGGGTACCTGCCGTCGCAGGAAAGCCCCGAGCAGGCGATCGAGCTCCTCGTCGCGGATGGATACACCGCCGCCGAGATCGACTGCGAGAAGGGCTTCTGGCTCGACTACGACTGGGGCGCCCGCGTCGGGGAGCTGGCCCGCGAGGCCGATATCGCGCTCTCGCTCCACGCGCCGCTCTTCGGCTGGATGGGGCACCGCGAGCGGGACAAGAAGTTCAAGATGGCGATCGGCGTGCTCGACCGCTCGGCCGGGATCGCGACCGCCGCCGGCGCGGCGCCCGTCGTCATCCATCCGGGCTACTTCCTCGGACGCACGCGCGAGGAGTCGATCGCGGACGTCGTCGACCAGCTCGGCGACCTCGGCGAGCGCCTCGAGGCCAAGGGGCGGCTCGTCCCGTTCGGCGTCGAGGTGATGGGCCGCGTGGCCGAGCTCGGCTCGGTCGAGGACGTGGTCGCGATCGCCGCCGCCGTGCCGTGGGTCCGCCCCGTCCTCGACTTCGCGCACATGCACGCGACGAGCGACGGCGCCTTTCTCGCGGCGGACGCGTTCGCCGGCGCGCTCGAGCTCGCGGACGGCGTCCTCGGCCCCGACGAGCCCTTCCACATCCACTTCTCCGACATCCAGTACGCGAACCGCAACGAGACGAAGCACCTGCCCTACGGCGACGGGACGCTCCGGGCCGAGCCTCTGCGGGAGGCGCTCGACCGGTTCGAGCGGCCGGCGACGGTCATCTCGGAGGCGCCCGACCAGGCGTCGACGCAGGCGATCCGCGCGATCCTCGTGGCGTGAGCGCGGGGGAGGTCGAGCGCCACTACGAGGCGGCCGCACGCCGGCCGCGGCGGCCGGGCGAGGATCAGCTGCACGTCCGCGGATCGGAGGCGACGGTCGAGCTGGCCGAGCTCGCGGCGCTCCGGGAGGGCGAGCGCGTGCTCGACGTCGGCGCCGGGCTCGGCGGCCCCGCGCGGTTCCTCGCCGAGCGTTTCGGCGTCGACGTGACGGGCGTCGACCTGACGGCCGCGTTCGTCGAGCAGGCGGACGCGCTGGCGCGGGACGCCGGCCTGGTCGACCGCGTCCGCTTCGTCCGCGCCGACGCGACCGCGCTCCCGTTCGCGGACGGCGCCTTCGACGTCGGCTGGACACAGCACGCCGCGATGAACATCGCGGACAAGACCGCGCTGTACGCCGAGCTGCGCCGCACCGCCGGACGGCTCGCGCTCTACGACGTGATCGCCGGGGACGGCGGCCCGCCGGAGTACCCGCTGCCGTGGGCGAGCGTCCCCGAGCTGTCGTTCCTCGTGACCGAGGAGGAGCTCCGCGCCCTCCTCGCCGGCGCCGGCTTCAACCCCACCGCGACACGCGACACGACCGAAGCGGCGCGGCGCTGGCTGCGCGGGGTCTCGCTCGGCTCCGCGTTCGAGAACCTCGGGCGCGCGCTCGACGACGGCCGGCTCCGGCTGCTGCAGCTCGTCGCGAGCTAGACGATCCGCGCCGTGGCGCCGACCATGTCCGGCTGGCCCCAGGTGACCTCGCCGAGGTCCGCGAGCTGGTCCTCCAGCGCCTGCGCCTCGTCGGCGCGGCCACGCTCGCGCAGGAAGCGCGAGAGCCCCGTCAGCAGCTCGAAACGGATGTAGGCGAACTCCGTCCGCGCGACCACGTCGAGCGCCTCGCGGAACAGCTCCTCCGCCTCCTGGTCCCGGCCCTGCCCGGCCCGCACCGCCGCCAGCGCCATCCGCGTCGTCGCACGCGAGCCCTGGTCGTGCGGCCCGACCGTCTCCCGCGCCTCGATCGCGTACCGCTCAGCCTCGTCGAGCTTCCCCTGGAAGGCGAGCAGCTGCGCGAGGCTGCGTTGGCTCTCGCACAGCGACGCCCGCTCCTCGAGCGGACTCAGGATGCGGATCGAGTCGCGGAAGAACCGCTCGGCGCGGGCGAGGTCACCCTTGCGCCAGGCGATCCAGCCGAGGGCGTTGTGCGTCCGCCCGAGCGTCCACGCAGCGCCGGCCTCCTCGTAGAGGGCGCGCGCTTCCTCGAGCGCCGCCTGTGCGTCGTCGAGGCGGCCGCGGATCGAGAGCAGGCGCCCGCGCGATCCGAGTGCGGCGGCCCGGGAGGTCAGGCTCCCGCTCTCCTCGGCGAGCGTGCACGCCTGGTCGACGTACGGTTCGGCGCCCTCGAGGTCGAGCCGGGCCAGCCTCGCCGCGGCGACCTGCTCCGCCGCCTCGGCCTCGAGGTCCTTGCGGCCAAGTCGTTGCGCGAGCTCGAGGGCCTCGCGCGCGTACCGCTCGTTCCCCGAGAGATCGCCGAGCCACCACGCGATCGAGGCACGCATGCCGAGCGCGTCGAAACGACCGACGAGATCGTCCTCCGGAAGAACGGACAGCGCCAGCTCCGCGAGCTCGCCCGCACGCGGGAGGTCGGCGTCGCGCACGAGCGTCACATCCGCGAGCGCGTTGAGGGCGCGCCCGTGGATGCTCTGGTTGTTCGCGGCGATGGCCTCCTGGCGCACCGCGTCCATCTCCACCGAGACCGCCGCGAAGTCGGCGAGCCGCCACGCCGCGACGGCGGCCTTGTGGCGGCGCTCCAGCGTCGGCTCGAGCTCCGTCGCGCGGAGGAGCAGCCGCCGCGCCGTCTTGTTCGCCTCGCGCGCGAGCGCTCTCGCGCCCGCCGCCTCGAGCGCCGCCGCGGCCTCCGACGCGAGCTCGGGCGGCACCGATCCCTCCAGCTCGGCCGTGAGCGACGCGGCCCGGTCGAGGTGGGACGCGCGGATCTCGAGCAGCTCCTCCCCTGCGCGTTCGTGGAGCCACGCGGCGAAGCCGGCGTGGAGCTCGGCCCGCTCCGCCTTCGGGAGCCCGGAGTAGGCGACATCGCGGATCAGGACGTGCTTGAAGCGGTACGCGCGGTCGCCGGACAGCGTCGAGCGCGGCTCGCGCAGGACGAAGTCGCGCAGGAGCAGCTCCTCGACGACGTCGCCGACGTCCTCGACGTCCGGGGAGAGATGCTCCACGGCCCCGTGCCAGAAGGTGCGGCCGATCACGGACGCGCGCTGCAGGAGGGTCTTCTGGGACGCCGGAAGCGTGTCGATGCGCGCTGCGATCAGCGCCTGCAGCGTGTCCGGGATCCGCTCGACGTGCCCGTCGTCGCCCTCCACGAGCATGCGCACCGTCTCCTCGAGGAAGAGCGGGTTCCCCTCGGTCTTGTCGAGCACGTCCTGGCGGAGCTCCGGCGTGAGCGGCGTGTCGGCCGTGAGGGCGGACGCGAGCTCTTCGGCGTCGCCGCGGCCGAGCGGCTCGAGCTCGATCGAGAGCGCCCGCGTGCGCCCGCCGCCCCAGGACGGGTGCTGGTCGAGCAGCTCGGGGCGCGCGAGGCAGAGGATGAGCAGCGGCGCCTCGCGCACCCACCCGGCGAGATGCTCGATGAGCTCGAGCAGCGGCTCCTCCGCCCAGTGGATGTCCTCGAAGCCGAGCACGAGCGGCTGCTCGCCGGCGAGACGCTCCGCCCACTCGCGGACGGCCCACTGGATCTCCTGCTGGCTGCGCTCGTCGTCGAACGAGTCGAGCACGCCCGCGGCGAGCCCGAGCAGGTCGGCGACCTCCTCGTCCTCGCAGAAGATCATCAGCTTCTCCTGCGCCTCCTCGCGGTCGTCGTCGTCGGAGATCCCGGCCGCGGCCTTCACCATCTCGGCCAGCGGCCAGTAGGTGATGCCCTCGCCGTAGGGGAGGCTGCGCCCGACGAGCACCGTCGCGCCCTCGAGGGTCGAGACGAACTCGCGCGCGAGCCGGCTCTTGCCCACGCCGGGCTCGCCGTAGAGCGTGACGAGGTGGGCGCGGCGGTCGCGGACGGCGCGTTCGTACGTGTGGCGGAGCAGCTCGAGCTCGCTCTCGCGGCCGACGAGCGGCGACCCGTCGCGGCGCTCGACGCGCCCCTCCGCGAGGCCGACGACGCGCCAGGCCGGCAGCGGCTCGGCGCGGCCGCGCAGCTCTTTGAGGCCGGCCGACTCGAACTCGACCGTGTCGAACGCGAGCCGGTACGCGCCGGGGCCGACCAGGATCTCGTTGGGGCCTGCCGCCTGCTCGAGGCGGGCGGCGACGTTGACCGCGTCGCCGGTGGCGAAGGTGGCGTCGAGGCTCGAGTCCGCGACGACCTCGCCCGCCTCGATCCCGATCCGCGCCTCGAGCCCGAGGTCGCGGACCGCATCGAGGATCGCGCGGGCGGCCCGGACGGCGCGGGCGGCGTCGTCCTCGTGCGCGCGCGGGATCCCGAACGCGGCCATGATCGCGTCGCCGACGAACTTCTCCACGGTGCCGCCGTGCGCGCGGATGCACCGTGACGCCCGCTCGAAGAAGCGGTCGATGCGCCGGCGCACGACCTCCGGATCCGATCCGGCGACGATCGCGGACGAGTCGACGATGTCGACGAACAGCACGGTCGCGAGCTTGCGCTCCATGCCTCGAAGTGTAGGTGCCGGGGTGGTTCTCCAACCGCCCCCGGCACTCGTCCGTCACCAGGAGGTCGGCTTGCCCTCCTCGTAGAGCCACGTCTGGAAGAACGGGTCGAGCTCCATCCCGCTGATCCGCTCGGCGGCCGCGACGAAGCCGGACGTCGCGACGTTGCCGAAGCGGTTCTGCTGCGCCCAGCTCCGCATGAGCGTGAAGAACGACGGGTCGCCGATCTTCTCGCGCAGCGCCTGCAGCGTCATCGCGCCGCGGTAGTAGATCGTCCCGTTGAAGAGGAGCCTCGCGTCGCCCGGGTCGCCCGGCGGCGGGTTCCAGAACGGCAGGTTCTGCGGCGGCGTGTTGTACAGCTGCTCGAACCACTTGTGGGCGGACTTGTTGCCCCGGTACTCGCTCCAGATCCACTCCGACCACGTGGCGAAGCCCTCGTGCAGCCAGATGTCGGGCCACTCCGTGAGCGTCACCGAGTCGCCGAACCACATGTGCGAGAGCTCGTGCACGAGCGTGGCCTCGTCGGGCATCCGGTCGAAGTTCGGCTTCGTCTGGGTTTCAAGCGAATATCCAACGACCTTCGCGTCGTCGACGATCGCGCCGACGGCGTCGAACGGGTACGGGCCGTAGATCGACGCGTAGAAGTCGACCGCGTCCGGAATCAGCCGCAGCACGTTCCCTGTCGAGAGCGTGGGATCGACCGCGACATAGCTGGGAACGCCGCCCGCCGTGCCGATCGTCAGGTCGAACCGACCGAGCGTCGCGGTCGCGAGGTACGGCGCCATCGGGTCGGCCTCGCGCCATACCCAGGTGCGACGCCCGCCGGACGCCGCGTTCGAGACGAGGACGCCGTTGGCCATCACCGTCAGGCCGTCCGGAACGGTGACGCGGAAGGTGTAGGTGGCCTTGTCGCGCGGGTTGTCGTTCGCCGGGTACCACGCGGGCGAGCCCTGCGGCTCGTTGACGACGAACGCGCCGTCCGCGGTCGGCACCCAGCCCTCGATCGAGCCGTCGGGATCCGTGACGACCCCCGGGGTGCCGGCGTAGTCGACGACGACCGTGAAGGCACGGCCGCTCTGCAGACCCCACGCGCGGCGTGATCACGAGCTCCTGGCCCTCGCGCGCGAACGACGCGGCCCGGCCGTCCACGAGCAGGCGTGAGATCTCGAACCCGCGCAGGTCGAGGTCGAAGCGGGACAGGTCCTGCGTCGCGGTTGCGGCGATCGTCGCCGTCCCACGGAGCCGGTTCGCCGCCGGCTCGTAGTCGAGCGTGAGGTCGTAGTCGCGGACGTCGTACCCGCCGTTCCCCGCGAGTCGGGAAGAACGGATCGCCGAGCCCGGCCGAGCCCGGCGTGAACGTCGCGGCGGCGGCGCTTCCGCAGACGAACGCGAGCGCGAGCGCCGCCAGGAGCGCCGAGGTCTTCCTCATGGTGTCCCCCCTTCGTCGTGACCGACCGCGCGAGCCTACGACGACGGCGCCGGAGCGACAAGCCTGCCCCGCACAGCCACGGAGAGCGGGGGTACGGTTCCGGCCGTGCTCGACCCGAAGGTGTTCAAGGCGTACGACGTCCGCGGCCTCTACGGGCAGGAGCTCGACGAGGAGGGCGCGTACGCGATCGGCCGGGCCTACGTCGAGGAGTTCCGGCCGCGTCGGATCGCCGTCGGCCGCGACATGCGCGTGTCGTCGCCGTCCATGGCCCGGGCGGCGATCGAGGGCGCCGCCGACGCCGGGGCAGACGTCCTCGACCTCGGGATGATCGGGACGGAGATGCTCTACTTCGCCGTCGGCGAACTCGGGCTCGAGGGCGGCCTCACAGTCACCGCCTCGCACAACCCGAAGGAGTACACGGGGATGAAGATCGTCCGCGAGGGCGCGCTCCCCGTCGGCGGCGACTCGGGCCTCGCCGAGGTGCGCGACCGGGCCGAGCGGGGCTTCGGCGATTCCCCGGCGAGGGGCGCCGTCCGCGAGGAGGACATCTGGCCGGGGTTCCGCGACAAGGTCCTCTCCTTCGTCGACGTCCACGCGATGCGGCCGCTCCGGGTCGTGATCGACGCTGCCAACGGGATGGCCGGGGCGATGCTGCCGCCGGTGCTCGAGCGCCTGCCGATCGAGGCCGTGCCCTGCTACTTCGAGCCGGACGGCACCTTCCCCAACCACCAGCCGAACCCGCTCCTCCCAGAGAACCGCGAGTTCATCGTCGCGAAGACACTCGAGGAGGGCGCCGACCTGGGGGTTGCCTTCGACGGCGACGCCGACCGCTGCTTCTTCGTCGACGACACGGGCGAGTTCGTCCCCGGCGACTTCGTCACCGCCCTGCTCGCGGCGCTGATGCTCGAGAAGGAACCGGGCGCGAAGATCATCTACGACGTCCGCGCGAGCTGGGCCGTGCCGCACACCGTCCGCGACCGCGGCGGCGAGCCGCTGATCAACCGTGTCGGCCACGCCTTCATCAAGCACCGGATGCGGGAGGAGGACGCCGTCTTCGGCGGCGAGGTCTCGGGCCACTACTACTTCCGCGAGTTCTCGAAGGCCGACTCGGGCGTGATCCCGTTCCTGCTGATGCTCGAGCTGCTCTCGAAACGCGGCACGACGCTGTCGGAGCTCCTGCGTCCGTTCCGGTCGCACTACTTCCTCACCGGCGAGCTCAACACGCGAGTCGACGACGTCGAGGCGAAGCTGCGCGAGCTCGAGGAGCGGTTCGGCGCGCAGGGGACGGTCTCGCACCTCGACGGCGTCTCGGTCGAGGCGGAGGACTGGCACTTCAACGTCCGGCCGTCGAACACCGAGCCGCTGCTCCGCCTGAACCTGGAGGCGATCGGCTCCGAGGAGCTGATGGAGCGGAAGCGGGACGAGGTGCTCGGCGTGATCCGCGGCGAGGCCTGAGGCTCGGCGGAGACGCGTTCGTCGACGGCGTGCGCTGGTCGGTCTGCGGCAAGGACGCAGGAGCGTCGATGCAGCGCTATCGACCGACCGAGGACGCAGCCGCAGGGCGAGCAGCGTGCGCCGGCGACGTGGATTTCGCCGCGTCCTCCTAAGCCGGACGAGCGCCTCGACGGCCGCGCTCTGCACGGCCGTGAGCCAGCCGTAGAGCGCCAGCTCGCGCGCCTGCGGGTGCCGCAGCAACGAGAGCGCGCCGAGGTCGAGGTCCTCGGTCACGCCGAGCCGCTCGCCGAGGACGAGCCGCAGGTCGTTGAGCGCGCCGCACCACGCCTCGGCCTCGGCCTGCGAGAGCGTTTCCTCGTCGAGCGAGCGGGTCACGACCTCGAGTGAGGCGAGCCGCTGCTCCCGGAGCTCCGGGTGCACGAGCCGCGAGAACTCCTCCGCCGCCTCCTCGTCGTCGCGGTGGCCGGGCGGGAAGAGCCGCGCGACGCCGGCGTCGTCCTCCCGGATGAGCTCGCGCAACTCGCCGCAGAGGCCGCGGACGAGGTCGCGCTCGCCCGCGTCGAGGCGCAGCCGGTAGCGGCCGTCGGCGAGCGGGGCGATCGGCGTGCGGAGCCGCATCAGTCCTGCTGGAGCGTCGCCCAGAGCCCGTGGGCCTGCAGGCGGGCCGCGTCGTACTCCGCCCGCTCGCGCGTGCCCGTCGTCACGGCCGCCTTCCCCTCGTTGTGCACCTGCCACATGAGCTTCTCCGCCTTCGTCTTCGGGTAGCCGAAGAGCTTCTGGAAGACGTAGGTGACGTACGTCATGAGGTTCACCGGGTCGTTCCAGACGATCACGACCCAGGGGCGGTCCTGCTCGCGGTCCTCGTCGATCGACGGCTCGCGGGAGCGGACGGGGGCTTCGATCGTCTGCGACACGCTCCCATCGTAGGATCGTGGGCGTGACCTCGCTGGAGCTCGGACGCGTCACCGACCGCCGGCCGCCGTTCAAGTACTCGGCGCTCGCGCGGGTCTGGTTCTCGGACACGGACGCGCAGGGCGTCGTCTACTACGGCCGGTATCTGCCCTACTTCGACCACGCGCGCGTCGAGTACCACCGCCATCTCGGCCTGCGTCCGCGGGTCGAGGGGACGACGGCGGAGTTCGTCATGCGCGCCTCGCAGATCGAGTACGAGGCGCCGGCGCGGTTCGACGACCTGCTGGAGATCTTCGTCCGGATCGCGCGAATCGGTCGCACGAGCGCGACCTACGAGCACGCCGCCTACCGCGTGGACGACGACCGGCTCATGGTCACGGCGCACGCAGACGCTCGTGCTCGTCGACCCGGAGGCGCGGCGGTCGGTCCCGATTCCGGGCGACTACCGCGAGTCCGTCCGCGCGTTCGAGGGCGGCGACCTGGAGGGATGAGCGCCGTCACCCTCTCCGGCGAGGTGCTCGCGGTGCTCGACGGCCGCAACTTCGCCCACGTCGCGACGGTGCTGCCGTCCGGGGCGCCGCACAGCGTCCCGGTCTGGATCCTGCGGGAGGGCGACCGCCTCTGCTTCTTCACCCAGCCGGGCTCGCGCAAGGCGCGCAACCTCGCCGCCGACCCGCGCGTCGCGATCTCGCTGATCGACCTCGAGCGGCCGTACCGGACGGTGCAGCTCCGCGGCCGCGTGGTCGAGACGCGCGAGGGCGATGCGGCGCTGGAGACGATCGACCGGCTCTCGGACAAGTACACGGGCGCGCCGTTCCCCATGCGGAGCGGCGTCGTCTACGTGGTCGAGCCGGAGCGCGTGAACTACCTCGAGCTGCCGTTCGAGCATTGAGAGGAGGAGAGGTGGGCCGCCGCCGCGCCGCAACCGGCGGCGACCCTTCCGTGCGAAGCTGCGCGCCCGCCCAGTCCTCGGGGCGGGCGCCGCAGCCTCTTGCCCTCTCCCCCTGGGCACGTTGTAGTCGCGTCCTCGGCGCGGGCCAATCCCTCGTCCGAGCTACCCCCCTCGCCGAGCGCCCGATCACTCGAACGAGGGAACGTCGCGAACAGGAAATCCCTGCAAATTCGCGGGTACCGACCGGCCTAGCCCGTTCGAGGGAACATTGCAAGTTCCCCCGAACGGGGGATCGAGCCGAAGGGTCAGGACGGTGTGACGCGGTAGGCGTCGAAGACGGAATCGATCCCGCGCAACGCCGTGAGCAGCGAGCGGAGGTCCTGGATGTCGCCGACCTCGGCCGTGTACCAGTTGCGCGCGAGCTGATCCTCGACGTGCCCGCCGTACTCGACGATGTTCGCGCCGTGCTCGGCGAACGTCCGGGCGACGTCCTCGAGCAGGCGCGGGCGGTCCCACGACTGCACCGCGATCTGGACGCGGAAGCTCGTGTTCGCCCCGCCCTCCCACTCGACCGGCGTGAACCGCTCGGGATTCCGCTTCAGCGCCCGCACGTTGGGGCAGTCCGCGCGGTGCACCGTGATGCCGCGGCCGAGCGAGATGTAGCCCTCGATCGGGTCGCCGGGCACCGGGTTGCAGCACTTCGCCACGCGGACGAGCACGTCGTCGACGCCGATGACGCGGATGCCGAGGTTGTCGCCGGCGGTCGCCCGCTTCGCCTTCGGCTGCTTGAGCGGGACGGCCTCCTCCTCCGCGACCTCGTCCGTCTTCAGCCGCTGGAGGACCTTCTCGACGATCTTCGCCGCCTGGAGCTTCCCCTCGCCGAGCGCGAGATAGAAGTCCTCGGCCTTCTTGAAGCCCGACTCGCGGATCACCTGCGCGAGCACGGACGAGCCCGCGAGCTTCCGGTACGGGAGGTTCTGCGCCTTCAGCGCGGCCTCGAGCGACTCGCGGCCCTTGCGCTCCGACTCCTCGCGGTTCTCGCGCGAGAAGAACTGGCGGATCTTGTTGCGGGCGCGCGCCGACTTCGCCACGGCGAGCCAGTCGCGCGACGGGCCGCGGCCCTGCTTCTGCGTGAGGATCTCGACGATGTCGCTGTTCCGCAGCCGGTAGTGGAGCGGGACGATGCGGCCGTTGACCTTGGCGCCGACGGTGCGGTGCCCGACGTCGGTGTGGACGGCGTAGGCGAAGTCGATCGGCGTCGCGCCCGCGGGCAGCGTCTTCACCTCGCCCTTCGGCGTGAAGACGTAGACCTCGTCGTCGAACAGGTCGGCGCGCATCGAGCGCATGAACTCGCCGTGGTCGCCCTCGTCGGTCGACTCCATCAGCTGCTTCACCCACGTCACCCAGGCGTCGTCGGCCTGCCGCTTGCCGACCTTGTACGCCCAGTGCGCCGCGATCCCGAGCTCCGCCAGCTCGTGCATCTCGCGCGTGCGGATCTGGATCTCGAGCGGCCGCCCCTCGGGCCCGATCACGGTCGTGTGCAGCGAGCGGTACCGGTTTGCCTTCGGCATCGCCACGAAGTCCTTGAAGCGGCCGGGCATCGGCTTCCAGAGCGAGTGGATGAGCCCGAGCGCGCCGTAGCAGTCGCGCGTCCCCTCCTCGCCGGAGCGCTCGACGATCACGCGCATCGCGGTGAGGTCGTAGATCTCGTTGAAGGCGCGGCCCTTCTTCGCCATCTTCTCGTAGATCGAGTAGAAGTGCTTCGCGCGGCCCGCGATGTCGGCCGGGATGTCGACCTTCTCGAGCTCGGCGCCGAGCAGCTCGGCCGCCTTCTGGACGTGCTCCTCGCGGTCGTCGCGGCGCTCCGCGACCATCGCCTTGATCTCCTCGTACTTGCGCGGGTGGAGCGTCTGGAACGAGAGGTCCTCGAGCTCCCACTTGATCGCGTGGATCCCGAGGCGGTGCGCGAGCGGGGCGTAGACCTCGAGCGTCTCCTTCGCCTTCTGCACCTGCTTCTGCTTGCCGAGGTACTCGATCGTCCGCATGTTGTGGAGCCGGTCGGCGAGCTTGATGAGGATCACGCGGACGTCCTCGGCCATCGCCACGATCATCTTCCGGTAGTTCTCGGCCTCGGCCTGCTCGCGGCTCTGGAACTGGATCCGCGTCAGCTTCGTCACGCCCTCGACGAGCTTCGCGACCTCGTCCCCGAACTCGCCGCGGATGTCGTCGAGGTCGGTCTCGGTGTCCTCGACCGTGTCGTGGAGGAGCGCCGCCGAGAGCGTCGCGTCGTCCAGGTGGAGCTGGGCGCAGATGCGGGCGACGCCGAGCGGGTGGACGATGAAGTCCTCGCCGCTGCGACGGTGCTGGCCGCGGTGCGCGCGCGCGGACCGCTCGAACGCCCGCACGATCAGGTCGCGATCGGTATCGGCGTTGTAGGCCTCGACCTCCGCGAGCAGCTCGTCGAGGAGGTGCTGATGCTTCCCGTGAGCCTCGACAACCGCCATCCACTCAGTGTACTCGGGCCTCCAACGGTTCCCTGCGCAGCGCAACCGGGCAGGAGGGAACGCCGTTGTCGGGTGGAACGGAGGCATTTCATGCGCTGGATTCGGAGCTATCGAGAGCGTCGGGCGCTCCGCGCGATTGCCCGAGTGCTGGTCGACCTCGACGCGGCGGCGGCCGAGCGCCGGGCGCTGCAGCGGGGCGTGCGCGTGTCGCTCGGCGCGCGCTAGCCGGGGAACGTCGGCGGGTAGACGACCCGGCCCCGCGGCAGCGGGGCGTCCTCGTCGAGGACCGCAACCTGGAAGGCCCAGTCGTAGAGCGCCTGCGGCGGCGGGAGGAGCCCGAGCTCGTCGGCGCGGACGAAGCCGAAGCGGCCGTAGTACGCGGGGTCGCCCTCGAGCAGGACCAGCGGCTCGCCGAATGTGCGCGCCCCAGCGAGGGTCGCCTGCACGAGCGCCGAGCCGAGCCCGCGGCGCTGGTGCTCGGGAAGGACGCCGATCGGGCCGAGCTGGAGCAGCCGGCGTTCGGAGCCTTCCAGCCCGACCCAGCTCGTAAGGACGTGGCCGACGACCGACCCGGCCTCCTCGGCGACGAGCGAGAGCTCGGGCACCCAGCCTTCGCTCGCCCGGATCGCATCGGCCATACGCGGCTCGACCTCGCCGCCGAAGGCGTCGCGGTGGACGTCGAGGATCGCCGGCCAGTCGTCGTCGTGCGACGGCCGGACGGTCACGCCGCCTGCGCGAGCGGCGGGTCGCCCGCGAGCAGGGCCCGGAACGTCTCCGACTCGAGCAGGTGCCGCTTCCCGAGGCCGGCCGCGTCGAGCTCGAGCTCGGCGAAGATCGCCACGGCATCCGGATGCCGTGCCTCGGCCGGCTTCCGGTACTCGGCGACGAGCCAGTCGCGCAGGCCGTCGAAGCGGTCGTCGGCGTCGAAGATCCGGCGGACGGTCAGCTGGGGCGCCACCGTCCCGTTCCAGCGGTTCTCGTGCAGGCGGAAGGCGACGTCGTAGCGCAGGTCGCGGCGGAAGCGGTCGAGCTGGCCGCCGAGCCCGAACGCGATCGCACCGCCCGCGTCGCGTCCGTCGCGCCGTACCCGGAACTTCAGGTGCCGCCCCTCCCCCACGGTGGCGACCGAGCCGAGCTCGCAGCCGGCGGCGAGGAGCGTGACGTCGGGGTTGCCGAGCCCGAACGGGCGCGAGGCGCTGCAGCTCGGTGCAGAGCTCGAGCGTCAGGTCGGTCCCGCGCGGGAGGACGCCGTCGACCGGCGTGACCGACACGAGGTCGGCGTCGTCGAGGAGGCCGTCGGCGTGCGCGGCGAACGCGTCGGCGAAGGCCTCCACCTGCTCGGGGCGGATCGAGAGGCCCGCCGCGGCGCGGTGGCCGCCGAAGCGCTCGAGGTGCTCGGCACACGCAGCGAGCCCGCCGTGGAGGTCGAAGGCGGGGAGCGACCGCCCCGAGCCCTTCCACAGCTCGTCCGTTCCCGCGATGAGCACGACCGGCCGATTGAAGCGCTCGACGAGACGCGAGGCGACGATGCCGATCACGCCCTCGTGCCAGTCGGCGCCGGCGATGACGTACCCGCGCCGGCGGCGCTTCGCCTCCGGCCAGGACTCGACCTCCGCCACGGCCGCGCGGAGGATCCGGTCCTCGACCTGCTGCCGCTCGCGGTTCAGCTCCTCGAGACGCGTCGCGAGGCGGCGCGCCTCCTCCTCGTCCTCGGTGAGGATCAGGTCGAGCGCTGCGCCGGGGTGCCCGAGCCGCCCGGCGGCGTTGATCCGCGGCGCGAGCCGGAAGCCGACCGAGCCGGAGTCGACGGCGGCGGGGTCGACGTGCGCCGACCGCATCAGCGCACGCAGGCCGGGCTTTCGCGTCCGGGCGAGCGCGCGGAGGCCGGCGGAGGCGAAGAAGCGGTTCTCGTCGAGCAGCGGGCACGACGTCGGCGATCGTGGCGAGCGCGACGAGGTCGAGGTGCGGCGTCACGTCGACGCCACAGCGCCTCGGCGAGCTTCACCACCACGCCCGTGCCGCAGAGCTCCGGGAAGGGATACTCGGACGGTTTCGTCGCGACCACGGGGCAGTCGGGCAGCTCGTCGCCCGGGCGGTGGTGGTCGGTGACGACGACGTCGAGGCCGAGCGCCTTCGCCTCGGCGACCTCCTTCACGGCCGTGATCCCGCAGTCGACCGTGACGACGAGGCCGCAGCCCTCGTCCGCGAGCCGCGCAATCGTGGTGGAGCTGACGCCGTAGCCCTCGTCGAACCTGCTCGGCAGGTGCCAGTCGACCTCCGCGCCGAGGCTCGCGGAACGCGAGCACGGCGAGCGCCGTGGCGCAGATCCCGTCGACGTCGTAGTCGCCGTGAACGCAGATCCGCTCGCCCCGCTCGACCGCGAGCCGGATGCGGGCGCACGGCCTGCTCCATGTCGCCGAGGCGGAACGGATCGTGGCCGGGGGCGTCCGACGCGAGGAACGCGCGTGCCGTGTCGGTGTCGCCGTACCCGCGGCGGACGAGGACGGCTGCGGTCACCTCGTGGAGCCCGAGCTCGGCCACCAGGCGCTGCACCTCGCCGTGCGGGCACGGACGAAGCGTCCAGCTGCCCTGCATTGCGCGACCACGCTACGAGGCCCGTCGGACGACATCCCGCCCGGTCGCCTCAGGCCGGAGGCCCTGCGGTGCGAGGCGTCGGCGGAGCCGGGCTTTGCCCGGCGGGAGCCGCCGGCCGAGGGCGCCCGGGTCGTTACGAATCCGGCACGGAGTTGTCGCGATCCCGGCGCACGCCGCGGACCCCCTCGACGACCACCTTCGCCCAGAGGACGATCAGCGCGGTCACGCCGAGCGAGCAGATCACGATCACCGGCGCGAGGTAGATCGCGCGCTCCCACGTCAGCTCGAGCAGCCAGGCCGCCCCGAGCGCCACGGTGACGAGGATCGCGAGGAAGACGAGGGTGCGTCGGCTCACTGGCGCCAGCCTAGCCGCGGTTATCCTCAGACCGTGGGCGAGGCGAACTACTCGTCGGGCGACGACTACGTGGTCGAGTTCCTCGGCTATCGCTTCGCCTTCGCGGCCGCCGACTTCGAGGAGCGCGTGACCGCGGCAGCGGTGAAGCTCGGGCTGCTCAACCACAACGAGCTCGAGGAGGAGGAGACGGCAGACCTCGTCGAGCTGGCGGCGGACGGGCGGATCGCGGAGCCGCGCAGCGGCCTCGGGCGCTACCTCGTGCGTCACTGGGAGCGCGTCTCGCTCGTCGAGGGCGAGTCGCTCGTGTACTGGCTGCGGAAGCTCGTCTTCCGCGGCGCGTGGCTCGACCACCGCGTGAAGGAGGGCATGCTCGAGGTGGCCTGGGACGACGACGCCGCCGACTTCGCCTACCGCGACCCGAACGGCGGCCGCGCCCTCCTCGAGCTCGCGCCGGTGCCGTCGTGGCACGAGCTCGGCTTCAAGCGGTGAGGGCCAGGCGCGCGCTCGCGCTCGCGGCGGTCGCCGCCTACCTCGCGGCGCTGCTGTGGGCTGACCGCTACGTCGGTCTCGGCGGCCAGCTCCTGCTCGGCCTCGTCACCGTGCTGGCGCTCGTGGTCGCGCTCCGCGCCGTGTCGCCGGAGCGCCGCGCGCAGACGCTGATCGTCGTCGCCGTCGCGACCTGCGGCGAGATCGTCGGCTCGATCGTCTGGGGCCTCTACACCTACCGGCTCGAGAACCTGCCGGCGTTCGTCCCGCCCGCGCACGGGCTCGTCTACCTCGGCGGCGTCGCGCTCGCCGGGCTCGCGGCCGGCCGGGAGCGGCTGCTCGTCGCCTGCGCCCTCGTGGCGGTGCTGGCCTGGGGCGTCGCGGGCGTGACCGTGCTGCCGCGCGAGGACGTCGGCGGCCTCCTCGGCGCTGCGCTGCTCGCGGTCTTCCTGCTCCGCGGCCGCGCACCGGCGACCTATGCCGGCGTCTTCGCCGTCGTGGCGGCGCTCGAGCTCTACGGGACGGCACTCGGCACGTGGCGCTGGGCCGAGGTCGCGCCGGGGACCTCGATCACACAGGGCAACCCGCCGAGCGGCATCGCTTCGGGCTACGTCTTCTTCGACATCGCCGCGCTGGCGCTCGCGCCGGTCGCCCTCGCGCTCACGCGTCGTGCACGACGAAGCCGAGGCGCTCCCGGTGCGCCTCTGCCCGAGCCAGCTCGATCCGGCTGATCGCCTTCAGCGGGACGATCATGCGCTCGGGCGTCTCGTCGTCCTCGCGGTGCGGGACGAGTGTGACGAAGCCGGAGCCCGGCTCGGCCAGGATCGCCTCGAGCGGATAGCGGGCGCCGTCGGCGAGCTCGACGAGCACCCACGCGCGCGCGATTCCCGCCTCGGCGACGTAGTCCGCGATCGCGCGGTGGACGTTCGCCACGAGCTCGTCGCCGCCGGCCGGGATCCACGCTTGCAGCTCCATCAGAAGAGGCGCGCGTCGCCGTCGTCGCCCACCGCGCCGATGTGCGCGCGGCCCGCGCTCGTGACCGTCCGGCCGCGCGGCGTGCGCTGCAGGAAGCCGAGGCGGAGGAGGTACGGCTCGTAGACGTCCTCGATCGTGTCCTGCTCCTCGCCGAGCGCGACGGCGAGCGTGGACAGGCCGACGGGGCCGCCGTCGAAGCGCACCACGATCGCGCGCAGGAGCTCGCGGTCGGTGCGCTCGAGGCCGTGCGCGTCGACCTCCAGCAGCGCGAGCGCCTCACGGGCGACCTCGGTCGTGATCGAGCCCGCGTGGCGCACCTGCGCGACGTCGCGGACGCGCCGCAGGATCCGGTTCGCGATGCGCGGCGTCCCGCGCGAGCGGCCGGCGATCTCGGCCGCCGCCTCGTCCTCGATCGGGACGTCGAGGATCCGCGCCGAGCGCCGCACGATCCGCGTCAGCTCGGCCGGCTCGTACAGGTCGAGCCGGTACGTCATCCCGAAGCGGTCGCGGAGCGGCGTCGTCAGGAGCCCCGTCCGCGTCGTCGCGCCGACGAGCGTGAACTGCGGCAGGTCGAGCGACAGCGTGCGCGCGGCCGGGCCCTGGCCGACGACGATGTCCATGCGGAAGTCCTCGAGCGCCGGGTAGAGGATCTCCTCGATGGCGCGGTTGACGCGGTGGATCTCGTCGATGAAGAGCACGTCGCGCGGCTCCAGGCTCGTGAGGATCGCGGCCATGTCCGCCTTCCGCTCGAGCGCGGGGCCGGCGATCGTCCGTAGGCCGACGCCGAGCTCGTGGCGCACGATCTGCGCGAGCGTCGTCTTGCCGAGGCCCGGCGGGCCGACGAGGAGGACGTGGTCGAGCGCCTCCCCGCGCGCCTTCGCTGCCTCGAGCGCGATCGCGAGCTGCTCCTTGACGCGTTCCTGGCCGACGAAGTCCGCGAGCGACTGCGGCCGCAGCGAGCGGTCGAGCTCGTCCTCGTCCGGTCGCAGCACGGGCGTGAGGAGCTGCGTCTCGGTCTCGCCGAACACGTAGAGACAGTAAGGACGAGCCCGGACGTCCCTCCGGCGGCGTTCGAGGCCGGAGAGGGGCCTGGCGCCGGCCGGGCCCCTCTCGGCGGACTCAGGCGTTCACACAGTGTGCGAGCGCAATGACCGTGTACGTCCGCGTGGGGCTGTAGCCGGTCGGCGCGACCACCTGCACGAGCCACGTCTCGGCGTTGAACTTCCTGCTCGCGAGCACGCGGGGCCCGTCACCCTCGGCGTCACCGACCTGGCCGAGGATCTGGAAGGCACCGCCGATGATGCGCTTGCCGGCAGGACAGGCGGCGGTCGCCGACGTGAAGACGCTGGTGCCGCTCGTCTCCTGCTCCTCGACCACCTCGAAGCCGAGGAGGCCGGACGGGCCTTGCGGTCCCTGCGGTCCCTGCGGTCCCTGCGGTCCCTGCGGGCCCTGCGGTCCCTGGGCGCCCTGAGGTCCCTGTGCACCCTGTGGGCCCTGCGGTCCTTGCGGTCCCTGCGGGCCCTGCTGTCCGGCCTGGTTCCACGAGATCGGCTCCTCGTTGGGCCGGCAGGCGTCCGAATCGCTGACGAGGCGAAGCTGCCCCTGTTGATCGCCGCCGCTGCGGTAACACCCGTTGATCTTCCCGTCGGCGCCGACGATGCCCGTCGCTCCCGCGAACGCGGCGCCGCCGGCAACGAGCGAAGCGACGAGCGCGGCCGGCACTGCTGAGCGAAGCTGCATGACGTCCCCCTCCAGTCGTCGAGTCTCCGACGGCTAGACGGGGTGCTCGGGCGTTGTCTTCCGTCAGGCGGCCTGCCGCAACGCTTGCCGCACGCGCTCCTCGGCGGGGAGGTCGGGGTCGACCGCCGCCAGCGCGCGCTCGGCGTCCTGGAGCGAGAACCCGAGCTCGACGAGCGCGTCGCGCGCGACGAGGTCCCCGGCCGGCGCGCCGTGGGTCGGCGCGAGCGAGAGGTCGCCGGCGAGCTTCTCCTTCAGCTCGAGCACGATCCGCTCCGCCGTCTTCTTGCCGATCCCGGGGATCGCCTGGAACCGCGCCGTGTCCTCGAGCACGATCGCGCGCCGCAGGTCGGCCGCGGGCGATCCGGAGACGACGGCGAGCGCCACCTTGGGCCCGATGCCGTTGACGGACAGGAGCTGCACGAACAGCTCCCGCTCGGCGACCTCCGCGAAGCCGTAGAGCTGGAGCGCATCCTCGCGCGCGTGAAGGTATGTGTGGACGGTGATCTCGTCGCCCTCCTGCCGTGCCGCGGACGGCGTCGCGTGGACGAGGTAGCCGACGCCGCCGACGTCGAGCACGAGCCCCTCGGCCGTGCGCGCAACCGGCCGGCCGCGGAGTCTGGCAATCATCCGGCCGCCCTCAGCAGCGGGGGCGCGAGCGCGTGGCAGATCGCCACGGCGAGCGCGTCGGCCGCGTGGTCGGGCGCGGGCATCACGTCGAGGCTCAGGATCGCCTTCACCATCCTCCCCACCTGCTCCTTGTCGGCGCGGCCGTAGCCGCAGACCGACTGCTTCACCGTCGCCGGGCTGTACTCGGCACAGTCGAGCCCGGCGCCGGCCGCCGCGACGAGCACGGCTCCGCGCGCCTGCCCGACGGAGAGCGCGGTGCGGGCGTCTCGGCCGACGAAGGACTCCTCCAGCGCGACCACATCCGGCGCGTGCGCCTCGATGAGGCTTGTGACGCCGTCGAAGATCCGTCTCAGGCGCACTTCCGGGCGCTCGGCGGCGCTCGACCGCCACCAGCCGTGGTCCACTGCCGTGAGCCGGTCGCCGCTTCTGTGGACGATGCCGTACCCGCACGCTGCCGTCCCTGGGTCGATGCCGAGGACCTTCACGTGGAGAGGGTAGGGAGGCGCCCGGACGGCCTCCGCCGTGCGGCTACGAGGCGACGACCTCCAGCACGCGTTCCGGGATGTCGAAGTTCGCGTAGACGGCCTGGACGTCGTCGTCGTCCTCGAGCGCGTCCATCAGCCGCACGACCTTCTTCGCCGTGACCTCGTCCTCGATCTCGACGGTGGTCTTGGGGACCATCGTGATCTCGGCCGACTCGACGCCGACCCCCGCCGCCTCGAGCGCCTCGCGCACGCGGCGCAGGTCCTCGGGAACCGACAGCACTTGCCACGAAGAGCCGTCCTTCGCGATGTCGTCCGCGCCGCCGTCAGCCGCCGCGAGGAGCACGTCGTCCTCTTCGAGCTCGCCGGGCACGAGCACGACGCCACGCCGCTCGAACAGCCACGCGACCGCGCCGGTCGTGCCGAGGTTGCCGTCGTTCTTGGCGAAGATGTGCCGCACCTCGGAGGCGGTGCGGTTGCGGTTGTCCGTCAGCGCCTCGACGAGCACGGCCACACCGCCCGCGGCGTAGCCCTCGTACACGATCGTCTCGTAGGCCGACGCGTCGTCGCCCGTCCCCGCGCCCTTCGCGATCGCGCGCTCGATGTTGTCCTTCGGCATGGAGTACGAGCGCGCCTTCTCGACCGCGTTCTGGAGCGCGAGGTTGGCGGCGGGGTCGGGCCCGCCCTCCCGCGCCGCGACGATGATCGCGCGCGAGAGCTTCGAGAAGAGCTTGCCGCGCTTCGCGTCGGCGGCGCCCTTCTTGTGCTTGATCGACGACCACTTGCTATGCCCGGACATGCGCCTCCCGTTCCACCAGCTCCAAGAATCGCTCGTGCACGCGCGTGTCGCCGGTCAGCTCCGGGTGGAACGACGCGACGAGGACGCGACCCTGCCGCAGCAGCACCGGCTCGCCGTCATGCTCGGCCAGCACCTCGACCTCGGGCCCGACGTCGCGGACACGCGGCGCCCGGATGAAGACGCCGGTGAGCGGCTCCTCGTCTCCGTCGAGCGCGAGTGGGGCCTCGAAGCTCGCCACCTGGCGCCCGTAGGCGTTCCGCGCCACCTCGAGGTCGACGAGGCCGAGGTGGGCCCGGTCGAGCAGGATCATTCCGGCGCAGGTGCCGAAGATCGCCCCACCGAAACGGTGCAGCGCCTCGTCGATCCCGTACAGCGAGGCGAGCTTCATGATCGCAGTCGACTCGCCGCCGGGGATCACGAGGCCGTCGAGCTCGTCGAGCTGCTCGGCCTTGCGAACCTCGACGACATCGGCCCCGAGTGCTCGCAGCATCGCCGCGTGCTCGCGGAAGTTTCCCTGCAAGGCGAGGACGCCGACCCGCATGGAGCCAGTGTAGAGGCGGGTGGGATAGACGTTCCTCGACCGCACGCGGTAGCGTCCGGGGCCGCACGCAATCGTCTCAGGGGAGGTCACACGTGCGTCGTTCGTTCATCCTGGCGGCTGCGGCCGTGGCGTCGGTCGTGCTCGTCGCCGGCGCGCTCGCCGCGAAGCCGCCGAACGGCTCGAGGACCGGCGTCGGCACCGTCTTCCTGCCGAACCCGGTCGCCGAGCTGCAGAACCAGTCGCTGACCGACCAGAAGGACGCCGACTACGCGGCGCTCGCGCCGGCGTATCACGACGTCGTGCTCACGAATCTCGACGGGAGCGGGCGCCTCTGCGGCGACTGGGCCTGCATTCGCGGCGAGACGAGCACGCCGGCCTACTCGCCGACGAACACGTTCCGGTTCCGCCGTGACGACGAGCGGTTCGAGCAGGTCATGGCGTACTACTGGGTCACGCAGGCGCAGCTCTACCTGCAGAGCCTCGGCTTCGGCTCCGAGCTGCGGCCGATCAACCGCGAGTCGCAGGACATCCGGGCGAACCAACTCGGGATCGACAACTCGTACTCGTGGGACAAGCACGACATCCTGCGCTTCGGCAAGGGCGGCGTCGACGACGCCGAGGACGCCGAGGTCATCCTCCACGAGTACGGCCACGCCGTGCAGGACTCGCAGCAGACGCCGTTCGGGTTCGGCTTCACGCCCGAGGCCGGCGCGATCGGCGAGGGCTTCGCGGACTACTTCGCCGGGACCGTGTCCGCGCACGTCTCGCCCACGCCCGACCCCGAGTGCATCGCCGACTGGGACGCGGTCTCGTACGACCCGACCGCGCCGCACTGTCTGCGGCGGCTCGACGCGGGGCTGCACTACCCGGAGAACCTGAACCTGGCCGCGATCCACAGCTCCGGCCGGATCTGGTCGCAGGCGCTCTGGGAGATCCGCAAGGCCCTCGGGGCGACGACCGCCGACCGGATCATCTTCGAGGCCGGGTTCCACTACGGCGCGAGCCCGACGATGCCGTCGGCCGCGGCCGCGACGATCGAGGTCGCGGACGATCTCTACGGCCCCGGCACCGCGGCGGTGGTCGAGCAGAAGTTCGCCGACCGCGGTCTCGCCTAGCCCGAGACCGGGTCACGCGGGCCGTCGCCGCCGCAGCACCGCGGCGGCGACGGCCCCGTAGGCGACGTGGTCGGCGAGCTGCGGCAGCAGCGGGAGGGCGCGGACGCGTGGGACGCGGCGGCCGACGACGCCGAGGTCGAAGGCCGCGATCGCGAGCCCGGCCGCGATCCCCCGTGTGACGGTCGGCCGGCGGAGCGTCCCGGCGAGGACGACGCCCCACCCGAGCGAGAGCGCGAGGTGGACCGGCACGGCGACGGCGACGAGGACGAGCGTCCTCTCCTCGCGCGGGAGGAGGATCGAGCCGGCGGCCGCCGTCGCCTCGAGCGGGTCGCGGCCGGTGAGGAGCGCGTGGACGGTGGAGGGCAGTCCGCTCGGCAGCGCCGCGACGGCGCCGGCGGCGAGGCCGTCTCGGAGCACCGTCACGAATCTGCTCCGATCCGTCCACGCACGTCCGAAACGGATACCACCAGGGACTGTCCCTGGGTCACGGCCGCGGCGGCCGTGTCGGGTGTGCCGAAGGTGTGCCGGTTCGTCCACGGGCATGGCCCCAACCGGTGGCGTGGGGCACGCTTTCCGGGCGAGGCTGCCGGTTGAGCCGCCGAACGGGCTCCGACGCGGTTCGAGCGCCCCTGCGCCTGCGCTCGCGGAGAGGACGTCACGGCCGCGGCGACCGTCTACCCCGCGCGCCGGAAGACGGCTACCAGCCGCGCGTTTCGAGCAGCTGCTCGGGAGCGAGCGTCGCCGTCGAGATCCCGACCATCGGCTCGCCCAGGCCCGCGGAGACCTCGGCCAGCACCTTCGCGTCGGCGTAGTGCGTAGTCGCCTCGACGATCGCGCGCGCCCGCTTGACCGGGTCGCCGGACTTGAAGATCCCGGAGCCGACGAACACGCCGTCCGCGCCGAGCTGCATGCAGAGGGACGCGTCGGCCGGAGTGGCGATGCCGCCTGCCGTGAACGTCACGACCGGGAGCCGCCCGTGCTCGGCGACCCAGCGCACGAGCTCGTACGGCGCGCGCAGCTCCTTCGCCTCGGAGTAGAGCTCGTCCTCGCGGAGGGAGCCGAGCCGCCGGATGCCGCCGAAGACCGCGCGCATGTGCGTCTCGGCGTTGACGATGTCGCCGGTGCCGGCCTCGCCCTTGGTGCGGATCATCGCCGCGCCCTCGGAGATGCGCCGCAGCGCCTCGCCGAGGTTCGTCGCCCCGCACACGAACGGCACCGTGAACTGCCACTTGTCGACGTGGTGCGTGAGGCTCGCCGGCGTCAGCACCTCGGACTCGTCGATGTAGTCGACCTCGAGCGCCTCGAGGATCTGCGCCTCGGCGAAGTGCCCGATCCGGCACTTGGCCATGACCGGGATCGTCACGGCCTCCTGGATCTCGCGGATGATCTCGGGATCGGACATGCGCGCGACGCCGCCGTCTGGCGCGGATGTCGGCCGGGACGCGCTCGAGCGCCATCACCGCGACGGCGCCCGCCTCCTCGGCGATGCGCGCCTGGTCGGCGTTCACCACGTCCATGATCACCCCGCCCTTGAGCATCTCGGCGAGGCCGCCCTTGACCCGCATCGTCCCGAACTCCGCCATGCGGAGATTCTAGCCGTCGAGGCAGTCGCCGATCGTCCGCGCCTGCTCGGGCGTGGGCGGCTCCTCCCACAGCAGCACGGTGTTGCGCTCCTGGAAGAGGAGGTCCTGCAGCGGGATGCGGCGGCCGGCGAACGTGCGGTAGGCACGCACCGTCCGGGCGGCGTCGGCGGGCGTATCGCCGAATGCGAGCACGACGCGGTTGCCGCCGGGATGCGCCACGACCGCACCGCCGAGCGCCGTGGAGGCGACGAAGTCGAGGTCGTTCCCGGACGTCCGCACACCCTCGTCGTCGAGACACGCGGTGGTCGCCTCGAGGGTGTAGCGATCCGGCTCCTCGTCGCCGCCACAGCCGGCGAGGAGGATGCCGGCGGCCACGAGCGCCGGCAGGGCTCTGCGGTGCCGGGCCATCGGGTCGGTGACTCTAGCGGGAAAACACGACGGGGCCGGCGATGCCGGCCCCGTCGTCACGGTCGAGGTGTGGGGGCGCTACTCGCCCGCCGCGCCGTCGCCGAGGTTCTCGGCCCATGCGGCTTCAGCCCACGCGGCCTCAGCCCATGCAGCCTCGGCCCACGCGGCCTCAGCCCACGCGGCCTCAGCCCATGCAGCCTCGGCCCACGCAGCCTCAGCCCACGCGGCCTCAGCCCATGCAGCCTCGGCCCACGCAGCCTCGGCCCACGCCGCCTCGTTCCAGGCCGCGTTCGTCCGAGCGGTCTCCGCCCAGGCGGCCTCGTCGAACACCGGCGTCGTCCCGCCCGCCGGATTCGGCCGGAGGAACTGGTTCAGACCCGCGTTCGGGTTCGGCGGGTTGCTGACCGCCGCCGAGGCGGCCGCGTCGAGCTCGCCGAAGCCAGCGGCACGCGTTCCCACGGCCGGCAGCGGACGTGCCTTCAGCAGCAGCGCGCCCTTGACCTGATCGGGCGTCCACTCGGGATGCCGCGCGAGGAGCTGCGCGGCCGCGCCCGCCACCACCGGGGCGGAGAACGACGTGCCCGAGAGCTTCATGTAGCCCGACGTGAGGATGCTGAGCGGCCGCTCGAGCGACAGCGTCGCAGCGATCGGCACCGGGCCCGCCATGTAGCGGCCGGCCGCCGCGAGGTCCGGCTTGCGGAACCCGTCGGCAGTGGAGCCCCAGACCGACCAGGGCGCCATGGTGTCGTCGCTGATGCTCTGGTAGGAGCCCAGGTCCGCCGCGCCCACCGTGATGATGAACGGGTCGTTGGCGGGCGAGCTCCGGACCGTCGTCTGCGTGCCGTTCGAGCCGTAGTTCCCGGCCGACGCCACGACGACGACGCCGCTGAACCACAGCTTCTCGACTGCGTCGTTGAGCGGGTTGTTCCGGATGGAGCCCGCCGGGGCGCTGAACGAGAGGTTCGCGACCCGGATGTTGTACCGGCCCTTGTTCGCGATCACCCAGTCGATCCCGGCGATCACGTCCGAGACGTACGCCATCCCGGCATCGTCGATCACGTCGACGTCGACGAGACCCGCGTTCGGCGCGGCGCCGGCGTAGCCGAGGCCCGCACCCGCCGCGATGCCCGCGACCATCGTGCCGTGACCGCGACCGTCTCCAGCCGACTCGTTCGTCGAGCTCGAGAGCTTCACTACCGCCTTGATGCGGCTACCGAAGTCGAGCCGCTTCTCGATCCCGGAGTCGATCACCGCGATCGTCGGCGCCTGGGGCGCAGGCGAGAACAGCGACCCCCAGAGCGAGGACAGCCGCGACGCAGCCGGCCACATCTGGTTCGAGCTGAGCGCGTTGACCCGAACCTGCACGTCGGGCGTGATCACGAGACCCGGGATCTGCTCGAGCTTGCGCAGCTGCCCGGCCGTGAGCTCCACGGCGACGCCGTCGGCGGACTGGAGCTGCTTCTTCACGAGGCCGTAGGCCTTCGAGTGCCCCTCGGCGACCGCAGAGCCGCCGACCGACTGGACGATCACGCGAACCTTCTGATTCGGATCCGCGTCAGCTTTCTTCGCGAGGCCAGGCGACAGATAGCCGTTGCCGTTGCCCGCGGTCGCCCCGAGCGGGACGACGAGCGCGATCACAGCAACGACCGACGTCACGAGGCCACGCCCGCGTCCGGAGCCCCACAGCGCATTCGAACGGTGCTCACCGCCGCGGTTGCCCGTTCCCCAGAGGGCGCTCGAGCGGTGCTCGCCGCCCCGGTTCCCGGTGCCCCAGAGCGCGCTGTGTTTCACCCCCCGGGACGCGCTTCCATGAGTACGAGCCATTCCTTCTCCATTTCCGCCCGCACAGCGCGCGGGCCGCAGTACCGCAGGTAACAGGTGGATCGTCGGCGCGAAGCGGGTGCGCTGCCTCCCCCACGTGGGGGACGAACCGCCAGGTTCCCTCGGACGAGGGACAGCGGCTCAGAGCGGCGAATCGGGCTCGTCGCCGGCGAGCTCGGCGCCGAGGAGGGCCAGCGCCACCGCGCCACGTGCCCGCCCCGGATCGGCGGCCAGACCGGCCGCTGCTGCCTCGATCCCGGGGAGCCCTCGTGCGCGCGCGTGAACGAAGCCGAACGCCGCCGCGAGTTCCTCGTCGCCGACGAGCGCCTCCAACTCGTACGCGAGCGCGCGGACTGCGCGCCCCTCGACCTCGAGCGCGCGATGCGGGTCGCCGCCGGCGGCGAGCAGGAGCATTGCGCGGCGGAGCGGCCCCGCCAGTGCCGCGTCGTCGAGCGGGAGCGACAGCGAGGCGGCGAAGGCCGCCGCCGCGGCGGCGTCGACCTCCGACGGCCCCGACGCCTCGACGAGCTCGAGCGCGGCCCGCACGTCCACGCACGGATCGTCGCACCCGACCCGCAACCACGCGCGCCCCTCGACCGTTGTTCTTCCGTGGCACGTCGACTGCGAAAGGAGACGGTATGAGCCTCCTCTGGATCATCCTGATCGTGGTGCTCGTCCTCGCACTGCTCGGCTTCTTCGGCCGCAGCTACTGGTAACGCGCCCGAACCAGGACCGATGACGACGGGAAATGAGCCGTCCGGCCTCTACCGGACGGCTCATTCATGCGGCACTCTTGGAGGGTGGAGTCGGACGCCGCCGTCATCGAGATCCTCGCCCGCGCCGACAGGGCCGGTGTGCGGCCGCGGCTCGGCGGGATGGCGCGCCCCGACGGGGTCGTGATCGCGAGCGAGCGCTTCTGGGCCTTCGCCGGCCGGGACGGCAGCGTGCGCGTCGGCCGGCAGGCGCGGCCGCGGCTCGGTATCGCGGGGCTGCCGCTCGTCCGTGGGCTCGTCCGGCTCGCGGCCTCCGTCGGCCCGCTCCTGTCGCGGCGCGGCGTGGCGAAACGCCGGGAGCGCCGGCTGATCCTGCTCGCGCTCGTCGCGGGCGTCCTCACCGCCTTCCTCCCCGCCCCGTACGGCCTTGTCGCAGGCCTCGCGGCGACGGCCGGCATGCTCGCGCTGCTCTTCCGCGGCCGGACGCTGCGGCTCCACGGTGCCGAGCACCGCGCCATCGCCGCCGCCGAGCGCGGGCTCCTCGTCTCCACGTGGGCGGGCAACGCGCGGCCGTCGCGCTTCGCGGCGCGCTGCGGAACGAACTTCGCGGCGATCGCCGTGCCGCTCACGCTCGTCTTCCAGGCGCTCTGGCCGCCGGCCGTCGCCATCGCGACGCCGGTGGTCGTGCCGCTGGCGGCGCTCGCCGTCTCGATGGAGCTCTGGCAGCTCGTGCATCGGCCGCGCGGCCGGGCGCTCCGCTTCCTTCTCCTCCCCGGACTCGCCCTGCAACGCGTCACGACCCGCGAGCCGGCGCTCGACGACACCCGCGTCGCGCTGCGAGCGACCGCGGCCGTGCTCGAGCGCGAGCTCGCGCTCGGCGAGGCCTAGAATCCGGGGCCGTGGACCCGCGGCTCGAACGCCAGGCCCGGAACGAGGCGCTCATGCGCGAGGTCAACGAGCGTGTTGCCGAGCTCCGCGAGCAGGGGAGCTGGGGCGACGAGGACCGGCTCGCGGAGCTCCACTGCGAGTGCGGCGCCTTCCCGACCTGCGACGCGACGCTGAGCCTGCCGGTCGAGGAGTACGAGCGGGTCCGGTCGCAGGAAGACCGTTTCGCCGTCGCGCCGGGGCACGAGTCGCCTGACCTCGAAAGGGTCGTCGAGCGGCACGAGACGTGGCTCGTCGTCGACAAGCTCCCGCAGTTCGACCCGCTCGTGACCGACGACGCGCCCGACTAGGCCCGCCGGTGACCCGAGACTTCGTCGGCTACGGCGAGCGCCCGCCCCACGCCGCCTGGCCCGGCGGCGCGCGGATCGCGATCAGCTTCGTCCTCAACTACGAGGAGGGCGGCGAGCGCTCGATTCTCGACGGCGACCCGATCACGGAGCCGAACCTCCACGAGATCGTCGGCTGGCCGCCCGTGGAGGCGCGCCTGCTGAACATCGAGTCGATGTTCGAGTACGGGAGCCGGGCAGGGTTCTGGCGCGTCCACCGCCTGTTCACGTCCCGCGGCCTGCCGCTGACGGTCTACGCCGTCGGCCAGGCGCTCGAGCGGAACCCGGAGGCGGCGCGGGCGATGGCGGCCGCGGGCTGGGAGGTCGTCGGTCACGGCTGGCGCTGGATCGACTACGTCGACGTGCCGGAGGAGGTCGAGCGGGAGCACATCCGCCGCACGAACGAGACCATCGAGCGCCTCACCGGCCAGCGGCCGGCGGGCCTCTACGTCGGGCGGACGAGCGAGCGCACCCGGAGGCTCGCCGTGGAGGCGGGCCTGCTCTACGACTCCGACTCGGTCGCCGACGAGCTGCCGTACTGGGTCGACGTCGACGGCACGCCGCACCTGATCGTCCCGTACACCCTCGACTGCAACGACTTCAAGTTCGTCCTTGCCGGCGGGTTCCCCGACGGGGAGAGCTTCGAGCGCTACATGCGCGACACGTTCGAGCAGCTCTACGCGGAGGGCGCCGAGACGCCCCGGCTGATGAACGTCGGCCTGCACGCCCGGCTCGTCGGCCGCCCGGGGCGCGCGCGAGGCCTCGGCCGCTTCCTCGACGAGGTCGCGGGCCGGCCCGACGTCTGGATCGCGACGCGGGGCGACATCGCCCGGCACTGGGCGGCGACACACCCGCCGGGCGGCGACATGGGCCCGCCGGTCTAGGCCGCGCCAGGCCTCTGCGCGGCTTCGGGTCACCCCGCGCCGTCGCGGTCCGCCGGCGCCGGCTCCGCTGTTACGGTGGCCGGGTTGCGTGAGCTCCGCCGAGACATCGAGATCGATGCACCGCCGGAACGGATCTGGGCGGTCGTGACCGACTTCGATGCCTACCCGGACTGGAATCCGTTTATCCGCCGGATCAGCGGCGAGCTCCGCGAAGGCGCGAGGCTCGAGGTGCGAATCGAGCCGCCGGGCGGGCGGGCGATGACGTTCAAGCCCACCGTTCGCTCCGTCGAGGCGAATCGCGAGCTGCGCTGGCTCGGCCGCCTCCTCCTGCCCGGCGTCATCGACGGTGAGCACAGCCTTCGGATCGAGCCACTCGACGGCGGGCGCAGCCGTTTCGTCCAGTCGGAGCGCTTCAGCGGCCTCCTCGTCGGGCTTGTCACGGGCACGCTCGCGAAGACCGAAGCTGGCTTCGAGCAGATGAACACGGCACTGAAGGTGCGCGCCGAGCAGGCGTCCGCCTAGGACGTCAGAGTCGTCGCGGCGGGCGACGGGTCAGAGCAGCCGGAGCAGCGTCATCTCGGCGCGAGCGGGCTTGCGGCCGCGGAGGCCAGGCGAGTGCGGCGGCGAGCTGGGTTCCAGCCCGCGATTTCACATCGGCCGAGCGACCGCGAACCCCGCGAACGCCGATCGCGTACCCATCGGGCCCTCGACGAACCACGCATTCCAGATCCGCCGGCGGGGTCACGGCCGGTGGAATTCTGGAACGTAGAGAGGCCACTTGCGCGCTGCACCCCACGTACGACGCGCAAGTGGCCTTCGTTCAGCGTCTCTTCCAGGAGAAGGGACCGGCGTACGTGCGACGCGGATCCGAGCGCGAGGTCCAGGCGCCTGATCGTTGTAGCAAATTTGTGACAAGGATTACAAATGCGCGGTACTGTGGACAGGCGTGCTCGTCCCGTAACGCCGTTCTCCTCGGGCCCAGGGTTTCGCCCCTAAGCGCACAGCCGCAACGGCGCGAAGGAGACGACCTTGACCCACGACACGGACGGCACCGACGGCCATCCAGGCCCGCTCACCGCGCAGGAGGAGATCGAGCGGCTGACCCTCCACGCCCTCCTTCAGGGACAGAAGCTCCTCGAACTCGAAGCAAGCGTGCGGCAGCTCCAGGGCGCGCTCGACTCGCGTCTCATCATCGAACGCGCCAACGGGATCCTCGCCGAACGCTACGACTTCTCGATCGATCAGGCATTCGCCCTGCTGCGCGATGCTGCCCGCACAAGCCGGCGGCCGCTGCGAGAACTCGCGCGGGACGTGGTCGAGACGCCTCGCCGAATCTCCCCCGCGGACATCGTCGAGGGCATCAGACGGCTGGACTACTAGGAGGCAACGACGCGGCCGTTGCCGGGGTAGGCACCGCACGCGCATTCGCGGCATCCCTGGCACGCATGAACCGCTTACCTGAGCGGAATCGGCCTAGGCATGCGGTTCGCAATGGGCCCGCCAGGTTTCCAACCAGGCTGCAAATCGGCATGTTCTCGGATTCCAGGGGGGCACCGAGGGGGGCACAGTCCGGTCACGTCCGGGCACGCGCGAGCGCGACGCTGCGGTCGACCTCGCGGTAGTCGGTGAGCGCGTAGACGTAATGGTCGGCCGCCACGCGCTTCGAGTCGCCGAGGAGCTCGGCGACCTCGGCGAGCGAGCCGCTGCGCTTGTGTAGTAGAGAGAGCCACGCCGGCGGCGGCCACCGCGCAGACGACGAGCGCGAGGCCACCCGCCACGACCCCGGCTCGCGCCATCCGACGTGTCCATCCCTGCGGGCGCTCAGACAGCGCGGCCCATCCGAACAGCAACGCGAACACGCCCGCGCCAGCGCCTACCGCCACTCCCCACACGCTCAGCGAAGCGAGGAACCCGAACACGCCGAGGACGAGCGAGAGACACGCCGACACGCGCACGATCACAGGCGGGAAGCATTCCAACCGCCTAGTCAGTCGTGCTTGCTCAGATCCTTGTAGCGCACGATCATCGCCCTAACCCGGCTCAGCGCCGCCCCCGGATCTTTGCCGGCGTCGAATGTCCGTCGCGCGCTCGCGGCGTACTTCTCGATGTCCCGGATCAGCTCCTCGCGCGTCATTTCGCTGACTGGCTTCGGGTGTCGCACGGCCACGATTTTCCCTGAGTGGGCGGGCATTAACGCGCGGTGCGGTGGGAACGGGAGAAGCCCCCGGTGCGTGGGCACCGGGGGCTTCGTCCACTCCTGCACCATGCCGTCGGGGTCTTGAACGGCACAGGCAGTGGCGAGGCGTGGTTTAAGGCCAAGCACCTCGCCAGGTCACGGTAGGCGCGACCCTAGGGCGGTCGGATGACCCGATCAGGTCATTCCGGGCGCGTGTCGGGTCGCGCCAAGAGGAACGGGCACCTACGACGCTACTTCTTCGAGCGGGCGGTCGAGCGCCGGTTGGTGGTCGAGGTGCTGCGCGATGTCGAGGTCTTCCGCGACGCGGAACGGGTGCGTTCCTTTAGATCAGCGACGAGCCCGCTCGGCTCCTTGGGGAGCCCCGCGTCCTTGCGCAGCTTCGCGGCGATCTCCGCGATCTCCTCCGGCGCGTAGTCGGGCGCGAACACGGCGGGCTGCGGCGGCAGGTCGTGTGCCGGAGCGCCCTCGGGCGCGTCGTCCACGACCTCGAGCGGCTCGTTGGTCTCCGGGTGCGGCCCGGTGAAGACGGCAGCCAGCTCGCGGTAGTCGTCGGGGGAGAAGCGGTAGAGCCGCAGGTGCTCGCCGCGCTCGATGTGCGGTTGGCACTCGGGGATCTTCTCCGTCGGGATGCGCGGTGTCGGGAACAGCTTCATCAGATCCGCGCCGGTCAGCCGCTCCAATGCCCGCGCGTAGGCGACCTGGTGGACGCCGCCGCGAACGAGGAGGTAGCCGGTCAGCGCGCGCGCGGCCGGGTGCTCGACCATTTCGTACACCTTCAGCTTGTTGTTCCGCGCTCCCGTCTCGAGGAAGAAGTTGTGCGTCAGGTCCTCGACGAGGTCGCCTGAGGCGAAGACGTAGTCGCCGGTCCAGGGACGTCCGTTCGAGTCCTGTGGCAGCGCGCCTTGGCCGCCGGCGAGGAAGTGGTGCGGGTTGCCGATCCCCTTGACCGCGGCGAGCGCGCCGCTCGGCGCGCGGCCGTCGTCGGTCGGCGTGGCCCCCGTGAGCATCGTGTTGACGGTGGTCGCGACGAGCTCGACGTGGCCGAACTCCTCGCCCGCGATGTTCGCGACGAGGTCGAAGAACGGCCGCGCTCCCTGGCGGCCGCGGAAGTTGAACGACTGGAACGTGTAGTTCATGAACGTCGACATCTCGCCGAAGCGCCCGCCCAGCAGCTCCTGCACGGCGGCGGCGCCCGCGGGATCGGGATCGGACGGCGGCGGCAGCTCGAGCTGCAGTCGGTCGATGCGCAGAATCATGTGGTGACCCCCTCGGTTCGTGGAAGGGCGCTGCTTCCCGGACACGATCCTGCTAAACGATCACGACCATCGATGACGGCGGGGCCGGGCGCTCACGCCCCCGGCGCCAGCAGAGGGCTGGCACCCGAGCCGATGACCTCAGCGCGGCCAGCTACATGCGGAGTGCCTGCGCCGCTGCCTCCCGCCGGAGGGTTTCCAGCTCGAGCAGCTGTGTCTCGGCGCGCTGCGAGAGGGCGGCGAAGTCGAAGTCGGGCAGACTCGCGAACTCGGGGAGCCCGCGGAGCGCCTCCCACAGGGCACGCTTCCCGGCGACGCCCAGCGACAGACCCTCGAGCTCGTACAGCCGGCTTAGCGGCGAGTACCCGCGTAGCTGCCCGTTCAACTTGAGCCGGCCGAGCCTTTCCGCTGACCAGGCGAGCCCGTCCTTCGTCTTTGACGGCCGCCTGCCAAGCAGGGCGAGCAGGCGCTGCAGCGTGGCCCGATCGGCGTCGATCTCGGCGACTAACCGCTCGAGCGCGTCGCCGGTCGGGGTTCCGCGGTTGCTGCGTGCCGCGCGCTTGGCCAACTCGAGGCCCGCCGTCGAGCCCGCATGGTGGTCGACGAGGTAGATCTCGAGGAAGCGGCGGTCCTCGTCAGCCCTGCGGGTACGGATCGTTGACACTGTCGCCGCCTCTCATCGTGTGGAACCGGCCATTGCCGCATGACGGGCACGGCGGCAGGTGTTCTGTCGAGTTCACCTTGAGTTGGTAGCCGCATGCGGTGCAGCGGTAGGTGCCCGCGGAGACGTCGCTTCCGGCGGGAACTGGATCAGCCATCGTCTTGCCCCTTTCCTGTGGATGCGCCAGGGAGGCGGGGTCACGGCCTCCCTCGACTGCTCGAGTGCTAGCGGCGGCCGACGGTCTTGCCCGGCTCGTGGAACGTGCCGGCCTTCGCAAGGCCACGGCTGACGATGTAGCCGGTGCCGACGATCGCGACGAGCAGCCAGGCACCGCGGGCATCGAGTGAGTCGGTCGACGCGGCGGCGATCAGGATCCCGGCGATCAGTACGACCATCGCCCAGAACTCGGTCGTCAGGAGCGCCCACTTCGTCTCGTCGTGGACGCCGGTTGCCCGGTCGGCGACTCGCTCTGCACGGATCCCCATGTCCTCGTCTGTTGCACGTGCTGTGGCCACTTGGCCCCCCTTCTGTTGTGGCGGAGTCGGGAGGGCGGCAGCGCCGCAGGTGCGGCCGCCCTCCACGGCCGCCTGAACATGCCCTCGCCCATCGACCCCCTGGCGAACGGCAGAGCGCCTCGTGCCCGCACCGGCCGTTCTGTCACGCACTGTGAGCCGATCCCCACACACGCCCTTGCGCACCCAGCGCGGAATAGGGGGCCGAACGCGAGCGCGTCCGGCCCCCGCTGGTCAGGCCGTCTTGGCTAGCCGGCCGAGCGAGACGACTCGCTCGCGCCCTCGGAGGCTCCCTGTGCCCGGTCCTGGAGGCTGGAGGCGAGTTCCTGGCCCTGCTCGCGGCCGCTGTCCTTCGCGGCGTCGGCGGCCGCGGATGCGACTTCGCGGCCGCGCTCGACGGCCTCCCCGGCTGTGTCCTTCGCGGCGTCGACGACGCGATCTGACAGCTCGCCCATCCGCTCGTTCTCGACCTTCGTTGACGGCAGCAGGAGCCCGGCGACGAACCCCACTGCGACGCCACCGACCGCGAGCCCGAGCGGATTCCGCTCCGCCGTGTCCTTCACCGTCGAGAGCTGCCGGCGGTCGGGGACGACGCCTGCGACCTTGTCGGTCACGCCCGTCACCGTCGACTTCACCGCCTGCTTCTTGTCGTCGACGTAGTCGCCCACGCGGGCTCCCACGTCCGTCTTGTAGCTGAGCGCGTCGACCTCGTCGCCGACGCGGGCGCGGGTCTGCTCTATCTCCGCGCGGAGCTCGCTCGGGTCTTTGCCCATTCCACGTCCTCCTTGACCGTCTCGATGGTTTGCTCCGGTATTGGCTTGCCTGCCTCGGCAACGCGCTCCTTGCCTCTCCGTCCGAGCAGGTAGGCGGTCCCTGCGAGTCCGGCCCCGACGATGAGCGCGGACGCCCACTCGGGCAGGACGATCGCGAGCGCGAGGATGAGGAACGCCGTGAGAGCGCCCGCGGCCATCAGCGCCGCGACTCCGGCGCCTCCGAGCATCCCGATCCCCGGAGCGGCGATCCGCCCCTTCTCCGCCATCTCCGCCTTGGCCAGCTCAACTTCCTGACGAACCAGCAGCGACACGTCGCGGGTGAGGTCGCTGGCGACCTCACCGATCGGGCGCTCACGGGCCCCTGGTTCGTTGTTGGTCGCCATCGCGCTACTCCCCGCTCTGCAGCTCGCGGGAGATCGGCGCCGAGGCCGGATCCGTACCCGTGTCATAGAGGCCGTCGCCGCTGGCACGGCCGTTCCCCGTATCGCGGCTGTACGTTCGACCCGACGACTCGTACCGCCGCTCGGACGAGGCCTTCACGAAACGCGAGGCGGCGAGGCCGGCGGCGAGGCCGACTCCCGCGACGAACCACGGCCGCCGACGCGCGAAGTCCTCGACGTCGCGGAGCATCTCCGAGCCTCTCTTAGCCTCGAGGTAGGAGCCGAGGCTGTCGATCCGGTCGGCTGCTTGTTCCACGAGACGCGCGGGCGTGTCCTTCCCCTCCTGACGCAGCTGCTCGGAGCTCTGACGGATCGCCTGCGCCATCGTGCGAGCCTGTGACCCGGCCTGCGTACTCCGCTCGTCGAGCTGGTCGGCGAGCCGATGCTGCCCACGTTCCTTCAGCTCGCCGGCCTTTTCCTGCGCCGTCGACGCCGCGTCCTGGACCGACGCAGACGCCTTCTCGGTGAGCCCGGGCTCCTGCCCGGCCTCACGATGGACACTCGTCATGTGACCCCCCTCGGTAGATGAACCGGACGCGGTTCGTGTCCCTAGACCGACCCGATAAACACCACGCGCCGGCGCGTCCTCGTCGGGACGCCTACTCGCGGTTTGCGCCACGTGGGCGCGGGGAGTGCGCGCACATGGCTCCCACGCGCGCAACCCGCACTAAGGCCCACCCAACGCAGGACGATGTCCGCTTCGAGGCCGCCGCCCGCCCGCGCGCCCCAGGAATCTTGCTCGGAATCGGCTTAGGCGGATTCGTGGACGGGATCGTGCTCCACCAGATCCTGCAGTGGCACCACATGCTCACCGACCACGGCGACTATCCGGCGAAGACCGTCGCCGGACTGGAAACGAACACCCTGTGGGACGGCCTCTTCCATGCGGCCACCTGGGTCGCGGTCGCGCTCGGCATCTGGATCCTCTGGCAGCGCGCCACGACCTGGCGCTGGGCCATAAGCGGCCGCGCGTTGGTCGGGTGGATGCTCGTCGGCTGGGGTCTGTTCAACCTCGTCGAGGGCATCATCGACCACCACATCCTCGGCATCCACCACGTGCGCGAGACGGGGAACCAGACAGTCTGGGACTTGGGCTTCCTCGCGTGCGGTTTGCTGCTCGTCATCGGCGGCTGGCTCCTCGCTCGCTCGAACGAGACACGCTCCCAAGCGATATGACCAAGGCGCTCTTGACCGCTGCGGCCGCTGGGATCTCGTTGCCGCCGACGAGATCCTGAGAGCGGAAGACCCCTAGGCCTAAGATCCCGCCTTCGCCGGGAGTTGTACGTGTGCAAACGACCAGCGAATTGTGGAGATCCTCGGACACACTGCCTTGACGCCGACGGCGACTGGTTTGAACGGTAAAGACGGTGGTAGCTCCCGCCGCATGGCGACGTCGGCTGAGCGCAAGGCGCACAACGAGGGCGTCTTCCGAGAAGCGAACGAGAAGCTCGAGGAGAGCGCCAAGGTCATCCTCGGTGCGGAGGCCGATGCGACCGTTCCGTTTCTGTGCGAGTGCACGCGCCCAGACTGCACGGCCGTGGTGCTGCTCACACTCGCCGAGTACGAGGTTGTTCGTTCCGTTCCGGAGCGGGGATTCGCGAAGTGGGACCATGAGGATCCCGAGGTCGAGGTCGTCGTCGACTGGAACGAGCGGTTTGTCATGACGGAAAAGTTCGGCCGGGCTGGAGAGGTTCACGCAGCGCGGGATCCGCGCTCATGATCGACGATCCGTACGAGCGCCTCCGGCGTGTCGGGCACAACGAGGCGCTGTTTCGTCAGGTCAACGAGCAGGTCGAAGAGGTCAACGACGCGTTCTCGAACCTCACCGACGCGTTCACGATTGTGTGCGAGTGCGGAGACAGCGGATGCATCGAGCAGATCAACGTGTCCCCGGCCATGTACGAGCGGACGCGAGAGGACTCGACGCACTTCATCGTCAAGCCCGGCCATGAGGCAGAAGACGTCGAGGATGTGATCGAGACGCACAACCACTACGTGATCGTCGAAAAGTCCCCGCCGGCTGCACGCGAGATCGCTGAAGCGACCGATCCTCGGAACTAGCCGACCCGAAGCTCGTCGCGAAGACGGAGGCCGAGCGCTTTCAAGTCGGCAACCAACGCGAGGTCGGCGTCGTCACGCTCCTCAAGTCGCGTCAGCGCGCGATCGCACGCTGCAAGAAGGTGCTCGACCCACGCCCGGCGGTCCTCCATTCACAGAGCATCCCCTGAGCATGGATCGTTAGTCCTGTGTCGGTGCCACCGCCTCCGCGACGACCGCCGCCTCCCCGAACTTCTCCACGACCACATAGCCGTCGGACTCAGAGACGACGCGCTCAGCCTCCGCGAACACATGCTCGCGAAGGACGACGAACCGCCGCGGCTCTTCTCGAACCGAGAGGTAATCGTCACGCCGAATCAACAGACTCTCGGTACACGACACATCCGCGCACTCGCACACGATCGCGTACTCCTCCGTAATCGACGCGAAGGCCTCGTTGAGCTCACGCATCTCCTCGTTCACCGCGCGGAAAAGCGCCTGATTGCGCCCCACCCGCGCCTCGCGCTCGCCCTCACCCACTTCGCGCCTCCCAGCTAGAGCGAAAATAAACGCCGGGGAGCCTCTTGGGTACCCGCCAAAGCGCAAAGCCGGCGGAACCACCGAGAAGGGCACAAAAGCGACGGCCCAGCACAACGACAGTAGCGCCAAAACACCGACGCCGCACCCACTCCCAATGAGCGTTTTCGCGGAGCTCAGGTGGGCTTTGCAAAGAGAAAAGGCTGCGCGGGGCCTGTCGGGGGAGAAGCCCCGCGCAGTGAATGGCGAGCTGGGCAAGCCCCGCTTGCCTCAGGGGGTTCCGACGGCTGCGGCCAGCGCCGGCACGCGACTTGCCATGGGGCAAGGTACGGACGGGCGGCGGGGCAGGTCATGACCTGATCAGGTCAATTCCCCGCCCGGCCCATATGGTGGTGGCGGCGTGACCGGCTGGGAGACATCGGAGCGCGTGCTCGAGTCCGGCGGCTTCGAGTCGCGCCAGCGGGTGCTCGTGGCGGGGCCCGTGGTCGAGGCGTCGGAGGCCGGCGCCCGCACGCTCGGTGTCACCTACTGGCAGGCGGTCGACCGCTTCACCCGCGGCGGCGTCCGCGCGAGCTGGACGGGCGGCGGGGGCAAGCTGAAGCTGCTCGGTGGTGCGACGCTGCTCACCTTCGGGCCGCCGGAGCTCTCGTTCGAGGGCGGGCTCGTGAGCTGCCGGCACGCGATCCAGGGTGGACTGCTCGCGCTCCGAGCCGGCGGTTCCGTAACGCTCGCACAGCGATCCGAGGGCGATCAGCAGGAGCTGAGCGTCACGGTCGAGGGGTACCTGCCGCGGCTCGCCGCCCGTGCGGGCGCGCCGCTCTGGACCGGGATGCTCTACGCGAAAGGGCAGAGCCCTTTCCATGCCGCGGTCAGCCGCCGCTATTTCGACCTCCTGCTGCGGAGCCGCGACTCGTGAACGTCACCGTCTTCGGCGCCACCGGCGTCGTCGGCCGGGCGCTCGTGCCCCTGCTGGCCGAGCACGAGCTGACCGTGGTCTCGCGCACCGCGCGTGACGAGCCCGGCGCCCGCTGGGTGGTCGCCGACGCGGCGAGCGGCGACGGCGTCGCCGCGGCCCTGGAACGTGCGGACGTCGTCTACTACCTCGTCCACTCGCTCGGCGCGCGCGACTTCGAGAAACAGGATCGCGCGGCGGCGGAGACGGTCGCGCGCGAGGCGGCGAACGCCGGCGTGCGGCAGATCGTCTACCTCGGCGGGCTCGGCGCCGACCACCCCGACGCGTCGCCGCACCTGCGCAGCCGCCGCGAGACCGGAGAACGGCTCGCCTCCGCGGGCGTCCCGGTGACGACCCTGCGCGCGGCCATGATCATCGGCAAGGGGAGCGCCGCCTTCGAGACGATCCTCGGCCTGGTCAAGCGGCTGCCGGTCATGGTGACGCCGAGCTGGGTCTCGACGCCGACGCAGCCGATCGCGCTCGACGACGTCGCCCGCTACCTGGCCGGCGTCTGCGGCAACGAGGCCGCGTACGGCGAGGGTTACGACACGGGCGGGCCGGAGGTGATGACCTACCGGCAGATGATCGAGCGGATCGCTGCCCTGCTCGGCCGGAAGCCGGCAATCGTCGAGGTCCCGGTACTGACGCCATACCTCTCCTCGCTCTGGCTCAACCTCGTCACGCCGGTGAACGCGTCGGTCGCTCGGCCTCTCGTCGAAGGACTGCGCAATCCGACGATCGCGCGCGAGGAGCGGATCCGGAAGCTGCTGCCGCTCGAGCTCACCCCGTTCGACGAAGCGGCGCGGCGAGCGCTCGCGTGAAGCGGGGCTGACCGATCTAGCACCTGCCGCGGTGTGCGCACAGCCGCGTAGAAGGGAGAATGAACGAGGGAGAAGGCCGTCGGGCCTTCCCTCGTTTCCTAAGGTGACGACCGCTTGGGTGCCAGGGTCGGCCAACGGGAAGCGGAGGCGCTACGCGTACCCCCGCGTGTCACTTTCGCACCTCATCTCCACCGCGCCGCGGCGGCGGCCGGTGACCGAACTCCCGCTCGGCGCACCCCTCGCAAAACCACGCGAGCTTGCGGGGTCGCGTCCTCGTCGCGGGGATCCTCGACCCGCTCGACGCACGCCTTGCCGTCTTCGATCTGCTCGCCGCACTCGACGCAGATCAGCATGAGCGAGGAGTATCAGGCGGCGTCAGCGGCGTGCTAGTGGCTGATGCGGATATGGCCTTGAAAGAGGAATGACATGCGTCGTGGTTAGGTTCGGCAACGCTTTCAAGGGGTACTCGCGTGCCTCCGTGAGGCTTCGCAAGCTGCTCATCCATCTCAAGTCCAGCCTGTGGTTCATCCCCGTGCTCTGCGTCCTCGCCGGGGCGGCCCTCTCGTTCGCGACGATCGCCGTCGACCGCTACTTCGACTACCAGGCGATTCCGACGAGCATCGTCGGTGGGCCGGATGCGGCGGCCTACATCCTTTCGACCGTCGCCGCCTCGATGGTGAGCCTGACCGCGCTCGTGCTCACGATCACGATGGTGGTCGTCCAACTCGCGATGGGCCAGTTCTCTCCTCGAATCGTCCAGCGCATCCTGCGGGACAAGCCGAGCCAGCTCGCGATCGGCCTCTTCGTCGCCACCTTCGTCCACGCCATCCTCGCGCTCCGTGAGGTGACGATCAACGGCGACAGCACGGGCAACGTGCCGGGCGTCGCGGTCGTCACGGCCTTCACCCTCGTTCTCGTCAGCATCGCCGTCCTCGTGATCTACGTCCACCACATCGGTCAGGCGCTCCGCGTCTCGGCGCTGATCGAGCTCGTCGGTGACGAGACGCGGACGCTGCTCGATCGTCGCTACCCGGACAAGGGGCCCGCGCTCGACTCCGACGCGAACGGTGTTCCGGTCGTGTGCGCGACCGAGTCGGGCGTGATCACGGGGATCGGCTACGAGCAGCTCGTCGAGGAAGGACGACGTGCGGACTGCCTGCTCGAGCTCGTTCCGGCCCTCGGCGAGTTCGTGCCCGCCGGCGGCACCCTCTTCCGAGTCCACGATGGGACAGCCGCCGTGGATGAGGACGTGGTGCGCGGGGCGCTCGTCGTCAGCTTGGAGCCGACGCTCGACGAGGACGTCGCCTACGGCGTCCGTCTGCTCGTCGACATCGCGGAGCGCTCACTCGCCGACTCCCCTTTCCAGGATCCGACGACCGCGGTGCAGGCGATCGATCGGCTGCACGACATCCTGCGACAGCTCGCCCGCCGGCCCTTCCCCGACGGCCGCCATCGCGACCAGGCGGGACGCGTGAGGCTGAGCGTGAGAACGATGAGCTGGGAGGCCTACGTGCATCTCGCCTTCGACGAGATCCGTCTGGCCGGGGCCGGTTCGCCGCAGGTGGCACGGCGGCTGAAAGCGGCGCTGACCGACCTCAAGTCGGTCGCGCCTGCCGATCGGCTCGAGATCCTCGATCTCCAGCTCGACCTGCTCACGACCGCAACCGAGGCGGCGCTCAGCGACGACCGCGATGTCGCGCTCGCGCTCGATCGCGATCGAGAGGGAATCGGGGCAGCCGCCGGCTCGGTCGACGGCAAGCCGGCCCTGTCCTCACCCGGCCAAGTCTCACCGCAGGGCGCAGCGGGTCGCACCTAGCCGCACACGACAGCGAACACCAGCCGGTAGCCGCAGCTGCGCAAGGCCAACGAACCGACCAGCGACGCTGCTCGGCGTGGCTGTTGCCTCGTTAGGCGAGATCCCAAGGCAGTACCGGGACAGCGCGGGATCGCGTTTTCTCTGATTCGGCACACCCTCATGGCGACGCATTCGGAGGCCCAAACTGCGGCTCGAGCTGCAGGACGGTGTACAGTCCCGTCCCGCAGCTCGGTGGTGGCGCGGTTCGCGCGCGCGTCCTCGATCAGTGCGCGCCGCTGCTCCCGGAAAAACTCGTCGGCAATGCGGTGCCGCTCGCCTGGCCGCCCTTGGCGCACAAGGAGGCCGAGGCTCGGGGCCTGGTGAGGCTCCTCGCCGTCGGCCGGCGCGGTTCGACGTTGGCGGGCGCAGCGCTTCACTGCAAGCCTTCGAAGAACTCCTTGGTCGGGTCCGTCACGAGGATCAACTCTCCTGCCGCTCGAGCTTGGCGGGGAGGAGCCAGGCCGCGCCGAGTCCGATGAGCCCGAACACGACGAGGACAATCATCGCGACAGCGTAGGACCGGGTTCCCGTGGCGACGACCGACACCAGGATCGTGCCGGCGATCGCGGTGCCGAAAGTCGAGCCCAGGTTGGACACGCTGCGCGACAGGCCCGAGATCTCGCCCTGCAGCTTTTCGGGGAAGCTCGACTGCACGACGTTGACCGAAGGGGTCAGCATCGCACCCAGGCCGAGGCCGATCAGCAGAAGCCCCGGCACGAAGGCAACGACCCTTGACGAGGCATTGACGAAGCCGAGCAGGAGTGCGATCCCGACCAGAGTGACGACGAAGCCGGCCACGATTAGCGTCCGCTGCGAGTACTTCTTGGCCAATCGCTCCGCAGCGAGGGACGAGACCAGGATGCCGAGCGTCGCGGCGGTGAACACAACGCCCGTCCCGATCGCGCTATATCCGCGAACGGTTTGAAGGAAGACGGAGACGACGAACGACACTCCCATCAGCAGCAGCCACTGCATGTTCTGAGTGAGGAGGGCGAGATTGCACGTGCGTTTCTTGAACATCGCGGTCGACAGCAGCGGCTCCTTCCCCGCGCGCTCCCGAGCGCGGATGTAGAAGAAGAAGACGGCCAGGAACGCGGCTCCGAGCACGAAGAACACGACGAAGATCGTGTTGTTGGTGCCGGCTTGCAGGATGCCGAAGACCACGAAGAACATGCCGACCGCCGAGAGAATCGCTCCGCCCGCGTCGAAGGGGCGCGTCGGGTCGGCCGGGAGCGGATCGACGAGGCGTCGGCTCAGCAGGATGATCGTCACGACGATCAGCGCTTGGAAGACGAACGCGGCCCGCCAGCTGATTGCAGTGGTGATCAAACCCCCGATCAGCGGCCCTGCCGCGGCGCCGATACCCCCCAAGCCGCTGATCACGCCAAAGGCCCAGGCACGCGAGGTGAGATCGGTGAACCAGATCGTCGCGAGGATGTAGACGGGCGGGATCAACAGCGCCGTACCGACCCCTTCGAGCACCGAGTTCCCGAGGGCGAGCACGCCGATGCTCGGCGAGACCGCGCTCAGCAGGGCGCCGATCCCGTACAGCGTCAGACCTCCGATGAAACACCGCTTGCGGCCCCAGCGGTCCGTCAACTTGCTACACGGGATCATCAGGATCGCCATGATCAGCAAGAACAGGGTGATCACGGTCTGCACGCCCTTCACGGTCGTGTCCAGGTCCTCGCTGATGTCGGTGATCATCACGTTCATGTTCGAGCCGGCGAAACTGCAGATGAACTGGGCAAGGGCGAGCGGGAGGATCAACCTCCTCGGAGACATCACCGCACGGCCCGAAATCAGGGCCTCGCTCGCCGCGACCGGATTCTCAGTCACGCGATGTCACCATCAGAACGGGTGTCAGTGACGAGAGCCGAAAGCACGACCGCGAATCGAAGCGAGGGAGGCACAGCCAATCCACTGCTCCGTCACGACCGACCCAGCGCAGCAGATTGCATGTCGCCAATCAAGCGATAGTCCTCGATACGCACGAGATGCCTCCCCTTCCTACCTTGCCTCGACGTCCACGCGGCCACGTCCGAAGGCGTCGATCCGTCCCCACCGGCCCGGGATGTCGAGCAGTTCCAGATGGCCGATGCCCTGGGGAAGCGCTGGGTCGACGACGAGATGGTCCCCGAGCGGCTCGAGACCGAGCATTGTCCGCAACAGCAGCAGCGGCGTGCCCGTCGACCAGGCCTGCGGGCTGCACGCGGTCGGGTACTGCACCGGATACTTCGTCACTGTCCGCTCGTAGCCTCCGAAGGCCTCCGGTAGCCGCCCATTGAAGACCTCGGCGGCATCGAGGATGCCTGCCGCGATCTGCGCCGCCTCCTCCTTGAAGCCGTAGCGTCGCAAACCCCAGGCGATGAACGAGTTGTCGAACGGCCAGACCGTGCCGACGTGGTAGCCGATCGGGTTGTAGCGACCTTCGCCCTCAGCGAGTGTCCGGACGCCCCAACCGGAGAAGAGCCGGGGTCCGAGCAGCTGGTTGCGCGACCGCCTTTGCCTTGGACTTGTCGACGATGCCGCTCCAGAGTAGGTGGCCGTTGTTCGACGCGAGCGCGTCGACCTGATTCCCTTCCGTATCGAGCGCGAGGGCGAAGTACTCGCCGTCACTCACCCAGAAGTCGCGATTGAAGCGACGCTTCAGGTCGGCGGCCTCCTTCTCCAACCGTGTCAGCGAGAGCCGGATCCTTCCAGACCAGGCGCGCCAGGCGCGCGCCGCGCATCTTCGCGTCGTATGCGTACCCCTGGAGCTCGCAGGTCGCCCGTGGGAACCCGGGAAGCGTTCCGTCGCGGTACGAGATCGAGTCCCAGGAGTCCTTCCAGCACTGGTTCTCGAGGCCGGTCTTCTCGTTCCGTCGCCGGTACCAGATGTAGCCCGTACCCATGAGGTCGGCGTACTCGTCGATCCAGTTGAGCGCCGCCCGGGCCTGGTGCTCGAGCTCGCGTACTAGCTTCCTGTCACCGGTCCAGCGCTCGTACTCGTCGAGCAGCACCACGTACAGCGGCGTGGCGTCCGCGCAGCCGTAGTAGGGCGAATGCGGCCGCTCCTCGAATGCGGTCATCTCGCCGTACCGCATCTCGTGCAGGATGCGGCCCGGATCCTCGTCCCTGAAGTCGTCGATGCGGCTGCCTTGCCAATCGCCGAGCGCCTGCAGGGTCGTCGCCGCGAGTTCCGGCGTGAAGGGCAGCGCCTGCAGGCTCGTGAAGATGCTGTCCCGGCCGAACATGGTCATGAACCACGGCAGGCCGGCCGCAGGCAGGCTCTTTCCCCCTGCGACGGGCGGCGAGAACCGCAGTGCGGCGAGGTCGACGAGGCTTCGCCTGTACGTCCTTCTGAGCTCATCCTGGTCGCACTCGAGCTGCGGTGCGTCTGCGACCCACTTCTCGAGGCTCAGCTCCATGCTCGGCCGTGCCCGTTTCGCTCCGCGCGTGTACTTCGGCCGGACGTACGAGCCGCCCGCACCCTCGGCGGTGACGACATCCAGGTCGGTGGTCCAACTGCCGTGCGGCTCTATACGTGCGCGGAAGGTGAGGCCGCTCTTGTCGAGGCGCGCTCGAGCCGATGCCGAGATCGCAGTCTCGCGGCTGAACGTCTCGCGCTCATAGCCGAGAAGCAGGCGACCTCGGTCTACGCGAGCCGAGTACTTTCCCTTCTTTGCGAGCGCGTCCTTCACCTCGAAGAGGTCGGCGAAGTCCGAACCGGCCTCGATGCGGACGGCGAGGTCGACCGGCTTGTCGTCGTGGTTGAGGATGGTCAGCTCCTCGTGAAAGCCGTTCCCGACCGCACGCCGCCGGATGACGGAGAGCTTGGCGTCGATGTACACGCCCCCGGTTCCCGGTACCAGGAAGAAGCGCGTCTCGAAGTACTGGAGGTCGTCGATCGAGAGGGCGTTGAGTCTTTGCCCGTCGATGGTCAGGATCCACTTCGACAGGAATCGAGTGTCGAACGAGAAGAGGCCGGTCGGGTCGGTGAGCGACGCCTCGATGTCGCCGTTCGAGTCGCTGACGACGAACGTGTTGCCGTCCAGGATCTGGACCAGGCCGTTGCTCATCGCTTCCTCCTCGCCGGAGCTGCCGTGGGGCGCCGTCTGCGGGAGCGCGACGGCCCGGGAAAAAGCCGCTGGAAGAGCACCAACGGCTGGGTGTCGCCTTCGATGCTCATCGCCCCGCGCAACATCGCAGCCAGTGCATTCGTCTTGCCGCTCGCGATGTCGTCGAACAGCGCCTTGTCCGCCGAAACGACGCAGTCCGCCCTGAGATTCCGGTGCGAGACCGCGAGGTCCCCTTTGACGACTGAAACGAGCCAGCGGTCTGTCTTCTTCCCGTCTTTGAGATCGAACCGCACCGTGATCGTCGCCTTCTCGAGCAGCGGTTCGTGCCCGCGCTCGACGAGCGCGTCGAAGAACTCCGCGGTCGCATCGGTCATCATCCCACCTCCTCGGTTTTCACCGTGACCCAGCCTCGATGTGCCTGGCGAGCAGTGCTGCCGCGACGACCAGCACGAACAGTCCCATCACCTTCATGTAGTTCACACTTCGACGGCCCGGCTCGGGCACGGCGCCGAGTGTACGAGGTGTCGTACGTTCGCGATCAGCCGGGCACTCCTGGCAGCCGCGTCGGGCCGCTCCCGGTGACGAACTCGACGTAGGCGCACGCGGCGCACCAGAACGCGAGCTCGGGCTGGTCGCCGCGGTCGGAGTCGTCGACGCGTTCGACGTGCGGGTCGCCGACGATGACGTCGCCGCACTCGGCGCAGACCAGCATGGGCGAGGGGTAGCAGGCGGCGGCCGTGAGGGCTAGTGGCCGATGCGGACAGGCCGAGGATGACCCAATCGTGTCCTAGCCGGCGAGGTGCGTACAGGGCACGCTGCAGGCATACGGCGATCGCGCTCCCAGGGAACAGCGTTCACAGCTGATCGCCAGCAAAGACTGGAGCAAGAAGTGAAGAAGATCATCATCGCGGCCGTTTCAGTGGTCGCTTCCCTGGGAGTCATCGGGTCTGCCTCGGCTGGCGTGGACCGCTGCGACGCGTTGGTCCCCGTCAAGGTCAACACCACGGTCACGACCGCGACGTTCACGGTCAATCAGCCCAACGACTCGATCACCCAGTGGGGCAACGTGTGGAAGCACGACTTCACGGTCATCGTCAAGGATGACAACACGTTCGCCGGCACCAGCACGGTGACGGACAACGGCGGCTCGTTCGCTTGGGCCGAGGACGTCACCGGCTCGTTCAACGCTGACAGGACGCTCATCAACTTTGACACGATCCCAACCGGTGCGGCGACGGGCGGGGCGACGTTCAAGGTGACGGACGCGCCGTACAACGTCTCGGTGCCCGTTGAGTCCACGTGGGGCGCCAACATCATCGAGTTCATGATCTCGACGCCGAAGATCACCACCGACACGACGTCGACCCCTGGCACCGAGTCCGTGAAGAACCACGGCCAGTTCGTCAAGGCGATGGGCGGCGGCAAGGTCGCTGCGCAGGCTTGCGCTGGGATGCCGCTCAACTCCACGCAGGGCAGCTAAGACACTCACGACATGGACGGGCTGGCTTCGGCTGGCCCCCAACACCGACTGCCCGGCTTCGTGCTGGGCAGTCGGCGTTTTGGGACACGCCTCGCGTTACGTAGCTGCGGGTCTCGCCTGAGTCTCGCGACCGGCTGTTGCCCGGATTGGACGCGAATCCCAGGGGGCACCCAGGGGGCACCGTTCGCGCTTTCGTGACTTCGGCGACACGGCCGACCCGCTTGTTTATGCGGAACCGGCCTAGCCATGCGGTGATTTATGGGCCCGCCAGGATTCGAACCTGGGCGCGACGGATTATGAGTCCGCTGCTCTGACCACTGAGCTACGGGCCCCGCTCGGCACGAGCGTACCGCGCCTCACGCTGGCGGCTCGCGTGGGCGACGGTACGATGCGGCGGGATGAAGGCCGAGCTCCACGAGCGCTACCTGCGCACCGCAGGCGGCCTCACCATCACCGACATCACCGAGGACGTGCAGGAGTGCGTCCGCGAGAGCGGGATCGTCGACGGGATCTGCTGTGTCTACTCGCCGCACACGACGTGCTCGGTGCGCGTGAACGAGTGGGAGGCCGGGTTCCTCGAGGACTTCGCGGCGATGCTGCGGAGGCTCGTCCCGTCCGAGCACTACTACGCACACGACGACTGGGACCGCCGTACGGAGAACATCTGCCCGGAGGACATGGAGGTCGGGAACGGGCACTCCCACTGCATGTCGATGCTGCTCGGGCCCGCCGGCGAGTCTATCCCGGTGCGCGACGGCGAGCTCTGCCTCGGCACCTGGCAGCGCGTGCTCTTCCTCGAGCTCGACCGCGAGCGGGAGCGCCGCTGGCTCGTCCAGGTCGTCGGGACCTAGTCGCCCGACGCTAGGCCGGCGCTGCTTGGCGCCGTCGCCCGCTCAGCCACTCGTCGAACGCCGCCCACGACGCCAGGTACCGCCCGAGGCGGTACAGCCCCTCGGCGACCTCGACCTGGAACGCGAATGCGCACCGCGGGCAAAGCTCGACGGCCTCGGGGACGTCGTGCTCCTGGCAGTAGATGCACATGTTCGAGGAACGGCGCGGCGCCGCGAACGGATACGCGGCGGAGTGCCGCGTTGACGCCGCGTGTCTTTCGAGACTACTCTCTCGAGAGATGTCTCTCGAAAGAGAACTCTCGACACGAAGGACGGTCGAGCTCACCGATCCCCGCGCCCTCCGCGCGCTCGCGCACCCCGTCCGGCTCACGCTGGTCAGCCTGCTGCGCCGCGAGGGGCCATTGACCGCGACGCAGGCCGGCTCGCGGATCGGCGAGAGCGCCACGACGTGCTCGTTCCACCTCCGCCAGCTTGCCCGCTACGGGCTCGTGGAGGAGGCCGGCGGCGGGCGCGGCCGCGAACGCCCCTGGCGGGCGACCGCGACGGCGACGAGCTGGCCGAGCGTCGCGGAGACGCCGGAGCAGGCGGCCGCGTCGGAGCTCCTCTCCTCCATCGTCGCCGCGCGCTACCACGAACGGACGCAGCGCTGGCTCGCCGAGCGCGCCGACGACACGCCGGAATGGCAGGCGGCCGCACAGTTCGGCGACGACGTCCTCTACGTCACCGCCGAGGAGCTCCAGGAGCTCGGACGCGGGATCGACGAGCTCGTCGAGGCGCTCGGCGCACGCCAGCTGCGCCCGGAGCTCCGGCCGGAGGGCGCTCGCGAGGTGATGCTGATCCGGCTCGCGTTCCCGACGGGAGGATGACGAGCGAGCTCGCCGGGCGGCCGCGCCTGCGCGCGCGGCTCGTGCCGCCGCTGCTCGGCGACTTACCGTTCCGCCGCTTCTGGGCGGCGCAGACGGTCTCGTTCTTCGGCGACCAGATCAACTGGATCGCGCTGCCGCTCGTGGCCGTGCTCGCGCTCGACGCAGGCCCCGGGCAGATGGGGCTCCTCGCCGCCGCGGGGACGCTGCCGAACCTCCTGTTCTCGCTCCACGCCGGGGCGCTCGTCGACCGACGGGGGCGGCGCCGCGAGACGATGATCTGGGCGGACTGGGGCCGCGCGGCGCTGCTCGCGACCGTGCCGGTGGCGTACTGGCTGGATGTGCTGACGATGGCGCACCTCTACGCCGTTGCGTTCCTCACGGGCGCGCTCACGGTCGCCTTCTTCGTCTGCATCAACACGCTGTTCACGGTGCTCGTCCCGCGGGAGCAATACGTCCAGGGGAACTCGCTCGTGAACGGCAGCCGTGCCTTCTCGTTCGTCGCCGGGCCGAGCGTCGGCGGCGTGCTCGTGCAGGTGCTCTCGGCCCCGGCCGCGCTCCTCGCGGACACCGCCTCGTTCATCGGGTCGGCGCTGCTGCTGCGCTCGATCCGGCCCGAGGAGCCGCCGGTCGAGGTGGCGGAGCACGGGCACATTCGGGAGGGCCTGCGGTTCGTGCTGCGCACCCCGATCCTGCGCGCGAAGCTCGCCGCGACCGCGGTCATCAACTTCTTCAACTTCCTCTTCTTCGCGCTCTTCATCCTCTATGCGACGAGCGAGCTCGGGGTGTCGCCGGGGACGCTGGGGATCGTCCTCGGCGCCGGAGCGGTCGGCGGCCTGATCGGCTCGATCGTCACGGGGAGGATCACGCGGCGGCTCGGCGTCGGCCCCGCATTCGTCCTCGGCTGCGTTCTGTTCCCGGCCCCGTTCCTGCTCGTCCCGCTCGCGGAGGGGCCGACCCCGGTCGTCCTCGGGCTCCTGCTCGCGTTCGAGTTCGCAGCCGGCCTCGGCGTGATGGTGCTGGACATCGTCGGCGGCGCGATCCAGCAGGCGCTCGTCCCGGACCGCCTCCGCTCGCGCGTGTCGGGGGCCTACATGGTCGTGAATTTCGGCGTGCGGCCCCTCGGCTCGCTCGCGGGCGGCGCGCTCGGGGCATGGCTTGGCCTGCGCCCGACGCTGTGGCTCGCAGCAGTCGGGGGCCTTGCGGGCGTCCTCTTCCTCCTCCCCTCGCCGATCCCGCGTCTCCGCGAGCTGCCGGAGGAGGCGGTCTGATCAGCCGAGGAGCTCGCGCGCGAGCAGGTCGCCGAGCCACCGCCGGTGCTGCTCGGCCGTCCAGCCGAGCTCCGCGGTGAGCGTGAAGTAGAGGTCCGGGCTCGCGAGGGCGCAGTAGCGCTCGCCCGCCTCGGCCACGGTCAAGCCGGGCCGCAAGTCGCCGCCGAGGTGCCGCCGGATGCGCTCGGTCTGCGCCGCCAGCCGCTCGTGGAGGAGCCGGCTTCCCAGCTCCGCGGCGAACGCCTCCTTGTCCGCGGCGCCGCGGATGACCGTGTGGATCGGACGGGTGCGGCCGAGAATCCCGGAGCTGTGGTCGACCATCCGCGCGAGCCGGTCCGCCGGGTCGCGCAGCTCGTCGATCTCGGCCCACAGGTCGTCCTCGTGTGCCGCGACGCCCTCCTCGTCGCCCGCGATCGCGAGCTCGATGACGTCCTCGAGGAGGCGACGCTTCCCGCCGACGGTGCCGTACACCGTCTCGTGCGAGACGCCGGCGCGCTCGGCGACCGCGGCGATCGTCGTCCCGGCGTAGCCGCGCTCGGCGAAGAGCGCGAAGGCCGCCTCGAGGATCTGCTGCCGCGTGCGCCGTGCCTGATCGGCCCGGAGGGGCGAGTGGTACTTCCGTCGATCGCGCTTGACCTCCACCGGCACTTCCACTACAGTAGCACTCAATTCACTCAAGTCTCTGTCAAGTCATTAGGGAGAGACGAGATGGAGCGCGTCGCGATCGATGGGCTCGAGCTCGAGTTCGAGCTGATCGGGTCCGGGGACACCATCGTCCTGATCCACTGGGGCCTCTGCGCCGCGTGGGCCGAGCCGCTGCTGACCGAGCCGGCGCTCGCCGGAGGATTCGCGCTCCTCCGCTACCACCGTGCGGGCTTCGCGGGCAGCGACGCTCCTCGGGCGCCACTCGGCATGGCGGGCCATGCAGCGCACTGCGCGCAGCTGTTGCAGCGTCTCGGAATCGATCGGGCGCACCTGGTCGGCCACTCGTCGAGCGCCGTGATCGCCCTGCAGCTGGCACTCGACTTCCCGGAGGCCGTCCGTTCGCTGACGCTGATGGAGACCGCCCGGCCGGTGCCACCGACGGACGACCAGGCGGCCTTCGTGCGCGAGCGCGTGGCGCCGGCGATCGCGCGCTACCGCGCCGGCGACAAGGCCGGAGCGGTCGACGCGTTCGCGACGGGCGTCTTCGGGCCCGGCTACCGCGACGGCCTCGAGCGCGGCATCCCGGGCGTCGTCGAGCAAGCGGTCGCCGACGCCGACGCGTTCTTCGCGGAGGAACTTCCGGGGCTGCAGGCATGGGAGTTCGGCGAGGCGGAGGCGCAGCGCGTCGTGCAGCCCGTGCTCGCGGTCGTGGGCGAGCGTACGGCGGCGACCTTCCCGCCCCGGACGGCACTGCTGTGCTCGTGGCTCCCGAACGTCGAGCGCTTCCAGCTCCCCGATTCGTCGCACCTGCTGCACCTCGAGAACGCCTCGGCGATGGCCGAGGCGCTCGCGTCCTTCTGCGGCCGCTACTCGGGCGTGACGTAGGCGGCGGTGAGGCCGCCGTCGACGGTGAAGACGGCGCCGTTCACGTACGACGACTCGTCGCTCGCGAGGAAGAGGGCCGCGTTCACGATCTCGCGCGGCTTCGCCAGCCGCCCCGTCGGCCAGTGGATGCGGCGCCGCTCCAGCGCGGCCGGGTCGCTCCCGTAGATGTTCAGCAGCAGCGGCGTCTCCACGGGCCCGGGGCAGAGCGCGTTGCAGCGGATGCCTTGCCGGGCGAACTGCACCGCCAGCTCCCGCGTCATCGCGAGCACCGCGCCCTTCGAGGCCGTGTACGAGATCTGCGAGGTCGCGGCGCCGAGCAGCGCGACGAACGAGGCGACGTTGATCACCGAGCCGCCGCCGCGCTCGAGCAGGTGCGGGATCCCGTGCTTGCAGCAGAGAAAGACGCCCCTCGCGTTCACGGCCTGCACTCGGTCCCAGGCGTCGGGCTCGGTCTCGAGGATCCCGGCGTCGTCGGCGGGCGAGATGCCCGCGTTGTTGTAGAGGACGTCGATACCGCCGAACCGCTCGGCCGTCTCGCGCATCATCCGCTCGACGCTCACCGGGTCCGCAACGTCCACCTCGAGCGCGAATGCGTCGCCCGCGTCCGCCGCCGTCTGCGCCGCAGCCTCCGCGTCGACGTCCGCGACGCAGACCTGCGCCCCCTCGGCGGCGAACAGCAGCGCGGCCTCGCGGCCCATGCCGCCGCCCGCGCCCGTGATCACCGCGACCTTGCCGTCGAGCCTCCCCATCGCCTATGCCTCCGTCGAGACGAACACGGATTTGACCTCCGAGTAGCCGTCGAGCGCCTGGAGCCCGAGCTCGCGCCCGAACCCCGACTGCTTGAAGCCGCCGAACGGCGTCGAGGGGCGTACGGACGAGTTCGAGTTGACCGAGAGCACGCCGCTCTCGACCGCCCGCGCGACGCGCAGGGCCCGGCCCGCGTCGCGCGTCCAGATCGAGCCCGACAGGCCGTACGGCGTGTCGTTGGCGAGGCGGACCGCCTCCTCCTCGTCGGCGAACGGGATCACCGCCGCGACCGGGCCGAACACCTCCTCGCGCGCGATCCGGTCGTCGTTCGACGCCTCCACGAGCGTGGCCGGGAACCAGTACCCGCGTCCGTCCGGCACGTCGCCGCGGAACACGACCGAGACGCCGTCGTCGAGGAACGAGGCGACCGTCTCGCGGTGCGCCGCCGAGATGAGCGGACCCATCTCCGTCGCCTCCGCGGCCGGGTCGCCGACCTTCAGGCGCCCGGTGGCTGCGACCAGCAGCTCGAGGAAGCGGTCGTAGACGGAACGCTGGACGAAGATCCGCGAGCGGGCGCAGCAGTCCTGGCCGGCGTTGTCGAAGACGGCGTACGGCGCCGCGGCGGCCGCTCGCTCGAGGTCGGCGTCCTCGAACACGAGGTTCCCGGACTTGCCGCCGAGCTCGAGCGTCACGCGCTTCACCGTCCCGGCCGCGCCCTCCATCACCGTCCGCCCCACCTCCGTCGAGCCGGTGAAGCCGATCTTCGCCACGTCCGGGTGCGCGACGAGCCGTGCGCCGACGACCGAGCCCTTGCCGGCGACGACGTTGACGACCCCCTCGGGGATGCCGGCGTCGAGCGTGAGCTCCGCGAGCCGCAGGGCCGACAGCGGGGTCAGCTCCGCCGGCTTGAGCACGACCGTGTTGCCGCACGCGAGCGCCGGCCCGAGCTTCCAGCTCGCGATGTTGAGCGGGAAGTTCCAGGGGACGATCAGGCCGACGACGCCGAGCGGCTCGCGGAAGGTGAACGCCTCGCCGCCCGCGACCGGGATCGTCTGCCCGGCGGGCTTGTCGACTGCGCCGGCGTAGTAGTGGAAGACCTGCGCGACCATCCCGACCTCGCCGCGCGCGCCGGTGATCGGCTTCCCCACGTTGTCGCTCTCGATCCGCGCGAGCTCCTCGGCGTGCTCCTCGACGAGCGTCGCGAGCCGACGCAGCAGGCGGGCGCGGTCGGCGGGGACGACGCGCCGCCACGCGGGACCAGCCTCCTTCGCGCGCGCGACCGCCGCGTCCAACTCCTCCTCGCCGGCCTGCTCGAGCTCGGCGATCGGCTCCTCGGTCGCCGGGTTGAGGACGCGGAGCGACATGGGCGGCTATTGAACCACGCCTCTCAAGGACGGCCGCCTTCGCGCCGATGGGGAGCGAGATGTACACGGGGGTGCCCCTCTACGACCCCACCGTCATCGAGCGGTTCGCGGAGCGCCTCTACGAGAAGGCGCGCTCGTTCGTCGTGGGCTCGGTCGTCGTCGGCGCCGCGCTCGGTGCGGCCTTCGGCGCGATCCCGCTCACCCCGATCGGGGAGTCGTGGCCGATCCCCGCCATCTTCGGCTTCGCCACCATGCTCGTCGGCGGGATCATCGGCGGGATGTGCGGCTACGTGATCGGCGATACACGGGCATTCGGCTACCGGCTCCAGGCCCAGACGGCGCTGCTGCAGCTGCAGATCGAGCGGAACACGTTCGCCGCGGCGCAGGCCGGCGGCCGGCCGGCGCCGTCGCGCGAGGCGTCGCCACGTCCTACTCCGGCCCTGCCCCAGTCGGCGCCCGCTTCCGTGCGCCCGCCCACGCCGACGCCCGCGCCGCCCGCCTCCGTGCGGCCGCCCGCGGTCGCGCCGCGCTAGCCGCCGCGCGCAGCCCGGAACGCGCGTGCCTCGGCCACGAGCGTCTCGAAGAGCTTCGCGTCCTCGCCCTCCTCGGGGTGCCAGAGCACGCCGAGCGCGAACCGCTTCGACGGATCCTCCACCGCCTCGACCGTGCCGTCCTCGGCCCATGCGACCTCGCGGAGCCCCTCGCCGACGCGGCCGTAGCCCTGGTGGTGGTGCGACTTCACCGGCGCGTGGCTGCCGCCGAGGACGGCCCCGAGCCGGCTGTCCGGCGCCACGGTCACGCCATGGTCCGCGAACTCGCCGGGCGTCGGGCGGTGCCGGTCGTGCCCGACGACCTCGGGGAGGTGCTGGACGAGATCGCCGCCGCGGGCGACGTTGAGGATCTGCGAGCCGCGGCAGACGGCCAGCACGGGCAGGTCCCGCGCCAGAGCAGCGGTCAGGAGCGCGAGCTCGGCGTCGTCGCGCTGCGGCACCGTCGAGGTCGTCTCGGGATGCGCGGCAGCGCCGTACGAGCCGGGGTCGAGATCGTTCCCGCCGGAGAAGACGAGGCCGTCGAGGACGTCGAGCGTCTCGTCGATCCCGTCCTCGGCGGGCGGGACGAGGAGCGGCCGGCCGCCTGCCCGCTCGACGGCCGAGACGTACGACAGCGGGACCAGTGCCGAGGGCACCGTCCAGTGGCCCCAGGAGACCTCGGGCTCCGCATACGTCGTGATGCCGATCAGTGGATGCATTGCGCCGGTGTACACCACCGCCGATGTAGGTGTACACCGTCGCACCTGCCGTGCGCGACGCTCACGTCATGCCCGCTCGAACAGCCGCTCCCGCTCGTAGCAGGTGACGACCTCGTCGAAGAGGCGCTGCTCGGTGCGCGCGTAGTTGAGGTAGTGGTCGACGACGAGGTCGCCGAACGCCGCGCGCGCCATCGTCCCCTGCTCGAGCGCCGCGATCGCCTCGCGCAGCGTCGAGGGGAAGCGCTCGGCGTCCGATTCGTACGCGTTGCCCTCGAGCGCGGGCGGCGGCTCGAGCCCGTGCTCGATCCCGTGCAGCCCGGCCGCGACGAGCGCCGCGAGCGCGAGGTACGGGTTGACGTCGCCGCCGGGGATCCGTGTCTCGACCCGCCGCGAGCGCCCGTGCCCGACCACGCGGAAGCCGCAGGTGCGGTTGTCGTTCCCCCACGCGAGCGTCGTCGGCGCCCACGAGCCGGCGGCGTAGCGCTTGTACGAGTTGACGTTCGGTGCGAGGAAGACCGCGAGCTCCCGCGCGCACGCGATCCAGCCTGCGAGGAAGGCGCCGAAGAGCCCGTCGTCGGTGAAGGCCGCCTCGCCGTCGCGCCAGAGCGAGCCGTGGACATGGCACGAGTTGCCGATCCACGTGTGGTCCGGCTTGGCCATGAACGTGATCGAGCAGCCCTCGAGGTGCGCGATCTCCTTCGCGCCGTTCTTGTAGACCGTGTGGTTGTCCGCGGTCGTGAGCGCATCGGCGAAGTGGAAGTTGATCTCGTGCTGCCCGGGCCAGGCCTCGCCCTTCGAGCTCTCGACCTTCAGCCCGGCCTTCTGCATGTCGTTCCTGATGCGGCGGAGCAGCGGCTCGTCGTAGGTCGACGCGAGCACGTGGTAGTCGAGGATGTACGGCACCGACGGCGTCAACCCGCGGTAGTGCGCCGCGTGCGCCTCGGCGTACGACTCCTTGAGGAGGAAGAACTCGAGCTCGGTGCCGAACCGCGCCTCCAGCCCGTGCGCCTCGAGCCGCTCGAGCTGGCCGCGGAGCACCTGCCGCGGCGACGGCGCGACCGGGGAGCCGTCCTCCCAGCCCACGTCGCAGAGCACGAGCGCGTTCCCCTCGACCCAGGGGATCCGCCGCAGCGTCGCGAGGTCGGGCCGCAGCACGAAGTCGCCGTAGCCCCGCTCCCAGCTCGCGATCTCGTAGCCCGGGACGGGATCCATCTCCATCTCGAGCGCGAGGAGGTAATTGCACCCTTCTACGTGCTCGACCCCGTCCTCGAGGAAGAAGTCCTTGTGGAGGCGCTTGCCGAGCAGGCGCCCCTGCATGTCCGTGAACGCGACGACGATCGTGTCGATGCCGTCGTCGGCCCGCAGCTCGTCCAGTGTCAGCATGCCCGCGAGTTTCGCCGCTTAGGATCGAGCCGTGCAACCGGGGAGGGATCAGGCGGCGCCGCCGCCGCGGGAGATCGTCGAGCGCGTCTGGCCCGGCCGCGCCGCTGCGATCGAGATCCTGGGCGGCGGGATCACCAACCGGAACTTCAAGGTCGACGTCGCCGGGGGCGAGTACGTCCTGCGGATCGGCGGGCACGACACGGAACTCCTGGGCATCGACCGCAACGCCGAGCATGCGGCGAACGTGCTCGCCGCGGACATCGGCATCGCGCCCGAGGTGATCGCGTTCGTGGAGCCGGAGGGCTACCTCGTCACGCGCTATATCCGCGGCGAGCCGGTCAGCGCCGAGCGGATGCGCGACCGCGAGATGATCCTCAACGTCGTGCGGACGCTGCGGCGCTTCCACAACAGCGGCTCGATCGCGTCCCGCTTCGACCCCTTCCGTGTGGTCGAGGCGTACTACAGCATCGCCGCGGCCAACCGCGTCCCGGTGCCGCAGGCGTACGACCGCGCGAAGCCGATCGCGGACATGATCGAGCGCCTGCGGCCGCCGCACCCGACGGTCTTCTGCCACAACGACCTGCTGAGCGCGAACTTCATCGCCGACGAGAACGGGCGCATCTGGATCGTCGACTGGGAGTACGCCGGCATGGGCGACCGCTTTTTCGACCTCGCGAACTTCTCCGTCAACCATGGACTCGACGAGGAGGACGACGCGCTCATGCTCGCGTCGTACGGCGTCGAGGACGAGCGCTCGCTCGTGCAGATGCGGTTCATGTCCGACTTCCGTGAGGCGATGTGGGGCGTCGTGCAGCAGGCGATCTCCGACATCGAGTTCGACTTCGAGGCGTACGCGGCCGAGCACTTCGAGCGGATGGAGGAGACGGCCGACTCGGACCGCTTCCGCCGGGCGCTGCTGTGACGGACCGTGCGCGCGCCGTCGTCGTCGGCGGCGGTGTGGGCGGTTGCTCGATCCTCTACTGGCTGACGCGGCTCGGCTGGGACGATGTCGTGCTCGTCGAGCGTGCCGACCTCACATCCGGCTCGACCTTCCACTCCGCCGGCCTCGTCGGCCAGCTGCGCGGCTCGCTGTCGCTGACGCGCATGATGATGGACTCGGTCGACCTCTACCGGTCGCTCGCGGACGAGGTCGATCTCGAGACGGGCTGGAAGGAGGTCGGCTCGCTGCGGCTCGCCTCGTCGGAGGAGCGCATGGAGGAGCTCGCGCGGCAGGCGGGCTGGGCGAAGACGTTCGGGCTGCCGCTCGAGCTCGTCCCGGCCGACGAGGCGCAGCGGCTGTTCCCGCCGATGACGACCGATGGCGTGCTCGGCGCGGCCTACCTCCCCACCGACGGCTACATCGACCCGAGCCAGCTCACGCTCGCCCTCGCCGAGGGCGCCCGCCGCCGCGGCGCCGAGATCCGCACCGGTACCCGCGTGACGGCGATCCCGACGCACCGCGGCCGCGTCACCGGCGTCGTCACCGACCGCGGCGAGATCGAGGCCGAGGTGGTCGTCAACGCGGGCGGCATGTTCGCGAAGGAGCTCGGGGCGCTCGCCGGCGTCACCGTGCCGGTCGTCCCGATGGCCCACGAGTACTTGGTCACGAAGCCGGCCGGGCTGCCGCTCGACATGCCGACGATGCGCGACCCGTCGCTCCTCGTGTACTTCCGCCCCGAGTCGGGCGGCCTGATCATGGGCGGCTACGAGCGCGACCCGGCGCCGTGGTCGCTCGACGGGATCCCGCCCGATTTCAACGGGAAGCTCCTCGCCGAGGACTGGGCGCGCTTCGAACCGCTGCTGGAGAACGCGGTCCGGCGCGTGCCGCAGCTCGAGGAGATGGAGGTCGTGCGCCTCATCAACGGGCCGGAGGCCTTCACGCCCGACAACGAGTTCATCCTCGGGCCGACCGACGTGCACGGCTTCTGGGTCGCGGCCGGCTTCTGCGCGCACGGCCTCGCGGGCGCCGGCGGGATGGGGCGGCTCGTGGCGGAGTGGATCGTCGAAGGAGTGCCCAGCCTGGACGTGTGGGAGATGGACAGCCGCCGGTTCGGCTACGCCTACCGCAGCCAGGCGTACACGCTCGCGCGCACGGTCGAGGTCTATTCGACCTACTACGACGTCAAGTACCCCGGGCACGAGCGCACCGCCGGTCGACCACTCAGGACCTCCCCGACCTACGGACGCCTGCAGGAGCTCGGCGCCGCCTTCGGCGAGAAGTCGGGCTGGGAGCGCCCGAACTGGTTCGAGCCGAACGCGGCAGCCGGCGACGAGTCGCTGCGACCGCGCGGCTGGGCGGGACGGCTGTGGAGCGCGGCCGTCGGCGCCGAGCACCGGGCGACGCGCGAGGCGGCCGCGCTCTTCGACGAGACGAGCTTCGCGAAGATCGAGGTCTCGGGCGCGGGCGCGGCGGGCTTCCTCGAGCGGCTGTGCGACAACCGCGTCGCGCGCGACGTCGGCGCGATCACGTACACCCAGATGCTCAACGCGCGCGGCGGGATCGAGTGCGACTTCACCGTCACCCGGCTCGCCGAGGAGCGCTTCCGCATCGTCACCGGCACGGCCTTCGGCCAGCACGACCTGGCCTGGATCCGCCAGCACGCGCCGGAGGACGGCTCCGTCCACGTCGAGGACGTGACCTCCCGCTACGCCTGCCTCGGGATCTGGGGGCCGGCCGCACGCGAGATCCTCGGCCCGCTGGCCGACGACGACCTGTCCTTCGCGTACATGCGGGCGCGCGAGGTCGCAATCGGGCCGGTGCCCTGTCTCGCGCTCCGCGTCACCTACGTCGGAGAGCTCGGCTGGGAGCTCTATTGCCCGACGGAGCTCGGGCTGCGCCTGTGGGACACGATCTGGGACGTCGGCCGCGGGCACGGCCTCGTCGCCGGCGGCTACAGGGCGATCGACTCCTGCCGGCTGGAGAAGGGCTACCGCGTCTGGGGCGCCGACATCTCCCCCGAGGACACGCCCTACGAGGCGGGGCTCGGCTTCGCGGTGAAGCTCGACAAGGGCGAGTTCCTCGGCCGCGAGGCCTTGCTCGCGCGGCAAGAGCCCGAGCGTCGCCTCGCGTGCCTCGTCCTCGATGACCCGCGGGCCGTCGCCCTGGGCTCGGAGCCGGTGCGGATCGACGGCGCGATCGCGGGCCGCGTGACGAGCGGCGGCTACGGCTACACCGTCGAGCGCTCGATCGCGTATGCCTACGTCCCCGCCGACCGCGCCGAGCCCGGGACGCCGGTCGAGGTAGAGGTGTTCGGCGACTGGATCGCGGGCGCCGTTGCCGCCGAGCCCCTGTACGACCCGGAGGGCACGAAGGTCCGCGGCTAGACGCGGCGGCCAATTGACACTCCGTCCGCCACAGGACGTAAATAGCGCCTATCGACACGAACCCGACGGAGGAGGAACCCGGTTTGGACACCACTCCCCCGGCCGGACAGTCGCCTGCGGCTGCCCCGACCTACCACACCGACGAGGACGAGAAGACCCTGCACCGCCTCGGCTACGCGCAGGAGCTCTTCCGCGCGATGGGCGGGTTCCAGAACTTCGCGATCTCGTTCACGATCATCTCGATCCTCGCGGGCTGCCTGACCTCGTACGCGATCGCGTACGGCCAGGGCGGCCCCGTCGCCATCACCTGGGGCTGGCTCATCGTCGGCGCCATGAGCACCCTCGTCGCGCTTTCGATGGCCGAGATCGCGTCGGCCTTCCCGACGGCGGGCGGCCTCTACTACTGGGCGTCCAAGCTCGGCAGCCCGGGCTGGGGCTGGTTCACGGGCTGGTTCAACCTGGTCGGGCAGATCGCGGTCACGGCGGCAATCGGCTACGGCCTCGCGATCTTCGGCACGGCCCTCATGAACTACTGGTTCGAGTACCCGAACGACAAGGAGTACGTGTACCTGACCTACGCGATCGTGCTGCTCGCCGCGCTGGCCCTGAACCTGCTGAGGGTCTCCATCACGGCGCTGCTGAACACGATCTCGGCGTACTGGCACATGATCGGCGTCGCCCTGATCGTGATCATCCTGTTCACGATCCCGGACGATCCGCGCTCGTTCAGCTTCGTCTTCACGGAGACGCTCAACCTCACCGGCTGGGGCGGCGACGCCGCGCCCAACACGTTCGGAAGCATCGTGTTCTGGTACGTCTTCCTCACGGGTCTGTTGATGGCCCAGTACACCATCACGGGCTTCGACGCGTCCGCGCACATGGCCGAGGAGACGCGGCAGGCATCCCGCGGCGCCGCGGTCGGGATGTACATGTCGGTCGTCGCGTCGGTCTTCTTCGGCTTCATCCTGCTCGTCGCGGTGACGCGCGCGCTGCCGGCGGAGCCGGTGTTCGACCTCTACATCGTCCCGTCCAGCTGGGTCACGGCGATGGGCCAGAGCTGGGGGACGTTCATCCTCTTCGTCTGCTGCGTGGCCCAGTTCTTCTGCCTGACCGCGTCGGTGACGTCGGCGTCGCGGATGCTGTTCGCGTTCTCACGTGACCGCGCCGTCCCGGGCCACCAGCTCTGGCGCCGCGTCTCGCGCAACCGCATCCCGCACATGGCCGTCATCGCCATCGTCGTGGCCGCCGCCGCCCTGATGCTGCCGACGCTCTACAACTTCTTCGTCGGCTACTACGTGGGGACGGGCATCGCCGTCATCGGCCTGTACATCGCGTTCATCCTCCCGGTGATCCTGCGGTACCGGATGAAGGACGAGTTCCAGCCGGGCGCGTGGACGCTCGGCCGGCACTACAAGTGGATCGACCCGATCGCGATCGTCTGGGTGTTCTTCATCTCGATCGTCTTCCTCATGCCGCCGTACTCCATCAGCGCACCGTGGAAGGACGGGTTCACCTGGGAGGCCGTGAACTACGCGCCGATCCTCGTGGGCGGAGCGCTCCTTCTCTTCGGAGGCTGGTGGGTCCTCAGCGCCAACAAGTGGTTCAAGGGACCTGTGCGCATGGGCACGGAGGAGGAGCTCGAGCGGATGGAGGCCGAGCTCGAGGGCAAGTCACCGCCGGAGCTCCGGCCGACGTAACAAGAGGTGCGGTGGCGGCGCGCGCCCCAGAGGGGTGAGGACGCGCGCCGCCAGCCGCTCAGGCGAGTATCGCAAGCACCAGCGCCGGACCCGCAAGTGCGAGGGAGAGGACCGCACTCAGCAGGCTGAGAGAGACGGCAGTCTGGCGCTCGGTCTCGAACCTGATCATGCCGAGAGCCTAGGCCCGGCCGAGCGGTGGGGCAGTGCGGAGGACAGGCGTCCCGACGTGCGGTTTCCCGCACGCCTGAGCGGGGTGCGAGGGGAGGCTCGCACCCCGCCGGCGCCGTCAGGCCCTGGTGAGCGGGCCGCCGAGGGAAGGGAGCACGTGATGCTCCGCCCTTGACTACGCGGCCCGGCCGGTGGCGGATTTCGCGGCTACTCTCCCGGATCCCGCTTTCAACTCGGATTTCCCCACGTTGACCATCCTGCGGAACACCATCCTCGTCGCGACCGCCGCGATCGCCGCCGCGATGTTCCTCGCGCCGGCCTCGTCGGCCGCCGAGCTGCGCCGCCCGAAGGTCTCCTGGCTCAAGGGCGAGGGCAACTTCACGAAGTCCCACCGCGGCCCGCGCGCGATCGACGAGATCGTCGTCCACGTCACCGAGGGGCGGTTCTGGGGCTCGGTGAGCTGGCTCCGGAACGAGCGCTCCCACGCGTCGTCGCACTACATCGTCTCGCGCAGGGGCCGGATCGTGCAGCTCGTGCACGACTCCGACATCGCCTGGCACGCGGGGAACTGGAAGGTCAACGTGCGGTCGGTCGGCGTCGAGCACGAGGGCTACGTCGACGACCCGGCCGGCTTCACCGCCAAGCAGTACCGCGCCTCGGCCCGGCTCGTCGCGTACATCGCGCGGCGCGCGCTCATGCCGATCGACCGGCGGCACATCATCGGCCACAGCGAGGTGCCGAACCCGTTCGACCCGTCCAGGCGCGGCGGCTCGGATGCCCACTCCGACCCGGGCCCGACCTGGAACTGGGCCATGTACCTAAGGCTCGTCCGCCGCTACGCGATCCCGCCGAGGCCGAAGCCCAAGATCACGCTGCGCGTGCGCTCGCAGTCCGTCTCGGCCGGCGCTTTCCTCCGTGGCCGCCGCCCGTGGGCCGCGGTCACGACCGGGCCGATCTCGCGCGTCGACTTCCTCGTCGACGGGAAGCTCCGCTGGCGCGACCGGACGAAGCCGTACTCGTTCGCGCGCGGGATCGGTCTCAACACCTTCCTGCTCGCGAACGGCCGGCACACGCTGGAGCTGCGCGCCTTCGGCCCGCGCGGAGCGTGGACGCGGAAGCGCCTGCGGATCCGGGTCGCCAACCGGCCGTTCACCGTGCGTGCGACGGTGCCGGGCTCCGTCGCGGGGACCGTTCCAGTGCAGGCGCGGGTCGCGGGCGCGAAGGCGAAGCGCGTCGAGCTGTGGATCGACGGGAAGCGCGTCGACCACGACACGCGCGCGCCGTTCGCGTTCCGTTGGAGCTCGCGCCGCGTCGGCGACGGCGAGCACGTCCTCGAGCTGCGTGCCCAGGCCCGCGACGGCCGCAGCGCCACCGTGCGCAGCCGCGTCTACGTGACGAACGGCGTCGCCGCCGGCGCGCCGACGATCGCCTCGCAGAGCCTCGTCGAGGGCCAGCGCGTGGTCGGGCCGGTCGAGTGGAGCGCCGACGTGCGCGGCACGGTCGAGAAGGTGGAGTTCCTGGTCGACGGCGCCGTGCGGGCGACCGTCAGCGCGGCGCCGTGGACGTACGCCTGGGACACGGCTGCGGAGACCGAGGGCCTGCACCGGGTGCAGGTGCGCGCGACCGGCGGCGGCACCGCCGCCGAGGTCTCGGTCACCGTCACGGTCGGGCGCTAGACCGCTACGACCGCGAGCCGCAGGCGCGCGGAGAACGAGACGGCGCGGCGCGCGGTCGAGCGGATCGCGACGCGGCACGTCGCGGGACCGAGGTTGCGGACGTCCAGCGTCGTCGTGCGGGTGCGCACCACGCGCGTCGCCGTCCGGCCGTCGTCGCAGCGGAGCTCGAGCCGCGCGGAGCCCGGCCGCCCCAGCGTCGCCGTGAACGTGACCCGGCGCCCCGGCCCGAGCAGGCCGAACGGGATCGTGTGGACGGCGCGCGGGCGGAGCGTGCCGCGCCGCGTGATCACGAGCGGCCTGGTCGACGCCGGGACGGCCTCCGTCGGCGCGTTCTCGAGGTCGGCGCGGAGCGCCGCGAGCACCGGCTCTCCCGGCGGGTCGAGCCAGGAGATCCGCCAGGGCGTCTGCAGGTGCAGCTGCGCGTAGTCCTCGGCGAAGAGCTCACCGATCGCGTGCTCCCAGCCGAGCGAGTACGTGTGCGAGACCTGTCCGTCGGCGAGCAGCTGCGAGATCCCGCGCGCCGCCCACCACTGCGCGCTGCCGTTCGGCTCGCGCGACGCGGCCCCGACGCCGCGCCAGGCGTCGACGTGGTGCCCGTACTCGTGGACGAGCGAGTGCGCGTTCTGCGCCGACTCCCCCGCCGGGACGACGATCCTGGCCGCGGTGCGCGAGCCGCCGTAGCAGGCCGCTGCGCCGGAGCCGCACCTGGCGCGCAGCTCGTCGGCGGTGACCACGTGGAACGTGACGTCGTCGATCTCGTCGCCGTGCGCCGCTCGGCGGAGCAGGTTCGCGTGCCACTGGACGTCCACGTCCGGCGCACGCACGTCGAAGGTGATCGTCCGGCCCTGGTCGTCCTGCACGCTGATGACCTCCGCCAGCGCCGCCGGCGCTCCGGCGAGCGCGGCGAGGACGACGACGGCCAGGAGGGTGGCGGAGCGGCGCACCGTCGGCCACGGTAGCCGCCGCGCCTGAGAATGCGGTTGGGATTCTGTTACGGCCCTAGCGGGTGCTGACGAGCCGGTAGCCGGCCGGCGTCCGCACGAACACGCGCCAGGCGTGGAACACGGGCAGCGCCGTTCGTGTCCGGCCGAGGACGCGCGCGTACGCGAGCACGGCATCGACGTAGAGCGTGGAGTGGTTGTAGGCGTAGAGCGACCGGCGGAGCTCACGCGGCGCCCCGGACGCGCGGAGGAGGTTGGCGGCGCCGAGAATCGCGTCGCGCGGGTCGTAGACGTCGCCGCCGAGCCCGTACGCGCGCCAGGTCGCCGGCAGGAACTGCATTGGCCCCTGTGCGCCCGCCGTGCTCGGCGACCGGACCTTCCCGAACGCGGTCTCCACGAAGTTGACTGCGGCGAGGACGTTCCAGGGGACCCCGAATCGCCGCTCCGCCTCGCGGTAGTGCGCGAGCAGCCGGTCGACGGGCTCCGCCGGACCGACGCGGAAGGACGTGAGCGGGAGCGTGGTCGGCGGCGTCAGCGCGACGAGGGACCGGCGCGCGCGGAGCACGTCCCGCGCGTCGAGGCGTGTCCGTTGCGGCAGCGCGCGGACGACCGCGTCGCCGTAGGAGCGATCCGCCAGCCCGAGCGCGAGGTAGCGACGCTGCTGGCGGAGCGCGAGCCGGAGCAGCTCCGACGGCTGCCGCGGCGACCCCGTCTGCCGCCAGGCGGCCACCGAGGCGCCGAGCTGACTGGTGTCGCGGGCGAGCGCCGCCGCCGTCTCTGCTGGCGTCCCTGCCATGGGCGCGGCGAGGACAGCGGCGGTGGCGAGCAGGGCAAGCATCGCCCGATGGTGGCGGATCGGCGTCGCACGTGCCAGCGACTAGTCGGGGAGCAGCGGCACCGTGGGCCCCTCCTCGCGACCGACGAGCACTGCCCGGACAACCGCCTTCGACCCGAACCGCTCGCGCACCTCGTCGAGCGCGGCGTCGAGCGCGTGTCGTCCACCGGGCGCGAACGGCAGGCCGAGCTGCAGGACGGCGTCGTCCTCGAGGTCGGCGACCGTCACGCCCACCATCGTCAGGCCGTCGCGGTCGATCGCCCGCAGCGCGCCGCGGAGCAGCCAGCGGGCGGTCGCGAGCACGACCGCGGTCTCGGCCGTCGCGCGCGGCAGCGTGTGGGCCCGCGTCGCGCGCGAGTAGTCGCCGAAGCGGAGCCGGATCATCACCGTCCGGCCGATGCGACCGGCCTTCCGCATCCGCCGGGTGACGCGCTCGACGAGCGCGACGAGCGACTCGTCGACCTCGCCGTCCTCGCGGTAGCGGCGCAGCCCGAGGGCGCGCTGCGCTCCCATCGAGCGGCGCCGCTTCCGCGGCTCGACCGGCCGCGGGTCGCGGTTGTGGGCGAGCGCGTGCAGGTGCCGGCCGACGGCGACGCCGAGGATCGAGACGAGCGTCGCCTCGGGCACGGCCGCGACGTCGCCGACGGTGTGGAGCCCCAGCTCGTGGAGCTTCGCCGCCGTCTTCGGGCCGACGCCCCAGAGGCGCTCGACCGGAAGCGCGTGCAGGAACTCGAGCTCGCGGCCGGGCGGCACGACGAGCAGGCCGTCCGGCTTCGCGACGCCGCTCGCGACCTTGGCCAGGAACTTCGTCCGCGCGACCCCGACCGTGATCGGCAGGCCGACGCGCTCGAGCACCTCGCGCCGCAGGCGGACCGCCATCTCGACGGGGGACCCCGAGAGGCGCCGCATCCCGCGAACATCGAGGAACGCCTCGTCGATCGACAGCGCCTCGACGAACGGCGTCGTGTCGTCGAAGACCGCGAAGACGGCCTTGCTCGCCTCGGAGTACGCGTCCATCCGCGGCCGGACGACGACCGCGTGCGGGCACAGCTTCCGCCACGTCGAGGCGCCCATCGCGGTGCGGACGCCGTACGCCTTCGCCTCGTAGCTCGCGGCGAGGACGACCCCGCCGCCCACGATCACGGGCTTGCCGCGCAGGCCCGGATCGTCGCGCTGCTCGACCGACGCGTAGAACGAGTCGAGATCGGCGTGCAGGATCGTGGCCTCGGCGGACACGAACACATGTTCGCATCTCGGAGGGCTTGGCGGAATGCCGTTCGTCGTCGGCGTGCGCTGCTCGTTCGGCGGCAAGGACGCAGGGAGCGTCGATAGCAGCGCTATCGGCGCGACCGAGGACGCCGTCCGCAGGGCGAGCAGCGTGCGCCGACGGCACAACGCGTATTTCGCCAAGCCCTCCTAGCCCGGAACGACGCCAGGGAGCCAGGCACGCACAGCCTCGGCGACGGCGGCCGAGGCGCGGAGCGAGTGGTCGCCCGGCACCTGCACGACGGTCCGGCGCTTCGACGCGGGCGGAATCCCGAACGCGTCGCGCTCCCCTTGCACCACCAGTGTCGGCACCGGCACCGCGTCGAGCTCGGGCAGGCGGCTCGCCGCCGGCGGCCCCGTTCGGCGCGGCGGCCGTAGCGGAAACGCGAGGCAGAGCACGGCGGCCGCTCCGGTCGCCTCCGCGGTCCGGCACGCCACCCGCGCGCCGGCGGACCGTCCGCCGACGACGAGGAGCAGCCCCGCAAGCGCGCCGCCACGCAGGTGCTCGAGCACGGCCGTCCAGGCCGCGTCGAGGTGGTGTGCGGGCGCGGGCGAGCGCCGACCGGCCACGCGGTACGGCTGCTCGACGAGCGCGACGGCCAGGCCCAGGTCCTCCGCCGCGCCGGCCGCGGCGACGAGGTCGGGCGCGGCCACGCCGCCGCCGGCCCCGTGGCCGAGGACGAGCGCCGCCTGCGCGCCGTCCCGCGGCCGGAGGTGCACACGCGCCGGTCCATGCGGCGTCTCGATCTGCACGACCCCGATCTTGATGGACGGCGCGGCCCGCCGTCGCGGGCCGCGCCGTGGGGCGGGTCAGACGGACGGGGTCTCGGCGGTGCCGCCCGAGTCTCCGCTCGAGCCGTCGCCGGAGCCGTCGTCCCCGTTGCCGCCGGAGCCGTCGCGCTCCGGGCAGTCCTCGCGGGCCGGCGGCTGGGTGTCCTGTACGAGTTGCGCCGCGGGCGAGTCGCCGCCCGCGGAGCCGCTCGAGGACGAGGAGCCGCCGCCCCCCGCGAGCGCCGTCGTCGCCCACACCGCGGCCGCCGCGAACACCGCCGCAGCCAGGACGAGGACCGGCCTGAGGTCGAACGTGCGTGCCCTTTCCATCCATACCTCCTGGGTCGCTGACCCCACGCAGGGAACCGGCCGCGGCTGAGAGGCCCGTGAACGGCGGCTAAGAGGTTCCTCAGTGCTGGTGGAGCGCGTGCACGACCGCGTGGCCGCGTCCGCGCCCGATCAGCCAGCGGTTGACCGGGTAGGCCGCGACGCCGGCGACGGCGAGCGCGACCGCGAGGCTCCCCCAGAAACGGACACTGTCGAGCCCGGCCTCCATCGCGCCCGGGATCGCGAGCACGATCGCGTTGTCGACGATCTCCATGATCGTGATCGACACCGTGTCGGAGGCGAGCGCGACCGGCACGGCGGCGCCGAAGGCGATCCCCGACCGCAGCAGCGGCACCATCGTCAGCGTGTAGCCGAAGAAGAACGCGAGGACGACCGCGAGGGCGATCGTCTCCCAGTTCCCCCACCCCAGCGCCGTGCCGATGATCAGCCCGAGCACCTCGCCGATGGCGCAGCCGGTGAGGCAGTGGACGGTCGCCGAGAACGCGACCCGGTTGAGCGACTGGCGCAGCGTGGTGGGCGTGTGCGATCCGTCGAGCCTAGCGAGCACCGTGCGCGCCGATCGGAGAGAATCGCCCGTCCGGCCGTTCGTCGACCGAGGAGGGCCCGTGCTCCGCGAGTTCAAGGAGTTCCTGTTCCGCGGCAACATCGTCGAGCTGGCGGTCGCGTTCGTGATGGGCGTCGCCTTCGCGGCCGTGATCAACTCGCTCGTCGAGAACCTCGTGATGCCGGTGATCGCGGCGATCATCGGGAAGCCGGACTTCAGCGACCTCACCTTCACGATCAACGACGCGGTGTTCCGCTACGGCGCGTTCCTCACGGCCGTGATCCAGTTCGTCGCCGTCGCGGCAGCCGTGTTCTTTTTCGTCGTGAAGCCCGTGGACGCGATGCTGGCGCGGCGGAAACGGGAGCCGGTCGAGGAGGGCATGCCCGACGAGGAGCGGCGCCACCAGGAACTGCTCGCGGCTCTCGCCCGTGTCGGGCGGTAGGGTCCGCGCGTGCGCCTGGACGCCGAGAAGCTGGACACGCTGCGCCGCTGGGGGCACGGCCTCGAGACCGACGAGCGCGACGAGATCCGGTCGGCGGGCCGGGCCATCCTCCTGCTGATCGAGGAGATCGAGCGCCTCCACATCGATCTGTGGCATGCGCGCGCGGGGGACGAGGCGATCCCGGAGCCCGCGCTCGAGCCCGAGCCCGCGGACGTGGACATCCCCACGAGCCTCGTCACCAGTCTCAGGGCACGGCTCGCCCGCAAGCACCCGTAGCACCTCAGTCGTTGCCGGTCGAGCCGCGTGCGGTCGTCCTCGTCGAGGGCCCGAGCGACCGGGGCGCTGTCGAGGCGCTCGCGGCGCGCCGGGGTCGCGACCTCGCCGCCGAGGGCGTCGACGTCGTCACGATCGGCGGTGCCCAGGCCGTGGGCAGGGAGTTGCGCCGGTACGGCCCGCCGGGGCTCGATCTGCGGCTGGCGGGCCTCTACGACGCCGGCGAGGAGCAGGCGGTGCGGCGGGCGCTGGAGGGCGTCGGGCTCGGCCCGGCGCGGACGCGCGACGACCTGGAGCGCCTCGGGTTCTTCGTGTGCGAGCGCGACCTCGAGGACGAGCTGATCCGCGCGCTCGGCGCGGCCCGCATCGAGGAGCTCGTCCAGGTGCAGGGCGACCTCGGCTCGTTCCGCACGCTGCAGAAGCAGGCGGCGTGGCGGGAACGGCCGGTCGAGGAGCAGCTGCGCCGGTTTCTGGGGAGCGGCGGCGGCCGGAAGATCCGCTACGCCCCGCTGCTCGTCGAGGCACTCGACCTGTCACGCGTGCCGCGGCCGCTCGACGGCGTGCTGGCGTCCGTCTGAGTCGGCTCAGCCGCCGCGTTCCGCGGCTTGCCGCGTCCGCTCCGCCTCCGCGTCGACCTCCGCCGCGAAGAGCAGCGCCAGCGAGCTCAGCCAGAGCCAGGTCAGCATGATGATCACCGCGGCAAGCGACCCCCACGTCTTGTTGTAGGAGCCGAAGAACGCCAGATAGATCGCGAAGCCGCCGGAGGCGAGCAGCCAGAGCCCGACGGCGAGGCCGGCCCCCACGCTCAGGAAGCTCCACCGCGGATGCTCGACGTCCGGGCCGAAGAAGAGCACCGCACCGAACGTCACGAGGAGGCCGACCAGCAGGATCGGCCACTGGCCGAGCAGCCATGCCCAGCGGACGGCGCCTTCGGCGCCGACGACGTCACCGATCCAACGGGAGAGATTCGGCCCGAGCACGAGCAGCCCGAACACGAGCACGAATGCGGCCACCCCGACGGCGACCATCACGAGCCCGACGAGACGCTGACGCAGGAAGCCGCGCGACTCGTCCGTGTCGTACACGCGGTTCAACGCGCGCATCAGCGCGTTCGCGACCCCGCTGGCCGTCCACACGGCGACGACGCCGCCGACGAGGATCATCGTCAGCCCGCCGCCTCCCTCGGCCGTCCGGTTCAGCGCGTCCTCGAGGAGCGTCACCGCCTCGGCGGGCATGACGCTCCCGAGCTTGTCGATGATCGTCTCGATTGCGCTCGGGCTGGCGACGAGGCTGAAGACGCCGACACTGACGAGCAGCAGTGCCGGGATCGCGAGGAAGGCGTAGTACGCCATCGCCGCGGCCGAGTCGGGGATCTGGTCGTCGACCGCCTCGCGCGCCGCCCGCTTGAGAATCGAGAGGTAGTCGCGGGCGCGGAGGTCGGTGACGCCGACCTCGTCGTCAGGCGCGGCGTCGGGTGCGGGACGACTCGTGCCGTTCCTGCGCGTGTGTCGGAGTCGGTGTGCGCATGTCGTTATCTGGCTAACGTCGCCGCGGCCCGGAAAGTTGCGTCTTGACCCCGGCGCTCCGACTTCTTAGGGTCGAGGCGGTACCGGATCCGCTCAACGAGGTCGTCGTTGCCCCTCTTCATCTCGTGCCTGCGGCCCGGAGTCCTCGCAGACGGGCGAGCGCGTACGCGGTGAGCGCGGTCGCGCCGGGACGAGCCCGTCAGGGCGCGGAGGAGCTGCAGGACCGTCCGTCGCTGTCGCTGCTGAACGCGTTCGAGCTCCGCTGCAGCGGCTGTGCGGTCGGGTTGCCGCCGAGCGCGCAGCGGCTGCTGGCGTTCGTCGCGCTCCACGAGCACCCGCTCCAGCGCGCGTACGTCGCCGGCACGCTCTGGCTCGACTCGACCGACGAGCGGGCCGCGGCGAGCCTGCGGTCCTCCCTGTGGCGGCTGAACCGGCCCGGGCACGTGCTCGTCGACGCGACGGGCACGCACCTCCGCCTCGCCTCCGAGGTGGACGTCGACCTCCGCCGCGCATTCGCCCTCGCGCGCCGGCTGCTCGACGGGTCGGCGGACGCCGACGACCTCGACGCCGGGGAGGCCGCGCTCGGCGGCGAGCTGCTGCCCGACTGGTACGACGACTGGCTCGTGTTCGAGCGGGAGCGGTTCCGCCAGGTCAGCCTCCACGCGCTGGAGGCGCTCGCCGAGCGGCTCGTGCGCGCCGGCGAGGTGGCGCGCGCGCTCGAGGCCGCGCTCTCGGCCGTGCGCGCCGAGCCGTTGCGCGAGAGCGCCCACCGCGTCCTCATCCGCGTGCACCTGGCGGAGGGGAACCGCGGCGAGGCGATCCGGCAGTACGAGCTGTGCCGCCGCCTGCTGCGCGAGCGCCTCGGGATCGAGCCGACCGAGCAGCTCGAGCGCCTGCTCGCGCGTTGACGCGGCGATGACGCCGCGGTGACGCCGCGCCCGGAGGATGCCGCGCCATGGTGGCTGCCGCGGCCCGGCAACCGACGGCGGTGCTCGTGGTCTCGGCCTGGTACGAGGGCGCGCCGCCGCGCCTCGCCGCGCGCATCACCTCGACGCTCGACGTGACCCGGCCGGAGCGCGTCGTCGTCGTGGTCGCGGGCGAGGACGAGATCGTCCGGTTCGTGCAGCGGTGGGTGGCGGACGTCGCCGCCTCGGAGACGCCCGGTGACGCGTCCGTGACGGACGCGTGACGGGCATGCGTGACGCTGGACGACCTCGTCGCACGCGACGCCGTTCCGCCCACCGCAAGGAGGCTCCGTGCCAGCACAGCTGACCTACCCAGGCGTATACATCGAAGAGGTCCCGAGCGGCGTCCGCACGATCACCGGCGTCGCCACGTCGATCGCGGCGTTCGTCGGCCGCGCGGCGCGCGGGCCGGTCAACGACCCGGTGTTCCTGACGAGCTTCGGCGACTTCGAGCGTTCCTTCGGCGGCCTCACGCGCCTCAGCTCGCTCCCGTTCGCCGTGCGCGACTTCTTCCAGAACGGCGGCAGCCAGGCGATCGTGGTGCGCCTGTACAACGCCGGCGCCGACCCCGCCGAGGCGACGATCGACGCCAACGGCCTCGCCCTCCGCGCCGCCTCGCCCGGATCGTGGGGCAACGCCCTGCGCGCGCGGGTCGAGACCGACGCGGGCGACGTCTCGCCCGACCTCGCGGCCCAGTGGGCGTCCGAGTTCCCGGGGATCGCGACGAGCGACCTCTTCAACCTCATCGTCCGCGACACCGCGACCGGCGCGACGGAGGAGTACCGCAACGTCACCGTCGTCGACAGCCCGCGCAGGATCGACACGCTGCTCGCGAACCAGTCGCGGCTCGTGGTTACGGACGGCACCCCCGCCTACCCGACCTCCTCGGACGACGACCCGGACCCGGGCGAGGACATCTGGGCCGACGACACGCTGTCCTCGCCGGTCGACACCGACGGCTCGGACGGCGACGCGCTCGAGGAGGCGACGTTCACCGGCACGGGGCTGGAGGCAGCGAAGGAGGGCCTCTTCGCGCTCGAGAAGGCGGACATCTTCAACCTCCTCGTCATCCCGCCGTACGACGCCGGAGACGTGGACGCGTCGCTGGTGGGCGACGCCGCCGTCTACTGCGAGCGGCGCAGGGCGATGCTGATCGTCGACCCTCGCTCGGACTGGGACGCCGTCGAGGACGCACGCGACAACGTCGGGACGGTCGGCACGACGAGCAAGAACGCGGCGCTCTACTTCCCGCGCATCCGCCAGGCCGAACCCGCTCTTCCCCGACCAGATCGACGACTTCGCCCCGTCGGGCGCGATCGCCGGGATCTATCGCCCGCACCGACGCGCACGCGGGGCGTCTGGAAGGCGCCGGCCGGGCTCGACGCGACGCTCGTCGGCGTGCCGGCGCTCAGCGTGCCGCTGACCGACGGCGAGATCGGCCAGCTCAACCCGCTCGGCGTCAACTGCCTGCGCGACGCTGCCCGCCGCGGGCCGCGTCGTCTGGGGCGCCCGGACGCTGCAGGGCAACGACCGGCTCGCCTCGGAGTGGAAGTACGTCCCGGTGCGGCGCACGGCGCTCTTCCTCGAGGAGATCCTCTACCGCGGCACGCAGTGGGTCGTCTTCGAGCCGAACGACGAGCCGCTCTGGGCGCAGATCCGGCTCAACGTCGGCGCGTTCATGAACAACCTGTTCCGCCAGGGCGCGTTCGCAGGGCACGACGCCGCGCGAGGCGTACTTCGTGAAGTGCGACGCGCGAGACGACGACGCAGGACGACGTCAACCTCGGCATCGTCAACATCGCCGTCGGCTTCGCGCCGCTGAAGCCGGCCGAGTTCGTCGTGATCCGGCTCCAGCAGATGGCCGGCCAGGCAGGGGGTGCGTGATGGCCCAGTTCACGCGTCAACGCTCAGCGCTTCGACCCGTACAAGAACTTCAAGTTCCGGGTGAAGTGGGACGGCCGCTACGTCGCGGGCGTGAGCAAGGTCGGCGCGCTCAAGCGGACGACCGAGGTGGTCGAGCACCGCGAGGGCGGCGACCCGTCGACCAGCCGCAAGTCGCCGGGCCGCACGAAGTACGAGCCGATCACGCTCGAGCGCGGCGTCACCCACGACACCGAGTTCGAGGCGTGGGCCAACAAGGTCTGGAACTTCGGCTCGGGCCTCGGCGCGGAGGTGTCGCTCAAGGACTTCCGCAAGGACGTGCATCATCGAGCTCTACAACGAGGCCGGGCAGCTCGTGCTCGCCTACAAGGTCTACCGGGCGTGGGTCTCGGAGTACCAGGCGCTGCCCGACCTCGACGCCAACGCCAACGCCGTCGCGATCCAGACGCTCAAGCTCGAGCACGAGGGCTGGGAGCGCGACTACGACGTCGCCGAGCCCAGCCGAGCCGCAGTTCTCCGAGCCGTAAGGGCGACGCGGATGCCCGTGCCGGACTCTCCGCGGCGGCGGCTGCTCGACCTCTGGGCAGGCCGCGGAGCGGCGGCGGCCGGTCGAGCGCGCGCTCGCGCTCGCCGCGGCGGCCGGCGGACACGGTCGGCGCCGAGGAGCTGGCGGCGCTGCCGGTCGGGCGGCGCGACGCGCGGCTGCTGGCGCTCCACGCGGCGCTCGGCGGCGGCGCGCTCGAGGCGACCGCCGCGCTGCCCCGGCTGCGGCGAGCAGGTCGAGTTCGCGGTCGACGTCGGAGGCGCTCGCTCGCGACGGTGCGCGACGCGGCCGCGCCGGCCCCGGTCGAGGTCGACGGGCTCGTCGTCGTGTGGCGGCCGCCCGACAGCCGCGACCTCGCGGCCGCGGCGGCGCGCCGGCGACGCGGCCGGGGCCGAGCGCGCGCTGCTGGAGCGCTGCGTCACGTCCGCGACGGGGCCCGACGGCGAGCTCGACGCGACGCGCGCTGCCGCCGCTGCCGCGCGGGCGTCGCTTGCGCGCGCGATGGCCGACGGCCGACCCGCTGGCCGAGGTCCTCGTCGACGCTCGCGCTGCCCCGCGTGCGGGGCCGAGTTCGTCGGCGGACGTCGACGTCGCCGGCTTCGTCTGGGCGGAGCTGCGCGCGCACGCCGCGCGACTCCTGCGCGAGGTCGACGTGCTGGCGCGGGCCTACGGCTGGACGCGAGGCCGAGGTGCTCGCCCTCGACGAGCGCCGGCGCGCCGCCTACCTCGAGCTGGCGCTGGAGGGACGCGCGTGAGCGACTTCGTCAGCCGCATGGCCGCGCGAGCTCGTCGGCGATGCCGTCGTCGCGCAGCCGCGCCTGCGGGCGACTCTTCGAGTCCGACGACCCCGCGGCCGCGCTCGAGGTCGTCGACGAGGAGGCGGTCGCGCGGTCGGGTCGCGAGGCGGCGGCGACCCGTCCTGCCCGCGGCCGTCCCGCCCGACCGCGCGGGCGGCGTCGCCGACGGCCCGGCACGGAGACGCCGACGCCGTCCCGCCGCCCTCCGCGGCGGCGCCGCGGGTCGACGGCCCGGCCCACGGCGGCGGCGCCGGAGCGACGTCCGCACACCCGAGGCCGGCGACCGCGCGTACCCGCGGGTCGAGCCGTCGCCCGCGCCGGCTCCCGGCCGCCGAGCCCGAGCAGGAGTCCGCGCCGCCGCACGTCACCGCTGGTCGCGGTCCCTGCCTCGCCGGTCCTGCCGACGCTCGCTGCCGGCGGCCGACGGCGGCCGTGCCGCGCCCCGGCGGACGCCGAGCCGGAGGAGCTCCAGCGCCGTGCGCGTCCACATCGGCCGGCTCGAGGTGCGTGCGAGCCTCGAGGAGCCGTCGCGGCCGCGACGCGAGCCCGAGCAGCGTCCCGCCGCGCGGACCGTCGCTCGCGGACTACCTGCGCGGCGAGCGGGAGCGGCGATGAGCAGCCCGCTCGCGATCGGAGCGGTGAGCGCGGTGCTGCGCAACCTGCTCGACAACGGCCTCGTCGACGTCGGCGCGCCCCTCGGCCCGGTGAACGTCACCGCGGTCGCGCCCGACCGATCAAGCTCGAGGACGCCGAGGCGACCCCGTCGCTCAACCTCTTCCTGTACCGGACGAGCCGCAACCAGGGCTGGGCCGAGATGGGCCTGCCGAGCTTCGACGGCAACGGCACCGCGACTCGCCCACCCGCCGCTCGCGCTCGAACCTCCACTACCTGCTGACCGCGTACGGCAGCGCCGACTTCCAGGCCGAGATCCTGCTCGGCTACGCGATGCACCTGCTGCACGAGCGGCCGGTGCTCGACCGCGCCGCCATCCGCCGCGCGCTCGACCCGAGCCCGCTCGGGCCCGTCGATCCTGCCGCCGGCGTTCCAGGCGCTGACCGTCTCCGACCTCGCCGACCAGCTCGAGGCGGTGACGATCACGCGCGAGCCGATGGACACCGAGGAGATGTCGCGGCTGTGGTCGGCGATCCAGGCGCACTACCGGCCGACGGCCGCGCTACGTCGTCTCCGTCGTGCTGATCGAGGCGCGCAAGCCGGCGCGGACGCCGCTGCCGGTCGCTCGACCGCGGCGGGATCGTCGTCGAGCCCAGCCTGCTGCCGCCGTACCCGACGATCGTGCGCGTCGAGCCCGACCATTCCCAGCCCGCCGCGCGCCTGGGCGAGGACGTCCGGCTCGCAGGCCACCACCTCGACGGGCTCGTCGGTCGATCGCGCGCTTCGCGCACCGGCTCCTCGACACGCCGAACGAGATCACGGTGGGAACGAACTCCGACACCACCGGGATCGACCTCACGCTCCCCACCGGCGGCACTGCGCCGGAGGACTGGCCCGCAGGCATCTACCTCGTGAGCGTCTCGCTCGTCCGCCCCGACGAGACGGACCCGCGCACGACGAACGTGGCCGCGATGCTGCTCGCGCCCGAGCCGCAGCTCGGCGGCGCAGTGCTCGCGCGCGACGCGAGCACGCGAAACGTGACGGTGACGCTCGACGTCGTCCCGGAGCTGCGCCCGGCGCAGGACGCGACGCTCACCCTCGGCGGCGTCTCGGCGCCGGTCGAGGCGCATCCGACGGCGACCTCGACGCTGACGTTCGAGCTCGGGGACGTGCCGGAGGGCGACCAGTGGGTCCGGCTCACGGTCGACGGGGTCGAGAGCCTGCTCCTCGACCGCGACGCCGAGCCGCCGGCGTTCGATCCGTCCCAGTCCGTGACGGTGCCCGCATGACGGCGGCGCTCGCCGACCGGGCGCCGAGCGCGGCAGAGCGCGAGCAGCCGGCGCTCGTCGCCGAGCTCGAGCACATGCGGGCACTGCTCGTCGCGTTCCGGGACGGCGACCCGCCGCCGGCGCCGCCGGAGCCCGTCCGCGTCCGAGCCGGCGCTCGACCGGCTCGCTCGCCTGCTCGGGCTGTCGGCGTTCGAGCGCTGCGTGCTGCTGCTGGCGGCCGCGGTCGAGCTCGACGGCGAGACCGCGTTGCTCGTCGCCGACCTGAAGCGCCACGCCGACCCGCGGCCGACGTTCGGGCTCGCGCTCGCGGCCCTGCCCGGCGCCGCACTGGGACGCGCTCGCGCCGCGGTCGCCGCTGCGCCGATGGCGGCTGCTCGAGACCGGCGCCGGCCCGACGCTCGCGTCGCGGCCGCTGCGGATCGACGAGCGGATCCTGCACTACCTGACCGGCCTGCCGGCGCTCCGACGAGCGGCTGGACGGCGTGCTCCGCGTCGACGAGCGCCCGGCCCTGCTCTCGCCCTCGCAGGCAGCGGCTCGCCGACGAGCTGGCGCGCACGATCGCCGCGGCCGGCGCGGACGTCGCCGTGGCGGATCGAGGGCGAGGACGCCGACGCGCGCCTCGGCGTCGCGCGGGCGCTGGCGCGCGCGCTCGGCGGCGCGGCGCTCCTCGTGCGCCGCGAGCGCGCTGCCGGCCCCGGGCCCCGACCTCGCCGCCGTTGCGCGCCTCATCGACCGCGAAGCGCTGCTGCTGCGCCGGACTCCCGGTGCTCGAGGCCGCCGACGACCTCGACGCCGGCGCCGCGGCGCTCCTCGACGAGCTCGAGGCGCCGGTCGTCGTCGTGGCCGGCGAGGGCGCGACCCTGCCACGCGGCCGCGTCGCGCTTCGCCGCGCGGTGGCGCTGCCCGAGCCGGCCGAGGCGAGGGCGCTGTGGGCGGCATCGCTCGGCGAGCCGGTCGCGCGGGCGCTCGCAGGCCCGGTGGACGAGGTCGCGCAGCACTTCCGCCTCAGCGCTGCCGCGGTCGACGCGATCGCGCGCGAGCTCGCGGCGGCGCCAGATGACGACGGCGGGGCCGCGCTGCCACGGCTCTGCCGCGAGCGCGCACGCGCGTGCCGCTCGACGGGCTCGCCGAGCGCATCGAGCCGGTCGCGCCGCTGGGACGACCTCGTCCTGCCGGAGGGCCACCTCGAGCTCCTGCACGAGATCGCCAGCCACGTCCGGCACCGCACCCGGGTCTACGAGCGACTGGGGCTTCGCCGAGCGCGGCCCGCGCGGGCTCGGCGTCACCGCGCTGTTCGCCGGCGAGAGCGGCACCGGCAAGACGCTGGCGGCCGAGGTGCATCGCGGACGAGCTCGGGCTCGACCTCTACCGCATCGACCTCGCCGGCGACGGTGAGCAAGTACATCGGCGAGACCGAGAAGAACCTCCGTCGCCTGTTCGACGCGGCCGAGGCCAGCGGCGCCGTGCTGCTCTTCGACGAGGCCGACGCGCTGTTCGGCAAGCGCGGCGAGGTCAAGGACGGCCACGACCGCTACGCCAACCTCGAGGTCGCCTACCTGCTGCAGCGGATGGAGTCGTACCGCGGGCTCGCGATCCTGACGACGAACCTGCGCTCGAACGTCGACCGCGCGTTCCTGCGGCGCCTGCGCTTCGTCGTGCAGTTCCCGTTCCCCGACGTGGCCGAGCGTGCGCGCGATCTGGCGCCGCGCGTTCCCCGCGGCGATCCCGCGGCGCGACCTCGACCCGGACGCGCTCGCGCAGCTCGTCGTCTCGGGCGGGTCGATCCGCTCGATCGCCCTGTCCGCGGCGTTCGCCGCCGCGGCGACGGCGGTGCCGGTCACGCCGGAGCACGTGCTGCGCGCGGCGCGGCTCGAGTACGCGAAGGCCGAGCGGCCGCCGCCCGACTGGAGGGCGGCGGGACTGACATGAGCGACGGCACGCCACGGCGTCGCGTCGAGCTCGTGATCGACGAGCTGGCGCTTCACGGCGTCGACCGCGCGGACGCTCCTGCGGTCGCGGCTGCGCTCGGTCAGGAGCTCGCGTCGCTCGGCGAGGAGCGGGCCGCCGACGCAGCCCCACGCGGGCGTGAGGAGGCGTTCGGGCGGCCAGCGTGGGTGGCCGCCCCGGCGGGCTCCCCTCACGGCCTCGGCCGTGCCGTCGCCGGGTCGGTCGTCGACACGGTCTGGGAGACGGGACGATGACCCGGGCGCCCGTCCCGCAGGCCGCCGTCGCGACCCCCGCCCCGCGCGCCGTCGCGCCCGCCGTGAGCCCGCACGAGCGCGAGGCCGACCTCGCCGCCGAGGTCGTGGCCGCCGGCGGCAGCGTCGCGGGCTGGTCGTTCAGCGCCGTGCCTCCCGCGCCGCCCGGCGACTCGGCCGACGGGCGCGCCCTCGGTACCGGCGGCCGCTCGCTCGACACACGGACCCGCCGGTTCATGGAGGCCGGCTTCGGCCGGAGCTTCGCCGACGTGCGCGTCCACACCGACGGCGCGGCGGGACGCTCGGCCGCGTCGGTCGCCGCGCACGCGTACACGAGCGGCCGCGAGCTCGTCTTCGCCCACGGCCGCTACGACCCGAGGTCACCCGCCGGCCGGCACCTCCTCGCGCACGAGCTCGCGCACGTCGTCCAGCAGCGGCGCAGCCCCGCGCCCGCCCCGATCCAGCGTTTTGCCGCGTACTCGAAGACCGAGCAGTCGAGCGGCTCCTCGCGCGGCTGGGTGCACCCGGGCGGCAAGGACATGCGCGTCTCGGACGACGGCCAGCTGGCCGTCACCGATAGGGGCTGGGGCCCCAAACGGAACAAGCGGGCCTGGACCACACCTGCCCTGATCGCAACGTCGAACAGCGTCCTCGACGCCCAGGGCTCCCACGCCCGCCTCCGCGAGAAGGCCGGCGGCGACTCGATCTCCGGGTCGGCGCCCGAGGGCGGCGCGGCGTCGACGCTGCAGGAGATCGAGCCGTTCAGCCCGAGCGGAGGCACGTTCAGCCTCATCGCGGACTGCGGGCGCGCGTGCCGACAGATCATCGGCAGCGGGCCGATCGGCGCAAGGGACGTGGCCGTCTTCCGCCGTGAGAAGCAGCCAGGGTCGACCGGCACCGGCGGCGCGGTCGCCCTCGGCATCCTCGGCGGGCTGGTCGGCGGTGGGCTCGGAAGCCTCCTGTTCAAGCTCCCGGGACCACTCGGAGTCGTCCTCGGGGTGATCGGCCTCGTCGGCGGCGCGATCGCCGGCGCAATCGGCGGCGCGAAGCTCGGACGCCGCCTCGCCAAGACCGACCCGGTGGCGGCAGGCGAGCAGTACAGCTCGCCGCAGACCTACCACAAGGGCCCGCCGTCGACGCCCGAGGATTTCTCGGCCGAGCTGTACCAGCGCGAGCTCGGCGGCGCCACGCCCGAGGAGGGCATCCAGCGCTACGCCTCGATGTCGGAGGGCGAGCGCGACGAGTTCGACCGCCGCCACGGCATCAACCGCTTCGCACGACCTCGTGTCGGCGAGGGGATCACGATCGGCACCGAGGTCCGCATGCCGGGCTTCGCCTTGCGGGCGGCCCCCGAGGACACCTGGAACTTCCACTACGCGGCCCCCGTGCTCGACAGCGGCCACGACTACATGACGCTCGAGTCCGCGGCCAACTGGGGCCTCGAGGACTGGATCTTCTACATGTACGGGCCGCCGTCGAAGAAGCAGACCTTCCACGAAGAGCACCTCGCCACCGACACGCACGGAACCCGCGCGACGTCGCTCGTCGTCAAGCCCGAGTTTCAGCTCGACGTCAGCACGAAGGGGCCGGACACGCCGCTGCGGACGGCGACCGCGACGATCACGCTGTCGACCGGCCAAACGCTCCGTGTGCTCGAGCGCAGGACGCCCCTCGGCGGCTCCGAGGAGGTCCGCGTCAAGGTCGTGGGCGGGCCCCACGACGGCGTCGAGGGATGGATCCCGGCAGGGGCGATCTGATGGCCGAGACCCACGTGCGCACGCGCGAGGAGCTCATCGCCGGGTCGGGCTCCCCCGTCGTCGTCCACGGACGCTACGAGGCGCGCTCGGTCCCCGTTCGCGGCATCGCTCCTCCGCCTCGCCCGGTCGACCGTGCGGTGGTCGTCCTCGGCGACGGCCTCGCCGTGTGGATCGAGCCGCTCGACCGGCCCGAATCGGTGCGCACACCCGACGAGCGCGATCGCTTCGACGGCGTCACCGTCCGCGTGCGCGGGATCGCCCACGAGCTGATGCCGTACGAAGGCGAGAGCCCGCTCGCACCGTGCCTCAGCGGCGTCCGCGACCTGGAGGAGGAGGCATGAGGGCGCTGCCGCGGCTGCGGCGGGAGCCGAACGTCGCGCCGCCGACGACGACCCCGGAGGTCGTGCACGAGGTGCTCGACGCGCCCGGCGAGCAGCTCGACGACGCGACGCGCGACGAGATGGAGAGCCGCTTCGGCTACGACTTCGGCAGCGTCCGCGTGCACAGCGACGAGCGCGCGGCGCAGTCCGCGGAGGCGGTCGAGGCGGCCGCGTGGACGGTGGGGGACGACGTCGCGTTCGCCCGCGGGCTCTACCAGCCGCGCAGCAGCACGGGGCGCGAGCTGCTGGCGCACGAGCTGGCGCACGTCGTCGAGGGCGAGGACCTGCGAACCGACTCGAACGTCACGCTCGGGCGCACCGACGACCCGGCGGAGCGCCGCGCCGAGGCCCGCGCCGCGGGGCGCAGCTCGGGACGGCCGCGGTCCCGCCCCGACCGCGCGCCAGGACGCCGCGCCCGCGGCGGCGTGTTGCGCCGCACGACATTCGGCGCGCTCCTCGGCGGCGGGATCGGCGCACTCGGCGGGGCGATCCTCGGTGGCCTGCTCGGCGGCCCGATCGGCGCGCTCGTGGGCGGTCTCGTCGGCTTCGTCGCCGGCGCGATCGTCGGCGAGGTCGCGACGACGAAGAGCCGGTCGCTCACCCAGCCCGAGATCGACTACGCGAAGGAGATCTACCTCGACAGCGTCGACTACAGCCAGATCACGATCACACGCGACAGCGTGCTCGCCCTCGGCGCGCCGCGGACGATCGGGAACACGATCCACCTCAAGTCCGACTGGGGCCACTTCAAGGGCGACACCCTCGAGCTCACCGAGAAGGGGATGGAGGTGCTCATCCACGAGATGGGCCACGTCTGGCAGTACCAGAACGGCGGACTCGCCTATATCCCGGAGAGCCTCATCGCCCAGCTCAAGGCCGCCGTCGGCGGCGGCGACCGCGGCGGGGCGTACGACTGGCGCGCGGCACACGACGCGGGGATCCCGTGGGAGGACTGGAACCCCGAGCAGCAGGCGGGAGCGATCGAGCGCTACAACGTCCTCCTTCGCAAGTCGAAGGCGAAGGACGCGACAATGACGGTCGAGGAGCTCCACGAGCTCTCGATCCTCCTCAAGTACATCGACAAGGTGCGCAGGCGTGAGGGCGCGCCCACGTACGAGCAGCCCGAGCTCGGGAGCTTCCCGTGAGCAGCTTCCCCGGCTCTCCGCGTCTCCTCCGGGGCGGCCTCGTCCAGGTCGATCCCGAGCCCGGGCCGGTCGCTGCGGCGTGATCGCGCTCCAGTACAACCCCGACACGCTCACGCCGCACGCTGCAGGTGCAGGCGACGCGGCGAGACGGCGGCGACCGCTCGCCAGGCGCTGCGGCTGCGGGGCGCGGCGGTCGAGACGATCAAGCTCGAGGCCGAGATCGACGCGACCGACCGGCTCGAGCGACCCCGACGCAGAACCCGCGACGCCGTCGAGCTCGGCATCCACCCGCAGCTCGCCGCGCTCGAGGCGCTCGTCCACCCGCGCGCCGACGACCTCCAGGCGAACGACGCGCTGGCCGCGTCCGGGCGTGCTCGAGGTGCTGCCGCTCGAGGCGCCGCTGACGCTGTTCGTCTGGAGCAGGCAGCGGGTCGTGCCCGGTCCGGGTCACCGACCTGTCGATCACCGAGGAGGCCTTCGACGTCGGCGCTCAACCCGATCCGGGCGAAGGTCAGCCTCGGCCTGCGCGTCCTCTCGGTCGACGACCTCGGCTTCGACCACCGCGGCGGCACGCTGTTCATGGGCTACCTGCGGACCAAGGAGGCGCTGGCCGGCGCGGGCCGGCGCCGTCGCGCTGTCGGCGCTCGGGACTGGAGGCGATCTGACATGACCGACCCGCTCCAGGCGCTGCTCGCCGCCGGCGCCGTCCCGACGACGTCGTTCCCGCCGACGAGCCGCTACGCCGGGGATCGGCGTCGACGCCTACGACCCGCGGCGCCCGGCGAGGAGCCGCGCCGGTGCCGTTCCTGCGCCGCCGGCTCGTGCCCGCGCCCCGAGCGCTTCGCGCTCCTCTACGAGGTACGCCGTGCGTCGAGGGCGACCGGCGCGACCTGCTCGCCGCCGGCCACCTCGGCGACGCCGAGCTGTGGTGGCGGCTGGCCGACGCCAACGGCGTCGATCGACCCGCGCGAGCTGACCGAGCCGGTCGGGCGCCGGCTGCGGGTGACGCTGCCCGAGGGCGTCCCGGGGACGAGCGAGGTGGCCGATGCTCAGCCCGCGCCCGGTGCGGCTGCAGCTGCTCATCGGGCCCGGCGATCCCGATGCCGGTCGCCGCGCAGGTCGTGCTCGACGCGCTGCAGCGAGGTCACCGTCGAGAGCCGGGTCGGGCGAGACGCAGAGCGGCTTCGAGCTCCGTCTTCGACGTGCTCGAACCGCTCGCCGCTGCACACGCTGTTCCTGCTCACCGGCGGCGCGTCGCATCCCGATCCTGCGCGTCGTCATCGCGGTCACGCGTCGGCGGCGACGACGACCGTGCTGATCGACGGCGTGATGACCCACCACGAGGTCGCGCTCCGACGGCGGCCCGACGTCGACGCTGCTGGTCAAGGGCAAGGACCTCACGGCGCTGATGGACATCATCCCGCTCGACGGGCTGCCCTATCCCGGCGATGCCGCCGGCGCTGCGCGTGCTGGTCGCGCTCGCGAAGTACGCCGCGCTTCGGCGTCATCCCGCTGGTGATCCCGAGCGTGCTCGAGGACATCCCGATCCCGATCGAGCGGATCCCGCGGCACCAGGGCACCGACTACGCCTACGTCCAGGCGCTCGCCGAGCGAGGTCGGCTACGTCTTCTACATCGACCCGGGCCCGGTGCCCGGCGTGAGCAAGGCCTACTGGGGGCCGGAGATCCGGGTCGGCGTCGCCGCAGCCGGCGCTCAACGTCGGCCTCGACGGCCCGCACGACAACGTCGACGATCGCTGCGCTTCCGCTTCGACAAGGAGCGCAAGGAGCTGCCGGTCGTCTTCATCCAGGAGCCGGTCAGCAAGGCGCCGATCCCGATCCCGATCCCGGACGTCACGCCGCTCAACCCGCCGCTCGGCGCTGGTGCCGCCGCTGCCGCCGAAGATCACGTTCCTCAAGGACACCGCGAAGCTGAACCCGCTCGCCGCGGTGATGCGCGGGCTCGCCTACGCCGGCCAGCACTCGCGACTCGGTGTTCGGCACCGGCTCGCTCGACGTCGCGCGCTACGGCCACGTGCTCAAGTCGCGCCAGCTCGTCGGCGTGCGCGGCGCGGGCGAGGCGTTCGACGGCCTCCACTACGTCACGTCGGTGACCCACCAGCTCAAGCGCGGCGAGTTCACGCAGTCCTTCGCGCTCGCCCGCAACGCCCTCCTCTCGACCGTCCCGATGGTGCCCGACATGACCGACGCTCGACAGCCCGAGCCGACGCTGCAGCGGTACTACGGCAAGTACCGCGGCACGGTGCGTCAACAACGTCGACCCGATGCAGATCGGGCGGATCCAGGTGATCGTGCCCGACGTCTCGGGCCTGATCCCGACGCTCGTGGGCGATGCCGTGCCTGCCCGGTCGCCGGGCATCAACACGGGCGTCTTCACCGTGCCGCAGATCGGCGCCGGGGTCTGGGTCGAGTTCGAGCAGGGCGACCCCGACCACCCGATCTGGGTCGGCGGCTACTGGGGCACGGCCGCCGAGGCGCCCGGTCGCTGCGCGCAGGCGGTGCCGCCCGGCGGTCAACGGCTTCACGATCCAGACGACGCTGAAGAACGGCATCGTCGTCAGCGACGTCCCCGGCCCGACCGGCGGCATCCTGATCAAGACGACGACCGGCGCGATGATCTCGGTCAGCGACGTCGGCATCGTGATCAGCAACGGCAAGGGCGCGATCATCAACATGATCGGCCCGACCGTCGACATCAACGTCGGCGCCCTGACGGTGATCTGAGGGCCATGCCCGCGCCCGATCCTCCACCTCGGCGCCGTCGTGATCTGCACGCACGCGGGCACGGCGACGCCGACCGCGCCGTTCCCGCGGGTGCTGCTGTCGGGTCAGCCGGTCGTGACGCTCGCCTCGCCGTACGTCGATCGCCGGCTGCGCGCTCACCGGCACGCCCGACCCCGCCGTGCGTCACCGGGCAGTGGCTCAGTCGGCGCGGTGCGGGTGCTCGCCGGCGGCGTGCCCGTCGCGACGATGGCCGGCGCCGTCGACCTGCGTCGCCGACCGGGCACGCCGATGCTGCCGCTCGTCGCGCCCAGCCGCGGGTGATCGCGACATGACCGGCACGCGTCGACTTCCCCTACCACGTCGACGGCCGCGGCCGGACCGCGGCGCACCGACGCCGACGACCACCTGCGCGACCTGATCGAGCAGGTGCTGTTCACCGCGCCGGGCGAGCGCGTCATGCGGCCGGACTTCGGCAGCGGCCTGCTCGCGCTCGTCTTCGAGCCGGGCGGCCCCGAGCTCGTCGCCGCGACGCAGTACCTCGTCCAGGGCGCGCTGCAGCAGGAGCTCGGCCACCTGATCGCGGTCGAGTCGGTCGACGGTCGAGCAGCGACGAGGGCGCGCTGTCGGTCGACGTGCGCTACGTCGTGCTGCCGTACGCAGGAGCGCGCGCCGGCGCGACGCTTCGGTCGCCGGAGCGTGGCCGTGAGGTACGCCTGCTGCGACGAGCGCCGGCTGCAGGCGCGTGCAAGCAGGCCGGCGTCGCTCAACGGCATCGAGTACGTCGAGGTCTCGCGACTCCGAGGCGCCGCCGGGCGCTGCGCCAGCGGACGCTCTTCGTGCGGCTGCTCCGGCCCGGCGCCGGCGCTCGGCCGCCGACAACGTCGTGATCGACGGCGGCGAGCGCATCCCCGTCGTCGGCGTGAGTGGGCCGCGCGCGGCCGACGCCGCTGCCGCCGGGCGAGGACGCCGCGCTCGTCGGCGGGCCTCGACGACCCGGCGAACGTGCTGCTCGTCCGCACCGACTCGACGCGGCGACTTCTCGCCGCTACACGCTGCGCCTCGTCGCCGGCGCCGGCAGCGACGCGCCGCCGGCCGGGTTCGACCCGCTGCTCGCCGCGGTCGAGTTCTCGTTCAAGGTCGAGTGCCCGACGCGACTTCGACTGCGCGCCCGTCTGCGACTGCCCGCCGGAGGCCGTCGACGCGCCGGCGATCGACTACCTCGCCAAGGACTTCCAGTCGTTCCGCCGCTCATGCTCGACCGGCTCAGCCTGCTCGCCCCGGACTGGACCGAGCGCAGCCGCGCGCCGACGTCGGCATCGCGCTCGTCGAGCTGCTCGCCTACGTCGCCGACGAGCTCTCGTACCGCCAGGACGCGGTCGCGACCGAGGCGTACCTGCAGACCGCGCGGCGCCGCACGTCGCTGCGCCGGCACGCGCGGCTCGTCGACTACGTCGTGCACGAGGGCTGCAACGCGCGCGCCTGGGTGCGGGTCTTCGTCGAGCGGCGAGGGCGTCGTGCTCGACCGCGGGACGCCGCTGCTCACGCGGGTGCCCGACGTCCCGGACGTGGTCGAGGCCGACGGGCACGGACCACCGCGACGCGCTCGCGGCGGGAGCCGAGACGTTCGAGACCGTCGAGCCGGCTGTCCTCTTCCTCTCGCACGAGCGGTTCGACTTCTGGACGTGGGGCGACGCCGGCTGCTGCCTGCCCAGCGGGCGCCACGTCGGCCACGCTCGTCGGCGACCACCCGGAGCTGAAGGCGGGCGACGTGCTCGTGCTCGCCGAGGTCGTCGGGCCCGAGACCGGCAACCCGGACGACGCCGACCCGGCGAAGCGCGTCGCCGTCCGCCTGACGCACGTCGTGGCCTCGAGCGACCCGTCCGGCGGCCTGTTCGCCGACCCGCCCACGAACGACCCGGTCGACGTCACCGAGATCCGCTGGGACGAGGCGGACGCGCTCCCGTTCCCGCTCTGCATCTCGGTGGAGGAGCGCCCGGAGCTGGTCGTCGCCGAGGCCTGGGGGAACATCGTCCTCGCCGATCACGGCCGCACGATCGCGGCCGAGCGCCTCGCCGACGTGCCCGACACCGGTCCTCGACCTCGTGCCGGACGACTGCGACCCGTGCGACCGGCCGCCGAGCGAGCCTGTCCCCGTCCGCTACCGGCCGACGCTCGCGAAGGCGCCCGTCACCCAGGCGCGTGCCCGCGCCGACGCATGCCGTCGCCGAGGGCCCGGTCGAGCCCGGGTCGGCGCTCGAGGCCGCCCTCGCGTCGCTCACCTTCGAGCCGGACGTGCACGACTGGCTCGACGAGCGCGGCTTCCGCTTCCAGGCCGGGCCGGCGGTGTTCCGCGGCGGCCACGACGTCTGGTCGGTGAGCGACGGCGTGACCGTGGCCGTGCTTCGGCTCGAAGACGGGACGCTGACTGCTTTCGCGCGCCCCGCTCCCGCGGCCGCGACGCTCGCGACCGACCCGCGCGCGGCGCGTCCCGCCGTCGCCCTCGAGGGCACGCTGCTCGGCTCGACCGAGCCCTGGGCGCCGCAGTTCGACCTGCTCGGCTCCGGCGGCGACGCGGCGGAGTTCGTGGTCGAGGTCGAGCACGACGGCGACGGCGACGCTCCGCTTCGGCGACGGCGTCCACGGCCGCCGCCCCGACCAGGGCACCGTGTTCGACGCGACGTACCGCGTCGGCAACGGGAGCGCCGGCAACGTCGGCGCCGGCGCGATCGCCCACGTCGCGAAGGACGGCGGTGGGGTCGTCCGCGCCGTGAACCCGCTCCCCGCGGGCGGCGGCGTCGACCCGGAGGCGGCCGACGCGATCCGCCGCGACGCGCCGGAGGCGTTCCTCGTCCAGCAGCGCGCCGTGACCGAGGACGACTACGCGGAGGTCAGCCGAGCGGAACCCGCGCGTCCAGCGGGCGGCCGCGACGTTCCGCTGGACCGGCTCGTGGCACACCGTCTTCGTCACCGCCGACGCCGCGGGCGGCCGCCCGGTCGACGAGGAGTTCGAGACCGACCTGCGCGACCACCTCGAGCCGTTCCGGATGGCCGGCTACGACCTCGAGGTCGATGCGCCGCGCTTCGTGCCGCTCGACGTCGCGCTGCACGTCTGCGTCCTGCCCGACCACTTCCGCGCGCACGTGAAGGCGGCCGTGCTCGACGTGCTCTCGAGTCGGACACGCTCCGACGGCACGCTCGGGTTCTTCCACCCCGACCGGTTCTCGTTCGGACAGCCCGTCTACCTGTCGGCGATCGTGGCGGCTGCGCAGAGCGTCGCCGGCGTGCAGTCCGTGAGCGCGACGTCCTTCCAGCGCCAGCACGACGACGCCTCGAGCGCGCTCGACACCGGCGTGCTCGCGATGGACCGGCTCGAGATCGCGCGGCTCGACAACGACCCGACCTTCCCCGACCGCGGCGTCCTCGTCGTCACGACCGGAGGCGGCAAGTGAGCGGCGTCGACCTGCAGCTGCTGCTCCGGCGTCGCGCAGCACACGCCGGTCGCGGTCGAGAACCGCCCCGGCCTGTCCGCGATCGCCTACCGCGTCGGGCGTCCACGGCGACTTCCTCGCGTCGTTGCTCGCGGGGCTGACGAGCGCCGACCGGCCGCGGCTGCGCTGCGCTCGGCACCCGCGACCCCGACGACTTCTCGATCGCGCTCCTCGACGCGTGGGCCGTGGCAGCGGACGTCCTCACCTTCTACACCGAGCGCCTCGCGCAGGAGTCGTACCTGCGGACGGCGCGCGAGCGGACCTCGCTGCAGGAGCTCGGCCGCCTCATCGGCTACCGGCTGCGGCCCGGCGTGGCGGCGGAGACGTTCCTCGCGTTCGCGCTCGAGCCGCCGCCGGAGGTGCCCGCCGCAGCGTCGAAGGATCCCGGCTCGGCGCCGCCGGTCACCCCCGCGGCCCTGACGCTCGAGCCGGGCCTGCGCGTCCAGAGCATCCCCGGGCCCGGCGAGCAGCCGCAGACGTTCGAGACGGTCGAGGAGGTCGAGGCGCGGCCCGAGTGGAACGCGTTCCCGCCCGCGCTGACGCTGGCGCAGCCCGCCCTCTCGTCGACGTCGGCATCCCTCGAAGGCGTCGGGCTCGAACCTCAAGCCGGGCGACCTCTTCCTCGTCGCGTCCGCGTCGGCGCCCTCGGGCACGTTCGCGCTCAAGGCCCTCACGAAGGTCGTGGAGGACGCCGACCGCGGCCGCACCCACGTGACGTGGAGCGGGTCGGTGACCGCGCCCGCGAGCCCGAAGGCCCACGTCCTCCGGAAGCGGCTGAGCGTCTTCGGCCACAACGCGCCGCACCGGAGCCTGATCAAGGGCGGCACGTCGGACTGGAATTTCTCGCTCTCTCCTGCCGGCGGCAACCGCGTCGACCTCGACGGCTCGCAGCCGGACGTCGTCCCCGGCTCGCTCGTCGTCCTGGCCGCGCCCGGCGAGACCTCGCGGCTCTGGGAGGTCTCCGCCGTGATCGAGCTCTCGCGGGCCCGCTACGCGGTCTCGGGCAAGGTCACCCGGGTCACCCTGACCGGCGGCACGGGCTTCGCGTCATTCGGGGCCAAGAACCGGACGACGACGGTCTACGCGGCGAACGAGCCGCTCGACCTCGCCCACGCGCTCGACGAGAGCGCCGTCGCGAACGACCAGCTCTTCGTCGAGACCGACGTCGCGGCGATGCTGCCCGGCCGCCGCCTGCTCGTCCGCGGGACGACGGCGGACGGCACCGCGCATGCCGAGCAGGCGGTCGTGAAGGAGATCGCCAAGATCTCGGGCCGCTGGCGGATCACGCTCGAGGCCGACCTCGCGCACGACTTCGACCGCGACACGGTCGTGATCCACGGCAACGTCGCGCTCGCGACCCACGGCGAGACGGTGCAGCAGCTCCTCGGCTCCGGCCGCGCGAGCGCGCCGTTCCAGCGCTTCACCCTCGCGCACGAGCCGCTCACGCACGTCCAGTCGCCCGACGCGCTCTCGGGCGCCGCCGCCGCGCTCGAGGTGCGGGTCAACGACGTCCGCTGGGACGAGGTCCCCACCCTGTTCGGCACCGGGCCGCGCGACCGCGCCTACGCGCTCCGAACGGACGAGCACGGCAAGGCCTACGTGCAGTTCGGCGACGGGGCGCGCGGCGCGCGCCTCCCCACCGGCTCGAACAACGTCCGCGCCACGTACCGGAAGGGCATCGGCGCCGGCGGCAACGTGAAGGCGGGCGCGCTCGCGCAGCTGCTCGACCGGCCGCTCGGGCTCAAGGGGGTCGAGCAACCCGGCGCCGGCGAGCGGCGGCGTCGACCCGGAGACCGAGGACGCGGCGCGCCGCTCGATCCCGCTCGGGGTGCGCACGCTCGGGCGCGCCGTCTCGCTGCTCGACTACGAGGACTTCGCGCTCGCATTCACCGGCGTCGTGAAGGCGAACGCGACCGTCCTGCCGCTGCGGGGCGGCCGTACGATCGTCGTCACGGTCGCGTTCGAGGGCGGCGAGCGGCTCGCCGACCTGACCGACGCGCTGCGCGAGCACGGCGACCCGCGCGTGCAGGTGCTCGTGCTCGAGGGGACGACCGAGACCTTCCGGCTCGCGCTGACCGTCACCGTCGACCCCGCGTACGAGCGCGACGCGGTGCTCGCCGGCGTCGAGTCGGCGCTCCGCGGGGCGTACGCGTTCGAGGCCCGTGGGCTGATCGAGCCCGTGTTCCGGTCGGAGCTCGTCGCCGTCGCGCACACCGTTCCCGGCGTCCTCGCCGTGGACGTCGACCAGCTCTACACCGGGCCGACCGCCGACCTGGCCGACCGTCTGCTCGCCCCGCGGCCCGACGTCGACGCGGCCGGCGACGCGATCCCGGCCGGCGTGCTCGTGCTCGATCCCGCCCCGTTCGACGAGCTCGAGGCGATGGCGCCGTGAGCGCGACCGGGCTGTACACGACGGAGGAGCTGTACCGGCTGCTGCCGGCGGTCTACCGCGTCCGCGACGCGGAGCAGGGCGGCGTCCTCCGCGAGCTGCTCGACGTCATCGCCGGCCAGGTCAACGTCGCTCGCCGAGAGCCTCGAGCAGCTCTACGACGACCAGTTCATCGAGACGTGCGCGCCGTGGGTGGCGTCGTACATCGGCGACCTCGTCGGCTACCGGACGCTGCACGGCGTCGTGCCGCAGGTGGCGTCGCCGCGGGCCGAGGTCGCGAACACGATCCGCTTCCGGCGGCGCAAGGGCACCGTGTCGGTGCTGGAGCAGCTTGCCGCCGACGTCACCGGCTGGCCGGCGCACGCCGTCGAGTTCTTCGAGCTGCTCGTGGCGACCCAGTACATGAACCACGTCCGCGCGTCACGCGGCGGCGACGACCGACCTGCGCGACGAGGGCCGCCTCGAGCTGTCGGGGACGTTCCAGGCGGGTGCCTTCGACACGTTCGCGCACACCGCCGACATGCGCCGGATCGGCTCGCGCTCGGGCCGCTACAACATCCCGAACGTCGGCATCTTCCTCTGGCGGGTGCAGGCGCTCCGCCTCGGGCGCGTGCCGCTCGTCGACGCCGACGGGGCCGGCCTGCGCTTCCGTTTCGACCCGCTCGGCACCGACAAGCAGCTGTTCGACGCGCCGTCGCACCGAGCAGGAGATCACGCACCTCGCGGAGCCGATCGACGTTCCGCTGCCGCTGCGGCGGCGCTTCGCGAAGGCGCACCTGGGCGAGCTCTACGGCCGCGGGCGCCCGCTGCTGCTTGAGGTCGAGACGGCGACCGGACGTCGACGCGGTCCCCGCCGCGGACGTCCGGATCTGCGACCTCTCCGACGACCCGGCCGCGCCCGGGACCTGGGCGCACGCGCCGGCGCCGGGCGACACGCACGTCGCCGTCGACCCCGTGCTCGGCCGCGTCGCGTTCCCCGCCGCAGCTGCCGCCGGCGAGACGCGGCTCGCGACCTTCCACTACGGCTCGGCGCTCGCCGTCGGGGGCGGCGGCTACGACCGCGCCGCGTCGCTCGAGCCGGTGCACACCGTCGTGCCCGTCTCCGGCGGCGCAGCGCTCGGTCCCGCGCTCGCCTCGGTCGCAGGCGGCGGCGCGGTGCAGATCCTCGACAGCCGCCGCTACGCGGCCCCCGCGACGATCACGGCGACGACTCCCGAGGCCGACGCCGCAGACCGCGAGCTCACGCTCCGCTCCGCGAACCGGACGCGGCCGCTGCTCCAGCGCGCCGACCAGCTCCGCCTGGCCATGGAGCCGGACACGACCGTCGTCCTGAACGGCCTCGTCCTCGCGGGCGCACCGCTGGTGCTCGAGGAGTCGGCGGACGCCGAGACGCGCCGGCTCGTCCTGCGCCACTGCACGCTCGTCCCGGGCATCACCCGCGACCCCGACGGGACGCCCCACTCCGTCGGCGCGCGCGAGCCTGATCGTCCTCCACCCCTTCGCCGAGGTCGTGCTCGACCACTGCGTCGTCGGGCCCATCGTGGCCGTCGAGGGCGCCGAGGTGACGGCGAACGACTCCGTCATCGACGCGTCCGGCGGCGGACGAGGTCGCGTTCTGCGGCCGCGCCCCCGCGGGTGGCGGCGGGCTCCTCACCGTCACGAGCGCGGCCGACCGCGAGACGGGCGACGGCCTCGCCGCCGGCGGCCGGCTGACGCTCGAGGCCTGCACCGTCCTCGGCAAGGTGCACGCGCAGCGCCTCGACGTCTCGAACTCGCTGCTGCTCGCGCAGCTCGACGCGGCCGGCGACGCCTGGCCCGCGCCGGTCTGGGCCGAGCGGCGGCAGGTCGGGTGCATCCGCTTCTCGTTCGTCCCGCCGGGCTCGCGCACGCCGCGCCGCTTCCAGTGCGTCGGCGGCGATCCCGCGCACCGGCCGTTCCACACCTCGCTGCGCTACGGCGACCCCGGCTACATGCAGCTGCGGCGCTCGACGCACCGCGCCATCCGCACCGGCGCGAGCGACGAGAGCGAGATGGGCGTGACGCACGAGCTCTACCAGCCCCAGCGCGAGACGAACCTGCGGATTCGCCTCGACGAGTACCTCCGCTACGGCCTCGAGGCCGGGTTCTTCTACGCCACGTGATCGAAGGGAGAGAGTCATGGGCGCCGACATCAGCCGCGTGAGATTCGATCCGCTCCGCGACTTCGCGGGCGTGGTCCTTCAGCAGGGCCGGCTGCTCCTCGACGCGGACTTCAACGAGCTCGTGGCGCTGCTCGACCGCCGCCTGCGCGCCGAGACGTGCGACCTCACGTCGTTCGGCCCGGATCCCGACCACGCCGGGCGTCGCCTGGGTGCCGCGCCAGACGCCGGACGCGTTCCGCGTCGCGCTCACGGGCGGCGCGCTCACGATCGGCCGCGGCCGGATGTACGTGGACGGCCTGCTCGCCGAGAACCACGGCGTCGAGCTCGACGGGTTCGACCCGCTGCTCTCCGAGGTCACCGGCACCGCCGACACGCCGTACGGCGACGCAGCCGTACTGGCCGACCCCCGACCCGCTCCCCGACGGGCGGCACGCACCTCGCCTACCTCGACGTCTGGCAGCGCGAGGTGACCCACCTCGAGGATCCCGGTCTCGTCGAGATCGCCGTCGGCGTCGACACCACCGCCCGCTGGCAGACGGCGTGGCAGGTGCGGCTCCTGCCGGTGCCGACCGGGTCCACGTGCACGACCGACGACGAGGACCTCGGCGACGACTGGCTCGACCTGATCCGGCCCTCCGACGGCCGACTGACCGCCGACACGATCGAGGTCGAGGACGACGACGACCCGTGCGAGCTCCCGCCCGGCGGCGGCTACCGGGGCCTCGAGAACCAGACCTACCGCGTCGAGATCCACGAGGGCGGCGCGCCGGGCACGGCCACGTTCAAGTGGTCGCGCGAGAACGCCTCGGTCGTGCTCCCGGTCGTCGAGATGGTGTCGACGACGGTGCTGCGGCTCGCGTCGGTCGGCAAGGACGACGTGCTCCGGATCTCCACCGACGACTGGGTCGAGATCCTCGACGACAACGCCGAGCTCGACGGCGAGCCGGGCGCGATGCGGAAGGTGACGGTGGACGACGCCGAGCGCACGATCACGTTCACCGGCGCGCTGCCGGCGTCGCTGCAGCCGGCGGACGCCGACGCCGCCGCCGCCAGCCACCTGCGCGTCGTGCGCTGGGACCAGTCGGGCGTCGTCCGCGACGGCACGCGGCGCCGAGATCGGCGACGTGGACGCGGGCGGCGGCCTGATCACCGTCCCGGCCTCCGACGACCACGCAGGTCGTCCTCGAGCACGGCGTCGTCGTCTCGTTCTCGCTCGCCGAGGACGGCGGCCGCTTCCGCCGCGGCGACCACTGGATCTTCGCCGCGCGCACGGCGACACGTCGACTCGACCACCTCGAGGAGGCGCCGCCGCACGGCGTCCACCACCACTACGCGCGCCTCGGCGTCCTCACGTTCCCGGACAGCGAGACGAGCTGCCGCCGCCTGTGGCCGCCGCTGCCGGTCGAGGGCGGCGAGAGCTGCGACTGCACCGTCTGCGTCTCGCCGGAGTCGCACGCCTCGGGCACGCTGACCATCCAGGACGCGATCGAGTCGGTGAAGGAGACCGGCGGCACCGTCTGCCTCGCCGCCGGCCTCTACGACATCGGGCCGGGCGTCGAGATCGACGGCGCCCGCGCGGTGCGCATCCGCGGCCAGGGGCCTGCGACGATCCTCGTCGCGCGCGGCGAGGCGCTGCGGATCACCGCGTCCATCGCCGTGACCGTCGAGAACCTCGCGATCGTGAGCGGCGATCTCGGCCCCGGGCGCCGTCCGGCTCCGGAACGTGGCGGTCGCGACCCTCCAGGACCTGGTCGTGCTCTCGTACGGCTCCTCCGACCTGGGCGGCTCCGCGATCGAGCTCGCGGGAGTCGAGCTGCTCGTCTCGGCGAAGCGCAACGTCCTCGTCGCCCGCACCGGCATCGGCATCCCCGCCCCGGACGGGATCGGGATGTACGGCGCCGGGATCCGGATCGAGGACAACGTCGTGCTCGGCTTCGACCGGGGCATCGACCTCGGCGGCGCCTCGCTCTACCTCTACGCCTGCCGCGTCTCTGGCAACGAGGTGCTCGGCCCGAGGCTGACCGGGATCCGCGCGACCGGCGCGCTTGCGCCCGGCGGCTCGCTCGACGTGACCGGGAACAAGCTCGTCGCGCGCGGGGACGGGATCGTCGTCGGCGCGGACGTGCTCGTCGACGCGAACACGATCAACGGCTTCGGCAGCGCCAACCCCGGCACCGGCGGGATCGTCGTCGACGCGGGTCAGTTCACCGTCCCGCCCGGGCACGTGCGCATCACCGGCAACCGGATCCACGACCGCACCGACGCCGGGATCGCGCTCCGCACGGCGGTGCGCACGTTCATGGTCAAGCAGAACGTCCTCGCGACCGTCGGCCAGGGGATCGTGATCGAGGGCAAGGGCGCCGCCGAGCGCGTCGCGATCGACAACAACGAGGTGCTCGACGTCGCCACCGCCGTGGAGGGAACCGGCCTCGTCGCCGGGATCCTCGTCTCGCAGGCCGCGTCGGCCAGCGTGCTCTCGAACACCGTCGTCCGGGTCGGGCCGAACATCGACACCGGCGACCTCGCCGGGATCGTCGTCACGGCCAGCGAGGACGTCCGCGTCGCCGGGAACGTGGTGGACGGCGTCGGCGCGCAGGCCGGCGGGTTCGCCGCGGCGGGGATCGCCGTAATCGGGCCCTTCGAGCGCGCGTCCGTCTCGGACAACTCGGTGCGGTTCTCGGCCGAGCGGCTCGCGCCGACCGACGGGCGCTGGTGGGCACTGCTGATCCAGTCCGCCGGCTCGGTGAAGGGACGCGTCGGCAGCTCCGCGACCGTCGTCCCGCTCGCGAGCGGCGCCGTCCTCGTCGGCCACGGCTGGGCGAGCGCGGCGGCGGCGCGGGCGGACCACGCCGGCGTCGGCTCGAACACCCTCTCCGGCGGCGCGCGCGAGCCGGCCTGCCTCGTGCGGATCTCGGGCGACGTCGTCGCCGAGGCGAACCAGTGCTTCCACGACCAGGCGGAGAACCCGTCCGCGATGGTGCTGCTCGGCTCGTCCGTCATCGCCTCCGCGAATCGACTCCGCGGCGGGAAGGCGGCGCTGATCCTCCAGACCGCGGAGAACCGGTTCGCCGCGGTCGGCAACCTCGCCCCGGGCGGCACGCACCTGGGCAGCCCCGGCTCCGGCCTGCCCGCGCCGTGGCAGGCTCTCAACCCGAACGTCTCGTAGGAGGTCGTGATGCCCATCGTCGTCGTCGGCAACGAGAAGAACTTCGCCGCCCTGCGCCCGCGGCTGTTCGCCGGGGCCACGGTCTCCAACAAGGCCGCGGGCGACGTCGCGGACGCCATCCGGACGGCGAACCCGGACGTGAACCTCGACAAGCTCACGCCGGGGACCGTCCTGACCGTGCCCGACGCGCCGAAGGTGCGCGTCCGCGGCGAGCTGTCCGTCGACGAGCTCACGACCGAGGGGCTCAAGGCGCTCGGCGAGCACGGCAAGGCCACGCTCGCGCAGGTGGCCGAGACGGCCAAGGCCCGCGAGGCCGAGATCCGGAAGGAGCGCACGCGCGTCCTGAAGTCGCTCGACGCGATCTCCACGGGTTCGACCTCGGCGCGGGCCGCGCCCAGGGAGACGCCACCCGCGAAGGAGGTCACCGCCGCGCGCTCGGCGCTCGAGGCCGATGACGCGGCGGCGAAGGACCGCGCGGCAGTGCTGAACGAGGCGCAGAAGGAGTGGACGGCGGGGCTCGACGCCCTCCTGCAGCGCATCGGCTGAGCCCGGGTGTGACACTCCCCTGGTGAACGGCGCCGTCCGCCACTGGTCGGTTCGCTACCAGGCGCACAACCGGCTGCCGAGGCCCGCGACCGTGATCGTGCCGTCCGAGTACGGGCCCGGGAAGCCGACGCCCCGCCTCCCGCTCGTGATCTCGCCGCACGGCCGCGGCGTCCAGGCGGCCACGAACGCTCGCCTCTGGCGCGACCTCCCGGCGCACGGGTTCGCCGTCATCTGCCCGGGCGGGATGGGACGCCGGCTGCCGCTGCACTCCTGGGGCTGGCGCGGGCAGATCGCCGACCTGGCCCGGATGCCGTCCATCGCGCACGCGACGCTCCCGTGGCTGCGCATCGACCCCGGCCGGGTGTACGCCGTCGGCGGGAGCATGGGAGGTCACGAGACGCTGCTGTTGCTCGGCCGCTATCCGACGCTCCTCGCCGGCGCCGTCGCGTTCGACTCGGTCACGAACTTCTACCGCCGCTACAGCGATTTCGGGCTGATCGCGCGGACGCGCGGGCTGCAGGCGCTCGCGCGCATGGAGGTCGGCGGCACGCCGAAGACGAACCCGCAGGGCTACGTCCTCCGCAGCCCGTCGCACTGGGCGCCGCAGATCGCCGCCTCCGGGGTGCCGCTGCAGCTCTGGTGGAGCGACGCCGACGAGATCGTGGTCGCCCAGCGCTTCCAGTCGGAGGCCTTCCACGCCTCCCTGCAGCGCCTCGGCCCGCGCGGCCGGCTCGAGCACGTGACCGGCTCGTGGGGGCACACGGCCGAGAGCTACCGCGACCTGCAGCTCCCGGGCGCCGTCCGCTGGCTCGGGCTCGAGCGCAGCTAGAGCTGCTTGTTGCGGAGGGTGACGATCGAGTCGGCCTTGCTCAGGTTCCCCGCCACGTCCCAGGCGCGGACGCGCAGCCGGTAACGGCCGTCCGGCAGCTTCGTCGTGTCCCAGTAGGGGGTCGGGAACAGGCGGAACCAGTAGTCGCCGTCGCACGGGATCGAGCGGTGGAAGAGCATGCAGCCGTTCGCGGGCAGGTTCTGCTCCGTGCCCGGCGCGAAGTGCTGCCCGGCCGGCTGGTCGAGCATCTGCTCTGCGCGGAAGGCCTCGCGCCGGACGACGACCCGCTCCCGGGCCAGGTCGACGATCGTCACCGACAGCCGGAACGGGTGGTGCGGCGCGGCGAGGTGCGGCAGGTCCTTGAACCAGCCGATGTAGCTCTGCGGGTCGTGGACGCGGACGCGCACGTCGACCTTGCCGGTGAGCGCCGCCTTGTTGAGGCGCGTGCCCGGCCTGCGGCAGCTTCGCCACGGTCGTCCGCGGGCGGCGGGCCCAGCGCGGCGTGGCGGGCCGGTAGAGGCGGATCTCGCGGATCGCCGGTGCGGCCCGGTCGACGTACGGGTGCAGCTTCCCGGTGCGTCGCAGCGGGTTGATCTCGATCGGCTCCCGGCCCGGGAGGAAGAGGAACTCCGTCAGGTGCACGTGCCAGTAGCCCTGGCACGTCCAGCCGATGTGCTGGCCGGCCTCGACGTCCTGTCCCGTCCGCACGATCGGGTCGATGTGGCCGTAGCCGAAGTGGCCGACCCGCGCCAGCCCCGCGAACCCGGGCGCGGAGGCGTGGTGGACGCGGCCGCCCTCGATCGCGTAGACGCGGTGCGTGCGGTTCGGCGGCGCCCCGCGCTCGGGCCGGTCGTCGCGCACTGCGACGTCGACGCCGGTGTGGTAGACGCAGCCCTTCTTCGGATCGGGCCGAGGGTCGAGGAACGAGCCGCGGATGGGGTGCTGCCGCTTCAGCGGCAGCACCGGCCACCCACGCCAGGCGTCGTTGTAGGTCTGGATCGCCTGCAGCTCGCCCGGGACGGCCACGGCGGAACTATCGCACCGCGTGCGACCGCAGTGTCTCGAGACGCTCGCGGTACTCGGCGGCGTCGATCTCCCCGCGGGCGTAGCGCTCGCCGAGGACGGCCTCCGCGCTCGGGCGATCGTCACCGTGCCACGGGCCGCGGCGGCCGCGCCGCAGGAACAGCGCGAAGACCGTGACGATGAACGCGAGCCAGACGAGCCAGATCAGCGGCCACCAGTGCGGGCCGTCGCCCCAGTTCTCGGCGATGAGAGTGGGAACGGACATGGATTCACTCCTTCGGGTCGAACGATGCGTCCACGCTAGGCCGGTCCGGCGGCCACCACAGCGGCACGGCCGCTGATTCGCGGTCGTCGCCCGCGACGATCCGGAATCGTCGCGCCGGACGACCCGGGCGGCGCGACCTCCCGGTTACGCTCGGCGCATGGATTGGCGCGCGCGCGAGACGCTCGCCGACGTCGGCTTCGCGCTCGGCTCGCTGGTGGCGACCGTCGCGCTGATCGCCGGGGGCGGCATGAACGAGGGCGACGACCCGCGTGGGCTCGACCTGCTCGCGGTCCCGCTCGTCGGCCTCGCGACGCTGCCGCTCGCGATCGCGTCCGCCGCGCCGCTCGCGGTGTTCGTCGCGTGCGCCGTCGGCAGCATCGCGCTCGTCGCCTTCGGCTACCCCGTCGGGCCGCCCGTCGGCGCCACCGTGGCGCTGTTCCTCCTCGCGCTGCGCCGCGACGAGTCGCCCCGGGAGACGCGGCTCATCGCAGTCGCGGTGCCGGGCTTCCTGCTGCTCCACCTGCTCGCGATCGGGCTCGCGAACGACCGGATGCCGTGGGCCGAGTCGGTCTTCGCCGTGACGGTCTGGGGCGGCGCCTGGTTCGCGGGCGACCGTACGCGCCTGCGCCGCGAGCGCGTCGAGGCGCTACAGGAGCGCGCCCTCCGGGCCGAGCACGACGCGGCGCGGGAGCGGCGGCTCGCGGCCTCGGAAGAGCGCATGCGCATCGCCCGCGACCTCCACGACTCGGCCGGCCATGCGATCAATGTCATCCTCGTCCACGCCGGCGCTGCGCGGCTGAGCGCGCGCCGCGACCTCGACACCGCCCTCACCGCGATCGAGACCATCGAGGAGGTCGCGCGCGAGACGGTGACGGAGATCGACCGGATCGTCGGCGCGCTCCGCGAGGGCGACGGCGAGATCGACCTGCCGGTGGGCCTCGACGCCCTCGACACGCTCGTCGAGCGGCACCGGGCCGCGGGCCTCGACGTCACGCTCGAGCGCCGCGGCGACGTCGGCTCACTCCCCCGTGCCGTCGACCGGACCGCGTTCCGCATCCTCCAGGAGGCGCTGACGAACGCGGCCAAGCACGGCGACGGGCACGTCGACGCGGAGCTGGTGCGGGACGACGGCCGCCTCGCGATCACCGTCCGCAACGGCCTCCGCTCGCCCGTGCCGCCCGCGGGCCCCGATCACCACGGGATCGTCGGGATGCGCGAGCGCGCCGGGCTCCTCGGCGGGACGCTCGAGGCCGGCGCCCACGACGGCACGTACACCCTGCAGGCCACCATCCCGCTGGAGCGGAGGAGTTAGTGGCTCAGAGCCACAAACTGCAGACGGTCCGCGTCCTGCTCGTCGACGACGACGACCTGATGCGGGTCGGCCTGCGTGGGATCCTCTCGAGCGACGAGGGCATCGAGGTCGTCGGCGAGGCGTCGGACGGCGCCGCCGCGCTCGAGGCGGCGAACCGGCTCCTCCCGCACGTGGTGCTGATGGACGTGCGGATGCCCGGCCTCGACGGCATCGCCGCCACCGAGCGCCTGCTCGCGCTCTCCGACGACGTCCGCGTCGTGATCCTCACGACGTTCGAGCAGGACGACTACGTCTTCGCCGCGCTCGCGGCCGGCGCGTCGGGCTTCCTGCTCAAGCGCGCGCGGCCGGAGGAGCTGATCGCCGCAGTCCACGCCGTGGCCGCCGGCGACTTCCTGCTCGCGCCGTCGGTGACGCGCACGGTCGTCGAGCGCCTGTCCGCGCAGCCCGCGCCCGACCCCGAGGCGCACGCCCGCATCGAGCAGCTGACGCCTCGCGAGCGGGAGGTGCTGCTGGCGCTCGGCCGCGGGCAGTCGAACGCCGAGATCGCCGCCGGCCTCTTCATCGAGGAGACGACCGTGCGCACGCACGTCCGCCGCATCCTCGCGAAGCTCCGCCTGCGCGACCGGATCCACGCCGTCGTCTTCGCCTACGAGAGCGGGCTCATCCGCGCCGGCGAGGACTGAGGGAGGGCGCCGGGCGAGCCGGCACCCTCCCCCATCGAGAGAAGCCGCTACGGCTTCGCTGCCTTCTCGCCCTTCTTCGTGTTGCACGCCTGCACCTTCACGTCGTCGACGTACCAGCCGTCGATGCCGGCGCAGCCGTCCATTCCCATGTCGAACCGCAGCTGGATCGTGTCACCGGGGTCGATGCCGATCGCAACGAGGTTGACCTGGGTGAGGCCCCAGCTGCCGAAGACCTCGCCGCCGTCCGTGCCGCTGTAGGCGGGCTGGCCGGCGAGCGGGCTCGTGTTCCCTCCGGCCGCGGTGGTGAGGGTCGTGTTGTAGGCGTTGAAGATGAACGCCGAGGCGGGCACGAGCTCGAACGGCCCGCCGTTGACGCTGATCTTCAGGTTCCCGCCGTCGAAGTTCGCCTCCGTCGCCACGTAGTGCCTGAAGGTCAGGCGCGGGCTCAGGATCGCGGCGTTCGGGAGTGCGATGGACGGGCTCGTCAGGCGCATGACGCCCGAGACGTCACCCGGCGCCCTGGTCGCAGTTGCCGATGTCCGGATCCGCACCGAACGCGGCTGTGCCGGCGCGGCCGCCGGGCAGCGTCGACTTGGCCTGCCAGTTGAGGCCCGGCCAGCCGGCGAAGACGCCCTGGTTCGACAGCGACCAGCCCGCGAGGCCGTCCTCGAAGTTCTCCTCGTAGACGACCGGCGGGTTCTTCTGGCCCTCGCACAGGCCCGGCTCGCCGGGCTTGAGCAGCGGCTGGAAGTTGCACTGCTGCTTCGGGTCGGTCCGGAGCTCGATCGCGGCGATCATCTGCGTGACCTGCGTGCAGTCGGCCGCCGTGATCGCCTGCCCGGACAGCCCCGCCGGCGCTCCGGTGCTGAGCGCCGTCAGGTTGATCCCGATCAGGTCCGTGCACGACGCCTCGAGCGCGTCGGCGTGATCCGGGAACTTGCTTCCCTCGGTCTGGTACGCCGACTGTGCCCGCCAGTAGATGTGCGCGGCCTTCGTCAGGCCGATGCCCGACACCGTGCGGCCGTTGAACGTGCCGCCGTCCACGAGCAGGGCGTAGCCGTGATTCGGCACGCCGGAGTTCGTGTGGACGCCGCCCTGGTCGCTGACGTCGCAGTGGTACTCCGCGTCGGTCACCTTGCCCGGGTCGGAGAGGCAGCGCGGGTTCCACATGTCGCGGATGGCGCCGCCGAACGCGGTCGAGTCCTCGCTCAGGAGCCACTTGTAGGAGGCTTCGCGCGTCCCGGCCTTGTCCTTCATCGTCACGTTGACCGGGTTGCCGAGCGAGAGCTGACCCTTCATCAGGTTGCCGTGGTCGAGCGTCGTGCTCACCGACGGGATCGTGATCGTCGGGTCGACGCCCGCCATCGTCGCCGGCGGCTGGCCGACGACGACGTTCGCGATGACGGCTCCGATCGCGCCGGCGTTCTGGGCGTTCTTGACCTTGACCACGAACCGCACAGGTGCCGCGGTTGATCAGCGCGATCTTCCCGGCCAGCGCCGCGCCGTTCGTGATCGCCTCGCAGCCGTCGTTGACGTCCGGGGCGACGCCGTCGGTCGCCACGACCACGTCTGCGGTCGTGCCGGTCCCCGTCAGCGCGGGCCCGAACTGCGCCCCGCCTGCCGGGCACTCGCCCGCGATCGCGGCCGGGCTGTTGATGAAGAGCCCGGGCGCCGCACGGCTGAACGACGAGCAGTTGCCGACCGTCCGTACCGGTGCCGGTGAATCCGTTTGCTTGCCGTTGATCAGGTCCACGGTCTCGCCCCAGATGTCCGAGTAGGACTCGTTCAGGGCGCCCGGCTGCCACTGGTAGATCAGGTTGTGCGTGAACTGCGTGTACGCGTGGCCCCACTCGTGGGCGACGACGTCGTCCGAGGTCACGCCGTTGCAGTAGTTCGTCGTGATCCCGTTCCAGTTCGCGTTCGGGCAGTTGATCCGCGGGTCGTTGTTGACCGTCTGCATGAACGCGCCCGCGCCGTCGTACGAGTCGCGGCCGAACGCGTTGAAGAAGTGCCGGTACGAGTCCTCGCTGAAGGTGACGATGTTCCGCTGGTCGAGGTTCAGCGTCCCGGGGAACGGGTCGCCCTCCTCCCAGATCTTGTTGCCGAGGTTCTGCTCGTAGAGCACCCGGTGCAGCGCATCGTGGATCAGCGAGTAGCGGTTGATCACCTTGCCCGCGTTGGCCTGGACGATCACGACCTCGCGGATGTCCGCGCCGTTCGTCACGTCCACGCGGTACGCGAGCTGGTCGGTGCCGGTGCCGCCGCGGATCAGGCCCGTGCGGTAGACGAGGAGCTCGGTCGACTCGGCGCGGAGGTCGCCGGCGGTTCCGAAGGCCGGCAGGCCCTCGTCACCCTGCATCGGCTCTGACGCAACAGCCTCGACCGCGCGGGCGGCCGCCTGACCGGCGCTGAGGCGGGGCGTGGTCGAGAGGTCCGCGACGGGCACGACGGTGCCGTTCACGGCCGTCAGGTCGCCCTGTGCATCGACGTGAGCCTTGACGCTCGCGCCGAACACGGGAAGGCCCTTGTAGACCTGCTTGTAGCTGAGGTGGACCGCGCCCTGGCGGTCGATCGCGGTGTCGGTGCGCACGAGGCCGGAGCCGGCCTCGAGGCCGAGGATGTCGCCGTACTCGGCGATGAAGGCGTTCGCCTTCGCGGCCGGGGCCCCCGTGCTCTTCGGCAACAGGTCGCCGTTGCGGCCGGCCCGGACGAACGCGACGTAGTCGGTGGCGTCGTTGCTGGAGATCGCGACCGAGCCGCGCGCCTCCGACTTGAGCTTCTGGATCTTGGCCGGGTCCGGCCCTTTCCCCTGCGCGGCCGTGCCCGCCGCCGCCCCGCCGCCTGTGACGACGAGCGCGACGAGCCCGAGCACGGCCATGAGCACGCGTCCTGAACGCGTCATGCTTGCTCCCCTTTCAAAGCATGCGGAGGCCCGGAAGACCGTCGTTCGACTGCGATCGCCGCACGACCGGGTATCGGCCACCTCCCTCTCCCTTTGCCCCGGAGGACAGCCCGGAGCGGGGCGGTTATTTCACAGGCGATGGAGCGTGGTCAATTGACGGTTCTCGATGTCGAAACGTCGATTAGCTCTCGTCGAACGCGCGGGCGGCGCACGCCGGGCAGAAGAACGCGAGCGCCGGCTCCTCGTCCTCCTCGACGTCGGTGCGGTAGCCGCGCCAGCCGAGCGCGCGCAGCCCGCTCAGGCAGCCGCACTCGACGCAGACCAGTATCCGAACCTGCGGGTGCCGGGTGACGTCGTGGGAGCTCACGCCCGGATGGTCTCACGACCGGCCGCGACGCGGAACTGGCCGAACCGGGGAATCGCCCTACCCGTGCGAGTCGGGCCCGGTCAGGGTGCCGCGGATCCGCTCGAGCAGCCCTGCAGCCTGCTCGGCGTCGGACCGGCCGACCTCGACGCCGTGGCGGATCGCCCACGCGCGCTGGGCGGCGTCGATCCGCGCGAGCACCCGGCTCCCCTCGGGCGTCAGGCGCGCGAGCTTGGCCCGGCGGTGGCGCGGATTGTCCTCGTATGCGACGAGCCCGTCCCGCTCGAGCAGGTCGGCGACCCGCTGCACGCTCTGGCGCGCGAGGCGGAGGCGCCGGGCGATCGCCGCGACCGGCTGCGGGCCGTCGGCGAGCGTGCCGAGCACGAGCCACCGTGCGAGCGTCTGCCCCTCGGCCTTCGCGAGCGACTCGCCCGTCTGCGTGAAGAGCTCGCCGAGCCGGATCACCTCGACGAGCAGCCGCGTGAGCGCCTCGCCGTCGGGCGTTTGAGCTCTCGGCTTTGACAGTATCCTGTCGTCTTGCTATCGTTCCTCCTTGACAGCATTCTGTCAAAAAATGCCGAGAGGAGTGCGCGTGGTGCTCAAGGGCTTCGCGAACGTCGTCTTCCCCACCCACGATCTCCAGGCCTCCGTGGCCGCCTGGACGGAGCTGCTCGGCCACGGCCCGGTCTTCGCCGGCGACGACTTCGCCGCGTTCAGCGGCGACGACGTCCGCCTCGGCCTCACCGCGCTGCCGTGGGTCGACCACCCGCTCGTGTTCTGGCAGGTCGACGACGTGGAGCAGGCGCATGCCGCGCTCCTGAGCCGCGGCGCGACCGCCCTCGGCGAGGTCGCCGACGGCTCGCTGGCCGCGCTCGGCGAGGCCGAGATCACGAACGGCGATCCCGAGACGGGCATCGTCGACGTTCCCGGCGGCCGGCTCGCAGTCCTGCGCGCGGCCGACGGGAACCTGATCGGCCTGACGCAGGGCTAGCCCAGGCCGACCACCTCGTAGGGCACGCCGTCCGGATTCGCGATGCCGAACTTCGCGTTCGGCAGGTAGAGCCGGCCGTTCTGCTTGTCGATCGTCGTCGGCACGTTCAACGCCGGGTGCGTCAGGTGGCCGACGACGGTGCCCGAGCCGTAGTCCTCAGCGAGCTCGACGACGGCGACGCGGTTGAGCCGGTTCTGCACGACGTAGAGCGTGTGCCCCTCGAGCAGGAGCCCGTCGCCGTTCGTCGCGTCCCCGCCCGTGAGCTCGATCCGGTCGGCGACGCCGGTCGCGGGATCGATCGTGTGCAGCGACGCGGTGTTGGTCTGGACCGCGATGAGCGTCTTCCCGTTGGGCGTCGCGACGATGCCGTTCAGGTTGTTCACGCCGGCCGTGTGCACGTAGTCGCCCGAGAGCGGGATCGTCTGCACCGCCGAGGCGGCCGGGAGCGCGCCGCCGGCCCCGAGCGGCAGCCGGTACAGCCACGGCCGCTGCGAGTCGGTGAAGTAGACGGCGTCCTTCGTCAGGACGTTGTCGTTGATGAACCGCGGCGCCGCCGGGTTGAGCAGGTAGTCGGCGATCGGCGCGCCGGTCCGGGCGTCGTAGACGTACGTCGCGCCGGTGCCGCCGCCGGACACGAACAGCCGCTCGCCCTTGCGGTCGTACTCGAGCCCCGTCGCAGCGCGCCCGGGCGTCGGCTGGACGAGCGTGAAGCCGGCCCCGGTGCGGGCGTCGATCTGGCGCACGGCGCCTGCCGGGATCGAGCCGACGTAGAGCGTGTGCTGCGGCCCGGCTTCGATCCCTTCGGGGCGCCACCCGGTCGGGAGCTGGATCACGTCCGGGAAGTTGTTGGCCGCGGCCGCCGCAGCGGTGGCGATCAGGGCGCACGCGCCGACGACGGCGCTCAGGCGCGATCGGGTCATGGTCTCGTCCCCCTCCGTCGATGTCTCTCCGGTGACTACCGTACGACGGCGGGTCCGAAACGGATCGGGCGGCGCTACTCGGCGAGCTCGAGGTCGGTCTTCCGGACGCGCCGGAAGCCGGCGGCGCCGAGCGCGCTCGCGTCCACGAGCCGGCAGAGCCGGCCGAAGCCGGAGTCGGGATCGGCCTCGTCGTCGAGACGGCCGACCGCCGCGACGATACGCCCGTCGGCGAAGTCCCACACCTCGACCTCGTCGCGGTCGCCCTCGAGATCCGTCCGGAGCCCCTCGAGATCGGCCAGGAGGCGCTGCTTCACCGTGTCGAGCCACGTCTCCCGCGGATCGCGGCCGGGGTCGACGCCGCAGAGCTCCAGCAGGTCGTCCTCGATCTCCTCGAGGATCAGCGAGTCGACGTAGCCGCGCGCCGTCTCCCAGTCCGGAATCTCGCCCGGCTCGAGCGCGACGAACTCGGCCGCGAGGCCCGCGCTCTCGGCGCGCGCGAGGAGCGCCGCCACCTGCTCGGGAAGCCGTTCGGCCTGCGCGGCCAGCGCGTGCTCGAGCTCGTGGTCGGGCGGCTGCTCGAACTCCTCGTAGCTCCGCTCCGCGACCAGCTCGAGGAACGGCGCGCCGTCCTCGTCCCGCGCGAGGGTCTCGTCGACCACCTCCCAGGCAACCGGGCCCCCGTCCTCCGTCGTGGTGAAGGCGTGTCCCGGCCGCGGCGCGTCGGGCCGGTAGCGGCGGAACGCACCGGACTCGACGCGTCCGTCGGGATGGCGCAGCTGGATGCGGTAGCGGGCCGGCGTCGCCTCCACGCCGGCGCCGTCCACCCGCTCGACGAGCCACCAGCGTCCCTCGAGCCGAAGGACGTCGCCCGGCTGCAGCGCGTCCTCCGCCACATAGCGGTGGATCCGCTCTCGGCCCGTGCGTGTGTGCGCGACGACCTCGTACTCGATCTGGGCCATCCCGGAAACGAGGGTACCGGGTCAGCGCCCGACCGAGCCGGTTCGTCGGCTCCGACGGGCGCTCAGCGCTGGAGCGCGGGACTGACCAGGGCCCTCGGCAGGTCGACGAGCGTCAGGTCGTAGTGGTCGACCGAGACGATCTCCGCTCCCGACGCCTCGGCGGCGAGCGTCGCCATCCGCGCGATCGCCTCCCCGCTCTGCTCGAGGGCGCCGAGCGTCGACCACAGGGTCACGACGAGCGTCGTCTCCGTCTCGCGGCTGTCGAGCCGGAGGAGGCCGGAGTACCCGCTCGCGTTCTGCGCCCAGGGCACCAGCGCCTCGACGATGATCCGAGCTCCCTCGTCGTGCTGTGCGGCCGTCGTCCGCAACGTGGTGATGCGTGCGTGCATCGAGTGCCTCCTCGAGTGTGGAGCACCGCAGCCGCTGCGAGCCTACAACCGGCCGGGGCTCAGGTCGGCGTCGTCCCCGCGGCCTTGCCGGCGCCCACGGCGCCCGCGCCCGCGACCTGCGTCAGCCCGCCGTCGTCGAGCTTGGGCATCCAGCTCACCAGACGGCTGAAGAGCCGGTCGAGCACTCCGAACGTGAGCAGCGCGCAGAGCCCGACGACGATCGCGATCACGATCATCCGCCCCGTGTTCGTCGTGTACTCCGCGACCGCCATGATGCTCCCGAGGCCGGTCCGGAGGCCGATGTACTCCGCGCCCACGGCGAGCGACCAGCTGAGGCCCGCAGCGAGCAGCAGGCTCGTCCGCAGCTCGGGCAGCGCGCCCGGGATCACGACCTTGAGGTAGGTGCGAATCCGGGTCGCGCCGAGCGTCCGCGCGCTCTCGAGGTAGCGGTCGGGCACGTTGCCGATCGCGTTGATCGTGCCGACGACGATGACGACCCAGACGCCGAACGCGATGAACGTCGTCGTCCCGCGCGCGTTCGCGCCGAGCCAGAACTGGAAGAGCGGGATCGCCGCGAGGAGCGGCACCATCCGCAGGAAGTTCAGGGACGGCCACGCGAGGCGGCGGGCGGTCAGGTAGTACGAGACGAGGACCCCGCTGAACATCCCGGCGGCGACGCCGATCGCGAGGCCGATCACGAGCCGGATCATCGTATGCGAGGGTGTGATAGCCGAGTGCGAGGAAGGCGCCGAGGTAGGTCTCCGCTCCGCCTCTGATCGGGTTCGGTGCCCAGTACGGCTCCGTCCAGTTCCCCGACAGCGCCTTGAGCGAGTCGGTGAACACGAACTCCCACGACGGCACGATCGGCGAGCCCTCGCGCGCGCTCTCGGGGACGACGTGCGAGGCGATCTCCCACGCGACGAGGAGCACGATCCAGGTGATGAAGGCCGCCGGGTGGCGCCTGACCGTGTTGACGACCGCCGTCACTGCTGCGCGGCCTCCACGGGCTGCAACGGCGCGCCGCTCGTCACGCCGAGGTGGGTGAGGATCCGCTTCGTCAGGGCCACGGCCTCGGGGCTCGCGCGGACGTCCTCGTCGCGCGGCCGCGGCAGCGTGACCTCGAGATCGTCGACGAGCCGCCCCTCGTGGAGCAGCAGCACGCGGTCGGCGAGGATCAGCGCCTCCTCGATGTCGTGCGTGACGAAGAACACCGTCTTGTTCGCGGACGCCCAGACGTCGAGAAGGATGTCGTGCAGCTGCCGCCGGGTGAAGTAGTCGAGCGACCCGAACGGCTCGTCCATCAGCCACACGTGGGACTCGACGGCGAGCACGGCCGCGAGGGCGACGCGCTTGCGCATACCGCCGGAGAGCTCGCGCGGCCACGACGTGGCGAAGTCCTCGAGCCCGACGTCGCGGAGGCGCGCGTCCGAGATGCGGCGGCGCTCCGCCTTGGGCAGGCCCCGGGCGGCGAGCCCGAACTCGACGTTGTCGCGGACGTGCATCCACGGGAAGACCGTGTCCTGCTGGAACACCATGGCGCGGTCGCTGCCCGGCCCGTCGACGTCACGGCCGCCGAGCGCGACTCGACCGCCGCTCGGCTTCTGCAACCCGGCGAGGACGCGGAGCAGCGTCGTCTTGCCGTGGCCGGAGCGGCCCACGACGCAGACGAACTGACCTTCGGGCGCCTCGAGCGACACCCCGCGCAGCGCCTCGACCAGCTGCCCGGAGCGGTGCCGGAAGGTGCACGAGACGTTCTCGAAGACGACGTTGGAAGGCATCAGGGCTCCGTGTCGTGGGTCAGCGGACTCCGTGGCCGGACTCGGCCCAGCGCGTGAGGTAGTGCGTGGTCTCGACGACGATCCGGTCGACGAGGAGCGCGATCAGGCCGAGGAGGATGATCAGCGCGAACATCCCGTCGACGAGGAACGTCGATGAGTAGAACCGGATCAGAAAGCCTGCGCCCTGCTGTGAGCCCAGCAGCTCGGCGATCGCCGCCAGCCCCCACGCGCCGGCGAGGGCGATCCGGAAGCCGCCGGTCATCTCCGGCACGGATCCCGGCAGGTGGACACGGCGGAACACCTGCCGGCGCCCCGACCCGAGCGTGAGGGCCGACTCGATGTACGCGCTGGGGATGTTCTCGCCGGCGCGGCGCGCGAACACGTACATGAGCAGTGTGGTGTAGAAGGCGACGATCAGGATCTGCGCCGTCGAGACGATCCCGAACCAGATCAGGAAGAACGGCGCGGCGACGAAGATCGGAGCCGTGCCGAAGACGGCGGTGATCGAGCTCGCCACCTCGTGCAGCACCTTGATGCGCAGGCTCGCAAGGCCGATCGCGACGCCGATCGCGGTGCCGATGCCCACGCCGAGCGAGGACGTTCCGCGTCGTGTACCACAGGTGCGGGAGGTACCCGTTGCCGTCGGAGAGCCCGTGCGCGACGAGGTACTCGCTCTCGAACAGGTTGTCGCCGATGTAGCGGTACGTGTCGACCGGCCCCGGCATCGTGTGCTCGTCGAGCGAGATCGAGGCGAGGTGCCAGATCAGCAGCCCGATCAGGATCCCGGCGAGCTGGAGGCCGACGCCGACCGCGCGCGACTGGAGCCGGTAGCGCTCCGCCGCGCTCGGTCCCCGACCACGAGCGGACAGCTCGCCGGCCCTCGGAGGTGCAGCGGTCATGCCCTCATCCTGCCGGGCGCCGTCCGCTCGCGCGAGCGCGCGCGGCACGTGCCTCGAGGGGCCGAGTGCCGCGCGCGCCCGTCATCGTCAGTTGCCCTCGAGTGCCGCCTTCAGGAAGCGGACCGCGTCGAGGTAGTTGTGCCATTCGTAGTGCTGCTTCGCCGTTTCGACCAGCTCGGCGTTGTCACCCGAGAGGTCCGCGGAGTCGGCTTCCTCGATGAGGCCGTCTGCCTCGGTCTGGAGCTCCTTCATCCGCTTGTAGAGCCGTTCCGCCACCAGGAACATGTCCATGTCGTATTCCTGGTCGGGCAGCGTCTTGTTGTCGATCAGCGACTGGATCTGGACGTCGAGGGACGAGCGGACGTGGTACGGCGCGTTCGGGTCGTCCCACAGCTGCTCGCCTTGCTGGTCCCACGGGAACAGCGGGTCGACCTCCTCGAAGATCGTGCCGATGTCCTCGGGGATGAGCTTCAGGCCCTGCGTCGCGTTGATCAGGTCGGACTCGATCTTCCACCCGTCCTGCTGTGTCGCCGGGTCCTCGACGTAGTCGATCGCGCGGTAGATGGACGACAGCAGACGCAACGCCGTGTCCTCGTTGTTGTCGACCCAGTCCCGCTGGGCGATCAGGCCCGAGCTCCCGACGAGCGTCCGCATGCGCGCCGCCTGCTCCGACTCGTTGTCGTGCTCGAAGATCATGTTGACGTTGATCACCGGCTCCCAGCCCTCGCGAATCATCTGCACGAGGACCGGAGCGGCATACGGGATCGCCCACTTGATGCGCCCGGGCGTCGTCGACAGCTCGACGATCTTCGGGTCCTCGAGGAACTTCAGCTCGAGGTCCTCCGGGTAGCTCATGTCGGCGTAGCTCAGGAACACGTCCGGGTAGGGCGGCTGCACCGTCCCGTGCGGCGGCGTGTAGACCTCCTCGCCGCGGAGCTGCTCCATGGCCGCCTTCGCCGCCTCGGGGAACTCCATGCCCTCGTCCATGAACTCGAGCGCCGTCTTCGCGTCGTTGTCGGGCGCCTTCAGGATCGCGTACCCGACGTAGATGTCGTGGAAGAGGATCGGCGGGATGTCCTGCCCGAACGTGGGCAGCGTGTTGAGGTAGCCCTGGATGAACATGCCGGCGACGTCCTGGTCCCCGCGCTGCATCGAGGGGACGATCTGGTCGAACACCGTGTACTGGTGACCTTCCGGCGGCACCGGCGTGATGCCGACGTCCTTCATGAACCCCTTCTCGATCGCCACAGCGAAGATCGCATGGTCGGCGCAACAGGGGTAGAACGCGAACTTGACCTCTGCCTCGGGGATGTCCGTGCCGGCGGCGGCGCCGCTCGCCTCACCGGTCGACGTCCCGGTTGCCTCATCGTCGTCGTCGCCACCGCATGCCGCGAGCAGCGACAGCGACACGACCACTGCGAGCACCCCGATGAGCAGGGCAAGCCTCTTGGCCCACCCGTTCGACGAGGCGGAGTCGCCCTGAATCGCCCTCATCTGAACTGTCCTCCCAGCTCGTAACCCCGCTTGCGCCGTGCGCCCGGTCCGGCCAGCCCGCCGCGGATCCCTCGGCTCGTATCAGGGGCGAACGTCGGTCTAGGCGGCCGCGCGGCTTCGATGGGCGCGATTTTGCCCCACCCACGGGGTTGGAGTCAACTGCTGACAGTTTGCGGATTCGCCGGTAGGGTCGCCTGCGGTGGAGCAGCCCGTTCTGATGAACGATCCCGCCGCGGAGTTCCGGCTGCTGCAGGGCGAGCTCCTGCCCGTGGTCGAGCGGGTTCTGGCGAGCGGGCGCTACGTGCTCGCGGAGGAGGTGGAGCGCTTCGAGGCCGCGTTCGCCGCACGCGTCGGCTCGACGCACGCGGTCGGCGTCGGCTCGGGGACGGCGGCGCTGACGCTCGCCCTCCGGGCCGCCGGCCTCGGGCCGGGCGACGAGGTGCTCACGGTGCCGAACACGGACTCGCCCACCGCCTCGGCCATCACGGCGACCGGCGCCACCCTCGGCTTCGTCGACGTCGACCCCCGGACGTTCTGCATGGACCCGGCGGCGCTCGGGGCCCGGGTGTCGTCACGGACCGCAGCCGTCGTCCCGGTGCACCTGTTCGGCCACGCGGCGGACCTCGAGGCGATCCTCGCGGTCGCGCGGGCCCACGGCCTGCTCGTGATCGAGGACGCGGCGCTCGCGGTCGGCGGCACCTACGACGGGCGCTGGGTCGGCGGCTGGGGCGACATCGGGTGCTTCAGCCTCGCGCCGTCGAAGATCCTCGGCGCCTACGGGGATGCGGGCGTGGTCGCGACCTCGGACGCCGAGATCGCGCGCCGGCTGCGCGTCCTCCGCAACTACGGCCACGCCGAGGACATGGTGCTCGACGAGCGGAACCTGCGCGGGTTCGCCCACTGGCGGGTGCTCGAGGAGGGGATGAACGAGCGACTCGACGAGCTCCAGGCGGCGCTCCTCAACGCGAAGCTGCCGACGCTCGAGGACCGGATCGCCGCCCGGCGGGCGCATGCGCGGCGCTACGGCGAGCTGCTCGCGGACTCGGCGGCCGAGGCGCCGGTCGAGGCACCGCGGGTCCGCCACGTGTACTTCGCGTACACGGTTCTCGTCGACGAGCGCGAGCGCCTCCGCGACCACCTCGCGTCGCGCGGCGTCGCGTCGCGCCTGTACTACAACCCGCCGCTCCACCTGCAGCCGGCGTTCGCGCGCCTCGGGCTCGGCCCCGGCTCGTTCCCCGTCGCCGAGGCGACGGCCGCGCGGATGCTGGCGCTGCCGGTGCATCCGCACCTCGGCGAGAGCGACGTGGAGCGCGTCTCCGCCGCCGTCCTCGAGGGAGTCGGCCCGCGTTGAAGGCCGGGGTGCTCGTCGTCGGCGCCGACCCGACGGGCCGCGGCTTCGGCGCGCGCGCCCACGTCCCGGCGGTCGAGGCGGCGCCGGGTCTCCGGCTCGTCGGCGTGTGCACGTCGCGCGAGGAGACGGCGCGCGCCGCCGCCACGCGCTGGGGGACGCGGGCGTTCGCGGACTACCGCGAGGCGATCGCGCACCCGGACGTCGAGCTCGTCACGATCGCCGTCCGCGTCGCGCTGCACGCGGAGATCGCGCTGTGCGCCGTCGAGGCCCGGAAGCGGGTCTACTGCGAGTGGCCGCTCGCGACCGACTCGGCGACGGCTGTCTCGCTCGCGGAGGCGGCCGAGCGCGGCGGCGTGGCCACGGCAGTGGGGACGCAGGGCCGGTACGCGCCGGCGGTGGGCGCGGCGCGCGACGCGCTCGCGCGCGGCGACGTCGGGCGCCCGCTCGCGTTCCAGGTCGAGCACCAGCTCGCGCGGTTCGCGGTCGAGTCGGACCGCTGGTGGCTCGCGCGGGACGAGCACGGCACCGGCGCGCTCCACGTCGCGACGGCGCACGCGACCGACACGCTCGAGTCGCTGCTCGGGCCGATCGTCGCGGTCGCGGGCGCACAGGCGACCCGCCGGCCGGACGACGCGTACGCCGACTCCGGCGAGCCGTTCGAGTGGACGGCCGCCGACACCGTCGCCTACACCGCGCGCCTCGCCGACGGGACGATCGGGAGCGCGCTCGTCGCGAACGTCGCCGATCCCGCGCCGGGGTTCGCGCTCCGGATCCTCGGCGACGAGGGCGTCCTGCAGCTCGACGCGCCGGGCTACGCGTCGTACGCGCCGGCGCGGCTGCTCGTCGGCCGCAGCGGCGAGAGCCTGGCGCCGGTCACGGTGCCCGACCCGCCCGGTCTCCCGCTCCCGGCGGACAGCCCGGCACGGAACGTCGCCCTCGCCCTCGGCGCGTTCGCCGAGCTGGGTGCCTCGTTCCGCCCGGCGTTCCGCGACGCGGCGCGCCTCCACCGCCTGCTCGAGGCGATCGCGCGGTCGTCCGCCGAGCGGGTCTGGGTCGAGGTCTAGCCGGTCGCGACGGCCGCGTGCTCGAGCGCTGACATCGCACGCTGCCGGGCGTCGTCGATGTGGTCGGTGATCAGCTTGCGGGCCCGGCGGCCGTCCTTCTCCTCGATCGCGTCGACGATCACGCGGTGGTTGTCGACCGTCGTCGGCAGCGGGTGCGTCCGCACCGTCACGTTGAGCAGCATCCGGAGCTTTCCGGAGATCGCCTCGGCCCAGACCTTGCGTAGGAGGTCGTGCCCGGAGAGCTCGTACAGGCTGTTGTGGAAGTCGATGTCGCGCTGGGCGAGCGTGCGGACGTCGCCCGCGTCGGCGGCGTCGCGGAGCCGGTCGAGGCTCTCGTGCAGCGACGCGACCTTCGCCTCCGTCAGCGTCGCGATCAGGAGCTGCACCGCGTACGGCTCGAGCACCTTCCGCAGGCTGTAGATCTCCTCGATCGTCTGCGCGTCGAACGCGGGGAGGAACTTCCCCCGGCGCGGGACGTTGACGACGATGCCGTCCTTCTCGAGCAGCGCGAGCGCCTCGCGGATCGGCCCCCGGCTGATCGCGAGCTCGCGTGCCAGCTCGGCCTCGACGAGCCGCTCCCCGGGCGCGAAGCGCCCGGAGAGGATCGAGTCGCGCAGCTGCTCCACGACCGTGTCGACGAGCGTCCGGCTCGTGATCGGCGCGAATCTCGGCGCGTCCTCTGACACGGTCGACGCGCCTGCGCCGCTCGCCCCGTCACTCATGCCGCGAAACGATAGAGATCGGTCCCGTCATCGCCGCCGTCACACGGCGGCCGGCGTGCGCAGCGCGGCGACCTCGGCGGCGACGTCCTCGGTCGTCCGGGCGGCGACGAAGCTGCCGTCGGTCATCCGCGCGATCGCGTCCACGTGCGCCTCGGGCGTCGACGCCGAGCACGCGTCGGAGACGAGCGTCACGCGGTAGCCGCGGTCGGCAGCGTCGCGCGCGGACAGCTCCACGCACCCGTCGGTGACGATCCCGGTGAAGACGAGGTGCTCGATCCCCATCCGCCGCAGCACGTCGTCGATCTCCGTCGTGCTGAAGACGCTCGCGGACTTCTTCGAGAACACCATCTCGTCGCCCTGCGGCGCGACTTCGGGGAGGAACTCGTCGTCGCGCTCGTCGCGCTCGTCCCCCTCGAGCTCGGCCGCCGGCATGTACGCGAGCCCCGCGTCGCGGCCGTCGCGCGTCCGGTACGCCACGCGTACGTGCACGACCTCCTGCCCGGCCTCGCGGAACGCGTCCTGGAGCCGGCGCACGTTCGGCACGATCGCGTCGATCCCCTCCCACCGCTCCGAGAGGTGCTCCTCGCGACCGCGGCGGCGGGCCACGCGGCCGACCCACCCGTCAGGGTGCGCGTCGAGGTACTGGAGATCGATGACGACGAGCGCGGCCTTGCGGTCCTCGATCGGCGGCGCCTCGCGCGGCGGGAACAGGTCGTAGAACGGATCGTGCATCGGCGCCTCCTTGGCCCGTCCCGCACGATAGCGCTCGCGGCATGACTGTCAACTGCCGACAAGCGGCGGTAGGGTCTCGCGCGTGGCGAACGGGGTCCTCTTCCTCCTCCTTTGCCTGTTCCTCGGCACGTCGTACGCGTGGACGAAGCTCGGGCTCGACGGCTTCGACCCGCTCACGTTCGTGCTGGTCAGGCTGCTGATCGGCGCCGCCGTGCTCGCGGCGTGGATGTGGGTCCGGCGCGAATCGTTGCCTCGTTCGCCTCGTGTGCTGCGCGGGCTCGGCGTGCTCGGGGCCGTCAACGTCTGGGGCGCGTTCGTGCTCATCACCTGGGGCCAGCAGTACGTGTCGTCGTCGCACGCGGCGATCCTCGTCGCGAGCGGTCCCGTGTTCACGGCCGTCGGCGCCGGCTTCCTCCTCCCCGACGAGCGGCTCGACCGCCGGCGCGCCGCGGGTGTGCTGGTGGGGTTCGTGGGCGTGGCGGCGCTGTTCGCGGACGACCTCGGCGGCGGCGGTGGCGCGGCCGTCGAGCACACGCGCGCCCAGGAGCTCGGCGGCGCCGCTGCGGTCGTCGTCGGGGCCGTCATCGTCGCCTCCGTGGCGATCGCCGTCCGGCTCCGCGTCCGCGGCCTCTCCCCCGCGCAGATCGCGTTGCCGCAGGTCCTCGCCGGCGCCGTGACGATCGGCGTCTTGATGACGGTGCTGGCGCTCACGGGCAACGCCTCCTTCCACGCCGACCCGTGGACGCCGACCGTGTTGCTCGGGCTGCTGGCGCTCGGCGTCTTCAACGCCGGCTTCGGCAACATCGTCTATTACCGGCTGATCCTCAGCTGGGGGGTCACGCGCACGGCGCTCGTCGGGTACGCGGCGCCCTTCATCGGCGCCGCGGTCGGAGTCGCGTTCCTCGACGAGCGGGTCGGGCCGGGGGGAGCGATCGGCCTGGCCCTGGCGATCGCGGGCCTCGTCTGGGTGCACCGCCGCGCCGCGGACGTCGCGGACCGCTCGACCTCGGGCGTCGTCGGCGGCGTGACGACCGGAACCGCGCACATCGAAAGGAGCCCGGCATGACCGCGAGCAGCCTCACCTTCCTCACCTCCGACGCGGAGCGGACGCGGCGTCACGCGGCGCTGCGGGCGGCGATGGCCGACGCCGGCGTCGACGCGCTCGTGATCTGGAGCCGGGGCGACGAGTTCCTGCGCGGGCGCGTGCAGTACGTCTCGGACATCTTCCAGTGGGCCGGCTGGGGCATCGTCGTGCTCCCGGCCGAGGGCGGCGGCACCTTCGTCGGCGACCCGCTGTGGAGCGTCGCGCGCGCGGAGGCGGTGGAGTGGCTGCCGGACGTGCGGCAGAGCGCGGAGCCGGGCGCCGAGGTCGCGTCGATCCTCGGCGGCCTCGGCCTCGGCGCGGCGACGATCGGCCTCGTCGGGCTCGCCGACGCCGCGCCGGCGGCGCACGTCCGCGCACTCGAACGGGCCGCGCCGGAGGCGACGTTCGTGGACGCCGGTGCGCTCTTCGACGACGTGCGCGCGATCAAGAGCGAGGACGAGATCGAGAAGCTGCGCGAGACCTCCCGCATCCTGCTCGACGTCTTCGACGCGCTCGCCGCCGAGATCCGGCCGGGCGTCCCCGAGTGGGACGTCACGGGCGAGGGGCACCGCCTCTGCCGCCAGTTCGGGTGCCTCGACGGGATCGTGCAGATCGCGCGGCCGCCGTTCCCGTACTTCAGCCACGGGAGCCCCGAGCGGATCGAGCCCGACGACGTGGTGGTGATCGACCTCGAATGGGGCGGCCCCTCGGGGTACTGGCTCGAGCTGCGGCGCTGCTTCTCCTTCGGCCCGCCCTCCGACGTCGTCCGCCGCTTCTGGGACGTCCGCGTCGAGAGCTTCGACGCGTGCGTCGCCGCGATGCAGCCCGGGGCGCGCGCCGTCGACGTCCTCTCCGCGCGCGACGCCGTCTACACCGCGCACGGGATGCCCTTGCCGACGGCACTTCGGTACACGCTGCACGGGATCGGGATCGACTCGCTCGAGCCGCCGTGGGCGCCCGGAAACGACCGCGTGCTCGCCCCCGGGATGGTGCTCAGCCTGCACCCGGACATCGTGGTCGCCGACCCCGCGGAGCGCGCCCAGGTCGGCGGGATCACCATCTCCGACAACATCCTCGTCACCGCCGACGGCCCCGAGCGCCTGACCGATCCGGAGGTGCCCTGGATCGAGCTCTGACCACGATCGTCAACTGTTGACAGGGCCGCGGCGCGAGCCGTATCGTCGCACGCGGCAGTCCCGCCACCCTCGAGCCGACGCAGGAGGCGACGATGCCCGAAGCTCCAGCCTGGCAGTTCAAGACGGTCAAGCGCGTCCCGGACCGCCGCCCGGCCCCGGCGAAGACGGTCCTGAAAGGGCGCATCTTCACGGGGCACCGCGGCGGCACGATCGAGGACGGCTTCGTCCGCTTCGAGGGCGGGCGCATCACCGGCGTCGGCGCGGCGGGCGACCTCGGCAGCGGCGCCGACGACGCGGCCGTGTCCGAGGTCGACGGGACGATCCTCCCCGGGCTCTTCAACAGCCATGCGCACCTCGGCTGGGACGGCGCGAACGACCTCGCGGCGCAGGCGCTCGAGGACGAGCCGGAGATCTCGGCCTACAAGTGCGCGGCGAACATGCTCCGGTCGCTGCGCGCCGGCGTCACCAGCGTGCGCGACCTGGGGATGAACCGCACCGGCTTCTACGCGAAGCAGGCGATCGCGCAGGGCGTCTTCGACGGGCCGAAGCTGCGGATCTGCGGCGAGGCGATCGTCCAGACCGGCGGCCACACGTACTGGTGCTGCCGCGAGGCGTCGGGGCCGGACGAGATGCGCCGCGCCGTGCGAGACCAGGTTCGCGACGGGGCCGACCTCATCAAGATCATGGGCTGCCACGACCGGCTCGAGTTCACCGACGAGGAGCTCGACGCGGTGATCGACGAGACCCACCGGAACGGGCTGACGATCACCTCCCACGCGACGTACGAGGACTGCATCCGTCGCGTCGTCGAGCACGGCGTCGACATGGTCGAGCACGGCGGCTCGATGACCGACGAGACGATCCAGCTCCTGCTCGACCGCGACATCGCGATCTGCACGACGTTCTCGCCGCTCGTGCTCCAGGCGAAGGAGGGGCTCGCGTGGGGCATGCCCGAGTGGAAGGTCGAGGAGCGCAAGCGCAACATGGCCGACAAGGCGCGCTTCGACGGCGTCGTCAGGGCGGCGAAGGCCGGCGTCCCGATCATCTTCGGCACGGATGCCGGCAGCCCGGTCGTGCCGCACGACGCCATCGTCGGCGAGCTCGAGTTCATGGTGGAGATCGGGGTCTGCGCCGACAACGAGGCCGCGCTCGTCTCGATCACCTCCCTCTCCGCGGAGCGCAACGGCGTCGGCGACGACCGCGGCGCGCTCGAGGAAGGCAAGGCAGCGGACGTCGTCGTCGTCGGAGGAGACCCGGTTGCCGACCTGTCGGCGATCGACGACGTCCGCGCGGTCTACCTCGACGGCCGCCGGGTCGTGTGATGGCGACGACGGCGACGATCGCCGAGCGCGACGAGCGGTTCGCCCGCGTGCGCGCGGCGATGGCCGAGCGAGAGCTCGACGCCCTCGTCGTCGCCGGCAAGGGCCACTGGTGGACCGGCCGCGGCTACGTCCGCTACCTCACCGACTTCCACCTCTGGGCGCACGACGCGCTTCTCGTCTTCCCCGCGAGCGGGGATCCCGCCCTCGCGGTCACGAGCTACGCCGTCGCCGGTCTCGTGGCAGAGCGCGGGTGGGTGACCGACACCGGCGGCGACGTCTTCCTCGTCCCCCGCACGGTCCGGTCGCTGGAGGACCGCAGCCTCGCTCGCGGCCGGATCGGCCTCGTCGGCCGCGAGTGGGTCCTCCCTGCCGGCGTCGAGCAAGCGCTCGCTGACGCGCTGCCGGGGGCGGAGCTCGTGCCCGCGGACGACGTCCTCGACCGCGTGCGGATGGCCAAGAGCCCGCTCGAGATCCAGCAGAATCGCGAGGTGTGGGAGCTCGCCAGGGCCGCCATGGAGCGCTTCGCCGAGGTCGCGCGACCGGGCCCGACGCAGCTCGAGCTGTCCGCGGAGGCGTGCCGCGTCGCCCTCGCCGGCGGCGCGCGGGACCTGCTCGTGCTCATGAGCGAGCGGCCCGGGTACATGGCCCCGCCCGAGGACGTCCCGGTCGCCGCGGACGACGTCCTCCGCTACCACATGGAGATCTCGGGCCCGAGCGGGCACTGGTGCGAGCTGACGATCACGCTCGCCTTCCGTCCGCCCACCGACGGGGAGGCGCGGCTGATGCAGACGGAGCTCAAGGCCCTCGACGCGGTGCGCGCCGCCGCGCAGCCCGGGATCCGCGTCTCCGAGCTAGCCGGCATGTTCGAGCAGACGATCCGTGACGACGGCTGGCAGCTCGGCCCGCCGACGCAGCACTTCGACTTCCACGGCCAGGGCCAGGACGTGATCGAGCTGCCGTGGTACGCGGCCGAGCAGCCGTGGGGCTCCGCCGGCGACGCGCCGCTGCCCGTCGGCGGCATCGTCTCCTACCACCCCGCCCGGCGCATCGACCCGCCGGTCGGGTGGACGCCGGGGATCAGCGACAACCTGCTCGTCACCGAACAGGGCGGCGAGTGGCTGAGCGGCGGGTGGGACCATCGCTTCCGGGAGGTGGGAACGTGACCGACGGCGACCGCTTCGTCGGCGTGCAGCTCGGCCCGATCAGCGTGGCCGACGAGGGCGTCGAGCCGCTCCTCGACAGCTTCGAGCAGCGCTTCGGGATCAACGTCCTCCTGCTCGGGACGGTGTCCTGGCTCGCGCTCAAGGTCGGGCGCCGCGTCTCCTGGGAGCTGGAGGGCTGGCCCGACCACGGCGCCCAGACGGCGACCCCGCTGCGCGGCGGCTCCTTCCTCCACCCGCGGCCCGACTACTACCGGAACACGTTCATCAAGGAGTTCCGCGCGCGCGGACGACGAGCTGGCCGGCGTCGACATCCTCGAGCACGTGCTCCCGCACACACGCGCGCGCGGCATGCGCACGTACATCGACCTGATGGAGCCGATGTTCAACTACAGCGGCCACGGGTCGACGGAGTCGGTCGACATCCCGAACCTGCCGCAGGTGCTCCAGATCGACACGCTCGGCCGCACGACCTCGGAGCCGTGCCTCAACAACCCGGACTACCGCAACTGGCTGCACGCGCTCGTCGAGGACCACTGCCGCAACTACGCGATCGACGGGATCATGTGGTGCAACGAGCGCCGCAGCCCGATCGATGCCGCGCTGACCGGGAAGGCGCCGCACTGCTTCTGCCGGCACTGCGCGGAGCTGGCGTCCCGCGAGGGCATCGACGTCGAGCGCGCCCGGGCCGCCTCGCACGCCGTCTGGGAGGTCGCGTCGGCGCTGCGCGCGGGCGGTCCCGCCGTCGACGGGGCGGTCGTCGAGTTCCTCCGCGTCCTCTACAGCCACCCCGAGGCGCTCCTCTGGGAGCGGTTCTGGGTGGAGCGGAACAAGGCCCTCGACCGCGAGCTCTACGGGATCGTGAAGTTCTGCGACCCCGAGCTCGAGTTCGGGCTCAACGTCTGGAACCGGAACCACCTGAACCCGTGGCGGAAGGCGCAGTGGCCGTGGGACGAGCAGACGCAGTGGGCCGACTGGGTCAAGCCGATCGTCTACCAGCACCAGTCCGGCGGGATCTTCTCGGACGAGTGGACACCGCTCCTCCAGACGATCTTCCGTGACCTCGACCCCGACCAGGTGATCGAGCTGGCGAAGGCGGTGCTCGGGCTCCGCGAGGCGCGCTGGGCCGAGATCGTCCAGACGGGGCTCGACCCGGACACGTACGTCTTCGGCCAGGCGCGGGACACGCTGGAGGCGGTCGACGGGAAGCTCCGCGTGTACATGGGCGTCGGTGTCGACGCGCCGCGGTCGCGGGCCGACCAGGCGGAGTGCACGCCCGACATCGTCCGGCGCAGCGTGCTCGCGACCTACCGCGCCGGCGCGCACGGCGTCATCTACGGCCCGGCGTATGCGGGGATGAACCTGACGACGCTCGACGGCGGCGCCGACGCGCTCCGCGAGCTCGGGCTCTTCGAGCCTGCGGCCGCCGGGGTCGAATGAGCGGCTCCTCGCTGCCCGACGGCGTCTACACCGTCGTCCCGACTCCCTTCACCGCCGGCGGCAGCCTCGACCTGCCGTCGCTCGAGCGGCTCGTCTCGTTCCTCGCCTCGACGGGGATCGAGGGCGTGCTCGTCCTCGGCGTCATGGGCGAGGCCCCGAAGCTCGTGCCCGACGAGCGGCGCGCCGTCGTCGAGACGAGCATCCGGGCCGCCGGGGAGATGCCCGTCGTCGTCGGCGTCACGCACCCGAGCGTCGCCGGCACGCGCGCGCTCGCGCGGAGCGCGCAGGCCGCGGGTGCCGCGGCCGTCCTGATCGCGCCGCCCCGCCTCGACCGCGCCGCGGGGGACGACGTCCTCGTCTCCTACTTCGCCGACAGCGCCGAGGGGCTCGAGCTCGAGGTCGTGCTCCAGGACCATCCCGCGTCGAGCGGGGTACCGCTCCCCGTCGAGCTCGTGGCGCGCATCGCCGCGGCCGCCCCGCAGGTCCGGTCGATCAAGCTCGAGGACCCGCCGACACCGCCGAAGGTCGCCGGCATCCGCGACGAGGTTCCCGGCCTCAAGGTCTTCGGCGGCCTCGGCGGCGTGTTCTTCCTCGAGGAGCTGGCGCGCGGCGCGCACGGGACGATGACGGGCTTCGCCTTCCCGGAGCTGCTGCTCGAGGTCTGGCGCGCGTACGCCACCGGCGACCAGGACGCGGCCGCCGCGACGTTCTTCCGCGTCCTCCCCCTGATCCGCTTCGAGTTCCAGGAGGCGATCGGGCTCGGGATCCGGAAGGAGCTGTACGTGCTCCGCGGGCTCATCGACGACGCCCACGTCCGGGAGCCCGCGCCGCCGCTCGACGAGGGCACCTCCCGGGAGCTGCGGGCGCTCCTGGAGCGGCTCGCGCTCGACCCGGCGGCGGCGCTCCGGTCGGCTTGACAGCCGTCGAGAGCGCCGGTTAGCCTCGGCTGTCGACAGTTGACGGTTTTTCGAGCGGAGGTGGCGACGATGGCGACGACCGAGAGCCACGCGATGTCGAGGCCCCGCGCGGCGCTCGCGGAGCGCGCGACGCGGATCCGGGGCGGACGCGAGAGTCCCTTCTTCCAGCTCCTCAAGCTCGCCGAGGCGCGCGGTGACGTGATCACGCTCGGCCGCGGAGAGCCCGACATCCCGACGCCTCCGCACATCATCGCGGCCGCGAAGGAGGCGCTCGACGCCGGCTTCACGACGTACACGAACCCGGCCGGCCTCCCCGCGTTGCGCGAGGCGATCGCGGAGAAGTTCCGGCAGGACAACGGCCTCGAGTACGACCCCGCGTCGCAGATCATCGTCACGACGGGCGCGCAGGAGGCGCTCGCGGTCGTCATGCAGACCCTGCTCGACCCCGGCGACGAGGTCATCCTCGCGGCCCCGTTCTACATGGCCTACGAGGCGAACATCGTGCTCGCCGGGGGCGTGCCGATCGCGGTCCCGACCCACGAGCGGGACGACTTCCAGATGCACGCCTCCGAAGTCGAGCAGCGGATCACCGACCGCACGAAGCTCCTCGCGATCGTGTCCCCCAGCAACCCGACCGCGGCCGCACTGACGCGCGAGACACTCGAAGGGCTCGCCGAGGTGGCACGCCGCCACGACCTCACCGTCCTCTCCGACGAGCTGTACGAGAAGGTCGTCTACGACGACTTCGAGCACGTCAGCATCGCCTCGCTCGACGGGATGCTCGATCGGACGATCGTCATCAACGGGTTCTCGAAGGCGTACTCGATGACCGGGTTCCGGGTCGGCTACTTCGCCGGGCCGGCGGACTACATCCAGGCGGCGCTCGAGCCCCGGCACTCGCTGACGATCTCGACGCCGACGCCGTCGCAGTACGCGGCGCTCGCCGCGCTCACGGGCCCGCAGGACCACTTCGAGCCGATGATGGCCACCTACACGCGGCGCCGCGACCTGATGGCCGCGACCTTCGACGAGCTCGGCGTCACGTACAGCCTGCCGCGCGGCGCCTTCTACTTCTGGGCGAACGTCAGCGGCGCCGGCGTGCCGTCGCTGGAGCTGTGCCGCCGGGCGGTGACCGACCACGGGATCCTCTTCTTCCCCGGGTCGATGTACGGCCCCGAGGGCGAGGGCTACATCCGGATCTCGTTCCTCGCCCCCGACGACCAGCTCGAGGAGGCCCTCCGCCGGTTCGCGACCGTGTACCGGGAGTGCCGGGGATCGTGACGCCCGTCCTCGGGCTCGTCGAGGAGCTTCCCGACGACCAGCTCGCGGCGCTGCGTGACTCCCTCCCCGACGGATGGGCGGTCGGGGACGCGGACGCCGCCGACGCCCTGTTCGTCCGCGAGGGGACGGTCGACGCCGAGACCCTCGAGCGGGCGCCGAACGTGCGCCGCGTCGTCCGGATCGAGCTTGGCAGCGGCACCGTCGACGCCGACGCCTGTGCGGCTCGGGGCATCACGGTCTCGGCCGTGCCTTCGCCGTCGCTGTACAGCGTCGCGGAGCACGCGGTGATGTCGATGCTCGTGCTCCTGAAGCGGTACCCGCGGGTGTCCGCGGAGCTCCGGTCGGGCCTCGTCGCCGGCGGCGTCGAGCCTGCGGTCACCACGCAGGAGTCGTACGCCTTCAACTGGACGGGCCTCGAGCGCTGGGAGGCGCTCTACGGCAAGACGGTCGGCCTGGTCGGGATCGGCCAGATCGGCCGTCACGTGGCGCGGATCCTCGGCGCGTTCGGCGCGCAGGTGCTCTACACCAAGCCGAACCGGCTCCCGCCCGGGGACGAGGAGCGCCTGGGCGTCGCCTACGCCTCGTTCGAGGACCTGCTCGCCCGCTCCCACGTCGTCTCGCTCCACAACCGGTTCGTCCCCGAGACGGAGCGGCTGATGGACGACCGCGCCTTCGGGCTCATGCGCGGCGGCTCGTTCCTCGTCAACACGGCGCGCGGCCGGCTCGTCGACGAGGCGGCGCTGCTCCGCGCCCTCGAGAGCGGGAAGCTCGCCGGCGCCGCGCTCGACGTGTTCTGGCTGGAGCCGCTTCCGGCCGACAGCCCGCTGCTGCAGGCGCCGAACCTCGTGCTCACGCCCCACACCGGCGGCATCCCGATCGCCGAGTCACGGCTCCTCGAGTTGGGAGACGCCGCCCGCTCGCTCGCGGCGGAGCCGTAGCCGTGCGCGGCGCGTCCGACGGCGAGCGCGCGCGACGTCGCGACGCGCTCCGCGCTCTCGCCGGTGACCACGGCTTCGACGCCCTCGTCGTCTGCGGCCGCGGCGACGAGTTCGTCCGGGGGCGCATTCAGTGGTGCGCCGACGTCTACCAGTGGGCCGGCTGGGGCTACCTCGCGCTCCACGACGGGGCGACGGCCTTCTTTGCCGACCCGCTTGCCGGGTTCGCGCACGTCGAGCCGGACCGCCCGTGGGCGGACGAGGTCGAGGTCACGCAGGAGCCCGGCCGCGGCCTCGCCGCAACGCTGCCGTCCTCCGGCACCGTCGGCGTGTGGGGTCTCGGCGACCTCGCGGCTCCCGCTCACCTCGCCGAGCTCCGGCAGGCCGCGCCGGGCCTCGAGCTCGTCGATGCCACGGACGCCCTGGACGACCTCCGCGCGAGCAAGAGCGCCGAGGAGCTGGCGAACCTCGAGGAGACGTCGGCGATCCTCCGCACGGTGTTCGACGCGCTCGCGGCGGAGCTCCGGCCGGGGACGCTCATCCGCGACGTGCTCGCCGAGGCGCACCGGCTCTGCCGCCAGCACGGCTGCGTCGACGGGATCGCGATGCTCTCGCGACCGCCGATGGCCGGCTTCAGCCACGGGCTCGACGAGCCGCTCGAGCGCGACGACGTGTTCGTGGTCGACCTCGAGTGGGGCGGCCCGTCGGGTTACTGGCTCGAGCTGCGGCGCTGCTACTCGTTCGGGCCGCCGCCCGACGACGTGCGGCGCGTGTGGGAGGCCCGCGTGGAGACGTTCGAGGCCTGTCGCGAGACGATGCGCCCCGGCGTGTCGTCGGAGGAGATCCTCGCTGCCCGCGACCGCGTCTACGCCCGGCACGGCCTGACCGCCGAGGGCAGCGTGCTGTACAGCGCGCACGGGATCGGGATCGACTCGCTCGAGCCGCCGTGGGTGCCCGGGAAGCATCGGGAGCTCCGGGAGGGAATGGTGCTCAGCCTCCACCCGGACGCCCGGCTGGACGACGCGACGCGCGCGCGGGCCGGCCTCGTCAGCGTCGGCGACAACGTGCTCGTCACGCCCGGCGGCGGCCGGCGGCTCACGTACGACGTCGAGGAGTGGGTGATCCTCGATCGGTGAGCCTCGCGCCCCCGCCTGACGTGTCGTAGCGCGTGCTGCGCGACGGGCTCGTCCTGAGCGTCGTCGCGGCGGCGGCGCTCGGCACCAGCAGCCTGCTGCTCGCCGTCGCCTCGCGCTGGGTCGGCACGGTGCTCGCGACCGCGGCGACGCTCGTCCTCGCGCTCCTGCCGATCGCGGTGATCGCCGCCGGCGCCCGGATCTCCTTCTCGCCCGACCGCGACTCGACGCTCACCCTCCTCCTCGCCGGGACGCTCGTCGCCTTCGCCTACCTCGCCGCGATCGAGAGCCTGCGCCTCGGGCCCGTGGCGGTCACGAGCACGATCGCGAGCGCGACCGGGGCCGCGACGGTGGCCGCGGCGTTCTTCCTGCTCGGCGAACGGCCGTCGGCCGGACAGTGGGTCGGCGTGGCCGTGACGGCGGCGGGTGTGGTCCTGGCCTCGCTGCGGCGGACCCCGGGCGGCACGCGGCTCGCCGGGCCCGGCCCGCTCTACGGCGTCGTCGGCGTCGCGCTCGGCTCGGTCGCGAACGCGATCGTCCGCGATCCGATCCGCGAGCTCGGGCCGCTCCAGGCGATCATCACGCAGCGCACGTTCACGATCGTCGCGCTCGCCGTGGTGGTGTCGCTCCTCGTCTGGCGGCGCGCCGCGATCGCGAGCGCCTTCGACCCGCGCCAGACGACGGCGCACGACTGGGACCTGCGCCTCGTCGGCCTCCTCCTCGCGCTCGGGGTCGTCGACGCGATCGCGTTCCTGGCGTTCGCGTACGCCCTGCTCGACGCGCCGGCGTGGCTCGTCGGCCTCGTCTCGCAGAGCGGCCGCGCGCTCGCGGTGATCGGCGCCGTCGTCCTCTTCCACGAGCGGCCGTCGCATCTGCAGTGGACGGGGATCGGGCTCCTCGGCGTCGGTCTCTTCGTCCTCAGCGTGGCGCCGCCGTAGCGAGCCCGTATGCGGCCTCGGCGGCCGCGGCGGAGACGTAACCCATCGCGACGTCGCGCTCGACGTCGGCCGGGTCACGCTCCTCCGCCGGCCCGAACCCGCCGGCGCCCGGCAGCCGGAGCTCGAGCTCGTCCCCGGGCGCGAAGCGGATCGGCGGGAACCGCTCCAGCCGGTGACCGTTCAACAGCGCCTCGCCGAGGACGCCGGGCTCCCCGCCCGCGAGCCCCGGCGCGCGACACACGACCTTGTCCGGGATCAGGCTGAGGATCATCTCCGAGCGCCCGACGTGCCGGAGCGCGATCACCTGGCCGACGCCCCCGCGCCGGCGTCCGGGCCCGGCCGAGTCCGGCCGCAGCTCCTTGCGGAGGAAGAGCACGGGCGCCTTCGCCTCCATCACCTCGCACGGCGTCACGACGCTGTTGTGCGGGAAGGCGACCGGCACCATCCCGTCCAGCTCGGGCAGGGCGCCGCGGCCGCCGTGCGGGAGCATGTCGACGACGAAACGCCCGTAGCCCGGCTCGTCGCCGCGCAGTGTGAACGGCCAGATCGAGCCGCTCCCGGCCTGCGCCCGCTCTCCGAGCACCGGCCAGACCGCGCCGAAGATCACCTGGTTCAGGTTGTTGGTCGTCTTCGCCCGCGACTTCACCGGGTGCGGGAACGTCGCGTTGAGGATCGAGCCGGGCGGCGCGGTCACGTGGATCGGCCGGAACAGCCCCTCGTTGTTCGGCACCTCGGGCACGAGCGCGCACTTGAACGGGAACATCGTCGACGCGAACGTCGTGTTGTAGACGCAGTTGATCGCCGCGCCCACGCGCTGCGGCGACGTGCCCGCGTAGTCGACGAACACGTCGCGGCCGCGGATGTCGATCGTCGCGTGGAGGTGGACGACCTCCTCGTAGCCGTCGATGTCGAGGCCGAACTCGTAGCGCCCGTCGGGCAGCGCCTCGATCCGGTCGCGCATCACCGTCTCCGAGCGGCCGTGGATCTCGCGCGCGAGCGAGGTGAGGTCGTCGAGGCCGTAGTCGTCGAGGAACTCGCGCAGGCGGCGGGCGCCGATCCGGTGCGTCCCGATCATGGCGTGGAGATCGCCGAGGACGAGCTCCGGGACACGGCAGTTCGCCGCGATCAGATCGAAGAGCTCGGTACTCGGTTCGCCGCCGCGGTAGAGCCTCGCCGGCGGGAGGCGCAGGCCCTCCTGGAAGACGTCGAGCGCCTCGATGTCCCCCGCGTGACCGCCGACGTCGGAGACGTGCGCGATGCTGCCGATGAACGCCACGACTCGGCCGCGCGCGAAGACGGGGCTGATCATCACGAAGTCGGGCAGGTGGCCCGTCCCGATCCAGGGGTCGTTCGTGGCGAGGACGTCGCCCTCGCGCAGCGTCTCCACGGGGAAGCGCTCCAGCAGCACCTTCGCCGTCCGCGGCAGCACGACGCAGAAGTTCGGCGGGCTGAACGTCGACTGGCAGAGGGAGCGGCCGCGCTCGTCCGTGAGGATGTAGCCGAAGTCGCGGCTCTCGCCGACGATCGTCGAGAACGAGGTGCGGACGATCGCGTCGTCGATCTCGTTCATCACCGCGATGAGGCGGTTCCACATGATCTCGAGCGTGATCCCGTCCATGCTGTCGACAGTTGACTATACGTCGGGGAGGGCGCTAGCGTTGAGCCCCGTGACCCGTCGCTCCGCCTTCGATCCGATCACGCTGGACATGCTCTGGCAACGGCTGATCACGATCATGAACGAGGTCGACCAGAGCATCGTCCGGACGACCTTCTCGACGATCCTGAGCGAGGGCCGCGACTTCGCGTGCATCCTCACCGACGCCGATGCGCGGTCGCTGTGCCAGTCGACGTGGAGCACGGCGACGTTCACGAAGGTCTACCCGCGGACGGCGAAGGTGCTGCTCGAGCGCTTCCCCGTGGAGACGCTGCGCGAGGGCGACGTCCTCGCGACCAACGACCCCTGGATCGGCACGGGTCACCTGCCCGACTACATCCTCCTCCGCCCCGTCTTCCGGCGTGGGCGCGTCGTCGCCTTCCTCGGAACCGTCTCGCACATGTCCGACGTGGGCGGGCACCCGGCCGAGATCGAGAGCAACGACGTCTACTCCGAGGGCCTGTGCATGCCGCCGTTCAAGCTCTACGAGGCAGGCGAGGAGAACGAGCTCGCCTTCTCGATCATGGGCGCGAACTGCCGCGTGCCGAACCTCCTGCTCGGCGACCTCCGCGCGATGGCCGGCGCCGCCAAGATCGGCGCGGAGCGGCTGCACCGCGCTGCTCGACGAGCTCGACTTCGACTTCGCCTCGCTCGCGGACGAGATCCTCGACCGCTCGGAGCGGCACATGCGCGCCCGGATCGCGGCGCTCCCCGACGGCGTCTACGAGTACGGCCTCGACATCGACGGCTACGTCGAGACGGCGCACCTGCAGGTCGCGGTGACGATCCGCGGCGACGACATCGCGATCGACTACACGGGCAGCTCGCCGCAGCGGCCGGACGCCGCGATCAACTCGGCCTACAACAGCACGTACGCGACGTCCATGTACCCGTTCAAGTGCGCGCTCGCGCCGGAGACGCCGAACAACGAGGGCCTCTTCCGGCCGATCCACGTCACCGCGCCCGAGGGCTGCATCCTCAACGCGACCTTCCCCGCGCCCGTCAAGGCGCGCGCGAAGACGACGAACAACATCAACCAGGTGCTGTTCGGCGCGCTCTGGCCGATCTTCGGCGAGAACGTCCAGGCGAGCGGCGGCGGGATCTGGCCGCTCGTGCTCATGGGCCGCGAGCCCGACCGCGGCACGTACCTCGTGGACATGCTCCCGCACGGCGGCCGGGGCGGCATGCCGACGCTCGACGGGATGGTCCCGGTCTCGTATCCCGAGAACAGCACGATCACGCCGTGCGAGATCCTCGAGACCGACGCGCCGGTGCTCTTCCACCGCAAGGAGCTGTGGGCCGACAGCGGCGGCCCCGGGCGCCACCGCGGCGGGGTCGGCCAGGTCATCGTGTTCGAGCACGTCGGCTCGGCGCCGATGATCTTCAACCTCACGCCCGACCGGATCACGACGCGCCCCCAGGGCCTCGACCGCGGGTCGCCGGGACGGAGCGGGCGGGCGCTCCTGAACGGCGAGGAGCTCACGGCCTTCCCGCCGATCCACCTGCAGCCCGGCGACGTCGTCGAGCTCCAGCTCGGCGGGGGCGGAGGCTTCGGGCCGGTGGAGGAGCGCGACCACGCTGCGGTGCGGCGCGACGTCGAGCTCGGCCTCGTCACGCCCGATGCGGCCGAATCGGAGTACGGGGTCCCGGTCGAGCCGACCGAAGCCGCGGCGTAGCCGTGCCGGGCCCGCGCGTCCTCGTCACGGGTGCCGCCGGCTTCTTCGGGTCGGCGATCGTGCGGGCGCTCGCCCTCGACGGCGCGGCCGTGACGGCGACCGACCGGGTCGACGAGGCGGCGTTCTCGCCTCGCGCCGACGTGCCGCTCGATGCGGTGACGTACGCCCGGCGCGACGTCGCGAGCGAGCCGCTCGACGACCTGCTCGCCGCGGCCGGGATCGTCGTGCACGCGGCCGCTCTGACCCCCGCGGACGAGCACGGAGATACGAGCGACGAGCTGCTGCGCGTGAATCTGGCGCCGCTGCCGGGGCTGCTCCGCGCCGCCCGGGAGAGCGACTCGTGCGGGCGCATCGTGTTCGTCTCCTCGGCCGGCGTGTTCGACCAGCGGGCCGAGGGGGAGCTCACCGAGGAGGACGCCGACGGCGGCACGTCGCTCTACGGCGCGGCGAAGCTCGCCGCGGAGCAGGTCGTCCGCCGCTACGGGCTGGTCAACGGGCTCGAGACCGCCTCGATCCGCCCCACCTCGCTCTTCGGCGCCGGCGAGCTCCCGCGCCCCTCCCGGCCGCGGACGACGCCGCTCGCCCGCCTCGTCGAGCACGCGCGGCGCGGCGAGCCGGTCACGGTCGAGCGAACCTGGCCCCGCGCGGACTGGCTCTGCGTCGACGACGCCGCCGAGGCCGTGCGCCTGCTCTGCCGGGCCGAGTCGCTCGACGGCCGCTCCTACAACCTCTCGTCGGGCCGAACGCGCCCGTTCTCGGACGTCGTCGCCGCGGTCGTGAGCGCCGCCGGGCTGATCGTCGAGACCGACGGCCCGCGCGTCGTCGATCCGGGCCCCGACCGCGGCGCAACGATCGCGAACGCGCGGATCGTCGAGACGTTCGGGTGGCGGCCGACACGCTCGCTCGAGGACGGCGTTCGCGACCTCCTGGCCTACCTCGAGACCACGGACGCCGCCGCGGCGGGACCGGCGCGGTGAACCTCGGCCTCGCCGGCCGCGCGGCGCTCGTCGGCGGCGCCACCTCCGGGCTCGGGGCCGCGATCGCGCGCACGCTCGCGGAGGAGGGCGCCCGCGTGCTCCTCTGGTCGCGCGACCAGGCGAAGCTCGACGCGGCGGCCGCGAAGCTCGCGCGGGAGACCGGCGCCGAGACGGCGACCGTCGCCGCCGACGCATCCCGGCCGGACGCGGCCGACCGCGTCCTCGCCGGTGTCCGCGACAGCTTCGGCACCGTCGACGTCGCAATCCTGAACGCCGGCGGCCCGCCGCCGGTCGACCCGCTGGCGACGACGCCCGAGGCCTGGCGCGACGCGCTCCAGCTCCTCCTGCTCACCCCGGTCGCGATTGCGAGCGAGCTCCTCCCCGCGATGCGCGAGCGCCGCTGGGGCCGGATCATCGCCCTGCTCTCGTCGGGGATCGTCGAGCCGATCCCGAACCTCGTCTACTCCAACGCCGGGCGGTCCGCGCTCGCCGCGTGGCTGAAGACCGCGAGCGCAGCCGTGGCCGCAGACGGCGTGACGATCAACGGCGTCGTCCCGGGGCGGATCGCCACGCCGCGCGTCGAGTCGCTCGACCAGGCACGCGCAACGTCGTCGGGCGCAGCGGTCGAGGACGTGCGCCGGCAGTCGCAGGCGGCGATCCCGGCCGGCCGCTACGGCGACCCGGGCGAGCTGGCCGCCGCCGTCGCGTTCCTCGCGAGCGACCGGGGCTCGTACCAGACCGGCACGCTCGTCAGGGTCGACGGAGGGCTCGTCCGGTCGCTCTGAGGGGCCCAATTGACACTTGACGCGTCGCCCGGTTACTGTCAACAGTTGACGCGTGTACGACCTGCGAATCCTCAACGCGACGGTGGTGACCGAGGCCGGAACTCGCATCGCCGACATCGGGATCGAAGGGGGCAGCATCGCCGAGGTCGCCGAGCAGGGCGGCCTCGGGCCTGGGCGCCGTGACCTCGACGCGTCCGGGCTACACGCGATGCCGGGCGCCGTCGACGTCCACTTCCACTGCCGTGCGCCGAGCAGGCCCGAGCGCGGCGACTTCGCGAGCGAGACGGCAGCGGCCGCAGCAGGCGGTGTGACGACCGTCTTCGAGATGCCGATCTCCGACCCGGCGTGCAGCACGCCGGACGTCTTCCTCACGCGGCGCGCCCTGATCCAGACCGAGGCGCACGTGAACGTGGCCCTCTACGCCGGCGCCGCCGTCGAGCCGGCCCGGGCCGAGGCGATGGCGGCGCTCGGCGCGATCGGCTTCAAGCTCTTCACGGTCGCGCCCGCCCCCGGCCGCGAGCGCGAGTTCGACGGGCTCTGGGCCACGGGCGACGCGGATATCTACCGCGCGCTCTCGAGCGTCGCGGAGACGGGGCTGCGCTGCGTCATCCATCCCGAGAGCGACTCGCTGCTCGGCCTCCTCCAGGCGCAGCCCGACGGGGCGGGACGGCGTCCCCCGGCCGTCGAGGCGGTCGGCATCGCCACCACCGCTGCGATCGCGAAGGAGGCCTCAGCGCCGATCCACATCGCGCACGTCTCTTCGCGCACGGCGCTCGACGCCGTCCGCGCCGGGCGCGAGCTCGGCGCCGACCTGACCGCGGAGACGTGCCCGCAGTACCTCCTCCTCGACCATCGCACCGTCGAGCGGTTCGGCGGCCTTGCCAAGATCGCGCCGCCGCTCCGGACGCCCGACGACCGCGACGCGCTCTGGGCGGCGATCGAGGCCGGGACGATCGACGTCGTCGCCAGCGACCACTCGCCCTTTCTGCCGCACGAGAAGCTCGACGTCGATTTCGAGGTCGCGCCGCAGGGCCTGCCCACGGTCGAGCTCCTCGTGCCGGCGATCCTCGACGCGGTCGCGCGGGGCGTCCTTCCCCTCGAGCGCGCGGTGGGCCTCGTCACAGCCACCCCGGCGCGGCTCTTCGGCCTCGAGACGAAGGGGACGCTCGACGTCGGTGCCGATGCCGACGTGACGCTGTTCTCGTTCACCGAGCCGGCACACCCCGTCGCGGACGCGTTCACGACGCGTGCGCGCGGCTGCGCCGTCGTCTTCGAGCCGCTCGAGCTCCGGGCGCGGATCGCGGAGACCCTCGTCGCCGGCAACGTCGTCTTCGCGGACGGCCGCGTGATCGGCGAGCCGGGCGGCCGCTTCCTCGCGGGCGCTCGCACGGCCGTCCGCGAGCCGGAGCCCGTGTGAGTGCCGTCACGACGCCGGAGGCGTCCTCCGCTCCGGCCCCGACGACACCCCGAGCCCGCTACCGCTTCGGCTTCGACATCGGCGGCACGTTCACCGACTTCGTCCTCGTCGACGGGGTCTCGGGCGCGGTCCGCACCTACAAGACACCGACGACACCCCGCGACCCCGCGCGCGCGGTCGTCGAGGGCTGGCGGATGCTGGTCGACGCACCCGACGTCGGCGCCGACGCGGTCGAGCTGGCCGTGCACGGGACGACGCTCATCACGAACGCGCTCATCGAGCGGGAGGGCGCCGTCACCGGCCTGGTGACCACGAAGGGCTTCCGGGACGTCCTCGAGATGCGCAAGGAGATGCGCTACGACATCTACGACCTGCTGATCACGCTCCCGGATCCGCTCGTTCCGCGCCCGCTGCGGCTCGAGGTCGACGAGCGCGTGACCGCCGCGGGGGACGTCCTCCGCCCGCTCGACCTCGACGAGCTCGCGCAGGTCGCGGCGAGGTTCCGGGCCGAGGGCGTCGAGGCGGTCGCCGTCACCTTCCTCCACTCCTACCGCAACGCCGAGCACGAGCGGGCCGCGGGTGACTGGCTGCGTGAGCACCTCCCGGGCGTCGCCGTCTCGCTCTCGTCGGAGGTCGCGCCGGAGATCCGCGAGTACGAGCGGACGTCGACCACGGCCACCAACGCCTACGTGCAACCGCTCGCGGAGGCCTACCTGCGCTCGCTCGGCGACCAGCTGCGGGACGAGGGGTTCGGGCGGAACCTCTACCTCATGCTCTCGAGCGGCGGCATCACCACGCTCGAGACGGCCGCGCGGTTCCCGGTGCGCCTCGTCGAGTCCGGCCCTGCCGCCGGCGTCCTGGCGGCGGTCTTCTACGGCCGACTCGTCGGGGACCGGGACCTCGTCAGCTTCGACATGGGCGGCACCACCGCGAAGATGTGCCTGATCAAGGACGGGCAGCCGGAGATGGCCAGCACGTTCGAGATCGCGCGAGTGCACCGTTTCAAGCGCGGGAGCGGGCTGCCGGTGCAGGTGCGCTCGATCGAGCTCATCGAGATCGGCGCCGGCGGCGGCAGCATCGCGCGCGTCGACGAGCTCGGGCTGCTCAAGGTGGGGCCTGCGTCGGCGGGCGCCGACCCCGGCCCGGCCTGCTACGGCCTCGGCGGGACGCAGCCGACGGTGACCGACGCCGACCTCGTGCTCGGCTACCTCAATCCGGCGAACTTCCTCGGCGGCCGCATGCAGCTGTCGGTCGACGCCGCCGAGGAGGCGATCCGGGCGGTCATCGCCGAGCCGATGGGGATCTCCGTCCTCGAGGCCGCCTGGGGCATCCACCAGGTCGTGAACGAGAACATGACGGCGGCGACGCGCATCCACGTCGCGGAGCGGGGCGCCGACGTCCGGCGGATGCGGATGATCGCCTTCGGCGGCGCGGGCCCGGTGCACGCCGACCCGATCGCGCGCGCGCTGAAGATGCGCGGGACCATCGTCCCCGCGAGCGCCGGCGTCACCTCCGCCCTCGGCTTCCTGACCGCGCCGACGTCGTTCGAGCTCGCCCGCAGCGTCGTCGGGCCGCTCGACGGCACGAGGCTCGACGAGCTCGACGGGGTGTACGAGTCGCTCGAGGACGAGGGCCGGGCGCTGCTCGCCGGCGCGGGCGTCGGGGCCGACGAGATGCGCTTCGTCCGGCAGGCCGATCTCCGGCACGCGGGGCAGGGCCACGACATCGTCCTCGAGCTGCCGTTCGCGACCCTGCGCGGGGTCGACGTCGAGCGAGACGTGGCGCCGCTCTTCTACGACCGGTACGAGTCGGTCTTCGGCCACGCGCACCGCCACCTGACGCTCGAGATCGTCACGTGCCGCGTGACGGCGTCGGGGCCCCTTCCCTCGCTCACGATCGAGGCGAAGGACGCGGCGGGCGCGGACGCGGCCGACGCGGTGCGCGAACGGCGCCCGGTGTACTTCCGGGACGTCGGTGGCTTCGTCGAGACCCCGGCCTACGAGCGCTCCCTGCTGACGCCCGGCACGACGTTCCCGGGCCCCGCGGTGATCGAGGAGGAGGACTCGACGGCGGTGGTCGGTCCCGGCGCGACCGTCGTCGTCGACGCCTTCCTGAACCTCGTCGTCACCTTCGACTGAGGCGCCGTGCGGGTCGGCATCGTCGGCGCGGGCCAGGTCGCCGTCCGGCACGCCGCCGCCTACGACGCGCATCCCGACGCGGCCGTGGTCGCGGTCGCCGAGCCGCTGCGCGAGCGGGGCGAGGCCCTGGCCGCCGCGCACGGCGCCCGGTGGTTCGCGTCGCTCGACGACCTGCTGGCGGCGAGCGGCGTCGACGCGATCAGCATCTGCGTGCCCCACCACCTCCATCGCGACGCGGTCCAGCAGGCCTGTGACGCGCGCGTGCACGTGCTCCTCGAGAAGCCGATCGCGAACACGCTCGACGACGCGGACGCGATCCTCGAACGCGCCGGGGCGGCCGGGATCGTGCTCATGCTCGGCTTCGTCCATCGCTTCCGCAGCGAGGTGCTCCACGCGAAGCGGGCGCTCGCGAGCGGCGCGATCGGCGAGCCGTTCTCGCTCCTCGACCGCTTCTGCTCGCTGGGCGGCCCGCATCCGCCTGCCTGGGTGTGGGATCGCGCGTCGGCCGGCGGCGGTGTGCTCATGTACGGCGGGATCCACGCGGTCGACCGATTGCGGTGGCTGCTGGAGCGCGAGGTGCTGGCCGTGACGGCCCGCGCGCACGAGGCGTACGGCTTCGGCGACGTCGAGGACGGCCTGGTCGCGCTGCTCGATCTCGAGGGAGGCGCGACCGCGACGCTGTTCGAGCACTCCCCGCCGTTCGGCCGACCCGGCGGCTGGGCGACGGAGGTCTTCGGCACCGAGGGCGCCGTGCGGATCCAGACCGGCGAGTGGGTCGAGGTGACGACCGCCGCCGGGACGGAGCGAGTCGACGCCGGGGACGAGCTGCACTTCGAGCGCGAGATCGCCGAGTTCGTGTCGGCGGTCTCGGAGGGGCGAGAGCCGTCCGTGCCGGGCGAGGCAGGCCGCGCGTCGCTCGCCGTCGCGCTCGCGGCGTACGCCTCGGCCGCGTCCGGCCAGACGAAGGAGGTGGCCGCGTAGCCGCGGCGCGAGTGTTCGACCTCGGCGGTCCGACGCGCACTCCGCCCACGGCCGCCGTCAACCCGGAAAGACGGCGCGAAGGCCTGCCTCGACACACGTGCGGTCGTCGTCGCCGCTCGCGCCACTCGCGCCGGCGGCGCCCAGCACGCCCTCGCCGCTCCGGATCAGGACCGAGCCCGGGCCTGGGATGAGTGGCAGCCGGACGAGACTGCTGACCGCGTCGAAGAATCCCTCATGGGATGCGTGGCTCGCGGCCAGCTGCTCACCGTCGCGGTGCCACAGCGCCGTGCCGGCTGCCTTCGCTTCGGCGATCTGCGCCGAGAGCGGGAACGCGCCGTCCATGCGGCCGAGTGCGACGAGGGAGCCACCCTCGTCGACGACGGCGACGGCGATCTTCCAGCCGTTCGCGGCCGCGTGGTCATGCGCGGCTGCGATCAGGACCTGGGCCTGCGTGAGACTCAGCGGCATCGTCGCCAAGTATCAGCGGTGCTCCGTCGGATGACAAAGGCAACGAGGGTTCGGGGCATGGGCCATGAACAAGGCGAGGCGCATGACAAGGAGATTTCCATTCCAGCTCCGCGGGGCGGACGGCCTCGTCACCGTCTCGTTCCAGGCGAACGAGGACCCCGAGCGGTGGGGGTACGGCACGCTCGGGTTGACCTGGCCCGTCGAGCTTGCGAAGGGCCTTCCGGTGCTCGAGGCGCGGACCGAATGCTCGCTCGACGGGTACGCGGCGGTCATGGGGTGGATCCAGGTCGTTCGCATCGACGTACTCGAATCGAGCCGGCCGATGGCGCCCGGGATCGACAAGGCGCCGGCCGGGCACCATGAGTGGGTCGACGGCCCGCCACAACTCCGTGGCCTCGGCGTGCCGTTCACCTCGTTCGGCGAGTGCCCGACGCTCTTCGATGCGCCGGCGTCGACGGAGAGCGACACCACCTTCGTCGCAGACTCGTTTCTGACGGCCAGTCCCGACGCGTTGATCAGCCGCGAATCGTTCCCGGTTCTCGGCATGCGCTGGGGCTACGCGACGCGCGCGGGGCGCCCGCACGAGCTTCACGAGCCGGTCCAGCTCGACGGAAGCCACTGGGCGGACGCGCTACCGCTCCTGCGTGAGGCGTTCCCGGAGTGGCAGTTCAACCCGGAGCGACCCTCCTAGACCCCGAGCACGCCGGCGCGGGTCTACTTCACCAGGTCGATGGCGCGAAACGACTGCGGGATCACGCCGAACTCCGCGTAGGCGTCGATCCACGGCTGGGCCTGCGCCGGGCGGAGCCGCTCGGCGAAACGCGTGCGCGTCATCGTCGCGAGCACGGACTTCGAGACCGACACGTACTGCGAGAGGATCGCCGCGCTCGCGGCGTCGTTCCCCGGCCGGTTCGCCCACACGGCCGCCGCCTGGATCGCGTTCCGGAAGCGGGCCGCGAGTGTCGGGTCGACGTCCTTCCTCGTCATCCAGACCGTGAGCAGGCAATCCCGCGCGCAGACGGCGTCGAAGATGCGCGCGACGCGCCGGGCGCCGTTCCGTAAGGCCTGCGTGAGGAACGGCTCGGGCAGCACCGCCGCGTCGACCTGCCCGCGCCGCAGCGGGCCGAGCATCAGGGGGAAGACGATCTCGCGCAGCTGGACCTGGTCGGGCGACACGCCGCCGCGCTTGAGCCATTTGAGCAGCGCGATGTGGGCGATCGTGTTCCGCTGGTCGATCGCGACCTGCTTGCCGATCAGGTCGCGCGCGCGGGTGATCGTCCTTCCGGGTGCCGCGACGAGCGCGGAGGCGGGCTCCGCGGGCTTGTAGAGCGCTCCCGCGGCGATCACACGAACCGGCGCGTTGCGCGTCTTCAGGATCGCGGCCCCGCCGACGTTGAAGCCCGCGACCTGCGCCTCGCCGGCGAACAACGCGGCCGTGAGCTGCTCGGGCGAGGCGAGCAAGAGCGGCTTCGAGGCGATGCCCTGCCGGGCGAAGAAGCCGCGATGGTGGGCGTACAACGCGAGCGCGGCCGGCTCCAGCGGGAGCAATGCGATCGTCACCGGTGTGAGCGCCGCACCGTGGGCAGCGGGCCTGGCCGCCGAACCGGCGGCGCCACCCGATACGAGCGAGGTAAACGCTAGGACGCACGCCAGCCCGAGCAGCCGCATCCTCCCTGCACCGCGCCAGCTTCCGGTGCTCATCCGGCCACCGATCGGACGATCGTATGCCGATGCGGCGAGGCGATCAACACGTGGATCTCGTCCCGGACCGCGAGGAACCGGGGCAGGCTGCGGGTCGTGGCCTGCGAGCGCGGCTGCGGGAGCCCGACCTCCACCTCTCCGACCACCCTGCCCGGCGCGGAGGCGAGCACGAGCACGCGGTCGGCGAGGTAGACGGCCTCGTCGATGTCGTGCGTCACGTGCACGATCGTGACGCGAGCGTCCCCGAGGCCGTCGTGGATGCGGAGCAGGAGGTCCTGGAGCTCTGCCCGTGTGAGCGCGTCGACCGACGCGAACGGCTCGTCGAGCAGGAGCAGCTCGGGCCGCGGCGCGAGGGCGCGCGCGATCGCGATGCGCTGCTGCATCCCGCCGGAGAGCTGCCAGGGGTACTTGCGCTCGACCCCGGCCAGGCCCAGCTCGGCGAGCAACGACTCGGCCCGCGCGACCCGCGCCGGGCGGGACAGCCCTCGCCCGCGCAGCGGGAACATGACGTTGCCGCGCGCTGTCAGCCACGGGAAGAGCGAGCGGCCGTAGTCCTGGAAGACGAGGGCGACCTGCCGCGGCGGCTCGGTCACGGGCACGCCGTCGAGGACGACGGCGCCTTCGCTCGGCCGGGTCAGGCCGCAGAGGAGCCGCAGCAGCGTCGTCTTGCCGCAGCCGGACGGTCCGACGACCGTCAGCAACTCCCCCGCCGAGACCTCGAACGAGACGTCTTCGAGCGCGGCCGGCCCATCGGCCCCGTAGCGCTTGCCGAGCCCCGAGACGCGGAGCACGATCCCGTCAGCGCTCGACCGCACCGACCGCTCCGTGATGCCAGGCCAGGAGGTGCCGTTCGACGAGCAGGAAGAGGCGGTTCAGGACGTAGCCGAGCAGGCCGAGGAAGACGAGCCCGCCGTACATGCCCGGCATGTCGAAGACGCGCTGCTGCTGGAGAATGGTGTACCCGAGGCCGTCGGAGGCCCCGGTCAGCTCGGACAGGACGACGAGCACGAGCCCGATCGAGAGCGCCACGCGGAGCCCCGCCGCGATCGAGGGGAGCGCGGCGGGCAAGTAGACCCGGTAGAGCCGCTCGACCGGCCCCACGTGCAGCATCGCCGCCGTGTCTCGCGCCTCGGGCGAGACGTCGCGCACGCCCTCGGCCGTGTGCACGAAGACCGGGAAGAAGACGCCGAAGGCGATCACCGAGACGAGCATCGCGTCACCGAGCCCGAAGACGACGATCGCGACAGGGACGACGGCGATGGGCGGCACCGCGCGCAGCAGCTCGAGCAGCGGCTCGAACACCCGGCGAGCGCGCACCGAGCCGCCGACGAAGAGCCCGACGGCGACGCCTGCACAGGCGCCGATGCCGAAGCCCGCGGTGAGCCGGGTCAGGCTCGCCCGCACGTTCCCGAGGAACTCCCGCGTCGGCCAGACGTCCCACGCCCGCGCGGCGACGGCGCTCGGGGGCGGTACGAGAAACGACGCCTCGGCGCGCGCCCAGACCTCCCAGACCGCGAGCGCCGCGAGGAAGAGGGCCGGGCCGAGCAGCCGCCGCGCGCTCACGGCGAGCCCGCGCGCTCCTCCCCGGCCCAGAAGACCGCGCGCCGCTGCGCAGCGCGCAGCCCGACGTTGACGACATAGCCGAGCAGGGCGACGAGGAGCACGGCGCCGTACAGCTCCGGGATCCGGAAGGCGAGCTGCTGCCGCTCCATGTAGGCACCGATCCCGTCGAGCCCGACGACGAACTCGACCGTGACCGCCACGAGCAGCGCGACCGATGCGCTCAGCCGGATACCCGCGGCGATGCTCGGCAGCGCGCCGGGCAGCGTGACACGCACGAGCGTGCCCACTCGCCCGACCCCGGACGTCCTCGCGACGTCGTCCAGCATGCGGTCGCGGCCGTTGACGCCGTAGAGCGTCGCGATCAGGACGGGCCACACCGCGGCGTACGCGATCACGAAGCGTCGCATCGGCGTGCCGAGCCCGAAGGCGAGGATCGCGAGGGGGATGAGCGCGACGCCGGGGATCGGCCGCAGGAACTCGAGCACGACCGACGAGGCGTCGTGCAGCGTCCGCGACGCGCCGAGCAGGACACCGGCGGTCACGCCGATCGCGATCGCCAGGGCGAGCCCCTGCACGTACGCCTCGAGCGTGGTGCCGATCTCGCCGGTCAGCTCCCCGGACCACAGCTCCGTCCCGAGCGCGCCGAGCGCCGCCGACGGTGCGGCGACGCTGTCGTGGAGATCGAAGAGCCTGACGCCGGCCTCGGCGAGAACGGCGACCAGTGCGACGAAGAGCCACCCGACCACGTTCATCCGTCTCACAGGAGTTCCACTATCTCGCGCGCGTCCCGAGGTGACAACAGGCGCGAGGCGGGCCGGAGCCCGCCTCGCGCCCGTCGCTCCCGAGCTGCCTACGGCTCGTCCGGGATCCGCTCGACCGGCAGCCGCACGCCGCTCGCGACGACCGGGAAGTCCTGCAGCACGTTCCCGTTCAGGTCGTAGAGCGTCGCGCGAGCCACCACGGCCATCGACTGCCCGTCCTGCGACAGCCGCATGGTGCGGTTGATCTTGAACGTCGCCACGTGCGCGCCCTGGGCGTCGTAGCGGAAGATCCTGCCGCTGGCCGCGTAGAGCCGGCCGTCGATCCGCTCCCAGCTGCCGAACTGCGAGGTGCGCGTCTTCGGGTCCTCGTTGGCCATCTCGATCCAGCTGCCGTCCGAGGTGAAGACCTGGAGCGAAGTCAGCGGCGGCAGCGGCGCCGGCCGGTTGACGGTCACGCTCCACGTCCCGGCGATGCTGTTGCCCGAGTTGTCGGAGCCCGCTCCCACGCCGGCGAAGACGCCGGTCGCGACGAGAACGGTCGCCAGGGCCAGCGCCGCAAGCAGCGATCTCTTGATCATGAGTCTTCCTCCCAGTGCTCGTGGATGTCGACGGCTTCCGCGTCGTGCGTCGTCTCGTGGACGACCGCGGAGAGCCGCTCGAAGGGAACGCCGGCACGCGCGTACGTCTCGCGCACCAGCTCCTCGTCGGCAGCCTCGAGCACGCAGAGCAGCGCCTCGTCCGCGGGGACGATCGTGGAACGGAGGTAGCGCACCGCCTTGCCCTCGCGCGCGAGCTCGGTCGCGGCACCGCGCACCTGCAGGGCGCACCGCCGGAACCCCTCGACCTCGAGGCCCGGCCGGTAGTGCTCCACGAGGTACGTCTGCCGCTCCACACCCGCTCGATCTGCCATGCGGTCGACGCTACGCCGGCGCCGGCGGGCGTGAAATCAGGCGTTTCCCTACGTTTGCAGCTCCGCGGGCGGCTGCTCGACCGGTGTGCTCTCCGCGGAGGCGAGGCGTGCCCCGAGCTCCGCGCGCGAGTGGATCGCGAGCTTGCGGTAGACCCGGGCGAGGTTCGCCTCGACGGTCTTCGGGCTCATGAACGCCTGCGCCGCGACCTCGCGGTTCGTCAGCCCGGCCGCGGCGAGCTCGGCCACGCGGCGCTCGGTCGACGTCAGCTCGGCGGGCGCCCGGCGCAGGCCGACGCGGTCGAGCTCCCCCCGGGCCTGCTCGGCCCAGCCGGGCGCGCCGAGCCGTTCGAAGATCGCGAGAGCCTCGGCGAACGAGTGTGCCGCCGCACCCCGCCGCCTGGCCCGGCGCTCGAGCCGGCCGCGGACGAGCAGCGTCCAGCCGAGGTCGAGCGGCAGCTGCGCCGCCGCATCGAGGTCGAGCGCGTCGAGCTCGGAGAGCGCGGCCTCGACCTCTCCCTCGTCCGCGAGCAGGAGCGCGCGCGTGCGCGGCAGCGTCGCCGTGATCCAGAGCCGCGGGAACGTCCTGCCCCGCTCTTCGAGCCGCGCGAGCACGGCGCCGGCCCGCTCACGCTCGCCGAGGGCAAGCAGCGACTCGACGTGGAACGGCTCGCTGCGGTCCGGGACCATGTCGAGTGTCCCGAGGGCGTCGAGATGCGCGCGCATGCGCGTCAGGGTCTCGTCGACGGCCCGGTGGTCCCCGGCTGCGAACTCGACGAACGCCAGCGCGGAGAGCAGCAGCGCGCCCCACCACCGGCGGCCTGCCTCCTCCGCCTGCTCGGCCATCGGCCGCAGGGTCTCTCGTGCGCGCTCCGTCCTGCCCCGGCCTGCGTCGACGAATGACCGGAAGCGGAACACCATCGCCCACGGCCCCGGCCTGGGCTGGCCGATCGCCACGCAGCTCGCCTCCACGAGCCGCTCGGCCTCGTCCCAGTTGCCCGCCCGGAACTCGGCGAACGAGACGATGCGCCTGCCGCTCCGCCCGCCAGTCGTCCTGGCCACGCAGGCGGTACCACTCGTCCTCGACGGCGTGGCGGGCGCGGGCGGCCTCGAAGTCGTCGACCGAGTGGAAGTGGATCAGCGGGATCGTGCTCTTCGGCACGTCCGGCCCCGCCCTCGTCTCGAGCTCCCGCCAGCGCTCGAGCAGCTCGGGCCGGGGAGGCTCAGCCCGGAGGAGCCCGGCCCAGAACCGGTCGACGCTGATCGAGGCCGCCGCGCCCGGCGCCCGCTCGGGATCGAGGGCTGCGAGGGCCGCGTCGGCACGCTCGATCCCCCGCGCCGGGTCGTGCGCCACGGTGTAGTAGACGAGCCTGCTGGTGGGCGCGCGCGACCAGCGCCTGGTCGGCGGGCTCCGCCGCCAGCGCCTGCTCGAGGCTCGAGGTCGCGCCCTCCCACGTGCCGGCGACCCAGAGGATCTCGCCGAGCAGGCATAGCGCCGCCGCGCGCAGGTCTCTGTCCGCCGAGTCCGCAGCGCGCTCGGCGAGCTCCCGCGCGCGGGCGATGTCCGCGACGGCGAGCAGCGCCGCCGCCTCGCCGAGCACACGGCGGTCGAGCTCCTCACCCAGGCCGGCCGGTGTGAGCCGGCCCGCCGCCTCGAAGAGCTCGGCCGCGGCCTGCTGCGCGCCTCTCGCCGCCGCCTGCTGCGCCGCCCGCTCGAGCACCGCCGCGATCTCCTCGTCCGGCTCCGTGGCGCTCAGTGCGAGATGGCGTGCGCGCTGCTCGGTGTCCGACACGACGGCGGCCAGCCGCTCGTGCAGCTGGCGGCGTCGCTCCGGTGACGCGGAGCCGTAGACGGCGGAGGCGATCAGCGGGTGGGTGAAGCGGACGCGCTCACGCTCCGAGAGCAGCACGCCGGCCTCCTCCGCCTCCACGAGCGCCGCCCGCGCATCGCTCTCGGGCGCGCAGGCCTCGACGAGGTTCGTCACGCTCGGCTGCGAGAGCGCCGCGGCCGCGAGCACGACCCGCTGCGTGGGCTGCGACAGCTGCCGCACGCGGGCGGCCGCGAGCTCCTCGAGGCTGGGCGGCAGGGGCAGCGGCCCGCCCACGCTCGTGTCCGCCGGTGCCGCGTCGAGCGTCCGCACGATCTCCAGCGCGAAGAACGGGTTGCCGCCCGAGGCGTCGGACACTCGCGCGAGCAGGGGACGCGGGAGCGACGCTCCGAGCCGACCGTCGACGAGGTGGTAGAGCTCGGCCAGCGAGAGCGGCCCCGGCACCACGCGCTCGACGCGGCTCTCCGGAAGCGCCCGGTCGAGGCCGAGCGGCAACTCCTCGCCGCCGGCCGTCCGGCGGGTCAGCAGCAGGCCGAGCCGTGGCGGCAGCCGCCGGGCAGCAAAGCGCGAGCGCTCCCTCGGAGGCCGGGTCGAGCCACTGCACGTCGTCGACTGCGACGAGCACCGGGCCGCGGTCCGCGAGCGCCGCGAGCATCCCGACGAAGCCGGTCGCGATCGTCCGCGGGTCCGCGCCTTCGCTCGGCTCGCCCCGCAGCAGCGCCGCCGCGAGCGCCCGCTCCTGCACGACCGGCAGCGAATCGCGGAGGTCCTCGAACACGTCGCCGACGAGATCGGCGAGCGTGGCGAAGGAGAGCCGCGCCTCGCTCCCGGTCGGCCGCGCCCGCAGCACGCGCAGCCCTCGCGCCTCGGCGAGCCGGATCGCCTCCAGCCAGACGGTCGTCTTGCCGATCCCCGCCTCTCCCTCGACGACGAGCGCGGCCGGCTCGTCCGAGAGCGCCGCGAGGAACCGCTCGACCGCCGCGAGCTCCGCGTCGCGCCCGACAATCTGGTCGCCCACCGTGCCTCCCGCTAGACGCACGGATCCTACGACGCCGCGCACGCAATTCCGCAAGCGACGGCGTGGTTGCCGTCCGCGAGAGGGATTGCTCCCGATGCCGACCGTGGAGGACAATCGGACGGGTGATCCTCGGGCGGGACGCCGAGATCGGTGCGGTCGAGCGGTTCCTCGACCGGGTCGCCGCGACCGGCGGCGCACTGGTCGTGGACGGCGAGGCGGGAATCGGGAAGACCACGATCTGGCGCGAGGCGCTGCAACGTGCCGAGAAGCGCGGGTTTCGCGTGCTGGTCGCCCGGCCCACGGAGACGGAAGCTGCGCTTTCCTACGCGGCGCTCGCCGATCTCGTCGCCGCGCCGTATGCCGAGTTGGGGAATGAGCTTCCGCCGCCGCAGCGCCGGGCCCTCGACATGGCACTGCTCCGTGCCGAGGAAGACGGGCAGTCGGACGCGCGAACGACCGCTGTGGGGCTCCTCGGCATCCTCGGCGCCCTTGCCGCCCGGAGCCCGGTGGTCGTCGCCGTCGACGACGTGCAATGGCTCGACCGCGCGTCGCAGCGCGCGCTCGAGTTCGCAGCGCGCCGCCTGCCGCCGCACGTCGGCATCCTCGCGGCACGACGCACGGTCGGCGGCGGCGATGCACCGCTGGGCCTCGCGGGTGCACTTCCAGACGAGCAGATCGAGCGAATCGTCGTCGGCCCCCTGTCGGCGGCCGCGCTCCATCACCTCATCCGCAGCGAGCTCGGTGTCGCTCCGTCGCGTCCGGTGCTCGTTCGAATCGAGTCGGCGTCCGGAGGCAATCCGTTCTACGCGCTCGAGATCGCGCGCAGTCTCGCGGGGAACGGTGACAAGCCGAGCCCGGGCGAGCGCCTGCCGATTCCCGACAACCTGCAGGAGCTCGTCACGGCACGCACGCGCGCCCTCTCGCCCAGCGCTCAGGAAGCGGCGCTCGTCGCGGCGGCGCTCTCCCGTCCGACCGTGGCGACGGTCGTCGCGGCGCTCGGCGCGCGAGACGCGGCGGAGGCTGCGATCGTCGAGGCCGAGGAAGCCGGCATCATCGTCGCCGAGCGCGCCCGCATCCGGTTCTCGCATCCGTTGCTGGCCTCGGCCGTCTACTCCGCGGCTTCGCACGAGCGTCGGCGGCAGCTCCATCGTCATCTCGCCGACGTGGTCTCCGACGCCGAGGAGCGCGCGCGTCACCTCGCCGAGAGCGCGACGCAGGCGGACGCCGCGACCGCTGCGGAGATCGAGCGGGCCGCCGATCTCGCCGCGCGACGAGGCGCGCAGGACGCGGCCGCTCAGCTGTACGAGGCTGCGGCCCGCCTCACACCGGAGGAATGCCGCGACGACGTTGCGAGGCGGATGCTCGGCGAGGCTGCCGCGCTGTTCGCCGCGGGTGACCCCACGGGCGCTCGCAAGGTGGCCGAGACGGCGCTCGCGCGCGCCGAAGCATTGGCCCTTCGCGCCGAGGCAAACGTCCTGCTGAGCGACATCGCGTGGGTCGAGAATCCCGGCCGACAGCAAGTCGAGCACCTGGAACGCGCGCTTGGCCTCGCGGACGGCGATCGTCGTCTCTGCGGCCGGATCCACGCGAGGTTCGGCGAAGCCTCACTGCTCGACCAGCGAAAGGCGCTCGAGCATACGGAGGCGGCGGCTGCCCTGCTCGACGAGAACGAGGACCCCGCGCTGCTGGCCCACGTGCTCTTCTCCAAGCTCTTCTACGGGGCCCAGCTGGGCCGGAAGGCGCCGCGCAGCATCCTCGAGCGCGCCTTGCGGCTGGAGGAGCGCGCCGACCCGAACGAGCAGCGGAGTCGCTACCCGCTGATGTGGTTCGCGTGGATGGACGAGCTCGAAGCGGCGAGAGCCCGGCACGCCTTCGAGGAGGGCTGGTATCGCGATCGCGGCGAGGAAGGCTGGCGCGCCGAGCGTCTCGGCCAGCTCGCATCCGCCGAGCTCACTGCGGGCAACTGGGAGACGGCCGAGCGGATGATCGAGGAGAGCTGCACGACCCTCGACCAGATGGGGCTGCGCGTCGGCCCGTGGGGCATCATCTGGAGCATTCGCGGCGCCGTCGACCTGCATCGCGGCCGAATCGAGCGTGCGAGAGAGACCCTGCTCGCGCTCGCCGAGAACTCTGAACGGACAGGTCACCTTTTCTTCGCAGCGGTCGCGTTGAGCAGGCTGGGCTCCGTCGAGCTCGCTGCCGCCGACGCCGAGGCGGCCGACCGGGCGTTCGTCAGATATCGAGAGCACCTCGACACGCTCGGCATCGTCGCGGCGCCGGGCCCACGCCATGACGCGGACCACGTCGAGGCGCTGGTCGAGCTCGGAGACCTCGAACGCGCGACAGCCGCCCTGGCGCACCTCGAGTGGCGCGGCCGCACGATCCCACGACCGTGGATCACCGTCGCACTCCCCCGCGCAAAGGCGCTCGTGCTCGCCGCGGAAGGCGACGCCGACGCGGCGGTTGCCGAGCTCGCCGAGCTCGACGCCGAGGCCGCAGCGCGCGTCCCCTACGACTACGGCCGCACGCTGCTGGTCAAGGGTCGGCTACAGCGGCGGCTGAAGCAGAAGGCTGCGGCCGCCGAGACCCTCCGCGAAGCGGTCGCGATCCTCGAGCGCAGCGGAGCGACGATCTGGGCCGAGCACGCGCGGCGTGAGCTCGAACGCATAGGCCTCCGCCGCGCCCCCGACGAGCTGACAGTGTCCGAACAGCGCGTCGCCGAGCTGGCCGCGACCGGGCTGACCAACCGCGAGGTAGCGCTGGCCGCCTTCATGAGCCCGAAGACGGTCGAGGCCAACCTCAGCCGCGTCTACCGCAAGCTCGGAATCACGTCGCGTGCCGAGCTCGGGGCCAGGATGGCAGCGGAAGTCGAGGGAGGGGCCGGGGCTCAAACGTAGGGAAACGCCCGATTCCGCGAACGCCGCGCCCTCCTACCGTCGTCCGCATGCAAGACGAGGGCGGCGAGACGTGGGGCACCTACCTGGTCGAGCACTACGGGCCCGGGAGCTCTGCGGAGACGCTTCGCGACGCCGTTCGGGACGTCCGGCGTACGACCGCCGAGATGACGAAGCAGGGGCAGTCGGTCCGCTACGTCCGCGCGACGATCATTCCGGGCGACGAGGCCTTCATGGCCACGTTCGAGGCGACGTCGGAGACGCTCGTCCGCGAGGCCTACGTGCGGGCCGGCGTTCCGCTCGAGCGGATATCGCCGGTGATCCAGCCCGACGGCCGGCGATGAACGCCGCCCTCACCCACCTCGACCTCGAGTCGGAAAGGAGCTGGGCATGGCCTCTCAGAGGACAGTGATCGGGACGATCGCAGCGATCGTCCTGGCAACCGCGGTCGCAGTCGGCGCGCTCTCCGCGTCGGCCGGCAACAACCGCGCGAGCGACTCGGCGAGCACGAAGATCGTCGGGTCGTGGATGCAGACCGTGGACCGCGGTCCGGCGCTGCCCCCGCTGAAGTCGCTTGTGTCGTACAGCGGCGGCGGAACCGTGGTGGAGATCGCGAACGGCGGCGCGACGGTTCGCAGCCCGTCGCACGGCACCTGGAAGCGGATCGGCAACCGCGCGTACGGCTCGACGGCCGTGTTCTTCCGCTACGACCCCGTCAGCGGCGCCTTCATCGGCACGCTGAAGCTCAGGCACGAGCTCGAGCTCGCGCACGACGGGCAGTCGTTCAGCGGCGTGGCCATCGGCGAGCTGCGCGACGCGAACGGCAACCTGCTCCCCGGCAGCAACACGCGCAAGGATCTCGTGACCGCCGAGCGGATCAACGTCGAGCCGCTTCCCGATATCCCGTAAGGCCCGACGGAGAGGGCTCGCCCGGCGGCGGGCCCTCTCCGCCTCTCTGGACCAAGCGCCGCGCAACCACGGCATGCCTGCGCCGAAACTACGGTAACTCCGCTGATGCCGCGTCGTGCCTCCGTTCCTAGGGTCAAGGGCCCTGGACGACCAAGGAGGCGCTATGAAACGAATGCGCGGAGCCGGCCGCGCACACGAGCTCGGGTTGCTCGAGCCCGTCTGCTCGCAGCCGGCGACCGCCTGAGTCGGCCAACGCGAGGGACTCTCGAAGCTGATCGAGCCCGCGTCCGGCTCGGCGGAGGGGCGCCTACCAGTCGTCGATCGTCGGGAAGCGGTCGTCACGGTCGAGGCACGCCTGCAGGTACAGCGCGATACCGAGGTCGCCCGTCCACAGTGAGAAGCGCGCGCCGTCGATCTGCTCGAGCGCATGCATCGCGAACGCGCGCGCCCTCCCGAGCCACCCCTCGTCGCCGGTTCGCTTCCAGAGCTTGAGGAAGGCCCAGCCGTTGCCGGCCGTCCCGTGGCAGAGGCTCCCACCCTTCCGGAGCGGGCCGGCCTGCCAGGTCAGCTCTCCGCCGGCGACGAGCAGACTGGTGAGGGCGTTGTTTGCTGGCGCGAGCGCGGCGGTCGACGTGATCACGCCGGGCGCGCCGTGACACCACTGAACACGGATTCGCTCGGGGTCGGGTGTCGCATACACAGGCGGCCAGTTGGCGAGGTCGCCGTCCCGGAGCGCCTCGGCGTGCAGCACCTCCACGGTTCGCTCTTCCAGTTCGGCCAGCCGTTCCGCTCCGAGCAGGTCGGGCCTGCCCGCAAGTGCGCGCACGTTGCCGACGAACCCGTGCGCCGCGCCGAGCACCCGGTCAACGCGCGTCGGGAGGTGTTGCGTCCAAACTGGCCCGTCCCACGTGGCCCACAGCGCGTCGGCGCTCGCGCGCCACGCGTCTTCGCATCCTGGGACGGCCTCGGCGGCGAGCATCGTCCCCGGCGCGCCCCACAGCCACTCGTTCGTCGGGTTCGCCGCGTTCGAGAGCACGACCTCGGCGAGCCTGTCGGAGCCGAGGATCCGCAGGAAGCCCGCCTCGCCGAACATGACGCCCGGGCCACGGTCCTCGGGCAGCTCGGGCCACCGGGCGTACGCGCGCTGTACCACGGCCTCCACGTCGATGGCGCTCCCGAGCCGGCCGAGCGCCCACGCGACGCCGGCCGCACCGAGGTAGACGCCCGTGTACGCGTCCGGCGGCTCCGGCTCGTCCTGGTCGCGCTCGTGCGCGGGCCACAAGCCTTCCGCCGGCAACGCCGCCTCGGTGGCGGCGACGACGCCGGTAATCGCAGCGCGAACGCGTCGCTCGTCCCACGGATCGTCCCGCAGCGGCTCGTGCTCCTGGGGCCGAAAGAGGATCAGGACACGCAGCCTGTCAGGCCCAGGAGCGCGGGGCTAGCCAACCTTCTGGAGTCCCGCCTCGGGCGAGCGGCTCTCCGTCGGCGATTGCCGACAGTCGCCCGCAGCCTTCTGCGGCCGCCGCCGGCGGTGGATACTCGCGGAGTGATCGGTCAGGCAGGTGCGCCGGCCGAGTTCCGGATCCTCGGCCCGGTCGAGGTTGTCCGCGAGGGGCGGCCGCTGGCACTGGGCGGGCGCCGGCAGCGCGCCCTGCTCGCGCTGTTGCTTCTCGATCCGGGGCGCCCGGTGCCGACCCGCCGTCTGATCGACGAGCTCTGGCATGGCACGCCACCGCCGGGCGCCGACACGACCCTTCGGGCCTACGTCTCTCGACTGCGGGCGGCGCTGCCCGGGGACGCGGTGGTCGCCCGCGCAGGCGGTTACGCGATCGAGGTCGAGTCGGATCGCCTCGACGCCAGACGCTTCGAGCAGGAACTCCGTCGAGGACGCGACCTTCTCCGCGGCGGCGCAGCCGGGCTTGCGGCGGAGGCACTGCGCTCGGCGCTCGCGCTTTGGCGGGGCGCGGCTCTCATCGACGTCGCCGACGGCGGATCGCTCGACCTCGAGGCTCGACGCCTGGACGAGCTCCGCCTCAGCTGCATCGAGGAGCGCATGGATGCGGAGCTTGCCCTCGGAGCACACGCCGAGCTCGTCTCCGAGCTGGAGCGACTGGTCGCCGAGGAGCCGCTGCGAGAGCGGTTCTGGCGCCAGCTGATCGTCGCGCTCTACCGCTCCGAGCGACAAGCCGACGCGCTCGACGCCTATCGGCGCGCGCAGTCGCTCCTCTCGAAGGAGCTCGGTCTCGAGCCGAGCGAGGAGCTCCGAGCGCTCGAGCGGGCCGTGCTGCGACACGAGGTCCCGCAGTCCCCGCCCGCCGAGGCCCGTCACAACCTCCCCGCGCCGCTGACGAGCTTCGTCGGGCGCGAGCAGGAGCTCGCAGAGATCGCGCACGAGCTCCGCAAAGGACGCCTGGTCACGCTGACCGGCACGGGTGGGGCCGGGAAGACAAGGCTGGCGCTCGAGGTTGCCCACGAGCAAGCGAGGGCGTGGCGGGACGGCGTCTGGTTCGTGGACCTGGCGTCGGTGACGGATCCCGCTCTCGTATCGAGCGCAGTCGTGGACGCGACGGGAGCTTCCGAGCGGCCTGATCGAGCGCTCCTCGACGTGTTGACGGAGCACCTGCGCCATTCGGAGACGCTGCTCGTCCTCGACAACTGCGAGCACCTCCTCGACCCCTGCGCAGAGCTCGTCTACACGGTTCTCAGGGCATGCGCGAGCGTCCGCGTCCTGGCGACGAGCCGGGCTCCCCTCGAGCTCGACGGTGAGCACGAGTACCCCGTCCATCCCTTGCCGACGCCTCCGGAGGATGCAACGGCCGGCGATCCGGCGCCATCCGCCTCGGTCCAGCTCTTCATCGACCGCGCTACCGCCGTTCGCCGCGACCTCGCCGCGGACGCGACACACCTGACCGATGTGGCGCGGATCTGCCGAGAGCTCGACGGACTGCCACTCGCGATCGAGCTCGCTGCGGCGCGCGCCGGGCATCTTTCGATCGGCGAGATCGCACGCCGCCTCGACGACCGCCTGGGTCTGCTGCGGTCTCGGCGGCGCATGGTCGACCCGCGGCACCAGACGATCCGCGCCACCATCGACTGGAGCTTCGCGCTGCTCTCGGACGAAGAGCGCCTGCTCCTCGGGCGGCTCTCGGTGTTCGTCGGCGGATTCGACGTCCCGTCGACCGCAGCTGTCTGCCTCGACGGCGACGACGAGCGAGCGCGCGCACTCATCGAACAGCTGATCGAGTGGTCGCTCGTCGTTCCCACGGGCCGGAGGACGGACCGCTACCACCTGCTCGAGACGATCAGGGCCTACGCGACCGAACGGCTCGAGAGCTCCCGCACGGCGACGACGTATCGCCACCTTCACGCCGAGCGATACCTGGCGCTGGCGCGCGCGGCGAGCCCTGACTACGTCCGGTTCGATCCGCGGAAACAGGCGGACGGGCTCGCGGCGCTGGACCTCGAGCGCGCGAATCTGCACGCAGCGCTCGAGTGGGCGCTGTCGACCGGCGACGAGACCGCGCTGCCCCTCGCAGCGGAGCTCCGTCACTACTGGCTGATCCGAGGCTACGTCCGCCAGGGCCACGCCTGGCTCGAGCGCGCCCTCGCTGTTGCGCCTCCGGAGCAGTCAAGGGTTCGCGCGGAGGCTCTCGCAGGCGCGGCGCTGCTGGCACGGCTCGCAGGTGAGCTCGGGCGCGCCGAGACGCTCGCCCGCGAGGGCCTCACCGTCGCGCGCGCAACCGCTTCGTTGCGGCCGACGGCCACGTCGCTCAACGTCCTGACCGCGGTCGCCGGCATGGCGGGCGACTACGACCGCGCCGAGGCCCGCTGCAGAGAGGCGGTCGCCGTCGCGCGGAAGATGGGGAGCCGGCGTACGGAGGCGATCGCCCTTTTCATCCTGGCCGAGGCCGCTCTCAACGCGCGCATGTACGAAGAGACGCGCGCGGCTGGCGGTCGAGCCCTGGAGCTCTCGCGAGCCGGCGGTGATCGCGAGGGGACGGCACTTGCTCTGGTGCGCCTCGGTATTGCCGGAGCGCAGGAGGGTCGGGAGGAGGCTGCGGCACAGTTGCTCGAGGCGCTCGAGCACGCGAACGAGCTCGGCTTTCCCGGAATCGGCGCGAGCGCGTGCTACGGCCTCGCTCTCCTCGCCGCCAGGAACGGTGACGGCGCTCTCGCAGCTCGACTCGTGCGCGCGGCCGAAAACCTTCAGGGCGCGGCCGGAAGCGCGCCAATCCCCGCAGAGCTTGCCGTCCGCGACGAGGCACTCGCCCTCGCGCGCGGTTCACGGTTGGACACGGCCGCTCTCGAGGCAGATCACGCCTCGCTGCTGGCCGAGCTGCTCATCGAGGCCCGCCGCGCGTTCCCTCACGCCGCAGACTGATCTGCAACGAGATTGCAACACGGCGGTGAGACACATCGTTTTCACCGGGCCGAATTGGAAGGAGCAACGACAATGAAGCGCAAAGGATCGCTTCTCCGCGCAATCATCGTGCTTGGCGTGGGCGCCCTCGTCACCGCCGCGATCTCGGGCGGAGCAGCCGCCGGTGGCGACAGCGAGCGCGACGGCCGTGGGCGGTCGCTGGTCGGGACGTGGGACGTCGCCGTGACGCTGCTCGACCCGCCGCCCGGCGTCCCGTCGGTCGGCAGGGCGCTCGCGACCTTCACCGCCGATGGCAATACGATCGAGACGTCGAACTCCGCGCCCGCAACCCGCGGCTCAGCGCATGGCGCGTGGAAGCGAGTAGGTGTCCGGCTCTACGCAGTGACGCGCATGTTCTTCCGCTTCAACCCGCAGACAGGCGCGTACGTGGGCACGGCGACGCTCAACGCCGAGGTGTCGGTCGCGCCGGACGGCGAGACGTTCACCGCACAGTCCACGACGGCGCTCCATGATCCGGCCGGCAACATCGTCGGAAGCGGCATTCGCGCAACCGCCAGTGGCCGCCGGATGCATGTGGAGGCGGGAAGTTCCTGACCGCTCGTAGAGGTGCGTGCACGGCACGCGGATCCGACACGTTCGGGGGCGGTCGTGACCCATAGAAAAAGCCCTGATCTCCAGGGCTTTTTCTTCATGGGCGAGCAGCGGCGCAGGGCCTCAGCCCGGCGGCGGGAATCCGCCGATCGCGGTCGCTTGCTCCCAGACGACCTGCCAGCGCCCCTTGCGGAGCTCGTAGACGTAGGTGTGCCAGGTGTCGTGCGCAAACCGTCCCAGCCCGGCGACGACGATGTCGATCCTGGACTTGTAGGTGAGCACTGCCCCGCTGCCGTACAGGCGCACGTCCATCTCGGAGATCGGCTCGAACACCAGATAGTCGATGTCGCCCGCAGCGACTGCGCCGAGATACTCCTCACGCGACGTCCCCCCTCCGTGAGGAGGAACAAGTCGGAAGTCGTCCGCGTGGATCGGTCCTGCAACTGTCATGTCCGCTTCCACCAGGGCGCGCAGGCGCGTCAACTCGGTTTCGCGTAGACGCTCGACCTTCGCCGCGTCGTTCGTCAGGCCTGAGCTTCCGGCGGGCGCCGCCACGACGGCCGTGACGGCCACGAGCAGGGCGCCCGCGATCACCAGGGCCACGGTGACTCCCACTCTTCTCCCGGAGACACTGAGCTGGGTCATTGGAGCGCTCCTCTCTGCTGGAACCGCCTGATGCGATCCCGCGACGAATGCTCGGTGACTCCCAGAGCCCGAGCAATCCCAGGAATCTGGGGTCTTTCGTGCGGATCGTCACAGACGTATGCTCGATGCGATGGCGACCGAGCAAGCGCGAAGTCACTGCCGCGACCGACTCGAGCGGTTGGCGGAGTCGACGCTGGACTGCGATTCGATCCGGCGCGAGGCGATCGCAGACCTCCAGCGGGTGATCGGCTTCGATCGCTGGTGCTGGCCGCTCTCCGATCCGGAAACGTTGCTCCCGAGCAGCGGGATCGCCGAGCACGACTTCGGCCCCGGCGTGCCGAGGTCGCTCGAGTTGGAGTACGGCGGCGACAAATTCGCCGCGAAGCACGACGTCGCCCGGCGGGCGAATCCGTCCGGGAGTCTCAGTCTCGACACGCACGGTGACCTCGCCTGCTCGTCGCGTTGGGACCAGGTGATGCGGCCGGTCGGGATCGGCGACGTCGCCGTGGCGGCGTGTCGAGATGCGCTCGGCTGCTGGGGGTGGATCGAGGCGTATCGCGACCAGGACGACCAGCCGTTCGATCAGCAGGACGTCGATCTTCTCGAGCAGGTGGGATCGCAGCTCGGATCTGCCCTGCGGCGCAGCGCGATGGGCCTTCCTGACGGCACCGTCGGCAGCAGCCCACCGGGCGTGATCGTGCTCGATGGGGGGCTGAATGCGGTGAGCTGGACGGCAGGGGCGCGAGCCTGGATCGACGCACTGCCCTCGGCCGCTCTCTTCGCACGATGGGGAATGCTGCCCTCGGTCGTCTATCCGGCGGCGACGCGGGCGCGATCGGGTCAGGACAGGACGGAGGCGCGGGCGCTCGTCCAGGCCGTCGACGGGCGATGGGTGATGGTCGAAGCTGCACCGCTCGACGGTGAACGAGACGGCGAGACCGCTGTCAGCCTGCGCTCGGCGACTCCGGCGGAAACGTACAGACTGCTCTGTCGCGCGTACGCGCTCTCCCGACGCGAGCGAGACGTCGTCGCGCTGGTCGTCCTCGGGCTCGACACTCGCGCGGTCGCAGGGCGTCTCTTCATCTCGCCTCACACGGTCCAGGACCATCTGAAATCGGTCTTCGACAAGGTCGGCATCCACAGCCGGCGCGAGCTGCTCGCAACGCTCGGCGTCTCGGCGGAGGTAGCCGCTTAGGGAAACCGGCTGCTGCTCGGATCGAGGTCGAGGCTGCGACCGCCGCGGCACTCGACCCTGGACCCTGGCCAACCCTGAGGAGCTGCCGTCCTCGAACTCGATTGCCGGATAGAGCGGTTGGCCGGTTCCCGCGATCACGGCTGTGCGGTTTCTCGGGCGCCACGGCCCGGTCACGACCTCGTAGTCGATGCGCTGGGCGTTGAGTGCCTTCTGCACGCGCCAGCAGGGGCTGGACCGCCACGGCGTTTCCGCAGCGGTGCAGCCTGACTCTGACGCCAGCTTCCGTGTTCGTGAGCTATCCCACCTGAGGCGCGGGTTGGGGCAGTGCCTCGGGCGCGACGGGCGCAGGCTCGACGCGGAGGACGCGGCCCGCCCAACTCGGCATCCACCAGTTCCAGCGGCCGAGCAAGGCGACCGCGGCTGGGGTGAGGACACCGCGGATGATGGTGGCGTCGATCAGGATCCCGCCGCCGAGCGCGGTGGCGAAGATCTTCGCCTCAGTGCCGGGCTGCATGGCGAAGGCGACGAAGGCGAGGAAGAGGATCAGCGCGGCGCTCGTGACCAGGCGGCCGGTGCGCCCGATGCCCTCGACCACGGCGGTCTCGGTGGAGCCGGTTCGGTCGTATGCCTCCCGCATCCGGCTGATGATGAAGACCTGGTAGTCCATCGAGATGCCGAAGAGGAAGGCGAAGACGACGATCGGCAGCTCGACGTTGATCGCGCGTGTCGCTTCGATGCCCCAGATCTCGTCCGAGCCGACCCCGTGCTGGAAGACGAGCACGATCAGCCCCCAGGCGGCCGCGACGGAGAGCAGGTTGAGGAGCACGGCCTTGAGCGGCAGGAGCAGCGACCGGAACGCGCGTGCGAGCAGGACGAACGTGAGGATCGAGATCAATACGATCATGAGCGGGAAGCTGCCGTAGACCGCCTCGAGGAAGTCGGCGCCCTGCGCCGCCTCGCCCCCGATCGTCACGCCGGCCGGCAACGCCGCCGTTGCGACCCGAAGACGCTCGAGCGTGTCCCGGCCCGCCGGCGAGTTCCCGTCCGCGGTCGGGATCGCGACAACGATCGCCGTCCCGTCCCGGCGCCACTGCACGGGTGCGGCAGCGCTGCGCACACCCTCGACCTCACCGAGCGCCGCTGCGACCTCAACGGCGTTGCCGGAGCGAACGAGCGCGTCGAAGGGCGAAAGTGGACCGGTACCGATCCCCGAATCCTCGAGCTTCACGAGCCCGACACGCGCCGGCCCATCCTGTGCGAGCGAGTCGGCGCGCGGGTTCCCAAGCTGAATCGAAGACGCGACCGCGACCAGTGCGACGAGTACAGCCGTCGACGCCACCGCTGCGGCCCAGCGGTGCCGTACGACCAGTCGCGCCCAGCCGGACCAGCCTCGGCTCGCGCTTGCGTCGCGCGAGTTGCGCGGCCAGTCGAACCTGGGGCCGATCGTCGCCAGCACGACGGGGAGCAGCGTGATCGCGACGGCGACGCTGACGAGCGCGATCATCAGCCCGGCGATGCCGATGCTGCGCATGAACGGCACCGGCAGGACGAGCAGGGCGAGCAACGAGATCGCGACAGTGGTGCCGCTGAACACGACGGCGGCGCCGGCGTGCTGCATCGCCTTCCGCACGGCGACCTCGTTCGTCACGCCGGGCTGCTGCCGCTCCTCGCGCCAACGCACGACGATCAGAAGCGCGTAGTCGATCGCGATCCCGAGCCCGACCAGCGCGACGAGGAACTGCACGATCACCGACACGTCGGTCACGCTCGCCAGCGGCCAGACGAGCAGGAAGGTCGTCGGGATGGCGACCAGCGCCATCAAGAGCGGCACGAATGCCATGAACGAACGGAAGACGAAGGCGAGCACGAGGAGCGCTCCCAACGCCGCCAGCAGGGTGCCGAGGAGGACGCCCGTGCCGCTGCCCTCGTTCTCCCCCGCGGAAGCGCGGAGGGCGTCGAGCCCCGTCACCTCGACGGGCGCTCCGCCGACGGTGACGCCGGCGAGTGCGGCCTGCGCCGCGTGCGCCTCCTCCTGGCCAGGGTCCACGCCGCCTTTCGCGGGGATGTAGACAAGCCCAAAGGTGGTGCGGCCGTCGTCGGAGACGAATGCCCGATCGCCGGTCGAGGCGTAGGAGGCGGTGATCGCGTCCGGCAGCGTGGCCTCAATCTTCCCCATAGCCGTGCCGAGCTGCTCTCGAACGCCGGGCGAGTCGACGGTCGTACCCGGCGGAAGCTGCACGACGGGCACGATCGGCGCGACGTCGCCGCCGCTGCCGTAGGTCGCGGCGAGCTCCTTGTTCGTCTCGAAGCCCTCCCGGCCGGGAATACTGAACTGCTGCGACAGCGCGCTGCCGGCCGGCCCAACGGCCGCGAACGCCGCGATCAGGACAACGAACCAGCCGGCAAGGACAAGCCGCTTGTGCTTGAGAACGAAGCTGGTAACCGCGGCCATCGCGCTGCCGCGTTCGTCGCGAGACGGCAACGACGCCCCGGTGCGAGTGCTCCGACCTTCCATGAGACCCCTCTCGTCTAGCGGTAGTGGGCACCGGCCGGTGCGCCAGTCGCGTGTTCTCGAGGCGTCACCCACACGAAGCGGCAGGCAGTTATCGAGCCGCCGCGGAAAGCACGAGAGCTAGGTGCTCCTCATGTCGAGGAGAGCCGCGGCAGGTCAGCGTCCAGAACACAGTAGCCCTTGTGACACAGATTGCAAATCGCGTCCCTGGTCCCGTCCTCGCGCTCGAAAGGCGTTGCGGCAGGCGGCATCGTCACCGGGCCTCTTCTCCACCCGCGTCTCGAGCCGGACACGCCCGCGGGCGTCGCCGAACGATCGAAGGCCGCTCTCGCGGCCCTCGTCGTCGTCGTTTCGGTCCTATTTAGAGCTCTAGGAAGAGCTCTCCCAGTGGAGGCGGCGGGAATCGAACCCGCGTCCGTCGTCGCACCGACGAGAGCGTCTACAAGCATAGGCCGCCATTGAAATTCGCCCGCCGGCCGGTAGGCGACCGACCTACCGACGGGCTAGCCATCCTTTAGGAGTCGCGCCTCGGGCGATTGGCTCTCCGTCGGCGCCGAGCCCGTTTGTTGATGCCTCGGTCGGAGCCACGGGCCCAGCTCCGGGAGACACGTTGCCTAGCTCAGTGAGTTAGGCAGCGAGTGCGAGTTCGTTATCCGCACTTACTGATTGTTCCGGTTGTTTTACGAGGCCAACCGGAGACCTCGGCTTGCAGCTCTGCCGGAGAACCGACCACGTCGAAACCAGGTCGCCCCCGTATGTGTCGTACGCGCCGTATTGTAGCCGCGATGCCCGGAATTGACCTGCTCCGCGCCGACAACGACGAGGTGCTCGAGCGCACGCTGCGCCTCGTCGAGGCCGTCTTCCCGGAGCGTGCACTCACGCTGGACGAGGTCAAGGAGATCGAGGGCGCGTACGGCTCGACCCGCTTCCTCGCGATCGCGGACGGCGAGGACGCCGGCGTCGCGTACACGCTCGCCGAGCCCTCGAAGCGCGAGCGGAACGCCGCCTTCGGGATGGTCATCGTCCGTCCCGAGCGCCGCCGCGCGGGGATCGGCGCCGGCCTCGTGGAGAAGATCACCGCCTGGGCGCGCGACGCGGGCTTCACGGGATGGGAGACGAGCATCAAGAGCGACGACGAGGAGAGCCTCGCGTGGGCGCGGCGGCGCGGGTTCTCGGAGCACGGACGCGAGGTGCGGCTCGAGCTCGACCTCGCCGCGATCGACCCGCCGGCGATCGACCCTCCGCCCGGCGTCGAGATCGTCACGTGGGCCGAGCGGCCCGAGCTCGCCCGCGGCCTGTACGTGGTGCACTCGGAGGCGTCCCGCGACATCCCGGGCGAGGAGGATCAGCCGGTCGAGTCCTTCGAGGACTGGCTCAAGAACGACATGAGTGGCCCGGGCGACAAGCCCGAGGCGACCTTCGTGGCGCTGGCGGACGGCGACGTCGTCGGCTACTCGAAGTTCTCGCTCACCGACGCGCAGCCGACGGTCGCGTTCCACGACCTCACTGGCGTGAAGCGGGCGTGGCGCGGCCGCGGGATCGCCGGCGCACTGAAGCGGACCCAGATCGCGTGGGCGAAGGAGCACGGCTACGAGCGCCTCTCCACGAACAACGAGGAGCGCAACGAGCCGATCCGCCGGCTCAACGAGCGCTACGGCTACCGGCCCGTCCCCGGCCGGATCTTCGTGCGCGGCCCCGTCGCGTGAGAGCCGCCGTCATCGAGGCGTTCCGCGAGCCGCTGGCGCTGAAGGACGTCCCGGCGCCGGAGCCGGGACCTGGCGAGGTCGTCGTCAGGCTCGAGACGAGCGGGCTCTGCCACACCGACATCCACACGGCCAACGGCGACTGGGAGGCGGAGCCGACGCTGCCGCTCGTCCCGGGCCACGAGGGGGTCGGGATCGTCGAGGCCGCCGGGACCGAAGCGGACATCGCCGTGGGGACGCGGGTCGCGATTCCCTGGCTCGGGCGCGCCTGCGGCGACTGCGACCTCTGCAACGCCGGCCGCGAGAACCTCTGCCCGCGCCAGCGGAACACCGGCTACTCGCACGACGGCTGCTTCGCCGAGCTCGCGGTCGCCGACGCGCGGTACGTCGTCCCGGTCCCGGACGGCGTCGACCCCGTGGATGCCGCCCCGCTGTCGTGCGCCGGGCTGACGACGTTCGCGGCGCTGCGCGCGGCGGGGACACGCGCCGGCGACCGCGTGGCGATCTTCGGCGTCGGCGGCCTCGGCCACATGGCCGTCCAGTACGCCCGCGCCGCCGGCGCCGAGGCGGTCGCAGTGGACGTCGTCGCCGAGAAGCTCGAGCTGGCGCAGGAGCTCGGCGCCGCCCACGTGTTCGAGGCCGGGGAGGCGGTACGGGCGATCCGGAAGCTGGGCGGCGCCGACCGTGCGGTCGTCGTCGCCGCCACGCCGGCCGCCGCGCAGGCCGCATTCGGCTCGCTCAAGCGCGGCGGGACGATGGCGCTCGTCGCGCTGCCGCGGCGCGGCGTCTTCGAGCTGCCGATCGTGCCCGCGGTGCTGAAGGGCATCACCGTCGTCGGCTCGATCGTCGGCACGCGCGCACAGTTGGCCGAGGTGCTCGCCCTCCACGCGGCGGGCGAGACGCGCGTGGTCACCGAGACGCGGCCGCTCGAGGAGGTCAACGAGGCCATGGCGGACGTCGAGGCCGGTCGCGTCCCCGGGCGGGTCGTCTTCGACCTCCGTCCGTAGTTCCTCCCCTTACGCCGCCGCCCGAGCGCGGCGAGGTTCCGACCACGGAACCGAGGCGAAGGAGGAACGGATGGCCATCATCGAGAGGGAGCCGACACGCGCTCCCGTCGGCGAGCCGACGACCATGAGGGCCGCGGTCGTCGAGAGCTTCACCGAGCCGCTCGCGCTCAAGGACGTGCCGATGCCGGTCGCAGGCCCGGGCGAGATCGTCGTGAAGGTCGAGACCTCCGGGCTGTGCCACACCGATATCCACGCCGCGCACGGCGATTGGCCCGTCAAGCCGACGCCGCCGTTCGTCCCGGGGCACGAGGGCATCGGGATCGTGGAGTCGATCGGCGAGGGCGTGACCGAGGTCGCGATCGGCGACCGCGTGGCGATGCCGTGGCTCGGCTACGCGTGCGGCACCTGCGACTACTGCGTGTCGGGCTGGGAGACGCTCTGCCTCGAGCAGAGGAACACGGGCTACGCGATCGACGGCGGCTTCGCCGAGTACGTGAAGGCGCACGGCCGCTACGTCGTGAGGGTGCCCGACGGCGTCGACCCGGTCGACGCGGCGCCGCTCACCTGCGCCGGCGTCACGACCTACAAGGCCGTCAAGGTCGCGGGCACGCGGCCGTCCGACGTCGTCGCGATCTTCGGCATCGGCGGGCTCGGTCACATGGCACAGCAGTACGCGCAGATCGCGGGTGGGCGCACCGTGGCCGTCGACGTGGTCGACGAGAAGCTCGCGCTCGCGAGCGAGCTCGGCGCGACCTGGACCGTGAACGCCGCGACGGACGACCCGGTGCAGGCGATCCAGGCACTCGGCGGCGCCGACCAGGCGATCGTCCTCGCCGCCTCGCCGATCGTGTGCGAGCAGGCCTTCGCATCGCTTCGGCGCGGCGGCACGCTCGTCTTCGTCGGGTTGCCGAAGGAGAACGTCGTGCGGCTGCCGATCTTCGAGACGGTGCTGAACGGGATCACCGTCGTCGGCTCGATCGTCGGCACGCGGGTCGACCTCCGCGAGGTCTTCGAGCTCCACGCCGCCGGGCTCACGAAGGTGATCACCGAGGTGCGGCCGCTCGAGGCCGTGAACGAGGCGATCGCGGACGTCGAGGCCGGGCGCGTCCCGGCCCGGATCGTCTTCCGGCCGTAGCCCTGGGGGAAGGGCCGGGCCCGCAGGACGGGCCCGGCCCCGGTTCCCTCCTAGGCGGTGCGGTCGACGGCCGCCGCGATGGCGCGCCTCGCCGTGATCTCGGCGAGGTGCCGGCGGTAGTCGCCCGAGGCGTACGTGTCCTCGAGCGGGCTCGCGATCGCGTCACGCACGCGCCCGGCGGCCGCGGCGATCGCCTCGGTCGAGGGCGCCTGCCCGATCAGCTCGTCGATGCCGACGACGATCGGCGCCGGCACGGCGCCGCCGACGACCAGGCGCGCGCTCGAGCACGTGCCGTTGTCGATCCCGATCACCGCGGCCACGGCGACGACGGAATACCGCGACGCGGGGTGCGCGTGCTTCACGTACGCGGCGCCCGTCCCGGCCGGCGTGGCGGGGATGCGGATCGACGTGATCAGCTCGCCCGGCTCGAGCGCGGTCGTGAAGACGTCGATGAAGACGTCGTCCGCCGGGATGGAGCGGCCACCGGAGCTGCTCGCGGTGACGATCGTCGCGCCGAGCGCCGTCGTCACGGTCGGGTAGTCGGCGCCGGGGTCGGCGTGCGCGATGCTGCCGCCGATCGTGCCGCGGTTTCGCACCTGACGGTCGCCGATCTGCCCGGCCGCCTCGGCGAGCATCGGGCACGCCTCGTGCACGACGGCCGAGGAGGCCACGGCCGCGTGGGTCGCGAGCGCCCCGATCACGAGCTCGTCGCCGTCACGCTCGATGCCGTCGAGCCCGGGGATGCCGCCGAGGTCGACGAGCGCCGAGGGCGTCGCGAGGCGGATCTTCATCGCCGGGATGAGGCTGTGCCCGCCCGCGAGCGGGCGCGTCCCCTCGTCCGCGGCGAGGAGGGAGAGCGCCTCGTCGACGCTCGTCGGCCGGTGGTAGTCGAAGGCCGCGGGTGTCATCGTGTACATGGGGTCTCCTCCCTCAGCGCGCCTGCTGCATCGCCTGCCACACGCGCTCCGGCGTGAGCGGCATGTCGACATGGGTGATCCCGAGCGGGGCGAGCGCGTCGACCACCGCGTTCACGACCGCCGGGGTCGAGGCGATCGTCCCCGTCTCCCCCGCTCCCTTGACGCCGAGCGGGTTGACGTCGGTCAGCGTCTCCGTCCGCTCGACCTCGAGCGTCGGGAGGAACTCGGCCTTCGGGATCGCGTACTCCATCAGGCTCGACGTGAGCAGCTGCCCCTGCGCGTCGTAGACGCCGTGCTCCCAGAGCGCCTGCGCCACGCCCTGGGCGATGCCGCCGTGCACCTGCCCGTCGACGATCATCGGGTTGATCACCCGCCCCATGTCGTCGACCGCGACGTAGCGCCGGAGGTCGATCTCGCCCGTCTCGGCGTCCACCTCCACGATCGCGATGTGCGTGCCGAACGGGAACGTGCAGGCCGGCGGGTCGTAGTAGGTGAGGTCGTCGAGGAACGGCTGCTCGCCCTCCGGGAGGTCGTACGCGAGCGCGGCGGCTCCGGCGATCTCCTGGATCGTCTTGGCCCGGTCCGGCGCGCCCTTGACGGACACCTTGCCGTCGACGAACTCGACGTCGTCGGGGCTCGCCTCGAGCATGTGCGCGCCGATGCGGCTCGCCTTCGCCTTGATCTGCTGCAGGCTCTTGTAGACGGCGACACCGCCCACGGCCGCGCTGCGGCTCCCGTAGGTGCCGTAGCCGAACGGCGTCCCGAGCGTGTCGCTGTGCTCGACCGTGACGTCCTCGATCGGGATCCCGAGCTCCGACGGCCACGATCTGCGAGACGGTCGTCTCGTGCCCCTGCCCGTGCGACTGCGTCCCGATCGTGACGACGACCTTGCCGGTCAGGTGGACGCGGACGTTGGCGCTCTCCCACATGCTCGCGCCCCAGCCCTCGCCCAACGTGCCGATCCACTTCGACGGCGCGACGCCGCAGATCTCGACGTACGTCGAGAAGCCGATCCCGAGGTAGCGGCCCGCCTTCCGTGCCTCGTCCTGCTCGGCGCGGAAGGCCTCGTAGTCGACGAGCTCGAGCGCGCGGCCGAGCGTCTTCTCGTAGTCGCCGGAGTCGTACTCGAGCCCCTTGAGGATCCCGACCGGGTCGTACGGGAACGCGTCGGGCGGGATGAAGTTCCGGCGGCGGACCTCGACCGGGTCGAGGTCGAGCTCGCGCGCGAGCAGGTCGATTGCCCGCTCGATCACGTACGTCGCCTCGGGCCGGCCGGCGCCGCGGTAGGCGTCGACCATCCCGGTGTTCGTGTAGACGCCGAGCACCTGGCAGTGGATCGCCGGGATGCGGTACGCGCCGGAGAGCATGCGGCCGTAGAGCGTCGTCGGGATGCCTGGCGCGATCGTCGACAGGATCCCGCCGAGGTTCGCGCAGCGTCTTGACCTTGCAGCGCCGTGATCGTGCCGTCGCGCTTGGCGCCGACCTCGATGTGGCTGACGTGGTCACGGCCGTGCGTCGTCGCCACGTAGTTCTCGCGACGGGTCTCGATCCACTTGACCGGCCGGCCGAGCTTCGCCGCGAGCGCCGGGCATCAGCACGTACTCGTGGTAGAGGTCGATCTTCGTGCCGAACGCCGCCGCCGACCTGCGGCGCGATCACGCGCATCTTCGTCTCGGGGATCCCGAAGACGAACGCGGTCATCAGCAGCCGCATGATGTGCGGCGTCTGCGAGGTCAGCCAGACCGTGTACTCGCCGGTCGCCGGCTCGTAGGTCGCCGCGGCTCCGCGCGGTCTCCAGCGGCGTCCCGATCAGCCGCTGGTTGACGAGCCGCTGCCGGACGACGACCTCGGACTCCGCGAGCGCCGCCTCGGTCGCCTCCCGGTCGCCGCACTCCCAGTCCATGACGATGTTCCCGGGCGCGTTCTCGTGGAGCTGCGGCGCGCCGTCCGCGACCGCCGCCTCGAGGTCGACGATCGTGTCGAGCGGCTCCCAGTCGACCTCGATCAGCCCGAGCGCGTCCTCCGCCGCGTAGCGCGACTCCGCGACGACGACGGCGACGCCGGCGCCGGTGTGCATGACGCGGTCGATCTCGAGCGGCCGGGGCGTGTTGACGAAGTTGTCGATCCCGCCGGCCTGCCAGGCGCACGGCAGCGCGGGTAGGTCCTCGAAGTCCTTGCCGGTGTAGACCGCGACGACGCCGGGCGACTGCTCGGCCGCCGAGGTGTCGATGCCCTTGATGCGGGCGTGCGCGTACGGCGATCGGTAGATCGCGGCGTGCACCATCCCCGGGATCCGGATGTCGTCGAGGAACTTCGCCGGCGCCGGTGATGAGGCGCGCGTCCTCGACGCGCCTGACGGGCGCGCCGATGAGGCTCGTGGTCGGTGTCTCGGTGACCGTCATGCCGTCACCTCGCTTCCGCGACGCGGCCCGGACGGCGCGGACGATGTTCTCGTAGCCGGTGCAGCGGCAGAGGTTGCCCTCGATGCCGCGCCGGATCGCCTCGTCGCTCAGCTCCTCGCCCGACTCGATCAGGTCGATCGCCGCCATGATCATCCCGGGCGTGCAGAAGCCGCACTGGAGGCCGTGGTGCTCGCGGAACGCCTCCTGGACGGCGTGGAGCGACGCCGTTGGAGGCGATGCCCTCGATCGTCGTGACCTCGCGCCCGTCGGCCTGCACGGCGAAGACGGTGCACGACTTGACCGAGGTGCCGTCGACGTGCACGACGCACGCGCCGCACTGCGACGTGTCGCAGCCGATGTTGGTGCCGGTGAGGCCGAGGTCCTCGCGCAGGAAGTCAGCGAGGAGCCGGCGCGGCTCGACCTCCGCCTCCCGGCTGACGCCGTTGACGGTGACCGCAATGCGGTCATGCGACCTCCTCTGTCAGATGGACGCAGAAACGAAGCCGGCGGGGTCGCTCTCGAAGCGATGCCGGCAGTGAGCGCTGCAGAACCCGTAGACGACGCCGTCGTGGACGGCCGTCTCGGCCGCGTCGCCGAGCACGACCGTCATCCCGCAGACCGGGTCGACGGCCTCGGCCACGGCGGTCGCCTCGGTCGCGGAGCGCGAGATGCCGCCACGCGACGAGCTCGGCGAGGATCGCGACGGCGATCTCCGGCTGGGTCGACGGGCCGAGGTCGAGGCCGGCGGGGCTGCGCACGCGGGCCAGCGCCTCCTCGTCGAGGCCGCGGCGCGCGGAGCTCGTCGAGCACTGTCGCGGCGCGGCGGGCGCTCGCGACGAGGCCGACGTAGCCCGCGCCGCCCGGCGAGCCCCGTCGGCGAGCGCGTCCTCGTCGCCGTGGCCCATCGTCGCGACGACGACCGCGTCGGCGTCCGTCGCGCAGCTCGCGCGCGACGCGCCAGCCGATCGTCCCCGCCAGCTCGGCGAGCGTCCGTGCCGCCGGGCCGTCTCCGAGCACGGCGAGCAGCGGCGCCGGCAGCTGCGGCTCGACGAGGACGTCGACGGTGCCCTCGGACGCGCACGTGCTCTCGGCGACGACCACGTCGTCCGGCGCGTCGCCCCGCTGCCCCGGGCGGGCCGATCCGCAGCAGCCGCGGCTCGCCGTCGGCGAGCGCGCGCAGCGGCCTCGCGGACGACGATCGGCTCCGAGCAGGCGCCGCCGATCCAGCCCTGCGAGCGCGCCGTCCCGCGGTGACGAGCGCGCGGTCGCCGCGCCGCGTCGAGGCCGGCCGGCGCGACGGCGACGACGGTGGCGAGCACGAACGGGCGGCCCTCGCCGGCCAGCTCGGCCGCTCGCACCAGGACGTCGGACGCGGTCACTCGGCCAGGCCGACCTCCTGCAGCGCCTGCCAGACCTTGTCGGAGGTCACCGGCATCTCGAGGTTCGCGCACGCCGCGTGCGCGAGCGCGTCGACGACGGCGTTCACGAACGCCGCCGGCGAGCCGACGGTGGCCGACTCGCCGACGCCCTTCGCGCCGATCGGGTGGTGCGGCGACGGCGTCACCGTCTCGTAGAGCTCGAACGGCGGCGTCTCCCACGCGGTCGGGATCAGGTAGTCCATGAACGTTGGAGCCGATGCAGTTGCCGTCCTCGTCGAACGCGATCTGCTCCATCGCCGCCATCGCGAAGCCCTCGGTGAGCCCGCCCATGATCTGGCCCTCGACGATCATCGGGTTGATCCGGACGCCGCAGTCGTCGACGGCGACGACGCTTGCAGCGGCTTCCACTGGCCGGTGCCGCGGTCGATCTCGACGAGCACCGCGTACGTCCCGAACGGGTAGGTCATGTTCGGCGGGTCGTAGTAGTGCGTGCCCTCGAGCCCGGCCTCCATCCCCTCCGGGTGGTTCGTGTACGCGGCGAAGGCGACCTCGGCCATCGTCTTCGACCGGTCGGGAGCGCCCTTGACCGAGAACGCTGCCGTCGCGCCACTCGACGTCCTCCTCGGCGGTCTCGAGCAGGTGCGCGGCGATCTTCTGCGCCTTCGCGCGGACGTTGCGCGCGACGACGGCCGTCGCCGCGCCCGCGACCGGCGTGCTGCGCGAGGCGTAGGTGCCGAGCCCGTACGGCGTGTTGTCGGTGTCGCCCTCCTGCACCATCACGTCGTCCGGCGTGAGCCCGAGCTCCTCGGCGACGATCTGCGCGAACGTCGTCTCGTGCCCCTGGCCCTGGCTCTTCACGCCGAGCTTGAGGATCGCCTTGCCGGTCGGATGGACGCGGAGCTCGGCCGAGTCGAACATCTTGATCCCGAGGATGTCGTACTGCCGGCTCGGCCCGGCGCCGACGACCTCGGTGAAGCTCGCCATCCCGATCCCGAGCAGCCGGCCCTCCTCCTCGCGGGCCCGCCGCTGCTCGGCGCGAAGCTCCTCGTAGCCGAGCTTCTCGAGCGCGAGGTCCATCGCCGTCTCGTAGTCGCCCGAGTCGTACTCGAAGCCGGTCGCCGACGTGTACGGGAACTGGTCGGGCTGGATGAAGTTGCGCCGCCGCAGCTCCGCCGGGTCGATCCCGAGCTCGTAGGCCGCCGTCTGGACGAGCCGCTCGACGAGGTACGACGCCTCGGTGACGCGGAACGAGCAGCGGTACGCGACGCCGCCGGGCGCCTTGTTCGTGTACGCGCCGTCGGTCGACGACGTGGGCCGCCGGGATGTCGTACGAGCCGGTGACGATGTGGAAGAGCCCGGCCTTGAACTTCGTCGGCTGCGCGTCGGCGAAGGCGTAGCCCTGGTCGGACAGCATGTGGACGCGGATCGCCGGTCATCTTCCCCTCGTCCGTGCAGCGCGAGCTCGCCCTGCATGTGGAAGTCGCGCGCGAACCCGGTCGAGATCAGGTTGCCGGTGCGGTCCTCGATCCACTTGACCGGGCGGCCGATGAGGAGCGAGGCCGCGGTGGCGACGACGTAGCCGGGGTAGACCGGCACCTTGTTGCCGAAGCCGCCGCCGATGTCGGGCGAGACGATCTGGATCTGGTGCTCGGCGAGCCCGGCGACGAGCGCGAAGACCGTCCGGTGCGCGTGCGGCGCCTGCGAGGTCATGTAGATCGTCGTCTTGCCGGTCGCCGGGTTGACGTCCGCGACGCAGCCGCAGCACTCGAGCGGCGCCGGGTGGAGCGCGGGTAGAACGTCTCCAGGCTGACGACGCGGTCCGCCTCCGCGAACGCGCGCTCGGTCGCCTCGGCGTCGCCGGCCTCCCAGTGGTAGACGCTGTTGTCGGTCTGCCCGTCCTTGTCGTCGCGGATCAGCGGCGCGTCGGGTGCGAGGGCGGCCTGCGGCGTCGTGACCGCGGGGAGCGGCTCGTAGTCGACCTCGATCAGCTCGAGCGCGTCGTGGGCCGTGTACGGGTCCTCGGCGATGACGCAGGCGACCTCCTGGCCCTGCATCCGCACCTTGTCGGTCGCGAGCACGGCCTGCGTGTCGCCCGACAGCGTCGGCATCCACGCGAGGTTGTGCTGCGCCAGGAGCTCGCCCGTGACGACGGCGACGACGCCCGGGTGCGCCGACGCCTTCGAGGTGTCGATCGAGTTGATCTGCGCGTGGGCGATCGGGCTGCGGAGGATCGCCATGTGCAGCATCCCGGGCAGCTTGATGTCGTCGATGTAGTTGCCGCGGCCGACGATGAAGCGGTCGTCCTCCCTGCCGCTTGACGCTGCGGCCGAGCCAGCGCGTCTCCTGCGTCTCGGTCGCCATCAGGCGCCTCCCTCGGCCTGCTTGCGCGCCGCCCACTGCACGGCCTTGACGATGTTCTGGTAGCCGGTGCAGCGGCAGATGTTCCCGGAGAGCGCCCAGCGGATCTCCTCGGCGCTCGGGTCGGGGTTCTCCGCGAGGAGCGCCGAGGCCGTCAGCATCATCCCCGGCGTGCAGAACCCGCACTGCAGCCCGTGCTCCTCCTTGAAGCCCTCCTGGAGCGCGTGCAAGGTGCCGGGCGTCGCCGAGGCCCTCGACGGTCGTCACCGTCGCGGCCGTCGGCCTGAACGGCGAGGTACGTGCAGGACTTCACGGGCGTGCCGTCGACGAGGACGGTGCACGCGCCGCAGCTCGTGGTGTCGCAGCCGATGTGCGTCCCCGTCAGCGACAGCGTCTCGCGCAGGAAGTGCACGAGCAGGAGCCGCGGCTCCACCTCGGCCGACCGCGGTGTCCCGTTGACGGTGACCGTGATCGGGTGCGTCGTCCTGCGCTCCACCTCCGCAGCCTGGCTCACTGCGAGCCTCCTTCCTGGTCGCGCACGTTGCGGAGCCCGCGCTCGGTGTAGACCCGCACCATGTTCCGCTTGTACTCGACGCTGCCGCGGATGTCGTCGAACGGCTCCGCGTGCTCGGCCGCGAGCCGCGCCGCCTCGCCGATCGCCTCGTCGTCGAGCGCGCGCCCCTGCAGCGCGTCCTCGGCGCGGCGGGCGCGAAGGTTCGTCGGGCCGACGCCGGTGAGCGCGATCCCGGCACGCTCGACGGTGTCGTCGTCCGCGAACGACACGTGCACCGCGACGCCGACCGTCGCGTAGTCGCCGACCTTCCGCTCCAGCTTGAGGTAGGTCCCGCCGGCGCGCCGCCCCGGAGTCGGGCACGCGGACCTCGGTCACGATCTCGTTCGGCTCGCAGCGTGGTCATGAACGGCGCGACGAAGAGGTCGTCGAGCGGGATCGACCGCGTTCGCCGTCCGGGCCGCGCGCCTGCACCTCGGCTCCCATCGCGAGCAGCGCCGAGCCCCAGTCGCCCTGCGGGTCGGCGTGGGCGAGCGAGCCGCAGACGGTGCCGAGGTTGCGCACGATCGGGTCGGAGATCTGCGGCGCCGCGTCCCCGAGGGTCGCGAACTTCCCGTCCAGGAGCTCGGACCGCTCGCAGGCCTTGTGACGCACGAGCGCGCCGATGCTGAGGCCGCCGTCGCGCGTGACGGTGAGCGTGTCGAGGTCCGGGATCCGGTTGATGTCGACGAGCGCGGCCGGTGGCGCGAAGCTGCGGAGCTTCAGCACCGGGATCAGGCTCTGGCCGCCGGCCAGCACCTTCGCCTCGCCGTCGAAGCGCTCGAGGATTCCGCACGGCCTCCTCGAGCGTGTCCGGGCGCGAAGTACTCGAAGCTGCTCGGGTACAAGAGACGCCTCCTTCCCCAGGGGAGATCCGACAATAACGGTCGCTCGGGGCGAGTGCTGCGCCCACCTTCCATACGATGTCGCCATGGCGTTCGGATCGGTCGAGGACGTCGAGCGGGCCCTCCGCGAGGCGTCCTACCTGCCCGACCGCGGCCTCGCGACCGCCGTCTTCCTCGCGCTCGCGATGCGGCGGCCGCTCCTGCTCGAGGGCGAGGCGGGCGTCGGCAAGACCGAGGTGGCGAAGACGCTCGCGCGGCTCCTCGACGCGTCGCTGATCCGGCTGCAGTGCTACGAGGGCATCGACGCGGCGCAGGCGCTGTACGAGTGGGACTACGCCCGTCAGCTCCTGTACGCGCGCAGCCTGCAGGCCGAGGACGCCGACCCGGACCGGCGGATCCGGGAGCTGTACGGGCCGGACTTCCTCGCCGAGCGGCCGCTCCTGCACGCGATCCGCGCCGGCTCGGGCGCGGTCCTGCTGATCGACGAGCTCGACCGGGCCGACGACGAGTTCGAGGCGTTCCTGCTCGAGGTGCTCTCCGACTACGCGGTGACGATCCCGGAGATCGGCACGATCTCGGCGTCGGAGCCGCCGGCCGTCGTGATCACCTCGAACCGGACGCGCGAGCTCCACGACGCGCTGAAGCGGCGCTGCCTCTACCACTGGATCGACTTCCCGGACGTCGAGCGCGAGGTCGAGATCATCCTGCTCCGGGCGCCCGGCGTGTCGGAGGAGCTGGCGCGCTCGGTGGCGGAGGCCGTCGCCCGGCTGCGGGCGGCCGACCTGGTGAAGCGGCCCGGCGCCGCGGAGGCGATCGACTGGGCCGCGCGCGCTCCGGCTGCTCGGCGCGTCTTCCGTCGACGGCGAGGCCGGCCGCGCCACCCTCGGCTGGGCGGTGAAGAACCAGGACGACCTTCGCCGCGCGGAGGCGCTCCTCGCGGATGCCTGAGCCGGTCGAGCACCTGGTCGGCTTCGCGCGGGACCTCCGCGACGAGGGCGTCGCGATCGGCACCGGGCGGACGCGGGAGTTCTGCCGCGCCGCCTCGGTCGCCGGCCCGGAGCACCTGTACTGGGCCGGGCGCGCCACGCTGCTCGGCCGGCCCGGCGACGTGCCCGCTTACGACGCCGTCTTCGCGCGCTGGTTCGGCGAGGCGGAGCCGCTGCCCGTCCCGACCGCGCGCATCCGCGTCGAGGCGGACGCGCTCGGGCGCGCCGCTCGCGCGAGCCGCGACGAGGCGCTGCGGCGCAAGAGCTTCGCGACGCTCGAGCCGGACGAGCTCGCCGAGCTGGCCGAGCTCGCGGCCAGGATCGGCCTCGCCGTGCCCGAGCGCCGGACGCGGCGCCGCGAGTCCGCGCGCGACGGCGCCCTCGACCTCCGGCGCACGCTCCGGCGCTCGTTCCGGACCGGCGGCGACCCGGTCGGCCTCGCGCGGCGCCGCCGGCGTCGGCGACCGCGGCGCCTCGTGCTGGTCGTCGACGTCTCGCGCTCGATGACGGCCTACTCGACCGCCCTCGTCACGGTCGCGCACGCGGCCTTGCGCAGCGACCGCCGCTGGGAGGCGTTCTGCTTCGGCACGCGCCTCACGCGGGTGACCCGCGCGCTGACGGGCCCCGACCCGCGTGCGGCGCTCGAGCGGGCCGCCGACGAGGTGCTCGACTGGGACGGCGGCACGCGGATCGGCGACTCGCTGAAGGCGCTCCTCGACGGGCACGGGCACGTCGTCCGCGGCGCGGTCGTCGTGCTCTGCTCGGACGGGCTCGAGGTCGGCGACCCGGAGCTGCTCGCGGCGCAGATGGAGCGCCTGGGCCTGCTCGCCCATCGCGTCGTCTGGCTCAACCCGCTGAAGGAGAGTCCCGCCTACGAGCCGCTGGCACGCGGGATGCGGGCGGCGCTCCCGCACGTCGACCGCTTCGCGAGCGGCCACGACCTCGAGTCGGTCGCCGCCGCGCTGTCTAGCGCCGCGCCTTGAGCGCGCGGTCGATCTCGCGCTTGGCGTCGCGCTCCTTCAGGTCGGTGCGCTTGTCGCCCTTCTCCTTGCCGCGGGCGAGCGCCAGCTCGATCTTCACGCGGCCGTCCTTGAAGTAGAGGCGCGTCGGGACGAGCGTCAGCCCGCGCTCGCGGGTCTTGCCGATCAGCGTGTCGATCTCGCGCTTGTGCAGGAGCAGCTTCCGCGGCCGGGTCGGCTCGTGGTTGGCGATGTTCCCGTTCGCGTACTCGGCGATCTCGGCGCCGTGGAGCCACGCCTCGCCGTCGCGGACGTCCGCGTACGCCTGGCCGAGGACGACGCGCCCGTCGCGCAGGGACTTGACCTCGGTCCCGGTGAGGACGAGGCCCGCCTCGATGCGCTCGAGCAGCACGTAGTCGTGCCGCGCGCGGCGGTTCTCCGCGATCTGCTTCTGACCCGTGGGCTTGGCCATCCAGGCGATCGTAGCCCGGTCCGGGCGCACGCCCTGTGGCGCGTGGAGCGGCGCCGAGGCCGCTCCACGCGCCGGTGGTCAATGGACGGCCGCGAAGAGGTGCTTGTGGATGTAGCGCTCGACGTCGCCGCCGAGCTTCGCTGCCTGGACATCGGGATTCCGGAAGTGGATCCCGGCCCAGATCCGCGCCTCGAGCACCTCGTTCGTCACGTCCGAGAAGCGCTGGAAGACGCGCTGCTCGCCCGGGAAGCGGCTGCTCGTGGCGTAGAACGTCATCGCGTCGGTGCCGAAGAACGACGCGAACGCGTGCATGCTCGCGCTCGCGTAGGCCGTCGCTCCCGACGGGTGATCCGGGTACGGCGGCGTGATGAGCGCAGGGCCTGTTCCGCCGATCGCCGGGCTGAGCGACGGGTCGAACATCGGCGTCCAGGTCGGATCCGCCACAGTCGCCGGATTGCCGTCGATGCCGGCCTTGCGGATCGCCGTGATCGGGCGCCAGAAGTTCCAGTAGTACTTGTCGTTCCACGTGTTGATCAGCGCGTCCGCGGCACTCAGGTCGAGCAGTGCGAACAGGCGCGCGCTCTCGCTCACGTCGAGCGAGAACTGGTCGACGAACCTGCGCGCCATGGCGTTGTAGTTCGCCGCCGGATTCGTGTTCCAGAACGCGGCCGTATGGCTCTGCACGGCGGTCCTGGTGGCGCTCATGAGCGACCCGATCGCCTTGACCTCGTCGAACTCCGCCGCGTAGGCGGCGCTCGTTAACGCGAGCGGGCCTGCCGTCCGGAACTGCGACGGGCTCCTCAGTACGAACGGAACCGCGTTGCCAACCCACACGCTCGGGTCGCAGAGCGGTCCCGTCGGACCGGCGAGCGGCTCCCATACGCCGGCCAGGCCGGAGCCGAACGTGCAGCCGATCGGCGTGCGTCCGTCGTGGCCCTCCGCGAGCATCGCGTCGGCCGCCGCCCTTCCGACGGCGATCCCCGTCTGCTCGAGTGGGCCGTCCGGGCTTGCCGCGAGCGACGCGTCGTACGCCGCCTGCAACGTCGCGTGCTGGGCCGGGAACAACGTGTCGAGCACCCGGAACGCGGCCGTCGCCGCGGCGGCGTCTATCGACGCCATCGGGAAGCTCCGGTTGACGAGATACGGCTTCCCGTGGCGGTCGACGGCGTTGACCGCTCCGTAGACCGCGCCCTGGGCCATCGCCACGAAGACGGCACCCGCAGGCGGCGCCGAGGCGATCGGCGGCTGCGCGTTCACGGTGTTGACCGCGAGCTCGTTCCACTTCGTCACCTCGTTCGCCGAGGCGACGGTCGGGGCGGCCAGGGCGAGCATGACGCCGGCCAGGCTGATCGAGGCAAGTCGCGTGTGTCCCATCGCCTTGCCCTTTCTCCCCCCGATTTGTTTCGATCGTCACTACCTTCGCCCCTGGGGGAGCGCGTGTCAATCGCGGTGCGTGGCGCGCTACTGGCCGGCGGAGCTGGAGACGTACTCGGCCACGGCCTGGATCTCCGCCTCGGAGAGCTGGCCCTCGAAGGCGGGCATCCCGCCGCCGCCGTTCGTCACCTGCTGCTCGACCGTCGCCTCGTCCGGCATCAGCTCGTCGAGGTTCGGCCCGACGTTCCCGCTCGCGTTCGCGGCGGCCAGCGTGTGGCAGTTGCCGCAGCCGGCCGAGGCGAAGACGGCCGCGCCGTCGGCGGCGCCGCCGGTGTCCTCGCCTCCCGTGGCCGAGCCGGCGGTGTCGGCGGCTGTCGCCGTCGCGGCGCCCTCGCTCTCGTCGTCGTCGTCACCACCGCATCCGGCGACGCCGAGGACGGCGAGGGTCAGCGCGAGCGCGATCAGGGCCTTCACGTCGGGACGTACGCTACCCAGCGCGCGTCGGTTTTACTCATCCGGGCCGGAGCTCGACCTTGCCCTCGTGGCGGCGGATGTCGGCGACCTCGACCACGACCTCGTCGCCGAGCCGGTACGTGCGGCCGCCGCGGCGCCCCTGCATCCGCGTCCCGAGCTCGTCGAGCTCGTAGTAGTCGTCGCCGAGCCGGCGCACGGGCAAGAAGCCCTCGAACACCTCGCCGAAGCGGACGAAGAGGCCGGAGCCGATGAGGCCCGTGATCTCGCCGTCCTCGAACGGCGTGTCCCAGCCGCGCTCGTAGAGCGTCCGCTCGAGCAGCCACGCGAGCGCGAGGTCGTCGGCGCGATACTCGAGCCTCGCCGCGTGACGTTCCCTCGCCGAGGCGTGCTCGGCGAGGGCGTCGAGGTCGGAGGCGGGTGGCTCGTCGGAGGCCCCGAGCTCCCGCAGGAGGGCCCGGTGCACGACGAGATCGGGATAGCGGCGGATCGGCGAGGTGAAGTGACAGTACGCCGGGCTCGCGAGGCCCATGTGGCCAAGGTTCTGCGGGTGGTACCGGGCCTGCTTCAGTGAGCGCAGGACGAGGGCCGGGAACGCCTCGCGGCCTCGGCCCGACTCGCGCACGTAGGCCATGACCCGCTCGCCGACCTGCGCGGCCGCACGCGCCGCGTCCTGCGGGCCCATGGTCTCCGCGTCGGGGAGGGGCGGCGTCGGCACGCCGAGCGCGGCCAGCTTGGCGACGAGGTGCCCGATCGACTGCGGGTCCGGGCGCTCGTGGATGCGGTAGAGCGCCTCGCGCCGCCGCGACGAGAGGAGCCGCGCGACGCACTCGTTGGCGAGGATCATCAGCTCCTCGACGAGCATGTGCGCGTGCGGCTCGCCCTCGAGCCAGGCGCGCTCGACGCCGCCGTTCCCGTCGAAGGCGAGGTTCAGCTCCGGCGTCTCGATCCGCAGCGCGCCGCGGGCGAAGCGCTGACGGCGCAGCTCCGTCGTCAGCGTCTCGGCGAGCCGCAACGCCTCCATCAACGGGCCGTCGAGCCGCTCGCGCCCGGCGAGCAGCTCCTCCACGCGGCCGTACGTGAAGCGCGCGTCCGACCGGATCACCGAGCGGTAGAAGCGCGGCTCGCCGGCGTTCAGCTCCGCGTCGAACGGGACCTCGACCGTGACCGTGAGCCGGTCGACGTACGGCCGCAGCGAGCAGGCGTCGTCGGAGAGCTCGGGCGGGAGCATCGGCGCCACACGGCCCGGGACGTAGACCGAGAACGCGCGCCGGGCGGCGCCGTGGTCGAGCGGCGTGCCCGCGGGGACGAAGTGCGAGACGTCGGCGATGTGCACCCAGGCGCGGAGCCCGTCGCCCTCTCGGACCACCGAGATCGCGTCGTCGAAGTCCTTCGCCGTCTCGGGGTCGATCGTGAAGGTGACGAGGTCGCGGAGGTCGGTACGGCCCTCGAGGGTCGGCTCCGGCACGTCGTGCGGCTCGAACGGGCGCCGCTCGCCCTCCTGCACGAGCAGGCCTTCGAGCACCGCCTCGACGTCCGAGGCCTTGCCGAGCACGGCCTCGAGCCGAGCGCGGCCGCGACCCGGACGCAGCACGGCCAGGTCGCCCTCGCCCGCGTCGCGCACGCCTTTCGTGTCGACGACGAGCGGCGTCCCCGGCGTGAAGTACGGCTCGCCGAGGAGCAGCTTCCCGCGGCGCTGCAGCTCGACGACGACCGGGTCGCTCAGACCTGGAGGAAGCGCCGCAGCGTCAGCCCGGAGCCGATCGCGCCGAGCAGCAGGCCGACCGCGACGAGCGCGACCGCGTTCCAGCCGAAGGCGATGGCCTGCACCTCGCTGTCGGCCTCGAGCCGGTCGAGCACGGCTCGGACGACGACGGCCTTCCCGAGCAGCAGCAGGATCACGGCCGCGACCGCCCCGACGACGCCGCAGATGAGGCCCTCGATCATGAACGGCCCGCGGACGAACCAGTTCGTGGCGCCGACGAGCTTCATCACCTCGATCTCACGTCGGCGCGAGAAGATCGACAGTCGGATCGTGTTCGCGATCAGCAGCGTCGAGGCGACGACGAGCACGATCACGGCGATGAGGAAGAACGTCGAGACCGCGGTCGCCACCTGCACGATGCGGTCGGCGACCTTCTCGCCGTCGCGCACGCGCTCGACCCCGGGGAGTTGCTGCGAGCGGATCGAGTTCGAGATCGCGCGGACGTCCTCCGGGCGGTTCGGCGTCACCTCGAAGCTGGCCGGGAGCGGGTTCGACGTCAGCCCCTCGACGAGCTCCGGCGTGCGCTGCTTCATCTCGCCGAGCGCCTGTTCCTTCGAGACGAAGAGGACGTTCTCGACCCCCGGCGTCTCGAGCAGGCGGATGCGGACGTTGTTGATCTGCGCCGGCGTCACCTCGCCCACGTTGGGGCAGGTGGTGTCGGTGCAGAGGAAGACCTTCGTGCGCAGCTTGTCCGCCGCATGGTCCGACCACGAGAGCACCCACGTGCCGAGCGCGATGAAGAGGCCAAGCAGGAACATCCCGATGAGCACCGTCATCGTCGCCGCGACGGTGGTCGAGAGGTTGGCCGTGAGCGAGCGGATCGATTCCGCGAAGACCATGCGGAACCGGCTCACTCGACCTCGTACCCCCCGCGGCGCTCGTCACGGATGAGGTTCCCGTCCTCGAGCGCGATCACGCGCTTGCGCATCTTGTCGACCATCTCGCGGTCGTGGGTGACCATGAGGATCGTCGTGCCGGCGCGGTTGATCCGGTAGAGCAGCTGCATGATCCCGACGGACGTGTCCGGATCGAGGTTCCCCGTCGGCTCGTCGCAGATGAGGAGCGGCGGGTGGTTGACGACGGCGCGCGCGATCGAGACGCGCTGCTGCTCGCCGCCCGAGAGCTCGTCGGGGAGCGAGTTCATCTTGTCGGAGAGGCCGACGAGCGCGAGCACTTCCGGCACCTTGTTGCGGATCGAGCTCCGCGACTCGCCCTGTACCTTCAGCGCGTAGGCGACGTTCTCCGCGGCCGTCCGGTTCGGGAGCAGCTTGAAGTCCTGGAAGACGCAGCCGACGTTGCGGCGCAGCAGCGGCACCTTCGAGTGCTTGAGCCGGCCGAGGTCGCGCCCACCGACGAAGATGCGGCCGTCCGTCGGCTCGAGCTCCTTCAGCAGCAGGCGGATCATCGTCGACTTCCCGGAGCCCGACGCGCCGACGATGAAGACGAACTCGCCCTTCTCGATCACGAACGAGACGTCGCGGAGCGCGACGACGTTCGGGTCGTAGACCTTCGTCACCGACTCGAACACGATCATCGTCCCCGGACCGGGCGCCGACGAGGGCGCCGCGGGCGCGGGGGCGGGCTCAGCGAGTGCTGTCGGGGTCTCGGTCAGCGTGGGTTCCTGCAACGGATCCATGAAGGTAGAAGCGGCCGCAGCCGCGGATCCCTCGGAAAAGGTTCGCCGATTGTAGCCCAGCGTCCTGCTAGTGCCCCTTCGGGCGACGCATGTCGGCTTCCGGCCCGCGTTCACGCTGCGCCAGCGTCCACCCGCGCCCTTGCAAAGGCCACCGGCCTTTGCTGCGGCCGCGTCTGGCCGCTGGCTTGGTGCTCGCGACCCGGAAGCTCGACGGCGCCACCCGAAGAGGCACTGACCACCTTGCCCGCAGCCTTTGCGAGCAAGTACTCATGGATGAACCCGTCGAGGTCGCCGTCGAGCACGCCCTGCGCGTTCCCGACCTCGTGGTTCGTCCGCAGGTCCTTGACCATCTGGTACGGGTGGAGCACGTAGGAGCGGATCTGGCTGCCGAAGCCGGTGTTCTGGGCGGCGCCGCGCTCCTTCGCGAGCTCGGCCTCCCGCTGCTCTTCCTGTAGCTCGGCCAACCGTGAGCGCAGGACCTTCATCGCCGTGTCCTTGTTCGCCGTCTGCGAGCGCTCGTTCTGGCACTGGACGACGATCCCGGTCGGGAGGTGCGTGATGCGGACGGCCGAATCGGTCTTGTTCACGTGCTGGCCACCGGCGCCGGACGCGCGGTAGGTGTCGATGCGGAGGTCGTTCTCGTCCAGCTCGACCGCGCCGTCGTCGGCGAGGAGCGGCGCGACCACGACCTGGGCGAAGCTCGTCTGGCGGCGGTGTGCCTGGTCGAATGGGCTCAGGCGGACGAGGCGGTGGACGCCGCGCTCGGCCTTGAGGATCCCGTACGCGTTCTCGCCCCGGACGGTGAAGGTCGCCGACTTGAGCCCGGCCTCCTCCCCCGGCGACGCCTCGATGAGGTCCGCCTGGAGCCCGCGGTCGGCGGCCCACCGCTGGTACATGCGCAGGAGCATCTCGGCCCAGTCCTGGGCATCGGTGCCGCCCTCGCCCGAGTGGATCGTGACGACCGCGTCGCCAGGGTCGTACTCGCCGTTGAAGAGCGCCGCCTCCTCGAGCCGGTCGAGCTCGCGGCGGATCGGCACGAGCGCGGACGCAATCTCGTCGCCCATCTCCGGGTCGAGCTCGTACAGCTCGCGTGCGTCGTCGTAGTCGCCCGCGAGCTTCGTGTAACGCTCGAGCCGGCGCGAGGCACGCGCGTGCTCGGCCGAGGTCTGCGCGGCGCGGGCCTGGTCGTCCCAGAAGCCCGGCTCGCCCATGGCGGCCTCGAGCTCCCCTACGCGGCGTCCGAGCGCAGCGGGGTCAAAGGTACTCACGAACCCAGTCGAGCCGGGCCCCGAGCTCCTGCAGCTGCTCGTCGATGGTGAGCGTCGTCTCCGCCACGGGCCGGATGGTAGCCTCGCGACCATGGGACGCGGCTCGAGGCCGAAGGTGCGCTGGGCGAACGACCGGCGCCGCAGGAAGAAGGAGCGCGAGAAGCGCAACGCGCCCGCGCCGCAGACCGCCGCCGGCGGCTCCCGCACGCGCGCCGCCTCGTCCTAGGCCGCGGCGGCTAGCGGAGGAGCGTGACGGTCGAGACGCTCTTGTCCGCGTGCCGGAAGACGAGCTTCACGAGCCCTTTGCCGGGCGCGAACCACGAGGTGCGCGTCCCCGAGCCGTACTTGAAGCCCGCCTGGTTGAGCGTGCTCTGGACCACCAGCGCGTCGAAGCTCCCGGCGGGGACGGTCACGCGCCGCACGCCGACGACGGTCGTCGCGCCGGTGACCCCGAACGTCGAGAAGTCGCGGCTCGGGTTCTTCGTCGCCCAGCGCTCGCCCGCGTTCGGGTAGGCGGTGAAGATCGGGTTCATCCCGTAGATCATCAGGTCGAACGGGGTGAAGAAGTGGCGGCGCCGGTTCTTCGGCAGGAAGCCCGGCCCGAGCGGCGGGAACGTGGCGAGCGACGCGGCCCGCGTCGCGCCCCAGATGTTGGTGAGCCCGTCGGTGCGGACGGCGAAGCCGTAGCTCCCGGCGACGCGGATCGGCCCCGAGACGTGCTTCACGTCGACCCGGGCCGACTGGTTCGCCGCCTCGGCGACCTGGAACTCCTGTACGGACGGCTTCTTCAGGTGCTTCGAGTTGACGAAGCGGTAGCGGAGCTTGAGGCCCGGCTCGAGCGGGAAGTAGTTCAGGTCGGTCGGCGGCGCCGCGGGCACCTGGTTCGTCGCGGTGAGCACGGCCTGCGAGATCGGCGCGTTCACGCCGCCGGCGTGCTCGAACACGACCTTGACCGGACCGACGCCGTACACCCACCACGTCGTCCGCACGCCGCTGCCGTACGGGTCGCCCAGCGCGCCGGCCTGGGTCACGTCCGTGCGGACCTTCGCCGCGGTGACCGGCATCGGGAACGCCGGGACGGTGATCTGCTCGGTGCCCTGGTACTGCGACAGCCCCGTCACGTCGCCGTCGGCGCCGCCGCGGCTGGCCCACGCCGTCCCGCGCATCAGCGGTTCGGAGAGCAACGGCGCGCGCGTGCCCCAGATGAGCATGTAGAGCGGGCCGGCGAGGCTGTTGCCGCACCGGCTGACCTGCGCGCACAGGATCGGGAACACCGACGGCGGCGGCGTGCTCTGCCAGTCGGTGTTGACGAGCCCGGAGGAGGTCTCCTGGAACGCCATCAGGCCCTCGGCCTGCGGCGCCTCGGGCGGGTTGCCCTGGTCCTTCGTCGTCCACCCGAGCACGAAGGCGTTCCCCTTCACCTCCTTGACGGTGACGTGCTCCTTCGTCGGCACCGCGTTGTACGCGCTGTCCGACCACTCGTACGTCCAAGTGGCGTCGGCCGGATGCGGAAGCCAACCCGCGGCAGACGCGGACGGCGCCGCGGCGAACGCGGCCACGAGGGCCGCAGCAACAAAGGTGGCCCTCCCCATCCCGCCGGGGAGCGTAGCCTCGACGACCCGCAACCGCATGGGCCGGACGGCCTATCCCTGCGCCCCGTGAGACTCAGTCGCGCGCCCGGTCAGGCGCCGTGGCACTTCTTGAACTTCTTGCCCGAGCCGCACCAGCACGGGTCGTTGCGGCCGAGCTTCTCGCCGTCCGGGCCCACCGCCGCCTTCGCAGCGGTCGCGACCGAGCCCCCGCCGCCGCCGACGGACGTCGACGCGCCGGACTGGGCGGCCTGCGGCGCAGCTCCTGCCGCGGCGATCGCCTCGGCGCCCTGGGCCGTCTCGTGCTCGTAGCGGAGGTCGCCGTTGCCGGCCCGGCCGTCCGTCTGCCGGGCCGCGACCTCCTGCCGCGCCTCGGGCGCCAGCTCCGCGTGGAAGAGCGTCAGGACGACCTCCTCGCGGATGTGCTGCCCGAGCTCCTCGAACAGGATGTGGCCCTCGTGCCGGTACTCGGTGAGCGGGTCCTTCTGCGCCATCGAGCGCAGGTGGATCCCCTCGCGGAGGTACTCCATGTTCTCGAGATGCTCGCGCCAGCGGCGGTCGACGATCTGGAGGATCACGTACCGCTCGACGTCCCGGAGGAGCGGCGCATCAGTGTCCGGGTTGAGGCCGAACGACTCCTGCTTCTCGGCGTAGACGTCGCGCGCGTCCTCCTGGAACTCCGCGGTCAGCGCCGCGAGGTCGGCGAGGTCGACGCCGTCCTCGCGCAACTCGTCGAGCGTCACGTCGGTGCCGTAGAGGGCGTGCAGCTGGTTCACGAGCTCGTCGAGGTCCCACTCCTCGCCGTAGTCGGCCTCGGTGTAGGCGCCGACGGTGCGCGCGATCACCTCGTCGATCCAGTCGACGACGTCGTCGGACATGTCCTTGCCCTCCAGCACCTCGCGCCGCTGCGCGTAGATCACCTGGCGCTGGACGTTCATCACGTCGTCGTACTTGAGGACGTTCTTACGCGAGACGAAGTTCTGCTCCTCGACCTTCTTCTGCGCCCCCTCGATCTGGTTCGAGAGGATCTTCGCCTCCATCGGCTGGTCGTCCGGGACCTTGAAGCGCTCCATGATGTTGAAGATCCGGTCGCCGGCGAACAGGCGGACGAGATCGTCCTGGCCGGAGAGGTAGAAGCGCGTCTCGCCGGGGTCGCCCTGACGCCCCGAGCGCCCGCGGAGCTGGTTGTCGATGCGCCGCGACTCGTGCCGCTCGGTCCCGAGCACGTAGAGGCCGCCGAGGTCGCGCACCTCGTCGTCGATCTTGATGTCGACGCCACGGCCGGCCATGTTCGTCGCGATCGTGACCGCGCCCTTCAGGCCCGCGTCCTTGATGATCTCCGCCTCGCGCGCGTGCTCCTTCGCGTTGAGGACGGTGTGCGCGACCCCGTTGCGCGTGAGCACCTGCGAGAGGTACTCGGAGGTCTCGACGGCGATCGTGCCGACGAGGATCGGCTGCCCCTCGGCGTTCCGCTCCTTGATGTCCGCCGCGACCGCGTCCCACTTCGCGTCCTTCGTCTTGAAGATGTAGTCGTTCTGGTCGGCGCGGGCGACCGGCTGGTTCGTCGGGATCTCGACGACGTTGAGGCCGTAGATCTCGGCGAACTCCTTCTCCTCGGTCTTGGCGGTACCGGTCATGCCGGCGAGCTTCTCGTAGAGGCGGAAGTAGTTCTGCAGCGTGATCGTCGCGAGGGTGACGTGCTCCTCCTGGATCCGCGCGCCCTCCTTCGCCTCGACCGCCTGGTGGAGGCCCTCGCTCCAGCGGCGTCCCTCCATGATCCGGCCGGTGAACTCGTCGACGATCTTCACCTCGCCGTCCTGGACGACGTACTCGACGTCGCGGTGGTAGAGCGACTCGGCCTTGAGGGCCTGGATCAGGTGGTTGACGAGCTGCGCGTTCCGCGGGTCGTAGAGGTTCTCGACCCCAAGCGCGCGCTCGACCTTGTCGACGCCGCGCTCCATCGGGGCGACGGTCTTGCGCTTCTCGTCGTAGACGAAGTCGGCGTCGGGCTCGATGCCCTTCTCGACGTCGGGCGCGGGCACGCCCTCGAGCGTCTTCGCGATCCGGGCGAAGTCGTAGTAGGTGGTCGCGGCCGTCTCGGGCTCGCCCGAGATGATCAGCGGCGTCCGGGCCTCGTCGACGAGGATCGAGTCGACCTCGTCCACGATCGCGTAGGCGTGGCTGCGCTGGACGGTGGCGTCGAGCGACGTGGCCATGTTGTCGCGGAGGTAGTCGAAGCCGAACTCGGAGTTCGTCCCGTACGTGACGTCGGCCTCGTAGGCGGCCTTCCGCTCGTTCCACGGCATCATGTTCTGGATGAAGGCGACGCGCATGCCGAGTGCGTCCCAGACCGGCTTCGTCCACTCCGGGTCGCGCTTGGCCAGGTAGTCGTTGACCGTCACGAGGTGGACGCCGGTGTCCGCGAGCGCGTTCAGGTAGAGCGGCTGCGTGGCGACGAAGGTCTTCCCCTCACCCGTCTTCATCTCGGCGATGTCGCCCTCGTGGAGGACGATGCCGCCCATCAGCTGGACGTCGAAGAGGCGAATGTCCATGCTGCGCTTGTAGGCCTCGCGCACGGCCGCGAACGACTCGAAGAGGACGTCCTCGAGCGACGCGCCGTTCTCGATCCGCTGGCGGAACTCGGCCGTCTTCGCGGCGAGCTCGGCGTCGGAGAGGCTCTCGAAGTCCGGCTCGAGCGTCCCGATGTAGGCCGCCTGCTCGGCGAGCCGCTTGCGCCTACGGCCCTCGCCGAAGCGCAGGACCTTCTCGAGCGCGCCCATCTGGAGCTCGGCGCTCACGGGTCTAGAGTAGCGCCACCGGGCTACAGGGCCGTGACGCGAAGCTCCCAGACGTCGCCGTCCACGCGCACGGCGTGGAGCGCGTACCAGGCGAGCCCGCGGTCGCGGGCGAGATTCTCGAGCGCCGGGATCGAGCCGAAGCGCTGCACGCCGTCGACGAGCAGCGTCGTGCCCTCCTCCCCGACCGCGAGCGCGATCTCGTCGCCCTCGAGGCCGGGCACCTCCGCCGTCTCGATCCGCCGTGCGCCGAGCGCCCAGAGTGCGTCGGCGCGGCGGACGCCGACGACGCGGTACGGCGGGTCGAGCCGTCCCTCGAAGGCGGCGGTCACCTCCTCCGGCAGCTCCTCGTCCGACTCGATCACGACGCGGTCGTCGAGCGCGACGTAGGCGAGCTCGTCCCCCGGCGCTTCCGCCGCGACGGTCAGGACGGCGTCCCATTCGCGGAGCCGGTGCAGTCCGTGGATCCCGGCGTCGTCCCAGGGCGGCCGACGCGGTCCGCCGGACCCGGGCAGCACGATCCCGCCCTCGCGGGCGAGACGCTCGTGCAGCCGCTCGGCTCTGCGCCAGAACGGGCTCAGAGCGTCAGAGCTGCGGCTCGATCAACCCGTACCCCCCGTTCCGCCGCCGATACACGACGTTCACGCTGTTCGAGTCGGCGTTCTGGAAGACGAAGAAGTCGTGGCCGACGAGCTCGAGCTGGAGGACCGCCTCCTCGGCGAGCATCGGCTCCATCACGAACTGCTTCGTCTTCACGATCTGGGGGTCCAGGTTCGTCACGTCGATTCCTCCCTCGGGGGCGGCGTTGGGGCGGCCGTTGCGGCGGCTCCGCTTGTCGCGGTAGTGCTTCACCTGCCGCAGGAGCTTGTCGGTGAGCAGGTCGATCGAGGCCTTCATGTCCGACGACGACTCGCGCGCACGGAGCACGGGGCCCTTCGTGTAGATCGTTGCCTCGGCGACCTGGTTGGCCGCGATCGACGGGTTCCGCTCGACGGCCAGCTCGAGCTCGACCTGCGTGAGCTCGTGCAGCTGGGGATCGAGCTTCGCCAGCTTGCGCTCCGCGTACGCCCGGATCGAGTCGCTGACCTCGAGATTCTTGCCCTTCACCTGAAGACGCATGGACGCTCCTTCTCGGGCTCGACGCCGCGGTCTGACTCTATCCGAATCCTCCGCCTCGAATCGCCCGCGAGAAGGTGACGACGTGGACCTCGCGGGCGCCCACGCGCCGGAGCGCCGACGCCGCCGCGGAGACCGTTGCGCCGGTCGTGTAGACGTCGTCGACCAGGACGACGCGGGGCGGCGCGCGCGTGTCGCCGGCGCGGACGGTGGCGACGTTCCGTCGGCGTTCGACGCGCGAGAGGCCGCGCTGCGGACGCGTGTGGCGGCGGGTCAGGAGCGGCTGGAGCGGGAGCTCCCAGCGGGCGGAGAGCTCCCGGGCGAGGGCCTCCGCCGGGTGGTGCGCGCGCTCGAGCACGCGCTCCGGATCGGCCGGCACGGGGACGAGCGCCGTGACGCCGTGCGGCGGCTCGAGCGCCTCCCCGACGACCGCTGCGGCCGAGGCGGCGATGCGGCGGAGCGAGCGGTGCTTCCACGCGGCGACGAGCGCCCGGGCCGCCTCGTCGTGGACGACCGCGGCTCGTGCGGAGGCGAAGGCGAGCCGGCGTCCCGAGCACTCCGCGCAGCGACGCACCGGCCAGGCCGTCGGTGCGCCGCACCGGGCGCAGAGCGGCGGCCGGATCCGCCTCAGGCGCCCGAGGCACGGCTCGCACGCGGCCGGCCCCGGCGTGCGGCAGACGACGCAGCGCTGCGGGAAGAGGAGCTCGAGCACCACGCCTCCGACCATGCGCCACCGTGCGAGACGGATTCGTGCCGGAAGTGCGCCGACTTTCACCGGCACCGCACCGCACCGTGTCAGACACGGTAGAAGGGCCTCGGTGGTCGATCAGGTCCGGGTTTCGGTGCCTGACACAGAAGCGGCCGCGAGCGAGACGTCGTACGGCGCCCGATGGATTCCCGTCTCGGTCACGATCGCCGCGATCAACTGCGGCCGGCGTCACGTCGAACGCCGGGTTGCGGGCCGGGAAGCGGTCCGTCACCTCGGCCGGGTCGCGCTCCTCGATCGGGATGCCGGCGCCCGTGTACGTGGCGAGGTCGACGGTGGAGGTCGGCGCAACCACGTACAGCGGGATCGCGTGATGCCGCGCGAGCACGGCCAGCGCGTACGTCCCGACCTTGTTCGCCGTGTCCCCGTTGGCCGCGATGCGGTCGGCACCGGTGACGACGCAGTCCACCTCGCCGGCTGCCATCCGCGACGCAGCCGCGACGTCGGGCAGCACCGAGAACGGGACGCCGAGGCCCTCGAGCTCCCATGCCGTGAGCCGCGAGCCCTGCAGGAGCGGCCGTGTCTCGTCCACCCAGACGTGCGTGACGAGCCCCTCCTCCCATGCGCGCCGGATCGCGCCGACGGCCGTGCCGTAGCCGCCCGTGGCGAGCCCGCCGGCATTGCAGTGCGTGAGCACGCGCGCCCCCGGCGCGAAGAGCTCGACCGCGTGCGCCGCCATCCGCCGGCAGCGCTCGACCTCCGTCGCGTGGAGCGCCCGCGCCCGCTCCGGCGTGGGGTCGTCACGCATCGCGTCGAGCGCCCAGACGAGGTTCGCGGCGGTCGGCCGCGCGGTCGCCAGCACCTCGTACGCCACGTCGAGGTCCTCCCCTCGTGCAGCGGCGAGCGCGAGCCCGTAGGCCCCGGCGACGCCGATCGCCGGAGCCCCACGGATGACCATGCTGCGGATCGCGTCCGCGACCTCGGCCGCCGAGCGGCACCGCACCTCGACCTCCTCGGCCGGGAGACGGCGCTGGTCGAGGAGGACGACCGCGTCCTCCTCGAGCCGCGCGATCCGTTCCGGTGGGAGCTCGGGCATCGGCCCATTGAACCACCCGCTCACGCTCTAAAAGCGACAAAGCAACAGTCTGTTACTACGTCGCTTTCAAACCAGGTTCCGGAGCGATCGGACGGGCGGGATCGCCGCGTGCCCCGTCCAGGGGGCACAGCGCATCCCGCCCGTCACGACACGCAGGTGCTGATGAGAGCTGTTGCTGGCCGGAGCGCCCGCAGCGCAAGGTGCGCGCGCGCAGGCCATGCGAACTGCCGGCCACTGCAACGAGTGACGGCCACGAGGCCGAAGGGCGGTTCATCCGCCCGGGAGGCCACGCCGAGGTAACTCGAAGCCCTGAGGTAGAAGGAGGGGGCTCGTGGGGGAACCATGGGGTTCCCCCACGCTCTTACGTGCCCTCGTCCCACGAGGCCAGGTACTTCGCCTGCTCCTCGGTGAGCTGGTCGATGTCGACGCCCATCGTGGCGAGCTTGAGGCGGGCGATCTCCTCGTCGATCTCCCGCGGCACCGAGTACACCTTCCGCTCGAGCGTGCCCGCGTGCTGCACCGCGTACTCGGCGGACAGCGACTGGTTGGCGAAGGACATGTCCATCACGATCGCCGGATGGCCCTCGGCGGCCGAGATGTTCACGAGCCGACCGTCGGCGAGCAGGTAGATCCGCCGCCCGTCGGCCATCGTGAACTCCTCGACGAACTGACGCGCCTCGCGCGTCTCCGTCGCGAGCGCGCGAATCGCCGGGATGTCGATCTCGACGTTGAAGTGCCCGGTGTTGGCGAGGATCGCGCCGTCCTTCATCACCTCGACGTGCTCCTGCGACGATCACGTGCTTGTCACCGGTCGCCGTGCAGAAGATGTCGCCGATCTTCGCCGCGTCCGCGATCGGGAGCACCTCGTAGCCGTCCATGAGCGCCTCGAGCGCCCGCATCGGGTCGACCTCGGTGACGATCACGTGCGCGCCCATGCCGCGGGCACGCAGCGCCACGCCGCGGCCGACCCAGCCGTAGCCGCATACGACGAACCGCTTCCCCGCGAGGAGGACGTTCGTCGCGCGGATGATCCCGTCGATCGTGGACTGGCCGGTGCCGTAGCGGTTGTCGAACAGGTGCTTGGTCTTCGCGTCGTTCACGGCGATCACCGGGAAGGAGAGCGCGCCGTCGGCCTCCATCGCCTTCAGCCGGATCACGCCCGTGGTCGTCTCCTCGGTGCCGGCGATGATCTCGCCGAGCTGCTCGCGCCGGTGCGAGTGGAGCACGCCGATCACGTCGGCGCCGTCGTCCATCGTCAGGTGCGGCTTGTGGTCGACCGCGGCCTCGATGTGCGCGTAGTACGTGTCGTTGTCCTCGCCCTTGATCGCGAAGACCGAGACGTCGTACTCGTCGACGAGCGCCGCGGCGACGTCGTCCTGCGTGGACAGCGGGTTCGACGCGCAGAGCACGACGTCCGCACCGCCTGCCTTCAGCGTCCGCATCAGGTTCGCGGTCTCGGAGGTGACGTGGAGGCACGCCGAGACGCGGTAGCCGGCCAGCGGCTGCTCGCGCTCGAAGCGCTCCCGGATCGACGCGAGCACCGGCATCTGCCGGTCGGCCCACTGGATCCGCCGCACGCCTTCCGGCGTGAGCGCGAGATCCTTGACGTCGTGTCGCTTGGTGGTGGCCATGGTTCCTTTCGGTTGTCCCTCAGGCGGCGAGCAGGCGCTCGTGCTTGCGCTGCTCCCAGTCGATCCAGGAGGCGTCGTCCTCCGCGCCGGCGAGCCAGCCGTCGACCGCGCGGCGCAGCTCCGGCTCACGGCGGAGCCGCGCGGCGAACGCGATCTGGTCGAGCTCGACGGCGAACCGGCTGCGCAGCTCGCGCAGGGCGCGAAGCTGGTTCAGCTGGCCGAGGCCGTAGAGGCGGTACCCCGAGGCGGTACGACGCGGGCGCACGAGCCCGTGCTCCTCGAGATAGCGGAGCATGCGCGGCGACCACCCTGTCCGCTGCGCGGCTCCACCGACGGTCACCTCCTCCATCGGCGATACCTTACCAGAAGCGTGTGAAGGTTCTAGGTGCCGGCGCGGCCGTACGAGTCCTCGAGCCTGACGACGTCGTCGAGATGCGGCGTCGAGACCTCGAGGATGGTCGTATCCTCGAGCGCGGTGACGCGGTGGACCGTGCCCGGCTCGAACCGGAACGCGGCGCCGGCCGTCACGACCTCCTCCATGAGCACCGCCTCGCCGACCTCGCCGAGCTCGACCTTCGCCCGGCCGGACTGGACGTACCACGACTCGTCCTTCTCGCGGTGGAACTGCAGCGAGAGCGAGTGGCCGGTGGCGACGAACAGCACCTTGCCGACGTACCGGTCGGTGACGGCCCAGATCAGCTCGTGGCCCCACGGCTTCTCGACGCGGCGCGTCTCGAAGCCGAAGCGGTCCAGGCTCTCGAGGTTCGAGGAGCTCAAGTCCGGCACCCGCCGATCCTACGCCGCTACGCGACGCGGCCGCCACTCCGGGTGGTCGGCGAAGAAGTCCTCCGCGCGGCGGAGGTCCTTGGGGGTGTTGACCGTGATCCAGGTGCCCTCGTGGCGCCAGGCGCGGAGCTTCTTCTCGGCCGCGAGCTCGGGGAAGGTGGAGTCCTCGTGGTCGCCGCGCTCTGGCAGGCGCTCGAGTGCCTCGTCGTCGAGCACGTAGCAGCCGATGTTGACCCAGTACGGGAGGCGTGGGCCCTCGCGGAACCCCGTGACGAGGTCGTCGTCGAGGTCGACGACGCCGAGGTGCGAGACGAGCGGCGCGACGGCGATCGTCGCGGCCGCGCCGGCCTGCCGGTGGCGCCCGAGCATCGAGGCGAGGTCGACGTCGAGGAGCTCGTCGCCGTTGAGCGCGTACAGCGGCCCGGCCTCCTCGCGCAGCGCTGCCGCGAAGCGGAGCCCCCCGCCGCGGCCGAGCCGCTCCGGCTCCTCCGCGAGCACGATCTCGGCGCCGAGCCCGTCGAGTGCCTCCACGAACGCGGCGCCCTGGCCCGCGGCGCAGCTCACGATCACACGCGTCACGCCCGCCGCCACGAGCTGCGCGACCTGGTACTCGGCGAGTGGGTGCCCGGCGATGGGGACGAGCGCCTTCGGGCGGCCCTCGGCAGCGTCGCCGAGCCGCTCGGCCTTGCCGCCGGCGAGGATGATGCGCCTCCACTAGGCGCGACGCCTCGGCCGGGACGTCGGCCTCGGGCAGCTCCTGCGAGGCCCAGCCGCGGCCGATCGCGTCGTAGACGAAGCCGGCGGCACGCGCGCGGCGCGGGTCGAGCATGTTCCGCCCGTCGATGAGCAACGGCCGCCGCATCGAGGCGCGGACATCCTCGCGCACGATCGCGTGCAGCTCCGGCCACTCCGTCACGATCACCGCCGCATCGGCGCCGCGAACGGCCTCGAACGGCGTGCGGGCGAGCTCCACGGCACGCGGGAGCACGGGCGCGGCATCGGCGATCGGGTCCCAGCCGCGGACGTGGGCGCCCTCGGCGACGAGGCGGTTCGCGATCACGATCGACGGCGCCTCGCGCATGTCGTCCGTGTTCGGCTTGAAGGCGAGGCCGAGCAACGCGATCGTCGTCCCCCGCAACGGCCCGAGGTAGTGCTCGAGCTTCGCGACGACTCGCCGCTTCTGCAGCTCGTTCACCTCGATCACGGCCGCGAGCAGCTGGAAGTGGTAGCCCGAGTTGCCCGCGAGCTGCTTCAGCGCCGAGACGTCCTTCGGGAAGCACGAGCCACCGAAGCCGATGCCGGCGCGGAGGAAGTGCGGCCCGAGGCGGTGGTCGAGGCCGACGCCCTTCGCGACGTGCTCGACGTCGGCACCGACGCGCTCGCAGACGTTCGCGATCTCGTTGATGAAGCTGATCCGCGTCGACAGGAAGGCGTTGGCGGTGAGCTTGACCATTTCGGCCGAGTTGACGTCCATGCGCAGCACCGGCGCGTCGATGCCCTCGTGGAGCGCCTCGACGGCGTCGCCGTGGTCCGGCTCGAAGGCGCCGACGACGATGCGGTCGGGATGCATGAAGTCGCGCACGGCAGAGCCCTCCGCGGTGAACTCGGGGTTCGACGCGTAGCCGACACGCGTGAGGCCGCGCGCGTCGAGCGCGGCGCGCACCTTCTCGCCCGTCCCGACGGGGACGGTGCTCTTCATCACGATCACGGCCTCGGCGTCCTGGGGGATCTCGTCCACGACCGTCCACACGGCGGAGAGGTCGGCGTCGCCCGACGGCGTCGGCGGCGTTCCCACGGCGACGTAGACGAAGTCGGCGCCGTCGACCGCGTCGGCCACGTCGAGCGTGAACGCGAGGCGGTCGCGGTTGCGGCCGATGACCTCGTCCAGGCCGGGCTCGTAGATCGGCACCTCGCCGCGCGTCAGCGCCTCGATCCGCTCGGGGACGACGTCGCGGATGACCACGTCGTGGCCGAGATCGGCGAAGCATGCCCCCGTGACGAGGCCGACGTAGCCGGCGCCGAAGATGCCGATCTTCGCCATCGCGCTCAGCCTAGCCTGCACTGGTTACGAGCGCGTGACGCGTGGTAGGACCGGCGCCGTGGAGGTGACGCGGCTCGCCGACGGGCTCTGGCGCTGGACGGCGCTCCACCCCGGCTGGAAGCCCGGCGACGGCGGTCCCGACGGCTGGGAGCAGGAGGTCTCGTGCGTCTACCTCGAGGCGCCGGATCACGTCGTCCTGATCGACCCGCTCGTCCCCGCCGACGAGCGCGACCGCTTCTTCGAGGCGCTCGACCGCGACGTCGAGCGCGCGGGCCGCCCGGTCGCGGTCGCGATCACGTGCGAGTCGCACGGGCGGAGCGCCGGAGAGCTCCGCGAGCGCTACGACGCCGACGTCTGGGCGCCCGCCGGCGCCGTCGGAGTCACCGCAGGCGCCCGTGACGCGCCCGTTCACGCCGGGCGACCGGCTGCCGGGCGGGCTGGACGCGCTGGACGTCGGTTTCCCGGCAGAGGTGCTGCTCTGGATCCCCGCGCACGCGACGCTCGTCGCCGGCGACGCGATCCTCGGCACGCCGGACGGCGGCCTGCGTCGCTGCCCCGACTCCTGGCTCCCGCGAGGGCTCGAGCCGGGACGGTTCGTCGAGCGCCTCTCGGCCGTCCTGCAGCTGCCGGTCGAGCGCGTCGTCCCCACACACGGCGACCCCGTCGAGCAGGACGCCCTCGCGGCGCTCAGGGCCGCAATCGAGCGCTAGTGGCTCTGAGCCACTAACTCGCCTTGGGCAGCGGCTTCAGGCCGCGGGCGATGGCGAGCATCGTCTCGTTCGACATCGTGTTGAGGATCGTGTTGACGACCCAGTAGGTGGCGCCGTTCTCGCGGAGCACGACCATGTGCAGCTTCGGGCCGACGTAGTGGAGGTCGTAGCGGCGGCCCTTGACGAAGAGCTTGCGCGTCGGCGCCTGCAGCACCGGCGCCTCGCGCCACTTCACCATCTGGATCCCCCAGTACTCCCCGTTCGCGTGCACGAACGTGAGGCGCACGGTCTTGTGACCCGCGACGGAGTAGGCGCGAATGCCCGACTGTGTCGACAGCTGTGACGCCTGCTCGACGACGGTCGGGTGCTCGAGCGGCCAGCGGAAGCGCTTCTGCGCCTCGCGCAGGCCCGGCAGGGTCAGATCCGGGTTCCTGACGACCGCCGGCGGGGTCCGCTCGGGCGTCCGGTCGACCGGGACCGGCTCGACCGTGCCGTCGAACACCTGACCCAGCACGAGCACGGCCATCGCGCCGTTCGCGAGCGTCCGCACCTCGGGCACGTCGACCGGGAACGGCTCCACGTCCGCCTGCCCGACGAGGCTGCCGAGTTTCTTCGCCGCGGCCTCGGCCCGCGGCTTGCTGGAGTCGAAGTAGACCTTGGAGCGGTAGTAGTCCTGCGTCGGCGCGTTGGCGGGCAGGTTGTTCGGAGGCTGCAGCGTCACGTAGCCGCGCTGGGTGAGCTGGTACGACGCGTCCGCGGCCGCGCCGGGCACGCCGTTCCCGTTGAGGACGACGACGCTCGTGTCCTTCGGCAGCGGCACGGCCGTCTTCGGCTTCCTGCCGAGCGCGACGGCCGTCGCCTTCTCCGACGCCTCGACGTCCGGCGTGACGAAGTCCGAGACCGCACTGCGGATACACGAGTCGTCCACCGTGATCGCCGCGACGTCGTCCGAGCCGTAGCAGGACAGGTCGATCTTCGACTGGTAGACGTTCGGCCGGTCGTAGAGGAAGAGGCCGTAGCCGAGGAGCGTCCGCACGTCGAACTCCTTGTTGTCCGACTGGCCGACCTCGACGCTGTCGGTGACCGTCTTGACGATCCGCGGCAGGTCGGTCGGCGAGAACTGGCCCGCGAGCGCCTGCTTGAACGACTGGACGAAGAGCTGCTGGCGGGCGAGCCGGTAGATGTCCGAGTCGGTGTGCCGGTAGCGCACGAAGTCGAGCGCGTCCTGGCCGTTGAGCTTCTGGTAGCCGGGCTCGATGTCGATCGCCGCGTAGCCGCTGCCCTCGGGGTTGTAGTAGCGCCGGTCGATGTCGAGCCAGACGCCGCCCATGTTGGCCACGAGCTGCTTGAAGCCGTGGAAGTTGACCGTGATGAGGTAGTTGAGCGGCAGCCCGGTGAGGTGCCGGACGGTCTCGACCGTGCCCTGGACGCCGCACTGCGAGTAGGCCTCGTTGATCCGGTTCTGGAAGACGGCCTTCCCCGGGCAGTGGATGTCGACGAGGAGGTCCCGCGGGAAGGAGAGCATCGACACCGAGTTCGTCTCCGGGTCGGCGCGCAGCAGCATGATCGTGTCGGAGCGCGCGCCGTTCACGGCGCCCTCGGCTCCCAAGCGCCGGTCGTAGCCGATCGCGAGCGCGACCGCGGGCTCGCCCGCGGGCACGGCGTCGAGCGTCTTGGAGGCCGCGATCACCTGCGCGTCCCGCGGCGCGATCGCCTGGGCGACGCCCTCCTCGAGGTAGAGGTAGGCCCCGCCCGCGAGACCGGCCGCGACGACGAGCACGGCAACGAAGAGCCAGGCGACCGCGACAAGGAGGATGCGGCCGACGCCGCGGCGCCGCGGCGGCTCGACCCGGTAGCGGCGCACCGGCGCGAGCGGCGCAGCGATCGCGTCGACCCGGCCGTTGCCGTTGCCGTTCCCGTTGTGCTCCGCCGCGGTGGAGCGCCCGATGCTTCTCTTCAGCGTCGTCTTCATCGTTCATGCAAAGGAGCGCCATGGCGGCGCTCCCCCGGTGGCGGAGGATAGCCGCCGATTCGGTTAGACGAGGAGCGGCCGCAACCAGCGCTCGGCCTCGTCCACCGTCATTCCCTTGCGCGCAGCGTAGTCCTCCAGCTGGTCGCGCCCGATGCGGCCGATGCTGAAGTAGCGCGCCTGCGGGTGGGCGAGATAGAGGCCGCTGACGCTCGCCGCGGGGAGCGTCGCGTACGTCTCGGTCAACGAGAGCCCGGCCTCCTCGGCGCGCAGGAGGGCGAAGAGCGCGTCCTTCTGCGAGTGGTCGGGGCAGGCCGGGTAGCCGAAGGCCGGCCGGATGCCGCGGAACCGCTCCGCCACGAGATCCTCGTTCGCGAGCCGCTCGTCCGGCGCGTACCACTCGCGCCGCGCGCGCTCGTGCAGCCACTCCGCGAAGGCCTCGGCGAGCCGGTCGGCGAGGGCCTTGGTCATGATCGCGGTGTAGTCGTCGTGCTCGGCCTCGAACCGAGCCGCGGCCTCGTCGGCCCCGTGGATCGCGACCGCGAATGCGCCGACGTGATCGCCCTCGGGCGCGACGTAGTCGGCGAGCGAGAGATTCGCCCGCGAGTCGCTGCGCTCGGCCTGCTGGCGCAGCATCGGCAGCCTGGCGCCGTCCAGGACGATGTCGTCGCCCTCACTGCGTGCAGGCCAGAAGCCGTACACGCCGACGGGGCGGAACGCGTCCTCCGCCTCGAGCCGGTCGAGCAGGGCCAGGGCGTCGTCGTAGAGCTCGCGCGCGGCGGGCTGCTCGAGGATCGCCGGGAACCGGCCCTTGAGATCCCACGCGTGGAAGAGGAACTGCCAGTCGACGTACGGGCGCAGCTCGGCGACGGAAGGCTCGACCATGGCGCGGCCCTCGAACGGCGGCTGCGCCAGGTCCGCGAAGGCGACCTGGTCGCGGTTCGCGCGCGCGTCCGCCAGCGAGACGAGCGGCTTGCGTCCGCGCTCGGCGTGCTGCACCCGGAGGCGCTCCTGGTCGGCCCGTGTCCGCTCACCGAGCGCGGCGCGGCGCTCCGGGTCGAGCAGCTCGGACATGACCCCGACGACGCGCGAGGCGTCGAGCACGTGGACGGTCTCGCGGGAGTACGCGGGCGCGATCCGGACGGCCGTGTGCTGCTTCGACGTCGTCGCGCCGCCGACGAGCAGCGGCAGGTCGAGCCCGCGCCGCTCCATCTCCGACGCGACGGAGACCATCTCGTCCAGCGACGGCGTGATCAGGCCGGAGAGGCCGATCACGTGGGCGCCCTCCTCGGCGGCTGCTTCGAGGATGCGGTCGGCCGAGACCATGACGCCGAGATCGACCACGTCGTAGTTGTTGCAGCCGAGGACGACGCCGACGATGTTCTTCCCGATGTCGTGCACGTCGCCCTTGACGGTGGCGAGCACGACCTTCCCCTGCGTCCGGCCGCCGGCCTTCTCGTCCTCCATGTACGGCTCGAGGTAGGCGACGGCTCGCTTCATCGCGCGCGCGGACTTCACGACCTGCGGCAGGAACATGCGGCCGTCGCCGAAGAGGTCGCCGACGACCTTCATGCCGTCCATGAGCGGGCCCTCGATCACGTCGAGCGGCCGCGCCAGCTTCTGCCGCGCCTCCTCCGTGTCGTCCTCGATGAAGTCGACGATTCCGTGGACGAGCGCGTACGAGAGCCGCTCCTCGACCGGGGCCTCGCGCCACGCGAGATCACGCTCCCGCGCGGTCGCGCCCTCGCCGCGGTACCGCTCGGCCAGCTCGACGAGCCGGTCGGTCCCGTCCGAGCGGCGGTTCCAGATCACGTCCTCGACGGCCTCGCGCAGGTCGGCCGGGATGTCCTCGACGACCGCGAGCTGGCCGGCATTCACGATGCCCATGTCGAGCCCGGCGTGGATCGCGTGGTAGAGGAACACGGCGTGCATCGCCTCGCGCACCGCGTCGTTGCCGCGGAACGAGAACGAGAGGTTCGAGATCCCGCCCGAGGTGAGCGAGCCCGGGCAGCGCTCCTTGATCCGGGGCAGGCTCTCGATGAAGGCGCGCGCGTAGTCGTCGTGCTCCTCGATCCCGGTGGCGACGGCGAGCACGTTCGGGTCGAAGACGATGTCCTCGGGCGCGAAGCCGGCCTCGCGCGTGAGCAGGTCGTAGGCCCGGCCGCAGATGGCCACGCGGCGCTCGGCATCGACCGCCTGCCCGTCCTCGTCGAAGGCCATCACGACCACCCCGGCCCCGTAGCGCCGGATCGTCCGCGCCTGCTCGAGGAACGACGCCTCCCCCTCCTTCAGCGAGATCGAGTTGACGACTCCCTTGCCCTGCAGGCACTTCAGCCCCGCCTCGAGCGCCGACCAGCGCGAGGAGTCGACCATCACCGGCAGCCGCGCCACCTCGGGCTCGGTCGCGATCACGTTGAGGAAGGTCGTCATCGCCTGTTCGGCCTCGAGCAGGTCGGCGTCCATGTTCACGTCGATGAGGTTCGCGCCGCCGCGCACCTGCTCGAGCGCGACCTCGACCGCACCGGCGAAGTCGTCGGCCTCGATCAGCCGCCGGAAGCGCGCCGAGCCGGTCACGTTCGTGCGCTCGCCGACGAGGACGAAGCCGGTGTCGGGACCGATCTCGAACCGTTCCAGACCGCTGAAGCGCGGCCGGCGTCTCGGCTCCGGCACGTCCCGCGGGGCGAGACCCGCCACTGCCGCGGCGATCGCCTCGGTGTGCTCGGGCGTCGTCCCGCAGCAGCCGCCGACGAGGTTGACGAGGCCGTCGGCAGCGAACTCGCGCAGGAGCCGGCTCGTGTCGTGGGCGTGCTCGTCGTAGAGCCCGAGCGCGTTCGGGAGGCCGGCGTTCGGGTGACACGAGACGTACGTGTCGGCGACGCGGGAGAGGTCCTCGAGGAAGGGCCGCATCTCCGTCGCGCCGAGCGAGCAGTTGACCCCGACGATCAGCGGCTCGGCGTGCTCGACCGACGTCCAGAAGGCGTCGCTCGTCTGGCCGGAGAGGTTGCGGCCGCTCTTGTCGACGGCGGTGAACGACAGCCAGAGCGGCACGTCCGGCGCGGCCTCGCGCGCGGCCACGATCGCGGCTTTCGCGTTCAGCGTGTCGAAGATCGTCTCGATCAGGAAGAGGTCGACGCCGCCCTCTGCGAGCGCGCGCATCTGCTCGATGTACGCCTCGACGACTGCGTCGAAGCCGACCTGCCGGTACGCGGGGTCGTCGACCTTCGGCGAGAGCGAGAGCGTGACGTTGAGCGGCCCGACCGAGCCTGCGACGAAGCCCCCGTGCTCGTCGGCCACGCGTCGGGCGATGCGCGCGCCCTCGACGTTCATCTCGCGGACGGCGTGCTCGAGCCCGTAGTCGGCCTGCCCGATCGAACTCGCCGTGAACGTGTTCGTCGTCGTCACGTGGGCGCCGGCGTCGAGGTAGGCGCGATGGATCGACTCGACGAGGTCCGGACGCGTGAGGTTCAGCAGGTCCGGATCGCCCTTGACGTCGCTCGCGTGGCCGGCGAACCGCTCGCCGCGCCACTCCTCCTCGGTGAGCCCGCGGCCCTGTAGGAGCACTCCCCAGGCGCCGTCGAGCACGACGATCCGCTCGTCGAGCAAGGCCCTCAGCTGTTCGATCCTCGTCGCCACTGTCGCTCCTTGCGCCCAACGCGAGGAAGTGGGGACTTCCCAGCGCTTTAGGCGTTTGGTAACCCGGTCGCCAAGCTGCTTCTCAAAGCTCTCCGGGGTTCGAACTGTAGCGCGTTAGTACCCGGCGAATCGGCCAGTGTGCACGCGGTCCTCGGGCACGCCGGCCGTGGCGAGCAGCTCCGAGACGCCCTCGGCCATCGCGGGCGGGCCGGCCACGAAGAAGGTCGGTCGGGAGAGGTCGCCGACGTGGTCGCGCAGGAAACCCTCGTCGATGCGGCGGTGCTCGCCCTCCCACCCGTCGTCGTCGGTCATGGTGAGGACGACCCGCAGGCCGGCGATCTGCGCCTCCAGCTCGGCAAGCTCGTCGAGGAACGCGGCCGAGGCCCGGTCGCGGTTCGAGTACAGGAGCGTGACGTCGTAGGGGGCGCCCGTGTCCGCGATGTAGCGCAGCATCGAGCGGAAGACGGTGATGCCGATGCCGCCCGCGACGAACACGTACGGCTGCGAGGTGTCCTCGGGCAGGAGGAACGAGCCCTTCGGCTCCTCCACCTGAACCTCGTCGCCCGGCTCGAGCTCCGCGAGCGTGCGCTTGAAGGCCGTGTCGCGCAGGCGCGTGGCGAGGCCGACGACGCCCGGCTCGGTCGGGGACGTGACGATCGTGATGTGACGCCTGAGCCCTTTCTCGTCCTGGTGCCCGCGGTCGGGCAACTCGACCCAGAAGTAGTTCCCGGGCCGGTAATCGGGGTAGCCGTCGACCTCGAAGACCGCGAGGAGCGTCCCCTTCGCCACCTCGCGCGTCTCGCGGACGACCGCCTTCACGCCCGGGCCCGCTAGTCCGAGCCGCGACCGGCGACGGAGAGCTGGTTCTCGGCGTGCTTGATCCGCTGCTCGAGCTGCCAGCGGTCGGCCTGCGACTCGCCCGCCTCGAGCTGCTCGAGCTCCGCGCGGGCCTCGTCGAGCTGCCGCCGGGCGCGGTCGTCGTCGATCTCCTTCGCGGCGACGGCATCGTCGACGAGCGCGATCGCGCGGTCGAGCTGCACCTGGAAGAACCCGGGCCCGGTGGCGAACTCGAGCACGTCCTCCGAGTCGACGGAGCGGTAGACGCGCGTCGAGCCCGCCTTCAGCGTCGCGACGAGGGGTGCGTGGCGCGCGAGCACGCCGATCTCACCGGCCGCGCCGGGGACGACCAGCATCTCCGCCTCCCCCTCGTACGCCGCCCCGTCCGGGGTGACGAGCGAGACGTCGAACTTCGGCCGGTCGGCCATCAGTGTTCCGCCCGTGGGTCTCGCCGAGCGGTGATCCGCGCGTGGGACACTAGGCCGCCGCGGCCTGCTTCTCGGCGGCCTCGACGGCCTGCTCGATCGGGCCGACCATGTAGAAGGCCTGCTCCGACAGGTCGTCGTGCTTGCCCTCCAGGATCTCCTGGAAGCCGTGGATCGTGTCCTCGAGCTTCACGTACTCGCCGGCGCGCCCGGTGAATTGCTCCGCCACGAAGTTCGGCTGCGAGAGGAACCGCTGGATCTTGCGCGCGCGAGAGACGACCACCTTGTCCTCGTCCGTGAGCTCGTCGATGCCGAGGATGGCGATGATGTCCTGCAGGTCCTTGTAGCGCTGCAGCACCTGCTGCACCTGGGTCGCCGTCTGGTAGTGCTCGTCGGAGACGACCCCCGGCTGCAGCGCCCGCGACGACGAGTCGAGCGGGTCGACGGCCGGGTAGATGCCCTGCTCCACGATCGCGCGGGAGAGCACGGTGGTGGCATCGAGGTGCGCGAACGTGTTCGCCGGCGCCGGGTCGGTGAGGTCGTCGGCCGGCACGTAGATCGCTTGCACCGAAGTGACCGAGCCCTCGCGCGTGGACGTGATCCGCTCCTGCAGCTGGCCCATCTCGGTGGCGAGCGTCGGCTGGTAGCCGACGGCGCTCGGCATGCGGCCGAGGAGCGCCGACACCTCGGAGCCCGCCTGGACGAAGCGGAAGATGTTGTCGATGAAGAGGAGCACGTCCTGGCCCTCGTCGCGGAAGTGCTCGGCCATCGTCAGGCCCGAGAGCGCGACGCGGAGACGCGCCCCCGGCGGCTCGTTCATCTGGCCGTAGACGAGCGCGACCTTGTCGAGCACGCCCGACTCCTCCATCTCGAGGTAGAGGTCGTTGCCCTCGCGCGTGCGCTCGCCCACGCCGGCGAAGACCGAGACGCCGCCGTGCTGGCGCGCGATGTTGTGGATCAGCTCCTGGATGAGAACCGTCTTGCCGACGCCGGCGCCGCCGAAGAGTCCGACCTTGCCGCCGCGGACGTACGGGGCGATCAGGTCGATGACCTTGATCCCGGTCTCGAAGATCTCGACCTTCGGAGACAGGTCGCGGAACCCGGGCGGGTCCCGGTGGATCGGCGACCGCTCGCCCGAGGCCGGCTCCTTGTTGTCGACCGGCTCGCCGAGGACGTTCCAGATGCGTCCGAGCGTCTGGTCGCCGACCGGGACCGAGATCGGGGCGCCCGTGTCGACCACGTCGATGCCGCGGGCGAGGCCGTCGGTCGAGTCCATCGCGACCGCCCGAATGCGATCGTCGCCGAGGTGCTGCTGCACCTCCGCGATCAGCACCCGCGCCTCCTGCCCGTCGCGGGCCGGGACGTCGATCCGCACGGCGGTGTTGATTCCCGGCAGTCCGCCGGTGAAGACGGCGTCAATCACGACGCCCTTGATCTCCAGCAGCTTGCCGACGTTCTGCTTGCTGCCGTTCGTTGTCGTCTGCTCAGACATGCATCTCCCAAGAGGCCTGGTCGTGAGGGCGGGCACGCCTGGCGCGAAGGCGCCGGCGAAGCGCCCCGAGTCTATCCGAGCCGCGCCGGGAGGGCGCCGTTCGACGCCATTCCTCCGCCGCCGACAACCTGTCGGCGCGCTCGAGCGCTCAGCAGTGCTGGGTGATGAAGGACGAGCCCGCGAGCACTAGATGACGTGACCGATCTGGTTGCGCGAGTTCGTCTGGAGCATCGCCCGCTCGATCCGCAGCTGGTCGCGGCGCATGTCGCGGAGCAGGCGGTCGTCGGAGTCGACCAGCGAGAGCTGCGGCGCGGCGTGCTCGGTCGCGGACGACGGCATCGAGGTCGCGAACACACTGCCGAGCCCGGCGGCGACGAGCATCACCGCGGCGGCCGCCGTCACACGGGCGGCACGCATGGCCGCGGCACGCGGGATCGCGATCGGGCGCCGGAGCACCTCGAGCGGCGACGCGCGCAGCGCGGTCGTGAAGGCCTCCGTCTGGAAGACGACCTCGTGGCACGCCGCGCACCGGGCAAGGTGCGACTCGAGCATCGCGCTCTCGAGCTGCGAGAGCTCGCCGTCGAGACGCAGGGACGCCCATTCGCGCGCACGCTGGCAGGGCAGGGAGGGGCGGGGCAAAACACTCATTGTTTCTTTGGACGGGCTCCTTCGAGAGAGGTTAGCTCTCCGGGATCAAATCAAGTCATACCTGGTATCGACCGCGATCCCCAGGACGATGAGCACGAAGCCGAGGACGACGAGGAGCGCGGAGTCGTTGATCGTGCCCGCGTGCTCCTCCGGCTCGGCCCAGCGCCGCCGCAGCGGGAACAGCCCGAACAGGGCGGCGTCCTCGCCCTTGGCCCGGATCGGGCCCCGGTTGCCCACGAAGAAGCCGATGATCACGAGGAAGCTCCCCACGGCGTAGAAGCCGAGTGAGACGGCGCGCGACAGGGAGCTCCCGACGACGAGCCCGAGCAGAGCCGCGACGAGGGCGGTCACGCCCACCACCCCTCCGAGCATCATCCCGAAGCGGCGAGCGGCGCCGCGCCACATCGCTAGACCGGTTCCGAGACCGGGCCGCTGGTCGGGCGGCGCATCTCATCGGCCGTCATCGGCCAGCGCTCGAGCGGGTAGTGGCAGGCGGCGCGGTGGTCGTCACCGAAGTTGTGCAGCGGCGGATCCTCGACGTCGCAGTGCCCCTCGCGGAAACGCGGGCAGCGCGGGTGGAAGACGCAGCCCTCGGGCGGGTTGATCGGGCTGGGGACGTCGCCCTCGAGCACGATCCCCTTCCGCTCACGACCGAGATCCGGATCCGGGATCGGCACCGCCGAGAGGAGCGACCCCGTGTAGGGATGCCGCGGCTCGGCGTAGAGGGCGTCGCGCTTCGCGACTTCGGCGACCTTGCCGAGGTACATGACCATGACGCGGTCGGAGATGTGCCGCACGACGTTGAGGTCGTGGGCGATGAAGATGTAGGTGAGCTTGAACTCCCGCTGCAGGTCCTTCAGGAGGTTGAGGATCTGCGCCTGGACGGACACGTCGAGCGCCGAGACCGGCTCGTCGCAGACGATGAGCTTCGGGTTGACCGCGAGGGCGCGGGCGACGCCGATGCGCTGCCGCTGGCCGCCGGAGAACTCGAAGGGGAAGCGGTTGTAGTGCTCGGGATTGAGGCCGACGACCTCGAGCAGCTCCTGGACGCGCCGCTTCACCTCGGCGTCGGTGCCCATCTTGTGCACCTGGAGCGCCTCCGCGACGATGAAGCCGACGCGCTTGCGTGGGTTCAGCGACGCGTACGGATCCTGGAAGATCATCATCATCTGCCGCCGGATCGGGCGCATCTCGCTCCGGTTGAGCTTCGTGATGTCGCGGCCGTCGAAGACGACCTTGCCGCCGGTCGGGTCGAGCAGGCGCATGACGCAGCGCGCCATCGTCGACTTCCCGCAGCCGGACTCGCCGACGACGCCGAGGGTCTCGCCCTCGTTCACGCCGAAGGTGACGCCGTCGACGGCCTTCACCGAGGCGACCTGCTTCTGGAAGATGATCCCGCGCGTGACGGGGAAGTACTTCTCGAGCCCCTCGACCTGGAGGAGCTCGTTGCCCGTCAGCATGGTGCCGGTCTCCGCCAGCTCCGTCATGGCCGTCACGACGCCCCGGCCATCGTGCTCGCCAGCAGCTTCTCGGCCTCGCGGCGCTTCGTGTCCTCGTCGAGCCAGCACCGCTGCTCGTGGGACGCGTCGCCGGGCACCGGCTTCAGCTCGGGGAACTCCGAGCGGCAGACGTCCATCACGTACGGGCAGCGCGGATGGAAGCGGCAGCCGGACGGCGGGCGCAGCAGCGAGGGCGGCTGGCCGGGAATCTGGGTGAGGCGGTGCTCGGGGTCGTCGTCGAGCCGCGGCAGCGACCCGAGCAGGCCCCACGTGTACGGATGGTGCGGCGCGTGGAAGATGTCGCGCACCGGTCCGTTCTCGACCACGTTGCCGGCGTACATGACGAGCACGTCGTCGGCGACCTCGGCGACGACGCCGAGATCGTGCGTGATCATGAGGATCGCGCTGTCGAACTCCTGCTGCAGGCGCTTCATCAGCGCGAGGATCTGCGCCTGCGTCGTCACGTCGAGTGCCGTGGTGGGCTCGTCGGCGATCAGCAGGTCGGGGTCGTTGATCAGCGCCATCGCGATCATCACGCGCTGTCGCATGCCGCCCGAGAACTGGTGCGGGTAGTCGCCGATGCGCCGATCGGCGCGGGGAATGCCCACGGCCTTCATCAGCTCGAGCGCACGCGCGCCCGCCTGCTTCTTCGTGACGTCCCGGTGGAGCATGATCGCCTCGACGAGCTGCCGCCCGATCGTGTGGACCGGGTTCAGCGAGGTCATCGGGTCCTGGAAGATCATCGCGATGTCGTTGCCGCGCACGTCGCGGAGGCGCTTCGAGTCCGCCGTCACGAGGTCCTCGCCCTTGAAGAGCGCCTCGCCGCTGACGATGGCCGACGGCGGGTTGAGGCCCATGATCGTCAGGCAGCTGACGGACTTCCCACTGCCCGACTCGCCCACGATGCCGAGCGTCTGACCCTTCTCGATCGAGAAGCTGACCCCGTCGACGGCCTTGACGATGCCGTCGTCGGTCTTGAAATGCGTCCGCAGGTCGTTGACTTCGAGAAGTGTCACTCGCGTTGGTCCTGGATAGGGAGTTCGGAACGCCGCCGGCCCGGCGGCGCAACTGTATACGACGGTCGCGGCCGGTCCTGGTTTGCGAAGTGAGGAGCGCCGGCCCCGTAGGGCCGGCGCTCCGTCACCGTGACTCCTGAGCCGTCTGCGCTACTTGGCGCAGGCGGTCGCCAGGTTCATCGAGTACGTCGGGTGGTACTGGTAGCAACCGACGTTCGCCGAGACGAAGTCCCGGTTGTTCGAGTACATGTACGACGCCCACGGCGCGTAGTTCTTCGTGATGTCGAGGTCGAGCTTCTGGTACGTCGCGTAGCGCTTCGCACCGGTCAGCGTGGACGCGGCCTCCATGCGCCGGTTCAGTGCCGGCACGTTGAGGTACGCGTAGTTGTTGTTGTTGGCCTCGCGGATGTTGTTCCCGTTCAACAGGATGTCGACGAAGTTGTTCGGGTCCGGGTAGTCCGCGTGCCACCCGATGATGATCCCCTGGAAGTCCTCACCGCGGGCGCCGGCCTTGGCGACGAGCGGGCCCGTTGCGAGCGCCTGGGTCTCGACGTCGATACCGATCTTCGACAGGTTGAACTTCACGATCTGCCCCTCGGCCCGCGGAGCCGCGGTGTTGCCGTGGAGCAGCAGGAACTTGCCCGAGCGGCCGCCCATGAGCTGCTTGGCCTTGTTGAGGTTCCCCTCGGTGAACCGCAGCGGGTAGACGTTGACGTCCCGGAACCCGGGGATACCGGGCGGCAGGATCTGGTCGGCCCGCTTCCCGGCGAGGTAGCCGCGCTGCGCGACCATCGCCTGGCGGTCGATCGCCCAGTTGACGGCCTTGCGGACGTTGGCGTTCGCCGTGAGGCCCTTGGTGGTGTTCATCGCGAGGTAACGCGTGGTCGGGACCTGGCGGACCTGGTACCGGCCCTTGTTGATCCCGAACTGCCGCGCGAGGTCGGCGTGAGCCGACGGCGAGACGCCCTCGGCCGCGAAGTCGGCCTGCCCTGCGCGGATGCGCAGCACCTGAGCGTCGAGGTTGACGTTGGCCTCGTACTCGATCCGGTTGACGTTCGCCGGGCGCTTGCCCTTGTAGTACGGGTTGCGCACGACGATCATCCGCGAGTTCGGCGTCCAGGACTGGATGTAGTACGGGCCCGCACCGTGCATCGGAGCCTTGATGCCCTTCGCGTCGATCGGGTGGAGCTGGCGATCCATCGCCACGAAGAACGGCATGGCGAGCCGGGTGAGCAGGTCCGGCGCGTTGCGCGCGAGGCGGATCGTCAGCGTGTTGCCGCGAGCGGTCACACCGGCGACCGACCGGGCCTTGCCGTCGAGGACGGCCTGGGCGCCCACGATGTCGGCCACGAACGGGCCGGCCGGCGACTGCTGCTGGTTGTTGACGGCCCGCTCGATCGCCCACTTGAAGCTGTCCGCGGTGACGGCCTTCCCGTTCGAGAAGCGGAAGCCCGGGCGGATCGTGAACGTGTACGTCTTGCCGCCGTTCGAGATGCGCGGGAACCCGGTCGCGACCTCCGGAACGAGGCGAGAACCAGCCGAGCCTCCCGCGTCGGCGAACCGAAGCAGGTTCGCGCCAACGGCACCCATGATCTGCCATGAGTGCACGTAGTACGCGAGCGACGGATCGATGAAGTCGACGTCCGTGGCGAACATCCCCTTCAGCGTCCCGCCCTTCTTGACTTCGGGCGCCGCAGCGGCGCTCGTCGCCAGCAGGCTTGCCGCGAGGGCGAACGCGCCCATCGCGAGCAGGAACCTTTTGTGCATGCCTGTGTGACTCCTTTCGAAAGTGCGACCCCCGACGGGCAGCCGCCTTTACCTCTCCGGCGCAGTTAGACGCAGACCGCACGCGTTTGTTAGCGGGACGTGAATTGGATGGAGCGGGCGTTAAGCAACGGCCGCGCCATACGCGCGAGGCATCGGCATCGGTTCCGGACGGCTAGAAGAGGCCGAGCTGGACCGCGTCGGGCTCGCGGGACGCGACCGGCGGCGCGGGCTCAGGAGCCGCCTGCGGACTGGCGGGAGCGGTCGCTGCGTCGGCGCCCGCGAGGAGCGCGGGGATCCGGGCGAAGTCCGACTCGAGCACCTTCAGCATCGCCGGCGTGTAGAGCGCCGCGGCCGGGTGGTAGAGCGGGTACAGCGTCACGGTGTTGCCGCCGAGCGTGGCCTGCTGCTCCTGCCCGTGCACGCGCGTGATCCCCTGCGGCTTGCCCGAGAGGAGCTTCGTGGCGAAGTTGCCGAGCGTCGCCACGAGGGTGGGCCGGATCAGCTCGATCTGGCGGAACAGGTGCGGCTCGCACGCCTCGATCTCGTCGGGCTGCGGGTCGCGGTTCCCGGGCGGACGGCATTTGAGGACGTTCGCGATGTAGACGTCGCCGCGCGTCAGGCCGATCCCGGCGAGGAGCCGCTCGAGCAGCTTCCCCGCCTGGCCGACGAACGGCACGCCCTGCTGATCCTCGTGGAAGCCGGGCGCCTCGCCGACGAACATCAGGTCGGCATCGGGATGCCCCGAGCCGAAGACCACCTGCGTCCGTCCCGCGGCGAGGCGGCACCGTTCACAGGCCGACACGGCCTCATCGAGTGCCCGGAGATCGGCGGCACGGGACACGGCGTCCACGGCCGTCAGTCTAGGCCGCTCGCCGGACGGCTTCCGAGGGGTCAGTGACCGCAGCCGCAGCTGCCGCCGCAGCAACCGCCGCCGCCGAAGCTCGGGGACTCGCTCACGCCGTGGGCGGCGAAGACCGAGACCTGGCGCCGCACGTTGGAGGCGCCGCAGTCGGGGCAGTCGGCGTCCTCGCCCAGGCGGACGAGCTCCTCGAAGTGCGACTCGCACTCCATGCACACGAACTCGTAGATCGGCACGTCGTGGACGCTACCACGCGCCGCCTCCACAATCCCCGCCGTGCCCGACGTGCCGTACCCGGCCGCCAAGCGCGCGCTCGACGCGACCGTGGCGGCGGCGCTCCTCCTCGCGACGGCGCCCGTGTCCGTCGCGGCCACGGTGCTCACGGTCGTCGGGATGCTCCGCCGGCCGGGCGACCGAGGGCCGCTCCTCTACCGAGAGCGCCGGATCTCGGCCGGCCGCGAGTTCGACCTGCTGAAGTTCCGCACCCTGCGGCGGGACGCGCTCGCCCGCGTCCGCTCCGAGGGCTCGTATGCGCGGCTCGCCGAGGCGGACGAGGCGAACCTCACCTGGTCGGGCCGGATCCTCAAGCGCTGGTATCTCGACGAGCTGCCGCAGCTCCTCAACGTGCTCCGCGGCGACCTGAGCCTCGTCGGGCCGCGCCCGTGGCCCGTGCCGATGGTCGTCGCCCAGCGCGAGGCGGGGCTCGAGTACCGCGACCACGTCGTGGCCGGGCTGACCGGGCCGGCGCAGGTGCAGAAGGACAGCGACCGACCGGTGAAGGGGAGCGATCTCGACCTCGAGTACGTCGAGCGGCTGCGCACCCTCTCCCCCACGCGCCTGCTGGCGACCGACCTCGCGATCCTGGCCGACACCGTCCGCCTGCTCGCACGCGGCGAGGGACTCCGCTTCTAGCCCACGGTTACACTTCGCGGTGCCCGGTATCCGGAACGGAACTGGAGCACGAGATGATCGAGACCATCCAGGTGATCGGCGCAGGCCGCGTCGGATCGGCGGTGTCCGCCAGGCTGCGCGAGCGCGGCGTCAGCCTCGTGGACGACCGGCGCGGAGGTCGTCCTCCTCTGCGTCCCCGACCGCGCGATCGCGGAGGTCGCGGCGGGGGTCGAGCCGGGGCCCTGGATGGCGCACGTGAGCGGCGCCACGACGCTCGCCGCGCTCGACCCGCACGAGCGCCGCTTCGCCGTGCACCCGCTTCAGACGTTCACGCGCGCGCGAGGGCCCGAGCAGCTCGACGGCGCGTGGGCCGCCGTCACCGCCGAGTCGCAGGAGGCGGCCGACGTCGCGTACTGGCTCGCCGAGACGCTCGGCCTGCGCCCGTTCCCGCTCGCCGACGACGCACGTCCGCTCTACCACGCCGGCGCCGCGATCGCCGCGAGCTACCTCGTCGCCCTCCGCCGCGCCGCGGGCCGCCTGCTCGAGGAGGCGGGCGCGCCGCCCGAGGCGCTCGACCCGCTGATGCGACGGACGATCGAGAACGGGTTCGAGCTCACCGGGCCGATCGCCCGCGGCGACTGGGAGACGGTCGAGCGCCATCGCGAGGCGATCCGGGCGACCGCACCGGAGCTCGAGCCGATGTACGACGCCCTGGCGGAGGTGACGGCCGCGTGCGTGTAGCGCGGACCGCCGCGGAGCTGCGCGACGCGCTCGGGCCCGGGTCGATCGGGCTCGTCCCGACGATGGGCGCGTTCCACGAGGGACATCGAGCGCTGTTCGACGCCGCGCGCTCGGAGAACGACGTCGTCGTCGTCTCGCTCTTCGTCAACCCGGCCCAGTTCGACGACCCGCGCGACCTCGGTGCCTACCCGCGCGACCCGGAGCGCGACGAGCGGATCGCGGCGGAGGCCGGCGTCGACGTCCTGTTCGCGCCGGCCGCGGACGAGCTCTACCCGCCCGGGTTCCAGACCTGGGTCGACGTCGAGGAGCTCGGCTCCGCGCTCGAGGGCGCGGTCCGCCCCGGTCACTTCCGCGGCGTCGCGACGATCTGCCTCAAGCTCTTCCACCTCGTCCGGCCGCGCCGGGCCTACTTCGGCCAGAAGGACGCCCAGCAGGTGGCCGTCGTGCGCCGGATGGTGCGCGACCTCGACCTCGCCCACGAGCTCGAGATCCGGGTGGTACCCACCGTCCGCGACGCCGACGGCCTCGCGCTCTCGTCGCGCAACGCACGGCTCTCGCCCGCGGAGCGGGAAGCCGCGCTGGCGCTGCCGCGGGCGCTCGCAACGCGGGACCCCGCGCGCGCGCGCGAGCTCCTCGACGGCCTGAAGGTCGACTACGTCGAGGTGGCCCCGTTCGACCCACCCGTTCTCGCCGCCGCCGTGCGCGTCGGCGGCACGCGCCTGATCGACAACGTCCCCCTGGAAGGAGAGGAGCGATGACGACCCGTCCCCGCACGCCCGCCCCCGGGACCCCGGCCCCGGGCAAGCTCGCCCTGCCCGAGCTGCTCGAGATGAAGCGACGCGGCGACCGGATCACGATGGTCACGGCCTACGACGCGCCCAGCGGGCGGCTGGCCGACGGCGCGGGCGTGGAGCTGATCCTCGTCGGCGACTCGGCGGCGATGACCGTCCTCGGCCACGACTCGACCGTCCCCGCCACGGTCGACGAGATGCTGATCCTCACGCGTGCGGTCACGCGCGGCGCGCGGCGGCCTCTCGTCATCGCGGACATGCCCTTCGGCTCCTTCCAGGTCTCGGACGAGACGGCGCTCGAGAACGCGATCCGGTTCGTCAAGGAAGCGGGCGCGGACGCGGTCAAGCTCGAGGGCGCCGGCCCGATGCTCTCGCGCGTGCGCGCGATTGTCGGCGCCGGCATCCCGGTGATGGGCCACATCGGGCTGACGCCGCAGTCGGCGACGATGCTCGGCGGCTTCAAGGCGCAGGGCCGGACGGCGGAGAAGGCGCGGCGGCTCGTCGAGGACGCGCTCGCGCTCGAGGCGGCCGGCTGCTTCGCGATCGTGCTCGAGGCCGTGCCCGCGCCCGTGGCGCAGCACGTCACCGAGCTCCTCGAGGTGCCGACGATCGGGATCGGCGCCGGGCGCGGCGACCGACGGCCAGGTGCTCGTCTGGCACGACCTCCTCGGCCTCTACGAGGGGCACGCGCCGCGGTTCGTGAAGCAGTACGCGGAGCTCGCGGGCGAGATCCGGCGCGCGCTCGAGGCCTATGTGGCCGAGGTGCGCAGCGGCGCGTTCCCGGAGGAGCGGCACACCTACGCGATGCCGGAGGAGGAGCTCGCGGCCTTCCGCGACGCGGCCACGCGGGCCGAGATCTAGACGAGCCCGGCGAACGCGGCGTACGCGAGCGCCGGCGCGGCGGCCGGCAGGGCCGTCGCCGCGGCCGCACGCGGCCAGCTCCAGTCGTGCACGGCGCGGTTCCCGATCGCCAGCAGGACGACCGACCAGGCCACGGCGCCGGCGACGATCAGGTCGAAGACGACGTCGCCGTCCCCGTCGGCCCCGCCGCTGCGGAACACGTCCGTCCCGTACAGGGAGAGGCGGACCGGCCAGACGACCAGCGTCAGCGCGATGGGAACCGAGGCGAACGCGAGCGTGTGGCGTGCGCGCCGGTACGACCCGACCGAGCCGGCGAGGCTCGCTCCGAGGAGCACGAGCACGCCGATCCCGAAGTACGAGGCGATGCCGTAGAAGCCTCCGCCGATGACGGCCCAGACCGCGATGGTCACGGCGTCGATCACGGGGTCGTCGAGCAGCCTCCCCGCGACCGTCGTGGCCAGCACGCCGGCGATCCCGGCGAGGAACACGATCGCGGTGACGGGCTCCTGCCGGGCCTCGGCCGCGTCGTCCGAGTCGTCCCGCAAATGGACGAACACGGCGTGCGGCGCCTGCAGCACGAGGAGGGTGCGCAGCCACCAGTCGCGCTCGCTCGAGAGCGTCACCCGGCCGTCGGTCGTCACGCGCTCGAGCCTACCGTGGCGGGCGCGTGCAATTGCCCCGCGGGAGGCGCTACAGTGGCCGCCTGATGCGGGTCCTCCTGCTCCTCTCGCTCCTCGTGGCGGCCCTGGCGCTGGCCGGTTGCGGCAGCACGAGCGGCCCCGGCTCCGGCGGCGGCTCGGCCGAGACCGAGGCCGGCGAGCTCGGCGAGCAGCAGGCCGGCGAGGACGCCCAGGCACCCGGCGTCGAGAACGACCCGACCTACCACGAGGCCGGGAACATCTGCGTGAATCTGCCGCTCGAGCAGCTCGCGATCCAGTACGGCGTCGACGCCGACGCGGACAAGGTCGCCGAGGCCGTCGCGGCGGACTACCCCGCCGACCAGCGGGAAGCCGCGAAGGCGGGCTGCCTGGCCGTCCTCGAGGAGGGCGGCCGCGGCGGAACGGGCTAGCGGCTAGGCGGCCGCCGACTCGCGCGCCGACAGCAGCCCGCGCAGGAACTGCCCCGTGTAACTGCCCTCGGTCGCCGCGACGTCCTCCGGCGTCCCCTGCGCGACGATCTCGCCGCCGGCCTCGCCGCCCTCGGGCCCGAGGTCGATGAGCCAGTCGGCCTGCTTGATCACGTCGAGGTTGTGCTCGATCACGAGCACGGTGTTGCCGCTGTCGACGAGCCGCTGTAGCACCTCGAGCAGCTTCTCGATGTCGGCGAAGTGCAGGCCCGTCGTCGGCTCGTCGAGGATGTAGAGCGTCTTCCCGGTCGCGACCTTGCCGAGCTCCGCTGCGAGCTTCACGCGCTGCGCCTCGCCGCCGGAGAGCGTCGTCGCCGGCTGGCCGAGCTTGATGTAGTCGAGGCCGACGTCGTGCAGCGTCTGCAGGCGCCGGCGGAGCTTCGGGATCTTCGCGAAGAAGCGCAGTGCCTCCTCGACGGACATGTCGAGAACGTCCGCGATCGTCTTCCCCTTGAAGCGCACCTCGAGCGTCTCGCGGTTGTAGCGCGCGCCCTTGCACGTCTCGCACGGGACGTAGACGTCCGGCAGGAAGTGCATCTCGATCTTGATCTGGCCGTCGCCCTTGCACGTCTCGCAGCGGCCGCCCTTGACGTTGAAGGAGAAGCGCCCGGGCCTGTAGCCGCGCACCTTCGCCTCGGGCGTGAGCGAGTAGAGGTCGCGGATGTGCGTGAAGAGGTCGGTGTAGGTCGCCGGGTTCGAGCGCGGCGTGCGGCCGATCGGCTTCTGGTCGATGTCGATGACCTTGTCGAAGGCGTCGATCCCCTCGACGCCCTCGTGCGCCCCGGGCTTCGCGCGCATGCGGTTGACCCGGTTGCCGATGGCCCTGTAGACGATCTCGTTCACGAGCGTCGACTTGCCCGAGCCTGATACGCCGGTGACGGCCACGAACTTGGCGACCGGGAACTCGACGTCGATCCCCTTGAGGTTGTGCTCGCGCGCGCCGAGGACCCGGAAGCTGCCGAGGTCCGCCTCGCGGCGCTCGGGGACGGCGATCTCGCGCTTGCGGGAGAGGAACGCCCCGGTGACGGAGCCCTTCGTCCGCTCCACCTCCGCGGCGGTGCCCTCGGCGACGACCTCGCCGCCGTGCTCGCCGGCGCCCGGGCCCATGTCCACGAGCCAGTCGGCGCTGCGCATCATCTGCTCGTCGTGCTCGACGACGACGACCGTGTTGCCGAGGTCGCGCAGCCGCTCGAGCGTGTGGATGAGCTTGTCGTTGTCGCGCTGGTGCAGGCCGATCGAGGGCTCGTCGAGGATGTAGAGGACGCCGACGAGCTGGCTCCCGATCTGGGTCGCGAGGCGGAGCCGCTGCGCCTCGCCGCCGGACAGGGTCGCCGCGGCGCGGTCGAGGTTGAGGTAGCCGACGCCGACGTTGTCGAGGAAGGTCAGGCGCTCGCGGATCTCCTTGAGGATGCGGTCGCCGATCAGGTGCTCGGTCGTCGTCAGGTCGAGCCCGTGCACGAACTCGAGCGCGCGCGTGACGGACAGGCGCGTGAACTGGTGGACGTTGAGCTCGCCGACCGTGACGGCCAGCACCTCGGGCTTCAGGCGCGCGCCCTTGCAGACGGGACACGGGCGGAAGCTCATGTACTCCTCGATCCGCTCCCGCTGCGTGGACGAGTCGGTCTCGCGGTAGCGGCGCTCGAGGCTCGCGACGATCCCCTCGAACGCGAGCATGTACGCGCGCCGGCGGCCCATGCGGTTGCGGTAGGTGACGTAGACGCGCTCGCCGTCGGTGCCGTAGAGGAACCGGTTCTGCTGCTCCTCGGTCAGCTCGCGCCAGGGCGTGTCGACGTCGATCTCGTACCGCTCGGCCACGGCCTGGATGACCGACTCGTAGTAGCTCGAGTTGCCGACGGCCCACGGGACGAGCGCCCCCTCGCCGATGGAGAGCGACGGGTCGGGGACGAGCAGGTCCGGGTCGATCTCCTGCTGCGCCCCGAGGCCGGTGCAGCGCGGGCACGCGCCGTGCGGGCTGTTGAAGGAGAAGATCCGCGGCTGCAGCTCGGGGAGCGAGACGCCGTGCTCGGGACAGGCGAAGTTCTCCGAGAAGAGCAGTTCCTCGCCGTCGATCACGTCGATCACGACCAGGCCCTCGGCGAGGCGAGCCGCGGTCTCGACCGACTGGGCGAGACGCGTCCGGAGATCCGCCTTCATCACGAGCCGGTCGACGACGACGTGGATCGTGTGCTTGAACTTCTTGTCGAGCGGGATCTCCTCCTCGAGCAGGCGTTGCTCGCCGTCGACCTTGGCGCGCGTGAACCCCTCGCGACGGAACTCCTCGAGCAGGTCGCGGAACTCGCCCTTGCGGTCGCGGACGACCGGCGCGTTCACCGTGAAGCGCGTCCCCTCCGGGAGCTGCAGGATCTGGTCGACGATCGTCTCGAGGCTCTGGCCCGCGATCGGGCGCCCGCAGACCGGGCAGTGCGGCCGGCCGATGCGCGCGTAGAGGAGGCGGAGGTAGTCGTAGATCTCGGTGACCGTGCCGACGGTCGAGCGCGGGTTGCGGCTCGTGGTCTTCTGGTCGATCGAGATGGCCGGGCTGAGGCCGTCGATGTGGTCGACGTCCGGCTTCTCCATCATCTGCAGGAACTGCCGCGCATAGGCCGAGAGCGACTCGACGTAGCGGCGCTGGCCCTCGGCGTAGATCGTGTCGAAGGCCAGGCTCGACTTGCCCGACCCGGACAGGCCGGTGATGCAGATGAGGCGGTTCCGCGGCAGGCGGACGGTGATGTCCTTGAGGTTGTGCTCGCGGGCGCCGTGGACGACCAGTTCGTCGGCAGCCATGCGGGAACGAAGTGTATCCGTCGAACGTGTGTTCGTCCAGGCTCGGGTGTTGCGCAGGGCGGGCGGCGTGCCAGCGGTAGGCGGCGCGGGTGCGCGCGAGGCCGGCGCGGACGGCGTTGTCGAGCACGTACTCGACGGCAACGGTGAGGTAGGCGTCGGTGTCGATCAGGCGGCTCGCGAAGCGGTCGCCCCAGAGGTGGCCGCGGCGGGCGTACTTGCGGTTGAAGCGCTGGGCGTGGACGCCGTTGAGGTGGCGGAGGCCGTCGGAGAGCGCCTGGCGCGTGCAGGCGAGGACGAGATGGACGTGATTCGGCATGAGACTGAACGCGATCACGTGCCAGCGCTGCGCGGTCGCGACGTCTCGGAGGAGGGTGAGGAAGCCGAGGTAGTCGGCGTCGTCGCGGAAGACCGCGCAGCCGTCGACGCCTCGGGTGGTGACGTGGTAGACGCCGTCGGGGAGGAACCGGCGCGGGATCCGGGGCATGGGTTCGACGGTACGGGCGACCGGGCGCGTCGACCGCCTCTGGGGACGATTCGTGACGCTTTCGGCTCGGTCGACACGGCTGCTCGGGCCGAGAACCCGGGGACAGTCCCTGGTTTTCGGGCTCGGGACGCGCCGCCGATTCGGCCTTGCGCGTGCGGCTAGATCGCCGCCGCCGCGCGCCGCAGGGCTTCGACGAGCTGCCCGAGCTCCTCGCCCTTCTGCGTGAGGCGGTACTCCGCCGCCGGCGGGCGCGTCGGGAGGACGCGTCGCTCGAGCACCCCCGCCTCCTCGAGCTCTGTCAAGCGCTGCGCCAGGGTTCGCGGCGGAACCGACACGAGGATCTGCTTGAACTCGTTGAACCGCAGCGCACCCGAGTGAGCGGCATAGAGGATCGAGAGGAGCCAGCGCCGCTCGAGGAGGCCCGCCGCTCGGCGGACCTCCTCGGGCATCGGCTCGCAGCTACGACAGCGCGACATCGTGGGCCGAGGACGTGGGCTCCAGCGCGAGCTCGAGCACCTCGCCGAGCGACATCACCGGATGGAAAGCCATCGCCTCGCGCACGTCGGCAGGCACGTCGTCGAGGTCGGGCCGGTTCCGCTCGGGGAGGATCACGTCCGTGAGTCCCGCGGCGTGCGCCGCCAGCACCTTCTGCTTGAGGCCGCCGATCGGCAGGACGCGGCCCTGCAGCGTGACCTCGCCGGTCATCCCGACCGTGTGCCGCACGGGCCGGCCCGTCAGCAGCGACGCAAGCGCCGTAGCCATCGTGATCCCGGCGCTCGGGCCGTCCTTCGGGATCGCGCCCGCCGGGACGTGGACGTGGAAGTGTCGCCCGTCGAAGGACGACTCGTCGACCCCGAGCTCGTCGCCGTGCGCCCGCACGAACGAGAGCGCGATCTTGGCCGACTCCTTCATCACGTCGCCGAGCTGGCCCGTGAGCGTTAGTCCGCCGTCGCCCTTCATCGCCGTCGCCTCGACGAAGAGCACGTCTCCGCCGGTCCCGGTCACGGCGAGACCCGTGGCGACGCCCGGAACCGCGGTCCGCTCGGCCGCCTCCCGGAAGAAGCGCTGGCGCCCGAGCGCGTCGCGCACGTCGTCGAGGCCGAGCGCGACCGGCGCCTCCACCTGGCCGGCTGCGATGCGCGTGGCCGTCTTGCGCAGCAGCTTGCCGAGCTCGCGCTCGAGCTGCCGCACGCCCGCCTCGCGCGTGTACTCGCTGACGACGAGCTCGAGCAGCTCGTCCGAGATGTCCACCTCGTCCTCGAGCAACCCGTTGCGCTCGCGCTGCCGCTTCCACAGGTAGTTGCGCGCGATCGCGACCTTCTCGTCGACCGTGTAGCCGTCGAAGCGGATGATCTCCATGCGGTCGAGCAGCGGCCCCGGGATCGTGTCCGCGATGTTCGCCGTCGCGATGAACACGACCTCGGAGAGGTCGACCTCGACGTCGAGGTAGTGGTCGCGGAAGGTGTCGTTCTGCGCCGGGTCGAGCACCTCGAGCAGCGCCGAAGACGGATCGCCGCGCCAATCGGCCCCGACCTTGTCGACCTCGTCGAGCAGGATCACCGGGTTCATCGTCCCGGCGTCGCGCAGCGCACGGACGAGCCGACCCGGCATTGCGCCGATGTACGTGCGGCGATGGCCGCGGATCTCGGCCTCGTCGCGGACGCCGCCGAGGGACATGCGAACGAACTCGCGGTTCAGCGCACGCGCGACCGACTCGCCGATCGACGTCTTGCCCGTCCCGGGCGGTCCGATCAGGGTCAGGATCGCGCCCGAGCGCTTGTCCTCCTCGATGCCGCGCTCCTGCCGGAGCTTGCGCACCGCGAGGTACTCGACGATGCGGTCCTTGACGTCCTCGAGGCCGTAGTGGTCGTCGTCGAGCACTTCGCGCGCGTGGATCGGGTCGAGCCGCTCCTCCGAGCGCTCGCCCCACGGCACGGCGAGGAGCCAGTCGAGGTAGGTACGGATGACCGACGACTCCGGGCCCTGCTCGCCGATGCGCTCGAGCCGCGAGAGCTCGCGCTCGGCCTGCTCGCGCACGGCTTCGGGCATGCCGGAGTCGGCGATCTTCTGGCGGTACTCGTCGACGACGGAGGCGTCGTCCTCGCCGAGCTCCTTCCGGATCGAGTCGAGCTGGCGGCGCAGGATGTACTCGCGCTGCTGCTGCTGGGCGCCGGACTCGACGTCCTCGCGGATGCGGCGGCGCACCTCGAGCTCCGCGAGCCGCTCGCGCTGCAGGCGTATCGCAAGCTCCAGACGCTCGCGCACGTCGGTCGTCTCGAGCAACTCGACCTTCTGCTCGAAGGTCAGGTCGGGCGAGTAGCCGGACGTGTCGGCGAGCGTGCCCGGCTCCGTGATCGAGCGGACGAACCGCGCGACGGAGCCGTCGTCCCCGCGCAGCTCGAGGATTTCCTCCACGATCGCGCGGTACTCGGTCTCGAGCTCGCGCGTCGCAGCCGGCGGCAGGTCCTCGTCGGGGCGCTCCTCGACCTCGACGCGGAGGTTGCCGCGCGCGTCGGTGTGCGCGGCGCCGATGACGCCGCGGTGGAGGCCCTGCAGCGCCACGGCGCGCATGCCTCCCGGAAGGCGCACGCGGTCGCCGACCTCGGCGACGGTGCCGACCTTCGCGTACTCGTTCTCGTGGCGCGGGACGAGCAGGACCTGCTCGTCGTTGCCGACGTCCACGGTCAGGGTCACGTTCATGTTCGGGAAGACGACGGTGTCCTCGAGCGGAACGAGCAGGAGCGTGCTCATCGTCCGCCTCCCTTCTGTGTCTGCACTCATGCAGCAAGTATACAAATTGCACCTACTATCGCCGCGGTGCGTAGGTACCCAATGCAAGGGACTGTCCCTGGTTCACGGCAAGAGTGGACGTGTCGATCGTGGCAAGAGCGTGACGATTCGTCCCCAGGCCTGGCCGGAGCGGCCGGGTGGCGGCACGATCGACGCACGTGCGGCCCGGTGCAGCGCCCGGAAGCGCGTCGACGGCCCCTGCGCGACTACCGGCGCCCGAGCCGGTCGACGAGCCCTGCGACGCGCTGCGGCCGCGGCACGTACGGGATCTCGAGCTCGCCCGCCACGACCGTCCCGTAGCCGAGCAGGCGCCCCACCAGCGTCTGCTCGAGCTCGACGGGCCCGATCCGGCTCAGCTGCACGGCCGCCGACCTGCGCCGCAGCGTTCCATGGACGACGACCAGCGACTCGGTCGTCACCTGCACGCGCGTCCGCTCCCACCGCCACGCCGCTCGGAGCGCGATTCCCGCCGCAATCGCGAGCAACGCAACACCCGCGACGCTCACCGGCCAGCCCATGAGCGCCAACCCTGCCCCAACCGCTCCGACCGCACCGGCTTTCAGGAAGGGCCACGCCAGCACGACGGCGTGAGGCCGCTCGTCCAGACAGATCCGATCGACGTCGCCGAGCACGACTTGCGCCCTTCGCCGCCCGGCGAAGAACGCCTGCAGGGTCCAGACGGCGCTGCTCGCGGCGGAGAAGGGAGACGACCTCGGCCGAGGCTCAGGCCTTGCGCCAGCGGCCGAAGACGAGGCCGCCGAGGGTGAAGCCGAGCCCGAACGTCCCGACCGAGAACGCGCCGACGGCGATCGCCTTGCGCGACGCCGACAGCCGCTGCCAGCGCGTCAGCGCCTCCTGCTCCTCGGCGGTCAGCGTCTCGCCGCGCCGCTGCTTGCGCCGCGCGCCACCGGCCCGGAGACCGAGGTAGAGGTCGTCGAAGATCTCGGTGGATTCGTCGCTCATGACACGAACTGTACTCGTCTGACCGGCCGCTTCCCTACCCGTCCGCGCAGTCATCAATCTGCCTAGGGTTCGCCGGATGCCTGCGCGAATCCTCCACGTCTCCGACCTCCATTTCGGGACGAGCGAGGACCCGGCCGTCGAGCACGCGTTCGCGACGCTGCTCGAGCAGGTCTCGCCCGACCTCGTGATCGCGAGCGGCGACCTCACCCACCGCGGCCGGCGGACGCAGCACGAGCTCGCGCACGGGTTCCTCACGCGGCTCGGGCCCCCGGTCCACGCCGTCCCCGGCAACCACGACATCCCGTACACGTTCCCGGCCCGCTTCACGCGCCCGTGGGCCGAGTTCGAGCGGCTGTGGGAGACGACCGAGCCGGTGTTCGCGAGCGACGCGCTCCACGTCGTCGGCGTGAACTCGGTCCGCCCGTGGCGACACCAGAGCGGCCGCGTGCGTACCGCGCAGCTCGTGCGCGTCGCCGACGAGCTCGCGCGCGCGGAGCCGGGCGCCCTCCGCGTCGTCGTGCTCCACCACCAGCTGCTCGGCGCGCCGTGGCGCTCGCGGAAGGCGCCGGTCCGCGACCGCAGCGGCGTGCTCGGGACCCTGGTCGACGCAGGCGCCGACCTCGTCCTCGGCGGCCACATCCACCAGGCCGCGGTCTCCGAGCGGCACGAGTTCGAGGTGATCGGGCCCGAAGGACGGCGCGCCGTCGTCGTCTCGACCGCGCCGGGCTTCGGCCAGCCCCGCCCCAACCGTCGCGGTGAGGCGCGCGGCCTCCACGTCTACGACGTGTCCGACGGCACGCTCGGCGTCGACACCTACATCTGGCGAGAGGACGACTGGGCGCTCACGGCGACGCGGACGTATCCGCGCGGTCGGGAGCCCCTGTCCCGGGAACGGGCCTAGCTCGGGCGATCAGCAGCGCGGCGGCCGCGCCGGCGAGGGCCGCGACGACCGCGCCGCCGAACCCGGAGTCCACGAGCGGCCGGCCCACGGCGACCGTGACCGCGATCGCCACCCCCAGCTGGAGCGCCGGGAAGCGCGACGGGAAGCGCACGCGGACGAGCAGCGCCACGACGGCGCCGAGGACGACCAGCTCGAGGACGTCGGCCACCGCTACGCGGCGGCAGTCGCCGCGGCGAGCTCGCGCCGCAGCTCCTTGATCTCGTCCCGCAGCTTCGCGGCATACTCGAAGCGGAGCTCCTCGGCCGCCGCGAACATCTCCTCCTCGAGCTGGATCACGAGCTTCTCGAGCTCGTCGGCGGTCATCCCCTCGACCTTGCGGTCGCCGCGGCGGCGCCGCGACGGCACCGTCGGCGACTCGAGCGAGAGGAACTCGGCGATGTCGGACACGCCCTTGACGATCGACTCGGGCGTGATCCCGTGCTCCTCGTTGTACGCGAGCTGGACGGCGCGGCGGCGGTTCGTCTCGTCGAGCGCGCCCTTGATCGCCTCGGTCATCTTGTCCGCGTACATCAGGACCGTGCCGTTCACGTTCCGGGCGGCGCGCCCGATCGTCTGGATCAGCGCCGTCTTGCCGCGGAGGAACCCCTCCTTGTCCGCGTCGAGGATCGCCACGAGCGACACCTCGGGCAGGTCGAGGCCCTCGCGCAGCAGGTTGACGCCGACGAGCACGTCGTACTCGCCGAGCCGCAGCTCACGGATGATCTGGATCCGCTCGAGCGTGTCGACCTCGGAGTGGAGGTAGCGCGTGCGGACGCCCGACTCGAGCAGGTAGTCGGTCAGGTCCTCGGCCATCTTCTTCGTCAGCGTCGTCACGAGCACGCGCTCGCCCGCCTCTTCGCGCCGCCGGATCTCGTTGAGGAGGTCGTCGATCTGGTTGCGGGTCGCGCGCAGCTCGACCTCGGGGTCGACGATCCCGGTCGGCCGGACGAGCTGTTCGACCGTCCGCTCGGCGTGGCGCAACTCGTACGGCCCGGGCGTGGCCGAGACGAACACCATCTGCGGCACCTTGCGGAGGAACTCGTCGAAGCGCAGCGGGCGGTTGTCGAGCGCGGACGGGAGCCGGAAGCCGAAGTCCACGAGCGTCTGCTTGCGCGAGCGGTCGCCCTCGTACATGCCGCCGATCTGCGGCACGGTCTGGTGCGACTCGTCGATGAAGACCACGTAGTCGCCGGGGAAGTAGTCGAGGAGCGTGTGCGGCGCGGAGCCCGCCGGCCGCCCGTCGAGGATCCGCGAGTAGTTCTCGATCCCGGAGCAGAAGCCGAGCTCGCGCATCATCTCGACGTCGTACTCGGTGCGCTGCCGGATCCGGTGCGCCTCGAGCATCTTCCCCTCCGACTCGAACTGCTTCACCTGCTCGTTGAGCTCGTGCTGGATCTCGCCGACGGCGCGGTCGATCGTCGGTTTCGAGGTGACGTACTGCGTCGCCGGGAAGACCGTGAGGTTGTCGAGCTTCGCGAACACCTCGCCCGTGAGCGGGTCGAAGTGCGTGATCGTCTCCACCTCGTCGCCGAAGAACGAGACGCGGTACGCGGTCTCCGAGTACGCGGGCTGGATCTCGACGACGTCGCCCTTGACCCGGAAGCGGCCGCGGCCGAGCAGCGTGTCGTTGCGCATGTACTGGATGTCGATCAGCTTGCGCAGCATCAGGTCGCGCTCCGTCTCCTCGCCGACCGTCAGCTGCACCATCTTCTTCTCGTACTCCTCCGGCGAGCCGAGGCCGTAGATGCACGAGACGGATGCGACCACGATCGTGTCGCGGCGCGTGAGGAGGTTCGACGTGGCCGCGTGGCGCAGCCGGTCGATGTCGTCGTTCCGGGACGAGTCCTTCTCGATGTAGAGGTCGGCCTGCGGGACGTACGCCTCGGGCTGGTAGTAGTCGTAATAGGACACGAAGTATTCGACCGCGTTGTCCGGGAAGAACTCCCGGAACTCGTTGCAGAGCTGCGCGGCGAGCGTCTTGTTGTGCGCGATCACGAGCGCCGGCCGCTGTGTCTGCTCGATGATCCAGGCCATCGTCGCGGTCTTGCCGGTGCCGGTTGCGCCGAGCAGCGTCTGGTAGCGCTCGCCCGCCTCGATTCCCTCCGAGAGGCCGGCGATGGCCGTCGGCTGGTCGCCGGTCGGGCGATACGTGTCCGATGTCTTGAACGCCGGCATCGGGGTACAGCGTATCGGCCGTGTCCCAGGCTCCCGACCGCCCGCCCTACGAGTCGTACGCCTCGCTCGTCGCGACGTACACGGGTCTGCTCGCGACCGCGGGACTGCTCGGGCGACTGCTCCACCGCTCCGCCTCGACGCACACGACGCTCGACTTCGCGGTGCTTGCGGCGGCCAACTTCAAGGCCGCGCGGACGATCTCGCACGACAAGGTGACGAGCTTTGTTCGGGAGCCGTTCGTGGAGGGCGAGGCCTACGACGGCGAAGACGAAACGCCCGCTCCGGAGGGCATGCGACGCGCCATCGGCGAGCTCGTCACGTGCTCGCGCTGCATCGGCACGTGGACGGCGGCGGGCTGACGTCGATCCAGATCCTCGCCCCGCGGTTCGGCCGCATGCTGACGTGGTCGCTCGCGGCCTCGGCCGCTAACGACTTCCTCCAGGCCGGGTTCTCGGCGCTGACGGAGAAGGCGAACGAGCGCGAGGAGCGGGTCGAGGTCTAGGGCCGCAGCGTGCGGAGCCGTGATCGTGCGAGCGCCTCGAGCTCGCGTGCGTTCCCGCAGAGGACGCAGTGGTACCGGCGGACGCTGCCGTCGCGCGCGGCGGTGAGGATCCAGCGGCCGTCGGCCGAGAACGAGGCGGCGTTCAGCGGGGCGACGTGCCCGCGGAGGTAGAAGATCAGCTCCCCGGTGCGCACCGCCCAGAGCCCGGCGGCACTCGGCCCCGCTGTCACGACCCAGCGCCCGTCGGGGCTGAACCGGGCTTCGGAGACGAGCGAGACGTGCCCGCGGAACGGGTTCACCTGGGAGCCGGTGCGCACGTTCCACGTCCTCATGTCGCCGGCGCGGTCGGCGACGAGCGCGAGCGTGCCGGCACGGTTGAAGGACACGCTCGTGATCGCGTCCTCGTGCGGGCCGAGGTCGTGCCGGAGCGTGCCGGTATTGGCGTTCCAGAGACGGCCGAAGCGGTCGGCGGCTCCGGTGACGACGCTCGTCCCGTCCGCTGTGAACGCGGCGGCCGTAACCGGGGCCGGGTGCGCGAGCGTCCGCAGCAGGCGCCCGTCGGAGACGCGCCAGATCCTCGCCGTGCGGTCGTCGCTCGCGGTCAAGAGGCGCTCGCCGTCCGGGCTGAAGCGCACCACGCGAACGGGCCCGCCGTGGCCGAGGACACGCACCGGAGTACCGCCGGCGCGCCAGACGCGTACCGCGCCGTCGTCGGCGGCGGTCACGACGAGGCTGCCGTCGGGCGACACTGCGGCCGCGCGGACCGGGGATCCGTGCGCGAACGTCGCGAGCACCGCGCCCGACGGCGTCCAGAGCCTCGCCGAGCCGTCCTCGCTCGCCGTCAGGACCCGCCTGCCGCCGACGACGAAGGTGCCGACGGTGACGCGCCCGCCGTGAGGCAGCGTCGCGACGAGCCCGCCTCCACGCCTGCGGATCGTCGCGGTCCGGTCGGCGCCCCCACTGACGACGAGCGCGGCGTCGGGGTTGAACTGGGCGACCGTGGCTCCGCCCTCGTGACGGCCGACGAGGCCGAGGTCCGGATCGCCCGTCGGATCCCACAGGCGCGCCTCGCCGTCGAGGCTCGACGTGAGGACACGGCGCCCGTCCGGGCTGAACGAGACGGACGAGATCGTGTTCCGGTGACCGAAGAGGCCGATCGAGAAGCGCCCGCCCCCCGGCGGCCAGACTCGCGCCGTCGCGTCGTGGCTGGCGGTCACGGCGAACGTCGCGTCCGGGCTGAAGGCTCCGGCCGTGACCTCCGCGCGGTGCACGACTGCGGTGAAGACGAGCGCTCCCGTGTCGACGCGCCACACGCGGCCGGAGCCGTCCACGCCGACCGTGAGGACGCGAAGGCCGTCAGCCGACATCGCCGCGTCCCGGATCGCCGCCGTGTGGCCCTCCAGTAGGTGGCTCCGGGTCCAGTCGCCGGTCGACCAGACGTAGGCGTTCCGGCGACCCGTCGTCACGAGGACGTTCCCGATCGGGCTCCACTGCACGTCGGTCACCTCGCCCTGCTGCTCGAGTGTGGCTGCGGTGCGGCCCGAGGCGATCTCGACGACCCGCACGAATCGCTCGTCGGTCTGTGTCGCGAAGAAGCGACCGTCCGGGCTGAAGCGCGCCTGCTGAACCGCGCGCGGATGCGGCACGGTCAGAAGCTGGAGCCCCGACCCGACGTCCCACAGCACCGCCAGGCCGTTGTTCGAGGCCGTGACGACCAAACGGCCGTCCGGAGAGAAAGCGACGCTCCGGACGGCGCCCCCGTGGCGGAACGTGTGGACGCGCGCGCCGGTATCGACGTTCCAGATGACTGCTGTGCCGCCACGAACCGCCGTCGCGACGAGCCGCCGGTCGGGCGAGAACGCGACCTCGACGACCCCGCCCGCATGACGCAGCCGTTGCAGGAGGCGACCATCGACGGTGCGGAAGACGCGCGCCTCTCCCCCGTCTCCGGCGGTGGCGACGAGCGCGCCGTCACTGCTGAATGTCGCGGTGTTGACGGGGCTCCCGCCCGCGAGCACCTTCCCCAGCCGCAGCTCGATCAGCGACCGCCGCAGGGCGTCCTCGGCCTCGGGCAGGCGCGGCCGCAGCCGGAGCGCTTCGAGCGCGTGGCGGACGCTCCGTTCGGGATCGGTCGTGAGCAGCGAGGTGGCGAGCGCCGTCTGCTGCCGCGCGGTCGCGAGCGTCGCCTGTTCCTTCGCCGACTGCGCCTCGCGCTTCGCTGCCCCCTCAGCCGACTCCGCGCGCTGTCGCTGCGTGTCCGCGATCTCGGCCTGCTCCTGCGCATTGTCCTCGCTCGCCTCTGCCGCGGCGGCCTGCTCTTCCGCGATCTCCCGCTGCTGATCGGCCTCGGCGGCGCTCGCCTGCGCCTGCTGCTTACTCGCCTCGGCCTCTGCTGCCTCCTGCTCAGCGATGCCCTTCTGCTTGTCGGCCTCGGCGGCGCTCGCGTTCGCCTCGTCCCTGGCCTCTTGCGCCGCGTCGCGCTCGTTGTCGGCGATGTCGACCTGCTTCTGAGCCTCCTGCTCGTTGGCCTGCGCGAGCGCAGTCTGCTGCTCCGCCTTCTGCTCGTTCGCCTGCGCGAGCGCGGTCTTCTCCCGAGCCTCGTTCCGTTGGCTCACGGCATACACCGCGAGCGCCCCGACGAGCGCCAGCGCGACGAGCGACCCGACGAGGATCGCGAGTAGCCGCCGGTGCCGCTTCCGCTCCTGCTCGAGCGCCTCGGCGGCCTCCTGCTCTCGCCGCCAGTCGGCAACCGCCGACGCGAGCACGTCGTGGTAGATCTCGACGCGGCCTCCATCCGCCGGCCTGAGGATCCGCTCGTGGACGAGCCTGCCGACGAGCGCGGCCGTCGCGGCCAGCGGGAGCCCGCTGTAGGTGGCGAGGTCGTCGACCCGGTGCGCGACCTTCGTCCCGGAAGGCGTGACGAGGTACGCGAAAAGCACGGCGACACCGAGGCGCTCAGTGCGATCCAGCCCGGCGAGGGAACGCTCGACGTGCTCCTCGACGATCAGCGCTGCGCCGCCGAGTTGCCGCAGCGTCTCCCGCCGCAGCGCGATCGAGCCCGCCGCGCGCTCCGTCTCCCAGAGCCGCTCGAGCACGAGTTGGAGATACGGCGCTTCGATGCGCTCGACGAGCGCGGAAGGCGTGACCCCGCCCAGGCCGCCGGCCTCCGGCTCGATCCGGCCCGCCGCGACCTCGTCGAGCACCGCCTCGACCAGCTCGGGCTCGGCCGTCATCGGGTCGTCCAACACGGCCGCGTTCCAGCACGCGATCGGCCCGAGGATCGCGAGGCGCCCGGCGTCGCGATCGAGCCGCTCCAGCCGGAGGTAGTTCGAGAGAACCCCGGGAACGGCGGCGCGGAACGTGTCGAGCTGCCCGAGCGCGTCCTCGCGGATCCCAAGCAGGACGTTGACGCGGAGCCCCCGCTCGGTCACGAGCCCGGGGAACTCGGCGGCGAACGTTCCCGGGCCGCTCTCGCCCTCGTGGTAGAGGAAGTACTCCTCGGCCTGGTCGAGGACGAGCAGGAGGTCGGCTCCGAGCTCGTCCGTCCACTGGCGAAGCCGGGCGGCGAGCGAGCCGCCGGGATCCTCGATTTCGCGCCCCAGCGCCGCCTCGACGGCGTCGCGTGCCGCAGCGGCGATCGCCGCGACGGGATCGCCGGTCCACGACGACACGAGAACGGCGGCCTCGCCGTCGTCGCGGAGCTGCCGGATGACGCCCGCCCGGAGGAGCGAGCTCTTGCCCACCCCGCTCGCACCGAAGAGGACGGTCAGCCGTGTGGCCCGCAGGTTCGCGCAGGCCACGGCGATCTCGCGGTCGCGCCCGAAGAACAGCCCGGCGTCGGCGCTCGAGTCGTCGTACGGCGCGAGCCCCTTCCACGGCGTCCGCGCCCCGACCGGAACGGCGGCTGCGACGGCGGTCATGCCACGACCTCCAGCGCCGGCGCTGTGGCCGTGATCCGCCCGGCCAGCCGCTCGAGGTAGGTGTCGAGCGGGGCGTCGAAAAGGTCGATGCCGCGGTGCCGCCAGAAGTCCCGCTCGCCGCCCCGCGGCTGCGGCTGTACCGCCCACGAGCGGTACGCCGGGCTCTCCTCGCCGAAGATGCGATGGAGGAACACCCGCAGGTTCCAGGCGAGGACGCCGTAGCCGAGGAAGAGGAAGTGGCTGCGGCGGAGCTTGGCGGCGAGCGTGACTGGGAGCACGCCGCCCGCGTCGCCGGGCGAGAGATAGCCGATGTAGTCGTCCTCGCTGACGACGAAGCTCTCGCGGCCGCGGCCGTCGGGGTCGACCTGGCCGTGCACCTTGAGCAGGATGGTCCGCGACTCGAGCGTCAGCTCCGCGTATGCATTGGGGAGGTCGATCACCCGCGGCTCCCCGTCGGCCGGGACGTGGAGGAACTTGCCGCGGTCGCGGCCGAGCGCGAGGTACGAGACGACGTCGAGCGGCTCGCCGGCATCGGAGAACGCGCGCTCGACTGTGCGGTCGTAGGTCGTCGAGACGACAACGGGCAGCGGGGCACCGCGCTCGCGCAGCAGCGCCGGCAGGCGCGCGAGCCCGCATTGCACCGGCCCCGGCTCGAACTCACCGGCGAGGGCCCCGTGGAGCTCGTCGTACAGCGGGCCGATCCCCGCCGTCATGGCCACGTACTGCGCAACGCGGGCCAGGTCACCCCGGTACTCCGGCGGGCAGTCGAAGAACGAGGCGAGGTGTGCGGCGAGCATCGAGTCGTCCGGGACGCCTCCCGCGCCGTTCGCGCCGCTGCCGAGGACGACGACGAGCCGGCCGGCACCCATCGCGCGGACGACCTCGGCGAGGTGGTCATCGTCTGCGACGCTTCCGAACGACGGCTCGAGCCCCGCCTCCTGCCGCAGGATCGCTGAGTGCAGGCGCTGGAGGGCTGGCCCGGGCTCGATGCCGAGCTCTTCGACGAGCGCCTTGCGCGCGTTCTGGTACGCAGTGAGCGCCTCTGCCTGCCGGCCCGAGCGATAGAGCGCGAGCATCAGCTGGCCGCGCAGTCGCTCCCGAAGCGGATGCCGGGCCACGAGCGCCTCGAGCTCGCCGACGAGCTCCTCGTGCTCGCCCCCGGCGAGGTCCGCCTCGATCCGCGACTCGAGGAGTGCGCAGCGGAGCTCCTCGAGCCGCGCGATCTCGGCCTGCGCGAACCCCTCGTAGGCGAACTCGGCGAGTGGCTCGCCGCGCCAGAGCGCGAGCGCCTCGCGGACGTGCTCAGCCCGATCGTCGTCCGAGGCGCTCTTCGAGGCGGCGATCAGCCGCTCGAGCCGTCCCGCGTCCACCTGCCGGGGATCGACGTCGAGCGCGTACCCGGGCGGACGGGTCACGACGTGCTCGCGCCCGAGTGCCTTCCGCAGCGACGAGACCATGTTCTGCAGAGACGTGGCCGCCGTCCGGGGCGGCTGCCCGTCCCAGAGCACCTCGAGCAGCGTGTCGGTCGAGACCACCCGATTGGCGTTCAGCAGCAGCAGGGCGAGCAGAACGCGTTGCTTCTGGCCGCCGAGCGGCAGTGGGCGGCCGTCTGCGTCGGCGACCTCGAGCGGGCCGAGCAGCCGGAAATCGAGCATGCCTCCGACTTCTAGCACCGTTTTCAAGTGAGAACCACCCCGGATGAGCGGCGGATGAGCGGGCCGTTGAACCCGGTTCCCGGTGGCTTCGGAAGCCCGCCTCCCGGCAGGAACGGCCCAACGCGCCGCAAATCCCGGGGAGCCCATGCGTACGCGCCTTTCCCTCCTCCGGGCCGCCGGCGCCGGCGCGCTCGCGCTGCTCGTGCGCCCGCTCGGCGCAGCGCGGGCGGCCACCACGGGGCCGCGCCTGCGGGACCTCCGTGTCGGCGGCGCGGGGACGTGGGCCGGCGACTCCGACCGCCTCGCCACCCTCTCCCCCGGCCGCCCCGACGAGCGCGCCGTCCTCCGTTTCGCGCTCGACGAGCCCGCGAGCGTGACGGTCGAGGCCGTCGCGACGGGCAGGCGCACAGAGCGGACCGTCTGGTCGCGGACGCGCTCGCTGCAGCCGGGCGAGCACGTGTTCGACTGGCGGCCGCCGCGCATCACCGAGCCGCGGACGTACCTCCTCCGCACGACGGTGCTCGCGGATGACGGCGACATGACCGTCTACGGCGACCGCCGCGGCCTCACCGCGCCGACCGTCCGCGTCCTGGGCATCGACGCTGCCTGGGTGCGAAGCAGCTACCAGCCTGGCCAGCGCGCCCGACTCCGGATCGAGGCGGACGCCGAGCACCTGACGCTCCAGCTGTTCCGCAACGGGCCCGAGCCCGTGTCGACGAACCGGGCCGACGAGCTGTCCGGCGTGCCCGTGTCGGCGCCGGTCAAGCTCGACTGGCGGCAGCGGAGCGGCCGCCGGAACGCCGCGCTCGTCTGGATCGGGGACTGGCCGAGCGGCTTCTACTACGCGCGTCTCGTCGCCGAGGACGGCCGGGTCGGCTTCGCGCCCTTCGTCCTCCGCCCCGCGCGGCTCGGCACGAGCCGCGTCGCCGTCGTCCTGCCGACGAACACCTGGCAGGCGTACAACCTCCGCGACACGGACGGCGACGGCTGGGGGGACACGTGGTACGCCGGCGGGTCGCCGGCGGTGCTGCTCGACCGGCCCTACCTGCAGCGCGGCGTCCCGCCGCGGTTCAAGCAGCACGACCGGGCGTTCCTGCGCTGGCTCGCGCTGACGCGGCGCGAGGTCGACGTCCTCGCCGACGACGACCTGGAGCGGATCGGCGCCGGCGAGCAACTCCGCACGCTGTACGACCTCGTCGTCTTCCCGGGCCACACCGAGTACGTGACCGCGCGCACGTACGACGTCGTCGAGCGGTACCGCGACCTCGGCGGCAACCTCCTCTTTCTCTCGGCGAACAACTTCTTCTGGAAGGTCGAGAAGCGGGGACGCGAGATGCGGCGCATCGGCCTGTGGCGAACGCTCGGCCGGCCCGAGGCGAGGCTGCTCGGAGCCCAGTACCTCGCGAACGACGACGGGCGCCGGCAGAAGCCGTTCGTCGTGCGCCGGAGCAACCGGGTGCCGTGGCTGTGGGACGGGACCGATCTGGGCGACGGCGCCACGTTCGGGGAGTTCGTCGGCGGCTTCGGGACGGAGATCGACGCGCGCTGCCGGTACTCGCCGCCGGGGACGACGGTCGTGGCCGAGATCCCCAACCTGTTCGGCCGCGGGTACACGGCGCAGATGACCTATTACGAGACCGTCACCGGCGCGCGCGTGTTCGCCGCGGGCGCGCTCGACTTCGGCGGCGCGGTCATGCACTGGCCGATGCGCCGGATCCTGCAGAACATCTGGAACCGGCTCGCCCCCGAGGGCCAGCGCTTCACGTCGGACGAGGGCGCAGTCTAGGTGCCGAGCTCGTCACGGTAGGCCCGCGCGTAGGTCCCCTCGAGCTCCCGCACGCGGTCGACGTACGCTTTCGTCTCGGCGTACTGGATGCCGCGGTCGACGTTCCCCTGGCCGCCGTTGTAGGCCGCGAGCGCCTTGCGCAGGTCGCCGTCGTACTTGTCGAGAAGGTGCCGCAGGTACCACGACCCGTAGCGGACATTGAGCTCGGGGTCGTACAGGTCGGTCGTCTCGAAGCGCGACCCGCCCGTGCGCTCGGCGATCCCGGCCGCCGTCTCGGGGAGGAGCTGCATCAGCCCGATCGCGCCCGACGGCGACTCCGCGTCGGGATCGAACTTCGACTCGGTGTAGATCACAGCGGCAAGGAGCTCGGGCTCGAGACGGTAGTTCTCGGCGTGGCCGCGGACGATGTCGGCGTAGCGCAACGGGTAGCGCATGCGCAGGTACCACGTCGGCTCGGTCACCACGATCGCGGCGCCGACGCCCACGCCGATCGCGAGGACGAGGAGAAGCGCGGCGAGCCTCGTCATCGCGCGGCGAGCCGCTCCACGACGCCGGCCGCGAAGGCGTCGAGCTCGTCGAGCGACCCGTCGTTGACGAACGCGAAGTCGGCGCGCGCGACCTTCTCCTCGTCGGGGATGAGCCGCGCCTCGCGGTCGGCCGTGGCGACCGGGGAGCGGGCGCGTCGTGCGTCCTCGGGCGCGGTCACCACGACGACCGCGTCGAAGTTCGCCGCGCTGCCGGCCTCGAACAGGAGCGGCACCTCCGTCACCGTCAGCGCCGCGTCCTGCTCGTCGCGCCAGCGCAGGTACTCGGCCGAGACGCGCGGATGGAGCAGACCCTCGAGCCAGGCCAGGAGGTCGCGGTCGCGGAACACGAGGTTCGCGACGCGCGAGCGGTCGATCTCGCCCTTCCGCAGCACGATGCGTCCGAGCTTCTCCACGATCTCGTGCTTCACCTCCTCGTCCTCGCGCAGCAGGCGGTGCACGATCTCGTCGCTCGAGATCGTGGCCGCGCCGTGGCGCGCGAACGCCTTCAGGAGCTCGCTCTTGCCGGCGCCGATGCCGCCGGTGATCGCGACCGCGGGCGGCCGCACGCGGCTAGGCGGACTCGTCGTCCTCGGCGGCGGACGGAGCAGCCTCGTCGTCGGCTGCAGCCTCGGCCTCGGCCTCGGGCGCTGCTTCAGCCTCGGGCTCGACCACAGCCTCGGCCTCGGGCTCGACGAGAGCCTCGGCTTCCGCCTCCACCTCGACCGCAGCCTCGGCCTCAGGCTCGTCCTCGACGGCGGCCTCGGCCTCCGGCTCGTCCACGACTGCAGCGTCCGCCTCCGCCTCGACCGCAGCCTCGGCCTCGGGCTCGTCCACGACCAGCGGCTCGATCTCGGCCGCTTCGCCCTCCTCGCCGGCGACGAGGACGTCCTCGTCGACCGCCGCGGCGGGCTCGGCGAAGACCTCCTCCGAGAGCCCGAGCGCGGGCGGGGCCGGCTCGTCGCCGATCCGCGGCTGCACCTGCATGCCCTCTTCGACCCGCTTGAGCGAGAGGGAGAGGCGGCGGCGCTCGGCGTCGATCTCGAGGATGAGGACGTTGACGTCGTCGCCCTGCGAGACGACCTCGCGCGGGTTCTCGACGTGGTGCTGCGCCAGCTCGGAGATGTGGACGAGGCCCTCGACGCCCGGGAGGATCTCGACGAACGCGCCGAACGTGACCACCTTCGTCACGCGGCCGTGCACGACGTCGTTCTCCTGGTAGCTCTCGAGCACCTGCGACCACGGATCGCTCTGGGTCTGCTTGAGGCCGAGCGAGATCCGCTGCCGATCGCGGTCGATGTCGAGCACCTTCACGCGGACGGTCTGGCCGATCTCGAGCACCTCGCTCGGGTGGTTCACGTGCGACCACGAGAGCTCGGAGATGTGGATGAGCCCGTCCATCCCGTCGAGGTCGACGAATGCGCCGAAGTCGACGATGTTGGAGATCTGGCCCTCGACGACGTCGCCCGGGTTGAGCCGGTCGAGGATCGCCTGGCGCATCTCCTTGCGCTCGTCCTCGAGGACGGCGCGGCGCGAGAGGACGACGTTGTTCCGGGAACGGTTGAGCTCGATCACCTTGCAGCGGAGCTCCTGCGCCATGAACTCGTCGAGATCCTGCACGCGGCGGATGTCGACGAGCGAGGCCGGCAGGAAGCCGCGGACGCCGAGGTCGAGGATCAGGCCGCCCTTGACGACCTCGATCACCCGTCCGATGACCGGCTGGCCGCTCTCGGCCGCCTCCTCGATCTTCTTCCAGGCCAGCTCGAAGCGCGCGCGCTTCTTCGACAGGATCAGACGCCCCTCGGCGTCCTCCTTCGTGAGCACGAGCGCGTCGACCTCGTCACCGAGCGAGACCTCGTCGGCCGGGTTCACCGACCGGCGGATCGAGAGCTCGGCGAGCGGGATGACGCCCTCCGACTTGTAGCCGATGTCGACGAGCACCTCGTCCTTGTCGACGCGGACGACGGTGCCGTGGACGACCTGCCCCTCCTCGATGGTGGGGAAGGTCGACTCGTAGTCGGGGACGAGCTCGCCGTCGGGTCCTTCGACCCAGACGCCCTCCTCGAGGACAGGCGGCTCTGCGGTTGTGGTTGAGGTCTCGTTGATCGCCATAAGAGCCGACGAGTATAGCCCGAAGCCGTCGAAGCCCTAGGCCCCGCGCAGGCCTCAGCCGCCGTTCCGGGCGGCGCCCGTAAGCCGGAACGGGACGGCGTTCGTCTCCTGGCCGTCGACGAGCACGCTGACCCAAAGGGCTTCACCCGGCTTGATCTTCTCGCCGAGCACATCCGGCAGCGTGAACGAGACGACGGAGTCGCTCCACTCGAGGGAGCCGGCCGCGATCGGGACGTGGTTGACCGCGATCCGGGCCGACCCGTTCCGCCCCGCCGACTTCAGCCCGGCCCCGTAAGCCGTCAGCGTGCTGCCCGGACCGCCCGCCTGCGGCGAGAGCGACGAGAGCCGTGGGCCCATCGGTACGCGCCCCTCCTCGGCGTACCGCGCCACGAGGTCCATCGAGAGGTGCATCGCGCGCTCGATCCGGTCGACGGTCGACGCGATCTCGTCGTCGGAGAGGATCCCCTCGGCCACGTACTGGCTCTGGATGTACGTCCCGTTCAGGTTCAGCTCCCAGATGAAGCTCGCGAACGCGGTCTCGACCTGCACGAGCCGCGTGACGGCGTTCTGGATGCGCACGAGCGGCTCGCGGACGAGCTGGACGGCGATGCCGGCGAATCCGGCGAGGCCGGCGACACCGCCGAGGATCTGCACCGTCTCGCTCGAGCCGAAGACCATCGCAAGGAAGCCGCCGGCGAGGATTGCGAGGGCGATCACGAAGAACGCGACGTTGAGCGCCTGGAGCAGCCGCAGCGTGCGCTTCGCCTCGCTGACAGCGCCGTGGAGGATCGTCGCCGCCTGGTCGCTGAGCTCCTTCGAGGGCTTCAGGTAGTACTCGGCGAGAAGCTCCTGGCGGTTGCTCCGCTTCCGCTCCTCGCCGACGACCGCGCGCGCGAGCACGTCGACCGCCTCGCGGCCGCCGACGTTGCCGAGCACGCGCGCGATGTTCTCGCGGATCGTCGAGTCGTCCTCTCCGTCGAGCCGACGTCCGAGGATCGGGATCGCGTGCTTCTTCAGCTCCGCGCGGACGAGCTCGAGCGCGTCGGGGCGGTCCTCGAAGAAGCGCTGGTCGCTCATCTCGGCAAGCTGACGCGACACGCGCTGTCGTACGAGGAGCTCCCGCTCGGCACGCCTGGCCTCGACGAGTCCGACGATCAGCATCGCGATGCTCTTCGTGCGGTCGACCACGCCGGCAGCGGCGCCGTCGTGCTCCCGGTGCGCCCGTACGCGAACGCCGAGCCAGTCGTCGGCGAGCGCCTCGTCTGCCGTGCGCGTGATCTTGTCGCCGGCGCCGACGATCTCGGCGAGCCGCGCGTACTCGCGTGGGATCGCGTCCTCCGTGAGTCGATGCTCGACCGCGGGATCGAGTGGGAGACCCTGTTCGAGCTGATCGAGGAGCGGGATCACCGCGTGCGGGCTCGAGCGGAGCTTCTCGGCAGCGAACTCGACGAGGCCGGAGCGGTCGCGGAGGCCGATCCACCTCGCCCATGCCTGGACGAGCGGGCGTACTGCGTCCGGCGTCTTGAGCTCCACGAGCTTCGTGATCGCGTCCTGCACGGCCTGCTCGCTCTCGGCCTCCTCGCTCGTCAGGAGCGCGACGAGCGGTTGCGTGTTCGTCCGGCGGCGCTGTGTGCGAACGTTGATGAGGGCGTAGTCGGCTGCCTGCCGGACGTCGGTGTCCGCATCGCTCGTGAGTCGCCGCAGCGTGTCGTGGACGCGCTCGAGCTCCTCACCGGGAATCGCGTCCGCGACGGCGCCAAGGAACTGCGCGGCAGCCTGGCGCACGCGCCAATCAGGGCTGTCGCAGCCGGCGAGGACGATCGGAAGCACGTCGTCCGCGCGCGTCGGCCAGATCGCCTCGACGAGCGGGCGGGCGTCGATCAGCACCGCCCGGGCGGCCTCCTCGGTCGGCGGCTTGATCGCGGCGACGTAGTCGATCGCGGCGTCGTCGCCGTCGACCGACGCCAGGAGCCCGAGTCCGATGCCGCGCGTGGTGACCGCGGTTCTGACGCCATCCACGAGCCTCTTCGCCTGTTCGTCCGAGAGGCTCGGGACCCGCACGCGCAGCCGCTCGGCGGCGTCGAGGCGGCTCGCCTCGTCCGGATCCGAGAGCGCTTCGAGGTAGCGCGCGAGCACCGGCTCCGGGTCGTAGCTCATCTGGGCTTCGACGATGCCCCGGATCTCGACGAGCAGGACCAGCCGGCCGGGCAACCCGGCCGTCGCGAGGAGCCGCTGCACGCCCACGTCGGGGCTCGTCAGCTCGATGATCCGCCGGAAGCCCTCGTCGGCCACCCAGCCGTCGAGGCGCGCGAGCACGTCCCAGATCGCCTCGGCCACCCGTTCGCGGCTCTCCACATCCTCCGGCTTCGCGGTCCGCACGAGGAGCACCGCCCGCGCGTGCGAGTCGACGTCCTGCGTCCGCAGCAGCTCGAGGACGACGTCGACGAGGGCCTCGTCGTCCCCGACCTCGCGCAGAGCCTGTCCGAGGTCGCCGAGCGCGGTCCAGTCCGTCTCGGTGTCGATCCGCTCGCGCAGCGCGACGGTTGCGGCCTGCGGCGACAGGCGCTCGGAGATGAGCGTCGTCGCACGGCGCCACACGAGCGCATGCAGATCGCGCATTGCCGTGCGCAGGTCCTCGGTCAGGACGTCGACGTCGCGCTCGAGCGCTGCGATCGCGATGACGGTCGCCTCGCGCACGTCGTAGTCGGTGTCGTTCGCGAGCGCCTGTCGAAGGGCCGGGAGCGCCCCATCCGCATCGCCGATCTCGCCTAACGCGCGCGCCGCCGCCTGCCGGTCCTGCCAGGGCGTGTTCGCGTCCGCCAGCTCGGCGACCCGCTCACGTACCTCGGCGGAGCGATCGGCCTCCCTCGCGATCGGATGCTCGCCAGACTCGGTTCTCCGCGGTGCGTCGCCCATCCCGTCCTCCACAGATCCGGGGAAGCCGCCGCAGCCTGCGTTCGAGTGTACGACGCTCGTCGCAGGAGGCCAAGGGGCAAAAGGCCTGCAAAACGCTGAGGGCCCGGTTGCCCGGGCCCTCCAGATGCATGCGTTTCGTGCGCGCTCAGTTGAGCCGGGTGATCCGGTTCTCCGTCGGCGCGTCGAGCGGCCTGTGCGCCTCGAAGTAGCGCACGACCGCGTCGAGGTCGACCTCGCCGCCGAGCTGGTTCGTGCACAGGTTGAAGACGCTGAAGCCGTCCCCGCCGCTCGCGAGGAAGTTGTTCATCTCCACGCGGTAGCTCTGCGTGTCGACGATCGGGTTGCCGTTCAGCTTCACCGTCTCGTTCAGCACCTTGTCGCCGACGGGCCGGAGCGCGTCCCACGTGTAGTTGAAGCCACGCGAGACGGTGAGGATCCGCCCGGGGAACTGCTGCTGCTCGAGCAGCGCCTGGATCTGCGCGCCCGTGCACGTCTTCACCGTCAGCGTGTTGCCGAACGGCTGGATGTTGAACAGCTCCTCGTAGGTCACGTCGCCCGCGTTGAGCGGAGCGCGGATCCCGCCGGGGTTCATGAACGCGATCACGGCGCCGCCGAAGTCGGTCGGCGAGGTCGCATCCAGCTGCGAATCGGCGATGACGTTGCCGAGCGGTGCCTCGCCGTCGCCGTCGGGATCGCAGCCGGCGTCGCGCACCGAGCAGAGCGCGGTGTTCGCGAACCCGACGACGCGATTCCCGATCGGGCCCGCGAACGCGTCCCAGTGGGCGATCAGGTCGGTCACCAGCGGGTCCTTGTCCTGCGCGAGGCCCGTCTGCCTGACGATCACGTTCTGCGCCGTCTTCGACGTGATGTCCTTCGTCTGGTGGTCGATGACGAGGTCGATGTCGGTGACGAGGCGGCCGAACGACGCCGCGCTCGTGACGAGCTTGCCGTCGATCTCCTTCGCGCCGGCGCAGATGTACTGCTGGTGCGTGTGGCCGCTGACGATCACGTCGACCTGATCGTCGAGCCCCTTGGCGATGTCGACGATCGCGCCGCTGAGGTTGTCGCAGCTGTTGACCGCGGCCCAGCCCGGCAGGCCCTGCGCCGGGTCGGCGTTCGAGAACGGCGCATTCTGAATACCGCCCTCGTGCAGGAGGATCACGAACGAGCGGACGCCCTCCTCGGCACGGAGCTTCGCCACGAGCGCGTTCGCCGTCTCGACCTCGTCGCGGAACTCGAGCCCGGCGATCGCCGACGGCGTCACGACCAACGGCGTCCCCTCGAGGGTCATCCCGATGAACGCGATCTTGGCGTTGCCGACCTTGCGGATCTCGTACGGCGGCAGGACGGTCTCGTCGGTGCCGGCGAAGAAGACGTTCGCCGCGAGGTAGCCGAAGATCGACCCGAGGAACGGCGTGCCGTCCTGGCAGCCGTCGACGGGATGGCAGCCGCCGTTCATCATCCGGTAGACCTCGTTGAGGCCCTCGTCGAACTCGTGGTTGCCGATACCGCTCACGTCGAGCCCGAGGATGTTGAGGGCCTCGATCGCCGGCTCGTCGTGGAACAGGCCCGAGAGCAGCGGGCTCGCGCCGATGAGATCGCCTGCGCCGACCGTGATCGTGTTCGCGTTGGTCGTCCGCAGCGCCTTCACGGTCGCCGACAGATACTCGGCGCCGCCAGCCGGGACGGTCTGGTTGACGATCGCGCCCGTGGTCGGATTCTTCGACTGGCCGATCTGGATCGTGCCCGGGATCGACAGGCCCAGGTCGTTGACGGCCTTGACGTGGCCGTGGAAGTCGTTGAACGCCAGCAGCTGGACGCGCGTGTCGTTGTCCTTCTTCGGCGGCGGCGCCCCCAGCGCCGGCACCGCCATGACGAGCGCGGCCGCGACGGCGAGCGCCGCGACCCCGATCCGCTTCCTCATCCTGCTCTCCCTTGTCGTCGTGGTCGGAGCCGTCATGACAACAGCTCCTTCAAGAGCTCGGCCTCGCGCGCGATCGCGCCGGCCGCAGCCTCGTCGATGCGAGTCGGTGCCATGTCGCGGGCCTGGTCGGCCAGCGCCTGCAGCTGCGAGAGCGCAGCGTCGGTCTTGCCCTCGGCCAGAAGCTGCTCGATCCGGTCGAGGCGGTCGCGGAGGATCCGCGCCGTGTTGTTCCCCGTCACGCGGCCCTGGGCGATGTACAGCTCGACGAGCGCCCGCAGCTTCACGAGCGTCGGCGCCGCGTCGTACTGCGAGACCATCGGGTCGTGGTCGGAGAGGCCGCGCGTGTCGGTCTCCTCCTCGCCCTGCGGGTAGTCCGCGTTGACGTGCGCCGTCCGGGCTTCCGTCAGCAGGGCGAAGAGCGCCGGGCTGACGAACTGCTGGTCGAGCGTCTGCGCGTTCCCGTCGAACACGTAGGAATACGCGGCCTCGGGGGCTTCGGCGAGCTCCACGTCCCACAGGTTCTCCAGTTCGTGCTCGTAGAGCGGCGCGAGCTGGTCGGTGGGATAGAGCGGGCTCGAGGGGTCGTACGGGTCGTCGGGCCGCGGGAAGACGTTGAAATCGCCCGCGGTGATGACCAGCGGCCGTGCCTCGTCGAGCGCGTCGATGATCCGCGCGTTGTACCGCGCCTGCTCGCGCCGCTGGCCGACCCGGCTCTGCGGCGTGCTCGAGAAGTGGTTCGAGATCGCGACCACGTCAGTCCAGACGCTCACCCCCACCCCGTTCCGCCAGAGCCGGAAGGCGGCCACCTGCGGCGCGCGGGTGTAGACGTTCGTCCCGTCCGTGCCCGTGCCGTCGTTCGCCCGCGGAGGCAGGACGGCGTTGAGCGCCTTCGGGTTCTGGACGTCTGCGTTGTACGCCAGCGGCGCCGTGTCGTAGACGACCTGCGGCGCGCTGCCGAAGACCGGGTCGGACGCCGTCACCGGCAGGAGCTCGACGCGGTCGGTGCGGAACATGAATGCCGAGACGATGCCGCGGGCGTCCGCGCCGTTGCGGTCGTAGGCGGTGTCGTAGCGCGGACCGCCGATCGCCAGGATCCGGAGCGCGAGCTCCTGGAGCGAGTCGGGCTTGCCGTCGGCGTTGTTCGTCGTCCCGCAGGAGAGCTGACCGCCTGCCACGACGCAGATGTCCTGGTCCTCGCCCTCCTGCGTCATCACGACGTCGGGGGCGTGCAGGTCCTCGACGATCTGCCGCGCGATGAGGCCGAGCCGGTTCTGGTAGTCCGCGTCGCTCGCGGGGACGTAGTCGAACGGCGGGCTCACGCCCGGGCAGCCCGTGTTGCCGGTGAAGTCGCAGCCGTCGAACGGGTCGTCGCGGTAGTCGTAGAGGTTCTCGACGTTGTAGTCCGAGAACGTCTGCTCGAGCGCCCGGTTCGGCGACGTCGGCGGGTGGTTCGCCGCCGGGTCGGGACCGGCGCTCCACTGCGGTTGCGCATCGACCTGGACGCTCCACTTGCTGAACGCGAAGTAGACGCCGCCGACGACCCGTTGCGCGAGCGTCGAGAAGGTTGGCGCGGTGGCGATCAGCTCGAAGCTGTCTCCTGACGCACCCTTGATCCCGAGACTGCCCAGCAGGACCCGATACGCGTTCTGGTCGTCGAACAAGGCCGGGTCGTTGTCCAGCGGATGCGGGTCGCGGAACGCGCGCCGCGCGTAGGGATTCGCGCGCTGCGCGACCGGATGACCCGGGTCGGTGACGTAGATCTCGCCGTCCGCGGTCGAGGTGAAGGTAACGCGCGGCCCGTTCGCGACGCTGCCGGCCGGGACCTCGACCCGCATGTTCTCGCGGCGCTCCCAGTAGCGGTTCACCGCCGCGCGGTCGGCGTCCGGCGTGTCCGCCACGATCGCGGGCAGCTCCACGTCCAGCGCCACGCCGGTGCGGTCGAGCCGCTCGAGGCGGGCGCTTCCGAGCTGCGTGTGGAAGTTGAACTCGGTGACGCGGCCGCTGATCACGACCTCGTCCCCGACCTTCGGCTCGTAGCCGCCGATCAGCGTCGTGAACGTGCCCATGAACACGAAGAGCGCGTCGGACGTGGTTGGGTCCGCGTCGGCGTAGCCCGGGAGGTTCTGGATGAAGAACCCCCGCTGGATCGCGCCGGCCGACGTCCTCGTGATCGTCTTCTCGAAGATGACGCCGCGCACGGCCACCGTCTGGCCGGCCCCGTTGCCCGTGGCGGGCGCGAACGTGGAGCGGTGGGTGTTGCCGTCTGCGGTGTCCGCGACCGCGCCCTGGACCTCGCCGATCGTCCGGATCACGAGCGGCGGCGTCGTCGTGAACGACCAGACGAAGTCCGCAGCCATCTGGTCGGGCGGGTCGGTGGTGTCGACGTCCGAGATGTCGGCCGCGTGCACCGTCGCCGTACAGATCTCGCCCTCGCCGAGATCCGTGGTCGGATCGAGGGTGTAGCTCGCCGTGCCGTTCCCGGTGACGGCGACGGTGTGCGCGCCGCTCTGGGCGCACGTGAGCGTGAACGCGCCGGCGGCCGCGGCCACGGCCTCGTTGAAGCTGACGGTGAGGTTCGTCGTGCGCGCGACCTCCGTGGTGCCGTTGGCCGGCGTAACGGTCTGGACGGCCGGAGCGCCGTCGCCGGGCTCGCCGAACTGGCTGTTGCGCGGCATCGGCGTGCCGGCGACGAAGTCGGTCGAGTTGCTGTCCGTGTCGATCGCGCCGCTGCCGCCGCGGAGCGCCGCGATCGGGTTCGACAGCGTCGGCGCCGCGCCGGCGCCCTCGAAGCAGCTCGCGCCACCCGTCCCGGTGCCGTACCCGACGTAGTCCTCGATCGCGCCGGAGGGGAGCGGGCAGCCGGTGCCTGACACGGCCGTCGCGATGCGGACGAGCGCGACCTTGCCGGCGGTGGCCGCCATCGCCGCGGTGCCGACGGCGTCGGCGGTCGGGGAGCGACGTCGTCCCACCTGCGCCCTGCGCCTGCCGGACGAGGTAGTACCGCCCCGGAGCGATCGACCCGGTGAGCGTCGTCACGTTCCAGGTCGTCCCGGCGGCCGACGCGTACTGGACCGACCAGCCGGCGAGGCTCACGGAGGCCGAGCTCGCGTTGTAGAGCTCGACGAAGTCGTGCGTGTAGCGTCGCGCCGGAGTTCCCGCCGCCGCCGTACACCTGGCTGATCACGACGCCGCTGGGCGATGCCGCCGCTGTCGCCGCCCAGACGATCGCGCACGCGATCGCGAGCAGCCCGGAAACCGTGGCGCGAACCTTCACTGTTCCTCCCTCTCTCCCCAAAGAGATGCGTCCAGAACGGACGCCGCCGGGCAGTGTAGACGGCGTCCGGCGACCTGCCTAGACCCGGACGTTCAGTTCTGGCGAACGACCGGAGAAGATCAGGGACTGTCCCTGGTTCACGGCTTCCGCCGACGTGTCGGTCGTGCCGAAGGTGTGACGATTCGTCCACAGGCATCGAGCCGCTCGCCGCTCCCGGCGAGAATCCGGGGACGCGATGCCTGCCGGCGCGTCCGCTGCGCGACGCCACGCGGGTCGCCCGCGCGCGGGCATCGACCGGCCTAGCTCTTCGCCTCGTTCCAGTCGTCGCCGACCCCGACGTCGACCGCGAGCGGCGGGTCGAGCGGGTACGCGCCGACCATCTCCGCCCGCACCAGCTCCTTGACGCCGCTCACCTCCGGATCGGGCACCTCGAGCAGCAGCTCGTCGTGCACCTGGAGCACGAGCCTGGCGCGCCGCCCCTCGTCCCGCAGGCGCCGGTGGATGTTCACCATCGCGACCTTGATGATGTCCGCCGCCGTGCCCTGCATCACGGAGTTGACCGCGAGCCGCTCCCCCAGGCCGCGCGTCTGCCGGTTCGACGCGCGGATCTCCGGCACCGGCCGCCGCCGCCCGAGCAGCGTCGTCACGTAGCCGTCGCGCTCGGCCTGCTCGATCGTCCGCGCGATGAAGTCCTGCACGTGCGGGAAGCGCGCGAGGTAGGCGTCGATGTACTCCTGCGCCTGCTCGCGCGGGATCTCGAGGTTCTCCGAGAGCCCGAAGGACGAGATCCCGTAGATGATCCCGAAGTTGACCATCTTCGCGACGTTGCGCTCGTCCTTCGTCAGCGTCGCGCGCTCCTTGCCGAGCACCTCCGCCGCCGTCGCGGCATGGATGTCCTCTCCGCGCGCGAACGCCTCCCGCAGCTTCGGCTCGCCGGACACGTGCGCGAGGATCCGCAGCTCGACCTGCGAGTAGTCCGCCGACAGCAACCGGTGACCCTGCTCGGCGACGAAGGCCGACCGGATCTCGCGCCCGAGCTCGGTCCGGATCGGGATCGCCTGGAGGTTCGGCCGCGTGGTCGAGAGCCGGCCGGTCGACGCGACGGTCTGGTTGATGGTCGTGTGCAGCCGGCCGTCGACGGGGGAGATGAGCGACGGAAGCGGCTCGAGGTAGGTGTTGAGCAGCTTCGTCAGCTCGCGCCACTCCTCGACGACCGGGACGATCTCGTGGTCGGCCCGGATCGTGCGGAGCACGCGCGTGTCGGTCGAGTACCCCGTCTTGCCCTTGCGCCCCGGGGTCAGCTCGAGCTTCTCGAAGAGGATGCGCGCGAGCTGCTGCGTGGAGCCGAGCATGAACTCCTCGCCGGCGAGCTCGTACGCCTTCGCCTCCAGCTCCTCGACCCGGTCGCGCAGCCGCGCCGTGATCTCGCCCATCCGGTACTCGTCGACCTTGACGCCGGCGTCCTCCATCGCCGCCAGCACCGCCGTCAGCGGGAGCTCGATGTTGCGGTACAGGTGCTCGGAGCCGCGCTCCGCGAGCCGGTCGCGGAGCAGCGGCGCGAGCCGCCGTGAGCCCTCCGCGGCCCGCACGAGCGCCGTCGTCTCCTCCTCGGCCCCCGGCTCGGGGACGGGCTCGACGCCGTACTCGCGCACGAGGTCGTCGACCGCATACTCGGCCCGCCCGGGCTCGATCAGGTACGCGGCGATCATCGTGTCGTCGACCGGCTCGAACGTGAGCCGCGGCAGCGACTTGAAGTCGTGCGCCACCACCTCCGCGTCCCGCAGCCGGGGGACGAGCGCCTCGTCCCAGGGGCCGACGACGACGCCCTCCTCCGTCGCGACCGCGAACCGGTCGCCGGCGATCGACAGGCCCACCCGGCCGCGCAGCGGCGGAAGCTCGCCCTCCTGCCACGGCACCGCGGTCCCCACGGACTCGCGCACCGCCGCCGGCACGGCCGCGTCGAGCTCGTCGACCCGGTTCAGCAGGTTGCGGAACTCGAACCTGCGGAACGTCTCGTGGAGCGTGCCGCGGTCGGGCGGGGCGAGCACGATCGCCGCAGGATCGAAGTCGAGCTCGAGGTCGCGGCGCATCGTCGCGAGCCCCTTCGAGATCCGCGCCTGCTCGGCGTGCTCCGTGATGTTCTTCCGCCGCGCCGGCGATAGCTCCTCGGCGTGTGCGACCACCTCCTCGAGCGAGCCGTACTGCGCCACCAGCTGCCCGGCCGTCTTGTCGCCGATGCCCGGGATCCCGGGGATGTTGTCCGAGCTGTCGCCCTTGAGCCCGATGAAGTCCGGGATCTGGTCGGGCCGGATGCCGTACCGCGCCTCGACCCGCTCAGGCGTGTAGACGTGAACGTCCGAGACGCCGCGCGGGGTCATCATCAGGCAGACCGTGTCGCTCACGAGCTGGAACGCGTCGCGGTCGGTCGAGACCACGCACGTCCGGACGCCGGCCTCCTGCGCGCGCGTCGCCAGCGTGGCGATCACGTCGTCCGCCTCCCACCCCTCGAACTCGAGGTTGCGGTAACCGAACGCCTCGACGATCGGCCGGAAATGCGGGAACTGCTCGCGCAGCAGGTCGGGCATCGCGCGCCGGTCGCCCTTGTAGGTCTCGAGCTGCTCGTGCCGATGCACGGGGCGCGTGTCCCATGCGACCGCGACGCCCTTCGGCCGGTAATCGGAGAGGAGCTTGAACAGCATGTTCGTGAACCCGAGCAGCGCGTTCGTCGGGAAGCCCTCGGTCGTCGCCAGCTCCTCGGGCAGCGCGAAGAACGCGCGGTAGGCGAGGTTGTTGCCGTCGACGAGGAAGAGGTCGGCCTCGCGCGCGGGGCCGTCGTCGAGCTGCAGCTCGGCGCCCGTGAGGGTCTTCGGGCTCACAGGGGCGAGGGTATCGTCCGGCGCCGATGGCCCTCGAGCTCGTCCCGTTCTCGGAGGACCACCTCGACGGCGCGTCCCGCCTGCTGGCCGACGTGCACGCGCGGCACCGGGCCGTCGAGCCGCTGCTGCCGGTCGAGGTCGACTACCGGGCGCAGGTGGCGGAGGAGCTCGCGCGCGAGGATGCGAGCGGCGTCGCGGCGGTGCGCGGCGGCCGGCTCGTCGGCTACCTCCTCGGCGCGCCCGCCTCGAACGACAACCGCGGCGGCCGCAGGATCTTCAGCGACCTCGCCGGCCACGCGACGGCCGAGCCGGAGCTCGCGCGCGATTTGTTCGCGGCGGCGGCCGAGCGCTGGCACGAGGAGGGGCACACCCGCTTCGCCGTGGTCGCACCCGCGTTCGACACCGTGCTGGTCGACGCCTGGTTCCGGGTCGGCTTCGGCCTCCAGTTCGCCTATGCCGTGCGCGAGTCGGAAGCCGTGCCGCCGGCGGTCGCGGGCGTGACGATCCGACCCGGGACGAAGGCCGACCTCCTCCACTTCGCCCGCCTCGACCGCGAGCTGTGGGTCCACCAGGTGGGCTCGCCGAGCTTCTCCGGCCAGGACGTGGAGCCCCTCGAGGCGTTCGAGGCGGAATGGGCGGAGGACACCTTCGACGCCTCCGACACCCTCTGGCCGTTCGTCGCCGAGCGCGACGGCGAGGTGGTCGGCGAGGTGCTCCTGTACCGCCGTCCGACCGGCGACCTCCGCGTGCCCGAGAGGAACGTCGACCTCTCGCAGGCCGCCACCGATCCGGCCGTCCGCGGCTCCGGCGTCGGCCTGGCGATCGCCGCCCACGTCCTCACGTGGGCACACGAGCACGGGTTCCGCTCCGTCACGGCGGACTGGCGCAGCGTGAACCTCCTCGCCTCCCGCTTCTGGCCGCACCGCGGCTGGCGCGCCACGCACCTGCGGCTCTACCGCGCGATCCCGTGAGGGTGCCGCTGCTCGCGGGCACGCGCGTCGTGCTCGCGGACGCACCCGACGACGCCACGATCCTCCGGCCGCCGGCGCCCGGCGAGGCCCTCGGCGACGTGGGCGCCGCCGTCCGCGACGCGCTCCGCTTCCCGCTCGCCGGGCCGGCGCTCGCGGACGCCGTGACCAGGGGCGGCCACGCCACCGTCGTCGTCGAGTCGCCCGCGCTGCCCATCCCGGGCGCCGCCTTCGACCCGCGCGAGGAGGCGATCGCCGCAGCGGTCGCCGAGCTCGAGGCGGTCGGCGTCCCTGCGCGCAACCAGACGGTGCTCGTCGCGGCGGGGCTGGCGCGACGGCCGCTCGGCCGGGAGCTACAGGCGCTCTTCTCGTTCGACTTCGCCCGCCGCTTCCGCGGCCGCGTCGAGGTGCACGACGTCGAGGCGGACGACCTCGTCGAGCTCGGGACGGACGGGAACGTCCCGCTCCGCGTCCACCCCGCGCTCGTCGAGACCGACCTCGTCCTGACCGTCGGCGCGGCGGAGAGCGTTCTGCACGGCGGGCCGGCGTCCCTCGTCGCGGCGTCGTGCTCGGAGGCGCTGCGGGCTGCGCAGGCGTACTCGCTGCTGGAGACGGGCGCGTCGCGCGGCTGGCGCGCAGGGGTCGCGCTCGAGCGAGCGCTGGCCGACCGTGCGCCGGTGCTCGGCGTCTCGCTCGCGCTCAACCATCCGCGGCTCGGCGCCCTGCCGGACTACCCGTACGACCCTGGCGCGCTCGAGCGGCTCGCCCGCTCACCGCTGCGCGCGCTCTACGGCGCGCTGCCGCGCGTGCTGCGCGAGCGTGTCCTCCACTCGCTCCGCGCCGAGCTAACGGCGGCCGCGGCGTTCGCGGGCCCGCCGTCGGTCGCACACGCGGAGGCGCTGCTCCGGTCGATCGAGGCGCGCTCCGCCTTCCTCCCGCGGCGACTGGACACGCTGGTCGTGCCCGTGCCCGCGACGACGCCGACGCTGCCGCGCGAGACGCCGAACCCGCTCCAGGCCGCGAACCTCGCGCTCGGGCTCGCGCTGCGACTCTGGCGGGACGAGTTCCCGGTCGCCGAGGGCGGCACCGTCGTCCTCGTCAACCGCTTCCAGCGCCGCTTCGCGCACCCGACCCAGTCGCCCTACCGCGGCTTCTTCGCCGCCACACGCACGGGTCGCGACCCGGACGAGCTGGCGTCGGCCGCGCATGCCGCGGTCGCCGACCCGCGCGCGATCGAGGCCTACCGCGCCGGCCGTGCGTGCCATCCGCTGCTCCCGTTCGCGGAGTGGGACGCGTGCCAGCCGGCGCTCGGGCGCCTCGGCTCGGTGCTCGTGGCCGAGTGCCGCGACGCCTCGGCCGCCCGCCAGCTCGGCTTCGTCCCGGTGCACAGCCTCACCGCCGCGATACAGATGGGCCACGCCCGCGCGGGCGACGAGCCGAGCCTCGGCCTCCTGCTCTCGCCCCCGTACTTCCCCCTCGTCGTCGGCCGGGGCAGTGTCTGACACCAGCCACGTCCGGTGTCAGGCACTGAGTCAAGCGTCCCGGATCAAGACCAACAGGGCCCCGGGGCAATCGGCGCGGTAACTCGAAGCCCTCAGGCAGAAGGAGGGGGCTCGCGGGGGAACCATGGGGTTCCCCTACGCCCTACGTCTCCCCGAGGTACGCCTTCCGGACCTGCTCGTTCTCGGCGAGCTTGTCCGCGTCGTCGGCGAGCGCGATGCCTCCCGTCTCCATGACGTAGCCGCGGTCGGCGGCGTCGAGCGCCATGAGCGCGTTCTGCTCGACCAGGAGCACCGTCGTCCCCTGGCGGTTGATCTCGGCCACGATCTCGAAGATCCGCTCCACGAAGATCGGCGCGAGCCCCATCGACGGCTCGTCCAGGAGCAGCAGCTTCGGGTGCGCCATCAGCGCCCGGCCCATCGCGCACATCTGCTGCTCGCCGCCGGACATCGTCCCTGCCTTCTGGTTGCGCCGCTCCTCGAGTCGCGGGAAGAGCGTGAAGACGCGCTCGAGGTCCTCGCGGAACGTCGAGCGGTCCTCCTTCTGGAAGGCCCCCATCTCGAGGTTCTCCATCACCGACATGCGCGGGAACAGGCGGCGGCCCTCCGGCGAGTGGGCGATGCCGCGCTTCACGATCTCGTGCGGCGCGAGCTTGGTGATGTCCTGGCCCAGATACTCGATGCGGCCCTCGCGCGGGTGCACGAGCCCGTTGATCGAGCGCAGCGTGGTCGACTTTCCGGCGCCGTTCGCGCCGATCAGGGTCACGACCTCGCCCCTCCGCACCTCGAGCGAGACGCCCTTGAGCGCGTGGATCGAGCCGTAGTAGCTGTGGATGTCGTCGATGCGGAGGACGACCTCGGCGTCGTCCGCCGGCCGCTCGCGCGGCGCCTGGGTCTCGGGGAGCGTCTCGGTCACGCCGTCGCCGCCTTTCCGAGGTATGCCTCGATCACGCGCTCGTCCTTCTGGACCTCCTGCGGCGAGCCCTCGGCGATCTTCTCGCCGTAGTCGAGCACCGTGACGCGGTCGGAGATGCCCATCACGACCTTCATGTCGTGCTCGATCATGAGGATCGTCAGCCCGCGGTCCTCGCGCAGCTTGTGCACGAAGTCCGTGAAGGCCGCCGTCTCCTGCGGGTTCATCCCGGCCGTCGGCTCGTCGAGGAGCAGCAGCTTCGGCTGCGTCGCGAGCGCGCGCGCCACCTCGAGCCGCCGCTGGTCGCCGTAGGAGAGGTTCCGGGCGAGCTCGTCGTACTGGCCGCGGAGGCCGCTGAAGCGCAGCAGCTCCCGGGCCTGCTCCTCCGCCTCGTGCTCCTCTCGGCGCTGCCCGCGTGTGCCGAAGATCGACGCCAGGATCCCGGACTTGAGCCGTGAGTGCATGCCCACGAGCACGTTCTCGAGCGAGGTCATGTGCTGGAACAGCCGGATGTTCTGGAAGGTACGCCCGATCCCGCGCTCGGTGATCGCGTGCGGCGGCTTCGCGGTCACGTCGGTGCCGTCGAACACGATCGACCCGCTCGTCGCCCTGTAGACGCCGGTGAGCATGTTGAAGAAGGTCGTCTTGCCGGCGCCGTTCGGCCCGATGAGCGACACGATCCGCTTCTCCGGGATGACGAAGTCGACGTCGTTGACGGCGATGAGGCCGCCGAACTCCTTGCGGACGCTGGTGGCGACGAGCAGGTCAGTCATCGGTCCTGTCGCGGTCGGTGTCCGCGCCCTCGTGCGTGACGTCGTAGAACGGCGTGTCGTGGACGCCGAGCTCGATCTCCTGTTTGTGCCGGCGCTCCGAGATGAGACCGGTGGGCCGGAACAGCATCATCAGCACGATGATCAGCCCGTAGATCCCGAACTGGTACTTCGGGACGTCCTCGATCCCCGCCTTCGTCCCGATCGTCGCCAGCCCCTCGACGTTGAGCCAGCCGAGGATCATCCCGCCGAGGATCACCCCCCAGACGGAGCCCATGCCGCCGAGGATCACCATGCAGAGCAGGAAGATGGAGATGTTGAAGTAGAAGTCCGCAGGGAACGCGCCCGATTTGAAGCTCGCGTAGAAGGCGCCGGCGACGCCGCCGAAGAACGCCCCGATCGCGTACGACCAGGTCTTCGTGCGCATCAGCGGCACGCCCATCGCGGCCGCGGCCGTCTCGTCCTCGCGGATCGCGATCCACGCGCGCCCGAGGCGCGAGTCGCGGAGGCGAACCGACACGACAACCGTGATCAGCAGGAGCACGAGGATCGTCCAGTAGAACCAGTCGACGCGATTCGACACCACCTGGTAGGTCACCGGCAGCCCGAGCGCGGAGTTCAGCCCCTCGCCGAAGCCGGGCTGGTCGATCGGACTGATCCCGAACGTGCCGTGCGTGAGGTCGAACCCGAAGACGTTGTCACCGTTCCGGACGAACTGCGGGATGATCTCGCCGAAGCCGAGCGTCACGATCGCGAGGTAGTCCCCGCGGAGGCGGAGCGTCGGCAGGCCGATGAGGATCCCCACCAGCAAGGTGAAGATCCCGGCGATCAGCAGGACGAGCCAGAACGAGAGGTGGATCCCCGGGAACTCCGGGTTGATGCCGACCGAGCCGAAGTGGAACGTCACCTGGTCGAACTGCAGCGACGCGAACCAGGCCGCGACGTACGCGCCGGCCGCGTAGAAGGCGACGTAGCCGAGGTCGAGGAGGCCCGCGTAGCCGACGACGATGTTCAGCCCGACGGCCATCATCGTGAACACGATCATCACGACCATCGAGTCGACCGACGGCACGAAGTCGCCGAGCTCCGGCAGATCGGCCAGCGCGTCGTGGTACGTCGGGTAGAGGAACGCGAGGATGATGACGACGACCGGCAGCCAGTACTGGCGCGCCGCCGCCTCGGCCCAGCCGCCGCGGGGACTGCGCCGCCCTGCCGTGGCGGTGGTCATGCGCCCTCGGGCGTCCGCTCGCCGAGGAGACCCTCGGGGCGGAAGACGAGGATGCCGATCAGGATCCCGAACACGATCGAGCGGGTCCAGTCGGAGCCGGGCGTGTACCACGTGAGCCCCTCGTTGAACGCCTGGATGAAGCCGATGATCGACGCGCCGAGCACGGCGCCGGTGAGGTTCCCGATCCCGCCGAGCACGGCGGCGGTGAAGGCGATCAGGCCGAGCTCGAAGCCGGTGTCGTACCGCATGTTGAACTGGAGGAGGAAGAGCATCCCGCCGACCGCCGCGAGAGATCCGGCGATCGCGAACGCGACCGAGATCGTGCGGTTCACGTCGATGCCCATCATCGCCGAGGCTTCCTGGTCCTGGGCCACGGCACGCATCCCCTTCCCCTGCCGCGTCTGGCGCACGAACCAGGTCAGCAGGATGAGCGTGGGGATGGTGACGATCAGGACGAAGGCCTTGTTCCAGCCGTAGCGGACGTCGCCGAACTCGAACACGGGCGTGCGCGGGAGCAGCTCGCTGGCGCTGACGAAGCCGACGCCGTAGAAGTAGAGGCTGATGTTCTGGACGATGAACGAGACGCCGACGGCCGTGATCAGCGGCGCGAGCCTGGGAGCGCGGCGCAGGCGCCGGTAGGCCACCCGTTCGATCGTCGCGTTCACGAACGCGAAGAACGGCATCGTCAACAGGAGCGCGGCGAAGATCGCGAAGATCGACACCGTCGTCGAGGTCGCGCCGCTGACGCCGAAGATGGTGAAGAGCACGGTGTAGGCGACGAGGCCCGAGAGCGCGAAGACGTCGCCGTGGGCGAAGTTGATCAGCTGGAGGATGCCGTAGACGATCGTGTAGCCGAGGGCGACGAGGCCGTAGACGGCACCGTTCGTCAGGCCGATGAAGAAGACGTTGAGGAAGTCGCTCGGGTCCTTGATGAAGTTCCCGATCAGCCAGAGGATGACGAGCGCGACGAGCGCGAGCCCGATCGCGGAGACGACGCTCGGCCGCCGGCCGCCGAATACACCGAGCGGTCCCGCCGGTGGCTTCCCTGGCGCCTGCGTGTCGATGGCCGCTCCTCCCCGTCGTCGTGAACGACCGGGGGGAGGGCCTCTCGGCCCTCCCCCCGGTTCCTGCGTCGCGTCTAGCGGCTAGTTCCCCAGCGCCGCGTCGACGGTCTCCTGCTTGGGCGAGAGCGTCGTCTCGGTCTCGAGCTGCTCCTCCGCCCGGTAGATCGTGAAGCCGACGACGCCGCCGCTCCCCTGCTCGGGATCGCCGTTCTCGTTGATCTGGAAGTCGCCGAGGATCCCACCCGTCACCTGGGTGTTGAAGAGCTCCTCGGTGATCTTCGCGCGGTCGGCACCGCCGGCACGCTCGATCGCGGCGAGGAGCACCTGGGCCGCCTGGGCACCGTACGCCGCGTACGGATCGACCGGCTCGTCCCCGAGCTCCTTGCTGAACGCGTCGACGAAGGTCTTCCCGTCACCCGTCAGGTCCTCGGTCGGGACGCCTGCGATCGACAGGAACATGCCGCGCGCGTTGTCCACGCCCGACTCGTCGATCGTCGACTGCTGCGTGAAGCCGTCCGGCGTGAGCAGCTTGACCGCCCCGTCGTTCGGGCCGAGGACGGCGACCTTGTCCTTGATCACCTGCGCGCCGTTCTCGTCGATCAGGCCGCCGAGGAAGAGCGCGTCCGCGCCACTCGACTTGACCTGCTGCATGAGCGCCTCGTAGCTCGACGCCTTCGGATCCCACGCCGCGAAGCCGGCGACCTTGATCCCGATGCTCTCGGCGGCGTTGCGGAAGTTGGTGGCGACGCCGAGGCCGTAGGCCTCCTTGTCGTTGAGGATGTAGACGTTCTTGATGCCCTGCTGGTCGGCGAACTCGGCGACTGCCGCCCCCTGGAAGGCGTCGTTCGCGACCACACGGACGTAGTTGCGCGTGCCCGACGGGTAGTACTTGTCCGGCTCGCTGTCGTCACAGCCGGGCCCACCCTCGGTCAGGCAGACGTACGTGTTCGCCGGCGAGACCATCCCGAGCGGCCCGTTGGGCGCCTGGTTCAGCACCGGGATCTCGATCCCGGCACAGCCCGAGTTGAACGTGCCGATGACGCCGATCACAGCCTCGTTGCTCGCGTAGGCCTGCGCGTTGGTGGAGCACTTGCCGGAGTCCCACTTGCCGGCCTGGGCGGTCGCGTCGTCGCAAACCTGGTAGCCGATGTTGAGGTCGCCGGCCTTCCACCCCGCCTGCTCGAGGACGTAGCGGATCGCCTTGGTCATCTGAACGGTCTGCGTGCGGGAGGAGCCCTGCATCGGCAGGTCGGAGACGATGAGCGCGTCCGGATCGCCCTCGCCCTCGTACTCGATCCCGGTACACGAGGACGACGGCAACGCCTCGACATTCCCGCCCCCACCCGCTGCGGCGCCGGTGTCCCCGCCGCCCGAGCCTTCGTCGTCGTCGCCGCCGCAGCCTGCCGCGACGAGTGCCAGCGACGCCACGAGAAGCGCCAGCAAGCTGAAAAGTCCGCGATTCTTCAAAGTGAAGCCCTCCTGAGCCTGATGCCGATGTGCCGCCGAGAAGCCACGCCGCCCGGCACGGTTTTTCACCGCGTGGGCGAGCAGTATGGGTGCGATGGTTCCGCATTTCAACTAGGAACCGACGCGCCTCCAGCCGCGTCGATTAGCGACCGGCGTTAATCCCAGGTGAACGTTCGTTCAGCCGAAGAATGCGCGCGCGACGTCGTACCAGGCGCTCGGCACCGTCTTGAGCTCGGACGTCGCATCCTGCAGCGACACGGCCTCGATCGTGTCGCCGTGGAGCGCCGCCATCTGCCCGAAGTCCCCGGCGAGCACGAGATCCGCAGCCTTCAGGCCGTAGCGCGTCGCCAGCACGCGGTCGCGCGGTGTCGGCGTGCCGCCGCGCTGCACGTGCCCGAGCACCGTGACCCGGGTCTCGAACCCCGTGCGCTCCTCGATCTCGCGCGCGACCAGGTCGCCGACGCCGCCCAGTCGAACGTGGCCGAACTGGTCCGTCGCCGGCGCCTCCTGCGCGACGAGGCGCGACTCGCCCGAGCGGTAGGTCAGCTCGTAGCCCTCGCTCACGACCACGATCGAGAAGTCCTTGCCGCCGCGGTGCCGCTGCTCGATCGCGTCACACGCGTCCTCGACGGTGAGCGGCTGCTCGGGGATGAGGATCACGTCCGCCCCGCCGGCGATGCCGCTGTGGACGGCGATCCAGCCCGTGTGGCGGCCCATGACCTCGATCACCATCACGCGGTTGTGCGACTCGGCCGTCGTGTGGAGACGGTCGACCGCCTCGGTCGCGATCGAGACCGCGGTGTCGAAGCCGAAGGTGTAATCCGTCGCGTTGAGGTCGTTGTCGATCGTCTTCGGGACGCCGACGACGGGGAAGTCCTGCTCGCGGTACAGGCGCGCCGCGACCCCGAGCGTGTCCTCGCCGCCGATCGCGACGAGCGCGTCGAGCCCCTGCCGGCCGAAGTTGCGCAGCACCTTCTCGACGCCGCCGTCGACCTTGTACGGGTTCGTCCGCGAGGTGCCGATGATCGTGCCGCCGCGCGGGAGGATCCCCGAGACCTCGCGCAGCCCGAGCGCGTGGAACCGGCCGTCGACGAGCCCGCGCCAGCCCTGCTCGACCGCGGTGATCTCCCAGCCCTCGTCGACGAGCCGGTGCACGACGGCGCGGATGACCGCGTTCAGCCCCGGACAGTCGCCTCCGCCCGTGAGGATGCCTGCCTGATTCGCCACGGCCGGAGTCTGCCAAAGCCACGTTCGTGGACGGCGACGCGGCGGCGCGATACGTTCGTCCCGACCGGCGCCGGCCGACGCGCCGCGACGGGGAGGTGACGGTGGCGCAGCAGATCGAGATCCCGAACGTCGGATCGACGGCGAAGATTCGGAACATCGTCGTCGTGCCGGTGCTCGCCGTCGTGACGCTCGGTGTCTACCTCGTGTTCTGGTGGTACTTCATCAACCGCGAGCTCGCCGACCTCGGCCGCTCCCTCGGCAGCAGCGAGCTCGGCGACAGTCCGGCGAAGTCGACACTCGCGCTGTTCCCCGGCGCGCTCATCGTCGTGCCCGCGCTCTGGACGACGGTCACGACCTTTCGGCGGGTGCAGGCCGCGCAGCGTCTCGCCGGCGGCGGCGACTCGATCAACGGCTGGATCGGCCTGATCCTGTACATCGTGTTCTCGCCGGCGTACTACGCGTACATGCAGAGCGGCCTCAACGCCACGTGGCGCGCGGTCGGAGCACAGCCGGAGGGACAGGCGTCGATCGCGTAACGCCGCACGAATCCGGATGCCGAAGGTGGGGATCGAACCCACACGCCCTCTCGGGCACCGGATTTTGAGTCCGGCGCGTCTGCCAGTTCCGCCACTTCGGCTCGCCCACCAAGGGTAACCGCGATACGACGCGCCTCACATGCCCGTCACGGCCACGACCGGTGTCTGACACTGATCGACCATGTCCCGGTTCAAGACCAACTGGGTCTCGCAGCGATCGGAAGGGCGGGATCGCCGCGTGCCCCGTCCAGGGGCGCAGCGCATCCCGCTCGTCACGACACGCAGGTGCCGATGGAAGCGGGTTCCTGGCCGGAGCGCCCGCACCGCAGGTGCGCGCGCGCAGGCCACACGAACCTGCCGGCCACTGCAACGAGAGACGACCCCGCGGCCGAAGGGCGGTTCATCCGCCCGAGAGGCCACACCCAGGTAACTCGAAGCCCTCAGGCAGAAGGAGGGGGCTCGTGGGGGAACCATGGGTTCCCCCACGCCCTAGTCCACCAAGAGCAGCGAGTCCGTGGGCGCGTAGTCGTCCGTCAGCGTCGGCACGTCCTCGATCCGGATCTGCTTGTCGTAGCGGTCGCGGATCGGCTGCTCGAGATCCGGTGCGGTCGCCGGCGCGAGCTCGCGCCAGCGCTCGACCAGGAACTCCTCGGACGGCAGCGCGCCCTCGCTCGCGACGAGCATCAGGTTCCGCAGCTCGGTGAGCCCGCCGCCGTCGCCCTCCTCGATCACCGGGTGGACGGCGACGGTCGGGAACGCGGTGCGGTAGGTGCGAACGAACGAGCGGAAGAGCCGCGAGCCCGGCCCCTCGACGGAGCCGATGATGTTCGCGACGACCACGCCGCCCGGCGCGAGCCGCTCCCGCACGAGGTCGACGAACTCGGCCGTCGCGAGGTGGAACGGGATCGAGTCCGAGAAGTACGCGTCGAGCGCGATCACGTCGTAGCGCTGCTCGTTCCGCTGCAGGTAGCGGCGCCCGTCCTCGACGGCGACCTTCAGCCGCGGGCTGTCGGGCATCGCGAAGTACTGCCGCGCGACGTCGACGACGACGGGGTCGAGCTCGGCCACCTGCAGGTCGAGTGACGGGAAGTCGCGCCAGATGCGCTTCGGCGCCGAGGCGCCTCCGAGGCCGACGAACAGGATGTTGCGGGCGTCGGGGTTGTAGGCGAGGCCGAGGTCGAAGTAGTCGGTGTATTGGAACCGCGTCTCGAAGGGCCGTCCGATCGTCATCCCGCTCTGGAACGAGTTGTCGAAGCGGAGGTAGCGCGAGCCGCTGCCGTCGTCGACGACCGCGAGGTGGTGGTAGCGCGTGTCCTTCTCGAAGACGACGTCGAAGCCGCCGGCGGCCTGGTCGATGTCGCGGGACCCCTCGTCGCGCGACCGGTAGACCGGCGACCAGTTCTGGGCCGCGACGCCCTCGAGCCGCTGGCCCTGCTCGGGCGCCATGCTGGCGGTTGCGACAGCGGCGGCGGCGGTGAACCCCAACGCCACGACCGCGACCACCGGGAGCCGCTCGGCCAGGGCGACAAGCACGACCGCCCCGAGGAGCACGGTGGCGGCGGCGGCGAGCAGCTGGCTCACGCCGAGCTCGGGCACGAGCCAGAAGGCCGTGATGAGCGTGCCGGCGATGCTCCCTGCGGTCGAGATCGCGTACAGGCGCCCGGCCGTGCGCCCGGCCGTTTCGACGGAGCGGACGGCGAGGCGGATCGCGATCGGCGAGACCGACGCGAGCACGACGCTTGCGGGCCCGAACAGGATGATCGTGGTCACGAGCGGGTTGGCGCGCGGGCCCGGATCCCACTCGACGACCCATTCGAGCACCGACTCGTCGATGACCGGGACGAGGAGCACGAGGAGCGCGCCGAGCGTCATCGCGCCGAGCAGCAGCTGGGTCGCCGGGAGGCGGTCGGCGAGCGTGCCGCCGAGCCAGTAGCCCACCGAGAGCCCCGCCAGGACGACGCCGATGAGCGCGCCCCAGACGAACAGCGAGTTGCCGAAGTACGGCGCGAGGACGCGGCTCGCCGCGAGCTCCATCCCGAGCAGCACGGCCCCCGAGGTGAAGACGGCGATCCCGATCGCGAGGGTATGCGTCGCGCGGACGGCCGAGGCCGTCGCGGGTGCGTGGGGAGCGGCAGGCTCGACGGCCATATTTCTCAGGGTATCGACGTCAGTGCTGCGCCTGGAGGTCGCCGGCCAGGCGCGCGACGTCCTCGGCCCGCACGACCACGGCGTCGACTCCGGCGCGCTCGAGCACGACGATCTCCTCACGCGTGCGCACGGCGAGCTCGGCGATGGCGAGCTTCCCGGCAGGGACGTCCGGCAGCAACCCGAGCACGTGCTCGAGCGCCTCGTCGTCGCGGGCGGCGCGGGCGGAGAGCAGCAGGATCTCGGGGTCGAGCCGGTCGAGCGCGAGCCGGAGCTCGTCCTCGTCGGCGACTGCGACGACCCACTCCAGGCCGGCCCGGGCCCCGTCGTCGAAGAGCTCCTCGAACCGGCCGTCGTCGTCGTCCTCGAGACCCTCCGCGTCGACGACGCACGCATCGGCGCCGTCCGCCGCCTCGATCCGGTCCGACGTCCACAGGATCGGCAGCTCCGTGGCCTCGCGCAGCGCCGCGGGCGCTCCCGTGACGACGATGCCCTCGGCGCCGGCCGCCTCCGCGGCGCGCGCGGCGGACGGGTCGTCGACGACGGCGAGCAGCGAGATCCCGTCGCCCTCGGAGATGGCCTGACTGAGTCGGCGTCCGGCTCTCACGTCGGCCAATCGTAACGGCGAGTCCGGTAGCGTCCGCGCCGCGTGCGCCGCACCCTCGTCCTCGTGGCTGCTGCGGTCGTCGTCGCCGTCCCGGCGGCAGACGCGGCGTCGATCGACGGAACCGCGCGCGCCGACCGGCTGCTCGGGACCGCCCGGGCCGACCGCATCGACGGACGCGCGGGCGCCGACCGGGTGCTCGGACGCGGCGGCGCCGACCTCCTCGTCGGCGGAGCGGGACCGGATCGGGTCGACGGCGGTGCGGGCGCAGACCGGCTCGCGCTCGACCAGGACGGCAGCCGCGACGTCGCGTCGTGCGGGCCGGGTCGCGACCTCGTCGCTGCCGATCGGACAGACACGATGGCGGCCGATTGCGAGGTCGTCACCGTCCCGATCTCCAGCGACCCGTACCGCACGCCGACGGGGCAGCACCGCACGCAGGTCGAGCCTGACTCGCTGGCGCACGGCTCGACCGTCGTCGCCGCGTTCCAGTCGGGCCGGTACTTCGAGGGCGGCGCCGCCAACATCGGCGTGTCGACGTCGACCGACGCGGGCCGCACGTGGCGGCCCTCGTTCCTGCCGGGGCTGACGGTCTACGGCACGCCCGCCGGCGTCCATCCGTCGGTGAGCGACCCGGTCGTGGCGTATGACGACGCGAGCGGCCGCTGGCTGGTCGGCTCGCTCGGCGTCTCGCCCGGCCTCACCGAGCTGCTCATCTCGCACTCGCGCGACGGGCTCACGTGGGAGGCGCCCGTCGCCGCGGCGCGCACGGTGGGCGGCGGGCTCGCGTACGACAAGGAGTGGCTCGTCTGCGACTCGTGGCCGGCGAGCCGGTTCCGCGGGCGCTGCTACCTCGGGTACACGGACGTCCGGCGCGACGTGCTCGCGGTGCAGACGAGCCCGGACGGCGGCGACACGTGGCTGCCCGCCGTGACGGCCGGCGAGGGCGTGTTCGCGATGCCCGCCGTGCAGCCGGACGGGACGCTGGTGCTCGTGTTCCTCGGTGGCGGCGAGACCGCGACGCTCGTCGCGGCGGTCTCGCGCGATGGCGGAGCCTCCTTCGGCGCGGCCGCGCGGATCGCCGAGCTGCACGACGCGGACGTCGGCAGGCTCCGGGCGCCACCGGTGCCGTCCGCGGAGGTGGCGGCCGACGGGCGCGTCGTCGTCGTCTGGCACGACGCGGCGTTCCGCTCCAGCACGGACATCGTGCTCTCGTCGTCGCTCGACGGCGTCGCGTGGACACCGCCGGCGCGGGTGCCGGCCGTACCCGCAGCCGGCGGCGTGGAGGCGTTCGTGCCGGGCGTCGGCGTCGACCCGGCGAGCGCCGGCGGGTCGGCGCGGATCGCCGTGGTCCTCTACGGCTACGCGGAGGGCGTTGGCGTCGACGCGTGGCTCGTGCGGAGCTCGACCGCGGGCGCGCGCTGGTCGGCCCCGCAGCGGCTCACGCCGCGCTCGATGCCCCTGTCGTGGATCGCGCGGACGCGGTCGGGCGTGATGCTCGCCGACTACCTCTCCGTCTCGTGGGCGGACGGGCGTCCCGTGCCCGTCATCTCGCTCGCGTCACCCACGGTCGGAGCCGGTGAGCGGCGCTTCCGGCAGGCGATCGCGACGACGATCCGCGGCACCTGAGCAGCCGGCACGAAATCGGCACGAAGGCGTGACGGACCCGCGCGTGTTCGCGCGATAGGCTCGCGCTCAGGCAGGAGGGCGGGTCGGGGCCCCGGGTATCACGCGTGTACCTGGACCTACTGCCCGATCGGGTGCCAGACCGTCTTGAGCTCGAGGAAGGACGCGACCTCCCACGGGCTCTGGACATCGGCCCGGCCCTTGACCACGCGCTTCACGTTCTCCGCCGCGAGCCGTTCGAGCTCCGGCGCCAGCCCGTCGGCGCCGGCGAGGTCGAGCGCGTTCACGTCCATGTGCGACGCGAGCACCGGCGCCAGCTCGCCGCGGCGCCCGGTGAGCAGATTGACGACGCCGCCGGGCACGTCGGAGGTCGCGACCACCTCGGCGAGCTCGACGGCCGCGAGCGGCTGCGACTCGGAGGTGACGACCACGGCCGCGTTCCCGCCGACGAGCACGGGCGCGAGCCGCGTCACCAGCCCGAGCAGGGCGGGCTCCTCCGGCGCGAGGACGCCGACCACGCCGGTCGGCTCCGGCACGGTGAAGTTGAAGTACGGCCCGGCCACGGGGTTGGACGAGCCGAGCACCTGCGCCAGCTTGTCCGACCAGCCCGCGTACCAGACGACGCGGTCGATCGCCGTCTCCACCTCCTCGCGGCCGGAGCACAGCTCTGCGAGTTCGGCGGTGCGCGCCTCCATCATCTCCGCGACGCGGTAGAGCACCTGCCCGCGGTTGTAGGCCGTCATCCCCGCCCACCCGGCCACCGCGCCGCGCGCCGCCTTCACCGCGTCGCGCACGTCCTTCCGCGAGGCGAGCGCCACGTTCTGGCCCTGCGCCTCGTACGTGCGGCCCGACTCCGAGCGCGGGAACTTCCCGCCGATGAACAGCTTGTACGTCTTGTTGACCGGGAGGCGGTCGCTCATCTCACTCCTCGAACGCCAGATACGGCTCGAGCCCGTGCCGGCCGCCCTCGCGGCCGAACCCGGACTCCTTGTAGCCGCCGAACGGCGAGGTCGGGTCGAAGCGGTTGTACGTGTTCGCCCACACGACCCCGGCCCGGAGCCGCTGCGCCATCCACAGGATGCGCGAGCCCTTCTCCGTCCAGACGCCGGCGGAGAGCCCGTACGGCGTGTTGTTCGCCTTCTCCAGCGCCTCCTCGGGCGTGCGGAACGTCAGCACGGAGAGCACCGGCCCGAAGATCTCCTCCTGCGCGATCCGGTAGCTCTGGGCGACGTTCGTGAACACCGTCGGCACGAACCAGTAGCCCTTCTCCGGGAGCCGGCACGGCGGCTGGTAGACCTCCGCGCCCTCCTCCTTGCCGCTCTCGACGAGCTCCTCGATCTTCTCGAGCTGCATCCGCGAGTTGATCGCGCCGACGTCGGTGTTCTTGTCGAGCGGGTCGCCGACGCGCAGCGTCGCCATGCGGCGCTTGAGCTTCGAGACGGTCTGCTCGTAGATCGACTCCTGCACGAACAGGCGCGAGCCGGCGCAGCAGACGTGGCCCTGGTTGAAGTAGATGCCGTTGACGATCCCCTCGACCGCCTGGTCGAGCGCGGCGTCGTCGAAGATGATGTTCGCGGCCTTGCCGCCGAGCTCGAGCGTCAGCTTCGTGCCGGTACCGGCGAGCTCGCGCTGGATCGCCTTGCCGACGTCCGTCGAGCCGGTGAACGCGATCTTGTCGACGCCCTCGTGCTTCACGAGCGCGGCCCCCGTGCGGCCGTCGCCGGTGACGATGTTCACGACCCCCGGCGGCAGCTCGGCCTGGCGGAGGACGTCGCAGAAGAGCAGCGCCGTCAGCGGCGTCGTCTCGGCCGGCTTGAGCACGACCGTGTTCCCCGCGGCCAACGCGGGCGCGACCTTCCACGCAAGCATGAGCAGCGGGAAGTTCCACGGGATGATCTGACCGGCGACGCCGAGCGGACGCGGACGGCGGTTCGGGAACGCGTACTCGAGCTTGTCGGCCCAGCCGGCGTAGTAGAAGAAGTGCGCCGCGGCGAGCGGGAGGTCGACGTCGCGCGACTCCTTGATCGGCTTGCCGCCGTTCATCGACTCGAGCACCGCGAACTCGCGCGAGCGCTCCTGCAGGATGCGCGCGATGCGATAGAGGTACTTCGCGCGCTCGGAGCCCGGCAGTGACGACCACCCGTTCTCGAACGCGGCCCGCGCGGCATCGACCGCCGTGCCGACCTCCTCCGGCCCCGCCTGCGAGATCTCCGCGAGCGGCTCCTCGGAGGCCGGGGACAGCGTCGTGTACGACTCCGCGGTGTCGAGCCACTCGCCGCCGACGTAGATCCCGTACCGGTCCTGCAGCCGGACGATGTCGGCCGACTCCGGCGCCGGCGCGTACGTCCATTCGGTCGGAACGGGAGCGCGGTCCTGGCGCTTCTCGACGTCGCTCATCAGTCGATCGTGAAGTAGTCGAGGGATTGGTACGCGCCGGTCTTCTGTTTCCGGATCTGCATCAGCACGTCGTTCAGGAGCGACGACGCGCCGAAGCGGTGCAGGTCGGGCGTGAGCCAGTCCGGGCCGAGGGTCTCGTGGACGAGCACGAGGTGCTGGATCGCCTGCTTGGCGGCGCGGATGCCGCCCGCGGGCTTGAAGCCGACGATCCGGCCGGTCTCGTCGTGGACGTCGCGGATCGCCTCGAGCATGACGAGCGAGACAGGCAGCGTCGCCGCCGGGCTCACCTTCCCGGTCGAGGTCTTGATGAAGTCCGCGCCGGCGGCCATCGCGAGCAGCGAGGCGCGGCGCACGTTGTCGTAGGTGCCGAGCTCGCCGGTCTCGAGGATCACCTTGAGGTGCGCTTCGCCGCAGGCCTCCTTCACCTTGACGATCTCGTCGTAGACCTTCGCGTAGCGGCCCGAGAGGAATGCGCCGCGATCGATCACCATGTCGATCTCGTCGGCGCCGAGCTCGACGGCATCGTGAACGTCGCGGAGCTTCACGTCGAGCGGCGCCTGCCCGGACGGGAAGTACGTCGAGACCGCAGCGACCTTGACCCCGCTGCCGGCGAGCCGCTCCTTCGCCACGGGGACGAGGTTCGGGTACACGCAGACGGCGGCGACCGAGGGAATCGTGCGGTCGACCGGGTCGGGCCGCACCGCCTTCGAGCACAGGGCGGCGATCTTGCCGGGCGTGTCGGCGCCCTCGAGCGTCGTCAGGTCCATCATCCGGACGGCCGTCTCGAGCGCCCAGAGCTTGGCCTCCTTCTTGATCGACCGCTTCGCGAGCGACTCGGCCCGCTCCTCGACGGCGACCTGGTCGATCGAGCCGATCCGAGGGAGCCGCGGCTCGAGCGGGAGCTCGAACCCACGGGGCAGTGCCGGAGCCTGCGCCATGCGGTGAGTGTAGCCCCCTACCTGTGCCCGGCTTCCGACGCCCCTCGTCAGAGCCCCATGCGCTCGAGGAAGCGTTCCTCGCGGCGCCAGCGCGGGCGCACCTTGACGTGCAGCTCGAGGAAGACCGGGTGCCCGAGCAGGGCCTCGACCTCCGGCCGCGCCCGCGTACCGATCTCCCGCACCATCGCTCCGCCCTTGCCGACGAGGATCTGCTTCTGCGACTCCGTCTCGACGAAGATCGTGGCCCGCACGACCTTCTCCCCCAGCTCCTCGACCTCGGCCGTGAGCGCGTGCGGCACCTCCTCGCGTGTGAGGTGCAGCGCCTTCTCGCGGACGAGCTCCGCGATCTGCTCCTCCGGGCCGAGGTCGGTGCGCTGGTCGACGGGGAAGTAGTGCGGGCCGTCCGGGAGGAGCTCGACCAGCTCGTCGCGCAGCTCCCCCACGCCGTCGCCGGTCTTCGCCGAGACGGGATGCAGCGCGTGGAAGTCGCCGAGCTGCGCCGCCGTCTGCATCTGCTGCGCGATGTGCCCCGGCTTGAGCCGGTCGACCTTGTTCAGCGCGATCACGACCGGGACGCCGAGCCCGAACACCTTCTTCGCGACGAAGCGGTCGCCCGCACCGATCCGCTCGCGCGCGTCGAGCACGAACAGGACGCCCTCGACGTCCTCGAAGGACGAGTCGACCGTCCGTTGCATGTGCTCGGTGAGCGCGTCGCGGGGGCGCTGGAAGCCGGGGAGGTCGGCGAGCACGAGTTGGTAGTCGTCGCCGTTCGCGATCCCGAAGATCCGCCGCCGCGTCGTCTGCGGCTTGTCCGAGACGATGGCGACCTTGCCGCCGCAGAGCGCGTTCACGAGCGTCGACTTGCCGACGTTCGGTCGACCGGCGACCGCGACGAAGCCCGACCTCAGCCCGGAAGGTTCCACGTGTCCGGGAGAAGCTCGGCGGGCGTGTACTCGGCGATCGAGCCGTCCTCGCGCCGGAAGGCCACGCGGTCGACGCGGAACTCGTGCAGCCACTGCCGGCAGCCGCCGCACGGGGACGCGGTGATCCCCACGGCCTCGACGTCGCCGGGACGGAAACCTTCGACGACCGCGCGCGACAGCGCCGTCCGCTCCGCGCAGATGCCGAGCGGATAGGCGGCGTTCTCGACGTTCACGCCCTCGACGAGCGTGCCGTCGCGGGTGAGGACGACGGCGCCGACGAGGTAGTTCGAGTACGGCGCGTAGGCGCGTTGCGCCGCGGCCTCGGCGCGCTCGACGAGCTCTTCACCGGTCATGCCCTGATCCTGCCCGAGCCGTACACGAAGCTGCCGCCCGAGCTCGTGCGCAGATCGATCTCCCAGCCGAGCGGCTCGAGCCGTGCAGCCAGGCCGTCCGGCGACCAGCGACGCTTCACGATCTCGAACTCCCGGCCGTCGGACAGGCGCCGCACCTCACGCTCGCCCGCGCTCTCCCACAGGTGCGCGGGGTCGCCGGCGGCGCTGTCCACGACGAAGAATCGGTCCGAGGCGCGCCGCACCGTGTCCCAGAAGGCGTCGAACCGCGTCTCGGGCACGTGCGAGAGCCAGAAGCCGAAGACGCAGAGGTCGAACCGCTCCTCGGGCTCCCACGCGAACAGGTCGGCAACGCGGTACTCGGCGCGGCCGCCGGTGCGCTCGCGGTTGAGCGCGAGCGTCTCGGCGCTGGCGTCGAGGGCGAGGACACGGGTCGCGCCCTCGACGAGGTGGCGCGTCCAGAGGCCGGTGCCCGCGGCCAACTCGACGACGCTGCCGAACGGCCGCAGCGCGCCGAGCGCCGCCTCGACCTCGGCCGCCTCGGCTGCCCAGCGGGCGTTGCCCTCCTCGCCGAGGTCGTAGGGGCCGCGGCGGAACCACCAGTCGTCGTACTCCGGCGCCCGCGCGGCGTAATAGGCCTTCATCTCGCCGAGCACGTCGTTCACGACGCGAAGACCTGGATCACGACGAGGGCGGTCAGCGAGCCGAGGATCGCGCCCAGGAAGACCTCGAGCGGCGAGTGGATCCCCGACTCGACACGCGTCTGCGCCACGAGCACCGCGAGCACGAACGCGACGGACGAGACGAGGAACTGCTGCTCGTCCACGAGCAGCGTGATCGCCATCCAACCGGCGAACGCGAGCGCGGCATGGCCGGACGGGAAGCCCCCGCGGAGCGGCGTGCCGCTGCGCGTGATCGCCTTCGCCCCGATCACGGCGATCGTCGTCAGCACGAGCACCACGAGCGTCAGCTCCGCGGGCGCGTCCGAGAGCCGCTCGAGCAGGCGCGAGCTGCGGTCGGCGAGCCGTTCGGAGAAGATCAGGTAGCCGACGGCGACCGCCGTGACGGTCGCGATGAGGACTGCGCCGGCGGCGATGTCCTTCGCGAGCTTCGCGTTCGGGTCGAACGACGTGGTCGAGACGTCGACCGCGCCCTCGATCGCCGTGTTGATCATCTCCGCGAACATCACGAACGCGATCGCGAGCAGCAGCGCGATCAGCTCCATCCGCGTCACGCCGATCGCGACCGCAGCGATCAGCACGCCGGCCGCGATCATGAAGTGGATCCGCATGTTCCGCTGCGTGCGGAGCACGTGGATGATCCCCTCGAAGGCGAAGTTGAACGAGTCGAGCAGGCTCGGCGCGCGGCCGGGGCGCAACGGCCGGACGGCCATCAGCGCAGCGCCTCCTCACGCGCCGCCATCTCGGGCCCGTGGTCGTAGCCGAGCAGGTGCAGGACGCCGTGCACGAGCGGCGTGCGCCAGTCGTCGCCCACGACCTGCGGGCAGACGACGAGGTCGCCGAGCTGCCGCGGGAGACCGGTCGGCACGTCCTCGCGGCCGTCGAGGGGGAACGAGAGCACGTCGGTTGCTTCGTCGACGCCGAGATGCTCGCGCTTGAGCGCGCGGCTCTCCTCCGGGCCCACGAACGCGATGCCGACCTCGCCGCCGTCGATGCCCTCAGCCTCGAGCACGCGTCGGACGAGCTCGGCCGCACCCTCGCCGTCGACCTCGATGCCGCTGCGGTTCTCGACCGCGACCTCGATCACCGGCCGCGCTCGGTGCCGGTCTCCTCGGCGTGCCGCTTGTAGGCCTCGACGATGCGCTGCACGAGCTTGTGGCGGACGACGTCGTTGTGCGTGAAGCGAACGAAGCCGATGTCGTCGATCCCGCCGAGGATGCCCTGCACGGTGATGAGCCCGGAGGCCTGCTCGCGCGGGAGGTCGATCTGCGTGACGTCGCCCGTGACGACGACCTTGGAGCCGAACCCGAGCCGGGTGAGGAACATCTGCATCTGCTCGGGCGAGGTGTTCTGCGCCTCGTCGAGGATGATGAAGCTGTCGTTGAGCGTCCGGCCGCGCATGAACGCGAGCGGCGCCACCTCGACCGTGCCGCGCTCCATGTACGCGCTCAGCTTCTCCGGATCCATCATGTCGTAGAGCGCGTCGAACAGCGGCCGCATGTACGGGTCGACCTTCGCGAGCACGTCGCCGGGGAGGAACCCCAGCCGCTCGCCGGCCTCGACCGCCGGCCGCGTGAGGATGATCCGGCCGACCTGGCGCTCCGAGAGCGCGTGCACCGCGAGCGCGATCGCGAGATACGTCTTGCCCGTGCCGGCCGGGCCGATCCCGAAGGTGACGGTGCAGTCGCGGATCGCGTCGACGTAGTGCTTCTGCGTGACCGTCTTCGGCGCGATCTTCTTGCCCCTGTGGCGCCAGACGACGTCCTCGAAGACGTCGCGGATGTCCTCGGCCTCGTCGAGTGCGCCGACGACCGCGTCGATGGTGGACGGGCCGATCTCGTGACCGCCCTCGACCAGCTCGACCAGCTCGTCGACGACAGCGCGCGCCTGCTCGACCTCCTGCTCCTCGCCCTCGAGCGTGAGCTGGTTGCCGCGCATGCGGATGGTGATGTTGAGGCGGTCGCGGAGCGAGTCGAGCACGCCGTCGCCGATCCCGGCCAGCTCGGCCGCGACCTCGTTCGAGACGTCGAGAACCTGCTGCACGGGCTCAGTGTAGGCGGGGATCAGGGCGGGCTCGCGCCGTGCGCGAGGTGGGCCGCCACGAGCTCGTCCGCGTGCCTCGACGTTCGCTCGTGACCCGTGACGGCGCGCAGGAACTCGGCCTGGCCGAGGCTGTCGAGACGCACGTCGGTCTTCGCGACGACCGTTGCGGTCCGCGGCACGTCGCGGACGAGCGCGATCGCGCCGAAGCACTCGCCGCGCCCGAGCTCGCGGACGCGCGTCTCGCCCCGCCAGACCACGACCTCGCCGTCCGCGACGACGTAGAAGCAGTCGCCGGCCTCGCCCTCGCGGATGACGACCGTCCCGGCGGGGAGCTCGACGGGCTCGATCGAGCGCGCGGCCGCCTCGAGCTCGACCGGGCCGAGGTACGCGAAGATCGGCAGCGCCCGCAGGCGCGCCATCTCGACGACCGGCAGCGCGGCGGCGTCGCTCGCCAGGATGCTCCGAACGACGAGGGCCGCGGCGAGCGGGAGGACCGCGGCGAGGCACACGAACGCTCCGCGGCCGCCGGCGAGCGCGACGAACGCCGAGGCGAGGATCGAGCCGGCGGCGAGGCCGGCCATCGTCAGGCCCTCGAGGAGGCCGAAGACGCGCGAGAGCGCGGTCGGCGTCGCGATCCGCTGCAGCAGCGTCCTGCCGGCGACGTCGAGCGTCGTCCGGCCCACGCCGGCCGCGGCGAGGAGCAGGAACACGGCGGCGAAGCGTGCCCGTGAGCGCGATCGCGGCGAGCGCGGCGGCCCAGAGCACGAGGCCTGCGAGCAGGGCAGGTGCGAGCCGGCGACGACCGACGAGCGCGACGGTCACCGCGACCCCGACGACGCCGCCGAGGCCGAACGCGGCGTTGAGGTAGCCGGCCGTGCCGCCCTCGTAGCCGAGCACACCGACCGCGAGGACGACGTAGAGGACGTCGAGCGCTCCGATCGCGAGCGCCTCGACCCCGAGCAGCCAGACGAGCGCACGCGGGCCGGGCTCGCGCGCGACGACCGCGAGGCCGTCGAGCATGCCCGCGAGCACCGGCCCGGCGCCGGTCGGCCGCGGGCTCTGGACCGGTGCGACGAGGACCGCCGCCGCCCCGGCGACGACGGCCATGACCGCGAAGACCGCGCCGGCCCCGCCGACGCCGAGCAGAACGCCCGCGAGTGCCGGCGCGACGAGGACGCTGAGGCTCTCGATCCAGCCCGCGACGACGTTCGCCGCGGTCAGCTCCTCCGGCGTCCGCGCCAGCGACGGCAGGAGCACCGCCTGCGCCGGGCGCGTCACCGTCACGGCGGTCGCGGCGACCGCGGCGAGCGCGTAGGCGGCGAGCGGCGGGCCGTCGGCGAGGAGCACGGCCGCGGTCGCGCCCATCGCGAGTGCCTGGGCGACGTAGCCGGCGGCAAGGACGCGTGTCGGTGGACGGCGGTCGCCGAGCGAGGCGGCGAGGGGCGCGAACAGGGCCGCGGGGACGAGCTGCGCCACGGCGACGAGGCCGGCCGTCGTCGCGCCGCCCTGCTCGTACGCGTAGACGAGCATCGCGATCCACACGCCCCACTCCGCGGCGTTGAAGGCGACGAACGCGAGCTGCACGCGGCGCAGGTCGCGGTTGCGGAGCACGCCGCCGATCACGCGCGGGATCTGCGCGGCGTACGCGAGCGCGCTCACGGGACGGCGCGCAGCCGGGTGTGCGCCGTGTGGCGGATCTCGGCCTCGAGCCGCGGGAAGGCGCCGAGGAGGCGGACCAGGGCGGGCGGCTCGAGGACGCGCAGGCTCACATCCGCGCGCGCGACCACCGACGCGACACGTGAGCGCGCGAACCCGGCGCCCCACTCGAGCGCGCCGATCTCGCCGAAGTAGTCGCCGCAGCGGAGCGTCGCGACGAGCTCGCCCTCGCGCACGACGTCGACGAGGCCACGTTCGAGCACGAAGAGCTCGCGGGTCGTGTCCCAGCCGTGGACGATCTCGACGCCGTCCGCGACCTCGCGCGGCGTCGACAACGACCGGAACGCGTCGTCCTCGTCCGGCGTGAGGCGGGCGAACAGGGGCACGGTCTCCGGCACTGCCGGGTCGCGCTCGTACTCGACCGGCGGCGTGACCGGCTCGGCCGTCTCGAGGAACGAGAGCACCGCCTCCACGTCCGCGGCGGTCGACGTGTGGTTGAGGACGCAGAGGCGCAGCACCGAGCGGCCGTGGACGCGCGTGGACGAGATGAGCCCGAGGCCCTCCTGCTCCAGCGCCGCGACGAGGCCGTCCGTCAGCCCGTGGTCGCCGTCGCGGCGGAAGCAGACGATGCCGAGCGACGGCGGGGCCGCCAGCTCCAGCCGGTCGCTCGCCTCGATCCGGCGGCGCGCAAGCTCCGCGAGGTCGAGCGAGCGGTCGATCGCGGCGCGGAACGCCGCCACGCCGAACGTGCGGAGCGAGAGCCAGAGCTTGAAGGCGCGCGAGGCCCGGGTCAGCTGCAGGCCGTAGTCGCAGAAGTTGACCGTCGCGTCGTCGACCTCGGAGTCGCGCAGGTAGTCCGAGTGCGTCTCGAACGCGTGCCGCAGTGCCCGGCCGTCGCGCACGAGCAAGCAGCCGCACTCGTACGGCTGGTACAGCCACTTGTGCGGGTCGAGGGTGATCGAGTCCGCGCGGCCGAGCTCACCGAGGGCGGCGCGGCCGCGCTCCGTCAGCACGGCGAAGCCGCCGTACGCCGCGTCGACGTGCAGCCACAGGCCGTGCTCGCGGCACAGCTCGGCGAGGTCCGCGATGGGGTCGACCGCGCCGGTGCTCGTGGCGCCGGCGTTCGCGACGACGCAGAACGGCCTCCGCCCGCGACGTTCGTCCACCGCGATCGCGTCGGCCAGCGTCGCGGGCCGCAGCCGGAGGTCGGCGTCGACGGGCAGCACGCGCACCTGGTCGGGCCGGAAGCCGAGCGTGCGCGCGGCGCGCCCGACCGACGAGTGTGTCTGGTCGGAGGCGTAGATCACGAGGTCGTCGCGCATCGCGCCGACGAGCTGCTCGCGCGCGCACGCGAGGGCGGTCAGGTTCGCGGCCGAGCCGCCCGGGACGAGCGTGCCCGACGCGGTCGCCGGATAGCCGACCCATTCCTTGAACCAGCCGAGGATCTCGAGCTCGAGCTGGGTCGGGCCGGCGGCCTCCTGCCACGAGCCGACGTAGACGTTGCACGCGCTCGCGACGAAGTCCCCGAGCGCGCCCGGCCAGGTCCCGGCGAACGGCACGTACGCGAAGAAGCGCGGGTGGCCGGAGCGGCTCGTGAACGGGAGGACGTCGCGGAAGAGCGTCGCCAGCGCGTCGTCGAACGGGATGCCCGCCTCCGGCGCGGGTGTCCCGAGCCGCGCGGCCATCTCGGCGGGAGCGGCGCGCCGCAGCGCCGGTGCGCCGTCGTCACTCAGCCAGTCGACGAGGGCGTCGACCGTGCGATAGCCGAGCGCGCGCATCTCCTCCGGGTCGAGCGCGAGCGGCTGGGGATGCGGCCCCTTGTCGATCCCGCTAATCTCGCACGGTTGACGGCGGGTTTCGACCCCGTCTTGTCGCGACGCCGCGCGTGACGGTCTCGGCACGGACCCGGCACGGACACGTGCGCCGGCGCATGCGACGATTCCGGAAGGGAGCCGCGTGCCCCCAGGTGGGGGGCTGGACGGCGCGGCGCTAGGCCAGCTTCTCGCGGACGATCTGGCTCACGGCCGACCCGTCCGCGCGGCCGGACACCTGTGGCATCACGTCCGCCATCACCCGGCCGAAGTCGCGCATGCTCGTGGCGCCGACCTCGGCGATCACGTCGTCGACGATGTCCTCGACGGCCTCATCCGAGAGCGGGTCGGGCATGTAGTCCTCGAGGACCTCGAGCTCGTACTCCTCGTCCTCGGCCTGCTCCTCCCGCCCTGCGGCCCGGAACGCCTCCGCGGCCTCGACCCGCCGCTTGCGCTCACGCTGGAGCACCTGCAGCTCCTCGTCCTGCGTGAGCGGGCGCTGCAGCTCCTTCTCCGCCAGCTGGAGCGAGTTGAGGATGAGCCGGATCGCGTCCCGCAGGTCCTCGTCGCGCTCGCGGACGGCCTCGTCGAGGTCATCCTTCAGCTCGTCGATGAGCGTCATGCGGGCATCCCTCGCATCCTTCCACCTAGGACGTGCCAGTGCAGGTGGAAGATTGTCTGTCCGGCGGACTCCCCCACGTTGACCACCACGCGGTAGTCGTGGAGGCCCTCGCGCCGCGCGACGTCGGCGACGAACTCGAGCATCGTCTTCGCCTCGTGCTCCTCGAACGCGGCGACCTCGCGGAAGGTCTCGACGTGCCGCTCCGGGATCACGAGCAGGTGCGTGTCGGCCCGCGGGTTGATGTCCCGGACCGCGACGAAGCCAGGCATTGCGTGCACGTGGTCGCCCTCGCGAACGAGGGCGCAGAAGAGGCAGTCCTCAGGCGGCACGGACGCCCTCCTCGGTAACCGCGCTGCCGCGCACGCGCACGAGCGACCCGACGGGCGCATTGACGAGCCACGGGGTGTAGTCGTCGCCGTAGCCGCGGCCGGGCCGATCGACGAGGACGGTGTCCTCCGCGCCGAGCTTGGACTCCCAGCGCTGCCGGCACGCGTCGTCGGACCGAGCGCGCAGCCGCGCCGAGCGCTCCTTCTTCACCGCCGCCGGCACCGTGTCGGCAGCGGCCGTGCGCGTGCCGGGCCGCGGCGAGTACGGGAACACGTGCACCTTCGTGATCCCGCCGTCGTCGACGGCGCGGAGCGTGCGCTCGAAGGCGGCGTCGTCCTCGCCGGGGAACCCGACGATCACGTCGGCGGTCAGGTTCGCCACGTCGCGGAGCGGCTCGAGCCGCCGCAGGTAGGTCGCGACCGTGTAGCGCCGGCCCATCTCCGCCAGCACGCGGTCGTCGCCGGACTGGAGCGGCACGTGCAGGTGCTTTGCCACGGTCGGCGACTCGCGCACGGCCTCGACGAGCTCCGCGCTCACGTGGTTGACCTCGATGGACGACAGGCGCAGGCGGGCGAGCCCGTCCACCGCCGCGGCCTCGTGCAGTAGCCGCGGCAGGCGCCAGCCGCGGTCGGGGTCGCGGAAGAGCCCGAGGTTGATGCCGGTCAGCACGACCTCCTTGTGCCCACGGCGCACCCGGCGGCGGATCTCGTCGAGGATCGCACTCGCGGGGCGGCTGCGCGTCCCGCCGCGTACGAGGGGGACGACACAGAAGGCGCACGAGAACGAGCAGCCGTCCTGGATCTTCACGAACGCCCGCACCCGCTCGAGCCGCGTCTCGTCCCGGACGCACCCGATCGCGCCGACGTCACCGGCGACGTACGCGGGCGTCTCCTCCGACCGCTTCGCGACGACGACGACGTTGTCCGGGAGCCCGCCCCACACACCCTCGAGGTTCGCGCCGCACCCGGTCACGTACACGCGTGCATGCGTGCGGGCCGCGCGCGAGGCGGCCTGGCGCGACTTGGAGACGGCCTCGTGCGTGACGCAGCAGGCGTTGACGACCGCGACGTCCCCGCCCGCCGAGCCCGCGACCTCCTCGTGGCCGCCGGCGACGAGCGCCTCGCGGACCGCATGCGCGTCGGTGTGCGAGACCTTGCAGCCGAGAAACCTGACCGAGAACGTCGCCATCGGCCGGGGACCCTAACGGCGCTCGTACAGGTCGGCCGCCCACCCGTCGCTGCTCGCGGCGCTCGCGGATCCGGTAGCCATCGAGCATCGGCTGCTCGGAGACGAGGTAGCCCGAGGTGACCGCGTGCCGGGCACGGAGCACGCCGCCGAGCGCCTCGACCGAGTCGAGCGCGATGTTCGACACGGCGACGTCCGTCTCGGGCAGACCTCCGGCGCGCGCGTCGAGCATCTGCACCGTGAGCTCGATCCCGTTCGCCACCGCGTTCTGGCGGGCGACCTGGACGGCCTGCGGATCGACGTCGACTGCCGTGACCGGTGCGAAGCCGAGCTTCACCGCCGCGATCGCGATGACGCCCGAGCCGCAGCCGACGTCGACGAGACTGCCGCGCGGCAGCTCGGCGAGCAGCTCGAGGCAGAGGCGCGTCGTCGGATGGGCGCCGGTGCCGAACGCGCGGCCCGGGTCGACGACGACGGGGATCAGGCCGGGCGGCGGGTCCTCCCACGGCGGGCCGACCCAGAGCGGCCCCACGCGCGCGCCGCGGTGGAAGAGGCGCCAGCGGTCGTGCCAGTCGGCCGGGACGTCGCGGCCCGCCACGGCGCCGAAGACCGCCGCGAAGCGCTCCTGGCCCGCGCCGTCGGTGTACGCGACGAGCTCCACGCCGTCGGAGCCGTCGACCTCCTCGAAGCCCTCGGGGAAGAGCTCGAGCATCTGCGCGCGTGCCGGCTCGGCGCGCTCGATGGGAACCGAGACGGAGACGCGTCGAAGCGTCAGCGGAACGCGCTCTTCAGCTTGTCGAAGAAGCCCTCGCCGCCGTCGTCGCGGTACGTCTCGCCGTCGGTGAGGCGGTCGAACTGCTCGAGCGCGTCGCGCTGCTCCTCCGTGAGCCTCCGCGGGACGACGACGTTGACGAGCACACGCTGGTCGCCGCGGCCGAAGCCCTGCAGCACGGGCATCCCCTTGCCGCGGAGCACCCGGACGGTGCCGGCCTGCGTGCCGGGGTCGAAATCGAGCTGCACCTCGCCCTCGAGCGTCGGCACGGTCACGCTCGCACCGAGGGCCGCCTGCGTGATCGTGAGGTCGACCGTGGAGAAGACGTCGTTGCCCTCGCGCACGAACCGTGGGTCGGGCCGTACGCGCACCTGCACGTAGACGTCGCCGGCGCGGCCGCCGCCGTCTCCGACGTGGCCCTCGCCCGCGAGCCGGATCCGCTGGCCGTCGTGGATCCCGGCCGGGACGTCGACGCGCAGCATCCGCTCCTCCGCCACGCGGCCGGCGCCGGAGCATTCGCGGCACGCGGTCTCGACGATCCGCCCGGCGCCGGCGCAGGTGGGGCAGGCGGTCGAGCGGACGAACTCGCCGAGCAGCGACCGCGCGACCTGCTGGACGCGGCCGGCGCCGCCGCACGTCTCGCAGGTGCGCACGGCTGTTCCGGGCTCTGCGCCGTTCCCGTTGCAGTGCTCACAGGTGACCGCGACGCCGTACGAGACCTCGCGTGTCGCGCCGCGCGCCGCCTCGACGAGCTCGACCTCGACCTCGGCGATGAGATCCGCGCCCCTGGAGCGGCTGGGCCGGCCCGTCGCCGAGAACAGGTCGTCGCCGAAGAAGGCCGAGAAGATGTCCGTGAGGCTGCCGAAGTCGAAGTGGCCGGGCTGGAACCCGCCGCTGCGCAGCCCGGCGTGGCCGAAGCGGTCGTAGAGCTGGCGCGATTCGGGCTTCGAGAGCACCTCGTACGCCTCGGCGACCTGGCGGAACCGCTCCTCGGCGTCGGGCGCGTCGTTGACGTCGGGATGGAGCTCGCGCGCCAGCTTGCGGAACGCGCGCTTGATGTCTGCGTCGGAGGCGTCGCGCGCGATCCCGAGGAGCTCGTAGTAGTCGTGCTGCGTGGTCGCCACGCTCAGAGCGTAGCCGCGCGGTCCGCCGGGTCAGGCCTCGCCGTAGACGTCCTCGACGAAGCGCGAGAGCTCCTGCGCGGCGCCGCGGACGCTGCGCAGCGCCTTGTCGTAGTCCATCCGCACCGGGCCGAGGAGCGAGACGGCGCCGAGCGTCCGGTTCGCGAGGCCGTACGTCGAGCCGACGAGCGCAACGTGGCGCAGCCCGGGGTGGTCGAGGTCGTCGCCGACGCGGACGAAGGCGCGTCGCGGCTCGATCGCCTCGCCGATCAGCTCCAGCAGCGTCGCGCGCTGCTCGAGCGTCTCGAGCAGGCGCTGGCAGGCCTCGAGCTCGTCCGCGCGCGCCTCGCTCAGGAGGCTCGCCGCGCCGCCGACGTAGAGGCGCTGCTCCCGCTCCGCCACGAGGTCGGTGAACGCGGGGCGAACGGCCTCGACGAACGCCCGCTCGCGGGCCGGGAGCCCGGGATCGTCGAGGCGCCGCCGCAGCGTGTGCGTGCCGAGCTGCACACCGGCGAGGCCCTCGTTGAGGTACTCGCGCGCCCACTCGACGAGGCCCGGGTCGACCGGCTCGGCGAACGTGAGCACGCGCTTCGTCACGCCGCCGGCCGACGTGATCACGACGACCAGCACGACCGTCGGGCGCAGCCGGAGCACCTCGATGTGGTGGATGCGCGCCGTCTCGATCGCCGGCGCCGAGACGAGCGCGAGCAGGCGCGTCACGTCCGACAGCATCTCCGTCGTCCGCTGGAGCGCGGCCTCGACCTCGGTGCGTAGCGCCGACAGGTCCAGCGGGAACGAGCCGGGCCGCGTCTCGCGCTGGGTCGAGCAGCTCGCCCGCGTAGACGCGGTAGCCGCGCTCGGTCGGGACCCGTCCCGCGGAGGTGTGCGGGTGCGTCAGCAGCCCGAGCGCCTCGAGCGCCGCGAACTCGTTGCGGACGGTCGACGACGAGACCTCGACGATCGTCCGTTCCACGACGGTCTTGGAACCGACGGGCTCGCCCGTGGCGACATGCTCCTCGACGACGCCCACGAGGATCTGCCGCTGCCGCTGGGTGAGCTGGATCTCCACGCTTTGCAGGGCAATCGTAGCCCGGCCGACGGCCGCGCCGAATCCCGCCTAGGCCAGGAGCTCGGCCGTGACCGCCCCGCCGAGGAAGCGGCCGCGCTCCGTCAGCGCCAGCGCCTCGCCTCGCCGCTCGGCGAGCCCGAGGCGCTCCATCCGCGCCAGCGCCGCCGCGTCGAGCGCCGGTTCGACGCCCGCGAGGGGGAGCGGCTCGTCGAGCCGGAGCCCCAGCATCAGCCGCTCGCGCCGCTTCACGTCGTCGCCGAGCGCCTCGTGCTCGCGCGGTGGCCGCTCGCCGCGCCCGAGCGCGGCCACGTAGCGACCGAGGCTCGGCGCGTTCCGCCAGCGGCGGCCGCCGACCGTGGAGACCGCGCCGATCCCGATCCCGACGTAGTCCCGGCCGAGCCAGTACGCGAGGTTGTGCCGGGCGCGAAGGTCGCGTCCGCCCGCGGCTTCGTCTGGACGGCAGAAGTTCGCCGTCTCGTACCAGCGGTAGCCGGCGCCCGTCAGCGCCTCGACGACCTGCTCGAAGTACCCCTCCATGGCCTCGCTCTGGCGGAGCAGCTCATCCCCGTGGGTATGTGTGAAGCGCGTCCCCGGCTTGGCCTCGAGCTCGTAGTACGAGAGGTGCTCCGGCGCGAGGGCGAGGGCCTCGTCGAGATCGCGCGCGAGATCGGTGGGCTCCTGGCCCGGGACGCCGTAGAGGAGATCGACGCTGATGTTGTCGAATCCGGCATCACGCAGAGCGTAGAACGCGCCCCGGACGTCGTCCGGCCCGGCCCGCCGCTCGAGCACCTCGAGCAGATGCCGGCGGAAGGACTGCACGCCGAGCGAGACGCGGGTCACGCCGCCTCGCCGCAAGCGCCGCGGCCACCTCGGCCGTCACCGTCTCCGGGTTCGCCTCGACCGTGACCTCGTCCGCGCGAGGGAGCGCCGCGAGCAGGCGCTCGAGCTCCGGGAGCGACGTGAACGTCGGCGTCCCGCCGCCGAGGAAGACCGTCTCGAGCCGCGGCGCGAGGAGCTCGCTCTCGAGCCGGAGCTCCTCGAGCAGCGCGTCGACGTAGGGCGCGTGCGACTCGCCGCGCCCGACGACCGTGACGAAGTCGCAGTAGCCGCACCGATGCACGCAGAACGGCAGGTGCACGTAGAGGTGCCGCGCGCCGTTCACCGCTGCTTCCCGTCCCCGAGGTTGAGCACGGCGAGAAACGCCTCCTGCGGCACCTCGACGGCGCCGACCTGCTTCATCCGCTTCTTGCCCGCCTTCTGCTTCTCGAGCAGCTTCCGCTTGCGCGTGATGTCGCCGCCGTAGCACTTCGCGAGCACGTCCTTGCGCTTCGCCTTGACGGTCTCGCGCGCGATCACGCGCGACCCGATCGCCGCCTGGATCGGCACGTCGAACATCTGGCGCGGGATCTCCTCCCGCAGCTTCTCGACGAGCGCCTTGCCGCGGCCGTAGGCGAAGTCGCGGTGGACGACCAGCGACAGCGCGTCGACCTGCTCGCCGCCGACGAGGACGTCGACGCGCACGAGCTGCCCCTCGCGGAAGCCGGAGAGGTCGTAGTCGAAGCTCGCGTAGCCCTTCGTGCGGGACTTGAGCGCGTCGTAGTAGTCGAGCACGACCTCGGCGAGCGGCAGCTCGTAGACGAGCAGGACGCGCTCCTCCGAGAGGTACTCCATGTGGTCGAAGCGGCCGCGGCGGTCGTTGTTCAGCTCCATGACCGTGCCGACGTACTCCTTCGGGACGATGATCGAGGCGCGGATGTACGGCTCCTCGACCGTCTCGAGCTCGCGCGGCATCTCGGCCGGGTTGTGCACCTCGACGACCTCGCCCGTCGGGGTCTCGACCTGGTAGGCGACGTTCGGCGCCGTCACGAGCAGGTCGAGGTCGAACTCGCGCTCCAGCCGCTCGCGGACGATCTCCATGTGCAGGAGCCCGAGGAAGCCGCAGCGGAAGCCGAAGCCGAGCGCCTGCGAGGTCTCGGGCTCGTAGAAGAGCGCCGCGTCGTTCAGCTTCAGCCTCTCGAGCGCGTCGCGGAGCTCCGGGTAGTCGTCCGAGTCCGTCGGGAAGAGGCCCGCGAACACCATCGGCTTCACGTCCTTGTAGCCCGGGAGTGGCCCGGCGGCGCCGTTGCGGCGCGTCGTGATCGTGTCCCCGACTCGGAGCCGCGAGACGTCCTTGAGGCCGGTGATGACGTAGCCGACCTCGCCGGCGGTGAGCTCGGCGACCGGCTCGCGCGTCGGCGACAGGAAGCCGACCTCCTCGGCCTCGAACTCCGTCCCGAGCGCCATCGCGTGCAGCGCCTCGCCACTGCCGAGCCGGCCGTCGACGACGCGGACGAACGCAACGACGCCGCGGTACTGGTCGTAGGACGAGTCGAAGATGAGCGCGCGCGCCGGCGCGTCGCGATGGCCCGCGGGCGCCGGGATCCGCGCGACGATCGCGTCGAGCACCTCGGCCACGCCGTCGCCGGTCTTCGCCGAGATGCGGAGCGCATCCTCGGGCGCGCCGCCGAGGAGGTCGGCGACCTCCTTCGCCACGGCGTCGGGATCCGCCGACGGCAGGTCGATCTTGTTCACGACCGGCAGGATCTCGAGGTCGTTCTCGATCGCGAGGTACGCGTTGGCAAGCGTCTGCGCCTCGATCCCCTGGGCGGCGTCGACGACGAGGAGCGCCCCCTCGCACGCCTGCAGCGAGCGCGAGACCTCGTAGGTGAAGTCCACGTGGCCGGGGGTGTCGATGAGGTTGAGCTGGTGGCCCTTCCACGCCACGCGGACGGCCTGTGCCTTGATCGTGATCCCGCGCTCGCGCTCGAGCTCCATCGTGTCGAGCAGCTGGTCGCGCATATCGCGGCTCGAGACCGTCTCGGTCACCTCGAGGATCCGGTCCGCGAGCGTCGACTTCCCGTGGTCGATGTGGGCGATGATCGAGAAGTTGCGGATGCGGCTTTGGTCCATGGCTCACGGCGCCCCGCGGCGCCGTCTCAACGCTAGCAGCGCCTCGAGCTCGCGAACCCTGAGCGCGCGGGCCGCAAGGAGGTAGACGACGGCGGCGAGGAACAGGGCCGTGAGCAGCGAGATCGCCTGCATCACGATCCCGCGGCCGAGCACCTCGTCGAGCCCGCGCCAGACGCCGTACGCGACCGCGGCCATCACGATCGACGCGACGGTCACGCGGAGGAACGACGACGCGATCGCGCCAAAGTCCATATGGCCGAGGTGGCGGCGCAGGAGCACGAACAGCGCGGCGCTCGCGGCGACGTTCGCGAGCGAGATCGCGAGCGGGATCCCCCAGGTCCCGACCCGGTAGAAGGCGAAGTAGAGGACGGTGTTGAGGCCGAGGTTCCCGAGCGCGACGAGCGTCGGCGTCCACGGCCGCTGCAGCGAGAAGAACGCGCGGTTGAGCATCAGCATGAAGCCGTTGAACGTGAGTCCGAGCGAGAACGCGGCGAGTGCGCCCGCGACGACGGTCGTCTGGTCGGGTCCGAACTCGCCGCGCTGGTACAGCAGACGCACCATCGGCTCCGCCAGCACGGCGCAGAGGGCCGAGGCCGGCAGGAGCAGGAACGCGATCTGCCGGAGCCCCAGGCTGACGGCGGCCCGGAAGCCCGTCCAGTCCTCCCGCGTGCTCAGGCGCGAGAGCGACGGGAAGAGGACGGTTGCGACCGCCACGGAGAAGATCCCCTGCGGGAGCATGTAGATGCGGAAGGCCGCGTCGATGGCCGCCGGCGCCAGGGTCGGGTCGATCAGCCGCGCGGCGAAAATCGTCCCGATCACCTGGTTGAAGTTGATGAGCCCGAGGCCGAGCGTGACGGGGAGCATCAGCACGAGCACCCGCTTCACCAGCGGGTCGCGCCAGTCGATCGCGACACGGAGCCGCCCGTCGAGGCCGAGGAGCCACGGCACCGGCAGCAGCACCTGGACGACGGTGCCGACGAGGATCGAGCCGGCGTAGACGTAGAGCGCGGTCGTGTCGCTGTCGGTCAGCGGGACGCCGACGACGAGGCCGGCGATGATCACGAGGTTCCACGCCACGGGCGTAAGCGCCGGGATCGAGAACTGCTCGTACGAGTTGAGGATCCCGACGATCACGCCAGAGACGCCGAGCAGCGCGACGATCGGGAACAGGATCCGCGAGAGCGTGACCGCGAGCTCCTGCTGCTCGCCCTCGAAGCCGAACGGGCGCATCACGAGCGGCGCGACGAGCATGAACAGCGCGGTCAGTCCGCCCAGCCCGAGGAGCAGCAGCCAGAAGAGCGTCGAGGCGAGGCGCCATGCGCGGGCCTTCTCGCCCTTCTCCAGCAGCTCGGAGAAGACGGGGACGAACGCGGCGGTGAGCGCCTGGTCGGCGACGAGGCTGCGGACGAGGTTCGGTACCTGGAAGGCGGCCGTGAAGGCGTTGATCCCCGCGCCCTCGACGCCGAAGTACCGTCTGGCGACGATCTCGCGGACGAGGCCGAGGATGCGCGACAGCCCCGTCGCACTGGCGAAAATCGCCGTCGACACGGCGAGCCGGCGGCGGTGCGCGCCTTCCCCCGCGGCCACGTCCACGCCCTCCTGGTTCGCCGGGGTCTCGCTCACGCCCGGCGGATCTTCCCAGAGGCCCCGGCCGCCCCGGGCTCTGCTACGATCGCGCCGCCCGCGCCTGCGGGCCCCTTTTCGTATGCCGAACATCCAGCAGCAGAAGAAGCGCGTCCGCATCGCCGCCCGCCAGCGGCTCGAGAACCTGCGCTACCGCTCGACGATCAAGACGCTGTCGAAGCGGCTCGAGACCGCCGTCGAGGACGGCGACACCGACGCGGTCACAGCCGAGCGCCGCAACCTCGAGAAGCTGATCGACCGGGCCGCCGCACGCGGGGCGCTCCACAAGAACGCCGCCGCCCGCAAGAAGTCGCAGGCCGCGAAGCTCGTCTCCGGCTCGGGCTCCTAGCTCCGCGCGGCCGTCGGCTGCTGTGCCGGCGGGGTGATGTCGAGCAGGGCGCGCTGGAGCTCGAGGTCGCCTGCAAGGCGACTGCCGCCCTTCAGAGCCGCGTCGAGCTCGGCGAGGCGGACGATCGCGTCGCGCAGCTCCTCGACGCCGAAGTTTCGGGCCTGTCCGAAGAGCTTCTCCACGTAGAAGGGCGCCCGCTTGAGCCGGCCCGCCGCCTCGCGGGCCGTGACGCCCTCGGCGGCGAGCGCCTGGCACTCGCGCACGCGGGCGACGTGGCTCGCCAGCTGCGACGCGAGGCGGTGCAGCTCCGACGAGCGGGGTCGCGGCGAGCGGTCGAGGATCTCTTCGCAGGCCCGCAGCGCAGCGGCTGCGTCCCGCCGGCCCCAGGCGTCGGTGAGCGCGAAGGTCGACGTCTCGGCCCGCGCGGCGGTGAGCTGCTGCACGTCGCGATCGGTGATCGGCTCGCCGTCGGCCCAGATCGCGAGCTTCTCGATCTCGGCCGCGAGCTCGTCCACGTTTTCGCCGACGAGCTCGAGCAGGGCCCGGCACGCCTCGGCGTCCGCCTGCGCCTCCTGCAGGCGGAACTGCTCCGCCACCCACTTGGCGAGCCCTCCCTTCCGCACGTCGTAGGCCAGGACGTTCCCCACCTTCGCAACCGCCTTGCCGAGCGCGGAGTCCGTCTTCACCCCGGCCGCGACGAGGGCGAGCACGGTCTCGGGCGACGGTGCAGCGAGGTACTCGGTGACGGCTTTCAGGTCCGCGGCCTTCCAGCCGCCGGTGAGCCGACCCTCGGTGTTCGGCGTGCCGTCGACGTCCTCGACCACGACGAGCCGGCTACCGCCGAAGAGCCCCAGGGCGTTGCAGGCCGCCACCGCGTCCTCCCCGCTCGTCTCGCGCGCCGAGAGGAGCTCGACCGACTCGTCGTCGAAGTGCGTGCGGAGGCGCCCGAGCGCGCGCGTGATCTTGGGCCGGTCGCCACCGGTGATGAGGTACGCGCGCGCGAGCTCGGCCATTGCGACCGATGCTAGTCATCGCTCCTCCCGGACGAGCAGCGAGCGACCGTCCGACTCGACCGTGACGCTCCCGCTGCGATCGGTGCGGAGGACCGCCAGGCCGGGCGTGGCCCGGAGCGTCGCGAGCGTCGACGGCGCCGGATGGCCGTAGTCATTGTCTGCGCCGGCCGAGATCAGCGCGATCCGCGGGCGGACGAGACGCAGGAGCTCGTCCAGCCGAGCATCGGCCGAGCCGTGGTGCGCGACCTTCAGGATCTCGACCGGCGGCGGCCGCAGCGGCAGCGTCACGTCGCTCTCGGCGTCGGCGGTGAGCAACAGGTCGGCCGAGCCGTACGAGACGAGCAGGACGATCGCGCGTCGGTTCGGGTCGTCGCCGGGCGCGCCCGCGTCCTGCGGCCAGAGCACGCGGACGCGGAGCGGGCCGATGCGGAGCGTCTCGCCGGCGCGCGCGATCGCGACCCGGACGCCGCGTCGGCGTGCCTCCGCGACGGCGTCGTCACGGTACGGGCTGGTCGCGCGCAGACCAGGATCGAGGACGAGCGCGACGTCGAGCCGGCGGATCACGTCGCGAGCGCCCCCGACGTGATCGCGCTGGGGGTGCGTGAGGACGAGCAGCGAGAGCCGGCGGAGCCCGCGTCGGCGCAGCTGCTCGGCTGCGCGACCCTCGGGCGGCCCCTCGTCGACGAGCATCGCGGCGCCCGGCGCCTCGACGAGAATCGCGTCGCCCTGCCCGACGTCGAGCGCCGTGACGCGGAGCCCCGCCGGCGGCAGCACGGCCTCGCCCGGCGGAACGAGCTGCCAGAGCCCCACGCCGACGGTCGCCGCGGCAGCGACCGCCAGCACCGGCAGACGCCAGCGCGACGGGATGCGTGCCGCCGCGACGATGCTTGCGACGACGAGCGCGACGAGCAGGAGTGTCGGCCCCGACCGGATCTGCGCGAGGGGGAGCGACGCGATGAGTCGCGCGACGGCGGCGAGATACGCCGCAAGCCAGCCGTTGACGGCGGCCGCGAGCTCCGCGCCCTGCGGGACGACCGGGTCGAGCGCGGCTGCGACCAGGCCGAGGCCGAGGATCGCCCCGGCGACGGGCCACGCGAGGACGTTCGCGGGCACCGACCACACCGGCACCGCACCGAAATGCGCCCAGAGGATCGGCGCCGTGACGAGGCTGCAGGCCGCGGAGACGGCGACCACGGCAGCGAGCCCCGCCGGGACGGGGTAGCCCTCGGCCACCAGCAGCGCTGGAGGAACCACGAGGAAGATTGCGAGAACGGCCGCGAACGAGAGCTGGAATCCCGGCTCGAGCAGCGTCCGCGGGTTCCATGCGAGCAGCACGGTGGCGCCGACCAGCAGGAAGTGCCACCGGTCCCGCGGGCGCGCGAGCAGCCACGCGAGCGAGACGAGCGTCGCGGCGACGCCGGCCCGCACGACCGAGGGCTGCCAGCCGACGGCGGCGACGTAGCCGAGGATCCCGACGAGCGCGAGGACGTGTCCGATCCGGCGCGAGACACCGACCGCGGTCGCCAGCCCGATGGCGGCCGCGACAACGACACCGACGTTCGAGCCGGAAACGGCCAGCAGGTGATAGAGGCCGGAGACGCGAAACGCGTCGCCGAGTTCGTCCGAAAGCCCCTGGTCCTCGCCGAGGACGATCCCGGCGACGACCGCGGCGCGCTCGCCCGTCAGCCCGGGCGCGATCGACCCTGCCAGGGCTTCCCGCAACCGGTCGGCCGTGCCCGCGACGCCGCCGCGCCGTCCCACGAGTCGCCAACGTCCGCCTCGCCCGACAATGTGCACGCCCTGCCGCTCGAGCCAGTCGCGCTCGCTGAACCCGTCGTGGGGCGGCCGTGGCTCGCGCAGCTCGAGGACGAGCTCGAGCCGGCCGCCCTGCGGCGGCGCGCGTCCCGCCGGGAGCTCGAGCAGGATGCGCTCTCGCACGGCCCGGCGGTCGAACATCTCGACCCGCGCCGGGACACGCACGCTGAACTGGGTGCGTCGCGCCGGTCCGGTCACGACGACGTCGGCAGGCGCCGTCTCGCCGAGGTGCTCCTTCAGGACGGAGCGGTCGAGCGCATCGAGGCGAACGCTTCCCCACCAGGCGCCGAGCAGCGCCGCCGCTGCGGCCGCCAGAGCCACTGTCCGCCTGGTGGACGCGCATGCGAGAGCCGCGAGCACGGCGCCGAGCACCGCCACCGGCACCGCGCCGAATCGCACGACGAGAGCGGAGACGACGCCGAGGCACGCCGCCGCGGCGACCGCGTGCGACGGGTACCGGCCGATGACGCTCACGGCGTCACCAGCTCCCGCAGCTGCTCGATGCGCGTCGGTCCGATCCCGGGGACGGCGTCGAGGTCGTCGACGCTGCGGAACGGCCCGTGCGCATCCCGCCAGGACACGATCTTTTCCGCCGTGACGGGACCGATCCCGGGCAGCGTGTCCAGCTCCTCGACGGTGGCGGAGCCGAGGCTGATCGGACCCGACGAGCCGCCCGTCCCTCCATCCGGGGACGCTCGCGCGGCGCCGGCGGCCGGGACGACGACCTGCGTCCCGTCGACGACCGGGGCGGCGAGGTTCACCCCAGCCAGGTCTGCCTTCGCCCCGGCACCGCCTGCGCGCTCGATCGCGTCTGCGACGCGGTCGCCCTCCCGCAACCGGTACAGGCCCGGGTCGCGCACCGCGCCGACCACGTGCACGAGGACACGGCGCTGCACGACCGGCGCCGCCGGCACAACCACCGGAGCGGCGACGGGCGCCTGCGCCGCACCCGCGGAGGCGAGCCGCCGTGCCCCGAGCACCACCACGACGAGCAGCACGAGCCCGACCGCGAGCGCGCGTCGTCGCGGCGGCGTGAGTACGGTGAAGACCGCATCGAGCACGTTGACGATGATGGCAACGCAGGTCGCGCCGGACCGTGCCGGCTTCGTGCCGGATGTGTGAAGGCGCTAGCCGACGACGAGGTTGACGAGCTTGCGCGGCACGACGATCGCCTGCCGGACGTTCTTCCCGTCGACGTGCGCCTGCACCTTCGGCGACGCCTTCGCGGTCTCGACGAGCTCGTCCTCCGAGAGGGAGGCCGCCACCTCGATGCGGTCGCGCACCTTGCCGTTCACCTGGACGACGAGCTCGAAGGTGTCGCGCTCGAGCTGCGACTCGTCGGCCTCGGGCCAGGGCGCCTCCCACAGCCGCGAGCGCCCGAGCCGCTCCCACAGCTCCTCCGCCGCGTGGGGCGCGTAGGGCTGGATCAGCGAGACCGCCGTCTCGGCGGCGAAGCGCGCGTCGGGCGCGCCCGGGTCCCGCGCGAGCTCGTTCACGAGCTCCATCACCGCCGCGATCGGCGTGTTGAACTGCAGGCGCCGCCCGATGTCGTCGCCGACACGCGCGATCGTCTCGTGCGCCTTCCGCGTCAGCGCCCCCGGCTCGCCCTCGCGCGGCGTGGCCTCGACGACCTCGAGCACCGTCCGCCACAACCGCCGCACGAACCGGGACACGCCTTCGATACCCGTGTCCGTCCACTCCATGTCCTGGTCGGCCGGCCCCATGAACAGGATGTTCAGGCGCACGGCGTCGGCGCCGTAGCGCTCGACGAGTTCGTCCGGGCCCGCGATGTTCCCTCTGGTCTTGGACATCTTCGAGCCGCCCATCTGCACCCACCCCTGGTGGAACAGGCGCGCGAACGGCTCGCGGAAGCCGACCAGCCCCATGTCGTTCAGCGCCTTCACGAAGAAGCGCGCGTACAGCAGGTGGCCCGTGGTGTGGTCGATCCCGCCGATGTACTGCGACACGGGCAGCCAGTAGTCCACGACCTCGCGGTCCCAGGGCGCCGTGTCGTTGTGCGGGTCGACGTAGCGCAGGAAGTACCACGACGAGTCGACGAACGTGTCCATCGTGTCGGCCTCGCGCCGCCCCTCGCCGCCGCACCGTGGGCAGGGAACGCGCAGCCACTCCTCGTTGGACGCGAGCGGCGCCTTCCCCCTCGGCTGGTAGTCGTCGATGTCCGGCAGCAGCACCGGGAGCTCGTCGTCGGGCACCGAGACGATGCCGCACTCGTCGCAGTAGACGATCGGGATCGGGCAGCCCCAGTAGCGCTGCCGCGAGAAGCTCCAGTCGCGTAGGCGGTACGAGATCGTCGCCCGGCCGCGCCCCTGCTCCTCCAGCGCGGCGACGATCGCGCGCTTGGCCTCGTCGACCGGGAGCCCGTCGAACGGGCCCGAGTTGATCAGCCGGCCGTCGTCGTCGATGACCGGGACGATCGGCAGGTCGAACGTCTCGGCGAACTCGCGGTCGCGCTCGTCGTGGGCGGGCACGGCCATGATCGCGCCGGTGCCGTAGTCCATGAGCACGTAGTCCGCGACCCAGATCGGCAGGGACTCGCCGTTGACCGGGTTCGTCACGGAGCGTCCCGTGTAGACGCCGGTCTTGACCGTGTCGGTGGCCCGCTCCTCGGTCGGGCGAGCGCCGGCGTGCCGTGCGTACTCGCGCGCCTCCTCGCTCGCGTGCTGCTCGACGAACGGATGCTCGGGCGCGACGACGAAGAAGGTCGCGCCGAACAGCGTGTCGGGCCGGGTCGTGAACACCGGCAGGTCGAGGTCGAGCTCGTCGACCCCGAAGCGGATCTCCGCGCCCTCGCTGCGGCCGATCCAGTTGCGCTGGATCGTCTTCGTCCGCTCGGGCCACTCGCCGCCCTCGGGCAGCTCGTACTCGAGCAGTTCGTCGGCGTACGCCGTGATCCGGAAGAACCACTGCGTCATGTTCCGCGCCTCGATCGGCGTGCCGCAGCGCTCGCACCGCCCGTCGGTCACGTACGCGTCGGCGACGACCGTCTGGTCCTTCGGGCACCAGTTGACCGGCGCCTCCTTGCGGTACGCGAGGTCACGCTCGAAGAAGCGCAGGAACAGCCACTGCGTCCAGTGGTAGTAGGACGGCTCGTGGGCGGAGACCTCGCGCTGCCAGTCGATCGCCCAGCCGAGCCGCTGCATCTGGCGGCGGATCGTCTTGATGTTGCGCTCGGTGATCTCGCGGGGGTGGCCGCCCTCGCGGATCGCGGCGTTCTCGGCGGGGAGCCCGAACGCGTCCCAGCCCATCGGCCGCAGCACGGTCCAGCCCGTCCGGCGCCGGTAATGGGTGAGGACGTCGCCCATCGTGTAGTTGAGGACGTGCCCCATGTGCATGCCGTTGCCAGACGGGTACGGCAGCATCTCGAGCTGGTACCAGTGGCGGTCGTTCGCAGGCCCGTCGGGCCCGGGGTTCGGGGTGTGGAAGGTCTGCTCGTCCTCCCAGACGCGCTGCCACTTCCGCTCGATCGTCTCTGGCTCGTACTTCTCCAACTCGTCCTCCGGGTACAAAAAAGGCCTCCGCTGGAGGCCATGGGGAGTCGGCGCGGCCCTCGCCGCGGTGCCTCCCTGCGCTAACGAAGCAGCCGCTTCACGGGATCCAGCGTACCAACCTCACACGTCGCGCGACAACCGCCCGAGGAGCCGCTCGGTGAGGCTCGGGCGCTCGTCGTCGAGGTGCCCAGCGACCGCCTCGCGGTAGGGCCCGGCGATCCGGCGCGCGTACGCCGCGAAGCCTTCGTTCCGGAGCGGCCGCCAGTCCTCGCGGTACGGCGTGACCAGATGCTCGCGGCCGACCGTGCGAGCGGAGAGCAGGAACGCGAGCCCGGCGCCCTGTGAGACCTCGAGCACCGATCGCCGCTCGCGTGCCGCGGCTGCGCGCAGGGCGGCGAAGACCGCTGCGAGCTCCTGCGGCCGCGGCAGGGAGCGCGCACTGCTCCGGAGCTCGGCGAGCGAGCGGCGCAGCTCCGCGAGCTCGAGCGGCGGCAGGTCGACGAGCCCCGCCGCTGTTCCGGAACCGCGCTCCAGCGCGTCGAGCAGCTCGCCCACCGAGCCCACTTCCGTCTCCTGGGCCAGGACACCTGCGGCCTTGAGCTCGGCGACGAGCGCGTCCAGGTAGGTCCGCGTCCCGTGCGCGACGTCACTCGCCGCCGCCAGCAGCCAGAGCGGCGAGAAGCCGAACGCCGCGATCGAGCCCAGCTCGACCGCGTTCCCCGCGCCCTTCCGTACCGCCACCTGGCCCGCGTCCGGGAGCTCCGGGTCGCGCTGCTCCACGCCGCCGACGAGCTCGACTGTGACGCGCAGGAGGTTCTTCGCGGTCGCCTCGTAGAGGCGCGAGCGGCGCACGAACCGCGGCAGCACGAGCTCCGCCGTCTCGTGGACGCCGCCGCCGACCACAGCGGCGAGCGAGCGCACGAGCCGCTCGGGCAGCGAGACGACGAAGCGCTTGACCACACCCGGATCGTGGCAGAGTCCGCGCGTGCTCGACCTCTTCCCCCAGACGCGCACGCGTCGAGAACGGCGAGCTCGTGCTCGGCGGCGTCCGGGCGGGAGCGCTCGCGGCCGAGCACGGAACGCCGCTGCTCGTCTACTGCGAGGAGACGCTTCGCGCCCAGGCGCATACCTACCGCGCCGCCGCTCCGGAAGCGCTCGTCTGCTACGGGACGAAGGCGTTCCCGAACGTCGCGATCCTCCGCCTGCTCGCAGACGAGGGACTCGGCGCCGACGTGTCGACGCTCGGCGAGCTGCGGTTCGCGCAGGCGGCCGGTCTCACCGGCGAGCGACTCGTCGTTCACGGGAACAACAAGATCGGACGAGGAGCTGCGGGCCGCGGCCGAGGCCGGGGCCGCACTCGTCGTGCTCGACTCGCTGGAGGAGATCGAGCGCGCTGCGGCCGCCGGCGTGGTGCGCGTCCTCGTGCGCGTCACCTCCGGAATCGAGGCCGACACCCACGAGTCGATCCGGACCGGGTGGCACGGCTCGAAGTTCGGCCTCCCGGCAGCCGACGCGCTCGAGGCGGTCCGGCGCGCCCTGAGGGCGGGACTCGACGTGCAGGGCCTCCACGTCCACGTCGGCTCGCAGCTGCTCGACGCGACTGCCGCCGGGATGACGCGTCGACTGGCTCGCGGCGTTCGCGGCGTCGTGCCGCGCGGAGCTCGGCTGGGAGCCGGCGGTCGTCGACGTCGGCGGCGGGCTCGGCGTCCGGCACGTCGAGGACGAGGACGCGCCGCCCGTCGAGACCTTCGTCCGTTCCCTCGTCGAGCGGCTCGAGCGCGGGTTCCGGCTGCACGGGCTCCCGGTGCCGCGGCTCGTGCTCGAGCCCGGCCGCTCGCTCGTCGGCCGCGCGGGCGTCACGCTGTACCGGGTCGGCGTGGTGAAGCGCGCGAGCGAGACGGTCCGCTACGTCGCCGTCGACGGCGGGATGTCCGACAACCCGCGGCCGCAGCTCTACGGCGCGCGCTATACGGCTCTGCTGGCGAACCGGGCGGACGAGCCGGCAGACGAGGCCTACTCAGTCGCCGGGCTGCACTGCGAGGAGGAGGTGATCGCGCGCCGGGTGCTCCTTCCCTCCGAGCCGCGGCGCGGCGACGTGCTCGCGGTCCCGGCGACCGGCGCGTACACGCTGGCGCTCGGGTCGAACTACAACGTCGTCCCGCGCCCGGCGGCGGTGCTCGTTCGCGACGGCGAGGCGAGGATCATCCGGCGACGCGAGACGCTTGACGACCTGCTGGCGCTCGAGCGCTGAGTACGCTGCCGGAGATGGCGGACTCACACGACGTCTGGATCTGGTCGGACTACATCTGACCGTTCTGCCGCGTCGGCCAGCGCCTGGCCGAGTCGCTCGAGCGCCGGTTCGGCGCGCGCGTCACGTGGCTGCCGTTCGACCTCCACCCGGAGTACCCGCCCGAGGGGATCCCGCGGGACGAGCTGCGCCGGCGCTACGGCGCAGGGACCGACGAGTTGCTGCGGCGGCGGATGGAGGCGGCGGAGCTCCCGTTCACGCTCTCGGAGCACATCCCGAACTCGCGCGCGGCGCTGCGTGTGACGGAGCTGGCGCGAGACGCGGGCCTGCACGAGGCGCTTCACGACCGGCTGATGGACGCGTACTGGGCCGAGGGCGAGGACCTCGGCGACCACGACGTGCTGCGCCGGCACGCGGTCGCGGCCGGGCTCGGGGCGGACGACGTCGACGACGTGCTCGGCTCCGACCGCTACCTCGACCGCGTCGCCGCGTCCACGCAGGAGGCCGTGTCGATCGGCGTCACGGGTGTGCCCGCGTTCCTCCTCGACGGCCGCCTGCTCGTCCTGGGCGCGCAGCCGGAGGAGGTGTTCGAGCGGGCCTTCGAGCAGCTCGCGCGGCAGCAGCGGTGAGGAGCCGGAGGCGGCCGCGGAGGCGTAGCCGGGGGCGTTCCCACCTCCACTCCCCCCACCCTCCATGGGTGGGGCAAGAGCCTATGGCCGAGATCTGCACGCAGCTGTGCCGATCCCGTGCCGATTCGCACCTCGCTGGACGGCCGAGCCGAAACCCGCTCAGCGCGCGGCGGTGCGGAAGCCCGGCCGCACGAGCCGGGGCGGCGCCTTCAGGCCCGCGTCGCGCACCGGCGGGTTGACCGGCTCCGCCAGCGGGGCGGCGCCGAAGGACGCCCGGACGCGCGACGCCGGCGGCACGCCGTAGAGCGTCGTCCGCTGCCGCGGAACCCTCCCGGCCGAGCGGATCAGGCTTTCCATCCGCTCCGGCGGCATCTCCTGCCCGTGCCGGGCGCCGGCCGCGCGGGAGATCGACTCGTTCATCAGCGTCCCGCCGAGGTCGTTGACGCCGGCGCGAAGTGCCTCGCGCACGCCTTCCGGCCCGAGCTTCACCCACGAGGCCTGGACGTTCTCGAACCACGGATGGAGCGCGAGCCGAGCGACGGCGTGGACGAGCAGCACCTCACCGAACGTCGGCCCGTGGCGCGCCTGACCCTTCAGCGCGATCGGCGCCTCCATGTGGACGAACGGCAGCGGCACGAACTCCGTGAATCCGCCCGAGCGCTGCTGCTGCTCCCGTGCCCGCAGCAGGTGACGCGCCCAGGAGCGCGGCCCCTCGACGTGACCGAACATCATCGTCACGTTCGAGCGAAGGCCGACGGCGTGTGCGGCCGCATGCACCTCGAGCCACTGGTCGGTGGTCACCTTGTCCGGGCAGATGACGCGTCGCACCTCGTCGTCGAGGATCTCGGCCGCCGTGCCCGGCAGCGAGCCGAGGCCCTCGTCACGCAGCCGTGCGAGGTACGCCTCGAGCGGCAGCCCGAGCGTCGCCGCGCCCTGCCAGACCTCCAGCGCCGAGAAGGCGTGGACGTGGATCCCGGGCGCGGCCTCCTTCACGGCCCGGACGACCGAGAGGTAGTAGTCGCCGGTGAAGGCGGGGTGGATCCCGCCTTGCAGGCACACCTCGACGGCACCGCGATCCCAGGCCTCGCGCACGCGCCGGCGGATCTCGTCGTGCGGGACGAGGTACGCGGGCCCGCGCAGGTTCGCCGCCAGCTTCCCCTTCGAGAAGGCGCAGAACCCGCAGCGGAAGTAGCAGACGTTCGTGTACTGGAGGTTGCGAGTGACGACGTACGTGACCTCGTCGCCGTTCGCCTCGCGGCGCACCCGGTCGGCGGCCGCGAACACGCGCTGCCGCTCCTCGCCCCGCGCCCGCAGGAGCCGCACGAGCTCGTCCTCGCCGAGCTCGCCGGACGTGTCCACCGGGAGGGCGTCGCGGCGGACGACGAACGGCACCGCGCCCACGTCGCCGGGCGCCCAGCCGTCCTCGCGGCCGAGGCCGAGCGAGTCGGCGCGCGCGAGCGCGGGGCCGAGCACGCGCGGGTCGATCCAGTCCGCGCCGAGGTACTCCGGGTAGACCGGCAGCCGCGGCGCGAGCTCGAGGCCGCGCGACCGGGTCGCCTCGCGCAGCCGCTCGACCTCCGGCCACGGCGCCTCCGGGTTGACGTGGTCGATCGTCACCGGCGAGACGCCGCCCCAGTCGTCGATGCCCGCGTCGAGGAGGCGCGGGAAGTCGTCGAAGGCGAGGTTCGGCGGCGCCTGCACGTGCGCCCGGGGCCGAGCACGATCCGGGCCGCGGCGATCGTCCAGAGGTGGTCGTCGAGCGTCGGCTCGGGGTGCGCGGCCATGCGCGTCCCGGGCTTCGCGCGGAAGTTCTGGACGATCACCTCCTGCACGTGGCCGTACCGCTCGTGGAGGTCGCGGAGCGCGAACAACGCGTCCAGCCGCTCCACGCGGGTCTCGCCGATGCCGATGAGGATCCCGCTCGTGAACGGGATCCGCAGTTCGCCCGCCGCCGCGATCGTGGCGAGACGGCGGGCCGGGTCCTTGTCGGGGGAGGCCCAGTGCGGCCCGCCGCGCGCCGAGAGGCGGGCCGCGGTCGTCTCCAGCATGATCCCCATCGAGGCGGAGACGCGGCGCAGCGCGACGAGGTCGTCGGGGGTCATCACGCCGGGGTTGAGGTGCGGCAGGAGGCCGGTCTCCGCCAGCACCACCTCGGCGGCGGCGGCGAGGTACGCGAGCGTCGTCTCGAAGCCGAGCGCCGCGAGCTCGTCGCGGGCGACGCGGTAGCGCAGCTCGGGCTTGTCGCCGAGCGTGAAGAGCGCCTCGTGGCAGCCGGCGGCGGCGCCCGCCCGCGCGATCTCGAGCACCTCGTCGAGCGGGAGGTACGCGCGCTCACCGCGCCGCGGCGGCCGCGCGAACGTGCAGTAGCCGCAGACGTCGCGACAGAGCGTCGTGAGCGGGACGAACACCTTCGGGGAGTAGGTCACGAGCCCGCCCGCACCCTCGTCCCGGAGCCGCCGAGCCTCCGCCAGCAGCTCGTCGAGCGGCGCCGCCAGCAGCTCGCGCGCGTCCATGGAGGGACTCTAGTCGCCGGGGTTCAGGCCCGGTTGCGGCGCCAGAGCAGCAGCGCGAGCGGCGCGAACGAGGCGAGGATCGCGTACGGCGCGAGCGCGACCGTCTCGACCCGCTCGACGCGGCGCATCGCACCGCCGACGCCGGCCGCGGCGCGCACCGCGCTCGCCGCCGCGTCCAGCTCGTCCTCGCCCGCGGTCCGCGCTTCGAGCAGCCGCGCCAGCTCGGTCAGCTGCGGCCCGCTCGTCGGGTCGGCCCGGTAGGCCGCCTCCGGACTGCCGTCGCGCGAGAAGATCCGCTCGCCGTCGTCCCAGACGTGGACGAAGACGACCCGCAACGGCGCCCCGTCCTTGATCCGCGCCGCGAGCAGCGACGCGTCCGTCTGGCGCACCTCGGCGTCGCTGAGGACGACGACCACGCGCCGGTCGACCGTCGGCGAGAAGAAGAGATCCGACCCGGCGAAGGACTCCAGCGGGTCGAACGACGTCGCACGGGCCCCCGGCGCGAGCGGCGGCGGGTGCTCGACGTCGACGACGCGCCGCATCGTCTGCGCGAAGACCTGCTTGTCGGCGGAGGGGTAGAGGTGCGGGAGTGCACGATCGGTGAGCGACGCGATCCCGGCAGGGACATCCGCGATGGCGTTCCGCAGCCCGACCGCCGCGGCCTTCGCGCGGTCGATCCGGCGCTCGCCGTCCTGCCCGGAGGCCGCGAGCATCGACCGCGACGTGTCGATCACGAAGAAGGCCTCGACGTCGGTTCGCACCGCCTCGTGCCGCGTTTCGGTCACCGCCGGCTGCGCCGCTGCCACGCCCACGAGGCCCGCGAACGCCGCGAGCGCCGCCGCCGGGACGATCCACTCGGGCCTCTCGGGCGCGCGCAGGCCGAGCACCTCGCGGACGACGCGCGCGCGGCGGACGAGCACGAGCAGTGCGGCGAGCGGCGCGACGACCGCGAGGGCGACGGCCGCGCCCTCGGGCGTCAGGAAGTCGATCATCAGTAGCCCTCGCCGGGAGCGCTGTACGAGGCGCCGCCGCTCGAGCCGCCGCCGCCGGCGCGGTCGCGCTGCTGGCGCGGCGGCTGGAGGTTGAGCACCTGCTCGAGGTTGAGCTTCGCGTCGCCGTTCGCCGGGTCGAGCTCGATCGCACGCCGCAGTGCCTCCACGCTCCGCGGGAGCAGATCCGTCGACCGGGAGCCGGTCGAGAGCGCGTCCTCGTAGAGCAGGACGCCGCGCATCGTCGCCGCGGCCGAGCGGCGGGTCGTGTCGCGGTCCGAGTCCTGCACCTGCGCGAGCGCGTTCTCCGCGCGCGCCTGGCGCCGGTGGATCTCGGCCGCGTCGAGCGTGTCGAGGCCCTCGCGCGTCACCCGGACGAGCCGCAGGGCCTCCCGATAGCGGAGGTCGTCCTCGAGGCCCATGCGCCCAGGGCCCACGCGCAGCGGCAGCGCGTCGTCCGGCTCCCAGAGCCCCGGCGCCGCGGAGCCCGACGAGAGGCGCTGGTCGCCCGCCTCGATCCGGCCCGGCCAGCGGCGGACGTCCTCGCCGAGCAGTGCGAGCACGGCCGCGGCGGCGAGCAGCGCGAGCGCGACGACGACCCGCGCCGGCCTCACGACGGCCTCCAGGCGAGCCGCCCGTTGAAGAACTCGTTCGCGGCGAGGCCGAGGAGCGCGAGCAGGGCGACCGCGATCAGTGGGACGGAGAGGCCCGAGTCACCCGAGAGCGTGGTCCCTGCGGACCCCTGCCCCGGCTTCGCCGCGATGCCGACGGCGCCGGGCGGCAGCAGCTCCTCGAAGTAGCGCCTGTCCCGGGGTGCGGGCGACAGTCCGACGACGCGCAGCGGCACGTCCTGCCGCCGGAACGAGATGAGCGTCTCGGTGAGCGACCCGACATCGTTCTGGTCGTCCTCGAGGTCGCTGACGAGGACGATGCCGCCGTCGATCCGGTCGCGGCGGAGGACGTCGCGGGCGAGCTCGAGGCCGGTCGAGATCTTCGTGCCGCTCGTGAAGGCGCGCACCCAGGGCGTCAGCGGCTGGCCGAAGCGGCCCGCCGGTGCGTCGTCCCCGAAGAAGCGGGCGAAGCGGCCGAGCTCCACCGACGGCGTCCCCGGCGGCAGCGCCTCGTAGGCCGTGTCGGAGTAGACGACGAGCCCGAAGCGGCCGCCCGAGCGCGAGGCCTCGCGGAGCACCTGCGCGATCTGGCGGTGCGTGTCCTGGCCGATGCTCGTCGAGACGTCGAGGACGAGCACGCCGCCCTCGTCCGACCCGAACGACGAGCCGACCTCGCGGTCGAGGCGGAGCGAGACCACGAGCGCCGTGACGGCGAGCCCGGCGATCGCGGCCGCGAGCCCGAGGCGCAGCGTCCGGCCCCGCAGCAGGCGGCGCGAGAACGGCCGCGCGTCCGCGAGTGGGATCCTCATCGCGCCACCCTCGCCGCCACCGCGGCCGCGTGGGGCGCGTCGGGCGCCTCCTCCGACCACGCGAGCCGCCGCGCCTCGGCCGCGAGCTCGCCGTCGTCGACCTCGCGCGCGAGCCGGTCGAGCGCCGTCCGCCGCTCGGCCGGGGTGCGCGCCCGCTCGAGGAGCGCGAGGGCGCGGGCGAGCGGCGAGAGCCCGGCGAACGGGTCGCGCTCGCGGCGCCGCCGCAGCACGCGCCGCACCTCGAGGACGAGGATCGCGAGCGCCGCCAGGGCGAGGAGCGCCGCGCCGCCGAGGAGGAGCGCCGCGGTCCCGGTCGGCGAGACGGAGAAGGTCGCCGCCGGCGGCGGCTCGTCGGCGAGGCGCAGCGCCGGCCTGACACGGTCGGCCGCGGAGAGCCGCGACGCCACCTCCACCCCGCCCCAGTCGAGCGCACGGCGCCGGTTCGGCCCGTAGAGGACGAACCCGCGCTCGAACCGGACCGGCTTCGGCTGCCCCTGCTTCGGCAGGCACGCGCGCTCGAGGCAGAGCAGCTCGAGGCGGTAGCGGAGCGAGGTCGTCGTCCCCGAGTCGGTGCGGGTCACCGTGCGCGAGCGGAGCCGGAACGGCTCGAAGCCGCCGACGAGGCGGACGCTCGCGGGGTCGACGCGCGTGCGGTCGACGAGGACGTGGACGTCGGCGCGCAGCGGGTCGCCGAACAGCACGGCCGGCGCCGAGAGCCAGGCGCGGACGGCAACCGGCTCGCGCAGCTCCGGCCCCGCCGCGTCGGAGGAGAGCCGCATCCCGGCCACGATCGCGCCCCCCACGACGAGCCCGACTCCGATCGCGGCCCCGAGCCGGAGGATCAGGCCGCGCGCCACTCCGCCCCGCGTGCGTAGACCCGGCCGTCGGCCCATCGCAGGAAGGCGTCGAGGACGTGCTCGGGATCGGCGGAGGCGATCGACACCGGCTCGATCCGCAGCGCGTGGAAGCCGTCGACGATCGCGGACACCCGCGCCTCGTGGGCGTCGCGCCGCTCCCGCACCTCGCGGGCCGAGAGCCGCAGCAGCTCGCGGCGCCCGGTGGCGGCGTCGACGATCGGGAGCGCGACCCCGTGCGCGTCCGGGAAGCTCCGCTCCCAGGTCGGGTCCTGGATCACGACCGGGACGACGTCCCAGCGCCGCTGCGTCGCCCGCAGCCACAGCTCCTGCGACGGCTCGACGAGGAAGTCCGAGAGCACGAACACGAACGAGCCGGACGGGACGGCGCGCGCGTGCTCTTCGAGATGGAGCAGCGCCCGCTCCAGCGCATCGGACGGGCCGGCGTAGCCGCCGCGGTCGAGCCACTCCGGGCCGCGGTCGACGGTCGCCTGGCTGCGCGGCGGCTCCCAGAACGGCTCGTCCTCCGCCGCGTCGAGATACCCGGCGAAACCGCGCGCCCGCGCGGCCGACGCGAGGATCAGCTCGAGCGCGATCTCCACGGCCTCCGGCTTCCGCAGCCAGGGCAGCCCCTCGGGGTAGAGCCCCATCCCGGCCCGGCGGTCGCTGACGACGACCACGCGCGGCGCCTCCTCCGCGAAGCGCTCACGCACGATGAACTCGTCCGTGCCACGTGCGGAGGAGAGGCGTGCCGACGCGGCCCAGTCGATCGCGTCCATGTCGTCGCCCGGCAGGTACGGCCGCGACCCGGCCACGTCCGAGCCGAGGCCGCGTCGCGCCGAGTGCATCGCCCCGAACGCCAGCCCGAGCAGGCGGTGGCGCGGGACGAGCGGGAAGGTCAGGCCGCCGGTGGTGATGGGTCGTCCTCGTTCCGGACCAGCGAGAGGCCGCCGGGCGCCTCCGGATCGGGACGCGGCGCGCGCTCCAGGCACGCTCCCTGGAAGCGCTCGAGCGCGGCGTTGCGGCCGATGCGGCGGAGCTCGACGAGGAACGGCGTCGAGAAGATCACGCGGTGGCCGAGGACCGGGAGGAAGAGCTCCTCCACGTCCTCCGGCACGACGTGGTCGCGGCCGTGCAGCAGCGCCCACGCGCGCACCGCCCGCTCGAGCGCGAGCGAGCCGCGCACCGAGGCGCCGATCGCGACCTCGTCGAGCTCGCGGGTGGCGCGGACGAGGTCGATCAGCCAGTGCTCGATGAGCGCGTCGACGTAGACCTCCTCGACGGCGTGCTGCAGCGCGCGCATCTCCTCGAGCGACACCGCCGTCGCGAGGCGGCCGAGCGGGTGGCCGTGCCGTTGCTCGCGGACGATCTCGCGCTCGACCTCGGCCGACGGGTACCCGAGCGAGGTTCGCAGGAAAAACCGGTCGAGCTGCGCCTCGGGGAGCGGGAACGTGCCCTCGTGCTCGATCGGGTTCTCGGTCGCGAGCAGGAGGAACGGGTCGGGCAGCTCGCGCGTGGCGCCGTCGACCGTGACCTGGCGCTCGGCCATCGCCTCGAGCAGGGCCGACTGCGTCTTCGGCATCGCGCGGTTGATCTCGTCGACGAGGACGACGTTCGCGAAGATCGGGCCGGCGCGGAACTCGAAGTCGCGCTCGCGCTGGTTGTAGACGGAGAGGCCCGTCGCGTCGCTCGGCTGCAGGTCCGGCGTGCACTGGATCCGCGCGTGGCGCGCGCCCTGGATCGTCTGCGCGATCGCGCGGGCGAGCACGGTCTTGGCCGTTCCGGGCACGTCCTCGAGCAGCACGTGGCCGTGACAGGCGAGCGCCGTGAGCACGAGCTCGACCTCGCGCCGCTTCCCGTGCACGACCGTCTCGACGTTCGCCAGAAACCGGTCGGACGTCTCGATGGCGCGTGCGTGCCGCTCCTCGCGAGCGGCCTGCGTCTCTCCCGCCTCGGTCATTCGCGGAACCCTAGTCTCGTCGTCGTTGTCCATGGGTTAAGAGGTCCTCCCGACCCGAACGATCGCAGGTGCTCCCGGATCGGTCACCCAGAGGTCGCCGTCGAGCACCACCGCGGCGCCCAGATCGGCGTAGTCGGGGCGCGCCGCGAGCCGGCGCTCGAAGCTGTTGGCGTGGACGCTCGCGGTGAGCCGGTTCGTGCGTGGATCGATCCTTCCGACCGAGAGGGCCGAGACGAACCAGACCGCACGGTCGTCCGCCGCGATGCGCCCGAGGAACGGGAACCGCGTCCGCGAGAGCGGTGCGAGCCCGAGCACGCGGTTGGTACGGGAGTCGATGCGCGCCAGGCCGTAGCGGTCGGGCGAGCTCACCGACGCCCACGTCGCGCCGGGCGTCGTCGCGACCCAGTTCGCGCCCACGAACTCGCCGAGCTCGATCTCGGCCGAGCGCCGGTTCGTGTCGGGGTCGATGCGGGCGAGATCCCAGCCGCCGTCCCGGCCGAAGCCGCGGCTGCGTCCGACGACCCACACGGCGTCGTCGCCGACCGTGAGCGCCGTCACCGAGCCGGGCATCGCCACGCGGGCGACGACGCGGTTCGTGGCGGCGTCGATGCGCGTCACGCCGACGCCCTCGACGGCCCACAGCGAGCCGAAGCCGAACGAGATCTCGGCCGGGTTCGCGAGGGGGATGTGAGCGACCGGCTCGCCCGTCGCCTCGTCGACGCGGACGATCTCGGATGCGAGCGGATCGATGACCCAGACAGAGCCCCCGCCCGCCGCCACGCCCGTCGCGGCCTGCGCGACCTTGTACGTGCCCGCGACCTCGCCCGTCGTGGTGTCGACCTTGACCAGCTCGCCCGCCTCGGGGTTCGTCGCCCAGACCGAGTCGGTGCCCGCGGCGATGCCGCCGGGGCGTGTCGGCAGCACGACGCGGTCGAGCACGGCGAACGAGCCGGCTTCGGCGGCGCCGGCCTCGTCCCCGCCTCCCTCGGAACCGCCGCAGCCGGCCCCGAGCACGAGCAGCGCCAGGAGCAGCAGCGCCCTACGCACGGTTCCTCCGCCGGACGAGCACGGCGAGTGGCACGAGCGAGCCGACGAGCACGAGCGGCGCGAGCGCGACCGTGCTCCGGCGCTCGCGGACGGTGTGCACCGCGCCGCTGCCGAGCGCCTCGCGTACGACCTGCTCGACGTGCGCGGGCTCGGCCTCGGAGACGACGGGCGCGCCGATCGCACCGGCGAGCAGGTCGAGCTGCGCACCGAGCCGCGCGTCCGCGCGGTACGACTCGGCGCGCCCGTCCGCGCGGAACACGCGCTCGTCCGACGACCCGAGCCGGACGAAGACGACGTCGACTGGAGGCGCCTCCGCGAAGCCCTCCCGGAAGAGCTGCGCGTCGATCGGAACAACCTCGCCATCGGTGAAGACGAGCATGAGGCGGCGGCTCACCCCGTCCGTGAAGTACCCGCGGCTCGCGACGGCGATGAGGGGGTCGACACTCGTCGCCAGGCCGCCGCCGATACGCGGGAGCGGGCGTCCGACCGCGACCGCCCGGTCGAGGACCGTCGCGAACGCGCGCGGGTCGGACGTCGGGAACAGATGCGGGAGCACCCTGTCGCTGATCGAGACGACCCCGGCCGGGACCTCCGGGACGGCCGCACGGACACGCCGGGCGAGCGAGCGGGCGCGGTCGAACCGGGTCGGCGCTCCGGCAGCGGGCGAGGCGAGCATCGAGCGCGACACGTCGACGACGACGAGCACCTCGGCGTCGTCGCGCGTCGGGGCTGCTCCCGCGTCGACGAGCACGGGTTGTGCCGCGGCGGTCCCGACGAGCACGGCGACCCCCACGAGCGCGACCACGGGGACGACGAGCGCGTTCCGCCCCGGCGGGTCGAGCGCCAGCACCCGCACGACGCGCACGCTCCGCCGCCGGGCGACGAGGAGCGCCGCGAGCGGCAGGACGACCAGGAGCGCGACGAGCGCCCACCCAGGCGTCTGGAAGGCGAGCTCGTTCACCAGCCCTGCCCCGCCGGGAGCCCGGCGGCCGCGCGCTCGTCGGATTCGCCCTCGCCGCCGCCGCCGCCCGTGCTCCGCGCCCGCGGCGGACGGAGCAGCCCGAGCATGCGCTCGAGGTTCGCCTTCGGCACCGCTGCGGTCGAATCGGTCTTGATCGCGGAGCGGAAGGCATCGAGGCTGCGGCCCGTGAACGCGGCCGCGTTCTCCTCGGAGACCTGCGCGTCCTCGTAGAAGAGGATCCCGAGCGCGTTGGCGGCGATCGCGCGGCGGGCCGGATCCTGCTCGTCCCGGACGACGTCGAGGAGCGCCTCCTCGGCCTGGCTGTGGAGGCGTGCGAGCGTGGTCGCGTCGGCCGTCGGGTTGTCGCCCTCGCGCCCGATCCGGACGAGCCGCAGCGCCCGCCGGAGCGCGACGTCGTCGTCCGCGCCGGCGAGGCCGACGGGGACCGAGACGAGGCCGCCGCCGCCGACCCGCCACAGGTCGCCCGCCTCGGTGTCGCCCGGGTAGCGCGCGTCGCCGCGTGCGATCCGCTCGTCGAGCCCCGCGAGGTCGTACGCGGCCGCGCCGAGCAGCGCCGCCGCCGAAAGCGCGAGGACTGCGAGTGCGACCGGGACCGGCCTCATGCCCGCGCCTCCAGCGGGCTCCGCCAGGCGACACGCGCCAGCCAGAGCTCGTTCAGCGCGAGGAGCAGCAGGAGCACGGCCGCGGCGCCGGCGAGCAGCACGGGCGCGCGCTGCCGGTCGTACGGCGCCGGCGGTGTATCGAGCTCCGCGTCCCCGACCGGCGCGGCCGTGATCGGGTCGGCGCTCCCGAGCAGCCGCGCAAAGAGGGTGCGGTTGCGGGAGTCGGGCGCGAGGCCGACCACGCGGATCGGCGTGCCCTCGATCCGGTACTCGAGCAGCGCCTGCGTGAGGCTCGGCAGGTCGGCCTGGTCGTCGTCGAGGTCGCTGACGAGCAGGACCGAGCCGTCGCTGATGCCGTCGCGCTCGAGGATGCGCCGGGCGAGCCGCAGGCCCTGCGAGATCCGGGTCCCGGCGCTGAAGTCGCCGCGCCACGGGCTGGCCGGGAAGCGCGCGCCGCCCGCGCCGCCGGAGAGCGTCTCGCCCTCCGCGTCGCCGAGCGGCACGAGCCCGTCCGGGCCAGGGTCGGTCTCGAACTCGCCCACCGGCCGGAAGAGCCGCTCGTACCGCCGCAGCTCGGCCGACGGCGTCCCCGGCGGCAGGGCCTCGTAGGCCGTGTCGGAGAACAGGACGAGGCCGTACCGGTCACGCGTGCGGGCCGCGTGCGCGAGCGTGTGCGCAATCTGCTTGTGGGTGCGGACGCCGATGCTCGACGAGACGTCGAGGACGATGACCCCGCTCGTCCCCGGCGGCAGGAGCGAGGGCTTGGCCGGCCGTAGCGCCCAGGCGGCTGCGAACGCGGCCGCCGCGACGACGACGAGCGCCGCCGCGAGCCCGAGTCGCAACCGGCGGGTCCTTCGCAGCGCCGTCCCGTACGTGTCCGCCTCGGCGAGGGGGATCCGCGTCATGCCTCTGCCCCCGCCGTCCGCTCCGCCGCCTCCGCGAGCCGGCGCAGGTCGCCCGCCGCGGGGCCGCCCGGCGCCCAGGCCGCGTTGCGGGTCGCGGTCGCGAGCGACCCGTCCCTCGGGTCGAGCGCCGAGGCGAGCGCGTCGAGCGCGAGGCGCCGGTCGCGCTCGTCTCCGTCGTGCTCGGCCCGGCGTACGAGTCCGAGCGCCCGCTCGAGCCGCGTCGGCGGCCGGCGGCGACGCTCCCGCGCGACGAGCACGGCCCGGCGCACCTCGCGGACGAGCAGGACGATCCCGAGCAGCGCCAGCAGACCTGCGGCCAGGCCGAGGAGGAGCGCCGCCCGGTCGGGCTCGGCGCGGTAGGTGACGGCCGGGAGCGGCTCGTCGCCGACGTCGAGCGCGGGCCGGAGCCGGTCCTGCGGCGTCAGCCTCGTCGCGACCTCGACCGGCGGCAGGGGCAGCGCGGTGCCGCGGATGCCGCCGTCGGTCTGCCGCAGGACGATGCGCACCGGGGCGAGCACGACGCGGCGGCGCTCGGTCCCCTTCGGGCGGCAGTCGGCGCGGAGGCAGAAGACCCGGTAGCGGTACTCCCGCGTGACGAGGTCGCCGGCGGTCGTGGTCGTCACGCGCGGCGGCTCGATCACGCCGTACGGACGGAACGTGGCGTCGACCCGGACGCTGTTCGGATCGACGACCCGCCGGTCGACGCGGACGACGACACGGCCCGTGAGCTCGTCGGCGAAGAGGTGCGTCGTCGGCCCGACGGTCGCGGTCAGCTCGACCGGCTGGGACGAGGCGGGCGGCGAGTCCTCCGAGCGGAGCGCCGACACGCCGGCCGCGAGCGCGATGCCCGCCGCGAGGACGGCCGCACACGCAAGCGCCGGGACCAGTGCCCGGCGCGCAAGCCCCCGGACGACCGCCGGCCGCTGCATCCACAGGAATCGTAGTCACGTGGTCGCGGATCCTCAATTTTTCCGGGCGACGCGCCCCTTGCACCGGTCGCCGTGCCGTGATGAGGTGGAGGCGGAGGCTGCGGCGCGACCAAGAGGAGCGAGCGATGCCCGACCGGAACCTGCTGCTTGCGCCAGGCGTCTTCCTCGGCGACGAGGTCACCCAGAGCGGCGACCCGCCGAAGCACGCCGACGACCTCGTCTCGACGTTCCAGCGCGAGGGCCTGCGCTGGTGCGCGCTCCAGATCTCGCCGGGCAACGACGCCGCGGCTGCGCACCTGCGGGAGGCGTGCGCGAGGCGCGGCGCCGGCTTCGGCACGTGGGCGCAGGGCCTTCCCGCCGCGAACGAGCTCGCGGCGGTGCGCTCCTACGGCTCGACCTTTCACATCGCGAACGTCGAAGCACCGCACGAGGACCGCGTGTGGACCGACGACGCGCTCGACGAGCTCGTCTCGCTCGACCTCCCCAACGGGCTCGCCGTGATCTTCACCGAGGGTGCGTGGGGCCGCGACCGCGAGCGCTCGCGTCGCTGGCGGAGGCGCGGCTTCCATGCGATTCCCGAGGCCATCGTCTCGGAGAACCCGCAGGCAACGATCGCGGCGATGCTCGAGCTCACGGCTGCGCTCGGCTGGCCCGGGGAGCGGACGGCTCCCTGTCTCTACCTCACGCGCGGGTTCACGGCAGCGGGCTACGGCGGGCAGATCGCGATGACGGCCGGGCGCTGGAACCTGTTCCGCTACGGCGATGTCGACGCGGCCGACTGGGATGCGATGCGCGACTGGCCGCGGGCGGCACCGCCCGCGCCGGGGTCCTTGCCCGAGGCGGACGCCGAGCCGGCCAAGCCGAAGCCCAAGCCGAAGGCCGACGAGCAGCCGGCCAAGCCGTCGAAAGGCGCAGCTGCAGCCCGCGCGCTGAAGATGCGTGCCGACATCGTCGCGGCCGTCGAGCGCTGGAACCCGGCGCCGCCGCCGACCTCGCGCGGCGCCGTCGTCCGCCGGATCGCGAACGCGAACGACGCCGTGTGGAGAGTCGCGGCGCCGCAGGTCCTCGCGGCGCTCGACGCGGCCGGCGTGCCCGGAAGCGACGCGCCCGCCGACGCGCCGCCTCCGAGCCCTCCTGGCTAGCGCAGCGCCCGCGCGTTCACGACCGGCCCGTAGCCGACCCAGCGGCCGTTCGTCCAGCGCTGCAGGCGCGCCTGCTTGATCGGGAACCGGTCGCTCGGCGTCGTCTTCACCTGGATCCCGGGGAGCAGGAACGGGTTGCCGCTGTCGTTCAACGTCGTCAGCGCCCGCATCAGCCCCGCGCGCGTCGGCGTCCGTCCGGCCCGCTTGAGCGCGGTCACGAACGAGTGCGCCGAGGCCATCGCGTAGACGTTGTAGACGTCCGACGCGTTACACCCCTGGCAGTACCGCGACATGATCTGGCGGTAGAGGCGCCCGCCCCGGTCGTTCCGCCAGCGCGGGTCGGTCGGGTCCTTGAGGAAGCCGATCGCGATGGATCCGTTCGCGACACGGCCGCTCGAGGCCTGCGCGATCTTCATCGTGTTCGACGCGCTCGCGACCGAGTTCACGATCACCTGCGGCCGCCAGCCGAGTTTGTTGATCGCGATGTACGCGCGGATCGCGGGCGCCGGCGTGCCGGCGATCACGATCACGTTCGCGCCCGAGCCCTTCAGCCGCGAGATCTGCGAGCTGACGTCGGTGTCCGAGATCGCGTAGCTGGCCTCGCCGACGATCCGGCCGCCGCGACCGGCGAAGCGGAGCCCCTGCTTCACCCCGGAGAGCAGCTCCTTGCCGTAGTCGTCGTTCTGGTAGAAGACCGCGACCTTCTTGTTGCGCCCGAGCTGGCCGATGGCGCGACCGTAGATGCGGCCCTCCGCGACGTAGCTCGGCTGGTAGCCGATCGTCCACGGGTAGCGCTTGTAGTCGGCGCTGAAGGTCGTCGCGCCGGTCGCCGTGAACACCTGCGGCACCTTGAGCGCGTTGAGGAACGGGCGGATCGCGAGGTTGTGCTCGGTCCCGAGCGAGTTGTAGATCGCGAAGACCTTGTCCTCCTGGACGAGCTTCCGCGTCTGCTGGACCGTGTTCGCCTCGTTGTAGGCGTCGTCGAGGTACGTGTACTGGATCCTGCGCCCGTTGACGCCGCCGTTCGCGTTGACGTACTTGAAGTACGCCTCCGCGCCCTTGGCCACCGAGGCGTACGCGGCGGCGACGCCGGACAGCGGCACGGTGCCGCCGATCGTGACCGTGTTCGCGGTGACGCCCGGGTCCGCGGCCCGCGCCTCCGGCCGCGCCGACGCGGCGGCGGCGGTGACGGCGAGCGCGAGCAGGCACGCCGGGACGAGCAGTTGCTTCTTCACTCCGTGAGGCTCCTCTCCACACCCTGCGCCTCGCGGCGCGTTCCTGGTTACGACCGAGAATGCCAGCGACTTGTTAGCGGCGTCGAAATGCGGCGCACGAGCCCGCCGACGCCGCCCGGGAGCACGAGCATCAGCCCGATGAGGACGACGGCGTAGACGATCGCCGGCACGCCGGGCTCCTTCGAGATCGCCTGGGCAACGTCCGGGAGGAACACGATGAACGCGGCGCCGAAGGCCTGCGTCCACATCGTCCCGAGCCCGCCGACGACGACGCCGACGAGGAGGAAGATCGACAGCGTCACGTCGAAGACGCCGGGGTTCACGAAGGTCGTGTGCATCGCATAGAGGCCGCCCGCGACGCCGGCGTAGAAGGCGGAGATCGCGAACGCCGCGGTCTTCGCGGCCACCGGGCTCACGCCCGAGGAGACCGCGGCGGACTCCGCGTCGCGGACGGCGCGGAGCGAGCGGCCGAGGCGCCCGCGGAGCAGCACCCACGAGACGCCGAGCAGGACGAGCGCGACCGTCCAGCACGAGTAGTAGAGCCAGTCGTTGTACGTCAGCGTGCGGCCGAAGACGGTCACCTCGACCCCGAGCCCGCTCAGCTTCGGCAGGCCGAACAGGTTGATCCCGCTGCCGCCGCCGGTGAGGCTCTCCGCCTTTCGCAGGATCGCGGGCAGGGCGACGCCGATCCCGAAGGTCGCGAGGGCCAGGTATGCGCCGGCGAGCCGCGTGGCCGGGAGGCCGAAGAGGAGCCCCGCGACGCCGGCGAGGATCCCGGCGAGCGGCAGCGTCCAGATGTCGCGCACCGACGACGAGAACGTGTGGCCGAAGAGCTCGAGCCCCTGGTCGGAGACGAGGATCGCGGTCACGTAGCCGCCCACCGCCATGAACGCCCCGTGCCCGAGTGAGACCTGGCCGCTGAGGCCGGTGAGGATGTTGAGCCCGATCAGGGCGACGAAGTAGACGGCGACGAGGCCCGCCTGGCCGGCGCGGAAGTCCGAGAGGAGCCGCGGCAGGAGCGCGATCGCGACCACCGCGAGGGTGACAACCGCGAGACGCGAGGCGACGGCGGCTCCCCTCATACGCGCCGCACCGCCTCGCGGCCGAAGAGGCCGGCGGGCCGGACGAGCAGCACCCCGAGGATGATCGCGAGCGCGACGGGGAGGCGGAGGTCGGACCCGACGAAGTCGACGTAGGTGCCGATCAGGTTGATCATCACGCCGACGAGCAGCCCGCCGACGACCGCGCCGATCGGGCTGTCGATGCCGCCCAGCACCGCCGCCGCGAACGCGTAGAGCAGGATCGGCTGCATCAGGTTCTGGTCGAAGCTGCCGAGCGGCGGCGCGGCCATCATCCCGGCGACGGCGCCGAGCACCGCGGCCAGGCCCCAGCCGAGCGCGAGCATCCAGGCGACGCGGATCCCCACGAGGCGGCTCTCGGCCGGGTTCGTCGCCGACGCACGCAGCCCGAGTCCGAGCTTGGTGAAGCGGAAGAACGCCCAGAGCAGTGCCACGATCACGAGGGACACCGCGATGATCCCGAGGTCCTGCAACGAGAACGCGACGCCGCCGATGCGCACGGGATCGGTGGAGAACGGCGACTCCAGCGTCCGCGGCTCGTTGCCCCAGATGCGTCGCGCGAGGCCGTTGAGCCCGATCAGCAGGCCGATCGTGATGATCACGACCGTCAGCGGCGACGCCGCCGACTGCACCGGCCGGATCAGCGTCAGCTCGATCACCGCGCCGCCGACGAACGCGGCCACGAGGGTGAGCGCGAACGCCGGCCAGTAGGGCAGGTGCTCCATCAGGCTCCAGGCGACGAACGTGGTGAACATCGCCATCTCGCCCTGGGCGAAGTTGACGACGCCGGTCGAGCGGTAGATCAGGACGAGGGCGAGCGCGAGGCTGGCGAAGATGCCGCCGGAGGCAAGGCCGGAGACGACCTGTTGGAGGAACTCCTCCATGTGGCTAGGTCGGCGGAGCCGTCGGATGGCCGGCGTGCGAGAAGCAAGCCAGGCAAGGACGCAGGGAGCGTGCGGGCTGGTAGCCCGTGCGCGACCGAGGACGCCGCATGGCGCCGATTCTCGCGCGCCGGACGCCGGCATGTTCCGTCGACCTAGCCACTAGTAGCCGAGGTAGCTCCGCCGGACCTCGTCGTGCTCGCGCAGCTCGGCGCTCGGGCCTTCGACGGCGACGCGCCCGGATTCGAGCACGTATGCACGCTGTGCCGCGGCGAGCGCGACCGTCGCGTTCTGCTCGACCACGAGCACGGCCAGCCCTTCCTCCTCGTTCAGCCGGCGGACGATGGCGAACAGCTCGGCGACGACGAGCGGCGCAAGCCCGAGCGACGGCTCGTCGAGGAGGAGCAGACGCGGCGAGAGCATCAGCGCACGGGCCAGCGCGAGCATCTGCTGCTCGCCGCCGGAGAGCGTGCCCGCCTGCTGCGGGAGCCGTTCGCGGAGGCGCGGGAACCAGTCGAGGACGCGGCCGAGGTCGCCGGCGACCCCGCCGTCGCGGCGCGTGTACGCGCCCAGGCGGAGGTTGTCCTCGACGCTCAGCTCGACGAACGTGCCTCGTCCCTCGGGGACGTGCGCGACCTTCTGCCGCGCCGTTGCCTCCGGGGTGCGCCCGATCGGCGCCCCGTCGAGGAGGATCTCGCCGCTGCGGCGGACGGTTCCCGAGACGGCGCGGAGCGTGGTCGTCTTCCCGGCGCCGTTGGCGCCGAGGACGGCCACGATCTCGCCCTCGCCGACGGTCAGCGAGACGCCGTGGAGGGCGGCGACGGGCCCGTAGCGGGCCTCGACGTTCCGCAGCTCGAGCAGGGCGCCGGGCACGGCCCGGAAGCCTACGGGACCGTTGCGCGCGAGGCCGGAACGTGGTCGCACAGTGTCTGACACCGGCCGTGTCCGGTGTCAGACACTGAACGCCGGTGCCCCGTCAGAGCCTTCGCGGTTCGAGCCGCTCCTCCGCAACCTCGCCGTCGACGAGTTCGACCCGGTACGCCGCCGCGTCGGGCCGCGAGGTGACGACCTCTGCGAGCTCGGTGCCGGTGTACCGGAGCCCGACGAAGTCGTCCGCGGCGAGGCCCGCAGGGAAGCCCCCGCCGACGAGCCGGTGGAAAGCGGGACGCCGCGTGGCCTCGCCGTCGTAATGCGGGCAGTTCGAGCCGGGCAGGAAGCCGAGGCAGTCGAGCCCGTCGAGCTCCTCCCGGAACGAGTCGGTCACCCCGGCCTCGAACCAGCAGATCGAGCCGGCGCTCACCCCGGCGAGCACGACCCCGGCCTCCCAGGCCTCACGCAGGAACCCGTCGACGCCGTGCACGCGCCAGATCGCGAGCATGTTCGCGGTGTTGCCGCCGCCGACGAAGATCGCGTCCTGGTCGAGCACGATCGACCGGATGTCGGGCGGCGGGATGTCGAACAGCGACAGGTGCGACGTCTCGGCGCGCCGCGCGAACGCCTCGTAGAAGCGGACGACGTAGGCCTCGCTCTCGGCACTCGCGGTCGGGATGAGCAACACGCGCGGGCGCGACGCGCCGGTGAGCTCGAGCAGGAGGTCGTCGAGCGGCTCGCCGGGCTGCATGGCGTGGCCGCCGAGCGCGAGGATCTGCCGTTCGGGCACCCCGGAAGGCTGCCATACGGATCCGCGCCCGCCCCGGCGGCCGAGACCGGGGCGGGCGCGAGCTGGTCAGGCTCCGTACTCCCAGCTCGAGAACGGGCTCCACAGGTCGGTGAACGTCGCGCCGTCGACGGTCGCGCCGCACCATTCGTGACCGCCGGGCGGGCCGCACGCGCCCATGGGCGAGCCGCCGCCATTCGCGTACGACTCGTGGACCGCGCTGGCGAGCCGGCGAAGCAGCATGGCCGTGTCCGACTGGAACTGCGCATTCGGGAGGCCGGTGTTCCGCGGCGCCCACGCGAGCCCGAACCGGCCGAGGGGTGCGCCCCGCGTGTTGGAGCCGGCGAAGTGGCGGACGGCGTAGACCTGCTCGGAGATGAAGCTCGCCATCTGCTCCGGTGAGATCAGCGTTTCGCCGAAGCCCGAAGACGCTGCGTACGACCACGCTCCGTTGCCGAGCGGCGCGTACGTCCGCTCGAGCACCTCGCGCGCGGCCGAGGTCAGGTCGCCGCCGGCCCGGGCGAGCTCGAGCAGGTGCTGCAGGTAGTCGTTCAGGTACCGGGCGCGCGTGTTGCGCGGGGCGTCGACGCCCCAGAAGCGCGAGTCGGCGTAGACCTCCTGCGTGAAGTACTTGACGTACTGCCCGACCCTCGACCACCACAGCTGATCCTGGAGCCAGCCCTTCAGCGTGTTGTGGTAGACGCTCGTCGGCGAGGTCAGCTGGGCGACTCCGATGGTGAACACGAGCCCCGGCTGCGGGTCGACGCCGCCCGGGCCGTCGTGCAGGCCACGCAGGAACTCGAGCAGGTTGACGCGCGACATGCCGTCGTTCCGCCGGATGCTCGAGGGGAGCTCGTTCAGCGCCCACTCCTCGTAGTTCGCCTCCTCGGCGCGACGCCGCGCCTCGACGCCGGTCTCGTACCAGGTCTTGCCGTTCGCGTTGCGGTACGTCGTCCAGCCGGCGAGGTGGATCTCCGCCATCGGATGGACGGTGGGGCCGAGCTCCTTGAGGAGCAGCGACTGCAGCGGCCGGAACACCGTCTTGTCCGCTGCGAGCGGCGGGACCGAGATGTAGAAGTCGGCGCAGTGCGAGGCGTCGGCGACGAGCGCCTGTCCCAGCCGGGCCCAGTCGGTTGCGGCATAGAACAGCACCTCGGAGTGGAACCGGCAGTTCGGGGCCAGGTCGAACTGGCTCCGGACGAGGTCGCCGGCCTCGGCGGCATCGGCCCCTTCGGGCGTCGCCACGTCCTCCAGCGGGCCGAGCGCGGGCACCGGCTCGATCCCGGCGCACTCGACGGCCGAGAGCGAGGCCTCGCCGCTGCCGCAGGCCGGCGGCTCGCCGATCGCGCCGTCGTCGGCCCGCGCGGCACCCGCGAGGACTGCGACGAGGACGCACACGGCGATGGTTGCGACAGTGGTCTTCATCTTGGAGCACCTCCACATCGGGGATCCGCAGCGTCCCCGGCGGCGCTCACACGGGACTCACACGGCGCTCACACGGCGAACGCGGCCGGGTCCGTCTCCGGCGCGCGGCAGGCGAAGCGCTCGCAGACGTAGACGGCGGGCCGTCCGTCGACGAGGCCCTTGCCCACGAGCAACGGCACCGTCTCCGACGGCCCGAACGCCGTCACCGTCCGCGGCTGCCACGGCGCGAGCGCGGCCCGGGCGACGTCGCTGTCCGGGGTGCCGACGACTGCGAGCTCGCGCGGCGGCGAGAAGTGGAGGTCGAGCCCGACGAGCGCCCAGCCGAAGGCGGACGGAGCGCGCGGGATCGCGTCTCGCAGGAGTCGGAAGACGCCGACGGCGCGCCGCTCGAGCTCGTCGTCGCCGTAGATCCGCGCGAGCCGGAGCAGGACGTGGGCGAGCATCGCGTTCCCCGACGGGATCGGGTGGTCGTCGAGGTCCTTGCGCTCGGCCACGAGGCGCTCCCCGTCGCGCGGCGCGAGGAAGAAGCCGCCGTGCTCGTCGTCGCCGAAGCGCTCGACCGCGAGACGGGTGAGACGGTGCGCCTCCTCGAGCCAGCGGAGCTCGCCGGTCGCGACGTGGAGCTCGAGGAGCCCGTGCGCGACGTTCGCGTAGTCGTCGAGGAAGCCGGGGCCGCTCGTCCGCCCGGCGCGCGTGCTGCGCACGAGCTCCGGCCCGCGCAGCAGGAAGTCCGCGGCGCCGACCGCCGCCGTGACGTAGTCCGGCCGCTCGAGCCGGCGCCCGGCCTCGGCGAGCGCCGCGATCGCGAGGCCGTTCCACGACGAGATCGCCTTGTCGTCGCGCGCCGGCTTCGGCCGCTGCTCGCGCCGCGCGAAGAGCTCGGACCTGAGGGTCTCGTCGAGCTCGCCGCGGATCACCGAGCGTCCGTGCTCGAACGGGCGCAGCAGCTCGGCGGGAACGCCCTCGTCCGCCGTCCACGTGAAGGTGAGGCCCTCGACGCCATCGGTGTCCGCGTCCTGCGCCGAGGCGAAGGCGCCCTCGTCGAGCCGGAGCTCGCGGAGGACGTAATCGAGCGTCTGTTCCACGACCCGCCGGTCCCGCTCCTGTCCCCACAGCGCCCACGCGTGCAGGTAGGTCGCGGCGAGCAGCGCGTTGTCGTAGAGCATCTTCTCGAAGTGCGGCACGAGCCACTGCGCGTCGACCGAGTAGCGGTGGAAGCCGCCGCCGACGAGGTCGTACATGCCGCCGGCGGCCATCGCGTCGAGCGTCGTCCGCACCATCGCGAGCGCGTCGTCCGACGTGCGCCGGAGCAGGAACTCGAGCGTCGCGGCCGCCGGGAACTTCGGCGCCGTGCCCCAGCCGCCGTTGACGGGGTCGAAGCTCTGGCGCAGGCCGAGCTCCGCGCGATCGAGCAGATCCTCCGTCAGCGGCTCGGCCGAGGGCCGGGCCCGAGCCGAGGCGGCGACGAGCTCCGTCAGCTGCCGCGCCTGGCCGACGACCTCGCCGTGCCGATCGCGATAGGCGTCGGCGACCGCGTGCAGCACCTGCCGGAAGCTCGGGAGCCCGTGGCGCGGCTCCGGCGGGAAGTACGTCCCTCCGACGAACGGCTCCCCGGCAGGCGTGAGGAAGACCGTCATCGGCCAGCCGCCCTGGCCGGTCAGCGCGACGACAGCGTCCATGTAGACGGCGTCGACGTCGGGGCGCTCCTCGCGGTCGACCTTCACGCTGACGAACCGCTCGTTCATGAGCGTGGCCGTCTCCGCGTCCTCGAACGACTCGTGCGCCATCACGTGGCACCAGTGGCAGGCGGCGTAGCCGACGGAGAGGAGGATCGGCTTGTCCTCGTCGCGCGCGCGGGCGAAGGCCTCGTCGCCCCAGGGAAGCCAGTCGACGGGATTGTCCGCGTGCTGCAGCAGGTACGGGCTCGTCTCTCCGGCGAGGGAGTTCATCGAACTCGGGCCAGGATGACGCTTCGCCGTCGGAGTGCACCGGCCGGTGCGAGCGCAAGGACGCAGGGAGCTTCGATAGCAACTGCTATCGAAGCGACTGAGGACGCCGCGATCGCGCCGGACGGGGCGCGCCGACGGCCCAAGGCTTCATCCTGGGTCGAGTTCATTCGTACAGCTCCCGTACACCGCGCAGCCGGGTGCGAATCATCGCCTGCGCCACGGAGGAGTCGAGCGTGCAGTCGAGCGGCCGGGTCGAGGGCGCGAGGCCGGCCGCGCACGGGGCGCCGGCGGCGAGCTCCGCGAGCTCGTGACGTGAGACGGCGTCGGCGCCGGCGACGTGGAGCGGCCCGGCGACGTGCGTGGTCGCGGAGGAGCTCGAGCAGCGCCGCGACGAGGTCGTCCACCTGCACGGGGGAGCGGATCTCGTTCACGTACCACGTGCCGCCGCCGTTGCGCGCGGACTGCTCGTGCTTGCTCTGCGGGCCGCCGGGGCCACCGACGATCAGAGAGGTGCGGACGAGCAGCGCCGATGGGTGCGCGGCCGTGACGCGTCGCTCGGCCTCGGCCTTCGTGCGCCCGTAGTCGCTGACGGCATCCGTTGGGTCGCCCTCGACGTACGGCGCGCCCTTCCGCCCGCCGAACACGACGTCCGTGGAGAGGTGGACGAGTCGCGCGCCGGTACCGGCCGCGGCGATGGCGACGTGCTCCGAGCCGTCGACATTGGTGCTCCATGCCTCGGCCGGCTCCTGGCGGTACGCCGTGTGCACGACCGCGTCGGGACGGAGGAGCTCGACGTGCGCGCGAACGGCCTCCTCGTCGCGCACCTCGACCCGCGCGGTGTCGACGTCGAGGCCCTGCTCCCGCGCCGCGCCGACGAGGGCGCTGCCGAGGTAGCCCGTGGCGCCGGTGACCCAGAGCCTCACGCGCGCAGGTGGTTGGCCACGTCCCACGTCCAGAGCTCGACGACGTTGCCGTCGGGGTCGTCGACGTAGGCGGCGCGGCTGTCGCCGTAGGCGTCGAACTGCTCCTCGTGCGGCTCGTGGCCGTGCTCGCGCAGCCGCGCGACCGCCGCGTCGTAGTCCCCGGGCTCGAGGTGCATCGCGTAGTGCACGTGGATGCCTCCGCGGCCGCCCGCGAGCCCGACCTGCGGCCGCCAGAGGCCGATCCGCGTCCGCTCGCCGGCCATCACCCACACCGCCTCGCGGTTGTCCCATCGCTCCACGAGCGGCAGCCCGAGCGCCTCGGTGTAGAAGCGGACGGCCGCGTCGAGGTCGACGACCTCCAGGACGAGCTCGCTCACACCGGTGACGGGGACCCCGACCACGCGTCCCACGATACGCGCGGATGACCGGCGGAAGAGCGTCGTGTGAGCGGCGTCGGCCAGCGTGCTTCGAGTCGTCCGTCGGGACGACACCGACCCGAGGAGGCACGATGTTCCGCACGATGCACCTGCTCCCCGCGGCGGTCGCGGCGTTCGCAATCGCGGCGCCGGCGGCCGCGACGCCGCCGGAGACGCAGCGGTTCGAGACGATCGGCGTCCTGACCGGACCCAGCTCTGCCGCAGGGAGCTGGACCGGCGCGGGCGTCGCAGCAGGCTCTGGGACGTACACGGAGACGTTCCGCTTCGCCGGCGGCTCGATGCACGGGCGCAAGGTGCTCGTTGGCGCCGCCGGCACGATCGTCCTCGACTTCCACGCGCTCGTGGTCTTCCGCGACGCGTGCACGGCGACCTTCGTCGCAGGAGCCTGGCAGGTCGCCGACGCCACCGGCGCATATGAGGGCCTGAAGGGCGGTGGCTCGCCGGCAACGACCGCCGAGAGCTTCGGCAACGTCTGCACCGGCAGCGTGGACGTCGAGCACGAGGGGCAGGCGCACACGTCATAGGGGGACGCGACAATCCCCGACGATGCCCGACCACCGCCGGCCGCTCGACGACGTCCGCGTCGTCGACCTGACGAGCTCGCTTGCAGGCCCCACGTGCACGCAGGTGCTCGCCGCGCTCGGCGCGGACGTGGTCAAGGTCGAGCGGCCGGGCGCGGGCGACGAGGCGCGCGACTGGGGGCCGCCGATGTTCCCCGGTGGGAGCGCGATGTTCTTCGCCGCCAACGCCGGCAAGCGCTCGCTCGTGCTCGAACTGAAGGCGCCGGCCGGCCGCGAGGCGCTGCTCCGCCTCGCCGACCGCGCCGACGTCGTCGTCGCGAGCCTGCGGCCCGGCGCGGCCGAGCGGCTAGGCCTCGATGCAGCGACGCTCCGGGCGCGGAACCCGCGGCTCGTCCACTTCACGCTCGGCGCCTACGGCCGCGGCCCGCTCGGCGACCTCGCCGGCTACGACCCGCTGCTGCAGGCCTTCTCCGGGATCCTCTCCGTCACCGGCGAGCGCGAGTCGGCAGGCGTCCGCGTCGGTGTCTCGCTCGTCGACTACGGTGCCGGCGCGTGGGCGGCGCTCGCGATCCTCGCGGCGCTCCGGCAGCGGGACCTGAGCGGCGAGGGCGCGACAGTCGAGCTCTCGCTGCTCGAGACGGCGCTCTCGCTCGTCGGCTACCACCTCACCCGATTCCTGCACGACGGCTCCGTGCCCGGACGCCACGGCACCGCCTTCCCGCTGATCGCGCCGTACGAGGTGTTCGCGACGAGCGAGGGCGCGCTCATGATCGCGGCGGCGAACGACCGCCTCTTCCGCTCGTTGTGCACGGCGCTCGACGAGCCGTCGCTGGCGGACGACGCGCGCTTCGCGACGAACCCGCTCCGGCTCGAGCATCGCGCCGAGCTGATCGAGGCCCTCGCAACGTTGATCGCCGGGCGCGAGACCGAGCCGCTGCTCGCGGCGCTCCACGCCCGCGGCGTCCCCGCGGCTCCGGTGCAGGACGTCGCCGAGGTGGCACGGCACCCGCAGGTCGAGGCGCTGGGGATCCTCGAGCGGCTCGACGGCGGGGCAAGCGTCGGCGTTCCCTTCTCGCTCGACGGCGAGCGGCCGGCCTACGGCGCCCCTGCGCCCCGGCTCGGTGAGCACTCGGAGGAGATCCTCCGCGAGGCCGGCTACTCGGAGGCGGAGGTGGCGGCGCTCGTCGCGGCGGGCGTCACGGGGAACGGCCCCGCGCGGTAGACGCGGCCGGGCAGCTCGCGACCGAGCACGCCGGCGACCCACTCGGCGACGCCGATCAGCGCCTGGAGGTCGATGCCCGCGTCGACGCCCTCGCGGTCGAGGAGATAGACGAGGTCCTCGGTCGCCACGTTCCCGGTCGCCCGCGGCGCGAAGGGGCAGCCGCCGAGCCCGCCGACCGAGGCGTCCAGCACGGTCGCGCCGGCCTCGAGCGCCGCCCACGCGCAGGCGACGCCGGTGTGCCGCGTGTCGTGGAAGTGCCCGCCGACGACCGTCGCGTCCGCGCCGACGCGGGCCACGAGCGAGCGCACCTGCCGCGGCACCGCGACGCCGATCGTGTCCGCGAGGACGACCTCATCGGCACCGGCCGCCGCGAGCCGCTCCGCCAGCGCGGCGACGACGCCAGGATCGACCTCGCCCTCGAAGGGGCAGCCGAACGCGCACGAGATCGTCACCGTCGCCGGTCGGTCGGCCCGCGCGAGGATCGCCTCAACGCGCGCGGCCGCCTCCTCCAGCGACGCCTTCCCGTTGCGCCGGTTGAACGACTCCGTGGCCGCGAGCGTGCAGTTGACCCGGTCGAGGCCGGTCGCGGCAAGGCGCTCCCACCCGCGCCCGTTGAGCACGAGCCCGGACAGCTCCGCGTCGACCTCGCCGACTGCGCCGAGCACCTCCTCCGCCCCGTCCATCTGCGGGACGCGGTCCCCGCGCACGAACGAGACCGCCTCGATCCGCGGCAGCCCCGCCGCGGCGAGCCGCCGCACGAGCTCGGCACGCACGCCCGGCGCGAGCACGTCCGGCTCGTTCTGCAGCCCGTCGCGCGGGCCGACGTCGCAGACGCGCACCTGCATGCGTCGGAGCGTACTCGGGCACCATGTGCCGGATGCACCATTCCGCGTCGTTCAGCGCCGTGCTCCGCGTCCACCTCGAGGACGTGCCCGGGACGTTCGGGCGCCTGGCAGCGGCGATCGGCGAGGCGGGCGGGCTGCTCGACGCGATCGACCTCGTGCGCGTCGAGGGCGGCGAGAAGGTGCGCGACGTGACGGTGCTCGCCGACAACGCCGAGCACATGGACGCGATCGCCGACGCCGTCCGCGCCGTCCCGGGGATCTGGCTGGAGCACGTCTCCGACCGCACCTTCCTCATGCACCTCGGCGGCAAGATCGAGGTGATGCCGAAGACACCCGTCAAGACGCGCGACGACCTCTCGATGGCCTATACGCCCGGCGTCGCGCGCGTCTCGTCCGCGATCGCGGAGGACGCGGCGAAGGTCTGGACGCTGACGATCAAGGCGAACACCGTCGCGGTCGTCACCGACGGCACCGCAGTGCTCGGGCTCGGCGACGTCGGCCCGGAGGCCGCGCTCCCGGTGATGGAGGGCAAGGCGATGCTGTTCAAGGAGTTCGCCGGCATCGACGCCTTCCCGATCTGCCTCGACACGACCGACCCGGACGAGATCGTGGCGGCGGTGAAGGCGATCGCGCCCGTCTTCGGCGGGATCAACCTCGAGGACATCGCCGCGCCGCACTGCTTCGAGGTCGAGCGGCGGCTGCGCGAGGAGCTCGACATCCCGGTCTTCCACGACGACCAGCACGGGACCGCCGTCGTCGTCCTCGCCGCTCTCCTCAACGCGCTCCGGCTCGTGGGCAAGCGGCTCGAGGACGCGAAGGTCGTCGTCGTCGGCTGCGGCGCGGCGGGAACGGCGATCGCGCACCTCCTCCTGGCCGCAGGCGCGCGAAACGTCGTCGGGTGCGACGTCGACGGGGCGCTCGTACGCGGCACGGCCGGCCTCTCCCCCGCGCACGCCGCGCTCGCCGAGCTGACGAACCCCGACCTCGAGCAAGGCGGCGCCGACGACGTGCTCGCCGGCGCGGACGCGGTCATCGGCGTCTCACGGCCCGGCGCGTTCACCGCCGCGGGCGTCGCGCGCATGGCGGGCGAGCGCGATCGTGTTCGCGATGGCGAACCCGACGCCCGAGGTGCTGCCGAGCGACGTCGACGGAGCAGCCACGATCGTCGCCACCGGGCGCTCCGACTACCCGAACCAGATCAACAACGTCCTTGCGTTCCCGGGCATGTTCCGCGGCGCGCTGGACGTCCGCGCCTCCGAGGTGACGACCGAGATGGAGCTCGCCGCGGCGCACGCGATCGCGGCCGTGATCCCGCCCGACGAGCTCGCCCCGGACTACGTCGTGCCGAGCGTCTTCAACCGGGCCGTCGCGCCCGCGGTCGCGAAGGCGGTCGCCGAGGCGGCGGAGCGGGCCGGCGTCGCCCGGAAGCGCCCGGCCGGCGAGCCGGTCGTGAGCTAGTGGCTCAGAGCCACAAGGTCGACTAGGCTCGAACTCGATGAGCGAGACGCCGCCGGAGCCCCAGTCCGGGCCGGCGCCCGAGCCCCAGCCCGAGCCCGAGCCCGCGCCGCCGCTCGCACCGGAGCCGGCCGAAGCCCCACGCCCCGTGCTGCGGCGCAGCCGCGACGACCGCGTGATCGCGGGCGTGTGCGGCGGGCTCGGCCGCTACTTCGGAATCGACCCGGTCATCCTCCGGCTCGTCTTCGTCGTCCTCCTGCTCGCGGGCGGCAGCGGGATCCTCCTCTACGGCGTGGGCTGGATCGCGATCCCGGAGGAGCGGCCCGGCGACGAGCTCGGCGAGGCCGCGCCCGAGGGCGAGCGCCGGGGCGGCGGCGCCGAGGTGATCGGGATCGCGCTCGTCCTCCTCGGCGCCTTCTTCCTCCTGCGCGAGGCCTTCCCGGACGCGTTCGACTCGGACTACGTCTGGCCGGTGCTGCTGATCGTGATCGGCCTCGTCGTCCTCGCGCGCGGCGTTCGCCGATGAGAGGCGGCTCGGTCGCGCTCGGGGTGGTGATCGCGGCCCTCGGGGCGATCTGGCTGCTCGAGGTGTCGGACACCGTCGACCTCGACACGGGCGTATGGGTCGGGATCCTCCTCGTCGGCATCGGCGTCGGCGTGATCGCCTCGCCGTCCGGCGGCGCCCGTGTGCTGCTGATCGTGATCGGGCTCTTCGTCGCGCTCGTCGGCGGTGCGCTCGCGGCCACGAACGTCGAGTTCTCGGGCGGCATCGGCGACCGGCACGAGTCCCCGGAGTCGGCCGACGAGCTGGAAGATCCCTACGAGCTCGGGATCGGCCGCCTCGAGCTCGACCTGACCGAGCTCGAGCTCGACGAGGACACGACCGTCCGCGCGCAGATCGGTATCGGCCAGCTCGTCGTCACGGTGCCCGCCGCCCGGCCCGTCTCCGTCGACGCGGAGATCGGAGCCGGCGACGTCGACGTCCTCGGCGAGCACGACGACGGCTTCGACGCCGACCTGCAGACGGACGCGGACCGCGGCGTCGGCCCCGAGCTCCACCTCGAGCTCGAGGGCGGCATCGGCGGGATCAGGGTCTCGAAGCCCGAGCCCTAGCCCGCCATCCGGCGGCCGGCCTCCTCGAGCACCTCGCCGAGGATCCCGGTCATCTCGTCGAACTGCTCCTGGCGCGCGACGAGCGGCGGGGAGATCTGGATCACCGGGTCGCCGCGGTCGTCGGCGCGGCAGATCAGCCCGCGCTCGAACAGGGCCGGCGAGAGGAAGCCGCGCAGGAGGGTCTCGCACTCCTCGTCGCTGAATGTCTCGCGCGTCTCCTTGTCCTTCACGAGCTCGAGCGCGTAGAAGAAGCCCGTCCCGCGAAGGTCGCCGACGATCGGAAGCTCGAGCAGCTGCGCCAGCGTCGCGCGGAAGGCGTCCTCGTGCTCGCGCACGCCCTCGACGATCCGCTCGCGCTTCATGATCTCGATGTTCTTCAGCGCGATCGCGCACATCGTCGGGTGGCCGCCGAAGGTGATCCCGTGGGAGTACATCGACGTCGACTCGAGGAACGGCTCCATCACCCGGTCGGTCGCGATCACGGCCCCGATCGCGGCGTAGGACGAGGAGAGCCCCTTGGCCGAGCAGATGAGGTCCGGCCGGATGTCGTAGCGCTCCGAGCCGAACCAGGCGCCGACGCGGCCGAAGCCCGTGATCACCTCGTCGGCCGAGAGCAGGATGTCGTAGCGGTCGCAGAGCTCGCGCACGCCCCGCCAGTAGCCCGCCGGCGGCGTGAACGCCCCGCCCGCGTTCTGCACCGGCTCCATGTGCACGAGGCACACGGTCTCGGGCCCCATCGCGAGGATCGTCTGCTCGAGGTCCTCGAGCAGCATCGCGGTGAACTCCGCCTCGGTCTCCTCCGGCGGCCGGTGGTAGCGGTTCGTGTTCTTCACGTGCCGGACCTCGGGCACGAGCGGCTCGAACGGGGTCCGGAGCGCGGGGATGCCGTTGATCGAGAGGGCGCCGAACGTCGTGCCGTGGTACGCGACCCGACGCGCGATCGCCTTGTACTTGCGATGCGTCGGCGAGGCGACCCGCTCGTCGTGCCGGGTCTCGTCCGCGTTCGCAATCCGCTTCTCGCCGCGCACGAGGTAGTACTGGCGCGCGAGCTTCCACGCCGACTCGACCGCCTCCGAGCCGCCGGAGACGAAGAAGCAGCGGTTCAGGTCGCCCGGCGCGAGCGACGCCACCTCCTGCGCGAGCTCGATCGCGCGCGGGTGCGCGTACGACCAGTTCGTGTAGAAGGGCAGCTCGCGCATCTGCGCCGCCGCCGCCTCGCCGATCTCGTCGCCGTAGCCGTAGCCGATGTTCACGGAGAAGAGGCCGGCGAGCGCGTCGAGGTAGCGCTTCCCGTGCGCGTCCTCGAGGTAGCACCCGTCGCCGCGCACGATCACCGGCACGTCGCCCTTCGCGACGCCGCCCATGCGGGTGAAGTGCAGCCACAGGTGGTCGCGCGCGGCCTGCTGCAGCTGCTCGGGCGTCAGGGACGGGACGGTCGACGTCATCAGGTTCCTCTCCTCCTCTGGGCCAGCACGTTGATCAGCATCAGCGTGACCGCGACGAGGAAGATCATCGTCCCGATCACGTTCACCTGCGGCGGGACGCCGACGCGGGCGGCGCCCCAGACGTAGAGCGGGAACGTCACCTCGGCCCCGGCGTTGAAGTTCGTGATCACGAAGTCGTCGACGGAGAGCGCGAACGCGATCAGCGCGCCGGCGACGATCCCCGGGGCGATGATCGGCAGCGTCACCTTGCGGAAGGTCGTCCACTCGTTCGCGCCGAGGTCCATCGCCGCCTCCTCGAGGTGGCGGTCGAAGCCGATGATCCGCGCCTTCACGGTGACGACGACGAACGAGATGCAGAACATCACGTGCGCGATGAAGATCGTCCACATGCCGGTCGCCACCCCGAGGTTGAGGAAGAGCGCGAGCAGCGAGGCGCCGAGCACGACCTCGGGAGTCGTCATCGGCAGGAAGATCAGCAGGTTCGTGGCGCCGCGGCCGCGGAACCCGTAGCGCACGAGCGCGAGCGCGATGAGCGTGCCGAGGATCGTCGCGACGACCGAGGCGAGGGCGGCGATCTGGAGCGAGAGGACGAGCGACTCGCGCAGGCCCGGGATCGCGAACGGCTCACGCCAGTGGTCGAGCGTGAAGCCCTCCCACGTGTAGTTGAAGCGCCCGACGGGGTCGTTGAACGAGAACAGGATCACGACCGCGATCGGCAGCAGGATGTACGTGAGCGCGAGGATCGCCCAGAGCGTGAGCAGGTTCCGGCGCGCGAACGCGAGTGCGCGAGACGGCGCCGAGGCGCGTGGGGCAGGGACGGCCACGCTGGTCACACGCTCACCCGCTCCGTCCCGAGGACGCGCGCGTAGACGGCGACGAGCACGAGGATGCCCGCCATCAGCACGAACGAGAGCGCCGCGGCCTGCGGGTAGTCGGTGATGACGAGGAACTTCGACTGGACGACGTTGCCGATCATGGCCTGGCGCGGCGTCCCCAGCAGCTCGGCGTTGACGAAGTCGCCCATTGCCGGGATGAAGGTGAGGAGCGTGCCCGCGAAGACGCCCGGCAGCGAGAGCGGCAGGGTCACGCGCAGGAACGCCTGCACGCGCGAGGCATAGAGGTCGGTCGCCGCCTCGACGAGCCGCCCGTCGATCTGCTCGAGGCTGACGTAGAGCGGCAGCGCCATGAAGGGGAGGAAGTTGTAGGTGATGCCGGCGACGACCGCGGTCGAGGTGGCGAGGAGCCGCCCGTCGTCGGACAGGAGCCCGATCGAGCGGAGCGTGTCGGCGACGAGCCCGTCGTCGGTGAGGATCGTCTGCCACGCGAGCGTGCGGATGAGGTACGTGACGAAGAACGGCGCGATCACGAGCAGGAGCAGGAGGTTCTTCCAGCGCCCGCCGCGGAAGGCGATGAAGTAGGCGAGCGGGTACGAGATCAGGAGCGCGGCGACCGTCGCGACCGCGGCGTACTTCAGCGAGCGGATGAAGTGCTCGTCGTAGGTGCGAACGGCGTCCGAATAGTTCGACCAGGCCCACGTGAAGGTGTAGCCGACGTCGAGCGACCCTGTCTGCAGCGACGTCGAGGCGAGGTAGTAGATCGGCACCACGAAGAAGAGCGCGAGGAATGCGAGCCCAGGCGCGAGCAGCAGGTAGGGGACGCTCCAGCGGTGGCGGTGGACGAGACCCATCAGGTGGAGACCTCGAGGACCAGCTTCCCGCACTGCTCGCCGGCCTCGATACGCCGGTGCGCCTCGGCCGCGTCCGCCAGCGGGCGCACCGAGTCGATCTCCGGGTGCCAGCTGCCGTGGTTGACGACGCGCAGGAGCCCGGCCATGTCGCCCGGGCTCCCCATCGTCGTGCCGAGAATCGAGTACTGCCCGAAGTAGAAGGGCCTGACCTCGAGCGACGCCTCCAGCGAGACGGTCGCGCCGAACACGACGAGGCGGCCGCCGGGCCGCAGCGTCCGCAGCGAGTCGGCCCAGGTCCCCGTCGAGTCGAGCGCGAGGTCGACGCCGTCGCCGCCCGCGAGCGCTCGGATCTCGTCGACCCAGCCCTCGTCGGTGTAGCGCGCACCGCCCGCCGCGCCGAGCTCGACCGCGCGCGCGATCTTCTCGTCCGACGACGAGGTGACGAGGACGCGTGCCCCCTCGTGCACGGCGAGCTGGATCGCCATCGTCGAGACGCCGCTGCCCGCGCCCTGGACGAGGACGGTCTCGCCGCGGCGCGGCCGGCCGCGTGAGAAGAGCGCCCGGTAGGCCGTGAGACCGGCGAGGGGCAGCGCCGCCGCCTCCGTCCAGGAGAGCCGAGTCGGCTTCGGCAGGACGTTCGCCCGCGGCACGCACACGAGCTCGGCGTACGTCCCGTTCGTCGGACCCCCGAGGATCTCGTACCCCTCCGCCGGCGCGTCCTCGCGGTCGCCCCAGTGCAGGAGTGGGTAGATCACGACCTCCTGCCCGGTACCGCGGACGACGCCCGCCCCGTCCGAGCCGGGGATCACGCCGGGCGGGAAGCCGAGCCGCCCGAGACGGACGTACGTGTCACGCCGGTTCACCGCAGCGGCGCGCAGCTCGACGACGACGTCGTCGGGCCCGGGCTCCGGGTCGGGAACCTCCTCGGTGCGAAGCACCTCGGGCCCTCCGTGCTCGCTGACGACGACGGCCTGCACTAGCGCTCCGTCCGGCGACGCCCGCGGGCCTCTCGCTCCCGATCACGCTTCGCCACGGCCCACCCTCGCGCTTGCCAAGGCGCCCAGCCTTGGACTGCACGCGAGTGCGGCCCGTGGCTTGGTGCTCGTGATCGAGTGGCTCGCCATGCGTCGCCGGACGAAGCGCTCAGGCTCCGATGACGGCCTGGAACTGCTCCTTGTACTTCGGATCGTCGGCCGCCTCGGCGTTGAAGATCTTGACCTGCCCCAGCGCCGCGTCGTCCGGGAAGATCAACTGGTTCGATGCGAGCTCGGGGTCGAGCTTGGCCGCCTCTTCCTTCGCACCGCTCACCGGGCAGATGTAGTTCACGTACGCCTCGATCTGCGCTGCGACCTTCGGGTCGTAGACGAAGTTCATGAAGGTCGACGCGGTGAGGACGTCGCCGCCGGTCGGGATCATCATGTTGTCCGTCCAGATCATCCCGCCGCTCTCGGGGATGGTGAACTGCAGGTTCGGGTTGTCGAGCTGCAGCTGCACCATGTCGCCCGACCAGGCCACGCAGGCCCAGATGTCGCCCTTCGCAAGCAGGCCGGAGTAGTCGTTGCCCGTGAACTGCCGGATCTGGCCCGAGTCGACCGCCTTCTGCAGCCGCGCGATCGCCGCATCCCACTGCGCGCTCGTGAAGTCCCCTGGGTCGGCGCCGTCGAGCTGGAGGAGCAGGCCCATCGTGTCGGGCATCTCCGTCAGGAAGGTGACTTTCCCCTTCAGCTTCGGGTCCTCGAGCAGCTGCTCGATGGAGTTCACCTCGCCGGCGCGGTCGGGGTCGAGGCCGATGCCCGTCATCCCCGACTGCCACGGCAGCGTGTACTCGCGGTTCGGGTCGAAGCTCGGCGAGGAGAGCGTGTCGACGAGGTTGCTCGCGTTCGGGATCGCCGACTTGTCGAGCTTCTCGACGTAGCCGAGGCGGATCATCCGCCCCGCCATCCAGTCGGTGAGGACGGTGATGTCGCGGTCGATTGACTGGCCCTGCGAGAGCGCGGCGCGGTTCTTGCCGAACCACTCGTCGTTGTCGTTGACGTCCTCGATGTAGTCGACCTTCACGCCCGTGTCGGCGGTGAACTGGTCGAGGGTCGGGCGCTTCTTCGTCTTCTCGTCGATGTCGATGTAGAGCGGCCAGTTCGACATGCGCAGCGTGTCGGCCAGCGTCGTGTCGGCCGGTCCGGCGGTCCCGGCCGCCGTCGTCGCCCCGGAGCCTTCGATGCCTCCGCTGCCGCCGCAGGCGGCCAGGAAGCCGGGAACGGAGAGCGCGGCGCCGCCCAGCGCAGCGCGCTCGAGCAGGTCTCGACGGGTCAACGGACGCATCAGTCCTCCTCGGGATCGATGACGAAGGTGGCTTCGGGGCTCCAGCTGAGGGTGATCGGGCTGTCCACGGCCGGAGGGGCGGTCCCGGGACGGTCGTTCTGGGCGAAGACGGTAACGCGGCCGGCGCCGGTGTCGACGAGCACCTGCGTGGCGAGGCCGATGTACGCGGTCTCGAGCACGGTCCCGGCGAGGGCGTTGTCGTCGCCCTCCCCGGCGCCCAGCCGCACCTTCTCCGGACGGATGCCGACGGCGAGGCGGTCGCCCCTGCCGTCGAGCAGCTCCGGCGGCACGCGGACGGCGTCGCCCGAGTCGAGCAGGACCTCGCCGCGGGCCTGGCGCCGGCCGTACAGGAGGTTCGACACGCCGAGGAAGCCGGCGACGAACGCGGTGCGCGGCCGCTCGTACAGCTCGGTCGGCGAGCCGAGCTGCTCGATCTTGCCGCGGTTCATCACCGCGATCAGGTCCGCCATCGTCATTGCTTCCTCTTGATCGTGCGTGACGTGCACGAACGTGATCCCCATGTCGTGCTGAATCCGCTTCAGCTCGAGCTGCATCTGCTTGCGGAGCTTGAGGTCGAGCGCGCCGAGCGGCTCGTCGAGCAGCAGCACCTGCGGCGAGTTCACGAGCGCCCGGGCGAGCGCGACGCGCTGCTGCTGGCCGCCGGAGAGCTGCCGCGGCTTCCGCTTCTCGTAGCCCTCGAGCGCGACCAGGCGCAGGATCTCGCGCACGCGTCCCTGCAGCTGCGCGCCGCGCACGCCCTTCCGCCGCAGCCCGAACGCGACGTTCTCGCCGATCGAGAGGTGCGGGAAGAGCGCGTAGCTCTGGAAGACCGTGTTGACGTCGCGCCGGTACGGGGGCAGCCCGGTCACGTCCCGGTCCGCCAGCAGGATGCGGCCCGCGGTCGGCTCCTCGAAGCCGCCGATCATCCTCAGCGTCGTCGTCTTGCCGCAGCCGGACGGGCCGAGGAGCGCGAAGAAGGCGCCCCGCTCGATGTCGAGGCTGAGGTCGTCGACCGCGACGACGTCGTCGAAGCGCTTCGTCACGCTCTCGAGGCGGACGTCGGCCGGCGCCGCCCGGCCGGTCGCGCTCGCGTCCACGGCCGCAGCCACGGCCATCAGGCCAGCTTGACGGCGACGTGCTTCACGCGGGTGTACTCCTCCATCGAGTACAGGGACATGTCCTTGCCGTACCCGGACTCCTTGAAGCCGCCGTGCGGCATCTCGGAGGCGAGCGGGAACAGGTGCTCGTTCACCCAGACCGTCCCGAACTCGAGCTTCCGGGCGGCGGCGAGGGCGCGGCCGACGTCCTGGGAGAAGACCGACGCCGCGAGGCCGTAGCGGGTGCCGTTCGCCATCGCGAGCGCCTCGTCGTCGCTGGCGAACCGCTGCATCGTCACGACCGGGCCGAACACCTCGTCCTGCACGATCTCGTCGTCCTGGGCCACGTCCGCGACGATCGTCGGCTTGACGAAGAAGCCACGGTCGCCGACGGCTTCGCCACCCGTGACCACGGTCGCGCTCCCGGGCAGCCGCGAGAGGAAGCCGAGCACACGCTCGCGCTGCGTCTCGGAGATCACCGGGCCCATCTCGATCTCCTCGCCGTCGGCCGGGTCGCCGACCTTCATCGCCTCGATCACGTCCTTCGTCTGCGCCAGCACGTCGTCGTAGATCCGCTCCGCGACGAGGATCCGCGACGAGGCGGTGCAGTCCTGGCCGGAGTTCCAGAAGCCGCCGATCTTGACCGCCTCCGCGACCGCCGCAGGGTCGGCGTCGTCGAGCACGACCATCGGCGCCTTGCCGCCGAGCTCGAGGTGGACGCGCTTGAGCGTCCGCGCGGCGTTCGCGGCGATGAGCTTCCCGGTCGCGATGTCGCCCGTAAGCGAGACGAGGCGGATGTCCGGGTGGTCGACGAGCCCCGAGCCGACGGGGACGCCGTCTCCGGTGATCACCTGCAGGACGCCCGGCGGGAGCACCTCCTGCGCGAGCTCGGCGAAGCGCAGGGTCGAGAGCGGCGTCTGCTCTGCGGGCTTGAGGATCTGGACGTTGCCCGCGGCCAACGCGGGGCCGAGCTTCCAGACGGCCATCATCAGCGGGTAGTTCCAGGGCGTGATCCCGGCCACGATCCCGAGCGGCTCACGGCGGATGAACGACGTGTAGCCCTCGACGTACTCCGCGGCGGCCTTGCCCTCGAGCGTCCGGGCCGCGCCGGCGAAGAACCGGAGGTTGTCGGCGGAGAAGGGCATCTCGTCGGCGGCGATCGACATCGGCTTGCCGACGTTCAGCGACTCGAGCTGCGTGAGTTCCTCGGCGTTCTCGTCGATCACGTCCGCGAGCTTCAGGAGCAGCTCCATGCGGTCCTTCGGCGTCTTGTCGAGCCAGTCGGGGAGCGCCTTCCTGGCCGCGTCGACGACGCGGTCGACGTCCGCCTGCGTCCCCTTCGGCACCTCGGCGATCGGCTCGCCGGTCGACGGGTTGAGGACCTCCATCGTCTCGCCCTCGACGGCGTCGACCCACTCGCCGCCGACGAAGTTCTTGTACGACTGCACCGCGACGCTCATGCCGCCTCCCGTCTCGACACCCGGGCCAGCCTAGCCCCTGCGCGAAGCGCGGATCAACCTGCCTCGCGGGCCACAGAATGCCTGCACGCTTCGACAGCGAGGACATTGAACCAGGTGGTGCGAACGGGCATCGTCCGGGGCGAAATCCGGGGCTCCAAGGGGGGAGACGTCATGGCACGCACACCGCTCGCCGCGCTCGTGGAGAGGGCGTTCGCCGACGCGACGGAGCAGGTCGCCGAGGAACGGCGCACGACCCGCGCGGAGCTGCTGCGCGACGCCGGGCTCCTCGGCCTCGCGGTCACCGGCGCCGGCACGCTCGCGGGCCGCGCCCGCGCCGCCGTCGCCCCGGGCCGCGTCGTCGTCGTCGGCGCCGGCCTCGCCGGGCTCACGGCCGCCCACCGCCTCCGTCAGGCGGGCGTCGTCGCCGAGGTGCACGAGGCCTCGACGCGCCTGGGCGGCCGCTGCTGGACGCACCGCGGTGACTGGGACGACGGCCAGATCGCCGAGCGCGGCGGCGAGCTGATCGACCAGGGCCACACCGCGATCCGGCAGCTCGCCCAGGAGCTCGGCCTGCCGCTCGACGACCTGCTCTCGGCCGAGGCGAACGGGACGGAGCCGACCTACTGGTTCGACGGGTCGCGCTACACGTACGACGACGCCACGCGCGACCTGAAGGCCGCGTGGCAGAAGATCCACAAGGACCTCTCGGCGGCGAGCTACCCGACGACCTACGAGCTCTCGACCCAGCGCGGCCGCGAGCTCGACGCGATGTCGATCGTGGACTGGATCGAGGAGACCTTCGCCGCCGTCGGCGGGATCTCGTCGCGTGTCGGCCAGCTCCTCGACGTCGCCTACAACATCGAGTACGGCGCCGAGTCGGCCGAGCAGAGCTCCCTGAACCTCCTCTACCTCCTCGGGTACCAGGGCCAGGGGAACCTGCGGATCCTCGGCAAGTCGAACGAGAAGTACCACGTGCGCGGCGGCAACGACCAGATCCCGTCCCGCCTGGCCGAAAGGCTCGCGGGGCAGATCACGACCGGGTCCGAGCTCGTCGGGATCCGGCAGACCGCGGCCGGCCGGTGGGAGCTGACGTTCCGGCAGAGCTCCGGCACGAAGACGATCACCGCCGACCGGGTCGTGCTCGCCCTACCGTTCTCGATCGTGCGCCACTCGGTCGATTACCGGCGCGCCGGCTTCGGTGCGCGGAAGGAGCAGGCGATCCGAGAGCTGGCGATGGGCACGAACTCGAAGCTGCACCTCCAGTTCCGCAGCCGTCCCTGGCGGCCGCGGGGGTTCAACGGCGAGACGTTCTCCGACCGCGGTTACCAGTGCACCTGGGAGGTCACGCGCGCGCAGCCGGGCGCGTCCGGGATCCTCGTCGACTACACCGGTGGGACGATCGGCGCGAGCTTCGGCTCGGGCACGCCGACGTCGCGCGCGCAGCAGTTCCTCGCGCAGGCCGAGCCCGTGCTGCCGGGGCTGACGCCGGCGTGGAACGGCAAGGCGGCCGTCGAGTTCTGGCCCGCGTACGAGTGGACGCTCGGCTCGTACTCGTACTGGAAGGTCGGCCAGTACACGAGGTTCGCCGGCGTCGAGCGCGAGCGGCGCGGCACCTGCCACTTCGCCGGCGAGCACACGTCGATCGACTCCCAGGGCTACCTGAACGGCGCGGTCGAGACCGGCGAGCGGGTCGCGGCCGAGATCCTCGGCGACCTCAAGTAGCCGTACGGCGAGACCGCCGGCCTAGCCTCGGTTCGGGGCGTACGCGCCGCAGAGCCCGGGGCTCTCGCACTGCGAGTGCTCGAGCAGGGTCAGCTTGCGGTTGCCCGTGCCCTTGCCGCTCAGGGCGAAGCGCTGCCAGGCGTCGTTGTTGTCCGTGCGCTGCTCGAGGAACACGCCGTCGGGGTTCGAGGTGCTCACGAGGTAGTACGCGTCCCCGTCGGGGAGGGCCGTGACCTCGAGCTCCTGACCGTCCGTCGCGTGGTGGTACTGGTCGATCCAGCCGGCCGAGATCCCCTGGAACGAGGTCTCGCAGTCCCAGAAGACCTTCTCGGAGCCCGGCGCGTTGCCGTCGAGGTTGACGAGGTCGATCAGACAGAAGCCGACCTTGACCTGCTGCCCGCCCGCCACCGGCCCCGTCGGCGATCCCTTCCGGATCTGGAAGAGCGCGACCTGCCCCGTGTGCCAGTGGTTGTGCGTCGGGTGGTACTCGAAGATCGTCGCCTCGTGCTCGGCGAGGATCGTGTAGCACTCGGTCACCTGCTTCGGCTGCGTGCCGCAGCGGTACTTGGCGCCCGAGCTGCGGATCTCCTGGATTGCGGCGGTCGTGGGCTGGAGCCCGAGCGTGTGCTCCGGGCGGAGCGCCCAGGGACCACGGCCGGTGTTCGCGATCCCGTTCGAGAAGCGAAGGAGCTCGCGCTGGTGCTCGTTGACGACCTGGAGGTGCCGCGGGACGACGGTCCGCAGGTCCGGGAGGTACGCATCGAGCCCGGCCGTTGCCGACGGCGGCCCGGTCGGCGCGGCGAACGCCACGACGGCGACGGTGAGGACGCCGGCGACGGCGGTGAGAGCGACGAGCACGACGCGGTTCATGGGGCTCCTTCGTTGGGGCAGGAACGGCGGACGCTACGACACCCGGGTCCGAAGTTGCAAGGTCAGCCCTCGATGCCGTAGGCGTGGACCCGCTCGACACGGATCCGCACCTTGAGGCGGTCCTGACCCGGCCGCCGTCCGCCGAAGCGGTCGCGCCCCGTGTATTTCCTCGCGAGCCGGTCGATCTGGTCGTCCGCGTCCTCGCGCGTCACCTCGGCGGTGCCGCTGAGGCTCAGCCAGCGGTAGGCGTCGTTCGGGTCGAGCACCGTCAGCGCGACCGCCGGGTTCCGCTCGAGGTGCCGCGCCTTCGCACGCCCCGTTGCGGTGTTGAACGAGACCTCGCCGTCGACCTGCTCGACCCAGACGACGGTGTTGTGCGGCGTACCGTCGGGCCGGATCGTCGTCACGACGGCGTGGTACGGGTTGTCGAGGAAGCGCCGCTGGGCCTCGGTCAGCCGCGGCACGGCGGCGCTAGGTCTGGCCGCAGACCTTGAACCCGATCAGGCCTGCGGTGGCGTTCGAGGCGTCGATCAGCTCCGTGTAGTCGCCGACGAGCACCGTCGGGTCGTCGCCCTTGTCGAGCGCGGCAGCGATCCGCTGGCCGAGCGTGAGGGCCTGCGCGATGTCGCTGCGGAAGTCGCCGACGGTCGTCTCCTCGCCGTCCGGCGGCGGTCCGAGCGCGTCGAACTTCGTCTTGAGCTCCTGCACGAGGTCCACCTGCTTGTGCCAGATCTTCGCCGCGGCCTTCGTCGTCTCCGGATCGTCGAGCGGCACGCCGGAGAGCTCCTGGGCCTCGCGGCCGAGCGCCTGCGCCTTCTTCTGCAGGTCCTTGCAGATCTGGTCCCCGCGCTCGATGAACTCGTCCTTGGGGAGGCCCTCGGCCGAGCTCCCGGTGCCGCCGCCGGCGGCCGGGGTCGCGTCGCCGTCGTCGTCGCTCCCGCCGCACGCGGCGAGGCCGAGGGCGAGCACGGCGAGGAGAAGGATCGCGATCCGGGTCATGCCGCTCAAGGAGACGTCCACGCTAACCGAAAAGTTGTTGTGTGAAGGTTGCGGCGCTCCTCGCGGCGGTGCTCGCGGTCGCGGGCGCCGCGCTCGTCGTCCAGCAGCGCGCCGGGGCGCAGAGCGAGGCGCGGTACGCCCGCGTGGCCTCCGAGATCGCGCAGCGCGACGTGAGCGTTCGCTGCCAGGGGCTGCTCGGCGAGCTGCTCGACATCGGCGTGAACGCGGGGACCGTGCAGTTCGACGAGAACGGGCGGCCGGCCGACGTGACGCACCTGACGCGTGGTGTCTGCCGCGGGCTGCGGCGGTTCCAGCGCGACCCGCACTCGCCGAGTCTCGACTGCGTGCGCGGCGCGGCCGAGTGCCCACGCGAGACCTTCGAGATCGTGCAGGCGGTCCACACGCTCGCGCACGAGGCGGTCCACCTCGCCGGCGTGCGCGACGAGGCCGACGCGGAGTGCTACGGCCTGCAGACCGTGGACCTCGTCGCCGTCCGGCTCGGCGCCGACCTCGCGACCGCCCGCGCGCTCGCGGACTACGCGTTCGCGCGCCTCTATCCCTCGCTCCCGCCGCACTACCGGACGGACGCGTGCCGCAACGGCGGGCCGCTCGACCTCGTGCCGGACAGCGCCACCTTCCCCTAGTTGACCGCGGTCGGGATGTCCGAGATCTCGCCGTCGGCGATCTTCTGCCGCGCCTCGTCGGCGGCCTCGGTCGCGGCCGGCGGCACGTCCGGACTCGTCTTGCCGAGACCGACGCCGTCCTGCGCGAGGCCGTAGGTCTCGTTGCGGCCGCCCTGCCACATGTCGTCGACGATGCTCTTGATCGTGAGGAACACGGCCGAGTCGACGCGCTTGAGGGCGCTCGTGATCACGTACGGGCCGAGGAACGACTGGTCGGCGTCGACGCCGATCCCGTAGGCGTCCTTCTCCTTCGCCGCGTCGAGCGCGCCGAGGCCGCAGCCGCCCGCGACCTGGAACACGATCTTCGAGCCGCGCGCGATCTGGTCGAGCGCGACCTCCTTGCACTTGGCCACGTCGTCCCAGTCCTGCGAGTACCCGTTCAGCAGCGTGATCCCCGGCAGCGTCGCCTTGGCGCCGGCCTGGTAGCCGGCGATGAAGCGGTCGACCGGCGGCTCCTTCATGCCGCCGACCGAGCTGATCGTGTCGAAGCCCTTGGCCCTGGCCACCTCCGCGGCGATGACGCCGGCGAGGTAGCCCGCCTGCTCCTCCTGGAAGAGCAGCCCGACGACGTTCTCCGGCGCGCCCTCGAGCGAAGCCTGATCGACGTCGATGATCGCGAACTTCGTGTCGGGGTACTCGTTCGCCACGGCCGCGACCGCTTCGCCCTGCGCGAAGCCGACCCCGATGATGAGGTCGTAGCCGTCGTCGGCGAGCGCCTGCATGTTCGGGACGTAGTCCGAATCGGACGCCGACTCGATCACGCGATAGTTGACCCCGAGCTCGGCCTTCGCGCGCTTCACGCCTTCGAAGGCGAGCTGGTTGAAGCCGCGGTCGTTGAGCTGCCCGACGTCGGTGACGAGCCCGACCTTCACGTCGGTCGCGGCCGCTGCGGTGCCGGTGCCGGGCGTCGTCGCCGCGCTCTCCCCGTCGTCGTCTCCGCCGCAGCCGGCGAGGCCTAGCGCAAGTACTGCGGCGAGCACGCCGATGCCCTTCCACAAGCCGTTCACGTCACCGTCTCCCAGGTTTTCGACTGATAGGCTGAAACCCATGGCCGAGTCTACCACTCCGGCACACGTCAGTCTCGCGACCGTGTTCCAGGTACGCGCGGGCAGGCTGCAGGTGCTGCTCTGGAAACGGGCGAAGGGGCCGTTCTCGGACGCGTGGGCGCTGCCCGGCGGCGTCCTCGACGGGGACGAGACGCTCGAGGCGTCGATCCGCCGCCACCTCGCCGCGAAGGTGGACGTGCGCGAGCTCTCGCACCTCGAGCAGCTGGGGACGTGGAGCGCGCCCGGACGGAGCCCGGAGCGGCGCGAGATCGCGACCGCCTATGTCGGGCTCGTCCCCTCCGACCTCGATCCGGAGGTGCCGGACGACACGACCTGGCACCCGGTGGACGCGCTGCCGGAGATGGCGTTCGACCACGGGGAGATCGCGCTCGCCGGCCGCGAGCGGCTGCGGGCGAAGCTGTCGTACACGAACGTCGGCTTCGCGCTCGCGCCGGAGACGTTCACGATCTCGCAGCTCCGCGAGCTGTACGCGGCGGCGCTCGGCCACCCCGTCTCGACGACGAATCTCCAGCGCATCCTCCTGCGCCGCGGCCTGCTCGAGCCGACCGGGGAGCGGCGCGAGCCTGGCCCGACGGGGGGACGCCCGGCCGCGGTCTTCCGCTTCCGCTCGCGCCGGCTCGAGATCACCGACCAGTCGGCGGTGCTGCGGCCTCCGGAGTTGCGCGCGTCCTAGGCGGTCGCGAGCGCGTGGGTCGACTCGACCGCGAAGCCGGTGCAGACCTCGCGCGCGATGTCGGCGAGGCCGCGCGCGGCCGGAGAGCGGTAGCGGTCGGTGTGCCAGACGAGGCCGATGCGGCGGGGCGGCACGATCCCGTCCAGCGGCACCGGCACGGTCGCGCGGTCGTTGAAGTCGACCGTGAGACGCGGGACGACGGCGACGCCGAGGCCGGCGCCGACCATCCCCTGCACGGTGCCGTTGTCATCGGAGCGGAAGACGAAGTCCGGATTGAGGCCCGCGGAGCGGAAGTGCGACTCGAGCAGCTCCCACGAGCGGCAGACGCGGAAGCCGATGAGCGGGAGCTCGCAGATCTCCTCGAGCGACGGCGCCGTCCGCCGCGCCGCGAGCGGCGAGCCGCTCTGGACGAGCAGCACGTACGGGTCGTCGAGCAGGTGCAGCCACTCGAACGGCCCGTCCCAGAGCCGGAAGTCGGCGAAGGTGAGGTCGAGGTCGCCGCGCTCGACGAGGCGCACGAGCTCCTGGTCGGTGTTCATCTCCGTGATCCGGAGCTCGACGCTCGGCCACGCGGAGCGGAAGCGGCGCATCAGCGTCGGCAGCACGCGCTGGCCGATGGACTGGTACGTCCCGACGCGAAGCGTCCCGGCCTCGCCCGCGGCCAGGGCGGCGAAGTCCGCCTGCGCCGCCTCGAGCCGGGCGACGATCGCCTGCGCGTGGCGGAGAAGGAGCTCGCCGGCCTCGGTCAGCGACACCGGCCGCGGTCCCCCGGGACGGTCGAGCAGGCGCTCGCCGACGATCCGCTCGAGGGTCGCGATCTGCTGGCTCACCGCCGACTGCGTGTAGCCGAGGCGCTGCGCCGCGCGGCCGAACGACCCCGCCTCCGCGATCGCCTGGAGCGCGGCGAGATGCCGCAACTCGACGCCGAGCCACCGATCAGGTTCCATGATCGACACCAAACGATACCCGCGTTGCCCTAATCGGCAAGTGACGCCCATACTGGGGCGATGGGCGCATTCCTCTTCATCGCTTTCCTCCTGCTCATCGGGCCGCTCGCCGTGCGCTACGGCGCCGACTCCCGCCTGTCGCAGGACCGCGGGCGGCCTTGGGCCTAGACGGCCGCCGGAGGGCGGCGGCGATCGTCGCCGCCCTCGGCGTCGTCTACGTCGTCTGGGGCTCCACGTATCTCGGGATCGCGTACGCGATCGAGACGCTGCCGCCGTTCCTGATGGCAGGGACGCGGTTCCTCGTCGCCGGCGCGATCCTCTACGCCGCGGCGCGGCTCGTCGGCGGCGCCGGCGCCCGCGCGTCCGGGCGGCCGGACCGCACGCAGTGGGGCTTCGCGGCGCTGACGGGCGTGCTCATGCTCGGCGTCGGCAACGGCGGGGTCTCGTGGGCGCAGCAGACCGTGCCGTCGGGGATCGCGGCGATCGTGATCGCCAGCATCCCGCTGTGGGTCGTCGTCATCGACCGGGTCGCGTTCGGCGCGCGGCTCTCGTGGCTCGCCGCCGTCGGCGTGGGCGTCGGCTTCGCGGGCGTGGCGGTGCTGATCGACCCCTCAGCGCCGGACCGGATCGACCCGGCCGGCGGCATCGCGCTCCTGGCCGCGGCCTTCTGCTGGGCCACGGGGACGCTCCTCTCGCGTGGGGAGCGGCTGACGGTGCCGCCGCTCGTCGCCGCCGGGATGCAGATGCTGTGCGGCGGGGTCGCGCTCGTCGCCGCGGGGCTTGTCGCGGGCGAGCTCGGGGACGTCCAGGCGCCGTCGTGGCGCTCGGTCCTCGCGCTCGCGTACCTCGTCGTCTTCGGCTCGCTGCTCGCGTTCAGCGCCTACGCCTGGCTGCTGCGCAACACGCAGGTGTCGCTCGTCGCCACGTACGCGTACGTGAACCCGGTCGTGGCCGTGCTCCTCGGCGCCGCCTTCCTCGGCGAGGCCGTGACGACCCGGACGCTGGTCGCGGGCGGGATCGTCCTCGGCGCGGTTGCGCTGATCGTCAGCGCGCGGCCGGCGCCGGCCGGAGCCGCTGCTCGACCCACCCTGCCAGCTCGGCTGCGTACCGCGGGTCGATCGCGTGCGGCAGCGGCGATTCGCGGTAGGTGACGTCGGCACCGGCGGCCTCCAGCGCGGCCCGAGCGCTGCGGCCGAATTCGACCGGGATGATCGGGTCGTAGCTCCCGTGGCCGATCGCGACCGGCGGCGCGCCCGCGAAGTCCGGCTCCCACCCGTCGACGGTCGGGACGAACCCCGAGAACGCGACGATCCCTGCCGGCCGCGGGCGATCGCTGCCGAGCCCGAGCGCGTAGCTCATCACCGCGCCCTGCGAGAAGCCGCCGAGCACCGTGCGCTCGAGCGGCACCGGCAGGGCGTCCAGCCACTCGGATGCGAGCCGGTACGACTCGTGGAACGTGGCCGTGTCCGGGTAGCCGACGCGCGGCACCACGTACCAGTGGGCGCCGCCAGGCGGGAGCGAGAGCGGCCCGCGCGGAGTGAGGCCGAGCAGGCGCCGCTCCGGGTCGAGGACGTCGAGCAGCGGCACGAGATCGTGCTCGTCGGCGCCGCGTCCGTGGAAGAGGACGAGCGCGCCCTCCGGCTCCCCGGCCGGCTCCCGCGTCAGGGCATGCAGGCTCATCGTGTGCGGGCCCAGTCCTCGCGCGGGTTCCGGATCGGCGTCAGCACCGGCTCGATCCGCTCGCGCAGGTGCTCGAAGTCGGGCGGGAGCGACAGGCGCTCGCCGAGCGTCTCCGCGGGCTCGTCGGTGGTGAAGCCGGGCCCGATCGTCGCGATCTCGAACAGCACGCCGCTCGGCTCCCGGAAGTAGATCGAGCGGAAGTAGAAGCGGTCGATCACCGGCGTCGGCGCGAGACCGTGCTCGCGCGCCCGCTCGCGCCAGGCGTCGTGCTCCTCCATCGTCGAGGCGAACGCGACGTGGTGGACGGTGCCGGCGCCGCCGATGCCGCGGTCGGCCGGGGCCGGGTCGTAGGCGTAGAAGCCGCCGCGCCGGTCGCCACGGACCTCGTACGAGCCCTCGCCCCGCACCTCGAAGCCGAGCGCGTCCTGCAGCAGCTGCGCGCTGCGCTCCGGGTCCGCCGCGTAGGCGCGCACGCCGTCGAAGCCCTGCAGCGCGTGCTCGCGCGGGATCTCCGGCGACTCGGCCACGAGCGGCTCGTCCTCGGTCTCGACCACGGCCAGCTCGATCCCGATCCCCTCGGGGTCGGAGAACCGCAGCCGGCCGGGCTTGCGGGACGTGGCGACGTTCTCGTCGGCCAGGCGGCGCTCCCAGAAGTCGAGCGCACCCTCCGATGCGACGCGCCAGACGACGGTGTGCACCATCCCGGCCCCCGCGTGTCCGCGACGGGCGCCCGGGTACTCGAAGAAGGTCATGTCCGCGCCGGCCGAGCCGCGCTCGTCCGCGTAGAAGAGGTGGTAGACGGTCGGGTCGTCCTGGTTGACGGTCTTCTTCACGAGCCGCAGCCCGAGGACGCGGGCGTAGAAGTCGACGTTCCCGGGCGCGTCCCCGGTGATCGCGGTGACGTGGTGGATGCCTTCCAGCTTCATGGGCTCTCGCTTTCACGCGGCGGTTCGGTGAGAAAACTTGCGCCGTCAAGGATATCGGGTATCGCCCGGGGCGCGCCGACCGTCGGATCGTCTGGCCGTCGGAATCGCGATCGCGATCCAGATCTTCCCTGATGGTCCGGCTCAGCTGACGAGACATCCGTCCCGAAACCCGATCCGAAAGCGACAAAGCAACAGACTGTCACTAAGTCGCTTTCAAGCCGTATTCAAGGGCCCCGGAACGATCGGACGGGCGGGATCGCCGCGTGCCCCGTCCAGGGGCACAGCGCATCCCGCCCGTCACGACACGCCCGTGCCGATGAGAGCCGGTTCCTGGCCGGAGCGCCCGCACCGCAGGTGCGCGCGCGCAGGCCATCCGACCTGCCGGCCACTGCAACGAGAGACGGCCACGAGGCCGAAGGGCGGTTCATCCGCCCGAGAGGCCACGCCGAGGTCACTCGAAGCCGCTCAGGCAGAAGGAGGGGGCTCGTGGGGGAACCATGGGTTCCCCCACGCTCTACCCGACCCAGGCACCACCGTTCTGGTCGATCGCCTGCCCTGTCACACCCCGCGCGTCAGGCGAGAGGAGCCACGCGACGGTGCCGGCGACGTCCTCCGGCTGCCCCATCCGGGCGAGCGGCACCGCCTTCATCGCCTCGGTGTACGACTCCTCGCGGGTCCCCGGCATGGCGTCGAGACCGCTCCAGGCCATGTCCGTGTCGATCCAGCCGGGGCAGATCGCGTTCACCTGGACGTGCTCGGGCGCGAGCTCGGCGGCCAGGGAGCGCACCAGCCCCAGCAGCCCCGCCTTCGACGCCGAGTAGCCGGTGTAGAACGGCACCGCGATCCGCGCCAGGATCGACGAGATCACGACGAAGTGGCGGGCGTGCGGGCCCGGCTCGAGATGCCGCTGCGCGGCGCGGAGGGACCAGTACGTCCCGGAGAGGTTGGTCGCGACGAGGTCGTCCCACCGGTCGCCCGCTCCCGCCTCGTTCGCGCCGCCGAGCCCGGAGACCGCCACGAACGCGAACAGCGGGCCGTTCGCGTCGGCGGCGCCGGCGAACGCGCGGTCGACCGCGTCCCGGTCGCGGACGTCGACCGGCGCGACGTGCGTGCCGCCGATCGACGACGCCGTCTCCTCCAGCCCCTCGCGCGAGCGCGCGAGCAGCGACACGCGCGCGCCCTCCGCCGCGAGCCGGAGCGCGATCGCGCGGCCGATGCCCCGGGAGGCGCCCGAGACGGCGACGTGCTTGCCCTCGAACCGCACTGGCGTCTACTCTGACGAACGCCCGTGCACCGTGCCGGGCGGAAGCGACCGAGAGGAGGGCCGGATCCATGCGTGCAGCACCCGCTGTCCGGGCCGTGAGGCTCTCGGTCATCTGCGCCTGACGCGCGCAACGACCCCGAGCCTCGTCAGACCGTTTTCCGACGAGACCACGGAGGTCATCGCTTGACACTCGAATCGCTGGGGTGGAACGACTTCTTCGCAGAGGCGTTCGCCCCGTACGAGGAGCAGGGGCTCGTCCCCGCCCGCGTCGCCGTGCAGCACCGCGGCGGCTACGTCGTCCTGACCGAGGACGGCGAGCTCGAAGCCGAGGCGGCCCGCCGCCAGGTGCGGAGCGGCGAGCTCGCCGGCGTCGGCGACTGGGTCGCGCTGCGGCTCCTCCCCGAAGGGCAGGCCATCGTCGAGGCCGTGCTGCCGCGGCGCACCGCGTTCACGCGCAAGGAGACGATGGACCGGACCGGAGAGCAGATCGTGGCGGCGAACGTCGACACCGTCTTCCTCGTGTCCGCGCTCGGACACGACCTCAACCTGCGCCGGCTCGAGCGCTACCTCACCGCGGCATGGGACAGCGGCGCCGAGCCCGTGATCGTGCTCACGAAGGCCGACCTCCACGCACGGCGACGTGCCGGAGGCCGTCGCCGACGTCGAGGCGATCGCGTTCGGCGTGCCCGTCCACGCGGTCTCGAACGTCACGGGCGAAGGTCTCGACACGCTCGACCGCTACCTCGGGCCCGGCCGCACCGTCGCGCTCCTCGGCTCCTCCGGCGTGGGGAAGTCGACGCTCGTGAACAGCCTGCTCGGCGAGGAGCGGATGGCGACCGCGGAGGTGCGCGAGGATGACGAGCGCGGCCGGCACACGACGACGCACCGCGAGCTCGTGCAACTTCCCGGCGGCGCCCTCCTCCTCGACACCCCGGGGATGCGCGAGCTCCAGCTGTACGCCGACGAGGAGGCGCTCGACACGGCCTTCTCGGACGTCGCCGAGCTCGCGGCCGAGTGCCGCTTCTCCGACTGCACGCACGACCACGAGCCGGGCTGCGCCGTTCAAGCGGCGCTCGAGGACGGTCGGCTCGCGCCGGAGCGGTGGGAGAGCTACCGCAAGCTGCAGGCCGAGATCCGCGCGCTCGAGATCCGCCAGGACAAGCGCCTCCGTTCGGAGGAGCGGAAGAAGTGGCGGCAGTTCTCCAGGAGCATGCGCAAGGCGCAGTACTAGGCTGCCCCTCGTGAACGACCACCTGGTCGGCCTGCTGCTGGGGACGGAGGAGGACTGGCCGCGCGCCTTCGAGGCGCTCGTCGGGCTCATGGGCGAGTTCGAGCACGGCGGCGAGCGACACCGCCTCACGACCGAGCGGGTCACGATCGAGCCGTTCGACCTTCGCATGAAGCCGCGGCACGCGCTCGTGATCGACCGGCTCGCGTACTGGTATTACGTCCCGCGCGAGTGGCTGAAGAAGGTGGCGCTGATGGACGGCGTCTACCTGCTCAACAACCCGTTCACCTTCCAGTCGATGGAGAAGCACTCCGCGTACTGCGCGATGATGCGGCTCGGGTTGAAGGTGCCGGAGACGTGGCTGCTCCCCCACAAGGAGCCGCCGGACAACCCGCGCTTCCCCTACATGGCCGCGAAGTACAACCTGCCGTTCGAGCTCGAGGAGGTCGCGGGCCACGTCGGCTACCCGCTGTACATGAAGCCGTTCGACGGCGGCCAGTGGGTCGGCGTGACGCGGATCGGCTCGCCTGACGAGCTGCACCGGCGCTACGACGAGTCGGGCGAGCGGCTGATGCACCTCCAGGCCGCCGTCGAGGACTTCGACGTGTTCGCCCGCAGCCTCTCGATCGGCGCCGAGACGATGACGATGCGGTTCGAGCCCGACCGGCCGATGCACGACCGCTACCACGTCGATCACTCGTTTCTGTCGCCGGAGAGCGGCGACGAGATCGTGACGATCTCGCGCCTCGTGAACGCCTTCTTCCGCTGGGAGTTCAACTCGTGCGAGACGATCGTGAAGGACGGCGTCGTCTCGCCCATCGACTACGCCAACGCCTCGCCGGACGTGTCGCTGATCTCGCTCCACTACTACTTCCCGTGGGCGATCACGGCGCTGGCGAAGTGGAGCGCGTTCTGCGTCGCGACGGGCCGGGAGATGCGCGTCTCGCTCGACATGGACCCGTTCTGGGCCGTCGGCGACCGCGACGACCTCTCCTACGAGGAGAAGCTCGCGGAGTACCGGCGCCTCGCGGACGAGTACTTCGAGGTGGACGCGTACCGGGAGTTCTGCGACGGGTCGCTCGCCGGGTTCGAGGAGCTGGCGGCAGAGTGGTTCGCCGGCCCGGAGATGGATGCCGTGCTCGTCGACACGATCACGTCGACGTTCCCGGCGCACGAGCACGAGCAGATGGTCGCGCACTACCGCGGACTGCTCGAGGCGTGGGCAGGCGACCGGCGCGTGGCGCGCTAGGCGGCGGTGCAGATCACGTAAGCGGTGATCGTGACGCTCGTGCTTGCGCCGGCCGCCGCGCGCACGGCCGTGGCCGACCACGTGCCGGCGACGCCTCCGGCGGTGGGGAAGCTCTGCTTGAGGAGGACGGTTTGGTTGGCCGCGGTGCCGCCACTCGTGGTGATGCTGGCACCGCCGCCGAGCAGCAACCGTGTTGCGGGGCACTGCGCCGTCGCGGGCCCGATCACTTCACCGGCCGCGCCGCCCGCATCCGTGACGCCGGTGCCGGTGGTGATCGCCGTGTTCGTGACGCCGGTCGGCCCCGTGGCGCCGGTCGCGCCCGTCGCGCCCGTCGCTCCCGTTGCGCCAACGGGCCCTTGGATCCCCTGGATCCCTTGGATCCCCTGCGCGCCGGTCGCGCCCGTGGCGCCCGTCGGCCCCTGGATCCCCTGAACCCCCTGCGCGCCGGTCGCGCCCGTCGGGCCTGTGTCACCGGTCGGGCCCTGGATCCCCTGCGGGCCGGTCCCCCCCGCGGCGCCCGCAGCGCCCGTCGCGCCCTGTGCGCCTGCCGTCCCCGTGGAGCCCTGCGCGCCGGTGGCGCCCTCCGCGCCTGTCGGCCCGATCGGCCCCTGCGGCCCGATCGGGCCTTGCAAACCGGTCGGGCCTTGCGGCCCGGTCGCGCCGGTGGCACCGGTCGCGCCCGTCTCACCGGTCGCGCCGGCAGGCCCCGTCGGACCCGTCGCGCCGTCGGCACCCGCCGCACCCGTCGCACCAGCCGCGCCTGTCGCACCCGTTGCGCCCGTCGCTCCGGCCGGGCCCGTCGCGCCCGTGGGTCCTGCCGGGCCGGGAACGCCGGCCCCGGTCGCGCCCGTCGGCCCCGCAGGCCCCGGAGGGCCGGGTGCACCGGACCCGGGCGGGCCTGCCGATCCGGGGGCACCGGTCGGACCGGCCGCGCCGGTGACGCCCGCCGGCCCCGTCGCGCCGGGAGGACCGGGTGGCCCGGTCGGGCCGACGGTTCCGGGGGGCCAGAGCACGGGGATCTCGTCAGGTCGGCACGGCCCGATCCGAAGCTTCAGGTCGCGGCGGGTCAGCGGCGGCCCGGCGCGCTCGATACAGGCCTTCAGCTTCGACGACGAGATCGGCTGCCGCACGGCGGGCGCAGAGGCGACCCCGATCGACCCGGCGGCGACGGCCGCAAGCAGGACCGCCTGCGTGACCCCGAACCTCATTAGTGCACTCTAATCGCGTGCACGACGGCACCCCACCGACATCGCGGAGGCGCGCCGCCGTACGGCCCGTCGGAACGTCGCGGGCATGAGCATGCTCGGGCCGTGGGTGCTCTTCCCGGCGGTGCTCGTGCTCCTCTGCGCGGGCTGCGGTGCGCTGGTCTTCCGCGTCGCCGGTCGGCGCGAGCGCGGACCGCTGCTGCTCCCGGCCGGGTACGCGGTGGTCGTCGTCGTCGCGTCCGCGGCGGTCTGGGTCCCCGGCGGGGCGTCGTTGGCGGTGCCCGTCGTCACAGGTCTCGCCGTCGCAGGGCTCGTCGGGCTTCGGCGCCTCCCGCGCCGCGCTGCGGCGTGGCCCGCCGCCGCCGCGCTCGCCGCCTTGCTCGCGTACGGCGCCCCGACGCTGCTGTCGGGCGAACCGACATTCGCGGGGTACATCAGCCTCGACGACTCCGCAACCTGGTTTGCGCTCACCGACCGGGCGCTCGAGGCCGGGCGGAGCACCGCGGGCCTCGCGCCGTCGAGCTACGAGGCGACGCTCGACTCCTACCTCGGCTCCGGGTACCCGCTCGGCGCCCTCCTCCCGCTCGGGGTCGCGGCGCGGCTGACCGGCCAGGACGTCGCCTGGGCGTTCCAGCCCTACGTCGCGACGCTCGGAGCGCTGCTCGCGCTCTCGCTGTTCGCCCTCGCGCGTCCGCTGTTCGCGCGCCCGTGGGCCGCCGCGGCCGGTGCCGCCGTCGCCGCGCAACCGGCGCTGCTGTACGCCTACGCGCAGTGGTCGGGCGTAAAGGAGGTTGCAGCGGCTGCCCTTGTCGCTGCGGCGTGCGCACTCGCCACGGTCGCGGGACCGGGAGCCAGAGGACTGCTTCCCGTCGCCGCCGCGGCCGCGGCGCTCGCCTGCGTCGTCTCTCCGGGCGGGCTCGTCTGGCTCGCAGCGGCGGCCGCGATCGGAGCAGCGGTCACCGTACGACGCGGCGAGGGCCGTCGGGCCACGACGGCCGCAGCGCTCACGCTGCTCCTCTCGCTCCCGGCCCTCGCGACGGCCGCGACCTTCGCCCGGCGGGGGGCCGAGGTGCTGACGAGCCCGGACGAGCTCGGCAATCTGCTCGGGCCGCTGAGCCTCGCGCAGGTCGGGGGCATCTGGCCGAGCTCGGACTTCCGTGTGCGTCCCGAGTCCTACGGGCCGACGCTCGTGCTGCTCGCGCTCGTCGCGCTCCTCGCCGCGGCCGGTGTCGCCGCGGCCGTGCGCAGCCGCGCGTGGGAGCGCGTCGCCTACCTGGCCACGTCGATCTGCGGCGCCGCTGCGATCGTGAGCTTCGGCTCGCCGTGGGTCGACGCCAAGGCGCTCGCGACGGCCTCGCCGGCGATCGCCTTTGCCGCGCTCTGCGGGTGCGCGTGGCTCGTCCAGGGCGGTCGCCGACTGGAGGCGGGTCTCGCCGCGGGGACGGTCGCCGCCGCGGTGCTCTGGTCGAATGCCGCCGCCGTCCGCGGTGTGAGCCTCGCGCCGTACGACCAGCTCTCCGAGCTCCAGTCGATCGGCCGGCGGTATGCCGGCGAGGGACCGACGCTGACCACCGAGTATCAGCCGTACGCCGTGCGCCACTTCCTGCGCGCGCTCGACCCGGAGGGCGTCTCCGAGCTGCGCCGCCGGCCGATCCCCCGCAACGACGGGTCGCTGGTGGCGAAGGGAGACACGGCCGATCTCGACGAGCTCCGCCTCGACGCGGTGCTCACCTACCCGACGCTCGTCCTGCGGCGGTCGCCGCTCGCGAGCGTGCCGCCGTCACCCTACGAGCTGCGCTGGGAGGGACGCTGGTATCAGGTCTGGCAGCGCGACGGCTCGCCGGCTCCGAAGTCGCGCCTCCCACTCGGAGGCGCCGCCGGCCCGGCGGCCGTGCCGGACTGCGCCGAGGTACGGCGCGTCGCCCGGGGCGCCGCGACGCTCCTCGCCGCGCCGGCCGTGTCCCCCCTCCTCACCGCTCCCGAGCCCGGGCGCGCGCTGGCGTTCGAGGCCCCGTCGGCCGGCCGGTATGCGCTCTGGCTCTCCGCGCCCGTGCTGGAGCGGGCGAGCCTGCTCGTGGACGGCGTCGGCGCCGGGTCGGTCCCGCGACGCCGCGACACGACGGGGCAGTACGTCCCCGTCGGCACTGCGCTCCTCGACGCGGGACCGCACACGCTCGAGCTCCGCTCGCGGCCGGGCCTGCTCGCGCCGGTCGCGCGCGACGCGCCGGCCGTGAGCCTCGTCGTCGCGCCGACCGGCTCGCGGCGGCCCGTCAGCGTGCCCGCGTCGACCCCCGAGACGCTCTGCGGCACTCCGTGGGACTGGGTCGAGGGGCTCGGCCCGGCAGGCTGACGGCCCGGGCGGCCTATGATCGCGCGGATGGAGGGGGCAACCGTCAGCCGGAGGCTCGACAGCCGTCACGCAGCCGGGGTCGTCGCAGCCGTGGCCGTCGGCCTCGTGGTGGCGGTCGTCGTCTGGCTCGTCCTGGACCTCACAGACGACGAGACGAAGCAGCCGGCGGCGCAGCCCGCGCCCGCCGCTCCTGCGCCTGCGACGACCGCACTCCAGCCGGCGCTCGTCTCTGAGGCCGAGCTGCGCCGGCTGGCCACGGTCGCAGGTGTGCCGGTCTACTGGGCCGGCACCCGCTCGGGGACGTCGCTCGAGGTCAGTCGCGGCACCGACGGGTCGTTCTTCGTGCGCTACCTGCCGGACGACCGCCGGGCAGGCGACGCACGCCCGGCGCTGACGGTCGCGACGTATCCACGCGACGACGGGTTCGACGAGGTGACGGGCGCCGCGGCCCGCGCAGACGCGTCGTCGTTCGAGCTGCCCGGGGGCGGGCTCGCCGTGGCGGACACGTCGACGCGGACGAACGTCCACTTCGCATTCCCGGGCCGGGCGTACCAGGTCGAGGTCTTCTCGCCCGCCGCCGGCGTCGCACGTCGTCTCGTCGCGAGCGGTGCCGTGGGCCCGCTCGGCTAAGGGAGGCGGCCGCACGACCTACCCCGGCCGCCGTGGCTGCGGCTCGGTTGCTACGGCTGACCGTGTTCGTGGCTCTGTGCCACTAACTCGTCCGGCAGCGGCCGCGCGTGCACGACGACGAGGGTCTTCGTCGGGCGCGTGAGCGCCACGTAGAGCTCTCGCAGCCCCTGCTCGCCGCCCTCGTCGGCGATCGCGGCCGGCTCCACGACGACGACGTGGTCGAACTCGAGGCCCTTCGCCGTGCGCGCCGTGAGCACCGGGATCGCCGTCTCGTCGAAGGTGTCGGCGTGTGGCGCCGCGGCGGCGAGGGTCGGCGGTGCGATCACCGCGACGAGCCCGTCGGCCGCGACGGCCGTCGCCTCGCGGAGCGCCGCGGCGAGCAGCTCGTCCGGCGCGACCCGCTCGAGCCGCGGCGCCGCGGCCCCGGTGCGGTACGCGATGGGCCGCTCCACGTCGGGCGCGATCACGTCCAGCAGCGGGAGCGCGAAGTCCATGATCTCGGCCGGGACGCGGTAGGCGTGGCGCAACTCCTCGACCCGCGCGTCCATCCCCGGCAGGTGCGCCGCGACCTCGTCCCAGGCGTGGTACGGCACGGGCCCGGTGCCCTGCGCGATGTCGCCGAGGATCGTCAGCCCGCGCGCCGCGCGCCGGCCCACACTCCGGAGCTGCAGCGGAGAGAGGTCCTGTGCCTCGTCCACGATCACGTGGCCGTACCGATCGGGCCGCCCGTCGACCAGCGCGCGTGCCTCGTCGAGCAGCGGCAGGTCGTGGACGCTCCACTCGAGGTCGGCCGCGCGACGAGGGCGTTCGCGCAGGAGCAGCCGCTGCTCGGGTCGGTCGAGGATCCCGTCCGCGTGCTCCGCGAGCGCCGCCGGCGAGGTGAGCAGCCGACGCACCACCGCGTCGGGCTTCGGCAGCCGCAGCACGCCGTCGAGGAAGCGCGTGAGGAAGCCGCCGCGCCGGAGCGCCGCCTCGACGTCGTCGAAGCCGAGGAAGGCCGAGCTGCCGAGACGCCGCTGGTAGCGCTCGTAGAAGCGCCGCAGCAGCAGGTTGCGGAACCGCTCCTTCGCCGGCCGCAGCCCCTCCTCCCGCTCGAGCGCCTCGTCGAGCAGCCGCGCGACGTCCTCCTCCTCGACCGAGATCATCGCGCCGTCCACGAGCAGGACGAGCGCCTCGGGCGCCCGCGTCACGCCCGCATCGACCGCGCGCCGGACGACCTCGAGGAGCCGCGCGTCCGCCTTCAGCCGCGCCACGTCGGGCGCCTCCTCGCGCGTCGCCTCCACGCCGTCGAGCAGCTCGCCGACCGCCCGCTGCTCGACCGCCTCCTCGCCGAGCGCGGGGAGCACGTGCGAGACGTAGTCCATGAAGGTCGGGTTCGGCCCGACCACGAGCACGCCGCGGCGGCCGAGCTCGTGCCGGTGCCCGTAGAGCAGCCACGACGCGCGGTGGAGGCCGACGGCGGTCTTGCCCGTGCCCGGCCCGCCCTGGACGACGAGGGCGCCGTCCGGCTCGGCCGTGATCAGCCGGTACTGATCGGCCTGGATCGTGGCCACGATCTCGCGCATCCGCCCCTCGCGCGCCCGGTCGAGCTCCTCGAGGAGGAAATCCGAGACGCCCGCGCCCTCGAGCTGCGTCCCGTCGAGCGTCTCGTCGCTCAGGTCGAGGACGCGGCGGCCGTGCGTGCGGAAGCGGCGCCGGAGGGTGACGCGCTGCGGGTCGGCGGGCGTCGCCGTGTAGAACGGCCGGGCGGCCGGCGCCTGCCAGTTGACGACGAGGATCTCGTGCCCGTCGTCGTGCACCCAGCGGCGGCCGACGTAGAGCGGTCGCGGCGTCCCGTCGACGTCGAGCCGGCCGAAGACGAGGCCGCGGTCGGCGTCCTCGAAGGTGCGCAGGCGTCGGCGCGCCCAGGCCTCGAGCGCGAGCGCGGCGACCTCGCCGTCGGCGAGCCCCGGCGCTCCGGCGATCGTCTCCCGCATCCGCTCCAGCTGCACGTAGGCGCCGTCGACGTAGGCCTGTTCGGCGGCGAGCTCCGGATGAGGCATGGCGGGCCGAGATTATCGCGCGCGCCGTCGGAGCTCGGCCTCCACGGCCGCCGGGTCGAGCCCGCGTGCGGCGAGGAGGACGTAGCTGTGGAACCAGAGGTCGGCGAGCTCCTCGACGAGGCGCTCGTCGGACTCGGCGGCACCGGCCAGGGCGGCCTCGACGCCCTCCTCGCCCACCTTGCGCGCCGCCGCCGCCGGGCCGCGGTCGAGGAGCGCCGTGACGTACGACCCGGCGGGCCGCTCGCGTGCACGCTCGGCGATCGTCCGCCAGAGCCACGGCGCGAAGCAGGACTCGGCACCGGTGTGGCAGGCGGGGCCCGCGGGCCGGACGCGGAGGAGGATCGCGTCGCCGTCGCAGTCCTCGCGCAGCTCCTCGACGGCGAGCGTGCTCCCGGAGGTCTCGCCCTTGTGCCACAGCTCCTCGCGGGAGCGGCTCCAGAACCAGGCCTCACCCGTCGCCTGCGTGCGCCGAAGCGCCTCCTCGTCCATCCATGCGAGCATCAGCACGCGGCCGGTGCCGGCGTCCTGCACGACCGCGGCGCGGAGATCAGGCGGCGTCACGGAGCGGCACCCCCAGGCTTCGGAGCTCGAAGCGCAGCGAGGACAGGCGCGCCGGGCGCTCGTGGAGGATCGAGGCGAGAAGCGCCGCCTGCGCGACGTCGAGCGCTGCAGCGACGTGCGCGGCCGACCCGGCGCCACCGGACGCGATCACCGGCACGCGCACGGCACCGGCGACGGCACGCGTCAGCTCGAGGTCGTAGCCCTCCCGGGTGCCGTCCGCGTCGACCGACGTGAGCAGGATCTCGCCGGCGCCGCGTGCCTCCGCCTCGCGCGCCCACGCGACGGCGTCGAGCCCGGTGCGACGCGAGCCGCCGTGCGTCGCGACCTCCCCCTGCGCCGCGTCGATCGCGACGACGACGGCCTGCGAGCCGAACCGGCGGGCGAGCTCCGTCACGAGCTCGGGCCGCGCGACCGCCGCGGAGTTGACCGCGACCTTGTCGGCACCGGCGCGGAGGAGCTCGTCGGCGTCCGCGACCGAGCGGATCCCGCCGCCGACGGTGAACGGGATCGAGACGCGGTCGGCGACACGGCCCGCCAGTTCGACGAGCGAGCGCCGTCCGTCCAGCGTGGCCGCGACGTCGAGGAAGACGAGCTCGTCGGCCCCGGCGTCCGAGTAGGCGGCGCCGAGCTCCACCGGGTCGCCGACGTCGCGCAGGCCGCGGAAGCGCACGCCCTTGACGACGCGGCCGCCCGCGACGTCGAGGCACGGGATCAGGCGAGGGAGAGGCATCGCTCGAGGTAGCGCAGGCCGGCGTGCCCACTCCGCTCCGGGTGGAACTGGCAGCCGACGAACGCGCCGCTGCGCGCCTCGGCGACGACCCCTTCGGAGCGGGCCGTGGCCGCCGGCGTCTCGGCCGCGTACGAGTGGGCGAACCAGTACGTGGGCCGGGGGACTTTGTGGCTCTGAGCCACTTGCTCCACCTCGGCCCAGCCGATGCGCGGCACTCGGCCCTCGGCGAGCCGGACCGCGCGGCCCGGCAGCAGCCCGAGGCCGGTCGACGCCGCCGTCCTCCTCCGTGTGCTCCAGGGCGAGCTGGAGGCCGAGGCAGATCGCAAGCGTTGGCCCACGCCGCGAGTGGAGCGCCTCGGCCACGCCCGTGCGGCGCAGCTCGGCCATCGCGCTCCCGGCGGAGCCGACGCCGGGCAGGATCGCGACGTCGGCGGCGGCGACCCGCTCGGGATCGGCCGTGAGCTCGCCCGGGGCGCCGATCCGTTCGAGCGCGGAGAGGACGGAGCGCACGTTGCCGGCGCCGTAGTCGCAGACGACGACCTTCACGTGACGCCCTTCGTCGAGCGGATCCCGCCGCCCTCGGCCCGCACGGCCGCCCGCAACGCGCGGCCGACGGCCTTGAACGCCGCCTCGGCGGTGTGGTGCGCGTCCACGCCGCGTGCCTCGACGTGCAGCGCCAGCCGTCCCGCCTGGGCGAGGCTCTGGAGGACGTGGACCGCGAGCTCGGGCGCGGGCTCGACCGCGAGCTCGGCCCACGGCCTCCCGCCGAGGTCGACGGCGGCACGGGCGAGCGCGTCGTCCATCGGCACGACCCCGTCGCCGTAGCGCGCGATCCCGCGGCGGTCGCCCAGCGCGGCGTCGAGCGCCTCCCCCAGCGCGAGCGCGCTGTCCTCGGCGGTGTGGTGCGCGCCGGTCTCGAGATCGCCCGAGCCCTCGAGCAGGAGGTCGAAGCCGGCGTGGAACGCCAGCTGCTCCAGCAGGTGGTCGCTGAGGCCGGCGCCCGTGCGGACGTGGACACGCCCCGCTCCGTCGAGCGCGAGCCGGACGCGCATCGTCGTCTCGGCGGTCGCGCGCAGCCGACGTGCGCGGCGCCCTCCCCGCGACGGCACGGGCGCCGGCCGGTCGAGCACACGGGCGAGCGCCTCGAGGAGGAGGTCGTCGTCGTGGGCGTCCCGCACCGAGATCCGGATGCCGCCCTCGACCACGCGCGGAATGACTCCGGAGCGCAGCAGCGTCGCCGCCAGCGCCTCGGGCTCGTCGAGCGGGACGTAGACGAAGCTCGCGTGCGACGACGGCACGTCGAGCCCCAGGGCGCGCAGGCCCGAGGCGAGCCGCTCGCGCTCCTCCACGTGCGCCGCGACGTCGGGCGGCTCGCCGAGCGCCGCGAGCGCGAGCGCCGCCGAGAGCGTCGACACCGGCAGGGGCGCCTGGCGCCGGTTCAGCTCCGCGGCTGCCTCGGCCGCGGCGAGCGCGTAGCCGACACGCGCCCCTGCGAGCCCGTAGGCCTTCGAGAACGTCCGCAGCACGACCACGTCGTCGTCGAGCAACTCGACCGCGGTCTCGCCGCAGAACTCGAAGTAGGCCTCGTCCACGACGAGCGGCCGCGCCTCCGGCAGGGGCGGCAGCTCGCCGGTCGGGTTCCCGGGCCGGCACGCGAAGGTCAGCGCGACCGGACTTTGTGGCTCTGAGCCACTAACCACCTCCGCGCCGGCGAGGGTGGCCGCCACGCGGTAGAGCGGATACGTCGGTCCGCCGGGGATCGCCACCGTGTCGCCGGAGCCGGCGAAGGCGCGCGCGCAGAGGAGGATCAGGTCGTCGGCACCGGCGCCGAGCACGATGTTCTCCGGCTCGACGCCGGCGGTGTGGGCGATCGCGTCCACGAGCTCGGGGTAGCCGCCGTGCGCGTACTCGTTCACGCGCGCGAGGGTCGGCGCGATCGTCCCCGGCCGGGCGGCGGGGCTCGGCAGCGCGGGAACGTTGCCGTCGAAGCGGACGATCTGGGACGGGTCGAGCTCCGCCTCGCGGGCCAGCGCGGCCGTCGACGGCGCCCACTGGTACGGCCGGAACGCCTCCGGCAGCGCCCTCACCGCCGCACCGCCGCCGCGTGCGCCGGCATGCCCTCGACCGCCGCGAGCGCCTCGACGACCGGGCGAAGGCGCTCGAGCCCCGCCGCCGTCACTCGCTGGACGGTGACGGGCTTGAGGAACGTCTCGAGCCCGAGCCCGCCGACGGAGCGCGCCCAGCCGCCGGTCGGGAGGACGTGGTTGCCGCCGGTGGCGTAGTCGCCCGCCGCCACCGGCGACGACGCCCCGACGAAGACGGCGCCGGCGTTGCGCACGCGGGGCGCGAGCCGCTCGGCCTCGCCGAGCAGGACGAGGTGCTCGGGCGCGAGCTCCTCCACCCGCGCGAGCGCCGCGTCGAGGTCGCCGTTCGCCTCGACCAGCAGGCACGTCGAGGCCGGGCCGTGCTCGGCCTGCGCCGCCAGCTCGAGCGCCGCCACGTCTCGGTCAGCGCCGCGACCTGCGAGCACGACGACCTCGGACGGGCCGGCGGGCAGGTCGATGGGCACGTCGCGCGAGACGAGCAGCTTCGCCTCGTTCACGGGCGCGCTCCCCGGGCCGACGATCTTCGCCACACGACGGACGTACGCGAGCCAGGCGATCGCCTGCGGGCCGCCGAGCGCGAGCGGCGGGTCGAGGCCGAGCAGCTCGGCCGCCGCGGCCACGGGTCCCGCGCCCTGCGGCGGCGTCACGACCACGATCTCCTCCACCCCGGCCTCGAGCGCGGGCACGGCGCACATGACGAGCGTCGAGACGAGGCCGCGCGGGACGTAGATCCCGACCGACGGGACGGGCACCCATCGCCGCTCCAGCCGCACGCCCGGCGCGACCTCGAGCGTCACGTCCGGCGGCCGCTGCGCCGCGTGCCAGCGCCGCACCGCGCCGGCGAGCGCGAGCACCGCCTCGGCCGGCACGTCCGTCGCGACCGCCGGGGCCGGCTCCGCGCCGTCGAGCTGGAGCGCCCACTCGCGCACGGCCTCCTCGCCGCGCGCGCGGACGTCGCGGACGATCTCCGCGGCGCTCATCCGAGCATCCGCTCCACGGGGACGAGCAGGATCGACGAGGCGCCGGCGCGCTCGAGGCGCGGGAGCAGGCTCCAGACGTCGGCGGCCGGGACGAGCGCGTGCACCGCCACCATCCCCGGCTCCGCGAGCGGGAGCACGCTCGGCGCCCGCGACCCCGGGACGAGCGCGCAGATCTCCTCCAGCGACGTCTCGGGCGCGTTCAGCATCAGGTACCGCGCGGCGCGCGCGTCGACGACCGTGCGGAGGATCGTGGCGAGCCGGCGCGCGCCCTCGCCGTCGCCGGTCCGGCCGACGAGCACGGCCTCGGAGCCGAAGAGCGAGCCGAGCGAGCGCAGGCCGTTCGTGCGCATCGTGCTGCCGCTCGAGACGAGGTCGACGATCGCGTCGGCGAGGCCGAGCCGCGGCGCGACCTCGACCGAGCCCGTCATCTCGACGAGCTCGACCGCGATCTCTCGCGCGGACAGCTCCTCCCCGGCGAGCCGCGGGAAGACGGTCGCGACGCGGAGCCCCCGCAGGTCGGCGAGCTCGGTCGCGTCGTGCTCCTCGGGCACCGCGGCCTCGAGCGTGCACGCGCCGAAGCCGAGCCGCAGCAGCTCGTCGACCTCGACGCCACGTTCGCGCACGAGGTCGGCGCCGGTGATCCCGCAGTCGACGACGCCGTCGCGGACGTACTCGGGAACGTCGGCGGCGCGGACGAGCAGCACGTCGACGGGCGCATTCCGGCACGGGAAGGCGAGCGCGCGCTCGCCGGGCTGCTCCGGGCCGAGGCCCGCGTCCGCGAGCAGCTGCACCGACGGCTCGCGCAGCCGCCCCTTCGCCGGGACGGCGATCGTCAGCCGGTCGGCGCCGGGCTGCCCAGCCGGTCGAGCACCAGCCGGTAGCCGCCCTCCCCGTACCGCAGCCAGTGGGCGACGCGCGTCACCGTCGTCGTCGACGCCCCGGAGCGCTTCGCCACCTCGTGGTACGGCAGCCCCTCGTCGAGCAGCCGTGCCGCGTGCCACCGGTGCGCCATCGCCTCGAGCTCCGAGAGCGTGCAGAGGTCGCGGAAGAACCGCTCGGCCTCGTCCGGGCTCTCCAGCCTGAGCGTCGCCTCGAAGAGGTCTCTGATCTCCGGTGTCCGCCACTCGTGTCGTCCGTCGCTCATGATGACGTTCTAACACGTTAGCATGACAGCATGATCGATGTGATCCCCGCCGTCGACGTCCTCGGCGGCGAGGCAGTGCGGCTCCGGCAGGGCGACTACGACGACGTGACCCTCCGCCGCGGCGATCCCTCGCTCGTCGTCGCCGAGCTCGTCACCGCCGGCGCCGCGCTCGTCCACGTGGTCGACCTCGACGGCGCGCGCTCCGGGCTCATCTCGCCCGGGCTCGTCGCGCGTCTCGCGGAGGCAGCCGCGCCGGCACGCATCCAGGCGAGCGGCGGCATCCGCTCCGTCGCCGACGCCGAGGCGCTGCTCGCGGCCGGTGCGGCCCGGGTGCTCGTCGGCACGGCCGCGCTGACCGAGCCCGGACCGGCCGCGTTCGCCGAGGCGCTCGGCGACCGGCTCGTGGTCGCGCTCGACGTCCGTGACGGAACGGCCGTCGTGCGCGGCTGGACGGCGAGCGCCGGGGAGCGTGCCGAGGCCGCGGCCGAGCGCTGCGCCGCGGCCGGCGTTGCCCGCCTCCACTGCACCGCCGTCGACCGCGACGGGACGCTCGCGGGGCCGGACACCGAGCTGCTGCGACGCGTCGTCGCCGCGTCGGGGCTCCCCGTCGTCGCCGCCGGCGGGATCGCGACGGAGGAGCACCTGGCCGCCGTCGCGGCCGCCGGCTGCGAGGCGGCCGTCGTCGGCCGCGCGCTGCTCGACGGGACGATGCCGCTCGGCGTGCTCCGGCCCGTTCGAGTGCCGACCGCGGACGACCCGAATACGCTCCGTCCATGGCGCGCACCGACGGGACCCGCCGCACGAGCCTCGCGGAGCTCCGCGAGCGCGTCGCCGAGCTCGAGCGCGAGCGAGAGCTGCTGAACGCGATTGCGAACACGGCGCCGAGCCTCCTCTGCCTGATCGACCCCGACGGGACGGTGCGGCCGTTCGCGACGAACAAGGGCTTCGAGCGGCGCCTCGACTACGAGCCGGCGGAGACCGGCGGCGTGCGCTTCTGGGAGCGGTACGTCCCGACCGAGGACGCGGCGGCCGTCCGCGCTGCGATCGAAGCGGTCGTGGCGGGCGAGGAGCCGACGTTCCACGAAGGCCGCTGGCTGACGAGCGCCGGGGAGGTCGTCCACGTGGCGTGGTCGTGCAACCCGCTGCCGATGATCGCGAGCGGGCCGCTCTACCTCCTGTCCGCCTCGGACGTGACCGACCGCAAGCAGCACGAGGCCGAGGTGAAGCGTTCCCGCGCGCGAATCGTCGCCGCGGCCGACGAGGCGCGGAAGCGGCTCGAGCGAAACCTCCACGACGGGGCCCAGCAGCGGCTCGTCGCCGTCCTGCTCGCGCTGCGCCTCTCGCGGTCGCGCGTGGATCAGAGCCCGGAGGCGCTGCAGGCGCTCGACGCGGCGATCGCGGAGCTCGGGGCCGCGGTCGACGAGCTGCGGGAGCTCGCACGGGGGATCCACCCGGCGGCGCTGACGGAGCGAGGGCTCGCGACCGCCGTCGCCGGCGTGGCGCACCGGTCGCCCGTGCCGGTGACGCTCGACGTCGCCGACGCCCGGTTCCCGGAGCCGGTGGAGGCGGCGGCGTACTTCGTCGTCTCGGAGGCGCTCGCGAACGTCGCGCGCTACGCGCACGCGGAGGGCGCGTCCGTGCGAATCCGCGAGGAGGCCGGGATCCTGGCCGTCGAGGTGCGGGACGACGGCATGGGCGGGGCCGACGAGGGCGCGGGCACCGGCCTGCGCGGCCTCGCCGACCGGGTCGCCGCGCTCGACGGCACGTTCTCCGTCGAGAGCCCGCCCGGCCGCGGCACCTGCGTGCGCGCCGAGATCCCGCTCGGCTAGCCTCTCGCCCTCGGCGAAGGCGACGAGGTTGCGGAAGGCCTCGCCGAAGTACTGCTCGTACGTGTCCCGCTCGACGTAGCCGAGGTGCGGCGTCGCGACGACGTTCGGCAGCCGGAGGAGCTCGTCCCCGACCGCCGGCTCGTCGTCGAAGACGTCGACCGCCGCGAACGCGGGACGCCCGGCCGCGAGCGCGGCGACCAGCGCTCCCTCGGCGACGAGGCCGGCGCGGGCGGTGTTGACGAGGAGCGAGCCCGGCGGCATCGCCGCGAGGTCGTCGGCGGTGACGAGGCCGCGCGTCTCCGGCGCCAGCGGGACATGGAGCGAGACGACGTCGGCGCGCTCGAACAGGTCGCGCTGCGACGACGCGACGGCATGCCCGGCCTCGGCCGCCGCGGCGCGCGACGCGTCCCGTCCCCAGACGACGACGTCCATGCCGAAGGCGGCGCCGTAGCCGGCGACGAGCCCGCCGATCCGGCCCAGGCCGAGCACGCCGAGGGTGCGCCCGCGGAGCACGTGTCCGAGCGCGTCGTCGGTTCCCTCGAGCCCGTTGCGCTGCCACTCGCCCGCCCGCAGCCGCTCGGCGTACTGCGGCAGCCGCCGGCCCGCCGCGAGCACGAGCGCCCAGGTGAGCTCGGCCGGCGCGACCGCGGCACCCCCGCCGACGAGGAGCTCGATCCCGCGCGCCGCGCAGGCCTCGCGGTCGACGTGCGGCGTGCCGCGGCCCGTCTGCGAGACGACCCGCAGGCGCGGCGCGCGCTCGAGGAGGGCGGCGTCGACCGGCGTCCGCTCGCGGATGAGCACGAGCGCCTCCGCCTCGGCGAGGTCGTCGTCGGTCGGCGGCCCGGTCCGGACGGTGACGTCGTGCCCGTCGAGGAGCGCGAACGCATCGAGCGACCGGACGACGTCCTGGTAGTCGTCCGGGACGAGGATCCGCATCAGCGCGCGGCCGCGAGGAGAGCGGCCAGCGCGCGTGCCTGCCCGACCGCGTCCGCGCGCCCGAGCAGCGGCGGCTCGTCCCCGCGGACGGCTGCGGCGAAGTTCTCGACCTCGAGCTGGTACCGGTGCGTCTCGGGCAGCGGCACCGTCTCGACCTCGTCGCCGCGTCGCAGCTCGAGCACGCCTCGGTCGTCGCCGAACGCCGGCGAGAGGCGGAGCGTCCCCTCCGAGCCGGCGACCTCGACCTCGTGCCTGCGGGCCAGGTCGAAGCCGCAGTCGAAGTGGCCGAGGACATCGCCCGGAAACCGCATCACGCCGGCGAAGCGGAGGTCGACCCCGGTCGGGCCGACGACCTGCTCGGCGTGCACGACCTCCGGCTCGCCGGCGACGAGCCGCGAGACGTTGACGCAGTAGGCGCCCACGTCGAGCAGCGCGCCGCCGCCGAGCTCGGCGTCCAGGCGGACGTCGACGGGCCTCGTGAGGTCGAACGAGAACTGCGCCCGGACGAGTCGCAGCGCGCCGATCGCGCCCTCGTCGACGAACTCCTTCAGCCGCTTCGCCTGGGGCTGGTGCCTGTACATGAACGCCTCCGTGAGCACGAGCCCGGCACGCTCGGCGAGGTCGAACGTCGCCTCGACCTCTTCCGGCCGCGTCGAGAACGGCTTCTCGACGAGCACGTGCTTCCCGGCCTCGAGCGCCCGCGTGGCCCACTCGACGTGGAGCGCGTTCGGCAGCGCGACGTAGACCGCGTCCACGTCCGGGTCGGCGAGGACGGCCTCGTAGCTGCCGTGCGCGCGCTCGATCCCGCGCTCGCGTGCGTACTCCTCCGCCCGGGCGAGGTCGCGACTGCCGACGGCGACGACCTCGGCCGCGTCGCCGCGTCGCGCGCCGTCGAGGATCGCGTCGTTGATCCGCGCCGTCGTCAGGAAGCCGATGCGCACCGGAGCCACGGGCGCGACGCTACCCGAGCAGCGTGCGAACGGCGCGCGCCACCATCACGTCCTCGCGCGCCTCGAACACGCGCAGGTCGAAGCGGCCGAGGTACGCGAGCCGCGCCGCGACGGCGTCGCGCACGTCGGCACGGTTCTCCCCCACGCCGCCCGAGAACGCGATCGCGTCGAGGCCGCCGAGCGCCGTGGCCATGGCCGCGACCGCCTGCGCCACGCGGTACGTGTAGACGCCGAAGCCGAGCGCGGAGTCGAGACCGCCGAGCGCCGCGAGGCCCGACTCGTGCTCGAGCACGTGGTCGAGCTCCTCGGTCGAGAGGCCGTGCTCACGGAGGACGTGCAGGAGGGCTCCTGGGTCGACCGAGCCGGAGCGCGTCGCCATCGGCACGCCCTCGAGCGGGCTGAAGCCCATCGTCGTGTCGACCGAGCGGCCGTCGAGCACCGCCGTGACCGAGCAGCCGCCGCCGAGGTGGCAGACGACGAGCCGCGGCACCGGCACCTGCTCCGCCGCCCAGGCGACGGCGAGCCCGTGGAACCCGTAGCGGCGGATGCCCCACTCGTCCCGCCAGCGGCGCCGGCACCGCGTACGTCGCCGCCGACGCCGGGATCGTCGCGTGGAAGGCGGTGTCGAACACGGCCACGTGCGGGACGCCCGGCAGCACCGCGCGCGCGTCCCGGATCGCATCGAGCGCAGGCCGGTTGTGGAGGGGCGCGAGCGCGACGAGCTCCTCGAGCGCCGACTCGACCTCCGCGTCGAGGAGCACCGGCTCCCGGAAGCGCCGGCCGCCGTGGACGACGCGGTGCCCGACGGCGTCCGCCGGGACGTAGCCGTCGACGCGCTCCGACTGCTCCTGCTCGTCGACGAGCGAGCGCTTGAGGCTCGTCGAGCCCGCGTTGACGACGAGGATGCGGCTCAGAACGGCCAGGTCCAGCCGGCCACGTCCGGATCGTCGTCGCCGTGCTCCCTCGTCCACATCCGCGCCCTGAGCCGCCGGTCGACGAGCTCCTGCCGCAGGTGGCCGGCCCGCTCGGTCAGCCCGGGGACGCGGTCGATGACGTCCATCGCGAGATGGAAGCGGTCGAGGTCGTTGAGCATGACCATGTCGAACGGCGTCGTCGTCGTCCCCTCCTCCTTGTAGCCGCGCACGTGGAGGTTCCCGTGGTTCGTGCGCCGGTACGTGAGGCGGTGGATCAGCCAGGGGTAGCCGTGGTAGGCGAACACGACCGGCTTGTCGCGGGTGAAGAGGGCGTCGAACTCGCCGTCGGACATGCCGTGCGGGTGCTCGCTCTCGGGCTGGAGCCGCATCAGGTCGACGACGTTGACGACGCGCACCTTCAGGTCGGGCAGCCGCTCGCGGAGGATGGCCGCCGCGGCCAGCGTCTCGAGCGTCGGGATGTCGCCGCAGCACGCCGAGCACGACGTCCGGCTCGCCGTCCTCGTCGTTCGAGGCCCAGTGCCAGATGCCGGCACCGCGCGTGCAGTGGACGATCGCCTCGTCCATCGAGAGGTAGTTCAGCGCCGGCTGCTTCCCGGCGACGATGACGTTGACGTACTGCGTCGACTCGCAGGCAGTGGTCGGCCACCGACAGCAGCGTGTTCGCGTCGGGCGGCAGGTAGACGCGAATCACCTCCGCCTTCTTGTTCACGACGTGGTCGATGAAGCCGGGATCCTGGTGCGAGAAGCCGTTGTGGTCCTGGCGCCAGACGTGCGAGGAGAGGAGGTAGTTGAGCGACGCGATCGGGCGGCGCCACGGGATCGTCGCGCGTCACCTTCAGCCACTTCGCGTGCTGGTTGAACATCGAGTCGACGATGTGGATGAAGGCCTCGTAGCAGTTGAAGAGCCCGTGCCTGCCGGTGAGGAGGTAGCCCTCCAGCCAGCCCTGGCACTGGTGCTCCGAGAGCACCTCCATCACGCGGCCGTCGGGCGACAGGCTCTCGTCGATGGGGAGCCGTCTCGGCCTCCCAGGTCTTGCCGGTCACCTCGAACACCGCGCCGAGCCGGTTCGACGCCGTCTCGTCGGGGCCGAAGAGGCGGAAGGTCTCGCCGTTGCGGGCCATGACGTCGCGGAGCCAACCGCCGAGCACCCGCGTCGCCTCGCTGGTCGTCGTGCCCGGCGCAGGACACGTCGACGGCGTAGTCGCGGAAGTCCGGGAGCGACAGGTCGCGCAGGAGCAGGCCGCCGTTCGCATGCGGGTTCGCGCCCATGCGCCGCTCGCCCTCGGGCGCGAGCGCGGCGAGCTCGGGCACGAGACGGCCCGTCTCGTCGAACAGCTCCTCCGGCCGGTAGCTGCGCATCCACTCCTCGAGCAGCTGCCGGTGGCCCGTGTTCTCGCGCGCCTCGGTCATCGGCACCTGGTGCGAGCGCCACGTGTCCTCGACCTGCTGTCCGTCGACCTCGCGCGGCCCGGTCCAGCCCTTGGGCGTGCGGAGGACAGCATCGGCCACGCAGGCGCGCGCCGTCTCCCCGTCATCGCGCGCGCGCCGCTGGATCTCGGCGATGCGGTCGAGCGCCGAGTCGAGCGCGGCCGCGAGCGCCTGGTGCACGGGCTCGGGCTCGTCGCCCGCCACGATCACCGGGTCCCAGCCGTAGCCGCGGAAGAGCGCGAGCAGCTCCTCCTCCGGGATCCGCGCGAGCAGCGTCGGGTTCGCGATCTTGTAGCCGTTGAGGTGGAGGACCGGCAGGACCGCCCCGTCCGTCGCCGCGTTCAGGAACTTGTTCGAGTGCCAGCTCGTCGCGAGCGGCCCCGTCTCGGCCTCGCCGTCGCCGACGACGCACAGGACGACCAGGTCGGGGTTGTCGAAGGCGGCGCCGAACGCATGCGACGAGCGCGTAGCCGAGCTCGCCGCCCTCGTGGATCGAGCCGGGCGTCTCGGGCGCGACGTGGCTCGGGATCCCGCCGGGGAAGGAGAACTGGCGGAAGAGCCGGCGCATGCCCTCCTCGTCCTGCGAGATCTCGGGGTAGACCTCGGAGTACGTGCCCTCGAGGTACGTGTTCGCGACGAGGCCGGGGCCGCCGTGGCCGGGCCCGGTGACGTAGATCGCGCTCAGGTCGCGCTCGTTGATCGCGCGGTTCAGGTGGACGTAGAGCAGGTTGAGGCCGGGCGTCGTGCCCCAGTGGCCGAGCAGCCGCGGCTTCACGTGCTCCGGCTGCAGCGGCTCGCGCAGGAGCGGGTTGTCGAGGAGGTAGATCTGCCCGACGGAGAGGTAGTTCGCCGCGCGCCAGTACGCGTCGATGCGGCGCAGCTCGTCGGGCTCGAGCGGCGTGTCGCCGGCGGTGAGGGTCGTGTCGGTCACGGTGCCAATGATGCGGAACGCGCCGAGTGCGTGCGTCAGCGTTTACCCGCGATTCACCAGTCGGTCGGCCGGTAGTCCTTCAGGAACCGGCCCCAGAGGTGCGTGCCCGTGTTGAACCCGTCGACGATCGGGTCGACGATCCGGGCCGCGCCGTCGACGATGTCGAGCGGCGGCGAGAACCGGTGCTCCTCGCTCTTGCGCTCGGCGAGATGCGCGGGGTCCTCGTCGGTGACCCAGCCCGTGTCGACGCTGTTCATGTGGATCCCGTCGGCGTGGTAGTCCGCCGCCGAGGTGCGGGTCATCATGTTCAGCGCCGCCTTGGCCATGTTCGTGTGCGGGTGCCGCGTGGTCTTGAAGCGGCGGTAGAACTGCCCCTCCACGGCCGAGACGTTGACGACGTGCTTGTCGCGCTCGGGCGTGCGGAGCAGCAGCGGCTTGAGCCGCGCGTTGAGGACGAACGGCGCGACCGCGTTGACGAGCTGCGTCTCGAGCAGCTCCACCGTCGGGACCTCGGCGAGCAGGAGGCGCCACGAGTTCCGCGTCCGCAGGTCGACCTGCTGCAGGTCCTGGTCGAGGCGGCCCTCGGGGAAGAGGTCGTGGTGCGGCGCGTCCTCCGGCAGCAGCGGCACCTGCGAGAGCTCGGCCGCGCTGATCGGCAGGGCGTCGGCCTGCACGAGCTCGACGCCGCGGAGGCCCTCGTAGCCGCCGAGAAGTCGCTCGCGCGTGGCCGGGCAGGGCGTGCTCGGCCGCGGTCTCGAGGTCGAGCATGTGGCGGTAGAAGCCCGGCGGGCGCCGCACGGTCTGGCACGCGTTGTTGACGACGAAGTCGAGCCGGTCGCGGGTGGCGAGCAGGTGCGCGCAGAAGGCCTCGACGCTCGGCGTGTGCCGCAGGTCGAGCCCGTGCACTTCGAGCCGGTCGCGCCACTCCTCGAAGTCCTCCTCCGCGGCGTAGCGGGCCGCCGCGTCGCGCGGGAACCGCGTCGTCACGATCAGCGAGGCGCCCGCGCGGAGCAGCTTGATCCCGGCCTGGTAGCCGATCTTCACCCGCCCGCCGGTGAGCAGCGCGACGCGCCCGTGCAGGTCGGCGGTCTCCGTCCGCTTGCCGAAGTTGAAGTCGCCGCACGGGACGCAGAGCTGGTCGTAGAACGGGTGCAGCTCCCGATACGGCTGCTTGCAGACGTAGCAGTGCTGCTCCGCGACGGCCTCGCAGACCGGACTTTGTGGCTCTGAGCCACTAGGTTCTTCGTCGCGCGGCGCGTAGACGTTCGGGGTCGTGAACACGGGCTTCTCGCGGAGGACGCGGATGCCGGTCTCGGCGCGCACCTCCTCGTGGAGGCGCGTGCGCTCGTTCTTCTCGCGGCGCTTGAGCTCCTTGACGGCGCGGCGGCGCGTGGCGACGTCCGGCGTGAAGACGGCGCCGGCCGCCGAGAGGAGGCGCGTCCGCTCCTCGACGCTCAGCTGCCGCAGGAGTGTCCGGTCGCGGGCGACCGCCTCGAGCGCCTCGGTCGCCTCGCGCAGCCGCTCCGCCGCACCGTCGTCGGCGACCGGCTCCTCGTGCTCGCTCACGGCCATGGCGCGGAGGGTAGCCGCGCGCTCACGAGGCGCTCGCGCGGCGCTCCCAGCGGTCGCGCCAGTTCTCGCGCGTGAGGGCGGAGACGATCGCGCGCCGGAGCAGCCGGCCGTCGCGGCCGCGTCCGAGCACGTGGACGCGCAGCGGCCGCTCGCCGAGCTCGACCTCGGCCTCGGTGGCGTCGCCCGGGAGCTCGCGCGTCTCGCGCACGACGTACTGCGGCCGCGCGCCGGGGCGCTCGCTCACGCGCACCTCCCACGAGGCGACCGACGGGGACGCGTCCCAGCGGAGCGCGACCGCGTCGACCGCCTCGGCGGCGCGCACGTCCATGTTCCCGGTGATCGTGGCCCGCGCCTTGAGGGCCGGTCGCCGCGTCCCGGGTGCGGGCGCCTCGGGTCGACCCGCGGGCTCGCGCCGGAGCGCGGCGCGGGCGCGGTGGACGGCGGCGATCCGCTCGAGTTGCTTCAGCGCGCGCCGCTCGGCCCGGTCGATCTCGCCGATGTCGGCGTCGCTCGCGTCCCGCTCGCGCTGCGCCGCCGCGCGAATCCGGGCAGCGAGCGCGTCCGCGTTCGGATCCCGGCCCGCGGCGACGTGCGCGCGGGCCTCGCGAATGATCGTGCTGTGTGCGCGGGTGAGAGCCTCCACGTCCCGCATCGTCACCCAACGAGGACCTCCGCGGCATAGAGGTCGTACGGCAGCGCCTCGAGCACGCGCTGGCGCGGGTCGGGGACGGTGAGGAAGCGCGGGATCGCGCGCTCCCGGAGCCACGCGAGGTCGGCGCGCGCCGCGAGCACGGCGTCGACCGCTGTGCGGTCGCCGCCGAGGGCCGTGAACTCGACCCGGTCCCGCCACGGCCCGAGCACACGGACGGCCGTGTCCGCTGCGTCGTCGACGAGCGCACGCGCCTGCTCCTCGCGCCGTCGCCGGAAGCGGTTCGACGACGACCCGCCCTTCTTGTGCCGGCCCTTGACGAACCGCGAGCCGACCTTCGAGGCGACGAGCCGCTCGCCGTCGAGGACGCCGACCGCGTACCCACCGAGCCGGACGAGCAGCACGGCGACGAGGTGATCCTCCTCGAGCTCCTCGAGCAGCGGCGAGACGCGGACGACCGGGTACTCCCGCGCGTGCGCGAGACCGAACGGCGGCGTGACGACGAGCGGCTCGCCGTCCTCGGGCTCGATCCGCACGGCGCCGTCCGCGTAGACCGTCCGACCGGGCGCTCCGTCGAGCGGCGCGAGACGCTTGCGGACGTTCGCGCGCCCGACGAACCGGCGCTCAGCGGCCAATGGTCACGACCGTGGCGCCGTCCGCCGAGTCGCTCTCGCGCCCCTCCACGAGCGGGTGACGGTCGAGCTCGTCGCGCACGGCGCTGCGCAGGGCACCGGTGCCGCGCCCGTGGACGACGCGGACGCTCCCGAGACCGGCGAGGGCGGCGTCGTCGACGAACGCCCGCACCGCCTCCCGAGCCTCCTGGGAGGAGCGGCCGCGGACGTCGAGCTCGTCCGAGACGTCGCCGCGGGCAGCCGCGAGCACGCGCACCGCGGGCGGCTGCTCGGCGGCCGGCGCCGCGCCGGCGTCGGGGCGAAGACGGGAGACCGCGATCCGGACGCGCTGCCCCGCCGTCCCCGCGACCTCGGCCTCCTCCCCGTCGATCGCGACGATCGTCCCGCGGATCCCGAGCTCCGATGCCTCGACGGGGTCGCCGACCGCGAGCGGCGCGAGGGCCTCGAGCGGCTCGGCCAGGGCGCGGAGCTCCTGCTGCGCCCGCGCCGCACGCTGCGAGGCGGCGCCGAGCCGCCGGTCCCGCTCGCGCTCGGCCGCGGGCGCGTTCCGCCGCACCTCCCGGTCGCGCCGCCGGGCGACGCGGATCTCCTCGCGGAGCGCCGCGAGCTCGGCTCGCGCGGCGCCGAGGTCGCGCTCGGCCTCGGCCAGCGCCTTCTCCCGTTCGTGCTGCGCCGAGGCACGGACCGCCGCCACCTCGGCGCGGAGCTCCTCTTCCCGCGCGGCGGCTCGGGCCGTGAGCGCCTCGGCCTCCCGCCGCTCCGCCTCGGCGGCCTCGCGGGCCTCGGTCGCTGCGCGCTCGGCGGCCTCCGACTCGGCGAGGAGCTCCGCGATCCGCAGCCGCTCGGGCGAGACCCGCGCCCGCGCCGCGGCGACCACGCCCGCGTCGAGCCCGAGCCGGTCGGCCGTCTCGAGCGCGTGCGAGACGCCGGGACGGCCGAGCGCGACCCGGTACAGCGGCTCGTGCGTGGCCGGGTCGAGCGCCGTCGCCGCGTTCGCCGCGCCCTCCGTCGCGCTCGCCCACTCCTTGAGCTCGGGGTAGTGCGTCGTCACCACCGTGAGCCGCGCCTGCGTCGCCAGCCGCTCGAGCAGCGCCTGCGCGAGTGCCGAGCCCTCGACCGGGTCGGTGCCGGACGCGAGCTCGTCCACGAGCACGAGCGAGCGCGGCGACGCGTCGTCGAGGATCGCGATCAGGTTCCGCAGGTGTCCGGAGAAGGTCGAGAGGCTCATCTCGATCGACTGCGGGTCGCCGATGTCGGCGAGGACGCGGTCGAACACCGGCAGCGCTGCGACCTCGGCCGGCGGCCGCAGCCCCGCCTGGTGGAGGAGCGCCGCGAGGCCGAGCGTCTTCAGCGCGACGGTCTTCCCGCCGGTGTTTGGGCCGCTGACGACGAGCGCCCGCAGGTCGTCGAGGTCGAGGTCGATCGGGACGGCCGCCGCTGGATCGAGCAGCGGGTGCCGCGCGGCGAGGAGCCGGACCCCGTCCGACACCTCGACGGGCGCCCCGCGCCAGCCGCGCGAGAGCGTCCCGCACGCGAGCGCGAGGTCGATCTCCGCGGCCGCCTCGACGAGCGCGGCGAGCGCCTCGGCGCGGGCGCCGACCGCGTCCGAGAGCTCGCGGAGGATCCGCGTCGTCTCCTCGCGCTCGGCGCCGGCGACCTCGGACTGCCGGTTGCTCAGCTCGACAACCGCGAACGGCTCGACGAAGAGGGTCTGACCCGAGCCCGAGGAGTCGTGGACGATCCCGGGCACGCTCCGACGCGCGCTCGCCTTGACCGCGAGCACCGGCCGCCCACCGCGCTCCGCCACGAACTCCTCCTGCAGGTGCTCGCGGAGCGACGGGTCGCGCGCGAGCCGTCGCAGCTCCTCGGCGACGCGGTGGCGGCCCTCGCGGAGCTCCTTGCGCAGCCGCCGGAGGAGCGGGGAGGCCGTGTCGCGGAGGTCGGAGCCGTCCTCCTCGACACAGCGCTCCAGCGAGGCGGCAAGCGACGCCAGCGTGGGGTCGACCGCGGTCGCCCGCTCCCGGAGCAGCGGCGCGAGCTCCGTCGCGTCGTCGAGCGCGCCCCGCAGCGCGAGCCCGCCGCGCACGGTCGCCGCGATTCGGGCGAGCGCGTCGGTCGCGAGCACGCCGCCGCGGGCCGCGAGCTCGGCGGCCTCGCGCACGTCGGCGATCCGCTCGAGCGGCGGCTCCGCGGCCTCGTCGAGGAGGGCGACGGCCTCCGCGGTGAGGGTCTGGCGCCGCGCGACCTCGTCCGGCTCGGGCGAGGGCGTCAGCGCCCGCGCGAGCGCCGCCCCGGGCGTCGTGCCGGCCGCGTGCGCGAGCCGCTCCGCGATCGCGGGGAAGTCCAGGGCGTCGAGCGCGTCCGGGCGCACGCGCCGAGTGTACGAACGCCTAGGCGCCTTCGAGTGCCGGGTCGATGCGGCGCCGCCACGGCCACCAGCTGCGCTCGCCGAACAGCGAGATCAGCGCCGGGATGAGCAGCGAGCGGACGAGGAAGGCGTCGAGGAGGATTCCGACCACCATCGCGAACGCGAACTCGCGGAACTGGCGCAGGTCGATCAGCGCGAGCGCCGCGAACGAGGCCGCCAGCGCGAGCCCCGCGACCGTGATCGCACGCGAGGCCCGCGGCGCGGTGACGGCGATCGCCTCTCGCAGCGGCATCCGCTCGGCCTGCTTCCAGATCCGTCCGACGACGAAGACGTTGTAGTCGGAGCCGAGCGAGAGCAGCAGCACCGCCACCGCGAAGGGCACGTGGTAGGTCAGGTCGTCGTGCCCGAGGAGGCCCTGGAACACCAGCGTCGTCAGGCCGATGCTCGCGGCGAGCGCGAGGGTCGAGCAGAGCACCAGGTAGAGCGGTGCGAGGACGGCGCGAAGGAAGACGACGAGCAGGAGGAAGTTGACGAGGAACGCGGCGATCCCGATCCGTAGGAGGTCCTCCGAGATCGTCTCGACCGTCTCGTCCGCGAGCGCCGTGTCGCCGGCGACGCGCACCCGGGCGTCCGGGAGCCCTGCCTCGTCGAGCAGCGCCGGGACGCGCTCACGAAGGCGCTGCACGATCTCGATCGCGGAGCTCCCCTGCGGCTCTCGGTCGAGCACGAGCAGGTAGCGCGCCGACTCCTCCCGGCCGAATACGAGCCCGGGGATCTCGCGCGCGAGCGGGCTCGCCGGCCCGACCGCCGCGGCGACCCCCGGCTCCTCGGCCAACGCCCGCTGCAGGCGCACGAGCCCGGGGAGGTCGAGCCGGCGGTCGACCCCTTCGAGCAGCAGCACCGTGGGCGAAAGAATCCCGGGCGCGAACCCACGCTCGGCCGCCTCCGCGGCCCGCTTCGGCTCCGAGTCGGCCGGGAGGCCGCGGATCTGGCTGATCCCGAGGTCGGTCTCGAGCATGCTGCGGGCGGCCACCGCGAGGAGACCGACCGAGACGAGGACGATCACGAGCGCCACCGGACGCGTCGTCGCGAAGCGCGCGAGGCGGCCGGCCCGCTCGGGCGGCGGCTCCTCCTCGTGGGCCCGCCACGGCCAGAACACCCGCGCGCCGAGGATCGCCAGCGCCGCCGGCACGAAGGTGATGGCGACGAGCAGGCTGATCGCGACCGTGAGCGCCATGCCGGGCCCGAATGCACGGAAGAAGGCGAGCTGCCCGGCGACGAGCGCGAGCGTCCCTCCGGCGACGATGAGACCCGCGGTGACGACGATCGGCAGATACTCGGCGGTCGCGCCCTCCGCCGCCCGCAGCCGGTCCTCGCCGGCGGCGAGGCGTTCCCGGAACCCGTGCAGGAAGAAGACGGCGTAGTCGGTGACGACGCCGAGCAGCAGCACGACGAGGATGGGCTCCGCGTCGCGCGGGATCGTCACGCCGAGCTCCTTCCCGACGACGCCGACGGTCCGGAGCGAGACGAGGTAGGCCGTCGCCGCGGCCACGAGCGTCACGAGCGGCGCGATCGGCGAGCGGAAGTGGATCCCGAGGATGAGCGCGATGGCGGCGATCGTGGCGGCCGTGACCCAGGGGAGGCCCTCGGCGATCGCTCGCCACTCCTCCAGCCGCGCCGGAACCGCGCCGGTCGCGCCGACGACCGCGTCGTCGGCGACGGTGCGCCGGGCGTACAGCCGCGTCAGCTCGTCCTGGTCGTCGAGGTCGGTTTCCGTCGGGTCGAAGAAGAGATACGTGATCGCCGTCGTCCCGGTCTCGCGGGAGCCGGGGACGAGGCCGCGCGCGTTCGCGATCGGGAGGGCGCCCTCGATCTCCCGCAGCTCCCCGACCTCCCCGTCCGACACCCGCTTCGCCCGGCGCGCCACGCGCTCCAGGGCCGCGCGCGAGAGCCCGTCCGGATCGCGCTGCACCACCGCCGTGTGCGTGATCACCGGGACGTCGAAGAGCTCGGACGAGCGCACGCCGGCCGCCAGCGACTCGGCGTCCTTCGGCACCAGGCCGACGAGCGAGGTCTCGTCCCCGGAGTCCTGGAGGCTCGGCAGGTAGACGACGACCGCGACCGCGGCGGCGATCCAGGCGAGCACGATCGGCCAGCGCAGCCGGACGATCAGCCAGGCGAACGCGTTCACGGGGTCGCGAGCCGCTGCGCCACGAGCGGGCGGAGCAGCAGGTAGAGGACGGCGAAGGGCACGATCGGGACGATCGCGACGGCGAGCCCGAGGATGACGGCCGCCTCGGTGGCCCCGTCACGCGTCTGCTCGCCGTTCACGCGTGCCTGTCGCGCGGTGCGGCGGACGGTGACGGCGATGCGCTCGACGTCGTCCGCGGTGCGGCGCACCGGCGCGTCGAGCGAGCCGCCGACGAACGGCACGCGACCGAGCGCGTCGCCCGTCTCGCGGAGCCCGGACCCGGCGCGGACGAGGCCGTCGCTCGCCTGCTGCAGGCCGACGGACGCGGTGACGACGGTGCCGCCGTAGTCCTCCAGCTGCTCGACGGCCCTGAAGACGTACACGCCGGCGGCCAGCCAGACGAACGACCACACGATGAGACCTGCGTCCACCACTCGCACGTCGCGAAAACGTTCGAGGGTCGAGTTCGGGTTGCGCACGGTGGGTGAGTCTCGCCCCCGCGCGGTTCGCGCAAACGCGCGTCAGACGGGCTCGGCCTGCGTCCGGCGGCGACGCGTCACCAGATAGATCGGGATCGCGAAGGGCGCGAGCAGCGTCAGGGCGAGGAACCACAGGATCTTTTCGCCGACCCCGATCGAGTCGACCACGAGCAGGAACAGCGAGACGATCCAGGCGACGAACAACACCGCGGCGATGATGAACAGGAGGATCGTCACGCGCCGCAAACTCTTGCAGGTCCGCGCGGCGGGCATCGTCCGGAAGGGATGATGGGGCTCCATGCGCGTCGCGGCGATCTGCCTCGCGGTCGGGCTCGTGCTCGCGGACTCGTCGATCGCGGTGCTGGCGCTGCCCGCGATCTACCGCGAGCTCGACGTCGCGCTCGGCGACCTGCACTGGGTCCTGACCGCCTTCAACATCGCGCTCGCCGTCGGGGCGGTACCGGCCGCGCTGCTCGTGCGCCGCGCGGCCGGGTGGTCGTTCGTCGGCGGGCTCGTCCTGTTCGCGCTCGCGTCCCTCGGCTGTGCGGTCGCGCCCGGCTTCGGCGGGCTCGTCGGCCTGCGCGCGGTGCAGGCGCTCGGCGGGGCGGCGGTGGTCGTCGCGGCGCTCGAGCTCCTCCCACCGCTCGTCGCGTCGCAGCGGCGGGCCGTGGCGGTCTGGGTCGCAGCCGGGACGGTCGGCGCGGCGCTCGGGCCGGCGGCGGGAGGCGTGCTCACGGAGACGATCTCGTGGCGGGCCGTGTTCGCGGTGCAGGCGCCGCTCGCGCTCGCGGCGCTGCCGTTCGCCGCTCGGGCTCCGCGGCACGGCCGCGGGCGTGGCGCCGCGCTCGCGCGTGCTGATCGGGCCCAACGTGGCGCTCGCGCTCGTCTCCGCCGGGCTCGCCGCGGCGCTCTTCCTCGTCGTCCTGCTCCTGATCGAGGGCTGGGGCCTGTCCCCGGTCGAGGCCGCCGCAGTCGTGACGGCGCTGCCGCTCGCGGCGCTGGCGACGGCGCGGGTCGCCGGGCGCGTGCCCGACATGCGCGCGCGGTCGGCCGCCGGCGCCACGCTCGTCACGGGCGGCCTCGCCGCGCTCGGCCTGCTCCCCGGAGCGGCCTGGGGCTGGACGATCCCGCCGCAGCTGCTCGTCGGCGCGGGGCTCGCCCTCGCCTTCTCGGGCCTGACGGAGGCGGCGCTCGTCGGCCGCGGGCCGCAGGCGCTCCACGGTGCCGTCACGGTCGCGGCCCGCCACGCGGGGATCGTCCTCGGCCTGCTGCTGCTCACGCCGCTCCTCGTCGCCGACCTCGACCGGCAGAGCATCGCGGCCGAGGAGGCGGGCGCGGCCCGGCTGCTCGACGCCCGCATCTCGCCCGGGACGAAGCTCGAGCTCGCGACTGCGCTCGCCGTCCGCCTCGGTGACGCCGACGGCAGCATCCCCGACCTCGACCCCGCGTTCGCCGCGATCGAGCCGGAAGACGACGAGCGCTCGGCGGTCGCGGGGCTGCAGCGGTCGCTCGACGACATCGTCGACCGCGCCGTCACGTCCGCCTTCTCGCGGCCGTTCCTCCTCGGGGCGCTGCTCTCCCTCGCAGCGGTCGCGGTCGCCGTCCTCACCGTCCCGCGCAGGACTGAGGCGTGAGCGCACGGCTGCTCCTCATCGGCTCGGCAGTCGTGGCGGCCACGCTCGTCCTCGCCTACGTCGCCCTCGGCGGCGGGAATTATCGGCCGCCCGAGACGGCCGACCCTTGCGAGCCGCGGCCCTTCGTCGAGCCGCAGTCGAACGCCGAGCTCGGCGAGCGCCTCGTGATCGCGGCGATCGACGGCGCGGCCTGCGAGCTCGACGTCTCCCGCGAGCAGGTGCTCCTCGCGTTCGCCGGCGAGGCGGGGCGCGAGCGGCTGCAGGCGCGGCACGACCTCGACGACGAGGAGGTCGAGGACGCGCTCCGGGCCGGGCTCGTGCGCGCGGTCGACGAGGCCCAGCGGGCCGACGCGATCGGCGGGACGACGGCCCTGCTCCTGCGCTTCGCCGCGCAGACGGTGCCGCTCGACGCCGTGCTCGACCGGCTGAGGGACCTCGATCTCCCGGGTTAGGAGGCGCCGAGCGAAACTCAGCGGCGTGCGAGCGCCGCCAGGATCGCAGCCGCGAGGGCGAGCTGCACCCACGCCGGCACGGCCCTGCCGTCGCCGCCGTGCGGCAGGCGGTGGCTCGGAAAGAGCCCCTTCCCGCCCGGCTTCGGGAGCGGCAGGACGTGCTCGAGGTCGGGCGCAGCCGAGAGCGCGCCTCCGACGACAGCGGCGTCGATCCCGCGGCGCGACGCGAGCAGGATCAGCGCTGCGACTCCGCTCGCCTCCTCGAACCGCCGCGAGGGGATGTCCTGGTGCGGAATCGCGTCGAGGGCCGCATGGAGCACCGGCCCGACCACGGCTGCACGCGAGCGCGAGCCGGCGAGCGCCCCTGCGAGGGCGCCGCTGGCGACGTGGAGCGCGACGATCACGGCGGCGATTGTCGCGCTTGCTGCAGCGGCGCGAGCACCTTGCCGCCACGGCGCGACCGGCCCGCCGCGCGCAGCGCCCGCGCGTAGGCCTCGCGCGGGGTGCGCCCGCCGGCCATGACCTCGCCGGTCGATCGCATCTCGGGCCCGCGCACGTCCGCGCCGGGGAAGCGCTCGACGGGGAACACGGCCTCCTTCGCCCAGGCGCGCGTCGGCTCGGCCCGCTCGGGCAGGCGGAGCTCGGCCAGCCGGGCGCCGAGCAGCAGTCGCACCGCGTGCTCCACGAGCGGCACCTCGGTCGCCTTCGCCACGAACGGCACGGTGCGCGACGCCCGCGGGTTCGCCTCGAGCACGAACAGGCGACGCTCGTGCACCGCGAGCTGGAGGTTGAGCAGGCCCCGGGCGCCGAGGCCGAGCGCGACCGTCGAGGCGATGGCCCGGATCTCGGCCTCGAGCTCTGGCGTGACCGACGGCGCCGGGATCACGCAGGCCGAGTCGCCCGAGTGCGCGCCGACCGGCTCGACGTGCTCGAGGATCGCCGCGACCCACGCATCCTCGCCGTCGCAGAGCGCGTCGACGTCGAGCTCGAGCGCTCCCTCGAGGAAGCGGTCGACGAGGCACGGGCCCGAGACGTCCAGCTCGTCGGCGCTGCGCGCGACGTGGATGCCGCGTCCGCCGAGGACGTGGTGCGGCCGGACGAGCACCGGGTAGCCGAGCCGCTCCGCGACCGCACGCGCCTCCGCGGCGTCCGCGGCGCTCCCCCATGGTGGCGCGAGCTCGCCGACGAGCGCGGCGAAGGCGACGCGGTCCTCCGCCGCGTCGATCGCGCCGAGCGGCGAGCCGAGCAGCGGCACTCCGGCCGCCTCCAGCGCCGGCGCGAGCCCGAGCGGCGTCTGTCCGCCGAACGAGACCGCGACGCCGACGGGCTGCTCCAGCTCGCAGATCTCGAGGACGCGCTCGGCGGTGAGCGGCTCGAGGTAGAGGCGGTCGCAGGAGTCGTAGTCGGTGGAGACCGTCTCCGGGTTCGAGTTCACGAGCACGGCCTCGTAGCCGAGCGTCCGGAGCGCGCGCGCCGCGTGGACGCAGCAGTAGTCGAACTCGATCGCCTGCCCGATCCGGTTCGGCCCCCCGCCGAGCACGATCACGGCACGACCGGAGGGCGGCGGCCCCTCGTCCTCGCCCTCGTGCGTGACGTAGTAGTACGGCGTCCGCGCGTCGAACTCGCCCGCGCACGAGTCCACCGCGAGCCGCCGCGGGCGGCCCGTCGCGGGAGGCGCGGCGGCGAGCTCCCGCAGCCGGTCGGCGAAGTACGGATGGATGCCCGGCAGGTCGAGCCCGCGCCGCGCCGCCTCGAGCAGCAGGTCCCACCGCTCCGGCACGGGCTCGCCCAGCATTGACTCGTCGAACGGGACCGGCGGCGCCTCGCGGCCCTCGAACGCCTTGCGGAACGCCTCGGCGAACGTGCGACCGAGCCCGAGCGCCTCGCCGATCGCGCGCATCTCGGCCCCGAGGCGCCGGTCGGCCCAGGGGAACTTCTCGAACTCGAATCGCGGCGCCTTCACCGCGACGTAGTCGAGCGCGGGCTCGAAGGCGGCCGTGGCCGTTCCGGTGATGTCGTTCGGGAGCTCGTCGAGCGTGTACCCGACCGCGAGCAGCGCCGCGAGCTTGGCGATCGGCACCCCGGTCGCCTTCGAGGCGAGCGCCGACGAGCGGGAGACGCGCGGGTTCATCTCGATCACCCGCACCTCGAGCGTCTCGGGGTGGACGGCGAACTGCACGTTCGCGCCGCCCGTGGCGACGCCGACGGCGCGCGCGGTCGCGAACGCGGCGGCCCGGAGTCGCTGGTAGGTCGGATCGTCGAGCGTCTGCTGCGGCGCCACCGTCCACGAGTCGCCCGTGTGGACGCCCATCGGGTCGAGGTTCTCGATCGAGCAGACGACGATCGCGTTCCCGGCGGCGTCGACGATCACCTCGAGCTCGTGCTCCTGCCAGCCCGCGAGGTACTCCTCGACGAGCACTTGGCCCACCGGGCTCGCCGCGAGGCCGTGCGCGACCGCGGCGCGCAGCTCGTCCGCCGTGTGCGCGATCCCGCCGCCGGTGCCCCCGAGCGTGAAGGCGGGCCGCACGATCGCCGGCACCGGGAAGTCGACGTCGGGGCTCGTCGCGACGACCGAGCGCGGCACCTCGAGCCCGGCGGCGCAGACGGTCTCGCGGAAGCGCTCGCGGTCCTCGGCGCGGCGGATCGCCTCGGGGTCGGCGCCGATCAGCTCGACGCCGAGCGGCGCGAGCTCGAGCGCGAGGTTGAGCGCGGTCTGGCCGCCGAGCGTCGGCAGGATCGCGTCCGGCCGCTCGCGCGCGATGACCTCGGCCACCGTGCCCGCGTCGAGCGGCTCGAGGTAGGTCGCGTCGGCCCACTCGGGGTCGGTCATGATCGTGGCCGGGTTCGAGTTCACGAGCACGACGCGGAAGCCCTCGCGCCGGAGCACGCGGCACGCCTGCGCGCCGGCGTAGTCGAACTCGCACGCCTGGCCGATGCGGATCGGCCCGGAGCCGAGGATCAGGATCGTGCGAAGGTCGGTGCGCTTCGGCACGCGCGCGCGAGCTCCTCGAAGAAGGGCAGGCCGTCGAGCGGCCCCGGCGCCGCCTCGGGATGGAACTGGACGCTCGCGAAGCCGTCGCCGACGAGCCCCTCGCAGGTCCCGTCGTTCAGCGACACGTGCGAGACGTCGTCGTCGGCGAGGACGGCGAAGCCGTGGTTCTGGACGGTGACGAGCACGCGTCCGGTGGCGAGGTCGCGGACGGGGTGGTTGGCGCCGCGGTGGCCGAACGGGAGCGTGAAGGTCTCGTGCCCGAGCGCGAGCCCGAGGAGCTGGTGGCCGAGGCAGATCCCGTACACCGGCACCTGCCCGAGCAGCGTCCGGATCGTCTCGACCTGGTCGACGAGCACGGCCGGGTCGCCGGGGCCGTTCGCGACGAGCACGGCGCGCGGCCGCGCCTCGAGGATCGCGTCGGCGTCCCACCAGCGCGGCACGACGTACGCCTCGACCCCCGCGGCGGCGAGGCGGCGTCGGGATCGAGCGCTTCGAGCCGAGGTCGACCACGACGACGCGCGGACCGGCGCCGACGGCGTACGGCTCCTCGGTCCCGACGGCGCGGTCGAGCGGCCGGCCGTCGATCGGCGGCTCCGCGAGCGCGCGGGCGTGGAGCGACTCCACGTCGCCGTCGCCGAGCGCGCACCGGAGCGGCTTGTGCGCGTTGCGGATCCGCTTCACGAGCGTGCGCGTGTCGACACCCGAGAGCGCGACTACGCCGTGGCTGCGGAGCCAGGCCGCGAACGCGGGCCGCGCCTCGCGCATCACCACGGCCTCGCACTGCACGCGCTCCGACTCCATCCGCGCCTCGTCGACGCCGTAGGTGCCGACGAGCGGATACGCGAAGCAGAGCACCTGGGCGACGTAGCTCGGGTCGGTGACGGCCTCCTCGTAGCCGGCCATCGCGGTCGTGAAGCACGCCTCGCCCGCCGCCACGCCGGATGCTCCGACGCCGATCCCGGGGAGGACGGTGCCGTCCTCCAGCACCAGCTGCTGCTGCATGGTTTGCATCTTCGTGCATAATAAGCACATGTTCACCGCCGCCGTCCTCGGAAGCGCCGGCTACACCGGCCAGGAGACGATCGACCGCCTGCTCGCGCACCCGTCGCTCGAGGCGGTCGCGCTCGGCTCCGACTCGCTCGCCGGCATGCCCGCGTCCGCGCTCGACCCGCGGCTGAACGGGAGCCTGCCGCGGTTCGTGACGAACGCCGAGGCGGCGGCGAGCGGCGCCGACGTCATCTTCCGTCTGCCTCGACCACGACGAGGCAGCCACGTTCGCGCCTCCGCCCGGCGCCGTCGTCGTCGACCTCTCCCCCGCGCACCGGCTCGCCGACCCGGCCGTCGCGAGCGCGTGGTACGGCGACGGCGCCGGCGAGGCGTGGAGCTACGGCCTGCCCGAGCTCTGGCCGCCCGACGGGACGACTCGTCGCGAACCCGGGCTGCTACGCGACCGCGGCCCTGCTCGCGCTCGGGCCGCTCGCCGGCGTGATCGACGGCGCGGTCGTGGACGGCAAGTCGGGCGTCTCCGGCGCCGGCCGCGCGCTCAAGCCGGGCTCGCACGCGGGCGCGGTGCTCGAGAACCTCGCGCCGTACGCGGTCGGCGGCCACCGGCACGCGCCGGAGATGGCGCAGCAGCTCGGCTTCCCGGTCTGCTTCGTCGCCCACCTCCTCCCCGTGCGCCGCGGCCTGCTCGTGACGTGCTACGTCGAGAGCGACGCGGAGCTGCGCCCGCTGCTCGAGGCGGCGTACTGGGGCTCGGACGTCGTGCGCGTGCTGCCCGAGGGGACCGCGCCCGAGCTCGCGCGCGTGCAGGGGACGGACGCGGCCGAGATCGGCGTCTTCGAGGACGACGCCACCGGCACGCGCGATCGTGATCTGCGCGATCGACAACCTCGGCAAGGGCGCCGCCGGTCAGGCGGTGCAGAACGCGAACCTCGCGCTCGGGCTGCCCGAGACCGACGGGCTGCGCCTCCAGGGGGTGCTCGTGTGAGCGTCACCGCCGCCGCCGGCTTCGTCGCCTCGGGCGTCCACGCGCGGATCCGCCGCGAGACGCAAGGACCTCGCGATCGTGCGCTCGCTCCCGCGCGCGACCGGCGCCGCGATGTGGACGCAGAACCGCGTCCAGGCCGCGCCCGTCCTCGTCTCGAAGGCGCACCTCGAGCTCGCGCAGCCGCAGGCGGTCGTGATCAACAGCGGCGTCGCGAACGCGCTCACCGGCGAGCGCGGCGAGCTCGACGCGCTCTGCACCGCCGCCGAGGCGGCCCGGCTCCTCGACCTCGACGCCGAGGAGGTGCTCGTCCTCTCCACCGGCGTGATCGGCGCGCCGCTGCCGCTCGACCGCGTGCGCTCCGGGCTCGTCGACGCCGCGGCCGCGCTCTCGGTCGAGGGCGGCGCCGACGCGGCCGAGGCGATCCTCACCACGGACACGCACGCGAAGACCGCGGTCGCCCACGGCCCCGGCTTCACCGTCGGCGGGATGGCGAAGGGCAGCGGGATGATCCACCCCGACCTGGCGACGATGCTCGCCGTCGTCACGACCGACTACCCGCTCCCGGAGGGCGAGGCGATCGACTTCCTCCGCCCCGCCGTCGACGGGAGCTTCAACACGATCTCGGTCGACGGCGAGTGCTCGACGAACGACGCGGTCGTGCTGCTCTCCTCCGGCGCCGCGGCGGTCGAGCGGACGCCGGCGAGCGACGAGGCGTTCGTGCTCGCGCTCCGCCGCGTCTGCAAGGAGCTCGCCGCGCAGATCGTCGCCGACGGCGAGGGCGCGACGCTCGTCGCCGAGATCGCCGTCACCGGCGCCGCCAGCGACGCCGAGGCGCGCGCGATCGCCCGCCGGATCGCGACCTCGCCGCTCGTGAAGACGGCGCTCTTCGGCCGCGACGCGAACTGGGGCCGCATCCTCGCCGCCGCCGGCAGCGCGCCGTACAACGGCGGCTACGCGCGCGTCGACGCCGTCCCGCCTCACGCTCTCGCTGGAACGGCACGGCGGTGCTCGTCGCACGGCGCGCCGCAGCACGTCGAGCCGGACGTCGAACGGCGGCCGGGCCGAGATCGCGCTCGACCTCGGCCTCGGCGACGGCCGCCGCGAGCTACCTCACGAGCGACCTCTCGTACGAGTACGTCCGGATCAACGCGGAGTACCGCTCGTGAGCCGCGTCGTCGTGAAGGTCGGCGGCGCCGTCGCGGCCGAGTCGGCCGCGGCCGTCCTCGAGCTGGCGCGCGAGCACGAGGTGTGCGTCGTCCACGGCGCGGGGCCGCAGATCACGGCGACGATGCAGCGGCTGCGGGCTGCCCGGTGGAGTTCGTCGGCGGGCGGCGCGTGACGACGACCGCCGTCCTCGCAGTCGTGCGGACGTCGTTCGAGACCGTCAACCACGCCCTCTGCTGCGCGATCGGCCCGCTCGCCGTCCCGCTCGTCGGCGACGAGATCGGCCTGCGCGCGGAGCGCGTGCCCGGGCTCGGGCTCGTCGGCGACCCGCTCCCGTCGAGCCCCGCTGCGATCGAGGACGCGCTCGCCGCCGGGCGGATCCCCGTGGTCATGCCGATCGCCGAGGGCCCGCTGAACGTGAACGCCGACGAGGCGGCGGCCGCGCTCGCGCTCGGGCTCGGCGCCGAGCGGCTGCTCTTCCTCACCGACGTCGACGGCGTCATCCTCGACGGCCGCGTCGCCGACGCGATCGACGCCGCACACGCGACGGCGCTGCTCGACGGCGGCAGCCTCGAGGGCGGGATCGTCCCGAAGCTCCGCGCCGCGACCGTCGCCGCGCGCGAGGGTGTGCCGGCGACGATCGGACGCACGGCGGTGACCGCGTGACCCCGGCCGTCGCGACAACCGGTTCGAGACTTAGTGGCTCAGAGCCACTAACTCCCTCGACTGCTGCGCCGCTGCTCCCGACCTACGCGCGCCTCGGCGTCACCTTCGTCGAGGGCGACGGCTGCACGCTGACCGACAGCGAGGGCAAGCGGTACCTCGACCTCGTCGCCGGCATCGCCGTCGTCGCGCTCGGGCACCGGCACCCGGCCCCGCTCGCCGCCGCGCACGCGCAACTCGACCGGCTCTGGCACGTGTCCAACCTCTACTCGACGACGCCGATGGAGGAGCTCGCCGCGGCGCTCTCCGACCGCTTCGGCGGCGCGCGGGCGCGTTCTTCTGCAACTCCGGCGCGGAGGCGGTCGAGGCGGCGCTGAAGTGGGCGCGCAAGGCGACCGGCAAGCACCGGCTTCGTCGCGCTCGAGGGCTCGTTCCACGGCCGCACGCTCGGCGCGCTCTCGGTGACCGGCCAGCCCGCGAAGCGCGAGCCGTTCGCGCCGCTCCTCCCCGGCGTCCGCTTCGCCACGCGAGGCGACCCTCGCCGATGCCGTCGACGACGACACCGCCGCGATCCTGCTCGAGCCGGTGCAGGGCGAGGGCGGCGTCCGGCCGCTCGCACCCGGGACGCTCGCGCGTCGCGCGGGACGCTCGCGGACGCGCACGGCGCGATGCTCGTCCTCGACGAGGTGCAGACCGGGGTCGGCCGCACGGGCGCGTTCTTCGCCTGGGAGCACGAGGGCGTGCGGCCCGACGCGGTCACGCTGGCGAAGGGGCTCGCGAACGGCCTGCCGATCGGCGCGCTGCTCGTCTCGGACGAGGCGCCGACGGGCTTCGTCCCCGGCGACCACGCCTCGACGTTCGGCGGCAACCCCGTCGCCTGCGCCGCCGCGTGCGCGGTCGTCGGCCGCGATGGACGACGAGCTGCTCGCCCACGTCCGCGCGGTGTCGGCGCACGTTTCGAGGCGCTCCCCGGCGTCCGCGGCGCTCGGCCTGCTCCTCGCGATCGAGCTCGACCGGCCGGCAGGGCCCGTGGTCGGCGGCGGCGCTCGAGCGGGGCCTGCTCGTCGGCACCGCGGGCGAGACGGCGCTCAGGCTCACGCCGCCGCTCACGATCACGGCGGATGAGGCGGACAGGGCGATCGAGATCCTGCGGGAGGTGATCGGGTGACGACGAAGTTCGAGCGGCAGGGGGCGATCCTTCGGCTCGTCCAGCAGCAGCAGCTGTCGACGCAGACCGAGGTCGCCGAGGCGCTCCGCGGCGAACGGCATCGAGGCGGTGCAGGCGACCGTCTCGCGCGACATCGCCCAGCTCGGGCTGGTGAAGGTGCGCAACGAGACGGGGCGCCTGGTCTACGCGCTCCCCGGCGCCGCCGACCTCGACCGGTTCGACGAGCTCGCGGCGGCGCTCCGGCGCTGGGTCGGCGAGATGGCGCCGAGCGGCACAGCTGCTCGTCGTCCACACTGCCGCCGGGGCTCGCCGTCCGCCCTGGCCGAGGCGATCGACAAGGCCTCGCTCGCAGAGGTCGCGGGCACGCTCGCCGGCGAGAACGCGATCTTCGTCGCCGCCCGCGACGGCACGACCGGCGCGCAGCTGCTCGGAGCTCTTCCGCGACCACCAGGAGCGCGCGTGATCCCGCACGTGCAGGAGGCCGGCGGCGCGATCCTCGGGCACGCTCCCGATCGGCGAGCAGGTCGGAATCGCGTTCTCCGGCGGCCTCGACACGTGCTGCGCGCTCGCCTGGATGCGCGAGAACGGCGCCGTCCCGTACGCCTTCACCGCCGACCTGGGCCAGCCGGACGAGTCGCCGCGTCGGAGTCCCGGAGCGGGCGCGCCGCTACGGCGCCGAGGAGGCGGTGCTCGTCGACTGCCGCGAGGCGCTCGCGCGCGAGGGGCTCGCCGCGCTCGCGTGCGGCGCCTTCCACGTCCAGACCGCCGGCCGCCGCTACTTCAACACGACCCCGCTCGGACGCGCCGTCACGGGGACGACTGCTCGTCCGCGCGATGGCCGAGCACGGCGTCGACATCTGGGGCGACGGCTCGACGTACAAGGGCAACGACATCGAGCGCTTCTACCGCTACGGCCTGCTCGCGAACGCGTCGCTCCGGATCTACAAGCCGTGGCTCGACGAGGCCTTCGTGGCGGAGCTCGGCGGCCGGCAAGCGAGATGAGCGAGTGGCTCGCCGAGCGCGGCCTCCCGCACGGCGCGCTCCGTCGAGAAGGCGTACTCGACCGACGCGAACATGCTCGGCGCGACGCACGAGGCGAAGGACCTCGAGCTGCTCTCGACCTCGATGAAGATCGTCGAGCCGATCATGGGCGTGGCGCCACTGGGACCCGGCCGTCGACGATCGAGCCCGAGGTCGTCACCGTCGCCTTCGAGGCACGGCGTCCCCGTCGCGATCGACGGCGTCGAGCTCCTCGACCCGGTCGAGCTCGTCCTCACCGCGAACGCGATCGGCGGCCGTCACGGCCTCGGCATGTCCGACCAGATCGAGAACCGCGATCGTCGAGGCGAAGAGCCGCGGCATCTACGAGGCGCCCGGGATGGCGCTGCTGCACGATCGCGTACGAGCGGCTGCTGAGCGCGATCCACAACGAGGCGACGCTCGAGCGCTACGCCGTCGACGGCCGTCGCCTCGGCCGCCTCCTCTACGAGGGCCGCTGGTTCGACGTCCAGGCGCTGATGCTGCGCGACTCGCTGCTGCGCTGGGTCTCGCGCGTCGGTCACCGGCGAGGTCGACGATCGAGCTGCGGCGCGGCGACGACTACACCATCCTCGACACGCGCGGCGAGGCGCGTCACCTACGACCCGGAGCGGCTCTCGATGGAGCGGAGCGCCACCGCCTTCACGGCCGCCGACCGCATCGGCCAGCTCGCGGTGCAGGTGAACGACATCGACGACTCGCGGCGGATGCTCGAGACGCATCGGCGGCTGCGCCGACGTCGGCGACGCCGATCCGCTGGAGCTCGGCAGCGACGCTCTGGGCGGACGCGTCGGCACGCTCGCGCCCGAGGTGTGGACGTTCCTGCGCGGCGACGACCTCGAGCTCCTGCCGTACGACCTCGAGGCAGTCGCGGCTGCACGCCCGGCGGCTGCACGCGGCCGGGCTCCTCGACGACGACGAGCTCGCCGAGACGCTGACGCGGGCTCGACGCGATCACCGGTCGACGAGCTCGAGGAGCCGACGAGGACGTGCACTGCGCGATCGAGCGGCTGCTCGGCGAGGTCGGCCGCAAGATCCACGCCGGCCGCTCGCGCAACGACCAGGTCGCGGCCGCCTTCCGCCTCTACGTCGGCGCACGCGTGCGACGGAGGCGGACGAGCGCGCTGCGCGGCGTTCGCCGGCGCGATCCTCGACCGCGCCGCGGAGGAGGCAGAGACGCCGATGCCCGGGCTACACGCACCTCCAGCGCGCGATCCCGGTCACGCGTCGGCCACCACCTGCTCGCCTGGGTCGAGATGCTCGAGCGCGACCGCGCCCGCTTCGCGTTCGCCGCCGCCCAGGCCGCGGCCGTCGCCGCTCGGCGCCGGCGCGCTCGCCGGCTCGACGCTGCCGCTGCCGCCGCCGCCCGACGCCGATGCGGAACACGATCGACGCCGTGGCCGACCGCGACTTCGCGCTCGACTACCTCTACGCCTGCGCCGTCCTCTTCAGCCACCTGTCGCGCATCGGCGAGGAGCTCGTGCTCTGGACGACCGCGGAGTTCGGCTTCGCGCGCCTGCCCGAGGACGGCCGCCACGGGCTCGTCGATGATGCCGCAGAAGCTCAACCCCGACGTCGCCGAGCTCGCGCGCGGCAAGGCGGGCACCGCGATCGGGCGCCTCACGGGCCTGCTCGCGACGCTGAAGGTCGCTGCCGCTCGCCTACAACCGCGACCTGCAGGAGGACAAGCCGCCGGTCTTCGCCGCGCGGACGCGACGTGCGCGGCGCGCTCGCGCGCGCTGACGGTGCTCGTCCGCGGCCTCGAGTTCGACCGCGACCGGCTCGCCGCCGCGTGCGCCGACCCGCTCCTGCGCGCGACCGACGCCGCCGAGGCGCTCGTCCGCGAGGGCGTCCCGTTCCGCGACGCGCACGAGCAGGTCGCCGCCTCCGTGCGCGCCGGGACGTTCGAGGCGCCCGCCGCCTGCGCCGCGGCTCGGCGACGTGGCGCGGCCGCGGTCGACGGAGGCGAGAGCGCGATGGGCGTGAGGCCGCTCGAGGTCTCGCTCGCGGGCCGCGACCTGACTGCGGATCGGCGACCTCGTCGCCCGCCGAGATCGAGGCGATCCTCGACCTCGCCGCGGCGCTGAAGCTCGACCCGCAGCCGCTCACGCCGGCGCGCCTCGCTCGGCCTCCTCTTCGCGCCAGCCGTCGACGCGCACGCGGATCTCGTTCTCCGTCGCGATGACGCAGCTCGGCGGCGCCGCCGTGCACGCTGCTGCCGGAGCGAGATGCAGCTCTCGCGCGGCGAGTCGCTCGAGGACACCGGCGCGCGTCCTCTCGCGCTACCTCGACGCGATCGCGATCCGGACGCTCGTCGCAGGCCGAGCTCGACGCGTGGGCGGACGCCGCGTCGATCCCGGTGATCAACGCGCTGACCGAGGACGAGCACCCGTGCCAGGCGCTCGCCGACGCGCTGACGATCCGCGAGCGCCTCGGCGCGACGGAGGCGTCCGCGTCGCGTGGGTCGGCGACGGCACGAACGTGCTCGTCTCGCTCGCACGCCTCGCGCCGCTGCTCGGCCTGCGAGCTCGTCGTCGCCTGCCCCGAGGGCTACGAGCCGCCGGCCGGAACGCCGTCGAGCTCGTCGCGCGACCCGCGCGAGGCCGTGCGCGCGGAGCGGACGTGCTCGTCACCGACATCTGGGTGTCGCTCGGCCAGGACGAGGACGCGGCGGCAGACGCCGTGCGCGACCTCGAGCCGTACCGCGTCGACGACGTCGCTGCGTCGCGCTCGCCGAGCCCGGACGCGATCGTGCTCCACTGCCTCCCCGCGCACCCGGGCGAGGAGATCGCCGCCGACGTGCTCTACGGCGCGCAGTCGGCGGTCTGGGACGAGGCCGAGAACCGCCTGCACGTGCAGAAGGCGCTGCTCGCGCTCGCTGCTCGGCGCCGCCTGAGTCAGTCCTCCGCCGCCCGCGCGGGCGGCGTCGTCGTCGCGACGTCGTCGTCGGCGACGTCCAGGCCGGGATCGGGCTCGGTGATCGGCGCCCCCGGCGCCCGCTGACGCGGAGCGTCGTCACTGCCCGAGACGCTGTCGATCAGCACCTTCGCCCAGCGCTCGCTGAAGCCTGCAAGGAACGCGATCGCGGCGAAGAAGAAGACCGTCTGCTCCGCTTCGGGGAGCACGGCGATGACGCCTCCGCGGATCGCGATGTAGAGCGCAAGGGCGAACATCGCCCCGATCCACGGTCGGAGGGCGCCGAGGAAGCGCGCAGGCTTCCTCCCCACCTCGTAGTCGATGTTGAACCCGTTGGCCTTGGCCATCCGCGTCATGACGCTGAGCATCGCGCCGGTCGCGCCCATCGCGAGCGTGACGAAGAAGACCTGGACGCGGACGTCCTTCGGGTCGAGCCAGCCGAGCGCCCAACCGAGCAGGAACGCCGCGCCGACGAGCGCCGCGAGGATCGCGGCGCCCCAGATCATCCCCTGGAAGTAGACGATCCGCGCCTGATTCTCGGCGGCACGCTTGTAGTAGGTCGTCACATCCCGCAGCTCGCGGTCGTGGATGCGCTCGAGCTGGCGCACGATCTCCTCGCTCGGCGCCGTCGGCCGCTTCCGGTCGACGAACCCGAGGAGGCGGCTGGTCGCGGCGTAGATCTGCTGGAGCGCGATCTTCTCGCTCGTCCCGCGCAGCACCTCGCTCGCACGGATCCCCAGCGTCTCCCACTCGTGCAACATCGCCGCGATGCGCGGCGCGTGGGCCGTGCGCCAGTCGGTCGCGGCATGCATGCGCATGATCGAATCCCGGCGCCACAGGTTCCTCGGCTCGCGGACGACCTTGTCCGTGATCGCGACTCCCGACGACTCGAACCGGCACCAGTACGAGTCGAGCAGGGCGCCGTTCTCGTGTTTGAACGCGCGCAGGCGGCGGCGGTACTCGGCCTCCCAGGGCCCGTCCGCCACGCCGGCGGTCAGCTCGCGCTGCCGTTCCGAGTGGGCGTGCACGAGCTCGGCGAACGAGACGGAGCGGTCGCGCTCGTCAGGCGTCGAGATCGCGGACGGGGACGCACCGTTCCCGTCGACGGGGGCGTCGAGGGTGGGCGTCTTCGCGGCACCGGCCATGGGGAACCCTCCTTGGTTCTCGACCTGCCGCAGGCCTGGAGGGTACGACGATCCCGCGGCGAGGACAAGGCTTAGGATCCCGCTGCATGAAGACGTCCCTCGGCATCTGGGCGCTCGGGTCGATGGCCACGCGCTTCGTCCCCGGCGGCTACAAGCCCGAGCTCGCGGGCGAGACGACGGTGCAGCGCGTGCGGCGCGCGGTCGAGGGGCTCGACGAGCTGATCGACGACTACGAGTTCCACTACCCGCAGGAGCTCTCCCCGGAGAACCTCGAAGAGGTCCGCGACGCGCTCGACGGGCACGGCATCTACTGCATCGCGACGGGCCTCCATCTCGACCCGCGCTTCGGGAGAGGCGGCCTCGTCTCGCCCGACACGGAGATCCGCGCCGAGGCCCTCCGGCAGACGCTCGCGGCCGCGGACTTCGCCGGCGAGCTCGGCGCGAACTTCATCATCTGGCCGGGGATCGAGGGCTACAACTACCCGTTCCAGTCGCCGTACGCCGACAGCTGGGCGTGGTTCGTCGACGGGATCGGGCAGGCGGCGCAGCGCTGCCGCGAGCACGGGATCCTGCTCTTCCTCGAGCACAAGAACTCGGAGCCCGCGATGAAGATCCTGATGCGCAACATCGGGATGACCCTGCACGTGATCCACAAGCTCCGCGTCCAGGGCCTCGACAACGTCAAGGTCAACATGGACTGGCAGCACCTGATCATGAACCGCGAGAACCTCGCCGAGTACGCGGCGCTGCTCGCGGCCGAGGGACTGCTCGGGCACCAGCACGCGAACTCCGGCTGGGGCGACTTCGACGACGACAACATGGTCGGCGCCACGGCGTTCATGGAGACGCTCGAGCTCGCGCTCGAGCTCCGCCGCGCCCGCTACGGCGAGAACGGCGAGCGGCTCGGCTTCGACCTCTACCCGTACACCGAGGACGCGGTCGAGGCGGTGCGGCGTTCGGTGCTCCAGTGGCGCTTCATCGACGGAGTGGCGGCGCGGATCGACGAGCCGGCCCTCCGCGAGGCGCAGGCGCGAAAGGACGCAGTCCGGGCGTACGAGCTCGTGTACGCCGCCCTCGGCGCGTGACCCTCGTCGGGCTCGACGTCGGCACGAGCGGCGTCAAGGCTGTGGCCGTCTCCCACGACGGCGAGGTGCTCGCGCGGGCCGAGCGGGGCTATCCGCTCTCGACCCCGCGCCCCGGCTGGGCGGAGCAGGATCCCGAGGATTGGTGGGAGGCGACGCAGGGAGCGCTCGCCGACCTCGGCGTGCAACCGACCTCGCTCGGCCTCTCCGGGCAGATGCACGGGCTCGTCCTGCTCGACGGGCAGGAGCGGGTGCTGCGGCCGGCGATCCTCTGGAACGACGGCCGCACCGCGGCCGAATGCGCCGAGATCGAGGAGCGCATCGGCTTCGAGCGCCTGGTCGAGCTGACCGGCAACCGGGCGCTCGCCGGCTTCACCGCGCCAAAGCTGCTGTGGGTGCGGCGCCACGAGCCGGACGTGTGGTCGCAAGCCCGTCACGTCCTGCTCCCGAAGGACTACGTCCGCCTGCGGCTCACCGGAGAGCGGTCGATCGACGCCGCCGACGCCTCCGGAACGCTCCTGTTCGACGTCGGCAACCGCCGCTGGAGCGCCGAGGTGCTCGACGCGCTCGCGATTCCGGGCGAGTGGCTGCCGGACGTCCACGAGTCGACGGAAGTCGGCACCGCGGGCGACCAGGCGGCCGGCGCCGTCGGCGTCGGCGTCGCGGAGCCGGGCCCGCTCTCGGTCGTGCTCGGCACCTCCGGTGTCGTCCTCGCGGCCTCGCGGACGTATCGGCCCGAGCCGGAGGCGCGATTGCACACGTTCTGCCATGCCGTGCCGGAGACCTGGCACGCGATGGGCGTGATGCTCTCGGCGGCCGGCTCGCTCGCCTGGCTGCGGCAGGCGCTCGGCGGCGCGCCGTACGACGAGCTGCTCGGCGAGGCGGAGGGCTGGGAGCCGGGCACCGAGGGTCTCCTCTTCCAGCCCTACCTCGCCGGCGAGCGCACGCCGCACGCCGCGCCCGACGCGCGCGGCGCCTTCGTCGGCCTCACCCTCCGCCACGACCGCGGCGCGCTCGTGCGGGCGGTGCTCGAGGGCGTCGCGTACGGGCTGCGGGACTCGCTCGAGCTCCTGCGCGCCGTCGGCGTGGACGCGACGTCGGCCCGCATCTCGGGCGGCGGCGCCCGTAGCGAGCTCTGGCTGCGGATCGTCGCGTCGACTCTCGGCCTTCCGCTCGAGCGGACGGCGGTGGAGGAGGGAGCCGCCTACGGGGCCGCGCTCCTCGGCGGCGTCGCGTCCGGCGCCTTCGCGTCCGTGGGCGAGGCGATCGACGCCTGCGTGCGCGTCCGCGACCGCGTCGAGCCCGATCCGGAGTGGCGCGCCGCCTACGACGACGGGTACCGCCGCTACGGCGATCTCCCGCTCGTGCGCGGTTGACGGAAACCCGCTAGGATCCTGCTACTTGACCGGTTAAGGTACGTCTCTCACGAGAGGAGGCGGAGTGACCCGAAGCGGAGACTTTCCCAGCGACTTCCTGTGGGGTGCGGCGACCTCCGCCTACCAGATCGAGGGCGCGGCCGAGGAGGACGGGCGCGGCGTGAGCATCTGGGACACCTTCTCCGCGAGCGAGGGCAAGGTGCGCGACGGCGGCTCGGGCGCGGTCGCGTGCGACTTCTACCACCGGTATCCCCAGGACATCGCGCTGATGCGCGAGCTCGGGCTGGACGCGTTCCGCTTCTCGATCGCCTGGCCGCGGGTGCTGCCCGAGGGCCGCGGCCGGGTCAACGCCGCCGGCCTCGACTTCTACGACCGCCTTGTCGACGACCTGCTCGCCGCCGGGATCCGCCCCTTCGCGACCCTCTACCACTGGGACCTGCCGCAGGCCCTCGAGGACGCCGGCGGCTGGCCGGTCCGCGACACGGCCGACGCCTTCGTCGCCTACGTCGAGGCCGTCGCCGGTCGCCTCGGCGACCGCGTTCAGCACTGGGCGACCCACAACGAGCCGTTCTGCCCGTCGTGGCTCGGGTATGTCGCGGGCGTCCACGCCCCCGGCCGCACCGATGTCCGCGACGGCGCCGCTGCGGTCCACCACGTCCTCCTCTCGCACGGCCTCGCCGTCGAGGTGCTGCGGCGCGACTGCCCGGCGAGCCAGGTCGGGATCGTCCTCGACTCGTGGCCTGCGCACCCGGCCACCGACGACCCGGCCGACGTGGCCGCCGCCCGCGAGGCCGACGGCTTCCGCACGCGCCTCTTCTTCGACCCGATCCTGCGTGGGCGCTACCCGGACGACGTGCTCGAGCTGCTCGGCGACGCCGCGCCGCCGGTCCACGACGGCGACCTCGAGCACATCTCGGCGCCGCTCGACTTCGTGGGCGTCAACAACTACTCGCGGACGATCGTCCGCGCCGGCGACGACGGCGAGCCGCCGATCGAGGTTCGCGCGGAAGGAGCGCAGACGACGGCGAGCGGCTGGGAGGTCTACCCCGATGGGCTGTACGACCTCCTGACGCGCCTCCACCGCGAGTACGGCGTGGAGTCCCTCTACGTGACCGAGAACGGCGCGGCGTACGACGACGTCGTCGGCCCCGGCGGTCGCGTGGAGGACCGCGACCGGATCGCCTACCTCGAGCGGTACCTGGGCGCGGTCGCACGTGCGATCGCCGAGGGCGTGCCGGTGCGCGGCTATTTCGTCTGGTCGCTGCTCGACAACTTCGAGTGGGCCGAGGGCTACGCGAAGCGGTTCGGGATCGTCTACGTGGACTACGAGACGCTCGAACGCGTCCCCAAGGCGAGCTTCGACTGGTACCGCGACGTGATTGCCGCCGGGCGCCTGCCCGCGCTGCAGCCGGCCTAGCTCGGCTCGAGCGCCACCAGGTGGCCGTCGGAGACCTCGACGAGCTCCGCCGTCCCGTCGCCGTCCGCCGCCTCCCACGCCGTGCGCGCGTCGCGCTCGCGCGCCTCCCACTTCACGTGGAGCTGGGGCACCGAGGCGAGCAGTGACTGCGTGTACGGATGGCGCGGGTCGCCGAAGACCTTCTCCGTCGGGCCGAGCTCGACGACGCGGCCGCGCCGCAGGATCATCGTCCGCTCGCTCAGGTAGTGCCCGAGCGACAGGTCGTGGGTGACGAACAGGATTCCGAGGCCGCGGTCCTTGAGGTCGGAGAGCAGGTTGAGGACGTCCACACGCGTCGAGGCGTCGAGCATGCTGATCACCTCGTCCGCGACGAGCAGCCGGATCTCGAGCAGCAGCGCACGGGCGATCAGCAGCCGCTGCAGCTGGCCGCCGCTGAGCTGGTGCGGGTACTTGCCGAGCACGTCGCCGGGGTTGAGCCCGACCGACTCGATCGCCTCGCCGACGCGGTCGCTCCACTCCGCCGAGCGGACGCGCGGGAAGTACGCGCCACGCACGATCGCGAACACGCGGTCGGCCTTGAAGATCGGGTTGTACGAGCTGAACGGGTCCTGGAAGACGCCCTGCACGTGGCGGTAGTACTCCTTCAGCCGCCGTCCCTCGAGGTGTGAGACGTCCGTCCCGTCGTATCGGATCGCGCCGGTGGTGACGCCCGTGAGGCGCAGGATCATCCGGCCGATCGTGCTCTTGCCGCTCCCGCTCTCGCCGATCAGCGAGACGATCTCGCCGGGCGCGATCGTGAAGCTCACGTCGCGGACGGCGACGAGCTCGGTGCCGCCGAAGGTGCCGACGTGATAGCGCTTGGTGACGTGGTCGAGCTCGAGCATCAGGCGGCGTCGGCGGTCGCCCAGCACGCGACCTTGTGGCCGGGCTCGACCTCGACGAACGGCGGCTGCTCGGCGCACTTGGCGAACGCGAGCGGGCAGCGATGCCGGAAGCGGCAGCCCTTCGGCGGGTCGAGGAGGGACGGCGGACGGCCGGGGATCCCGACGAGCTTCTTCTCGTCGTGGCGGACGCCGACCTCGGGCAGCGAGCCGATGAGCAGCCGCGTGTACGGGTGCAGCGGCCGGTTCACGATCGTGTCGGCCGGTCCCTGCTCCGCGAGCCGGCCGGCGTACATGACGAGGATCGTGTCGGCGACCTGGTAGAGCAGCGAGATGTCGTGCGTGATCACGATCATGCTCTTGACGAACTCGCGGTCCCGGAACTCCACGAGCGTCTCGGAGACCGCCCGCTGGGTCGAGACGTCGAGCGCCGAGGTGATCTCGTCCGCGATCAGCAGCGAGGGATCGAGCAGCGTCGAGAGCACCATCACCGAGCGCTGCTTCATCCCGCCCGAGAGCTCGATCGGGAAGCGCCCGAGCACGGTCTCCGAGAGGCCGACGAGCTCGAGCCGACGGACGAGCTCCGGCAGCACCGTGTCGAAGCGGACGCCGCGCGACTCGAGCAGGTCGCGGGCGATGGTGCCGACCTTCCGCGTCGGGTTGAGCGCGCTCATCGCGTACTGCGGCACGAGCGAGACCTGCTCGAACCGGAAGGCCTGCATCGCGCGGTCGTCCCAGATCGGCAGCTCGGTCCCGTCCAGGTCGACCCGCCCCTCGACGTAGCGCATCCGCCCGTCGAGGCGGATCAGGCTCCGCCCGAGCGTCGACTTGCCGCAGCCCGACTCGCCCGCGAGCCCCATGATCTCGCCGTCGCCGATCGAGAACGTGACGCCGTCCAGCGCCTTCACGTCGCCGCGGAGGCTCCGGTAGTAGACCTTCAGGCCGTCGATCGCGACGGTCACGTTAGAGCTCCCGGAGCCGCGGGTTGAAGATCTCGTCGAGACCGACGTTCATCACGTAGAGCGCGCCGACGACGACCACGATCGCGAGCCCCGGCGGCACGAACCACCACCACATGCCGAGCGGCAGCGCGCTCGAGACGGCGGCGTTGTTCATCATCACGCCGAGCGACATCGCGTTCGTCGGCCCGAGGCCGAGGAAGTCGAGGAACGCGGCAGTGAGGATCGAGCCGCCGAAGAGCAGGATGAACACGAGGAAGAGGTACGACCCCATGTTCGGCGCGATCTCGCGGACGATCACATGGGTGCCACGGGCGCCGGAAAGCCGCGCGAGGCTGACGAAGTCGCGCGACGCGAGCGTGAACGTCTGGGCGCGGATCGCGCGCGCCGCCCACGGCCACGACGTGATCCCGATCAGCAGCGCCTCGGACACGAGCCCGCGCACGCTGAGGTAGGCGGCGACGATGATCAGGACGGCGAGCGTCGGGATCACGAGGACGATGTTCGTGAGCATGCTCAGCACCTCGTCGACGACGCCGCCGCGGTAGCCGGCCGTGAACCCGACCGCCGTCGCGATCAGGAACGCGACCGCCGCGCTCATCGCGCCGACCGCGAAGCTCGCGCGCAGGCCGTAGACGAGCTGTGCGAGCACGTCCTGGCCCGGGGCCGTCGTCCCGAGCAGATGCTCGCTCGACGGCGCCAGCCCGGTGCCGTACCCGAATTCGAACGGGTCGGCGTCGACGAGGAACGGCCCGACGAGCGCGATGACCAGGGCGAGCCCGACGATCGAGAACCCGATCAGGAACTTGACGTTCCGGAGCGCGAAGTAGAGCCACTCCACCTTCCGCCGGACCGGCGGCGGCGCGCCGACGCCGACTTCCTCCGGGAGCTCGAGCTGGGCGAGGGGCTCGATCGCCACGCTACTCGCCCCGGATCCCGACCCGGGTCCTCGGGTCGACGACGATGTACATGAGGTCGACGATGAAGTTCGCGACGAGGACGCCGATGATGATGAACAGGAAGGCGCCCTGGAGCAGGAAGTAGTCCTGGTTCTGCACCGCGGTGAGGATCAGGGAGCCGACCCCCGGGTAGCCGAAGACGATCTCCGTCACGAGCGCGCCGCCGACGACCGCGCCGAGCGCGAGCGCGAGCCCCGACATCTGCGGCAGGACGGCGTTGCGGTAGGCGTACTGCCGGACGAGCTTGCGGGGCGCGCCGAGCGCCTGGAGGTAGTTCGAATAGTCCGCCTCGAGCTCGTAGATGATCAGGTTCCGCATCCCGATCGCCCATCCGCCGAAGGAGACGAGGAAGAGCGACAGGAACGGCAGGAACCAGTGGCTCAGGAAGCTGCGTGCGAACTCGACGCTCCACTCGGGCTGGAGCGAGAAGTCGTAGGCGCCGGAGACGGGGAACACCTGCCAGCGGAAGGCGAAGACGTAGGCGAGGACGAGCGCGAGCCACATGTACGGCGTCGCGGTGAGGATGTACGCCGCCGGCAGCACCGAGTTGTCCAGCGACTTCCGCCGCGCGGCCATCGCGCCCACGCGGTTGCCGGCGATGTAGCTCAGCACGATCGCCGGGACGAGCAGCGCCAGCGTGTACGGCACCGCGTTCCAGAGCAGGTCGCTGACGGACGAGCCGACGTAGGCGATGCTCGGGCCGAGGTCGCCCTGCAGGAGTCCACGCCAGAAGTCGAGGTACTGCTGCCAGAGCGGCTTGTCGAAGCCGAACGACTCGGTGAAGTGGCCCTGGAGCTCCTCTGCCGCGGTCGGGTCGGCCCTCAGCCGCGCGATGAGGCCGGAGATCGGGTCACCCGGCATCAACCTCGGGATCGCCCAGTCGACCGACACCGCCACGAAGAAGGTCAGAAGGTAGAGCGACGTCTTCCGGGCCAGGTAGCTGGTCATGTCGTCTCGGACTCGTCACGGGGCATTGTGCGCAGGTCCCGGGCGGCGGTCGCAACCGCCGCCCGGGAACCGGTGCGCTGCGGGGGGAGCCCCTGTCAGCCGCGCGGCCTCAGCTTCGCCAGCGCGTCGATGCCGGTCATGTTCCAGTAGCCGTTCCACGTGGACGGCGTGTTCTGGAGGCCGGACCCGGTGGAACGCGCGAAGTTGCTCCAGTAGCGCGTGTTGTACTGGGCCCACATGCCGTTGTACCAGAGCGGAATCGCGGGCAGATCCGTGAGCATGATCTGCTGGAGCTGCTTGTGGATCGCCTTCGCCTTCGCGACCGCCGTGTTCGGCGTCTTGTTGAGCGCGACGGTCAGGTTCCAGGCCCGCTGGTTCTGGTAGCGCTGGAAGTTCCGGGTGGTCTGCGTGTCCGTGAGCGGCAGCCGGAACAGGTACTCGTAGTACGGATAGGGCGAGTTGCCGATCTGGACCTCGTTGTTGAGCGCCAGCTCGAACTTGCCGGTGTTGCGCTCCTCGACGAGGGCGTTGAAGTCGGGGTAGGCCGGCGTGATCCGGATCCCCGAGTCCTTCGCGCTGTCGGCGATCATCTGGATTGCGGTCTGCCAGTCGGACCACCCGTTCGGCACGATCAGCCGGAGGTTGATGCGCCGACCCGTCCTTGTTCTCGACGAAGCCGTCGTTGTTCCGGTCGCGGTAGCCGTTGGCGGCGAGGAGCTGCTTCGCCTGGGCGGTGCTGTACCGGAACCCGAGACGGGCGACCTGCGGCTTGTCGATCCACTTGTCCCAGATCGGCAGGAGGCCCGTCGGGCTCGCCTTCGACACGATGTTGCCGTAGTCGTCGCGCACGATCCGGTTGATGTCGATCGACGTCGCAAGCGCCTTGCGGAAGTTGCGGTCGTTCAGCGGCGCCTTCGTCGTGTTGGGGACGAGCCACGCCGTGTTGGCAGCGAGCATGTACGGCGCCCGCGTGTAGTACGTCTGGATGTTCCCGCGGATGAGCTTGTCGACCCCGGGGAAGAAGTTGTTGCTGAGGTCGATCCGCCCCGAGACGAAGTTCTGCAGCGACGCGGTGTTCGAGGTGTTGTGGATGTCCACGACGCTCGACATCCACATGCGCTTGCCGAGTGCCTTCGTCGCCCACCAGCCGTTCCGCCGCTTCCAGATCAGGGTCTGCGACGAGCCCTTGCCGCCGCCGTAGACGAACGGCCCGGTCCCGATCAGCCGGCTCATGTTGTCGTTGTTGCCGGTCGTGACCGCGGTGGCGCTGTACCCCTTCCAGATGTGCTGCGGGGCGATCGGGACGTTGTAGCGGTAAAAGTCCCACTGCTGGTAGTTGGGCGTCCCGCGGAAGCGGAAGCGCACCGTGTAGTCGCCCGACGTGGTGACCGCGGCCAGCCCGGAGCGCCACATCGTGGCGTAGTCGGACCCGGTCAGCTTCCCGGTCTCGAACGAGTACTTCACGTCACGGCTCGTGAAGGGCTTGCCGTCGCTCCACTTCACGCCGCGGCGCAGAGTGACGACGTACGTCGTCCCCTGCCAGCGGCCGTTCGTCGCGAGCCACGGGATGTAGCGGTCCTTCAGCGGGTCGTACCGGAACAGCGTCTCGTAGACGAGCCCGACGACGCCGGTCGCGTAGTCACCCGAGCGGAACGGGTTGAAGTCGGTGTACGGCCCCCACTGCTTGCCGGAGACGTAGAGCGTCTGCGACCGCGGGAGGGCGGACGTCGCATCCGGCTTTGCCCCGACACCACCTGCCGTCGTCGCCAGGACCACGATCAGGCCGAGCGAGACGAGCAAGCCGGCTCCGAGCCACCGGTGCCTCTGTGTTGTTGCCACGATCCCACCTTCCTGTCTTCGTCCGAACCTCACGTGACCGAGGCCACGTCCAACTCGACCGTCGTCGACACGACGACGAGTTTTAGCGCTGCACATCCCCCCTTTCCGCGGAGGCGACGGCGAGCGCGTCGGCCGGCCGGTCGTCACCGCGCCCGCCGCGGAGCGGCAGGACGGCGACGGCGGCGGGCGCGAGGGTCAGCGCTCCCGGTGCCGCCGCGAACTCAACGTCGTCCTCGAGCAGCGGCTCGGCGACGACGGAGTCGCGGGAAGCGTTCACGAGCACCGCGGTCCGGGAGCCGCGGCTCCGGACGAGCCCGACGAGCACGCGCGGATCGGCGACGCGGACGGGCCGCGACACGCCCGCCTCGTCCGCGAGCGCCGAGTACAGGCGCCACGTGCTCTCCGGGTTCACGCGCGGCGTGCGCGCCGCGAGGTGCTCGAGCGGATAGGTACAGAAAAAGGTGCGGCCGCTGCCGAGCTCGCGGCGCAGGAGCGCCGGCCGGCCGCGGCCGTCGACGGCGACCACCTGCGCGCCGGCCGGCTCGACCGGCAGGTAGGCGCGGGCGCTCGCCGTCCCGGCCGTCGCCCGGAACGAGAGCGTCGCGCCTACCTGCAGGTCGCCGAGCGGCTCCACGAGCTCGAGCACGACCTCGTCGTCCTCGATCGGGTCGACGAGTCCGTAGCGGAGGCGGTGCCGGACGCCGAAGAGCTCCTCCAGCGACCCCAGCCATGGGCCGCGCTGGTTCGCCGTGCTCCCCGCGAAGTACGAGGCGTAGACGGTCGCGCCCTCGGACGCGAGCCGCAGCAGGCGGTCGACGCCGGGGCCGGTGAGCGCCTTCACGCTCGGGAGGAGATACAGCTTGGCGCCGCCGGAGATCCCGTCCCGCTCGCGCACGAGCTCGACCGGCAGGTCGGCCGCGCGCGCGGCGACGTAGCCCTGCAGCAGGTTGTCGCGCAGGTCGTCGCGGTACGACTGCTCGGTGAACGGGAGGACGCGCTCGAAGTGCTCCGGGACGACGATCGCCGCCTCGCCCGCGACGCGCTCGAAGCCCCGCTCCGCGAGCTCGCGGACGAGCGTCGCGAACCGCTCGAGCTCGAGGAGCGCCGGCTTCGGGCGGCCCTCGGCGTCGGTGAGGCCGAAGTGGAGCTCGAACAGGTGGTGCCGGTACGGGTCCTCGTGGCGGAGGTCGTCGAAGTCGGCGTTGCACCAGGCGAGCCAGCCGCGTGCCCCGGCGAGCAGGGTCGTGTGGAGGACCCCGCGGTAGTAGTCGGCGGCGTGGTCGTCGGCGGCGAAGTCGGAGCTGACGCCGAACTCCTCGAGGATCACCGGCTTGCCGAAGCTGCCCGCGAGCTCACAGGCGAAGGCGGGTGTCAGCAGCTGGCGTAGCTCGTCGTCCTGCATCGGGTAGGTGTGCGGACCGACGAAGTCGACGAGCGGCGCGAGCGTGCGCAGCGAGTAGCCGTTGTCGCGCCCCGTCACCTCCACGCCCCAGGCGCCGTCGCCGAGCGAGATCGGCTGGGTCGCGCCCGCGGCCCGGACCGCCTGCACGATCGGACGCGCCCACGCCTCGATCTCCGCTGCCTCGGCGGGGCCGCCGTAGAGCGGCATCTCGTTCGAGACGAGCCAGCCCACGACTGCGCGGTGGCCCCCGAAGCGGCGCGCGAGCTCGCCGGCGAGCCAGGCCTGCTGCGAGACGAGCCACACGTCGCGGTAGAGGTCGCGGCCGTCGCGCCAGGCCGGGTCCCAGTTCTGCCCGGACATGTGGCCGACGACGAAGGTCGGGATCGTCCCGAGGCCGCGTTCGACGTGGGCGTCGAGGAAGTCCGCGAAGCGGTCGAGGACGTCGCCGTCGAGCCGCTCGGGCTCGGGCACGAAGTCCGGCCAGAAGCAGAACGACCGCGTCACGTTGAGCCCGTGCGCCGCAAGCGTCTCGAGCTCCTCGCGCACCACGGCGCCGTCGTAGCGGGCCGTCCACATTCGCGGCCCACCCGCCCGCGACCAGAAGTTCACCCCGAGCCAGGGCTCGTCCGCAGGGCTCCCCCTGCGCGCTCGCACGCCGCCGTCGTCGCGTTCCGTTCACGTGTTGGCGACCAAATCACTTATCCGGTTCAGTGTCAACCGGGAGAAGCACGGATTTCCGTTGGGAGCGGTCCGCTCGACGCGGTCAGCGGCCGCGCTGGCCCACTGCGCGGGGCCGCCGGATCTCCGTTACCGGCCCGGTGCTCCCGCGCGGCGTCAACTCGCCCGTCGGGGCCTGGACGTTCCCCGCAGCCTCGCCCTCGATCTCCGCGAGCAGGCGCACCGCGACGATCGAGCCGTAACCGACGATGTCGCGCGTCATCGCCGTCAGCGGCGGGTGGACGACGCGGCACATCAGCGAGTCGTCCCAGCCGACGATCGACACGTCCTCGGGAACGGCGAAGCCCATCTGGTGCGCGACGCCGAGGCCGGTCACGGCGAGGACGTCGCTGTCGTAGACGATCGCGGTCGGCCGCTCGGTACGCGAGAGGAGCTGCCTCGTGACGCGCGCTCCGCTCGCCGGCGTGTAGTCGCTGTCCACGACGTCGGCCGCGATGCCGAGCTCGGCGGCCGTGACGAGAAACGCCTGCGTGCGGCGGACGTTGTGGACGAATTCGCTGACGCCGCCGACGCGCGTGATCCGCTCGTGTCCGAGCGCCGCGAGGTAGCGGACGACCTCCGCCGTGGCCGCCTCCTCGTCGTGCGCGACGGCGGGGATCGCCGCCCCGGCCGACGGTTGCCCGACCGCGACGGCCGGGAGCCCGAGACGGAGGACCTCGGCGATGCGCGGATCGTCCCGCCGCGGGTCGAGGAGCATGACGCCGTCGACGCGCCGCTCCGCCCACCAGCGCCGGTAGACCTCGCACTCCTCCTCGGGGTCGGTGACGAGCTGGATCATGAGCGCGACCCCGCGCGCCGAGAGCTCGGCCTCGACGCCGGAGATGAACTCCATGAAGAACGGCTCGAGCGCGAGGATCCGCGACGGGCGGGCGATCACGAGGCCGCACGCGTCCGCGCGCGAGGCCGAGAGCGCGCGGGCGGCGCGGTTCGGGTACCAGCCGAGGTCGGCGGCGATCGCGAGGATCCGCTCGCGGGTCGCGTCGGAGACGCCGGGCTGCCCGTTCAGCGCGTACGAGACGGCGCCCTTCGACACGCCGGCCCGCGCCGCGATGTCCGCGATCGTGACCCTCCGCTCTCCACCTGTGTTCCTCGCCACTCTCCGCCCTTCCCGCGGCCGCCTCCGGCGCCGATCATATCGCCCGGCGACCCAAATCGCTTAACCGGTCAACGAAGCGGGTCTGCTCGGGAGGTTTCCCGATGGCGCAACGTGGAACCCCTTGATCGAGCGTATGACCACGACTCGCCTTCAGGCTGCTCCAGGTTGCGGCTGGTGGAGTGCGGGGATGGGAACCTTCCTTCGTCGCACGGTGCCGCTGTGCTGCGCCCTGCTCGCCGCCCTCGCCTTTGCCGGCGCGCCTTCCGCGACCGCGGCGACGCCGTGCGGCGAGGCCGTGATCCTCGACTGGGCGGACGGCACGCTCGACCGCGTCTACTCGGTGGCGTGCTACCGCGACGCGCTCGCGCGCCTGCCCGAGGACCTCCGCGCCTACTCGACCGCGCCGGAGGACATCGAGCGCGCGCTGCTCGACCTGGCCCGCGCCGACGCGCCCGCCGAGGCGCCGGCCGCGCAGGCCGAGGAGGCCGAGGAGGCGCCCCGCTCGCTGGCCGGGCCGACGCAGACACCGACGACGACCGAGGAGGACGTTCCCGCGGCGGCGCCCGAGGAGCAGCCACCCGCGGCCTCCGGCTCCGACGCGACGGGCGACGCGATGGCCGCTCCGGTGACGGCCGAGCCGGCGGCGTCCACCCGGATGCCTGCGCTCGTGATCGCAGCGCTCGTCCTGCTCGCGGTCGGCGCGGCGATTCCGCTCGTCCGGGCCCTCGCCGGCCGGCGCCGCGGTACCTGACCGGCGCGGCGTCCACGTAGTCCGGGAACTCGGCTACGGTCAGACGGTGAGCGAGCGCGAGCTCGAGCGGAAGGCCGAGACGGCAGCGCTCCTGCTCGAAGTCGCGCGCCAACTCGGCGAGAGCCTCGACCCCGACCGGATCTACCGTCGCTTCCACGAGCTGCTCGGCGGACGTCGTCCAGCACGACGGGATCGTCGTCTCGTCCTACGACGAGCGCGACGGGCTGATCCGCGCCGAGTACGTCTGGGTCGACGGGAACGAGATCGACCCGGCGACGCTGCCGCCGCTCGAGCTCAACCCCGCGGGCGGGATGCAGAGCCGCGTCATCGCCGAGGGCGTGCCGCTGCTCGAGAACGCCGTGCCCGAGCGCGTGCAGGACCCCGGCAGGCACGTACTACACCGTCGACCGCGAGGGCTCGGTGCGGCGAACACCCGACACGCCGGTCGGCGTGACCGCGGCGATCATGGTGCCGGTGAAGGACGAGGGGCGGGTCGTCGGCGTCGTCCAGGTCATGAGCGACACCACGACCTACGTGCCGGAGCAGGTGGAGATCCTCGAAGGGCTCGCCGTGCAGATGGCCGCGGCCGTCCGCATCGCCCGCCTGCAGGTCGAGCGCCGCCGGCTCGAGGCGGCCGAGGCCGCCGCGCGGGCGGTGGCGGAGGAGCGCGAGCAGGCGGCGCACGTGCTCGAGGCGGTGGGCGACGGGATCTTCCTCTGCGCCGAGGACGGGGTCGTCCAGCTGTGGAACCGCGCAGCCGAGGTCGTCACCGGGCTCCGGGCCGCGGACGTCGTCGGGCGCGGGCTCGACGAGGTGATCCCCGGTTGGCCGGCGCTCGCGGAGGCGATCCCGGTCGGCGGCGGCACGTCCTCGCGTGCCGTGACGCTGCCGGTCGAGCGCGGCGGGCGCGACCTGTGGCTGTCGTTCGTGGCGGTGCGCGGCGCGGGCGGCGTCGTCTACGCGTTCCGGGACGTCACGAACGAGCGGCGCCTCGAGGAGGAGAAGAGCGACTTCGTCGCGACCGTCTCGCACGAGCTGCGGACGCCGACGGCGGCGATCTACGGCGCCGCCGAGACGCTGCTCCGGCGAGGCCGCGACCTCGCACCCGACGACGCGCAGAAGCTGCTCGAGATGATCGCCGCGCAGGCAGGTCGCCTCGGCCACATCGTCGACGACATCCTCCTGACGACGAAGCTCGACCGCGGCGAGCTGGCGGTGGATCGCGAGGCCGTCGACCTCGCGGAGCTGACCGCCGAGACGGTCGAGGCGATGCGCCCGCAGCTCCCGGACTCGGCGTCCGTCGCGGTCGAGCTCGCATCCGACCCGGCCGTCGCGACGGGCGACCCCGACCGGATTCAGCAGGTGCTCGTCAACCTCGTCGACAACGCCGTCAAGTACGGCGGCGGCGCGGCCGTGACGGTTCGCGTGGCGGCGGACGAGCGCGCGGCGAGGCTCTCGGTCTCCGACACGGGGCCGGGCATCCCGCTCGCCGAGCAGCAGCGGATCTTCGAGAAGTTCTACCGCGGCGACCCGCAGCTGACGCGCAACCCCGCGGGCACCGGCCTCGGGCTCTACATCTCGCGCGAGCTCGTGCGGCGCATGGGCGGCCGGCTCCACGTCCGCTCGGAGACGGGCGCCGGCGCGACGTTCGTCGTGGAGCTGCCGCGCGCCGATCGCGCCGCGTAGCTCAGGCCGACTCGTCGAGGACGCGCTGGGCGATCGCGAACGCCGAGTTCGCCGCCGGGACGCCGCAGTACACCGCGCTCTGGAGCAGGACCTCCTTGATCTCGTCCTGCGTCAGCCCGTTCCGCAGCGCGGCGCGGACGTGCATGGCGAGCTCCTCGTGGCGGCCCGCGGCGACGAGCGCGGTGAGCGTGACGGCGCTCCGCATGCGCCGGTCCAGGCCCGGCCGCGTCCAGATCTCGCCCCAGGCGTAGCGCGTGATGAAGTCCTGGAACTCACGCGTGAAATCGGTCGTCCGCCCGACGGCGCGGTCGACGTGCTCGTCCCCGAGCACCTCGCGCCGCACCCGCATGCCTTCCTCGTGGCTCACGCGGCGAGCACCGTATCGCTGAACGCATCGGGCTGCTCGACGTTCGCGAGATGCGCCGCGTCGAGCGTCACGACTGGTCCGAGCGCGGCGAGCAGCCGCCGGTTCTCGTCGTTCACAACGGGGTCGTGGCGGCCGAGGATCACGGTTGTCGGGGCTGTGATCCGGGCCAGATCGCGCCGGAGGTCCATCGCAGCCAGCGCCTCGCACGCGCGGGCGTAGCCCTCGGCCGGCGTCGAGACGAGGTGCCGGCGCCACGGCTCCGGGTCGGCGAACCGCTCGGTGAACCAGCGCCCGACGACTGCGTCCGCGACGGCGCCGACGCCGTGCGCGCGCACGGTCGCGGCCCGCTCGAGCCATTGGTCGACCGGCGGCAGAAACGGCGCCGTGCATGCGAGGACGAGCCGCTCGACCCGCTCCGGGACATTCGCGGCGAGCCACATTCCGACCATCCCGCCGAGCGAGAGGCCGCAGTACGAGAAGCGGTCGAGCCCGGCAGCGTCCGCCGCCGCGAGCGCCGCCTGCGCGAAGCCCTCGATCGTCCGCGGGCCGACGGGCGCGTCGCCGTGCCCGGGGTGGTCGTACCGCACGACGTCGAACTGCGTCGCGAGCCGCGCGACGTTCGGCTCCCACACCGCATGCGTCGTCCCGAGCGAGGGCGACAGGAGGAGCGGTGGGCTCACCCCCGACGGCGTCGCGCGAGCGCCCGGTCGACGAACGCGACGGCCGAGCCGAGGTAGTCCTCGGGCACGACGTCTGCACCGCCCTCGGACGTGGCCTCGGCGCGGAGGTTCGCCCGCATCCGCTCGGCGTCGACCTCGAGCCCGTCGAGCGCGCCCCGCACGTGGAACGCCGCCGCCCCGGTCAGCGAGAGCAGGTCGCACAGCGGCTCCCACTCGGCGTGCCACGCGCCGGCCGCCCGCTCGTGCTCGTGCTCGCCCGTGAACAACGCCGCGAGGGCGTGGACACGGAGCGCGCACGCCCGCGCGAGGACGGGACCGACCGGGTTCCGCTTGTGCGGCATCGTCGACGAGCCGCCGCCGGGGACGCGCACCTCCCCCACCTCCGTCTGCGCGAGCAGGAGGACGTCGAGCGCGATCTTCGCGCACGCGGTCGCGACGGCGTCCAGCGCGGCCACGAGCTCCCGCACGGGCGTCCGCGTCGCGTGCCAGGGGACGTCGGGCTCGTCGAGGTCGAGCTCGGCCGCGTAGGCGTGCAGCACGTCGATCCCGGCGTCGCCGAGGAGCGCGAGCGTTCCCGCGGCGCCGCCGAGCGAGGCGACGGGCCGCCAGGCGGTGAGGCGCGCCTCGGCGGAACCGACCGCGTCGAGCCAGACCGCGGCCTTCAGGCCGAACGTCGTCGGCACCGCCTGCTGCAGCAGCGTCCGTGCCGGCATGACGGTCGCGCGGTGCTCGTCGGCAAGTCGTGCGCAAGCCGTCGCCAGCCCGTCGACCTCTGCCGCGATCAGCGCCCGGGCGTTGCGCGCGACGAGCATCGCGGCGGTGTCGAGGATGTCCTGCGAGGTCGCGCCGACGTGCGCCTCGGGCGCGCGCTGCCGCAGCGCGCGGACGAGCGGCTCGACCGGGATTTCCGACAGCGCGCCCCTCGCGCGCGATCGCGTCGAGGTCGTAGTCCGCCGGGTCGAAGCGGGCCTCGATCCCGCGCGCGGTGGCCAGCGCCCGCTCGGCCTCGAGCATGGCGGCGAGCCAGGCAGCGCCCCGAGACGACGTCGCGGAGCGGGTCGGGCGCGAAGATCGGGCCGAAGAGCTCGCTCACACGCGCTCCAGGCCGACGTAGTTCTCCGCGAGCGCAGTCGCCGCGGCTTCGGAGGTGACGACGTGCCGGAGCTGCGCGCGCTGCAGCTTCAGGTCGAACGGGTCGCCGCCCGGCTGGAGATGGAGCATGTTCGTCATCCACCAGGAGAAGTGCTCGCAGCGCCAGACACGGCGCAGGCACTCGGCCGAATAGCCGTCGAGGAGGCTCCGGTCGCCGCGGCGGAGCCACGCGACGAGCCCTTCCGCGAGCACGCGCACGTCCTGAATCGCCAGGTTGAGCCCCTTCGCGCCGGTGGGCGGGACGATGTGCGCCGCGTCGCCGGCGAGGAAGAGGCTCCCGTACTGCATCGGCTCGACGACGAAGCTGCGCATGCCGGTGACACCCTTCTCGAGGATCGGGCCGTCGTCCAGTGCCCACCCCTCGAGCGCCGTCCGCCGCCTCAGCTCGTCCCAGATCCGGGCGTCCGGCCACGCCTCCACGTCCTCGTCGTGGTCGACCTGGAGGTAGTACCGCGACAGCTCGGGCCCGCGCAGCGAGAGCAGCGCGAACCCGCGCTCGGTGTGCGTGTAGACGAGCTCGTCGATCGACGGCGCGACCTGCGCGAGGATGCCGAGCCAGCCGAAGGCGTAGTCGCGTTCGTACGTCCGCAGGACGCCGTCGGGGATCGAGGCGCGACAGACGCCGTGGAAGCCGTCGCAGCCGGCGATCGCGTCGCACTCGAGCACCTCGTCGCGGCCCTCGTGGCGGAAGCGGAGCCGCGGCCGGTCGCCCTCCGGCTCCTCGACGGAGACGCCCTCGACCTCGAACAGGAGCGGCAGCCCGGCGCCGAGCCGCGCCGCGATCAGATCCTTCACCACCTCGGTCTGGCCGTAGAGGACGATCGAGCGCCCGGTCAGCTCGCGCATCGGCACGTGGTGGCGCTCGCCCTCGAACTGGAGGTGGATGCCGCCGTGGACGATCCCCTCGCGCTCGAGGCGCTCCCCGACACCCGCGTCGCGCAGCAGGTCGGCGGTGCCCTGCTCGAGCACGCCCGCGCGGAGCCGGTGCTCGACGTAGCCGCGAGAGCGGTCCTCCAGCACGACCGACTCGACGCCCTCGCGGGCGAGCAGTTGCGCGAGCGTCAGGCCTGCCGGACCCGCGCCGACGATCCCGACCTGGGTCCGCAGGGTCAGAACGGGAACGGGTGCGGCGCCCCGACCGTGATCCAGTGCGTCTCGGTGAACTCGTCGATCACGGCGCTGCCGCCGAAGCGGCCGATCCCGCTCTCCTTGACGCCGCCGAACGGCATCTGCGGCTCGTCCCCGACCGGCTGGTCGTTCACGTGGACGATGCCCGCCTGGATGCGCTGCGCCAGCCGCAGGCCACGGTCGGTGTCGCTCGTGATGATCCCGGACGCGAGGCCGTACGCCGTCGCGTTCGCGCGCTCGACGGCCTCGTCGGGGCTGTCGACGACGTCGATCGCCGCGACAGGGCCGAACGTCTCCTGCCGCGCGAGGTCCGAGTCGGCGGGCACGTCCGCCAGCAGCGTCGCCCGGTAGACGGAGCCCTCCGCCTCGCCGCCCGCGAGCACCGTCGCGCCCTTGGCGACGGCGTCGTCGACCCGGCTCTGCACCAGCCGCAGCGCGTCCTCGGAGATGAGCGGGCCGATGATCGTGTCGGGCTCTCCCGGGTCGCCGGCCTTCAGCCCCTGGGTCTTCTCCGCGAGACGCCGCGTGAACTCCTCGGCGATCGGGCGCTCGACGATGATCCGCCGCGCCGACATGCAGATCTGGCCCTGGTGGAGGAAGGCGCCGAACGCCGTCGCGTTCACCGCGAACTCGAGATCGGCGTCGGCGAGCACGATCAGCGGGTTGTGGCCGCCGAGCTCGAGCAGGACGCGCTTGAGGTTCCTGCCTGCGGCCTCGGCGAGGCGGCGCCCCGTCGCAGTCGAGCCCGTGAAGTTGATCACCGGCACGCGCGGGTCCTCGACCAGCCGCTCGCCGATCGGCGCGGCCTCGCCGGGAGCGTGCGTGACGACGTTCAGCACGCCCGCCGGCAGCCCGGCCTCCGTGAAGATCTCGCCCCAGAGGAGCCCGCCGACGTAGGGCGAGTGCTCCGAGGGCTTGAGGACCACGGTGTTGCCGAGCGCGAGCGGGGCCGAGATCGCACGCGCCGAGAGGATGAGCGCCGCGTTCCAGGGCGCGATCGCGCCGACGACGCCCACCGGGCGCCGGATCCCCATCGAGAAGGCGCCCGTGTCGGAGGGGATGATCTCCCCGAGCGGCGCGTAGGCGAGCGCGGCGGCCTGGCGGAAGAGCCCGGGCACGAAATGGCACTGGAACATCGCAAAGCCGAACGTGCAGCCGGTCTCGCGCGCGAGCCAGCCCACGACCTCGTCCTGCCGGCTCTCGAGGATGTCTGCGGCCTTCAGGAAGATCCGCTGGCGCTGCTCCGGCGGTGTCTGAGACCAGGCGGCGAACGCTTCGGCGGCAGCGTCGATCGCCCGCTCCGCGTCGTCGCCGTCGCCGGCGGCCACGTGAGCGACGACGTCGCCCGAGTACGGGTTGCGGTCCTCGAACGTCGTCCCGCCGATCGGGTCCATCCACTCGCCGCCGATGAAGTGCTTGGTCTCCCGGATCTCGCTGGCCTCAGCAGTCGCCATCTCGGCTCCTCCCTTGCGGTGCTGTCCGTCAAGCAGCAGCGGGTACGTCGGTCGTCCGGAGGGGATCGTATTACCCTCGTCGCACGCGTGTTGTCCGGTAGGCGGAACAGTGTTTGAATAGCCGGAACGTGGCAGTCGCGGCGCGTCCCACGAGTTACTCCCAGTCACTGGAGCGCGGTCTCGCCATCCTCTCGGCGTTCAAGCCGACGCGGCCGCTCATCGGCATCAGCGACCTCGCGCGAGGGCTCGACCTCAACCGCAGCACGGCGCACCGCTACGTCGGGACGTTGACCGCGCTCGGCTACCTCGAGCAGGACCACGCGACCCGGAAGTACCGGCTCGGCCCCCGCGTCCTCGACCTCGGGTTTTCGGCGATCAACTCGATGGAGCTGCCGGAGCTCGCGCGGCCGCATCTCCAGCAGTTGAGCGACGAATCGGGCCTCACGGTGAACATGGCGATCCTCGACGGCACCGAGATCGTCTATGTCGTCCGCGTCCGCAGCGCGCGACGGGGACAGGAGGAGATCGATCTCAACCTGCACGTGGGCTCGCGGCTCCCGGCGTACTGCACGTCGATGGGCAAGATGCTGCTCGCGTTCCTGCCCGACGACGCGCGCGCGGCGGCGCTCGACGCGACCGAGCTGGTCGGTCGAGGGCCCAACACCGTCACGCAGCGGCGCCGCCTCGAGGCCGAGCTCCAGCGCGTCCGGGAAGCCGGGATCGCCGTGAACAACGAGGAGCTCGCGTACGGGCTGCGCTCGATCGCGGCTCCCGTGCGCGGGCGCTCCGGCGATGTCGAGGCTGCGATCAACATCGCGGTGCACCGGACGATGGTGTCGCTCGACGACCTGATCAGGCGGCTCGGGCCCGCGCTGGAGCACACAGCTGCCGCGATCTCGGCCCGCGCCGGGCACCGCGAGGGCACCCAGCAATGACCTCGGCCACGGCAGCGGCGGAGACACACCAGGCGCCGCGCACACGGCTTCGCCTCGGGTCGCTCGGCGAGGCCGCCCTGGTCGTGCTCTCGATCGCGGCCGTGCTCGGGATCTGGGAGCTCCTCTCGCGAACGGGTGTCATCTCGGAGACCGACCTCCCGTCGATGAGCGCGACGGTCGGCGAGCTGTGGGAGCTCGCCCATACGCGCGCGTTCTGGAGCGACCTGCTCTACACGATCCGCGGCTGGGGGCTCGGGCTCGCGATCGCGACCGTGCTCGCCGTCCCGATCGGGATCCTGCTCGGCTCCAGCGACTTCGCCGGGAACGCGTTTCGCGTGCCGATCGAGTTCCTGCGGCCGATCCCGTCTGCGGTCGTGATCCCGTTGCTCTTCCTCACCTTCGGCACCTCGCTGAAGAGCGAGCTGTTCCTCGCCGCCTTCGGCGCGTTCTGGCCGCTGCTCGTGCAGACGATGTACGGCGTCCGCGACGTCGACCCGGTGACGATCGACACGGCTCGCTCGTTCGGCGTCGGCCGGTTCGAGCGACTATGGCGGATCACGTTGCCGAGCGCCCTCCCGTACATCGTCACGGGGCTGCGCCTGTCCTCGGCGGTCGCGCTGATCCTCGCCTTCACGGCGGAGCTCTTCATGGGCACCCCGGGGCTCGGCCAGGCGACGAACTACGCGAGCTCCTACGCGCTCACCGACCAGCTCTACGCGATCGCGCTCGCCACCGGACTCCTCGGGCTCGGGATCCACTTCCTCATGTCGGGGCTCGAGCGCCGCGTCCTGCGCTGGCACCCCTCGCAGCGGGAGGCGGTCGCGTGAGTGCCCGCACCTATCGGACGCTGAAGGTCGGCGCGGAGATCGCCGTGCCGCTCGCGATCCTGGCCGCCTGGCAGCTGTGGACCGCGAGCGCCGACTCGCAGTACTTCCCGCGGCTCTCCACGATCCTCGTCGAGTTCCGCGACCTCTGGCTCTTCGACCAGTTCGGTGAGCACGTCGTTCCGAGCCTCCAGCGGATCTTCCTCGGCTTCGCGATCGCCGCCGTGCTCGGCGTCGCGATCGGCGTCCCGATCGGGCTCTCTCGGTGGACGCGGATCCTCGCGATGCCGCACGTTGAGTACTGGCGCGCGATGCCGCCGCCGGCGCTTCTGCCGATCTCGATCGTGCTCCTGCACGACATCGGCAACAAGCAAAAGGTCGCGTTCATCGCCTTCTTCTGCCTGTTCCCGATCCTGCTCAACACCATCGACGGCGTCCGCTCGATCGAGCCGACGCTCATCGAGACCGCGCGCTCGTACGGGATCCCGCGGCGCGAGCGGATCCGCCGGCTCGTGCTGCCCGCCGCGCTGCCGCAGATCGTGGCCGGGATGCGGACGAGCCTCGCGCTCGCCGTGATCATCATGGTGCTCGCCGAGTGGTTCTCGAGCACGAGCGGCGTCGGCTACGTCCTTCTCGACGCGAAGAACACGCTCCAGATGGGCCCGATGTGGGCCACCATCCTCCTGATCGGCCTCCTCGGCTACCTCCTCAACGTCGCGTTCCTCCTCGTCGAGCGTCGCGCGCTCGCCTGGCACCGGGGCTGGCGCGCCTCGTCGCCGCTCTAGGCCGGATGCTCGAGATCCGCAACCTCTCGAAGACCTACGGCTCCGACGCGAAGGCGACACGGGCGATCGAGGACGTGTCGTTCACCGTCGCCGACCGCGAGTTCGTCTGCGTGGTCGGCCCGTCGGGCGGTGGCAAGACGACGCTGCTGAAGTGCGTCGGCGGCCTCATGCAGCCGACGAGCGGCTCGGTGCTGCTGCGCGGGCGCCGCGTGACCTCGCCGCCGCCGGAGATGGCGCTCGTCTTCCAGGAGTACAGCCGCTCGCTGATGCCGTGGACGTCGGTCCGCAACAACGTGCTGCTGCCGCTCCGCCACAAGAAGCTCTCGCGCGCCGCGCGCAGCTCGCTCGTCGACGAGGCGGTCGAGGCAGTCGGGCTCACGCGCTTCATCGACCACTACCCGTGGCAGCTCTCGGGCGGCATGCAGCAGCGAGTCGCGATCGCACGCGCGCTCGCCTACCAGCCGTCGATCCTGCTGATGGACGAGCCGTTCGCCTCGGTCGACGCGCAGACGCGCGGCGACCTCGAGGACCTCGTGCTGCGTGTTCGCGAGGAGTTCGACGTCACCATCCTCTTCGTCACGCACGACATCGACGAGTCGGTCTACCTCTCCGACCGGATCGTCGTGCTGACGCCCTCGCCGGCGGAGGTGAAAGAGGTGCTCGACGTCGACCTGCCGCACCCCCGCGACCAGCTGGAGACGAAGGAGCTGCCGGAGTTCACGCACCTCCGCGCGCATGTCTACCGCCTGATCAAGCGCGATGCCGCCTCGGCCGGCCCGCGGGTGCAGGAGCCGGCCCGGGCGGCCGAGGCCTGATGCGCTTCCCGAGTTCAACCCCACGTCACGCGCAGGGGCAGGGAGCTGCCCGCCGCGCAGGAGGAGGATCCACATGACAGGAACGTCTGCGGGCGTTCGGCGGCGGGCGCGGCTCCTGGGGGTCGCCGTCCTTGGCGCCGTGGCCGTGCTCTTGACCATCACGAGCACCGCGGCCGCGCGGCCCGAGGGTGGCCGGGCGACGGTCTCGATCACCGTCAACACGCTGCCGATCGCGAACGCGCTGCCCATGGACCTCGGGATCAGCAAGGGCTTCTTCGAGGCGCAGGGGATCCAGATCAACAAGCGGACGCTGCAGAGCGGCAACGACGTCGTCCTTTCCGTCGCCGCCGGCAACGGCGAAATCGGCTACCTCGGCTTCGTGCCCATGTTCATCGGGCGCACGCAGGGGATCCCGTTCACGCTCGTATCGGCCAGCGAGGTCGAGGGCACCAACGAGTTGAACAACTGGCAGAACATCCTCGTCAAGGGGTCGAGCTCGATTCGGAACCCCGCCGACCTCGCCGGGAAGACCATCGCCGTCAACGCGCTGAAGGGCGTCGGCGAAGTCATGATCAAGGCCGCGCTGCAGAAGGTCGGCGTCAACCCGAGCTCGGTGCGCCTACTGGCGCTGCCGTTCCCCGCGATGCGGTCGGCGCTGCAGAACGGCCAGGTCGACGCGATCTGGACACCCGAGCCGTTCCTGTCGCTCGCGATCAACACGGACGGCGCGCGGACGGTCATGGCACCGGGGCCGGTGCTCGGCGACTTCTGGCCGATCGGCGGCTACGGGGCGCTCGACAGCTGGGTGCGGCGCAACCCCGGCCTCGCCCGGCGCTTCCGGACCGCCATCAACCAGTCGCTCGCGTACGCGCAGGCGCATCCGGACGAGGTCCGCGCGCTGCTGCCCGCCGCCCAGCGGACCGTCCGGCTGCCGATCTGGACGACGCTCGTCGACCGCCAGAAGGTGGCCCAGCTCGCGCGCTACACGAAGCAGTACGGCGTCATCGAGCAGCTGCCGAACCTGGCCGCGCTGATCCCGAGCGTGATCCCGGGCGGGAAGACGCTCCAGGGTGCCGTCGGCAACCGCTTCATCCTCCTGCGCCAGGACGGCAAGGCCGTGAAGCGGCTCGCACCGGGGCAGTACACGTTCGTCGTCACCGACTCGTCGCCGACACAGAACTTCCGGCTGGCGGGGCCGGGGGTGAACAAGCAAACAGGCGTCAGGGGTGTCGGCCGCGCCACCTGGCAGGTGCGGCTCCGGCGCGGGACGTATGTCTTCAGCTCGAGCGCGCGCGCGTCGCTGAAGCGGACGTTCATCGTCAGATAGGCCGTCGCGGGGAGGGCGCGCAGCGCGGCGCCCTCCCCTCACGGCGCGAAGTGCGCCGTCGGGGCGATCACGACGTCGAGCAGCAGCGGTGTCTGCCGTGATGCGAGCGTCGGGAGGACCTCGTCGAGCGCGGCCACGAGCTCGTCGTGGGTCCCGATCCGCCGCGCCTCGCATCCGAACGCGCGCGCGACGTCGGCGATCTCGATCTCGCCGAACCCGGGCCAGGGCGCGTCGCCTCCGTGCCGCTCCGCGAGGCGGTCCATGATCGCGTAGCCGCCGTTCGCGAGAATCACGTACAGGACGCCCGCGCCCTCCTGCACGGCGCTCCACAGCCCCTGGATCCCGTACAGCGACGAGCCGTCGCCGACGACCGCCACCACCGGGCGCTCCGGCAGCGCCATCCGCACGCCCGCCGCGCCGGGGATGGCGAACCCTAGGCCTCCCATCGCGGCGCTGAGGAAGCCGAGCGGCCGTCGCGCGGGCAGGCGCGCGTGGAGCTCCGGCCGGTCGACGGGCGTCTCCTCGACGAGCACCGCGTCCTCGGGGATTCGTCGCGCGAGCGCCGCGAGCACGTGGCTCGCCGTGAGCGGCTCGCCCGGCGCGAGCGGCGCCGGCGCCGGCGGAGCGGCGAAGGGGACCGGAGGCTCGACGTCGCGCTGCGGCAGGCGCCGCGCCAGCTCGCGCGCGACGGCGGCCGGCGGCGCCAGCACGGCCAGCTCCGCGGGGCTGCGGTGCACCTCGTCGGGCTCGTCCCCGACGACCGCGATCCGCGTGCCCGCTTCGGTGAGCCGCCCGGGCGCGTACGGCGACTGGCGGAAGACGGGCGCCCCGACGACGAGCACGGCATCGTACGGCGCCAGGGTCTCGCGCAGGCGCGGCCGGTCGGCGGGCAGGAAGCCGGCGAAAAGGCGGTGGTCCTGCGGGAAGCCGGCCCGCGAGGCGAACGACTCCTGGAACACGGGCGCGACGAGCCGCTCGGCCAGCTCGACGAGCGCGGCCCAGCCCTCCTCCCCGTCCGCGCCGGCCCCGACGACGAGCGCGGGCGCCGCCGCGCCGTCGAGGAAGGCCGCGAGCTCGTCCACGACCGCCGCGTCGGCCCCGGCCGCGCGGACGACCCGTCCCGGCGAGGCGTCCTCGCGCTCCTCGTCCGCGGGCTGCAGCCAGTCGTCCATCGGCACGACCACGATCGCCGGCCCGCGCCGGGTCGCCGCCTCGTGGTAGGCGCGGTCGATCGCGCCGGGCACGTCCCCGGCCCGCACCGGCTGGTCGCTCCACACCGGGTACTCGCCCGCCAGCCCCTGCAGCCGGCCGGTCAGGAACGGCTCGAAGACGAGATGCCGGCGGTCCTGCTGGCCGACGACGACAACGAGCGGCGCCCGGTTGACGCGGGCGGTCGCGATTGCACCGACGGCGTTGCCGAGGCCGGCCGTGGTGTGCAGCAGCGCCAGTGCCGGCTCGCCCCGGCCGAGCGCGTACCCCGTGGCGAGCCCGACGACCGAGCCCTCGTGGAGTGCGAGCACGAAGCGCAGGTCGTCCGGCAGCCCGGCGAGGAACGGCACCTCGGTCGAGCCGGGATTCGAGAAGAGGGTGGTGAGCCCGCGGCGGCGAAGGACGTCGAAGACGCGGTCGCGTACGGTGGCCGTCACCCCCAGACGTCCTCGGCGACCTCGACGATCAGCCGCAGCTTCGCCCACTGCTCCTCCTCGCTCAGCTGGTTCCCCTCGACCGTCGAGGAGAAGCCGCACTGCGGCGAGAGGCAGAGCTGGTCGAGCGGCGCGAAGCGCGACGCCTCCTCGATCCGGCGCAGCAGCTCGTCACGGTTTTCGAGCTCGCCGCGCTTCGTGGTAACGAGCCCGAGCACGACCTGCTTCTCGCCCTTCGGCAGGAAGCGGAGCGGCTCGAAGCCGCCGGAGCGCTCGTCGTCCCACTCCATGAAGAAGCCGTCGACCTCGAGGTCGTTGAGGAGCGCCTCGGCGACGAAGTCGTAGCCGCCCTCGGCCGCCCAGCCCGAGCGGAAGTTGCCGCGGCACATGTGCGTCGTCACGCGCATCCCCTCCGGCCGCTCCGAGAGGGCCTCGTTGATGTGGCGGATGTACTCGACGTGCTGGTGCTCGGGGTCGCCCCCGATCGAGGCGATGTACTCGCGCTGGTGCGGGTCGTTCATGTACGCGAGGCTCGTGTCGTCGAACTGGAGGTACGTGCACCCGAGCTCGCCCAGCCGCCGCACCTCCTCGCGGTAGGCGGCGACGAGATCGCGCCAGAACTCGTCGAGGGTCGGGTAGACGGACTCGTCGACCGCGGCCTTGCCGCCGCGGTAGTGGACCATGCTCGGCGACGGGATGGTCAGCTTCGGGAGGTTCCGCGTCACGGCACCGTGCAGGTACTCGAACGCGTCGCCGAAGATCGTCTGCGAGACGCCGAGCTTCCCGTCGACGTGCAGGGCAGCCGGCGTGAACTCGATGTCGCCGTCGGGCTTGTGGAACTTGACGCTGATGTGGCCCGCTTCCTTCGTGATCCCGTCGAGCTGGTAGATGAAGTCCATGTGCCACGACTCGCGTCGGAACTCGCCGTCGGTCGCCGAGCGCAGCCCGATCTCCTCCTGCTTGCGGACGATCCCGGCGATCGCCTCGTCCTCGACCGCGCGGAGCTCGTCGGCGTCGATGCGGCCGGCGGCGCGGTCCTCGCGCGCCCGCAGGAGCTGCGGCGGGCGGAGCAGGCTGCCGACGTGGTCGGCGCGGAACGGTGGCTCGGTGCGTGCGCTCATCGAATCGGCCTCCTCGGCTCGCAGATCAGTGCTGGAAGAACGCGGTCGCGCGTTCCCCCTGCAGATGCACGTCGTAGCGGTACACGTCCCCCTCGCGGCGCGCGACCATCGTCTCGTCCTCGGCGGCGCCCGGATCGAGGTACAGCCGGGTGAGCCCGGCCTTGAGCATCCCGCGCGCGAACACGAGCACCTCGAGGCGGCGCACCTCCTCGGGGACGAGGAACGCGAACCGGCCCTCGCCGTCGGTCCCGCAGCGCCCCCACCCGGCGGTCGGGTCGCACACCTCGAGCATGGCGTCGGCGATCGGCACCTCCTCGCCGTCGAACACCTGCCCCTCGATGCGGACGGTGCCGCCCGGGAGCTCGTTCTGGGTCCGGACACAGAGGCCGAACGAGAAGAACGGCCCGACGGTCTGCGACGGCGTCCTCATTCCTCGAAGTGCGTCCTTCGCAAGACGATGTCCCACGTGTAGCCGAGCGCCCATTCCGGTGTCGTCTCGTCGAGATCGAGCGTCGCCACGAGCCGCTCGCGGGCGGCGGGGTCGCGGACGGACTGGAAGATCGGGTCGTAGGCGAAGAGCGGATCGCCGGGGAAGTACATCTGGGTCACGAGCCGCTGCGTGAAGGCGCGTCCGAACACGGAGAAGTGGATGTGCGCGGGTCGCCACGCGTTCGGGTGGTTGCGCCAGGGATAGGCCCCGGGCTTGACCGTGACGAACCGATAGCGGCCGTCGTCGTCCGTGAGCGTCCGCCCGGCACCGGTGAAGTTCGCGTCGAGCGGCGCCGGGTGCTGATCCCCCTCGTGCACGTACCTGCCGGCGGCGTTCGCCTGCCAGACCTCGAGCAGCGCGCCGCGGACCGGGCGCTCGTCCTCGTCGAGCACGCGCCCCGTGACGACGATGCGCTCGCCGAGCGGCTCTCCCCCACCCTGCCGGGTCAGATCCGCGTCAGCCGACGCAACCGTGTCCTCCCCGAAGACGGGCGCACGGAGGTCGTGGAGCTCCTCCGGGACCGGCAGCAGCACACGCGAGGGCGCACGGGTGACGGTCGACCGGTAGTCGGGGAAGAGGTACGGCGGGTCGACCTCGGTCACCGGGCTCCTTTCGTCGCGAGCCCGCGGAGCGCCGCGAGCTCCTCGTCCGTCGGAGCGCGAGTCTCGCGCAGATCGTCGGCGACACGCAACGGCCAGCCGGTCGCCTCGACCGCCTGCTCCGCGTCGATCCCGGAATGCACGTGCGTGAGCACGAGCTCACGCTTCTCGCCGCGCGGCTCCAGCAGCCCGAGGTCGGTGACGACGACGGAGACGCGGCCGCCGGTGGTCGTGCGGAAGTCGAGCTCCTCCACGAACGCCCGCGGCGTCTGGCGCAGCATCACGAACACCTCGCGTGCGGCCGTCGCGATCTCGGGCGCGCCGCCGGCGCCGGGGAGCCGCACCGTCGGGCTGTCGTAGTCCCCGATCACGGTGCTGTTGAGATTGCCGAAGCGGTCGATCTGCGCGGCGCCGAGGAAGCCGACGTCGACGCGGCCGCCCTGGAGCCAGTAGGCGAACATCTCCGGCACGGAGACGACGAGATCGGCGGTCTCGGCGAGCTCGCCGTCCCCGATCGAGAGCGGGAGCTCCGTCGGCTTCGCGCCGATCGTGCCGCTCTCGTAGACGAGCACGGCCCGCGGCGCGTGCGTCGCCCGCGCGAGGTTCGCCGCGAGTGACGGGAGGCCGATCCCGACGAAGCAGACGTCGCCGTCGCGCAGCCGCCGCGACGCCTCCACCGCCATCATCTCGTCGGGCGTCCAGCTCACGCGGCGCGCAGGCTCCGGTGGTATTCGTCGACGTCCCGCGTCCCGAGCACGTGCCGCTCCATCCAGGCGGTGAAGGTGTCCCGGTCGCGGCTGATCTCGTCCCAGCGGACGTAGAAGTCGTTGTCGCGGTCGTAGTACCCGTGCGCGTACGAGGGATGGGCGCCGCGCGGCGCCACCGCGACGGCGTCGAGCACCCATGACGGGAGGACGACCGCCCCGGGCCGCGGCTCGAGCCGGTCGACGACCTCCTCGACGGTCGCGAGCGAGCGGGTCGAGGCGAGCACGACCTCCTTCTGCACGCCCGCGATGCCCCACAGCTGCACGTTCCCCGCTCGGTCGGCCTGCTGCGCGTGGACGATGCCGACGTCGGGCCGGTGCGCCGGGACCGCCGCCAGCTCCTCGCCGGTGAAGGGGCACGTGACGGTGGCGACCCGTGTCCGGGCTGCGAGATCTGTGCCTACGTAGCCACGCAGGACGCCGAACGGCAGGTGCGCGGCGCCGGCCGCGTAGGCCGCGGCCATACCAGCGTGCGAGTGCTCGACGACCGCGAGCGGTACGGGCCAGCCGTGCTCGACGGCGTCGCGGAGGCGGTGCAGCGAGCCCACACCCGGGTTCCCGCCCCAGGAGAACACGAGCTCGCGCGCGCAGCCGGCGCCGATCAGCTGGTCGTAGATCACGTCCGGCGTCATCCGCACCAGCGTCAGGTCGCGGCGCCCCTGGCGGACGAGCTCGTGGCCCGCCGCGTGCGGGATCAGATGCGTGAAGCCCTCGAGCGCCACCGTGTCGCCGTCGCTCACGAGCCCGGCGACCGCATCGGCGAGCGGGACGATCTCGGCCACGTGGGGATCCTAGAGGCGCGCCCCGGAAATCCCCGCACGGGCAGTGCGGCTGGCCGCACCGACAGACGCCTCGTTACCCCCGCCGAAGAGTCGTGCTCCCCCGCTGTTTCGTACAGGAAACGGGTGCGAGGGTTGCGACGTGTCCACCGCCCTCTCACTCGACCACAACGCGTCGTGGCAGCGCCCCGTCTCGGCCCGGCACCTGATGCTGATCGCAAACGGCAACGCGAGCGGCGTCGGCGGCAGCCGCGAGGTCTTCGACGGCGCCGTCCGGCAGCTGCGCGACCGCGGCGCGAGGGTAGAGGCGCACGTCACCACGAGCCTCGACGAGCTCGCGCACCTCGTGCACGAGGCCCACCGGCGCGTCGTGCTGCTGGGCGGCGACGGCTCGGTGCACGCATTCGCGAACGTCGACGGCCCGAAGCCCGAGGTCGCCCTCCTCCCTGCCGGCCGCGCGAACAACATCGCGCACAGCCTCTCGATCCCCATCGACCTCGCGGCCGCCGCCCGCGTGGCGGTCGAGAGCAGCACGCGGCCGCTCGACCTCATCGCCGCGACCGCGAACGGGAAGACCGTGCACGCGCTCGAGGGCGTCAGCGTCGGCTTCCACTCGGTCGCGCGCTCGGGCTACCGCGGCGTCAACTCGGCCGACTTCCGAGCGGGGATCAAGGCCGCCGCGTCGACCCTCGCGCGGTTCGAGCCCGGCCCCGTGCTCGTCGAGAGCGACGGCGCGGCCGAGCTCTCGAGCCTGAACCAGCTCTTCGTCGTCAACTTCCCGCTGTTCGCCTTCGGGCTCCGCGTCGCCCCCGACGCCGATCCGGGCGACGGGCTCCTCGACCTCGTCGCCGTCGAGGCGTCGAGCCGCGCCGCGCTCGTCGCGAACCTCGTGCGCATGCGCCGCGGCGCCCACATCGGCCGCCGCGGGATCCGCACCTGGCGTGCGCGCGAGGTCCGCGTCTCGACCGGCGGCCGCTGGCCCGTCGTCGCCGACACCACCACCATCGGCACCGGCCCCGTCGAGATCCGCCTCGAGCCGGCCGCCTTCTCGATCGCGAGGCCCGGACGGTGACCGCCGTCGCCGCCACCGTCGACGTCGCCGCGCGCCCCTCGGCGCGCCGGCTCGCGCTCCTCCCGCTCGTCGCGTTCGCGGCGGCCGCGGCCGGCGCCGGCCTCGCACGCGCCGTCACGACCACGTACCTGCCGCTGCTCCTCAACGAGATCAAGGACGAGCCCGGGCTCATCGGCACCGTCATGCTCGTCAACGCGATCGCAGGCTTCGTCGTGCCGCTCGTCGTCGGCGTCTGGAGCGACCGCGTCGAGGGCACGCGCCGGCGGAGCGCCTTCATCGTCGGCGGCAGCCTCCTCGGCGCCGGCGGCCTCGTCGCGACGGCCGCGGGCGCGTCGAGCTCGTACCTCGTGCTGACCGCGGCCGGCGCGGTCGTCTACGTCGGCCTCAACGCCGTCACCACCGTCCATCGCGCACTCGTTCCCGAGCGGTTCGGCGCGGCCGAGCGGCCTCGGGCCACGAGTGCGCAAGAGCTCGCGCTCCTCGGCGGCGGGCTCGCGGGGATCGCCGTCGGCGGCGCGCTGACCGAGGTCGCGCTCTGGGCGCCGTTCCTCGTGGCCGCCGTCCTCCTCCCGCTCCTCGCGCTGCCGACCCTGTCGAGCGCGCGCGGCGCCGGCCGCCGGGTCGAGCGGGAGCGCGGGCCTGCGCGCACGCGTGGGTACTACCTCGCCGCCGCCCGGCGGCCGGGCGTGGCCGCCTTCCTCACGGCGCAGGTGCTGTGGGTGCTCGGCTACGCGGCGCTCCCGGCGTTCTTCCTCCTGTACGCCGAGGAGGAGCTGGGATTGCGGCCGGCCGAGGCCTCGCTCTGGCTCGCGGCCTTCGGGATCGCGACCGCGGCGGCGATCGTCGCCGGCGGCCGCGTCCGGCGCCCCTCGCTCCAGCGGCCGCTGCTCCTCGGCGGGATCGTGCTCATGGGCGTCGGCTTCCTCGGCGTCGCGGCCACGAACGACCTGCTGTCCGTCGCTCCCGCGCTGCTCGCCGGCGCGGCCGGTTTCGGCCTGATCTCGACGCTCGGGTTCCCGCTCTTCTCGGCGCTGATCCCGGACGGCGAGGAGGGCGGCTACAGCGCGCTCTACTTCTCGGTGCGCGCAATCGCCTCGACGATCGCGCTGCCCGCGGCCGGCTGGCTCGTCGCCGCGACCGGCAGCTACCGCGCCCTGTTCGTGCTCGGCGGCGCGGCGACCCTCGGCGCGCTCGTGCCGCTCGGCGTGGCCGTCCGCCCGCGCAGCCGCGGCCGCGTCGCCGCCTTCCTGCTCGCGCTCGTGCCGGCGCTCGGCCTGCTCGTCGCGCACACGCCGGTGCACGAGCTCGACGAGGCGCTGTACCTCGCCGTCAACGGCCTCTTCGACGCGCCCGACATCCTCTGGCGCGTGCTCGACCCGCACAGCCGCAACTACGCGATCCTCGTCGTCGCCGCGCTCGTCGCCGCGCTCGTCACTGGCCCGCGCCGGGTCCCCCGCGTCGCGACGCTCGTCCTCGGCGCCGCCGTCGTGGCGTGGGGCCTGCTCGAGGCCGTCTACTCGGTGTACGACCGCGCGCGACCGGAAGAAGTCCTCGACGCGGGCGACATCGTGCTCGAAGGCCACAGCTGGGCGCACCTCAACTCGTTCCCGAGCGGCCACATGGCGATCACCGCCGCCCTCGCCACCGGCGCGGCGATCGCGTTCCCGCGTGCCCGCCTCGCACTCGGCCTGTACGTGGCCGCCGTCGCCTTCACGCGTGTGCTCTTCGGCGCGCACTTCCCCTTCGACACCGTCGCGGGAACCGCCCTCGGCGTCGCGAGCGCCCTGCTCGTCGCGATCGCGCTCGACCGCGGCAGCAAGCGCGGCTCCCGTTCCGACGCAAGTTCACGGCCACGGCTCGAGGCCGACGATGTCGTGGCCGTGATGCCCTCATACGAGGACGTGCCCTCCGAGGAGCTGCTCGAGGGCGTCCGCGCCCAGGTCGGCGCGATCGTCCTCGTCGACGACGGCTCCTCCCCCGCCGTCGCCCGGCAGCTCGACACCGCGGCGGCATCCGTCGGCGCGACGCTCGTCCGGCAACCCACGCGCTCGGGCAAGGGCTCGGCTGTCCGCGCCGGGATCGACGCGGCCCTCGAGGCGCATCCCGGGCTCCGGGCCGTCATGGTCGTCGACGCCGACGGCCAGCACCCGCCCGCCGCGATCGCCGAGTTCGTCGCGTCCGCCGGCTCGGCCGACCTCGTGATCGGCGACCGCTTCGCCGACCTCGCCTCGATGCCGTTCGAACGGCGGGTCGCGAACCGGACGACGCGCCGCCTGTTCGGGCTCGTGAGCGGGCACCCGGTGCGCGACACGCAGAACGGGATGCGGCTGCTCCGCCGCGAGGCGCTCGCCCTCTTCCCCGGCGGCGGCTACGAGGCGGAGACGACGCACCTGCGGCGCGTGCTCCGCGCAGGGCTCAGCGTCGGGTGGGTGCCGATGCCGGCGATCTACGGAGCGGAGCGGAGCTCGTTCCGAGCGGGTCGGGACTCGGCGGCGGTGCTGTGGGCGCTGGTGCGACCGCTCGAACCACCGTTCCGGCAACTGCGCCGATCGCAACTCCGAGCAGGCTTCCGACCAGCACATCCGACAGGAAATGCACTCCCAGGTACACGCGCGACACCGCCACCAGCGCGGCGAGCGCGAGCAGCGGTCGCCTGAGCCGCGGGTGGACGATCCCGACGGCGACCGCGGCGGCGAACGCTGTGGCCGCGTGACCGGAGGGGAAGGACGCCGACGACGGCAGCAGCCCGACGGCGTCGATCGACGAGTCCGCGAGCGGCGGCCGCGCCCGGTCGAACGTCTCCTTCAGCAGCATCACCGCGAGCCCCGCGGCCGCCACCGCGCTGCCCGATGCGACACCGGCCCACGGCAGCAGGCGCCGCCAGGGCCGGTCGAAGGCGGCGCCGACGACCGCGATCAGCGGCCACTTCACGAACCAGGTCGAGACGAGCAGGAACACCGCGGTGAACGGCGCCCACCGGACGCTCTCGCCGAACGCGGACACGGCCGTGTCGAACGAGCGGATCCCGTCCAGGAGCGCGACCATCGGGCGCGTACGGTAGCGGAGCCCTGGCACCCCGCCGCGCGCGCACGATGCCGACACGAAGTACGGCTGGCCGCATAGGCGGCCGCACTGGACGGCGATAGCCTCGGGCCGTGCTCAGGGTGGTTCTGCGCGGGATGGCCGGGCGCAAGCTCCGCTCCGCGCTGACCGCGATCGCGATCGTCCTCGGCGTCGCGATGATGAGCGGCGCCTACGTCCTCACCGACACGATCGACCGCGCCTTCGACCAGATCTTCGTCGACTCGTACGCGGGCACCGACGCCGTCGTCACCGGCAAGGGCGCGGACATCAGCTTCGAGGGCGAGTCCGCCGTCGCCCCGCCGGTCCCGGAGGAGCTGCTCGAACGCGTGCGCGCAGTGGACGGCGTCGAGGTCGCAACCGGCTCCGTCCAGGACTTCCAGACGAAGCTGCTCACGGCCGACGGCGAGGAGATCGGCAGCAGCAACGCGCCCTCGCTCGCGTTCGGCCTCGACACCGCGCCGGCCTACGACCGCTTCAACCCGCTGAACCTCGTGGAGGGACGCTGGCCGGCGGGCGGCGACGAGGTCGTGATCGACGAGGGCCTCGCCGACGACGAGGACTTCGTGCTCGGCGACCGGATCGGCGTCGCCGCGCTCGGCCCGTCGCAGCCGTTCCGGATCGTCGGCGTCGCCAAGTACGGCGAGCTGAGCTCGCTCGGCGGCGCGACCTTCGCGATCTTCGACGTCCCGACGGCGCAGGCGCTGCTCGACAAGCAGGGGCAACTCGACGCGATCCAGGCAGCGGCCGAGGACGGCGTCGCGCCGGCGGAGCTCGCGCGCCGGATCGAGGCCGAGCTCGGCGACGACGTGACGGTCCGCACCGGAGTCGAAGAGGCCGACGAGGCCTCGGGCGAGATCGCCACCTTCACCACGATCATCCGCTACTTCCTGCTCTCGTTCGCCGGCGTCGCGCTCTTCGTCGGCGCCTTCGTCATCTTCAACACGCTCTCGATCACCGTCGCGCAGCGGACGCGCGAGTTCGCGACGCTGCGGACGATCGGCGCCTCGCGCCGCCAGGTCCTCGTCTCGGTGATCCTCGAGGCGCTGGTGATCGGGCTCGTCGCCTCGATCGTGGGCCTCTTCAGCGGCCTCGGCCTCGCCGTCGGCCTCAACAAGCTGTTCGAGGCGCTGAACCTCGACCTACCGCAGACCGACACGGTCTTCGCGACGCGCACGATCGTCGTCTCGCTGCTCGTCGGCACACTGGTGACGGTCGCCGCCGGCCTCTTCCCCGCGGTGCGCGCCACGAAGGTCCCGCCCATCGCGGCCGTGCGCGAGGGCGCCGAACTTCCGCGCGGGCGGCTCTCGCGCCTCTCGCCGTTCATCGCCGCCGCCATGGTCGTGCTCGCCGTGCTCGCGCTCTCGTACGGGACGCTCGGCGACGACGTCGCGCTCGGCGACCGCTTCCTGCTCCTCGGCGTCGGCGTGCTGGCGCTCTTCGTCGGCGTCGCGATGCTCTCTTCGCGGCTCGTCCGGCCGCTGGTGAAGGTCGTCGGGATCCCGGCCCGCAGGCTCGGCGGCGCCGCCGGGAAGCTCGCCGAGGGCAACGCGCTGCGCAACCCCGGCCGGACGGCGTCGACGGCGGCGGCGCTGATGATCGGGATCGCGCTCGTGACCTTCGTCGCCGTGCTCGCGCAGGGGCTGCGGGTCTCCAACCGCGACGCCATCGAGCGGCAGATCCAGTCCGACCTGATCGTCACGTCGCAGGACGGCTACTCCGAGTTCCCGGCTGCCGCGGGCACCGCGGTCGAGGACGCGGGCTTCGCCGAGGCGGTCAGCCACGTGCGCCAGGACCTCGCCGAGATCTCGGAGAAGTCCGGCAACGTGACCGGGCTCGACGACCACGTCGGCGACGTCTACGGCTTCCGCTGGACGGAGGGGTCCGACGAGCTCCTGCGCGGCGGGCTCGGCGACGACGGTGCCCTCCTCCCCAGCAACGTCGCCGAGGACCGCGACCTGGCCGTCGGCGACACGATCACCGTGCGCTCCACCGACGACCGGACGAAGCAGTTCGTCGTCCGCGGCATCTACGAGGGCAGCCCGTTCTACCCGCTCCTCGGCTCCGCCAGCATCTCGAACGCGGCCTTCGACGAGCTCTACCAGCGGCCCCGGAACCGCTTCACGCTCGTGAACGTCGCGGGCGACCCGAACGCCGCGGCGAAGGCCGAGCTGGAGTCGGCCGTCGCGGACTTCCCCGACACCCGCATCTTCACGCGCGACGAGTGGATCGAGAAGGAGGACGAGGAGATCGGCCAGTTCCTCACGCTGCTCTACGTCCTGCTCGCCCTCTCCGTGATCATCAGCCTCTTCGGGATGGTGAACACCCTCGCGCTGGCCGTGTTCGAGCGCACGCGGGAACTCGGGATGCTGCGCGCCGTCGGGATGACGCGGCGGCAGGTGCGGCGGATGGTGCGCCACGAGAGCGTGATCACGGCGCTCATCGGCACGGCGCTCGGGCTGCCGCTCGGGATCTTCATCGCGCTGCTCGTGACCCAGGCGCTCGGGCAGTACGACCTGCAGTTCGCGATCCCGGGCGGCTCGCTCCTCGTCTTCGTGGTCGTCGCGGTCTTCGCCGGGCTCCTGGCCGCGATCCTGCCGGCCAGGCGCGCCGCCCGCCTGCGGGTGCTCGAGGCGCTGCAGTACGAGTAGCCCCGGCGCCTCCGACGCGATAGCCTCCGGCTGACATCCGGAAACGGAACGTCCGCGATGCGGCCGCGGTCATGGAAGGACGGACGATGGCCGTAGTCGACTACTTCCTCAAGTTCGACGGCATCAAGGGCGAGAGCACCGACTCGAAGCACAAGGACGAGATCGACATCGAGTCCTGGAGCTGGGGCGAGACGCACACCGGGACCCAGGCCCCGGGCGGCGGCGGAGGTGCCGGCAAGGTTCAGATGCAGGACTTCCACTTCGTCATGCAGCTGAACCGCTCGAGCCCGCTGCTGGCGAAGGCGTGCGCCACGGGCCAGCACATCAAGTCCGCGACCCTCACCACCCGCAAGGCCGGGAAGGGTCAGCAGGAGTACCTGGTCTACAAGTTCTACGACCTCCTCATCAGCTCGTACCAGACCGGGGGCTCGTCCGAATCCATCAACCCCCTGGACCAGGTGTCCTTCAACTTCTCCAAGGTCGAGATGGAGTACCGGCCGCAGAAGCCGGACGGGACGCTCGCCCCGGGCCTGCACTTCAAGTACGACCTGAAATCGAACAAGGCCTTCTAGCGGCCACGCACGCGGAGCCAGTCCGCGCCGTCCCTCCGCCCGGGCGGCCCGATCCGCCGCGCGCCGAGAGCCCGGAGGCGGCGGCCGAGCTCGCCCGGCAGCTCCGCGCGGCGGGCTACGAGCCCGCGCGAATCCAGGAACGGCTCTGGACCGAGGATCACCTGCTCGCGCGCTCGCCCGAGCTGCCCGCCTACCTCCGCCGACTCGGCGACGCGGACGAGCTGGCCGTCCTCGTCCGGCTCTTCCTCCTCGGCGTCCCCGTCGCGCGGTCCCGCTTCGAGGAGCTCGTCGGAGGCGGGCTGCGGGCGCACCTCCACCGTGCCGGCCTGCTCGTGGTGGACGGCGAGTTCGTCCACGCCACGGCGCGGCTCGTCCCCCACGACGAGCTGCTGATCGCGTCCGACCACGCCGGCGGGGCCGAGCGTCACGCCGACCACGTGCCGGGCGTCCACCGACCGTCGGTCGCGCTCGCGCACCTCACCGTCCGCGGCACGGGTGAGCGCGCGCTCGACATGGCGACGGGCAACGGGATCCAGGCGATCCTCCTCGCGGCGCACGCAGACCACGTCGTCGCCACGGACGTGAGCCCGAGGGCGGTCGCGTACGCGGCGTTCAACGCGGCGCTCAACGGTGTGCGAAACGTCGAGACGCGGACGGGAAGCTTCTTCGAGCCCGTGGCCGGCGAGCAGTTCGACCTCGTCGTCGCGAACCCGCCCTACGTCGTCTCGCCGGAGAGCGCGTACCTCTTCCGCGACGGCGACCTGGCCGGCGACGGCGTCTCGGAGCACGTCGTGCGGGCGGCCCCGCGTGCGCTCGTGCCGGGCGGGTTCGCCTCCGTCCTGATCGCGTGGGCGCTCGACCCGAACGATCCCGAGGAGCGGCCGCGGCGCTGGCTGGAGGGGTCCGGCTGCGACGCCGTCCTCCTCCACACGTCGACCGACGACCCGATCGAGACCGCGACCGGGTGGAACCGCGACCTCCTCGACCGGCCCGACGAGTTCGCCGACGCGCTCGACCGCTGGCTCGCGTACTACCGCGAGCTCGGGATCGAGCAGCTCGGCTACGCCTGCCTGGTTCTGCGTAAGCGGGCGGACGGGCAGGACGGCTGGATGCGGTCGCAGCTGCTCCCGCGCGCCGCGCTGCGACCCGCGGGCCGGCACGTCCAGCGGCTGTTCGAGACGCAGGACCGGCTCGCGGAGATCGGTGGCCCCGCCGCGCTGCTCGACCGCAGGCTGCGGGTGGTCGACGCCGCGGTCGTGGGCCAGGAGGTCCGGTTCGGCGACGGCGCCTGGCACCCGCAGGCGGTGACGCTCCACCTCGAGAGCGGACTCCCGTTCTCCGCGGCGCTCGACCCGCCGACCGCCCGGCTCGTCCGTGTGCTCGACGGGTCGCGGACGCTCCGCGAGGCGCTCGCCGAGGCCGTCGAGGACGACGAAGCCCGCGAGGCGGGCCTCGACCTTGCGCGGGAGATGCTCGAGGTCGGGTTCCTCGAGCCGGCGGACTGACCACCGGCGCCGTCAGCCGAGGCTGCCGCTCCCCTCGAAGACGGCGTCGAGCGCGAGCGCGCCGCCGCGTGCCATCGCGGTCGCCGTCCACACGCCCTCGCCGCCGAGCTCCGCGTACGCGTGGTCGCCTCCGATCACGCGCCACGTCCCCTTGCCCGCGAGGACGCCCTCGGCAGCGGGTTTGAAGACGCCGTCGTAGGCGATCGCGATCGCGCCCGCGGTGCCGGCCAGCGTCTCGGCGCCGTGCACCACCACGGGGACGCGGAGCTCCGGGCGCAGCGCCGGGAACCGTTCGAGAAGTGGCAGGGTGCCGCTGTCGGAGACGAGTCCGGTGGCGACGAACGTCCCGGACGTCAACTCCCCCTGTGAGGTGGAGAGGTGGATCGCGAACCTGAGCTCGATCAGGGTGGGCTCGCCTCTCAACGCGTGCATCGGCGTCCTTTCGTCGTCGTCGGGGTGCGGGTGGAGAGGGCGAAGCGCTCGCTTCGCCCTCTCTCGGCCTACTTCACGCAGATCGCGTAGGCCGTGCCGCTCCCGCCGGTGTCGGCGATGTTCAGCACGACCACGGACCACCCCGCCCCGTCGCTGGTGGGCGCCGAGGAGACGAGCAGCGGTGCCCCGCTCACCATCGCGAAGCCGCCGCCGGATGCCTTCTCGCCGGCCGCGCACGCGACGGTGCCGGGAGCGACCGACTCCGCACCGACGTTGACGGGCGCGCTCCTGACGGTCGTCAGGCCGGCCGCGCTGGAGGCGGGACCCGGCCGAGCCGCCGCCGCGGTCGAGATCTGGGCGGCGGTCTGACCGCCCAGCTTCTTGGCGTTGTCGGCCGTCAGGGCCCGCTTCGCGAGCGGCACGACGCCCGCTGCAACCGCGGTCCCGCTGAGGGCGACGAAGAGCGCCGCCATCGCGACCGCGAGCGCCGGGCTGGGGAAACGCACACGCATCATCCACTTCCTTTCGCTCGGGGATCTCTCCTTGGCGAGCGTCCGCGACGTCGCTCACGCGACGCTCATGCGGCGCTCACCCGCGCCCGGGGTAGGCGACCGAGAGCGCGAACGGGCCCGGCCGGCCTCGCAGGGTGATGCGGAGCGCGAGCGCACGCTGTCCGCACACCTCGTAGGACAGGCGCCTGGTGCGCGCACCGGCCCAGAGCCCACGCGCGAGCACCGTGCCGTCACGGTCGACGAGCTCGAGGTCGTCCAGCCGCCCGGCCGGGGCGGTCAGGGACGCTGCGAGAGTGCCGTCGAGCGGCGTGTCGAGCCCGAGCCGCCGGCGGACGGCGCCGCCACGCACGAACCGGGCGCGCGTCGTCCGCACGATCGGGCCGGTCCACGGCTGCCGTACGTCGCGCTCGATCGCGTCCAGGTGCGCCGAGTCCGGGAAGAACAGGCGGTCGACGATCGACCACGCGAACGTCGAGGCTCCGGCCCGCCGCTCGTCGAGGACACGATAGGCCTCGGCGAAGCCCTCGCCGGGTGCGAGGCCGTAGCGGAACCCTCCGCCGCCCGGGAACAGCTGCCCGGCGGCCGTGCGCGCGCAGACGCCGACGAGCGACGCCCAGCGCTTCGTCCCCCACTCCAGGGCGCGCCACGGCGCGTTCGAGCGGTTGGCGGCGATGTGGTGCCCGTACTCGTGCCGGGCGATCTCCTCCGGCGGGACGCCCTCCGACGGCTCGCCGGGGAGGACGATCACGCCGGCGTGGTAACACCCCAGCGCGCCGGAACCGCAGACGTGCCCGACCTCCGCCGGCGTCCCGATCCGGACGGTGACGCTGCCGAGCTCGTCGCCGTGAACGAGGGCTGCGAAGAAGTCGGCCCAGCGTTGCGCCGAGACGGCCTCCGGCGCGTACGCGTCGGAGATCTCGATCGTCACCCGCTCTCCCGTCGCCGCGGTGACCGGCCCACCGCGCCAGCGCGGCCGCGTCGCATCCGACGCCGACCCGGCCGCCATGAGGCCGACCCGGAGGGAAGGTCGGTCCGGAGCGGCGGCGCGGAGAGGCCCCGCGGCCCCTCCGGCACCGCCGCCCGGGAGACACGCGACGAGGGCCAGGAACCCGATCAGGACGCGCCGCATCGGTCCTCCTACTTCAGGCAGATGGCGTAGACGGTCCCGGTCTGGCCGCCGTTCGCGGCCGTCGACACCGAGACGAACGTCCGCCACCCGGCACCGTCGCTCGTGGGACGGCTGTCCCAGCTGTGGCCCCAGCCGTTCGGGTCCTCGAACCCGCCGGAGATCGCCTTCTGGCCTCCGTCGCACACGACGACGAACTCGGCGGCCGAGCCTGGCGCGAGCGACCACGGGCCCGACTTCACGGTCACGAGCCCGGACGCCGAGCTCGCGGGCCCCGGCGTCTGCGCCGCCCGACTGACGAGCGCGTCCTCCTTGCCGTTGCCGAGCTTCTTCGCCATGTCGGCGACGAGTGCGCGCTTTGCGAGTGGAACGATGCCGGCCGCGACGGCAGTGCCGCCGAGCGAGACGAAGAGCGCGATGACCGCCACGACGAGCGCCGGGCTCGGAAACAACTTTCGGGTAATGCGCATGTGAACCTCCTTTCGTGCTGCCGAGGCTCCCGAAGGCCGCTCACGTGTGGCTCACGCGACGCTCACCCCAGATCTGGTCGCCGCTCGCAATGGGTGTTACAAACGGCCGATGGAGTTCCGTCTCCTCGGCCCGCTCGAGGTTCGGGACGACCGGGGGGTCGTGATCCCGCTGCCTCGGCGCCAACAGCGCGCGCTGCTGGCGGCGCTGCTCGTGCGGCCGGGCGCCGTCGTCTCGATCGACCGGCTCGTCGACCAGCTCTGGGGCGAGCGGCCGCCGCCGTCGGCCGTCGGGTCGCTCCAGAACACCGTTTCGCGCCTCCGCCGCGTCCTCGGCGCCGATCTGCTGCGCACGCGGCCGCCGGGCTACGTGCTCGACGTGCCGACGGACGCCGTCGACGCGGCACGGTTCGAGCGGCTGCTCACCGAGGCCGCCTCGCTCGACGCGACCGCACGGGCCGAGACGCTGCGCGAGGCGCTCGCGCTGTGGCGCGGGCCGGCGCTCGCCGACCTCGCCGACGAGCCGTGGGCGCGCGCGGAGGCCGATCGCCTCGACGAGCTCCGCCTCACGGCCGTGGAGGAGCGGATCGAGGCGGAGCTCGAGCTCGGCCGGCACGCCGTCCTCGTCGCGCAGCTCGAAGCGCTCGCGGCCGAGCATCCGCTGCGGGAGCGGCTGCGCCGGCAGCTCGCCCTCGCGTTGTACCGGTCGGGGCGCCAGGCCGACGCGCTCGCGGCGTGCCGCTCGGCCTCGGCGGCGCTGGACGAGCTCGGGCTCGAGCCGTCGCCGGAGCTGCGCGAGCTCGAGCGAGACATCCTCCGCCAGAGCCCGCACCTCAGCGCGCCGGAGGCGCCGGGCGAGGAGGAGCCGGAGCCCGTCGTCGGCGAGCGCCGCGTCGTCTCGGTGCTGGCAGCCGACCTCGCCGGCGACGACGACGCCGAGGCGCTGCGGGCCTGGCTCACGCGCGTGCTCGAGGCCGCGAACGCGGCCGTCAGCCGTCACGGCGGCACGATCGAGCGCTTCGGCCCTGAAGGACTCGTCGCGGTCTTCGGCGCGGACGCGAGCCACGAGGACGACGCCCTCCGCGCCGTCCGCGCCGCGGTCGAGCTCCATGAGCAGACCGGCGTCGGTGTCGCGGTCGCGACCGGCGAGGCGATCGTCGCGGACGAGCCGCGCGTCACCGGCGCCGTCGTCGCGCGCGCCGCGTCGCTGGCGCGCTCCCGCGTGGGGATCCTCGTCGACCCGCGCACGGACGAGCTCGTCCGGGACGCCGTCACGACCGACGCCGCGGGTGTCGTCGCCGTGCACGCGGGACGGCCCGAGCGCCGTGACGACGTCCCGCTCGTCGGGAGGCAGGCCGAGCTCGCGCGGCTCCGGGACGGGCTTGCCGCGGCCGTGTCGGAGCGACATTGCGTTTCGCTCGTGGTCGTCGGCGAGGCCGGGATCGGGAAGTCGCGCCTCGCACGCGAGCTCAAGGTCCTCGCCGACGCGGGCGTGCTCGACGGGCGCTGCATGTCATACGGCGAGGGCGCGACCTTCATGCCGCTCGTCGAGGCGCTACGGGGCATCGACGTCCCTGCCGTTCTCGGCGACGAGGACGCCGCGGCGGCGAGCCGGATCGAGGAGCTCGGCCGGGCCGCTCCGGCGCCGGCGTCCCTGGGCGAGACCTACTGGGCCGTCCGCCGCCTGCTGGAGGCCCTCGCGCGCGTGCAACCGGTGCTGCTGCTCCTCGACGACGTGCACTGGGCGGAGCCGGCGCTGCTCGACCTCGTCGAGTACCTCGCCGCGCGGGTGACGGACGCGCCGCTCCTCGTCCTCTGCCTCGGCCGGCCCGAGCTGCTCGACGAGCGCCCGGGCTGGGCGGAGGGCGCCCTCCGGCTCGAGCCGCTCGCCGACGACCAGGCACGCACGCTGGTCGCCGGGACCGCCGAGCTCGACGACGAGGCCGCGACGCGTGTCGTCGAGCTCGCCGAGGGCAACCCGCTGTACGCGCAGCAGCTCGCCGCGTTCGCGGCCGAGTCGGGCAAGGCGCTCGAGCCTGGAGCGATGCCGGCCACGCTGGACGCGGTGCTCGCGGGCCGCCTCGGCCGCCTCGATTCGGACGAGCGCGCGACGCTCCAGCGCGCCGCGGTGGTCGGGCGCGAGTTCTCCCGCGGCGCCGTGGCCGCGCTCGCGCCGCCGGACCTCGCAGTCGACGCGTATCTGCTCGCACTCGCGCGGAGTGGCTTCGTCCACGCGGCCGGCGACGCGGCGCCGGGCGACGACGCCTACCGCTTCCACCACGTCCTGCTTCGCGACGCGGCGTACGCGACGCTGCCGAAGGAGCAGCGCGCAGAGCTCCACGAGCGCGCCGCCGCGTGGCTCGACCGCGACGGCGCCGGCGACGACGTGCTCGTCGGCTACCACCTCGAGCAGGCGGCCCTCCAGGCGCGCGACGTCGGCCGCCCCTCGGACGAGCTCGCACTGGCCGCCGGCACGCGTCTCGGGCGCGCGGGGATCGGCGCCCGTGCCCGGGCGGACGAGCAGGCCGCGCTCGGACTTCTGACACGCGCCGCGGCCCTCGTGCCGTCCAGCGCGCTCCGCGCGGAGCTCTCCTACGAGCTCGCGATCGCGCTCCAGAGCGCCGGCCGGTACCTGGAGGCGCGCGAGCTCGTCGCGCAGGCGCTCTCGGACGCCCGTCTCAGCGGCGACACACGGATCGCGGCCCGGGCGGCGGTCGAGGATGTCTACGCAGGCTTCGGACATCGTCCCGGCGACACGCCGGAGCGGCTCATCGAGGTGGCCGAGGAGGTGCGGCCGGCCCTCGAGGCCGTCGACGACGACCGGGGGCTCGGCCGTCTCTGGGTCCACGTCTGCTACGCGGAGAACTTCCGCCTGCGGTACGCGGGCGCCGAGCGTGCCGCGCGGCAGGCGCTCGTCCACTACCGCCGCGCACGCTTCCCGACCGACGCCGCGACCTCCTGGCTGGCCGCGGCCTACTACTTCGGGCCGACGCCGGTTCCTGAAGCCATCCGCCGCTGCCGCGACGAGGTCTCCGCGACCGCCAGTCGAACCGGCGAAGCGCAGCTGCTGACCGTGCTGAGTGGTCTGCTCGCCTTCGCCGGGAGGTTCGGTGAGGCCCGCGAGCTCTCCGCCGACGCGCGGGCGAAGCTGACCGATCTCGGTATGGAGTCGTACGTCGGCCTGATGTGGACCGAGGTCACGATCGAGTCCGCGCGGCTCGCAGGCGATCTGGACGGCGCAATGGAACTCGGCCGCAAGAGCCTCGAACGGATCGAGTCCGGCGGCCTCCGCGCGCACGGCCCGACGAGGATGCTGCGACTGGCCGAGGTCGAGCTCGAGCGCGACTTCGTCGACGAGGCGGCAGAGCTCCTGGAGGCCGCGCAGGGGAGCGTTCCCGAGTACGACCCCGTCGCACTGGCATTGGCCAGGTCGGTCGAGGCTCGCCTGCTCGCGCGGGCCCGCGGGCAGCAGGCGCGCGCACGGGCGCTCGCGACAGAAGCGGTCGCGCTCGTGTCCGACACGGACGCGCTCCCGGATCGGGCGAACTTCGTGCTGGCGCTCGCCGAGGTCGAGCTGCTCACGGGCCGGCCGGCTCGGGCTCGCGACGCAGCCGAGGAAGCGGCGCGACTGTACGAGGCGAAGGGGCACGTCGCCGGCGCGAAGCGTGCGGCCGAGCTCACGGCACCGCTCGTCGGGGCCTGACACGACGAGAGCCCCGGCTGCTCCGGGGCTCTCGCTCGCTCGTGTGTGGCCTGTTGCCTAGCCTCCGCCACCCTCGCCGCCGGTGTTCGGCATAGCGCACCTCCTTTCGGTGCGCCACGCTCGGACCAACCGCCAACCGCGCCCTCAGGCGCGGCCAACGGCCGGCTAACGAGCCGTCTGCGTCAGGCTGCTAGAGCGCGATGCCCGAGACGGGGTGCGGCACGTACGGCTCCTCGAGCTGCCGGACCTCGTCGTCGCTCAGCGACAGCGCCTCGGCGCCGAGGGCATCGGCGACGTGCGCCTCCTTCGTCGCGCCGACGATCGGCGCGGTGACGCCGGGCTTGTGCAGGAGCCACGCCAGCGCGACCTGCGCCGGGGAGTCGCCGCGGGCGGCCGCGACCTCGGCGACGCGGTCGATCACCGGCTGGTCGAGGTCCGGCCGGTACAGCGAGTCGATGAAGGGATCCGTGTTCGCGCGCGAGGTCAGCCGCTCCCCGGAGGCGGGCCGGGTCCCGGCGAGGAGCCCGCGCGCGAGCGGGCTCCAGGGGATGACGCCCACGCCCTGGTCGAGGCACTGCGGGATCATCTCCCGCTCCTCCTCGCGGTAGACCAGGTTGTAGTGGTTCTGCATCGACACGAACGGCGTCGCCGCCACCCGCTGCGCCTTGGCGAACTGCCACGCCCACATGCTGCTCGCGCCGAGGTACCGCGCCTTCCCCGCCCGCACCACGTCGTGCAGCGCCTCCATCGTCTCCTCGATCGGCGTCAACGGATCCCAGCGGTGGATCTGGTACAGGTCGACGTAGTCGAGCCCCAGCCGCTGCAGCGAGGCGTCGATCGACGCGAGCACGTGCTTGCGCGACAGCCCGCGACCGTTCTCTCCGGGCATCGTCGCGCCGCGCACCTTCGTCGCGACGACGTACTCCTCGCGCATGCCGAAGAGCTTCTGCAGCAGCCGCCCGGTGACGACCTCGCTCTCGCCGCCGTTGTAGACGTCGGCGGTGTCGAAGAAGATGATCCCGCCCTCGACCGCCCGCCTCACGATCGGCTCGGCCGCCGCCTCGTCGAGCGCCCAGGGCCGGCTCTCGTGCGCGCCGAAGCTCATCATCCCGAGGCACACGCGAGAGACGCGCAGTCCCGTCCCGCCGAGGTTCACGTACTCCATCGCACCTCCCGAGGTCGCCGGACGGCACGTTAGTCGAGCGGCGAGAATGACCCGGTGGCTACCCCGATCGTCGGCCGCGAGCCGGAGTTGTCCGCGCTCGACGCATTCCTGGCGTCGGACGCGCGGCCGCGCGCGCTCCTCCTCACCGGCGGACCGGGGATCGGCAAGACGACCCTCTGGGACGCCGCCGTCGAGGCCGGCCGCCAGCGCGGACTGCGCGTGCTCGCCGCGCGCGCGAGCGACGCCGACACGCAGCTCTCGTTCGCCGCGCTGATCGACCTGCTCGACGGCGTGGACGACGAGGAGCTGGCCACGCTGCCGCCGCCGCGACGACTCGCGCTCGAGGTCGCGCTCCTCCGCGCCCAACCGACCGGCGGGCCCCCGGAGCCCCACGCGATCGCCCTCGGGCTGCTGGACGCGCTGCGGTCGCTGGCGCAGCGCGGGCCGCTGCTCGTGGCCGTCGACGACGTCCAGTGGCTCGACCGGGCCTCGGAGGATGCCCTCGCGTTCGCCGTCCGCCGTCTGGCCGACGAGCCCGCGGCGTTCCTGCTCGCCCGACGCCCCGGCCCGCGGTCGGAGCTCGAGCGCGCCCTCGACGCGAAGGCCCTGGAGCGCGTCGAGGTGCGATCGCCGAGCCTCGGGGCGATCCGGAGCATCCTCTCGGAGCGGCTCGGCCTGACGCTGCCGCGCCACGTGCTCCGCCGGCTGTACGACGCGGCGCTCGGCAACCCGCTGTTCGTGCTGGAGCTCGGGCGCAAGGTGCGCGACGACGGCGTGCCGACGATCGGGGAGGACCTGCCGGTGCCCGACGACGTCGAGGAGCTGCTGGGCACGCGCGTGGCCGGGCTGCCCGAGGCCGTGCGCCACGTCCTGCTGGCGGTGGCGCTCAGCCCGTCGCTCAGGGTCGGGCAGCTGGCGTCGCTGGCCGAGCCGGAGGCGCTCGACCTCGCGGTCGACGCGGGCGTGCTCGTGGTCGACGGCGACCACGTCCGTGCCTCGCATCCGCTGCTGGCCGCCGCCGCGGTGCGTCGGTCACAGGCCGGGGAGCGCCGCGAGCTTCATCGCGACCTCGCCGGCGTCGTCCCCGAGGGCGAGCTGCGCACGCGCCATCTCGCCCTGGCCGCGGCTCAGCCGGACGCGGAGCTCGCCGCCGGCGTGGCCGCTGCGGCGGCGAGCGCGGCGCGGCGCGGAGCGCCACAGGCCGCCGTCGAGCTGGCGGAGCACGCGCTGCGCCTGACTCCGCACGACCATTCCGACCGGGACTCGCGGATGCTCGAGCTCGCCGGCTACCTCGTGGTCGCGGGGGAGAAACGGCGCCTGACCGGCCTGCTCGAGCCGCACGTCCACTCGCTCCCCGCGGGCGCGAGGCGCGCGCAGGGGTTCCTCCTGCTGACGAGCGGCGAGATCCGCGACAACGACGACATCCAGCGGTACCTGGAGCTCGCGCTCGCCGAGAGCGGCGACGACACCCGTGCGCGGGCATCGGTGCTCGCCGACATGGCGGAGAACGTCGCCGCTGTTCGCGTCGAGCGCATCGCGGAGGCCGAGGCCTGGGCGCTCGAGGCGCTGGCCGCGATACGCGGCGCCGATCCGGAGCTCGAACGGCGCGCGCTGTACGCCCTCGCGTGGACGCGCGCCCTGAGCGGCCGCGCGATCGACGACGTCTGGGAGCGGTTCCGCGCCGCGTCGCCCGAGCCCTTCTACATCGCGCACTCGCCGGAGCGGATCGCGGGGCAGCGGCTGGTCTGGCGCGGCGAGATCGGTGCGGCGCGCGCAATGCTGAGCCGCCAGCTCGTCGAGGCCGACGAGCGCGGCGAGCCGTCCTCGTACGCGCTGCAGCGGCTGCACCTGTGCGAGCTCGAGCTGCGGGCGGGCGAGTGGGACGCTGCCGAGCGCCGGCTCGACGAGTGGGCCGAGAGCGCCGACCGCGAGCTCCTGCACTGGCCGATGTACGAGCGGTGCCGTGCGCTCGTCGCCGTCGGGCGCGGCCTGGACGACGAGGCCCGCCGCTGGGGGACGGAGGCCGATGCGCGCGCGAGCGCCAGTGGCGTCCGCTGGGACGAGCTCGAGGCGCAGCGGGCGCTGGGGACGGCGGAGCTGCTCGCCCACGACACGGCCGCGGCCGCCGACCGGCTGCGGGCGGTGTGGGAGCACACGGAGCGGTCAGGCGTGTGCGATCCGGGCGCGTTCCCGGTCGCTCCCGAGCTCGTCGAGGCCCTCGCCGAGCAGGGGGAGCTGGACGAGGCGGGCGCCGTCGCCGCCCGCGTCGAGGAGCTCGCGGAGCAGCAGGATCATCCGTGGGCTCGCGCCACCGCGCGACGGTGCGCGGCGCAGACGGCGCTCGCGCTCGTGTACGGCGACGCGGCCGTGACCACCCTCGAGCGGGTCGCCGACGAGTACGAACGCCTCGGCCTCGGCTTCGACTCGGCCCGGTCGCTGTTCGTTCTCGGCCGGGCGCAGCGCCGCCACCGGAAGTGGGGCGCCGCCCGCGGGACGCTCGAGCAGGCGGCGGCGGCGTTCGACGAGCTGGGCTCGCCGGGCTGGGCCGAGGCAGCGCGCTCCGAGCTCGGCCGCGTCGGCGCGCGTCGACCGTCGCCGGCCGGGGAGTTGACCCCGACGGAACGGCGCGTCGCCGAGCTCGCGGCTCGAGGACTGGCCAACAAGGAGATCGCGCAGGCGCTCGTCGTCAGCGTCAGCACGGTCGAGTTCCACCTCTCGAATATCTACGCCAAGCTCGGCGTCCGCTCCCGGGGGCTGCTCGCGGCACGTCTGGCCGCGCCGGCCGAGCCTTCGCCCTAGGGCCGCGAGTACGGCTGCCACGGCGCCCGGGGTACGGGCGCCCACACTGGGGTCGCGGCCTCCAAAGACCCGAGGTCTTGACGATTTCGCCGGCGCCGACGTGGCCGTACCGTCGAGCGCATGAACGAGATCCCGAACTGGAGGCAGTACATGAAGCGATCCATCGTCACCGGCCGCCTGGTCCCCGCGATCCTGATCGTCCTCGCGGTCGCGCTCCCCGCGGCAGCACACGCCGGACCGGGGGCGCCCTCCGTGCCCGGCAAGATCGCCGTCGGAGACGGGCACAAGGTGTTCCTCGTCGGACACGCGGTCGGCGTCCAGATCCACGAGTGCATCCCGGCGACTCCGAGCGGCTACCGCTGGCGGTTCGTCGGCCCGCGCGCAAACCTGTACGACGACAGCGGCAACCTGCTGGCGACCCACTTCGGCGGGCCGAGCTGGCAGACCAGGGACGGCAGCAAGGTCACCGCGGCGCTCGACGGCGACGGCACGATCACCGTCGACCCGACCGCGATCCCGTGGCTGCGCCTCAGGGTCACGTCCGCGACCGCCGGCGCCGACGGCGACCGGCTGCTCGCGACGACGTACATCCAGCGCATCCAGACGACCGGCGGGCTGGCGCCCGCTCCCGAGACCTGCAACGCAGGGACCGTCGGCTCCGTGGCCGAGGTCCCGTACACGGCCGACTACGCCTTCTGGAAGTCGACCGGCAACTGACACCCACACACGACACACGAAAGGAACGACACGACATGCATCCCTCCCACCCACACATCAGGCTCGTAACCGCGGCCACCGCACTCGTCCTGGCGTTCTCGCCGGGCGCCGCGGCCGCCGCGAACGATTCCGCGGACGGGGACTCCGCCTCGCCCGCGATCGTCCTGGCCGAGCTCGGACACGGCGGCCAGGCCGACCGGTTCATCCCGGGCGTGACCGACTCGGGCACCGGCGTCCTGCGCGAGCGCGAGCGCAGGGGCATTGAGACGCCCGCACTCGTCGCGTCCGATCCCGGCTTCGACCTCGTCGGCGACGACGGCGCCGTGGCCCTCGGAGGCGCGCTCGCGGCGGCGGCCGTCGCGGCATCGCTCGCACTCGGCGCCGGCGGACGCCGCCGGCGGATCCTGACCTAGCCAGACCCACACCGAAACGGAGGAGCAAGCAGATGACACACACCCTCGAGACGCCGACGCCGGACCTCCCGGCAGTGAAACAGCGGCAGCAGCAGGCCTGGGCGAGCGGCGACTACCACGCCGTCGCGGCGAGGATCATGGTCGTCGCCGAGCGGCTCGTCGACACGGCCGACCTCCACGCCGGCTGGCGCGTCCTGGACGTGGCGACCGGCAGCGGCAACGCCGCGATCGCCGCCGCCCGGCTCGGCGTGGCGTCCGTCGGGGTCGACTACGTCCCGTCCCTGCTCGAGCGGGCCCGCCTGCGGGCGGCCGCGGAGGGGCTCACGGTCGACCTCGTGGAGGGCGACGCCGAGGTGCTCCCCTTCGAGGACGCCTCGTTCGACGCCGTCACGTCGGTCTTCGGCTCGATGTTCGCGCCCGACCACGAGCGCGTGGCCGCGGAGCTGCTCCGCGTCACCCGCCCGGGCGGGACGATCGCGCTCGCGAGCTGGACGCCGGACGGGTTCCTCGGCGACTTCTTCCGGACGATGGCGGCGCACGTGCCGCCGCCGGCCGGCGTCCGGTCGCCGATGCTGTGGGGGACCGAGAGCCACCTGCGCGACCTGTTCGGCGACGGGATCGCCTCGCTCGACGCGGTCGAGCGGACGTTCACGTTCCGGTTCCGGTCGGCCGCGGAGTTCGTCTCGTTCTTCCGCACGTGGTACGGCCCGACCCTCAAGGCGTTCGCGTCACTCGACGACGAGTCTCGCGAGGCGCTCGAACGCGACCTCGTGGCGCTGGCGGGCCGGCACGACCGGCTCGGCACCGACGCGATCGCGATCCCGGCGACCTACCTCGAGGCCGTCGCGATCCGACGCTGACCGCTCGGAGACCTGGCCGGGCCGCCGGGAGGAATCTCCCGGCGGCCCGCCACGTCTCAGGAGGCGGCTGCGAGGATGTAGTCGTCGGCGCGGTCGAAGCCGAACGTCCAGGCGACCGCCTCACGCGCGGTGCGTGCCGCCGGTGGGACCCGGAGGAAGTAGCGGCGATAGCTGCCGTCCGCTTCGGCCGTGGCGTTGACGACCTCCACGAGTTGGACGCGCTGGCCGTCGAGCAGAATCGCGGTCGCCCAGAGCCTGCCGTAGTCGTCCTGGGCGCGGAGCTCCGCATCCGCGGTCTCGAGGAAGCGCTCCCAGCCGAGTCGCTCGAGGACGACCCGCCGAAGCTCCTGGTTGTCGATCCCCGCCACCTGCTCGGCGGTGAGGTCGTTCCGCGACGCGGCGATCCGCGCCGGCACCTCGAGCCCCGCCCAGTACCAGGTCTCGCTGCCGTCGGGCCAGACGACGGCCGGTACGTCCGCGGCGTGCAGGACGCCGGACCGGAACCGCAGCCGGGGCCGCCCGATCAGGATCGTCCGGCTCGCCGTGCCCTGCCGTAGCAGCGCCGCGCCGTAGAGCCCGGCCGCGAAGCACCGTGTCACGTCGGTGAGGAACGGCAGCGCCACAGCTGCACGTGTCTGCACCCAATGCGGGTCGCTCGACGCCCAGTACTTCTCGGCCGCGAAGTCCCGCCTCCGTGACTGCGGCTTCCGCGCCGCTCTCGCTGCAGCCGCGAGCGCATCGTCGGCCGCGGACGAGGCGAGCTCCGGCTCGTCCAGCGCGTTCAGGTAGACGGGCAAGCGTCGGGAGCGGGGCAGGCGCGCGGTGCCATGGGCCGAGCGCTCGTCACGCCAGAGCCGGCGCTCGATCGATGTCAGCCGCTGGAGGCGCGTCTGCGAGTGATAGGTCGTCCAGCCCATCCTCGCGGGCGGGGTGAGCGGCCCAGCCGAATCCACCGTCCAGCCGTCGACCATGAGGTCCGCGGACCGGCGGATGTATGCGTCGAGCGACCCTGCCCACTCGATCCGGCCGAGCCTCCTCCCCAGTCGGCGGTTCGCACGCCGCAGCGCCTGCTCGACCGTGTCCTCGTCCAACGCCGGGCGACGGGCGAACGCGTTCCGCACTCCCTCATTGACGATCTTCGCGACGCTCATCAGTCGCTCACCCGCCGGAACCCGACGCGCGGCACGTACTCGCGCTGGCGCCGCACCTCGTACACGCCCGGCGTGAGGTGCAGCCGGTCGTGCTCCTCGTGGACGAGCGAGACCGGCTCCTCGCCGACCACCTCGACGTACCGCACCTCGGACCAGCGATGCCCGTGCAGCGACGCGCGCTCGTCGTCGACCACGTGCGCATGCCCGGTCGCCTCCCCCTCCGCGAGCACGAGCCGGCCACGGCGGACCAGGTCGACGCGCTCGGGCAGCTCGGCGATCGGAACGAGGAGCAAGTCACCCTGCCGGATCAGCCCGCGCGGGGCCGCAGAACCATCGACGCTCATACCTCTGTACTCCTTTCAGCGGTTTGCCTTACCAGCCGCGTCTTCTTGCCACCGTGCCGCTGAGGCCGGTTGGCGGCGGGTCGTGCCCGCTCTCTTGACGCAAGGGGATCGTAGCCGAACGAGCGGACGATCGCCCACGAAAAAACCCCCCTGAGCGGGGGGTTTCGAGTGGAGCCAGGCGGGCTCGAACCGCCGACCTCCTGGGTGCGATCCAGGCGCTCTCCCAGCTGAGCTATGGCCCCGGGAAGAGCCGATTGTAGCGGCTGATTCTCGCCTGAGCAGGCGCGAATCAAGCCCTGTCCGGTGCGATGATCGGCACGTGTCCGATCCAGCATCGCCGGCGGCGCGGTCGCTTCGGATCCCGGCGGGTGCCGACCTTCCGATCGCGTGGGCCTGCCGACACGACACCGCCGTCGTCGGCTTCACTCACGCCGGTCGGTCGCTGGGCTGGCACGCCCGTCTCGTCGGCGACGACGGCCGCGTCCTCCTCAGCTTTCCCTGGTACGACCACGTCGACGTCGCGCTGGGAGGCGTGAGCCGGTGGTCGTTCGCGCCCTGGCGCGTGCTCTTCGCCGATCGTCCGCCGACCGAGGTGGACGACGAGGGCTGGGACGACGTCGAGCAGGGCTGGTGGGGCTTCGTCATCCCCGACGGCGACGACTTCTACGTGGGTGAGACCGACCTCGACGCGATCACGGAGATCGAACCCCCACTCCGGATCGCCTGCGCGCAGCCGGGCCACGTGTTCGTCAACGGCGTGCTCGTCATCTGGAATTGCCTCGCCAGGAACGCCTACGCCACGGCCTGGCAGGAGGCGATCAGGTCGTGCCGCCGAGGACGACCCCGGCCCGTGGGAGAGCTGCGCGAGATCTCCGTCCACGACCCCGAGACCGGGAACATCGAACGGGACGCGGTCTTCGAGTTCCGGTCTCGCTGACCGGCCTCGGTCAGACCGCGAAGAGCGTGAGCTCGGGCTCGCGCTCGCCGCGCAGCGCGGCGAGATCGACCTCGACGCAGCGGATCCCGCGCGCTTCGGCGAGCGTCGCCGCCTGCGGCTTGATCGCCTGCGCCGCGAGCACGCCGCGGCAGTCGGCCTTCGCCGGGTCGAGCCGGATGCGCTCGAGGTAGCGGCCCAGCTGCTCGACCGCCTCGATCGTCCCGATCCGCTTGATCTCGACCGCGACCCAGCCGTCGCCGTCGTCGCGGCACATCAGGTCGACCGGGCCGACGTCCGTCGGCCACTCGCGCCGCACGAGCCGCAGCGCCTCGCCGAGCGCCTCGGGCTGGGCCGCGAGCTCGAGCTGGAGGTCGCGCTCGACGCCGTCCTTCTCGAGCGCCGCCGCCTCCCCCATCTCGTGCTCGACGTCGGAGAGCACCTCGACGAGGCGGATCTCGAGCCGGTCCTCGGTCTTCCCGGCGCGCTTGCGGACGACGATCACGTCGCCGCCGTCCTCGACCACGGTCGGCGGCGTCATCCAGTTCAGCGGCTTGTACCCGCCCGCGTCCGCGTGGACGAGCACCGAGCCGTCGGCCTTGAGCATCAGCAGGCGCGTCGACTCGGGCAGGTACGCCGAGAGCCGGCCGGTGTAGGTGACCTCGCAGCGGGCAACGAGCAGGCGCACGGGCGTCGACGGTATCCGCCCAATCGGACAGGTCTCTTCGGCCAAAGTTTGCGCCCGCAGGGTCGGACCGTGAATGATCCCGCCACGCCGCCGACACCGACCCCCGTGTCGAGCCGTGCTCCTCGCGTGAGCCAAGCGATCGCCCAGACCGTCGCCGCGCTGATGCCTCGGCTGCAGGAGGACCTCGCCGGGCTGGTCGCGATCCCTTCCGTCTCCGCGCCCGACTACCCGGAGGAGACGAGACCGGCGCTCCTCGAGGCGCACGAAGTGATCCTCGACCTGCTGCAGGACGCCGGCGTCGAGGAGCTCGACTCGCACCGGCTGCCGAAGACCGCGCCGTTCATCACCGGCGAGATTCCCGCGCCGCCCGGCGCTCCGACCGTGCTCCTCTACGGCCACTACGACGTCGTCCCTGCCGGAGACGAGGCGAAGTGGGACTCGCCGCCGTTCGAGCCGACCGTGCGCGACGGCGCGATGTTCGGCCGCGGCTCCGCCGACTCGAAGTCGAACGTGATCGCGCACATCGGCGCGCTCCGCGCGTGGGAGGGCCGGCCCCCGGTCGGGATCAAGCTCGTGATCGAGGGCCAGGAGGAGGTCGGGAGCGCGCTCAACACGTACCCCCAGACGCATCCCGAGCTGTTCCGCTCGGACGCGATGCTGATCGCCGACATGGGCAGCGTCCGCCCGGGCCTGCCGACGCTCACCGTCGCGCTGCGCGGCACGGCGATGCCGACCGATCGAGGTCGAGACGCTCGCCGGCCCGAAGCACTCGGGCCAGTACGGCGGCGCGGCTCCGGACGCGCTGATCGCGCTCCTCCACGCGCTCGCCTCGCTGCACGACGAGCACGGCGACGTCGCGGTCGAGGGCCTGCGACGCGAGGAGTGGACGGGAGCGGGATACAGCGAGGACGAGTTCCGCGACCTCGCCGAGGTCCTCCCCGGCCTCCCGCTCGATCGGCAGCGGCGGCCTCGGCTCGCGCGTCTGGTCGGGCCCCGCGATCACGGTCACCGGGATCGACGTGCCGTCCGTCGACAACGCGCTCAACGCCGTCTCGCCGCGCACGCGCGCGAGCCTCAACCTGCGCATCCATCCCGAGCAGGACGCCGCCGAGGCGCAGGCGGCGCTCATCCGGCACCTCGAGTCCGTGCGCCCGTTCGGGATCGAGCTCCGCGTCCACGCCGGCGCGATCGGCAACGGGTTCTCCGCCGACACGTCGGGACCGGCCTACGAGGCGGCGCAAGCGGCGATGGAGGCGGCCTGGGGCACGGCGCCCTCCCTCGCGGCGACGGGCGGCTCGATCCCGCTGGTGAACGCACTGCACGGTGCGGTGCCCGAGGCCGAGATCCTGCTGCTCGGGACGACCGACGGGTACGCCAACATCCACGCCCCCAACGAGCGCGTCCTGCTGGACGAGTTCGAGCGGGCGGTCGTCGTCGAGGCCGAGTTCTTCGGCCGCTACGCGGCGTCCTCCGAGACCCGCGAGGAGAGATCGTGACGAGCGCTCCGGAAGCGATGCCGGCCAAGCCGCCGATGATGCAGCGCGTCCTCGGCGCCATCGAGCGCGGCGGGAACAAGATGCCGAACCCCGCCATCCTGTTCGTCTGGCTGTGCGTGCTCGTGATCGTCCTCTCCGCCCTGCTCGCCTGGGCGGACATCAAGGTCACCTATCAGGTCGTCGAGCCTCCGCCGATCCCCGTCGAGGAGGTCGTGCAGGGCGGGTCCACACAGCCGTCCGGCGGTCTGCCGAACGCGTCCGTCCAGGAAGGTGACTACACCGTCCGGGAGGAGACGGCATCCATTCAGAGCCTGCTGTCTGCGGACGGGGTTCGCTTCCTCTTCACGTCGTTCGTCGCCAACTTCCGCAACTTCGCCGCGGTCGCAATCATCCTCGTGGTGATGATCGGCGTCGGCCTCGCCGAGGCCGCAGGGCTGATCGGGGCGCTGATCCGCAAGCTCGTCAACGTCTCGTCGGAGGCGATGCTGACGCCGATCATCGTCTTCATCGGCGTCCTCTCGAGCATCGCGTCGGATGCCGGGTACCTCGTGCTGATACCCCTGGGCGCCGCCGCGTTCAAGAGCGTGGGGCGCAATCCGCTCGCCGGGATGGCGGCTGCGTTCGCGGGAGTCGCCGCCGGGTTCGGCGTCAACTTCCTGATCACCCCGCTCGACGGCGTGCTGACCGAGATCACGAACGACGCGAGCGGACTCGTCGACCCCGATAGCTCGATCGACCTCGCGGCGAACCTGTACTTCGGCATCGCCTCGACCGTCCTCGTCACGATCGTCATGACGCTCGTCTCCGCGCGCATCGTCGAGCCCGGCCTCGGCAGGCACGACGCGTCGCTCGAGAGCGACGACGAGTCGCTCGACGCCGACAAGGGCCCCGAGGTATCGCCGGAGGCCGAGGCGAAGGGGCTTCGCTACGCCCTCTTCGCGACCCTGGCCGTGCTCGTCGGGATCACGCTCCTCACGGTGCTCCCCGACGCACCGCTGCGGGACCCCGCCACCGGGGACATCATCGGAGACTCGCCGTTCATGGACAGCCTGATCGTGATCATCACGATCATCTTCTTCGCGGCAGGGCTGGCCTACGGTCGTGGAGCCGGGACGATCCGTACGACCGACGACGTGCTCGCGTCGATCACGAAGTCGTGGGCCGGCCTCGCAGCCCTGCTGTTCCTGTTCCTGCTGATCGCGCAGTTCATCGCGTACTTCAGCTACTCGAACATGGCGCAGGTCGCGGCCGTGAAGCTCGGCGACTGGCTCGAGGAGGCGAACATCGGGGTCGTGTGGCTGCTCCTCGGCTTCGTGCTCGTGACGTTCCTCGTCGACCTCATCATGCCGGCGGCCATCGCGAAGTGGGCGATCCTCGCTCCGATCTTCATCCCGCTCTTCCTGCGCCTCGACGTCACGCCGCAGACGGTGCTCGCCGCCTACCGCGTCGGCGACTCACCGTTCAACGTGATCACGCCGCTGATGGCCTACTTCCCGCTGATCGTCATCTTCACGCAGCGCTACAAGAAGGACGCCGGCATCGGCACTGTCGTCGCCATGATGCTCCCGTACGTCGTCGTCCTGTCGCTCGTCTGGACGCTGTTCTTCGTCGCCTGGTACCTGATCGGGATCCCGCTCGGTCCCGGCGCGCCGGTCCACACCGACTGACGCGGTCGGCGCGTCGGCCGACCCCGGATGAGCGACGAGACGATCACCTTCCTCGTGCTCGGGGCGGTCGTGGCGGTGTTCGTCTGGGACCGCCTGCCCGTCGCGGTCGTCGCCGTCGGGGTCGCGCTCTCGCTGTGGGCGACCGGCGTGCTCTCGCTCGAGCAGGCGCTCGCGGGCTTCGGCGACCCGACGGTGATCTTCATCGCGGCGCTCTTCGTCGTCAGCGAGGCGCTCGATTCGACCGGGGTGACGACGTGGGCCGGACAGCAGCTGATCGCCCGCGCCGGAGACAGCCGGAGGCGCGTGCTCGTGCTGATGATGCTGCTCTGCGCGGGGCTGACCGCGCTGATCACGGTCAACGGCTCGGTGGCCGCGCTCGTCCCCGTCGTCGTGCTGATGGCGCTGCGGCTGCGGCGCGAGCCGTCCCAGCTGCTGATGCCGCTCGCGTTCTCCGCCCACGCCGGCTCGCTGCTCGTGCTGACGGCTTCGCCGGTCAACGTGATCGTCTCCGAGGCCGCCGACGACGCGGGCGTCGGCCGGATCGGCTACTTCGACTTCGCGCTCGTCGGGATCCCGCTGCTCGCTGGCACGATCGCGATCGTCGTCCTCCTCGGCGACCGGCTGCTGCCCCGCCGAACGCCGCGTTCGGTGCCGACGGACTTCAGCTCGCACGCCCGGACGCTCGTCCACCAGTACGGGCTCGACGCCCCGGACGCATTGCTCACGCGGGCACACGGAGCGGCGGAGGTCGTGATCCCGCCGCGCTCCGGGCTCGTGGGCCAGGCCGCCTACGCCGGGATGGTGACGGAGAGCGGCGACCTCGTCGTGCGCGCCGTCCAGCGCAAGGGGCAGGAGCTCGCGGGCGAGACGACGCTCGAGGTCGGCGACACGCTGCTCCTGCAAGGGAGCTGGGGCGCGCTCGACGAGCACCTCGACGACGCGGAGGTGCTCGTCGTCGACCGGCCGGAGCTCGTGCGGCGGCAGGCCGTTCCTCTCGGCCGCGGCGCGAGGCGAGCGCTCCTCGTGCTCGCGGCGATGGTCGTCCTGCTCGCGACCGGCGCGCTTCCGCCTGCGGTCGCCGGCCTGCTCGCGGCGGGTGCCCTGGTCGTCACCGGCGTGCTCTCGATCGAGCAGGCCTACCGCGGGATCGGCTGGACGACGGTGATCCTCGTCGCCGGGATGATCCCGCTGGCGACCGCGATGACCGCGACCGGCGCCGCGCAAGCGCTCGCCGACCGGCTCGTCGACGTGGTCGGCGACGCCGGGCCGCGCGCCTTGCTGCTCGGGCTCGTCCTGCTGGTGTTCGTGCTCGGCCAGCTGATCTCGAACATGGCGACGGCGCTGATCGTGATCCCGATCGCGGTCTCGGCCGCCGCCGAGCTCGACGTGTCGGCGAAGCCGCTGCTCGTCGGCGTCGCGGTGGCGGCGGCGGCCGCATTCCTGACGCCGGTCGCCACACCTGCGAATCTGATGGTGATGGGACCCGGCGGCTACCGCTTCGGCGACTACTGGAAGCTCGGCCTGCCGCTGCTCGCCCTGTTCGGGGTCGTCGCCGTCCTCCTCGTCCCCGTGTTCTGGTCGTTCTGACCGTGCGCCTGCCGGTCCCGCTCGTGGTCGCGGTCGCGGCGGCGCTCGCCGTCCCCGCGCTCGCCCGCGCCGACCTCGCCGACGAGCGCGCGCTCGCCGAGCGGTTCGCGCCGGTCGTCCGGCTCGTCGAGCAGGTGGAGGAGTGCGGCCCGGGCGAGTCCTGGGAGCCGACCGACGTGGACGTGCTGTTCGACGAGCCGACGGTGGCGCTGCGAGGGCCGTGGAACGCGAGCGACCTGGTGGAGATCGGCCCGTCGGCCGAGGATCTCGTCGACCGCTTCGAGTACCACCTCGACTTCCCGGGCAATCCGCTCCACCCGGGCTGCGACTACGAGCGCTGGGCGCGGCGCCTCACCGAGGACCGCGCCCCGACCGTCTACGCCCACGTCGCGACCGACCCCGGGAGCCCGGGCGAGCTCGCGCTCCAGTACTGGCTCTTCTATCCCTTCAACGAGTTCAACAACCTGCACGAGGGCGACTGGGAGATGGTCCAGCTCGTCTTCGAGGCCGACGACGCGCGCGCGGCGCTCGAGCGCGAGCCGGTGTCCGTCGGCTACAGCTCGCACGAGGGCGCCGAGGAAGCCGAGTGGGGCGAGGAGAAGCTCGAGCGTCGTCGACGGGACGCACCCGGTCGTCTATCCAGCCGACGGCTCGCATGCGAACAAGTTCACGGAGGCGCTGTACATCGGCAGCTCGGCCGAGGCCGGTGTCGGCTGCGACGACACCCGCGGCCCCCACGTCGAGCTCCGGCCCGACGTCGTGACGATCCCGAGCGATGCGGACGCCGCCCGCCGCGCCTACCCGTGGATCGCATTCGAGGGCCGCTGGGGCGAGTTGCAGCCGGCGTTCTTCAACGGCCCGACCGGGCCGAACCTGAAGACGCAGTGGACGGCGCCGATCGAGTGGGCCGACGACTGGCGGCCGCGGAGCTACGCCGTCCCAACCGGCGGCATCCTCGGCACGGGCGCCACGGATTTCTTCTGCGACGCGGTCGCGACCGGCTCGAAGGGGCTCGTCCAGCTGCTGAACAACCCGGTGCCGATGGTGCTCCTGCTCGGCGCGCTGCTGGCGGTCGCCGTCTACGCGGGCACGCGGACGGAGTGGCGCCCCGCCACTCCGCTCCGCCTCGCACGCCGCCGACGCTGGGGCCAGATCCTCACCGCGGCGTGGCAGATGTATCTCGCGCGGGCATCGCTGTTCACGGCGATCGGCGTGCTGTTCATCCCGCTGGGCTTCGTCGTCGCCCTGGTGGAGGCGCTCGTCCTCGGCGGGTTCGGGCTGCTCGGGATCGAGACGACCGGCGAGACCGCAGGCTGGCTGGCGCTGCTCGTCCTGGCGGTCGGTACCACGCTGACGCTGCTCGGCGTCGGGCTCGTCCAGGCCGCGACCGCCTGCGCGGTCGTCGAGATCGACGAGGGCCGGTCCGTCGGCCCGCTCGACGCGTACCGGCTCGCGCTCGCGCGGGTACGGCCCCTGCTCGGCGGCCTGGCGATCGCCGTAGCCGTCTGCGTCGTCCTGGCGGCGACGGCGGTTCTCATTCCCGTCGCGATCTGGCTCGCCGTGCGCTGGTCGCTGCTCGCCCAGACGGTCGAGCTGGAAGATCACTCGGGCCGCGGCGGGCTGCGCAGGAGTGCCGAGCTCGTGCGGGGACGCTGGCTGCGCGTCGCGTCGCTCGTCGGGCTGAGCGCGGCCCTGGCGCTCGCCGTCGGCCCGTTTCTCGGCGCCGTGCTGATCTTCGTCACCGAGGCGCCGCTCGCCCTGCTGAACGTCGTCGCGGGAATCGTCTACGCGCTCGCGATGCCCTTCGTCGCGCTCGTCACGTCCTACGTCTACGTCGACGCCCGCGCGCGCGGCGAGCTCGAGCGCCGTGAGGCGTACGGGGAGCTCCCGGCGGAGATCCGGCTGTCGAGCGCGCGCATCAGGTGAGCTTCGAGCTCGACGATCTCTCAGAGGACGAGCGCGCGCGACGGTAGCGTCTTCGGCGTGCGCGCGATCGTGGTCGACGAGGCGGGTGCGCCGCGCCTCGAGGAGGTGCCGGAGCCCGACGGCACGGGCGAGCTCGTCCGGGTGCTCGCGTGCGGCCTGTGCGGGTCGGACGTCGAGAAGCTGACGCCTGCGCACGCCGGCTCGGTGCTCGGGCACGAGGTCGCCGCCCGCGCCGCGGACGGATCGCGCGTCGTCCTCCTCCACCACCGCCCGTGCGGCCGCTGCGAGCGCTGCCGTGCGGGCCACGAGTCGACGTGCGAGGCGTTCGCGGCGCCGACGATCCGCCCGGGCGGCTTCGCCGAGCGCGCGCGGGCGGCCGGGACGGTGTCGGTCGAGGACGGCGTGCCGGACGCGCTCGCGACCTACGCGGAGCCGCTCGCCTGCGTGCTCCGCGGCGCGCGGCGGGTCCCGGCCGGGCGCGTGCTCGTCGTCGGCCAGGGCTTCGTCGGGAGGCTGTTCGCGGCCGTGCTGCGGCGGCGCGGCGACGAGGTGTTCGCCGTCGACGCGCGGCCGGAGCGCTCCGGGCCCGAGCCGGACGGGCCGGTCGACGCGGCCGTGCTCTGCGCGCCCGGCGGCGCGGACGCGGCCGTGCGAGCGGTCGTCCCCGGCGGCACGGTGCTCGTCTTCGCCGACGCCGGCACGGTGCCGCTCGACCACGTCTACCGCCGCGAGCTCCACCTCGTCGGCTCGCGCTCCGCGACGCCGGAGTCGCTCGCCGAGGCGGTCGCGCTCCTCCCCGAGCTCGATCTGCCCGAGCCGACGGTGCTCCCGCTCGAGCGCTTCACCGAGGGGCTCGAGCTGTACGGGAGCGGCGTGGCGCTGAAGGTCGTGTTCGCGCCGTGAAGGCGATCCGGTACCACGGCCCCGGCGACCTGCGCCTCGAGGACGTGCCCCGGCCCGACCCCGGCGACGGAGACGTGCTCGTCCAGGTCGAGGTCGCGCTCACCGACGGCACCGACCTGAAGGCGTACCGCCGCGGGCACCCGCGCCTGCTCGCCTCGCTCCCGAGCCCGTTCGGGCACGAGTTCTGCGGCGTCGACGTCGCGACCGGGCAACGCGTGGTCGCGGCCAACTCGGACGCCGACGAGGGGCGGCGCGAGGTCGAGCTGCTGAACGGCGCGTACGCGGAGTTCCTGCTCGTGCCGGAGCCGATCGCGCGCGTGAACCTGCACCGCGTACCGGACGGGCTCGCGCCCGAGGTCGCGGCGATGGTCGAGCCGCTCGCGTGCTGCCTCCGCGGCGTCGAGCTCGCCGGGGTCGAGGCCGGGCAGACGGTCGCGATCCTCGGCGCCGGCCCGATCGGGCTGATGCTCGCGGCGTGCGTCGCCGACGCCGGCGGCTGGCCCGTGGTCGTCGGCGGGCGCCCGTCGCGGCGCGAGCTGGTGCCGGTCTTCGGCGCCGAGAGCGGCGACGGCGAGGGCGCCGACGTCGTGATCGAGGCGGCCGGGACCGAGCAGGCGTGGCGCGACGCGATCCGGCTCGTGCGCGCAGGCGGGACGGTGCTTCTCTTCGGCGGCCTCCCACCCGGCACCGAGGTCGCGGTCGACGCGACGCGCGTCCACTACGACGAGCTGACGTTGCGCGGCGCGTTCCACCACGCGCCGCGCAACGTCCGCGCCGCGCTCGCCTTCCTCGCCTCGGGCGCCTACCCGTGGGAGCGACTCGTCAGCCACCGGATCGGGCTCGATCAGCTCCCGGCGCTCTTCGCCGATCCGCCGGACGACCTCCTCAAGGCGGCGGTGCTCCCGTGACGCCGATCCGCATCGGCACCTGCTCGTTCGCCGACGAGGCGCTGACGAAGGTCTTCTACCCGCCGGGCGTCCGCACGGGGTCGGAGCGCCTCGCCCACTACGCCACGGTCTTCGACACCGTCGAGATCGACTCGACGTTCTACCGGCTGCAGCCGCCGGAGACGGTGGCGAAGTGGGCCGACGCGGTGCCCGACGGGTTCGTCTTCCACGTGAAGGCCTTCGCGCCGATGACGCGCCACGGCGTGAAGCACGACGTGCTCCCCGAGCCGCTCGCGACGACGCTCGCCCCGGACGAGCGCGGCCGGGTCGAGCGGATGCCGCGAGACGCGCGGGCGATCGTCTTCCAGCTGTTCCGCGAGATGGTCGAGCCACTCCGAGAGGCCGGCAAGCTCGGCTCGATCCTCCTGCAGATGGCGCCGTACGTCGTCGTCAAGCCGCGGTCGCTCGAGTACCTCGAGTGGGCGCGCGAGCAGCTCGACGGCTACGACGTCCAGGTCGAGTTCCGCCACCGGAGCTGGTTCGAGGACGAGCATCGGGCCGAGACGCTGTCGTTCCTCGAGGCACACGGGCTCGGGAACGTGATCGTCGACGCGCCGCGGTCGGAGGCGAAGAACCTCATCCCGACAGTCGTCGCGCTCACCAACCCGACCGCGTACGTCCGCTTCCACGGCCGCAATGCCAAGACGTGGAACGTGCGCGGCGGCTCGGCCGCCGACCGGTTCGACTACCTCTACCCCGAGGAGGAGCTCGCCGAGTGGGTCGAGCCGCTGAAGCGGATCTCGGACGAGGCCGAGCAGGCGTACGCGCTCATGAACACGAACGCGTACGGGCCCGACCCGAACGACCCGGGCCGCCTCCTCGCGCAGGGACCGGAGAATGCAATGGCGCTGGCGCGGATCCTCGGTGCTGCGCGAATCCCCTCGACGCCGTAGGAGTTAGTGGCTCTGAGCCACTAACTCCTCTCGCGCTCGACGCGGGAGCCGCCGACGATCGCGTCGCGGCCGTCCTCGAAGCGGACCCAGGCCTTGCCGTTGCCGTCGTAGTCCGGCGACCACACGACGAGCACCGCCGGCTCGCCGCCGACGCGGCACGGCTCCGTGCCCTCCGGGTCGAGGCCCGCCCAGACGCGGACGAAGGGGTTCGACTCCCACTCGGCCCCGATCGTGGTCTCGTCCGTGTGGCCCGGGAGGACGCGCAGCTCGGGCGGGAGCGGCATCAGCACGTCCATCACGGAACGCCGAATGGTCGCGAAGTCGCCGCCGCCGACCGAGCCGCGGAAGAGCGTGTCCCCGGTCAGCACGATGGTCTCGTTGACGACGAACGCGACGCCGTCGTCCGAGTGCCCTGGCACCGGGAGCGCGTCGACGACGAGGCCGCCGGTCTCGACGCGGCCGCGCTCGATCGGGATCCCGAAGCGCTCGACGAGCCGGTCGTTGCCGGCGACGTGGTCGGCGTGACCGTGCGTCAGCAACAGGTGCGTCGGTGTGAGCGACTCCTCCTCCACCGCCCGCAGAAGCGGCTCGAGCGGCGCCCCGCTGTCGACGAAGACGCACACGCCGCCGGGCTCGTCCGCGACGACGTACGCGTTCGACAGCCAGCCCGGATCCATGCTCCGCTCGACGATCACGGTCGCCAGTACGCTACTTGCGAACCCGAGACGAGGAGGACGGATGGCCGGTTTGATGTCGCGCGCCTCCACCGTGGTCAAGGCACGCATCTCGAAGCTGCTCGACCGCGCGGAGGATCCGAGCGTCACGCTCGACTACTCGTACGAGAAGCAGCGCGAGCTGCTGCAGGACGTGAAGCGCGGCATCGCCGACGTGGTCACGGCGAAGAAGCGGCTCCAGCTCCAGGCGACCCAGCTCGAGCAGTCGGTCGTGAAGCTGGACGGCCAGGCGCGGGAGGCCGTCGGTGCCGGACGGGAGGATCTCGCGCGGCAGGCGCTCGAGCGCAAGTCGGGCGTCCAGGCGCAGCTGCGTGGCCTCGACGGGCAGATCGCCGGGCTCGAGGAGCAGCAGGAGCGCCTGATCCAGTCGGAGAAGCAGCTCCAGGCGAAGATCGAGGCCTTCCGCTCGGAGAAGGAGGTCATCAAGGCGCAGTACTCCGCCGCCGAGGCGCAGGTGCGGATCGGCGAGGCGGCCACCGGCATCGGCGAGCAGATGGCCGACACCGGGCTCGCGATCGACCGCGCGCGCGACAAGACCGAGCAGATGCAGGCGCGTGCGTCGGCGATCGAGGAGCTGACGGCCGCCGGGACGCTCGAGGACTTCACGAGCGACAAGACGCAGCTCGACCGCGAGCTCGAGGCGCTGACGTCCTCGACGCAGGTCGACTCGGAGCTCGAGCGGATCAAGGCCGAGCTCGGCGCCGGCGAGAAGCCCAAGGAGCTCGAGCAATGATCGTCCGCCTGATGAACGAGGGCCAGTTCCGGGTCGGCGACGAGGTGCTGCAGCAGCTCGACCGGCTCGACGACGAGGCGGTCGCAGCGCTCGACCAGGGCGACGAGGAAACGCTCGACGCCCGGCTCGAGACGATGTGGGAGCTCGTGGAGTCGCAGGGCGAGCGGCTCCCCGACGCCGACCTGCACCCGTCGGACGTGATCATCCCCCCGGCCGACCTCACGCTCGAGGAGACGCGCGCGCTGTTCGCGGGCGACGGTTCGGGGCTGATCCCGGAGTTGCCGGCCTAGGCCCGCGCCGCCCGGCGCTGCTCGTCGAGCGCGGCCTCGAGCGCGCGCGTCAGCTCCGCGATCGCCGCCTCGATCTCCTCGAGCGAGCCGGCGAGGTGGCGCTTCACGAGGAACCGCGCCTCCATCGTCGCCGCGTCGCCGCGGTCGAGGGCTTCGCGCCCGGCGGCGGTCGTCCGCAGCAGGTGCGAGCGGCCGTCGGCCGGGTTCGGCACGCGCTCGACGTTCCCGTTGTCGACGAGCTCCTGCACCCGGTCGGAGCACGTCGTGGGCGCGAGCCCCATCGCGGCCGCGAGCTCGGTCGGGGTGATCGGCTCGCGGATCCGGATCATCGACAGGATCGCGAACCACGGCGTCCACACCCCGCCCGCCACGAGCGCGTTCGTGATGAGCTGGTCGATCCGCTGGGCGGCCGTCCAGGTTCCGAGGAAGACGTTCATGCGCCAGTCGGGCACGCGCTGAGTCTACGAGCTGCTCCGGTTCCGTGGTATCTCCACCGGATCCGTGGTAGTTTCGCTGCGTGACGCGCTTCTCGCTCCCGCTCGTCGCCGCACTCGCGGCCGTGGCGGCGGCGTGCAGCGGCGACACCGCCGCCGCCCCGGAGCGCACCGTGCCGCCGGTTCAGATCGCAGAGCCAGGGGCGCTGGCTCTCGACAGCCGCGGCGGCCTGCTCGTCGCCGACCGGAAGCTGAACCGGGTCGTGCGCATCGACCTCCGCACCGGCCGGCGGCGGCTCGTCGCGACGCGACTCCGCGACATCGTCGCGCTCGCGTTCGACGACATGGGGCGGCTGTACGTCGGCGCCGGCGACCGGATCGTGCGCGTGGACGGCGCGCGCCGGACCGTGATCGCCGGCACCGGCCGGCGCGGGCGCACCGGCGACGGCGGCCCCGCGACGGCGGCCACACTCGGCGGCCTCGGCGGCTTCGAGGTCGACCACGACGAGACGGTCACGATCGCCGAGTACGACAACGGGATCCGGTTCGTCGACGAGACCGGGACGATCTCCACGATCGCGGGAACGGGCGAGGAGGGCTATGCCGGCGACGGCGGCCCGGCCCGCGCCGCGCTGCTCCGCCACCCGCACGACCTCGCGCTCAGGATCGACCGCGAGGTGATCGTCGCCGACTCGCACAACCGCGTCCTGCGCCGCATCGCGCCCGACGGCACGATCAGCACGTTCGCCGACGGCTTCTCCTCCCCCATCGCCGTGAAGGGCGGGCCCGGCAACACGCTCTACGTCGCCGACGGCGGCGCCGGGGCGATCGTCCGGCTCTCGCCCGACGGCCGCACGCGCACGGTCGTCGGCCGCGCGAACGGGCCGATCAACCTCGCGGTCGACCAGACCGGCGTGTACGTGTCGGAGATCGCCGGTGCGCGGCGGGTGCTCCGGATCGCCGGCGGCCGCACGCGCGTCCTCGTCAAGTGACGGTCAGCCCTGCTCGGCGGCGCGCCTGGCCGCGCGCAGGAGCAGTCGCCGCGTCAGCCCGCTGAGGGGCCGGACGACGAGCCAGTAGCGTCGGAACGCACGGCGGGACGCCTCGTCCGTGAGCAACACGCGCGTCTCGGTGACGAGCCGCCCCGGCTCCGCGCGGAGCGTCATCGCCATGCGCGCCCAGCCCGGCTCGGCGAACGTGACCGGGTCGACGCCGCGGCGCAGCCGCTCCGTCAGCCGCCACGGCCGACCGACCCCGACGAGAACGAGCTCGCGTCCCGGCTCGTCCGCCGCGACGACGAAGCCGCCGCGCTGCATGAGCCCGACGAACGTCCGGTCGCCGACGTTCGTCGCCAGCCCGCGCGCGATCAGGAGCGCCCACGCGGCGGGGATGTCGCGCAATCGCACCTCGCACGCGGCGGCAAGCGCTCGCTCGGGCGGCGCGTCGACGTCGATCGCGTGCCGCTCCGAGAAGTGCCACGCCGGCATGACCCGATCGAGCGCGCTCACGCCGCGGCTCCAGCCGGACGCGTCGACTGCGCCAGGGCCGCGAGGCAGAGGAGCAGCCCGACCACGATCAGGAGCGCCGCGCGCAGCGACGTCGCCTCGGCGACGAAGCCGATCAGCGGCGGCCCGACGAGGAAGCCGGCGTAGCCGACGGTCGTGATCCCGGCGATCCCGATTCCGGTCGGAATCCCCGGGACCGAGCCGGCGGCCCGGAACGCGATCGGGACGACCGTCGCGAGCCCTACACCCATGAGCGCGAACCCGACGAGGGTCGCGGGCACCGACGCGAGCACGATCGCGCCGCCGAGGCCGAGTGCCGCGATGACGCCGCCGGCGCGCGTCACCGTCACCGGCCCGAGGCGCACGGTCGCGGCGTCGCCGGCCAGCCGCGTCACCGCCATCGCGACCGAGAAGCACGCGAACGCGAGCGCCGCGACCCCCGCGCCCGACCCGACCGACTCGTTCAGGTAGACCGCGCCCCAGTCCGCGGCCGCGCCCTCGGCGAACAGGCCGCAGAACCCGAGCACCGCCAGCGCGAGCAACCGCCGCGGCGGCCTGACGAAGCTCGGCGGCACCTCCGGCCGGTCGACCTCCGCGGGCAGGAGCAGCCGCTCGAGGAACGCCCCCGGCACGCCGACGACGACCGCGACCGCGAGGAAGTGCCAGAACGGCTCGACCCCGGCCGCGGCGGCGAGCGCGCCGGCCGCGGCCCCGAGCAGCCCGCCGAAGCTCCAGCCCGCGTGGAAGGACGAGAGGATCGGCCGCCCGTACGTGCCCTCGACCGCGAGCGAGTGGGCATTCATCGCCACGTCGAGCATCGCCGCCGCCGCCCCGAACACGAACAGCGTGACCGCCAGCGCGGGCAGATTCGGCGCGAGGGCGAGGAACGGGAGGGTCAGCGCGAAGGCCGGCACGCCCCACGCCGTCCCCGGCCGGCTGCCGATCCGCGCGACCGTGATGCCGGCCACGGGCAGTGCCAGCAGCGTCCCCAGTGCGGCGGCGAAGAGCGCGAGGCCGAGCTGCGCCTCGCCGAGCCCGAGGTCGCCCTTGACCGCCGGGATCCGCGACACCCACGTCCCGAAGATCGCGCCGTGGGCGACGAACGCGAAGGTGACGGCGAGGCGAGCGCCGCTAGAGCGGGGCATCGAAGAGGGCGAACCAGCGCGAGAGGTCCTCCTCGAACGGCAGCTCGGACCCGAGCTTCGCCTTGAGCTCGAGCTCGCGCGCGTTGTCGCGCCCCTGCCCCTCCCCGGTCGGGACGAACGGCCACCACGTGCCGCGCTTGTATCCGTAGACGAGGTAGACCGGCCGCTCCTCGCCCTCGAAGCGGAAGAGCGCCGCGAGCAGCTGCGAGCCGAACCCGCGCTCTGCGAGCTCCTGCGCCGACGCGTGGACGGCGGTGACGAGGTCCTCGAGCTCCCGGTCCTCGACGACGAGCCACTCGTACCCGAACTCGTCGCGCTCGCGGCGCACCTTCGAGCCCGAGCCGACGGCGAGCGCCTCGACGAGCTCCGTCATCTCGTTCTCGACCCTGGTGAAGTCGCCGGCCGAGAGCGGCTTGAAGCAGACGCCCGCGCGCGGGGCCGGCCTCAGGCCGAGGTCGACCTCGAGCGTCACCGCCGCGGTGGAGAGCGCGAAGAGGTCGTCGCGACGAGCCTCCGGGAGCCGCTTGCGGCCGAAGAGGACGTCGAGGAAGCCCACCTAGACGGGGCGGCCCATCTCGCGCGCGATCTGCGCGAGGCGGGCGAGGCGCTTCTCCATCGGCGGGTGCGTGGCGAAGAGCTCGCTCACGCTCGGGACGATGAAGAACGCGTTCAGCGCCTCGGCCTGCCGGAGGTCGCGCTGCGGGATCTGCGCGATCCCGCTCGAGATCTTCTGGAGCGCCGACATCAGGTTCTCGGGCGCGCCCGTGATGAGCGCGGCGCCGCGGTCGGCGGCGTACTCGCGGTAGCGCGAGATCGTCCGGATCAGGATGAAGCTGAGCACGTAGGTCAGGATCGAGACGAGCAGCACGATGAGCCACACTGGCGCGCCCCCGCTGTTGTCGCGCCGCCCGCCGCCCATCATCCCGCCGAACATCCCGACGCGCGTGAGCAGCCCGGCGAGCATCGCGAAGAAGCTCGCGAGCGTCATCACGAGCACGTCGCGGTTGCCGATGTGCGACGAGCTCGTGCGCGATCACGCCCTCGACCTCGCGCGGCTCGAGCCGGCGCCAGAGGCCCTCGGTGACGGCGACTGCCGAGTGCTTCGGGCTGCGCCCGGTCGCGAACGCGTTCGGCATGTCCGTCGGGATCACCGCGACGCGCGGCTTCGGCAGGTCGGCCAGCGCACAGAGCCGCTCGACCATCGCGTGCAGCTCCGGTGCCTGCTCGGGCGAGACCACCTTGGCGCCGGACGTGGCCAGCGCGATCTTGTCCGAGGTGTAGTACTGGAAGAGCGCGAGCCCGCCGATGATCACGACCATCACCAGGATCGATGCGTTCAGGACCTGGAAGAGGATCACGGCGAAGACGACGTAGAGCAGGCCGAGGAGCCCGGTCGTGAGGAGCATCCGCAGCGTGAGCCCGAGGTCCCGTCCGTATGAGCGCCGCTTCATTGCCTGAATGGTACGGGTGCGAGGTCGTCCCACCGCGCGAGAGCCAACCAGCCGACCAGTCCGCCGAGCGCGACGTCCTGCGGCGAGTCGTTGACGAGCATCGAGACGGCGACCGCCGCGGCCATCGCGAGCGGCAGCGGCCGGGGCGGCCAGCGGGCGACGAGCACGACGAGCGTGACCACCGCGGCCGCGGTCACGATCCCGACGCCGACGCCGTCGGTCGCCCGCTCCCACGACAGGACGAGACGGTCCCAGAGGTCGCCCGGCAGCTCGGCGGCGCCCAGGTGCGTGGACGGGCCGAGCACGAGCGCGAGCGCGGTCACGAGGAGCAGCGCACCGAGGGCGGCCAGGGCCGTGCGGCGCGGCAGGAGCGAGACGGCGAGGACGGCGAACCCGGCGAGCAGCACGACGGCGCCGCCCGCGTCGGCGCCGAAGCGGCTGCCCGCGACGGTGACGAGCGCGATCGCGGCGGCGACGCCGAGCCCGGCCGTGCCGTGCCGCCGCCACAGCAGCGCCCCCGAGGCGAGCGCGACCGGGAGCAGCATCGTCTCGAGCAGGTTCGAGATCCCGTGGAAGCGCGCGTTCTGCGTCGGCCCGAGCGGCGACAGCGCGACCCACGCCGGCTCGATCGCCATCGCCAGGCCGTAGAGCGCGATCGTCCCGGCGAGCAGGATTCCCGTCGTCGGCACGAGGAGGCCCGCCGCGGTTCCGAGCGCGATCGCCGGGATCGCGAGCCAGGGCGACGTGACGCCGAGCACGCCGAGGAGCAGGTTCGCGAGCGCCCCGGTCGCGAGCGCGCTCATCGCCGCGCGCGGGCGCAGCAGCGCGAACGCGACGACGATCACCGCCGCGAGCACGCTCGCGGGCAGCCGGGAGGTGCCGTTGTCGCGGATCCGGTCGTCGAGCTCGCGAAGCGTCGCGAGCGGGTCGTCGTCCTCCTCCACCCGCACGCGCCCGTGCGCGATGTCGGCGATCGCGACGAGGCCGGGGATACGGGTGGCGGTGGACGTGAGCAGGCCGGACGCGCCCTCGAGCTTCAGCAGGTAGCGGCGGTCGTTCTGCTGGTCGCCGCCCGCGGGGACGCCCACCTTCCAGCGCGACTCCGGGCACCGCTCGAGCAGCCGCGGCGCCGACGGCAGACGGTCGCGGAGCGAGTTCACGACGTCACCGCGGAGCAGCGACTCGACCGCGCGGCGCTCGCTCGTCCGCGGCCCGGCGTCTGGGACGACGAGGCCGACGGCCCCCGCGGGCGGGTCGTCTGCGGTGTCCAGCGTGGCGCCCGGGACCGCGTCCACGCAGGTCGGAGCCGCCAGCGCGGCGGCGAGAACCAGCGTCTCCAGCACCGGCGCAGCCTAAGCTGCCCGCCGTGACCGCACGCGCAGAGATCCTGCGCGCGGCCGTGCTCGCGCTCGCCTCGGCCCTCGCCATCGTCCTCCTCGCCCCGCCGGGCGGGGACAGCGCCGCGCACCTGTACCGGACGATGCTCGTCCGCGACGGCGTCACGGTCTGGGACAACCTCTGGTACGGCGGCCAGTACCCGCTCGCCTCGTACTCGCTCCTGTACTACCTGCCGGCCGCCGTCGTCGGGAACGTCCCGCTCGTGATCCTGGCCGTCGTCGCCTCGGCCGCGCTCTTCGCCGCGGTGGTGACGCACGAGTGGGGCGAGGACGCGCGCTGGCCTGCCCGTGCGTTCGGGCTGCTCGCGGCCGGGCCGCTCTTCACCGGCACGTACAGCTACGCCGCCGGACTCGCCGCCGCGCTCGCCTGCCTGCGCCTGCTGCAACTGCGCCGGCCCTGGCTCGCCGTGGCGGCGGCGGCGCTCACGCTCGGGTTCAGCCCGCTCGCGTTCGCGTTCCTCTGCGTCGTGCTCGTCGCCGTCGCCGCGGCGCGGCGCCCGCGCGGCCGCCAGGCAGCGATCGTCGCCGCCGGCGTCGCCGCGGTCGCAGTCGTCCAGCTCGGCCTCCTCGCGCTCTTCCCGAGCGAGGGCCGCTACCCGTTCAGCCCGCTCTCGCTCGCCGCGGCCCTGACGGTGAGCGCGCTCGGCGCGGCGCTCGCCTGGCGTGCCGAGCGCGGGCGGCTGATCGCGCCGTTCTTCGTCCTCTGGGCGGTCGTCTGCCTCGGCGCCTTCCTCGTGCCGTCCCCGTTCGGGGACAACCTCACGCGGCTGCGGGCGGTCGTGTTCCCGCTCGTGCTGCTGGCGGCGGTGCTGGCGCGCTTCCGGCCGCGGTGGCTCGCGGTGGGCGCGCTGGCCTTCGCGTTCGTCTACAACCTCGGCCCCGACGTCTCGGCGCTGCCGAAGCGCGCCGACGACACGGCCACGGCGAGCGAGGCGTACTGGCAGCCGGCGCTGGACTACCTGGCGGCGCAGGACACGGCCGACCACCGCGTCGAGGTCGTCCCCACCTTCGGCCACTGGGAGGCGTGGTGGGTGCCGCGCGAGGGGTACGCGCTCGCCCGCGGCTGGTTCCGCCAGATCGACCTCGCCGAGAACCCCGAGCTCTACGACGACCCGCTCGACGCGGGCGCGTACCGGCGCTGGCTCGAGCGGCTCGCGGTGCGCTGGGTGCTCCTGCCCGACGCGCGGCTCGGGCCGATGGGCGCCGACCGCGAGGCCACGCTGCTCCGGCTCCGGGCGCTCGGGCCTGCGACCGGTGCACCGCTCGGCGCACTGGACGGTGTACGAGGTCCCGCGCGCGACCCGCATCCTCGACGGCGGGACGCTGACGCGGTTCGACCACGAGGCGATCGCCGGCACCGTCGGCGCCGGGAGGCACCTCCTCCGCGTGCGCTGGAACCGGTACTGGCGCGTCGCGTCCGGCGCCGTCTGCCTCGAGCCGGGACCCGAGGGGCTCACCACCCTCGTGGCGGCGCGGGACGGCCGCTTCTCGCTCGCAATCGGGCCCCGCGGGGCCCGCTGCGGCAGCGGCGATTGAGCCGGGGACGTTCGGGTAGAGTCGCGCGGATGCGCCTCAGGCTCGCATTCCTGCTCGTGCTGGGCCTCCTGCTGGCGGTCGCCGCGGGGTGCGGCGGCGGCGAGGAAGTGACGCCGACGCCGGACAACGACGTGCCGGCCGCGACCGGCGGCACCGACACCGGTGACGAGACGGACACCGGCGGCGCGACCGAGACGAGCGGCGGCACCACCGACACGGGCGGCGGAGAGACCACCGGCGGCGGTGGTGGCGGCGGCGGCGCGGAAGCGGGCAAGGAGGTCTTCGTCTCCGCCGGCTGCGTCTCGTGCCACACGCTCGCCGACGCGGGTGCCACCGGCACCGTCGGCCCGAACCTCGACGAGGCGAAGCCGGACGAGGCGCTCGTGGTCGACCGCGTCACGAACGGCGCCGGTGCGATGCCTGCGTTCAAGGACCAGCTCACCGAGCAGCAGATCGCCGACGTGGCGGCCTACGTCTCGAGCGCCGCCGGCAGCTGAGACTCCCTCCCGCGTTCCCCGACCGGGTCGAGGTGTTCGCCTGCGACTTCGACCGCACGCTCGTCGCCTCCGACGCCGTCCTGCGCCCGCGGACCCGCGCCGCGCTCCTCGACGCGCGGGCGGCCGGCATCCACGTCGTGATCGTCACCGGTCGCATGTACCGCTCGGTCGCGCGCTACCTCGCCGACGCCGGGCTCGACGACCCGGTCGTCTGCTACCAGGGCGCGGTCGTCGCGGACGCCGACGGGACGTTCCTCCGCCACGTGCCGATTCCACTCGAGCTCGCGCAAGAGGCGGTCGAGGCCGTCACCGCCGAGGGCGTGCACCTGAACGCGTATGTCGGCGACGAGCTGTACGTGGCCGAGGTCACGCCCGAGGCGCGCGCCTACGCCGACTTCCAGCACATCCCGCTCCACGCCGTCGGCGACCTCCGCGCCTGGCTCAGCGAGCCGCCGACGAAGCTCGTCGCGGTCGGCGAGCGGCACGCGATGGACGCGTTCGAGGAGCGGATGAAGGCGCTGCTCGGCGACCGGCTCTACATCTCGAAGTCGCTGCCGGAGTTCGTCGAGTTCGCGAGCCCGCACGTGAACAAGGCGTCGGGGCTCGAGTTCCTCGCCGGTCGGCTCGGCTTCTCGCGCGAGGCCACGGTCGCGTTCGGCGACGGCGAGAACGACGTCGAGCTCATCGACTGGGCGGGGTACGGCGTCGCGGTCGCGAACGCGCACGACCGCGTGCTCGCCGCCGCCGACCTCGTGTGCCCGTCCGACGAGGACGAGGGCGTCGCCCAGGTGCTCGAGGCGTACCTAGACTCACGCGCGTGATCGACCTCCGGGCAGCCCGCGCCGATCCCGACCTGTTCCGCGCCGCACTCGCGCGCAAGGGCGCGGCCGAGGTGTTCGACGCCCTGCTCGCGGCGGACGGGCGCTGGCGGGCGCTCGTGCCACAGGTCGACGAGCTCCGCTCGCGCCAGAAGCTCGACACGAAGGGCAAGCCGACGCCGGAGCAGCTCGAGGAGCTGAAGCGCGTGAAGGCCGAGCTGCAGGCGAAGGAGGCCGAGCTCGCGGAGGCCGAGACGGAGCGCGACCGGCTCGCGCTGCGCGTCCCGAACCTCCCCGACGACGACGTCCCCGACGGCGTCGACCGAGGACGACGTCCGCGAGGTTCGACGGAGCGGCGAGCCGCCGAAGCTCGAGGAGGTTCGCGAGCACGTGGACATCGGCCGCTTCGACATGGAGCGGGCGGCGCGCATGTCGGGCGCGCGGTTCGGCTACTGGCTCGGCGACACGGCACGCCTCGCGCTCGCGCTCTACCGCTTCGCGCTCGACCGGCTCGCCGAGCAGGGCTTCGTCACCGTGCTGCCCCCGGTGCTCGTCCGTGAGAACGCGCTGATCGGCACCGGCGCCTTCCCGTCGGATGAGGCGAACGTGTACGAGCTGCCCGCCGACGGCCTCTACCTCGCGGGCACCGCCGAGATCCCGCTCGCGAGCCTCCACGCCGGCGAGATCCTCGAGGCGGACGAGCTGCCGCTCCGCTACGCCGCGTTCTCGCCATGCTTCCGGCGCGAGGCGGGCGCGGCCGGCCGCGACACCCGCGGGATGTTCCGCGTGCACCAGTTCAACAAGGTCGAGCAGTTCTCGTTCACGCGCCCCGAGAACTCGCCCGCCGAGCACGAGCTCCTGCTCGCGAACACGGAGGAGCTCGTGGGCGCTCTCGGTGTCCCCTACCGCGTCGTCGTCCTGCCCGCCGGGGACATGTCGTCGGCGTCGGCGAAGACGTACGACGTCGAGATCTGGTTCCCGAGCCAGGACCGCTACCGCGAGACGGCGTCCGTCTCGAACACGACCGACTTCCAGACGCGGCGGCTCGGGATCCGCTACCGCGGCGAGCGCGGCGTCGAGCCCGTGCACGCGCTGAACGGCACCGCGGTCGTCGACCGGATGGCGCTCGCGATCCTGGAGAACCTCGGCGGCGACGTGCCCGACGTGCTCGTGCCGTACGGCGCGCCCGAGCGCGTCGAGCGGTGAGCGCGACCGAGCTCGACCACGCGCTCGGGCTCGTCCGCGAGGTCTACCGGGGGCGCGCCGGCCACCGCGTACCGCTGCCGTGGGGCGAGCTCCTCGTCAGCGACGACCTCCCGCGCGTCTACGACGCGAACATCGCCCTCGTCGAGCGCTGGGACGGCGACGCCGTCTCGCTCGCGGGCGAGATCGAGCGGGCCTCGGGCGCGGCGGGCCTGCGGCACCGGCGCGCGCTCGTCCACGACCAGCACCTCGCCGACCGCCTCTGGCCGCAGCTGCCCGTTCCCTCGTGGCCGTGGGCGGAGCGGAACCTCGTGATGATCCGCCGCCGACCGGCGGACCGACCGCCCGATCCCGCAGTCGACGTGCGCGAGGCCGACCTCGAGACGTTCCTCCGCGGCCGGCAGCCGATCCTGCAGGCGAATCCCGCGCTGGACGACGACACGGTGCGCCAGCTGACCGAGCTCGCGCGCCGCACCGCCGCCGCCGTCCCGACGCGCGCGTTCGTCGCGGTCGCGGACGGGATGATCGCGACGTACTGCGAGCTCTACCGCAGCGGCGTCGTCGCCCAGGTCGAGGACGTCGAGACGTACCCGCAGTACCGCAACCGCGGCTTCGCGCGCGCGGTCGTCCAGCGCGCGGTCGAGGAGGCGGAGCGTGACGGCGCGCGCGTCACGTTCCTCCTCGCCAGCGAGGACGACTGGCCGCAGCAGCTGTACCGCAAGCTCGGGTTCGAGGCCGCGGGCGTCGAGCTGATCTTCGGCCGGCCCGGCTAGCCTGCACGCGTTCAGGCGGGGTGCCGGAGTGGTCTAACGAGGCGGTCTTGAAAACCGCCAGGGCGCAAGCCCTCGTGGGTTCGAATCCCACCCCCGCCGTTGGCTTTGTCAAGCCGATCTGGCTCACCATGCGGCTTAGAGCCACATCTCGCGTCGCGTTGCACGACTACTCGCCGGCCGCTCAAAACCGCCCAGGACGGCCAGAGAGTGGCGCGCACTGGCGCGCAACTGGCGCGCAGCCGGCGACCGGGTCCCGCAACTTCCTCAGTCAGCGCGGGGGTAGGGATACCCCCTGCGAGCCGCGTCAGTTGACCTCGTCCAGCGCCTTCCGCAGCAACGTCCGTCCGTCTTCTCCGAGCCCGCTGAGCCGCTGCCGGATCACCGTCTCCGTCTCGCCGGTGGTGACGGTGGTGATGTCCTCTGCGAACTGGAGGGCGAAGACGGCCTGGAGGTCGTGCCAGGGCATGGCGCGGATCGCCTCGACAGAGGAAGCGGCGCAAGCCGCGCATGCACCATGATGGGTTTGCCCGCACGGGCTGCCGGACCACCGTGCACGGCGGCGGCACTTGTAGCGGTGCCGGCTAGATGGCAGGCTCTAGCCGTGGCCGCGACCGTTGGCCAAAGCCAGTGTCGGGAGCCCGGTTGCAAGGCCATATCGGCGCCCCCATCCGATTCGTGCATCGCACACGCGGACGCCGCTAGCCGGCAGTTGATCCTCGACTCGTCCCGCCAAAACGGCGTGGTTCAGGCGCGTGGTGTTGAGTTCACACCTGAGCTATTGGATGAGGTCATCCAGTCAGCCTCGCACGCCGATGACGGCGAGATGCAGCTGCAGGGCTTCGACTTCCGAGGCGCGACGTTCCGCGGCCCGACGGACTTCTCGCCGGTTGCCTTCGTCAGGAACGTGGTCTTCGACGACGCGGAATTTGAGAGGGACGTGAGCTTTGCAGGGCTGGTTTTTGTTGAAGATGTGTCATTCAAGGGCGCACGGTTCGCCGGTCGCGCGAATTTCTCAGACTCACGCTTTGAGCGGCAAGCACATTTCTTCGGAGCCAGGTTCGAAGGTTCCACCGACTTCGCCGGGTGTGTGTTTCACGATCAGGCATGGTTCGCGGACACGTCTTTTGATGCCGCGGCCGATTTCGCGTCGTCGCAGTTCAACCGCATCGCTGTCTTCGTAAGGGCGGAGTTCCACGGGGAGACGCGATTTCGTGAAACGCGATTCCGAGACACCGCACGCTTCCAAGGGGCTGCCGCGAAAACCCTGCTCGATTTCCAAGCGGCGAAGTTCACGAAGGCGGCGCTCTTTGAGAGTTCCCTCATCGGTAGCCTGGACTTCCGCGATGTCGAAGCCGAGCGAGGCATCACGCTAAGCAACGCGATCGTCGCCGGCCAGACAAGATTCGCCCGCGCGCGACTTGCCGGAAGGGTCGAGATCGACTACGCGGTGTTCGAGCGCCCCTTGCGTCTCAAGGTCCAGAAGGGCAGCCTCGACGCCGAGGGAACGTCATTCCAGGGTGGCGCCCTGTTCTATCTCGACAAGGCAGCAGCCGACCTCACGCGCACGCGGTTCGGCGCGCCGTCGTTGATCTACGGCGACGACGCCGAGGCCGCGAAACTCGACTCGCTCGCGGGAGCCGATGTCGAAAATGTTCGCCTGAGCATGCTCGATTTCAGCGACTGTTCGCTCGAGCACGCCCACAACCTCGACAAGATGCAGATCGCTGAGACCGTTCACTTCGACCACTCCCCGGGACGGCCATGGACGCGTCGGGCGGTGATCAAGGAGGAGCGGATTTGGCGCCGCCATGGGCGGCGCCAGGGCCACTGGGGCGGGCCAACCGATGTGGCCGCACTACCGCCCGGCGAGATCGCGGCGCTATACCGCTCACTACGTAAGGGGTTCGAAGACAGCAGTAACGAACCTGGCGCGGCTGACTTCTACTACGGCGAGATGGAGATGCGCCGCCACGACGACAGGCGCGGAATCGGCGAACGCATCCTGCTGTTCCTGTATTGGCTCTCGTCCGGGTACGGCCTGCGCGCAAGCCGCGCCCTTGTTTTCCTGGCCGTCACCGTCGCCGTGTTCTCCGTCCTTCTGTGGCAGTGGGGCTTCGACACGTCGCAGACCTATGTCGACGCAGCACTCTTCAGTGTCGAGGGGACGACTAGCTTGTTCGCCCGAGATCGCACCGAGGCGCTGACCACCACCGGCGAAGCCATGTGGCTCGCGCTCCGGCTCCTCGGCCCTATTCTTTTTGCGTTGGCCATCCTGTCGATGCGTTCACGCGTTCGCCGTTAACGCGCAACCGTTCACCACACAATCCGGCGACGCTACGAGTCGGTCCTTCCGCAACACAGACGCCGCGCGCAGGCGCCGCCACGTTCTGCAGAACGTCGGCGCCACCAGGGCGCCGATCGATAGATCGACCGGGTCTCGAGCCCCGCGAACTTCTGCGCGGTTCGAGTTAGGAGTACTGCCGGATGTACCCATAGGCGCGATCGAATAGCTCTTGGTCTTGGTGGAGCTTGTACTTGAAGAGCGTCTTTCGGGCCCTCGAGCCCGAAGCGGAGGCACGGGCGGCGTCGCCGTCCTCCTTGCTTCTCCTCAGGATTTCCTGCGACGGGCCGCACGGTTCGGCGCCTGCGGGAGATCGGCCTGCTGGCCAGCGGCCTGCATGTAGGCGCGACGCTCGCTCGGAGTCAGACGAGCCAGGGCACGCTGAGCAGCCTCGGGCGTCGTTGGCGTGCCGTAGCGCTGGAGCTTGTGGAGGGCACTCGCAAGCTCCGGGTTCTCACGTTCGAGCGCCGCCTGCGACATGCGCTGGAACAGCCGCCTCAGGAAGGGCACCCTCGACAGGCCCAGCACGATCGCCTGCAGGTAACGCCCGCCGGCGACTCGCGCTAGGAGCACCGTCAGGCCCACGAGCAGGAGCACCGTGCCGAGCACGATGAGCGGAATCAGGAGGGCCCAGGTCAAGGCCGGCAATAGTACGCCGGAGGCAGCTACCTCCCGTGCGCCGGCGCCGTCCCGTAGCGCACGACGTAGCGCTCGTTCCGGCCGAGACGCTCCTCGAAGGCCGAGACCTAGGCGCTCAGCGAAGCGCCTCCTCGAACCGCGGGTCGTCGCGGATCGCGGCGAGGTCGTCGTCACTGCGCGCGTCCTCGCGGAATCGTGGGAACAGCTCGACGGACCGCCGGAGGTGGGCGAACGTGTCCTCTCCGGTCTCGCCCGTGAGCGTTGCGAAGCACGCGTAGTTGTAATTCAGGCCCGCGTGGTCGGGCATGTGCTCGAGGCCACCGCGGACCGCTGTGAGCGCGTCGGCGTAGCGCTGCTCGCCGTAGGCCTTCATGGACTCGTTGTGGAACGGCCACGCCTCACCCCAGTCGACCCCCTGGTACGGCTCACCGGGTGTGGCGCCGACGGCGAGGACGGTGCCGTCCCCGGTCGCCTTCCGCCGCGACTCCGGCCCGACGAACACGAGTGTTCCAGGAGGCGCGTCGACCGACTCGCCTTCGATCTCGAAGGTCACCTTCCCGTCGAGCACGAGGTACAGCTCCTCCTGGCCGGTCCCGACCTCGTCGTGGTCGTTGATCAGCGTGCCGTCCTCGCTGGGCGTGTAGGCGTTGATTCCGAATGCGTGGATCCCGAGGTGCTCGCGCACCGGAATATCCCTGCCGCGCCGCTCGATTTCGTCGAGCTGCGCGACGTGCCAGTTCGGCTTGTCGTTCATCCGATCACCTCCGTGTACCGCGCGTCGGTGAAAAACGTCGATCCTAACCGCGGTCGAGCACGTCGCCTGACGACAGATGCAGCCGGGACGCGGACCCTCGGCTGAGGTCTCACGCACGTCCGCGCAATTTCGTTGCCGGTTTGACGCAGATCGGCGCGCTCGTAGAGGGTTCGACTTCGGAACGGCCGATGGGATAGCCGGCGAACGAGAGGAGCGAGGACATGAGCGAGAGCGTCTACCGCGTCACAGAGGTGATCGGCGTCAGCCCCGACTCGTGGGAAGCCGCCACGCGCAACGCCGTCGAGACGGCCGCCGGCACGATTCGGGGCCTCCGCATCGCGGAGGCGACTCGCTTCGACGTCACGATCGAGAACGGCAAGGTCTCGAGCTACCGCGTGCGGCTCGGCATCTCGTTCAAGTACGAGGCCGGCGACTGAGGCCGGAGCCTAGGAGGCCGTCCGGAGTCCGCGACGCTGACGCCGTCGATAGGCGGTACTCAGAAGCTTCCACGCCAAGCGCGCGAGCCACATCACGACAATGGTCCGAAGTCTGAACATCTGGGAGCTACCTCCTCGTTGACGGTGCGGTCGGGCAAAGAGCGCGGGCGAGGGAAGCAGGCGCTTCCCTCGCCGCGCGAGTCGAACTCGGTCAGATGCCGGATCGGACGGGACCGCCGCGACGGCCGACCACCAGCCGGTAGATGAGCAGCAGGACGATCGATCCGATGATCGCGGTGAGCCAGGACGAGATGTCGAAGAACTCGTCCATCGGATCGGCGCCGAAGAGGACCCCGGCGAGGAAGCCGCCGACGAGCGCGCCAACGACGCCGATGATCGCGGTGACGATGAACCCGCCGGGATCGTCACCCGGCAGCAGCGCCTTCGCGATCGCGCCCGCAAGCAGGCCGAGAATGATGAAAGCGATGATTCCCAACGTGATCTCCTTTTCTGATTAGCCCCTCGGACGTCGCGCGTCCCGGGCGTGGCTACAACGCGCGAGCGCCGATTCTGGTTTCAGCGCGGCCCGACCGCCGTGGGCGACCTCGGCGTCCGCTTCCACTGCTCGCGCGTCATCTCGTACTCCACCTCTCCCTCCTCGATGCCTTCCACGGGCTCAGTCATCGAGGTGGGGAACGTTCGCACGTAGCTGAGACCGATCCGCTCCAGCACGGCGCGCGAACGGGTGTTGACGGTCATCGTCTGGGCGATGACTCTGTCGAGCCCGATGTCGTCGAGGCCGTAGCGCACAAGTTCCAGCGCCCCCTCCGACGCGAGTCCCTTGTGCCAATGGCGGCGTAAGAGTCGGTAGCCGAGATCGGCGACCGCCGGGTCGTCGGGCTGGTCGGGACCGTGGGCAGGTTGAAGAATCCACCAGCCGACGAAGTCGTCGTCGACCAGGCCGACCCAGTAGCCGAGGCCGTCCACCTTCTGCGCAGCCGCCAACCGCCGCGCGTGGCTGGCCTCGACCTCCTCGCGTGTGCTTGCCCGACCGGTGAGGTGACGCATCACTTCAGGATCGGAGTCGACCGCCACCTCCCAGTCGAGGTGCTCATCCGCGAGTGGCACCAGGGTGAGGCGCTGCGTGCGCAAGGTTTGCTGCGGCATTGGTCCGATCATGGCGCACTGTGCGATGACGCCCGCCGCGTAGCATCGACGCGATGGACGAACGGCGTCGGGTCTCTGGCCACAGCAACCCCCGGTGGCTGGATCCGGACGTGACGCGCGACCAGGTCGTCGCCGCGACCGACTACCACACAGCCGGCGAGCCGTTCCGGATCGTCGCGGAGGGGAGCGTCGAGATTCCGGGTGACTCGGTGCTGGCCCGCCGCGAGTACGCGAGCGCCTCGGAGGAGGTCGACCGGGTGCGGCGGCTGCTGTGCCACGAGCCGCGCGGGCACGCCGACATGTACGGCTGCTTCATCGTCCCGCCGGACGACGACGGCGCCGACTTCGGCGTCCTCTTCTGGCACAAGGACGGCTACTCCACCGCCTGCGGGCACGGCACGATCGCGCTCGGTGCCTGGGCCGTCGAGTCGGGGCGCGTCGAGGCGCCCGCCGACGGCGATGTCGAGGTCACGATCGACGTCCCCTCCGGACGCGTCGGGGCGCGGGTGACGTGCCGCGCGGGGGCGGTCGAGCGAGTCGCGTTCCGCAACGTCCCCGCCTACGTGGTCGCGCGTGCCGTCGACGCCGGCGGCGTGCGCGTCGACGTCGCCTACGGCGGCGCGATCTACGCCTTCGTTCCCGCGGCCGAGCTTGGCCTGCCCCTCTCCGCTGCGGCGCTCCCCGAGCTGATCCGCGCCGGCCGCGAGATCAAGGCGGCACTCGAGGGAACCGATGTCGCCGTCCATCCGGACGACCCGAGGCTGTCGGGGATCTACGGGACGGTGATCCACGAGGAGCTCGGCCCAGGCCACCACCGCAACGTCGTCGTGTTCGCGGACGGCGAGGTCGACCGCTCCCCCACGGGCTCGGCGACATCGGCCCGCACCGCCCTGCTCGCCGACGACGGCGCGCTCGACGAGGGCGGGAGCTGGCGCAACGACTCCATCATCGGGACGTCGTTCCGCGCGACCCTGGTCGGCCGTGTCGACGGCGGCGTGCTCACCGAGGTCGAGGGCTCGGCGTTCCGCACGGGCGAGCACCGGTTCGTGCTCGACCCGCGCGACGACCTCGGCACCGGCTTCGTGCTGCGTTAGGGGAGCGCGGTGCCTTCGGCCGCGCTCGTCGGCGCCGGATCCGGCAGGCGCATCATGCGGAACGCGTTGGCCACGCCGACGACTGCGGCGAGGAGCGTGACGAGCAGCGCGATCTGGAGGGCGAGGTCGCGCGCCTCGGTGTTGATGTCGAGAATCTCGTCCTGGATCGCCTCGGGCTGGTCGACGAGCAGCGCCTCGAGCTGCACGTCGCTCATCACCTCCGCGTCCTCCTCCAGGACCGTCGCGACCTGTTCCTTCTCGGCCGGCGGCAGGACGTCGCTCGCGTCCGACAGCTGGGTGAAGGCGACCGACAGCGTGGCGAGCATCACGGCGCCCGCGAACGCGAGGCCGAACGAGAGCCCGAAGGAGCCCGTCGCCGAGGTGACGCCGGCCGCCTCGCCGACCCGCTCCTCCGAGATCGGGGACAGCGCGTAGTTGTTCAGCTGCGACGCGAGCAGGCCGAGCCCCGAGCCGGCGAGCGCCAGCGGGACCACGAGCCACCAGCCCGAGTCGACGGCCGGGACGAGCGGGACCAGCAGCACCATCGACAGCGCGAGCAGCACGAACCCGGCGCGAACGATGCTCGCGGGGCGCCGCCTCCCCGCCCGTCGCCCGGCGAGCAGGGCCACGCCGAACATCGTCAGCGACAGCGGCGCGAGCGAGATCCCGGCCTCCAGGGCGTTGTAGCCGAGGACGAGCTGGAGGTAGATCGGCAGCGCGATCAGCAACCCGCCGAGCGCGAGCTGCTGCAGGAAGAGCTGCGTCACCCCGACGCTGAACAGCTGCGACGAGAACAGGCCCGGGTCGAGCAGCGCCGGCTTGCCGGCGCGCTTGCGGCGGACGAGCCACCACACCAGGCCGGCGAGCGCGCCCCCGCCGAGGACGAGGAGCGCGGCCACGGCCTCGCCGCCCTCCTGCCAGACGAGGACGCCGAGCACGAGGCCGCCCATGGCGACGATCGAGAGGACGGCGCCCACGTAGTCGACGGAGCGGTCGCCGGTGAACGGCACGTCGCGGATGAGGCGGCTCCCGACCAGCACGACCGCGATGATGAGGGCCTCCATCAGGAACCCGACGCGCCACGACAGGAGCGTCGTGAAGAAGCCTCCGATCAGGGGCCCGACCGCGGCGGCGATCGCGGCCGAGGCGCCGACCAGCGCGTAGACCTTCGCCTGCATCTTCCCCTCGAAGTTGCCGTGGATGAGCGACTGCATCGCCGGGAGGTAGAGCGAGGCGCCGAGCCCGCCGACGACGGCCCAGAAGACGAAGATCGCGACCACGCTCTGGGCGAACACCATCGAGAGGGCGCCGACCGCGTAGAGGACCATGCCGACGACGTAGGCGCGCTTGCGGCCGAAGAGGTCGCCGACCTTGCTGCCGATGAGAATGAAGGCGGCGGACACGAGCGCCTCGACCGCCACCGCCGCCTGGACGGCGCTCACGGTCGTGTCGAGGTCCTGCACGACGGCCGAGATCGACACGTTCATCAGCGACGTGTCGATGACGAAGACAAACATCGCCGCCGCCAGCAGGATGCCCAGGAGCGGCGTGCCTCCCGCGCCCTCCCCGGCCTCGTCGTGCGTCGTCGACTCCACGCCGTCCAGTTCGGTCCCGCGCAGGCGCTCCCTCTCTCGAGGACGCTCGGTCCTCGTCAGCCCAGCGTGATCCCGCTCGGCTCCGAACCCTCGAGCGCGGGACTGCCGCCGATCCCCTGACGATCCGGCTCGCGGGCACGGTCGAGGTCGGTCGAGCCGCCGAACGTCTCCTCGACGTGGGCGTCGAGCCGTGCGAGCTCCTCCTCGATCGGGGCCCGCCGGTCGGGCCCGACCGCGCCGTGGAGCTCCTCGAGCATGGCCCGCAGACGGCGGACGACCTGGACCGACGTGGCCCCGTAGTGCCGGATCTCCGTCACGCCGAGCTCGAGGTACTCCGGCCACCCGCGAACTGGGACGAGCACACGCCCGTGGCCGTCGGGACGGCCGCTTCCCGGGCGCACCTCGGTCGACCCGATCACGCGCAAGGTGTCGCCGAGATGGTTGATCACCTGCACAGCGGTCGTCGGATCGTTGACCGCCGGCGAGAGCGCCTTGATCGCGACGTCGACCATGATCCGCACCGCGAACGCGGGATCCTGCTCGATCGTGCGCTCGACCCCGAGCGCGATCAGACCACGCAGGCGGCGCTCCGACCCCGGCACGTCCCCGTCGCCGCCGTAGACGTTGATGATCGGCGCCCCGGCGGGCACGAAGTCTCCGACCGCGTGGGCGAGCACGACGGTGCAGCCGTGCGTGCGGGCGAACCGCATCAGCCCTTCGCCGTCGAATGCCTGGATCGAGCCCGCCCGCCGGCTGCGGACGACGAGTGAGGGCTCCCCCGAGGCCGCGAACGCACTCGTCATGATCTCGGGCGCGTCCGGACTGCGCGCTGCCCGCACGACGGACGCGAACGCGTTGCGCCCGGCGGCGGCGACGAGCGCCGCGACCGCCACCGGCCGCAGCCGGTGCACGAAGCGGTCGAGGAAGAACAGGAACAGGAACAGGTCGAGCGCCATCAGCAGGCCCGTCACGCTCACGCCGACGTCGGGCACGGAGGCGCCTTCGACGCGCCCGAGCAGCGTGAACGCGAACGTGAAGGTGCCGACGAGGAACGCGAGCACGAGCTGCAACAGGCGGTCTCGCTGCCACAGCCGCATGTACCGAGCCGAGAACGTGCTCGTCGCCATCTGGACGACGAGGACGCTCACCGTGACGACGAACCCGGTCAGCGCAGCGGTCGCGCCGACGATCGCCGACAGGACCGCGGTCGCCGTCGACGCCGAGTACTGCAGGTAGGCGGGCGGCTCCACCGCCCGCTCGACGAAGACGTCGCTCGACCCGAGGACTGCTCCGGCGAGCCCTCCGATCAGCGGCAGGAACCACAGGCTCCCTGTGAGGTACTGCCGCGCCCGGAAGCGGAGCTCCCACACGACGACGCCATTGCACATTGTGCAGGCCGGAACGCACATCATCCGTTCCGGGTGACGTGGAGCGGAGAGCGCGGATCTAGGTTCGCGCCACCGAATCTCTTGGAGGTGGGACATGGAACGCGGAACCGGCACGATCGCGGCTCCACGGACGACGCGGTCGGCAGGAGCCGAGAGTCCCCGGCCTGCGGACGTCCTCATCGTCTTCGGCATCACCGGCGACCTCGCGAAGGTGATGACCTTCCGCTCGCTGTACCGGCTCGAGGCCCGCGGGCTGCTCGACTGCCCGATCGTCGGCGTCGCCGTCGACGACTGGACCGACGAGCAGCTGCGCGAGCGCGCACGCACCTCGATCGAGGGCACCGGCGAGACGCTCGACGAGGCCGTGTTCGACCGCTTCGCCTCGCGTCTCTCCTACGTGAGCGGCGACTTCGGCGAGGCGTCCACCTACGAGGCCGTCGCCGACGCGATCGGCGACGCCTCGACGCCCGTCTGCTACCTGGAGATCCCGCCGTTCCTCTTCGGCCGCACCGTCAAGGGCCTCTCCGATGCGGGGCTGACCAAGACGGGCCGCGTCGTCGTCGAGAAGCCGTTCGGCCACGACCTGGCCTCGGCCGGCGAGCTCGCCGACGAGCTCCACCAGTACGTGGAGGAGTCGCAGCTCTACCGGATCGACCACTACCTCGGGAAGATGGGGCTCGACGAGATCCTCTACCTCCGATTCGCGAACACGATGCTCGAGCCGGTCTGGAACCGGAACTACGTCGACTGCGTCCAGATCACGATGGCCGAGGACTTCGGCGTCGAGGACCGCGGCCACTTCTACGACCCGGTCGGCGCGCTGCGCGACGTCGTCGTCAACCACCTCATGCAGGTCGTCTCCGCAGCGGCGATGGAGCCGCCCGGCGGGCACGACCCGAACGCGCTCAAGGACGCGCAGGCCGCGCTCTTCCGCGCCGTCGAGGAGGCGGATCCGGCGCACTACGTCCGCGGCCAGTACGACGGCTACCAGGACATCGACGGCGTCCAGGCCGGGTCGACCATGGAGACCTACGCGGCGCTCCGGCTGGAGATCGACAACTGGCGCTGGGCCGGCGTGCCATGGTTCATCCGCACAGGCAAGCGGCTGCCCACGACCCAGACCGAGGTCCGGGTCGTCTTCAAGAAGCCGCCGAAGATCGGCTTCGGCGCGGTCGGACGCCATCCCGAGCCGGATCAGTTCGTGGTCAAGCTCGATCCGACGACGGGCGTGCGGCTCCGGCTCGACGCCCGCCTCGGCGACATGAGCGAGGCCGGGTCGGTGCACCTCGACGCCGAGTTCGCGGAGCAGGGCGGTGAGGGTGCGACGCCGTACGAGGTGCTCCTCCACGCGGCGATGGTCGGCCAGGCGGCCCGCTTCACGCGCCAGGACGGGGTCGAGGAGACGTGGCGGATCATGCAGCCGCTCCTCGACGACCCGCCGGCGCCGCATCCGTACGCGCCGGGGTCGTGGGGCCCCGACGCGGCGAACGACCTCGTGAAGGGCCACGGCGGCTGGCACGGGCCGTGGGTGGCGGCATGACCGCCGTCGAGTCCGGCGAAACTCCGCAGAGCGCTGCGGCGCCGTCGCCGTTCCCTCCGATCGCCGAGTACGCGTTCCTCTCCAACTGTCACACGGGCGCGCTCGTCGCGCCGGACGGCGCGATCGACTGGCTCTGCGTGCCCGCCTTCGACTCGCCGAGCGTGTTCGGGAGCCTGCTCGACCGCCAGGCGGGCTTCTTCCGCTTCGGCCCGTTCGGCATCAACCACCCCGCCGCGCGCGTGTACGAGCCGGGCACGAACGTGCTCGTGACGACGTGGAAGACGCCCGCCGGCTGGATCGTCGTCCGCGATGCGCTGACGATGGGGCCGCGGCAGCGGGAGGACGAGGTCACCCCGCACACGAGACCTCCGGCCGACGACGACGGCGACCACATGCTCGTGCGGACGGTCGAGTGCATCGAAGGCAACGTCGAGATCGAACTGGTCTGCGAGCCGGCATTCGACTACGGGAGGACGCCGGGGGCATGGGACCTCGTGGATGGGAGCCGGCACGCGGCCGACGCGAGCGGCGCCGACCGGACGATCCGGCTCGTGTCCGACCTCGCACTCGGGATCGAGGGCAACCGCGTCCGGGGACGGCACGTGCTCGCAGCGGGTGAGCGTGCCTACTGCGCCCTCTCCTGGGCCGAGGGGTTGGAGGCCCCGGAGGACGCCGGCTCGGCGGAGGCGAGGATCGCCGCCACGACGCGGTTCTGGCGTGCCTGGCTCAGCCGCGCCAGGATCCCCGACCACCTCTGGCGCGACCCCTTGCAACGCTCCGCGCTCGCGATCAAGGGCCTCACCTACATGCCCACCGGCGCCACCGTGGCGGCGCTCACGACGTCGCTGCCCGAGACGCCGGGCGGAGAGCGCAACTGGGACTACCGCTACACGTGGATGCGCGACACGACGTTCACGCTCCAGGCGCTGCACTGGCTCAACCTCGACTGGGAAGCCGACGAGTTCATGCAGTTCGTCGCCGACCTCGAGCCGACGGAGGACGGGTCGCTGCAGATCATGTACGGGATCGACGGCCGCCGTGACCTGACCGAGACGACGCGCGACGACCTCTCCGGCTACGCAGGCGCACGGCCCGTGCGGATCGGCAACGGCGCCTTCGACCAGCGCCAGAACGACGTGTTCGGCGCGGTGCTCGACTCGATCCTCCTCCACACCCGCAAGAGCGAGCGGCTGCCGCGACGGCTCTGGCCGATCGTGGAGTCACAGGCCGAGTGCGCGACGAAGGTCTGGACCGAGCCCGACCAGGGGATCTGGGAGGCCCGCGGAGCGCCACAGCACTACGTCTCGTCGAAGCTGATGGGCTGGGTCGCCCTCGACCGCGCGGCTCAACTGGCCGAGATCCGCGGCGACCCCGACCGGGCGGCCGGCTGGCGGGAGACCGCGGAGGCGATCCGCGCGGACATCCTCGAACACGGCGTCAGGGCCGACGGCGCCCTCAAGCAGCACTACGAGACCGACGCGCTCGACGCCTCGGTGCTGCTCGCGGCGATCTTCGACTTCCTGCCGGGCGACGACGAGCGGATGAAGGCCACGGTGAAGGCGATCGCCGAGGAGCTGACCGAGAACGGGTTCGTGCTCCGCTACCACACCGAGCAGACCGACGACGGCCTCTCCGGCAAGGAGGGCACGTTCCTCATCTGCTCGTTCTGGCTCGTGTCCGCACTGGCGATCGTCGGCGAGCTGCAGCAGGCGCGCGACCTGATGGAGCGGCTGCTGCGGATCTCCTCGCCGCTCGGGCTCTACGCCGAGGAGTTCGACGCCGACACGGGCGCGGCACCTCGGCAACTTCCCGCAGGCCTTCTCGCACCTGGCGCTGATGGAGGCCGCGGCGCGAATCATCGTCCCCGAGCTGCTGGAGGACTACTGACGATGGACTCCTACGACGTCATCATCATCGGCACCGGCGCCGGGGGCGGGACGCTCGCGCGGCACCTGGCTCCCTCGGGCAAGCGGATCCTGCTGCTCGAGCGCGGCGACTGGCTTCCGCGCGAGCCGTCGAACTGGTCCGCGCACGACGTCTTCGTCGACAACCGCTACATGTCCGAGGACACGTGGTACGACGACGCGGGCACGACCTTCCAGCCGCAGATCCACTACTTCGTCGGCGGGGCGACGAAGCTCTACGGCGCCGCGCTCTACCGCCTCCGCAAGGAGGACTTCGGCGAGCTCCGGCACGCCGGCGGCATCTCGCCGGCCTGGCCGATCGCCTACGACGAGCTGGAGCCGTACTACACCCTGGCCGAGCAGCTCTACGAGGTCCACGGCGCCCGCGGCGAGGACCCGACCGAGCCGCCGTCGAGCGCGCCGTACCCGTTCCCGGCGCTCACGCACGAGCCGCGGATCCAGCAGCTCTCGGACGACCTCGAGGCGGCCGGCTACCACCCGTTCCACGCGCCGTGCGGCGTCCGGCTGACCGAGACGAACCTGCCCTACAGCCACTGCATCCGCTGCACGACCTGCGACGGGTTCCCCTGCCTCGTGCACGCGAAGTCCGACGCCGACGTGCTCGGCGTGCGGCCCGCGCTCGAGCATCCGAACGTGACGCTGCTGACGAACGCGACGAGTCGTCGAAGCTCGAGACGAACGGCTCGGGGAACGAGGTCTCCGAGGTGGTCGTCGAGCGCGACGGCCAGACGGAGAGCTTCGCGGCGGACATCGTCGTCGTCGGCGTGCGGTGCGGCCAATACGGCCAAGCTCCTGCTCGCCTCGGCCAACGACGGCACCCGAACGGCCTCGCCAACGGCTCCGACCAGGTCGGCCGCAACTACATGTTCCACGACAGCCTCGCGCTGCTCGCGCTCTCGCGCGAGGAGAACCCGACGTGTTCCAGAAGACGCTCGGGCTCAACGACTTCTACTTCGGCGCGGACGACTTCGAGTTCCCGCTCGGCAACATCCAGATGGTCGGCAAGTCGTCTGCGGAGATGTTCCGCGGCGAGAAGCCCGGCGAGACGAAGCCTCGCGCCGGAGTGGACGCTCGACCGGGTCGCGCAGCACGCGATCGACTTCTGGCTCTCGACCGAGGATCTGCCGAGCCCGGACAACCGCGTCACGCTCGCGCCGACGGCAACGTCCGCCTGACCTACTCGGAGACGAACGCGGAGGCGACGGAAGCGCCTCTACGACGAAGCTCAAGTCGCTGCTGCCGAAGCTGAACATGAACCGAGGGCCACCTGATCCACCGCTTCGCGTACATGAAGAACGAGATCCCGGTCGCCGGCGTCGCCCACCAGGCGGGCACCTGCCGGTTCGGCACGGACCCGGCCTCGTCGGTGCTGAACACCGACTGCCAGGCGCACGAGGTCGACAACCTCTACGTCGTCGACACCAGCATCTTCCCGAGCATCGGGGCGGTGAACCCCGCGCTCACGGCAATGGCGAACTCCCTCCGTGTCGGTGATCACCTACTCGACCGGCTCGGAGCATCGCAGCCGGTCTCCGCAGCGGCCCTGGAAGAAGGCGCCGCATGAGTGCCGAGGCTGCGGCCGCGCCAAAGGCGATCCGCTCCACCATTCCCGCACGGCTCGATCGCCTGAGCTGGTCGCCGTTCCACACCCGCATGGTCGCCGGGCTCGGCGCGGCGTGGATCCTCGACGGCCCGCAGATCACGATCGCGAGCTCGGTCACGGTCAGGGCGGAGGGGAAGTCGCTCGAGGACGTCACCAAACCGTTCACGTCCACGAAACGGGAGGAGCCGCCTTCGAGCGGGGCACCGCTTCCGACTCCATCGGGCTAGGTCATGGCGAGCAGGGCCGAGACGGCGGTGGTGTACGCGGCCGGCGTGGTCCAGGGGATCGCGCTCGTGACCTTCCCGGCCGCGAGCACGGTCTTCACCGACCCGGACGAGTACGACCTCTCGAGCACGCAGTACGCGGGCCTCTTCGTGCCGCAGGTGCTCACAGCGATCACGGCCGCCCTGCTCGGCGCAGGGCTGAGCGGGCGCTTCGGGACGCGGCGCGTCTACCTCGTCGGGCTCGGAGCCGGCCTCGTCTCGATGTCCGTCCTGCTGGTCAGCCAGCTGTTCGTCTCGGAGCAGGAGACGGCCTACGTGCTGCTCCTGCTCGCGACCGCGTGCCTCGGCGCCGGCTTCGGGCTCACCGTGCCCTCGCTCAATACGATGGCGGCGGCGTTCCACCCGGCCGCGGTCGACCGGGCGATCCTCACCCTCAACGCGCTGCTCGGGCTCGGCACGGTGCTCGCACCGCTGTTCGTGGCGCTCTTCGTCGGGCTGGGGTTCTGGTGGGGGCTGCCGGTCACGTCGGCGCTCCTGCTCGTCGCGCTCCTCGCCGCGAGCCTGCGCCTGCCGCTGCGCGTCGAGGCACCTCAGCGCGACGAGTCGCGGGCGGGCGGAGGGATTCCGACCCGGCTCTGGGTCTACGCCGGATTCGCCGTGCTCTACGGCATCTGCGAGACCCTGAACGGCAACTGGGCGCAGCTCGACATGACAGGACCTCGGCGCGTCGACGACGGCCGCGGCCCTCGCGCTCACCGCGTTCTGGGGAATGGTGACACTCGGGCGCATCGGCTTCGCCGCCGTCCAGCGATGGCTCCCCGCGCGGACGTCCTTCCACCTGCTCCCGTTCGTCGTCGCGGCCGCGTTCGTGCTCATCTCGCTGCTGCCCGAAGACGAGCCCGTCCTCGGCGTGCTCGCGTTCGGCCTCGCAGGGCTGGGGTGCTCGGCGCTGCTGCCGCTCACGATCAGCTTCGGCCAGGCGGAGCTCCGCTCGTTCGGCGCGGCCGTGGCGGGCGGCGTGATCGCCGCATATCAGCTGGGCTACGGCATCGCCGCGTTCGGCGTCGGCCCCCTCGTCGACGGCGGCGTCGAGCTCTCGACGATCTACGCTCTCACGGCCGTGGTCGCAGTCGTCATGGGCGTGTGGTCGTTCGCCGTCGCGCACCGGAAGCCCGCTGCCGCGGCCGACCCGGTGCCGGGCTAGATCGTGGCTGCATCGCTCGCGCCCATGGGGGAGCAAATCGAGCTCGCACTCGGCGACCAGCGCGCGGTCGTCACCGAGGTCGGCGCCGGGCTCCGCACGTACTCCGTCGGCGGGCGCGAGCTGCTCGACGGCTACGCGGCCGACGCGATGGTTACCTCGGGCCGGGGGCAGGTGCTGCTGCCGTGGCCGAACCGGATCGAGGACGGTGCCTACGAGTTCGACGGCCGCCGCCACCAGCTCGCCCACACCGAGCCGACGGCGCGCAACGCGATCCACGGCCTCGTCCGCTGGGTCGCGTGGAGCGTCTCGGAACAGGAGCCGAGCCGGGTCGTGATGACCCACGCCATCCACGCTCAGCCCGGCTACCCGTTCCTGCTCGCGGTCGAGCTCGAGTACGCCCTCACGGACGACGGCCTGCGCGTGCGAACGACCGCGACGAACGCCGGGGCGGCGCCTTGCCCGTTCGGTGCGGGCGCGCACCCGTACCTCACGCTCGGCACGCCCACGGTCGATCCACTCGTCCTGTCCGTCCCGGCCGGCACCGTGCTCGTGTCCGACGAGCGCGGCATCCCCACGGGCTCAGGCCCCGTCGAGGGCACGGAGCGCGACTTCCGCAGCCCGCGGCCGATCGGCGAGACGGTGCTCGACCACGCCTTCGCCGACCTCGACCGCGACGACGACGGCCTCGCCCGCGTCCGGCTGCGACGAGCCTGGGAGCGGCGCCGCGCTGACGCTCTGGGTCGACGAGGCCTACCGGTACCTGATGGTCTTCACCGGCGACCCGCTCCCGGACGTGAACCGGTGCGCCCTCGCGGTCGAGCCGATGACCTGCCCGCCGAACGCGTTCCGCACGGGCGAGGCGCTGATCCGCCTCGAGCCCGGCGAATCCTTCGCAGGTAGCTGGGGGCTGACGCCTACGATCGCTGCGTGAACGCGCTCGTCCCGCTCGCCGTCGAGACGACGGCGGACGTCCGCTCCCTCGTCCTCGTGCTTGCCGCGGCGAGCGCCGGCGCGATTCTGTCGCGGCTCCATCGGCGCCTCGTCCTGCCGACGGTGGTGCTCGAGATCCTGCTCGGGATCCTGATCGGCCCGGACGGGCTCGACCTCGCGCAGGTCGACGACCACATCGACTTCCTGGCCGACCTGGGCCTCGTTTTCCTCTTCTTCTTCGCAGGCGTGGAGCTCGTGGAGCACCACGTGGCTCCCCGGTCGCTCGTTCGGGGTGCGACCGGCTGGGCGATCTCGCTCGCGATCGCCGTCATCGTCGGGCTCCTGCTGCACACGGGCGGGCTCGACGCGGAGGGCTGGCTGCTCGGCGTGGCGCTGAGCACCACCGCGCTCGGAACGCTCGTCCCGGTGCTCGCCGACGCCGGCCTGCTGCCGACGAGGCTCGGCTCGGCGGTGCTCGGAGCCGGCGTGGCGGGCGAGTTCTGGCCGATCGTGGTCATCTCGATCTTCCTCACCGGCGCGTACGGCGCACTCACCGAGGTCCTGCTCCTGCTCGGCTTCGGCGTCGTCGTCCTGGTCGCCGCGACGGCGGCGCTCCGAGCCCGGCCCCCGCGCGTCGTCGGCGTGCTTCAGCAGACCGTGCACACGACGGGTCAGGCCGCCGTCCGCCTCTCCATCCTCGCCCTCGCCGGCCTGGTCTTGCTCGCGCTCGAGGTGGGCCTCGACTTCGTCCTCGGCGCGTTCGCCGGCGGCCTCGTCGTTGGCCTCGCGCTCGACTCGCCGGAGGCTCGCCCCGTCCGTATGCGTCTGGAGGGCGTCGGGTTCGGCTTCCTGATCCCGATCTATTTCGTCGTCACCGGAATGACCTTCGACCTCGACAGCCTGCTAACGGCGACCGGACTCGGGCTCGTCGCACTCTTCCTCGTCCTTTTTGTCGTCGTACGCGGCATGCCCGCCATGCTCTGGCTGCGGGACCTCGGGCCTCGGCAGACCGCGAGCCTCGCGCTGTTCAGCGCCACCGGCCTGCCTCTCATCGTCGCGATCGTGGGCATCGGAACGGAGCGCGGCGCGATCGCCCAGGACGTCGGCACCTCGCTGATCGGCGCCGGGATGGTCTCCGTCCTCGTCCTGCCGCTCCTGGCGACCGCGATCGCGGGCCGGGAATCATCCCGCCGGGGTGATGTTGCCTCCACGTCCCCCACCTAGCTTGGCGGCGGGAGGTGAGTGATGTGACGGAGGGCCAACCGAAGCGCCCGCTCGTGCTCGTCCTCGGCGGGGGCTTCGCGGGGGTCGGCGCCGCCAAGGCGCTGAAGGATGCCGACGCCGACGTCGTGGTCGTCGACCGGCACGACTACCACACCTTCCAGCCGCTCCTGTACCAGGTCGCCACGGCGCTGCTGGAACAGACGGCCGTCGGGCACCCGTTGCGCGACCTCTTCCACGACCTGCCCAACGTCCGCTTCCACGTGGACGAGGTGGCCGGGATCGATCTCGACACACGCACGGTCTCCTTCGCCGAGATGGCGCCGATCACCTACGACTACCTCGTCCTCGCGCTCGGGGCCGAGGTCAACTTCTTCGGCACCGCAGGCACGCCCGACCACGCGTTTCCGATGTACACGCTGGCCGATGCGATCCGGCTGCGGAAGCACCTCCTCGGCAAGTGGGAGGCAGCCGACAAGGACGCCGCGCTGATCGAGGAGGGCGCGCTCAACGTCGTCGTCGTCGGCGGCGGCCCGACCGGCGTCGAGAGCGCCGGCGCACTCGCGGAGCTCTACAACGTGAACTTCTCCGACGATTACCCGGATATCCCGCGCGAGCGCGCGAAGCTCACGCTCGTCGAGGCGTCGCCGCACCTGTTCGGGATGTTCAAGGAGAACCTTCGCGAGTACACCAAGGGCGCGCTCGAGGAGCGGGGCGTGACCGTCCTCCTCGGCGAGCTCGTCGAGTCGGTGGAGCCGACCCGCGTCAAGCTGAAGTCGGGGACGGAGCTGGAAGCGCACACGTTGGTGTGGGGCGCCGGCCTCTCGGCGAGCCCGCTGTCGCAGTCGCTCGGGCTCGAGCTCGAGCGCGGCGGCCGCGTCGCCGTCGAGCCGGACCTCTCGATCGCGGGCCACCCGGAGGCCTTCGCCGTCGGCGACATCGCGTGGATCACCGACACGAAGCACGACGAGGTACTGCCGCAGCTCGGGTCGGTCGCGCTCCAGGCCGGCGCGCATGCGGGCGAGACGATCGTGCGCGTGCTGAAGGGCAAGGACCGCGAGCTGTTCCGCTACCACGACAAGGGGACGATGGCCACGATCGGCCGCGGCGCCGCCGTCGTGCAGCTCCCGCGCGGCCGGACGCTCAAGGGCGAAGTCGCGTGGCTTGCCTGGGGCTCCGTGCACCTCGCGCTCCTCTCCACCGGCGAGGACCGCGCCAAGGCCGTCGTCGAGTGGACCTGGGCCGGGTTCACGCACGAGCGAGCGGCTCGGATCAGCGTCGAGTCCTAGCGCCTACGAGAAGACGTTCACGGCGCGCGCAATCACGAGGCCGAGGATCGCGAGCGAGATGAACGCCTGCACCGACATGGCGGACTTCGCCCACGGCACCAGCGGCATCACGTCGGTCGGGCTGAAAGCCGTCGCGTTGGTGAAGCTGAGATAGAGGTAGTCGACGAACCGCGGACGCCATCCCGGCGGCCCGATCGCCGGGTTCAGCAGTTGCGGGAAGGCGAGGTCCGGGTGCATGGGGACCTGGTGTACGCGCGCCGCAGCCCCACCGCCGTCGAGCTCCCAGTAGAGCAGCGCGAACGCAATGATGGTCGAGGCCCACACGGTCGATCCGGCTTCGAGCAGATCCTCTGCCGAGTTCGTCGCGGCACCACCGTGGACGAGGTCGTCGATCAGCTGCGCCGTCGACCACAACGCGCCCAGAACGAGCACGGACACGAGCACGATCGAGGCAACGCGGAGCTCGCGCGAACGGCGCGTGATCGCACCCGGATCGCCCACGATCAGCGCGACGAGCAGCACTCCTTCGATCAGCGGGAGTGCCCACTCCGGGCCGAGCCGGTAGTCGTCGGGCAGGAGGATCGTGAGAACCATCGCCGCGACGACCGCACCCGCCATCGGCCAGCGCGCCTCCGCGCCGACCATGTCCGGCCCCTCGGGCTCGAGCGCCACGGCGGCCATCGTCGAACGGGGACGCACCCCGCGAATCACCCCCTCAGGACGATGTGACGGCGAGGAGCCGCACGGACGATCTCCGGAGCCGCATGGAGGTCGTTTTGGCGTGACCAGTGCACTCGCGATCACGACGGTCGAACTTTCGCGCTGGCAGTTCGCGCTGACGACGCTGTTCCACTTCATCTTCGTGCCGCTGACGCTCGGGCTGGCGCCGCTGCTCGCGGTGATGCAGACCCGCTGGCACCGGTCGGGCGACGAGAAGTGGCGCCGCCTCACGCGCTTCTTCGGGACGCTCTTCCTGATCAACTTCGCGATCGGCGTCGCGACGGGCCTCGTCATGGAATTCCAGTTCGGCATGAACTGGTCGGCGTTCTCGGCCTACGTCGGCGACGTCTTCGGCCCGCCGCTCGCGATCGAGGGCATCGGCGCGTTCATGCTCGAGGCGGTGTTCATCGGGCTCTGGATCTTCGGCTGGGACCGGCTCTCCCCGAGGGTGCACCTCGCCACGATCTACCTCGTCTGGCTCGGCACGTGGCTCTCGGCGTATTTCATCCTGACGGCGAACTCCTGGATGCAGCACCCGGTCGGGTACGAGATCGACTCGCAGACCGGCCGTGCCCAGGCGACCGACATCGCCGACCTCCTCTTCCAGCGGTTCACGCTGTTCGCCTGGACACACGCCATCCTCGCCGGGCTGATCACTGCGGGCTTTCTCGTGCTCGGCGTCTCGTGCTGGCACCTGCGACAGGGCCGGAACGTCGAGGCCTTCCGCAGTTCCGCGACGCTCGCGATCGTTGTCATGCTGCCGGCCACGTTCGTTCAGCTGGGGGTCGGGAGCGAGTTCGGCGTCGCGGTCACGGATGCGCAGCCGATGAAGATCGCCGCGACGGAGGCGCTCTGGGACACGGAGCAACCCGCCTCGTTCTCCCTCTTCCAGATCGGCGGGTTCACCGAGGACGACCAGACGCCGTCCTTCGACATCGCGATCCCCGGCCTGCTCTCGTTCCTGGCCACGAACTCGTTCAAGGGCCAGGTCGTCGGGATCAACGAGCTCCAGAGCCAGGCCGAGCAGCAGTACGGCCCGGGCAACTACATCCCGGACGTCCGCCTCGTGTACTGGAGCATGCGCGTCATGGCCTACTTCGGGACCCTGTTGGCGCTGCTCGCCCTCTGGGGTGCCTGGCTCGTCCGGCGCAAGCGGCTCGAGCACGCCACGTGGTTCCAGCGGGCCGCGCTCGTCGGGATCGCGCTGCCGTTCTTCGCCAACTTCGCCGGCTGGATCCTCTCGGAGGCGGGGCGCCAGCCGTGGGTCGTCTACGGCCTGCTGAAGACCGAGGATGCCGTCTCGGGCTCCGTCAGCACCTGGACCGTCGGCCTCAGCCTGACCGTGTTCGTGTCGCTGTACGCGGTGCTCGGGCTCACCGACTTCATCCTCATGCGCCGCTACGCCCGGATGGATCCCCCCGAGCCCGGCGGCGAGGGCAGCGAGGAGGCGGCGCCGCACCCGGCGCCCGCGTTCTGAGATGACGCTCGAGATCCTCTGGTTCTGCCTGCTCGCATTCTTCTGGACGGCCTACTTCGTCCTCGAGGGCTTCGACTTCGGGGTCGGGATGCTCCTGCCCGTCGTGGGTCGCAACGAGGACGACCGCGGCACGATGCTCGAGTCCGTCGGACCGCACTGGGACGGGAACGAGGTCTGGCTGGTGATCGCGGGCGGGGCCACGTTCGCCGCGTTCCCGGTCTGGTACGCGACGATGTTCTCCGGCTTCTACCTCGCGCTGCTGCTGATCCTCGTGTTCCTGATCGCCCGCGTCCTGTCGTTCGAGTGGCGCGAGAAGGCGGAAGCCCCGGCGTGGAAGTCGTTCTGGGCCTGGACGAACACGATCTCGTCGGTCGCAGTGCCGCTCCTGTGGGGCATCGCGCTGGCAAGCCTCCTGCACGGCGTCCCGATCTCGTCCGACCAGACGTACGCGGGCGACTTCGGCGACCTCTTCAGCGCCTACTCGGTCGTCGCGGGGATCGCGCTCTGCCTCCTCTTCGCACTTCACGGAGCGGTCTTTCTCGGCCTCCGCACGGTCGGGGACCTCCGCCAGCGCGCCCGTCGTTCCGCGACGCTCCTTGCACCGGTGGCCGCGATCGTCGGCGCCGGCTTCCTCGTCTGGACGCTCGTCGTCGCCGGCGACGTCAACGACAAGAGCCTGTTCCCCGGCATCCTCCCCGTCGCCGTGGCAGCCGTCGCCGTGGTGGCTGCGATCGTCCTCGTACGGGCGGGGAACGAGCGCTGGGCGTTTGTCGCCACTGCGGTGACCATCGGCGCCGCTGTGGTCACCCTGTTCGTGAGCCTCTATCCGCGCGTGCTCGTGTCCGATCCCGAGTTCGGAAACAGCCTCACGGTCGAGAACGCCTCGTCGGCGCACTACTCGCTCACGGTGATGACGGTCGTCGCGGCCGTGCTCCTCCCGGTGGTGCTGCTCTACCAGGGGTGGACGTACCACGTCTTCCGGGCGCGCCTCGGCGGCGAGGACCCGGGGACCCCGGTCGACCTGGTGGCGCGAAAGACCGGCGGCTAGCTCGCCGTGGGCGCTGCGATCGATCCGCGCCTGATGCGCCGAGCGCGGGCGGTGCGCGTCCTCCTCGTGACCGACGCGTCCCTCGGCGTCGTCGCCGCTCTGCTCGTCCTCGCCCAGGCCGTCCTCCTCGCCCGGGTCGCTGCGCGCGGCTTCGAGGGCGCGTCGCTCGCGGACGTCGCGCGGCCGCTCGAACTGCTCGTGCTCGTCGTGGCGGCGCGGGCGGCGCTCGCCTGGGGCTTCGAGACGGTCGGCCGCCGCGCCGCGCAGCGGACGCTGTCGGGCCTGCGCGCCGACCTTGTCGACAGTCGTCTTCGCGACCGGCCCGCGGCGCTCGACCGCACCACGTCCGCCGAGGTCGCGACCCTGGCCGTCTCGGGCGTGGACGCGCTCGAGACCACGTTCACGCGCTACCTGCCGCAGCTCGTCCTCGCGCTCGTCGTCCCTGTCGCCGTGCTCGCGATCGTCGTGTCGATCGACCCGGTCTCCGCCGGCGTGATGCTGCTGACGCTGCCGCTCGTGCCGCTGTTCATGTGGCTCGTCGGCCGCTTCACCGCGAGCCGTGCGCAGGCCCGCCTCCAGGCGCTGACGGTCCTCTCCGGGCACTTCCTCGACGTCGTCCGCGGGCTGCCGACGCTGCGCGCGTTCAACCGGAGCGCGTACCAGGCGGAGCGGATCGCGACGGTCAGCGACGAGTACAGGCGCACGACGATGGGGACGCTGCGGGCCGCGTTCCTCTCCGGCGCGATCCTCGAACTGGCGGCGACGCTCGGGATCGCGCTCGTCGCCGTCACCGTCGGCGTGCGGCTCGTCGACGGCGGGATCGGGCTCGAAGCGGCGCTGACGGTGCTCCTGCTCGCGCCCGAGCTCTATCTCCCGCTCCGCAACCTGGCGGCGCAGTTCCACGCGAGCGCCGACGGACTCGCGGTCGCCGCGCGGCTCCTCGATCTGCTCGACGAGCGCCCTGCCACGCGTGCCGGGAGTGCGAAGCCGCCGAGCCCGGCCGCCGCGCCGGTGCGCCTCGAGCGGGTCTCCTTCGCGTACCCCTCGCGCCCGGGGCTCGTCCTCGACGGCGTCGACCTCGAGCTGCCGCCCGGCCGCACCGTCGCGCTCGTCGGGCCGAGCGGGAGCGGCAAGTCGACGGTGGCCGCGCTCCTGCTCGGCTTCTCGGAGCCGTCGGCGGGACGGGTCACGACGGGCGGCGTCGACCTGGCGGGCTGCGACCTCCGCGCCTGGCGTGCCGAGCTCGCGTGGGTGCCGCAGCGGCCGACGCTCTTCCGCGGGACGGTCGCCGACAACGTCCGGCTCGGCGACGGCGGCGCATCGCTCGCCCGCATCCGTGCCGCGCTCGAGCTCGCCGGCGCGGACGACTTCGTGCGGCGCCTTCCGGACGGCCTCGCGACCGTGGTCGGCGACGGCGGCCGGCCGCTCTCGGCCGGGGAGCGGCAGCGTCTCGCGCTCGCACGTGCCTTCCTGCGCGACGCGCCGCTCGCGATCCTCGACGAGCCGACCGCGAACCTCGACCCGGAGAGCGCCGAGCTCGTCGCGGACGCGGTCGAGCGCCTGTCCGTCGGCCGGACCGTGCTGCTGATCGCGCACGCGCCCGAGCTCGCGGCGCTGGCCGACGACGTGGTCGAGCTACGCACCGGCCGCATCGCCACGCCGGTGGCGGAGCCGGTGTGAGCACGCTGCGCCGGATCGGCGCCCTCGCCGCGCCGCCGCCGGGTCAGACGGCGCTGGCGGTCGCGCTCGGCGTCGTGGCCGTCGCCTGCGGCGTCGGGTTGATGACTTCCGCCGGCTACCTCATCTCCCGCGCGGCCGAGCAGCCGCCGATCCTGTCGCTGACCGTCACGATCGTGGTCGTCCGCTTCTTCGGCCTCGCGCGACCCGTCGCCCGCTACCTCGAGCGCCTGCGCTCGCACGACGCCGCGCTGCACGCCCTCGGCCGCATCCGGGTGCGGGTCTTCGAGCGGATCGAGCCGCTCGCCCCGAGCGGCCTCCAGAGCTACCGCTCGGGCGACCTGCTGACGCGCATGGTCGGCGACGTCGAGGCGCTGCAGAGCCTGTACGTCCGTGGCCTCGGGCCGCCGGTCGTGGCGCTCACCGTCGGCGCCGCGAGCGTCGTCGCCGTCGCGTTCGTCTCCGCCGGCTGCGGCAGCCGTCCTCGCCGTCGGTCTGGTCGCTGCGGGCGTGCTCGTCCCGGCGGTCGCGTGGGCGACCGGCCGCGCGGCGCGCCGCCGGCAGCTGCCGGCGCGCGGCGAGCTGACCTCGGAGCTCGTCGACGCCCTCCGGGGCGCGCCCGAGCTCGTCGCGTACGGGCGGGAGGACGAGATCGCCGAGCGACTCCGCGCGGCAGACGCCGAGCTCGTCCGGCTCGGACGGCGCGACGCGCTCGCGGGCGGCCTCGCGGACGCCCTGTCGGTGCTCGTGACCGGCCTCACCGTCGCCGGCGTGCTCGCCGTCGCGGTCGCCGAGCACGACGCCGGGACGCTCGACCGCGTGCTCGTCGCGACCCTCGCGCTGCTCGCGCTGTCGGCGTTCGACGCGGTGCAGCCGCTCGCGCCGGCGGTGCGGGAGCTCACGTCGAGCGCCGCCGCGGGAAGGCGCGTACTCGAGCTGACGGACGCCGAGGCGTCGATCGCCGATCCGGCCGCGCCGATGCCGCCGCCGACGCGCCCGGCCCCGGTCGCGCTCGAGGGCGTGACCGCGCGCTACGGGAGCGACCCGCCGGTGCTCCGACGCTTCGACCTCCAGCTCGACCCGGGCGCGCGCGTGGCGCTCGTCGGGCCGAGCGGCTCGGGCAAGACCACCGTCACGAGCCTGCTCCTGCGCTTCCTCGATCCCGAGTCGGGACGGGTGACGATCGCCGGCCGCGACATCCGCGAGTTCCGGCAGGAGGACGTGCGCGCGACCTTCGCGCTCGCGGGCCAGGATGCGCACCTCTTCGACTCGACGATCCGCGCGAACCTGCTGCTGGCCCGGCCCGAGGCGTCCGAGACCGAGCTGTGGAGCGCGCTGCGGCGGGCGCGGATCGACGCGTGGGTGGCGACGCTCCCCGACGGGCTCGACACGCTCGTCGGCGAGGAGGGCGCCGAGCTCTCTGGCGGCCAGCGGCAGCGCCTGGTGCTCGCGCGCGCGCTCCTCGCTGACGCCCCCGTGCTGCTCCTCGACGAGCCGACGGCACACCTCGACCACGAGACGGCCGAGGAGCTCGTCCGCGACGTGTTCGCGACGGCCGGGCGCACGACGGTGCTCCTCGTCACGCACCGTCCCGAGGGCCTCGACCTCGTCGACGAGGTCGTGCGGCTGCCGTGACGTAGGCTCGACGCGTGCCGCCGGGCGCCGACCGCGTGCTCTCGGAGCGGGAGCTCAACCGGGCGCTGCTCGCGCGGCAGCTCCTGCTCGACCGGGCGAGGCTGCCGCTCCCGCGCGCCCTCGAGCGGCTCGCCGGGATCCAGGCGCAGTACGCGCCGTCGATGTACATCGGCCTCTGGACGCGGCTCGCGGGCTTCCGCCGTGAGTCCCTCACGCGCGCGCTCGAGCGGCGCACCGTCGTGCAGGGAACGCTCATGCGAGCAACGATCCACCTCGTCTCGGCGCGGGACTACTGGCCGTTCGCGCTCGCGACGCGCAACGAGCGGCGTGCGTGGTGGATCCGTGCCGCCCGAGCCGACGCCGGTGCGCTCGCCGCATCGGCGGAGCAGCTACGAGAGGAGCTCGCCTCCGGCCCGAGGTGGCGGCGCGAGCTTGCCGTGAGGACGTCGCCCGAGTGGAACGGCCTCCAGCATTTCGTCGATCTCGTCCGCACGCCGCCCTCCGGCACGTGGGAGCGCCGGCGTGCGGACCGCTTCGCGCTCGCGGACGACTGGCTCGGCGGGCCACCGCAGCACGACGACCCGCGGGCACACCTCGTCGCGCGCTACCTCGGAGGGTTCGGCCCCGCGAGCGCCGCCGACGTGGCGTCGTTCGCGATGCTCCCCGTCACCGCGATTCGCGCGGCGCTGGAGCGCGTCGCGCCGAAACGCTTCCGAGACGAGCGTGGGACCGAGCTGTTCGACGTCCCGCGGGCACCGCTCCCGCATCCCGACACGGCGGCGCCGGTGCGCTTCCTCCCCACCTGGGACGCGACCCTGCTCGTGCACGCACGGCGCACGCAGCTGCTGCCGGAGCGCCACCGGCCCCGTGTATTCGGTACGAAGATCCCGCAGTCGGTCGGCACGTTCCTCGTCGACGGCCGGGTCGCGGGCGCGTGGCGCCCCGTCGACGGGCGAATCGAGCTGGAGCCCTTCGAGCGGCTCTCACGGGCGACGCTCGCGGCGGTCGACGACGAGGCCCGGAGCCTCGCCGCGTTCCACGCCTGAAGCGGCGACTGCGCTCGCTATTTCGACCGCGACGGCCGCGACCGCGCCCGCCGCGACGGCGCGATGTCGACGACCGTGACGCCCACTGCGCGCGGCTCGCCGTTCTCGTGGACGAGCTCGAACCTCACCGGCGTCCCCGCGCACCGGCCCACGGGCTGGTGGCCCGGCGCGAAGCCGGTTCCGAGGACGACGACGCGCGAGCCGTCGTCCGCCACGATCAGGCCGTCCAGTCGCTGCTCGTTGAACCAGAGGATCTCGCCGTGCATCGCCGCTCCTCAGCGCATCCGGAAGACGATGCGGCCCCGGTTCAGGTCGTACGGCGAGAGCTCGATCTTGACCCGGTCGCCGAGCAGCATCCGGATCCGGTGCCGCTTCATCCGGCCCGAGGTGTACCCGAGCGTCTCGTGACCGTTGTCGAGCCGGACGCGGAACATGCGGTTGCGCAGGGCCTCGACGATCTCGCCCTCCATCTCGATCTTCGCCTCTTTCTCCGCCAAGGAAGCCTCCTATCTGATCACCAGGCGAAAGACCCGTGGCCGTTCGCGGCCACGGGTCGCTGTCAGTCGGTCAGGCGATCGGGGCGACGTTCGTCGCCTCGGGGCCCTTCGCGCCCTCGCGCGCCTCGTACTGCACGCGCGATCCTTCGGAGAGCGACTTGAAGCCCTCGCCGAGGATGTTGCTGTGATGGACGAAGAGGTCCTTCTCACCACCCTCGGGCGTGATGAACCCGTACCCCTTCGCATCGTTGAACCACTTCACGGTTCCTTGTGCCATGGAAAACACCTCCCTTACTCACTCGCGAACGCGTAAGGAAGGCGCCTGTAGCGCAGACCGGACTCGCTCTGTGTCACTCGACCGTAGCAGCCGCGCGCCGCAGCGCGGCTGCTAGGCGGCGAGCTCGACCGGGCCCGAGTCGGCGAAGACCGACCACAGCGAGAGTCCCTCGCGCGTCGTCTCCTCGCCGGCGTAGATGTAGACACGGCCCCGCACCACGATCGGCAGCGGCACGCCCGTCGCCGTCGAAATCGACGTCGAAGCGGGCGAGACCGCCGCGGTGCTCGCGGGCGGGCGCGTCGAGACGGATGTTCAGCGTGCGGCGCATGCCCACCCATCGGCCGGCGGGTGCGTCCCGCTCCATCCCTCGCGCGAGGATCCCGCGGCATTCCGGCCGCTTTTGTTCAGATAATGTCGAGGTTTTCCCCGAACCGCTCGCGGGGACGACACGAACGCTCCACAAAGCCACCACCCCACAGGAGGGCGCATCCATGACGTCACGCACGACCGTGCAGACGCTGGCGATGGTCGTCGGCGCGGTCTTCCTCGCCACCGGGATCCTCGGCTTCATCCCGGGGATCACGACGGACTACGACGAGCTCGCCTTCGCCGGTGAGGACTCGACGGCGGAGCTGCTCGGGATCTTCCAGGTCAGCATCCTCCACAACATCGTCCACCTCCTCTTCGGTATCGCCGGCCTCGCGCTGGCGCGGACGATCGACGGCGCCCGGACCTACCTGATCGGCGGCGGCGTGATCTACCTCGCGCTGTGGGTGCTCGGGCTCGTCGGCGGCGGTGACTGGATCCCCGCGAACACGGCCGACAACTGGCTCCACTTCGGGCTCGGCACCGGGATGATCGCGCTCGGCGTCCTCACGGGACGGGAGCGCGTGCGCACAACCACGGCGTAGCGACTCGCATCCGAGGGGCGGTCGTTTGTCCGCCCCTCGGCGAACTCCGGGCGCGTCTGCTACGACGTTGTCGTGCTCCGAGCCGCCGCCCTCGCAGCAGCACTCGGCTCCGCCTGCGCCCTGACAGCCGCCGACGCGGGTGCAGTCGCCGACCGCGGCGCCGCGCGCCCCGCGCCGGCGGTCCGGGCCTACCCCTCGTCGCAGTCGATCCCGGCGTCGGGCCGCATCCCCGGCGGCAGCGCGGCGATCGCGCTCAACACCGCGTCGGGCGAGCGGGAAGGCGCGTGGATCGTGGTCTCGGGAGCGGGCGCCGTCGCGGCGTCGGTCCAGAACACGGCGCTGGGGCCGCTCGGCATCGAGGTCGACTTCGGGCACTTCGTCCAGTTCGGCCGCAGGCTCGTCCCCGATGCGCTCCTGCCGTGGAACGGTTCCGCGCGCGCGACCGAGAAGGCGAACCAGCCGCTCTACGTTCGCGTGACGGTCCCCGAGGGGACCGCGCCGGGCACCTACCGCGGCGCGATCTCGGTCTCGGCCGAGGGCCAAACGGTGGCCGTCCCGCTCACGGTGCGGGTGCACCGGGTCGCTGTGCCGGCCGCGAGCAACCCGGCCGGGAACATGCTCACCTCGTTCCACATCTCCCCGCAGACGTACCTGAACAAGGTCGACGCGATGTACCGCCTCGGCAGCAACACGGAGCGGTCGCAGGTCAACCGGGCGCTCTATGGCTGGCTCGCCGCCTACCGCATCTCGCCGTCGTCGTGGGGCTACGGCGAGCCGCGCAGCCGGAGCGGCTACGGCGGCGACTCGCGCTGGTGGCTCGACTCGGCCGGGAACATGAGCGGGCAACTGGCCAGCGCGAAGTTCTCGACGATGCGCGTCCCGATCTCCAGCAACCGGCAGCGGAGCCCGCTCGCCGGCGTGTCGCCGTTCGAGCCCGAGCGCTGGTGCGACTACCTCAAGAACGTCCACTCCTTCTGGGGCACGCACGGCTGGCTCAACGCGACGATCCCGTACGTCTACGCACTCGACGAGCCGGGCCTCTCGGGCCAGCGCCTCGTCGCGCGGCAGGCGAAGGCGACGCACGCGTGCTTCCCCGGCGGTCGGCAGCTGATGACCGGCAACCCGACCCCGGCCAACCGCTTCCTCTGGAACGGCGGCAACGACGACCTCGACATCTGGGTCGTGCTGTTGCGGCGCTGGTACGGCCGCTTCACCTCGCCCGGCCACGCCGCGAACCGCGCCCGGGAGAACCTCGGCCACATCGCCGCCGTCCGCCGGCGCGGGACGATGGCCTGGTCGTACACCTACAGCGCGATCGCGGGCACGCCCGGCCTCCGCGCCGACGGGGCGCTCACCGAGCCGCGCATGTACCTCCTCTGGAACGCGCTCGAGGGGACCGACGGTGTCCTCTACGGCCAGGGGACGACGAACTACACGACGCCGAACCCGCTCGACCGGGTCGACCGAGGCGGCGAGTTCGTGCTCTTCTATCCCGGCCGCCAGACGCCGATCCCGAGCGCGCGGCTCGAGCAGATCCGCGACGGGCTCGAGGACGCCGCGATCTTCAACGCCGTGCGGCGGAAGCGCGGGGCCGGGGCCGTGCGCAGCATCCTCGGCGGCGCGGGCCTCTTCAGCGCCGACGCGCGGGGCGTCCGGCTCGCCTGCAGCATCGGCTGCGAGCTGCGGCGCGGGCACGCGTACGCCTGGCCCGTCTGGTCGAACGACGGCACCACGGCGCGGAAGATCGAGGCCGCGAAGCTGCGCGCACTGGTCGCGGCGAGCTAGCGTCCGCCGCGATGGCGGCGAGCGGCGACGAGCTCCGGCGGGCGATGCGCCGCTTCCCCTCCGGCGTCTGCGTGGTCACCGTCGACGACGAGGGCACCGCGTTCGGGACGACCGTCGGGTCGCTCGTGTCGCTCTCGCTCGACCCGGCGCTCGTCGGGATCTCGATCGGCCACCAGTCCTCGATCCACCTGCCCTTGCGGCACGCCGGTCGCTTCGCCGCGAGCGTGCTCGGCGGCGACCAGGCGCACGTGGCGCAGCACTTCGCACGCTCGATGCCGCCGCTCGCGCAGTGGGTCGGGATCGAGCGGCGCGACGGCGACGGGCCGGAGCCGCTCGTCGGGGACGCGCTTGCCTGGCTCACGTGCGGCGTCGTCTCCGAGCACGAGGCGGGCGACCACACCGTCTTCGTCGGCGCCGTCGAGCGCGTCGAGCTCGGCCGGCGGCGCGAGGCGCTCGTCTACCTCGAAGGGGTGTACCGCTCGCTGTGATCGCGGCCGTCGTCTTCGACCTCGACGGGGTCATCATCCAGACGGAGGAGATCTGGGACGACGTCCGCGAGGCCTTCGCCGGCGAGCGCGGCGCGCGCTACGACGACGAGGCGCAGCGGGCGATGATGGGCATGAGCTCGCTCGAGTGGTCGCTGTACATGCACGAGGAGCTCGGCGTGCCGGACGAGCCCGAGGACATCTCCGCCGAGGTCGTGCGCCGGATGGAGGCGCGCTACCGCGAGCGGCTGCCGCTGATCGACGGCTCGGAGGAGGCGGTGCGGCGGCTCGCCGCGCGGTGGCCGCTCGGGCTCGCGTCGTCCTCGAACCGGCCGCTCATCGACGCCGTGCTCGACCTGTCCGGGCTCGCGCCGTGCTTCCGCGCGACCGTCTCGTCGGAGGAGGTCGAGCGCGGCAAGCCCTCGCCGGACGTCTATGTCGAGTGCGCACGGCGGCTCGGCGTCGACCCGAGCGCGTGTGCGGCGATCGAGGACTCGCACTCGGGCATCCGCAGCGCGAAGGCCGCCGGGATGCGCGTGCTCGCGATCCCGAACCCGAGCTACCCGCCCGACGACGAGGCCCTGGCGCAGGCCGACGTCGTGCTGGGCTCCCTCGCCGAGCTCACCCCCGAGGCCGTGGCATCGAGTTAGTGGCTCGAGTCAGCTCGCCTGAGCCAGCTGAAGTCTGGCACTGGATCAAATCGGGTCGTAGCGGGCCAGGAGGACGCAGCCGTTGTGCCCGCCGAGGCCCATCGCGTTCGAGAGCGCGACGTCGAGCTCGGCCTCGCGCGCTTCGTTCGGGACGTAGTCCAGGTCGAGGTCGGGGTCGGGCACCTCGTAGTTCGCCGTCGGCGGCAGCACCTGGTGCTTCAGCGCGAGCGCGCACATCATCGCCTCGATCGCGCCCGCGGCCCCGAAGCAATGGCCGGTCACGGACTTCGTCGAAGACACCGCCAGGCGGTACGCGTGCTCGCCGAAGACGTCCTTGATCGCGCGCGTCTCGGCGAGGTCGCCGAGCGGCGTGGAGGTGCCGTGGGCGTTGATGTACCCGACGCGCTCCGGCTCGATGCCCCCCCGCTGGAGCGCCGCCCGCATCATCTCGACGACGCCCTTCGACTCCGGGTCGGGCTGGGCCATGTGGTGCGCGTCGTTCGATGCCCCGTAGCCGACCACCTCGGCATAGATCTCCGCCCCGCGCGCCTCCGCCGCCTCGAGGTCCTCGAGCACGAGCACGCAGGCCCCCTCGCCCATGACGAAGCCGGCGCGGGTCTTGTCGAACGGGCGCGAGGCGCGCGGCGGGTGCTCGTCCTCGGCCGCGAGGCCGCGCATGGCGCAGAAGCCGGCGAGGATCAGCGGGTGCATGCAGGACTCGGCGCCGCCGGCGAGGACGACGTCGGCGTCGCCCCGCTTGATCAGCTCCGCGCCCTCGCCCACCGCGTGCGAGCCGGTGGCGCACGCGGAGACGACGGCGTAGTTCGGGCCGCGGATCCCGAGCGAGATCGCGAGCTGGCCCGAGGCCGAGTCGACGAGCACGTTCGGGAGGAAGTTCGGCGAGACGCGGTCGAGCCCGCGCTCGCGCAGGATGTCGGCCTGCTCGAGGATCCCGGGCAGGCCCCCGATCGCCGAGCCGAAGACGATCCCGGTGCGGGTCGTGTCGAGCTCGATCCCCGCGTCGGCGACCGCCTCCCGCGCGGCGCCGAGAGAGAACAGCACGTACCGCTCGAGCTTCCGCACCTCCTTCGGCGAGGCGACGGTCGTCGCGTCGAAGTCCTTCACCTCCGCCGCGACGCGGACGGGGAACGCGGACGCGTCGAACGTCTGGATCCAGTCGACGCCGCTGCGGCCCGCGAGCGCGCTCTCCCACGACGTGGCGACGTCGTTGCCGATCGGCGTCACCGCGCCGAGCCCTGTCACGGCCACTCTCCTCACGAATGTGAGCGTATCCACAGATTCCGTCCGGGCCGCTCCGGGCAGTCAGATCGCAGTGAGCGTCGCCGCGCAGGCATCGAAGCCCGGGCTCGTCTTCTTCCACTCGGACCTGTCCGGGCACTGCCGCCGGGTCGAGGGTTTCCTCGCCCAGGTCCTGCAGCGGCGCCACAACCACGGGACGTTCACGCTCTACCGCGTCGACCGGGCCGAGCGGCCTGACCTCGCCGAGCGTTTCGGCGTCGTCGAGCTGCCGACGCTGGTCGTCGTCGAGGCGAAAAAGGTGCGCGCCCGGCTCGAGAAGCCGCGCGGCTGCCGCGAGATCGAGTCGTTCCTCGCGCCCTGGCTGCACTGAAGTTGCGCGCCCGCGCCCGCGCGTGAGAGGGTCGCGGCGCATTCGGCCGACAACCAGAGGGGAGAGCAGATGAGGAGGACCGTCCTCGCTGCCGCGGTCGCCGCGGCGGTGCTCGTCGCCGCCGCGCCCGCCGGCGCCGACGCGACACACGAGTTCCGGCTCGAGGTGCTGTCGAGCCCACCGTCGATGGTGACGGGCGGCGACGCCCTCGTCCGCGTGACGATCCCGCGCACGGTGCCGCTCGCGAAGGCGACGGTCTCCGTCAACGGGCGCGACGTGACGGGGACGCTCGCGCTCGACCCCGTTGCCCGCACGCTGAGCGGGATGGTCGACGGTCTCGCGCTCGGCGCGAACACGCTCTCCGCCGACAGCAACGGGAACGGCAACGGCCGGCCCGACGCGCAGCTCACGCTGAGCAACTTCCCGGTCACCGGCCCCATCATCTCCGGCCCGCAGCAGCAGCCGTTCGTCTGCAAGACCGTCTCGCAGGGTCTCGGCCTGCCGCTCGCCGACAACACGCAGGGGATCGGCTGGCCGCTCGGCAACGGCCAGTGGAGCAAGGACTGCTCCGCCAACCGGATCGTCGAGTTCCTCTACCGCACCACGACCGGCCAGACGCTGCCGCTCCCCGCCGGCCCGCTCCCGGCCAACGTCGCCCAGACGACGTTGCTCGACGGGCGCACCGTGCCCTACGTGATCCGCCGCGAGAAGGGGACGATCAACCGCTTCATCTACACGGTCGCGATCCTCGCGCCGCCCGGCAGCCCCGCGGCCGCGCCGGACGTGTCGCTCTGGAACGGGCGCCTGCTCTACGCCTTCGACGGCGGCGTCGCGATCGGCCACCAGCAGGGGACGATCGGCGGCGGCAGCCACCTCTACGACCCGGCACTGTCCAAGGGCTACGCCGTGATCCACTCGACGGGCACGCGGACGTCGACGCACTACAACCTCGTGCTCGGCGGCGAGACCGCGATCATGACGAAGGAGCGGTTCATCGAGGCATACGGCCTGCCGCTCTACACCGTCGGCCTCGGCGGCTCCGGCGGCGCGATCCAGCAGTACGTCTACGCCCAGAACCACCCGGACCGGATCATCGACGCCGCGATCCCGCAGTACTCGTACCCCGACATGGTCACGCAGACGATCCACGTCGGCGACTGCGAGCTGCTCGAGCACTTCATGGACGTCACCGACGGCGCCAACGCGAAGTGGGCCACGTGGCCGAACCGGACGTGGCTCGAGGGGATGAACGCGAGCGCGACGGTCGCGAACCCGTACCGCGGCGACGCACCCGGCAGCACCGAGTGCGTCAGGGGCTGGCGCGGCCTCACCCCGCTCGCCCTCAACCCGCACTTCGGCTCGGCCGGCGCGGAGCAGGCGCTCTACGACCCCGCTGCGATCGCGGCGATCAAGTGGACGCACTGGGACGACCTGCGCAACGTCTACGGCGTCGGGCCCGACGGCTTCGCGCGTGTGCCGTGGGACAACGTCGGCGTGCAGTACGGGCTCTCGGCACTCACGAGCGGGAGACTCACCCCGGACGAGTTCCTGAAGCTGAACGCCACCACCGGTTCCTGGAAGCGGCCGCAGGACATGGTGCAGGAGGGGTGCCCGTTCATCGCGGCGCTCTGCTCGGTCCCGGGGCAGCCGTTCGATCCGTGGAGCAAGCGGAACATGCAGCTGTCGACCGACGGCGGCGTCACGCCGGCGCCGCGGACGGCGGGCAACCTCGACGCGATGAACGCGGCCTACACGTCCGGGCTCGTGTTCCGCGGGAAGATCGACATCCCCACGATCGACTGGCGGCACTACCTCGAGGCCGAGCTCGACATGCACAACTCGCACCAGTCGTTCGCGTCGCGCCAGCGGATGCTGAACTACGACGGCGACGCGTCGAACCAGGTGATCTGGTTCACGGACGCGCGTCCGGCACGCGCGTCCGACCAGTCGCCGCTCGCCCTGGCGGTGATCGACGAATGGATGGCGAACATCCGCGCGAACCCGAGCGACGGCGTCTCTGGGAACAAGCCCGCGGCCGCGGTCGACTCGTGCTTCGCCACGACCGGCTCGCTCATCGCGTCGGGCGACGGCGTCTGGGACGGGATCCTCGACTCGAAGCCGGCGGGCGCCTGCACGCAGGTGTTCCAGCTCTACTCGACGTCGCGCGTCGTCGCCGGCGCGCCGCTCGAGGGCGGGATCTTCAAATGCGCGCTCCAGCCCGTGGCGACGGCGGCCGCGAAGGGCCTGTACGCGCCGTGGATTCCGTCCGCCTCGGACGTGGCCCGGCTGGAGCAGATCTTCCCGCAGGGAGTCTGCGACTACACGAAGCCGGACGTCGGCCGGCCGGCCGGCCTCTAGCCCGGCGGGAGGGGCGGCCCCACGGCCGCCCCTCCCTCGGGTCGCAGCTCGAACGTCCCGAACGTGCGGCCGGCGAGCGTCGCGCGGCCGCGGAAGCCGTCGTCGTCGGGCTCGAGGACGTCGACGAGCGGGCCGAACGGGCGGTCGTAGCGGAGGGTCAGACCCTCGACGCGGAACGGCAGGCGGAGCGGCCCGACGACGGTCGTGCCGCGCACGCCCTCGATCCGCTTCCGCATCCCGAAGAGCGGCGGCAGCGCCCCGCCGGTGCGGCGGACCCTCCAGACGCCGTCGAGATCGGACACGCGACTAGGCTATCGCCGGTGCCCGGGCCGAACGTGCCGTTCCCGCCCATGGAGGCGGAGCTCGTGCGCGAGCTCCCGTCCGGCGACGGCTGGCAGTACGAGCCGAAGTGGGACGGCTTCCGCGGCGTCCTCGAGAACGACGGCGGCGAGCTCGCGCTGTGGTCGCGGAACGGCCGCCCGTTGCTCCGCTACTTCCCCGAGTTGCGCCCGCTCGGCGACCTGCTCGCGCCGCACTCGGCGGTCGACGGCGAGATCGTCATCTCGCGCGACGGCGTCCTCGACTTCGACTCGATGCAGACGCGGCTCCACCCCGCCGAGTCGCGCGTCCGCCGCCTCGCAGCCGAGATTCCCGGCCACCTTCATCGCGTTCGACCTACTCCTCTGGGACGGAGAGGAGATCTGGCGGCGTCCGCTCGAGGAGCGCCGCGCGGCGCTGCTCGGCAAGGACGGCTTCCAGGTCTCGCCGGCGACGTCCGATCTGGCCGAGGCGCAGCGCTGGCTCGACCGGTTCGAGGTCGCCGGGCTCGACGGCGTGATCGCGAAGCGGCTCGGGTTGCCCTACCTGCCCGGCTCGCGCGAGGGCGTGGCGAAGGTGAAGGAGCACAAGACGGCCGACTGCGTCGTCATCGGCGTCCGCTGGAAGGTCGAGGGCGAGAAGCTCGCGACGCTCCTCCTCGGCCTCTACCGGGACGACGGCGGGATCGACTACGTCGGCTCCGCCGCGGTCGGCGCGAAGACGCACGACGACGTCCTCGCGCGCGTGCAGCCGCTGCTCGACGCGGCCTTCGACCGTCCGTTCTCCGAGCCGAACCGCTGGGGCGGCGGCGAGCTGCCGCAGTCCGCGCTCCGGCCCGAGCTGGTCGTCGAGGTGCGCTACGACAAGGTGCAGGGCAACCGCTTCCGTCACGGCACGCGGCTGCTGCGGTTCCGCCCCGACAAGGACGCGGAGCAGTGCACGTGGCGTGAGCTCCGCCCCGAGCGCCGGCCGGACGACCCGTCGGTCGAGGCGCTGCTGGCCGGCTGATCAGGCCGAGAGCGCGCGCACCAGTTCGATCCCGACCCGGTCGACCGAGCGTGCGGAGCTCGCGAGCACCACGACGGCGAGCGGCTCGCTCCGACGAACCCGCAGACGGTGCGGAAGCCGCCGGTGCCGCCGTTGTGCCAGACGACCGGCCGCCGTCGACGTCGATGCGCAGCCAGCCGCGCCCGACCTCGATCCCCGGCGCATCCGCGCCCGCGGCGCGTGTGCGAGCGGGGCCGCCGCCGCGAGCGGGGAGCCCGGATCGCGATTCGCGTCCAGGAACGCGAGGACGTCCGACGCAGTCGAGCGAATCGCGCCGGCGCCCGGGAGCCCGGGCAGGTCCCAGTGCGGCGTCGGGCGCCCGCGGCGGGTGTGCCCCTCGACCGTGTCGGCGATCACCCGCGCAGGCGGAGCGCGACGACGGCGCCGAGGTAGGCGACGCCGCCGATGGCGCCGAGTTGGACGTACGGCGAGCCGTCGCGGCCGTGCGCCCACTCCCAGGCGCACATGACCAGGACGGCGGAGATGACCACGATCCCGGCCAGCGCCGTCGCGTCACGGTCGAGCCGCTCGAAACGCTCGTCGCGGCCGTCGCCGCGCAGCCCGCGGATCGTCTCGCTGCGGCCGCCGACGGCGATCAGCAGCCCGAACACGACCATCACGCCGAGCGCCCAGACCCCGTCCTCCGGCTTCCCGCCGATCCAGAGCGCGGCGCCGAACGCGAGCCCGAGCGCCACGGAGAACAGCGGCAGAAACCACCAGGTCCTAGTCATCGTCTGCATGGAACACCTCCTCCACCGCCCGCCGGAAGTGCCGGGCGAGCGCGATCGCGAGCGGGAGCGACGGGACGTAGCGCCCGGTCTCGATCGAGTTGATCGTCTGCCTGGAGACGCCGAGCGCCGCGGCGAGCTCGGCCTGCGAGAGGCCGGCCGAACCACGCAGCGCCCGGACGTCGTTCTTCATCGCATGTAAAGCTAGCTTGACACCACATCGATGTCAAGTCTGCTTTACATCGACTTCTTCGCCCGCGACGGCTGGACCCGTCTGGGCTCGCCGGGCATCTTCGGGAAGTTCGGCGGGTAGGGCGCCTCGCCCACGCCCTCGGTCTCCTCGCGCTCGACCCACGCGAGCAGGACGCCGAGGTCGTTCACGCGCGTCGTCGATCCCCGCGTGCACGTCGCCGAGCTCCGCGAACCGCGCCTGCATCGAGACGAGCGTGAAGTCCTCGCTCTCGACGTCGGGCAGCTCGTCCCACGTGACCGGCGCCGACACGGGCGCGTGCGGGAACGGCCGCACCGAGTACGCGCTCGCGATCGTCCGGTCGCGCGCGTTCTGGTTGTAGTCGATGAAGACCTTCTCGCCCCGCTCCTCCTTCCACCACGCGGTCGTCACGAGCTCCGGGAGCCGCCGCTCGACCTCGCGCGCGAACGCGAGCGCGCACCGGCGCACGACCGGGAACTCCCAGCGCGGCTCGATCCGGCACGCGATGTGGATGCCGCGGTTCCCGGACGTCTTCGGCCAGCCGGTCCACCCCATCTCCGCCAGCACCTCGCGCACGAGCGCCGCGACGCGCTTCCCGTCCGCGAACGACGTGCCCGGCTGCGGGTCGATGTCGATGCGGAGCTCGTCCGGACGGTCGACGTCGCTGCGCCGCGACGGCCACGGGTGGAAGTCGACGACCGCGAGGTTCGCCGCCCACGCGACCTGCGCGAGCTCGGTGACGCAGAGCTCGTCCGCGTGGCGCCCGGATGGAAACGTGACACGTGCGACCTCGACCCAGTCGGGCCGTTTCTCGGGCACGCGCTTCTGGTAGATCTGCTCGCCCTCGATCCCGTCGGGGAAGCGGCGCAGCTGCGTCGGTCGCTCCCGCAGCGCGCGGACGATGCCGTCGCCGACCGCGAGGTAGTACCGGACGAGGTCGAGCTTCGTGTGCCGGCCGGGGAACAGCTCCTTGTCCGGGTTCGTCACCTTGACGACCCGCTCCCCGACCTCGAGCTCGACGAAGGGCGACGCCACAGGCGCATGGTAGGGTCGCGCGCAATGCGGAAAGCGGCGCTGCTCCTGCTGATCGCACTGCTCGCGCTCGTCGCGGCCGGCTGCGGCGAGGACGACGACGAGGCCGCCGACACCGGCGCGGGGACGACCGCCGGCGCCGCGGCGACGGGGGCTGCGGACGCGTGCGCGCCCGAGAGCCTCCAGCTCGTGAACGACGGCATGCTCACGGTCGGCACCGACAACCCGGCCTTCCCGCCCTGGTTCGAGGGCGGCACGCCGGAAGGGTCGGAGTGGGAGATCAACGACCCGTCGACCGGCGAGGGCTTCGAGAGCGCCGTCGCCTACGCCGTCGCCGAGAAGCTCGGGTTCGCGGAGGACGACGTGCAGTGGATCGTCGTCCCGTTCAACAACTCGTTCCGGCCCGGCCCGAAGGACTTCGACTTCGACATCAACCAGATCTCGGTCACCGACGAGCGCGACATGGCCGTCGACTTCAGCGACTCGTACTACGACGTCAACCAGGCCCTCGTCGGGCTGAACGGCACGCCGATCGCCGACGCGACCTCGCTCGCCGACCTGAAGGACGCGCAGCTCGGCGCCCAGGTCGGGACGACGAGCCTCGGCTACATCGAGGACACCGATCCAGCCCGACAAGGAGCCGCGCGTCTACGACACCTCGAACGACGTCGTCGCGGCGCTCAACGGGAAGCAGATCGACGGCATCGTCGTCGACCTCCCGACGGCGTTCTTCCTCGTCGGCGCCGAGGAGGTCAAGAACGGGACCGTCGTCGGGCAGTTCCCCTCGGCCGGCGGGCAGGAGCACTTCGGGATGCTGTTCGAGGAGGGCAACCCGCTCCGCGACTGCGTCAACGGCGCGCTCGCCGAGCTGAAGGACGACGGCACGCTGGAGCAGATCCAGACGGAGTGGCTCTCCGAGAAGACCGAAGCGCCGGTTCTTCAGTAGCCGAGCAGCGACGCTCGCGCATCCTCGGGGGCGGCGGCGGCGGGCGCAGCCTGCTGATCGCGACCGTCAGCACGCTCGTCGTCTTCGGTGCGCTCGTGCTCGTCGTCGTCAACTCGCCCGGCTGGGACGAGGTCCAGCAGGCGTTCTTCTACGGACCGGAGTTCAGGGAGTCCTTCCCGGACATCCTCGAGAAGTTCTGGACGAACGTGAAGCTGTTCCTCACGGCCGAGGTCTTCATCCTCGTGTGGGGTCTCGTGCTCGCCGTGCTGCGCAGCCTGCCGGGCCCTGTGTTCTTCCCGCTCCGGCTCCTCTCGGCGGCGTACACGGACGTCTTCCGCGGGATCCCGACGATCCTGCTCATCTTCCTGCTCGGCTTCGGCGTGCCGGCGCTGCAGATCAGCGGCGTGCCGCGCTCGCAGTTCTTCTGGGCCGCGGTCTCGCTCGTGCTCGTCTACTCGGCGTACGTCGCCGAGGTGTACCGGGCGGGGATCGACTCGGTGCATCCGAGTCAGGAGGCGGCGGCGCGCTCGCTCGGGCTCAACCGCTTCCAGGCGCTGCGGCACGTCGTCCTGCCGCAGGCGATCCGGCGCGTCGTGCCGCCGCTGCTGAACGACTTCATCGGGCTGACGAAGGACACGGCGCTGGTCGCGCTCCTCGGGGTCGTGGAGGCGTTCCGACAGTCGCAGATCGAGGTCGCCGGCTCGTTCAACTACACGCCGTACGTCGCGACCGCGGTGATCTTCCTCGCGCTCACGATCCCGCTGACGCGGCTCACGGACTGGCTCATCGCCCGCGAGCGGAGCCGCCGGGTCTAGTGCCCCTTCCAGCAACAGTCAGAGCGTTTCTGGCGGTGCCCGGGGCCGCCCGGCTGCGTCCTCGGTCGCGCCAATATGCCCGCATATTGACGCTCCCTGCGTCCTTGCCGGACGACCCCGGTCAGTCGCCAGAAACGCGAGACCGTCACTGGAAGGGGCACTGATGGCGGAGCAGCTCCGGCTCGAAGGCGTGGAGAAGTCGTTCGGCAACGTGCGTGTGCTGCGCGGCATCGACCTCGCCGTCGAGGAGCACGAGGTCGTCTGCCTCATCGGCGCGTCGGGCTCGGGCAAGTCGACGCTGCTGCGATGCGTGAACCTGCTCGAGCCGATCGACGGGGGCCGGATCCTGATCGGGGGCGAGGTCGTGACCCGGGCGGGGATCGACGAGAACGCGACTCGGCGCCGCGTCGGGATCGTCTTCCAGGCGTTCAACCTCTTCCCGCACATGTCGGTCCTGGACAACGTGACGCTCGGGCCGCGCAAGGCGCTCCGGCTCTCCCGCGCGGAGGCGGAGAACCGTGCGCTCGAGCTCCTCGGCCGCTTCGGGCTCGCCGACCGGGCGCGCGACTACCCCGACCGGCTCTCCGGCGGCCAGCAGCAGCGGGTCGCGATCGTGCGCGCGCTCGCGATGCGGCCCGAGCTCCTGCTCCTCGACGAGGTTACGAGCGCGCTCGACCCGGAGCTCGTCGCCGAGGTGCTGAACGTCGTCCGCGAGCTCGCCGCCGGCGGGATGACAATGCTGATCGCGACGCACGAGATGGGCTTTGCGCGCGAGGTCGCCGCCCGGGTCTGCTTCCTCGACGAGGGCGTCATCCTCGAGTCGGGCCCGCCGGAGCAGATCTTCTCCGCGCCGCGCGAGCCGCGCACGCAGCAGTTCCTGCAGCGGATCGTCGATGCCGGCCGCCTCTAAAGCGGCCATGGCCGGTGTCAGACACTGAGGCACATGTCCCGGATCGAGACCGACAGTTCCTCGGAGCGATCGGACCACGGGTTCTCCACGCCAAAAAGAAAGCCCCCCGCTTGCCGCAGAGGGCCTTTCCGCAGGTGCCGGAAGATGAGGGGAGAACCGGCCTCCCCATGGTGCCGCTTCGACCCGGCGAGAGCATGACCCGGACGGGGGATTCTCGGCGCGCCCGACATGGTCGCTCGCCGAGGCCTGATAACGCCGTCAGTTCCCCAGCTCCGTCCCGCGTCGGGCGCGCCTCGCACCATCGTTGCGCGCCCGGGGTGCGCTTGCTAGCGCGTTTGTGAGAATTCCCACTTGGCGACCAGGATGGACCATCCGTCCGGGTGGTAGAGCAGCGGCGATCTCGGAGGGATCATCAGCGTCCATGCCGACCGGGCCTGCGCAGCCGCCGCGCGTCGAGCTCCTCCTCCGTTGCGCCTGGTGCGGGCGCGTGCGGCTGGAGGGCGACTGGGTCGCGCCTCAGGGAGCCCTCGATCCCGACATGCTCACGCACGGGATCTGCCCCGACTGCACCGCAAGCCTGCCGGAGCCCGCGCCCGGCGGCTAGCCGGACGCGGGCGTGATGTTCTGGTTGAAGCGGAACACGTTGTCCGGGTCGTGGCGGCGCTTCAGCTCCTGGAGGCGTGCGTACCGGGCGTCACCGTACGCGGCCCGCACGCGGTCCTCCCCCTCGTCGCCGAGGAAGTTGACGTAGACGCCGCCGGCCGAGGACGGCAGGAAGGCCTCGTAGAGCTCCCGCGTATGCGCGATGTGGCGATCGGACTCCGCCGCATCGGCCCAGCGCGTGTTGATGTTGAGCACGTACGGCGCGTCGCGGAAGCCGGTCGCCGTCTCATCCTCGCCGACGCGCGCGACCGCACCGCCGAGGGCGGCGAACTTGAAGTCCGAGAGGGGCGAGCTGTGCGCGAGCGCATACCCGGCGGCCTGCTCGATCGACTCGTCGGAGATGCCGGTGAGGTATTCCGCCTTCCAGTAGTTGTGGAACCCGGGTGCCCAGGAGCCGTCGAACATCGACTGGAACGCGGTGTAGGGCCGCACCGCGAGCGCGTCGCCGACGAGCCCGTCGAGCTCCCGCAGCGGCGCTAGTGCGGCCTCCCCCTCCTCCGGAGGGCCGGCATAGCAGCACGCGATCGCTGCGATCGGGCTGCCGTGGACCGACTCGGGCAGGAACGGAGCCGGCGGCGCGGTGCGCAGGATCGAGATCGTCATCACCTCGTCGGGCGCCTCCGCCATGAAGCCGCGGACCAGACGCAGGACGTCGGCGGCGTCCTCCGCCGGCCACGCGAGGAGGCCGCAGAGGAGGTCCGGGCCGACGGGATGCAGCCGGTAGCTGAACGACGTGACGATCCCGAAGTTGCCCCCGCCCCCGCGCAGGCCCCAGAAGAGGTCGGGGTTCTCGTCGGCGGATGCGCGCACCAGCTCGCCCTCGGCCGTCACGAGCTCGGCCGCGACGAGGTTGTCGGCGGTGAGACCGTGCTTGCGCTGGAGCCAGCCGATGCCGCCGCCGAGCGTCAAGCCCGAGATCCCCGTGCTCGAGACGATCCCGAGCGTCGTCGCGAGCCCGAACGCCTGCGTCTCGCGGTCGAACGCCGCGCCGAGCGTCCCGCCCTCGGCGGTGGCGATCCGGGCCTCCGGATCGACGTGCACCGCCTGCATGGGCGAGAGGTCGACCACGACGCCTCCGTCGCACGACCCGAACCCGGCGACGTTGTGGCCGCCGCCGCGCACGGCGACCGGGAGCTCGGCCGCCCGGGCGAACCGCACCGCTTCCACGACGTCGGGCACCCCTGTGCACCGCGCCACGAGCGCCGGGTGCCGGTCGACCGACGCGTTCCAGACCATCCGCGCCGCGTCGTAGCCGGCGTCGCCGGGCGCGATGACCTCACCTCGCAACCGTCCGGCCAGCCGTTCGATCGATTCCCGTCCGAGCTCCCGCTGCGCCGTGGCCATCGTTTCTCCCTTCGTGCTCGAGTTCGTCGAGCCCAGCGTCCCTCCGCGGGGCCGCCGCGTCCAGTCCACGATCTGGACCCAACCGGTTCTCGATGTGAACTTGACCGCCTCCCCTTCCGTGCCTACCGTCGACGCGTGCGCGGCTACGGCCAGTTCTGTCCGGTTGCCAAGGCGAGCGAGGTGCTGGCCGAGCGGTGGACGCCGCTCGTCGTCCGCGAGCTGCTGTGCGGCAGCCATCGCTTCAACGACCTGCAGCGCGGCGTGCCGCTGATGTCGCGCAGCCTGCTGGCGAAGCGCATGCGGGAGCTCGAGCACGCGGGCATCGTCGAGCGCCGCAGGGGCCCCGACGGCCGCGGGCCGGAGTACCACCTGACGCCGGCGGGGGAGGAGCTGCGCCCGATCATCATGGGCCTGGGCACCTGGGGACAGCGCTGGGCCCGCAGCGAGCTCTCGCGTGACGAGCTCGATCCGCGCCTGCTGATGTGGGACATGCAGCGCAACATCGCGACGGAGGCGTTGCCGGATCACCGCGTGGTGGTGCGGTTCCGGTTCAACGACGTGCGCGGCAACCTGCCCCGGGTCACGTGGCTGATCCTCGACCGCGACGACGTCGACGTCTGCTACCGCGATCCCGGCTTCCAGGTCGACCTGGTCGTGTCCGGCAGGCTCCGCGCGCTGATCGGCGTGTGGCTCGGCGACGCCTCGATCCCGGTCGCGATCCGCGCCGGCGAGCTCCAGGTCGAAGGGCCGCGCAACCTGGCGCGCGCCTTTCCGCAGTGGCTTCGCCGCAGCGCGTTCGCGACGGTCGAGCGACCGCGCGCGGCGATGCTGGGCTGACGCTCCGGTTACTTCCCGACGCCCGAGCGCGCGGCCTCGCGCTGGTTCTCCTCGGCGTCCGCCTCGAGCAGGACGCCCGCCTCGACGTTGGCCTCGTCCGTCCGCGCCACCGCGCTCACGTACTGCCCGTGGTTGCGGTAGAGCCCGGCGAGCTGCTCGTCGCCGAACGGGACGTGCGTGCCGAAGAGGATGCAGAACGACGGCCCGGAGTTCGACCCGGTGTTGAGCGCCGTCGGCACCGCCACCTGCGAGAGCTGGATCCCGCCGAGTGCGAGCCCGAGCTCGTTGCGGACCTTGGTGGTGCCGCTGAACTCGAGGTACGGCGCGTGGGGCGGCGGCGGCCCGCCGTCGACCCAGCGCGCGAGGTGTGCGTAGGCGGCCTCGATCACCTGGCTGAGCGGGATCCGGCTGAAGGGCGGGTTCGTGCACTCGTAGACCGGCGCGGCGCCGAGGTCGCGGATCGACAGCGGCCGCCGGTACTCCTGGCCCTCCCAGCCCGAATGCGCGGCGCCGGCGACCTCCCAGCGGCGGAAGACGTCGCTGTCGGGGCGGCGGGTGAGCGGATTCGTCACGTCCGTCTCGGACAGCACCTGGATGATCGGCTCGGTGCCTACGCGCGACGGCGCGGTACCGACGACGAAGGCGTAGCCGTCGAAGACCGGCTGCTCCTGCGGGAGGACGACGTTGTAGTAGACGGTCATGCGCCCGGCCGACTGCGACGCGCCGATCGCGAGCACGCGCTCGACGTCGAGCCCGCCGAGCAGGTCGACGGCGCCCGGCGAGCGGATCGCCTCGGCCGCCTGCGCGAAGATGTCGTACGAGAGCTGGTCGGTCGTGAACGCTGCGCCGCCGGTGACGTCGAGCGAGCCGTACCGCGCCGGGCTCCACGCGCGCAGCTGGTCGACGCCGACGCGCTGCGCGGAGACGCCGACCCATGCGTAGCCCTCGCGCAGATGCCGGCGGTTCCAGAGCGCGTCGAGGTCGTAACCCGCCGTGACGTTCTGCCACTCGACGAGGACGGTGCCGTTGAACGCGGCCTGCGAGGCCGGCCGGCGGACGACGAAGCGCGTCCGATACGGCACGTTGGACGCAAGCTTCGCGCCCGTGGTCGCGTACGCGTCGGCGGCACCCGACACGTAGAACTCCTCCTCCACGTAGCCGCTCGCCGCGAGGTCGAGCCACGTGGAGAAGAACGGGTAGGTCTCGCCGAGCACGGGCGAGCCCGGGTTTCCGGGCGCCGTGCCGGGGATCGGCCCCTGGACGAGCGGGTCGGCCGCCGCGGTGGCCGGAGCGACGAGGGTTGCTGCGCCGGCGAGCGCTGCGATGACGAGACTGCGCCTGAACACGATCCGACCTCCCCTGGGCGAGCGACGCGCCGATCCTTTCCGCATTGCGTCGCCGCGAAGCCGTCGCGGCAAACCTGAGACCCGGCTCTCAGCGCGACGTCAGCAGGGCACGAACCGCGCGCTCGGCCACGTCGGGATCGGGCTGGCGCCCGCTCACGACGTCCGCGTAGAGAATCGACTCGCGGAGCCGCACGTAGAGGTACGCGGAGGTGTCGAGGTCGCCGATGAGCTCGTCCTCGTGGCCCGCGAACGCCTCGGCGAAGACCTCCCGGTGCAGCGCGACCGCCCGCTCGTGCACCCCGCCGGCGGGAGTCAGGAGCACACGCAACGCCGTCTGCGGCTCCTGTTCGAGGAAGCGGCGGAACGGCGGAGAGGTCGTGACGGCCTCGGTGAAGCGGTGCGAGATCTCGAGGATGGCGTCGACGCCGCGCGAGGCGACCTCGAGGCGCGCTTCCGCGTACGTGTGCTCGGCGAGGCTCCAGAGCACGTCCCCGAGCAGGCGGTCGCGGCCGTCGACCGCGCGATACAGGGTGGCCCGGCTCACCGCGAGCTCGGACGCGAGCTCCTCCATGTCGATCGTGCCCCTGCGAAGGAAGTGCCGGCGCGCGCCCGCGACGATCGTCTCGTACGTGATGACCCGCAGGTCGTGTGGCACGCGCGGATTCTCGCCGAATCAGCGAGTGCGGCGGGACACGGGGTCGACGCCCGCGAACGCGAGGAAGTCGGTCATCCGGAACGACTCGCCCCGGGCCGGCAGCGTCGGCCGCCAGCGCGGCCGAGTGGACACGTATGAGCCGGGGTCGGTCTGCAGCAGGCCGATGAAGACCTCGGCCACGATGCGTCCGCCGACGGGGCCGAGGTGGAGCCCGTCCGCGAGGAGCTCGGCCTCCTTGAGCACGTAGTACCAGAGCGGCGTGCTCCGCTCGAAGCGGACGCCGAGGGGCGCGAGCTCCCGGAGCTGGGACGGCTCGAGCGGGCGGACGCGCATCGCACGTGCGACGGACTGGCCCGACGGGAGCTGCCACGTGAGGTGTCTGAGCAGGTTGCGCTGCGCCAGCGAGGTCGGCGGGTCGTGACTTGCGATCGCGCCGAGCGGAAGGTGGAAGAGCGGCGTGGAGATCTTCGTGTCGATCCGCTTGTTCGGCCGGACCTCGCCGTCGCCGAAGTCGAAGAAGGTCTCCCAGTCGACGAAGCGCCTCGGGGCGCGCGAGCCGCCGCGCAGGTCGTCGGGGTCGGCCCTTCCCTCCTGCGAGGAGTCGAAGACGAAGGCGAAGAACGGCTGCCCCTCGTCGCCGGCGAGATTGGCGCGGTACGACGGCCGCACCATGCTGTGCCCCATCCGGTAGGCGGCCGCCTGGAACTCGACCGGGACGAGGGCCAGGCCGCGGCGTGCCTTGAAGACGCGCCGGCCGCGTCGGAGCACGTCGTCGACCAGTTGCCGGCCGACGATCTGCGGCAGGAACTCGTGCAGGATCAACCAGTGGTAGTGCCAGGTCAGCAGCCTGCGCGCCTCGGCGAAGACGGCCGCCGGCTCTGTGGCGGCACCTTGTGCCCGCACGAGGTCGACCGCGCGGTTGTGGAAGCGCAGAAACGCACAGTGGAGCGCCGAGATGATCAGGTGCTCGTCGTTGCGCGGGTCGCCGATGATCGCGCCGCCGTCGGCCCGCCGCGGCAGATCCTCGTGGACGCCGCCGCTTTCGACGGCGAGCTTGACGTGATCGACGGGGTCGTAGAGATGCTGCTCGGCGATCGGCCCGGCACCGTAGACGGAGTCGAGGTCGAAGGCGGGCGTGCGGAGGTTGCGCGCCGCCTCCGGAGCCGTTGCGTGCCCGAGCCTGGAGCTCCCGTCGAAGGTCATGTCGTGGTCGAGGAACTGGCCGAAGAACGTCGTCCCCGCCGTCTGGCTCGGGTTGTTCGGATTGTTCGCGCTCAGCGACAGGTCGAGGATCAGCGCCTTCGGCCCGGCTGCCAGCTGATCGTTCGCGTCGAGCAGCCCTCCCGGCTCGCCGAGTTCGCGTAGCGCCGCCTCGATCTTCGCGCTCGGGTTCGCAAACGCCGGCAGCCGGAAGATGCGCCCGAAATGGTCGGAGCGCACGGCCGCGTGAGCGTGAGCGGCATCCGCGCGGCCGGGCGCCGCGACCACGCTTGCAGGATCGAGGGCGATCGCGCCGGCTCCGATGCCCAACGCACCCAGGAACCGCTTCCGGCTGAACCCACGACCGGGTGTCGGCGTCATGGGTAGATCCCTTGGGTGATTCCCGCCTGGGCAAGCGGGGCCGGCGTGCCCCCGGCGCCGGCGAAGCCGCCAGGGCCCGGGTTGCCGGATTTCACCTTCGTGTCGGTCAGGTTCAGGACCGCGGCCGCGCCGAGCTTGACGATCCCGATGCTGGGGCCGCCGGCGCCGCCGCCCCCGCCGCCGCCCTGGCCGCCGCTTCCGCCGAACCCGCCGTCGGCTCCATTGCCGATCTCGTCGCTGCAATGCACGGCGCCCACTCCGGCGCCTCCGCCTCCGCCGCCCGAGCCGCCGCTGCCGCCGCGTCCACCGGCGCCGCCGTTGCCGGCGGTGATCGTGCTTCCCTCGGCGACGAGCGCAGAGTCGTGGAGGTAGATCCCGAAGGAGCCGCCGCCGGCGAGACCTCCGCCGCCACCGCTTCCGCCCGCACCACCACCGCCGCCGCCGCCGCCGCCGTTGCCGGTGCCGTTGAGAACGGTGAAATCGTCCTGGCCGCCACCGGCGCCGCCGCCGCCGCCGCCGTTTCCGGGCCCGCCAACGAGTCCACCGGTGCCGTTCTGACCCTGCCAGTAGACCGAGGCGAGCGCAGTCGAGTTGCTGCCTCCGGTGCCGGCCGGTCCGCGGGCTCCACTGATACCGGTCGCGCCCGGCGAGCCGTCCTTGCCCACAGTCTCGACTTCCGCCCCACCCTCGCCGCCGGGGGTATTGATGAGTCCCATCGCCCCGTCGTCGCCATCCGACTCGTAGCGGCCGTCGCCGCCCTCGCCGCCGTATCGGCCGACAGGGCTGTCGCCGCCGGCGCCGCCGCGGGCCGGGACATTATGGTCGCATTCTCCCGTCCCACCGGGCCGCCCATCGCGCCCGGGGAGGCCCGGTGCTCCGTTCGCGCCGGGCGCGCCCGGGACACCGTCCGCCGCGGAGACCGTGACGCGCTGGAGGCGGAGGCGGGAACTGTTGATCGCGCGGATCCCGTAGGCGCTCGAGCCCGCGCTCGAGCCGTGGACGCTCAGCAACTGCAGATCGACGCCCGTGACGTTCGATGCGAGGACTCCCTCCGGCGCTCCGGCGATCCGGGTAACGAGGGATGCGCGGCGGATCGACCAGTTGCCCGGGTCGTACCCGCCATGGATGCCGACACGGGTCGCGGCGACGACGCGGCCGTAGGAGCCCGCCGCGGCCAGCACGTAGCGCCCTGTGTCGGCCGCTGCGACGACCGCGTCTGAGATCTCCCGCTTCGGGGCGCCTCTGGTGCCGGAATTCGTGTTCTTTCCCTGCGGGGACGCGAAGACCGCGTCCCTCTCGGTGCCGTCGAGACCGTCGCAGTTCGAGTCGACGAAGGCGAGGTCGGGCAGGTCGGCCGCCCCGGGATGGATCGCCGCATCGCGGGGAGCGCAGTCCTGGCCGTCGAGCGTGCCGTCGCCGTCGCTGTCCGTCGGCGGCGAAGGAGCTGCCGGAGGCGGCGAGCCCGGCGGTGCAGGCGGCGGGGACGCAGGCGGCGCGGTGCCGTGGGGGCGCGCTCGGGGGAACCGCTGCTCCAGTGCCTGGTTGCCCGCACGGTCGCGCACCGGCTGCGCTCCGGTGCGCCGGTAGCGGATCAGGGGCCGTACGCCGGTGTCCGGTGCGGCCCGCTCGACCAGCAGGAGGAGGACGACCTTGCCGCGCGCGGCACCGACCGAGCGGATCCGGTACCCCGCGACCGTGAACGAGTACCTGCCGTCGCGATCGGCGGCGTGTCGCACGCGCTCCGAGTACGTCAGCCGCGCCCCGTCGGCCCGCGCGTCGCGGTCCGCGTCGACGATCGCCGCGGCGACGATCCGCGGAGGCCGTCGGTCCGGCGCGGCACCGGCTGCGACGGCCAGACTCGAGACGACGAGCGCCGCGACGCCGGTCGACACCAGCTTCATGCGCACGTCAGCGTCTCCTCTTCATCCGGCCGCACGAGCGTCTCGCTGATGCGCTCGAACGGCAGACCCGCACGGCGCACCGCCTCGCGCACGACGTCGGCCGAGGCCGCCTCGATCAGCAGGAAGCACGTCTCGTCCTCCGGGACGTACAGCGAGCGCACGAACCGCACGGGCGTGCCCTCGGCGGTCAACTCGTGGGCCGCGAGGCGCGTCCGTTCCGCGCCCAGAGCGACGAGAGCGGCCTCGGTTTTCGAGACGTACACCTCGACGAGGAACTCGGCCATGCGACCGAACGTACGCAGGCTCGCGCCGGGCCGAAACCCTGGAAACCTTGCGTCTTTCGACCGCTACCGGCGCGTGAGTCGCGCGGCCAGCTGCGCGCGCGATCGGACACCGAGCTTGGCGTAGGCCCGCGAGAGGTGCCCCTCGACGGTGGGCACCGCGACGACCAGGGCGCTGGCGATCTCCTTGTTCGACATGCCTTCGGCGGCGAGCTCGACGACGCGGCGCTCCGCCTCCGTCAGCTCGCCGGCGGCCCGGGGGCGGCGCGCTCCGACGCGCGCGAGCTCCGAGCGAGCCGTCTCCGCCCACCCCGTCGACCCGAGCTCGTCGAACGTCGCGGCGGCCCGCTCGAGCGACCCTCGCGCCGCCTTCCACTTCCGGTGCCGCCGCTGTGCCCGGCCGAGGGCGAGCAACGATCGTCCTGCGTCGAAGCGCAGTCCGAGCTCCTCGTAGGCAGCCGCCGCCTGCTCGAGCCCGGCCTCGGCCTCGTCGTCGTAGGTCGGCGACGCGAGCCGGAGAGAAGCTCCGCACCGCTTCGCCGTCGCGAGACCCCAGGGATGGTCCTGGCGCGTGGCGAGTTGCCCCAGCCGATCGGTCACGGCCCGCGCCTGGTCGTGGTCGTCGACCTCGAGCAGCGCCTCGACGAGCTCGGGTGCGACCGGGAAGGCGCCGCGGTCGTCCACTCCCTCTCGCTCGAGGTGATCCCAGACCGAGCGCAGGTGCTCGACCGCACCGCTCGGCTCGCGCGCCAGGAGGTCGGCGATTCCGTGCGCCCGCCGCGCCTCGAGCCCGTCCCACCGCACCCCGTTCGCGTCCGCGGCCGCGATCGCCTGCGCCGCCCAGCGTCTGGCCTCGTCGGGACTGCCACGTCCTGCGGCGAGCAGCGCCCGGCAACGCTCGTACATCGGCCACTTCAGCAACTCGCCTTCGGCGGACTCGGCCCACTCGTCGAGGAGGCGCCCCGCCGCATGCCAGTCGCCTGCGCGCAGCTCGAGCTCGCAGACGTGGAGTCGCTGCAACGCGTACGAGACGGGCTCGCCTTGCTCGTCGGCGATTGCGAGCAGCCGCATCAGGACTGCTCGCGCTCGGCGTACCTCGCCCCGCCACACGAACTGCTGGCCCTCCACCCGCTCGGGTGACCCGACGACGTAGTAGGCGTCGTCCGACATCGCGAGAAAGCGCGCGCACACGTCGTCGATCGGGCGCCCGCGCAACGCGCGCACCCAGCCGAGCGCGTACAGCGCGAGGCGCTGCAGGCTCGGGTCCGCGTCACGCGCCGCGCGCAGCGCCTCGAGCGCCCACGATTCCGCTCTCGGCAGCTGCTCGACGCGGACGACCGCTGCGTGGCTCGTCAGCTCGACGAGCACCGCGGCGCGCAACGCCGGGTCGCTCGCGCTCTCGGCGAGCGCACGTTCGAGGTGGCCCCTGACCTCGTCGCTGCTCGTCGCAGCAGCTTGCGACAGGAACAGATAGGCGCGTCCGCGCGTGGCCCCCGCGGGCAGCGAGTCCAGGACCGAGAACAGGAGCTCCGCTGCTCGCTGCGGCTCGCCGACCACGAGCAGGTACTCCGCAAGTGTCAGCACTCTGTCGCCGCGCTCCGCGGCATCGGCCGGAGTCAGCCGCAGTGCCTGCTCGGCCAGGTTCACGGCGTCGTACCGGGCAGCGCGTGCGGAAGCGCGGTCGGCCGCCGTGGCAACCGCCGTTGCGAGCTCTGCATCGAGGCCCTCCGTGGCGAGTGCGAGGTGCAGGACGCGCAGGTCGTCATCGGCGACAACGGCGGCCAGCGCGAGGTGGAGGTCGCGCCGCTCCCGCGGCCGCGAGCGCTTCTTCGCCGCCGCGGCGAACAAGGGGTGCGAGGCACGGACGCGGTCGCCGTCGAGGAGCAGGATCCCGGTGTCGACGGCGTCGTCGAGGACGGCCTTACCCCCGATCGCGGCCAGCTGCGAGGTACGCAGGTCGGCGCTCAACGAGACGGCGAGCAGCAGCCTCCGAATCGGGCCCGGCAGCCGCGCCACACGTGTGCCCAGCAGGTCTTCGACCGAGTCCGGCACCGGGAGGTCTCCTCCGAGCTCGTGCGACTCGCGCTCGGCCAGCATGCGGCCGACCTCCAGCGCGAACAGTGGGTTGCCGAGCGTGGACTCGACGATGCGGCGGAGGAGGTGTCGGGGCAAGCTCAGTCCGAGCCGCTCGGCCAGGAGGCGGCGGGTCGCGCCAAGGCTCAACGGGCCGACGTCGAGCCGCTGAAGCGCCGTCCGCTCCAGTGCGCGCTCCAGCTCGGACGGGCTCCCGGGTCGCTTCGCGAGGAGGAAGCCGACGCGCTCGTCGCCGAGGCGGCGCGCGGCGAAACTGAGCGCGTCGGCCGAAGGCCGGTCCAGCCACTGGACGTCGTCGATCGCGACCAGGAGCGGCGTGTCGGCCGCCAATGCGCCGAGCACGCTCCGCACGCCGGCGGCGATCGCGCGCGGGTCCGGCGGCGAGCCGCCCGCCTCGGCCCTCAGGAGCGCGATCTGCAACGCGCCGCGCTGCGGCCCGGGCACGGCCCTCAAGGCCTCGATGTCGACCGCGTCGAACAGGTCTGTGAGCGCTGCGAATGCCAGACGCGCCTCGGCGTCGCTCGGGCGTGCGACGAGGACCCGGGTGCCGCTCCGTCGAGCCGCAGCGACCCCCGCCTCCCAGAGCGTCGTCTTGCCGATCCCCGGCTCGCCCACGAGCACGAAGGCCCGCGCGCCCGCGTCGCGGGTGAAAGCGCTGATGGCGGCCAGCTCCGGCTCACGGCCGACGGCGCCGACCGCACCCTGTGTGGGTGTCTCGCGCACCTGTCCGTCCGGCTCGGTACACGGTAGCCCGCTCCCTGGCGCCGCGAGTGCGATCATCGCCCCTCTGCGGCCGATCGACCGTCGGAGCAGAAGGGAGTCAGTGATGGGTCGTACCTCTTACCCGGTCGGGGTCGCCGTCGCCGTCTCGGGGCTCGTCGCCGTGCTCGCCCTTACCGGGCCGCTGGCGTCACCGGACCTCTCGAGCGCGGCGCAACCCGGCGAGACTGCAGGCCAGCCCGTGCAGTTCGAGGCGCGGATCTTCTATCCGCCCACGACGCCCGCCATCCACGTCGTCACGGCCTACGAGGTGCCCGACGGGAAGCGCCTCGTGGTCGAGCACGTGAGCGGCTCGGTCATCCTCGGCGCGCAGACGCGGCTCCGGGTCCGCCTGAACGGCCACTTCTTGCCGTTCCAACTCGATCCGCACGCCGCCGGCCAGACCGTCCAGCGGGCGACCGCGAGCGAGGACATGACCTTCGTCGTCGACGACCGCGGGCCCAACGCGCAGGAGCTGAAGCTCGAGGTCCTCCGCGAGGGCTCGTCGCTCCCCTACATCGTCAACCACCTGGTGGTGGTCTCCGGGTACCTCTACGACCTCGTCTCGAAGTAGTGCAGGACGAGCTCGCCGGCGGTGCGGACGTGCGCCGTCATGTGGTCGCGCGACGCGGCCGCGTCGCGGCGCTCGATCGCGTCCAGGATGGCGCCGTGCTGCAGGACGTTGTCCTCCAGCCGGCGGGAGTTCGCGCTCAGCGCCGACCAGGTGAGCTCGCGCGGGAAGCTCCGGCGCAGGTCGCCGAGGACCTCGGCCAGGCGGAGGTTCCCGGCGGCCTCGAGGATCACCTGGTGGAAGAGGTCGTTCGCGCGCACCCAGTCGTCGTGCTCGTCCCACGGCGCGTCCTTCCCGCCTCGGCGCCCGGCCACCAGCTGGCCGACCGAGCCGCGGAAGAGCTCCTCGGCCTCGCGGAGCCGCTGCAGGTGGGCATCTTCCATCCGCGCCGTCGCCAGCTCGGCCGCGAGGCCCTCCAGCTCCGACCGCACCTCGTACGACTCGCGGATCTCGCGCGCGGAGGGCCCGCGCACCACGGCGCCGCGGTTCGGAAGCACCTCGACCACGCCGGCGGCCTGCAGCTTCCGCAGGGCCTCGCGGACCGGCGTGCGGCTGACGCCGAACTCGGAGGCGAGGCCCTCCTGCGGCAGGCGGGTGCCGCGGACGATCTCGCCGTTCAGGACGCGGGCCTGGATCGTCGACGCGAGCCGGTCGACGAGCGAGGCGTCCGCGGCTTCCCGGGTCGACGACACGTGACAACCGTAACACCAGGATTGGATCCAGTCTCCAGGCGAATGTATCCACTGTGTTAGAGTGGCCGCCGTTGCTTCCGGGGCGCGGAGGGCACAAGCAGGCCGTCTCGGCGTCCGCATCCACGGCTTCAGCGAGGGGGCTTCGCATGACCAGCAGCACTCTTCTCCGCGGCGCCCGCACCGTCGGCGTCGCCGTCGCGCTGTGCGGCGCGGCGCTCATCACCTCCGGCGCGAGCGGCCGGCCCGCCGCGGAGGCGCGCGAGGGCGGCACGCTCGTCGTCGCGCTCGCCGAGGACCCGGACGCGCTCGATCCGACGCTCGCGCGCACCTTCGTCGGCCGCATGGTCTTCCTGCACATGTGCGAGAAGCTCTACGACCTGAACGCGAGGCTCGAGATCGTGCCGCAGCTCGCCGCTGCCCTGCCGACGATCTCGGCCGACAAGCGGACGATGACGATCCGCATCCGCCGGGGCATCCGCTTCAACGACGGCACGGCGCTCGACGCCGCCGCCGTGAAGACCTCGCTCGACCGGCACCGCACGCTCGCCCGCTCGGCGCGCGCCAGCGAGCTCGCCCCGGTCTCCGCGGTCGAGGTCGCCGGGCCTCTCACGGTGCGGCTGCGCCTCAGTGCGGCGTACGCCCCCCTGACCGCGCAGCTCGCCGACCGGGCCGGGATGATCATGTCGCCGAAGCAGCTCGCGGAGCTCGGCGACCGGTTCGCGACGAACCCGGTGTGCGTCGGCCCCTTCCGCTACGTCAGCCGCGCGGCCGGCGACCGGATCACGCTGGCGAAGTCGACGCAGTACTACGGGCGGAGCAGGGTCCACCTCGCCCAGATCGTCTTCCGGATCATCACGGACACGAGCGCCCGCGCGGCGAACCTCCGCTCGGGCGATACGCAGGTGCTCGACCGCATCGCGTCGACCGACCTGCCGGCGATCGCCCGCGACCGCAACCTACGCGTGATCAAGGCGACGTCGATCGGCTACCAGGGGATCTCGTTCAACATCGGGAACAAGAACGGGCTCGGCAAGCCGTTCGAGAACGTCGGCACGCCGCTGGCCTCGCGGCAGCTCCTGCGGCAGGCCTTCGAGCTCTCGATCGACCGGCGCGTGATCAACCGCGTCGTGTTCGGCGGCACCGTCCTCCCCGGCTGCCTGCCCGTGCCGCCCACGAGCCCCTACTACGACCGCACCATCCGCTGCCCGGCCCGCAACGTCGCCCAGGCGCGGTCGATCATCCAGCGCACCGGTGTGGACACGCCGGTCCGCGTGCGCCTCATGATCGGCACCGACCAGGTGCAGGCGCGGCTCGGTCAGGTGATCCAGTCGATGGCGCAGGAGGCGGGCTTCGCCGTGACGCTCGCGCCGACGGAGTTCGTGACGTCACTGGCCCGCCAGGACGCGGGCAACTACGACTCGTTCGCGATCGGCTGGTCGGGCCGCATCGACCCCGACGGCAACATCTACCAATTCGTCCACTCGAAGGGCTCGCTCAACAACCTCGGGTGGTCGTCGCCGCGCATGGACCTGCTGCTCGACAACGCGCGCAAGGCGACGACGCTGCGGGCGCGGCGCACGCTGTACTCGGCGGCGTACCGGGTCCTCCGCTCGCAACTGCCGCTGCTGTACCTCTGGCACCCGGTCAACCGGCACGGCGTGAACCGCAACGTCCGCGGCGTGCAAACCTACGGAGACGGCCTGATCCGCGCGTACAACGCAGAGTTCATTCGCTAACGAGAGGACGACGATCGTGGGCGTCTTCATCTTCCGGAAGTTCGGAGCCGCCCTGATCGTCGTCTTCCTCGCGAGCGTGCTCGTCTTCGTCGGCGTGCGGGCGATCCCGGGCGACCCGGCGCTCGCCTACGCCGCCGAGGAGCGCGACGCGGCCACGCTCGCGGCGATCCGGGAGAAATACGGCCTCGACGAGCCCCTGCACGTCCAGTACGTGACGTGGATCGGGCTCGCGCTGCGGGGCGACCTCGGCACCGATTCGCGCGGGCTGCCGGTGACGGAGACGATCATCAGCCGCCTGCCGCTGACGCTCGAGCTCGCCGCGCTCGCGATGCTCATCGGCGGCGTCGTCGGGATCACGGCGGGCGTGATTGCGGCCGTCCGACGCGGGAAGCCGTCGGACTACGCCGCGACCTCGGTGGCGCTGCTCGGCCTGTCAGTGCCGCACTTCTGGCTCGGCCTGCTCATGATCATCGTCTTCTCGGTGAACCTCGGCTGGCTCCCGGCGGGCGGGTACGTCCCCTTCCGCGAGGACCCGCTCGGGAACCTCGAGCACATGCTCATGCCCGCGCTCGTCCTCGGCCTCGGCCTCTCGGCGGTGCTGATGCGGCAGATGCGGTCGGCGATGCTGGACTCGCTCGGCGCCGACTACGTCCGCACCGCCAGGGCGAAGGGCCTGAGCGAGTGGTCGGTCGTCGGCAAGCACGCCCTCCGCAACAGCCTGATCACGGTGACGACCGTGCTGGGGCTCCAGCTCGGCGCCCTGATCTCGGGCGCGGTCGTCACCGAGCAGATCTTCGGCATCGCGGGCTTCGGGCGGCTGACCGTCGACTCGATCGCACAGCGCGACTACGCCCTGCTCCAGGGCGTCGTCCTCGTCGTCGCGATCGGGTACGTGGTCGTCAACCTGCTCGTCGACCTCCTCTACTCGTTCATCAACCCGCGCATCCGCGTGGCGGGGACGAGCACGTGAGCGTCGTCGAGGTCGTCACGCTCAGCCCGCGGGCGCGACGCCGCCGCATCCTCCGCCGGCGCTTCCTGCGCAGGCCGGCCGCCGTCGGGTCGCTCGTCGTCGTCGTCACGGTCGTCTTCGCGGCGGTGCTCGCACCGTGGGTCGCCCCCTATAGCCCCTCGCAGACGGACTTCGACGCCATCCTGGCCGGCCCGTCGCGCGAGCACCTGCTCGGGACCGACGACCTCGGTCGCGACACCTTCTCGCGCATCATCTACGGCGCGCGGGCCTCCATCCTGGCGGGCTTCTTCGCCACGGTGCTCGCGATGATCATCGCCGTCCCCTTCGGCCTCGCCGCCGGCTACTACCGTGGCAAGTTCGACACGGTGATCGCCCGCGTCACGGACGTGCTCCTCGCCTTCCCGTTCCTGATCCTCGCCGTCGGCCTGGCCGCGATCCTCGGCCCGTCGCTGCTGAACGCGACGCTCGCGCTCGGGATCGCGGCCGTGCCGCCGCTCGTGCGCATCGCGCGCGGCGAGACACTCGCGCTGCGCGAGGAGGACTACGTCCGTGCAGCGGTGGCGAACGGCGCCGGCGACGTGACCATCCTCGGACGCCACATCCTCCCGAACATGACCAGCACGCTCATGGTCCAGGCCACGCTCACGATCCCCGCCGCGATCATCGGCGAGGCCGTGCTCTCGTTCCTCGGCCTCGGCGTCCAGCCGCCGACGCCCTCCTGGGGCGTGATGCTGAACGCCGCCCAGCCGTACCTCAGCCTCGCCCCGTCGCTGGCCGTGTACCCGGGCCTCGCGATCGTGATCACGGCGCTCGCGTTCAACCTGCTCGGGGACGGCCTCCGCGACGTCCTCGACCCGAAGACCCAGCGTTGACGCCGCCGCTGCTCGAGGTCGAGGACCTCTCGGTCCGCTTCGACACGGACGAGGGCACCGTCCACGCCGTCGACCGCGTCTCGCTCACGCTGGCCCCGCGCGAGGTGCTCGGCATCGTCGGCGAGTCGGGCTGCGGCAAGAGCGTGACGGCGCTGTCGATCCTGGGGCTGCTCCCCGCGACGGCCACCGTCACGGGCTCCGCGCGCTTCGAGGGCGTCGAGCTGCTGGACGCCGCCGCGTCGCACCTGCGCGACGTGCGCGGCCAGCGGATCTCGTTCGTCTTCCAGGAGCCGATGACCTCGCTCAACCCGGTGCTCCGCGTCGGCCAGCAGGTCGCCGAGGTCGTCCGCCGGCACAACGACGTCTCGCGCAGCGAGGCGAGGGCCCGCGCGGTCGAGCTGTTCGACCTCGTGCACATCCCCGATCCGGGGCGCCGGGTCGACGAGTACCCCCATCAGCTCTCCGGCGGGATGCGCCAGCGCGTGATGATCGCGATGGCGCTGTCGTGCGATCCGAGCATCATCATCGCGGACGAGCCGACCACGGCGCTCGACGTGACGATCCAGGCGGGCATCCTCGACCTCCTGCGCGAGCTGCGGGAGCGGCTCGGGACGGCGATCGTCCTGATCACGCACAACCTCGGCGTCGTCGCGGACATCGCCGACCGCGTCCTGGTCATGTACGCCGGTCGCAAGGTGGAGGAGGCGCCCGTCGACGAGCTGTTCGCCCACCCACAGCACCCGTACACGATCGGCCTGCTCGGGGCGATCCCCCGGCCGGGCGTCGGCCGGCGCGGGCGACTGCAGGAGATCCCCGGCCGCGTACCCGCGCTGCACGAGCTGCCGACCTCCTGCTCGTTCGCCGACCGGTGCCCGCGCGCCGACGAGCTCAGCCGCTCGGAGGTGCCCGAGCTGCGGCCGGTGCGGCCCGACCACCTCGTCGCGTGCTTCCATCCCGGCGAGGTGCCGGTGGCGACGACATGAGCTCGGACGGGCGTCAGCCGGTGCTCGAGGTGGACGGGCTCGAGAAGCACTTCGTGGTCGGGCGCGGCGTGAACGCCGACGGACGCGTGGTGCGGGCGGTTGACGGGGTGTCGTTCTCGATCGCGCCCGGCGAGGTGCTCGGCCTCGTCGGCGAGTCCGGCAGCGGAAAGACGACGGTCGGCTACTGCGTCTCGCGCCTGCTCGACCCGACCGGCGGCACGATCCGCGTCAACGGCGCCGACATCACGCGCCTCTCGCGGCGCCGGCTGCGGCCCTACCGGCGTCAGATCCACATCGTCTTCCAGGACCCCTACTCGTCGCTGAACCCGCGGATGACGTGCGGCCAGATCGTCGGCGAGCCGCTGCGGCTGCACCGGCTCGCCCGCGGGGCCGCCCTGGACCGGCGCGTCGTCGAGCTCTTCGACGCCGTCGGGCTGCGCGCCGAGCTCCGCTACCGCTACCCGCACGAGCTCTCGGGCGGGCAGCGCCAGCGCGTCGGCCTGGCGCGGGCGCTCAGCGTTTCGCCGAGCCTCCTCATCGCGGACGAGCCGGTGTCGGCGCTCGACGTCTCCGTCCAGGCGTCCGTCCTCAACCTCTTCCGGGAACTGCAGCAGCAGCTCGGCTTCTCGTGCCTGTTCATCTCGCACGACCTCGCGACCGTGGAGTACCTCTGCGACCGGGTCGCGGTGATGTACCTCGGGAAGCTCGTCGAGGTGGCCCCGCGTGACGAGCTGTTCGCGCGGCCGCAGCACCCCTACACGCAGGCGCTCCTGTCGGCGGCCGTCGTCCCCGACCCGGAGCTGCAGCGGAGCCGCCGGCGGATCGTGCTGTCGGGCGAAGTCCCCAGCCCACTGGCGCCGCCCTCCGGCTGCCGCTTCCGGACGCGCTGCCCGCTCGAGCCGGACTCCGCGCCGCGATCGCACGAGGAGGAGCCGCAACTCGTCGACGTCACCGGCGACGGCCACCTCGTCGCGTGCCATCTCGCCCGGCCGGGGGCCCAGTCGCCGAGACTCGAGCTGGCGGGCAGGAGCGAGGCATGACGTTCACGACGCGCCCGGAGCTGCGCGGGACCTTCGGGATGGTCGCCTCGACGCACTGGCTCGCGTCGGCCGCGGGCATGGCCGTGCTGGAGCGCGGCGGGAACGCGTTCGACGCGGCCGTCGCCACGGGGCTCACGCTCCAGGTGGTCGAGCCGCACCTCAACGGCCCGGGCGGCGACCTGCCCGTCGTGCTCTGGAGCGCGGAGCAGGGCCGGCCGCTCGTGCTCTGCGCGCAGGGCGTCGCGCCCACTGCCGCCACGATCGAGCGCTACCAGGAGCTCGGCCACGAGCTCGTCCCCGGCACCGGGCTGCTCGCCGCGTGCGTCCCCGGCGCGTTCGACGGCTGGATGCTGCTCCTACGCGACTTCGGGACGATGCGCCTCGCCGACGTGTTCGAGGTCGCGATCGGCTACGCCGAGGACGGCTATCCGGTCGTCCCGGGGATCACGGCGACGATCCGCGGCGCCGAGCCGCTGCTGCGGGACTGGCCGGGGTCGGCGGAGCTGTATTTGCCGGCGCCGGAGCCGGGCGAGCTGTTCCGGAACCGGCAGCTGGCGGCGACGTACGGCCGGATCGTGGCCGAGTCGCTGGGCGGCGACCGCGAGGGGGAGATCGAGCGCGCCCGGGACGTCTTCTACCGAGGCTTCGTCGCGGACGCGATCGACCGCTTCTGCCGCGAGCACGGCGGCCTGCTGGACGGCGGCGACCTCGCGTCGTGGCGCGCGACGCTCGAGCCGCCGGCGACGTTCGAGTACCGCGGCCACACGGTGTGCAAGACCGGGCCGTGGGGCCAGGGCCCGGTGCTGCTCCAGCAGCTCGCGCTGCTCGCAGGCTTCGACGTCGCGGAGCTGTCCCCGGCCGAGCTCGTCCACACCGTCGTCGAGTGTACGAAGCTCGCGTACGCGGATCGGGAGGCCTTCTACGGCGACCCGGACTTCGTCGACGTCCCGCTCGAGCAGCTCCTCTCGCCGGCGTACGCCGACGAGCGCCGGCGGCTGATCGACGAGGCCGCGTCGGGCGAGCTGCGCCCCGGCGGCGGACGCCTGCCGACCCTCGTCGAGGCTCCGACCGCGGTCGGCGCCGGCGAGCCGACCCTGGGCGACACCGTCCACCTCGACGTGGCCGACCGCTTCGGCAACCTCGTGTCGGCGACGCCGAGCGGCGGTTGGCTGCAGAGCTCCCCGGTGATCCCGGAGCTCGGCTGGCCGCTCGGCACGCGCGCGCAGATGTTCTGGCTCGAGCCCGGGCTCCCGAGCTCGCTCGCGCCGGGAAAGCGCCCGCGGACAACGCTCTCCCCCGGGCTCGTGCTCCGGCAGGGCGAGCCGTACATCGCATGGGGCACGCCCGGCGGCGACATGCAGGACCAGTGGTCGCTCCACGTCCTCCTCCGGCACCTCGACCTCGGCGAGAACCTCCAGGAGGCGATCGACGCGCCCGAGTTCCACACCGACCACTTCCCGAGCTCGTTCCACCCCCGGCAGGCGGAGCCGAAGTCGCTCTCGATGGAGTCTCGCTTCGGGAATGAGGTGATCGAGGACCTCCGCCGGCGCGGGCACGAGATCACGGTCACGCCGCCGTGGTCGCTCGGCCGGGTGAGCGCCACCGGACGGGATGCCGACGGCACGCTCAAGGCCGCCGCGAACGCGCGCGCGATGCAGGGCTACGCCGTCGGCCGCTAGAGCACGAGGCCCATCACGACGGAGTCCCAGAGCTCGCCGTTCGCGCGGCGGTACTGCTTCACGCGACGACCCTCCTCGACGAAGCCGAACTTGCGGTAGAGCGCGATCCCGGCGACGTTGTGCGGGAAGACCTCGAGCGAGAGCTTGTGCAGGCCGTCCGCCCGCGCGCGGTCGATCGCAGCGGCGACCAGCGCCGACCCCACGCCGCGGCCGCGCCACTCCCGTGCGACCAGCATCCCCAACTCGGCAAACCCGTGGCGTTTCGGCTCGAGGTGCAGCAACCCCACGTACTCGCCGCCGGCGACGGCGACGATGGTGTGGTCCATCGCAGCGGCGAACTGCGACGTCCTCGCGTCGAGGTCGACCGGCGGCTCGGTCGCGATCCCGTCTCGCTCTTCGGCGACGGCCGCGAACAGCTCGACCAGCGCGCGCGCCTCCTCGACGCGGCCGTCCCGGACGTCGAATGCCGTCACGGGCGCATCCTGACGGGCCGCGCGGCGGCTAGCGCTCGCAGCCGCGACCGTCGTGGTTGCCGTCGAAGCGATGCGGGTCTACGCCGACGACCGGGAAGTCGCGGTGCGGGATGTCGCCGCAGTCGAGGTCCGGCGGAGGCGGCGGGATGCAGACGCTCGGGTAGCTCGGGTCGCATTTCGACGCGGCCGGCGGCGCGGGTGTAGCGGACGTGCAGGCACGCCAGCGACCGGCGGGCGCCGCCTTCGCAGCCGACTCGGCGGCGCGATAGGCCGTGACGCGCTGGAACGGCCGCCGGTACACGTACACGGAGGCGTGACCGCTGCGGATCACCGCGCGTCCGAGATCGGCGGTGCCGCCGATGTCGACGTAGGCGAGCAGCCGCCCGTACCGGTCACGCGTGTCCTGCGTGGCGTCGCCCCGCAGCACGACGCGCCGGCCCTGTGCCAGGGCGCGGGTGCGGGCCGAGGCCTGGGCGAAGAAGCAGTCAGCGCGCTCCGGCGTGTCGATGCCGATGAGCCGCACGCGCTCGACGCGGCCGCTGTCCAGCCGCGCGTCGATCGTGTCGCCGTCGACGACCGTCGAGACGACGCCGCGCATGACGAACGATCCGCGGCTCGCCGAGTCGCGCGCGTCCGCCGTGGGTGCGGTCGCGACGAGAACGAGGGTGAGGAGCGCGCCGGTGATGGACGCGCCGAGCAGCAGGAGGCGTCGAGTCATGGCTCACGGCGACCGTATCCCCGGTGCCGGCCGGCCCGTGTGACCCGTCCGGGGGATCTGCAGCTGTCACGGCGCTGACGGTTCCGGTGTGACGGCCGGCGCGCGGTACCGGAGCACGATGGCGGCGAACACCAGAGCCATCGACGTGATCCCGAACGCGACGGCGGCGAAGAGCGGCACGACGCCCCAGTACTCGAGGATCTGCCCGGCCGCGATGAACCCGAGCGGCGCCGCCAGGGAGCTCGCGGTCACGAGGGCCGTCATGACCTTGGCTCGCAGCGACTCCGGCGTGCGAGCCGTGAGCACGGCGATGATCGGCCCGTTGACGAGCGGTGGAAACACACTCGCGACGAAGAGCGCAGCGGCGGCGACGGGCCACGGGGGGAGGAGCGGAAGCGCCCACAGCGGGAGGGCGAAGGCGAGGATCCCGAGCGCGGCGAGGCGAAGCGGCGAGACCCGCGTCACCGCGAGGACGGCGAGGACGCTCCCGATCAGTGCCCCCGCGCCGAAGGCGGCGTAGAAGAGGCCCGCGATCCACGAGCTGCCGTCGAACTCGTCGTAGGCGTACACCGGCAGCCCGGCGGACATTCCCGTCACGAGGAACCCGAACACGACGACGGTCGCGGCCATCGGGCCGAGGAGCCCGTCGCGGACGACGAAGCGAAGGCCGCCGAGGACGCCGTGCTCGACCGCGGCCCTGACCGCTCTCCGCGCGGGCACGAGCACGAGCACCAGCACGAAGGCGACGAGGAAGGTCGCGGCGTCGAGGTAGAGGACGTTCGACGCGCCCAGGAACGGGATCAGGACGCCGGCGAGCGCCGGGCCGGCCAGCGCCGCGAACGCGGCCCCGCCCTCGATCGAGCTGTTCGCCTGCGCGAGCCGCGTCTCGTCCTCACCGACGAGCTCGGGGAGGATCGTCCGCTGCGACGCGTAGTACGGCGGCATGAAGCACCCGAGCAGCGCGACGATGCCGAGCAGCAGTCCGAAGTCCAGAGCTCCCGCAGCGTGCAGGAGCGGGACCGACGCGAGGATCGGCGCGCGGGCGAGGTCGGCGACGAGCATCGTCGTGCGCGCCCCCAGGCGCTGGACGACCGCGCCGCTCGGGATGCCGAGAACGGCCATCGGGAGCACCTCGGCCGCGAGGACGAGCGACATCTTCCCCGGCGAGCCGGTGGTCACGAGGACGAACCACGGCAGCGCCAGGTAGGTCATCCGCGTGCCGAGGACGGAGATCGTCTCGGCGGCGACGAGCGCCGACACGGCGGTCCTGTTCACACCGGTCTCTGACCACCCGGTCACGGCGATCCGATAATAAAACGTCCGTACGGTTTTGTAAAGTATCCCTCGTATGCCGAAGATCTCCGAGGAGCGCAGGTCGGAGCGGCGCGAGCAGATCCTCCGGGATGCGCGCCGCTGCTTCGCCGAGCACGGGTACGAGGGTGCGACGGTCGCGCGCCTCGAGCAGGCGACCGGGCTCTCGCGCGGCGCGATCTTCAACTACTTCCCGTCCAAGGCCGACCTGTTCTTCGAGCTCGCGTACCGCGACAACCGTCGACTCATCCAGCTGTGGATCGAGAAGGGGTGGGAAGCGACGCTTCGCGAGCTCGTCGAGGAGGACCCCGACTGGATCGGCGTGTACCTCGAGATGAGCCGGCTGGAGCGAACCGACCCGGAGCTGCGTGAGCGGCAGTCCGCGCTCGCCGAGCAGGAGCTCCTCCCCGCCCTTATCGCAAAGGTGGAGCTCGAGCAGGCCGACGGGCTCCTCCGCGCCGACGTGCCGGCCGACCAGATCGGCAGCTTCGTCAGCCTCGTCGCAAACGGACTCGTCGTCGCGGTCGGGAGCGGCGAGCCGCCCCGCGACCTCGACACGATCATCGAGTTCGTGCGCTCGGCGCTCGGCGCCCCCGCTCCTCGTCAGTCGTCGAGCGGCTTCCCGATCAGCCAGTGATGACCGTCGGGATCGGCGATTCGTCCCTGGCGGAGGCCGTAGGGCTGATCTCCGACCGGAAAGATCTCCCTCGCTCCCGCCCGAACCGCCTGCGCCGCGGTCGCATCCGGATCGTCGACGATGAGGCTGAGGCGCACCGTCGTCCCGTCGAGCGACGTGGGGCTCAGGTTGAACGCCTGCGGGTTCTCGTCGACGACGAAGAACCGCAGCCCGTCGATTGCCAGCTCGGCGACCACGTGTCCCGTCGGTGCGGTGAAGCGCGCGTGTTCGACAGCATCGAATGCCGCGCGGTAGAACTCGATCGCCGCAACCGCGTCCTTGACGGTGAGCATCGGTGTCAGCGACGACGCGCTCATCGCGACGAGCCTAGACAGAGAGCGCGAGCCGTGTCGGCGGGCAACCGGTGAGTTTTCGACGCGGGAGCGGTCGTATCGGCATGACAACACACATGCTCGAAACCACCGGGGCCGACATCGCCTATGACGTCCGTGGCCCGCTGCCTGCCGCCGATGGACGCCCACCGCTGTTCATGATCGGCCAGCCGATGGACGCCAGCGGCTTCGACACCCTGGCGTCGCTGTTCCCGGACCGGACCGTGGTCACCTATGACCCGCGCGGCCTCGGCCGCAGCGTCCGCAAGGACGGCCGCGTCGACCACGCGCCGACGGTCCAGGCGGACGACGTCCACGCTGTCATCGAGGCGCTCGGCGCCGGGCCGGTCGAGATGTTCGCGAGCAGTGGCGGCGCGGTGGCCGCGCTCGCGCTCGTGGCCGCCCATCCCGACGACGTGACCACCCTGGTGGCACACGAGCCGCCGCTCATCCCGGTGCTCCCCGACGCTGAGGCGGCCGAGCGCGCCCGCGCAGCCGTCCGCGACGCGTACGAGGCCGGGGGGTCGGGCGCCGGCATGGCGGCGTTCATCGCGATGACGTCGTGGCGTGGCGAGTTCACCGACGAGTACCTGGCGCAACCTGCGCCGGATCCCGCCCAGTTCGGGATGCCGGCCGAGGACGACGGCTCCCGCGACGACCCACTGCTCTCCGACCGCTCCTGGGCGGTCAGCGGCTACCGCCCCGACGTCGACGCGCTGACGGCGGCGCCGACGCGCATCGTGATCGCCGTCGGCGAGGAGTCGCTGGGCACGTTCACCGGACGCACGGCGGTCGCCACCGCCGAGCTGCTGGATCAGCAGGCAACCGTGTTCCCCTCCCACCACGGCGGCTTCCTCGGCGGCGAGTTCGGATACGCCGGTCAACCCGAAGCGTTCGCGCGCAAACTGCGCGAGGTGCTGGACCTGGACGAGAGGCGACGATGACGGACGTGCCCACCACCCGGCGGGGGCCGAGTGGCTCGGAGTCGAGCCACTCGGTCGCCCCACCGTGATCAGCGCAGTGAGCTGAACGCGGCCCGCACCTCGGCGGAGAAGAGTTCCGGCTCCTCCCAGGCGGCGAAGTGGCCGCCCCTGTCGGCCTCGTTGAAGTAGGCGAGGCCGGGGTAGACCGCCTCGACCCAGCTGCGCGGGGAAGCCCAGATCTCGCCGGGGAACGTCGTGAAGCCGACCGGGACCGAGACCGGCGGAGGAGGCTGGCCGCTCGCAAGCGCTGCGGCCAGGGCTCGTCCGTCCTCCCAGTACGACCGGGCCGCCGACGCTGCGGTGCCGGTCAGCCAGTACAGCGTGATGTTGTCGAGAATGGTGTCGCGGGTGAGATTGCCCACGGGCTCGCCGTCGACGAACGCACGGGAGATCTTGTAGTAGCTGTCGGTGTCGTGGTCGAGCAGCCAGGCCGCCAGCCCAACGGGTGAATCGAGCAGGGAGTAGCCGATCGTCTGCGGCCGCGTTGCCATCTCGAGGAAGTAGGCGAAGCCGTCCTGCCTGAACGTCGCGACCGCCTTGGCCGCTGCGCGTTCCTGTTCGGATTCCCTGGGCAGGTGATCGCCGATGGCGAGCACCGCCGTGAGCAGGTTCAGGTGGTAGCCGACCAGACCCTCGACCGCCTGGCGGCCCATCAGGTCCGTGACGAGGGCACCCACGTCGCCGCCCTGGGCGACGTAGCGCGTGTAGCCGAGACGGTGCATCAGCTCCGCCCACGCGCGTCCGGTGCGGGCGGCGTCCCAGCCGAGCTCGGCCGGCTCGCTGGAAAAGCCGTAGCCCGGCAGGGACGGCAGCACGAGGTGGAACGCGTCCTCGGCGCTCCCGCCGTGCGCGGTCGGGTCGGTCAGCGGGCCGATCGTCTCCAGCAGTTCGATGACCGAGCCGGGCCAGCCGTGCGTCATGATCAGCGGCAACGCGTCCTCGTGCTGGGACTTCACGTGGATGAAGTGGATCTCGACCCCGTCGATCTCGGTCGTGAACTGCGGGAGTGCGTTGAGCTTCGCCTCGATCCGGCCGAAGTCGTAGTCCTCCGCCCAGTAGCGCGCAAGCTCCTGCACCGTGGCCAGCTGCACACCCTGTGAGCGATCGTCAACAAGCTCCTTGCTGGGCAAGCGCGTCGTTTCGATGCGCCGGCGCAGATCGTCCAGCTCGTCTTGCGCTACGTCGACGTGGAACGAACGAATCTGGGTTGCTGTCTCGGCTGTGGTGCTCATGACGACCTCCTTTAGGGCCGCAGCGAACGGAACGCCGCGCGGAGCTCCTCGGTGAAGAGCTGCGGCTGTTCCCAGGCGGCGAAGTGGCCGCCCCTGTCGACTTCGTTGAAGTAGATGAGCTCGGGGTACGCCTGCTCCGCCCAGCTGCGTGGCGCCTGATACTGCTCGCCGGGGAAGACGGTCACGGCGACGGGGATCGAGACGCCCTTCGCGTTGAAAAAGCCTCCCTTGTACTCCCAGTAGAGGCGGGACGCGGAGACCCCGGTGTTCGTCAGCCAGTAGAGCGTGATGTTGTCGAGCACTTCATCGCGTGTCAGCTCACCTGTGGCGCTCTCCGTGCGATCGAGAGCAGCGGCCACGGCTGCGGCCGGCTGGCCGTCGGCGTCGTTGTGGTCGAGAAGCCAGGCGGCCAGGCCAACGGGCGAGTCCGCAATGCCGTACAGGGTCTGCGGGCGGGCGGCCATCATCCGCGCGTACTCGACCTGTCCGTACGTTCGGATCAGCTGGTCGTAGGCGCGTCGTTCCTCGGCCGAGAGATTGGCCGGCGGCGGATCGCCCGCGAGCGAAGCGCGGTCGACGTCGGCCGGAACGGTCGCAGGCATGTTCGTATGGATGGCGAGCAGGCCCGCTGGCGCCTGGACACCCATCTGATCGACCACGAACGCACCCCAGTCGCCGCCCTGCGCGACGTAGGCGTCGTAGCCCAGACGGCTCATGAGCGTCGCCCAGGCTCGACCCATCCGCTCGGGCCCCCAACCGGTGCTCGTCGGCTTCCCCGAGAACCCGTAGCCCGGCATCGAGGGGATCACCACGTGGAACGCGTCTGCGGCGCTCCCGCCGTGCGCCTCGGGATCGGTCAGCCGCTCGATGATCTTGAGCTGCTCGACGATCGAGCCTGGCCATCCGTGATTGACGACGATCGGCAGCGCGTCCTCGTGCTGCGAGCGAACGTGGATGAAGTGGATGTCCAGCCCGTCGATCTCGGTGATGAACTGCGGGAATGCGTTCAGCTTCGCCTCGCACGCGCGCCAGTCGTACTCCGTCCCCCAATACGCGGCGAGCTTCTGCATCGTCGCGAGCTGCACGCCCTGAGAGTCGTCCGCAACGGTCTCCCTTTCGGGCCACTGCGTGGCGGCGATGCGTCGCCGAAGGTCGACGAGTTCCTCTTCCGGAACGTCAACCTCGAATTGGCGAATGGTGCTGTCCTCGGCCGCGGTCGCGACGGCCGAGGCGGCGATCGTCTCGGTCATGACTTCTCCCGCTCATCATCCATGTAAAGGTGAGAACCGATCAAGCGGTCAACAGTTGGCATGGACGGCTCCTTGGGCTGGCGTTTCTGCGTGACGATCCAGGTCACGCGCTAGCCCGGCCAAGTGTTTGGAGCCGAGAGAGATTGTCCGCCTAGGGGTCTGGGCAGGACGAAAGTCCACCCTAGCACCTGCTGCGTAACTGGTCGTGGCACGCTGGTTCATGCTGACCGCGGACTGGCGCTGTACCAAGGGAATCGAGGGCTCACACAGTGGCGACATTCGCGCTCATCCACGGTGGCGGCGGGAGCTCCTGGGACTGGCACCTGGTCGCGCCCGAGCTGCGCGAGCACGGCCACGACCCCGTCGCCGTCGACCTCCCCAGCGAGGACGGCTCGGCCGGCTGGCGGGACTACGCCGACACGGTCGTCCGGGCAGTCGCCGATCGCAGCGACCTCGTCGTCGTGGGGCATTCGCTCGGCGGCTTCACGGCGCCGCTCGTCTGCGCGCGCGTCCCCGCCCGGCTGCTCGTCCTCGTGGCGGGGATGATCCCCTCGCCCGGCGAGCTCTTCGCAGACTGGTGGGCGGCTACCGGCTACGAGGAAAGCGGCGAAGAGGACGTCTTCTACCACGACGTCCCGCTCGATCTCGCCGCCGAAGCCCGACGGCGAGAACCGGGCGAGGAATCGAAGGCGTTGCAGGAGCCCTGGCCCCTCGCCGCCTGGCCGGACACGCCGACGAGGTACCTCCTCTGTCGCGATGACCGCATGTTCCCTGCCGCCTGGGCGCGCCGCCACGCTCGCGAGCGCCTCGACCTCGAGGCCGACGAGATCGACGGCGGTCACTACATCGCCCTCAGCCGCCCGCGCGAGCTGGCTCAACGGCTCGCCGCATACGCCGCGACCGTTCGATAAGCAGCAGGTCTCCCAAATAGGCAAGCGTGCCGCGACCGGCCGCGGCGGCTTGCCCCGCGACCGCGTACTCTCCCCTCGCGTGCTGAGTAGGCACGCGACGCGGTCGCTTCACACGGTCTTTCGCAACTCGAGTCCCGCTGGATGCGAATGGACTTGATGTGATCTCTGGTCGAAGGTCATGATCGACGAGCCGAACCGTCTCGCACTCGAGCTTTTCGCGCCGCTTGGGCCGACCTATGACCGCTATGCGCGATTGTTCTCGCTCGGGCAGGATCCGCGTTGGCGCCGGTTCCTGGTCTCGCGGATCGATGCCGACCCCGGCGACACGATCGTCGACGTCGCGACCGGCACAGGGGCGGTCGCGATCGAGCTCGTGCAGCAAACGGGTTGCAGGGTCATCGGTGTCGATCAGAGCCCCGAGATGCTCGCCGTGGCGCGCGAGCGGGTGGCGCGTGCGGGACTCGGTGACCGGATCAGCTTCGTGGAGGCGGGTGCGGAGCGGCTGCCGTTTGCCGATGCCGAGTTCGACGGCCTGACCTTCACGTACTTGCTCCGATACGTGCGGGACGTCCGCGAGACGATGCGCGAGCTCGCGCGCGTCGTGCGCCCTGGTGGCGGCGTCGGCGGACTCGAGTTCGGCGTGCCGCGAGGGCCGGCGCGGCCACTCTGGAGCGCCTACGTCGGCGCGGTCCTGCCGCTCGCAGGCCGGCTCGCCTCGCCGGACTGGCGTCGCGTCGGCAGCTTTCTGGGCCCGAGCATTCGTGCGTTCTCGGCAGAGTGGCCGGACGATCGGGTCGCCGCGGTCTGGGAGGAGGCCGGGATCGCCTCGGTCCGCGTTCGCCGCCTGAGCCTCGGCGGCGGCGTGGTGACCTGGGGCAGCCGCCGGTGAGTGTCGAGCAGCGGCCGGCCTTCTACGCGCTCGCGCCGGGCGGCTGGCGTGACTACCTGACGCTGCTCCATCCGCCGTACACGCTCTGGCACCTCTCGTACGTGGTGATCGGCGCCGCCCTCGCGCCCGAGCTCTTGCTCAACCGCTTGTTCTGGGGGCTGACGGCATTCGCACTAGCGCTCGGCGTCGGCGCCCACGCGCTCGACGAGCTCAAGGGTCGGCCGCTGCGAACGGCGATCCCGGACAGGGTGCTGATCGCACTCGCCGGCGTCTCGATCGGCGCCGCGACCGCAATCGGCGTCGCCGCAGCGGTCGCCTGGACGCCTGCGCTCCTGCCCTTCGTCGCGTTCGGTGCCTTTGTCGTCGTGGCGTACAGCCTCGAGCTCTTCGGCGGCCGCTTCCACTCCGACGGCTGGTTCGCCCTTGCCTGGGGGTCGTTCCCCGTGCTGACTGCATACGTCGGCATGGCGGAGACGATCCGGCCCGACGCGCTTCTTGCGGCCGCGTTCGCGGCCTACCTGAGCCTCGCCCAGCGGCACCTTTCCACCCAGGTGCGAAGCGTAAGACGCCGAACGGCGTCGGTTCACGGCACGATCTCCTACCGGGACGGCCGCGAGGAGGAGATCACCGCTGCGACGCTGACGCACGCGCCCGAAACGGCGCTGCGGGCGCTGACCATCGCGGTCGTCGCACTCGCGGCCGCGCTGCTCGCGCTCAAGCTCTAGCTCAGCTGCCGGCGGCGGGCGTGGCCTCGACGACGTCGCGCCGCTCCTCGCCGTGCTCGGCGAGCTTGGCAAGCTGTCCCTCGGAGAGCACGGCCGTCCGGGCTGCCACGCCCGAACCCTATTCTCCGCGCTGCGCCCTACGGGGGTGGGTGGGCGACGAACGTTCCGCCCGACCGAACGGGGCGAAGACCCCACGGAGAACGCTCCACTCACGACCGCCTTCGGGTCGGACCCGGTCGGCGGGCTCACGGTGCGGTGCGGAAGACCGACAGCGGCAGCAGGGCGCTGACGATGTACTGCCCGGCGTCGACGATCTCGGAGATCTTCAGGTCGACGCAGAGGCTCGAGAGGACGTACGCGTCCTCTCGGGAGAGATCGTGGGCCTCGTCGAGGTAATCGATCATCGCGCGTACCGCGTCCTGCGCCGCCGCATACAGGTCGGGGCCGACACCGGTCGTGCCGTAGAAGCCGCCGTCGTCGACGTGCGGTGTGAGCGGCCGTAGCGACGTTCGAACTGCGGCGCCGGAATCGAGCGCTCCTCCTGGAGCGTGAAACGCAGCGCGCCGTACATCGGCGACTCGATTCCCGTCACGCAGACCTCGCCGTCGCCTTGCGCTGCGTGAGCGTCACCGCAGCTGAACAGCGCGCCCTCGACCTGCACGGGCAGGAAAGCGTCGTGCCCCGCACGAGCTGACGGGTGTCCATGTTGCCGCCGAACGTCCCCGGCGGCATGACCGCCTGTTCCGTCACGCCTGCCGGGCAGACGCCCCATCGTGCCGAGGAACGGCGCGATCGGGATCACGACGTCGTCCCGCAGGTGCGTGGTTGCTCCCTCCGTGAGGTCGAACGTAGGGGTCCGTGAGGTCGTCGGCCAGAAGCCCTAGGCCGGGCAGGATCGCCGTCCAGCCCCACCCCTGGGTATGCAGGTCGACGACCTCGATCGCGAGCGTGTGGCCGGGCTGCGCTCCCTCGACGGCGATCGGGCCGGCAAGTGGATAGACCCGATCCCAATCGATGTCGAGGTCGGCCGCGTGGATTCCGGCGTGATCTGGTTGTCGCTGACATCACGGGTGTGGACGATCACCGTGTCGCCGCTCGCGATCGTGAGCACCGGCTCGTTGGCGACGTCCCACTTGAAGTGGACCCGACCGGTGGGGAAGTAGTGCGTCCGCTCAGCCGAAACAGACTGCGCCATGGGACTCCCCTTTCTTTCGCGTTGGCGCGAAGCTACATCCTCGACGCCGGGGCGTGCATATGGTGCGGCGCACGATGAGCCGACCGTTCGTCCTCGTTCAGCTGAGCGACCCCCACATCGGTGCCGACTGGGCTGAGGGCGATCCGACTGCGCGGTTCGCCGCGGCAGTCGAGTCGGTGCGCGCCCTTGGTCGAGGGGACGCCGTACTCGTGTCCGGTGACCTCGCCGACCACGCGAGCGATCGCGAGTACGAGGTCGTGCGCGAGCTCCTCGACTCGCTCGGCGTGCCGATCTCCGTGCTGCCCGGGAACCACGACGATCGCCGCGCCTTGCATCGGCACTTCGGGATACCGGGCGCCGACGGCGAGCCGGTGCAGTACTCGTCCGACCTCGGTCCATTGCGCCTCGTCGTGCTCGACAGCACGCGCCCGGGCGAGGACCCCGGGAGCCTCGACGGCGGGCGGCTCGACTGGCTCGACGCCGAGCTGGCGGCGGCGCCGGAGCTTCCGACGGTCGTCGCGATGCACCATCCGCCGATCCTCACTGGCGTCCCCCTCTGGGACGACCTCGGTCTTCCGCTCTCCGACCGGCGCGGGCTTCGAGACGTCGTGAGGCGCCACCCACAGGTGTGTCGGGTCGTCGGCGGCCACGTCCATCGCACGATGACGGGCGACCTTGCCGGTTGTCCGGTGCTGACGGTGCCGAGCACGTACGTCCAGGCGCGGCTGAACTTCGACGCCCAAGAGATCGAGCTCAGCCCGGAGCCCGCGGGCTTCGGCGTTCATGTGATGGTCGACGGCGAGCTGACGTCCCACGTCGAGCCCGTGCGGTAGGCGGTCCGCGAGGCCGGACTCAAGTCCCGTCGGCCCGGCCTTTAGGCTGGCAGGTCGATGGGGCGTAGCCAGGTCGCGGTCGTCGGCGCGGGAATCACAGGGCTGTCCGCCGCGTGGCATCTGCTGCAGCGCGGCTTCACCGGTGTGAGCGTGATCGAGAAGGGAGGGGTCGGCGCCGGCGCCTCCGGGGTACAGCCGGGGGGTGTGCGCCAGCAGTGGGCGACGGCCGTGAACTGCCTCCTCGCCCGAGAGTCGCTCGCGTTCTACCGCGACGCACGCGCGCGCCTCGGCGCGCGCCTCGAGCTTCGATTCCGGCCGTGCGGCTACCTGTTCCTCGCGCACAGCCAGGAGGCGCTCGAGCGGATGGCGAGCGCGGTCGAGCTGCAGAACGCCCTCGGCGTGCCGTCGCGCATCGTCTCCCCCGCCGCGGCCGCCGAGCTCGCACCGGGCCTCGCCGCCGATGCGATCGCCGGGGCGAGCTTCTGCGCCGAGGACGGCTACTTCGACCGGCCGCAGGCCGTCGTCGAGGCGTTCGCGGACGCGGCCACGCGGGCGGGCGCCGTGATCCGGGCCGCGCACGTCGTCGCCCTCGACGAGGCAGGGCGCGGCGGGGGCTGGAGGCTCCGGCTCGCTGACGGCGGCACGGCGCAGCGCCGAACACGTCGTCGTGGCGGCGGGCGCCGACTCGACGCCGCTCCTCGCGACCGTCGGCGTCGACGTCCCGATCGTGCCCGAGCCGCGGTACCTCTTCTACGGCGAGCCGGTCACGGAGCGGCTGCTCGAGCCGCTCGTCGTCGCACCCGAGCGGCACTTCGCGGCGAAGCAGCTCGCCGACGGGCGCCTGCTCGCGAGCGACCTCCACGCAGCAGGCGATCCCGAGACGGAGCGCGAGGCGTGGCGCGAGCACGTGCACGCGTCGATCCTCGAGCTGCTCCCGCACCTCGAGTTCGTGCCGCTGCCGCTGCTGGTCGAGGGCATGTACGACGTCACCCCCGACCATCAGGCGATCGTCGGTCCCGTGCCGGAGCGGCCGGGACTGTGGATCGCGGCCGGCTTCAGCGGCCACGGCTTCATGATCGCCCCCGCCGTCGGACGCGCACTGGCGTCGCAGATCGCGGGCGACGCAGCGGACGGCACTCTCTCCGAGCTCGCGCCCGACCGCTTCGCGCGAGGCCGGCTCGTCCCGGAGTCGAGCGTCGTGTGAGCGAGCTGCTCCAGCTCGTCGCGAACGGCCTGGTCACGGGGTCGATCCTCGCGATCGCGGCTGTCGGCGTGTCGCTCGTCTACGGGATCCTCAGGATCGTCAACTTCGCCCAGGGGGAGTACCTCGTCTTCGGCGCCTACGTCGCGCTCGCCGTCAACGTCGGCTGGGGCGGCGACATCGTCGTGGCGGCGCTCGCGGCCGTCCTGCTGACCGCGGCCCTCGCCGTTGGGATCGAGTTCGCGCTGTGGCGACCGCTCAGGCGGAAGCACGCCGGCGTCTTCAGCCTCTTCATCGCCGCGATCGGGCTCGCACTCGTCCTGCGACACGTGCTGTTTCTCGTCGCCGACGCGAGGCCGCGACGGTACGGCGTCGACGTGTTCCAGGTCTACGAGCTCGGACCCGTGCGCTTCTCGCAGAGCCAGGCCGTCGCCGTCGCGATCGCGGCAGCCGCGATCGTCTTCGTCGGCCTGATGCTCGCGCGCACCGGTCTCGGCAAGGCGATGCGGGCCCTCTCCGACAACAGCTCGCTGGCGGCCGTCGCGGGGATCGACGTCGACCGCACCGTCGTCCTCACCTGGATCGTGGCGGGCGGGCTCGCCGGGATCGCGGGCCTGCTCCAGGCGCTCGTCCTCAACGCGTTCACGCCGAACTTCGGGTTCACGCTCCTGCTGCCGATCTTCGCGGCGGTCGTGCTCGGCGGGATCGGCAGCGCGTACGGGGCCCTCGTCGGCGGCCTCGTGCTCGGGACTGGTCACCGAGGTCTCGACCTGGAGCGCGCTCGCAGGCGGCGCGCCGCCCGTCTACAAGCCGGTGGTCGCCTTCGGCGTGCTGATCGTGGTCCTTCTGATCCGGCCCCAGGGTGTCTTCGGGAAGGCGCGCGTGCTGTGACGGCACTCTCGCTCGAGTTCTGGGCCTTCGTGGGGGTGATCGCGGGGATCTACACGATCTTCGCGCTCGGCCTCCAGGTGCAGTTCGGCTTCACCGGGCTCCTCAACTTCGGGCACGCCGCGTTCATGGCGATCGGCGCCTACACGATGGCCATTCTCGTGGTGAACGCGTCGTTCCCGCTCTGGGCTGCGTCGCTCGCCGCCGTCGGCGCCGCGGTCGCGTTCGGGCTCCTGCTCGGGTTGCCGACCCTGCGCCTCCGTGCCGACTACCTCGCGATCACGACGATCGCGTTCGCGGAGATCGTGCGCTACGTCGCCATCAACGAGCAGCGGTTGACGGGAGGCCCGGTCGGAACGATCGCGCTCGCAGGACCCGGCCGCGCGTCCTCCTACAACGCCGAGTGGATCGACTTCCAGCGCACGGTCCAGGGCTGGCTCGAGGCGGTGATCGGCGACCGGGCGACACGGGACGTGACCATGCTCGTGATCGTGTGGGTCGCCGCGCTCGTCCTCATCGCGGTCGTCGACGCCGCCCTTCGCTCGCCGTGGGGGCGCGTGCTGCGCGCGATCCGGGAGGACGAGGACGCCGCGTCGGCCCTCGGCAAGAACGTGTTCGCCTACAAGCTCCAGGCGCTCACCCTCGGGGCCGCGCTCGCGGCCGTCGCGGGACTGTTCTTCGCCTTCCAGTTCTCCTTCTTCAGCCCCGGCGACTTCGACCCGCTGCTCACGTTCTTCGCGTACACGATCGTGATCCTCGCCGGGACGGCGCGGAACTGGGCGCTCCCGGTCGGCGCCGTCCTCTTCGGCGTGATCTTCGCGGGGACGCGCTTCTTCGACTTCTTCCCGTTCACGCTGTTCGACTCGGCCGACCGCGCCTATCTCCGGCTGGTCGTGATCGGGCTGATCCTGATCGCGCTGATGCTGTTCCGGCCGCAGGGCCTGTTCGGCAAGCGCGAGGAGATGGTGCTCGAGTGACGGCGCTGCTCGAGGCGCACGAGGTGCGGAAGCACTACGGCGGCGTCGCCGCCGTCGACGCCGCGTCGCTCGCGGTCGAGGCCGGCTCCATCACGTCGCTGATCGGCCCGAACGGCGCGGGCAAGACGACGCTCTTCAACATCGTCACCGGGTTCGTGCGCCCCGACGGCGGGAGTGTGACGCTCGCCGGCGAGCGGGTCGACGGGCGGCCGCCGCACGCGGTCGCGCGCCGCGGCCTCGTGCGGACGTTCCAGACGCCCAGAGCGCTGACGCGCATGACCGTCCTCGAGAACGTGCTCGTGGGCGCCCCGGCGCATCCCGGCGAGCACGTCTGGCGGCTCGTGGCGACCCCGCGCGCCGGGCGCAGGCGAGAGGCGGAGCTCCGCGAACGCGCGCTCGAGCTGCTCCGGCTGGTCCGCCTCGACGGCGCTGCGGACGACTACGCCGGGACGCTCTCCGGCGGGCAACGGAAGCTCCTCGAGCTCACGAGGGCGCTGATGACAGAGCCACGGCTGCTGCTCCTGGACGAGCCGATGGCCGGCGTGAACCCGACCCTCGCGCGCCAGCTCCTCGACCGCATCCGCGCGCTGCGCGACGAGGACCGCCTCACCTTCCTGCTCATCGACCACGACCTCGACGTGGTCATGTCCGTCAGCGACCAGGTGATCGTCATGAGCGAGGGCCGCGTGATCGCGACCGGCACGCCGGACGAGGTACGCGCGAATCCGCTCGTCGTCGATGCGTACCTGGGAACCCACGGCCCCGGCGCGCCGTGAGCACCGGCGCGCCCGTCCTCACCGCCCTCGACATCTCGGCCGGCTACGGCGAGCTCGAGATCCTCCACGGCGTCTCGGTCGTCGTGCCTCACGGCGGGTTCGTCTCGGTGATCGGGCCGAACGGCGCCGGCAAGTCCACGCTGCTGAAGGCGATCTACGGGCTCGCAGACCGCCGCGCCGGAAGCGTCAGCCTCCACGTCGACGGAGACGACGTCGAGCTCGCCCGCCTCGCACCCCATGAGCTGACGCGTCTCGGCCTGAACTACGTGCCGCAACTCGACAACGTGTTCCCGAACATGTCCGTCCAGGAGAACCTCGAGATCGGCGGCGTGCCCGCCCGGAAACCGCTGGCCGCGCGCCTCGAGGCGATCTTCGACGCGTTCCCGGTGCTCGAGCGGCGCCGCCGGCAGCGCGCCGGCACGCTCTCGGGCGGCGAGCGGCAGATGCTCGCGCTCGCGCGGGCGCTGATGCCGGAGCCCCGGCTGCTCCTGCTCGACGAGCCGTCGGCGGCCCTCGCGCCGACGGTCGTCGACCAGCTCTTCGAGCGCCTCGTGGAGATCAACCGGTCGGGGATCGCGATCCTGATGGTCGAGCAGAACGCGCGGAGGTCGCTCGCGCTGTCGGACTACGCGTACGTGCTCGAGCTCGGGCGAAATCGCTTCGAGGGTCCCGGGCCGGCCCTGCTCGACGACCCCAAGGTCGTCGACCTCTACCTCGGCGGCCGGCGTGCGTGAGCCTCGACCTGCGCATCGACCTCCACCTCGACGAGCATCTCCTCGACGACGAACCCGGCGACGTAGAAGGTCGTGTTCGCAGGGTCGACGCCGCCGAGCAGCTCGCGGTGCGCGCGCACGGCCTCGCGCCAGTCCGCCTCGGGAGTGAGGTAGAGGCGCGTCCGGATCACGTCCTCGCGCCCTCCGCCCAGCTCCTCGACCGCCGCGAGCGCGCGCTCGAGCGACCGCCGCGTCTGCGCATACGTGTCGCCGGGGTGGCCGACGGCGCCGTCGGGCCCGACGTCGCCCGTCCCGCTGACGGCGATCGTGTCGCCGTGCCGCGCGGCGCGGGAGTAGCCGGCGGCGGCCTCGAAGCCGCCGCCGTCGCGGAACCGCCTAGTCACTCCCGCCGAAGGTGAAGGTCTTCTGGGTCGTGACCTCACCGCCCATGAACTGCCACACCTCGTAGATCGCAGATCCCGGGTCGCCGTTCTCGTCGAAGTCCACGGGGCCCCACGCGCCCTCGTAGTCGATGTCCTTGCCGTCGAGGATGTCCTGCACGGCCTGGTCGAGCTCCTCGAACGTGTACTTCTCGCCCGGCGGCCCGGAGACGGCGGCCAGCTCCTCCTTGACGTCCGCACCCTCGGCCGAGCCGGCCTTGAGCGCTGCGAGGAACGCGAGCATCACGCCGTCGAAGGAGGCACCCTCGAAGCCCGTCAGCGGCGTCCCCTCCTTCGCCTCGGCGGTGAACAGCTCGTCGAACGCGTCGCGCGCCGGTGCGTCCTCCGACGTCGGCGCCGTGCCACGGAGCCCGTCGGTCGCCTGCGCGCCGACCTCCTTCAGCGCGTCGGCGTTCCGCATCGCCTCCGTCATGAACGTCTTCGCGGGATCCCACCCGCCCGCACGGACGAGCGCCGGCCCCATCTTCGCGAACGTCTCCGGGAAGTCGATGATCACCCACCCATCGGGCGTCCCGGCCGCGAGCTGCTGTGCCTCCGTGTCGAGGTTCGCGGACTCCGGGTTCCACGTGACCGAGGCGCCGACCGTGCCGCCGCCCTCCTCCCAGCCGTCCTCGAACAGCTGCTTGAGCGCCGTGCCGAAGGCATCGTTGCGCGCGCCGACGTTGATCGTGGCGTCCGCCCCGAACGCATCGGCGACCGCGTCGACCAGCGCGCTTCCCTGGAGGTTGTCGGACGAGAGGATGCGGTAGACGTAGCCGTCATCCTCGAGGTCGGTGATCTCGGGCGCGGTCGACGTCGGCGAGATCAGCACGACCTCGTTCGGGATCGCCACCGACTGCGCGATCGGGATCGTCACGGAGCTCGCCATCGTCGCGAGCAGCACGCCGGCGTCGTTGGTCTGCACGAGCTTCGTCGCCGCCTCGACCCCCGGCTGCGACTTGCCCTGGTCGTCCTCGACGCCCACGAGCTCGACGGTGACGTCGGAGATGCCCTTCGACGAGAGCACGTCCTCGATCTGCTCGACCGCGATCCGCGCGGCCTCGGCCTGGGACGGCCCGAAGGAGGCGAGGTCGCCCGTGAGCGGGAGGACCGCGCCGATCTTGAGATCGAACGATGCCGCCTCGGCCGCCGCCGTGTCCGCGGCTGTGCCCCCGGCAGGCGCCCCCTCCTCCTCGTCGTCGCCGCCGCAGCCTGCGGCCACGAGCGAGGCGACGACCACGAGCGTCACTGCGAACAGTCGGAGCGGCACGAGCATGGCTGGCCTCCTCGAGTGGGATCGCGGTGACGCGACTATACGACCGCTAACGCAGCGCAGGTAGGACACGCGACACGAGGAGCTCCACGCCGCGCCGGTGCGTGAGCCCGTGGGGCGTCCCGAACTCGACGCGCGCGACCCCCGCCTCGTAGAGCGCCTGCGCCTGCGCGGCGACGCGCTCGGGCGTCCCCGCGAACGCGATCCGGTCGAGCAGCGCGTCGGGGATGAGCTCCCCGGCGGCGACGGCGTCCCCGGCGTCGACGAGCCGCTGCACGCGCGCGACGAGGCCGGCGTCGACCTCGAGCGTCGGGTCCAGCCCGGCGACGACGGGGAAGTAGAGCGCGGCCTCTGCGCGGGCGCGACGGCGAGCGGCGGCACCGTCCTCGTCCACGACGGTGACGGCTCCGACGACGATCGCGACGCGGTCGTTCCCGATCCGCCCGCGCATCGTCGGCACGAGCGCGGGGTTCGCCGTCCCGCCGACCTTGAGCTCGTCGGCGACCTCGCCGGCGAGCGCCACCGCGTTCTCGCGCCAGGCGCCGATCGACAGCGGCACGCGACGCCGCAGCGGCTCGTACCGCAGCCGCGCCCCGGGAGCGAGCGAGAACCGCTCGCCGTCGAACCCGCTCGCGTCGCCGGCGAGGAGTCGCGTGACCACCTCGACCGCCTCCCGGAGCGCGTTCACCGGTCGTGCCGTGTCGAGCCGCAGCTCCTCGAGCCACGATCCACGGACGAGCCCGAGGAACGCGCGTCCGCCGGAGGCCGCGTCGAGCGCGGCCGTCTGCCCCGCGATCTCCGCCGGGTGCAGCGTGAACGGGTTGAGCGCGGCCGGCCCGAGCCGGACGCGCTCAGTCACCCGCGCCATCAGCAGGAGCGGGTAGATCGCCGGCTGGAAGAAGAGATCCTGGTAGACGACGACGACGTCGGCGCCCCCTCGCTCCGCGAGGCACGCGAGCTGCTCGTACTCCTCCGGAGCCTTGTCTCCCTGGAAGCCGAGGCCGACCTCGACGGGCGTCACGTCAGGTCTTCGGCGCGCATCGTCCGCTCCCCGATGCGCTCGATCCGCATGATCAGCCGCTCCTCGGCGTCGGGGCACGCAACGAACGTCTCGTGCTCGAGCCAGTCCTCGTCCGGCAGCCTCCGCTGCTTCGCCGGGATCAGCGGCAGCACTGCCGAGAGGGCATAGAGGCAGAAGTGCCGTCCCGGCGGGATGCGCACGCGGTTGCTCTCGGTGACCTCGAAGTAGTCGCCGGGGGAGAGTCCGCAGACGGAGCGGCCCTCGATCCGCTCGACCGTGACGCGAAGGTCGTAGATCCGCATCTCGGGCACGTGGCGAACCTAGCGGATTGTGTTCTCGCCGACGCGTCGGGCGAGGTCGACCACGAATCGAACGCCGCGAGGCGGAGACGTCGCTGCGCAACGCGTTCGGACTACGGGGACGGGCTCCAGCGCATCGAGGCGGCGATTGCTGCGGCTGCGAGGAGGGCGCCGATTGCTGCGAGGAGCCAGGTGATCTCGGTGGGTTGCTTCTGGGTTGCGACGTCCTTGGGGAGATCGGCGAAGACCTCTCGTAGCTGATCGGCGTCCTCGGCGTTGTGGAAGGTGCCTCCGGTCTGCTTGGCGACCGCCTGGAGGGTCGGGAGGTCTGCGCGGCCCCGGAATCCACCGCCGAACCCGCCGCCGCCGCCGAATCCGCCGCCGACCCGCCGAACCGGCTGTCGAAGGCGCGGCCGCCGAGTTGGGCTCGCGTGCAGGAACGCGCGGCGGGGTTTGTCGTTCCGAAGCCGATCGTGAACACGCGAACGCCCCGCTCGACCGCGTACGGCACGGCGTCGAGCGGCTCGATCCCTCGGTTGCTCGCGCCGTCGGTCAGAAGCACGACGATGTCCGGCACGTAACCGCGGGCGCCGGGCGCCGACGCCGCGGGCGGGGGCCCGTCTCGCGGAGCGTCGCCGACCGGTGGGACATTCGGGTTCGTCTCGGCGATGGCGTCGATCCCCTTCAGCATCGCCGCGCCGATGGCGGTGCCGCGCCCGGTCGTGAGGGACTCGATCGCGTCGACGAGCGCCTTGCGGTCGGTCGTCGGCGGAACGCCCAACTCCGCGAAGCCGGAGAAGACGACGAGGGCCATCCGTACGTCCTTCGGCTGGTCCTCGACGAACTCGCGTGTGGCGTCCTGTGCAACGGCCAGCCGGTTCGGCTCGACGTCGGTCGCGCACATCGACCCCGAGACGTCCAGTGCGAGGATGACCGACGTGCGCGCGTACGGGACGCTGCGTTCCAGGTGTGGGCGAGCGGCGGCGAACGCGAGAGCGACGAGGCTCGCCAGCAGCAGGGCGACGGGAAGATGCCGCTGCCACCGGTTGCGTCGCGGCAGCACCGAGCGCAGCAAGGCGACGCTCGAGTAGCGAACGGCCTGCTTCCGCCGCCGGCGCAGCAGCCACCAGTACGCACCGAGGAGCGCGGGAGCGACGAGCAGCGAAAGCAGCGCGAGCGGCCAGGCAAACGACAACTCAGATCACCCGCCCGAACCACGCGATCGAGAGCACCGAGCCGAGTGCGAGGAGGAGCCCACCTGCGGCGGCGAACAGTGCGGTCACCTCACGGGACTCCTCGACGCGCTTGAACTCGAGATCGATCGACTCGTAGATCCCGGTGAGCGACTCGGCGTCGGCTGCCTGCTCGTAGGTGCCGTCCGTGACCTCGGCGATCTCCTGGAGCAGGCCTTCGTCGAGCGCCGTCGCGATGCTGAACCCGTCGATCTCGACGACCGTCCCCTCTTCGGTACCGACTCCGATTGCGTGAATGCGGACGCCGGCCGTCGATGCGACCTCGGCGAGCCTCAGCGGGTCGAGCTCCGCCGTGTTCTCGCCGTCGGAGAGCAGCACGATCGCGGACGAGCCGAAAAAGCCGATGTTCACGGTGCCGTCGTCGCGCTCGAGCGCCGCCTCGTCGATCGTGAGCGGCTTCCCGGCGATCGCGCTGAGCGACGTGTGGAGGCCCTGGCCGAGCGAGGTTCCCCCGCCCACCGAGAGGCGCTTGATCGCCGCGATCACGTCCTCCTCCACATTGCTCGGCTGCAGCGTGGTGACGGCGCCGTCGCCGAACGCCACGACGCCGATCTTGATCGTTCTCGGTTGCCGCTCGACGAACGCGGTGGCCGCCTCTTTCGCCGCCTCGATCCGAGTCGGCTCGAGGTCGTCGGCGCGCATGCTGTTCGAGATGTCGAAGGCGAGGATCACCGTCCCCTCGCGTTCCGGCAACGCGACGCTCACGGTCGGGCGGGCCAGCGAGAAGCAGACGAACGCAAGCGCCATCGCGAAGATCGCGAAGGGGATATGGCGTCGCCAGCGGACACGCCGACTCGACGCCGTCTGTACGAGCCCTTCGGTCGCGAGCCGACCGACGCGCTCGGCGCGCAGCCGGAGCGCCCACCGGTACGCGAGCACGAGGGCCGGGACGCACGCGAGCCAGAGCAGCATCCACGGCGACCCGAGCGACATCAGCGCCGCCGCCGCCGTCGTTTGCGCGACTCGATGATCCGGACGAGCGCCTGGACGAGGTCGTCCGCGGTCGACACCTCGTGGATGTCGACACCGGCGCGGAGCGTCAGCCCGCGCAACTCCGCCTCGCGGTGCCTCGCCGGCCTCGCGCAGGCGGCGGCGGAACTCGGCGTCGCTCGAGTCCACCACGAGCTGCTCACGGGTCTCCGCGTCCTCGACCACGATCACGCCGGCGTCGGGCAGCTCGTACTCACGAGGGTCGAGCAGACGGATCGCGACGACCTCGTGACGCTCGGTCAGTTGGAGCAGGGGCCGTTCCCACCCCGGCGCGGTGATGAAGTCGGAGACGAGGACGACGAGCGAGCGTCGCCGGATCGCACCGAGCGCGAACTCGAGGAGCCCGGTGAGATCGGTGACGGCCCCGTTCGCTCTCGCGGGCCGCGACAGGCTGCGGGTGAGCGCGAGCACGTGGTTGCGGCTCGCACGCGGCGGGAGCGTCTCCTCGATCTCGTTGTCGAAGAGGATCGCCCCCACGCGGTTGCCGCGGCGGGTGAGCAGCCGGGCGAAGGTCGTCGCGAGCTCGCTCAGGACGAGCTCCTTCGGCCGGTCGATCGGGCCGAACCCCATCGACGGCGACCGGTCGAGCAGAAGCCATCCGGTCAGCTCGCGATCCTCGGAGTACTGCCGAACGAACGGCGTGTCCATCCGCGCGGTCACGTTCCAGTCGATGTGGCGGACGTCGTCGCCGGGCTCGTACTCGCGGAGGTCGAGGAAGTCCAGGCCGACCCCGCGAAACGCCGTGCGGTAGTTCCCCTGGAGCTGGCCGTCGAGCCGACGGATCACCTGCCACTCGAGCCGGTTGAGGAGCCGCTCGGGGGTCTCGGCGCCAAGGGTGTGCGTGCCTTCCATGCGATCAGCGGGTCATGCGCTCTCTCAGCGCGAGCTCGGGAACCGGCACCGCCTCGAGGACGCGGTCGATGATCTGGTCCGCGTCGACGCCGTCCGCCAGAGCCTCGTACGAGAGCACGAGCCGGTGGCGCAGGACGTCGTGGGCGATCTCCTGGATGTCCTGCGGCAGCGCGTATTCGCGACCCCGCACGAGTGCGAGGGCGCGGCCGGTGAGAATCATGTTGATCGATGCGCGCGGGCTCGCGCCGTAGGTGATGTAGCGCGCCAGCTCGCCGAGCCCGACCGAGGAGATGCTGCGAGTGGCGTTGGCGAGCTTCACCGCGTACTCCATCAGCGCGGGATCGACGAACACCGTGTCGGCCGCCCGCTGCAGTTCGATCAGTTGGTCGGCGTCGAGCGCCCGCCCCGCGGCCTCGTGCCCGCCCGTCATGCGCTCGACGATCACGAACTCCTCCGTGGGAGTCGGATAGTCGATCAGCACCTTGAGCATGAACCGGTCGATCTGCGCCTCCGGCAGCGGGTAGGTGCCCTCCGACTCGATCGGGTTCTGCGTCGCCATGACGAGGAACGGATCGGGAAGGCGATGCGTCTCGCGGCCGATCGTGACCTGTCGCTCCTGCATCGCCTCGAGCAGCGCGCTCTGCACCTTCGCCGGTGCACGATTGATCTCGTCGGCGAGGACGAAGTTCGCGAACACCGGCCCGAGCGAGACCTGGAACTCCCCGAGCTTCTGGTTGAAGACGCGCGTGCCGACGATGTCGGCCGGGACCAGGTCCGGCGTGAACTGGACGCGCTGGAACTCGCCGCCGATCGCCTGGGCGAGCGTCTTCACCGCCATCGTCTTGGCGAGCCCGGGGAGGCCCTCGACGAGGAGATGGCCGCGTGCGAGAAGCGCGACGACCATCCGCTCGAGCAAGGCGTCCTGGCCGACGATCACCCGCTTGACCTCGTAGAACACCTGCTCGAGCGACGCATCGAGTGTGGATTGCTGATTCATGTCCCCTCGTGTCACTTTTGGATGGGCCCATCACCACCGCCCGCGCCGCCGATCGGCACCGCGAAGCCGATGCCGATGAAGGCGTCGCTGCGGCCGGGGTTGGCGAGCGCGGTGACGATCCCGATCACCTGCCCGCCGCGGTTCAGCAGCGGCCCGCCGGAGTTGCCGGGGTTGACCGCCGCGTCGAACTGGATGAGACCGCGCAGGGTCTTGCCGCGTCTTCTTCACCGAGCGGTCGAGCCCGGAGATGACGCCGGCGGTGATCGAGTCGACGAAGCCGAGTGGGTGTCCGACGGCGTACGTCTCGTCACCGACCTGGACGCCACCGCCGAGCACGGCCGGCACGACCACCTCCGGGAGGCGCTTCGGCACGAGCACTGCGGTGTCGTTGTCCGGATCGGCCTGAGCGACCTCGGCCCTGCCTCTGGTGCCGTCCGTGAAGGTGACGCGGATCCTCGCCGCCCCCTCGATCACGTGGAACGCCGTCATGATCGTGCCGTTCGCGTTGACGATCACCCCGGTGCCGAACCCCTCGCCGCGCCCCGTCGGCGTGGCGCGCTCGTCGTCTCGATCGCGACGATCGACGGCAGGATCTGCTGGTACACGACCACCGAGGTCGCAGGCTTGGCCCGGAGATCCTCGATCGCGTCGTCGACGACGCCCGAGGCGATCGTCCCCGCCTCCGCCCGGTCGAGCGGCCGCGGCGAGTCTCGGGTCGCAAGCACGATCCCGCCCACCCCGACAACGGCGACGGCGACCGCCGCGAGCGCGACTCAGGCCGCGCCGGCCAACCCTCCCGCTCCTGCCAGGCGGCTCGTGTGCGGCGGGCGCTGCCGGGCGGGACTCCCTCGTCACGCGCACACAACCACCCTACTGGACGAAGATCGGGCGTCGATCCCGCCGGACGGGCGCGTTTCGAGGGACGTGGAGCTTGCCGCGGAAACCGACTAATCGGCGGATGGTGCCGCGACGAACAACTCGTGCTCCCGCTCCAGACCCTTGAGGCGGTATCGCCCGCGCGACTCGAACGCCAGCCCTGCAGCGCCCTCGGCCAGGTCGCGCGTGGTGCCGGACACGAGCACCTCGCCCGCGCCCGCCTCCGCCAGGATCCGAGCGGCGGCGTGGACGGCTACACCTCTGACACGTTCATCGGAAAATGCCACCTCGCCGCTGTGAATGCCGACGCGGATGGGGACCTGGATAGCCGCCACGGCATCGACGAGCTCCAGTCCGCAGCGGATCGCCCGCTCGGCGCCGTCGAACACGATGAGAAACGAATCCCCCGCGGTCTCGACCTCGCGGCCGCCGAAGCGGACCAGGACAGTGCGGACGATGTCCTCCTGCATGGTCACGGTGTGCTTCCAGGCCGCGTCGCCCTCCGTTCGCGCGTGAACCGTGGAGTCGACGATGTCCGTGAACAGGATGGTGGCCATCACGCGTGCGCCCGCGCCCGGCGGCGTGTCGAATCCGGCGCCCCCGGCCCAGTCGACCATCACCAGCTCCTCGTCGCCCTCGACCCACGTGACGTGCCCGGGTGGCAGATCGAACACCTGGTTGGGCCCGATGACCACCTCCTCGCCCTCGTCGGTCCGGACGCCCATCCGTCCACTGATGACCACTCCCCGGTGATACAGCTCGCACGAGGCGGTGCCGACCTGCTGCTGGGCGTGCGCCTCCCAGCTCCAACCCGGCTGCAGGACGTGCCGGCTGACCACCGTTCCCGCCAGGCGCACCTGATAGGTCGCACCCAGCGGATAGGTCACCACCGCCTCGGGCTCGCCGAGGTCGCGGACCTCGACCGGGCTCACGGCGTTCCTCCCAGCCGCGACTCCGTGCCCCGGCGCATCACATCGAGACGGTAGCGCTCAGGCGCTCGGCAATCGTTGTTGATGGCAGCAGCTACCGCACGTGGGCCCCGTGAGTGGGGCGGCTCCGAATCAGCAGCCGCCCCACTAGCGAACCAGTCCAGCCGACCTATGCGGCCGCCTTGGCGGCAGGAACGGGTGCCGGAACCCGCTCGCGGCCGGGCGAGCGCTCGAGGAGCAGCATGGCCGCTACGAGGCAGACGAGCCCAACCGGGCCGACAGGGAACGGATGGATCGCGAAGAGCGCCGCACCTGCGATGAGCACCGTCACGGGCCATGTCGCCCCGGCCTTGCGGTGCGCGAATGCGGCCGCGGCCATCGCCATGACCCAGCTGAAGAAGCCGACGATGAGTGCGATCGAGGCCGGCTCGGCAACGATCGCGTTGCGGTTGTAGTCCTGGATTGCGTCGGCGACCGCTGCCTGCTCGGTCGGTGGCAGGCCATTGGCGTAGTCGACGAGGATCCCGGTGCCGACACCGACCGTGACCTCGTACGCGGTGTAGAAGACGAGGAACAGTACGACGGAGACACGGCTGATCGTGGCGGCCCACCCGTCGAGGCCTCGGACCAACCAGAACGCGGCCAGACCGAGGACGGGGAAGGCCAGGAGAACCACCGTGTGCACGAACAACCAGGCGTCGACGTCTGGGCTGACGCCCTCGTAGACGTTCTCGCCGCCGGCCGGGTGCCAGTAGAGGACGACTGCGAGCGCGAGCAGCGCGGCCGACAGGACGGCGGTGATGAGCTTGGAGCTGCGCATGTCTGTCACCTTCCTTCCGAAGGCTCGAGGGTGCGGTCGAAGAAGCCGACGATGCGGCGTTCGTACTCCGCGGGCCGGGCGTCGATGCCGCCCATGTGGCGCGATCCGGGGACCTCCCAGATCTGCTTGTCGCCGGGGGTGACCTCGTAGAAGCCCTCGTTGGCCGGCTGCTCGTCCGGCTGGCCGTTCTCGCCGTAGACGTAGAACACCGGTGCCTCGAGCTGCTTCGCCGTGGTCTTGAGGGGAGTCGGCGGCAGGTCGCTCGTCCAGAGCGCGGCCGCGGCCGTGAAGAAGGCGCGTCCGACGACGATGTCCGGGCCGGCGTAGCCGTTCGCGAGGTCGTCACGGACGGAACGGCCGCTGCCGCCCTCGGTCACGATCGCCTTGAGCGATGGGGACTCGGCGGCGGCACCCATCATCACCTCGCCGCCGACGGAGAGCCCGATGCCGCCGATCTTCCCTGGATCGACGTCGGGCTGGCTCTGGAGGAAGCGGACGGCGGCGTGGATGTCGCGCTCGCCGTGCCAGCCGAGGATGTTCGGGTCGCCCTCGCTCTCGCCCTCGCCCCGGCGGTCGAAGAGCAGGACGCCGTAGCCGTGGTCGGCCAGGACCTTCGCGCGCTTCTGCGAGGCCGCGCGACCGGGGAAGGCAATGACGGCGGCGCCGTTGCGCGAGCGGATGTACCACCCCTCGAGGCGGAGGCCGTCGCTCGTGGTGAGCGCCACGTCCTCGTACGGCGCTCCGAGATCCGCCGCCGGCACCTCGGCACGGAGCGCGTGTGTGACGACGTAGGAATACGAAGCGGTCAAGAGCACGAAGCTGCAGACGACGTAGGCGGCGAGCGCGAGCAGTGCCCTCCGGCCGTACCGCCACCACAGTCGATCGGTGGTCTTGCGCGAGCGCCAGAGGATGACGAGTCCGAGCCCGACGAGCACGAGCCCGGCGGGGATCGACAGCAGCCCGGAGTAGTCGTCGCCGGACGGCCCGACCTCGCGCGTGTAGTAGACGGCCTCGGTGCCGACGAGGACGCCGAGCCAGCCCGCGAGCAGCGCGACGGTCGCGCGTGCCCCGGCCCGCATCCGGTCGAAGAAGACGCCGGCGGCGACGAGGAGTGTGATCAGGACGAGCCCGCCGGCGAGGTGATCGGCGGCCGACGTCCCCGGGTTCGGCTGGATGAAGTTGTCGTCGGCGACGTGGAGCGCGACGACTCCGGCCGCGAGCCGGAAGACGCCTGCCTCCGTGCGCACGGCGGCGGCAAGTCGGGCCAGATGCCCGCCTCGCCGCATCGGCTGAGTGATGGTCGCTGTGGTCATGCGGGAGGCCTCCTTCGTGTGCCCGGGAGTGGTCGCCCCGGCCTCGTCGCGAGGCCGGGGCGTGTGGCGTGTGCGTTACGCGGCGGCCGGGACCGGCTCGGCCTCCGGGGCCGGCGGCGCGGCCTCGTGCTCGAGCCGCGGCAGCCAGCGGAGCCAGCTGGGCAGGTACCAGTTGGCGTCGCCGAGCAGCTTCATCGTCGCCGGCAGGAGCACGCCGCGAACGAGCGTCGCGTCGATCAGGACGGCGGCCGCGAGGCCGAAGCCCATCTCCTTGAGGTCGACGAGCGGCAGGGTGATGAACACCGCGAAGACCGCGACCATGACGACGGCGGCGCTGGTGACGACACCGGCCGTCGACTTGATCCCGTGCGAGATCGCGTCGTCGGTCGAGAGCCCGCGGTCGTAGGCCTCGCGGATCCGGCTCAGGATGAACACGTGGTAGTCCATCGAGAGCCCGAACAGGATCACGAACATGAACATGGGCAGCCAGTTCGCGATCCCGCCGTTCGACGTGAAGTCGAGCAGGTTCTCCCCCCAGCCCCACTGGAAGACGACGACGAGCAGCCCGTAGGCGGCCGCCACCGACAGCAGGTTGAGCAGGATCGCCTTCAGCGCGATCACGATGGAGCGGAAGGCCACGAGCAGCAGGACGAACGCGAACAGGAGCACGAAGCCGAACACCTTCGGCGCCGAGCTCGTCTGGGACTCGTTGAAGTCCTCCGAGTTCGCCGTGATGCCGGTCACGGCGTACTCGACGCCGTCGACCTTCCCGATCGTCGCCGGCAGGACGTCGTCGCGCAGGGTGGCGAGCGCGGCGGTCGAGCGGTCCTCGGTGCCGTTGCCGACGAGCGGGATCTCGACCTTCGTGACGGTGCCGTCGCGGTTCGTCTCGATGTCGATCGGCGCGTTCATCTCGCCGGTCGCGAGGGCGGTGCGCTCGAGTTCGGCGACGGCCTCCCGGACGGCGGGCGTCTTCACGTTCTCGGCCTTGATCGCGACCATCGCCGGCTCAGGCGTGCCCGGGAAGGCGTCCATGAGCCGCACGAACGGCTCGACCGCCGGGCTGGTGATCCCCTCGATGCCGGTCTGGGAGGTGTGGAGCTGGAGCGTCGGCAGGGCCAGCGCGACCAGCACCGCACCGGCGGCGAGCGCCGAGACGACCGGGCGGCGCAGCACGCGGTCGAGCAACGCGCTCCAGAGCCGGCTCTCAGTCTGCTTCCCGCGACGGCGGCCGAGGAACGGGATGCGGCCCTTCTCGACCTTGTCGCCGAGCCGGCCGAGGATCGCCGGGAGGACGGTGAGCGACCCGATCATCGCCACGAAGACGACGAGCATCGCGCCGACGGAGAACGACATGAACGTCTTGTCGCCCGACAGGAACATGCCCGCCATCGCGATCAGGACGGTGATGCCCGAGACGAGCACGGCCCGGCCAGAGGTCGCGGCGGCGGCCTCGAGGGCGGCACGCTCAGGGCGTCCCGCGGCCCGCTCCTGCCGCTCGCGCTTCATGTAGAAGAGCGAGTAGTCGACGCCGACCGCGAGCCCGACAAGGAGGACGACCTCCATGATGTTCTCGCTGACGGGGAAGCCCTGGCTGGCGATCGCGAGCAGGCCCATCGTCGCGGCGACGGCGGTGACGCCGAGCAGCAGCGGGATGAGCGCGGCCACGAGCGAGCCGAGGATGAACAGCAGAACGATGGTCGTGAGGGGGATCGAGATGAGGCCCGCCTTGGCGAGGCCGCCCTTGATCTCCGCGTCGAGCGCCTTGTCGGTCGAGGTGCCGAGCGACTCGACGCCGAAGGCGGGATGCCGGTCGGCGACCTCGTCGATCGCGGCGACGTGCTCGTCGATGTAGAGGATCGCCTCCTCGTAGGTCCCGTGCGGGGCGTAACTGACGAGCGCCGAATGGCCGTCCTTCGAGATCGAGTCGGCGTGGCCGGAGCTGAGCGGCGACTGGATCTTCCTGGCCTCGGGAAGGGTGTGCAGGGTCCGCTCGACGTCCTCGACGACCGCACGGAAGGCGCCGTCGTCGGCCGTGAGGGTCTTCGACTGGACGAGGACCATCTGGCCGAGCTCCTCGACCGTCTCGCCCTGCTCGTTCACGATGAAGCCGGCCTCGTCGAGGATGCGGTCGGCCGTGCGCGACTCGCCGACGTTGGCGTCGTTCTCGTCGATGTAGACCGTCGCGATGAACTGGCTCAGGAAGACAGAGGCGACGACGAACGCGAGCCAGCCGAAGACGGCGGTCTTCCAGTGGTTGGCGCTCCAGCGGCCCATCCGGGCCGCGAAGGCCTTCGACTCGTTCAAGGGTTTCACGGTCGTGCTCCTTTCAGCTCTGCAGTTGCAGGTCGATGAGCTCGCCGACGGCGTCGCCGAAGCTCAAGCCTCGGTCGGCGGCGTAGGCGAACGGGTGGTCAAAGGCGTCGAGCGCATTGGCGCCCGCGATCGGAAGCTCGAACTCCTCGTCGAGCCTCGAGTCGGCGACCGTGACCTTCACTGCATCGGTCGCTGCGTTCCAGAGGAGGGAGACTGCGAGGCCGTCGGTGTCGCGGCACGCGAGCTCTCTCCAATCGCCGGCGGCGGCGAGTACGGCGTTGACGGTGATGGCGTCCGAGCTCATGTCTCCTCCTCGTTGGCTCATGCGGAGGAGGCTGTCGTGTCGCGGATCCCCTGACATCGGGGCGCCACCCTTATCCGCACCCTGATCTCTTGCAGGCGCCCCTGACCGCTCGGGCGTCCGCGGACCAACGACGAAGGGCCCGCGAACGGGCCCTTCGTCGTCCTTGGGTCGAGTGACTAGGCGGTCGCGGGAAGCGGATCAGCGGCGGCTCCACCTGCCGCCCACACGCTGTTCAGCCCGCTCTGCAGGTAGCCGAAGTACGCCGGCCACACGCAGACGTACAGGACGAGGCCGAGCCAGCCATCGATCGGGCTGCGGCCGTCGAGACGCTGTGCGGCCTGGACGCGCTTGAAGGTCGTGACCGTCGTCCAGATCGCCGGGACGATCAAGAGCACACCGGGAAAGAGCGCCGCCAGCGACCTGCCGGGGCTGGTGCCGAGCGCGTCGGTGTCGCGAGCGCGCCCGTAGTCGGCGAGCTCGCGGTTGATGACGTACCAGTAGTACACGGTGTAGAGACCGAGGGTGACGATCGAGAGGATCGCCACCACGATCGGTCCGCGCACCTTCGCCTGGGATTGCATGTTCGACTCCTTGTTCGAGGTTGACGTGAGGGGAAGACCGAAGCCGAGCTGGCTGGAGTCCCGGCGGTCGCGGCGCTGTCGCTGCACGATCAGCCGGTCGGGAGTGCCTCCCGTTCGGCGCGGGCGATTCGCTGCGCACTCATGGGATCTGCACCTCGCTGACCTGGATCGCCGTCGTGCGCTCGGCGACGTAGAACGGCAGCAGCGCAAGCGCGTCAGTCTCGGACGCCGCTTCGACCGTCCACCAGATCGCGTGACCTCCGGAGACGCACGAGGCGAGCGTCGGGCGGCGCCGGAGCGTGCTCTCATGCCCCTTGAACGAGGCGAACACGACACCGCACTCCGGAGCCTCGTGGCGGTGGTGGAGCAAGTAGCTGGACATGACTGCCAGATTGGCGCCGCCACGTCGATTCGACATCAGGGCAGCACCCTGATCTTCGCCCTGATTCGTCTTTTCCGCCGGGGTTGACTATGGTGCCTCGAAGACGCGTCGATGGTCGTCTCCGAGCATCTCGTGGGGCGCGCCGACGAGCTCGGCTCGATCGAAGGGGTCTTGGCCCAGCTCGACCGGGGCCGGTCGACGGCGCTCTGTCTCATGGGCGAGCCCGGGATCGGCAAGACTCGACTGCTCGCGGAGCTCGTCGAGCGCGCCGAGGCACGGGATCACCTCGTCCTTGCCGGCTCGGCCTCCGAGCTCGAGCGCGACCTGCCGTTCTGGGTCTTCGTCGACGCGCTCGACGAGTACGTGCAGAGCCTGGAACCGCAGGCGCTCACCGCGCTGGACGCGGACGTACGTGCCGAGCTCGCGCAGGTCCTCCCCGCCCTGCCGGCGCTCGCCGGTGACCCGGCGGCGGCGCTCCAGAACGAGCGCTACCGCACGCATCGCGCCGTTCGCACGCTGCTCGAGCGGCTTGCGGCGGCGAAGCCTCTCGTGCTCGTCCTGGACGACATTCACTGGGCCGACTCGGGCTCCGTCGAGCTCCTCGGGGCGCTGCTCCACCGACCGCCGTCAGCGGCCGTGCTCGTCGCGCTCGCCGTCCGTCCTCGCCAGGTACCGGAGCGGCTGGCGGTGGCGCTCGAGCGGGCGCACCGCGCCGGGACGCTGACCCGTATCGAGCCCGGCACGCTGACCCCGGGCGAGGCCCAGGAGCTGCTGGGCGTCGTCGGCAACGGACCGGCGGCGGCCGCGCTCTATGACGAGTGCGGCGGCAACCCCTTCTACCTCGAGCAACTGGCCCGGTCGCTCCACCGGCAGCCCTCGCCCGCGGCAAGCGGCCCGGAGCTGTCACTCGCCGGGATCGAGGTACCCGGGAGTGTGGCCGCCGCGCTGGCCGAGGAGGTCGGGCTGCTGACCGCCGAAGCCCGCCTCGTGCTCGAAGGTGCGGCCGTCGCCGGTGATCCGTTCGATCCGGAGCTGGCGGCCGCCGCCGCCGCCACGAGTGAGCCGGCCGCCATGACGGCGCTCGACGAGCTGCTGCGAATCGACCTCGTCCGTCCGACGCAGGTTCCCAGGCGCTTCATGTTTCGGCACCCGCTCGTCAGGCGGGCCGTATACGAGGCGACGAGGGGCGGGTGGCGGCTGGGCGCGCACGAACGGTGCGCCGACGCGTTGGCAGCTCGCGGCGCTTCGGCAGCGGCCCGCGCCCACCATGTGGAGCTGTCGGCCCGGCACGGCGATCCCGTTGCGGTCGCGACCCTCCGTGAGGCAGGGGAGGCCGCCGCCCACCGTGCGCCCGCGAGCGCTGCACGGTGGTTCGAGAGCGCGCTTCGGCTCATCTCCGACGACGCCCCGCCCGAGCAACGGGTCGAGTTGCTCCTCGCGCGAGCCAGCTCGCTGGCGGGTGCCGGACACTTCGCCGAAAGCCATGCGGCGCTGCTCGAGAGCATCGGCATCGTGCCGCAGGACGCGGTGGCGCTACGGGTGCGGCTGATCGCGGCGTGCGCCGGCGTCGAGCACCTCCTCGGGCGGTACACGCAGGCGCGCGGTCGGCTCGAGGCGACCTTGGCCGAGCTCGAGAAGCCCGAGTCGCCGGAGGCGGTTGCACTCATGATCGAGCTCGCCGTCGACGGCCTCTATCGGACCGACTTCCATGCCATGACCGACTGGGCCGATCGCGCCGTCGACGCGGCCGCGACGCTCGGCGACCGCGCCCTGACGGCAGCCGCGCTCGGCGTGCGGGCGATGGGGGCCGCTCTGAGCGGCACCGCTGCCGAGGCAAAGGCGCAGTGTGCGGAGGCCGCGGAGTTGATCGACTCACTGTCGGACGACGAGCTCGCACGTCGGCTCGACGCCCTCGTCCACCTGGCAACGGCCGAGGGGTACCTCGATCAGTTCGAAGCGTCGAGCCGCCACGGACAGCAGGCGCTCGCGATCGGCCGCGCAACGGGTCAGGGCGACCAGTTTCCGCTCATCTATCCGATGCTCGGAACGGCCCTCTGGGCTCAGGGGCGGGTGTCCGAGTCCGCCGAGGTACTCGACGGCGCCGTCGAAGCCGCGCGCCTGGTCGGCAACGTGCAGGGGCTGGCGTGGAACCTCTTCAACCGCTCCTTCGCCGCCTTCGGGGCCGGAGACATCGAGCTCGCGCTCAGCACCGCGCACGAGAGTGTCGAGCTCGCGCGTACCCTCGAGCCCGGTCCTGTGTCTGCCTGGGCGGCCGTGGCGCTGGCCGCCGCGCTCCACGAGAGCGGCGACTCGGCTCGCGCGTGCGACCTGCTCGCGACCTCCGCCGGCGGGGAAGAGCTCCGGATGATCGGAGGAGGCTGGCGAGCCTGGTGCCTGGAGTTGCTTACCCGCACCGCTCTGGCAGCCGGCCGGCGCCCGGATGCCGAGCGCGCGGCGGCAGAGGCGCGGGCGTGTGCCGATGCGGTCGAGCTCCCCATGGCTGCCGCGAAGGCCGATCTCGCCAAGGCAGCGCTCGATCTCGACGCGGGCGATCCGCAGAGCGCCGCCGCCGGGGCGCTTGCGGCGGCGACGGTTCTCGAGGAGACCGGGGACGCGTTCGACGCCGCGAGGGCGCGGGTGTTCGCGGGACGTGCACTCGCACAGGCGGGCGATGCGGACCGGGCCGCGGCGGAGCTCGAGCGCGCAGGCGCCGCCTTCGATTCCTTCGGCGCGTCGCGGTACCGGGCAGAGGCCGAGCGGGAACTGCGCAAGCTCGGCCGCCGGATCCACCGTCGGACGCGCCCAGGGGCGACAGACACGGTCGGCGTGGCCGCGCTGACCGAGCGTGAGCTCGAGCTGGCGCGGCTCGTGGTCGAGCGGAAGACCAACCCCGAGATCGCTGCGGCGCTGTTCCTCAGTCAGAAGACGGTCGAGACCCACCTGCGCAACATCTTCCGCAAGGTCGGCGTCACGACGCGGGTCGAGCTCGCACGTGTAGTCGAGCAGGCCGACCGGGCCGAAGACGCACTCTCCCGTTAGCAGCACGCGCGCCACGCCCTGAGGGAGGCGTCCGGCAAATCAGGGTGCACGATCAGGGTCGGGCCCCGATGTCGAGCCGGATGCAATCCCGCAGGCTCACGGCATGGTTCAGACGGTCGTCGCGAGGTGGATGGTGGTGGGCCCGGCGCGCCGGTTCGCGATGCTCGAGCTCGCGCTGTGGGCGTCCCTCTATCCGGCCTACCTCGCGATCCGGGGGTCGACGATCGGCGAGCCCGAGCTCGCGGTCGCAAACGCCGCGCGGTTGGTCGAGCTCGAGCGCGGGCTCGGCCTGTTCCACGAGAGCACCCTCCAGCGCCTGGTCGGCTCGGCGGTCGACGTCCTCTCCACCTACTACATGATCGGCTTCGCCCCGCTGATCGTGTCGGTGCTCGTCTGGCTCGGCTTGTGCCATCGAGACCGGTATCGCGAGCTGCGCACGCTGCTCTTCATTTCGCTCGCGATTGCGGTCGTCTTCTACGTGCTGTATCCCACGGCGCCGCCGCGTCTCGTGCCGTCACTCGGAATCGCCGACACGGTCGGGCTCGCCGGCCACGACACCGGCTCGTTCGCGGGGATCCGCTTCAACCCCTATGCGGCGATGCCGAGCATGCACGTCGGCTGGAGCCTGCTCGTCGGCCTGGTCGGCTATCGGGCGGTCTCACGCCGAACTGTGCGCTGCCTCTTTCTCCTCCATCCGGTCGTGATGGCCGTGACCGTGACTGCCACGGGCAACCACTACTTCGTCGACTCGATCGCGGGCGCGGCGGCAGCGCTCTTCGCGATCGCTGCCGTCGCGCTGTGGCGAGCAGCCGGCTCGCGCCGCTCGACGACCTGAGATCGCGACTGCGCCGGGCTGGCGTATCCTCGCCCGGAAGGAGGCGAGGATGTCTCAGGTGGCTCCGCAACTCGTCGGGCGGCCCGTCGAGCTGGGCGTGTTCGATGACGTGCTGGCGCAGCTGGCGGACGGCCGCTCGGCCGCGATCGAGCTCGTCGGCGAACCCGGGATCGGGAAGACGCGGCTCCTCGAAGAGCTCGCCACCCGAGCCGATGCACGCGGCTTCCTCGTCCTGTCGGGCTCGGCGTCGGAGCTCGAGCGCGACCTGCCGTTCTGGTTGTTCGTCGACGCACTGGACGAGTACGTCGGAGCGATCGACCCGCGCCAGTTCGAGACGCTCGATCCCCAGACGCTCGGGGAGCTCGCACACGTGTTCGCGAGCCTGTCCGACCGCGGCAGTGCGGAGGTGCCACTCCTCCGCGACGAGCGCTATCGCACGCACCGAGCCGTGCGTGAGCTCCTCGCCGTCGTGGGAGCCGACAAGCCGCTGGTCCTCATCCTCGACGACCTGCACTGGGCCGATTCCGGGTCGATCGAGCTGCTCGGTGCACTTCTGCGGCGACCGCCGCCCGTGCCGATGCTTGTCGCCATGGGCATGCGGCCGCGCCAGGCATCGGAGCGGCTCGCCGCCGCCTTCGAACGCGCGCACCGCGTCGGCAGACTCGCCCGACTCGAGCTCGAACCCTTGAGCCTCGCCGACACGCACGAGCTGCTCGGCGCCGGGCTCGACGCGGGCAGCGCCACGGCGCTGTACGAGGAGTCGGGCGGGAATCCGTTCTACCTCGAGCAGCTCGCCCGGGCGCACGGTCGCGGCGGCACGCCGTTCTCGCCGGTTGACGACATGCTGGTGACCGTCGAGGTTCCGCGCGCGGTTGTGGCCGCGCTGACCGAGGAGCTGGGCCTGCTCGCGGAGGATGCGAGGCTCGTCCTCCAGGCGGCCGCCGTCGCCGGAGATCCGTTCGAGCCCGAGCTCGTCGCCGCGGCGGCCGACGTCGCCGAGGCCGAGACGGTCGACGCACTGGACGTGCTGCTCGGAGCCGACCTCGTTCGCCCGACGGAGGTCCCGCGCCGATTCCGATTCCGGCACCCGCTCGTGCGTCGAGCGGTGTACGACGCCTCGCCGGCGGGCTGGAGACTGGGGGCGCACCAGCGCTGCGCCGACGCGCTCGCAGACCGCGGCGCGTCGGCATCCGCGCGAGCCCACCACGTCGAGCGCTGCGGCCGCCAGGGCGATGTCGAGGCGATCGCCGTCCTGCGCGAAGCCGGGAGCGCCGTGGCGCAGCGGACGCCGGCCGGCGCCGCACGCTGGTTCGGCTCAGCGCTCCGGCTGCTCCGCGACGACGCGCCGGCGGAGGAGCGGGTCGACCTGCTGACCGCGCTTGCCGGCGCGCAGGCCGCCACCGGCCAGTTCGAGGAGGCGCGCGCTGCGCTGCTCCAGAGTATCGAGCTCCTGCCTCCGGACTCCGGCGCCCTCCGCGTCCCTCTCACCGCGGCATGCGCCGGGATCGAACAGCTGCTCGGCCGTCACGCGGAAGCACACGCGCGGCTCGAGGGAAGCCTCGCCGCGCTCGACGACCAGCGGTCTCCCCAGGCGGCCTCGCTGATGATCACGCTCGCGCTCGACGCGTTCTTCCGACAGGAAAACGCCGCCTCGCAGGACTGGGCACTGCGCGCACTCGACGTCGCGCGGGCGGTTGGCGGCCCTCCGCTGATTGCCGCCGCCGCAGCCGCGGTCGCACTTGGGTGCGCGTTCGTGGAGGAGATCGAGACGGCGGAGCAGTATCGCGTCGAGGCGTCCACGCTCATCGACGGGATGACGGACGAGGAGCTCGCCGTGCGCCTCGATGCGATCGCGTATCTCACCGGCGCCGAGGTGTACCTCGACCGCTTCGAAGAGGCGGCGGCGCACGGGCAGCGCGGCCTGGCGCTGGCGCGCGCGACCGGGCAGGGAGCGCTCCTACCGATGTTGATCCAGGCGTCCTCGACCGGGCTGGCCGTACAAGGCCGTCTCGTCGAGGCGGCGGAGGTGCTCGACGGCGCGATCGAAGGTGCGCGCCTCGCAGGGAACGACCAGACGCTCGCCTGGGATCTCCTCAACCGCGCGTTCGTGTCGGTCCAGCTCGGCGATCTCGAGACGGCCGTGGCCGTGGCGGACGAGAGCGTCGAGCTGACGCGTGACCTCGAGCAGAGCTTCATCTCGACCTACGCAGGCCTGCTCCAGGCAATCACCCGGATGGAGACCGGCGACCACGTGCGTGCGGTCGAGTTGTTCCTCGGCGCGGGTGGCGGGGTCGGAATGCCGCGCATCCCCGGCGGCTGGCGCGCGAAGTACCTCGAGCTGCTGACGCGATCGCTGCTGGCACTGGGTCGCCGCCGCGATGCCGAGGAGAGCGCGGGCCATGCCGAGGCCCTGGCGTCCGCGACCGGCCTCCGGACGGCGGCGGGCTGGGCGGACCGGGCGACGGCGTGGGTGGCGCTCGACGGCGGTCAGACGGACGTCGCAGTCACGCGTGCGCTGTCATCGGTTGCGTCGTTCGACGAGGCAGGAACGAGCGTCGAGGCAGCCATCTCCCGGACGGCGGCCGCGCGCGCGCTGGCTCAGACGGGCGAGCGCGACCGCGCGGTGGCGGAGCTTGAACGTGCGGTCGCGACACTCGATGCAGCCGGCGCGGTTCGTTTCCGGCTCGAGGCCGAGCGCGAGCTCGGGAAGCTCGGGCATCGCGCGTACCGGCGTACGCGCCGCGGACGGGCGGACGGGACCGGCATCGACGCGCTCACGGAGCGCGAGCTCGAGCTCGCGCTCCTCGTCGTCGATCGGCGCACGAATCCGGAGATCGCGGCCCAGCTCTTCCTGAGCCAGAAGACGGTCGAGACCCACCTGCGGAACATCTTCAGGAAGGTCGGCGTGTCGTCACGCGTGGAGCTCGCCCGGGCGGTCGAGCACCAACGACGCACGGTCGCGCACGCCGATCAGCAGGGATAGTCGGGAACCTGCTCGGGCTCGACGAACGTTCCCGTCGATCCCGGCTTCCCGTTCTTGTACTCGATGATCAGCATCGAGCGGCCCACTGGGATGTGGCAATCCGGCGTGTACGTCGTGGGTCCGGCGAGCAGCGGCTCGTTCTCGAACGTGTCGAGCGCGCCCGCGAGCGCCGCGCCCTCGGTCGTGCCGGCCTGCTCGATGCCACGCGCGAGCGTCTGCACCAGCGAGTAGCCGAGCATCGGGTACGAATCGACGAGCGCCGCCTTCCCCGTCTTGTCCTCGAACGCCTGGAAGAAGGCGTTGACCTCCTCCCGAGGGTCGTCGCCGTAGCTCGAGCCGACGGCGGGAACCCAGGCGTTCGACAGGCGCGGCGTGGCGGCGAGCCAGAACGTGCCGGAGAATGCCGCGGTCAGCATGACGGGGCCGTCGTACCCGGCGCGAAGCTCCTTCAGCGCCGGCGACCCCGCCGGATAGGAGCCGAGCAGCACGAAGTCGGGCTCGGCCGCATTCCGGAGCCGCGTCACCTGCGCGGCGATCGTCGTGTCCGCCTGCAGGAACGTGTCCTTGTCCACGATCTCCCCGCCGAGTTCCCGCCAACGCGTCTCGAAGGCGCTGCAGACGACCTTCGAGTACTCCACCGACTGGTCGCAGAGCAGGTACGCGTCGCGCCATCCCTTCTCCTTGTACGCGTACTCGGCGTGGATCGCGCCCTCCGTCGGGGAGCCCGAGTACGTGTTGAAGGTGAGCGGCCCGATCGCCTGCTTGCCGAGCCCCGGCGCGCCGGCGCACGTGATCGCGAGCACGCCCTTCTCGTTCGCCGCGCGTGCGCCGGGCCCGCCGAGATCGGCGTCGCAGATGGGGACGACGACATCCGCCCCCTTCTCGATCGCCTCGAGCGTCGCGGTCGCCGAGAGGTTGAGATCGGACTTCGCGTCGACGTGGATCACCTCGAGCCGGCGGCCGTCCACCCCGCCGGCGGCATTGATCTCCGCGACGGCGACGTCGATGCCGGCATTGATCGCGGTCTCGAACGGCGCAAGCGGCCCGGTCAGGCTGTTCGCCGTGCCGATCACGATCGGCCCGCTCTGCGCGGCGGTTTCGTCGCTTTCGGAATCCGACCCACCGCAGCCGGCGAGCGTCAAGAAGACGACGAGGACGTACGGCGACAGCCGCCCCATCGTGGTGACCCCCCAGTTCGGTCGCGAACCTGGCACCCCGACAATGACGCTTCGGCGGCGCTTTGGCTAGGGCGGCGGGCTCACACATTCCCTCCCGGCGCCGCCCGGGCCAACCCACCTCGCGGCCGCCGGTGAGCCCGCTCGGTTTCCAGATCAGGATCACGAGCATCAGCAGCGCGAGCCCCACCTCGCGCAGGCCAGGCCGTGAGGGCAGCTCGGCGAACCCGAGGTCGACACCGCCTTCCACTCTGCGCAGGAGCTCGGCACCCGCGGAGATCGCGATCGTCCCGATCACCGCGCCGGCGAGGCTTCCCACGCCGCCGATCACCAGCATCACGACCATGAGGAACGTGATGTTGAGGAAGAACGCGTCCGGGTTGAAGGAACCGATGAACATGCCGAGCAGCGCTCCGGCCACGCCTACGAAGAAGGCGGACACGACGAAGGCGACGGCCCGCTCGGTGCCCACGGCGATGCCGAGCGCCCGCGCCGCGGTCTCCTGCTCGCGCGACGCGCGCAGCCGCAGCCCGATGGCCGAACGCTGCAGCGCCCAGGCGGCGACGATCGCAACGAGCGCCCAGGCGAGCGCCACCTCCGCCGTCGTGGTCGTCGGGATGCCGGTGACGCCCGCCGTCCCGTGCGTCACCTGCTGCCAGTTCTTCGCGACGACGTTCACGATCACGAGCACGGCGAACGTCGCGAGCCCGGCGGTCAGGCCCGAGAGGCGCGCGAGCGGGACGGCGAGGAGGAGCGCGACGCCGGCCGAGATCGCCCCTGCTGCGAGCGACGCCGGGAGCGGATCGAGGTGCACTCCGGCGAGCGCACCCGGCAGGTCGGGAAGGACGAACTCCTTCGTCTCGGGCGGGATGACGAGGATCGCCCCGGCGTACGCGCCGATCGCCATGAAAGCGGCGTGCCCGAACGAGAAGACGCCGGAGAGGCCGACGAACATGTAGAGCCCCACGACGAGGATCACGTTGAGGGCCATTCCGACCGTCACACGGTCGAGCGAGTCCGGTCCGAGCAACGCCACGTAGGTGACGAGGCACGTGAGCCCGGCCAGCGCGGCAGGAGGCCAGACGGTCTCGGTGAGCACCGCCCGACGCGTCCGTCGCACGGGGCTCGGGACGGCCGATTCCGACCGCTTGCGCTCACGCCGCCGGCGCGCGTGGTCGAAGGCGCCGCGCAGGCGGGCGCGGCGCGGCTCCTCCCGCGCTGCGGCCGACGGGACCGGCAGGAGCCCCTGTGGCCGGATGACGAGCACGGCCAGCACGGCGCCGAAGACGAACGCGTCGCGATAGGGCCGGAGCTCGATCGGAAGGGCCGCCTGCAGCGCGACGGTGAGCGCGCCGATCGCGAATCCGCCCACGACCGCGCCTGGGAGACTGCCCATGCCGCCCACGATGGTGGCGATGAAGGCGAAGAGGACGACGTTGACGCCCAACGTCGGCGAGACCGTTCCGGTCTGCGCGGTCAGGAGGACCGCTGCGACGCCTGCGAGCAGGCCCGAGAGCGCGAACGCGAACGCGATCACCGTGTCCGCGCGGACGCCGAGGATCCGCGCCATCCGGAAGTCCTCGGCTGCCGCACGCATCTGCCTCCCGATGGACGTCGCGCGCAGGAGCGAGCCCAGGCAGAGCAGCGAGCCGAGCGTCACGCCGACGATGACGACGTCGAGCTTCTGGATCGAGAGCGAGCCGATCTCGACGGTCTCTCCGAGAGCCGCGGCGAAGTCGGTTGAGCGCGGGGTCGATCCCCACATGAGCGCGGCGACGTTCTGGAGCAGGAAGCTGAGCGCGAACGACGTGATCAGCAGGGTCGCCGGGCTCGCATTGCGGACGGGGCGGAAGGCGACCCGCTCGCTGGCGAGTGCGAGCGCGACGACGATCACGAGCGCCACCGGGATCAGGAGGGGGTCCGAGAACGGAAGCAGGACGAGCGCGAACGCGCCGACCATGACCAGCTCGCCGTGGGCGAAGTTGATCAGGCGCATGATCCCGAAGATGAGCGCGATCCCGAGCGCGAAGAGGGCATAGAGGCTTCCGAGGGAGATCGCGTCGATCGCGTGCTGGAGCACGAGCTCCGTGGTGACGGCGGCGAGCGGCATCGGTGCGCCCCTCAGAACCCGAGGTAGGCGGCGTCGAACTCGCGGGCGGCGCTGAGGTCGGCGCGGCTCCCCGCGAGGACGATCCTGCCGGAGCGGAGGACGTAGGTTCGGTCGGCAAGCGCGACGGCTTGCAGGCCCTTCTGCTCGACGAGCAGGACGGTGATCCCTTCGCGCCTGATGTCCTCGACCGTCTCGAGGACGCGCTCGACCAGCTGCGGCGCGAGCCCGAGTGACGGCTCGTCGAGCAGGAGCAGGCGCGGACGTGCGACCAGCGCACGCGCGATCGCGAGCTGCTGCTGCTCCCCGCCCGACAGGACGTTCGCCGGCGCGCGGAGCGTGCGCCGCAACACCGGAAATCGGCCCAGGACATCCTCCATCCGGCTGCCGGTTCGCTGCCGGTCCGCGCTCGCGACGGCGCCGAGGAGCAGGTTCTCCTCGACGGTCAGCGTCCCGAAGATATGCCTGCCCTCGGGCACCAGGGCGATCCCGCGGCGCGCGATCGCCTCCGTCGCGAGCCCGCGGATCGACTCGCCGAGATAGGCGATCTCGCCCGCCACGGCGGGGACGAGCCCCAGGACGGCCCCGAGCACGGTCGACTTGCCTGCCCCGTTGGGCCCGACCAGCGCCACGATCTCGCCCTCATCGACATCGAGGCTGACGCCCTGCACCGCCGGCGTGCGGCCGTAGGCAACGGAGAGATCACGAATCTCGAGCATCGCCCTCCGCCGTCGCGCCTGCTTGCGTCCCGAGGTACGCGGCGCGCACCGCCGGGTCGTCGCGAACCTGAGCCGGATTCCCGACCGCGATCGTCCGCCCCTGATCGAGCACCTGGATCCGATCGCACAGACCCATGATCAGACGCATGTCGTGCTCGATCACGAGCACGCCTGGGGCCACGGCCTGTTGGCCCACGCGAAGGGCGGCGACCAGGTCGTCCGACTCCGCGTCGGTGAGCCCAGCGGCCGGCTCGTCCAGGAGCAGGAACGAGGGCCTCGCGGCGAGCGCCCGCGCGACCGCGAGCCTGCGCTCGTCGTCGTGAGGCAACGCGGCGGCGATCAGATCGCGCCGGTGCTCGAGCCGCATCGACGTCAGCAGCTCTCCCGCGAGGGCCCGGGCGACACGCCGGGACGCTCCCGTGGAGAGGGCCGCCACCTCGACGTTCTCGAAGCTCGTCAGCCCCGGGAACAGCCGTACGTCCTGAAACGTCCGCACGATGCCTGCCGACGCGAGCTCGGGGGCAGCCCACGTCGTGACGTCGCGTCCGTTGAGATGGACCGAGCCCGTCGTCGTCCGCTGGAAGCCCGAGAGGACGTTGACGAGCGTCGTCTTGCCGGCGCCGTTGGGCCCGATGAGACCGAGGATCTCGCCGCCGCGCACGGAGAGATCGACGCCGTCCACCGCCTTCACGCCTCGGATGTGAACGCGGATGTCCCGAGCCTCGAGGCAGACCCCCACGGGGTGCAGCTTCGCACGGGTCGCGTCGTTGCTCGCTCGAGCAGGCCTGCTCTATGCTCGGCTCGGGGTACACCGCCGATCGCTGTTTCCGGGCATCTCGTCGGACGCGCCGAAGAGCTCGGCGCCTTCGACCTCCTCCTCGCGGAGCTCGAGGCCGGCCACGCCGCGACGATCCAGCTCGTCGGGGAGCCTGGAATCGGCAAGACACGCCTCCTCGCAGAGCTGGCGGCCCGGGTGGACGAGCGTGGCTTGCTTGTGCTGACGGGCTCGGCCTCCGAGCTCGAGCGTGACCTGCCGTTCTGGGTGTTCGTCGACGCGCTCGACGAGTACCTGCAGGGCCTCGAGCCGCGCCGGCTCGGCGGGCTCGACGACGACGTCCGGAGTGAGCTCGCTCAGGTGTTCCCGTCGCTGTCGTCGCTCGGCAACGGATCCGGCTCGCGGGTCCAGCACGAGCGGTATCGAAGCCACCGCGCCGTCCGGGAGCTGCTCGAGCTCCTCGCGAGCACGAAGCCGCTCGTCCTCATCCTCGACGACCTCCACTGGGCCGACGCCGCGACCGTCGAGCTGCTCGGCGCCTTGCTGCACCGGCCGCCCGCAGCTCCGGTGCTGACGGCGCTCGCCGTCCGGCCGCGCCAGGTCTCGGAGCGGCTCTCCGCAGCCGTCGAGCGCGCCCACCGGACAGGGTCGCTCCACCGTGTCGAGCTCGGGGAACTCACCCGCGACGAGGCCGGCGAGCTGCTCGGCGCGGCACAGCGGCTCCACGTCGACAGCCTGTACGAGGCGAGCGGCGGCAACCCCTTCTACCTCGAGCAGCTCGCTCGCTCGCTGGATCGCGCGCCGCCGCGGCCGGCCTCGGGCGCTGCGGTCACGCTCGCGGGCGTCGACGTTCCAGACAGCGTCGCCGCGGCACTGACCGAGGAGCTCGGGCTGCTCACCGACAGCGCGCGCTCGGTTCTCCAGGGGGCTGCGGTCGCGGGCGATCCCTTCGAGCCCGAGCTGGCTGCCGCCGCTGCCGGCACGTCGGAGGACGTCGCGATCGTCGCCATCGACGACCTGCTGCAGCTCGATCTGATCCGGCCGACGGACGTCCCGCGACGCTTTCGCTTCCGGCATCCCCTCGTGCGTCGCGCGGTGTACGAGGCCGCACCTGGAGGCTGGCGGCTGGTCGCACACCAGCGGTGCGCCGAGGCGCTCGCGAGCGCCGGCGTCGCGGCGGCCGTGCGTGCCCACCACGTCGAGTACTCGGCCCGGCCCGGCGACCTCGCCGCCGTCGCCGTCCTCCGCGAGGCCGGTGAGGCGGTGACGCACCGCGCACCGGCGAGCGCGGAGCGCTGGTTCTCCTCGGCCCTACGCCTGCTGCCCGCTTCCGCGCCTACGGAGGAGCGGGTCGAGCTCCTGCTGGCGCAGGCCGGCGCCCTCGCTGCGACCGGGCGATTCGCCGACAGCCACGCCGCGCTCGTGGAGAGCATCGCAATCGTGCCGCGCGACGCCGTCGCGTTGCGGGTGCGGCTGACCGCCGCCTGCGCCGGGGTCGAGCACCTGCTCGGCCGCCACGGTGACGCACACGCACGGCTCGAGCGGACGCTCGCCGAACTCGACGACCCATCCTCGTCCGAGGCCGTGGCGTTTGATGGTCGAGCTCGCCATCGACGCGCTGTACCGGGGCGAGTACGAGCCGATGCAGGCGATGGCCGCTCGCGCGTGCGACGCCGCCGACACGATCGGCGACGAGGCGTTGACGAGCGCCGCGCTGGCGCTCCTCGCGCTCGCAGCGGCCCTCAGCGGCGCCGTGGGCGAGGCGCGGGCGCGCCGGACGGAGGCCGCCGAGGTGATCGATCGGCTGTCCGACGACGAGCTCGCCCGACGGCTCGACTCACTCGTCCACCTCGCGACCGCCGAGATGTACCTGGACGAGTTCGAGGGTTCGGGCCGTCACGCCGGCCGCGCGCTGGCGATCGGTCGCGCGTCCGGACAGCTCGACCTCCACCGGTTGATCGTCCCGATGCTCGGGACGTCGCTGTGGGTGCAGGGCCGCATGGCCGAGGCAGGTGAGGTGTTCGACGACGCGATCGAGTCGGCGCGCCTCCTCGGCACCGACAACGTCCAAGGCGTCGCCTGGTACCTCTTCAACCGTTCGTTCGCCGCCCTCGCGGCCGGCGAGGTCGAGATCGCCCTCGCCACCGCGACAGAGAGCATGGAGATCGGCAAGAGCGTCGACGAGAGCATGCTCACCGGCCACGCGGCCTGGGCACTCGCTGCCGCGCTTCTCGAGACGGGGCGCGCTGACGAGGCCGCCGAGCTGCTCCTGTCCTCGACAGGAGGCGAGGAGCTCCAGGTGATCCCGGGCGCATGGCGGGCGGTCGGACTCGAGCTCCTCACGCGGACGTTGCTCGCGGCGGGTCGGCACGAGGAGGCCGAACGCACCGCGGCCGCAGCCGCCGCGTGTGCGGACGCCGTGGGGTTGCCAATGCCAGGCGGGCTGGCCGCGATGGCGCAGGCCGCCGTCGCCCTCGATGCGGGCGAGCCTGCGCTCGCCGCGGAGCGCGCCCTGGACGCAGCCGCCGCACTGGGAGAGGTTGGAGACGACTACCACGCCGCAATGGCTCGGCTCCTCGCCGGACGAGCGCTCGCTGCGGGCGGCGAGCGCGACCGGGCGGCGACGGAGCTCGGGCGCGTCGCGGCCTCGTTCGACGAGTTCGGCGCCCCGCGCTGGCGCGCGCAGGCGGAACGCGAGCTCCGAAAGCTCGGAAAGACCGTCTACCGGCGCAGCGCAGCGGGCAAGGGCGACGGCGGCATCGCCTCGCTCACCGTGCGGGAGCTCGAGCTCGCGCGGCTCGTCGTCGACCGCAAGACGAACCCTCAGATCGCCGCGGAGCTCTTCCTCAGCCAGAAGACGGTCGAGACCCACCTGCGCAACATCTTTCGCAAGGTCGGCGTCGCCTCCCGCGTCGAGCTCGCCAGGGCGGTCGAACAGGCCGACCGGGCCGAGAGCGGCGCGCCCCACTGAGCCGACGCCCTCACCCCTAGGCGACGCCCCTGCGGGGGCGCACCCCGAGATCAGGGTGCGGGATCAGGGTGGCGCCCCGATGTCGCGCCGGCGGCGGCGCGTCAGTCTCCTCCCCATGTTCAGCGACATCCACTCGACAGGAGAGGACACCATGTATCTCGTTTCCGCGACCGACGCCCGTGAGCTCGATCACCGCAGCAGCAACGGCATCGAGGTCACGCTCCTCTGGAGCCCGCGGACGAACCGCGTCTGGATCTCCGTCGCAGACGACCGCCGCGACGACGCCTTCGAGCTCGACGTCGACCCGTCCGACGCGCTCGACGCGTTCCATCACCCCTACGCCTACGCCGACGTCGACCTCGACGAGTTCGCGTTCGCCGCCTGAGCACGACGATGACCGCCGCCCTCGCACAGTTGAGCGCCGTCGGGCTTCCGGCGAGCCCCGCCCCGTCGCGTGCCACCGAGCTCACGCTCGTGGTGAACGCGAACGCGAGCGGCGTCCGCCGCGACCCGGAGCTCGTCTCCCGCGCCGCGTTCGCGTTGCGGGCCGAGGGTGCGACGGTCGAGCTCCGGGTCACGAGGGACGCGGCCGAGCTCGCCTCCGTCGCGGCCGATCCGCACCGGAGAGTCATCCTGCTCGGCGGCGACGGCACCGTCCACGCCTACGCCAACCTTCCGCTTGCGAATGCCGAGGTGGCATTACTGCCCGTCGGCGGCGCGAACAACATCGCGCGCTCGCTCGGCATTCCGTTCGACCTCGCGCGCGCGGCCTCACTTGCGGCTCGCGGCCGCGCGAGGTCACTCGATCTGATCGAGGCGTCCACCGCCCGCCGGCGCGTGCTCGCCGTCGAGGGCGTCAGCGTCGGCTTCCACGCGCTCGCCCGCGCCCGCTACAGCGCCGTCAACTCCACCGACCTCCGCGCCGCGGTAGGAGCCGGGTTCTCCGCAATCCGTGCGTTCCATCCGGTGCCGGTCGCACTCGAGCTCGACGGCGACGCCGAGCTCGCTCCTTTCGGCCAGTTGTTCCTGGCCAACCTTCCCTTCTACGGGCCCCGCCTCGCGGTCGCGCCCGACGCCGATCCGGCCGACGGCCTGATCGACGTCGTGAGAATCCCGGCGCGCGGGCGGCTCGACACGGTTGCCGCCCTTGCGGCGCTGCGCCGCGGGCGGGACCCACGCGATCTCGTCCGCGACCGAGCGCGCCGGATCCGCCTGAGCACCGGCGGTCGCTCGCCGGTCATCGCGGACACGGTCGATCTCGGCCCCGGCACCGTCGAGCTGACGATCCGCCCAGCTGCGCTGCGGATCGTCGCCCCGGGACGATGAGCGGCTTCGCGTTCGCCGCGCGCCGACTCGTCCTGCCAGGGGTGCGAGTCCCGTACCTCGTCGCCTTCGCCAGCGCAGCGGCCGGCGCCGGCCTCGCCCGCGCGGTCACGACGACCTACCTGCCTGTCCTCCTCGACCGGATCGCGAACGCGCCGGCGCTGATCGGAGCCGTGATGCTCGTCAACGCCGCCGCCGGGTTCGGCGTCCCGCTCGTCGTCGGGGTCTGGTCAGATCGGCTGCGCGCCCGAGGCACCGGACGGACGCGTCCGTTCGTGTGGGGCGGCGCACTCGTCACCGCAGGCGGGCTGGCCGCGACCGCCCTCGGCGCCTCGAGCTCGTACCTGGTGCTTGCGCTCACCGGCGCGGTCGTCTACATCGGCCTGAACGCGCTCACGACCGCGCACCGGGCACTCGTACCCGAGCTCTTCTCGCCCGAGGCGCGGGCGAAGGCGACGAGCGCGCAGGAGCTCGCGCTGCTCGGCGGCGGCCTGGTCGGTCTGGCGGTCGGCGGGGCCCTGACCGCGATCTCGCTCTGGGCGCCGTTCCTGCTCGCCGCCGTCCTCGTCCCGCTGCTGGCGCTGCCAACGGTGAGGCGCGTCACCGAGACGACGTCGGCCACGAGCAGTGAGCGCGAGTCGCGTCCACTCGGCTACTACCTCTCGATCGCGCGCCGGCCCGGCGTGCGCTCCTTCCTTCTTGCCCAGTGGTTGTGGGTGCTGGGCTATGCCGCGCTGCCGACCTTCTTCGTGCTCTACGCAGAGCGCGAGCTGGACCTGAGTGCCGCCACGGCTTCCGTGCTGCTGGCCGGGTTCGGTGTCGGGACCGGCGCGGCAACTCTTGCAGCGGGACGCGTCAAGTCGCCGCGGCGTCTCCACTCGATGCTGCTGCTCGGTGTCCTCGCGCTCGGTGGCGGCCTGATCGCCGTCTCGCTCTCGACGAGCCTCGTCAGCGTGGTGCCCGGTCTGCTGGCGGCGGCGATGGGCTTCGGGCTCGTGAACACGGTCGGCTTCCCGCTCTTCAGCGCTCTCATCCCGGAGGGCGAGTCGGGCGGCTACACGGCCCTCTATTTCTCGGTGCGTGCGATCGCGGCGGCCGTTGCGCTCCCCGCCGCCGGTTGGGCCGTCCAGGCGACCGACACCTACCGCGCCCTGTTCGTCGCCGGCGGGATCGCCACGCTCGCCGCGCTCGTCCCGCTCCTCGGCGTCCCGCGCCTCCCCTCGCTCGGCCGCCGGTGGATCGCCGCGCTCCTGCTCGCACCGATCCCGCTGCTCGGCCTCGGCGTCGCCCACACCGGCCTCGCGAGGCTCGACGCGCGCGTCTACGAGGCAGTGAACGGCATCGGCCCAGGCCCCGAGTGGCTGTGGACGGCACTCGACCCGCACACGCGCAACTACCTCCTCCTGATCCTGCTGGCGGTCGGCGCGGCGGCGATCACCGGCCCGGCGCGCATCCCGGGAGTGTTCGCGCGCGTGCTGGGGTCCGCCATCGTCGCCTGGGCGCTCCTCGAGTCGATCTACGCCGTGTACGACCGCGCGCGCCCCGAGGAGGTCGTCGACGCCGCCAGCCTCAACGGCCACAGCTGGGCGCATCTGAACTCGTTCCCGAGCGGACACATGGCGATCACCTCCGCGCTCGCCGTCGCCACGGCGCTCGCTTTCCCTCGGCTCCGCGGCGCGCTGTGGGCGTACGTCGCGGCAGTCGCGTTCACCCGCGTCATGTTCGGCGCCCACTTCCCGCTCGACGTCGTCGCCGGCACGATGCTCGGCACCGCGAGCGCGCTCCTCGTCGCGACCCCAATCGGGCGGACCCGGCGGCGGTCACAGCCCGTCGCATCCGACCCGGATCCGCTCTCGAGCGCGGACGTCGCCGCCGTGATGCCGTCGTACAACGACGTGCCGACCAGGGCACTCGTGGAGGAGATCCTCGAGCACGTCGGCACGATCGTCCTGGTCGACGACGGATCCGACCCCACCGTCGCAGGCAGCCTCGACGAGCTCGCCGCAGTCGACCGGGTCGAGCTCGTCCGCCTTCCTGCTCGGCGCGGCAAGGGCTCCGCCGTCCGCGCCGGCGTCGACCATCTCCGCGCGAGTCCGGCCGTGCCGCGAGCCGTGCTCGTCATCGACGCCGACGGCCAGCATCCCACCTCGGTGCTGCCGGCGTTTCTCGCTGCCGGCGCCGACGCGGATCTCGTCGTCGGAGACCGCTTCGGCGACCTGGATGCGATGCCGCTCCAACGCCGGATCGCCAACCGGACGACCCGTCGCCTGTTCCGGCTCGTCACGGGCTGCGAGGTGCGCGACACGCAGAACGGGATGCGCCTCCTCCGAGCCCCCGCCCTCGCGACGCTGCCCGACGGAGGCTACGAGGCCGAGACGCGGCACCTCAAGCGCGTCCTCGTCAGCGGACTGCGAGTCGCGTGGGTACCGATCCCGGCCATCTACGGCGACGAGCACAGCCACTTCCGGCCCGTCGCCGACTCGGCACGCGTCCTCTGGGCGCTCCTGCAGCCGATGCGCGCGCAGACGGGTGTCGCCGGCGGGCACTAGGCCGCTTTCGCGGCCCGCTCACTCCTCCCCCGGCTTGCACCAACGGGCTGGGACCCCGGTCGCCTTCGGCGAGCCTCGTCAGCCTCTCTGAGCCGGCCCTGGCTCTCGAACAGCGTTCCGCGACCGCCTCGTCACTCGACACAAGGACGTCCTCGGACGCCCGAGCGGTCAGGAGCGCCTGCAAGAGATCAGGGTGCGGGATCAGGGTGGCGCCCCGATGTCCGGGGATCCGCGACACGACAGCCTCCTCGCATGAGCCAACGAGGAGGAGACATGAGCTCGGACGCCATCACCGTCAACGCCGTACCCGCCGCCGCCGGCGACTGGAAAGAGCTCGCGAGCCGCGGAACCGACGGCTTCGCCGTCTCGCTCCTCTGGAGCAAGGCAACGGACCAGGTCCTGGTCACCGTCGCGGATGAGAGGTTCGACGAGGAGTTCCACCTCGACGTCCCGGGCGCATCCGCGCTCGATGCCTTCTACCACCCGTTCGCGTTCGCGTCCGGCCGGAGCTTCTGCTTCGGCGATGCGGTGCGCGAGTCCCCCGATCCGCAGCCGCAGAAGCTCGCAGCTGAAAGGAGTGCAGACTGATGACGATCGATCCCGTCCAGTACGCCCGTCGTTGGAAGACGCTCGGCGTCCTGTCCCTGAGCCTGGTGATCATCGGGCTCGACACCACGATCCTCAACGTCGCCTTGCCGACGCTGCAGGCCGAGTTCGACGCCTCGGCTTCGAAGCTGCAGTGGATGGTCGACTCCTATCTCCTCGTCTTCGCGGGCCTCCTTCTCGTGTTCGGCACCCTCGGTGACCGCTTCGGGCGCAAGCGCGCGCTCCAGGCGGGCGTGGCGATCTTCGGGCTTGCCAGCCTCGGCGCCCTCGTTGTCGACTCGGCCGACGGGGTCATCGTCGTCCGCGCGGCGATGGGCGTGGGGGCGGCCCTGATCATGCCGGCGACGCTCTCGATCATCGCGAACGTCTTCAAGGCCGCGGAGCGCGGCAAGGCGATCGCGATCTGGGCAGCGCTCGCAGCCGTCGGGATCGGCCTCGGCCCGCTCGCCGGTGGGCTGCTGCTTCAGTGGTTCGACTGGTGGTCCGTCTTCCTCGTCAACGTGCCGTTCGCTGCCGTTGCGTTGCTCCTCGCCATCCGCTACGTGCCCGAGAGCCGCGACCCCCATCCGGGCTCGTTCGACCTGCTCGGAGCCGTGCTCTCAACGGTCGGTTTCAGCATCCTCGTGTACGCGATCATCGAGGCACCGGAGAAGGGTTGGTCCAGCGGCCCCGTCCTCGGTTCGCTCGTCGCCAGCGTCGTGCTCCTGAGCACCTTCGTCTGGTGGGAGCGGCGCATCGACGAGCCGATGCTCGACCTCGGGTTCTTTCGCAGCCCTCCCTTCAGTGTCGGGACGGCGGCGGTCAGCGTGGCGTTCTTCGCCCTTCTCGGCGGAATCTTCGCATTGACGCAGTACCTGCAGTTCGTCCACGGCTACAGCGCGATCGAGGCGGGCGCGGTCATGAGCACGATGGCGCTCGGGCTGATGATCGGCGCGGGCTCGTCGAGCAAGGCAGTGCGGCGGCTCGGCGTCGGCCGCGTCGTCGCGGCCGGTCTGAGCGGCCTGGCGCTTGCCCTGTCGCTGACCATGTTCTGGGAGTCGGACACGGGCGCATTCACGCTCGCCGCCTGGTTCTTCGGGCTGACCCTGGCGATGGGCTGGGTGATGGCCCCCGCGACCGAGGCCGTCGTGGGCGCGGTGCCGGCGGCCAAGTCGGGCGCAGCCTCCGCCACCAACACGGTCGCGCGCATGATCTCGGGAGCGCTCGGCGTGGCCGTGATGGGCTCGCTCATCGGCTCGCTGTACACGAACGAGGTCGAAGGCTCGCTGGGTGCCCTGCCCGCCGAGGCGCAGACACGGGCCGAGGGCTCGGTCGGCGCCGCGAGCGCGATCGCCGGCCAGCTCCCGCCGGACGCGGCTTCCGCACTGCTCGCCACGACCGGCGACGCGTTCACGCAGGCGATGGGCATCGGCCTCCTGGTGGCGGCAGCTCTTGCCGCCGTCGCGGCCGTGGTCGTGATCCGGTTCCTCCCCCAGACGGAGCACGCTGTCTCGGCCGAGAACGTCGATACAGCGCCGGCTCCGGCGCCCACGTCATGAACGTCGCGGCATCGACGGCATCGCGGAACGGTGCTCGACGGCGCTCGGGCGAACACGGACCCGCTTCGCAGGAGGCGAGAGGCACGGGGCGCGAGCGCTACGACCTTCTCGCCATCGGATCCGGGCCGGCCGGCCAGAAGGCGGCGATCCAGGCCGCGAAGCTCGGGCACCGCGTCGCGCTGGTGGAGCGGCACGAGCTCGGAGGGGTGTCGGTCAACTGGGGGACGATCCCCTCGAAGACGCTCCGTGAGGCGATCGTGTACCTGACGGGGTTGAGCCAGAGGGCGACCTACGGCCAGGGCTACCGCGTGAAGGACGAGATCACGATGGAGGATCTCCGGCTGCGAACACGGGGCGTGATCGACCGCGAGGTCGGCGTCGTCCGCGACCAGCTGCTGCGGAACCACGTCCAGATCCTGCACGGGAGCGCCCGCTTCCTCGACCCCCACACCGTGGCGGTGTCGGGCGGCTACGACGAGCGGGAGGTCGCTGCGGAGAGGATCGTCATCGCCTCGGGGACGCGTCCAGCACACCCACCCGACGTGGAGTTCGACGACAGGACGATCCTCGATTCCGACGGTCTCCTCCTCCTGGACCGGATCCCACACTCCGTGGTCGTCGTCGGAGCGGGCGTGATCGGCCTCGAGTACGCGTCCATGTTCGCGGCGCTCGGTGCGAAGGTCACGGTCGTCGAGAAGCGCGCGCGCCTGCTCGACTTCTGTGACGCCCAGATCGCAGAGGGCCTGCAGTACCACCTCCGTGACGCCGGTGTCGTCTTTCGCCTGGGCGAGGAGGTCACCGCCGTCGAGCGCCACGCCGACGCCGCGCTGACGCGGCTCGCGAGCGGCAAGAAGGTCGCCTCCGAGGTCGTCCTGTACGCCGCCGGCCGCCAGGGGGAAACGGACGAGCTCGAGCTCGAGCGGGCGGGCCTGGAGGCCGACGAGCGCGGCCGGATCGCGGTCGGTCCGGATTACCGGACCGCCGTCGAGCACATCTACGCCGCGGGCGACGTCGTCGGGTGGCCGGCGCTCGCGGCCACGTCGATGGAGCAGGGCCGTCTGGCTTCCGCGCACGCGTTCGGCGAGGAGGCTTCGATGAGCGCGTTGCTCCCGATCGGGATCTACACGATCCCCGAGATCAGTTACGTCGGTCGTACGGAAGAGCAGCTGACGGAAGCCGCTGTGCCGTACGAGGTCGGCATCTCCCGGTACCGCGAGCTTGCGCGCGGGCACATCCTGGGCGACACCTACGGCCTGCTGAAGCTGCTCGTCTCGCGGGAGGACAGAACGATCCTCGGCGTCCACGTCCTCGGCACGAATGCGACCGAGGTCGTCCACATCGGACAGACGGTCATGGCGTTCAACGGGACGAGCGACTATCTGATCGACGCGGTGTTCAACTACCCCACGTTGGCCGAGGCGTACAAGGTCGCGGCACTCGATGCGCACAACCGGCTCATGGCCGTCGAGCGCATCGGCCGGCTGGTCCAGACCTCCACCCCGCTTCCTTAGCCATGCCGCTCCTCATCCTCACAATGCTGCGCGCAGGCTGGGCACTGCGGCGAGATTCGCAGTTCGCCACGCTCGCGCTCCTCGCCCTGATCGCGATCGTCAGCGGCACGGGGTTTTACTCGATCGTCGAAGGGCTTCGCCTCGTCGACGCGCTCTACCTCAGCGTCGCCACGCTGGCCACCGTCGGATACGGCGACGTCACGCCCCAGACGGATGCCGGCAAGCTCTTCACGGTCGTGTACATGCTTGTCGGCGTCGGCATCCTGCTCGCCTTCGTCACGACGCTCGCGACGAAGATGTCGCAGACCCCGGCCCTTCACCCGCACGAGCACCGGTCCCCTCGTGTTGCCCCGTCTCGGACTCGCGACGCCACGGAGACTCTCGTGATGGAAGCGATGGGTGGACCACCTCTCACGGTGGGCGACTACCTCCGAGAGCTCGTCGCGAGGCTCCGTACAGCTCTCGGAGACGAGTTGCTCGGCGTCTACGCAGGTGGGTCGTTCGCGCTCGGCGACTTCGACCAGTCCCTCAGCGACCTGGACGTCGCTGCCGTCACCGCCACGCACGCCGGCCGGACGACCAAGCAGGCGATCGTCGAATTACTGCGCCACGAATCGCTGCCGTGCCCCGCCCGGGGTCTCGAGTTCGTCCTCTATGCGGAGCCGGTCCTCCGCAAGGCGACCACCGATCCGGGATTCGAGCTCAATCTCAACACCGGCGCACGTATGAGCTTTCGAGCCGACTACGAGCCCGGTGAGGAGCGGCATTGGTTTGCGATCGACCGCTCCGTCCTCGCCGCGCATGGACTGCCGCTCTTCGGCCCACCGGCCGGCGAGCTCTTCGCTCCGATTCCGCGCGGCCCTCTCCTGGAAGTCGTCGCAGAGGCGGTGCAGTGGCACCGAGAGACGCACGTCGTAGGCAGCGACGCGGTCCTGAACGCGTGTCGTGCGCTCCGCTTTGCGGCCGACGGCGTCTGGTCGTCGAAGAGCGCCGCGGGTGCTTGGGCGCTCGAGCGACATGAAGCGCCTCGGCTCGTCGCGCAGGCGCTCGCAGCGCGGCCGAGCGGAGAATCGCTCGCTGCGCACGACGTCCTCCGATTTCTCGAGGGAGTCGAGCTCAGCGTGCGACAGGCAGCGGCTGCGGAACGGTCGGGCCAGGGAGGCGAACGATGATCGGGTTCGGAGAACAGGTGACCGCCGGTTGCGACCCGGTGCGCGCCACTCCATGGCGGTTTGAGGCGGTCTCGGGCGGCTTGGAGGACTTCGCTCGCGAGATCCCTCAAGAGATGGAAACCCGCCTACCAAGCGGGTTTCCTCTCGATCAAGCGGAGGGGGAGGGATTTGAACCCTTGTCGGACCCTGAAGCCCGAAACGGTTTCGAGACGAAAACGATTCCGCTTATCTCAGCGGCTTCAGGCCGGTGCGCGCCATCGTGGGCGCCAGTCCGGCGTCGGCGGCCACATGAACTGCCTACGACGATTCGCTAAGACCGGCGCGCGACGTTACCTGCCGAAGCGTCCCCGGCCAAAGAAACCGAGGATCAGCAGCACGAGAACGACGATGATGATGATCCAGAGAATCGACACGTGATCCCTTCTGTCGGGGGTGTCGACTCTACGACGTACGGGCCGGTAACCGCAACGTGGACTCAGCGGAGGGCCCAGCGCAAGTGCGCCTGAGTTCCCCGCGCGCACACGCGCGCGATACGTGAGCCGTCGTGATAGTTGAGTCCCGGCGTCCGGTCGCGCGAGCAGGAGCACGAAGTCGCGGTCTCTTCGCAGGGCGACGTCGGCGGCGGTCACTGCGCCGACGCTACCCGGCGTCGAGCCTGGGACGCAGCGCGCTGCGCCCCAGGCTCTGCAACAGGCCCCTAGTGCTGCCGATGCTGCGCGGTGGGCGCGGGCGGGAGCGGCGCCCCGCCCGGACCGGCCGCGAAGGTGAGCGGCGAGATCGCCTCCTGCTGGCCGACGCCGGGCTTGCTCCAGTCGCACACGCCGCCGGGGAACGCCGCGTTCAGGCGTGCCAGCTGCGCGGCCGTGAAGACGGCCGGTGCATAGTCGGAGGCGCTCAGCGGCTTGAGCTGGCACTTGAGGATGTTCTCCTCGAGCGGACCGCCGGCCACCTGGCGCGGGGACGCGTGCTTCTGCAGGCGCGGGTCGGCGTCGCACACCGCCATGTCGGTGATCGGCGTGGTGAAGCTCGAGTCGCCGGTGAGGAAGCACAGGTCGAACGCCGCAGCGGGCTTGGCCGCGACGACTTGCGCATGCGTGCGCACGTCGTTGAGCGTCGCCTTCGGCGCCGTCGCCACAAGGTTGCTGAGCCATTCGTCCATGGTGAGGAACGACTTCACCGTCACAGCCGCCGCCTGTGCCGCCGTCGCGGGCAACAGGCCGGTGCCGTAGCGCCACATCACCTGGTTGTCGTGATCGCCGTACGCCGCGTCGATGCGCGCACGCTCGGAGAACGAGCGCCAGATGTAGTGGATGCCCTGCTCGTCCTACCCGCGTGAGTCGATGATCGGCAGCTTGCCGAGGTTTCCGCCGCTGGAGACGATGCCGGCGCGGTACGCGATCGGCAGCGCCATCGAGTCGGCGACGCTGCGCGCCGGAGTGCGGTTGGAGTCGGGGTCGAGCCGCCGATCTTCTCGTTCAGCGTCACGAACTCCTCGGCCGTGATCGCGCCGGACCGCAGTGCGTTGAGCCCGTACTGGACGCCGACGTTGTCGGCGTCTGCGCGCACGCACGCTGCCCGGCGGGAGTGCCGGCGGTCGTGCCCCAGACCGCGGTGGACAGGTCGGCGTCGCCGCAGCGCGTGCCGTTCGGGTTGGTCACCGGGTCGTACACGAGCGCGGCCGGCAGCAGGCAGTTGTTGCGCGGCGCGCCCACCGGAAGCCATGGCGCCCGTGTTCTGGTCGATCACGAGCGTCGGCACGTAGTTGCCCGGCTTGCCGTTGAAGCCGAACGCGTTGTTCCACGACTGGCAGCCGCGGTGGTCGAGGTGGCCGTTGATCGCCGTCTTCTTGGCGTTGATCTGCGCCTGTGTGAGGCCGCCCTGCAGCGCCAGCCAGTCCGGGCTCGCATAGAAGTTCACCAGCAGCACGCAGTCGACGACCTCGAGGGCGGTGGTGATCGAGTCGGGGTAGTTGCAGCTCGGCTGGATGCCGTCGAGCAGGCCGGGGAAGATCGACGCCACCGTGTTCTGCTGGATCGAGCCGCCCGAGCAGCCGTTGCCCATGACGAACCCGACCTCGCCGTAGGCGTCGACGATGTGCTCCTTCATCATCATCGTCGTCTCGGCCACGAGCGTTCGGTTGGAGTTGAAGAGCGAGTCGGTGAGGCTGTTGTCCACCACCATGAAGCCGCGTGACAGCGCCTGGTCGTCGGCCCAGTTCTGCCCGCTGCGGAACTGCAGGCGCGGCTGCCCGGTGGACGCGCCGAAGCGTGTAGCACCACCTTGCCGTTCCATTGCGCCTGCGGCGCGAGCGCCGTCCACGGCTCGGCAGGATCGAACAGCACCGCGATGTCGTAGATGCCGCGGTTCATCGTGCCGCGCTCGACGCGCACGATGTACGGCACCGTCAGGCCTTCCGTCGTCGTGGTGGTGGCCAGGTCGACGGGCGTCGTGCCGGGCAGGTAGGGCTTGAAGCAGTTGTTGGCCGGCGGCGCGGCGGGCGGGCTGGGGTCGGGCAGCCCGGTCGAGCAGCCGGGTGTCGTCGTCCGGTAGAAGAGCTTGTACTCGGTGGCGATGTTGCACTGCGCGTCCACCGCGAAGGTCGACAGGCCGCTGGCGTTGGACGCCGGCGTGTTGCCGGAGGCCGGCACCGGCGTCGGCGTGGCACAGATCCAGGGCTGTGTCTGCGAGCCGAGCAGGATGGGGCCGCCGCGCCGGTGGTTGGTGAGCGCGAGGCTCGCCCACGGCCGGCCGTTGCCGTTGCCGTTGGAGTCCGCCACGAACGTGTTCTCGCCGGGCGCCAGGCCGGTCACGACGCCGCGCAGCGTGCGCGCGTCCTCGTCGGCGACGAAGCGGTCGCCGACGTCGACGCCGTTGAGTGTGAGCGTCACCTTCTTCATCGGCACGGTCTTGGGCACCTGGACCTCGACCAGCGCGTCGCCGTCGCTCAGCAGGTCGGCGCGGTTGGACAGCGTATGGATCTCGAAGTTGAACGGCGGGGGCTCCGCCGCGGCGGGCGCCACCACCAGCAGCGCGATGCCGAGGGCACCGATCCGTATCCCGTGGGCCAGACCCATGATGTCTCCCCTCCGTCCTATGCCTCATCGACTCGATGCAACGCACCGGCCGCGGAATCGCGCAGAACCTAACGAGCGTGCGTACCTCGCACAACCGAGCGGGTCCCGTCGAGCGACGCGCCCCCTCACCGGGTCGCGGCGTGGACGTCGCCGACGGCCTTGACGCGTCCGTCCGCGACGAACCCGACGTCGACGTGATCGTCGTCGCCGGTCACGACCAGCTCGAGCGGGTCTCCGAGATCGAGCGGCTCGCGGAACTCGAGTCGCGCGCGCAGCGGTCGCTCCAACGCCGCGCCGAGGCCGATCAGGACATGCTCGATCGCCTGCCAGTAGACCGTGTTGTTCACGTGCCCGTGGAGGTCGACGTCGGCCGCGCGGAGCGGCCACGGCGCTCGCGGCCCGTCCGTCGGCGGGTCGGCGAGCTGTGGGCGCGCCGAGACGCGTCGCCCGCCCGCGGTCTCGCCGTACGGCTGGAAGTCGGTGATCCGCGTGGGCCGCTGGTCGGCGTCGAGGTGGATCCAGACGCTGTCGACCTCGATCCGCCCGCCACGGTCACCCGTGAGCGACCAGCGTCGGCCCGCCGCGATCGTTGCGAGCCCGCTGGACCAGGTGACGAGCTCGACCGTGCGATCCGCGACGAAGGGCTCGAGCACGTTGATGCGCATGTTGCGCACGAACCAGAGGTGGTCGGGCGCTCCCCACCCGGTCTCGTCGACGTCGTCGATCGCGACGTCCTGCAGGAACCGGGCCACGGCGTCGAGCCGAAGTCGCCCGTGTGCGTCCATGTCCGTCAGCCGGACACGGCGGCTCGCGGTAAACGTGCGTCCCCGCGAGGGGATCGGGACGTCGCCCTCGTCGGCGGCCGCCGGCATCGCGGCACCGTACCGAGAGCGCCCTCGTAGTGTTCGCCCATGACGCGCGCGCAGACGCACGGCGGGCAGTGCGGGCGCGACCGATCTCTCCCGCGCACGCGCGCGATGCGAAAAGCAGTCGTCGTCGACGACAACGGATCGGCCGGCTGGAGGATCGCGACTCGCGAGGTGTACCCCACCCCTCGGGCGCAGTGCACCCGCCTTCACCGGCGCCGGACCGATCAGGGCGGAGTGGGAGCCGCCCGTGGCGGCCCCACCCCGCCCTGATTCCTACTTACACGGGCTCGGCTTGGCCCGCTTGCAGTCGTCCCAGGTCTCGATGTCCTGGACGAAGTCGTTGAACGTGACGGTGACGCGGTTCTCCGAGGATCGCCAGTTGGGCGTGTTGATCGTCTGCAGCCGGCTCGTGTCGCCGCGTGGAGCGTTGACGAACGAGACGGTGCCGTCGGCCGGCTCGGCGGCCGGCATGAACACGTCGACGCCCGTCTGGAACGCCTGCGTCGGGAAGAAGGGGAGCAGGTCCAGCGTCGAGTCCCCCGGTGAGGCGGCGGCGTCGTGGACGTGGATGCCGATCACGCCGTTGCTCGTCACCTTCGTGAGCGCGTCGACGGGCGGCTGATCGCCCCTACTCGGGCTCGTCGTTCCGATCTCGAGCACGTCGTCCTGCCCGGTCGGGTGCGTCGTCCACCACTCCTTCTGCCGCACCACGGTCGCGGCGACGTGGTTGTCGCTCAGGTTCGTGTTCGCGACGATCTGCGAGTTCGGCGGCGCGAGGTTCATCCGCACCATCGTGCTGCTCCGCAGCCACGGCTGGAAGTAGAAGTGGTGGCTGAGGAAGCCCTCGCGGATCACGAACAGCTCGTACGCCTGCTGCCCGTTGACCTTGACCGGCCCCCAGCTCCCGTCGTCGGCGACGGTGAGCGTCTCGCGCGGTTCCACAGCCTTGCGTGCGCCCGTCCGTGCGTCGACCGCCCAGAGCTCGAGCGTGGCGCCGGCCGCGCCGGCGTTCTGCGGGAACAGCACCGCGCGGCCCGAGATCTCGACCTGGCCGGGCGGCTCCGGCAGGACGAGCGTCGTCTCCGGCTCGGCCCCGGTGAAGAACGCGTACTGCGCCGCGAACGATTCCGCGGAAGTGGCCACCTGCACGTGCGTCTGCGGGCTGATGCGGACGTTGTTGCCGCCCACGTTGCCAGTGGTGTTCGTCCCCTGCCAGATCCCCATGCAGTCGAGGTTCGGATCGGTGACCCCGCAGCTCGCGTTGCTCGAGCCGTCGACGCCGACGTACTTCGCGATCTTCGCCGCGCGGCCCGAATCGCCCAAGTACGAGTTCGACACGAACGTGCCGAGCGAGTGACCGACGAGATAGACGCGGTCGACCCCGAACTCGGTGCGGAGCGCGTCGACGGTAGCGTCGAGGCCGGCGATCACCTGCGCGAACGTGTTGGTCGCGAACGACGAGTCGTACTCGAACGCCCGCACGTACCGAGCCGGATAGCCGTTGCCGTCGAAGCGCCTCGCCTGCGTCTCGTACTGGGCGGCCGAGCCGGCGGCCCCGTGCACGAAGACGATCGGCACCAGCTCGGGCTCCTGCGCGCCTGCCGTCGTCGAGCCGACGAGCAGCCCGCCGAGCGCGAGGACCACAACGGCGGTCGACAGTAGTCGCAGCGACCGCGGCTTCGCACGTCTCATGTTCCGCCTCCGATGGCTCCCGTGACCCCGCGCGACGCTATCAACGGGGGAACCGGCGTCAACGGATGACCCGCTCGAGCGGTTCGATGCCGAGCCCGCGTAGCGGCCGTTCGTCCGAGACGGCGCCCTTCTCTTCATGCCTATCCCGTCTCTGGCTGTCGTCGCGAACTCGAAGACGAGGGCTCGGACCAATACCAAGCCCAGCGTGGTGGTCCTCCCACGCGCACGCTTCTGCGTCTCGAGCGCGTCAGTTTGCGCCGACATGCGCAGGAAGAATCGGCTCGACCAGTGCCTCGCTTGCCTCTTCGAGGAGCACGCGTTCAGCACGGTGGTAGGTCTCGTCGGCCTCGCGGGCGCTGTCGCTGACAGCCGTCAGCCCGACGATCCCAAACTCGCTCAGCGCCGTCATCATGTGGAAGACGACGCCCGTTTGGCGCGACTGGTCAAACTGGAGGCCGTGTCGGGCGACGACGTCGAAGAGATCCGCGTGCGTCAGTCCGCGAAAGAGCGGCGACTCGAGATGATCTGTTGCGACCAGGTGCTTCTCTCGCCCACTGGGTGCGATGAAGAGCGCGATCTCCGGATCGTACGTCCCTCCGGTCAGAAACTGCAGGGTCAGAAACGGGTGCGTGGTGCCGCCCTTGCGCAGGTTGAGCTCGATTGCGTACGGCGTCCAAACGTCGCCTTGATCACGCACGACCACGAAGTCGACCGCGAAACGGCCGATGACCCCCTCGCGTGAGAGACGCGCACCGACCTTCGCCGCTTCTCGCGTGATCGCCTTTGCGTATCTGTAGTCCGCCGGAAACCGGCAACCGAGGTAGCTCTGTCCGCTCGGGCCACCCAGGAGCTGATCATGTGTCGAGAGGAGCTCGACGGACCCATCCGGGATCACGCGTATCTGTACGCTCGGGCTCCGCAGCTCGGAGCCGCTGATGCGCTCTTCGACGACCCCGCGCCGCTCTGCGAGCTTGTCGAGGTACTGCTCGAAGGGCATCTCGTCGAGCTCGAAGCTCATCGCCCGCACACGGCGCTCGAGCTCAGAGCTCTCGCCGACGGATCCCGGCGCGGGAAGCTGGCGAAGGTCGACGGTGGCGTTTCCCTTGCCGGACACGCCCTCGTTTAGCTTCACGATCGCCTCACTCACCTGCGGCCTCTCCGCACGGAGCCGCGCCAGCGCGCCGACGAGGGACTGGAGCCCGTCGATGTCCTCATATCCCAGCGGATGCGGGATGCCCTCCTCTGCGAAGAGTCGACGGCAGCCGGACTTCGTTCCGTGGGGCAAATGCCGCGGGTCGGCGCCGAAGAGCGGGATGCCGAGCACCAGGGCAAGATCCCGCTCGAGCCGCGTCACGTTGTATGCGGCGAGATGCGAAAGACGCGGGTCGGGGATGAGCGCCCGGATGCGCTCGATCAGCCGAGGTCGTTCCAGCACCTTCGCTGTCAGCGGGATCGGCGATGCGTCGTAGGCCGCGACGAGATGGAGCCGCGCACGGGCGTGACTCGGTATGACGCCCGGGAGCAGCGAGAGGTAGTACTCGACGATCGTGGGATCAATCTCGGTCGACGTCACATAGATCACCTGCAGCCGCGGCTGCCGAAGGAGGAGAAGGAGGAAGAGGAGGCGCTCTTCGTACGCCTGCAGCGGCGCGCGGCGGTCGACGACCCGATCAAGCGTCACCGAGGGAACCACGACGATCGACTCGCCAGCTAGGTTCATGCGCATAGCACTCCAGACAGCTGGCAGCCGTTGCTGCAGCGTGTCGAACCGCTCCTCGCGCTGACGCTCGCTCAACGACGCAAGCGTCGGCGTCTCCGTTGGGAGCAACTCGCTCATGCGCGCACACGCGCCGCGTCGACCCCTTGGATCTCGTAAGCGGTGACCGGGCGCGAGAAGCCCTTCAGTTCAAGCTCGCCGACCTCGTTCGAAACGACGAGAGCCTCAACTGCGGCGTGCACTCGCGGACTGACCAGGATCTGCCCTGCCTTTGCCGCGTCGCAAAGGCGAGACGCGAGGTTCGTCACCGTTCCGATCGCGGCGTAGTCGAAGCGACCCCCGAACCCGACGCGACCGAGCGTGGCGTATCCGTGTGCGATCCCGACGGCAAAGCCGAGGTCGTGGCCGCTGCGACGCCAGCGCTCCTCGAGCTCGCCGACGCGGTTCCGCATCGCGACGGCCATCCGGACCGCGCGGAGCGGCGCATCGGCACACGGCATCGGATCGTTGAAGAAGACCATCAGCCCGTCCCCGGTGAAGCGCTCGAGCGTCCCCTCGAACCGGAAGACGAGGTCGCCCAACGCCTCGTGATACTCGCCGAGGACGTTCATCGTCACCTCGGGTTCGACGGTCTCGGCGAACGGAACGAAGCCACGAAGGTCGCAGAAGACGACGGTGATCTCGCGTCGATGGCTCTCGAGGAAGGACTCGTCACCGGACGTGATGATCAGGTCCGCGACCTGCGGCGCGAGGAACCGCTTTAGCCGGCCCATGCGGTCGAGCTGCGCGACCTGTTCCTCGACACGCTCTTCGAGCTGTCGATTCCAGTCGGCGAGCTCCGCCGCCTGCTGAAGGATCGTGTCGTGATACTGCTTGATCCGGATCAGCGAGCGCACGCGCGCAAGCAACTCCGCCTTGTCGAACGGTTTCATGACGAAGTCGTCTGCCCCGGCCTCGAGCGCCTTCAGCTTCTCCTCGCCGCTGCTCGCGGTGATCATCACGATGGGAAGGAGCTCCGTCGCCGGCGTCGCGCGAATGCGCCGGCACACCTCGTAGCCGTCCATCTCAGGCATGACGATGTCGAGCAGGATCAGATCGGGGCGTGGCTCGAGCGCCAGCCGATTGAGAGCCTCTGCACCCGAGCTGACGCCCTCGACGTCATAGCCGCGTGCGCTAAGCATGGCGTCGAGCAGGTCGACGTTCGCAGCGGTGTCGTCGACGACCAGGACGCGGGGGAGCCGCGTGCTCACGTGCCGACGGCGCTAGGCGTCAGGTGGGTGCGAACATACGACGGAAGCTCGCGGGTGTTAACGGGCTTCTCGAGGTAACCGTCGAAGCCGGCCGCGAGCAGCCGCTCCCGGTCGTCCCTCATGGCGAGTGCAGTCACGGCGATGACCGGCGTCCGCGTCGTCTCGGGCACCGCGCGCAGCGCGCGCAGGGCAGCAAGCCCGTCCATCCCTGGAAGCTGAACGTCCATGAGGATGAGCTGCGGCCGCTCTGCACGAGCGAGCGCGAGGCCATCCTCGGCCGAGGACGCCTCGAGAACGCGATACCCGTGCGCGCCCAGGACGTCGCGCAGCAGCGTCAGGGTCACGTCGTTGTCCTCGACGATCAAGATCAGCTCGCCCAACGCGTCGTCCGCGGTTGCTACGGACTGGATCAGCGCGAGCAGCGTTGTGCGGTCGAGTTCGCTCTTCTGGGCGACGCGATCGATCTGACCGTATAGGCGCTGCTTGCTGTCCGACGTCATCGTCTCAGCTGTTAGCACCACGATCGCGACCGCCGCGGTGCGAGGGTCGGCGCGGACTCGGGCGACCACATCGAACACGTCGACTCCGGTCGTTAGCACGTCGACGATCATCACCGCCGGATGCTCCGCTCCGGCGAGCACCACGGCGGTGTCCTCGTCCGTAGCGCGCAGCAGCCGGTAGCCAGCGTTCGAAGCGACGGAATCCAGCAACTCGAGTACCGACGGGTCGTCGCTAAGCGCCACCACGGTGTCCGGCGCGGTCGTCGCGCAGCGCGAGATCGCAGCAACGACGTGGTCGCGGGTGACCGGCTTGACGAGGTAGTCGGCCGCGCCGAGCGCGAAGCCTCGGCCGCGTTCGTCGAGCATCGAGACGATCACCACCGGAATGCCTGCGGTGCGAGGATCCGATTTTAGGAGCGCGAGAACCTGCCAGCCGTCCAACCGCGGGAGCATGATGTCGAGGATGATCGCGCTTGGCTGGAGCGCGCGCGCGAGCTCGAGCCCCTCCTCACCGTTGCGCGCGACCTGCACCTCGACTGCGGCTCCGCGGAGATATAGCGTCATGAGCTCGAGCGAATCTGGATCGTCTTCGACAACGAGGATCGTCCTCGTCCGAGTAGGGCGAGGGGTCTGCGCATCCACGACCGGGCGCACACTGCTCACCGCCGTCGCGCTTGTCGCCGCTGGAAGGGTGAACGTGAAGGCACTGCCTTCACCGAGTCGGCTCTCGACCCATAGGCGGCCTCCGTGCAGCTCCACGATCCGCTTCGAGAGCGTCAGCCCAAGCCCTGTCCCCTCCGCCCTGCCGGAGTGGCCACCGCGTCCCTGCTCGAACGACTCGAAAATCCGCGCCTGATCCTCCTCCGAGATTCCGATCCCCGTGTCCTCCACCGTTACGTGGATCTCGTCGCTCACACGCCGAGCGTGCACCTTCACGCTTCCGCCGGGGGGAGTGAACTTCACGGCGTTCGAGAGCAGGTTGAGCGCGACTTGCTTCAACCGCAACGGATCCACGACGACATCGCCCACGTCGGGATCGACCCTGACTTCGAGCGCGAGGCCATGCTGGCTCGCGCGCTCGGCGACCATCGCAACACTTTGCTCGAGCGCGGTGCTCACGGGCGTGTCGGCTAGCTCGAGCTCCATCTTTCCCGCCTCGACCTTCGAGAGATCGAGGATGTCGTTGAGTAACTCCAGCAGGTGCCGCCCGGAGCGCCGAATGTCCTCGAGGTAGCGCTCCTGCTTCTCGTTCAGCTCGCCGAACAGGCGGTCGAGGAGGACCTCCGAGAAGCCGATCACCGCCGTCAGCGGCGTACGCAACTCATGGGACATGCTGGCGAGGAACTCGGACTTGTGGCGGCTAGCGATCTCGAGCTCACTCGTCTTTCGCGCGAGTTCCTGATAGAGGCGCGCGTTCTGTATCGCGAGAGCGGATTGGCTCGCGAACGTCTCGAGCAACTCGACGATCTGGGTGGCGAAGTCTCCCGTCGTGCGCCTTCGTACGACGAGCGCGCCGAGAATCCGACCTTCACGTAGTAGCGGCACGGCGAGCACCGATCGCCAGCCGGCCTGTGCGAGCTGCTCGAGGTGAGCATCCGGCGGCGCAAGATCTATGTCAGCGACGGCCATCGAGTTACCGCTCGAGGCGGCACGGCCGACGAGCGTGTCGTGCAGCCCGACCCGCGTGCCTCTGAGGGCGGCGAGCAACTCTTCGCTCGTGCCGAATGCTGTTCGGATGCGGAACTCCTCAGACCCGTCGTCGAACTCGAAGATCGATCCGCCCTCCGTGCCCGAGAGCTCTACCGCGTGCTTCACAATCGTCGCCAGCACCTCGTGTAGGTCCAAGCTCGAGCTAACCGCCTCGCCGACCTCGCTCAGTCCCTGCAGTTGGTCGATGGAACGCCCGAGCTCTTGGGTGCTCTGACCGAGCTCGTGCATCAGATTTGCGTTGCGAATCGCGATCGCGCCTTGGGCCGCGAACGTCATGGCGAGCTGGATCTCCCGGTTCGCGAATGGGCTGACGTCGCGCCGCCATAACGAGATCACGGCCATGACTTTGTCGTCGCTTTGGATCGGGACTCCGACAATCGTTCGAAAGCCGCCGAGCCGCTGCCGTAAGCGCTGCTCCTCCGTGTCGTAGTCGGGATCGGAGGTGATGTCGGCCGACATCACCGCCTGGCGCTCAAGCGCTACACGACCGACGAGCGTGCCTGGCCCGAGTGGGATCTCACGCGCTGCGAGCATTGCCCGGTACTCGTCCGAGCCGCCCGACGCGCAAGCGAGTCGGAAGTGGTCGGCCTCGTGCACGAAGATCTGCCCGGCATCGGCGTGGCATAGCCGGATCGCATGCTCGACAACCGTTTCGAAAATCGGCTGGAGCTCGAAGCCCGAACGGCCGACTGCGAGAAGCACCTCGCTCGTCGCCGTTTGCTGATCAAGCAGCTCGTCGAGCTTCCTCGAAAGATCCTCGAGTGTCGAGTCTGCCGGCCGCTGTAATGGTGAACCGCGACCGCTCACGGGTCACACTGCTGCTGCACCGCGCGCTGCACGCTCGATCGCATCTTTAACCCCCGGTCAACAGCCAGCAGCATGGCACGAAAGTCAAAGGGTGCCAAGGTGCGATCGAGGTCTACGTCGAGTCCCTGAAGCTCTCGGCGACCCGACTCCCGCGCCCGAGCGAGCTCGAGCGCGTGACCGTTCGGGTGACGTCGCGCCTTCGGCAGTTACGCAGGTGGTGGCGTTCGTTGCCGACAGCTAAAGGAACACCTGAACGGCAGCCCCGGGCACCCACGAGGAGTCCGGGCGGGGGGAGTGGGGTCTCCGCCCCGGGTTGTGGAACCGTTGCGCGTGCGTTGTTTCGCGGGCTACCGTCGATTCATGCACGGCTTCGCTCTTTTGGTTGGGTTGTACTTGCTTTTCGCCGTCGTCCTCGGGTTTGCATTTTCATGGGGCTGGGCTGCGGTCGTCGTGCTTATGGGTCTGATACCGGGCGTAGCGCTGTGGTTCGCCGCCGGGCGCATGGAGGATTCACACCTCGACTGGGATCAGGCGGAGAGAGACAGGCAGAAACGCCACTAGGCGGCGGTTCCAAATGTGTCGGAGTAGTCGTAATAACGCTCGTTACCGCAGTGACGACAAACGGCGTACTTCTCCTGCTCGCGGACTTTCACCACCCATCGGTGCATTGCCCACGTAGCAGCGCCACTTCTTGGTTCCATGCGGCATCAGACGTCCCCGCGCCAGGGTCTGGGGGACTCTTGCGACTTCTCGTCCATGCCTGAGCGGTAGAAGTCGTCCGCCGCGTCGGGACCCAACGTCGAGCGTCGCTTCCGGCACCCGCGGCAGGCGCGGTACGCCTCGCGGGATCCGGGACGACCAACCCACGCCCAGCGATGGATCCCCAAGGACGCAGAGCAGCGGCCTGGCCGTCTGCTCGGGCGATCCGGTTGTGCCCATCCGACTCACTCTCCGGGCCTCGGCCAACCCGTGCCGCCTCGGCCACTTCACGTGGGTCCGGCGCCGTCGCCGCGCTGCCATTTGAGGTCGGGGCTGTGGATAACCGCCGCGCTGCCTTTTGAGGTCGCGGGACCCGGTCGCGGGACCCGGCTGCGCGCCAGTTGCGCGCCAGTGAGCGCCACTCCATGGCGGTTACGGGCGGCCCAGAGCGGCTCACTCGCCGTCACGTCGGAGCAGCCGAAGGACGGCCGGAACCCGCATGGTTACGCGGATTCCGGCCTACCAAGCGGAGGGGGAGGGATTTGAACCCTCGTCGGACCCTGAAGCCCGAAACGGTTTTCGAGACCGCCGCATTCGACCGCTCTGCCACCCCTCCGAGCGAGAGAACAGGCCCTGGTGGGCCTGTGTCTCACGGAGAAGGAGGGATTCGAACCCTCGATGGAGCCATTCAGCCCCATAACGCCTTAGCAGGGCGCCGCCTTCAGCCACTCGGCCACTTCTCCGGGCTCGCGGGATGGTACCGCACGTCCCTTCCGGGGTATGGGACGGACGATGGAGACGACCCGGGAGGCGGAGGGCACCGTCCGGCTGCGCCTGGCCGTGCGCGCAGGGGCCGGAGAGGTCGAGGAACTGGAGCTCGAGGCGCACCCCGCGCTCACCGTCGGCGACGCCGCAGCGGCGCTCGCGCGCGAACTCGACGCACCGGCCGCGGAGACGGTGACGCTCGCGCGCACGGGCGAGGAGCTGGCGGCCGGGCTGCCGTTGCTCGAGGCGGGGCTGCGCGACGGCGACGAGGTCATCCTCGGCGCAGGGACCAACGCCCCGCTGCCAACACCCGCCGAGCTGCTCATCGAGGGTGGCCCGGACGCCGGCCGCCGCGTCCCGTTGACGCGAGGCGTCCACGTCGTCGGACGCGGTCCCCACGGCGGCGTCGCCGTCGACGACGGCGCGCTCTCCGCCGAGCATCTGCGGCTCGAGGTGGCCGCGGACGGCACCGCGACCGTCGAAGACCTCGGCTCGCGCAACGGCACGGCCGTGGACGGCGTCTCGGTCGAGGCTGGCCCCGTACCGCTGCCGCGCGCCGCCCTCGTCAGCGCGGGGCGCACGCTCCTCCGCGTCGCGCCGACCACCCCGGAGCCCGCTCCCCCGCCGGGCGGCAGCGATGGGACGATCCCCTTCAACCGCCCCCCGCGCGTGATCCGACCGCGCGAGGAGGCGATCCGCCCCTTCCCGGCGCCCCCGGCCGACCCGCAGCGGGCGCGGCTCCCGTTCGGCGCGTCGCTGCTGCCGCTCGGACTCGGGGTCGGGCTCTATCTCGTCACGGGAATCCCGACGATGCTGCTCTTCGCCGCGCTGTCGCCGATGATGGCCGTGTCGACGTACATCGAGGACCGGCGGAGCGGCCGCAAGGGGTTCGAGCGCCGCTCGCGCGAGTACCACGCCCTCCTGGCCGAGGCGCGCGACGAGCTCGAGGCCGAGCGCCGCGCCGAGCTGCGCCGGCGGCACGAGGCCTCGCCATCCGCGGTCGAGCTGCTTCGCCGGGCCCGCATGCTCGACTCGCAGCTGTGGGAGCGGAGGCCGGGTGATCCCGACTTCCTCGAGCTCCGGCTCGGCGTCGGCACCGGCCCGGCCATGCTCCGCCTGCAGGTCGACCGCGGCGGCAACGAGGAGCTCCGGCGCGAGGCAGAGGGGGTCGGAGAGTGGTACTCGACGCTCGCGCCGGTCCCGGTAACCGTGCCGCTCGCCGAGGCGAGGGCCGTCGGGCTCTGCGGCGCCCCGGAGCGGGTCGAGTCGCTCGGCCGCTGGCTCGCCGCCCAGGCTGCGGCCCTCCACTCCCCCCGCGAGCTGGCGATCGCAGCGGCCATCGCGCCGGAGCGGCTCGAGGGCTGGGGCTGGCTCAAGTGGCTCCCCCACACCGCCGCGGACGGCCACCCGCTGTCGACGCCGCTCGCCGCCGGCCCGGAAGCGGCGCGGCGCCTGCTGGACGAGACGCGGGAGCTCGTCCGTGCGCGGCGCGCCGAGGCCGAGGCGACGTACGGCGCGGCACGGCGCGCGACCCCGGCGCTCCTCCTCGTCCTCGACGAGGCGCTGGCGCCCGAGCGGGCGCTCGTGGCCGAGACCCTTGCGGGCGCCGCCGACGCAGCCGTGGTCGCGATCTGGCTCGGCAGCGACCGCCGCGACCTCCCGGGCGAGTGCGGCGCGATCGTCGAACTCGAGCCCGGGATCGCGCGCCTCGGCTTCACGGACGCGGGGGCGGGCACGACCGCGGCCGACGTCTCCGCCGACGGCCTCGCGCCGGATCTCGCGCGCGAGCTCGCACGCTCGGTCGCGCCGCTGCGCGATGCGGGGGCCGGCGCCCACGCAGCGGGAATCCCGCAGCGCGTCGGCCTGGCGGCGCTGCTCGGACGGAGGGAGCCAGACGCCGACTGGGTCGAGTCGCGCTGGTCGGCGCCGGGCAACGGTGGTCTCTCCGCGATCCTCGGCGCGGGCGCCAAGGGGCCGGTCACCGTCGACCTGCGCGCCGACGGCCCGCACGGCCTCGTCGCCGGGACCACGGGGGCGGGCAAGAGCGAGCTGCTCCAGACGCTGATCGCCTCGCTCGCCGTGACGCACGCGCCCGACCGGCTCACGTTCCTCCTCGTCGACTACAAGGGCGGCGCCGCGTTCAAGGACTGCGTCGCGCTTCCACACACTGTCGGCCTCGTCACCGACCTCGACGGCCACCTCGCGGAGCGCGCCCTCCGCTCCCTCAACGCGGAGCTGCGCCGGCGCGAGCGCCTGCTGCGCGACGCAGGCGCCAAGGACCTCCACGACCTCGAGCGCCGCGACCCGACGTCCGCCCCGCCGAGCCTCCTGATCGTGGTCGACGAGTTCGCCACGCTCGCGCGGGAGGTGCCGGAGTTCATCGACGGCGTCGTCGACGTGGCCCAGCGCGGACGCAGCCTCGGCGTCCACCTCCTGCTCGCCACCCAGCGGCCGGGCGGCGTCGTCAGCGACAACATCCGCGCCAACACGAACCTCCGGGTCGCGCTGCGCGTGTCCGAGGCGGCGGAGAGCACCGACGTCGTCGGCGTCGCGGACGCCGCCCGGATCGGCCGCGACCGGCCCGGCCGCGCCTACCTGCGGACGGGACATGCCGAGGTCGCGGAGTTGCAAACGGCATTCGTCGGCGGCCCCGTTGCGACGGCCGAGCGGCGGACGGAGTCGGTGACGGTACGTCCGCTGCGGTTCGAGGCCGCGCCGGTCGCCGACCGCGCCGAGCCCGGTGCCGACACCGAGCTGTCGGTGCTGGTCGACGCCTGCGTACAGGCGGCGGAGCGCCTCGGCCTCGAGCGGCCGCGCGCCCCCTGGCTGCGGCCGCTCGAGCCGATCGTGCCGCTCGCGTCCCTCCCCCGGCCGGAGGGCGGCGACCCGAGCGCCGTCGCGGTGCTCGGGCTCCTCGACGAGCCGGGCGAGCAGCGGCAGCGGCCGTGGACGGTCGACCTCGAGTCCGAGGGCTCGCTGCTCGTCTACGGCGCCAGCGGGACCGGCAAGACAGCACTGCTCCGCGCGCTGGCGGTGTCACTTGCGGAGCGGGCGGCGCCGACGGAGCTCCACCTCTACGGCCTCGACTTCGCGACCCGCGGTCTCTACGCGCTCGAGGCGCTGCCGCACTGCGGCTCGGTGATCGGCGGCGACGACGAGGAGCGGACCGCACGCCTCTTCGCGCGGCTGCGCGCCGAGCTCGAGCGTCGCAAGCTGTTGCTCGCGCGCCGCGGAGTGTTCTCGCTCTCGGAGTACCGCGCCTTAGCCGACGCGGAGGCGCTGCCCCGGATCCTCGTCCTGCTCGACGGGTACGCGGGCTTCGCCGCCGCCTTCGAGCGCGTGAATCTCGGCGAGCTGGTCGACGCGCTGCCGCGCCTCGTCGGTGACGGGCGCCCGCTCGGGCTCCACTTCGCGATCACCGCGGACCGGCGCGCGGCCCTCCCGAACGCGCTCGCGGGAATCGTCCCCGCGAAGGTCGTGCTCCGCATGGCCGATGACGACGAGCTCGCCGCGCTCGGGGTGCCGCTGAAGACAGTGCGCGGCATGCAGTTTCCTCCTGGGCGCGGGTTCCTGCCGGGCGGGACGGAGCTCCAGGTCGCGCTCCCGGGCAACGACCCCGCAGGCGAGGGCCAGGCCGCCGCCGTCGCCGAGACGGCCGCGGAGGCCGCCGCGCGCTGGCCCGGCGCCTCCGCCCCGCCGATCGAGCCGATGCCGACGCGCGTCGAGCTGGCCTCCCTCGACCCGGCGCCCGCGCCGCTCGCCGCCGCACTCGGCCTCGGGGACGCCGAGCTCGCGCCCGTCACCGTCGACCTCTCGGAGCGCCATCTCCTGGTGGCCGGCCCCTACCGCAGCGGGCGCTCGACGGCGCTCGCGACGCTCGCGGGGTCACTCCGCGCCTCGACCCCGGGCGTCGAGCTGCACCTGCTCGCCCCGCGCCGGTCGCCGCTCGTCGAGCTCGAGCTCTGGGACTCGGTCGCAGCCGGGCACGAGGAGTGCGACCGCCGTGCCACCGAGCTCGCGGCGCTCGTCGAGGCGCGAGACGGGGACGGCCCGCCGCTCGTCGTCGTGGTCGACGACGCGGACGAGCTCGCGGAGAGCGCCGCCGCGCTCCCGCTCGAGGTCGTCGTCCGCCGCGGCCGCGACCGCAACGCGCGGGTGCTCGCCGCCGCCGAGCGGGTCGCCGCGCAACGCGCGTTCTCCGGCTGGCTCCGCGAGCTGCGCAAGGACGAGCACGGCATCCTGCTCTCCCCGGACGCGGAGACCGACGGCGAGCTGCTCGGCGTCCGCCTGCCGCGCCGGACGAACCCGGTCTACCCGCCGGGGCGCGGCTACCTCGTGGAGCGCGGCGCCGTCGAGCTCGTCCAGGTCGCGATCTAGGCGTCCGCGCAGGCCTCGTCCGCGGCAGACTCGGCCTCGTCGCGGGCCTGCTCGCGCGCGCGCGCCGATTCCTCGGCGTACGGGCCCGTCTTGATCCACTCGTTGAGGATCGAGCGCTCGCGCGCGGACAGCTCCGCCCACGAGCGGAGCTCGCCGCCGGCCGTGAAGTAGGCGTCGCCGCCGTCAAACGCGGCGCGAACCTCCTCCTGCGGCCCGAGCTCGCCCTCGTGGTAGAGGGAGGCGAAGGCCTGTGCCTCGGCGGCGTTCAGCCGGTCGGCCACGCAGGCCTGGGCCGCCTCGTCGTCGCCGCCGCCGCACCCGACCGCGATGGCCGCGACGGCGAGGAGCGGGACGAGCCGACGGCAGCCTTTAGCGAAGCAGGAGCTCGACGACGTTGTCACGGGCCTGGTCGGCGCGGTCGAAGGCGTCGCCCGCGACGTTGTCGACGTCCGGGTCGGTTCGCATCCACTCATTGAACCGGTCGAGGTCGACGCCGCGAAGGTCGGAGTAGGCGACGAGCTCGCCGTTCACGACCATGCCGTCCGGGCCGGCGTACGCGCCGAAGGCGCCGTTCTCGTGATAGCCGGTGACGATCGAGGCGTGCGTCGAGTTGAAGATCGCCGACTCGCCGCCGCCGTTCGTCTCGACGAGCTCGCCCGCGTCCGGCTCGGTCAGCATCGAGAGCCCGTCCATGCCGGTCCCGGCGACGACCGAGACGAGCGGTGCCTTCGCCAGCACGCCGACGGTGTTGTTGAGGGCGCTGAACAGCATGCGGTGGCGGTCGTTCGAGGCGTCGAAGTCCTCGCCGTTCTCCAGGTCGTTGGCGACCATCAGCACGCCCTTGAAGGAGCCGAGCTCGCGCGCCCACTCCAGCGAGCCGTCGTTGCCCGGGGCGGTGCCCTCCGCGATCAGCCCGGCCTCGTACCGTGTCGCCCCGTCGAGGAAGGCGCGGTTCGCGTCCTCGACGTCGCCGAGCTCGCGCACGAGATCCGACAGCTGGCCGACGGAAAGGCGGATGCTGTCGCCGTCGTCGGAGCGGATCCAGCCGACCTGCCCGTCGTCGACGTCGTCGAACGTGAGCGAGGCGGCGGAGACGTGCAGGTCGCGCATGCGGTTCTCGCCGAGGTCGGCCGCGAGCGCAGTCGTGAGCTCGTCGCGGTCCATCTCCCCGTGAAGCGTCGTGTCGATCGCCGACAGCGTCAGCTGCGCCGCGCGCTCGCTCTCCCCGCTCGCGTGCGCCCATTCGACCCCGTCCGTGTACAGGTTCGCGAGGATGTCCGAGCTGTCATCGATGCGAAGGTGGTCGTTGAGGATGCGGATCGGGTCGTCCATCCCCTGGAGCAGCCCGATCTGGGAGTCCTCCGGGACGCGGTCGGAGAGTGCGAGCATCGCGGCCTCACCGTTCCGCCCGAGCGCGTCGAGGATCAGCCGCTTCTGATCCGTCGAGATCATCGGCCCCTCGCCGTCGCCGCCGCCGATCGGGGCGTAGCTCGTTCCCGGCCCGCCGAACAGGATCCCGCTCTCGCGCCCGAGCTCCTCGATCACGCCGGAGTGGAACATGTCGCGGAGGAAGGTCGCGCCGAAGCGGTGGTCGCCGTGCAGCAGCTGGGCGACCGCCCAGCGGTCCTCGTCGAAGGCGAGGTCGCGCTCGACCGTCCGTGAGAGCTGGCCGCTCGAGGTCGCCGTCGCGAGCGCGAGCGAGAAGCCGCCGAGCAGCTCGACCGGGTCGCGGTCGAGCTCGTACCCGTCCATCCCGAGCTCCTGCGCGAGCTCGTAGTCGAACAGGGAGTCGCTCCCGGAGCCGGCCATCATCATCGTCCCGCTCCAGTCCATCGCCTGGATCACCCGCGGGACATCCGCCATGTTCTCGGCGCCGAAGGTCTCGACGAACGCGGCGGCGAAGTCCTCGTCGCTGCCGTTCGCGCGCAGGATGTCGGCGAGCTCGATCAGCTGCGACGGGTCCTTGAACGTGTCGCGGTAGTGCTCGCCGAAGAACCCGCCCGCGAGCGCGCGCTGCTCCGGAGTGGCGTAGTCGATCAGCGACCCGTCGCGGGCGTACACGAGCAGCTGCGCCAGCTGTGCCGCTGTCAGGCTCGAGCCGCCGGAGAGCTCGTCGGCGATCTCGGCCCAGAAGGCGCGGACCTCGAGCTCCTTGGCGTCCTCCGGCAAGAGGCCCGCATAGGTGTCCACCCTGCCCGCGAGCGCGCTGAGCTCAGCCGGGACGGACGCGGCGAGCGCCGGCGGGAGCTCCGGCATCGCGTGCCCGCGGATGCGCGAGCGCAGGACTTCGAAGTCGCCCGCTGCATCGCGGATGCGCGTCGCGGCGCGACGCACCTCCGGCGGGTCGACGACGATGCGGGTCATGCGCGTACCCCCTGGGCCTCGAGCCATTCACGCATGAGCTGGGCTAGCCGGCGCTCGCGCTCCGCCTGCTGCTGCTCGACCTCGGCGGCGGCCGTGTCGAGCCTTCCCGCGAGCGCCTCGAGCCCCTGCGAGACGTCTCCGAGGGACCGGCCGTAGGACGCGAGTCGATCGCGGATCGCGGTCGCAGCCGGGCCCTCGAAGGTGGCGGAGCCGATCGCCGTCCCGATTCCCTCCGTCAGGGTCGAGACACTCCGTGCGTCGCCGCGTACCGCCGACGCTAGCGCCCGCATCCCGGCGGGGTCGCCGGGGATCTCGGGCAGCCAGGGCATGCCCATCGGCATCACAGCCGCCCCGGCGAAGACCTACGAGCCGGCCTGCAGCAACGCGCTGTGCCGGCGGTTGACCTCCGTGCTCGCCTCCTGGAGCGCAGCCTCGAGGCGGCGCAGCGTCGGCGCGAACTCACCCTCCCACGCGCTGCGGAAGCGGTCCGACGCGGGACCCTTCCACCATGTGCTGTTCACCTGCGAGCCGATCGCAGCGGTGAGCTGCGCGACGGTCTGGCTCTCGCGCGTGAAGCTCTGGCCCAGCGTCTGCAACTGCCCCATTTCGGCGCCAATGGTCGACACGTCATTCCCTCCTCGTCACGTCGTTTCGGCGGCGACCGGGGCCGCGCGCCGTGGCCCGATTCGTAAAGAGATGATGTCGCGAGGCATCAAAAGCGAAACCACGGTCAAGAACGTTTTACGAGCGCATGACAGGGCCTGTCGGGAGAACGTCCGTCACGAGCGCCGCCGCGCGCCTCCGGCGGCGCATCGGAGCCCGGCCGCGGGCGCTCGCGGCGGCACTGGCCGTCGCCGCCGCGGTCGCGTTCGCGGGCGCGTTCTGGGTCGGCCGCGCCTCCTCCGAGCCGGCCGAGCCCGACGCGCGGGCGATCCCCCTCCGGCCCGAGCAGCGCAGCGTGGAGGTCGTCGGCCTCGGAGGCGCGGCGCGAATCCCCGCGCTCCGGCCGCCCCGGCGGACCCAGCGCCCGGTGGTGATCGTTGGCCAGGGGTAGGAGAGCCCTCCTGCTCGCCGCCGTCGTGGGCGCAGCCGCCCTCGGCTTCGCCGACGACGCTGCCGCGTGCACGCGCTGGGCCTCCGAGCGCGGCAACGATCGCCACGCCGGCACGGCCGAGGCGCCGTACCGCACGCTCCGCCAGCTCGTCCGCTCGCTCGGCTCCGGGCAGATCGGCTGCCTCGTGCCGGGGTCGACCTTCCGGGAGCGCCTGGTCGTCGACAAGGCCGGGCTGACGATTCGGACGCAGGGCGCGCCCCGCGCCGTCGTGGTCGGCGGCGTGCTCGTGATCCGCGGCGCGGACGCGGTGCGAGTCGAGCAGCTGCGGGTGCAGGGCAACCGTCCCCGCGATTCGGCGATCGTCGAGGTCCGGGCGAACGGCTTCCAGCTCGTGCGCAGCGAGGTTTCGGGCCCGTTCCTCCTCAACCGGGACATCGCGTGCGTGCTGCTCGAAAGCGCCGCCTGGACGCTGCTCGAGGGCAACCAGATCCACAACTGCACCGGGGCCACGACGCGGAGGCTCTACAGCCCGGGCATCCTCGTCTCGAACGCCGACCACACCACCATCCGCAACAACTTCGTCTACCACACGACCGGCGACGCGATCGTGCTCGCGCCGGCGGCCATGCGCTCGGTGGTGCGCAACAACCTGATCGACGGGAACGTGAGCGGCGTCTACCTCGGCGGCTCGTCCGCCGGGAACCGCGTCACCAGCAACATCATCTCCTACTCCGGGCGCTTCAGCGTCCACGGCACGCCGACCGGCGGCGACAACTTCGTGGCGCGGAACTGCCTCTGGCGGGGATTCCAGGGGAACATCAGGGGCACGGGGTACCTGACGACCGGGAATCTCATCGTGAGCCCTCGCTACGTCGACCGCCCGCGGACCTACCGGATCCGGCGCGGGCCCTGTTTCGGCAAGCGCCCCTATCCGCGAGGGGTCACCGCGTCGCCCCGCCCGAGGCCCGTGGCCCGCAAGGCTGCGCCGGTGCGCAAGGCCGCCCCGGTGCGGAAGGCGGCCCGGCCGGTGCGGCGTGTTCGCCCGCGCATGCTCCCGCGCTTCCTCGTCCAGTACCGGCTCTTGGCCCTTCCCGACAAGGTGCGGGTCGTCAATCTCGGTGTGATCCGGCTCGCGTCGGGCTCACGCGTCGAGCTGCGCTGCGTGCGCGGGTGCGGCGCGGTCGAGCGACGCACGGCGAGCGCGTCCGGCACGGTCCGGACGACGCGCCTGCGCGGCCGCTGGCTGAACCGCGGCGCGCTCCTCGAGGTCCGCGCCTCGCGGCCGGGGTGGGTCGGCCACAGCGTGCGAGTAGCCGTCACCGGCCTGCCCTCCGGCGTCCGCATCAGCCACGCTTGCGTCCGGCCCGGCTCCACGTCCCGCGTTCCCTGCTCCGCTTACCGCTGATGCTCGCGACGGGTCAGACGATCGCCGGCTACCGCGTCGAGGGCGTCCTCGGGAGCGGCGGGATGGGCGTCGTGTACGAGGCGACGCAGCTCTCGCTCGCGCGCACGGTCGCGCTGAAGGTGCTCGCACCGCACCTCTCGTCCGACCCGGAGTTCGCCTCCCGGTTCCGCCGCGAGGCGATGCTCCAGGCCGCGCTCGACCACCCGAACATCGTGTCGGTGTACGAGGCCGGGGAGTCGGACGACGGGCTCTACCTCGCGATGAAGCTCGTCCGCGGCTCCGACCTGCGGCGGCTCGTCGCGGACGGGCTCGAGCCGGACGGCGTCCTCGACGCGCTCGAGCAAGTCGCCGGCGCGCTCGACTCGGCCCATGAGGCGGGGTTGATCCACCGTGACGTGAAGCCGCAGAACGTCCTCGTCGACGAGGACGGCACCGCCTACCTCGCCGACTTCGGGCTCAGCCGCCGCACCCAGGGCAGCGCGTCCGGGACGGGTCAGTACCTCGGCACGCTGGACTACGTCTCGCCCGAGCAGATCCAGGGCAAGCAGCTCGGGCCGCGAACCGATCAGTACGCGTTCGCCGTGGTTCTCTACGAGTGCCTGACCGGCGAGGTGCCCTTCCCGCGGGATACGGAGGCGGCGCTGCTCTTCGCGCACCTGAGCGAGGCGCCCCCGCGTGTCGGCGAGCGGCGTCCGGAGCTGCCCGCGGCCCTGGACGGAGTGCTCGCCCGCGGGCTCGCGAAGGACCCGGAGGACCGCTTCGAGTCGGTCGGCGCACTCGTCGCGGCCGCCCGGTCGGCGCTCGCGCAGTCGGCCGACGCGGCGCCGCAGGCTCCGGAGTCGAACGGGCGCGGGCGCTTCTCGGAGACGATCGCCGACCCGACGGTGCTCCGCCGCGCGCCGGTCGTGCAGGTCGAGGCGCCGCCGCGGGCGCTGCCTCGCTGGCTGCTGCCGCTCCTCGCCGCGCTGGTACCGCTGGCCGCGATCCTCGGCTTCGTCCTCGGGCATGAGGGGGACGGGCAGGCGCCCCGGCCCGGGAACGTCGCCGCCGCGGGTCCCCTGACGCTCTCGTTCGACGACGCCTGGCGCCCGCTCGCCTCCGCGCCTGCCGTTCCCGGGCTCTCGTTGAGCGACCCCGTGGCCCTCGCGTCGACCACTCAGGACGAGCCGGGCCAGGTGCGCGCGGGCATCGCCGGCGCCGCCGAGGGAGCGGCGCTGCTGCCGGCCGCCTTCGAGCGGCTCCTGGAGGGAGAGCCGCGCGGCGAGGTGGTGCGCCTCGGGCGCTACGACGCGCTCCGCTACCGCAACGTCCCGCACCGCACGGCGGGCGCGCGGATGACGCTCTACGCCGTGCCCACGAGCCGGGGCGTCGCGACGATCGTCTGCCTCGGGCCGCTCGTCGGCCCGAGCGCGCTCGCCCGCTGCGAGAGCGTCGCCACCACCCTGCGCCTCCGCGGCGCGCAGCCGCAGGCACTGGGACCGACCGAGCGCTACGGCGCCGCCGTGCGTCGCGCCCTCGTCCGCCTCGACCGCGCCCGATCGACGGGCCGCGACGCACTCGCCTCCGCGCGCCGGCCCGCCGGCCAGGCCGAGGCGGCCCGGCGACTGGCGGCTACCTACCGCGGGACGGCTGCTGCTCTGGCCGAGGTGCCGCCGGGGCTCGCCGAGCGTCCGGCCCATCGCGCGATGCTCCTCTCGCTCCAGCGGGCCGCCGCTGCCTTCGACGGCCTCGCGTTCGCGGCACGCCGGAACAACTCCGGGACCTGGGCGCGCGCGTCGCTCGCGGTCGAGCGTGCCGAGGCGGCGTTCCGGGATGCCTTCCGCTCGCTCGCGCCGCTCGGCTACCGGATCGCCGCGTAGGACGCTCGGGGGATCGCCGGATCCCCCGAGCGGAACGGAGAGGGCGGGATTTGAACCCGCGACGGACCTTTCAGCCCGTACGCGATTTCCAGTCGCGCTCCTTCGGCCGCTCGGACACCTCTCCGGGCGGGCGAAGCGTAGCGGTAGGGTCGCGGCGTGGAGACGTCGCGGCTCGTGCTCGGCTGCGGCAACTTCGGCGGCATCGGCTCCGCCCCGGCGTTCTTCGGCCAGGGCGAGACGCGCGACGAGGCCTTCGCCCTCATGGACGCGGCCTGGGAGGCCGGCATTCGCAACTTCGACACCGCCGACGCGTACGGCGGCGGCCGCAGCGAGACCTGGATCGGCGAGTGGATGCGCGACCGCGGCGTCCGGCCCGCACTGACGACGAAGGTGTTCCACTCCGTCGTCGGCGATCCCGCCGACCGCGGCCTCGCACCCGCGCGGATCCGGCGCCAGCTCGAGGGCAGCCTCGACCGGCTCGGCGTCGAGCGGGTCGACCTGTACCTCACGCACGAGCCGGATCCGGACACGCCGCTCGACGACACGCTCGGCGCGCTCGCGGAACTCCAGGGCGAAGGGCTCGTCGCCGCATTCGGTCTCTCGAACGTCGACGCGGAGGAGACGCGCCGCGCGCTCGAGCTCGCGCCGGTCGCGGCCGTGCAGAACTCGTACTCGCTCCTCGACCGGGACGCCGAGCCGATCCTCGACCTGCCCGTCCGCTTCCAGGCATTCGGCCCGCTCGCCGGTGGCTGGCTGACCGGGAAGTACCGCCGCGACGAGGCGGCACCCCAGGGATCGCGGATGACGCTGCGGCCGGAGCCCTACCGGCACCTCGAGGCCGATCGCGTCCACGACGCCCTCGACCGCTTCGGCGCCGAGGCGGAGGCGCGCGGCGTCGATCGCGCGACCCTGGCCTTCGCGTGGCTGCTCGCCGACCCGCGGGTCGACGCCGTCGTGCTCGGCCCACGGCGGCCGGAGCACCTCGAGCCGGCGCTGCGGGCGCTCGAGCTCCCGCTCGAGCCGGACGAACGCGCGGGGCTGGCGAGCCTGTTCGCCTAGGAGCCGGACGTCGAGGCGACGACGTACGCGGCCACGTCCTGGATCTGCTCCTCCGAGAGCGAGTCCTTGAACGACGGCATGGGGCTGGCGCCGTTGGTGACGCGCTCGACGACGAGGTCGTGGCTCGGCTTGGCCTCGTCGAGGTTCGGGCCGATCGTCCCGGTGGCGCCGGCGGCCGACAGCGTGTGGCAGCTGCCGCACCCGCTGGAGGCGAACACGGCCTCACCGGCCGCGGCATCCCCCTCGGCCGGGGCCGGCGGCTGGGTCTCGCCGCCGGCGGTGTCGGTCGGCGTGGGCTCGGTCGCTCCCTGGCCCGTCTCGAACTCCGTGGCGACGGCCTCGTGCGCCTCCTCCTCGTCCTCCTTCGCGAAGACGGCCATCGCGCTCAGCATCGCCACGAACAGGCCGACGCTGACGAGCGAGAACAGGACGACGTGCCGTCCGGGGAAGTTCGGATTGCGCCGCGGCAGGACAAAGGCCGAGAGCAGCGCGAACGCGATGAAGACGAGCGCGACCGTGAGGATCCCGGCCTTCTGACCGCCGGTGAGCGCGAGGACGGACACGGCTGCGGAACCTATCGCATCGCGCCGGGCGGCTCCCGGGGAGCGCGATAATCGCGTCATGGCGCTCCGCGTGAGGCCCGGCGCGGGCGAGAACCAGCCGCCGCCGCTCGAGGGGTACGACCTGTTCTCGGAGAACCGGCCGCTCGTCGAGGCGCTCGAGCGCGAGGGCGGAGGCCCATGGGAGCAGCAGGCCCGCGAGGTCGGCCGGCTGCTCGGCGGCGAGCCGCTCGAGTGGGGCCGGCTCGCGAACGAGCACCCGCCGGTGCTCCGCACGCACGACCGCTTCGGCAACCGGATCGACGAGGTGGAGTTCCACCCCGCGTGGCACCGGCTGCTCGAGCTCGGGGTGGCGCACGGGCTCCACGCGCTGCCGTGGCGTGAGCCCGGGCCGGGCGCGCACGTGGCGCGGGCCGCCCTCTTCGTCACGCTCTCGCAGGTCGAGGCCGGAGTCGGCTGCCCGCTCTCGATGACCGCCGCCGCAGTTCCGGCGCTCCGGGCCGGGCCGGCGCTCGCGGCCGAGTGGGAGCCGCGGCTCACCTCGCTCGCCTACGACCCAGGGCTACGGCCCGTGTCGACGAAGGCCGGCGCCCTGTGCGGGATGGCGATGACCGAGCGGCAGGGCGGCTCCGACGTCCGCGCCAACACGACCCGCGCCCGGCCCGACGGCGACGGGTGGACACTCGACGGCCACAAGTGGTTCTGCTCGGCGCCCATGAGCGACGCGTTCCTCGTCCTCGCGCAGGCGCCGGACGGGCTCTCGTGCTTCCTCGTCCCGCGCGTGACCGAGGACGGCGAGCGGAACGGCATCCGCCTCGAGCGGCTGAAGGACAAGCTCGGGAACCGCTCCAACGCATCCGCCGAGATCGCACTCGAGGACGCGTCGGCCGTGCTCGTCGGCGAGGAAGGCCGCGGCGTCCCCACGATCCTCGAGATGGTCGTGCAGACGCGGCTCGACTGCGTGCTCGGCTCGGCGGCGCTGATGCGTCGCGCGGTGGCGGAGGCGACCCACCATGCGGCGCACCGCTCGGCGTTCGGCCGGCAGCTCGTGGACCAGCCGCTGATGGCGAACGTGCTCGCCGACCTCTGCGTCGAGTCGGAGGCGGCGACCGTGACGGCTATGCGCCTCGCCCGCGCGTTCGACGAAGGCGGTCCGTTCCGGCGCCTGGCGACGGCGGTCGCGAAGTACTGGGTGTGCAAGGCGACGCCGCCGCTCGTGGCCGAGGCGCTCGAGTGTCTCGGCGGCAACGGCTACGTCGAGGAGTCGGACCTGCCGCGCCTCTACCGCGAGAGCCCGCTCAACTCGATCTGGGAGGGCTCCGGCAACGTGATCGCGCTCGACGTCCTCCGGGCGATCGACCGCGAGCCCGAGTCACTGGAAGCGTTCCTCGCCGAGCTCGAGCCCGAGGCGCGGACGCACGCCGAGGCTGCGCTCGCAGAGGCTGACGAGCCGGGCGCGCGCCGGCTGGTGGAGGCGCTCGCGACCGCGCTGCAGGCGTCGCTCCTCCTCCGCCACGCGCCGGCCGAGGTCGCGGACGCGTTCGTCGCCACCCGCCTCCGCGGCGACCGGGGGCGCGCCTACGGGACGCTGCCGAGAGGTCTGGCTGTCGACACGATCGTCGACCGGCACCGTCCCCGGCTCTGACCGCTAGCGCATGCGGCGCGCGACCGCGCGGGCGAGCACGAGCTGCCCGGGGACGCGCTCCGCCGCGCTCGTGAACAGCAGCGCGGTGATCGTGCGGCCGCGCTGGAAGACCAGCGCGTCGAGATACAACGGAAGCGAGACGCTCCCGGACGAGAGCGACGCCACGAGGCGGAAGGCGGCACCGTTCTCGCCGACGCCGCCGAGCGGCTGCATCCGCGACGAGCGGACGCGGAGCGTGAGGTTCGCACCGGCCGGAACGGCGTCCTCGAGCGTCGTGCGGAGGCAGCGCGCAAGCGCCGGCTGCGCGCCGAGCCGGAAGTCGCCCACGGCCTGGGCGCGGGAGGCGTAGACCTCGACGAGCGAGACGACCGAACGGCCCCCGGTCGACGAGAACGCCGTCCGCGACTTGCCGGTGATCGTGAACCGCGAGAAGTCGGGGTCGAAGCCGGGGCAGGTCATCGAGCCGTTCTCGGGCGGCACCGCCGTCTGCGTCCACCCGCGCGCGAGGTCGGAGGCCCGCACGGAGACGCGGTTCGCGAGCGCCATGTCCGCCGGTGTCAGCCGCTCCTGCTCGCGGCGCGGGTCCTTCGCGGCCGCGACCGTCGCGAGCGCGCCCGCGACGGCGAGCGCGAGGAGCACGGTGGCGAGGCGACGGCGAGCAGGGCCCATCTCTCGAATCGTCGGGCCTCCCGCGCCGTCGCGGAACCCTCGAACGGGGGACTCGGCGTCAGCGTCGCGCGGCCAGGTACTCGTCGACCACGCGCTTCGGCACGCAGAACGCCCAGGCATCCTCGACGAGCTCGCGCATCTCGTCGGCGTCGAGCGCCGCGAGGCGGACGTGCACCCAGTGGTAGCGCATGTCCGACTGGCTCGGCAGCGAGAACTTCTCCGGGTCGGACTCGACGAGCGCGGTCCGCCACTCCTTCGGGAACGCGAACCCCATCGTCTCCCCGTCGCGCGAGAACGCGAGCCAGACGATGCGGCCGATGCGGAACTTGACGCGCCCGCGGACGAACGCCTCGGAGCTGCGAGGCAGCGTGCCGGCAAGCGCCCGGACCTCGTCCATCGTCACCACCGTCCGACCGATGCTAGTCGCGGAGCACCTCGACCCCGTTCGCGCGCGGGTCGCCGTCGCCGGGCTCGGCGGTGACGGCGAGCACGGGGTACCGCGCCGGGTCGACCGCTGCGGTAAAGCGGACGTGCGAACGGCCGTGCTCGTCCGGGTGGAACGTCCCGGCGGAGATCCGGTTCGGGTGCGCCGGAGCGTCGCCCGGGCCGACGAACCAGAGCTCGTAGTACCGGCCCTTCGGGAGGATCGGCAGCGAGTCGCTCCGGAACGTCAGCACGCGGCCGATCCCCGTGCGGCGGACCTCGACGCTCGCCCGCGGCGTCCCCGACCGGGCGCGGAGCACGGTCTCGAGCTCGAGCGCACCCGGGTCACCGCCGGACGGGAGCAGCACTGCGAGCGCGGCGGCGGCCGCGGCACCGGCACCGACCGCCAGCGGCAGCCGGAGCCGGCGGCGACGCGGCGGCGCCTCGCGCGCACGCGCGTGAAGCTCGACCGCGGCGAGGACCCGCCCCTCGAGCCCGGCTCGCGGCTCGACCGGCGGTGCTGCGACACGGACGAGCGCGCCGACCGGCTCGAGGTTCCGCAGCTCCACGTCGACCTGTCCGTTCTCGTCACGCAAGGAGCCCACGCTCCCTGAGCTCGCGCGCGAGCGCACGCAGGCCGTAGAGGGTCCGCGTCTTCACCGTCCCGAGCGGGACGCCGAGGAGCTCGGCGACCTGGCGCTGGGTCAGGTCCTCGCGGTAGTGCAGCTCGAGCACCTCGCGGTGGGCGGGCGACAGCGCATCGAGGGCCTCGCGCACCTCGAGTCGCAGGAGCAGGTGCTCGAACGCCTCGCCGCCCGCGACGTCGGCCTGCTCGGGCTCGCGCAGCGCCGCGGGGAGCTCGCCCCCGCGCCGGCGCCACAGGTCGACGGCGGCCCGCCGGGCGATCGTGAACACGAACGTCCGCACCGTGCCGCGTCGCGAGTCGTAGCGGCCGGCCGAGCGCCACAACCGCACGAACGTCTCCTGGACGAGATCCTCGGCGAGGCCGCCGTCGTGCAGGAGCAGCAGGCCGAGGCCGTAGATCCTCCGGCCGTAGGCGTCGTACAGGGCCGCGAGGGCCGTGTCCCGATCACCGTCGGCGAGGCGCTGCACCAACGCCGCCTCAGCGCGCTGGCGTTCCTCGACGCTCGACGCCCATCGCTTCCTCGACTCGCACCATCGCGGTTGGTTCGCCGCGGTGCGACGGGCGGTTCAGCGGGGCGAGCCGGAGCCCGCCCCGCTGTCGTGCGTCCCGCGCTAGCCGTCCTGCCAGGCGGCGAGCCCGGTGATGGCGAGGCTCCCGTTGCCGATCCGGCCGAGCCGCCGCGACTCGCCGGAGGCGATGTCGACCTGGAACAGCTCGGCCCCGCTGCGGCCGGCCCTCGCTCCGGCCACGTACCCGACGTTGTCGCGACCGGCGATGTCGAACCCGACGTCGCTCCCCAGGTCGAGCCCGACCGAGGCGGGGTTCAGCAGCGTGCCGTCGTTCGCCGGCTGCTGGAGCCAGAGGCGGTCGGGGCTCGCGGCGACGTCGTACGCGAAGAGCATCGTCGCCGTCGGCCGGTTCGCGAAGGCCGCGAACGACGAGTTCGTGTACGCCGAGCCCACCACGGTCACGTCCGCGGGCGTGAGGGCCCGGTCGGAGGCCGCGAGCGCCCCCGTGTCCGGGTTCAGCCGGAGGTTGTCGTCCGCGTCGCTCGTGACTCGGATGCGGTCGACCGTCGGATTGAAGTCGAAGCCGATCCGGTCGCCGCGCAACGCGGCCGGGGTCGACTCGAACGCCGGCCCCTCGGCGAGCGCGATCGCCGTCCGCGGGTTGATGCGGTACACGACCTTGTCGCTGCCGAGGCCGTAGAGGTCGCCGGTGGCGGGCCGGAAGTCGATCCCCTTCACGCTGACACCGGCCGGCAGCCCGGTGATCCGCTTGGCGGCCACGAGCTGCGGCGTCAGCGCCCGGAACCGGAGCAGGTTGCCGCGGTCGTCCGTGGCGTAGAGGACGCGCTTCACCGCGTCACCGGCGGCGCGCGGCTTCGAGCCGGACGTGCCGGCACCGGCAGCCGCGAGTGGAACGAGCAGCGCGACGGCCACCGTCAGCAGCGTCGCGAGTCGGAAGGTCCTGGTGCTCATCGTGCTCCTTTCGTGGATGACGATGAGCGCTTCGCAGCGGACGGCACGAAAGGTTCAGTTGGCGTCGGACGGCCGCTGGTGCGGCACCCCGCACCACCGTCGAGCGGCTCACCCCCTTCCGGAGCGACTCGGCGGCCGGCGACCCTCGAGGAAGGCGATCGTGCTCATTGCTCTGATCATCGGTGCCGAGCTCGCGTTCTGGGCGACCCTCCTCGCGGGCCTCGTGACGCGGTACGTCCTCGGGCGGCCGAGGGCCGGCATGGCCCTGCTCGTCGCGACCCCGCTGATCGACCTGCTCCTGCTGGTCGCGACGACACTCGACCTGCGCGGCGGGGGCGAAGCCGCTCTGCCACACGCGCTCGCCGCCGTCTACATCGGCGTCTCGGTCGCCTGGGGCAAGCAGCTCGTCGCATGGGCGGACGTCCGCTTCGCGCACCGCTTCGCCGGCGGGCCGCCGCCCGAGCGCCCTCCGCGCTCGGGGCGCGCGCACGCCGCCCGCGAGCGGCGCGAGTGGCTTCGCCATCTGCGCGCGTGGGCCACCGGCACCGCGTTGCTCGGCCTGGGCATCCTCGCCGTCGGCGACCTCGACCGCACCGAGGCGCTGCAAGGCATGGCGGCTGTGTGGACGCTCGTGCTCGCGATCGACTTCGCGATCTCGTTCAGCTACACGCTGTGGCCGCGGTCGGCCCGCGAGACGTGAAGCGCCTCGCCCTCAGTCCGCGTCGGCAGCCGCCACGAGACCCAGAGCGATTTCCACGACTCAGCGGGTCAGGACGTCGCCAGCGTCGCCTGCGCGCCCGCCGCGCGCACAGCCGCCGAGAGGGTGACGATGTCGTACGCGCCGTAGTGGCGTCGGCCGTTGATGAAGAAGCTCGGCGTGCCCGAGACGCTGCTCAGGTCGGCGCTGTCGACGTCGTCTGCGATGCGGGCGGCGCCGACGTGCTCGCGAAGGTCGTTGGTGAAGCGTTCGACGTCGAGCCCGAGTTGCTCGGCGTAGGCGATCAGGTCGTTCGGGCGAAGCGCGTCTTGATGCTCGAGCAGGAGGTCGTGCATCTCCCAGAAGGCGCCCTGGCCGGCGGCGGCCTCGGCGGCCTCGGCGGCGAGCTGGGTGTCGGGGTGGACGTCGTTCAGCGGCAGGTGCCGCCAGACGTAGCGCACGTCGCCGAACTCACGCAGGAGCTCGCGGAGGACCGGCTCCGCCTGCCCGCAGTAGGGGCACTGGAAGTCGCCGTACTCGACGACCGTGACCGGCGCCTCGATCGGGCCGCGAATATGGTCGCGCTCGGGGTCGACCTCGACGTAGAGGTCGGCGAGCGGCTCCGCCGTTCCGAGCAGGGCGCGGGTCCGCAGCCTCCGAGGCAGCAGCGCCGTCGCGCGAAACAGCAGCCAGGTGAGGAGCGCAGCGCCGAGCGCGGCGCTGAGGATGCCGAGCTTTGCCTCCTCGAGCTGCCCTCCCTCGAACGCAAGCGTGGCGACGAGCAGCGCGATGGTGAACCCGATCCCGGCGATCGTTCCCCCGCCGGCGACCGCCGCCCAGCCGACCGGCGGCCGCAGCCGTCGGCGAGTGAGCCGCGTGAGCAGCCACGAGCAGCCGAAGATGCCGACGGGCTTGCCGATGAGGTAGCCGAAGAGGATTCCGAGCGTGATGGGCGAGGTGACGGCCTCGGCGAGGAAGCCCCCGTCGATCGCGATGCCCGCGTTCGCGAGCGCGAACAGCGGCACGATGAGGTAGCTCGTCCAGGGGTGGTAGAGCTGCTGGAGTCGCTCGTTGGGCGAGACCGCCGCCCTGAGCCCGACGCCGACGGAGCGGGCGAGCTCCGGGGTCGGCTGCTCGCGGAACTCGCGGAAGCGCTCGGTTGCGCGTTCGAGCTCGGAGCGCGGGGCCGGATATGCGTAGGCCAGGAGCCCCATCGCGAGCCCGACCACGACCGGCTCGACCCCGGATTCGAGCAGTGCCACCCAGATCGCAACTCCGAGCGCGAAGTAGACGAGCCCGACCCGCACACCCAGCGCCCGCACCACGAGCACCGCGCCGAACAGCCCGAATGCCGCCAGGAGATCCGGGACGCTGACCTGCTCCGTGTAGACGGTGGCGATGACGACGAGCGCGAGGATGTCGTCGACGACGACGACCGTGAGCATGAACGCCCGCAGCCGGTCGGGGAAACGCGGGCCGACGAGCGCCAGCAGACCGAGCGCGAAGGCGGTGTCGGTGGACATTGCGATTCCCCAGCCCTGCGCGGAGGAGCGGCCGGCGTTGAAGGCGAGATAGATCGCGACCGCCAGTGCCATGCCGCCGATTCCGGCGAGGAGGGGCAGGGCAAACCGTCGCCGCTCCCGCAGATCTCCGAGATCGAACTCGCGACGCGCCTCGAGCCCGAGGACGAAGAAGAAGAACGTCATCAGGCCGCTGTTCACCCACTCGCGCAGTTCCAGCGAGACGCCGGAGCCGGCGAGATCGATCGCCAGAGTCGTCCCCCAGAACGACTCGTACGACGAACCCTCGACGTTCACCCACACCAGTGCCGCGATGGCAGCAGCCAGCAGGACCGCCGCCCCGCCCGTCTCGGTGCGCAGAAACTCGCGCAGCGGCGTTTGCACATTTCGCGCCCACGCCGTCCGTCCCGAGAACGGTGGTGCCGGGGTCTCGGTAGCCACGGTGTCGTCGGGCGGCGCTACTGCTCGTAGCTCTCGACGACCTCCGGCCGCCTGACGTCGGCCTCGTCCGGATCACGACCAGCTTCCCGCAGGGCGCGGCGCTGGCGCAGCAGGTCCCAGCATTGGTCGAGCGAGACCTTGACCTGCTCCAGGCGCTGCCGATCGGCCTCGCTCGCGTTCCCTGCGGACTCACGCTCCCAGAGCTCGTGCTCCTCGGCCACGAGCTGCTCGATCGTCCGGTGGACTTGCGAGTCGTCCATCACTCCTCCGCTGGTGGTGGTGTCGGCTCGAGTCCCGCAAGGATATTGCTCAGCACCGGCGGGCTCGGACACCAGGGCGAGCCGAGCGCCGCCTATCCCCGGCCTTCAACCAGGAGCCGTCGCCGTTGGAGTTGATGCATGGCTGCGTCGGCGTCTGACGCAAGCTCTCCGCGCACGCACGCGCGATACGGAATTCGGATCGTCGTCAACGACGACGTCGCACCCGCGGAGCGCGGAATCCACCAACCGCTCGGTCGAAGCGAGGGCGCGGGGACCCGAGTCGCGCGGAGCGCCTTCACGCTGAGGGGGAACAGCGGGCCTTGCTCTCGGTGAGTCTCGTCACGTTCCACTTCATTTCGTCTCGTAGACCGAGCTGCCGGATGCCGCGCCGGGTCGCGCAAATCCGTTCCTTGTCTCACGGGAGGGCATCGACGCACCCATGAGCCGGCGCTGCTCGACCTTCAACGTCTCGAACCGTGTGAGCGCATACTCGGCGAGTTCTCGGCCGTTGAAGTTGCTGGTCGAGAAATGTCGCGTCGTGTCGCCATTCGCCCAGCTCCAAAGAACCGGCCGGTAGCCCGCAACATGCGCGCAAACATCGAGGAGCGGCTGCGGCATCTGGGTTTCTTCAAGCAGCTCCGCGTTGTTCGTGACGACGTCGACGATACGTTCATTCAGCGGCATGAAAACCTCGGTCATCCATAGCCGCCAAGCCGCCGCTTCGTCATCGGTAGGCGGCGGCTGAGTTCCCCAGAATGCGACCCCAGGGCGGTAGAGCTTCCGGAACTCCGTCCACGCAGACTCTCCCGAGGTCGTGAGCGCAACCAACGGTCCGTAGAGCTCGCTCAACTGCCGGTTGACGTGCTCGAGCCGGTCTTTTCGCTGCGCGAGCCGGAGGTTGTACAGGTACGTGGCGACGTAACCACCGACGGCAAGGAGAACCGAGACGACAACCGTGATCCCCGTCGCCCACCCCATCACCCGAGTATCACGTGACGGGGTTCCACGCTCAACCCGGCCGGCAAGCCCGATCGGCAAGGATCGGCGAGGCGAGCCTCAGCTCGGACCGCGACCCGTACTTCCACCCTCGGTTACTGAGCGGGACGGGGCCGCCGACGGGGCGCCGGAGGCCGCCTCCGGCTTGTGACGCGTACTCGATTGCAAGGTCATCCCTGAGGAGGACGCCGAATCGCCACGTGGGTGGATTTCCGATCGGATGGCGCCTCGTAGGTTTCGACCCATGAAGAGACGCTTCTGGTTCTTTGTCATCGCCTTCGCGCTCCTCGTCCTCGCGCTGCTCGGCTGGACGGTCGAGGCGATGCGGTGGGCGACCACGGGCTCGCGGCAGCGGCGCCCGCTCGTCTCCCCGGCCTAGCCCGCCCCGCGCAAGAGGGGTTGCTGCTCTCGGGGTGAGCCCCGCTGAGCGCTCGGGTCCTCGTCGGTGAACCAGGCGATCTGGCTCCTAGAGGAGTGCTGGCCTCGGATCGCAGGTGTGCGCGACGCGGCTGTAGACTCGGGCGCGTGCCGACGCCGCTGGAGGACCTTCGGGAGGCGGTGGCAGCGCTCCCGCACCCGGATCCGGCGATGGGCTCGTACCTCGGCAAGGTCCGTACCGGCGCTTACAGGATCGTGGACGAGGACGTCGAGGCGCTGAAGGCGGCGGGCTGCTCCGAGGACGAGATCTTCGAGCAGACGGTCGCCGTAGCGGTCGGCGAAGGGCTGCGGCGCCTTGAGGCGGGAATGCGGGCGCTCGGGTGAGGCTCTCTGTCGTCGATCGAGCGCACGGGCCCGCCGAGGCCGCGGTGCTCGACGTGATTCGGGAGCGGAGCGGCGCGGAGCCTCTCGGGGTGGTGAAGACGATCTACTACCGGCCCGAACTGTTCGGCCGGCCCTTCTCTGACGCACTGGACGAGGCGATGCGTGGCCCCTCCGAGTGGACCGCGGGCGAGCGCGAGCTCTTCGCCGCGTTCACCTCGCTGCTCAACCAGTGTCCGTTCTGAACGCGCTCCCACGGCGCAGTTGCGTCGTACGCGCTCGGTGAGGAGGTCTGGGAGGCGGTCGCCGCGGACTGGCGTACGGCCCCACTCGCGACCGCAGCTCGCCGCCGTGCTGGCGTTCCTGGAGAAGCTGACGCTGCAGCCGGAGGAGGTCGGCCGAGCGGACGCGGAGGCGGCACGGGCCGCGGGCGTCTCGGACCGGGCGCTTCAGGACGCGATCACGGTCTGCGCGCTCTTCAACATGATCGTGCGGCTCGCCGACTCGCTCGGCTGGGACGTGCCGAGCCCCGAGCGGCTGCGGCAGCGGGCGCCCGCGATGCTCGAGGGCGGGTACGCGCTCGAGGCCGTCAGCGGCCGGTGATCGTCCCGTTCGTGAAGGTGCCCATCGCGCGCGCATTCCGGGACAGGGCGTTGCCCTCCACCTCGGCTCGGGCGTGGTAGCTCGACTGGATCGCGATACCCCATCTGGGAGCGCGCGCCCGACTCGGGGTCGGGTCGCGTCCCGACGACGGCGTTGTCCTCGATCTCGCAGTGCGACCAGTCGCCGCAGAAGACGCCGACGCCGAGCGCGTCGCGGACGACGTTCGCCTCGATTGCGCCCATCGACATCTCGGTCATCGCGATCCCGTGCAATGTCGTCCGCTCGATCCGGTTCGCGCGCAGGTCGACCATCACGAGGTGGGTGGCGATCCCCTCGCGAAAGCCGCCGCTCACATGGCAGCCCTCGACGAGGCTGTGCGGCAGCTCCATGGCGAAGGAGATGTCGATCCCCTGAGCGTGGGCGCTCGCCGGCGCCGTCACCGAGCAGTCGCGGATCGTGACCTGGCTCAACCTCGCCTGGATCCCGTCGAGCGAGGCGCCCATGACGGCCACGTCCTCGAGGACGACGCGGCGCGCGTCCCGAACCGAGATCCCGACCTCGCCTCCGAGAACCGAGACGCCCTTGACGGTGACGTCGTCGGCCGTGATCACGATCCCTCCGCGGACGACGGCGCCCGGCTCGCCGATCAGCCGCTGCGACCGGTCGAGCACGAGCGGCCCCTGATGGACGCCTGCCGAGAGGCGAACGGTGGGCGGCTGCGTCACCAAGGCGACGCCGAGCACAGCGGCGAGCGCGACCGGCGCCGCGCCCCAGAGCGCCCGGCCCGCGCGGCCGAGCTCACCGCCGTCCTCCGCGTAGGTGAGGTGCGCGAGAGGGAACCCGGCGTGGCCCAGGACCTGGCCGAGGAGCCAAGCGGCGCCGAACAGCGCCAGTGCTCCGGCAAGCGGCGGCCGGAGGCCGATCCCGACCGCGAGCGCCATCGTTCCGGTGAGCTCGAGCGCCCCGAGCGGCACTGCCAGCCAGCCCGGCTGGTACGCGAGCAGTCGGTGGTAGAAGGCCGCGTCCAGGGCAAGGCCGACGGCGAGCATGATCCCCGCGAGCTCGATCGGCCACCACTGTCCGAGCAACAGCGAGTAGGCGGCAGCGCCGGCGACGACGAGGGCCGCGGACGCGAGCCGCGACTCGATGCGCCCCCTCAGCGTGTACGACACGACACCCTCGCGAACCGCCGTGCGGCCCACTTCATCCCGACAATCGTGTCGGCCGCCGGATAGGCCCACTGCGCAGGAGCGCCGGCCAGCGCCAGGGTACGGCTCGCATCCGTCAGCTGCGGCACGCACGAGCTCGCGTCGAGGACGATCCAGCGGTCGACGGTGTCCAGTTCGTGATCGTCGACCAGCGCGTCGAGCAGGGTGTCGTGCCGGAAGCCCCGCCGGAAGCCCGTGGCGCAGATCACCTGGTCGGCGCCGTCGACTCGGTCTCGAACGCGAAATCTGCCTTCCCGCGCTGCCTGCTCGACGGGGTCGTCCCAGCCCGCGCCGTTGGGATACGACGGCGCGGAGAGCTCCGTTAGGAGCGCGGCCCGGTGGCTGGGGGACGTGGCGTGGAAGCTGGCGAGCCCGCGCTTGGAGAACAGCGGTCGAGGGACATTCAGCGGACGCCGAAGCGGGTCCCGCCGCCGCACCGATGTGACGACCGCCCCTGCGGCGAGCGCGTTCAGCCACTCGGTGGCCGCAGCCATCCCCGCACCCACGACGGCGACGGCCCGTCCGTAACCGTGCGGCTCGTAGGCATGGACGATGCGCGGATCGCCCTCGAGGTCGGCCGGGATCGCCGGTCCCGGATGACCCGGCGCGAGCAGCACGTCGCGGAACGGGCCACGCCCGTCGAGCTCGAAGCCGCCGTCGACGGCGCGGACGCGCTCGACCCGCCCCTCCACGACGGCTTCGTCCCAGCCCGAACCTCCACGGAGCTCGCGCACGTGGCGGAGGAACCAGTCGAGGGTCGGGAGGTACCGGTTCGTGACGGTGCCGAGGAGCGGGCCCGCCGAGCGGCGGCGCATCGCTTCCCGCGCGGCGAGGCCGGGAAAGCTGCGCGGGAAGCAGTGGCCGTCGCTTTCGGAGCGCATCGCGCGCTGGCGGATCGCGGCGGCGCGGCGCGCGAATGGACCGGTGGGATCCCGTTCGCCGGCGAAGACGATCACGTCGCGCACGCCGGCATGGCGGAGCGTCAGGAAGGCGGTGAAGCCGGCCAGCCCGCCGCCGACGATCGCAACGCCCGGCTCGCCGTTGGCGCGCATTCGCTGTCATTCTCCACGACCCTCATCCTCCCCGCTCCTCGCGGGCCCTGGGAGCTGTGGAGCGCCAACAACGCGTCGGGGTCGCCCGGCTCGGCATCTGAGCAGGCCGCCTATGGCAAGTGGCTCGACCAGCGCACCGACCGCCGTAGGGTGGGGAGACGGGTTGAAAGACTTGGCAAGGAGCCTCTTCTCCTCCCCGCCTCATTTTTGGACCTTCACGTGGAGGTCTCCGGGTGGGAGACCTCCAATTACGCTCGATCTGGCGCGTTGCGTGGCAACGGCGCCGGTTCCCGTTCACATTGTTCAGCGGTCTTCCGACTGGCGAGCAGGGTCGAGTCGCCATTCAACGCGTATGCGTCGCGTGGCAAAGCAGCGCACTCTCGTCGGGGGGTGGCCCAGAAGGCGTTCCACCGTGCGCTGAGATGACAACGACTCGGCTGCCGTCCTCGCTGGCGTTGACGATCGTCGCGTAGTCGAGGATGCCGCCCTGGTGGCCCCAAAAACGTCCGCACGGCAGTTGGGTTGAAAAAATGCCAAGCCCGTCCGCGAGCGTTGGGTCAACGACCACCGTTTGCTTCATAGACGCGAGGGATGCCTCGGAAAGGATTCGGCCCGAGAGGAGCGCGGACAGGAAGCGGGCAATGTCCTGTGCGTTTGAGACGATGGCGCCGGCAGCCCAGGGCACCTGGGGATTCTCGCCCTCGTCTTTCAGATCTCGCAGGCGCCGCGTGACTGGCAGCTCTGTGCTTCCCAGATCGAGCGGCTCAAGGATTCGCTGCTTGAGCACTTGTCCGTACGGGCGCCCTGTGGTCTTCTCGATGACCAGGCCGAGCGCGATGTAATTGGTGTTCGAGTACTGCCATTCACTGCCAGGTCGGAAGGCTGCGGGGTGCGAGACGGCGAAGCGCAAGATGTTGATCGGCCGGGTCGATGGCGACCGGCTCGCCCGGTCGAGCCAGGACGTGTAGTCGGTGAAGTTGACGAGCCCGGAGCGGTGATTGAGCAGCTGGCGGATCGTGATCTCTTCTCCTCGAGCACCGAGGCCCGGCAGGTGCTCGTGAAGCGTGCTGTCGAGGCGAAGCCTCCCTTCCTCGACGAGCTGGAGCACGATCGTTGCGGTAAACGTCTTGGTGACGCTTCCGATCCGAAATCTCTGGTCCGGATCAGGACGGCGAGTACCGGCTGTGGCCACGTACTCTCGACCATCGTCGGAGACGAGGACGATCACGCTGGTCGTGCCGGCACGCGCGAGCTGCTGCGCCACACGCTCCACCGGAGGCGCGGTCGAGGCCTCGCCGCGACACCCAATCAGTACCAACGTGAGCGCCACTAGAAGCGCCAGGAAGGCAAATCGCATCCTCATCGCAGCCTACGACGGTCATTAGCTTCGGCTCGCGGATGCGCTGGCATCTCCGTAGATCCTGACCCGCCCATGGGTTCGGAACTAGGTCGTCCGTTGAAGGACTGCGTTGCAAAACCAGCGAGTGAGGCCGCGCGGCCGGGGAGCCGCCGCGACGCAGGCTGGCGGCCGTCTCTCGCAGCGTGAAGCGCCCGGCGACGAACGGCGGTTGCAGGAAGCGCGCCGATCTAAGCGGCGGGGTGCATCCGAGCCGCGCAATTCGGCGTAAGACCGGCGTGTTGTCCGTCACTAATGGAAGCGATCGCTGAAGCGATCGGACGCTTTCAGGGAACTGCTCAAAGGAGCGAACAATGACGGAGTCGAGTCTGTATGAACGGCTCGGTGGCGCATTCGCCATCGCAGCCGTGGTTGACCACTTCAGCGACGCAATCGTGCAGAACCCGATTGTCGGCCAGACATCGGAGAACCCTGCTCTCCGGGAATGGCACACGAACAATCTGGGAAGGCTTCCGGGCCTTAAGTTCATGCGCACCCTGTGGGTCTGCGAGGTCGCCGGCGGACCCCAGCAATATGCAGCCACACAACCCGGCAGCACCACCCTTGGTCTGGAAGAAGCTCACCGCGAACTGAAGATCTCGCCCGCCGAGTTCGATGAAGTCGCGGCCGAACTTGGGCGAACGCTCGACTTCTTCAAGGTGCCCGAGCGTGAGAAGGAGGAGGTTCTGGCTGCATTTGCCGCACACAAGGGCGAGGTGACTGAGGGGTACTCGCAGTAGGCCCGCGATAGGCGGGGAAGGACTTCCTCGCGCGCACGCGCGCCGATCCACTGCGCGGGCCGCTACCCGTTAGCCCACGAGTAGCAGTGGCGGCCAGCGGCCCGCGCGGACGCTGCAGCTTCCGAGGGGGCACCGAGGGGGCACGCCCTAGCACCGCTGGCACGAATCACGCGCGCCGCCTTTGCGTAACCATGCGGTTTCCGCGAATCACGGCGTGCGTCGATGGGCGCAGGTGGGATCGAACCACCGACCTCTCGCGTGTGAGGCGAGCGCTCTCCCGCTGAGCTATGCGCCCGGGAGCGGCGATTGTACCGGCGTCGGAACTCGATTCGGAATGACGCTTCGCCGCCGAGGTGCGTCGCGCGGTTCGAGCGCAAGGACGCAGGGAGCCCCGATAGCAGCGCTATCGGGGCGACCGAGGACGCCGCGATCGGGCTGCGCGACGTCCCTCGGCGGCACAAGGCTTCATTCTGAACCGAGTTCTCAGGCCCGCTTGAGCAGCTGCCGAGCCGTCTCGCGCGCGGCGACATCGTGCTCGCGCCAGACGAGCTCGAGCAGGCTGCGCGTGACGTCGCGGAGGCCGACGATCCCCATCACCATCCCGTCCTGCACGACCGGGAGGTGGCGGATCCGCCGCTCGGCCATGAGCGCGCCCGCCCCGAGGATGTCGTCGTCGGGTGAGACGGTGAGGACGCGGCGCGTCATCACGTCGCCGACCCTGAGCTCCTGCAGCTGGCTGTTCTCACCGGCGAGGCGCAGCACGTCGCGCTCGGTGAAGATGCCCACGAGGTGGTTGCCCTCGCAGACCGCGACGGAGCCGACGTTCTCCTCGAGCATCCGCGCGATCGCGAGCTGCACCGTCTCGTCGGGCGTCACCGTCAGCACCCGCAGGCTCATCACGTCGGCGATCCGCGCCATCGGTCCTCCCTCTGTAGCGATTGCCACAAGCATAGACACGATGCCTCACGATGCAAAACGCCTTTGCGCCGAGGCGGGCTACACTCGCTCCGCCCGGTCCGCGCTAGGCGGGGAGGTAGCGGTTCCCTGTACCTGAAATCCGCTCTAGCAGGGCCGAAGGCCGTCCGAGGGACGGAGTTTGTGGGGCTTGGGCGCACGCACGCGGCGTTGACGGCCAGGTTCCGCGCACTGGGAGCATCCGAACCGCGTCAGATCCGGGAGGAAGCAGCGCTAAGGATTCCCTCTCAGGTGCCGCGGTTCTGCCTGGCCCGAGCAGGCGACGGGCGTTCCTCCCAGGGACACGTTTCGACGACGGATGCGCGGCCGGGCTTTCTCTCGCCGTCGGCGAGAGAAAGCTAGAAGGCTGCTCGGCGAAGTGCTTTCGATTCGCTTGGGCCCCATCCCACCTACGCATGCGAGTTCCTCGTCTTGGGCCGCGAGGACCTTGGCGACGCTGCCGAACGTTCGCAACAACGCACGGGCCGTCTCGGTCGAGATTCCAGGAACCGCCGCGAGCATCGCTTGCGGAGCATCAGCGCCGATTGGCGTCGCCCGAGGGCAACCGTCGGACGACCACGACGACGCCGGACGATCGCAGCAGGCCGGGGACTCCAGAAATGACTTCGTGCGAATCGACGACGATCCGGCACACTGGCTCCACCCCTCGCAGTGTGTGGAAGGATCCGACGAGTGACCGAATCGGCACAGACTTCTAGCCATTCCGTGCGCGAAGCGCGCGGAATGGCCCTCTACAGGAAGTACCGGCCCCAGGACTTCGAGGAGGTGGTCGGCCAGGAGGGCGTCGTGCGGACGCTCCGCAACGCGCTCGCGACCGATCAGGTGCGGCAGGCGTACCTCTTCGCCGGGCCGCGCGGCACCGGCAAGACGTCGATGGCGAGAATCCTGGCGAAGGCGCTCAACTGCGCCCAGGGGCCGACGCCGACGCCGGACAAGGTCTGCCACGCGTGCGTCGCGATCGCCAACGGCACCTCGCTCGACGTGGTCGAGATGGACGCCGCCTCGCAGCGCGGGATCGACGACATCCGCGAGATTCGCGAGCGCGTCGTGCTGCAGCCGGCCGAGGGGCGCTACAAGGTCTACATCCTCGACGAGGCGCACCAGCTCACGGACGCCGCCTGGAACGCGCTCCTGAAGCTGATCGAGGAGCCTCCGCCCCACCTCGTCTTCATCTTCTGCACCACCGACCTGAGCAAGGTGCTGCCGACGGTGCGGTCGCGTTGCCAGACCTTCGTCTTCCAGCGGCCGCGGCTGCCGGAGCTCGTGACGAAGCTCCGGCGCATCGCCGACGCGGACGGGATCGACGCGCCCGACGCGGCATTGGCGCTGATCGCCCGCGGGGCGCGCGGGGCCTACCGCGACGCCGAGTCGATCCTCGACCAGCTCGCGGCAGCGACCGGCAACAAGATCACCGTCCAGGACGTGCTGCAGATGCTCGGCACGGTCGAGGAGGAGGCGCTCTTCCGGATCGGCGACCTCGTCGTCGACGGCGACACCGCGGGGGCGCTCACGTACCTCGAGGAGCTCGCGGAGAACGGCCAGGACCTCGGGCGGCTCGTCACCGACCTGCTCGAGCACCTGCGCCACCTCATGCTCGTCCAGCACCTCGGCGAGGTGCCCGAGTCGCTGCCCGTGACCGAGGAGACGCGCGACCGGCTGCGCGAGCAGGCGAACCAGCTCACGCCGGCGACGGTGCTGCGGCTCGTCGACCTGCTGGCCGTGGCCGTCGAGGACATGCGTCAGGGCGGCGACCCGCGCCTGCCGCTCGAGCTCGCGCTCGTGAAGGTGACTCGGCCCGCCGCCGATCTCTCGCGCGAGGCGACCGCGTACCGGCTCGAGCAGCTCGAGGCGCGCGTGTCGGCGATCGGCTCGGGCTCCGGGCACGCAGGCCCCGCACCGTCACCGTCGCCGCCGGCCGCCGCGGCGCCGCCCGCGCCCGAGGCGACGACCGAGGACTCCGTCACCGCGGCCGTGGCGCCACCGAGCATCGACCTCGAGCAGCTCCAGGAGGCGTGGCAGCGCTCGATCGTCCCGGCGGTGGAGGACAAGTCGATCCCGGTCGCGTCCGTCCTGCGGGAGGCGCGCCCGGCGGAGCTCGCCGGCGACACGCTCACGCTCGAGTTCCCGCCGAGCGCCGCGTTCCACCGGCAGCTTGCGGAGGAGCCGAAGAACGCCGGTTTGCTCCGGGACGCGCTCTACGAGCTGACCGGACGCAAGCTCGTCGTCGCATTCGCGGAGGGGGCGGTGAGCGCCGACCCGCACGCGGACGAGCCGGCGGCCCCGAGCGAGGACGAGCTGTACGAGCTGATGAAGGAGACGTTCGACGCCCGAGACGTGGAGGATTAGTGCCCCTTCCAGCAATAGTCAGGGCGTTTCTGGCGGTGTCCGGCGCCGCCATGCGGCGTCCTCAGTCGCGCCGATATGCCCGCATATCGACGCTCCCTGCGTCCTTGCCTGCCGACGCCGGCCAGTCGCCAGAAACGCGAGACCATTACTGGAAGGAGCACTCATGAGCTTCGACATCAACAAGCTGATGCAGCAGGCCCAGCAGATGCAGGCGCAGATGGCGCAGGCGCAGGAGGAGGTCGCGAACGAGATCGTCGAGGCCTCGGCCGGCGGCGGCATGGTGAAGGTCAAGGTCTCCGGCGCGATGGAGCTCAAGGAGATCTGGATCGATCCCGAGGCGATCGACCCGGACGACCCGGAGCTGCTCCAGGACACGATCGTCGCCGCCGTCAACGAGGGGCTCCGCTCCGCGCAGTCGCTGCTCGAGCAGCGGATGGGCGGGATGATGGGCGGCCTCGGCGGCCTCGGCCTGCCGGGGATGTAGCCGGGGTAGTCCGATCCGGACGGGCAGAATGAGGCCGTGCTCTCGCCGGCCGTCGAGAACCTCGTCGCCCAGCTGACGCGGCTTCCCGGCGTCGGCACGCGCACGGCGCAACGGCTCGCGTTCCACCTCCTACAACGGTCTGCAGAGGAGGCGCTCGCGCTCGCGCGCGCGATCGAGGAGGTGAAGGAGCGCGTCCGCTTCTGCCGCGAGTGCGGGAACCTCACCGAGGACGAGGTCTGCGCGATCTGCCTCGACGCCCGCCGCGACCACGCGCTCATCTGCGTCGTCGAGCAGCCGGTCGACCTCCTCTCGGTCGAGCGGACGCACGAGTACCGCGGCCTCTACCACGTGCTCGGCGGCTCGCTCTCTCCGCTCGACGGCATCGAGCCGGAGCACCTGCGGATCGACGAGCTCCTGCGCCGCGTCGAGCGGAACGGTGTGCAGGAGGTCGTGCTCGCGACGAACCCGAACATGACGGGCGAGGCGACGGCGGCCTATCTCGCCGATCGGCTGCGCGGCAGTGTGCGCGTCACGCGCCTCGCGAGCGGCCTGCCCGTGGGCGGCGACCTCGAGTACGCGGACGAGGTGACGCTGGGCCGGGCCCTCGTCGGTCGCCGCGAGATGTGAGCGACGAGCGGTTCGACGTCGCCGTCGTCGGCGGCGGGATCCTCGGCCTCGCGACCGCCGTCGAGATCCTGCGCCGACGCCCCGGAACCGGCGTGCTCGTCCTCGAGAAGGAGCGCGAGCCGGCGCTCCACCAGACCGGGCGGAACAGCGGTGTCATCCACACGGGCGTCTACTACGAGCCGGGTTCGCTCAAGGCACGGCTCTGCACCGAGGGGCGCCGGCTCCTCGTCGCCTTCTGCGAGGAGGAGCGGATTCCGTACGAGCTCTGCGGAAAGGTGATCGTCGCCGTCGACGAGGGGGAGCTCGCGCGGCTCGACGAGCTCGAGCGCCGGGCCGCCGCCAACGGCGTCGCTGCCCGCCGCATCGGCGCCGCGGCGTTGCGCGAGCTCGAACCGCACTGCGCCGGCATCGCGGCGCTGCACCTGCCCGAGACCGGTCTCGTCGACTACCGCCTCGTCGCGCGGGCACTGGCACGACGTCTGTCGGCGAGCGGCGGGACGCTCCGTTGCGGCGTGCGCGTGGGTCGTATCTCCGAGTCCCCGCACGGCGTGCGGCTCGAGACCACGGACGGCGACGTGATCGCCGAGAGGGTCGTGGCGTGCGCCGGCGTCCACGCCGACGACCTGGCACGGGCGGACGGAGCGCATGTCCGGATCCTGCCCTTCCGGGGCGACTACTTCGCGCTCAGCGACGAGGCTGCGCGGCTGTGCCGCAACCTGATCTACCCCGTGCCGGACCCGCAGTTCCCCTTCCTGGGCGTCCACGTGAACCGGCGTCCCGACGGTGCCGTCTGGGCCGGCCCGAACGCCGTCGTCGCATTGGCGTACGAGGGCTACCGCCGGCGCGATGTCGCGCCCCGAGAGGCCTGGCGGACGCTCGCGTACCCGGGCTTCCTGCGACTCGCGCGCCGGTACTGGCGACTCGGGACGCTCGAGGTGGTTCGCGACCTGCTGAAGAGCGCCTACGCGGCGCAGGCGCGGCGGTATCTCCCCGAGCTCCGCGCCTCCGACCTCTCCTTCGCACCGGCAGGCATCCGGGCACAGGCGGTGACGCGCGAGCGGGACCCTGCTCGACGACTTCCTCTTCTCGGGCACCGAGCGCGTCCTTCACGTGCGGAACGCGCCCTCGCCGGGAGCGACGTCGTCGCTCGCGATCGCTCGATACGTCGCCGACCGCAGCCTCGCCGGTCGGGCGGTGTGAACGGGTGCGCCCCGTGCCGCTCGAAGGCGGCACGGAGCGCTGAAGTACGGCCGCGCGCTAGTTCAGCGTGCAGCCCGAGTTGTTCTCGTTGTCCAGCGTGGTCGCCAGCGACGTGATCGCGTCCCTGTTCGTGCTGGCGAGTGCCGCGTTCACCTGGGCGATGACCTCGGCCGTCGTCAGGTCGAAGTCGATGCTCGGATGCGCCGAGTTCAGCAGCGACGCGACTGCCGCGCGAAGCAGGATCTGCTTCTTCTCCGTGAGCGAGCTGCCGCCCCCGAACGAGAGCGCCTGGCAGCAGCGTGGACGACCCGAGCGTCCCCGTGTTGGCGAACACGCGCGACAGGGTCTGGCTCGGCGAGTAGCCCGTCGCGGCCCACGAGCCGAGGTGGTTCTTCCAGTAGCCCGGCGTGCAGCCCTCGCCCGGCGGAGGCGGCGGGGGCGGCGGCGTGCCGGGAATCGACACGGCCGTGGCGTTCCAGGCGAACGACGCCGGCGTCGAGCCCGCAGGCCCGGGCCCGCCCGACAGCGCCTGCACCGTCATCTGCGTGGCGCCGGCGGGGACGGTGATCGCGATGTTGCTCACGTCGCACTCATTGCCCGCGTTGCTCTGGTACGGGTTGTCGATCGTCACGTCGCCCGTGCCGCCGAGATTGAAGGTCACCCGCAGCTGATTCGGCCGGAAGCCGAACTGCCGGATCGAAGTTCGTCACGCTCCCGGCGAACGACGCGAGATTCGCCGTCCGGTCGACCGCCGAGGACGCAAACGTGAACGTCTGCGGCACCGTCGTGTCCCGCGGCGACGGGAACCCGTTGAACGCGAGATCGAGCCCGTCCCGCACGGCGACGCTCGAGCCTGCCGGATCCGCGGGATCGCTGTACAGCACGAGCACGCCCGCGCCGTCGTTCGCCGCCGCGCGAACAAGGAGCTGAACGCCATGTTCGAGATCGTCAGCGTGTTCGCAGCCCGGCGCGACGAGGCCGAGGCCGGTGATGTCGCTGCGGTAGGTGACGAAGTTCTCCGGGACCCGAACCGGCCTGGAAGAAGAAGGCGGGGCCGCCGATCGTCGTCCCGTGACGGTGTTCCCGTTCACCGTGATCGTATCGTCCGGTGCACCGAGAAGTTGTCACCGATGGAGAAGTGCCCGCCCCAGTAGAGGAGCACCTGCCGCACGGTCGCTCCGGCAGGGACGTTCACGCTGAACGAGCTCGGCGTGTTGAGCGACCTTGCCATGCCGACGCCCGCTGCCAGCACTCGTGTGGCGGACGCGCTGATGGTGACACTCGGGGGTCCGAGCGTCTCCGTGCCGTCCGCCTGCGCCGTCGGAACCGCCACGAACAGCGCGAGTCCGACGAGCAAGGAAATCCTGCGAATATTCATCCGACCTCCCGAGTCGAATCCCCTCTTTCCACCGCGCACGACCCCGTGTGTCGGGTGACTGGACTCCATGGTCGCCCTGCTCGGCGGCGGTGTGACCGATCGAATGGGTGGTTGTGACGCAGCGGCCGTATAGGCCGGATCAGGCCGCCAGCGGTGCGCCGTCGACGGCGACACGCCCGCCGTTCGCGCGGAGCGACGCCTCGACCGCCTCGATCATGCGCACGACGTCGAGGCCGACGGCCGAGCTCGAGCGGGGCTCCGGGCCGCCGTCCACCGCGGCGCAGAAGTCCTCGATCTCGACCGCGAGCGGCTCGGTCGGGTCGATGCGCGGCGAGACGATGTCTCCGGTCCGGTAGCTCAGGTGATACTCGCCGAAGGTCGCCGGATCCTTCATCACCACGCCCGAGTCGAAGATCCGCACGGGCTCCGCGCTCGTGTCGTCGTACACGACCATCTTCTCGGAGCCGACGATCGTCGTCCGCCGGAGCTTGCTCGGCGAGAGCCACGAGAGCTCGACGTGGGCGACGAGGTCGGCCGCGTACTCGAGGTTGATGAAGGCGACGTCGGGCGTTCCCGGAAAGATGCAGCTGCGGCTGAGCGCGGCAACGTGCGCCGGCGGCTCACCGAGCCAGTAGCGGAGGATCGAGAAGTCGTGCGGCGCCAGGTCCCAGACGACGCTCACGTCGGGCTGATGGAGGCCGAGGTTCACCCGGCTCGTCGACACGAAGTAGATCTCGCCCAGATCCCCCGCCTCGATCAGCCGCCGGATCTCGACGACGGGCGGGCTGTAGAGGAAGGTGTGCCCCGGCATCAGCACGAGCGACGAGCGCTCCGCCAGCGCCATCAGCTCGAGCGCCTCCGCGGACGAGGCGGCGAGGGGCTTCTCGACGAAGACGTGCTTGCCGGCCTCGAGCGCGGCCTGGGCGAGCGGGTAATGGCTCGTGACCGGGGTCGCGATCGCAACCGCGTCGACGTCCGGGTCGGCCAGGACCTCGGACAGGTCGAGGGCCTGCCGAGCGGCGGGGTAGCGTCGGCCGAGCGCTCCGAGCCGCTCCGGCCGCGAATCGCACAGCCACGCGAGCTCGGCGACGTCGGACTCCTGGATGTTGCGGGCCAGGTTCGGCCCCCAGTAGCCGAGCCCGACGACGGCGATGCGGACCGGCGTCACGCCGTCGCCTTTCGCTGCCGCAGCACCTGCAGCGGCGTGCGGCAGAGCAGCCGCACGTCGAGGCCGAGCGACCAGCCGTTCACGTAGGCGACGTCCATGTCCAGCGACTCGCCGAAGGTCGATGCCGCCCGTGCGGAGACCTGCCAGAACCCGGTGATCCCGGCGGGGACGAGGAAGCGGGCGAAGTGGTGGGGCTCGAAGCTCTCGACCTCGTAGCGGAGGCACGGTCGCGGCCCGACGAGGGACATGTCGCCGCGGATCACGTTGATCAGCTGCGGGAGCTCGTCGAGGCTCGTGCGGCGCAGCCAGCGGCCGACGCGCGTGACAGCGTCGCTGCGGTCGAGCTTGTACAGCCCGTTCGACCCCAGCGACGCGTTCGCCGAGAGCGTCGCCTTGATGTACTCCCGATGCGCCGCGTCGTCCGTGTCGACCCGCATGGTGCGGAACTTCAGAACCTCGAACTCGCGCATGTTCTGGCCCAGCCGCTGCTGGCGGAAGAACACGGGCCCGGGCGAGTCGCGTCGGATCCGGAACGCGATCACGGCGAAGAGCGGCAGCGTCACGAGGAGCGCGACGGAGGCCGCGAGGATGTCCATCGTCCGCTTGAGCGCCCGTGAGGACGGCGACGGACGCGCCGGTGGCAGGACGATCAGCGGCATGCCCTCGACCGTGTGGATGCCGACGCGCGGCCCCACCGCCTCGAACAGGCGCGGTACGAGGTCGATCTGGACGCCGAGCTCCCGCAACGCGCGGATCGCCTCCAGGTTCTGCGCATGCGGCTCGCGCGAGAACGCGATCACGACCCGCTCGACGTCGAGGGCGCGGACGATCTCCGGGAGCTCGTCGATCGTCCCGACGAGCGTCAGGTCGCCGAGATCCTCGCGGCGGATCTTCGGCTCCGCGTCCACGAAGCCGACGACGTTGAGCTTGTACTCGGGGTGCTTCTGCAGCTTGCGTGCCACGAGCTGGCCGATGTCGCCGGCGCCGACGATGAGCGTGTTCTGCACGTACGCGACGCTGCGCCGCGACGCGAGGCGCCCGAGCGCACGGCCGCCGGGGACGAGGACCAGTGCCGAGCGCCCAGAAGGCGACCAGGCGGGGCAGGCTCGGCTCCACCCACGAGATCGCCGTCGAGCCGATGTAGAAGAGCCACGTGCCGATGGTCAGGACGTGGAAGACCTTGACCGACTCGTCGAGCGTGGAGTGGTCCGCGTACGCCTCGTCGGCGTCATAGAGCCCATGCAGCTTCATCAGCACGATCCACAACGGCAGGCTGAGCGCGAAGCCGAGCGCCTCCATCCCGACGCCGACGTTGTCCTGGGGCGACGCGCCGGAGAGCCAGGCGGCCCCGAGGAACGCGAGCACGAGACCGGCGATGTCCGCGGCGAAGAGCGCGCGCCGGACGAGCCAGCCCCGCCGTAGGTGGTCGTTCCCGGCGCGCTGCTGGAGGATCTCGCGCGTACGCGCATTCGAGCGTCCGCCGAGCCATGCCTCGGGGGCGGGGGCTACCCGCTCGACGACGCTCACGCCGCCCTACCCGAACTTCGCCGCACTGCCGCACCGCAGACCGTCAACCCACACCCCTAACTGCCGCTCGAATCCCCGATGGAGCGTAGGCATGCGCCTCCGCCGTGGGTAGGCCAGGATTCGGCCCGCGAGGCGGCTAGGGCCCTACTCGGACGGGGGGCACGCCCTCGCCCCCGTCACGGCTCATCTGGGACGCGCCGGGACACCCGCGACCGTCTCGCCGGGGGCGACATCGCGCGTGACGACGGCCCCGGCGCCGACCAGGGCTCCGACTCCGATGGTGACGCCCGCGAGAATCACGGCGCCGGAGCCGATGCTGGCCCTCCGGCACACGCGCGTCGGAATCAGCTCCCAGTCGTCCGCGGTCTGCAACGCGCCGTCCGAGGTCGTCGCGCGCGGAAGCAGGTCGTTCGTGAACATCACGCCGTGGCCCACGAAGACCTCGTCCTCGATCGTCACGCCCTCGCACAGGAACGAGTGGCTCTGGATCTTGCAGCGCGCACCGATGTCCACCCCCGCCTGCACCTCGACGAACGGGCCGATACGGGTCCCGTCGCCGATGCGGCAGCCGTAGAGGTTCGTGAACGCCTGCACGACGACGTCCTCGCCGAACGAGACGTCGCTGATCAGCCGGTGGGACGCGTCGTTGACGGGACCGTCAGCCACGCTCGAAGAACGCGCGCACCGTGCTCACGACCGCATCGAGCTGCGCCTCGTCGATGCCCGGGAACATCGGCAGCGACAGCACCTCGTCCGCGAGCCGCTCCGTCACCGGAAACGACCCGGGCCCGTAGCCGAGGCCGGCGTACGCCGGTGAGAGATGCGCCGGCTCCGGATAGTGGAGGCCGACTCCGATCCCTCGGGCCCGAAGGTGCTCGGCGAGCTCGTCGCGCCGTGCGGTGCGAACGACGTAGAGGTGCCAGACCGGCGTGACGGCCTCCGGCACGGGTGGGAGGAGCAGGTCGCCCACGCCGACGAGCGCCTCGCCGTAGAACCGCGCCGCCGCACGCCGTCGCCCGTTCCACTCCTCGAGGTACGGCAGCTTGTGCAGGAGCGCGATCGCCTGGATCGTGTCGAGGCGGGCCGTCCAGCCCACGACCTGATGGCGGTACTTCTCCCGCTGGCCGTGCTCGCGAAGCGCGACGACGCGGTCGGCGAGCTCGTCGTCGTCGGTCGTCAGCGCGCCGGCGTCGCCGATCGCCCCCAGGTTCTTGCCGGGGTAGAAGCTGAAGGCCGCCGCGAACCCGGCCGTGCCGGCACGGATCCCGTCGCGTTCGGCGCCGTGGGCCTGGCACGCATCCTCCAGGACCTCCAAGCGCGCCCGACGGGCAAGGTCGGAGAGCGCCCTCATGTCCGCCGGCGTGCCGTAGAGATGGACGGGGAGCAGAAACCGCGTCTGATCCGAGACGGCGGCCTCCGCGAGCGCGGGGTCGAGGTTCAGGTCGTGCTCGCTCACGTCCACGGGAACGGGTACGCCACCTGCCTGCGTGACCGCCTCGAACGTCGCGATGAAGGTATTCGCGGGCACGAGCACCTCGTCGCCCGGCTCGATGCCCTTCGCGATCAGCGCCAGCCGCAGCGCATCGAGGCCGTTCGCGACGCCGACGCACCGCCTCGTCCCGACGAACGCCGCGAACGCGCGCTCGAACTCGGCCACCGCCGGGCCGTTCGTGAACGCGTTCGTCCGCAGCAGCTCCTCGATGTCGCCGAGGATCGCCGCGCGTACCTCGTCCGGGAGCTCGAGGTCGAGGAACGGGACGCCCGGGCGGACAGTTGCGTCGATCGCGGTCACGCGACCACCACCTCCGGGCTCAGGCCGGAGGCCCGAAGCGTCGACTCGATCTCGTCCCGGTAGATCGGATTCATGACGATCACGGCCGCGAGGTCGCCGGGGAGCTCGTCCGGCGGCACGATCCGCTGGCCGGTGCCGGCGACGTGCGTCCCGTGCTTGCGCGGGTTCACGTCGACGACGCTCGTCACGGCGTCGCCGCCGTCGACGACGTTGAGGAACGTCACGCCCTTCGCGCCTGCACCCCAGAGCGCGACCGGGCCGGCGGCGAGGAGACGCGCGAGCCGGTCAGCCCACTGCGATCGCTCGGCTGCGAGCCTCGCGCCGAAACGGCCCACGCCCTCCGCGACGCCGTCCTGCGCACCAACGGGTCTGTCCGCGGCCTCGGTCGAGGCCTCGACCCAGAGGTACTGCTCGCCGAACGAGTACCCGTGCTCGCGAACGTGGAAGTCGGCCCGCTCGACGATCGCGCCCAGGGCCGCGGCGGAGAGGTAGGTGACGTGCGGGTAGATCAGATCCCACACCGATCCTCCGTTGAGCATGTACTCGACGGCCGGGACCTCGACGTACAGTGACGCGGAGCCGTCTCCGAGCGCCGTCCGCATCGACGCGAGCGTGGCGACCGGGTCGTCGAGGTGCTCGACGACGTGGCGGCAGATGAGGAGGTCGGCGTCGGAGAGGTCCGTGCCCTCGCGCAGCGGAGCCCGGACGAAGGTGACGCGACCGTTCGCACGTCCGTCCGACTCGCCCGCATAGCTCGGGTCGAAGCCGACGCCAGTGCAGGAGGCGCGGTCGCACAGCGTCGCGAGGAACTCGCCCTTCCCCGATCCGACCTCCGCGACGCGACGGCCGTGGAGGTCGTGGCGGCCGACGAGACGGTCGACCAGCTCGTCGCTGAACCGCGAGAACTCCTCCGAGAAGTGGAGCGAGTTCTCGTACTCGGCGTCGTACGTCAGGACGGCGGGGTCGAAGAGCACGTTCCAGATGGCGCCGCACCCGCTGCAATGGGCGAGCGCGATGTCGCCCCGCGGGGCGGCTCGCGCCTCGTCGGCGGTCGCGTGGAGGACGTTCACGTGCACGGGCACGTCGGACAGCGACGCGAACGGCTCGTCCGCGGCTCGACCGCAGACCGGGCAGGCGCGACGGAGGGCCGCGGCCACGCTCAGACGCCGAGGAGCGTCGTCCGCTCCATGCCGCGGGTGTCCAGGTCGTGTCGGATCTCCTCGAGGTAGACCCGATTCATCGCGACGACGACGTCCGGCGGCTCGGCGACGAGATCCGCTGGGCCGAGCACGCGCAGGCCGCTCCCTGCCAGGAACTTCCCCTGCTTGTACGGATTGACGTCCACGGCGTATGCCACGTCCGCCTGCACGCCGACCGCCGTGAGGAAGGCGACGCCCTTCGATCCGGCCCCCCAGATCGCCGTCCGCCGGCCGTCCGCCCGCGCCTGCGCCAGCAGGTCCCGCCACCGGCCGGTCGTCGCGAGGAAGCTCCGCCGGAATGCGGCGATGTCCTCATGGAGCTCCTCGGGCGTCTCCTCCAGGGGCAGTGGGCCGGAGCCGCCGTCGCCGCCCGGGAACGCGTCGAGGACCAGGTACTGGTCGTCGTAGTCCCGCTCGAGCGCGACCACGCGGAAGCCGCTGCGCCGGAACAGCCGGGCCAGCGACCCGGCGCTGAAGTACGAGCAGTGCTCGTAGTAGACGTCCCAGAACGCAGGCTCGCGCAGGACGCGGAGGACGTCCGGCAGGTCGAAGAGCACGGCGGTGTCGCGGCGGTCGCCGATCGTCCGCCGGATCAGCGCGAGGAACTCGCCGACCGGGGCGATGTGCTCGATCGTGTGCCGGCAGATCACCGCGTCCGCGCGAAGGTGCGCGTAGCGCTCGTCGTAGAGGTCGCGGATGAACGTCATCCGCCCGGCCGCCTCGCTCTCGAGGCGCTCGGCGACGAAGGCGGGGTCGATGCCTGTGCCCCGGTTGTCGCCGAGCTCGCACATGAGCGTCAGGAACTCCCCCTTGCCGCTGCCGATCTCGAGCAGGTCCTTGTCGCGCAGGTCGTTCCGGTCGATCCACCGGAGCGCCAGGTCGCGCGCGAACGCGCGGAAGGTCGGCGAGAAGCCCTGCGTCTCCTCGTACGCGACGCCGTAGTCCTGGAGCGACGAGTCGAAGGCGGTGTTCGTGATGAAGCCGCAGGCGTGGCAGAACGCGAGACGCAGCTCACCGCGCGGGAACGCGAGCGCCTCCTCGAGCGTGTCGACGATCCGGCAGCTGTGCACCGGCACCGCGTCCTGCTCGTGGAACGGCTCGAGGCGCGTCGAGCCGCAGCTCGGACAAGCACCGTGGCCCGTGTCCGTCGGCAGGACGACGGTCTCGACGAGTCCCTGTCCCGTCACACGATCCTCGGGTCCGGGACGGGGACGATGAAGCGTCCCCCGCCCTCGACGTAGTCGGCCTGCTGGCGCAGGACCTCGTCGAGGTAGTTCCAGGCGAGGAGGAGCACGTAATCCGGCCGGTCGTCGAGCAGCGCAGACGTGTCCCGAATCGGGAGGTGCACGCCGGGCATGTGCAACCCGTGCTTGTGGACGTTCCTGTCGACGACGAAGTCGACGAGGTCGGGGCCGATGCCGACGTAGTTCAGGAGCGTGCTCCCCTTCGCCGCGGCGCCGTAGGCGGCGATCGACGCTCCGCCTGCATGGAGGTCGCCGAGCAGCGCCAGCAGCTGCGCACGGATCGACTCGACCCTCCGCCCGAACTGCTCGTAGTAGCCGAAGTCGTCGACGCCCTGCTCGCGCTCGGCGCGAAGGTACGCCTTCGCGGACTCCTCCACCGGGCCGCGGTGCGTGACGTGCCATCGCAACGTGCCGCCCTGCAACGTCGGGAAGTGCTCGACCGCGGTCAGCACCAGCCCATGGCGCCGCATCAGCGCGTCGACGGCGGAGCACGAGAAGTAGCAGAAGTGCTCGTGGTAGATCGTGTCGAACTCGCAGTGGTCGATCAGGTCCTTGACGTACGTGTTCTCGATCGTCGCGAGCCCGTCCTCGGCGAGCAGGATCGAGAGTCCCTCGGCGAAGCTGTTCAGCGTCGGGGTGTGCGCCATGACGTTGTTCGCGACGATCAGGTCCGCCTGCCGCCCCTCGCTGCGGAGCCGCCGCGCGAGATCGGCGTCGAAGAACTCGCGCAGCGTCGGTACGCCGGCAGCCTCGGCGGCGGCGGCCTGGTCCGGGGCGGGGTCGATCCCGAGGACCGGCACGTTGCGCTCCACGAAGTTCCGGAGGAGGTACCCGTCGTTCGAGGCGATCTCGACGACCAGCGACTCGGGGCCGAGCGCGCGCTCCTCGATCATGCGCTGGGCGTACTCGCGAACGTGCCGCATCAGGCCGTCGGAGAACGACGAGAAATAGAGGTAGTTGTCGACGAAGAGCTGCTCCGGCGGTACTTCCTCCAGGATCTGCACCAACGTGCACGCGCGGCAAAAGGCGACGTCGAGCGGGAACCGCGGCTCGTGGCCGTCGAGCTGATCGGGCCGCAGGAGTGCGTCCGGCAGCGGCACCTGCCCGAGCGAGAGGAACGACTGCAGCTCGCCGGCACCGCACGAGCGGCACGACGGCGACCTCGCCGGAGCCTCGCCGGTTTCCGGCTCCACTCGGACGTCGACGCTCACGCGCCGACCCCGACCGGCTGGATCGGGCGCAGGTCGTCACCCAGCCGTCCGAACTCCTGCTGCTCCTTCACCCGCTTGATCCGGAGGAAGCGCGAGCTCGCGAAGTCTTCGGCCGTCAGCTGCTCCGAGAGCAACGCGCCGTAGACCTGCTCCGCGCCGCGTCGAACGGTCCACTGGGGCTGGAACGCGGGAAGCCGCTCGCGGATCTTCTCGCAGTCGACGCGGTAGCAGCGCGCGTCCGGCTGGGCACCGTCCTCGTAGCGAACCGTGCTGTCCGGGACGACGTCCGCGACGACCTCGGCGATCTCGCGGATGCGGAAGTTCTCGTCGGTCCGACCGACGTTGAACGCCTCGAGATGGACGACCTCGCGCGGCGCCTCGAGCGCGGCGAGAAAGGCGCGCGAGATGTCCTCGATGTGGACGATCGGCCGCCACGGCGTGCCGTCGCTCTTCATCAGCACCTCGCCGGTCGTGAGCGCGAGGCCGACGAGGTTGTTCACGACGAGGTCCCCGCGGAGCCGTCGCGAAGCACCGTACGCCGTCGCGCTGCGGAGAAAGGTCGGTGAGAACGCGTCGTCCGCCAGCTCCGCGATGTCCTGCTCGGCGAGGAGCTTGGAGCGTCCGTACGGCGTGACGGGGTTCCACGCAGCGCTCTCGTCGAGGAAGTCGTCGCCGGCGGCCCCGTACAAGCTGCAGGACGAGGAGAAGAGGAAGCGTTCGACTCCCGCCTCCTTGGCGACCCGGGCCAGATGGGCCGCGCCGAGGTGATTGATGTCGTAGGTCGTCTCCGGGCGGTAGTCGCCGAGCGGGTCGTTCGAGATCGCCGCGAGGTGGACGACCGCGTCGAATCCCTCGACGTCCTCGACGACGACGTCGCGGATGTCCTTGCGGATGGACCGCACGGGCTCGGCCACGTCCGGGCCGAGCAGGCAGCCTTCGTACAGATAGGTGTCGAGGCCGACCACGTCGTGCCCCGCCTCGACGAACAGCGGTACGAGCACGCTGCCGATGTAGCCGTCATGTCCCGTTACGAGCACTCGCATCGCTGTTGCCGCACTCCTTCTTCGTCGCTCACTGTCGACCACCGTCGACACCAACACCCGCTCTCGATGCTAGTAGCGCGCCGCCGCCACAGCACCCCTCCCGCGAGTAGACCGCCTCCGGCGTCGCTCTAGCCGTGTGGCTAGGTCAACCCTGGAGCGCGGCCCGCTGCGCGTCCCATGTCTTCCACGGCGCGCCGTTCTGCCAGAGCTCCTCGAGCAGCTTCCGGTCCCGCAACGTGTCCATGCACTGCCAGAACGAGTCGTGCCGGTACGCCATCAGCTGGCCGTCTCGCGCCAGCTCCTCGAGCGGCTCGCGCTCCCACGCCGTGTCGTCGCCCTCGACGTAGTCGAACACTTCCGGCTCGAGGACGAAGAACGCGCCGTTGATCCAACCCTCGCCCAGCTGGGGCTTCTCCGAGAACTCGCGGATCGCGTTGCCGTCGAGCTCGAGGTGGCCGAAGCGGGCCGGCGGCCGGACGGCGGTCAGCGTCGCGAGCTTCCCGTGCGAGCGGTGGAACGCGAGCAGGTCGCCGAGGTCGATGTCGGAGACGCCGTCCCCCCAGGTCAGCATGAAGGTGCCGTCCTGGAGGTACGGCGCGAGGCGCTTGATCCGCCCGCCCGTCGCCGTGTCCTGGCCGGTGTCGATGAGGTCGACGGTCCAGTCGTCGGGCTCCGAGCCGTTCCCGTTGCGGGAGATGACCTTGCCGTCCTTCAGGCCCACGGTCAGGTCGGAATGAAGCGACGCGTACTCGAGCATGTACCGCTTGATCACTTCGCCCTTGTAGCCGAGCGCGATCACGAAGTCGTGGAAGCCGTGATGGCCGTAGTGCTTCATGATGTGCCAGAGAATCGGGCGACCCCCGATCTCGACCATCGGCTTGGGCTTGATCTCCGTCTCCTCCTGGATCCGGCTCCCGAGCCCTCCCGCGAGAATCGCGACTTTCATAGCCTGCAACGCCCCTTCCTACGACGTGGGCTCGTAGACGAGCTGGCCGCTGCGGGCGGCGGACTCGTCGTCGAGCTTCGCCACGACGTCCTCCGGCATCTGCGAGCCGTCGCTCCCGCGGGCGAAGTCCCGCAGCGACGTGCCCGTGCACGCGCTGTCGACGTTCGGCGCGCTGCGACCGGCCTCGACGTCCGAGCGGTTCACGGTCCGGAAGTCGATGCTGTAGCGCGCCCGGCCCGTCGTGTTCGGGACGGTCGAGTGCATGTGCGCGGCCGAGAAGATCACGATGCCGCCGGGCTGGGTGACGAGGCGGACCTGCGGGTCCAGCTCCATCTCCTCTTCCGGCTTCGGCTGCTTCCGCGTGTCGCTCTTGACGTGCTTCGCGGCGTCCTTGCGGCCGACGCTGTTCCACTCGTAGTAGTTGAACTCCGACGAGCCGTTCTTCACGGGCTGCTCCCAGTAACGCGGGTGGAAGGCCATGGAGCTGTCGGACTCGATCTCGTAGATCGGCAGCCACCAGTTGAACTGCTGGAACGGCGCCGAGTACCAGGTGTCGCGGTGCGGATGGTGCGCGTACCCCACGCCGGACGTGAGGTAGCCGTGGCTCGTCACCATCCGGAGGCGCGGCACGTCGATGTACGTCTCGTCGAGGTCGCACTGCACGTCGGCGACGAGGTTGCGAAGGAGCTCCTTCGTCGTGTCGTTGTGAATGAACGCGGGCTTGAGCGGCGCGCAGATCTCGACGTACCGCTCGACCGACATCTCGTACTGCGCGGAGACCGGGTCGATGCCGCCGAACGCCTCCTCGATCATGGCGCGCGCGTGCTCGACGAGGGCGACGGTGCTCGGGCGCGGGCCCAGCACGATGAGCTGGCCCTGGTAGAGGCGCTCGCGTCGGTCGTTCTCGTCGAAGCCTGGGTCGAAGTAGACGGTGTTCATGCGCATCCTCCTGCTGGTGTCGAAACGGTCGTGATCGTCATTCAAATCGCCGCGTGGCTGGTGCCGACGTGTCTCCGCTTGAGTCGCTCGACGAGCTGGCGCCCCAGGACGCTGGCACCGAGGAGGCGCCACGCGCGCGGCTCGAGGAGCACCCTCGGGTCGCGTCTCGCCACCGCGACCAGCGCCTTCGCCGTCGGGACGACACGACGCTCCGGGATCGTCACGTGCCCGGCGAGGTCGAGGAGATCGCGGCGCATGGCGCGGTGCGCGACCCGGCGCAGTTCCGCCGGGTCGTCGAGCCGGTCCCGATTCTCGTCGACGAACCGAAGCTTCACCTCGTGGAGCTTCTCGATGACGTCCGCCTGCTGGACGTAGCCGCCGCCCGTGACTCCGCGGCCGTCCGCCGTGTACGCACCCGGGTGGATCGTGACGGTGGCCAGCGTCGCGTCCAGGAACGCGATGTCCCACTTCAGCGCGACTCGATTCCAGAGCCCCACGTCGGTGACCGGGAAGTCCTCGTCGATCAGGCGTACGTCCGACAGCGCCTCCGTGCGGATCAACGCCGTCGACGCGTGCACGCGGTAGCCGGCGCTCGTCGCCCGCCGGATGAAATCCGATCCCGGCTCGGTCGCGCTTCCGGCGAGCCCGGTCATCTGGTGCGCGTCGGCAATCGTGCGACCCGACTCGTCGACGAGTCGCGCGCACCCGTGGACGAGCGCGACGCGAGGGTTCTCGTCGAGGACCGGCAGCGTCCGCTCGAGCGCATCCGGCTCCATCCGGTCGTCGTCGGGAATCAGGAACATGTACGGCGTCGTCGCGACCGCATAGCACCGGTTGAAGTGGTCGTTCAGCCCGAGGTTCCGCTCGAGGCGGACGTAACGGAGCCGCGGGTCGCTGAAGCGCGCGACGACCGCCGGGGTGTCGTCGGTGGAGGCGTTGTCGGAGACCACGAGCACGAAGTCCTCGTAGGTCTGCGAGAGCGCACTCTCGATCGAGCCGGCGAGCCAGCGCGCGCGGTTGTACGTCGGAATGAACACGGTTACCCGCGCGTCCGCGCCAATCAGGTCCGCACTGGCTGACATCGCGTCGATGCTAGGCGCGACCGTGGCGGCTATCGCCCCTCATTGGAGTAGTCATCGGACGACTCGTCGGAGCGGCGTCCGACGGCCCTAGCCGAATGGCTAGACGGTGCGTCCGACGTCTGCCCGAACGGGTGTCGTTCCAGCGGGCACCCGCGGCTAGCGTGGCGGGAGAGATGTGTGGCATCTGTGGCGTCGTGCAGGTCCAGGGAGCGCCGCGGGCGCCGGTCGAGCAGCACGTCCTCGACCGGATGACGGACGCGATGACGCACCGTGGTCCGAACGACCGCGGAACCCACCTCGCCGACGGGATCGCGCTTGGCGTCCGTCGGCTCAGCATCGTCGACGTCGAGGGCGGACACCAGCCCTTCGCGAACGAGGACGAGACCGTCTGGGCGATCCAGAACGGCGAGCTCTACAACCATGACTCGGTGCGCGCCGATCTGCGCGCGCGCGGCCACACGCTTCGGACGCGCTGTGACACGGAGATCCTGCCGCACGTCTACGAGGACTTCGGCCCCGGTGTTCCCGAGCGCGTACGCGGGAAGTTCGGCCTCGCTGTGTGGGACGCGACCCGCCGCCGGGCCGTGCTCGCCCGCGACCGGCTCGGCGTCAAGCCGCTTTACTGGGCACGCGCCGGCGACTTCGTCGTCTTCGCCTCCGAGCTGAAGAGCCTGCTCGCCTCGGGACTCGTCGAGCCCGCCCTCGACTACGACGCAATCGACGCGTACCTCACGTTCGGCTTCTTCCCCGCGCCGTCGACCCCGCTCGCGAACGTTTCGAAGCTCCTCCCCGGCCACCGACTCGTCGTGTCGGACGGGAAGGTCGAGATCGACGCGTACTGGTCGTACCCACGGCCGGCAGCCGACGGGACGCAGTCGACCGCGGAGGTCCAGGAGCGGCTGCTCGCCGGGCTCGAGGAGTCGGTGCGCCTCCGGCTGATGAGCGACGTGCCGCTCGGCGCGATGTTGAGCGGAGGGCTCGATTCGAGCCTCGTCGTCGCGCTCATGGCACGGAACATGTCCGAGCCGGTGAAGACGTTCTCGGTCGGGTTCGTCGAGGACGGCGACCGGAACGAGCTCGCCGACGCGCGGCTCGTCGCCGAAACGTTCGGGACGGAGCACCACGAGCTCGAGCTGTCGGTATCGGACGCCGCCGTCGACCTCGAGACGCTCGCCTGGTTCCTCGACGAGCCGCTGGCGGACCTCTCGGCGCTCGGCTTCCTCGCGCTCTCGGAACTTGCCTCGCGCCACGTCACCGTCGCGCTCTCGGGCCAGGGCGCGGACGAGCTCTTCGGCGGCTACGCGAAGCACCAGGCGGCCGCGATCGCCGGGACGTGGGCACGGGTTCCCTCACCGCTCCGAAAGCTCGGGACGTCGGTGGCGCTGCGCGGCCCCCGCCGGATCCAGCGCGCCGCACGGACGCTGGCCGCGCCGGGCACCGTCGACCGGCTGCTCGCGATGAGCGGGCGCGTCGACGACGGGCTCCGCGACCGCCTCTTCCGCGGGCCGCTCGCCGAGCTCGACGGCGAAGCCGGTCGCCGCGCGATCGAGTCGCGGCTCGACGGCTTCCCGGACGACCCGCTGCCGGCCACGCTGTACGTCGACGCGCAGCTCGCGCTCGTCGACGACATGCTCCACTACTTCGATCGTGCGTCGATGGCCCACTCGCTCGAGGTTCGCGTGCCGTTCCTCGACCACGAGCTCGTCGAGTACTGCGCCACGATCCCCGGCTCGATGAAGGTGCGACGGACGACGACGAAGTACGTGCTGAAGAACGCCGCGCGCGGCCTCGTGCCCGACCGGATCATCGACAAGCCGAAGATCGGCTTCTTCGCAGCGTCCGTCGACCGGTGGTTCGCGGCCCAGACGAGCGGCGTCATCTCGGACTACCTGCTCGCGCCGAACCCGCGCTACGCGGACTTCCTCGACCGCGACGAGGTCGCGAAGCTCGTGCAGGCGCACGCCGACGGCACGGACGGAAGCAACGGTCGCCTGCTCCTGTCGCTGCTGATGCTCGAGGTCTGGCTGTCGTCCTATCTTCCGCGCGCGTTCGCGACGGACACGCCGGGCGCCGCGGTCGCGACCGCGTAGCGCACGATGCGGCCGGCCCGAGAGATGGAGGATCAGACGAAGGATCAGGTCGAGGTCCTCCTGGTCTGCACGTCGGGCGGCCATCTCTTCCAGCTCTGGTCCATGCGAGGCGCGTGGGACGGCTATCGGAACGCGTGGGTCGTCGGCCGGAACGGCGGCACCGATGTCGAGTCGCTGCTGGGCGGCGAGCGCGTGATCCTCGCTCATTCCCCTGCCGCCCGTAGCCTCAAGAACCTGGCCCGCAACCTGATCCTCGCGCGGCGCACGATCCGCAACCTCCGGCCGCGGGTGCTGATCACTACCGGCGCGGCGGTTGCCGTCCCTTTCGCGTGGATGGCCCGGATCCACCGCGTTCGCGTTGTCTACGTGGAGAGCCTCGCCCGAGTGGAGCAGCCGTCGCTGAGCTGCCGCCTCGTCGCGCCCGTCGCTGACCGCGTCTACGTCCAATGGCCGGAGCTCGTCGGCGCACTCCCACGCGCGCGCTATGCCGGGACGGTCTTCACCTCGCCATGATCCTCGTGACCGTAGGTTCCAGCCAATTTCCGTTCGACCGCCTGCTCCGTTGGGTCGAACGGATTCCGAACAGCGAGGAGGTCGTCGTCCAGTACGGATGCTCGACCCTGCGTCCCGGCGGCGTCCGGTGCATCGACTACGTCCATATGGACGAGCTCGCAGACCTGGTCGGCCAAGCCCGCGCAGTGGTGACGCACGGCGGCATCGGATCGATCCTTCTCTCGCTCGCAAATCGCAAGACCCCCATCGTCGTCCCTCGCCGCAAGGAGCTCCGCGAAACGGTCGACGACCATCAAGTCGAGTCGACGCGCCGATTCGCACAGGCGGGCCTGGTTCGGATGGTCCAGGACGCCGACGACCTCGCAGCGGCCGTCGCCACGGCCGCCGAGAGCTCGAACATGTCGCTGTTCGCCGGCGCGAGCCCGCTCGTGAACGAGCTGCGCGCGTACGTCGGTGCGGTCGTCGGCCCGCAACAAGGAATGCCATCGTGATTGCGGTCGTCGTCCTGACTCACAACCGCGTTCATCTCCTCCGCGAGTGCGTTGCCAACGTGCTTGCTCGGACGTCTCCGCTCACGACCGAGATCGTCATCTGGGACAACGCGTCCACGGACGGCACGGCCGAGTTCCTGAGCGGGCTCGAGGAGCCACGCATCCGAGTCGTTCATCACGCCGCCAACATCGGCCAGAACGGGTACGCGAACGCGTTCGCGCTGACTTCGGCGCCGTTCATGGTCGAACTCGACGACGACGTCATCGATGCTCCGACGGATTGGGACCGCACGCTCCTCGAGGCGTATCAACAACTGCCGCGGATCGGCTTCCTTGCAGCGAACCTCGCCGAGAATCCGCACGATCAGGCCTGGCGGGTCATGCACGAGCGGAGGCACCTGTACACGACGGAGGACATCGACGGGATCGCCCTCCTGCGAGGCCCAGTCGGCGGGGGCTGCGCCATCACGTCACGCGAGTTGAACAAATTAGTCGGTGGCTTCCGACAGGACCAAGAGAACGTGTTCTGGCTCGAGGACGAGGCGTACATCGCGGACATCGAGCAGCTCGGCTACGAAGCCGCATACCTGAAGGACCTGAGCGTGGTCCACGCCGGTGGTAGCTACTACGCCCCAGAGAGCCCGGAGAAGCACGCCTACTGGCGGCGGTACTGGGAGCGTGAAGCTCGCCGGAATGCGATCAAGCGCGTGCTGCTACGAGTACCGCTCGTACGCCCTCTGAACGACCGGTACCGGTGGTTCGCGATCTCTGAGACACCGGATCTCTCACAGTGACGCTCTACCAGATCACAAGAAACGCCTATCACGCAGTCTGGCACCGAGAGGTCCACCACGAGCGCCGACAAAGGCGCGACTTCTACGCCGAGTTCGTCCCGGCTCAGGGTTCACTCGCATTCGACGTCGGGGCGTTTCGCGGAGACGTGACTGACGCCCTCGTACGCGCAGGCGCGCGCGTCGTCGCGGTCGAACCCAACCCGCGCCTCGCGCGGCACCTCAAAAGGCAGTTCGGCTCGACAGTCGTGATCGAGGAGGCGGCGGTGGGAGACACGCCTGGGGCCGCCGAACTGAGAGTCGGACATTACGAGGGCCATTCGACGCTCTCGGCCGACTGGATCGACCGCACAGGCCCTGAACGATGGGCAAGCTCGGTCACGGTGCCGGTCACCACGCTCGATGACCTCATCGCCCGCCACGGACTCCCGGAGTTCGTGAAGATCGACGTCGAGGCGTACGAGGCACACGTCGTGCGCGGGCTGTCGACTCCGGTTCGCGCCCTCTCGTTCGAGTTTCAGTGCGGTTCGCCGGCCGTCCTGGACGAGGTCCTCGGCCTACTCGGCCGACTCGCCACGTACGAGTTCAACTTCACGCTGGTCGACCTGTGCGAATTCGCCTCCGACTGGACGGACGAGGAAGGCCTTCGTATGCGGATCGCATCGGCCTGCGCCGGCCACGACGACCTCTACGGCGACGTGTTCGCACGCCTCCGGCCGTGATGGCACAGCCCGGCGTCAGCATCATTGTGCCGGTACGGAACGGCGTACGGGATATCTCGGAGCTCCTCGAGTGCCTGTCCCGCCAGACGATGCCGCGCGATGGATTCGAGATCGTCATCGGCGACGACGGCTCCCAGGACGCCGTGGCCGACGTTGTTCGAGCTCATGGCGAGAATGCGCGGTTGATCAGCGGCGGCCCCACGAATTCGTACGCAGCTCGTAACCGCGCCGTCGCAGCCTCCCGCGCTTCCGTCCTCGCATTCTGCGACGCCGACTGCCGCCCCGAGCCCAACTGGCTGGAGGCGGGCCTCGCCGAGCTCGAAGTCACGGACATGGCGGCAGGGCGCATTCGCTTTGCTGTGCCGGCGGGCCGGACGGTTTGGACCCTCGTCGACATGGACGGCTCCAAGGATCATGCGCATCAGGTTCGCGTCGGGGTCGCGGAGACGGCCAACCTCTTCCTCCGCCGCGATCTGTACGACCGCGTCGGCGGCTTCGACGGATCTATCCCCGAATACGGTGACTTCGAATTCGTTCGTCGCTGCGTCGCAGCCGGAGCCAAGCTCACTTACGCGCCGGATGCCGTCGTGTGGCACCCGGCCCGAACCTCGGGCTCGGCCCTTCTCCGAGCGCTGTGGAAGTACAACCGCGGGTACGCCGTGCACGAGGGTCGTGCCGGAGGTGTGCCGGATGCCGTCAAGCTCCGCTCGTGGGTCCCAATCGTCCAGACCGTCCGAAGTCGGCGGCGGTGGGGGAAGCCGTACGGCCCGGATCGTCGTTGGCTCGACGAGAACGGCGTAGAAATAACGTCCGGCGAGCTGCTGCGCAGCCTTCCGATCCTCTACCTCGTGATCCCATATCTGCAGTCGCTCTCGCAACTCGCGGGGTGGCTCGAAGGACGCAAGCGTCGCGGCGAGCACGTCCCGACACTCGAGCCGAACCGCCGGCAGCTCCGCGGCTCGATCTAGCGCTCGAACGCGCCCGCGTCGCAGAACCCGCCGCGGCCGCGGGGCCGGCCGAGCCGGTCGGTCTTCGGGCAGCCGAACCTCGCCGGCACTCGGTTGTCGGGCGCAGCTCGCCGGCCGGTCAACCGGAAGTCGAGCGGGCCCGGAGCATCGGTGTCCTTCGCGTAGAACGGGAACGCTCGGCGTCCGAGCGGAATGTCCGTCGCGTGACACCGACCGGTGTTGCTGTAGACGTTGTACCGATACTCGACCAGCGAGTCGCATGTGTTGCGCACGCCGATGTTTCCGTAGGCGCGCACGTTCCGCACCTTGCCCTGACAACCCGATTCGGTGAACAAGACCGCGAACCCCACCGAACGCGAGGCCGAGTTGAAACGATAGGTCACATTGTCGTATGCGTAGACGCCCGGTAAGACGTTCTGGCACCACGCGAAATCGAAACTTTCCCAGCGCGAATACTGTCTCGTGTTGAAGCTCCCGGGGTTCCCGTAGTTCACTCCGGTCCCGAAGACGTTGTTCTCGATCAGGATGTTCTTGTTCCCGGACGCCGCGGCGCCTTGCCCTGAGATCGTCATCCAGGGGGCGATGAAGCTGTCGATGAAGCGCGAGTTCCTCAATGTGAGGTTGTGTACGCCGTTGAGGTACATCGCGCGCCAGTGACAGTCAGGGGAACCCGCCGACGTTCCACCCGCAGCTGGAGTGAAGCACGACGGGCCGAGGTCGTAGTCGTGGAAGAACACGCCGTCGATCAGGATGTTCATCGGTTGCGGCGCCCCGTCCGCGTGGTCGATCTTGTTGATCTCGCACGGCTGCCCGCCATCCGACGCACGACATGGGCCATATTCGCCGCCGATGACGGCGACGTCCTGCGCACCTTGGATCAGGAAATTGCCCGCGCGGATGTTCTCGAGTCGGATGTGCGTCGATCCCGGTGCCACGTACAGGCCGTAGCGATTGGTCGGATTCGCAAACCCTGAGCCGAGTTCTGCAGCCGTCAATCCCCGCAGCGTCACGTAGTCGGGACCTCGCCACGTGACGTCACCAAGCCCGACCTGGATGTATCCCCCGGTGAAGACCGGATGCTCACCCGGAGCGGCCTCGAACACGATCCGGTTCGACGAGCTCCGAGGCCCGTTGATGAGGAATTGCCCGTAGGTGCCGCCTCGGATCCGTACGGTCGTTCCGTGCGTGGACGCGTTCGCCGCCGCGTAGGCGTCTGCCGCACTCCCACATGCACGAGCGGCGTCGAAGCGGGCGGGCGCCGCGCTTCGCCGACATGTCCCGCTCTGGGACGCCATCCAGAGGTTCGCGAGCCCTCCCTGGGGCTCCACGACCGAGGTGGGTCTGCTGGTCGCGGCGGATGCGACCCGGCCCTTCTGCTTCGCCTGGACGGTCACCCTCAGCGTTCTTCCGACGTCGGCCTCGACCGGCAGGTACCGCGCACCGTTCGCCCCCGCGACGGCTCGACACGCCGCCCCTGCGGTATTGCACCGCTTCCACTGGAAGGCGAACGTCGGGCGGGGTGTCCCACGCCAGACACCCGTCCTTGCGACGAGGACCGCCCCAACGCGTGCCGCGCCCGCGATCCTCGGAAGGGTCGCGTTCGTGGGCGGCGCCACCGAGGGCACGAGTGAATCGATTGCCGGTGCGGCACGCCCGGCTGCGACACCGGTTACGAGAAGTGCCGCAAGCGCGGCGGCATTCAAGGATGTGAGCGTGCGCACGAGGATCCCCAACAGAACCGCCTGATGCTAGACGACCCGGCCGCCTTCGGTGCTCCCCGGCGGGACGGGGCGACCACGACCAATGTCCTGGATTTCCCGGCTGCTAGCGCTCGAACGCACCCGCGTCGCAGTACCCGTCCGATCCGCGTGCCCTCCCGGAGGCGTCTGTCGACGGGCAGCCTGCACTCGCGGGCACCAAGTTGTTTCCACCGAAGGTGACGCTCGTGAGTGCGTAGTCGCCGGGCCGTGGGGCCTGCGTGTCCGTCGCGTAGAACGGCATCGACGAGCCGCCGACGTTCACGTCGCTTGCTCCGCACGTCCCGCTGAACCGCCCTGCGTACACGTTGTGGTGCCAGTTGATGCCCGACGTCGTGCACGACGGCTTGTAGCCGAAGACGTTGCCGTATACCTGGAAGTTTTGCGTGCGGCAGACGGCTTCGCCGTCGTACCACCCCGGAAGGTTGATGGTTGCACCACGTGAGAACGAGTTGAAGCGGATCGTGACGTTACGGTAGGAGGCCTGGGAAGCGTTCTGACACCACGCGTCCTCCCAGCCGGCGAACTCCTTGTAACTGCCGTCGAGGCCGGAGACCGACGCGCCGAACTGGTTGTTCTCGATGAGGATGTTGCTGTTGCCGGTCGATGCGGCGGCGTAACCGCTGATCGTCGTCCATGGCGCGAACACGCTCTCCCGGAAGGTGGAATTTCGCAGGGTGAATCCATCCACACCATTGACGTACATCGCCCGGTGATGACAGTCGCCCGACACCATGCACGACGACTTGTAGTTGAAATGGTGGATGTCGAGCCCGTCAACGAGAACGTTCTTGGGCTGGCTGAGCGGGTCAGAGCTCCAGTCGACCTTGTTCAGCTCGCAGCCGATGGTCGGAGCCTTGCAGGGGCCTGACGTGCCGCCCACGAACGCGATGGTGTTGCCACCCTGGATGAGGAAGCCCCCCTGCTGCGCATTCTCGACGCGCACGTTCGTGCTCGCACTGAGGATGTACACGCCGTATCGATTGTCGGGGTTATTGAAGCCGGTCGAGACATTCCGCAGGGTCAGGTAGTCGACGCCCGACGCCTGCACGACGCCGTTGAACGTCGCGCCCTGGGCATCGATCGTGACTCGGTTGGACGACGACCGGCGACCGCTGACCGCCTGGGCGCCGTACGATCCGGCGCGGACGACCACGAGGCTTGCCTCGCCAGTCGCATTCGCTGCGTCGTAGGCAGCGTCGAGGCTGCCGCACGCCTGGCCGTCGCCGTACGCGCCGGGAGTTGCGGCGCGCGTGCAGGTTCCACCGTTCGTGTCGACCCAGAGATGTGCCGTTCCTGACGGTGCCGGCGGCGGGGAACTCTCGCTGCACGCGAGCGTCTGGGCAGGCCCGGTCGCCTGCGCCCTGTCAGAGACGTTTCCGGCTGCGTCGCGCGCCTCGACCGCAACGGTGTAGCTCGTGCCGCACGTCAGGCTCGCGTAGGCATACGTCAGCGTCTGCACGGTCGCGACCCTCGCGCCGTTCAAGTAGACGTTGTAGCCCGTGACGGCGACGTTGTCGGTAGATGCACTCCACGTCATGACGAAGCCCGTCTGTGTCGCCTGCGAGATCGCCTGGTTCGTCGGCACCGACGGCGGGACCGTGTCGGCAGAGCACGCCGACGTCGAAACGACGAGGCTCGCTTGCGACGACCGGTTGCCGGCCGCGTCGTACGCATCGACGCGCGACGGTGTAGCTCCTTCCACAGCTGAAGCCGGCGAGGGTGTAGCTTGTCGCGGTGGTTGTGTCGACTCGAACGCCGCCCTGGTAAACGCCGTACCCCGCGACACCGACGTTGTCCGTCGAGGCCCTCCAGCCGATGACGACGGACGTCTCGTTCGAGGCCGTCTGCGCGAGACCCGTCGGCACAGACGGCGCCTGCGTATCCGTGCACGGACTCGTCGGCGCGACCATCGTGGCCTGTGACGAGCGGTTGGAGGCCGCGTCGTACGCGTCGACTCCGAGCGAGTAACTCGTGCCGCAGACGAGACCGGTGAAGGTGTAACTGGTCGAGCTGGTCGTGGCGACGCGTGTGCTTCCGCGATAGACGCCGTAGCCCATGACGCCGACGTTGTCGCTCGAAGCCGTCCACGACACCGTCACGCTCGTCGACCCGGAAGCGACCACCCGAACGCCGCTCGGCGTCGTCGGACGCCGTCGTGTCGTTCGGGGGCGGCGGCGGTGACTGGGGCGAGCACGCGGAGGTCGTCGACCGGACCGGTCGCGTACGCCTTGTCCGACACGTTCCCGGCCGCGTCACGCGCCTCGAGCGCGACGATGTACGTGCGGCCACACGTCAGACCGGAATACGTGTACGACGTCGTCGTCGGCGACCCGACCTTCGACGCCGTCGAGGTACACGTTGTACCCGACCACGCCAACGTTGTCGGTCGACGGTCTCCACGACATCACGAAGCCGGTCTGCGCTCACCTGCGAGATCGTCTGACTCGTCGGCACCGACGGCGGCGTCGTATCCGACGGAGGCGGCGGAGGCGCACATGCAGCGGTCGACATCACAGCAGTCCCGCGTTGCGAGACGTTCCCGGCCAAGTCGAAGGCCTCGACGCCGACAGTGACGCTCGATCCGCATGTGAGACCGGCGAGCCCGTACGAGGTTCCTGCCGTCGAGCCTGCCTTGACGCCGTTGGAGTAGACGCTGTAGCCGACCACCCCGACGTTGTCGCTCGAGGCCGTCCACGACACGGTGAAGCTCGTTTCGGACCGCTGCGACTGCGCCAGCCCGGTTGGGGCAGTCGGCGCGGTCGTATCGCCCGGCGGGGGCGGAGGTGGAGGGGACGAGCACGCGGACGTTGTCGCCGGTCCCGTCGCGTACTTGCTGTCGGAAACGTTGCCGGCCGCGTCACGCGCCTCCAGCGCAACCGTGTAGGTGCGCCCACACGCAAGACCCGAGTAGGTGTACGACGTCGCTGTCGGCGACCCGACCTTGACGCCGTCGAGGTAGCACGTTGTACCCAACGACACCGACGTTGTCCGTCGACGGTCCCCACGACATCAGGAAGCCGGACTGGCTCACCTGCGAAATCGTCTGACTCGTCGGCACCGACGGCGGCGTCGTATCCGACGGCGGAGGCGGCGGAGGAGGCGGCGGCTCGGAACATGCAGACGTGGTGACGTACATCGTCGCCTGCGTGGAGCGATTCCCGGCGGCGTCCACCGCGTCGATCGCGACTCCATAGGTGTTCCCGCACGCGAGGCCGCCGAGCGTGTAGGACGTCTGGTTCGTCTGCCCCACCCGGACGCTTCCCTGGTAGACGCCGTACCCGGAGACGCCGACGTTGTCGGTCGACGCCTGCCACGAGACGGTCGCGGTCGTCGCCGCCGTGGCGACCTGTGCGAGTCCGGACGGCTGCGACGGGGGCGTCGAGTCCCCGGGCGGTGGCGGGGGGTTCGGCGCGCAGCTCGCGGTCGGCGCCGAGATCGACACCGCCGGCGAGCGGTTGCCTGCGCGGTCGTAGGCGTCGACGGAGAGACGGTAGGTCGTGCCACACGAGAGCCCCGAGACCGTGTAGGCCGTCTCGGCGGTCGTGCCGACGGCGGTCCCGTCGCGGTACACGCTGTACCCGGCCACCCCGACGTTGTCCGAGGCAGCGGGCCACGAGAGCGCGATGCTCGACGTCGTCGCCGTGAGCACGGTGGGCGAGCCCGGTGCGCTCGGCGCCGTCGTGTCGGGGCACGTGGCGGTCGCCGCCGCGAGGTTCGTGCGCGGCGAGCGGTTGCCCATGCCGTCGTACGCCTCGACGCCGACGACATAGGTCCTCGCGCAGGCGAGACCACCGAACGGGTAGGTCGTCTGCGCGGTCGAACCGACCTTCACGCCGTCACGGAAGACGTCGTAGCCGGCGACGCCGATGTCGTCCGAGGAACCGGACCAGGAGAGCACGAAGCCAGTCGGGGTCGCGCCCGTCTCCACCAGCCCTGTCGGGGTCGTCGGCGGCGTCGCGTCGCGACAGGCGGCCGTCGCCGTGACGACGTCCGCGCGCCCGGAGCGATTGCCGGCGGCGTCGTACGCCTCGACGGCCATGACATAGCTGCGACCGCACTCGAGCCCGACAACCGTGTGAGACGTGAGGCGAGTGTCGCCGACCAGCCGGTCATTGGCGAAGACGCGGTAACCCGCGACGCCGCTCCGGTCGGTCGACTTCAGCCACGACAAGGACACCGTCGTCGAGTCGCTCGATACGACTCGGAGTTGCTTCGGCTCTGAAGGAGGCGCGGTGTCCGCCTTTGCCCCGGTCGCGCGCAGCTGGCGCGCGGTCCTGACGGCAGTCGCCCCGCTGACGTTCGCGATCCCGGTTTGCTTCGCGGCCTTTGTCAGAGAACCCGCGGCGACACCGCCGCTGCCCTGATCCGAGTCACTCATGGCCGACGACGCGCCCGGTGTGAGGAGAACGAGCGCGAACGCGACGCAAAGCGCGACGCGCGTGCGGGAACGGTGGCGAGAAGAGCGGCGGAGAGAGCCGACTACCCGGTGCATGGCGGCTTGGTCAGAGGCGGCCGCACGCCCGGATGTGTTGTCGAGGTCATCGCGGTGCCCGTATCGGCGGGCGCCGCGCTCGACTTGAATCACTCGTTCGAGTTGTCCCTGGCCTCGCTGGTCGGACTGCCGCAGCATCGGAACCCCCTCCGGGCCGTCAGTCGATGACGAAGGTCGCCTGCACCGTTGCTTTCTTCGCTGGCTGGGCGTTGCCGGCGAGAACCGGCCAGACGTACCAGCGATAGGACCCTGGGCGTGCAACGTGCTGACGACCCTGGAGCCGCCATCGTGCTGGAAGCGTCAGCCGCGGTTCGAGCACGCGACTGCGATAGACGAGCGTGGTATCGCGGAAGAGCTGGAACTCGTACGAGCGTGCGGCGGCGACCGGAGCCCAGGCGAAATCGCGCTCCTGCGCAGCCTGAGGAACGGGCGCTGCAGAGGTCCGGACCGGCAGCGGCGCGACCTCTGGTGGGCGATCGTCCTCGATTGCCGGGTCGACTGCGGCGGCGGTCGGACGCGATGCCGGCTCGCCGACGGTCGCCGTCACCAGGGCGCTGGCGAACCCTCCGAGAGCGGCGGCCGCTGCGAGCGCAACCGCTGCGCCGCCGCGTCGCCGGAGGCGGCGGTGCTGGACGCCTGCGGTCTCCGAGACCTCTGAGACCAGCAGCTCGGCGTGCGTCCGGCGCGAGGCGAGCGGGGTAGGGAACTCGGCTCGCTCCGGAAGCGCAAGGCGCGCCCGGGCGGCGAGATCGGGGTCGACGAGCGCAAGCTCCGGCGAAATGGGCTCGGAGGACGGCACCCGTCCTGGTGTGGGGTTGGAGAAGGCCACGATGCTTCGTAGGCCGCTGGGCGGCGGAACCTGCCTACTGACTTCGCGGCGGGCACCATAGCCCCTTCGCCGGACGTGTGCGTCAGTCGGGCGAACGCTGGTGGTGAGGAGGCGCTAGAGCGCGGCGAGGCTCGGAGAGCCCGCCCGGGATTCCTGGCGAGCGTCGATGACGCCGCGATACGCGCCAGGAGCTGCTCGCCGGCGACGGTCCAGGTGACCTCCGGCGCCGTTGCCAGACAGCCCGCCCGGAGCCTGGCGAGGAGGCTGCGATCGGAATGGAGCATGTCGATCTGCCGCGCGAGCTCGTCCACGTCGCCGACCGGATGGACGAGCGAGTTCTCCATGTGTCGGCAGAGATCCGTGCACGCGTCGGAGACGAGCGGGACGCAGCCGGATCCGATCGCCTCCGTGCAGACGAGCCCGAAGCCTTCCTCGATGCTCGGCAGGACCATGATGTCGCTCTGGCGCATCAGCGCGGCCACGTCGTCGCGGTGACCGAGCACGCGGACGCTCGGGATGCGTCGAGCTGCCGGCGACAGCTAGCTCGCCGTAAGCAGGCAGAACGTCGCCCGCGACCAGGAACTCACCCGTCGCGGACGCCGGAGAACGGATCCAGGCGTCGAGGGCGAAGTGCAGCCCCTTCCTGACCGCCGCGACGCCGACGAACAGCATCCGCAGCCCTTCTCGCCGCTGCCGCAGCTCGCGTCCGCGGCCGGAACGTGGTCTCGTCGTAGCCGTAGATGTGCCGAACGAGCTTCGTCCTCCGGCACTCCCTCGTCGAGGAACGTCTTCACGACGAACTCCGACGGGCACAGAAGCGCGTCCGCGAGCTCGTACTCCCGCTCCTCGAGCTCGCAGCACGCTCTCGTTGTACGCATGTTCGTGATCTGGCGGGAGCTCGACGCCGAGGCGCTCGCACTCGCGCTGGACGACCTCGAAGGCGAAGCGCGTATGGGCATTCGGTCGCTCCAGCACGGTCGGGATCCCCAGCCGCCGGGCAACCTGCAGCGTCTCGAGCGCGCCGAGCGGCCACGTGTGGACGATGTCGACCGAGTCGGCGAGCGCCGGAAGACGTCGCGCCACGATCTTGTCGTGCGCTCGGAGAGCCCGAAGCTGACCGATGAGCCGATAGGGCACCCGCACCCGTCCTCGCGCGAGGGTCGGCGTCACGGAGACGTCGTCGGGGAGCGCGCGCTCCACCGACGCCGGCAACGCGACTACACGTCCTCCCGCGGCGTGGAGGCCCCGCACCTGCTCCCACGCCGTGTAACAGATCCGTCCTGCGCCGATCCGGTGCGGGAAGCTGTAGAGGATCCGCAACGGCATCGACACGTCGGAACGTAGCAGCGGTGCCCACGGCATTCCCTGACCGTTTGGCTAGGTCGGGCAGCCGATTCCCGCCTTCCGGCCGTGGTGCCTGCGGGCAGCGATCGGTATCCCTTCAAAGCAATGCGGCGCACACTTCTCGATTACCTCCTTTGCCCAGCCTGTTCAGGCGGACTCGACCTGCGCGTCGATGAGACGGAGGACGACGGCGAGGTCGTTACTGGAACCGTGGGATGCCTCGCCTGCGACACCGCATACCCGGTCATCCGCGGCGTTCCGCGAATGAACGTCGCGATGGAAGGGCTCGAGCGTGTCGCTCGGACGTTCTCCTTCGAGTGGGACGCGCATCGCCAGGGAACCCTTGAAAGCGAGGAGACGCTTTGGGGCCTGACGCCTGAGGAAGACTGGGCCTACTTCCTCGAAGGCAGCGCGTATCGCGAGCACGAGCTCGCCGGCAAGGTCGTCCTCGACGCCGGTTGCGGCTCGGGTCGACTGACGCGCCGGATCGGAGAGGCGGGCGCCGAGATTGTGATCGGGGTGGACATGATCGACGCGGTCGACGGCGCCTACGAGCGATCGCGACATCTCCCCAACGTCCAGATCGTCCAGGGCAACATCTTCGAGCTCCCGCTCCGAAAGCGAGCATTCGACCTCGTCTGGTCGAACGGCGTCATCCACCACACGCCGGATGCGCGGGGCGCGCACGCAGCGCTAGCCGAGATGGTGAGGCCCGGTGGCAGGCTGTACGTCTGGGTCTATGCGAAGCGGTTCAACCCGTTTCGGTTCACGAAGGACGTTCTTGACTTCCTGCGCGTGACGCGACTCCCCGAGCGCGCGCTACTCGGAGTCGCGAAGCTCTTCGCCAACGTGTCGCTGATCCTTCACGCCGGCTACCGAGCCGTCCGTTCCATTCCTGGGCTGCGCCCCCGCGGTGCTTGGGCGAAGCGCACGGTGCGGCCGAGGACCCGGGACGAGCTCTACCTGACCTGGTTCGATGCGCTGTCGCCCGAGTTCGACTCACGGCATACGGAAGGCGAGGTCGTCGGCTGGTTCGAGCGGCTTGGGTTCACGGAGATCGGCGCCATCGAGGAGCCGAAGGTCGGCGTGCGCGGGACCGCACCGAGCGCAGCGCCGTCCGCGTAACGCCGCTAGCTGCCCCTGTCGGCGAGCACGGCCCGTGGGCGAAGCGCCTCGCGGACCCGGGTCGGCAGCATCCGAAGGCTCTGCTGATGCCGCACGTAGCGCCGGAGTTCGACGTCGGGGCAACGTGGCTGCCGGCGTGCTCGCGCCGAGACGTAACCCACGATCAGGCCGATCGCCGCCGGGTCGCGCAGCGCGCGGTACAGCGTCCGCACGAAGAGGTACGAGAAGCGGTAGGCCATGTAGTTCGCAGCCTCACCCTGGATCCGGAATGTGCGGTAGCGGCTCCCGTCACGTTTGCCCTCGGCGCGGTGATGGCGGAACGGAAGGTCCGGAACGACCTCGGTCCTCCACCCGGTCATGTTCGCCTTCATGAGGTCGAGTGAGTCCCAGCCCATGTGTTCGTGCAGCGGCCCGATGTCGCGCAGACACTCGCGACGGTACGCCCGGTTGGCACCCCAGACCCCGGCGCCGGTGCCGTGGCGCTGGCGCCAGTTTCCGTTCTCGTCCTCTTCGTAGCCGACGCCGCCCGCGATTCCGAGCGAGGAGTCGCATGCGAAGGCGTCCAAGAGACGTTCGAAGTGATCGGGTTCCATGGTGATGTCGGCGTCGAGCTTCACGACGACGTCGGGAACTGGATCGAGTTGCTCCAGGCCCGTATGAAATGCCCGCACGATCGGCCCACCACGAGCGAGAGCCCCACCTGCGGACGCCGCGTGATGAATCCAGGGGTGATGTCGCGCGAGCTCGATCACGAGCGCGCGAGTGCCGTCGGAGGAACCATCGTCGACGATCAGCCACGAAGAGGGCTTCCGCGTCTGCGCGATCAGGCATTGAGCCAGCTGCTCGAGGTTCTCGACCTCGTCGCGTACCGGGCTGATGATCGCGTACGAGAGTGCGTGGTCGTCGTTCACATGCAGGGTGTCGTCGATTTATCGGCCATCCTGTGCCGCAGGGTAGCCACGGTGCCATCACAGCTCGATTCCTCTTTCGGCCAGAGTTCCGACACGACCTAGACCGCCGGACGGGGTTCGCCGAAGGTCGCCTCGGTCGTGAGAACGCGGGCTAAGCTCGGGTCGTGGCCCTTGTCGACGTCGTTGTCGTGACTTACAACAGCGCCGACCACATCGGCGCGACGCTCGAGCCCTTGGCCGACCGAGACGACGTCCGTCTTGTCGTCGTAGACAATGCGTCGACGGATGCCACCGTCGAAACGGCGCGCGCGCTCGCAGACGTGGTTCCATTGCCGGACAATCGGGGATTCGCACACGGGTGCAACGTCGGTTGGCGTCGAGGCGAGTCGCCCTTCGTATTGCTTCTGAACCCGGATGCGGCGCTCGGTTCGGAGTCCCTTGACGCGCTCGTGGCAGCGCTGGAGCGCAACGAGCGCACCGGTGCGGCGGCGCCGCGCATTGTCGCTTCGGACGGCACACTCGATTGGTCGCAACGTCGGTTTCCACGTCTCCGTTCGACCTACGCACAGGCGCTTTTCCTCCACCGGGTTTTCCGGCACCGGCCGTGGGTCGACGAGCTCGTGCGTGATGCCGACGCGTATCAGCGCCCAGGTTCGCCGGACTGGGTGTCGGGAGCGTGCATCCTCGTCCGACGCACCGCTCTCGAGCGAGTCGGCGGGTTCGACGAGGGCTTCTTCCTCTACTGCGAGGACATCGATCTCTGCCGACGTATACGCGACGCCGGTTATCGAATCGCCTTCGACCCGAGTGCCACCGTGGTTCACGATGGAGGCCAGTCGGCCCCAAGGGCAACGCTGCTCCCTGTCCTTGCGGCGAGTCGCGTCCGCTACGCGCGGAAGCACCAGTCTGCGACCGTCGCGGCGCTCGAACGGATCGGAATTGCGCTCGGTTCGCTGACGCACGCGATCGTCGCGCGCGGCGGGTCGGCAACGCGTCAAGGTCACTTGCGCGCGATCGTCCGTGCACTCTCGTAGCTTGCGGCGAGCGGTCGACCCGTCGGTCGATCCGCAGAACGCCATACTGCCGCCGCAAGCGCGAGGATGACGAAGAGCAGGAACGTGACCTGGGTGAACCCAAGCGCGTCGAACGTCGCCATGCCGACGGCATACGCCGTCACACTCGCGATCGCAGAACCGACGAGCCATCCCTCCGGCGTGTCGTGGCGGCGCGCCCATCCTCCAAGACGTCGGAGCGCGGCGAGGAAGAGCCAGAGCCAGGCGAGCGCGCCGACTGCGCCGACCTCGTAGATCGTTCCAAGCCACTGGTCGTCGAGCACACATGCATTCGAGTCGACGCCCGTCGTGATCCGCGTGCCGAAGCCGAAACCGACAAATGGTTTGTTCGCCACCTGGTCGAGCGTTGGTCCGATGTCGGCGATCCGCCCGCCGGCGTCGCACGACTCGCCGACGTCCCGCTGCTGGGCGACAAGACCGTCCTCGGGCAGGAAGGCGTGCGTCAGCGAGCCGAGTGTCCCCGGCGCAGCGAAATGCGTGACGACCAGAATCGGGATCAGGAGCGGCCACAGCCGCTTCGTCTCCCGCGGCCAGAGCCAGAGAAAGACGAGCCCGACGACCGCGAGCATCACAATGCCTGTTCGCGACACGGTGCTGAGCGTCCCGATGACGAGTGTTCCGACCGCGAACCACCATCGAGGACTCCCCGTTCGGACGAGGTAGATCGCAAGTGGTAGAAGCATGACGAGAGCGGCGCCGAGCGCGATCGGGTGCTCGGCGGGCCCGAACGCCCGAACCGCGCCGCCTCGTTGAATCACATCCGTCGAACGCCGCGTCCTGCTGGAGAAACGGCAGGACGACATCGAGCCGCGTGAACGGCGTGAATCCGGTTCGGGCCTCGATGACTGCGAGGCCGGCGACCACGGTCCCACCCGCGACGAGGGTCCGAACCACCTTGTCGGCGATCGTCGCGCGTCGGTCACCACGCTGACGACGAGGTAGAAGACGATGACGAAGCTCAGGAAGAACGTCGCGGCCTTCAGAACCGTCGGCTGGAGCGCCGACACGCGTTCCGGATTGACGGCGATCGAGGCTGCGACCGCGAAGACGATCAGGAAAATCGGTCCTTCGAGTCCGCTGCGGCGAAGACGGACACGGCGGTCGACCAGCAGCGCCGCGACCCATCCGACGATCAGAAAGGCGACGAGTACGCGGTAGGGCTCGAGCTGAAACGGCAGCTTGCCCGGGAACGTGTACCGCCGGATCGGGATGAAGAGGATGACGAGCACGAGTGCGACGAGGAGGTGACTCCACGGGAGCACCGGTCGCGCCACGACCACGGCCGCGAGAGCGAGGACGGCGGCGCCGACCACAGCTGTCGCCGGGCGCGAAGCCGTCATGCCCGCCGCCATGAGCGCCAGTGCGGCGGCGGTGAGCGCCCACGCAGCCGCCGCGTCACGGCGCCCCGGGGCGAGGGCCTCGCTCATCGCCTACGCGGGACGGCGAGTCGCCGTCGGATGCGAGACGACGGGCTCGCTACCGTGTACCGCCGGGCGGGTCGCGGCAGGCCGCAGGTTCTCGAGGGCGAACGCGATCGCGACGAACACGCCCGTGACGAGCAGGAACACGAAGATCGGCCGGACGAACGACCGTCCGCTGACCAGCTCGGCCGGCGTCGCGCGACTGTTGATCGGACAGCTCGACGCGCTTTTCCTGCGGGATCCGGTTCGCCACCTGCTCGCGCTGGAGGAACTGGCGGAAGACGTCGCTGGCACGGTTGGCGATGGCCTCGGCGGCCGCCGGCGTGCTGCCGAAGCCCTGCATGTAGATCAGCGGCAGCACGGCGCTGCCGTCCGAGGACCGCACGGCTTCGGGCCTGTAGCTCGTCCCGGGCGGGGCTCCAGCGAGGACCTTCCTCCGCACCTCGTCGCTCTTCGCAAGCTCCGCGTACAGGACGGCGAGGCCCGAGTACCGCCCTGCATCGCCGAACCGCGGGACGTAGCTCGGCGTCGCGTTCTTGCTCGGCTTGATCTCGATCACCTCGTCGAGGATCGAGCGACCCCACGGAAAGCCTTCCTGCGTCACGAACAGCGTCGCCGCGCTCGTCCACGACTCGTGCACCCGGTACTGGAGCGGCGACGAGCCGGAGAAGTCGACTCGGACGACCGAGAGGACGGCCATGGCCGTCGCCAGGCCCACGCCGGCCAGCAGGAGGAACTTGAAGCGCCCGAAGACGCGAAGGAGGAGGTTCAGGTCCACGTCACCCGATCCGATCCGAGAGACGCTGAAGGTAGACCGCTGCGGCCTCCGTGCGGTTGTGCACGCCGAGCTTCTTGAAGATCGACGCGAGGTGGAACTTGACTGCGTGGACGGTGACGCCGAGCTCCCGCGCGACCTGCGCGTTCGTCTCGCCACGCGAGGTTCTCGCGAGCACCTCTGCCTCGCGTGGGGTCAGCGCCGCGTCCGCGGACGCGCCCAGGGGGTTCACAGACTCGCTTGCAGCCATGACGTCGATCGTAGGATCGATCGGCGCCGATGGCCACGGCCGTCAGACGGGCGTTCGCCTCTCGATCCCTAGCCGAATAGCTAGGACAGGTCTCCCTGATCTGGAGAAGCACCGGCGGACGCCGACGCCTAGGGTCGGCGGTGATGGTCAACACCGTCCACACGGGTGCGCGAGCGTGCGTGCAACTCGAGGGCTCTCGGTGAGCGCCGCCGCCAGACAGCGGATCCGCCGTCGACGACGCTCTGCCTCGCTCCGAGCTCAATCGACGCGTCTCGAGCGGCGTGTTCGTCATCGGCGCGTGGGGCGCGGTCAACCTCCTGGTCGGCTTCGGCGGGAACATCGTCCTCGCGCGGATGCTCACGCCGAGCGACTTCGGCATCGTCGCCGTCGGCGCGACGCTGATGGCGCTCGCGACGACGCTGTCGGACGGCGGCCTCGGCAGCGGCCTGATTCGCAGGCCCGAGCGCCCGACGGCGCAGGAGCTGCGCGCCGTCCTCGCGCTCCAGCTGGCATTTACCGGCCTGCTCGCGGCGCTCGCCGCCGTGGTCGCGTCCTTCTTCGGCCCGTCGGGGTTCGTCGTCGCGGTGATGTTGGCCGGCCTGCCGATCGCCGCAGTGCAGACGCCGGGACGGGTGATGCTCGCGCGGACGCTCCGCTTCCGTCTCCTGACCGGCGTCGATGCCACGGGTGTCCTCGCGTACTACGTGTGGGCCGTCGCCGGCGTCCTTGCAGGCTTCGGTGTCTGGGCGCTCGCGACCGGCACGATCGCCCGCGCCGTCGCGTCCTGCGTGGCCTTGGCAGCCGTCAGCCGGGAGTCGATCGTCAGGCCGTCGTTCCGGGGTGCGCGCCTGCTCCGTCCCGTGATCGCGTTCGGCGTCCGCTTCCAGGCGATCAGCTTCACCGGGATGATCCGGGAGCAGGGCCTCAACGCCGGCGTCGCCGCGTTCTCCGGTGTCGCCACGCTCGGCCTGTGGACGCTCGCGAAGCGGCTGCTCGAGATCCCGACCCTGATCTTCGAGCCTCTGCACCGCGTGTCGTTCCCGTACATGTCCCAGGTGAACGCCGCGAAGGAGGACGTCGGGCCGGCGCTCGAGCGCGGCATGCGAGTGTCGGGGACCGCGGTCGGGATCGTCCTCACCGGACTGGCTGCAGGCGCGACGGGCCTCGTGCCCGGCGTCTTCGGAGCGCAGTGGCGCGAGTCGGCGGTGGCCGTGCAGTGGGTGTGCGTGTCGCTGCTCGTCGCTGCGCCGCTCGCGGTGGTCGCCGTGGGATTCCTCTACGCGGTCGGCCAGCCGTCCGTCGTCCTCCGTGCGACGGTGTGGCACACGGCAGCGCTCTTCGCGGTCACACTGCCGCTGCTCTTGGTGGGTGGTGGCGTCCACGCGATCGGGGCCGGGTCCCTGACCGGCGCCGTCGTCGACGCGATCATCCTTGGGCTCGCCGTGAGTCGTCTCACCTCGGCGCGTCCGTTTCGCCTGCTGGTGGCACCGCTCGTCCTCGCGATACCGGCTGGTGTCGCCGGAGCGCTCGTCACGCGAAGCCTCGGAGACGATTTCGTGGCCGGGGTCGTCGGCGGGCTAGTGGGAGCGACCGGGTACTTCCTGCTCGTGGCGGTGTTTCGGCGCCAGACGCTCGCCGACACGTCGAGGCTGCTCGGGCGTTCGGTTCGCGCGGGGCTCGCGCGCGACACTGCACCGCCTGCCCCGCAGCACGTGGGCTAGCGCGTTCCGCGAGCGAGAACCTCGTCGTAGAGCTCTGCGATGTCGTCCGCGAGTCGATCGGCCTCGCAGCGCGTCACGACGGCCGCGTCGGAGTCCGGAGGGCGTATCCCACCCCGCCAGCGATCGAGCTCTTGCTCGAGGATCGCCGCCATCGCGGCCACGTCGGTCGGCCGACAGAGGTGCGCCGTGCCGCAGGCAGCGAGAAGGTCGCGTGCATCGCCGTCGGGCACGGCGGCGAGGATCGGCCGTCCCGAGGCGACGTACTCGTACGTCTTGTGCGGGACGATCGTGGCCCGCCGCCCCATCGGCAGGTCGTGCATCGGGAGGAAGAGCAGATCGGCCGAGCGGATGAGCGCCACCGTGTCGGCGTGCGGAAGAAACCCGTGCACGACGGTGGACGCCGTTCGCTCGAGATCCTCTCGCTCTGACGGCGTCAGCACGCCTGCGAACTGCAGCTCGACCAGCTCGCGAAGATCGGGCCTGGACGCGAAGAGTCGGTCCAGCGCCTCGACCAGGAAGACGTGAGACCGCGGCAGGAAGTCGACGCCCTCGACGGAGCCGCCCAGGGCCCGCCGGATCGATCCGGCCTCACGGTGCCTTCGGCCCGCGTCCACGTGCATCGAGCCTGTGTGGACGATCCGGAAGCGATCGTCGGTCCGCTGCGAGGGAGCCTGGGCGAACGCCTCGGGGTCGAACGCGTTCGGGATCGCCCGGACGTGCGTAGGCCGGAGCCGCGGAAACGTCTCGAGGACCCGTCTCGCCGCCTCCTCCGTGTTCATCACGACCGCGTCGGCGGCCGCCAGCACGTGACCCATCCTCCGGAGCTCGAGGCGGCGATGGAGCCGCGTTGGGTAGACCATCATCTCGTCGAGCGCCCACGGATCCTCCAGGTCGAGGATGAGCGGGCACTTGAGCAACCGGGCGACCGCCATCGCCGTTCCCGCCGTCGAATACGGACGGAGGGAGGCATGGACGAGGTCGACGCCCTCCGGGATCGAGACCGCGCCCTCGAGGATCCCGTCCCGCCACCAGCGCTGCCACCGCGTCGGTAGCCGCAGCCAGCGCTCGAATCGTCCCTCCCACCGCGCCCCGTGCGGAGGCTCGGGCCCGTTAAGTCGGCGGACCGCCGCCCCGCTTCCCGGCACGAGCGATCGGTCGTCCGGCGTCCACCGGTACTCGGGCGCCCCGGGACCCGTGACGACGACCGGCCGATACCCCAGGTCGGGCAGGCGCCTGGTGAGCTGGACGTTCCGCTGGACGCCGGCTCCACCGATCGGCGGATAGTGGAACGCGAGGAGCATGACCGTGCGCACGGGTCGGATTCTCGCCCTTCCCCAGCGGGCCGGCAGTCGGGCTATGCCAGGTCGACGAGGTCGGCCCTACGGCCCTGCCCAGCGACCCGGCTCTCCGCGAGACGCCCGAACGTCTCCTCGACGTCCGCCGCGATTCGCGGCCACGCGAACATCGCACGCGCCCGCGCGCGACCGGCCTCACCGAATCGCCGCCGAAGGTCCGCGTCGTCAAGCAGTCGCCGGATCGCGGCGGCCAACTCTTCGGCGTCTTCACGTTGGACGAAGATCCCCGTCGCGTCGTCGACCAGCGTTTCCTGGATGCCACCGACCCGACTCGCGACGACGGGTAGACCGGCCGCCATTGCCTCGACCGGGGGGATCGCGAACGACTCGAAGATCGACGGGAAGACGAAGATGTCGGCTTCCCGGTAGAAGCGCTGCGTCTCCGCATGCTCGACGCGTCCGACGAACGTCACGCGGGCCGCGGACTCGCTCGTCAGCTGCGCGCGAACGAGCGCCGGGTAGTCATCGTCGTAGAAGCGGCCGAGCGCCTGGACGAGCGGGTCCTCGGCGATCTTCACAGCCATCTCGACCGGCACGACAGCGTCGTCCCCGACAATGACGAGCTCGAGCTGCGGGTACTCCCGGCTCAGCCTATTGAACGCCTCGACGAGGACATGGATCCCCTTCTCGGGCGAGACTCGGCCGAGATTCAGCAGCCGGAGCGGCCGGCCCTGCGGGGAAGGGAGCGGAGCGGTCGCCAGAGCATCGACGTCCACACCGTTGTAGATCGTCACGCACCGGTCGGCGTGCCGCGGGAACCGTCGGATCACGCCGGATGTGATGTGGTCGCTGCAGCCGACCATCAGGTCGGTCTTGGCGAGCCGGCGGTCGATCATGCCGCGGTTCAGCTGCGTCAGCCATTCGCACTGCATGTGCAGCACGAACTTCGCGGAGGGCACGAACCGCCTCAGCAGCGGGATCGCCTGCGAGTAGTTGAAGACGTGCACGACGTCGGGCCGTTCGCGACGGAGGTCGCGGCCGAGCCGAGTCCAGTACCCGAGCGGATGCAACATCGACGAGAAGAACGCGAGGTCCGCCGGGAGGAGGCGATAGGCGCCGCGTCCGATCCGATGGATCAGACCGTCGCGGTCGTGGCGGACGAGCTCGTGGCGCACGCCTTCCTCAGTGACAACTCGGTCGGCGGGCGCGCTCGCGTAGACCGTCACCTCGTGACGCTCGGCGAGCCGGCGAGCGACGTTCTCGGTCCAAATCTCGAGCGACCCGGCCGCCGGAAGCACCTTGTGCCCCGGCTGTGTCACGAAAGCGATCTTCATCCGTACGGATCTTCGCGGATACCGCGCCTAGCCAGTCACTGGCGCGATGCTGACGTCGCCGAAGGTCGCGTCGGCGTTGTGGGCGACGAGGACGACCGAACCAGGATGGATGGCGGTCTCGCCCGACCAATGGGGAACGTCGACCTGAAGCATCCAGGCCGAGGGCTCCGGCTTGTCGCTTCGCCAGATCTTGCAGCTGTACTTCGTGTACCCGGTTCCGAGGTCGCGCTCCCGGAACCGCATCGTGTGCATGGCGCCGAGCGGCAGGTCCAGGAACGTCTTCGCCAGCACGATGTCGTTCGCCGGGCCTGGGCTGTAGCCGAACTGGAGCTTGAAGAAGTTCGGGTCGGCTGAGTCCCAGGCGTAGAGGCAGATACCGCCCGACGGGTGTCCGAAGCGCGGCTGGCCCCAGTCCGAATGGCCCTGCCAGCCGAGTGCAAGTCCCGCCCCCGAGCCGATCAGCGGGTTGGACTGGTCGAACGAGTTGAACGCGATCTGTGCCGTCACCTCGTAGTCGATCCAGTTCATGCCGCCCAGCGTCAGCAGGCGATCGAAGCCCGTCGAGACCGGCCTGACGCCGCGACCGTCATACGTCCACTGCCCATCGATGATCTGTGCGAGTTGCGACGCCGACGCTGCGCTCGTCCAGTGGGCCGAGTACGGGAGCGGCCACGGCTTCGGCGGGCTGTAGGTCCGCATCCAGAAGAACTCGTTCCTCTTCACGAACGCGCGCATGTAGCCGCAGTTCGGGTGGTAGTCGCTCGGGTTCGAACAGTCGATCTGGCTCGCGTAGCGCGAGAGCACCTGCCACTTGAGATTGGTCGACTCGGACGTGGTCTGCATCGCGGCCGGGACCTCGACGAGCTCGTTGGGGGCGCCCTGGGGACCCCAGCTCGTTCCGGTCGGGGCCGCCGAACACGCCGGCGTCGGCGGTGCGGTCACGTTCAGGGCCGGAGTGAACCGTGCGAACGGATTGTTGTTCTGCAGAGCGGGGTTGGGCCACTGCTCGGCCGAGAGCGGCTGACAACCGGACGTCCCTTCGGGGTGGATGAGCGTCGAATGGACGCGGACGTTCAGCCCCTTGCGGACGATCGCCGCCGCCAGCGACGAGAAGACCTTGACGTGGTCCTGGTTCCCGTCGAACTCGGCGTGGGTGTACACATCCGTCGGCGCCGTGACGTCGAGAAGTGCCTCGAGGTCGGCCGCGAGCGCGGGCGCCGACAGGTCCGAGTGGTGACCGCTCAGGAGGTACCTGAAGTCTCCGTTGCACGTCGCGATCGACCCGTCGCCGTCCTCCGCATAGGTGCGGTGAAGCCCGGTTGCGTCACCCGTCCACGGCCCACCCGATGCCGCGACGTCGACGAGACGGTTGTCCGGGTACCCGAGGAAGATGATGTCGGTCGTCGCGAGACTCGAGGTCCGGTGGAGCCCGAGCAGCGAGAGCGCGCTGAGCGCCTCGCCGTCACGCATGAGCCCGTATCCCGCGGCACCGGCCTCGCTTCCGGCTGCAGCGCCGCAGTAGGTCGTGGACGACCCGCCCGCCCCGTAGTCACCATTGGTCACGATGGCAACGTAGACGCGGCGTCCGGCCGCGCGTGCGCGACTGATGACGCCGGCCATGCCGAGCGCCTCGTCGTCGGGATGTGCGACGGCAACGAGGACGGGGCCGCTCGTGGACGGCACGGCGTTCGTGTTTCCCTGCCAGTCGAACTGGACCTGTCGGGTCGTCGAATTCCCTCCGCTGTCCACGGCCGTGATCGAAACGTTGTTCGTGCCGGGAAGGAGCTCAGCGGTGGCGAGCTCAACGTTGAAGTCTCCGGGATAGACCAGTCGATCGTCCGTCGGCCCGATGCTCAGCGGCAGCACGTTGCCGCCGTTGAGGCGATACGAGAGCGTGCTGACGCCGTTCGGGTCCTCGACGTTCCCGAGGATGTTCACCCACCGCTGCGGCACGCCCACGGCACCGAACGCCTGGCTCGCCCCGCCGAAGACGGCGATGTCCGGGCCACTCGTGCACGCCGGCGTCGAGAACGTCCGGTCGGTCGAGATCGCGTCGTTTCCGGCAGCGTCCGTCGAACGGACTCGATAGTGGTATGTGGTCGCGCACGCGAGGCCCGTGAGGCGCAGCCGGTGGGCCGTCACCGGAGTCGAGCTCGTGACGGGCGCGCGCTCGTACGCGGTGGTCGTTCCCGAATCGACCCTTGACGAGGACGCTTCGTCCGTCGACCACGTGATCGTCGCCGATACCTGATGCGCGAGCGCCGCAGCCGAGGTGATGACCGGTGGCGTCGTGTCGGGCGGCGGCGGCGGTACGACGCGGAAGTAGTCGATCTGGCCGCTGAACGCCGGGGGCGACGACCCGGCGTTGCCCGCGAACGGGCCGATCGCGGTCGGGGTGAACGTCTGCGTGAACGGGACGGTGATGTACGACTCGCCGTCGATCGAGTATCCGACGCTCCAGTTCGCGCCCGTGCGGCGCACATGCAAGTAGCTCGTCGGGGAAGCCGGCACGGTGCGATGCGCCTTCACGTCGGCGGTGCCGTTCGTGATCGACGCAATGAAGAGCTTCGTCGCACCTCCCTCGGAATGGATCTCCAACCGGAGCAGGTTCTGGGCGTCCTGCTCGACCACGATTCCCTGCTGCTGGTACTGGTTCGTCACTTGGCTGTCGAACTTCGCTTCGACCTCGAACGGCACATCCGGGGCGGCCTGGAGGAGCCGAGGCACCGTGTCGCTTCCGGTCCAGACGTCGTGGACGGTGCCTGCCGGCACCGAAATCACGGCGTGCGAACCATTTGCGACCGCGCTCGCGTCGCCGAGGGGGTTGTAGAACGCCCAGAGACCGGGATCGAAGGTGGCCGTGTTGAACTCATCGCTGAACAGTGCCGCCGGGCAGGCCGCGGTCGTGAACGTCCGATCGGTCGACGCCGCCGCGTTGCCCTCCACGTCGGTCGAGCGAACCTGGAAGTGGTACTGCGTCGCGCAGCGGAGCCCGTGGAGAAGCACGTGATGCGCCGTCCGCTCGCCCGCGACGGTCGCTACGCCGCCGGAGTAGGCCGTCGTCGTGCCGTAGGCGACTGCCGACGTCGCGGGCTCGTCAGTCGTCCACGTCACGTCCGCGGAGATCGCACTCGGGGCCGCGGCGATCCCGTTGAGGAGTGGCGGAGTCCGATCCGGCGGGATGTAACGGAAGTAGTCGAGCCGGGCCTCGAACGCCGGCGGCGTGTTGCCGCTGTTGCCCGCGAAAGGACCGACCGCGCGGACGACGAGCGCCTTGGAGAACGTGATCGTCGTCCACGTAGTCCCGTTGGTCGAGTGGCGAAGCGTCCAGGTCGAGCCCTTGCGCCGGAGCCTCAGATAGACGTTGGCGCCGGAGCCGATACTCGCGTCGTGGAGCATCGCGGCGGCCCCGCCGGTGAAGCCGCCCACGAACAGTCTGGTTGCGGTCCCGTCGTGGTGAACCTCGATGCGGAGCAGGTTGGCCGCGTCCTGCTGCACGAGCAGGCCCTGCATCTGGTAACCGGTGTTCGGGGTGGTGTCGAACTTGACCTCGACGTCGAAGTCTTCGTCGGGCGCCGCCTGGAGCAGGCGCGGAACCTCGTCGGCGCCAGTCCAGAGGTCGTGCCGGCTTCCACCGGGTAGCGTGAAGATCGCCTGCGAGCCGTTGAGTGCGAGGCCGGTGTCGCCGACCGGGTCGACGTGGGACCACAGCGTCGTGTCGAGCGCCGACGCGTTGAACTCGTCGGAGGACAGCGAGGTCGGACATGCCCTCGTCGTGAACGTCCGGTCGCCGGACCGCGCCTCGTTCCCGGAGGCGTCGGTCGAGCGGATCTCGTAGTGGTAGGTGGTCGCGCACGCAAGGCCGGTCAGCGAGACGCTGTGCCCCGTCGTCTGGTCCGAGCGCGACGCAGTCGACCCGTAGGAGGCCGTCGCGCCGTAGTCGACGCGTGAGCTCGCCGGTTCGTTGGTCGTCCACGTCACCTCGGCGCCGATCGGCCCGGCGGTCGCGGACATCGCGCTGAGCACCGGCGCGGCGTTGTCGGCCGGGACGACCCGGAAGTAGTCGACGCGTGCCGAAAACGTCGGCGGAGAACTGCCGCTATTTCCAGCGAACGGGCCGACGCTGCGCACCGTCATCGCGCGCGTGAAGGTCGTCGAGGTCCACGAGGTGCCGTCGCTCGAGTACGAGAACGTCCACGAGTTGCCCGTGCGCTTCAGGCGCAGATAGACGCTCGCAGCAGCGGCGACGTTCGAGTAGTGGAGCGTGCTCGCGGTGCCGTCGGTGAGGCCGGCCGCGAAGAGATGCGCCCCGGCGCCGTCGTGGTGCACCTCGAGCCGGAGACCGTTCGCGGCGTCCTGCTGCACGAGCAGGCCCTGCATCTGATACCCCGCCGAGACGCCGCTGTTGAACTTGGCCTCGACCTCGAAGTTCGTGTTCGGCGCGGCCTGGGCGAGACGCGCGAGCCCGTCGACGCCGGTCCAGAAATCGTGCCCGCGGCCTGCCGGAACCGACAGGACGGCCTCCGACCCGCTCATCGAGGTCGAGGAATCGCCGACGGGGTCGACGAACGTCCAGAGGCCAGCGTTCAGCGTGCCCGCGTTGAACTCGTCGGAGCTCATCGCGGACGGGCACGCCGCGGTCGTGAAGGTCCGGTCGCCCGAGCGTCCCTCGTTGCCGGCGGCGTCCGTCGAGCGGGCCTCGTAGTGGTAGGACGTCCCGCAGGCGAGCGCCGCGAGCGTGACCCGGTGCGACGTCGTGGAGCCCGAGGCCGAGATCGTCGTCCCGTACGCGCTGCTCGTGCCGGAGTCGACGCGCGTCGTCGACGCTTCGTCCGTCGTCCACGTGACCACGGCGCCGACGCCGCTCGCCGACGCAGAGACAGCGCTGATCACGGGCGGGGTCGTGTCGGCCGCCGGCGGAGCGGGCGTCACCTCGCGGAAGTAGTCGATCGAGGACGTGAACGCCGGGGGCGGGCCGCCGCTGTTGCCGGCGAACGGACCGATCGCGCTGACCGTCATCGGGAAGCTGAAGCTCGGCGCAGTCGTCCACGCGATTCCGTTGTTGGAGTAGCTGAACGTCCACGAGGTTCCCACGCGCTTCAGCCGGAGGTAGACGGGTGCTCCACCGGGGACGCTCGAGTAGTGGAGAGTGCTCGAGGTCCCACCGACCCACCCGGCGACGAAAAGGTGTGCGCCACCGCCGTCGTGGTGCACTTCGAGCCGAAGCTTGTTCGCCGCGTCCTGTTGGACGAGCAGCCCCTGGAGCTGGTAGCCGGTCGTCACGGCGCTGTCGAACTTGACCTCGACCTCGAAGTCCTCGTTCGTCGCCGACTGCATCAGGCGCGGCACCTCGTCGACGGCGCCCCAGATGTCGTGGCGGGCGCCGGCTGGGAGTCCGAGCTGCGCCTGCGTCCCGGTCATCGTCAGCCCGACGTCCCCGAGCGGGTCGACTTCCGTCCAGACGCTCGTGTCGAGCGTGGTTGAGTTGAACTCGTCAGAACGGATGCCTGCCGCCGTGAGGGCCGTAAAGACTCGAGCTGGAGTCGCAGGTGCTGCGGCTGAGACACCGGTCGGGCTCGGCTCCCACCCGAGCCTCACCGACGGGGCGACGGCCAGTTGTGGTGCAAACGTCGGCCACGACAGCGCCCGGTGCGCCCGCCGCGTCCTTGCCACCACCCGTGGCGACAGCGCGCGGCCATCCTGCCAGTAAACGGCGCCAGCCGTCACGTCTGCGATCGGCTCGCCCGCGTCGGCACGAGCGGCGCCCCCACCGGCGGCCGCTGCGAAAGATGCCGCGAGGAGCGTTGCCAGTACCGTGTGGTATGTCGGGCGTCTCAATGGATGCATTGCCGCATTCCGCCGGGCTCCGGCGGCGTCCGCTTGAGCATCGCAGGCGTTCGCCCCGCGCGCACTAGCCGTTCGGGGGGACGAAAACCAGCTTTTTCCAGCTGTTTGCGAGCTATGCGGAGGCCGCGCTGACGGTTGCGTCGCCCCGCCGCTCGGCGATCACGTCCTCGAGGATCCCGTCGAGGTCGCGCTGCGGCCGCCAACCCACCGCCGCCGCGATCTTGTCGATCGCCGGAATCCGATGGAGCATGTCCTCGATCCCGTGCCCATAGACCTCGTCGAGGGGGACGTAGCGGAGCCGCGACGACGACCCAGTCAAATCGATCACTCGGCGGGCGAGGTCGAGGATCCCGATGCGGTTATGAGAGCCGACGTTGTAGATCTCGCCGGTCGTGCTCGGCTCGTCCATGATGTCTCGCAGCGCCCTGATCGTGTCTTGTACGTGGCAGAAGCAGCGCGTTTGGCTGCCGTCGCCGAAGATCTCCAGCGGCCGCGACCCGAGAGCGCGCTCAACGAAGCGCGGAATGACCATGCCGTACTGCGAGCTCTGCCTCGGCCCCACCGTGTTGAAGAGCCGCACGATGACGCAGTCGAGGCTGCGCTCTTGGTGGTAGGCGAGCGCAAGAAACTCGTCCATCGCCTTCGAGTCGGCGTAGGCCCAGCGCCGCTGCGTCGTCGCGCCGTAGATACGCCGGTCGTTCTCCTCGAGCGGACGCTCGACCCGGTGGTCCCCGTACACCTCACTCGTTGAAGCGACGAGTACGCGCTTGCCGAACCGCGCGCAATGATCGAGGACGATCTCGGTCCCTTGGATGTTGGTCATGATCGTCCGGACAGGCTGCTCGACGATGAGTCGAACGCCGACGGCAGCGGCGAGGTGAAAGACGACATCGCATTTGTTGACGAGCTCATTGACGATGCCCGGCGCCAGCACCGTGTCGACGACCAGGTGGTAGCGCGGATCGTCGAGCAGGTGCGCGACGTTGAGCCGCGAGCCCGTGGACAGATCATCGAGCGCGAACACCTCCCATCCGTCGTCCAACAGAATCTCCGACAGGTGTGACCCGATGAAGCCGGCGCCGCCCGTCACCAACGCTCGGCGCGGACGAAGCGGCCGTACTTCGGCTGGTTCCGACGGTCTCATTTGTTCGCTCATCTCTCCCTCGCGCCGTGCCTCGTCCCTTCAGGAGGGCTGAGGGTCGCAGCGGGGCACTTCTTCGTCGATGGTCGTTCGGCGAGGCTCGTCCCCGCCGAACGACGAGGCGAACGCCAGCATCAGAAAGAGGGCGGCGAGTGGCCTCGCTTCGGCCTCCGAGGTCACTCGCCGCCGGTGCGGGCGGGCCCGCAAGACGGGCTGCGGCCAACCCGTCAGCCGCCAAGTTACTAAGGCTCGACAGGTCGCGCGCCATTCGAAAGTGCAGGACGCGGTGGGGATGCGCCCCACAGAGGGGGCG